>OY970234.1:0-4014820 GCA_963714125.1 uncultured Acidimicrobiaceae bacterium | reverse complement strand
AGGAGCACAGCGAAATGGCTGAAAAAACCCTCACCAAGGACCAGATCCTCGACGGGATCGCCAGTCTGACGGTCCTCGAGCTCTCCGAGCTCCTCAAGGACTTCGAGGAGAAGTTCGGTGTGACCGCCGCCGCCCCTGTGGCTGTGGCCGCGGCGGCACCGGCCGGCGGCGACGCGGCCGGAGGCGGCGAGGAGGAGCAGAGTGAGTTCGACGTCGTGCTGACGGCGGCGGGCGACAAGAAGATCCAGGTCATCAAAGAGGTCCGGGCGCTTACCAGCCTCGGCCTCAAAGAGGCCAAGGACCTCGTCGACTCGGCACCCAAGCCGGTGCTGGAGCGGGTTCCCAAGGAAGAGGCCGCAAAGGCAAAAGCCCAGCTCGAAGAGGCCGGGGCCACCGTCGAAGTCAAGTAGGCAAAGGGCCGGCACACGCCGGAGTCCTTGACGGGACCCCGGCGCGTCCGTACCCTGTCCGTTGCGCCCCCAATTGGGGGGTTGCAACGCGACGCGCCGCCGCGTATGCTTAACGGTTGCCGTGCCCCTTCTTCGCGCCACCTTTGCTTTTGTCGCCTGAATGACGCGCGCCCCGACGACAACCGTTGCCCCGGCTTCGCACCATTCGGACGCCCGTCTGAGCCCGCTTTGCACCTAGTAGTCCAACCGCTTGCGTGGGGCCCCCCGTCCCCACACCCGCAGTGCCGTCGTGTCCGCCACCTCACCTGGGAGGAGTAGGCCTTGCCTACACGTTCGAAAAGCCCGGAACGCTTCTCCTTCGCCAACCTCAACGAAGTCCTACCCCTGCCGGATCTGGTCAGCATTCAACGTGACTCGTTCCGCTGGTTTCTTGAAAAGGGCTTGGCGGAGGCCTTCAACGACATCAGCCCCATCGAGGACTTCACCGGCCAGCTGAGCCTGCGCCTCGAGTTCGACCCGCAGGACCCTGACCTGCGCCCACCTCCGAAGTTCAAGGAGGAGGAGTGCAAGGAAAAGGACATGACCTACGCCGCCCCGGTGTTCGTGCGGGCGCAGTTCATGAACGCCAGCACCGGCGAGATCAAAGAGCAGACCGTCTTCATGGGCGACTTCCCGATGATGACGGAAAAGGGCACATTCATCATCAACGGCACCGAGCGGGTCGTGGTGAGCCAGCTGGTGCGTTCCCCTGGTGTCATCTTCCAGCCCGGCCGCGACGCCAAGACCATCGTGACCGGGACTATTCACCCCTACCGGGGTGAGTGGGTCGAGTTCGACGTGGAGGCCAAGCCGTCCAAGGACGTCACCGCCGGGGCCCGGGTGGCCCGCAAGCGTCGCCTGTCCCTGTTCGTGTTGCTGCGCGCCCTGGGATACGAGGACGAGGCCTTCCTGTCTCGCTTCGTTCGTCACTTCGACTTCCTCGAGGGACAGTGGGAGAAAGAGCGTGACCTGGCTCCTTCGCGTGAAGAGGCCCTCCTCGAGATCTACAAGCGGGCCCGTCCCGGCGAGCCGCTGTCGGCCGAGGCCGCCAAGGGGTACTTCGAGAACGCCTTCTTCAACCCCAAGCGCTACGACCTGACGCGTGTCGGTCGCTACAAGCTCAATCGCAAGCTCGGCCCTGAGATCGAGCGCATCGCCAGCATCTTGGACGTGAACCTCGATCGTCCGGCTCCGGACCAAGGCGTCCTGTCGCCGTCGGAGATCCTGGCCACGGCCACCTACATGCTGCATTTGGCCGACGGCGAGTCGGGGTACCGCATCGACGACCAGGACCACTTCGCCAACCGGCGCATCCGGTCGGTGGGTGAGCTCATCCAGAACCAGGTACGGGTGGGACTGAGCCGCATGGAGCGGGTGGTGCGCGAGCGCATGACCACCCAGGACGTGGAGGCCATCACCCCTCAGACCCTGATCAACATCAGGCCCGTGGTCGCTGCCATCAAGGAGTTCTTCGGCACCAGCCAGCTCTCCCAGTTCATGGACCAGAACAACCCGCTGTCGGGCCTGGCCCACAAGCGCCGGCTGTCTGCTCTTGGCCCCGGCGGTCTGTCACGTGAGCGGGCCGGCTTCGAGGTCCGAGACGTGCACAGCTCCCACTACGGGCGCATGTGCCCCATCGAGACTCCCGAGGGTCCCAACATCGGCCTGATCGGGGCCTTGGCGACCTATGGGCGGGTGAACGAGTACGGCTTCATCGAGACGCCGTATCGCAAGGTCACCGACGGTCGCGTCACCGACGAGATCGTCTATCTGGCTGCCGACGAAGAAGAAGAGCACGTCATTGCTCAGGCCAACGCCAAGCTCGACGAGCGAGGCGGGTTCGTCGACGAGCGCGTCCTGGTACGGCGCGGGCCGCAAGGCGCGGGCGTGCGGGTGGGGGCCACGTCGACCTCCTACGGCACCACCAGCGAGATCGACTACGTGCTCCCGTCCGAGGTCGACTTGATGGACGTCTCGCCCAAGCAGATCGTCTCGGTGTCCACCGCCCTCATCCCCTTCGTCGAGCACGACGACGCCAACCGGGCCCTGATGGGCGCCAACATGCAGAAGCAGGCCGTGCCGTTGGTGGTCCCCGAGGCGCCGTACATCGGCACCGGGGTCGAGGCTCGCGCCGCCCAGGACGCCGGCGACGTGGTGGTGTCCCAAGGCGAGGGGACCGTCACCGAGGTATCGGGTGAGCGCATCACCGTCGAGTACCGCGCCGGGCAGCGCGACCGGCTCGGCGACGAACTGGGCCGGCGCAACTACGTCCTGGCCAAGTTCAACCGCTCCAACCAGAACACCTCGATCAACCAGAAGGTCCTTGTTTCCGAAGGTCAGAAGGTCGTGACCGGTGACGTGCTGGCCGACGGCCCCGCCACCCACAACGGCGAGCTGGCGCTGGGCAAGAACCTGCTCGTGGCCTTCATGCCGTGGGAGGGCTACAACTTCGAGGACGCCATCATCTTGTCCGAGCGCCTCGTGCGTGACGACGTGCTCACCTCGATCCACATCGAAGAGCACGAAGTCGACGCCCGCGACACCAAGCTGGGTGCCGAGGAGATCACCAGGGACATCCCCAACCTGTCCGAGGAGATCCTGGCCGACCTCGACGAGCGCGGCATCATCCGCATCGGGGCCGAGGTCGAGCCCGGCGATGTGCTGGTGGGCAAGGTCACTCCCAAGGGCGAGACGGAGCAGACTCCCGAAGAGCGCCTCTTGCGGGCCATCTTTGGCGAGAAAGCCCGCGAGGTGCGTGACACCTCGTTGAAGGTGCCCCACGGTGAGTCTGGCAAGGTCATCGACGTACGCGTCTTCTCGCGCGAGGACTCCCACGAGCTGCCGCCCGGCGTCAACCAGCTGGTGCGCGTCTACGTGGCCCAGAAGCGCAAGATCTCCGAGGGCGACAAGCTGGCCGGACGCCACGGGAACAAGGGCGTCATCTCGCGCATCTTGCCGATCGAAGACATGCCGTTTCTTCCCGATGGCACGCCCGTCGACATCATCTTGAATCCCCTGGGCGTGCCCAGCCGGATGAACGTGGGCCAGGTCCTCGAATCACATCTCGGCTACGCGGCCCGCTGGGGCTGGGACGGCGCCGAGGACCACGAGCAGGAGGGACGGGGCGCCAAGACCAAGACGCGGCCCCGCACCGACCCGGCTGTGTGGGTGTCGACGCCTGCCTTCGACGGGGCGCACTGGGACGAAGAGGACGACGCTGGTCGGCACCCGACCATTCGCAAGCTCTTCGAGCGGTTGCACTCCGACTCGGCGTTGGGCGACGGGGTCCGGCTCATCGGCACCGACGGCAAGGCCACCTTGTACAACGGCCGCACCGGCGAGGTGTACGACAACCCCATCTCGGTGGGCTACGTCTACATCTTGAAGCTGGCCCACCTTGTCGACGACAAGATCCACGCCCGGTCCACCGGCCCGTACTCGATGATCACCCAGCAGCCCTTGGGTGGTAAGGCCCAGTTCGGTGGCCAGCGCTTCGGAGAGATGGAGGTGTGGGCGCTCGAGGCATACGGGGCCGCCTACGCCCTGCAGGAGCTGCTCACCATCAAGTCCGACGATGTGCTCGGCCGCGTCAAGGTCTACGAGGCCATCGTCAAGGGCGAGAACATCCCCGAGCCCGGGATCCCCGAGAGCTTCAAGGTGCTCATCAAGGAGATGCAGTCGCTGTGCCTCAATGTCGAGGTGCTGTCGACCACCGGTGAAGAGATTGAGATGCGCGAGCTCGACGAGGACGTCTTCAGGACGGCCGAGGAGCTTGGCATCGACATCAGCCGGCCCGAACGAGGGTCGGATGAAGAAGACGAGCGTCGCGCTGCGGAGAGGAGCTTCTGAGGATGCTGGACGTCAATAATTTCGACCAGCTCCGTATCGGTCTGGCTACAGCGGAGTCCATCCGCTCGTGGTCGAACGGGGAGGTCAAAAAGCCCGAGACCATCAACTACCGGACCTTGCGTCCGGAAAAGGATGGCCTGTTCTGCGAGAAGATCTTCGGTCCTACCAAGGACTGGGAGTGCTACTGCGGCAAGTACAAGCGCGTGCGCTTCCGGGGGATCATCTGCGAGCGCTGCGGCGTGGAGGTGACTCGTTCGAAGGTCCGGCGCGAGCGCATGGGCCACATCGAACTGGCCGCTCCCGTGGTGCACATCTGGTACCTGCGCGGCACCCGTAGCTGGCTGGCATACCTCCTCATGGGCACCGAGGCCCGCGAGGAGCTGAAGGCCAAGCAGCTGGAGAAGGTCATCTACTTCGCCGCCAACCTCGTCACGTGGGTGGACGACGAGCGCCGCCACGAGGACCTCAGCGCGCTCGAGACCGAACTGGCCGAGGAGATCACCCAGCTCGAGCGCCAGCGCGACCTGGAGATCGACCGTCGTTTCAAGGTGCTCGAGACTGAGCTCGCCGACTTGGAGAAAGAAGGCGCCAAGGACACCGAGATCAAGGCGCGCCAACGCCTGGCCGAAAAGGAGATCGGCTCGGTGCGCGAGCGCTATGAAGCCGATGTCGACCTGGCCAAACGCGCCTTCGACGAGTTTCGCGCCCTCTACCCCCGCAAGATCATCGAAGACGAGTTGCTGTGGCGGGAGATCAAGATCCGCTACGACGACTACTTCGAGGGCGGTATGGGGGCAGAAGCCATCTCCCGGCTCATCGCCCGCATCGATCTCGATGCCGAGGAGATCAAGCTCCGCGACAACATCGATGCTTCTGACGGCCGGCGCCCGCTTTCGGCGCAGCGCCGCCAGAAGGCCATCAAGCGCCTGAAGATCGTCACCGCCTTCAACCGTCGCGATGACCACGGGCGTCGCATCAACGACCCGCGCGCCATGATCCTCGAGGTTGTGCCGGTGATCCCGCCCGACCTGCGGCCCATGGTCCAGCTCGATGGTGGCCGTTTCGCCACCTCGGACCTCAACGACCTCTACCGGCGCGTCATCAACCGCAACAACCGGTTGAAGCGACTCCTGGACTTGGGCGCTCCGGAGATCATCATCAACAACGAGAAGCGCATGCTCCAAGAGGCCGTCGACGCCCTCTTCGACAACGGGCGCCGGGGGCGTCCTGTCACCGGACCGGGCAACCGGCCGCTGAAGAGCTTGTCGGACATGCTCAAGGGTAAGCAGGGCCGTTTCCGCCAGAACCTTCTGGGTAAGCGGGTCGACTACTCGGGCCGTTCCGTCATCGTCATCGGTCCCACCTTGAAGCTGCATCAGTGCGGGCTGCCCAAGCTCATGGCCCTCGAGCTCTTTAAGCCGTTCGTCATGAAGCGGCTTGTCGACCTGGAGCTGGCGCAGAACATCAAGTCGGCCAAGCGCATGGTGGAACGCCGTCGCGCCCAGGTCTGGGACGTGCTGGAGGGGGTCATCAAAGAACACCCCGTCCTGCTGAACCGGGCCCCCACGTTGCACCGCTTGGGGATCCAAGCTTTTGAGCCCGTCCTGGTGGAAGGCAAGGCCATTCAGGTGCACCCGTTGGTGTGCACGGCCTTCAACGCCGACTTCGACGGGGACCAGATGGCGGTGCACCTGCCGCTGTCGGCGGAGGCGCAAGCCGAGGCGCGCGTCCTCATGCTGTCGGCCAACAACATCCTCTCCCCGGCCACGGGTCGACCCATCACCGTGCCCACCCAGGACATGGTGTTCGGCGCTTACTACCTGACCCTGGACGTGGAAGGGGCCAAGGGCGAAGGCCGGGTCTTCCGTCACGCCTATGAGGTCGAGCGGGCCTTCGATGTGGGCGACATCGATTTGCACGCCCGCATCGTGCTGCGGCCGACACCGGACTCCTCGCTGTATGACGCGGTGGTCAAGACCGTGGCATTGCTCGACGAGGAAGCTGCGGAAGGCGTCGCCGTCGCCGGCGATGGCGGCACCACCGAGGCGGGCTCGGCAGACGAAGAGTTGGTGGCGCCCTGGAACCCGGGTTCGGGGGATGGGGAGACCGTCACGGTGGCGACCAACGGGCACAGTGACGCCGAGGCGACCCAGTACCTCGAGCTCACCACCACCCCGGGTCGGGTGTTCTTCAACTCGGCTCTTCCCAAGGGTTTCCGATTCGTCAACGACGTGGTCGGCAAGCGCAACATTCCGATCGGGACCATCGTCGAGGAGATTTCGGCCAACGAGCCCAAGGGCGTGGTGGCCGAGTCTTTGGACCGCATCAAGTCCCTGGGCTTCCGTTTCGCGGCCCAGTCGGGGCTCACCATCTCCATCGACGACGTCCGTACGCCGCCGGAGAAGAGGGCCATCCTCGACCGCTACGAGCGAGAGGCCGAAAAGGCCGAGACCCAGTTCAAGCGGGGCATCATCACCGACGACGAGCGGCGCCAGAAGGAAATCGAGATCTGGACGTCGGCCACCTCCGAGGTGGGCCGGGCCATGGAGAAGACGTTGTCGGCCATGGCCTTCAACCCCCTCGACATGATGGTGGACTCCGGTGCTCGAGGAAACAGCCAGCAGATCCGCCAGATCGCCGGCATGAAGGGTCTCGTCTCCAACCCGCGAGGGGAGATGATCCCCCGACCCATCAAGTCCTCGTTCCGTGAGGGCCTGTCGGTGCTCGAGTACTTCATCTCCACCCACGGTGCTCGTAAGGGCCTCGCCGACACCGCTCTGCGGACGGCCGACTCCGGGTACCTGACCCGGCGGCTGGTGGACGTGGCCCAGGAGCTCATCGTCCGCATCGACGACTGCGCCACGGTGCGAGGCATCTGGCTCGAAGGCGTCGTCCCCGACGAGGCGGGACGCCGTTCCTACCTGGAGACCAGGGCGTACGGTCGAGTCCTGGTCGAGGACAACACGCTCGTCGACGGCACGGTCATCCCGGTGGGCACCATCCTCACCGACGACGTGGTGGCGTTGCTGCGCGACGATCCGGTTATCGACCGGATCCGGGTGCGCTCTGTGCTCACCTGCGAGTCCGAGCACGGAGTGTGTGCAACTTGCTACGGCCAGTCACTGGCTACGGGCAAGGTGATCGAGCTGGGCGAGGCCGTCGGTGTCATCGCGGCCCAGTCCATCGGCGAGCCGGGCACGCAGCTCACCATGCGGACGTTCCACACCGGTGGTGTGGTGGGTGAGGACATCACCCACGGACTCCCCCGAGTGGTGGAGCTCTTCGAGGCCCGTACCCCCAAGGGTGCCGCCGTGCTGGCGCACCACTCCGGGGTGGTGCGCATCGAGGACGAGGAGAGTGGCCGCCGCATCACGGTGGTCGCCGACGACGGTGCCGAGGAATCGGTGCTGGTGTCGTCGAGGGCTCACCTCGAGGTCAAGGCTGGGCAGGAAGTGGCTGCCGGCGACGCGCTGGTGGAAGGACCCAAGGACCCCAAGGAGCTTCTCGAGGTCAAGGGCATCCGCGAGACCCAGCAGTACCTGGTGGAAGAGGTCCAGAAGGTCTACCGGGACCAGGGTGTGTCGATCCACGACAAGCACATCGAGCTCATCGTGCGCCAGATGCTGCGCCGGGTGCTCGTGGCCGAGCCGGGTGAGGCGGCCTTCCTCCCGGGCGAGCGTGTCGACTCCCAGATCTACGCCGAGGTGAACCGCACCCTGGTGCAAGAGGGGAAACGGCCGGCCGAAGGACGCCCCGAGCTCATGGGGATCACCAAGGCGTCGCTGGCCACGGACTCGTGGCTGTCGGCGGCCTCCTTCCAGGAGACCACGAGGGTGCTCACCGAGGCTGCCATCGAAGGGCGTTCGGACCGGCTCTTCGGGCTCAAGGAGAACATCATCATCGGCAAGCTCATCCCGGCCGGAACCGGTATGGACCGCTATCGCGACATCGAGGTCGACCTGCCCGACGCGGCAGGGGTGTCCCTTCGTACCTACGGGTTCGACGAGGAGACCGAGGACCTCGCGGCGTGGTTGCGCGACGTCGGCGGCACCAGCGAGCCCGGCTTCGGCGGGTACAACGAGGGGGAGTACCCCTCATTCGCTCCCCCCGCCGCCGTATCCCCGTGGAGCGCTCTGGGCGGTGAGGCGCCGGCGTCGACCAACGGTGACGGCGTCGAATCGAACGGGCCCGAGCACGGCGGGTATGACTCCAACGGCGTCGAGGAGAACGGCCAGTTGGAGGAAGGCGCCTGAGAGCCGGCTGTCGCCGGGATCGACCAATATCGTTTGCCCACGGTTCACGCTAGGATTACGCTGCTCGGTTGCGCGCGGTGGTGCCTTCGGGCCCAGCGCGCCGCCGACCGAGTAGCTCCCCTATACAAAGTCCCAGAGGTCACGCGTGCCCACGATCGAACAGCTCGTTCGCAAAGGACGAGCCAGCAAGCAGTCAAAGACCAAGACCCCGGCCCTGAAGGGCGCGCCCCAGCGCCGGGGCGTGTGCACCCGCGTGTTCACCACCACCCCCAAGAAGCCCAACTCGGCTTTGCGGAAGGTGGCTCGTGTGCGTCTCACCACCGGTGTCGAGGTGAGTGCCTACATCCCCGGCGTCGGCCACAACCTCCAGGAGCACTCCATCGTCTTGGTCCGTGGTGGCCGGGTGAAGGACCTTCCTGGGGTCCGCTACAAGGTGATCCGTGGCGCGCTGGACGCGGCCGGGGTGCGCGAGCGCAACCAAGCCCGTTCCCGCTACGGGGCCAAGAAGGAGTCCTGAGGTGCCTCGTAACGGACCGGCCACGCGCCGCGATCTTGCTCCTGACCCCGTGCACCGCTCGGTGCTCGTCACTCAGGTCGTCAACAAGGTGCTGTCGCGAGGCAAGCGGACCCTGGCGGAACGCATTGTCTATGACGCCTTGGAGGTCGTGCGGGAAAAGACCGGCGGCGACCCCGTAACGATTTTGAAGAAGGCCGTCGAGAACACCCGGCCCGAGCTCGAGGTCAAGAGCCGGCGTGTGGGTGGGGCCACGTACCAGGTCCCCGTCGACGTTCGCCCCCGCCGGGCCACCACGCTGGCCATCCGTTGGTTGGTCGGCTTCTCCCGTCAACGCCGCGAGAAGACAATGGCCGAGCGCCTGGCCAACGAGGTCCTCGACGCCGCCAACAGCACGGGGGCGGCGGTCAAGCGCCGAGAGGACATGCACAAGATGGCCGAGTCCAACAAGGCCTTCGCCCACTACCGCTGGTAGAAGGGCCAACCCCACCGTCGGCGCCTTGCGCACCGTGACGTGGGTGTTCAGTACGACCCGAGAGCAGAAGAACTATGGCTGACGCACGCCCAATCCGAGAATTCCCTCTGGCCAGGACCCGAAACATCGGGATCATGGCCCACATCGACGCGGGTAAGACCACGACGACGGAGCGGATCCTTTATTACACCGGCAAGAACTACAAGATCGGTGAGGTCCACGAAGGCGCCGCCACCATGGACTGGATGGTCCAAGAGCAAGAGCGCGGCATCACCATCACCTCGGCCGCCACCACCTGCAAGTGGCGCGACACCTGGATCAACATCATCGACACTCCCGGGCACGTGGACTTCACCGTGGAGGTGGAGCGGTCCCTGCGCGTCCTCGACGGCGCCGTGGCCGTATTCGACGCCGTGGCCGGCGTGGAGCCCCAGACCGAGACGGTGTGGCGTCAAGCCAACAAATACTCGGTGCCGAGAATCTGCTTCGTCAACAAGATGGACCGCATCGGGGCCGACTTCAACCGCGCCGTCGAGATGATCCGCGACCGCCTCGATGCCACGCCGGCCGTCGTGCAGCTGCCTGTGGGTGTCGAGGGCGGGTACCAAGGTGTGATCGACCTGCTCAACATGGAAGCCCTGTTGTGGGACAACGACATGGGTGAGAAGTGGCGCACCGAGCCTGTGCCCGAGGCCCTGGCCCAAGAAGCCGAAGAGGGTCGTCACGCCCTCATCGACGTGCTCTCGAATTTCGACGACACCGTGATGGAGAAGTACGTGGCCGAGGAGGCCATCACCGGCGACGACCTGCGCCGGGCGCTGCGACGGGCCACCATCGCCAGTGAGGTCGTGCCGGTGCTGTGCGGTTCGGCCTTCAAGAACAAGGGCGTCCAGCCCATGCTCGATGCCGTCGTCGACTACCTCCCGAGCCCTCTCGACGTGCCCGCCGCGGTGGGACTGACCCCCAAGGGGGAAGAGGTCGAGCGCCGGGCCGATGACTCCGAGCCGTTTTCGGCCCTGGCCTTCAAGATCATGACCGACCCGTATGTGGGCAAGCTCACGTACCTGCGCGTCTACTCGGGGACCCTGTCCAAGGGCTCGTCGATCTCGAACTCCACCAAGGACCGCAAGGAGCGGGTGGGGCGCATCCTCCAGATGCACGCCAACCACCGTGAGGACAAAGACGCCATCTTCACCGGCGACATCGTCGCCGCGGTCGGCTTGAAGGACACCACCACCGGCGACACCTTGTGCGACCCGGCCCACCCGGTGCTGCTCGAGCGGCTCGAGTTCCCCGAGCCCGTCATCCACGTGGCGGTGGAGCCCAAGACCAAGGCCGACCAGGACAAGCTGGGCAAGGCGCTGTACGCGCTGTCGGAAGAGGACCCCACCTTTCGGGTGCGCACCGACGACGAGACCAACCAGACCGTCATCTCGGGTATGGGCGAGCTCCACTTGGAGGTGCTCGTCGACCGCATGCTGCGGGAGTTCTCCGTCGACGCCAACGTCGGAAAGCCCCAGGTCGCCTATAGAGAGACCATCCGCAAGCCGGTGGAGAAGGTGGAAGGCCGTTACGTCCGCCAGACCGGTGGTCGGGGTCAGTACGGCCACGTGGTCATCGGCCTGGAGCCCACCGGCCCCGGCGGTGGCTACGAATTCGTGGACAAGATCGTCGGTGGGGTGATCCCCAAGGAGTACATCCCCGCCGTCGACGCCGGCATCCAAGAGGCCCTCACCAACGGGGTGCTGGCCGGCTATCCCATGGTGGACGTGCGGGTCAACCTCACCCACGGCTCCTACCACGACGTCGACTCCTCGGAAATGGCCTTCAAGATCGCCGGATCCATGGCCGTCAAGGACGCCGCCCGCAAGGCCAGCCCGGTATTGCTGGAGCCGGTCATGGCCGTCGAGGTGGTAACCCCCGAGGACTACATGGGCGACGTGATCGGCGACCTGTCGTCCCGTCGAGGCAAGGTCGAGGGCATGGAGCAACGAGGCTCCAGCCACGTGGTGCGGGCGTTGGTGCCCTTAGGGGACATGTTCGGCTACGCTACCGACCTGCGTTCTCGGACGCAGGGACGCGCCACGTACACGATGCAATTCAGCGCCTACCACGAAGTGCCGGACTCCATCGCCCGCGAGATCATCGCCCGGGCGCACGGCGAGTAGGCCGCAACCGTCAGGTATAGAGCACACAACAGACGGCACCGAGGGTGTCGTCAGAGATAGGGAGCCGGAGCAAAGGCCATGGCCAAGAAGAAGTTCGAGCGTACGAAGCCGCACATCAATGTCGGGACGATGGGTCACATCGACCACGGCAAGACCACGCTCACGGCGGCCATCACCAAGGTCCTGTCCGAAAACAACCCCAATGTGGCGTTCACCTCGTTCGACCAGATCGACAAGGCCCCCGAGGAGAAGGCGCGCGGCATCACCATTCAGATCGCCCACGTCGAATACGAGACCGACAACCGGCACTACGCCCACGTCGACATGCCGGGCCACGCCGACTACATCAAGAACATGATCACCGGTGCCGCCCAGGTCGACGGGGCCATCCTCGTCGTCTCCGCCGCCGACGGGCCCATGCCCCAGACCCGTGAGCACGTCCTGCTCGCCCGTCAGGTGGGCGTCCCCTCCATCGTGGTCGCCTTGAACAAGGCCGACATCGTGGACGACGAGGAGCTTCTCGACCTCGTCGAACTGGAGGTGCGCGAGCTGCTCAGCGCCTACAACTTCCCCGGCGACGACGTGCCCGTGATCCGGGTCAGCGCGCTGAAGGCCCTCGAGGGCGACCCCGAGTGGACGCCGAAGATCCTCGAGCTCATGGCCGCGGTGGACGACTTCATCCCCGAGCCCGAGCGCCCCATCGACCGCCCCTTCCTCATGCCGATCGAGGACGTCATGTCGATCACCGGCCGTGGCACGGTCGTGACCGGCAAGGTCGAGCAAGGCGTCGTCAAGGTGGGTGAGGAGCTCGAGTTGGTGGGGCTGCGTGCCACCCAGAAGACCGTGGTCACGGGCGTCGAGATGTTCCGCAAGCTCCTCGACCAGGGCCAGGCCGGTGACAACATCGGCGCCCTGTTGCGTGGCACCAAGAAGGAGGACGTCGAGCGGGGCCAGGTGCTGGCCAAGCCCGGGTCCATCACGCCGCACACTGACTTCGAGGCCAACGTCTACGTGCTCACCAAGGAAGAGGGTGGCCGTCACAAGCCCTTCTTCAACAACTACCGGCCCCAGTTCTACTTCCGCACCACCGACGTCACGGGTTCCATCACGCTGCCCGAAGGCACCGAGATGGTCATGCCGGGCGACAACACCGAGATGACCGTGCAGCTGCAGAAGCCCATCGCCATGGACGAAGGCCTGCTCTTCGCCATTCGCGAGGGTGGCCGCACGGTGGGCTCGGGCCGTGTCGTCAAGGTCCTCAAGTAGCCATGACCAGGCACTGCGGGACAGGGGACTGAACGGTGGCCGAAGCAGCACGTCAGAAGATCCGTATCAGGCTGAAGGCCTACGACCACGAGATCCTCGACCAGTCCACGGAAAAGATCGTCCAGACCGTCCTGCGCACCCAGGCCAAGGTGCAGGGGCCGGTTCCGCTACCCACCGAAAAGCACCGCTACACGGTGATCCGGTCGCCCCATAAGTACAAGGACAGCCGGGAGCACTTCGAGATGCGCGTGCACAAGCGTCTGGTGGACATCGTGGAGCACACCCCCAAGACGGTGGACTCCCTGCAGCGTCTGGACCTTCCTGCCGGGGTCGACATCGAGATCAAGATCCAAAACGTTTAGGTCGGTCGGCGCCGCTCCGAGGGCCTCGTCGCCCTTGGCCAAGCGGTGCAACGCCTGGCAGGCCTTGTAGTTGATGGTGTAGCGTCGCAGGTCGGGCTGATTTCAGGCCCCAAGCCTTTTCGACGTCTCTGAGCGCCTACCGGCGAGCCGGTGGGGACCTTGGAGCACAATCTGAAGAGCGCTCCGCTCGGGTTCTCCCGGGCGGAGCGTTGGTGTGCACAAAGGCACCTGCGGGTGCCACCAGCCGTGGGAACCGCCGTCGGGTGGCTCCCTGCAACATGAACGAGAGGAACCGGGAACAACCGTGGCGACCAAGGCGATCGTCGGCGAGAAAGTCGGCATGACCCAGGTCTGGGACGACCAGCACCGTGCCATTCCGGTAACGGTGCTGAAGGTCGCGCCCGTGCGGGTGGTGCAGGTCAAGACCCCAGAGCGCGAGGGATACTCGGCGTTGCAGGTCACGTGGGGGGTGCGACGGGCTTCCACTTTGAACAAGCCCGAGCAAGGTCACTTTGCCGCCGCCGGTGTCGACCCCGGACGGCGGCTGGTCGAGCTGCGACTCGACGATGCCAGCGGCTTCGAGGTGGGCCAGCAGCTCACCGCCGACACCCTTGTCGCCGGTGAGCGCGTGGACGCCATCGCCGTGTCGAGAGGCAAGGGCTTCACGGGGGGCATGAAGCGGCACAACTTCAAAGGTGGACCGGCGGGCCACGGCAACCACAAGAAGCATCGGTCGCCAGGGTCGATCGGAGCGTGCGCCACACCCAGCCGGGTGTTCAAGGGCACCAAGATGGCCGGTCGCATGGGCGGCCATCAGGTCACGGCCATGAACCTCGAAGTCGTCCAAGCCGACCCCGATCGGGAGTTGATCCTGGTCAAGGGGGCTGTTCCCGGTCCCAATGGCGGCGTGGTGATCCTGCGCAACGCCATCAAGGGTGTCGGCGGCAAGGGGGCCTCATGACGACCCTGGCTGCTGCTGAGAGCACCTCGACGGGGGGCGTGTCGCGCCGCCGTCGGGAGCGTCCTGAGCCCGTAGCGCGCACCGTGGCCCGACGCAACCGCCACGGAGTCGTGCTCGACGAGATCGTCCTCGACCCCACCTTCTTTGGCATCGACCCGCATCACGCCGTCCTCCATCAGGTCGTGGCCGGCCAGCTGGCCGCGGCCCGGTCGGGAACCCAGTCGACCAAGACGCGCGCCGAGGTGGCCGGCGGTGGGGCCAAGCCCTTTCGCCAGAAGGGAACGGGTAGGGCCCGTCAAGGGTCGACCCGCTCCCCGCAGTGGTCCGGTGGTGGCGTCGCCCTAGGCCCGAAGCCGCGGTCGTATCGCCAGCGCACGCCCAAGAAGATGGTGCGCCTGGCGCTGTTGTCGGCGTTGTCGGACCGCGCTGCGCTGTCCCGGGTCGTGGTGATCGACGCCTGGGACTTCGAAGTCCCCAAGACCAAGGACGCCGTGACGGCGTTGGAGGCGTTGGGTCTGGACGGAAAGATCCTGGTGGTGCTGGGACCGATGGACGGCGTCGCCGACCGGTCCTTCGCCAACCTGGGCAGCGTCCAGACGCTTCAGGAGTCCGAGCTCAACACCTTCGACATCCTTTGCAACGACTGGATCGTCTTTACCGACGCCACCTTGCCGGGGGAGACGACCACGGTGGAGGGCTCGGCCGAGGCCGCTCAGGCGGCGGCCGCCGCCCAAGCTGAGGCCGACGCCGAAAGCGAGAAGGCCGAGGCGACTCGGGCCCGAGGCGCCAAAAAGGCCCGAGCCACGAAGAAGGCCTCCGCCAAAAAAGCCGGAGCCGTCGTGACAGATGACGACACCAGCGACGACGCCGAGGCAGACGACGACGTTGACACCGCCGACGGGGTCACCGACGACGACACGGCGGACGCCGACATCGCCGACGGCGAAGGCGCCCAGGATGACGACACGGCGGACGACGACGCGGAAGCCGACGATGATGCGGACGATGAGGGAGGCGAGTCATGAGAGATGCTTCCCAAATCCTGCTGCGGCCGGTGGTGTCGGAGAAGTCCTACGCCTTGATGGACGACGGCGTGTACGTCTTTGTGGTGGCCCCCGATGCGACGCGCATCGATGTTCGCCACGCCGTGGAGCAGGTATTCGGGGTTCGGGTCACCAAGGTCAACACGCTGAACCGCAAGGGAAAGCGTCGCCACAATCGCAAGACCAACACCATCGGCCATCGCGCCTCGACCAAGCGCGCCGTGGTGACCTTGCATGCCGGCGACCGCATCGACCTGTTCGAGAGGAACTGAGAGGCCTCCATGCCTTTGCGCAAGCGCAAGCCCACCAGCGCCGGCCGGCGGTTCCAGTCGTCGTCGGACTTCTCGGAGATCACCAGCACCCGCCCGGAGAAGTCGCTGCTCGTCCCCAAGCCCCGCACCGGTGGGCGCAACAGCTACGGCCGCAAGACGGCGCGCCATCGCGGTGGCGGCCACAAGCAGCAGTACCGCATCATCGACTTCAAGCGGGACAAGGACGGCGTGCCGGCCAAGGTGGCGTCGATCGAGTACGACCCCAACCGCAACTCCCGCATCGCCCTGCTGCATTACTACGACGGCGAGAAGCGCTACATCTTGGCGCCGGCCAACGTGCACGTCGGTGACGTGCTGGGCAGCGGTCAGGGGGCCGAGATCCGACCGGGCAACGCGCTCCCGTTGCGTTACATCCCGGTGGGTTCGACCATCCACAACGTCGAGCTCCGCCCTGGCCAGGGAGGCAAGCTGGCCCGGGGGGCGGGCATGAGCGCGCAGCTGGTGGCCAAAGAAGGCCAGTTCGCCACGCTGCGCCTGCCGTCGACAGAGATGCGCCGTATCCCCATCGACTGCCGGGGCACCCTCGGTGAGGTGGGCAACGCCGAGGCCGAACTGATCTCCATCGGTAAGGCGGGACGAAACCGGTGGAAGGGCAAGCGCCCGCAATCGCGAGGTGTCGCCATGAACCCGGTCGACCACCCGTTGGGTGGAGGCGAGGGCAAGACCTCCGGTGGTCGTCACCCGGTTTCTCCTTGGGGCAAGCCTGAAGGCCGCACTCGTGGTCAGCACAAGCCCTCCGACCAGTTGATCGTGCGTCGACGCCGCACCCGCGGGGCGCGTCGATGACCAGAACCGAGGGAAGAGCACGCCATGCCGCGTAGCCTGAAAAAAGGACCCTTCGTCGACGACCACCTCCTGAAGAAGGTGGACGTGCTGAACGCCAACAACGAGAAGCGCGTCATCAAGACGTGGTCGCGTCGGTCCACCATCATTCCCGACATGGTGGGTCACACCATCGCCGTGCACGACGGTCGCAAGCACGTCCCGGTGTACGTGACGGAATCCATGGTGGGCCACAAACTTGGTGAGTTCGCTCCTACGCGCACGTTCCGGTACCACGCCGGTCAAGAGCGCCAGGCGAGGCGATAGATGACCGGGGTGAAGACCAACGAGCGTCCCGGGACGCGCGCCGTGCTGCGGCATTACCGGATGTCGGCGTACAAGGCCCGCGAGATCCTGGACGTGGTGCGCGGTCGGGACGTCGACAAGGCGGACGAGATCCTGCGCACCATTCCTCGAGAGGCCGCCCGCGTGGTGGCGAAGGTGCTGTCGTCGGCTGTTTCCAACGCCCGCAACAACGACGGGCTCGATCCCGACGAGCTGTACATCTCGGCGTGCTACGCCGACGAGGGCTCGACGCTCAAGCGGTGGCGGCCCCGGGCTCGAGGTCGAGCCACCCGGATCCGCAAGCGGACGTGCCACATCACGGTCATCGTGAGCCGCCTTCCTGATGATCGCCTCGAGCACCGCCGGGCCCGCCAAGAAGCGGCGGCCGCCGACTTGCGGTCGCGACGCGTGGCCGCGTCCCGGCGCGAGACCGGTCGGCGCGGTGGGGCGGGGGCACGGGCCGAATCGGGTCGGGCTGATCGTGACGAGTCGGCCGATGTCGACGAGATTGATGACGCCGATCTCGATACCGATCTCGATACCGATGTCGTTGAGACCGATGAGGCGTTCGACACCGAAGATGGTGTTGAGACCGAGGACGGCGTCGAGACCGACGAGGTCGACCAGGACGACGAAGACGACACCGACGACGTCGATGCGGTGACCGGGGCCGATGAGGACGACGGCACCGACGCCCCAGAGGAGAAGGACTGAGATGGGCCAGAAGGTCAACCCCTACGGGTTTCGCCTAGGCGTCACGACGGACTGGAAGTCGCGTTGGTTCGAAGAGCGCAACTACCAGGACTTCGTGATCGAAGACTGGAAGATCCGTGACTACCTGACTTCTCAGCTCGAGACGGCCGCGGTCAGCCGGATCGAGATCGAGCGCACGCGTGACAGGTTGCGCGTGGACATCCACACGGCGCGCCCCGGCATCGTCATCGGTCGGCGCGGGTCCGAGGCCGATCGCCTCAAGAAGAAGCTCGAAGACATCACCGGTTTGCGCAACCGGATCCAGCTCAACATCCAGGAGATCAAGCAACCCGAGCTCGACGCCGCGCTCATCGCCCAGTCCATCGCCGACCAGCTCGCTCGCCGGGTCGCCTTCCGGCGAGCCATGAAGCGGGCCATGCAGACGGTGACCAAGGCCGGCGCCCTCGGAGTGCGCGTGCAGTGCTCGGGGCGCCTGGGTGGATCGGAAATGGCCCGCAAGGAGGGCTATCGCGAGGGTCGCGTGCCCCTGCACACGCTGCGGGCCGACATTGACTACGGCTTTCGCGAGGCCAAGACCACCTTCGGCCGCATCGGCGTGAAGGTGTGGATCTACAAGGGGGACATCCTCCCCTACAAGCTCTCGTCGGAGGACAAGATCTCTCGCGAAGCCGCCATGGCGGCCGGGGAGACCTCGGGTCAATCGGGTCCCCGCCGCCTGATCACTGCCGGTGGCGGTCGTCGCCGGGCTGAGCAAGGCGAGCCCGGAAGCGTCGTCGTCACCGATGCCCCGGTTGACGACGCCGCCAATGCGGAGGCTGATGACGCGCCTGACACCGAAGTGACGCCGTCCCCGTTGCCCGGAGGTTCGCCACCGGCCGGAGAGGCCCCCGACGCCTTGGAGCGCCTCCTGGCCGAGGAAGAAGAGATCGAGCGTCGTACCCGCAACGAGCATCACGAGACGCCGCACTTCCGAAAGGAATCGGACTGATGTTGATGCCTCGCAAGGTCAAGTACCGCAAGCAACACCGCGGTCGGCGCCAAGGCGATACCAAGGGTGGCTCGGCCATCAACTTCGGCGACTTCGGCATTCAGGCATTGGAGCCGGCATGGCTGACGCAGCGGCAGATCGAAGCCGCTCGTATTGCCATGACCCGTCACGTCAAGCGTGGTGGGAAGGTTTGGATCCGGATCTTTCCCGACAAACCGGTGACGCAGAAGCCGGCCGAAACCCGTATGGGATCGGGGAAGGGCAACCCGGAGCACTGGGTGGCGGTGGTCAAGCCCGGCCGCATCCTGTTCGAGCTGGCCGGCGTGGACCGCGAACTGGCCAAAGAGGCCATGGAGCGGGCTATCCAGAAACTGCCGATCAGAGCAAGATTCGTCGTGCGTCCGGGAATGCACGGCGCTCCTGAGGTTGAGGTCTAGCCGACGATGCCCAACGCCGACGAACTGCGCGAACTCGATGATGACGAGTTGGATGTGAAGCTGGCCGAAAGCCGGCGCGAGCTGCTCAACCTTCGTTTCCAGCTCGCCACGGGCCAGCTCGACAACGCCTCGCGACTGCCTCTGGCGCGCCGTGATGTGGCGCGCGTGCTGACCATCATTCGTGACCGTGAGATCGCCGTGGCCGAAGGTCGCGACGCCGGGCCGGTGATCATCGCCCGCCCCGTCCGTCCGCCCCGACCCCCGCGGCGTCGAGCCAAAGACGAAGAACTTCTGGACGAGGACGCCCTGGCCGGTGAGGGCGAGGTCGAAGAGCTGGTAGTGGACGACGATGTCGAGGACATCGACGACGTCGAGGACATCGACGTGGAAGAAAACGAAGACGTCGAGGAAGCCGGCGACGGCGACGAGGAGGATCAGTGATGGCCGAGGATCAGACACCGGACGCCACCGAGGCTCCGGGCGCCGAGGCCCCCGCTGCCGACGTGACGCAAACGACGCAAACGACGGAAACGGCGGCATCCAAGGCCGCCCCCAGCGCGTCGATCGGGACCGAACCTGCGAGTGGGGAACGAGCCGGCCGCAAGGTGCGCGAGGGCCTTGTCGTCTCCGACAAGATGCAGGCCACCGTGGTTGTGGCCGTGGTGGAGCGTGTCCGTCACTCGCGCTACGGCAAGACCGTTCAGCGCACCCGCAAGCTCTATGCGCATGACGACGGGCTCGAAGCCCACACGGGCGATCGCGTCCGGGTGATGGAGACGAGGCCGATCTCGAAGCTCAAGCGCTGGCGCGTGACCGAGGTACTGGAGCGAGCCCGATGATTCAGCAAGAGTCCCGTCTCAAGGTGGCCGACAATTTCAGGCGCACGCGAGGTCCTGTGCATCAAGGTGCTCGGGGGCTCACGTCGGCGCTACGCCAGCATCGGCGACATCTTCGTGGCCACCGTCAAGGACGCCATTCCTGGTGCGGCGGTGAAGAAGGGCGAGGTCGTCAAGTGTGTGGTGGTCAGGATCTCGAAAGAGAAGCGCCGCCCCGATGGCAGCTACATCAGGTTCGACGAGAACGCGGCCGTGCTCATCAACGATCAGCAGCAGCCGCGCGGCACGCGCATCTTCGGACCCGTCGGCCGTGAGCTGCGCGACAAGCGTTTCATGAGGATCGTCTCCCTCGCGCCGGAGGTGCTGTGATGCGGATCCGTAAGGGTGACACCGTCGAGGTGCTCAGTGGCAAGTTCCGCGGCAAGCGCGGCGAAGTCATGGTGGCCATGCCCTCTGTGGGCAAGGTGATCGTGGACGGCGCCAACCTGGCCAAGCGCCACACCAAGCCTCGAGGACAGACGATGCAAGGCGGCATCATCGACAAGGACATGCCTTTGCCGGTGTCGGCCGTGGCCATCGTGTGCTCGGTGGACGGTCCCAGCCGCATTGGCATGCGCATCGATGAGACGGGTCGCAAGATCCGCATCTGCCGCAAGTGCGGAACGGAGCTGTGATGGCTGACACCGTCACCCGCCCGCGGCTCCAGGAGCGCTACCGCGACACCGTGCGCGTCGCGTTGTGCGAGGAGCTCGGGCTCGGCAACATCATGGAGGCCCCGACTCTCGACAAGATCGTCATCAACATGGGCGTCGGCAAGGCCACCCAACAGGCGTCGCTCATCGACGGTGCGGTGCGCGACCTTGAGGTCATCACCGGGCAGAAGCCGGTGGTGACGCGGGCCCGTAAGTCGATTGCCGGGTTCAAGCTGCGCGAAGGAGTGCCCATCGGTGTCAAGGTGACCATGCGCGGGGCTCGGGCATGGGAGTTCCTCGACCGCCTGATCGCCTTGGCCATCCCCAGGATCCGTGACTTTCGCGGCCTTCCGTCGACGTCGTTCGACGGGCATGGCAACTACACCTTCGGCGTCAACGAACAATTGATCTTTCCCGAGGTCGACTACGACCGCATCGACACCACTCGTGGAATGGACATCACCATTTGCACTACAGCCCGCAACGATGCGGAGGGCCGTGCCTTCCTCGTCGCCTTCGGGTTCCCGTTCAGGCAGGAGAACCTCTAGCACCATGGCCAAAAAGGCACTGATCGAGAAGCAACAACGCACCCCGAAGTTCAAGGTCCGGGGATATACCCGGTGCCGCCGCTGCGGGAGGCCCAAGGCCGTGTTCAAGAAGTTCGGCCTGTGCCGAATCTGCCTACGCGTCATGGTGCATGCCGGGGAGATCCCCGGCGTCACCAAGGCGAGTTGGTGACGGGAGGTATGCGTCCATGACTATGACCGACCCCATCGCCGACATGCTCACGCGGATTCGTAACGCCAATTCGGCCATGCACGACACGGTGAAGATGCCCGGCTCCAAGCTCAAGTTGTCGCTGGCCGACATCTTGGAGAAGGAGGGCTACATCGCCGGTTTCGACGTGAAGCCCTCGTCGAGTGGCCCCGGGACCGTGCTCGAGATCAAGCTCAAGTACGCCCAGGACCGCACACGCACCATCGCCGGTCTCAAGCGGGTGTCCAAGCCCGGCTTGCGCATCTACGCGCAGGCCGACCGGATGCCGCGGGTGCTCGGCGGAATGGGTGTCGCCGTGCTGTCCACCAGCCAAGGGCTCATGACCGACCGTGATGCCCGACGCAGGCGAGTTGGTGGCGAGGTGCTCTGCTATGTCTGGTAAAGGAGCTCGCTGATGTCGCGCATTGGACGCTCACCCATCGAAGTACCCGGTGGTGTCACGGTGACTCTCGATGAGAGGCTCGTCACGGTGACCGGCCCCCAGGGGACCCTGTCGCGCTCGCTGCCGGGTGCCATCACCGTTCGCCAAGAGGCCTCGACTCTGACGGTGGAGCGTCCTGACGACGAGCGTCACAATCGCGCCCTGCACGGGCTCACCCGGTCCTTGGTCTTCAACATGGTGGCCGGCGTGACCGCTGGGTTCACCAAGGAACTCGAGATCGTCGGCGTCGGCTACCGAGCTGCGCTCAAGGGCCCTTCGTCCCTCGAGCTGGCCCTGGGCTTCTCTCACCCGGTCTTCGTAAATGCCCCCGAGGGCGTGACCTTCGAGGTGCCCGTGCCGACCAGGGTCATCGTCAAGGGGATTGACAAGGAGAAGGTGGGCCAGGTGGCCGCCGACATCCGCAAGATTCGCAAGCCCGAGCCCTACAAGGGCAAGGGCGTGCGCTACCTCGGTGAGCGCGTCGTGCGCAAGGCCGGGAAGGCGGCCAAGTAGCCATGTCCGTTACCGCAGCCCGCAAGCGGGCCCTTCGCATTCGCCGGCACCACCGGGTTCGCAAGCAGATCAACGGGACGCCGCAACGTCCTCGTCTGGCGGTCTTCCGGTCCGCCCGGCACATCTCGGCCCAAGTCATCGACGACACCACCGGCCGCACGTTGGCGGCGGCGGCCACGGTGGAAGCCGGGCTGCGCGACAAGAGCGGGGGCAACGTGGCGGCAGCCACGTCTGTCGGTCGTCTCGTCGCCGAGCGGGCCAAGGCCGCCGGCGTATCCAAGGTGGTGTTCGACCGAGGAGGCAACCGTTATCACGGGCGGGTGGCCGCCCTGGCCGATGCGGCCCGCACAGAAGGACTGGAGTTTTGATGCTGGACGGACAGTTCGAGGAACGCACCATCAGGGTGAACCGCGTGGCCAAGGTGGTCAAAGGTGGTCGCCGGTTCTCGTTTACCGCCTTGATGGTGGTGGGCGACGGCGACGGTCGCGTGGGTCTCGGCTACGGCAAGGCCAAAGAGGCGGGGCTGGCGGTGCAAAAAGGCATCGAAGAGGCCCGCAAGAACATGTTCGACGTCCCTCTGGCCGGCTCCACCATCACCCACCCCATCATTGGGGAAGCGGGGGCCGGACGGGTCATGCTCAAGCCGGCTGCCCCTGGTACCGGTGTCATCGCCGGCGGCGCGGCGCGCGCCATCTTGGAGATGGCCGGCATTCACGACATCTTGTGCAAGTCACTGGGATCGTCCAACGGCATCAACGTTGCCCATGCCACCATCGCCGGGCTCAAAGGCCTGATGCGGCCCGAGGACGTGGCTCGTTTGCGGGGCAAGCCCATCGACCAAGTCGTGCCCCGTGGGGTTCTGCGGGCATATCGCGAACGTCGCCGCGCTGCTGACGTCTTCGAGGTGCCGTCATGACGCCGCCAGCGAAGAGCGTCGCCACCACATCGGGGGCTGCCGGCAACCTGCGGGTGACCCAGGTCCGTTCGGGCATCAGCGAAAAGCCCAAGCACCGAGGCACGCTGCGTGCGCTCGGGCTGCGGGGCGTGGGAAAGGTGAACATCCTGCCGGACCGCGCCGAGATCCGGGGCATGTTGGCGCGCGTCCCTCACCTCGTCACCGTGGAGCCGGCTACCGAGGAAGAGGCCGCCCAGCGCAAGGAACGTTCCGACGCCTCGCGCCGGGCCCATCGGGCCGCGGAGAAGTCGGTATCGGGTGACGTGGAGGAGCAGTCATGAAGGTGCACGATCTACGGCCGCCCGCCGGTTCCAACCGGCCCAAGCGCCGGGTGGGACGCGGCACGGGAGGCAAGGGACACAAGACGGCCGGGCGCGGCACCAAGGGCACCGGGGCGCGCAACACGGTCAAGCCGGGTTTCGAAGGTGGACAGCTTCCCTTGGCCCAGCGCATCCCCAAGCTCAAGGGTTTTCGCAACCCCTTTCGTGTGGCCTATGCCGTCATCAATCTCGACGCACTGCAAAGCTTCGAAGGCGATGTCGCCAACCCCGAGACCTTGCGCGCCGCGGGCTTGGTCAAAAAGGGATCGCTCGTCAAGGTGCTCGGCCGCGGTGAGCTGAGTCGGGCCGTGCGCGTCGAGGCGCATGCCTTTTCGGTGGCGGCGCGCTCGGCCATCGAAACAGCCGGAGGGACCACGCAGGCCATCCCTCTTCCGTTCGGCCATGGACGTCCGCCGGCGCGGGGAAACGCGCTTTCCAACCGCTAACCTCTGGTCTCCCGGTAGTGGAGACCTCTGGGAGGAGATGGGTTCGTGCTCTCGAGCCTCAAGAACATCTTCAAGGTTCCCGACCTCCGCAACAAGGTCATCTTTACGCTGATCGTCATCGCCCTTTACCAGTTGGGGGCGAACATCATCGTCCCCTTCGTCTCGATCGCCAAGGTGCAACAGCTCGAGGCGCTGGCCAAGAAGTCCGGCATCCTGGGCTTCTTGAACCTCTTCTCCGGGGGCGGGCTGTTGCGTATGGCCCTGTTCGGCCTGGGGATCATGCCGTATATCACCAGCTCGATCATCATCCAGCTGCTGTCGACGGTCATTCCCAAGCTCGAGGAGTGGCGTGACCAAGGGGCGGTCGGTCAGAAGAAGCTGACCCAGACCACCCGGTACCTGACGGTGGGCTTGGCCCTGTTGCAATCGGCCGGTCTTACCTACGTGTTCAAAAACGGCGGCAACGGCCTGCTCGGCAGTACCAGCATCGACTTGATCCCCAACTTCACCATCTACCGAGGGGCCTTCATCTGTCTGACCCTCACCGCCGGCACCGCCTTCGTCATGTGGCTGGGTGAGCTCATCACCCAGCGGGGCATCGGCAACGGCATGTCCATCATCATCTTCGCCAACGTGGTGGCCGGCATTCCCGCCGGCGGCACGGCCATCCTCGACCAGGGTGGCAAGCTCAAGTTCGGCGTCATCTGTGCCTTGACGATCATCTTGCTGGTCACGGTGGTCTTCATGGAACAAGGCCAGCGGCGAATACCTGTCACCTTTGCCAAACGGGTAGTCGGGCGCCGCATGTACGGCGGCTCCTCCACCTACATCCCCCTGAAGGTCAACCAGTCCGGCGTCATCCCCATCATCTTCGCCAACTCGCTGCTCTACATACCGGTGCTGCTGGCCAACGTCATCCCGTGGACGGGATTTCGGACCTTCGTCAACAACCACATCACGCCGACGAGCTTGATCTACGTGATGTCGTACGGAATCTTGATCTTCGCTTTTACGTTCTTCTACGTGTATGTGGCGTTCGATCCCCATCAGCAGGCTGACATCATCCGAAAGCAGGGCGGGTACATCCCTGGCATCAGGCCAGGGCTTCCGACTGAGAAATACCTGGCGCGCATCTTGAACCGCATCACCGTCCCGGGTGGTCTGTACCTGGCCACCGTCGCCGTGCTGCCGTCGTTGTTGATGGCGTTGTGGCACATCAGCGGCTATCCGTTTTATGGGACCACGCTGCTCATCGCCGTCGGTGTCTCGCTCGAGACCATGCGGCAGATCGACAGCCAGTTGATGATGCGGAACTACGAAGGCTTTCTCAAGTAGCCGACGGTGGTACCCGGAGTCAGGCTCGTGGTCCTCGGCAAGCAGGGGGCGGGCAAAGGAACGCAGTGTGTGAGCCTGTCACACCACTACGTGGTCCCCCATGTCTCCACAGGGGACATGTTGCGGGCTGCCGTGAAGACGGGATCCGACCTTGGGCTCAAGGTCAAAAAGGCCATGGAAGCCGGCGAGTTGTTGGGTGACGACCTCATCATGGAGCTCGTAGGCGACCGGCTGTCGGAGCCCGACGCCCGGGCCCGGGGGTTCATCCTCGACGGGTGCCCCCGCACCACCCATCAGGCCGAGGTCCTGGCCTCGATGATGGCGCCCGATGACATGGACCTGACCGTCGACGTCGAGGTGCCGACGAGCGTGGTGCTCAAGCGCCTGGCCGGTCGCCGGGTGTGCGTGGACTGCAACACCAACTACTCCACCTCGTCTCCCCCCCGGGTCAACTGGACCTGTGACGTGTGCGGAGGCGAGGTCGTCCAACGCGAAGACGACACCGAGGAGGCCATCACCCGGCGTCTCGAGCTCTACGAACGCCAAACGGCCCCCCTGATCAGCTGGTATGAGGGGAAAAACCAGCTGGTCAAGGTGAATGGTGTGGGTTCGGCCGACGCTGTGTTGCGGCGCATCATCCGCGCCATCGAGGAACGCCGGAACAACTGGGGAGCGCACCGGTGAGGCGAACCAAGGACGAGATCGCCAAGATGCGCCGCGCCGGCCAGGTGGTGGCTGAGATGCACGAGGCCACCCGTGCCGCCGCCAAGGTCGGGGTGACCACCGCCGAGCTCGACGCCGTGGCCCGGGCCGTGATCGAACGACGCGGGGCCAAGTCGAACTTCCTCCACTACCGGGGATTCCCGGCGGTCATCTGTACGTCGCCCAACGACATGATCGTGCACGGCATCCCCGGTGCCTACGTGCTGCGCGACGGTGACATCTTGTCCATCGACTGCGGCGCCATCATCGAGGGCTACCACGGCGACGCCGCCTTCACCATGGGGATCGGCGAGATATCGCCCCATGCCGCCCGCCTCATCGAGGTGACCGAGCGCAGCCTGTGGGCGGGCATCGACCAGCTGCGGGCCGGGCGGCGCCTGAACGAGGTGGGGCGGGCCGTGCAGGGGGTGGCCGAGGGAGCCGGCTTCACCGTGGTGAAGGAGTACGTCGGGCACGCCATCGGCACCGCCATGCACGAGGAGCCCCAGGTGCCCAACTACTGGCCCGGCAGCGGCGGGCCCATGCTCAAAGAGGGGATGGTCTTCGCCGTGGAGCCCATGGTCAACGCCGGCGATGCCGCCACCCGCCTCCTCGAGGACAACTGGAGCGTGGTCACCGCCGACGGCAGCCTGTCAGCCCATTTTGAGCACAGCATCGCCATCACCGATGACGGGCCCGAGGTCTTGACCGTGCCGTAGCCCTGGGCCCGGCACGAGCCCGGGCAATGACCCTTGGCCGTTTAGGCACCAAGCCGCTATGCTTGTAGGTCGGCCCACCGGGCCGGGCCTCGGCCCGAACCCAGGGTCACACCGGCTGTCGCCGGAGTCGGGCCTCCGATGCTGCGCAACGGCCCCCCGGTTGACCAGACGCAGCGGACCGGGACCCCAGCACCGTTTGGCGCTGGATGTCGGTCGGATGAGAACTGAGAACGAGGAGGAGTCACCTGCCCAAGCCCAAGGAAGATGCGATCGTGCTGGAAGGGACGGTCGTCGAGCCGCTTCCCAATGCCATGTTCCGTGTCGAGCTCGAAAACGGGCACAAGGTGTTGGCCCACAGTTCCGGAAAGATGCGGATGCACAGGATCCGCATCCTCCCCGGCGACCGGGTGCAGGTGGAGATCACTCCTTACGACTTGAGCAGAGGGCGAATCACTTACCGGTACAAGTAGGACCATGAACGAACTGTCAGGCGAGGAACGACGATGAAGGTGCGACCGAGTGTCAAGGCGATCTGCGAGAAGTGCAAGGTGATCCGTCGGCACGGCCGCGTCATGGTGATCTGCGACAACCCGCGCCACAAGCAACGCCAAGGCTGATGACGACCACATCGCCTCGGGACCACCGGGCTGACCAGACCACATCGCCAAAGACGAAGGGACGCTGAGCTATGGCACGAATTTCCGGTGTCGACATCCCCCGCGAGAAGCGGCTGGAGGTATCGCTCACCTATATCTATGGCGTCGGCAAGACCCAGGCCCAGCAGATCATCGCCAACACCGACTTGAACCCCGGCACGCGGGTGCGTGATCTCACCGACGAGGAAGTCGCTCGTCTGCGGGCATGGATCGATGCCAACCTGAAGGTGGAGGGAGATCTCCGCCGTGACATCGCCCAGGACATCAAGCGGAAGATGGAGATCGGCAGCTACCAGGGCATTCGCCACCGCAAGGGGTTGCCTGTGCATGGCCAGCGCACCCACACCAACGCTCGCACCCGTAAAGGACCGAAGAAGACGGTCGCCGGCAAGAAGAAGGTACGGAAGCACTGATGCCCAAGGCCGCCAAAAGCGCCAAAACAGCCAAGACCGCCAAAACTGCGAAATCAGCCGCGGCTCGGCGTCCCCGCAAGCGCGAGCGCAAGAACATCGCCTACGGGGTGGCCCACATCAAGAGCTCGTTCAACAACACGATCGTCGCCATCTCCGACCACGAGGGCAACGTCCTGTCGTGGGCATCAGCCGGCAACGTCGGATTCAAGGGCTCGCGCAAGTCGACGCCGTTCGCGGCCCAGCTGGCCGCTGAACAGGCGGCTCGGCGAGCCATGGAACACGGCGTCCGCAAGGTCGACGTGCTCGTTCGTGGCCCGGGATCGGGACGCGAGACCGCCATCCGGTCACTGGCGGCGGCGGGCATCGAGGTTGCCGGCATCAAAGATGTCACCCCCATCCCTCACAACGGCTGCCGCCCCAAGAAGCGGCGCCGGGTCTGAGATGGGGCTCGAGGAAAGACGGAGGAAGTAAGAGGTATGGCGCGATACACGGGGCCTGTCTGCCGCCTATGCCGGCGGGAGCGGACCAAGCTGTTTTTGAAAGGTGAGCGGTGCTACTCGCTCAAGTGCCCGGTGAGCGAAGCCGTCACCGACCGTCACAGTCGCGCCTATCCGCCCGGTGAACACGGCCGGGACCGGATGCGTCAGGGGTCGGAGTACCTGTCCCAGCTGCGGGAGAAGCAGAAGTGCCGCCGCATCTACGGCGTGCTCGAGAAGCAGTTCCGCATCATCTACGCCGAGGCCACCCGCCAGCCCGGGATCACCGGTGAAAACCTGCTGCGTCTCCTCGAGCTGCGCCTCGACAACGTCACCTTTCGCGCCATGTGGGGGGCCAGTCGGGCCCAGGCCCGCCAGTTGGTGCGCCACGGCCACATCCTCGTCAACGGCAAGCGGGTCACCATCCCGAGCTATCGGGTGCGTGAAGGAGACGTGGTTTCGCTCAAGCCGTCGACGCGCGAGGCCTACGTGGTCCGGCGCAACCTCGATACCCTCGACCGCCCCATCCCCTTGTGGCTCGAGGTTGGCGAAGGCCGAACCCAAGTGCGCGTCTTGTCCCTGCCGGAGCGTCAGCACATCGACGAGCCCGTGCGCGAATCCCTCATTGTCGAGCTTTACTCGAAGTAGGAGAACCGAATGCTCATCATCCAACGACCGACCGTCGAGGCCCTCGGGGAAGAAGAGGATGGCCGGCAGCGTTTCGCCGTCAGCCCCCTCGAGCCCGGTTTCGGCCACACCCTGGGCAACTCCATCCGGCGGACGTTGCTGTCGGCCATCCCCGGCGCCGCGGTCACCCAGGTCCGCTTCGACGAGGCTCTGCACGAGTTCACCACCCTGCCGGGGGTAAAAGAGGACGTCACCGACATCATCTTGAACCTCAAGGACATCGTGCTCCGGGTCTACAACGACGAGCCCGTCACCCTTCGCTGCGACAAGCGCGGCCCCGCCGATGTGACTGCCGGCGACTTGCAGCTGACCGCTGACGTCGAGGTCTTGAACCCCGAACTCCACATCGCCTCGCTTAACGCCAAGGGCCGTCTCGCCATCGACGTCACCGTGGAGCGCGGTCGTGGGTACGCCTCGGCCGACAAGAACAAGCGCTCCAACACCATCGGCGTCATCCCCGTGGACTCCATCTTTTCGCCGGTACGGCGAGTGGCCTTTTCGGTGGAGCCGGTACGCGTCGAGCAGTCGACCGACTTCGACCGCCTGATCATCGACATCGAGACCGACGGATCGCTGACCCCTCGTGAGGCCCTGGCCTCGGCCGGCGACACGCTGCGCTCGTTGGTGGGCCTGGTGGCCGAACTCGAAGACGAGCCCCGTGGCCTCGAGTTGGGCGAAGTGGGTACTTCAACGGGTGGATCGCCGGACCTCGACCTTCCCATCGAGGACCTCGACCTTTCCGAGCGCCCCCGCAACTGCCTCAAGCGGGCCCAGGTGAACACCATCGGGGAGCTGGTGGAGCGTTCGCACGACGACCTTTTGGCTATCACCAACTTCGGCCAGAAGTCACTCGACGAGGTCATCCAGCGCCTCGACGAGCGCGGCCTTTCTCTGCGGATCAAGGACTGAGCGAAGTCCGATGCTCGCCACACCTCGTAAGGGCAAGCGCCTGGGCGGCGACCCCGCTCACCAGAAGGCCATGCTCGGCAACCTCGTGGCTTCGCTCATCGCGGCCGAGGCTCTGGTCACCACCGAAGCGAAGGCCAAGGCTCTTCGCCCGGTCATGGAGAAGTGCATCACCGCCGCGGTCAAAGGCGGCGTCGCCCGCCAACGGCAGGTGGTCGCCCTCATCCGTGACAAGGACATGGCCCACAAGCTCTTTGAGGAGATCGGTCCCCGGTACTCCGATCGTCCCGGCGGGTACACGCGGATCTTGAAGCTCGGCCACCGCCAGGGTGACGCGGCCCCCATGGCCCGTATCGAACTGGTTTGACCCTCTTCGACACTGACCCGTCGGCCGTCTCGGGCGGCGGAGCCGGTGTCGGTGTCGAGACGGCCGAGTCGGCCGACCGTGGGCCGACGGCGGCTCTAGCCACCATTCGGTTGCGCCTGGTCGTGGCCTACGACGGCGCCGGCTACCGAGGATTCGCCGCCCAGCATGGTCAGCGCACGGTGGCGGGCGAGCTTGCCGCTGCCATCGCCACCGTGGCCCGCCACCCTGTGGAGCTCACCTGCGCGGGGCGTACCGACGCCGGTGTGCACGCCGAAGCCCAGGTGGTCCACGTCGACGTGCACGGCGACATCGACCTCGTCCGCCTGGTCAAGGCCGTCAACACCATGATCGGGCCCACCGTGGTGGTGCGGTCGGCAGAACTGGCCCCGGCCGGCTTCGACGCTCGGCGCTCGGCGCTGGCCCGCGCCTATCGCTACCTTGTCCTCGAGTCGGACATGCCCGATCCGCTGCTGGCGCCGCTGTCGTGGCATGTGCGCGGCCCCCTGGATGTGCGGGCCATGGCGGGTGGCGCCGACGCACTGCTGGGCGAGCACGACTTCCGGGCCTTTTGCCGGCGAGCTCCGGGCACGTCGGCCGACGATCCCATCGTGCGCCGGGTCATGGACGCCCGTTTCGTCGAGGTCAGGTCGCCTTTCGGCCCCATCGCCAACGGGCGCCTGCTCGCCTTCGACATCTCGGCCACGTCGTTTTGCCACCAGATGGTCCGCTCGGTCATGGGGGTGCTGGTCGACGTGGGCCGGGGTCGCCATCGGGCCTCGGACGTGAACTGGCTGCTGTCGTCGGGCCGCAGGTCCTCGGGCACCACCATCGCCCCGCCTCATGGTTTGTGCCTCACGGCGGTGACCTACCCCGAGTAGCAGGTGTTTTGGCGTCCGGACCTGGGCGCGCGCCGCCGCGTCGCTTGCCTCTTGAGGGCGCGAGGACCTATTGTTGTCGGCTGGCCACCTCGCCCGGAGCGCTGCCTTAGGCAGTCTCCTGCTCGGCGGCTAATCGCCCGGCGGCTGCAGTGGCCACCGAGCCGAGCACATCGAAGGAACCGTGCGTACCTTTTCGCCCAAACCGCAGGACATCACCCGCTCCTGGCTCGTCGTCGACGCTGACGGTCTTGTCCTCGGCCGTCTGGCCACCGAAGTGGCGTCACGGCTGCGGGGCAAGCACAAGCCCATCTTCGCCCCCCACGTCGACACCGGTGATCACGTGGTCGTCATCAACGCCGCCAAGGTGGTGCTCACCGCCGGCAAGGCCGAGAAGAAGATCGCCTACCGCCACAGCGGGTACCCCGGGGGTTTGAAGTCCGACCGCTACTCCGACCTGCTGGAGACGCGTCCCGAAGAAGTGGTGCGCCGAGCCGTGCGGGGCATGATCCCCAAGACGCGCCTGGGCCGCCAGCAGCTCGCCAAGTTGAAGGTCTACGCCGGGCCCGAGCATCCCCACGAAGCCCAGAAGCCCGAGCCCCTCGACCTTCCCGGCGCTCGCCGCCCTTCATGACACTCGCTGCATTCACAGAGATCGAGGATTGATGTCCACCAAGACGAAGCTCGGCCCCCCCCTGACGCAGACGACGGGGCGCCGCAAAAGGGCTGTGGCCCGGGTGCGTGTTCGTAAGGGCGAAGGCAAGATCACGGTCAACCGCCACCCCATCGAGGATTACTTCACGTCGGCCACCCACCGCATGGTGGTCACCGAGCCGTTGCGCGTGGCGAGTCTCACCGAGGGATATGACGTCGACGCCACCATCCACGGAGGCGGCGTGTCGGGCCAAGCCGGTGCCATGCGCCTCGGCATCGCCCGCAGCATCGTCGAGATGGACCCCCAGATGCGCGCCCTTTTGAAGAAGGCCGGCCTGCTCACCCGCGATGCCCGCGAAAAGGAGAGCAAGAAGTACGGCTTGAAGAAGGCTCGCAAAGCGCCGCAGTACTCGAAGCGGTAGTCGGACGTGGGCGTCCGGTTCGGTACGGACGGCATCCGCGGAGTCGCCAATGCCGAACTCGGGGCCGAACTCGTCTTGGCCCTGGGGCGGGCGGCGGCACGAGTCCTGCCGGCCCAGTCTTTCGTCGTCGGTCGCGACACCCGTCGCTCAGGGCCGTTGTTGCAAGCCGCCTTGTCCGCTGGACTCGCCAGTGAGGGTGCCGACGTCATCGACCTGGGCGTGCTGCCCACCCCCGCCGTGGCGTGGACCTCGGCGCAGCGTGACGTGCCGGGGGCCATGGTGTCGGCTTCGCACAACCCCTTCGCCGACAACGGCATCAAGCTGTTCGCGCCCGGTGGCCTCAAGCTGCCCGACGCCGTCGAAGAGGCCATCGAAGCCGAGCTGAGCGCCATCCTCGAGGGCGATCACGGCACGGCGCGTCCCACCGGCCACGGTGTGGGGCGCATGTGGTCCGAACCCGACGCCGTCGACAGTTATATCGACTACGTGTGCGCGCAGCTCGAAGGCCGTGATCTCGCCGGTATGCGCGTCGTGGTCGACTGCGCCAACGGGGCCGCCTCGGCGGTGGCCCCGCTGGTGCTCGAGCGCCTGGGGGCCGAGGTGATCGCCATTGCCTGTGATCCCGACGGCTCCAACATCAACGCCGGGTGCGGATCGACGCATCCCGACCACGCGTCGGCCATCGTGATGGCGCGTCACGCCCATGTCGGTCTGGCCCTCGACGGCGATGCGGATCGGCTCGTGGCCGTCGACCATGGAGGCGCACTCGCCACCGGTGATGAGCTGCTGGCCTTGTTCGCCGCCGACCTCAACGGCCGCGGCCGTCTGTCGGGCAACACCGTGGTGGTGACGGTCATGACCAACCTCGGGTTCCGTCTGGCCATGCAGCGCACCGGCATCGAGGTGCGCGAGACCCAGGTGGGGGACCGCTACGTGCTTGAGGCGCTCGACAGCGAGGGACTGGCCCTCGGCGGCGAGCAGTCGGGCCACATCATCTTCCGCCAGCTGGCTACCACCGGAGACGGCACGCTCACCGGCGTGCTCCTCCTGGATCTGATGCGCCGCTCGGGCCAGCCCCTAGCCGAGCTGACGGCAGCGGCCATGACGAGATTGCCGCAGGTCCTGCACAACGTGATCGTGCCCAATCCTTCTGCGGCGGTGGCCGCCGAGCTCGTGGCGGCCGAGGTTATGGCCGCGGAGGCGGAGTTGGGCAGTTCGGGGCGGGTGGTGTTGCGGGCCAGTGGGACTGAGCCGCTGGTGCGGGTGATGGTGGAGGCGCTGCACATTGCCGACGCCGAGGCCGTGGCGGCCCGATTGTGCGCCGTGGTGGAGCAGGTGGCCGCCCGGTTGGCCGAACCGGGCGCAGCCCCGGCCAACGGCCCTGGCCCCGGGGGCCATTCGGCCACGTCGACTCAGCCCGGCTCGGCGTCGTAGCCTGCAGGCATGTGCGGGATCATCGGGGCGACGGGTACCGACCAGGTCTTGCCCCTTCTGTTGGAGGGGCTGGCTCGCCTGGAGTACCGGGGTTATGACTCAGCCGGCATTGCGTTGGCAACCGACGACGCATTGTGGCGACGGCGGGCGGCGACGGGAACTCACTCCCTCAACGAGCTCCGCAAGGAGACCGAAGACGCGCCCAGTGTCATTTACGGCGGGATCGGTCACACCCGGTGGGCGACGCACGGCCATCCCACCGAAAGCAACGCCCATCCGCTGACCGACTGCACCGGGCGGGTGGCCGTGGTGCACAACGGGATCATCGAGAACTGGCGCCAGCTGGCGGCCCAGTTGGTGGCCGACGGCCATGTCCTGGACTCGGATACCGACACCGAGGTGGTGGCCCATCTCATCGAGGACGAGCTGGCCGGTGGGGCTTCGCTGGCCGACGCGTTGCGGGCCACCTTGCGCGAGGTGCGGGGAAACTTCGCACTGGCGGTGATGTGTGCCGGCGAGCCGGGCACCATCGTGGCGGCCCGACGGGTGTCCCCGCTCGTGATCGGTATGGCCAGCGCCGGCGATGACGACGACGAGGGTGCCCCGGCTATGACGGCCTTGGTGGCGTCGGACATCCCGGCGTTGCTCGGCTACACCAAGCGGTTCTGGGTGCTCGACGACGACCAAGTGGTGGAGTTGCACCCGGGCACCATGCGGGTGACGACGCTGGCCGGCAAGGTGGTCGAACCCACCGAGCTGCACGTCGACTGGGACCTCGCCGCCGCCGAAAAGGGTGGGTACGACGATTTCATGGGCAAGGAGATCCACGAGCAGCCCCAAGCGGTGGCCGACACCTTGCTCGGGCGATTGTTGCCCGACGACACCATCGCGCTGGACGAGTTGCGTATCACCGACGACGAGCTCGCCGCCGTGGACAAGGTCTTCATCGTGGCGTGTGGCTCGAGTTATCACGCCGGCTTGGTGGCCAAGTACGCCATTGAGCATTTCACGCGTATCCCCACGGAGATCGACATCGCCTCGGAGTTCCGTTACCGCGATCCCGTATTGGACGAGCGCACCCTCGTGATCGGCGTGTCCCAGTCCGGTGAGACCGTCGACACCCTCCAAGCCATGCGCGAGGCGCGCCAATGGGGCGCCAAGGTGCTGGTCATCTGCAACGTGGTGGACTCGTCGATGGCACGCGAGGCCGACGGCGTGCTCTATACCCACGCCGGGCCCGAGGTGGGGGTGGCCGCCACCAAAACGCACCTAGCCCAGCTCGCCGCGCTCGAAGTCCTCGCCCTTTATCTGGCCCAGCTGCGCGGCATGCTGCCCGCCGCGCAAGGCGCCGAACGGTTGCTGCAGTTGGCCACGTTGCCTGATCTGATTAGCCAAGCGTTGGCGCACGAAGACGACGTGGCTACCTTGGCGCGGCGCTTCGCCCACGTGCGGGACTTCTTCTTCCTCGGTCGCCACGTGGGGTTCCCCGTGGCGCTGGAAGGCGCGCTGAAGCTGAAGGAGATCTCCTACGTCCGGGCCGAGGGCTACCCCGCCGGGGAGCTCAAGCACGGCCCTATCGCCCTGATCGAGCCGGGCACGGTGGTGGTGGGGGTGGCCACGCGCACCCAGCTGTGGGAGAAGATGATGAGCAACGTGGCCGAGGTCAAAAGTCGCGGTGCCACGGTGGTGCTGGTGGCCAACGACGGGGACGAAGAGACCGCTTCGCAAGCCGATGCCGTGTTGTGGGTGCCGAAGACGCACCCCCTGTTCGCCCCCATTGTCGACGTTGTTCCTCTGCAGCTGTTCGCCTATCACATGGCCCGTATCAACGGTCACGACGTCGACCGGCCTCGCAACCTGGCCAAGACGGTCACGGTGGAGTGACGCCACGAGTGCCAGATTCCCTGTTGCCAGACTCTCTGTGGCCAGATTCCCTGTGGCGGTAGTCGGTCTCGGTATCGACGCCGTCGACGTGGACCGCTTTCGCCGCGTCATCGAACGCCGACCCTCGCTGGTGGGCCGGGTTTTCACCGAGGCCGAAGCGGCGTATGCGGCATCCACCGCCGACGGCGCCCCTCGTTTAGCGGTGCGCTTCGCCGCCAAAGAAGCCGTCCTCAAGGCGATGGGGGTCGGCATCGGGGCCGCCCCGCTGCGCGACGTCGAAGTGGTGCGCGGCGATGACGGCCGGCCCCGCATCGTCCTGGGCGCGGCGGCGGCAGCCTTGGCCCGTCGTTGCGGCATCGATCGCCTGCACGTGTCGCTCACCCATAGCGCCACCGTCGCCGTGGCCAGCGTGGTGGCCGAGAGCTTGGCGTGAGCGCGCCGTGAAACCCGTCGTCACCGTGACGGAGATGCGCGCCATCGATGACGAGGCGCGCGCCGTGGTGTCGCTTGACACGCTCATCGAGCGGGCCGCTACGGCGCTGTCGACGCACGCCTTGCGCATGCTGGGCGGTGGGTATGGCCGGCGCGCGGTAGCGATCTGCGGAAAAGGCAACAACGGCGAGGACGGGCGCGTGTGCGCCGAGCGCCTGCGTCAGCGCGGGGCCAAGGTCGAGGTCATCGAGGCGGCCGACGTCCCCGATCGCATCGGCGAGGCGGGGACCATCGATCTCGTCATCGACGCCGCCTACGGCACCGGGTTTCATGGGACCTATCGCGCCCCGTCGGTGCCGGCCGGGGTCAAGGTGATTGCCGCCGACATCCCGTCGGGGGTGAACGGCGATACCGGCGAGGCGTGCGGCGAAGCACTGCGCGCCGATGTCACGGTCACCTTCGGGGCCTTGAAGCCCGGACTGTTCCAAGGCGACGGCGCCAAGTTGTGCGGTCGCATCGAAGTGGCCGACATCGGCCTCGACGTGAGCCGGGCCCGCCTGTGGGTCATCGAGGACGGCGATGTGGGTCGCCTGCTTCCGGCCCGGCCCAAAAACGCCCACAAATGGCTCTCGGCGGTGGCGGTTGTGGCCGGCTCCCCCGGCATGACCGGAGCCGCCGACCTGTGTGCTCGGGCCGCGTACCGCGCCGGCGCCGGCATGGTGCGCCTGGGCATTCCCGGGGCGTTACCCACCGAGCTGCCCGTGTCCGAAGCAGTGACGAGGACGTTGGCGGCCGACGATTGGGTGCCCGACGCCCTGGAGATGGCCGATCGGTGCAAGGTGCTTGTCATCGGCCCCGGCCTCGGGCGCAGCGAGTCGACGACAGCCTGCGTGCGCGCCCTGGTGGCGCGCTGCCCGGTGCCGGTAGTGATCGACGCGGACGGCCTCTTCGCCCTCGGGAGCGGGGCCGACCTTGCCGCCGCCCTGGGCGGCAACCGGAGCGCGGGTGCGGCCGCACCGGTGCGTGTGCTCACTCCCCACGATGGCGAGTTCGCCCGCTTGGCGGGCGGGCCTCCCGACGCCGACCGCATCGCCTCGGTGCGCCGGTTGGCCTCCGAGTCGGGAGCGGTGGTGTTGCTCAAAGGTTCGGTGACGATGGTGGCCGGGCCCGATGGCAACGCCCTGGTGTCGACAGCGGGGTCGCCGCGTCTGGCCACTGCCGGCACCGGCGACGTGCTGTCGGGAGTTATCGCGGCCTTCGTGGCGCGCGGGGTGGCGCCCCTGGAAGCGGCGGCGCTCGGGGCCCACGTGCACGGCGCCGCGGCGGCCCTCGGCCCCAGCGAAGGGCTCGTGGCTGGCGACGTGGTCGACTTGGTGGCCACGTGGTTGTCGACGGTGCGCCGTGGGTGATCACCGGCCGTCGGGGGGCGTGGTGTCGGCGGGAAAGGGCATACGCAGCCCCATGTGGGCTGAGATCGACCTCGGTGCCGTGCGCCACAACGCCACCGTCTTGCGGGCCATGGTGGCGCCCGCGGCGTTGTGCTGCGTGGTCAAGGCCGACGCCTATGGCCACGGCTCGGTGGCGCTGGCCCGGGCCGCCCTCGACGGGGGGGCGACGTGGCTGGCGGTGGCACTCGCCGAGGAGGGCCGAGTGCTGCGCGCCGCGGGGATCGCGGCGCCCATACTGGTGTTGTCCGAGCCGCCCGCCGCCGATATTGAGGCGGCCGTGGTCCACGGGCTCGTCCCCACGCTGTACACGTCGGTTGGGGTCCACGCCGCCGCCGATGCGGCCCGGCGCGCCGGGTTGCGCACCGATGTGCACGTCAAGGTGGACACCGGCATGCACCGCGTCGGCGCCGATCCCGATGATGTCCTCGACATCGTGCGACTGGTGACGCAGTGTCCCGAACTGCGTTTCGCGGCGTTGTGGACGCATCTGGCCGTTTCCGAGTCACGCCACGCCGATGACGTCGAGTTCACCGAACTGCAACTGGCGCGCTTTGCCGCCGTGCGCGGTGCCCTGGAGGCGGCCGGTATGACGGCCCCGGCGGTGCATGCCGCCAACTCGGCGGCCGCCATTGCCTACCCCTCGGCGCGCCTGGACATGGTGCGTTGCGGCATCGCGTCCTATGGGGTGCTTCCCGCCCCCGACATGGAGGCGACGGTGGCCGCCCACAGCGGGGGCGAGGCGTTACTCCCCGTGCTCTCGTTCAAGGCGCGCGTGTCGATGGTGCGCGAGCTGGCGGCGGGGGAGCGCCCCTCCTACGGCCGCCTGCGAGCGCTGCCCGAGCGTTCGGTGGTCGCCACCGTGCCCGTGGGGTACGCCGACGGCGTGCCCCGGCGGTTCTTCACCGAAGGCGGGACCGTGCTCATCGGGGGCCGGCGCCGACCGCTGGCCGGAATGGTCACCATGGACCAGATCGTCGTGGACTGCGGCCCCGGAGCCGACGTGGCCGTAGGCGACGAGGTGGTGCTCATCGGATCTCAGGGGGACGATGCGCTCAGCGCCCAGTACTGGGCCGATGTCCTCGGCACCATCGGCTACGAGGTGCTGTGCGGCATCGGCAAGCGCGTGCCACGTCTCATGGTGGACAATGCCGGGGACCAAGGGGAGGGCACATGACATCGGGCCGCTTGTTGTCGCGCCGCAACATCGTCGGCGCCGTGGCACTCGGCGCCGGCACCGCCGCCGCAGCCGGCTGGGCCGTGCAGCACCGCCTGGCGGCCCGGGCCGTGGCGCGCACCGAGGACTTGGTCGAAGAGGGCTTAACCCTTTCCGACGGCCTCGTGCATCACTTCGTCGACGTCGATGACGGCGGCCGCATTCACGTGGTCGAGGCGGGGCAGGGGCCGCCCATTGTGCTCCTGCACGGCTACATGCTGACCTCGGCGCTATGGGCGCATTGCCTGCGCGACCTGTCCGCCCATCACCGTGTCATCGCCATCGACCTCCGTGGTCACGGCCAGTCCATCGCCGGTGACGCCGGCTTCAGCGCCCCCGGCGCCGTGGGTCCCGTCGAGTCGTTGGCAGGGGTGGCTCCCATGGCCGAGGCCGGTCAGGGATCCCCGGGCGTGCGACGCCTGGCCGCCGACGTCGCCGCCGTGCTGGTGGCCTTGGATGTGGAACACGCCGTGGTGGTGGGGCACTCCATGGGCGGCATGGTCGCCTTGCAGCTGGCCAGTGATCTCGGCCCCGGCACCGTGCGCCGGCGCCTGGCCGGCCTGGTGTTGGTGTCGACGTTGGCCGGACCGTTCAGCGCCATGCCCGGGTTTCCCCGAGTGGCGCGCTTGTTCGGGCCGCTGTCGGCGCGTGCGGTCATGATCGCCGAGCATGCCGGGGTGCACGCCCTGCCCGCCGGTGACGTCGCCTACTGGGTGAGCCGCATGGGATTCGGCGCCGATGCTCCCGCCGCACAGGTCCGATTCGTGGAGTCGATGCATCGGGCCACGCCGGGCCGCACCGTGTCGGGGCTCCTGCCGTCGCTGGCCGCATTCAACTTGTCTGCCGAGCTGGGGTCGATCGACATTCCCGTGCTGGTGGTGGTGGGGACCCATGACCGGCTCACCCCCCCGCGCCATGCCCGTCGCATGACCAATGCCCTGGCGCAGGCCGAGCTGGTGGAGCTGCCCCGATGTGGGCACATGCCCATGATCGAGCGTCGTCACGAATTCGTCCGCCTCGTCGACGAGTTCGCCGCCAAGATCGGCTGAGCTCCTCGAGGCGGGCCCCGTGGGGCCCGGCGGTACCATCGGCGGGTGCTCACGCTGGCCGAACTCGCAATCGTTGCGTCGACGTGCACGCGCTGCCGGTTGGCCGAAACCCGGACCAATGTGGTCTTCGGCATGGGCAACCCCCATGCGGATCTCCTGTTCGTGGGCGAGGGTCCCGGCGCCGAAGAGGACAAGCAGGGTTTGCCGTTCGTGGGTCGTTCCGGGCAGTTGCTCGACACCTTGATGCGCCAGGAGCTCGGCATCGGCCGGGAGAGTTGTTTCGTGGCCAACGTCATCAAGTGCCGGCCGCCGGCCAACCGCGACCCTCGGCCCGACGAGATCGAGGCGTGCCATCCTTACCTCGACACGCAGATCGAGCTCATCGCCCCGCGCGTGGTGATCACCCTGGGCAACTTCGCCATGCGGTTGCTGTTGGGCACCACCGACGGCATCAGAAAAGTGCGCGGCCGCGCCTATCCCTTTCGTAACGGACACCTGGTGCCCACGTATCACCCGGCCGCCGCTTTGCGCGGTGGGGCTGAGGTGGTGGCCGAGATGCGCGCCGACTTCGTGCGGGCCAAGCTCCTGTTGAACGAGGCACCATGATCGTGGCTCGTAGCGCCGCCGCCGCCGACACCCAGTTGCTGGCGGCTGCCGTAGCCGGTGTTCTGCAGTGCGGCGACATCGTCCTTTTGTGCGGCGAACTCGGCGCCGGCAAGACGACGTTCGCCCAGGGCGTGGCGCGCGGCCTGGGGGTGGCCGACGTGGTGACCAGCCCCACGTTCACCCTTCTTCGTCCCTATGAGTGCGCGTCGTCGGTAGCTCCGGTGCGCACGCTGTGGCACGCCGATCTCTACCGCCTCGAACGGGGGCGCGACGTGATGGACCTGGGTATCGGCGAACTGGTTGAAGACGACGCCGTGGCCCTGGTGGAGTGGGGAGATGTGGCCCGGCCTGTGTTCGGGGAAGACGCGTGGGAGGTGCGTCTGTCGCGCTGTGCCGGCGGTAGCGATGAGCGCCGCCACGTGACCATCGCCGTGCCCGCCGCCGTGATCGCCGACAGCCATCGCCACCGTCGACTTCTCGACGCACTGTCACCGTGGGCCGCCGACGTGGCGCCGGGCACCTGACCATGGTCGTCCTGGGCATCGAAACAGCCACCGCCACCGCGGCGGTGGCGCTCGCCGATGAAGACGGCGTCCTGGTGGCCTTTAGCGTCGAGCGCGGTCGGCGCCACGTGGAGACGTTGGCTCCCGCCATCGCCATGGCGTGCCAGAGCGCCGGGGTGGCGCTGCGTGACCTTGCCGCCGTCGCCGTCGACATCGGTCCGGGGCTGTTCACGGGTCTGCGTGTCGGCCTCGGCACGGCCCAGGGCCTCGCCTTGGCCTTGGGTGTGCCGCTGTGCGGGGCGTCGAGCCTGGAGATCTTGGCGCGCGCCATGGCCACATCGGGAGCCCAACCGGGCAGCGTCGTTGTCCCCGTCGTCGACGCCCGCCGTGGCGAGGTGTTCAGCGCCCGGTACCGGGTGACTACTTCCCCGGCGGGGCCCAGTTGGCCCGAAGTGGCCAGCTGCGTCGAGCAGATCGGCGACGACACCGTTCTTTCTCCCGAAGATCTCCGCCACGCGCTCGGCCGCGGGCCGACAGCCGTCGACGAACCCTTCGTGCTCGTCGGGGACGGGGCCCGACGCTACGCGGCGATACTCGGCGACGTCCCGGTGGCGGTGGTGGCCGGCGCATCATGGTCGGCGCCTCCGGTGGCGGTGCTCGCACTCCTTGGGGTGGCGCGTGCCGCCGCCGGTGCCGGTGTCGAACCGGGTGCGTTGGCTCCGCGTTACCTGCGGGCCGCCGACACCCGCATCAACTGGCAGACGCGCGCCGGGGCGCGCCCGGCTGGGGTCGGAGGTCACTGATATGGCCGCTGACAACGGCGCCCCGCCCGACGAGGCCGTCATCGACGCCGTGCGCATGTCGCCCATGCGCCGCCGGCACTTGCGCTCGGTGGTGGAGATCGAGGAGGCCGCCTACCCTCGCCCGTGGTCGGCCACCTTGTTCCTCTCGGAGCTGGCCCAGCGGTCGTCGCGCCGATATGTGGTGGCCACCATCGGGCCCATGGTGGTGGGCTTCACCGGCTTGATGGTGGTCGAGGACGAAGGCCACATCACGACGGTGACGGTCAACCCGGCCTGGCACCGCCGGGGCATCGGCACGCTGTTGTTGCTCGACATGGCCCGCGCCGTGCCGGCCATGAAGGTCCGGCACATGGCGCTGGAGGTACGGGTGGGCAACGACGCTGCCCAAAGCCTGTATCGCCGCTTCGGGTTTGCCCCCATATCGGTGCGCCGCAACTACTACGCCGAAACCGGAGAGGACGCCATCGTCATGTGGGCGCGGGACGTCGACACCGCGGCATATGCCGAGCGCTTGGCCGGCATCGAGGCGGGGCTGCGTGCCTCGCACCCCGGTCGATGAACCCCACCGCTACTGATCGGGTCCGGCTCGTGCTCGGCATCGAGACCTCGTGTGATGAGACGGCGGCTGCCGTATTGGCGGGGAGCAACGACGTGCGCTCGTCGGTGGTGGCCAGCCAAGGCGATGTGCACGCCGCCTTCGGCGGGGTGGTGCCCGAACTGGCCGGACGCGCCCATCTCGAGGTGCTCAGCGCCGTGGTGGCCGACGCCCTGGCGCGCGCCGGCCTCGATCGGCGCCATCCGGGGCTCGACGCCGTGGCCGCCACGGTGGGGCCGGGGTTGGTGGGATCGCTTCTGGTCGGCGTCAGCGAGGCCAAGGCGCTGGCGCTGGCGTGGGATGTTCCGTTCGTCGGGGTCAACCACCTCGAAGCGCATCTCTTTGCCTCGCTGCTCGACCATCCCGACGCCTCCTGGCCGCTGGTGGTGGTGCTCGTGTCGGGGGGTCACACCATGATCGTGGCCATGGAGGGACCGGGTCATTACCGGCTCCTCGGTCAGACCCTCGACGATGCCGCCGGCGAGGCCTTCGACAAGGTGGCCCGCTATCTGGGTCTCGATTACCCGGGAGGGCCGGCCATCCAAAAGGCTGCCGTCGACGGCGACCCGACGGCTTTTGCCTTCCCCCGGGCGCTGCTCGGCGAGGGTCTCGACCTGTCGTTCAGTGGACTGAAGACGGCGGTCGTGCGCGCCGTGGAAAAACACCCCGAGGCCTCCAACGAGGACGTGGCGGCGTCCTTCCAGCAGGCCGTGGTGGACGTTTTGACGGCCAAGGCGGTGCGGGCCGTCGAGCTGACCTCGGCCCAAGGCTTATGCCTGGGTGGGGGGGTGGCGGCCAACGGACCCCTGCGGGCCGCTTTTGGCCGCGCCGCCGCTGAGCTGGGGATCCCTGCCTATGTGCCGAGCCTGGCCATGTGCACCGACAACGCCGCCATGGTGGCCGCCGCCGGTGCCTGGCAGCTGGACCATGTGGGGCCCAGCGCACTCGATACCGGGGCCGACCCCGGCCTGGGTTTGCCCCTGCTGGTCTGACCGGGCGGCGCGGTTGCCTGCGTGCCTCGCGCCCGCTATCGTTAGCACTCTCAAGTCCTGAGTGCTAACACCTGCCTTACAGGAGGCCCCCTGCCATGAAGCTCCACCCTCTCGAGGACCGCATTGTGGTCCGCCCCGGAGAGTCCGAGGAAACTACCGCCTCGGGTCTCGTCATCCCCGACACCGCCAAGGAGAAGCCCCAGCAGGGCGAAGTACTCGCCGTTGGCGCCGGCCGCCGTTCTGACAACACCGGTGAGCTGATTCCTCTCGACGTCGCGGTGGGCGACACCGTCGTCTACTCCAAGTACGGCGGCACGGAGATCACGATCGACGGCGAGGACCTGCTGATCCTCTCAGGCCGCGACGTGCTCGCCAAAGTGGCCAAGAAGTAGTCGGGCGGCTCAATGTCCAAGATCCTTAAGTTCGACGAATCGGCGCGCCGCGGCCTCGAGGCTGGCGTCAACAAGCTGGCTGACACGGTCAAGGTCACCCTCGGACCGCGCGGTCGCAACGTCGTCATCGACAAGAAGTTTGGCGCTCCCACCATCACCAACGACGGCGTGACCATCGCTCGGGAGGTGGAGCTGGAGGACCCCTTCGAGAACATGGGGGCCCAGCTCGTCAAGGAAGTGGCCACCAAGACCAACGACGTGGCCGGTGACGGCACCACCACGGCCACCGTTTTGGCCCAGGCCCTCATTCACGAGGGCTTGCGCAACGTAGCGGCCGGGGCGAGCCCCATGGCTCTGAAAAAGGGCATGGAGAAGGGCGTCGAGGCAGCCGTAGCGTCCATCAAGAAGCAGGCCAAGGAGATCGACTCCAAGACGGAGATCGCCCAAGTGGCGTCCATCTCGGCGGCGGACAGTTCCATCGGCGACGTACTGGCCGAGGCCATCGACAAGGTGGGCAAGGACGGCACCGTCACGGTGGAGGAGTCCAACACCTTCGGCCTGGAGCTCGACTTCACCGAGGGCATGCAGTTCGACAAGGGCTACCTGTCGCCGTATTTCGTCACTGACCCCGAGCGCCAGGAAGCGGTGCTGGATGACGCGTTCATCCTCATCGCCAACCAGAAGATCAGTGCGGTGCACGATCTGGTGCCGGTTCTCGAGAAGATCATGCAGACGGGCAAGCCCCTGCTCGTGATCGCCGAGGATGTCGACGGTGAGGCGCTGGCCACATTGGTGGTCAACAAGATCCGTGGCACCTTTACGTCGGTGGCCGCCAAAGCCCCCGGGTTCGGCGAGCGGCGCAAGGCCATGCTCCAGGACCTGGCCGTGCTAACCGGCGGCCAGGTGATCTCCGAGGAGATCGGCCTCAAGCTCGAGCACACCACCATCGACCTGCTCGGCAAGGCCCGGCGCGTCATCGTGACCAAGGACGACACCACCATTGTGGAGGGTGCCGGCTCCGAGGACGACGTCAAGGGCCGCATCGCGCAGATCAAGCGTGAGATCGACGACACCGACTCCGACTGGGACCGCGAGAAGCTCCAGGAGCGACTGGCCAAGCTGGCCGGCGGTGTGGCCGTCGTCCGTGTGGGTGCCGCCACCGAGGTGGAGCTCAAGGAGAAGAAGCACCGCATCGAAGACGCCTTGTCGGCGACCCGAGCGGCCATCGAAGAGGGCATTGTGGCCGGGGGCGGTACCGCCCTGATCCGCAGCCGCGACGCCGTCGAAAAGGCGGCCAAGGGCCTCGAGGGCGACTACGCCACCGGGGCGCGCATCGTGGCCAAGGCCCTCGAGGAGCCCCTCAAGTGGATCGCCATCAACGCCGGCTTGGAAGGTGCGGTGATCGTGCAGCAGGTGGCGTCCGACACGGGATCCAACGGCCTCAATGCCACGACCGGTCAGGTCGAGGACCTCGTCAAGGCCGGCATCATCGACCCCGCCAAGGTGACCCGTTCGGCGTTGCAGAACGCCGCCTCGGTCGCCGGGCTCTTGCTCACCACCGAGGCCCTGGTGGCCGACAAGCCCGAAAAGTCCGACCCGGCCGCGGCGGCAGCCGCCATGGGTGGCATGGGCGGAATGGGTGGCATGGGCGGGATGATGTGAGCATCCCTCAGGGATGCACTCGGCTGCCGTGAACGGTGGTCGGGACCAGACGGCGGCCGGACCTTTGGGTCCGGCCGCTGGCGCGCCACGCCACGGGCGTCAAATCATCCCTCGCCCCGCCGACTTCAGGGTCAGCACTTCGGCCCCCTGGGACGGCCTCGACGCCACGGCACGTCAGGGGATCACCTTGGCGCGGGTACGGGCCGCCTTGAGCCGCAACGCGGCGTCGGGGGGCGCGGTGGAGCGCGTGGCCTTCGACGGGTTCCCCGACACCGGAGCGCCCGCGGCCGTGCTCGTGGCGATCTTCGAGGAGGACGGCGAGGCCCGCGTGGTCCTCACGCGCCGGGCCGCCAACCTGCGCACCCACACCGGTGAGGTGAGCTTCGCCGGAGGGCGGCTCGACAAAGGCGAGACGTCGGAGACAGCCGCCTTGCGCGAAGCCAAGGAGGAGATCGGCCTCGATCCGGCGTCGGTTGAGCTGGTGGGAACCCTGACGGTGCTGTCGACCATGGCGTCGTCGGCCACCATCACCCCGGTGGTGGGGCTGCTGCCGGCGCGCCCGGCGGTGGTGGCGAGCCCCGGCGAGGTCGAGCGCGTCTTCGACGTGGCGCTGGCCGAGCTGGTTTCCGACGGGGTGTTTCACGAGGAGCGCTGGAACTTTCCCGCCGGCGTGGGCCCCCGGGGTGGCGGCGAGCTGACCATGTGGTTCTTCCAGCTGGCTGAGGACACGGTGTGGGGCGCCACCGCCCGCATGCTGGTGGAACTGTTGCGCATCGTCCTCGACGTATGAGCGCGCCCCCACGGCGCCGGCGGGGGCCCGAGCCACGGTGCGCCGGACGGTAACGTGGAGGGCGTCGACGGGCGACGGCACACGTAAGCGCGAGCAACGGCCAGGAGGACAGCCACGTGGCTGAGATCGAGATCGGGATCTACAAGTCGGGTCGTCAGGCCTATGGCTTCGACGACATCGCCATCGTTCCGAGTCGCCGGACGCGCGACCCCGAGGACGTCGACATTTCCTGGGAGATCGACGCCTTTCGTTTCGAGCTTCCTCTCATGGCCGCGGCGATGGACGGTGTCACCAGTCCTGACACCGCCATCGAGATCGGGCGCCTCGGTGGGGTGGCCGTGCTCAACCTCGAAGGGTTGTGGACGCGCTACGAAGATCCCGAGCCGTTGCTCGAGGAGATCGGCACCTTGTCCCATGACAAGGCCACGGCTCGCATGCAGCAGATGTATCTCGAGCCCATCAAGGCCGAACTCGTCACCGAGCGCATCCGCCACATCAAATCGGCCGGCGTGCTGTCGAGCGCCTCGGTCACCCCGCAGCGCACCACCGAGCTCGCCCCGGCCATCCTCGCCGGTGAGCTCGACCTGCTCGTCATTCAGGGCACGGTCGTTTCCGCCGAGCACGTGTCGAAGACCGTGGAACCCTTGAACCTCAAGCGCTTCATCCGCGAGTTCGACATCCCCGTCATCGTCGGAGGTTGCGCCTCCTACCAAGCCGCGCTGCACCTCATGCGCACGGGAGCTGTGGGCGTGCTCGTCGGTGTCGGTCCGGGTAACGCCTGCACCACCCGAGGCGTGCTCGGTATCGGCGTTCCTCAAGCCACGGCCATCGCCGATGTGGCCGGGGCTCGCATGCGGCATCTCGATGAGACCGGCGTGTACGTGCACGTCATCGCCGACGGAGGGATGAGCCGAGGCGGCGACATCGCCAAAGCCATCGCCTGTGGCGCTGATGCGGTCATGTTGGGCTCGCCGCTGTCGTCGGCCCATGAGGCACCGGGGCGCGGGTACCACTGGGGCATGGCCACCTTCCACCCGACGTTGCCCCGCGGGGCGCGGGTGCGCACCGATGTGCGCGGCACGCTGCAGGAGATCCTGCTCGGGCCCGCCCACGAGAACGACGGCCGCATGAATCTCTTCGGTGCACTACGCACGTCCATGGCGACGTGCGGCTACCAGTCGGTCAAGGAGTTCCAAAAGGCCGAAGTGATGGTGGCCCCGGCGTTGCAGACAGAAGGCAAGGCCCTGCAGCGTTCCCAAGGTGTCGGGATGGGGCACTGAACCATCGCATCGAGGGGGAGTAGGCGTTGGCGGGCACTTCCCTCCATCACTTTTCCGGGTTAGGCGCATTTGAAGGCGACGAGTTCGAGGACGCCGTCGGGAGCGACGTCGACGCGCTCGACGGCGTTGACGATGCCGACGGCCCCGATCCACTGGCGCATCCGAAGACGTCCGCGTCGAAGTCCACCAAACCCCGGTGGACCGACGGCCTCCCCAAGCCGAGCGAGTTGCTCGAGGGCCTCAACGACCCGCAACGGCGGGCCGTTGAGCACCGCGGTGGGCCCTTGCTCGTGGTGGCTGGAGCGGGATCGGGCAAGACCCGCGCCCTGACACATCGCGTCGCCCATCTCATCGCCACCGGTGACGCGCTGCCGTGGGAGATCCTGGCCATCACCTTCACCAACAAGGCCGCCGACGAGATGCGCAACCGACTGGCCGCGCTCATCGGGCCGGTGGCGCAGAAGATGTGGGTGTCGACCTTTCACGCCGCCTGCGTCCGCATCTTGCGTGCCCATGCCGACCGGCTTGGGTATCGCAAGGCGTTCACTATCTACGACGACGTCGACTCGCGCCGGCTCATCGAGCAGATCATGCGCGACCTGAACATCGATCAGAAGCGGATCCCCTCGCGCTCGGTGCAAGGTGCCATTTCCGCCGCCAAGGCCGAGCTCGTCGAGCCGGCCGGCTTTGCCGAGCAGGCCCGCAGCATCTTCGAACGCAAGATGGCCGATGTGTACAGCGAGTATGCCCAGCGCTTGGTGGCCGCCTCGTCCATGGACTTCGACGACCTGTTGTTCTTGGTGGTCAAGCTCTTTCGCACCCATCCCGATGTGCTCGACAGCTACCGCACCCGTTTCAAGCACATCCTCGTCGACGAGTACCAGGACACCAACCGGGCCCAGAACGAAATCGTCCTTCTTCTGGGAGCTGAGCACCACAACGTGACGGTGGTGGGCGATCACGATCAGGCCATTTACTCGTTTCGCAAAGCCGACATCCGCAACATCATGGAGTTCGAAGAGGCGTTTCCCGACGCCGCCACCATCCCCTTGGAGCAGAACTACCGGTCGACCAAGACCATCCTCGACGCCGCCAACGCGGTGATCGCCAACAACACCACCCGGGTGCCCAAGGACTTGTGGACCGACGGAGCCGCGGGCGAACCCGTCAACCGCTTTCGAGCCGAGGACGAGTACGACGAGGCGGCATGGCTGGCTTCGGAGGTGGCGCGCCTGCACCGGACCAAGGGCATCGACTACGGCGACGTCGCCGTCTTCTACCGCACCAACGCCCAGAGCCGGGTGCTCGAAGAAGAGCTGAGGCGCAGCAACGTTTCCTACAAGATCGTGGGAGGCACGCGTTTTTATGACCGGCGTGAGGTCAAGGACCTGCTCGCCTACCTCAAGGTGTTGGCCAATCCGTCTGATGAGGTGTCGGCCCGTCGCATCGTGAACGTGCCGCGCCGAGGCATCGGTGATACGTCCGCCGATCGCCTGGCCACCTGGGCGCGTAGCCAGAGCATGTCGTTCGCCGATGCGCTCGACCATGCCGTCGAGGCTGGGGTGACGGGCCGGGCCGCCAAGGGGCTGGCCCGCCTTTCCGCCCTGCTGTCCGAGCTGCGGGCCCTGGTCGACGCGGGCACGAACCCGGGCGTCGTGCTCGAGGCCGTCGTCGATCGCACCGGCTACGGGGCCGATCTGGAAGCCGAGGACACCGTGGACGCGCTGAGCAGGCTGGAGAACCTCGACAGTCTGGTCAGCGGGGCATCGGAGTACACCTCCCTCGAAGACTTCCTCGAGTCGGTGGCGTTGGTGGCCGACTCCGACGAGATCGAGTCGGGATCGGGCCATGTCTCGCTCATGACCCTGCACACCGCCAAGGGCCTCGAATTCCCGGTGGTTTTCCTGGTGGGCATGGAGGATGGCGTCTTTCCTCATATGCGCGCCCTCGAAGATCCCCTGCAACTCGAAGAAGAACGACGCCTTGCCTACGTGGGCATGACACGAGCGCAGCGCCACCTCTACGTGAGCCATGCCTGGAGCCGGACGATGTGGGGATCGACAAGCCACGCCATACCGAGCCGGTTTCTTTCCGAGCTCCCCGCCGAACTCGTGCGCGACGTGGCGTCATCGTCAATCGGCCGCCCCGACCCCCTGCGGGCCATGTCCGCCTATACCCGTCGCCGCGTCCGGCGCCCCGGCGAGCCGCGCGCCTCGGAGTGGGATGGCGTGGATGACATTCACGCCGGCGACGACGGGCACGACCCCGACCCTTGGGGCGACGGCGACGGCGGGATGTGAGTCGTGGCTGAGGACTGGGACGCCACTACCTACGACCGCATCGCCGGGCCCATGACGCGGTGGGGAACGGCGGTCCTCGAGCGCTTGCCTCTGCAGGGCGACGAAACGGTGGTCGACGCCGGCTGCGGCTCGGGTCAGGTCACCGCCAAGCTTCTCGAGCGCCTGCCCGACGGCAAGGTCATCGGTCTGGACGCGTCGCCCTCCATGCTGGCCGAGGCACGCGACCGTTTGGCTCCCTTCGGGTCGCGCATCCGTCTTGTCCAGGCTGACCTGCTCGCCTTAAGCCCTGACACCCTCGACGGCGCCGCTCCTGTCGACGCCGTGTTTTCCACGGCCACCTTTCATTGGGTGCATGACCACGACCGGCTGTTCGCCAACCTGGCCGCCGTGCTCCGCCCCGGAGGCCGGCTGGTGGCGCAGTGTGGGGCGCAGGGCAATATCGCCGGGCTCCTCGATGCCGTGCGGGCCACCGGTGGCGAGCGCATGGGCACGTGGCTCTATGCCGCCCCCGACGAGACGGCGACCCGGCTCGAGGCGGCCGGCTTCACCGACGTGGAGGTATGGACCCATCCGGAGCCCGTCGCCTTCAGCGACGCCGGGGAGCTGGAGACATACCTGGAGACGGTGTGCCTGCGTTCCCATGTTGACGGTATGGACGTCCAGCAACGCCACCAGTTTCTCGGAGCCGTCATGGCCGCCATGCAGGAGCCGGTCATCGACTACCTCCGCCTCAACATCCTGGCCCGTCGACGCTGAACACCTGGCTTTGGCTGGGCCCGAAAGCGCCCCGCCGGGGCCCCTACGGCTCGCGCCCTGCGTGGTGACGGGCGGCCCGGCTGGGCCTGTGCAGCCGCCTTTGCCTACACTCGGTGGCCAATGAAGCGTCCGTACCGAGTGATCGTGGCCAAGCCGGGCCTCGACGGCCACGACCGAGGGGCCAAGGTGATCGCCCGGGCCCTGCGCGACGCCGGATTCGAAGTGATCTACACCGGGCTGCATCAGACGCCCGAGCAGGTCGTGGCCGCCGCCGTGCAAGAGGACGCCGACGCCGTAGGGCTGTCGCTGCTGTCGGGGGCCCATCTCACCTTGGTGCCCCGCATCCTGGCCGGGCTGCGCGAGCAAGGCCTCGACGACGTCCTGCTCATCGTGGGCGGCATCATCCCCGATGGCGACATCCCCGCGCTCAAGGAGCTGGGCGTGGCCGCGGTGTTCACCCCGGGGGCGCCGCTGCCCACCATCGCGCAGTGGCTGGCCGACGCCCTCGACGAGCGGGAGGAGGCGGCCGCCGGGAGTTGAGGGCACCCCTCACTGGTGGCTGTCGACCGGTTGTCGACGGCGAGTGCTTCTTCGCACGTTTTCGCACACGAGACACACGAGAAAGGTTGGTTCGTGGACCTCTACGAGTATCAGGGCAAGCAATACTTCGCCCGCTTCGGCATCCCCACATCGGCCGGCGGCGTGGCCGACACCGTCGACGAAGCCGTGGCGCGCGCTGACGCGGCGGGCTACCCCGTCGTCGTCAAGGCACAGGTGAAGGTGGGCGGACGCGGCAAGGCGGGCGGTATCAAGCTGGCCGATGACGCCGACGCCGTGCGTCTGCATGCCGCGGCCATCTTGGGCCTGGACATCAAAGGCCACGTGGTGCGACGGCTGTGGGTCGAGCACGCCTCGGACATCGAGCGGGAGTACTACGCCAGCTTCACCTTGGACCGCGCCGCCAAGAAGCACTTGTGCATGGTGTCGTCCCAAGGAGGCGTCGAGATCGAAGAGGTGGCCGTCACCAATCCCGAGGCCATCGTCCGGCTCCACATCGACCCGGTCCAGGGCTTGTCCATCGAGGTGGCGCGCCAGTTGGTGGCGGACGCCGAGTTCGATGAGCCGTGCCGGGACCAGGCCGCCGAGCTGCTGGTGGCGCTCTATCGCTGCTACGTGGAGGGCGACTGCGACCTGGCCGAGGTCAACCCCTTGATCGTGACCCCCGACGGGCGCGTCCACGCGCTCGACGCCAAGGTCACTTTGGACGACAACGCCACCTTCCGCCACCCCGAATGGGACGCCTTCGTCGACACCGAGGACCTCGACCCCCGAGAGAAGCTGGCCAAGGAGAAAGGCCTCAACTACATCGGGCTGTCGGGCAGCGTCGGCATCATCGCCAATGGCGCCGGTCTGGCCATGAGCACCCTGGATGTGGTCAACCAAGTGGGAGGTTCGGCGGCCAACTTCCTCGATATCGGCGGCGGTGCCAACGCCGATGTCATGACGGCCGCCTTGGAGGTCATCAACACCGACGAAGCGGTCCGTTCCATTTTCGTCAACATCTTCGGTGGCATCACCAAGGTGGACGAGGTGGCCAACGGCGTCGTCGAAGCGTTGCGGCGAGTCGATTTGAAGTCGCCCATCGTGCTGCGCCTCGACGGCACCAATGCTGAGGCCGGGCGCAAGATCCTGGCCGAACATCTGTCGCCGACATTGCTGATGGAGGACACCATGTTGTCGGCCGCCCGGCGCGCCGTCGCCCTTGCAGGAGGAGAGAAGTGAGCATCTTCGTCGACGAGAACACCAAGGTCGTGGTGCAAGGCCTGACCGGTGGCCAGGGCCGCTTCCACGGCTTGCGCAACCGGGACTACGGCACCCAGGTGGTGGGAGGGGTCACACCCGGCAAGGGCGGCACCGATGTGGACGGCGTGCCCATGTTCGACACCGTGGCCGAGGCGGTGGCGGCCACCGGCGCCGACGCATCGTTCGTGGTGGTTCCGCCCAAATTCGCCTCCGACGCCATTTTGGAGTCGGCCCGGGCCGGCATCAGCTTCATCGTGTGCATCACCGAAGGCATTCCTGCCCAGGACGAGGCGCTGTTCTACAACATCTTGGTGGAGGAGCACCCCGGCACCAGGTTGCTCGGACCCAACTGCCCCGGTGTCATCTCGCCGGGGAAGTGCAACATCGGAATCACCTCGGGCGACATCGCCCTGGCGGGTGGGCCGGTGGGGATCGTGAGTCGCTCGGGAACCCTGACCTATCAGGCGCTGCACGAACTGTCCCAACAAGGTGTGGGCCAGACCACGTGCGTGGGGATCGGCGGCGACCCGGTACCGGGGACGAGCTTCATCGACTGCCTCAGTGCCTTCGAGGCCGATGACGACACCAAGGCGGTCATGATGATCGGCGAGATCGGCGGATCGGCCGAGGAGGCCGCCGCGCAGTACATCGCCGAGCACATGACCAAGCCGGTCGTTTGCTACATCGCCGGGGTCACCGCCCCGCCCGGCCGCAAGATGGGCCACGCCGGCGCCATCATCTCGGGATCGCAGGGCACCGCCCAGGCCAAGATGGACGCGCTGGCGGCCGCCGGGGCGACGGTGGCCCTCAACCCCACCGAAGCCGGCGAGCGCATGGTGGAGATCGTCAAGAAGCTGGGTTGATGCGCGTCGGCGTGCTCGTTTCGGGGGCCGGGAGCATCCTCGAAGCTCTGCTGGCCGACGACATTGCGGTGGCGGTGGTGCTGTCGGACCGCCCCTGTCGGGCCCTCGACATCGCCGAGGCGGCCGGTGTTGCTGTCGAACTCGTCGATCGTCGCCACTTCGGGAGCTTCGGACCCGAGTTCGATCGCGTCGCGTTCACCGACGCCGTCGTTGAGGCGTTGACGCGTCACGGTGTGGAAGTGGTGGCCATGGCGGGATTCGGGACCGTGCTGGCGCAGTCGGTGCACGACGCCTACCCGAGCCGCATCCTCAACACCCATCCGGCGCTGCTGCCGGCATTTCCGGGGTGGCATGCGGTGGAGGATGCTCTGGCCGCTGGGGTCACCGTCACCGGGTGCACCGTGCATCTGGCCACGTTGGAGGTCGACGCCGGCCCGATACTGGCGCAGGAATCAGTGCCGGTCTACGGCGACGATGACGTCGAGTCGCTGCATGAGCGCATCAAGGAATGTGAGCGGCGGCTCTACCCGAAGACGCTTCGGCAGTTTGTCGCCCTACTTGAAGCAGACGCTGAGGTTCGCCCCTAACCCGCGTTGGATCATCGGCCGGACGCGCTAGCGGCCGCCGAGTACTCGCCGCAGTTCTTCCAACCTCTCGGGCACGATCTGCCACCACGTCCATTTACCCCGCCGCTGTCCGACGAGCAAACCGGCTTCGGCCAGGATGCGGGTGTGATGCGAAATGGTGGGTTGGCTCTTGCCGAGAGGACCTTCGAGGTTGCAGCTGCACACCTCGCCTTCGGCGGCGACAATCGAGAGCAGGCGTAGGCGTACCGGATCGCCCAACGCGGCTAGCACCGGCGCCGCGCTCTCCGCCTCGCGCGTGGACATCAGTTCCTTGGTGAGCACGCCGCAACACAGCTCGTTTCGACTCAACGTGGTGGCGGACTTACGAGAAGGCACGCTTTCTCCCATTGACAGACATCAATGTGTTAACCATACTGATCGCATCGACGAACGTCAATGTATTGGGGAGGTCCCATGTCTCGTGTGCAACTGGCTATCAACGTCTCCGACCTTGAGGCGGCCATCGAGTTCTACGCCGAGCTGTTCTCCTCGCCCCCCGCCAAGGTGCGCCCCGGCTACGCCAACTTCGCCGTCGCCGACCCCCCGCTGAAGCTGGTGCTCATCGAGACCCCGGACAACCGGGGCACCGGCCTGAGCGGGGCGCTCAACCACCTCGGGGTGGAAGTGGAGACGCCCGATGACGTGGAGCGGGCCAACAGTCGCCTCGCCGCGAGCGGGCTACCCACAACCGCAGAGCAGGAAACCACCTGCTGCTACGCGGTTCAGGACAAGGTGTGGGTGCAAGATCCTGACGGTGCGCCCTGGGAGATCTACACAGTCCTCGCCGACGCGCCGGCTGAGGCGGGATCGTGTGGGGACGGCGAGAGCATCTGTTGCCAACTGCAATCCGAGGTTGCCCCGGCCGCCACCAGCTGCTGTTAGTCGGTCAGTGTCTCAAGCGGCGTTGTGGCGACGACTGCTCGCCGAATTCCTCGGGAGCGCCTTTCTGGCCATGGTGGTTATCGGTTCAGGCATCGCCGCCCAGCGAATGTCGCCTGGGCACAGCGGACTGGAATTGTTGGAGAACGCGGCGGCCACGGCGACCGGCTTGTTCGCCATCATCCTCATGTTCGGTCCCGTCTCCGGGGGCCATTTCAACCCGGTGGTGTCCTTGGTGGACGCCACCTTTGGCGGCCTGGCATGGCGCGACGCCGCTGCGTACCTTCCCGCTCAGGTGGCTGGTTGCACGACCGGAGCGGTGATCGCCAACGTCATGTTCTCCACCGCCGCGTTCGAGCTTTCGACCAAGCACCGAGCCTCGTCGGCCCACTTCCTCTCCGAGCTCATCGCCACTGTTGGGCTTCTGCTGGTGATCTTCGCCCTCGCTCGCTCGGGGCGGTCGCGCCGCACCCCGGCGGCCGTCGGGGCGTACATCGGCGGCGCCTACTTCTTCACCTCGTCAACGAGTTTCGCCAATCCGGCCATCACGGTAGGCAGAATGTTCTCCAACTCCTTCGCCGGCATCGCGCCTGGCTCGGTTCCGAGTTTCGTCGTCGCCCAGCTCGTTGGCGCCGGCCTCGCTGTTGTTCTGATCCGACTGCTCTATCCGGCCATCACGGCATCGGAGGCAAGCAACGTTCTTGTTCCGAGGCGGTGAGGCCATGAACCAGAGCCGTCCCGTCGTGCTGTTTCTCTGCGTTCATAACGCCGGTCGGTCGCAGATGGCGGCCGCTCTTGTGGCTCGCCATGCAGGAGACAAGCTCGTCATCCACTCGGCTGGCTCTGATCCGCGAGAGACATTGAACCCGGCCGTAGTCGTGGCGATGGCTGAGTTGGGCATCGACATTTCCGACGAACGGCCGAAGAAGCTGACCGACGAGATGGCCCACGAAGCCAATGTCATCGTGACCATGGGTTGTGGCGACGCCTGTCCGGTGTATCGCGGTAAGCGCTACGTCGATTGGGAGCTGCCGGATCCGGCTGGGAAGTCAATCGAGGAGGTCCGCCAGATCCGAGATGACATCGACACCAAGGTGAAGGCTCTGGTGGCGGAGCTCCTACGTGTGCATGTGCGACGCGTCGACAGTACGGAATGGCCGACCGTCCGAGCGGTTCGGTTGAGGGCGCTTCAAGACTCGCCAGATGCCTTCTCGTCCAGTTACGAGGAGGAGGTTCACCGCCCTGACGACTGGTGGGCCGAGGCGATGACCCGGTTGGTCTGGTTCGTGGCGCAAGAGGAGGAGGCGGTGGTGGGCGTCGTCGCCGGGATGCCGCTCGGCGATCACCCTGAGGTGATTTCTCTGTGGGTGGACCCCCGCCACCGTGGGGTCGGAGTCTCCGACGCTCTCCTGGCCGCCGTTCGCGCTTGGGCCGAGGCGCATGGAGCGGTCGGCCTGTGCCTTGCCGTGGCCGAGAACAATCACGTCGCCCGTCTTTTCTACGAACGTGCCGGGTTTGTCGCAAGCGCACCCGGTAAGGACCTTCGCAACCGTCCCGAGGTGTGCACCACCGAGATGCGTCTTCACTTCGGCGGTGGGTGAGGCAGCCGGAACGACAGGAGCGGCGCTCGACGAGGAGCGTGCGCGCCCCTGAGCGCGGCCGCTCTAATCTCCAAGTGTGGACTTTTGTGAGGATTGCCAATGAGGGCGCTGCTCTCGGTGTACGACAAGACCGGACTCGTGGATCTGGCCCGCGGCTTGACCGATCTGGGCTGGGATCTTGTCTCCAGCGGAGGAACCTCCGCCGCCCTGGCTGAGGCGGGCATCACCCACCTGGAGGTGGCCGCGCTGACCGGATCGCCGGAGATGCTGGGGGGACGGGTCAAGACGCTGCATCCCCGTCTGCACGGCGGGATCCTGGCTGACCGGTCCAAGGCCGAGCACCGGGCCGACCTCGACGCCAACGGGATTGAGCCCATCGACTTGGTGGTGTGCAACCTCTACCCGTTCTCGTCGAACCCTTCCATCGAGCTGATCGACGTGGGCGGGCCCACCATGGTGCGCGCCGCCGCCAAGAATCACGCCCACGTGGGCATCGTGGTCGACCCGGCCGAGTATCCCGTCGTCCTCGACGAGCTCCGTTCCTCAGGGGCGCTGTCGGCCGCTACCAAACGTCGACTGGCGAGAGACGCCTTTGCGCACTGCGCCGCTTACGACGCCGCCATCGTGGAGTGGTTCGACGCCGGCGGGGCCGGAGGCGAGGCGCTGTCGTTGCCGCCGTCGCTGCACCTGTCCATGGAGTTGGCTCAGGAGCTGCGCTACGGCGAAAACCCGCACCAGCACGGGGCCCGCTACCGGCGGGTGGGGGCACCGGACTGGTGGGACGGCGTCGTCCAGCACGCCGGCGCCGCGCTTTCGTATTTGAATCTCTTCGACACCGACGCCGGCTGGCGTCTCGTGGCGGAGCTGCCCCGCGCCGACGAAAAGGCCGTGGCCATCATGAAGCACGCCAACCCGTGTGGGGCGGCGGTGGCCGGCAATCTGGCCGACGCCTTTGGCCGAGCCCTGGAGTGCGACCCGGTGTCCGCCTTCGGCGGGGTGATCGCGCTGGGCGGTCGGTGCACGCCGGACGTGGCCGAGGCGGTGGCGGCGGGGCCTCAGGCCGACGTCATCGTGGCGTCGGGTTTCGATCCGGCGGCGTTGGAGATCCTGGTGGCGCGCCGCAAATCCACCCGGTTGCTCGAAGCACCGCCGTATGGGCGCAGCCCGCTCGAGGTGCGGACTTTGTCGGGCGGCTTCCTCGTTCAACAAGGCGACGACGTCGGCCTCGACCGCGGCGCCTGGCAGGTGGTGACCAAGGTGGCGCCCACCGAGGAGCAGTGGCGCGACATCGAGATTGCGTGGTTGGTGTGCGCCCGCACGTCATCCAACGCCATCGTGGTGGCTGGTTCGGGCCAGGCTCTGGGCGTGGGGGCGGGCCAACAGAGCCGGGTGGAGGCGGCCGAGATCGCCGTGCGCAAAGCGGGGGACCGGGCCCGAGGCGCCGCCGGCGCCAGCGACGCCTTCTTCCCGTTTCGCGATGGCTTCGACGTGCTGGCGCGCGCCGGGGTCACGGCGGTGGTGCAACCGGGCGGTTCGGTGCGTGACGCCGAAGTGGTGGCCGCCGCCGACGAGCAGGGCATCGCCATGGTTCTCACCGGCGAGCGCCACTTCCGGCATTGAGCGCGGCGGTGACGGCCACACTTCTCGACGGTGAGGCACTGGCCGCCCTCATTCGGGCGGAGGTCACCGACGACGTGGCCCGCCTGGTGGCGTCGGGCATCCAACCGGGGCTGGGCACCATTTTGGTGGGCGACGACCCCGCCAGCGCTCGCTATGTGGCCATGAAGCACGCCGACTGCGAGCAGGTCGGCATGGTCTCGGTGCACGCGCATCTGCCGGCCACCGTGACCCAGGACGAACTCGAGTCGGTCATCGCTCGTTTCAACGCCGATCCGGCTGTGCACGCCTACCTGGTGCAGGTCCCGCTGCCCGCCGGCCTCGACGAAACCGCCGCCTTGATGGCGGTGGACCCCGACAAAGACGCCGATGGCCTGCATCCGGTCAACCTGGGTCGCCTGGTCATGGGCGCCCCTGGGCCGCTGCCGTGCACGCCGGCGGGCATCGTCGAGTTGTTGCGTGCCAACGACGTGCCGGTGGAGGGCAAGCACGTGGTGGTGATCGGCCGGGGCCTCACCATCGGCCGCCCGCTGGCCTTGTTGCTGGCGCTGAAGCGGCCCGGGTGTAACGCCGCGGTCACCGTGGTGCACACGGGCGTGGAGAACCTGGCCGACTACGTGCGCAGTGCTGATGTGGTGGTGGCCGCGGCGGGGCGGGCCGGGTTGGTGACCGCCTCGATGGTCAAACCGGGCGCGGCGGTGGTGGGGGCGGGCACCTCGTGGGAAGGCCGCAAGCTCCTGTCCGACGTCGACGAGGCCGTGGCCGAGGTGGCCAGGTGGATCACACCGCGCATTGGCGGCGTCGGCCCCATGACGCGAGCCATGTTGCTGCGCAACGCCGTGGACGCGGCGGCGCGCGCCTCGTAGACAGCGCCTGAGACCGCCCAGCCCCAAAGCCCAGGGCCGGCATTAGGCTTGGTCGACCATGGCGCGGATCTCTGACCTGCTCGAAGCCGGGCCCACGTACTCCTTCGAGTTCTTTCCTCCCAAGAACGACGACGAGCAGCGCACCTTGGTGAAGACGCTGCGCGAGCTGGAGCCGCTGGAGCCGTCCTTTGTGTCGGTGACCTACCGCGGGGGGCGAGAGTCTCGTCAGCGCACCCATGATTTGGTGGCCGGCATTTTGCGGACCACCACGCTTTTGCCCATGGCACACCTGATCTGTGTGGCTCACACCCGCCTGGAGCTGGCCGAGATCCTGGTGACGTTTCGCAAGGCGGGGATTGAGAACCTCATGGCCCTGGGCGGGGACCCGCCCACCCACCCCGACGCGGGGGAGGGCGAGCTCACCCACGCCCTCGAGCTCGTCGAGCTGGCCCGGGCCGTGGGTGGCTTTTCGATCGGCGTGGCCGCCCATCCCGCCGGCCATCCGTCGTCTCCCGACATGGTGTCCGATCGCGCCTTTCTGGCCGCCAAAATGCAGCTGGCCGACTTCGCCGTGACCCAGTTCTTTTTCGAGTTCGACCAGTACACCGGGCTCGTCAACGACCTGGCCGCCCTCGGCATGGAGAAACCCGTGTTGCCGGGCATCATGCCGGTCACGTCGTTGAAGTCGGTGCCTCGCATGGCCCAGATGGGCGCCGCCGTCCCCCCGTGGGCGGTGCAACGCCTTGAGGCCGCCGACGCCGATGGTGGCGCTGAGGCCGTGCGCCAGGCCGGCATCGACATGGCCACCGAACTGTGCCGGGACCTGCTCTCGGCGGGGGCGCCGGGACTGCACTTCTATACGCTCAACCGATCGAGCGCCACGCGCGACATCTACGAAGCGCTCGGGCTTCGCACGGCGCGCTGAGCGCCGCATAGGCTCCGGTGTATGGCTGAACGCATCACGTTGGGCGACGACGGCGCGCTGATCGTCCCGCAAGAACCGATCATCCCGTTCATCGAAGGCGACGGCACCGGCGTCGACATCTGGCCCGCGTCCAAGCTCGTGTTCGACGCCGCCGCGGCCAAGCACGGCCGCCGTATCGCCTGGAAGGAAGTCCTGGCCGGCGAGAAGGCGTTCAAGGAGACCGGCAACTGGCTGCCCGACGAGACCGTCGAGGCCTTCCGGGAGCACATGATCGGCATCAAAGGTCCCCTCACCACGCCCATCGGCGGTGGGATCCGCTCGCTCAACGTGGCGCTGCGTCAGATCCTCGACCTGTATGTGTGCTTGCGCCCGGTGCGGTGGTTCACCGGCGTGCCCTCGCCGGTTCTGCATCCGGAAAAGGTCGACATGGTGATCTTCCGGGAGAACACCGAGGACGTGTACGCCGGGCTCGAGGTGCAGGCGGGCACACCCGAAGCGGCCAAACTGTCCGCCTTTTTACGTGACGAGATGGGCTGGGAGATCCGTCCCATGTCCGGCATCGGCATCAAGCCCATTTCCGAATACGGCTCCAAGCGTCTCATCCGGGCCGCCCTCGTCTACGCCGTCGCCCATGGGCGCAAGAGCGTCACCCTCGTCCACAAAGGCAACATCCAGAAGTTCACCGAAGGGGCGTTTCGCAGCTGGGGCTATGACCTCGTGCGTGACGAGTTCTCCGACGTGGCGGTGGGATGGGATGACTGCAACGGGAACCCGGGCGACAAGATCCTCGTCAAGGACACCATCGCCGACATCACGTTGCAACAGGTGCTCACCCGTCCCGATGAGTTCGACGTCATCGCCACCACCAACCTCAACGGCGACTACCTGTCTGACGCGCTGGCCGCGCAGGTAGGGGGCATCGGCATCGCCCCCGGTGGCAACATCAACTACGTCACCGGGCACGGCGTGTTCGAGGCCACCCACGGCACCGCCCCCAAGTACGCCGGACTCGACAAGGTGAACCCCGGCTCGGTCATCCTCTCGGGCGTGCTCATGTTCGAGCACCTGGGATGGACAGACGCCGCCGCCGACATCGTGCGGGCGCTGGAGGCCACCATCGAGGCGCGCATCGTCACCTATGACTTCGCGCGTCTCATGGAAGGGGCCACCGAGGTGAAGACCTCCGAGTTCGCCGCCGCCATCGTCGAGCGGCTCTAGGAGAGCACCGCCCCAGTTGCGGCCCGCAGCCGAACCCCGCAGCCGAACCCCGCAGCCACCCCGAGGGGCCGGCGCGGCGTCTGGCCCGTCTGGGTTGGTACCGGTAGCGTGCGGTGATGGCACCGACTTCGGCCCCCATCCACGTCACTGTGACCGGCGCTGCTGGTCAGATTGGCTACTCGCTGCTGTTTCGTATCGCCGCCGGCGGGCTCTTCGGCCCGTCGCAGCCGGTCGTGCTGCGCCTGCTCGAGATCGAGCCGGCCATGGGTGCCCTCGAGGGTGTGGTCATGGAGCTCGACGACTGTGCCTTTCCGTTGCTCGCCGCGGTCGAGCCGACGTCGAATCTGAAGACGGCCTTCGACGGGACATCGTGGGCGCTGCTGGTGGGCTCCATCCCCCGCAAGGCCGGCATGGAGCGCAACGACCTGCTCACCATCAACGGCGGCATCTTCGGTCCCCAAGGCGAGGCCATCGGCGCGCATGCGGCGGGGGACGTGCGCATCTTGGTGGTGGGCAACCCGTGTAACACCAACTGCCTCATCGCCCGCTCCCACGCGCCGGCCATTCCCGATGAACGCTGGTTTGCCATGATGCGCCTGGACGAGAACCGGGCCAAGACGCAGCTGGCCCGCAAGGCCGGGGTGCCGGTGGCGTCGGTGCAGCAGCTGGGGGTGTGGGGAAACCACTCCTCCACGCAGTTCCCTGATTTCGAAAACGCCGTCATCGACGGGAAGCCGGTACCGGAGGTCATCGACGACGCCGACTGGCTCCGAGGCGACTTCATCACCTCCGTCCAGCAACGCGGCGCCAAGATCATCGAGGCTCGGGGCGCGTCATCGGCGGCGTCCGCGGCCAGCGCCGTGGTGGACACGGTGCGAAGCATCGTCGAGCCCACCGCCCCGGGGGACTGCGCGTCGCTGGCGGTGGTATCCCACGGCGAGTACGGCACGCCCGAGGGCCTCGTGTTCGGCCTTCCGGTGCGCAGCTCGGGTTCCCAGTGGCAGGTCGTCGACGGCCTGGCCCACAGCCCGTTCGCGCAAGAGCGCATCACGGTGACCACCGATGAACTCGAGTCCGAACGCCGAGCCGTCGGCGACTTGTTGCTCGGCCCTGTGTGATGGCCGAGCGCCTCGGGGCGCTCGGCGACATAGCGCTCTGAGTTAGACCGCTATGGGTTGGGGGATGTCGATCCCCATGCGATGGAGGAATGACAGCTTCCGGGCCAGGGCGTCGCGCCAGGCGCTGAGGTCACCTTCGAAATGGGCACGGTCGCCCTCTTCGTAAGCGTGCTCCAGTTCGTCGAAAGCGGCATCCTCGGCGTCGAGGAGCTCACGGTAACGACGAAGGGCTTGGTCGTCGAGCACTCCCGGGACGGTCATGGATCCTCCCCTTTCCGGCGTCTCGCGTGGGACGCCTCCTCCCCTGAGCGTAGCCCCGACCATCTTTCGTTGTCATGGCCCGCCGCCTGGGCTTTTGCCAGGGCCCCAAGAACCTCTCGGCAGCCACCGGGGGCGGCCACGAAGGTTACGCCTCGACGTGGTCCTCGCGGGTGGGGGCGCTGTAAGCGGGGGCATCCTGTGCCGCCGCCTCAGCCGACTTCCTCGTGCGGCGGGTGATGACGCGGCCCAGCCGGGCGATGGGGTCATAGGAGGCGTCCACGACACGCTCTTTGAGGGGGATGATGGCGTTGTCGGTGATCTTGATGTGCTCGGGACACACTTCGGTGCAGCACTTGGTGATGTTGCACATCCCGAGCCCCATACGCTCGCGCAGCAACTCGCGCCGGTCGTTGGTGTCGAGCGGGTGTGACTCGAGCTCCATGTAGCGAATGAACATTCGGGGCCCGGCGTAGTGCTCCTTGTTGGGCTCGTGGTCGCGAATGACGTGGCACACGTCTTGGCACATGAAGCATTCGATGCACTTGCGGAATTCCTGGCCCCGCTCGACGTCGATCTGCATCATCCGGTAGTGGCCGTCCTCGGCGTCAGGCTCTTTCGGCGCCAAGGGCGGGACCCGGCGAGCCATGGCGTAGTTGAACGACACGTCGGTGACGAGGTCACGCATGATGGGGAAGGTGCGCATAGGAGCGACGGTCACCGCTTCACCTTCGGGGAGTTGGTCCATGCGCGTCATGCACATCAACTTGGGCAGCCCGTTGATCTCCGCCGAGCACGACCCGCACTTGCCGGCCTTGCAGTTCCAGCGGCAGGCCAGGTCCGGCGCCGGGCCGGCTTGGATGCGGTGGATGACGTCGAGAACGACCTCGCCTTCGACAGCGGGCATGACGTAGTCGACGAAGTCACCGCCGTCGGGGTCGCCCCGCCACACGTGCATGGTGACGTCGGCCATCAGTGGGCCTCCTCCTCGAGCAGTGCCTTCAGATCGTCGGGCATCTCGGACAGGGGCTCGGCGTCCAGGGTGAACTCCCCGTCGGGGCCCAGTCGTTGCACCAAGTTGACCTTGCCGAATTCGGGGTCGGCCTTGGGGTAGTCGTCGCGCGTATGTCCGCCCCGGCTCTCGCGTCGCTCCAGGGCACCCTTGGTGACGAGCAGCGATGTCGTGAGCATGGCGGGAAGGTCCGTGGCCAGGTTCCAGCCCGGGTTGTACACGCGCCCGCCGCTGACGGCCACGTTGTCGGTGCGCTCCTGGAGCTTGCCCAAGGAGTCGAGCGCCTCTTCGAGCTCCGATTGGGTGCGGATGATGCCCACCAGGGCCTGCATGGTTTCTTGCAGGTCGTGGTGGATGTCATAGGGGCTCTCGCCGCCGTCTCGGTCAAAGGGTGCCAGCGCGGCGCGCACTACGGCGTCGATCTCGCCCTGGTCGACAGTCGGGGTGCCCCTGTTCTCGGCCAGATCGGAGGCGGCCATGCCGGCGCGCCGGCCGAAGACCAGAAGGTCAGACAGCGAGTTGCCGCCCAGGCGGTTGGCGCCGTGCAATCCGGCCGCTACTTCACCCGCCGCGAACAGCCCGTCGATGGTGGTGGCTTCGCTATCGGCGTTGACCCGGATGCCGCCCATCATGTAGTGACACGTGGGGCCGACTTCCATGGCCTCGGTGGTGATGTCCACGCCGGCCAGTTCCTTGAACTGGTGGTACATGGAAGGCAACCGGCGGCGGATGTACTCGGGACTGCGCCGCGTGGCGATGTCGAGATACACCCCGCCGTGGGGGGTGCCCCGGCCGCCTTTGACCTCGGAGTTGATGGACCGGGCCACCTCGTCCCGGGGCAACAGCTCCGGAGGGCGGCGGTTGTTGATGTGGTCGTCGTACCAGCGGTCGCCCTCTTCTTCGCTGTCGGCGGTTTCGGCCGCGAACATGGGCGGGATGTAGTCGAACATGAAGCGCCGGCCCTCGGAGTTGCGCAGGACGCCGCCGTCGCCACGCACGCCTTCGGTGACGAGGATGCCGCGCACCGACAGCGGCCACACCATGCCGGTGGGGTGGAACTGGACGAACTCCATGTCGATCATGTCGGCCCCGGCCCACGCCGCCATGGCGTGCCCGTCACCGGTGGACTCCCACGAGTTCGAGGTGTACATCCACGACTTGCCGATGCTGCCGGTGGAGAGGACGAAGGCTTTGGCGGTGAAGGTCACGAACTCGCCGGTGGTGCGCCAGTAGCCGACAGCGGCGCCGACGCGACCGTCGGCGTCTTTCACCATGCGCAGGATTTTGCATTCCATGAACACGTCGATGCCGAGAGCCACGGCGCGTTGTTGCAAGGTGCGGATGAGCTCGAGGCCGGTGCGGTCACCGACATGGGCCAGGCGCGCGTACCGGTGTCCTCCGAAGTCGCGCTGGAGGATGCGACCGTCGGCGGTGCGGTCGAACAGGGCCCCCCACTTTTCGAGTTCGTAGATACGGTCGGGGGCCTCTTGGGCATGGACCTGGGCCATGCGCCAGTTGCCGAGCAGCTTGCCGCCGCGCATGGTGTCGCGGAAGTGGACCTTCCAGTTGTCCTCGGGCCACACGTTGCCCATGGCCGCCGCCGCCCCGCCTTCGGCCATAACGGTGTGGGCCTTGCCGAACAGCGACTTGCACACCACCGCCGTGCGTAGCCCTCGTTCTTTGGCCTCGATGGCGGCCCGCAGTCCGGCTCCGCCGGCGCCGATCACGACGACGTCGTAATCGTGGGTCTCGATGTCAGCCATGGCCGTGGTGTCCTTGGGTCCGGGGTTTCAAAAGAGCTTGGGGTCGTGAAAGGCACCACTCGCCACCAGCCGCACGTACAGGTCGGCGAAGGCCACCATGAAGAGGCTGGCCCAGGCCAGCTGCATGTGGCGGGCATTGAGCGGGGTGAAGAACTTCCACAGCCGGTAGCGCACGGGGTGCTTGGAGAACTGGTTCACGTTGCCCCCGCACAGATGGCGACAGGCGTGACACGAGCTCGAGTACAGCCACAGGAATGCGGCGTTCAGGCACAGCACGATGGTGCCCACACTCACGCCGATGCCACCGTCGCCGGGCATGCGGAACGACATCACGGCGTCAATGGTGAGGATGACGTTGAAGACGAGGGCGAAGACGAAGAAGTAGCGGTGCAGGTTTTGCAGGATGAGGGGGAAGCGTGTCTCACCGGTGTAGGTGGCATGCCCGTCGGCCACACCGCACGCCGGCGGCGACTGCCAGTAGCTGCGGTAATAGGCCTTGCGGTAGTAGTAGCAGGTGGCTCGGAACCCCCCGGGCACGATCAAGGCCAGAAGGGCGGGCGACCATGCCCACCAGCCGATGACGAACGAGCCGTGGGCCCCGGGGACGCAGCTGCCCACGATGCACGGGGAGTACATGGGGGAGATGAGGTCCCGGTGCGCGGCCGCGCCCACGTAGTAGTTGGCGTTTTGGAACATGGCCCACGACGTGTAGACGACGAACGTGGTGAGGATCGTCACCGTGATCAGGGGGCTGCGCCACCAGTCGTCACGCCGCAGGGTCCGGGTATCGGGGCCGCCCCGCACGCCACCCAGGGCGACAGGTACGGGCTTCATGTCCTCGAGAGTGCTCACGCCTTCCTCGCTCCTCCTGTCCAGGTCATGGCGCGGCGTGCCCACCCCCACAACTCGCACCGTCGGTGCCCGACCACGGCGGCCTCCGTGCGGGAGACCGGCGGGCCGTAGGCCCCAACTCCCTCATCCTCCCATCTCCGGGGTACTGCAGTGCAACCCCGGGTGGCCCGGGGATCGCCCCGCGGTACCTCGGCATAGGCTCGGGCCCATGAGCGACGTGTTGCCTCCCGACCCTCCCCCGCACCTTCCGGCCACCCTCGGAGACCTCCGCGCCTCGGGGTGGGAGTCGGTCCCCGTCCACGAAGAGATCCGGCGCAACACCCTGCGGTGCATTGCCGAAGGCGTGCCCGTCGTCCAAGGCGTGCTGGGCTTCGACGACACCGTCCTGCCCCAACTCGAAAACGCCTTGTTGGCCGGGCACGACATCATCCTGCTGGGCGAGCGGGGCCAAGCCAAGACCCGCATCGTGCGCTCGCTCATTGCCCAGCTCGATGAATGGATGCCCATCGTGGCCGGCTCGGAGATCGGCGACGATCCGTATCAGCCCGTGTCGCGTCACGGGCGCGACACGGTGGCCGCCGACGGCGATGCCACCGCCATCGCCTGGGTCCATCGCTCGCGGCGTTTTGCCGAGAAGCTGGCCACCCCCGACACGTCCATTGCCGATCTCATCGGTGAGGTCGACCCCATCAAGGTGGCCGAGGGTCGGTACCTGTCTGATGAGCTGACGTTGCACTACGGGCTCGTCCCCCGGGCCAACCGGGGCATCTTCGCCATCAACGAGCTTCCGGATTTGGCCGAGCGCATCCAGGTGGGGTTGCTCAACGTGCTCGAGGAGCGTGACGTCCAGATCCGCGGTTTCACGGTGCGCCTGCCGCTCGACGTGGTGCTGGTGGCCACGGCCAACCCCGAGGACTACACCAACCGAGGGCGCATCATCACCCCGCTCAAGGACCGTTTCGGGTCCCAGATCCGTACTCATTACCCCACCGACACCGACACCGAGCTAGCCATCATCCATCAGGAGGCGACCGCCCTCAGTGCCGGGCCCGACGGGCCGCGCGTCGAGGTGCCTGCCTTTATGGCCGAGGTCGTGGCCGAGGTTTCGCAGCTGGCGCGCCAGAGCCCGCACGTGAACCAGCGTTCGGGCGTGTCGGTGCGCTTGAGCATCTCGAACTACGAGACGCTCAGTGCCAATGCGTTGCGCCGGGCCGTGCGCCTCGGTGAATCCGACGCCGTGCCCCGCGTCAGCGACCTGGCCGCCATCATCACCTCGACCCAGGGGAAGATCGAGATCGAGGCGCTGGAGGAAGGCCGCGAGGACAAGATCCTCAACGGCCTCGTCTCCGCGGCCGTGTTGGCGGTGTTCCGGCGCCGCGTTCCCAGTGAGCCGCTCGGGGCCGTCATCGGCGCCTTCGACCAGGCTCGAGTCGTCCACGCCGGCGACGACCTGCCCGCGTCGGCCTACCGCGACGTGTTGAGCGAGGTGCCTTCCCTCGAAGGGCCCGTGCTGGCGCTGGCCGGAAGCGAGACGCCGGGGGCCGTGGCCAGCGCGACCGAGTTCATTTTGGAGGGGTTGCACTTGACCAAGCGCCTGAACAAGGACGCCTCGGGGTCGAAGGCCACCTACCGAGGACGAGGATGACGTAGTGCCCAAGCACTGGGACTACCGGGCCTGGGACGGGACCCAGGCGGGCATGATCGACGAGGTCGACGCCTTGTTCTCGGAGCTGGCCGACGACCTCCTCTATCACGGCGATCCCGACGCGGCGCTGCGTCGTCTGCTTACCAAGGGCTACCAGTCGGCTGACGGCGAGCGCGTCCAGGGCCTGCGGGAGCTGATGGAGCGTTTGCGCCAGCGCCGTCAGGAGGAGCTCGAGAGCGGGGACCTGGGTGGTGCCTTTCAAGAGCTCGCCGAGGACCTCGAAAAGATCGTCGGCGAAGAGCGCACCGGCCTCGATGCGCTGGCCGAGGACGCCCGGGCCTCGGGCGACGAGCGGCGCCAGGAAGTCACCAACGACGTCGTGGCCGAGCGGCGCGTCGAGCTTGACCTGCTGCCCCCCGACCTGGCTGGACGGGTGCGGGGTCTGCAGAACTACGACTTCACCTCGTCCGAGGCGCGCCAGCACTTCGAGGAATTCCTCGAACGCCTGCGCGAGGAAGTGGCCCGCGGCTTTTTCGACCAGATGGCCGACGCCATGACCAATCCCGACCCCGAACAGCTCGAGCGGTCCCGCCAGATGCTCGACTCGCTGAACCGCATGATCGAGCAGCGCGAAGCGGGCGAGGCACTCGACCCGTCCTTCGAGCAGTTCATGGAGAACTTCGGCGATTTCTTTCCGGGTAATCCCCAGACCCTCGACGAGTTGCTCGAGCAGTTCGCCGCCCAGATGGCCGCCGTCCAGGCCGCCATGGACTCCCTGTCGCCCGGCCAGCGGGCCCAGCTCCAAGCGCTGGCCGACTCGCTGTTCGAGGACCTCGACCTGCGCTGGCAGATCGACAGGCTGGCCGAAAACTTGCGCAAGGCCGTCCCCGGGGCGGGATGGGGCAAGCGCTACCGCTTCAGCGGGTCAGACCCCATGGGGCTGGCCGACGCCGCCTCCGCCGCCCGCCGGCTGGGCGAGATGGACCAGCTCGAGCAGTTCCTGCGCTCGGCTTCCACCCCCGGAGCCCTGGCCGAGGTCGACCTGGAGCAGGTGGCCAAGTACCTGGGTGACGACGGGGCCCGTTCCCTCGAACGCCTGTCGCAACTGGCCAAGGAGCTCGAAGCGGCCGGGCTCATCGAGCAACGCGAGGGCCGTTTCGAGCTCACCGCCCGCGGCATCAGGCGCATCGGCGAGGGAGCCCTGTCCGAATTGTTCTCAAAGCTGGCCAAAGACAAGTTGGGAGGCCACCGCAACAACGTGGTGGGGACCGGGCACGAGCCCGAAGGGCAGACCAAGCCGTATGAGTTCGGTGATCCCTTCACCCTCGACATCCAGCGCACCGTGCACAACGCCGTGCGCCGGGCCGGCACGGGCACTCCGGTGCACCTCCAGCCGGACGACTTCGAGATCTCGCGCACCGAGCATCTCACTCGCTCGTCGACCGTACTCATGGTCGATCTTTCGCTCTCGATGCCCATGCGCGACAACTTTCTGGCCGCCAAAAAGGTGGCCATTGCCCTGCACACGTTGATGTCGACGCGCTTTAGTCGTGACTTCCTCGGGCTGGTGGGGTTCTCGGAGGTGGCCCGCGAAATCAAGGCCGAAGAGCTTCCGGAAGTGTCGTGGGACTTCGTCTACGGCACCAACATGCAGCACGGATTGCTGCTGGCCCGCCGTCTTTTGGCCCATCGAGCCGGAACAAAACAGATCATCATGATCACCGACGGTGAGCCCACCGCTCACCTCGTTCCCGACGGTGACGACGGGTACGACGTCTTTTTCAACTACCCCCCGGTGCCCGAGACGGTGCGCGCCACGCTGGCAGAAGTGGTGCGCTGCACACGCGCCGGGATCACCATCAACACCTTCATGCTCGACGCCAACCGGTCCCTGCAAGGCTTCGTCGAGCAGATGACAAAACTCAACAAAGGCAGGGCTTTTTTCACGACTCCGGAGACCCTCGGGGACTACGTGCTCGTCGACTTTCTCGAACATCGCCGCTCGACGCGATCATCGTCGCGCCGCGGCGCCTGACCGCCGGCGGCGCTGGTCCGACTCACCCCGGCGCACGCCGGAGGTGGTGAGGCGCACCGTGGCATCAGCCGCACGCGCATCGGTGCCACCGCGTTGACCCTTCTGGCCCGCGATGTCACGCACCGTGGCAATAAGGGAAATTTCCCCTTGCGTCGGCGCGACGAGCACGCAATGATGACAAAGCTGTAACTACAAAGATGCCACTAAGTGGCGAGGGGAGGCGGACCGGTGAACGTCGTTTCACTTTTGTACGCCCGCCAGGAACGTGACTGGCAATCGAGAGCAAACTGCATGGGTGTCGATCCTGACCTGTTCTTTCCGGAGCGGGGAGCGTCGACTCGCGAGGCCAAAGAGGTGTGCCGGGGATGTGTGGTCCGCGAAGACTGCCTGGAGTACGCCCTCGCCAACGGTGAGAAGTTCGGGATCTGGGGTGGCCTTTCCGAGCGTGAGCGCCGTCGGTTGCGCCGGGCGCGGGCCATGAGCCGCCGCGCCGCGGCCGGAGCGTCAGCCTCCTGATCGAACGGTCCGTTCTCCGGCTGCACCGGAGAGGCGGACCTCGATGGTGCGGCTCGGATCGAGGTCGAGTTCGCTCCAGCGCCGTGGCGGGATCGACTCCACCACGGCCCGGGGAGCCAGACCCACGAGTTCGGCCCGGCTCACGCTGGTGCCGGCGCCGGCCGCCAGGTTGACCACGGCATCGAAGATCTGGGCGGGGCCGACCGCCCACGGGTCCATGAGGTTGCACGAGACCTGCGAGCCGCGTTCCACGGCCAGACCCAAGGTGCGCACTTTGGGACCGCGCAGCGCCGCCGACAACGAGGTCGCCACCGACACGTCGGTGGTCTCGAGCCACACGTTGTAGGCAATGAGGGCATGGCGAGCCCCCACCGCACAGGCACCCCCGCTCGGGTGGTTCTGCCTGGGGCCGACGTCGGGCATGAACGTGACAAAGGCGTGCCGTCGCACGTCAGGCAGGGACCGTTGCGGCCCGTAGTAGAAGCACGGGAGACCGAGTTCGGCCGCCGCCCACGCCGCGAAACGCCGTCCCGCATCGATGGCGGGTCCGAGATCGTCACCGGCATGCGGTGTCCCGGCGTCGTCAAGGGGAACGAACGGCACCACGTCGATGGCGCCTATGCGGGGGTGTACGCCGCGATGCGTCCGTATGTCGATGAGGGCAACGGCGCGTTCCGCCACAGCTCGCACCGCATGTTCGATGTCGTGACCGGCCAGCGTCAGGACGCTGCGGTTATGCCACGCGTCGCTGTGGACGTCGAGCACACACGAACCGCCTGATGCGGCCACGGCGTCGATGACCGTGACATCGCGCCCTTCGGAGATGTTGATGACGCACTCGAGCACCGGCGGTAGCTGCCTCGGACTTCCTCGGCCCGTCGGGCGCCGGTCAGTTGGCGGTGACGTGAAGGCGCGTCAGACGGCGCTGGCGCAGGATCCGTCGCCGCTCGCGCTCGGAAGTCCCGCCCCACACCCCGTGGTCCACCCGATTGGCGAGGGCGTACTCAAGGCAGGCCACCCGCACCGGGCATTCGGCGCAGATCCGCTGGGCTACCTGCACGCCGACGCCATCGTTGGGAAAAAACTCGGCAGGATCCAACTCCCTGCACTTTCCCCGGGCCATCCAGTCGGTATCCATGGTGCCTCCGTAGCTAAGGCCACCCTACCAGCGGCTCCTTGTGAAACCGGCCGCTTGAGGTGCCGTTCTTCTACCCACTTCCCTAGGCAGTCTGAACATCGATCCTGTGACGTCTCTGTGAAACGGATGGGTCCAGCCTGTTGGCGTAGGCTGGCCGCCCTGTCCTACGGGGAAGTGAGACCGAGTGCCCGACGAGATCGAGGAACTAGAGCAAGAGGTATTGCCGCCACAGGGCCATGTCCGGGTGGTCTACCTGGGCCCGGTGGCGCCGCATTGGGAAGTGCAGTCCACCTACGGCGACGCCTCGGTGATCAACCCCTTCCGGGACCGCACGCTGGCCCGCCTCACCTTGCTTCCTCCTCATGACCCCCAGTTCCGGCGTAACCGCGAGCGGGTGGCACGCGATGCTGAGCGCGAGCGTCTCGAACTCGATTGGGACCTCGGTGTCGAGGTCGAAGAGCCGGCCCCGGCTGCCAGCGACACGGAGGCCGAGACTCCCGAGGTTTAAATCGGCGGTCTCGCGCCAGCGGTCGGGAGTCGGCGGTCTAGGTCGACGCCGGATCGGGTCCGTCGTCCAGGTCGATGCGCTCCAGCCACAAGCCGGGAGCTTCGACCTCCGACGGGGTGGGAATGGTCCGCCCCGATGTCCACAGCCGGGCCAGGCCGTCCTCGCCGGCTCGATCCAGCACACCGCGCACGAAGGCGGCACCGCGCTCGACATGGGCAGGGCCGAGGTCGAGTCCGAGGAGAAGCTCGGCGGTGCGTTCGCTACTGGGGCGGTCAACCTGCCGGCGACGCCACGCTTCGGTCAGTGCGCTGCGACTACCCATCAGGCGCGCCGCGGCATTGTCCAACACGTGCTCGACGTAGCCGAGCAGGACGTCCACCGCCGCACCCAACTCTGACGACGCCCGCACGCGCTGCGGCGAAGGTTCGGCGCCCAGTAGAACGTCAGGATCACCCAGCAGTCGTTGGAGGCTTTCGGGATCCGTGGGGTCGAGCCCCTCGAGGTGTTGTGCCATGCCGGCGGCTTCGTTGGCCATACCGGCCGCCACGCCGACGAAGAGCTCACTGAAACGCGCCCCCACCGACGGCCGGCTGAGGACGGCTTGGGTGGTGACATCGCGCAAACACACCCACAGCTGCACCTGGTCCAGGGGCAGGCTCCAGTCCTCGGCGAACGTCGCCACGTTCCCCGGCACCACCAGGAGACGGCGAGACGAGCGGGGGATGGGGAGCTCGAACTGGCCGAGCGTCGAGCGCGCCAAGTGCCCGACCGCCGAGCCGAACTGCATGGCGGCCAGCATCGGCCCCATCGTGGCCATCCACCGGGCCACCAGCTCGGCCGGTCCGCCTTGGTCGGTTTCGGCGAGTGCGTCGGACGTGGTCGACGCACTCGGAGCTTCCGACGGCGATGAGATCGACATGGCGTCGAGCAGGTAGCGCCATTCCTCGAGGGTGTTCCACGCCCACGCGCCGGGTCCCAGGGGGGCGACCTCGAGGTGGGAGCCGTCGGCGGTGACGCTCAGGCCGGTGATCTCTGCCACGTGCAGCTCGGCCAGGGCCACGAGCTCCTCAAAGGCCATGCGCACCATGGGGTCAACGTTGGCCTCGGGCTGGCCCCCGGTGGCGACGCCTTGAGCCAGGGTTCGGGCCAGTTCGATCTGTCCCGCACCGGGCCCCGCCCCCCCCATGAGCTGGAGGAGATCACCGAGGAGCTGTTCGAGGAAATTGCCGCCCGCACCCGAGCCAGGGAGGTCCATGACGTCTGTTCTACTTCGCTATTTCGTGGGCGAGGAAGCCAAGGTGGCCACCATGGTGGTCTGGCCCGAGGGCATTGTCACCGAGAGATCAACTCCTGTTCCCGGGGCCTCGGTGTAGAGGCGCGACTGCAGATCGGCGAGCGAGACCACGGGGTGGGCGTCGACGGCGTTCACCACGTCTCCTGCCAGCAGCCCGGCCGACGCCGCGGGTCCGTTGGGCATGACCTTGACCACGAGTGCGCCGCCATCGCCGGGATCGTCGGTGCCGACCAATCCCAACCACCCGTGCACGACCGGTGATCCAGCGGCCAACTCGTCGGCGACACCGAGGGCCAGATGGGTGGGGACGAACAAGCCCATGCGGTCGGCACCCACGGTTTGCTGGCCGTCGAGGACCCCGATCACCTGCCCCTCCCCGTCAAGAAGGACGCCGCCCCATGCACTGGGACCAAGCGGCATCTCCGCTTCGATGACATCGAGAAGATCAGGGCCGTCGGAGAGATCGACAGCGAGTCCCGCCCCTCGAACCATTCCCACTGCTACGTCGAGTTTCGGCGAAATCGTCTTGGGATCCTTGGTGCTGTGCAGCGAGGTGTTGTCGCCGCACATGCACGCGGTGACCGCCAACTCGGTCGGCTCCACATCCTCATCGGCGAACGACGCCGGTATCAGCGCGGTGCCGTCGACACTCAGCACCGCCACCCCGGCATGCGCATCGATGCCAATCACCTGTCCTTCATGGCGCGTGCCGTCAGACGTGAAGATGGCCACCTTCGACACGCCGCTCAACGCCGAGGCCGCTGAGATGACGAGGTGGCCGCCGGGCATGACCACCCCCGTGATCACGGCGCCCGCACTTTTGGTGGCCTCGTCGGGTTGGAGTCCCACCAGCGAAGGGCTCACGGTTGACGCCATCTCCATGATGCTCTGCCCGGTGGGTACGGCCGGTACCGCCGACGTCTCACCGGCGGCTCCCGATGCCACCAAACCGGTGACCATGCTGGTGTCGGTGGCATTGGGAAGTGTGGCCGCGTCGGGGCCGGCCGGCGCGTCGACGAGGGCGAGCACGATGACGACGGTGGCGGCCGCGGCGGTGGCAGCGGCCATGCCGGTCAGTACGGGTCGTCCGTAGCGGCGCTTTTTGCTCCGATTTAAGGAGGATGCGGCCGAAGAGCCGGGGTGGGGTTCACCCAATGCAGCCACCTCGGAAGGGTGTCGCCATAGGCGATCGTCAGGGGAGATCCAACCCCGATGCAGGCCGTCTTCGCCCAGGTCATCGCTATCGGACGCGTCCCCCCGGCGAACGGATTCCCCTTGTCCATTGAAGACGAGGCTAGCGGGGAGACCTCGGCTACGGACGTCGCGCCAAGACCGTGGCCCGTCGCGGCGTGCTGCAGCGGGCCGTACCATGGCGAGGTGCGGTTACGGCGTAATGGCTAGAGATCTCGCCATCGATCTCGGTACGGCGAACACGCTCGTGTACGCCCGGGGCAAGGGGATCGTCCTCAACGAGCCGACGGTCATCGCCCTCAACACCCGCACCCAAGACGTTCTGGCCGTCGGACAAGACGCATGGCAGATGATCGGCCGCACCCCGGGGTACATCGTGGCGGTGCGCCCCTTGCGCCAGGGGGCGATCACCGATTTCGACATCACCGAGCGCATGATCAGGCTCCTTCTGCAGCGCTGCGGCGTGTCGAGGATCAATCGGCCGCGTGTGCTTATCTGCGTGCCCTCGGCCATCACGTCGGTGGAACGGCGCGCCGTCAAGGAGGCCGCCCATCGCGCCGGTGCGTCTTCGGCCTATCTCATCGAACAGCCCATGGCGGCGGCCATCGGAGCGGGACTGCCCATCCACGAACCCATCGGCAACATGGTCGTCGACGTCGGTGGCGGTACGTCGGAGACGGCGGTGATCTCGCTCGGCGGGGTGGTGGCGTGTCAGGCCATCCGTTGTGGCGGGTTCGATATCGACGCCGCCATTCAACAGTTCGTGCGCCGCGAACACGGCGTCGCCATAGGGGAGCGCACCGCCGAGGAAATCAAGCTGGCTATTGGATCGGCGGCCCCGTACTCCGGCGAGGTCAAGGCCGAGGTTCGTGGTCGCGAGCTCATGAGCGGGATGCCCAAGACGGTGGTGCTGTCGCCGACGGAGTTGCGTCAGGCCGTGGAAGATCAGGTCCACCAGATCATCGACGCCGCCGTGGAGTGTCTCGGCCATGCGCCGCCGGAACTGGCCCAGGACATCATCTCCCAAGGCATTCACCTCGTCGGCGGTGGGGCGCTTTTGCGCGGCCTGGCTCGCCGTCTGGCCAATGAAACCATGGTTCCGGTGCATCTGGTCGACACGCCGCTCGAGTGTGTGGCGCTCGGCGCCGGTCGCTGTCTCGAGTCTTTTGATTCACTGCACGAGCTCTTTTTGTCCGACGTCTGATCCTTCGTCGGAGCCCGGGCTCACGTATCGAGAAGGTCTTCGGCCGCTTGCCGTACTTGCCAGTCGCGATCGGTGACACACCGCCGCAGCCCCTCCGTGGCGGCCGGATCATCGAAGGCGGCCAAGGCAATGGCCGCCCGGCGACGCACGGCCGGCTTGTCATCAAGAGCACTCAGCACCACCGTCAATGCACTCGGTACGCCGATGGCGCCCAGGGCGGCGACGGCGGCCTCGCGACACAGCGCGTCCTCGTGTCCGGTGACGATGGCACTGAGCGCGTCGAGGGCCGGCGCGGCGTCGCCCCCGAACTCGCCGAGTGCCCAGGCGGCGGCTTCGGTGACAGCGTGATCGCCGTCGTCGAGCGCGTCAATGAGCACGACCACGCGCACCGCCACCGAGGCGGGGTCGAGCACCAACTCCGCGGCGGTGCCGCAGGCGGCCCATTGTCCGGCCAGCTCGCACGCTCGGCGCCGCACGCCCGGGTCGACATCGTCGACGACGCTGCGTGTCCAGCGCTCGTCATCCAACGCGTTGAGGCGCGCCAGTGCGCCGAGGGCGGTGGCGCGCACAGCCGGATCACTGTCATCGGCGAAGGACTCGGCTTCGGCCACGTTTCCGACGTAGCCGGCCACCACAGCTCGACGTCGTCGATGGGGGGCGCCGCTGTCAGCGGAACAATCCGTGGCAGGCTGTGCATTCTTTGCGCCCGCCTCTGAGCCCACCGGTGAGCCCGCACCCATGACAACCTCCGATCCCACGATACTGGCGCCATCCGTCGAGCCCGAACGGCATCGGCGCTGGCCCGCCGTCGTCCTCGCGCTCGTCGCCGTGGTGGCGGTGTTCGTGCTGGTGGCGTCTTTGGTCAGCGTGCCGTATTACGCGCTGGTGCCGGGTCAGGCCATGGATGTCTCGGGGTTGCTGACGGTGCCCGCCGGCCGGGGCCATCACCTGCACGGGCAGGTGCTGCTCACCGACGTCGGTGTCGACAACCTGAAGCTCATCGGGCTCATCGGCGCCTGGTTCAACGAGAAGCTCATCGGAGACGACGTGCTGGTCCAAACCGGTGATCTCACCGGCAACCTGCCCGTCAGCGAGTTCAACTCCGAGGGCACCGTCGACATGGCCGAGTCGCAGCTGACGGCCAACGCGGTGGCGCTGCGCCAACTCGGGTATCACGTGCCCGAGACCGATGCCGGGGTGACCGTCTACGTGATCGACCCCGGTTCTCCAGCATGGACGGCCTTGCGGATCGGCGACGTCATCACGTCCGTGGACGGGACACCGACGCCGAATCCGGACGCGTTGGTTGCGGCCATCCACAGTCATGCCCCGGGTCAAGAGGTGACGTTGCGGGTGGGGACCATCGAACATCCTTTCGCCGACCACAGCGTGACGTTGCGCCTCGGTTCGGAGGTGGAGGACGGCAAGGCCGTTCCCATCATCGGGATCGGTGATCCCAACGCCCCCTACGTGGGCTCGATGGGGACTCAGCCCGCGTACACGTTGCCCTTTACCGTTGACATCAATGCCGACAACATCGGCGGTCCGTCGGCGGGTTTGGCCTTTACGTTGACGATTCTCGACGAGCTGTCCGGGGGTCACCTCACCGGTGGCCGAATTGTGGCGGCCACAGGGACCATCGACCCCGACGGCTCGGTCGGCCAAGTGGGCGGCGTGGCCCAGAAGACCATCGCCGTCGAGCGCGCCGGAGCCACCTTGTTCCTCGTGCCTCAAGCGGAACTGCCGGTGGCCCGGTCCAAGGCCAATGCCTCGCTGACCGTCCTCGGTGTCACGTCGTTGCACCAAGCGTTGAAAGACTTGGCCCGTTACGGGGGCAAGCTGGGCGCGGCCGGCAATGGCCCCCCGGCGGGAGCGGGCGGAACCAGCGTGCCCACCGACTGGCAGGACTCACCATGGTCGTGAGAGCAGCGTCGTACCATCCAACCTGGGCCGGTGCTGCGTCGTAGGCTGGCGCCATGCCTGAGGACCGCCGGCTCACAATTTCTTCCTCGTCACGCGTCTCGCCTGACGAAGTCGCACGACGCACGTTCGCCACGGCACGGCGGGGGTTCGATCCCGCCGAAGTGCGGGGCTACTTGGAGTTGGTAGCCCGCGAGCTGCTGGCCGCCGCCGAACGGGAGGAGAGGTGGCGCGACGAGCTGGAGGCCGCTGAGCACCGAGCCGAGAACCCGGTGCTGGACGAGAACACGCTGACCGCGGCGTTGGGTCAGGAGACGGCCCGTGTGCTGCGCAGTGCGCACGACGCCGCCGCTGAGTTGCTGGCGCGTGCCGAAACGGACGCGTTGCGTCTTCGTACCCACGCGCAAGATGAGGCCGAGCAGCTCATGGCGCGCGCCGAGCAGAGCGCCGCCGAGCGTTCCACGCAGGTCGAGGCGGCTGTCAGCGACCTTCGCCGCCGCGCCAGAGAAGAAGCAGAGGGACGGGTCGAGGGGGCACGGCTCGAAGCCGAGGCCTTAGTCGGACAAGCGGCCGCTGAAGGTCGGGCCATGGTCCAGGAGGCTCAGGAGCTCCGAGCCCGTGTTCTGGGCGACTTGAATCGCCGTCGGCGCGTGCTCCACAGCCAGATCGAGCAGCTTCGCGCCGGCCGCGAGCGCTTGGCCGAGACGATTTCGGAAGTGCGCCATTCGGTGGACCGCATCACCGACGAGTTGTTCCGGGCCGAAGACGAGGCCCGTCTGGCGGCCGAAGCGGCCGGTCGTCAGGTGGCGACCCAAGACGATTTCGACGAACTCGAACGGCCGCTTGACGACGCCACTGCTTCTGTCGGGCCTGGAGCCGGCCCCGAAGACGCCACCGGTGCCGACGACGGTGCCCACGACGATGAAGGTGGTGGGGGAGCCTCCACGGGCCCGGGCGAGGATCCCGTTGCCAGCCAAGCCGTCGAGGACCTGTTCGCTCGACTGCGCGCCGAGCGCATCGCCCAAGGGCAAACGGCCGAGCCCGGTAAGCCTGATCCGGGGCCCGAGCCCGACACCGGCCGGCCCGGTGGCGAAACTGCAGGTGCCGAGGCGGGCGCCGAATCGTCGTCGCCAGACACAAGCGAAGCGTCAGACGAAGGCGACACGCCCGACGACGAGACCGAGCCTGGCGATCCCGCTCTGGCCCGACGCACCGAGCTCCTGGCGCCGGCGCTGACGGCGCTCAATCGCCGTCTCAAGCGCGCCTTGCAGGACGATCAGAACGATGTCCTGGCGCGCATGCGTGCCGGCAAGGGCTGGGGACCCGGCGTGCTTCCATCGGAAGACGAGCACGTGGCCCGCTATGTAAAGGCCGCCCTCGAGCCGCTCTCCGATGCGGCGCGCGCCGGCGTAGCTTTCGCCGGAGGAGACGAAGACCCGCCCTCGGTTGCCGCTCTGGCCGATGAGCTGGCTGGCGCCATCGTCACGGCATTGCGTCGGCGGCTCGAGGATGGCAGTGCCGCCGTCGACTCCGGGGACGATGCCGCTTTGGTGGACCGTGTCGGGGCCGCGTACCGCGAGTGGAAAGGGGCGCGCCTCGAGCGCCTGGCCGGCGATCAAGCCGTGGCCGCATTCTCGCTGGCAGTGTTGTCATCGTCCGCCACCGTGGTCGAGCTGCGATGGGTTGTCGACGATGACGGCGTGCAATGCCCCGATTGTGACGACAATGCCCTGGCCGGGCCGTTGCCACGCGGCGAAGAGTTTCCCACCGGGCACACCCACCCTCCCGCGCACGCTGGTTGTCGCTGCCTCGTGGTACCTGCGAACGCCTAGGATCGCTCGTCGTGCGCAGTCCCCAAGACCTTCCCCGCCGCTTGCCCAACCGCGGTCGGAACCGTCGTCGACGGGTGTGGATCATCCTCGGCATCGTGCTCGTGATCGTCGTCATCGCGTCGCTGCGCACCATCGCCACCTTCTATACGGACTACCTCTGGTTCGGGTCCGTCCACCTGACCGGCGTATGGCGCCACCTCTTCGCGGTAAAAGGTGGATTGCTGCTGGTGTTCACGGCCATCTTCTTCGTGGCCATGTGGGTCAATCTCGCCGTGGTGGACCGTCTGGCTCCCGGCGAGCTGGCCTTGGGCCCCGAAGACGAGCTCGTGCGTCGGTACCACAATGTCGTCGGTCGCCGGGCCACCTTGGTGAGAACCCTGGTGTCTTTGATCGTGGGGCTCATCGCCGCGTCCGGAGCGCTTGGGCAATGGCAGAACTTCCTGCTGTTCATGGACGGTGTGTATTTCACCGGGCCCAATCACAACGACCCGCAGTTCGGCAAGAACCTCGGCTTTTTCATTTTCAAATTGCCGTTCTTGTCGTTCCTGGTGGGCTGGGCGTTCGTTTCGTTGCTGGTGATCCTGATCTTCACGTTGATCGCCCACTACCTCAACGGTGGGATACGGGTGCAGCAAGGGGTTCCCTCGGTGGCGCCGCAGGTCAAGGTGCACATGTCGGTGCTGCTCGCCGGCATGGCCTTGGTCAAGGCCTTCGGATACATCCTGGCCAAGTACAACCTCGACAATTCGTCCAACGGCTACGTGCAGGGCGCGGGGTACACCGACGTGCACGCCCGCATCCCTGCCTTCACGCTGTTGTTCTACATATCGCTCCTGGCCATTGTGATTCTCCTCATCAACGTGCGCCGCCGGGGTTGGACTTTGCCGGTCCTGGCCGTCGGTCTGTGGGCCTTCGTGGCGGTGGTGGTGGGCGCCATTTACCCGGCCGTGGTCCAGGCGCTGAAGGTGGGTCCGGCCCAGAACAACCTCGAAGCTCCGTACATCGCCCGCAACATTCAAGCCACGCGGGCGGCCTACGGCCTGAACGACATCAAAAGCAAGCCCTTTGCCGCCGACACATCGGCTTCGGTGGCCTCGCTCGAAGCCGACTCTCAAAGCCTCGACGACGTTCGACTTTGGGATCCTGAATTGACCGGCAACACCTTTACCAAGCAACAGGCCCTTTACTCGTACTACTCGTTCAACACGCTGGCCATCGATCGTTACAACGTCGACGGGCAACCGGTGCCCATGGTGGTGGGCGTCCGCCAGGTGAATACCGCCGATCTGCCCGCCCAGGGGTGGGTGAACACGCATCTGCAGTACACCCACGGCTACGGCATGGTGTTGTCCCCGGCCAACGCGGCTTCGGATGGCGAGCCGGTGTTCGACATCGGGTCCTTGCCTCCGGTGTCGTCGCCAGGCCTTCCCCAGCTGAGCCAAGCGTCGGTGTACTTCGGGTTGAGCAATCCCAACGGTGGTGACGCCAACTATGTGGTGGCCAACACCCGCCAACGTGAGGTCGACTTCCCGCTGCAGAACGGGTCCAACGCCACCTCCAATTACAGCGGTTCGGGGGGAGTCGAGCTCAACAACTTCATCACCCGAGCGGCCTTTGCGCTGCGCTTCGGGGACCTGAACCTGCTCATCTCCGACCTCCTCACTCCTCATTCGCGCGTCATGTACGTGCGCGACGTGGTTCAGATGGCGCAGAAGGCCGCTCCCTTCCTCAACTATGACGGCGACCCTTACCCGGTTCTCGTCAACGGCCACATCGATTGGGTCATCGACGCGTACACCACCACCGACAGCTATCCCTACTCGCAAAATGCGGACACCTCGGCGGTAAATCCCAATGGGGATTTGTCGGGTGAGAACTTCAACTACGTGCGCAACTCGGTGAAGGTCGTCGTGGACGCCTACACGGGTCAGATGACGTTTTACGACGTGACCGCGCTCAACGGCGTGAGGGATCCCATCCTGGAGACGTGGGAGAAGGTATTCCCGCACATGTTCGTCAAGGTGGGCCAGATGCCCAAGTCACTCTCTCGGGCGTTGATCCCGCATTTCCGCTACCCCGAGGACCTCTTCACCGTCCAAGCCACCATGTACGGGCGCTACCACTTGACCGGGGTGCAGTCCTTCTACAACTCGAGCGGGGCGTGGAACCTGTCGCAGAGCCCGGGGGCGGGACCGCCGCAAAATGCCCTGCCCACCACGTTCACCACCAACGCCCAGGGCGAGGTCGTCTCCACCGGCGTGGTGCAGCGCATGGCGCCGCTCTATGAGCTCTTCTCCTTACCGGGCCAGACGACCCCGTCGTTCAACCTGATCGATGCCTACGTCCCGTATTCAGCCAGCAGTGAGCGACAAACGTTGTCGGGATTCCTGGTGGCGGGGAACGATCCCGGCAGCTACGGCAAGCTCACCACCTATGAAACGCCCACGGGCCAGGACACCGACGGCCCCGCCCTTATCGACGCGCGCATCACCCAGAATCCGGCCATTTCGAAGACGATCTCGCTGTTGAACACCAACGGCTCGGAAGTGATCCTGGGCAACGTGCTCATGCTCCCGGTCGGTCAGTCGATGCTGTATTTCCGCCCGTTCTATGTGCAGTCCACGCGCAACCCGGTCCCGCAGCTGCAATACGTGATCGTCGTCTACAGCGGGCCACAGGGCAACAGCGTGGTCGACTTCGACACCACTCTTCAGGCGGCGCTATCCGATGTCTTCCAGGGGCTGGCATTGCCATCGCCGTCGTCGACGGGCTCGACGACCAAGTCCGGATTGCCCTCGGCACTGGTCCGGAGTCTGGTCGCCCAAGCATCACAAGAGTTCGCCCAGGCGCAGGCCGACCTGAAGGCGGGCAACTTCGCCGCTTATGGCACCGACATCTCCACGTTGCAGGCGATATTGCAACAGCTCGAGCAAAGCTCGGGGGTGAGTTCGACAAGCTCATCCACCACGACGACGACCACCACGACCGCGCCGAGCGGGATCGCGTTGCCGGCGCACCAGAGTTCGGCCGTATCGTCGCCGCTGGCGATCCCTTCGTTGTCTCGCTGACGCGCCGCCATCGTCGCCAGACATTGGACCGAGTCGCGGCGGCCTGCCGGCTTTTGGCTACCCGTCGATGGAGAGTGCGACGGGGACCCAGTGGTGCCCACCGTCGTAGGTCATGAAGAGCTGGCCGCCGGCACTTATGGCGACTCCTTGCACCGGCGTCGTGAAACCGAGATAGGTCCACCCGAAACTGGTCGATATTGCCGACGGGCTGTAGACGGTTGCCCATGTCACACCGAAATTGAAGCTAGCGAGCAGGTTCCCGTTGCTCGAGCCCATGACAACGTCACCCGGATCCGGGCTGGCGATGGGCCCATAGCTGCTCTGAGGTAATGACGGGGCGAGGAGTTGGAATGTCGAGCCGCCCTTGTCGGAGAACAGGGCGCGCACCGATGGCGTGGGGCCTCCCCAACCTCCTTCGTCGCACACCACCACCACATGGGCCGCGTCGGAGGCGGCGAGGACGATTGGTCCCTCGGTGGTGAGACACGGTGGAGCCCACGGTGTCCAGGCGCCGTTGATGAGACGAGCGCCGCTAATGACGACGCGATCGACTTCGACCACCCAACCAACCGATCCCTGCAACACGATCTGCGCGCTCGGCACTGGCCCAGCACCAGCGGTCAAGGTGGTGGGCGACACGACCCAGTCGTCCGTATGGACGGGGTCCGACGCGATGACGTTGTTCGGGGTTCCGTCGAAAACGGCCTGAGCGTGTCCTGCGGCTGCCTCCACATCGGAGACGGTGTCGTCGGCTGGAACTGCCGGCAGGGCCACCTGCGTCCACTTCACGCCACCGTCATGCGTCGACCACAAATCCAGGTCGCCTCTGTCCGCCCAGGCCCAGCCGTCGTTGGCGTCGGCGAAGCGGAGTTGGTCCAGCGCATTGTCTTGGGGGCCGGCCACCTGAAACCACGTTTGCCCTCCGTCGTCAGTGCGGAGAATGACGGGTGGGCACGGCGGCGTGGTGGAACACGGTACTGACCCAAGGACCCAGCCCAACTGGGGTGAAATGAAGGTGACCGATTCGGCTCGTACGGGTTGTGTCGCGACGGTGGTCGTAGTCGTCGTCGGGGCCGATGTGGGGCTCAGCCCGGCCGATATGGTCGTTGACGTGGCTCCAAGCGTCGTGGACGTGGAGGTGGTCGTCGGGGAGGTCGAAGGCGCCGCCGCCGGTGTTCCTCCTGAACACGCTGCCAGCGCCGCCGATATAAGTATCAGCGTGGCAGCCAGGGTGAGCCGATGGAGGGTCACAAATCAGGTCACGTGCAGCGGACCCAGACCGTTGACAGTTGTGGCGAAATCGGTGCCCTTTTTCGATCTCGGACGCGGGGCGGGGTGGTATCTTGGCTGGAACGACGCGGGGTGGAGCAGTCTGGTAGCTCGTCGGGCTCATAACCCGAAGGTCGGAGGTTCAAATCCTCCCCCCGCCACCAAGAAACAGCAGGTTGGAGCCCTCCTTATGGGAGGGCTCTCCTGTTCTCGGGAGGATGTCAAACGGATTGTCAAACGAATGGCGAGCGACTCGATGAGACTCAACCGACCGAGTCGTAAGCGACTCGTCCCAGAGGGCACAGAGCGGTTGGACGCACGGGGGCTGCGGCCAACGATGCGTTGGCACCGCTCCCCAAGCCCGCTCACGCTGGGAGAGTCCCTGACGCACCGCTGCTTGGCAGCGGCTTGTCGTCACGTTGGGGGTGTGCCGGCACTACGAGGGATGCAACCAAAGCAGCCGCTTCAGCCTGCATGCCAGGAATGACATGAGCATATTGTTTGAGAGTGAATCCCGGAGCCTCGTGCCCGAGCCGCTCGCTAATGACTTTGACGGGGACGCCGGCACGCAAGGCGATCGAGGCGTGTGTGTGGCGCAGGTCGTGGAGCCGAATTCTCGGTAGCTCGGAGCTCCGAACGAGTTTTTCGAACGTCTGGCTGAATGAGTGTGGGTGAATAGGAGAACCGTCCTCCCGCGTAAACACCAAGTCATTGCCGCTCCGATATCCGGGTCCCCACGCGACTCTTGCCGCACGTTGTCTTTCGTCGTGCAGGCGGATCTGGTCACAAGTATGGGTATCCAAGTCGATGACACGGGACTGATGAGATTTTGGCGTAGAAAGGCAGATCTCATAAGCAACTGCCACCAAGGTCTGCCGCACCGCCAAACGTCCAGTCTCAAGATCGACATCCGACCAACGGACTCCGAGGACCTCACCTCGGCGCATACCCGTCATTGCAGCTAGCAGAAAAGCGACGTGAAGCGGGTGACCCTCGATATGTCCTAGGAAATATCTGAGCTGGTCAGCGTTCCATGCCCTCATTTCCGTTGGCGCTGTCCGATCTGGCTTAGGTGGTTTGGCGAGAGCGGCAGGATTGTTGGGTATCAGGCCGAGATCTACCGCGTCGGCGAGAAGCTTGTGCAGTGTCGTGTGCAGGTATCTGACCGTTTTCGGATTGAGTCCACCGGGTCGGCTTAGGTTTCCCGTTTCGAGAAGCCTCCCATAGAGGGAATTGAGGACTGCCGGGGTGAGCGAGTGGAGGGATATATGTCCGATGTGGGGAAGGACATGTAGCCGAAGGTTTCTCGCATACGAATCCCAATGTCATTTGCCAGTCCGATGGGACCACCCCGTTGCCAGCAACATGGGACCACCTCGCGTCCACTTCAGCCGGCTGACGTGATGATCCCGGCGGCCGGCGCCGGGTGTCAAACGCGCCGGCGCCGAGGCCTCGGCGGTCGGGGGTCGGTCGGATCCCCGCCGATGACCGGCTTCTCGTGCTGGCGGTAGGACTCACCCTCGATGATGAGCTCCCACGCCGCGCTCTTGAGCCGGTCGACGGCCGACTGGGCCAGCAGCGGATCGGCCATGACCGCCAGCCATTCGCTCGGATCTCGGTTGGACGTCAGAACGGTGGCGCCCACGTGGTGCCGTTCGACGCACAGTTCGTAGATGTCGGCCGTCTCCGTTGCGTCCAGGGCGGTGAGGGCGAAGTCGTCGATGATCAAGAGGTCGACACCGATGAGCTTGCGCATCTCGACATCGAAGCTGGCGTCGAGGCGTGTTGCCTTCAGTCGCTTGTGCAGCTTGTCGGCCCGTTCGAAGTGCACGCTGATGCGCCGGCGACAAGCGATGTGACCGAGGGCGGTGGCCATGAAGGTCTTGCCCACGCCGACCGGCCCCAGGATGAAGGCGTTGCGGGCTTGGTCGACGAAGCGCATGGAGACGAGCTCGGACCACACGGCTCTGTCGTAGGTGATTTTGGCCTCGTCGTCCCAAGCCTCGAGCACCATGTGCGGGTCGAGCCGGGCCGCTTTGGCCCGACGCCCGGCCGAATCGCCGTCGCGCCGGGTGACCTCGTCGCAGAACAACTGCTCCAGGAACTCGACGTGGGCCAGGTTGTGGCTCTTGGCCAGGGCCAGACGCTCGGGCAGGGTGTCGATGAGCTGGCCCAGGCGCAGCTTGCGCATGAGGACCTTCAACTCCGGCGACACGGTGGGAGTCGGTGCGCTCATCGTCGGGCCTCGGTCATCGACGAGAACTCCGACGCGTCACGGGCGAAGCGTCCCTGGATGACGATCGTGTCCGGCCGGGCGTCGGGCTCGGTGGATTCCCGGGCCCGCTCGAGCATGCGCGACACCAGGTTCACGTCCAGTGCCTCGGCCTCGAGCGCCCGACGACAGGCCTCGTCGACGCGCCTCGCCCCCCACTTCTTCACCAGTCCCAGCAGCCGGTAGACCTGGCGCATGCGGGTCCACGGCAGCGGCGTGTCGAGGATGGCGGCGGCGTAAGCGCCGATGGCGTCGCCGTGCTCGGCCGCCATGCGCCCGAGCCGGTCGATGTCCCGGGTGGCGTAGATCTCTTTGCCTTGTGGCATGTCGGCTGGGTCGGTGTTGCGCCCACCGGGGGGTTTGCGGGGATGGACCTTCACCAACTCGCCCCGCAGGTAGAACTTCACCACAGCCGAGTCGCACCGGGCCCGCAGTGTTCGTCCCACCAACGTGTGATGGACGCTGTAGAGCGCCTTGGCCACCTCGCAGTGGAAGTCACGATGGACCTTGGGGTCCGACCACTTCGGCGTGTCGAAGGGCGCAGCCGGCCGGGCGAGAAGCAGCGGTTGCTCTTCGACCCTGAACGCCTCGAGGGGTCGACACTGCGTCGTGCCGTGGATGCGCATGCCGGCCGTGGTGCTGCACCATGTCTCGCCCCGGGCCCGACAATCAACGATGTCGACGAAGGTCTCGCCGGCGAAGAAGTTCTTCTGGACGTATTGCACGACCCGTTCCACCCGTGGTTTGTCGGTCGGGGTCCGCACCCGCGCCGCGTCGATGACAAAGCCCCTCGACTGGGCGTACTCGAGGAACACGTCGTTGAACCGGGGGGCGGTGTTCTCGGCTTCGATGACGATCGACTTCATGTTGTCGGGGATGACCACCGGGAACACCCCGCCGAAGTAGCCCCAGGCCGCCTCGAAGCCCCGGATCACCTCCTCGGTCGTTTGGGAGAAGGTCGGCCACACGAACTGGTGACGGCTGAAGACGGCGGTGAAGATGAGCCCCTGGCACACGCGTCTTCTGTCCCCGTCGGCCACGAATCCGAGCCGGCCGAAGTCCACCTGGAGTTCGACTCCCGGCGGTGGGTCGTCGACGCGGACCGTGACCGTGCGCCGGCCCGCCCCACACCGATCGACGGCGAAGCGGGCCAGGGTGCGGGGCGGGACGACGACACCGTTGCGCTCGAGCAGGATCCCGATCTTGGTCACGGTGAGGTCCTGCTTCACCCACGCCGTGATCTGCTGCTCGTGATTGAGCAGTGACCGCCATGCCTCGCCGTGACCGTCGGGCCGGTGCGGGCGCACCCGCTCGACCAGTTGGCCGATCAGTTCGTCGGTGAGCTGCTCCTCCCCGCCGCAGCGCTCGAGACCGAGCTCCAGTGCGGCGGCGATGTAGCGCCGGGCCGTCTTGCGATCGACGCCCACCCCCTGGGCGACGGTGCGTTCGCCCTCACCCCGCAGCCACCGCCTGAGCGCCTCTTTGATCTGGACCACCGTGACCTCCCTGAACGCCATGGGGCCTCCTCCGCATCGGCATCGGAGGCCCAGCCGAATGTCTGTTCGGCCGGCAGAGGTGGACCCTCAGGGTGGTCCCATAACTGGCAAACGGGGTGGTCCCATGCCACTGGCAAAACCTGCGGCTAGCTGGTCCCATGTGGCTGGCAAACGACACCCAAGTGCTCGGTTTTATCTGAGTCCGCATGTCCGGCAGCCACGTTTCAATAGCCCACTCAGCCAATGTGGTGCGCGTCGGCTCGACATACCGACCGGTTCCGATTTCGCTCAGGATCTTGCCTAGCGCAGCTTCTGCTTCTCTGCGAGTTCTGAATCCACCGTGCCACTTCTGCCGTCGCCGCCCGTCCATGCCTCGATTGATGTCGACAACGACGTACCAAGTCGCGGTCTTGTGTCCACCCCTGTCCAGACGGATGCGCTTATGAATGTGTCCCTTCATTGCGTGTGCCCAACCGCTCAGGAAGCGTGGGTGGGGTCAACCCCCAGCCAATCCAGCAGGAGCGGCACCGGGATCACGATTCTCCGGCCTAGCCGCCGGCTGGGTAGTTGCCCTCGGCGGGCCGCTTCGTAAGCTGCACTACGGCCGAGGCCCAAGATGTGAGCCGCCTCTTCAACGGTAAGTGTGAGCTTGCCGGCCAATGAGTCCAGCGAGCGACGGGTATCCATAAACTCGGCCATGTCGGACCTCCTTGTAGGTCTGGCCAGGCCCCGGGGTGTTAGCGCACCGCCGGGGCCATCTGTCTAAAGGTTAAGACTAGCGTGGGGCTGTAACGGTGTTGACGGGTTTAGACTTTGACGGTGAGCCCGCTCGTCAGGACTGAGGATCTGATCGACGCCCGTGAGGTCGCGAAGATCCTTGGACTGGCGCAGTCGACCAGTGTGAGCCTCTATCGGCGACGATACGACGACATGCCTCGTCCGGTGATCGATCTAGGACCTAACCGCTCGATGCTCTGGCTGAGGCCCGAGATTGATGAATGGGCAAAAAGCCGAGCTCGGAGACTAACTTCTTAAATCGATGAGTCCAGAAGCCGAGGGCGACGAAGCCCAGGAGCCACAGGTCGTTGCTGACCTCGGTGAAGCTCGAGGAACTCTTCGTGACTTGGTCGATCAGGAACGAGAGCGTCATCCTTTAATACTTGGGCTCGTAGCACCGCTTGGTACGCCCCTTGACGGCATCGAAAAGGCTTTTCGCGACTCCCTCCAGCGATTTGGGTACTCGATGATGCCTATCCGTCTATCCGGACTCCTGGACCAATGCGACTATCAACCATGGGGGCCTCTTCCACAAAAGGGTGCCCCGGATTATTACGAGCGTCGAATGGACGCAGGAGATCAGCTTCGGAGGGACGTCGAGAGTGGCAGTGCGCTGGCGGCTCTTGCTGTTGGCGTCATTCTGGACGACAGGGTCGACGAACTGAACACGGCCTATTTGATTAGGAGCTTGAAGCACCCAGACGAGGCGAAACTGCTCCGGCAAGTTTACGGTGACGCCTTTTCTCTGGTGGGCGTGGCCAGCACGCTGGACGAGCGACGCGACAATCTCGCAAAAGACCTGGCGCATTTCGCAAATCCAGCTGCTAAAGCTGACGTCCTGGTTGCTCGAGACGAGGCCGACGATTCACAGCAGGAATTTGGCCAGCGAGTGCGTGATGTCTATCAGATGGCGGATGTCTTCCTGGTGGCTGGTCACGGCGTCGACCCATCGCATGAAGTGGACCGATTTGTCGACTCACTCTTCGGAGCGCCGTTTATCACGCCGCGCATGCAGGAGGAGGGAATGCGCTTGGCCTTTGATGCGAGCCTCCGTTCCGCTGCAATTGGACGCCAAGTCGGCGCAGCTCTGATCCCAGTTCTCGGTACCCCGGTAGTGACGGGAACAAATGAGGTGGCTAAGCCGGGGGGCGGTCAATACTGGACAGGTGATGTTCCTGATCTTCGAGATTTTCAGACGGGGAACGACCCAAACCCCTTGTACACCAACCGGGTCGTGCAAGAACTTCTTGAAAGATTGGCTTCCCGAGGTTGGCTTGCGGGCGATTTCGCCAATCTCGATGGCGTTCAACTGATGGAGCTCGCGGCGCAACCGGACGATACAGGTGACTCCTTGCTTCGCGGCGCCCGAGCCTCAGCGCTGATTGAGTTCACCCGGTGCATGCATGCTGAACAAGCGGCGATTGTAAATGCAGCGCGGAGTGGCGTCTCTACCGAAGGAAGCATTCTCTTCTGCACCACCTTCCCATGTCATGAGTGCGCCAAAGTTATTGTTGGTGCGGGAGTTGTCGAGGTTCGGTACATCGAGCCGTACCCAAAGAGCCTTGTAAGCAGGCTTTACCGGGACATGATCGACACGGCGCCCCCTCTACAAGGTGGGCCGGGATTGGTCGGCGGAAAAGTTCCCTTTCGACCGTTCGTGGGAATCGCTCCTCGGCGTTATGAACGCGCGTTCGTGGCTGCTGTTCGGGGAGAAGGCGCAGCATTGGTTGACTTTGATCGAGCTACAGCTTGTCCTCGGACGAGTGGATGGACATCAGGCATGACAGAGCGAGAAGCGGTCGCGGTCAAGGCGATTTCGGACGTTCTTGCAGGTTTGGGGGGCCAGCCTGCCGTGGCAATGGCACCTTTGGTAGCGCAAGGGCATACCGGGGAGCCTGAGCCCCCCGAGTCTCGATCCGATCATGAGGACGGGTCGGGAGGCGGCGCTCCTCATGTTGAGACGAAGGCCAAACCCACTGGAACTTGACCATCCAACTTTGCCGTTACACCTTGGGGGTAGGTTACCCGAACAGTTGTTCGACAGGAGATAAGTAGATGTCATCTCGACATTCTTCAATGGCGGCAAGTGCTAACGAAACAAAGGCAACGACCCATTGGCTCGCTGTCTCTGCGGCACGCGCCGAACGCACGTTGCGATCGATTCCACCTTCAAGCATGGGCCCCGCCGGCCGACGATTGCTCGCGGCGATCTCAATCCAAACGAAGGACACCGAGGTCTCGCGGTCGGAGCAGGTTGTTGTTGATGTTGATGGTGCTGCCGTCCCAACTCAGATGACATCTCTGCCTACGCATCCGAGTGCACCGACAAAGCCGCCGAGTAACCGTCAGCTTCCTCTCATCAGTCCCGTCAAAGAAGTCTGATCGGTTTTTCAAACGCCGTTCGCCAAGAACTTGACGTACTGAAGCAGGACTTGCCCTAGGGATACGGCAACTCGACCGTGAGCGGGCGACGCTGTCGCCTTGGGAGCAGGATTTTGGTGCCGCTACCGGCTCGATCGGTCAAGTTCTACGCATTTCCCTAAAGGGAATCATCGCTTGAGGCAAGTGTCTGGATGAGAGTTGCAACATCTCATGTCAGTCGATCCGGCTGCCACCGATGACCTCGAAGCGGACCCCGCGTGCAGGCAGTCGCCACACGGCGCTCCGGGGAGGCCCCATTTTCACACTAATTCATGAATAGATGCATAATAGTGTCCAATGACTGGAAGTCGCGTGCAGTTTCTTCTCCCATTCGTAGTGGACCAGCGTCTCGAGCGACTTCTCCAGGCAACCCGACTTGAAGGTAACCAGGCATCGCGTTCGGAAGTGGTTGCGGCGCTCATCTGGCATGCGACAGCTGATGGTGATGGACTCGGAGTGATGATTCGGCGGTATCGGCGCGAGGTGCAGAAAGCACCGGAATCGCAACGAGGCCCGAGGCCACCGGGGCCGCGGCCCGTAGCTTCAAATCGGATGCCATGACGCGGTGGTTCGACGATTCCCTCTTGACCAAAAGATCAGCTATCCATCAGATGCTGAATCACGATCAAATGGCAAGAACTAGGCTAAAGCATCACGTCGATGTGTGTATCGACGGGAACCGTTTCATTGCGGCGCTACAACTCAATCTTCATGAGCACAACCGTCGTGTCGCTCTGGGGCTTGGCGCCCTGTCCTCGACAGGACTCCTTCACGCTCTTTGGGAGATCCCGCGTGGGCTTGCTTGGCCGATGACAACGCTTTCCCTGCTCGATCAATCCACCCTGGAACAGGGAGGCCTCGGTTGGGTCGAGATCCAAGAAGGCAGCGTTTCAAGGTTGTATGAGCCGCCAGGTCAGATCATGTCCGTCTCTGTCGTCGATAGGTCGCTGGCACAAGCGGTCCGGAAAGCGTCGGTCCACCCGCCTACGGTCACTCGTTATGCGATTTGGAAAGCCGCACCGAGCAAGCCGACAGCCAAATCAACGCCTGCGCTCGACCTAGCACGGCTTCACGGGATCGGTGTCATAGCCGCGGACGGCGAGAGTCTTCGGGAATTAGCCCAGGCTGCAAGGCCCGTTATCGGCAGGCCTGTCGTTTTCCGGTGGTGGCAGGCAGAGCTCGCTTACCGGAATTGGCTTATGCAAAAGTCGCCCATTGGCATAGCTGCGCCTTGGGACTGATCTCGTTAACGAGATTGCCCATGCCTCCGTAGCGTTCGACCGCCTTAAGACACATCGACCCAAAGGTTCGCCTCCGTTCGGCATCGTCCGGAATGTCGACAATGGAGGATGCAATGGCGGCAAGTGCAGTCCTGTTATGAACATCAGCGCCTGACCGTAGGCGGTCGTCCAGAAAGCGGACCATCTCCTGTCCTTTGCAACAAGGATAGGAACAGGTCGGGCTTACCCTAACCGTTGACCAACCGCCGATGGTGCTTGCGGTGAACCAGTCCATTAGGTCCGGAACGAAGAGCCGGACCGAACGATCATTTGGTATACCCGATCCGCGCGAGTCCGGCGGAACCACGTGGCGGTGTCCGGAGCTGAGTCCGAGCGAGGCGTGGACCGCATCGAATGCCAGCGCTCCAATCCCACCATGGTCGATTCGGAAAACACTCAACAGGGGTATTCGGCGGGTCAGTGCCACGAACGAGTCGACGGCGCCCTGGTAGTGCAGCGGATCACCCTGATCTCCGAGCACGAGTGCAAGAGGTATGCGAGCCTCTGTGAGCGTGGCCTGCATGTCGTCGAACAAATGTGACTTTGTTAGCCACCGTCGATCGATCGCCAACACGCACGTGGCGCTGTGGAGACGTGCAGCGTCGAGCTCGGATTCGATTTGCGAGCCAAAGTCACCATGATCCTGCCCCGCGTCCACCCAACAACCGGGCGTGAGCAGTCGGTCGCAGCCGGCACTTAGCTGCTCGTCAATCCAGTGGGAGAGATCGAGGTTTCCTCGTCCTCGAGTGTAGGAAGCTAGGTCGAAGATCGCAGTCCCCGTCCATCCTTGGGAGCGGAGCTTCCGCACCGAAGCGGGTCCACTCGGCCCGGATACGACTACCGCGTCGGACAAGATGCTGCAGGCGCGGATCCGGTCTAGATCGGATGCGGGCAGGTAGAACGAAAATGAAGGTTTCAGCGTTATTGGAGTCGCGGAGGTGAGGGCGATGTTCGTCACTTGTGCTCTTTTAGCTCTCTATGGATACAAAGGGACGGACTCTTGGAATTTGTCGCCGGAGAAGGTTCCATTCGTCTCGCTGCCACTGCATTCTGCCAATGACAAAACAGGGATGAACTCGATAGCGAGCGGCAACTGGCAATACCGCGCTCAGAGATGGTCGACCGTGTGGCATTTCAGCATCTAATGGCATGATCCATTCGGCGGCCCGCCGGTTTGCATCTCCTTCCCGCCCAACCGCCTCCGATGAAATCATGAGATCTTCGTCGATGGTGATGCCTTCCTCTGCTACGTGACCGAGCACCAGATGTGCCAACTCGTGGAGCAATGTAAAGAGATACCCGTCCATTCGGTCACCTCTACTACTTAAGGCAATTACTGGTGTACCGCTCTCCAGCATCATCGTGGCGCCATCGAGCTTGCTGGACTTCAAAGGAAGCAAGTTCACGAGCACAACGCCACATTCACCAAGCCAACGTTCAAGTGTTCCTAGCTCAGAGGGGTCGTGAATGCGATGGACAAGATCAGACGCCAGTGCAGCAACTGAAATACGATCGAATGCTTCTACGCTCTTACTCTCACCAATTCTCCAAACTCGAGCGAGCCATGCTGTCTGCTGTGGGGTGAACTTGTCCGTCACATTTGATCTACGAGCTGCGGCAACGAAACGTGGCGACTCCGATAGATCGGAAATGTTTAGGAGTTCCCTAACCGCCTCTTCAAGCCGATCTGGATCATCAGTATCGGGGAGCCAACCTCGCTGACGGAGTTCAGCAACCGGTACCCGATCCCTAAGTTGAGCGCGCCGCCTCACATCAGAAATGGGAGGGCGACCAGATTTCGCTCGATGGAGGTTGTAGACCGACTGAAGATTTAGCCAGACCTCTGCTCCCGTGCCAAGGGCATCTGCGATCGCCAGAGCCGTTTCTGGCGCGATCTGCTTCTTGGCGTTCAAGATCTCAGACACCGTCTGAACGGGTCGTCCGAGGATGTCGGCGAACTCCTTCTCTGTCCACCCCCGCGCCTCAAGTTCATCGCGCAAGTACTCGCCCGGAGGGAACGCCTCAGCAACTGTCAAAATGTCGGCCATGTCGCCCTCCTTCCCTTAGTGGTAGTCGATGACTTCGATTACCACTGCCGTCTTCCCGTTGTCAGCCATCTCGAATCGGACGATTAGCCGCCACTGATCGTTCAACCTCATTGAATGTTGATCGCTTCTCGCTCCCTTCAGCTGCTCGAGGCGAAGGGAGCGCATCGAGCGGAGGTCCCTCTCGTCTGCCGCACCCGCAACGAATCCCACAACCTTCCGAAATGCCCTCGTCAGGTCTGGACCGAACGCGGGAAGGCGAAAGTCTGGCTCCTGGTAGAGCCTTTTGAGATTGTCGTCGGCGAACGCCAGTTGCATGAACCACCGTCTTCACCCCTTGGCTTAAGGGCACTATACCAGGGTATTGGTATAAGCCTTCACCCCTGGGGTGAAGCCATCAAGTCAAGAGGAGTGTTGGTATACAAAATCCCAGGTCAGGACCGATTCTACTTGGAATCACCACTGCCGCCCAGCGGAAGGCCAAAGGGTTTTTTCGGGACGTCCGAGTTTTTCTTGTGTCCGGGCCCTAGAGGGCGTGACTTCCCGAACGCAGAACGCGATGAGAAGGCGCCGCTCTTGTTATGGAATCACGACCCCGACATGTCCGTGGCCACGAAAAAGGGGCGGATTCAACCGGTGGCGGCAACGACCTCCGTGAGCTTCCCTGATGGTGTCCTATAGCCGAGCATCTTTCGTGGTCTTCCGTGTCAACGACGGCCGAAAATTAACCCCCTAGCGACGGGCGGATTCGAGGGCCGATAGAGGGTCATTCTTCAGGCATCGCCGACATTCCGTTGGGCTGCGCTGGATCTGAAGGAGCTTGGCCGCTCATCCTAAGGGCCGTGCCGAGATTGAAGTTGGTGGCCGAGTGCGCCGGATCGAACGGATGCGGATCTCTTTGAGGTCGGTCGCCTGGGTCAGCGGCGTATCCCGCAAGCGGAACGGCGTCCGGAACAGGTAGGACGGTCCGCTCACCGGCTGAGGTCATCACCGCTGGGAGATCCGCGTACGCGATGGCGAGTGCCCGTCGCGATGGGGCGCCGTCGCGAAAGTTGCCTGCTGCGGAACGGCACTTTCGGGCGCATGGACAAGACGTCGGTCAGAAGGCGACGCGGTACCGGATGTGGGTGGCTTCTGAGGTGTCGATCACTCGTACGATCTTCAACTCGATCCTCTCCGGTAACACTTCGAATAGTCGGCGCCCGCCACCGAATAGCACCGGGACCTGATGAATCTGCAAGTCGTCGAGAACACCTGCCGCAAGTGCCGCCTGTGCTGTGTAAGCGCCATGGACGAGAACGTTGCGGTCACCCGCGGCGGCCTTCGCCTGCGCCATCGCGCTGACGATCCCATCCGTTACATAGGTCACCAACGGATACTTGGCGACCGAAGGCCCCGGCGGCCGGTGACTTGGGACAAAGATTTGGACGCCATCGTGGTGGTCACCGCCCCAGTGATCGGTCTGTTCCACGGTATTACGACCGGAGACGACGGCACCGGTGTCCTTGATTTCGTCAAGAAAATGTTTGCCTATCTCCGCCGAATCGATGGTCTCCTCGGTCGGCCCAGCGTCAGCAGCAAAGCCGTACCAATCGTGCAGCCTCATGAAGTCATCACCGCCGGGATTGCCGGGTTGGTCATTGGGACCAGCGATGTACCCGTCGAGCGACATCGACATGTAGAGAACCGATTTAGACATGTAATGAACCTCTCTCGTGTGAACTTCTGATCTCGCCACAAACACCAATCGATGCCGCGTTCAGAGTCTCAGCGCTCGGAGTCAGTTGAGAAGTTGGGTGGATCCCCTTCGCCACGTCAAGGTGGTTCGAGAGGTCTGACTATTGAGGAAGCCGAGCATGTCAGACCGGTTGGTAGACGAGCGCGTGAACTCCATTGGCGAAAATCGTCGAGTCAACGAGCTTGAGATCGAAAGATGTTGCCCCATCGAAGAGAGCCATCCCCGATCCGAGCACGGTCGGGTGGACCAAGAGCCGATACTCGTCGACCAGACCGAGTCGAACAAGGCTCTGCGCAAACGATGCGCCACCGTGGGCGAGGAGATCCTTGCCCGACTCGGCCTTCAAATCGGCGATCTCCGCCCCGAGCTCGCCGCTGAGTGCGCGGGTGTCGTCCCAGTTGGCTGCCTGCTCTAAGAGCGGAAGTCCAGCGTCGCGCTGCGCGTCGGTGGCGTTGCGCAGCGCTGTGGTCGGTTCGTAGGCCAAACTCCCGGAGCGGGAGAACACGACCTTTGGGATGGCGTTCATCGGTGCGGCGAGCGGCTCGGCCGAGGTCGGCCAGTAACTCACCATGTCGGCATATGTCCTGCGTCCGACAAGATGGGCGCCGGCTTGCCACAACGTCTCCTCGATCCACGATGTCGACTCGTCATCCAGTGTGCGCATGATCCAATCGATCTCGCCGGCGGATCCGCCGACATAGCCATCGAGGGTCATTGACATCTTCAACACAAGCCGTCTCACCGGCCAGCTGCCTTCATCTTCAGACTGCCAAGTCGGTCGAGGCTCTCAGACCAGCCGTTGCGCATCCCGGCCAGGTTCTCACGGGCATCGGGCGTGGCACGCAAGACCCGCACCCGCACCGTGACCTCGGTGGCCGCGCCTCGGTCCTCTAGTTCGACGGACGTGAGGTTCTCCAGTCGAATGGTGCCGTCTGTATTCACCAAGGCAATGGAGAAGACCAGCAGCCGCGGCTCGTCGACGACCCTCACGGTACCTACGTTGAGAAACTCCTCGTCGTCTGGAGAGCGCATGAGGATGCGCACCTCTCCGCCTGGCGTCGCGTCGATTGAGCACTCCGGATTAGTGAATCCGCGTGGCCCCCACCACGCCGCAAGGTGACGGGACTCGGTCCACAGTCGCCACACCAGGCCCCGTTCCAGTCGAACCGTGCGTCTCAAGGCCATCTCGCCACTGGGCCACGAATCGTCTACGTCACCGTCCGTCGTCGGCGTCATCGATTCTCACCCTCATTGTCGAGAGTCTGGGCGTAGCCCTCGAGCCGGTCGAGGCTTTCGTCCCAGAAGCGGCGGTAGCCCTCCAGCCAGTCGACGACCGCACGCATTGGCGCCGCGTCGAGGCGGCACGGCCGCCATTGTGCATCCCTGCCTCGGGCGACCAGACCGGCCTTCTCCAACGTCGCGATGTGCATCGAGACCGCCGGCACCGTCATGTCGAACGGCTCAGCGAGCTCGGTGACCGACCTTGACCCGCCTATCAGCCTGTCGAGGATCTCGCGACGCACCGGGTGGGCCAGAGCCGTGAGCGTACGGTCGAGCTCCGTCGTCGATGTCCGCATCTCCCCCCTCGTATTTAAGATATATCTTAACTATGAGGAGGGATCACCGCAAGCCGATCCGGTGTCACGTTCCGGGGCTCACTGGTGTCTTGATGTCCGTTAACCATGGGGCACAAGGAGAGAAGAGTGACGTTACGTATCGACAAGGCAGAGCTACCAGCCGACCTACGAGAGGCCCTAATCGGGCAGCTCGGAACGATTCCCGAACCGACCGAGGTGCTTTGGCACGATCCCAAGCTGGCGCAGGCCATGCAGGAGTTCACGGCCAAGGCGGCCGGATTCGACGCCTGTGACGCCAGTCTCAAGACGTTCGCGCACATGGCCGTGGCGGCCCAGGTCGGCTGCAGCTGGTGTCTCGACATCAACTACTTCCTGGCGCAGAACCAGCAGCTGGACGTGGCCAAGGCGAGCCAGGTACCGCGCTGGCGGGAGTCGGACTTGTTCAGTCCTCTCGAACGCGAGGTGCTGGAGTTCGCGGAGGCCATGACGAACACGCCGCCGACGGTCACCGACACGCTCTATGCCGGCCTGTTGGAACAGCTCGGATCTGCGGCAATGGTCGAACTCACCTGGTTCATCGGCTTCGCCAACGAGGCGACTAGGAACAACACGGCACATGGGATCAACTCACAGGGATTCTCGGATGGGTGCGAGATCCCTCTAGCGCACGATCCGCAACGTTCAGGAGCAACGTCGATGTCATGACCGAAGACCCTTTTGTTGCTCATCGCGCCCTGCTGTTCACGATTGCCTACGAGATGCTCGGCTCTGGAGCCGATGCGGAGGACGTGGTGCAGGAGTCCTGGCTGCGCTGGGCCGATGTCGACCAATCGCAGGTGTGCGACGCACGGGCCTACCTCGTGCGAACCGTTACCCGCCAGGCGCTTAACCGTCTGCGTACGCTGTCGCGACGTCGCGAGGACTACGTCGGAGAGTGGCTACCTGAACCGCTGCTGACTGGTCCTGACGTCGCCGCGGATGTCGAACTCGCTGAGAGTGTCTCGATCGCCATGTTGACCGTGCTGGAGACGCTCGGGCCCACCGAACGGGCGGTGTTCGTACTCCGCGAGGTCTTCCAGATACCGTTCGGTGAGATCGCCGAGGCGATCGGGAAGCCAGCGGCGACAGCCCGGCAGATCGCTCGGCGGGCGCGCACCCATGTTGCGGCGCGGCGGCCCCGTCTACGCGTGAGCCCGTTGGAGCAGCAGGCCGTGGTGGAGCGGTTCCTGGCCGCGTTGCGCTCCGGGCGGTTGCAGGAACTGATGGATGTCTTGGCGCCCGACGTGGTCTTCATTGCCGATGGAGGAGGGATTGCTGCCGCCGCGCCCGCTCCGATTTACGGAGCCGAGGTGGTAGCGAGGATGCTGGCTCGCCCGGGTCGAGTGCTCTCGTTGGTATGGCTCAACGGTGCGCCCGCCATTCAGATCGACAGCGATACGCAACCGGCCGTGGTCAGCCTCGTGGTGGAGGACGGACGGATTAGCCGAATCTTCGCGATCGCCAACCCCAACAAGCTGACGCGACTGAACGGCCTAGTCGAACTTTCCCGGTGAGCCGCCAGTTCCCGCAGGCGCCGACGATGGTGAAATGGAAGCGCGATCGGCCTCGAGGCTCGTTGAAGTGCCGTCTTGCCAGTTCGGTGGCTTACCGCTTCGGCTTCCCCGTCGAACTCACTGAATCGTCATGGTGGGCAGGCGACGGCTATGTCCCCCCAGCCCTCAGGCCGCGGCGTTCACCACCGGGGCCGACTCAGGCCAGACCATCGGCTCGCTGACCCGATACATGCGTCGGTTCAACCGGGCCCGGGCCGTGAACGGCAGAAACCGAGTGACGATGCCGTCGACCACCTTGGCGTCGACAGCGAGGTTGTACTTGAAGCGCGGGTTGCGGGTGTCGACGATGGCGGCAATCTTGGCGGCTGTCTGCTCGGGCGAAAGCAACATTTTCATGCTGTCGGAGCGGTCGCTCATGGTCGCGAAATGCTCGAGGTAGGGCCGATAGCGTTCCCGGCCGCCTGCAGGCATCGAGGCCAGGCTCTCCAAGGCGGCATCGGTTGTTTTCGCGTGTAAGGGGGTCTTGGTGACCCCGGGGTTGGCGAGAACGGTGTGGATGTCGAGTAGGCCCAGGTCGTAGTACATCGACTCGCTCAGGCCGACGAGCCCGGCCTTTGTCGCGTTGTAGAAGCCGATGAAAGGCGTGGCCATCATCCCGGCCCACGACGCGACATTGATAACTCGCGCTTTGACCGAGTTGGATTCGTTGTAGCGGCGCAATAGCGGGATGCTCGCCTGGGTTACCAGGTAGGGCGCGATCAGGTTGACCTCGATGATCTCTCGTACTCGGTCGATATTCGCGAACTCGAATGGCGCTGTATAGCCGATGCCGGCGTTGTTGATCACCGCGTACAGACCGTTGTCGCCAAGTGCCGCTTCGATCTGCTGGACTGCTGGCTCGATCTGCTGGGGATCGCTCAAATCAAGCTGGATCGGGTGGACGTTCGGCAGCGCCGCGAGAGCGGCCCGATGGCTCGGGTTGCGGTAGGTGGCGAAGACCTCGTAGCCGCGGGCGGCCAACTGGCTTGCCGCCGCTTGCCCGATGCCCGATGTTGCGCCGGTAACCAGAACTGACTTACTCATTGTTGGGCTCCTTCACTCTTGTTGTTTCGGTCACTTCGTGAACGCTGGCGACCCGAGGGCAACAATCCCCCGGCCGTAAGGATGAGCTCGATGGCGGATTGCATGCCCTGGAGGTACGCGGTCCGGCTACCCGTCTGCTGCTTCAGGCCATACGAGGTTGCCTGCAGGACCTCAGCTGCCTGCTCGACCGTGGCCCCCGAAACTGGCCAGCGACGGCCTCCCAGCGCATCGTGAAGCCGCTCGCTCACGTCATGGACGACGAGCGCATCGATATCAACGACTGATTGCGGTACCAGCTCCTTGGCGGACACCAGCAGCTCGGAGAGGAGCTCCATCGACTCGTCCGGCATCATCTCGTCAAATGCGGCCAGGAGCTGACGATCCAGAGAGAGCCCGGATCGCCACAATGCGACATGGGCAATGTCCCGGGTCGACTGGGAAAGCCTGTTGACTACTGCACTGAAGAGTGCCTCTTTGTTCGAGAAGTGGAGATAGACAGCCTGCCGCGACAAGTCAGCCGCCGCAGCCACGGCATCCATAGACGCCTTCTTGTAGCCAAATCGCAAGAAGACGGGGATCGCCGCCTCCACGATCTCGTCCCGGCGAGACGGGGTCCCGCCGTGTCGCTGCTCCACGTCGATTGCATCCATATGACGAGCTTGACAAGAATCACCAACCTTGTCAAGTACGTCATGCCGTTTCCAGATTCTGTCCTCTCCGCCTAGAAGCGCTCCCGGCGTACGGTGGCCCGTCTGCCTCGGACTTTGGTGTCTCGAAGCGCACTGATGACCTCGTCAGCGGCGCCTTCTGGTACGTCGACGAGGGAGAACCGCCCGGAGATCTCGATGGCGCCGATATTTTTTCCGCTGAGGCTCGTCTCGCCTGTAATTGCCCCGACGAGGTCCTGAGGTCGCAGCCCCGCCTCACGTCCGAGGCTCACATAGAGCCGAGTCATCCCGGGCCCACTTCCCGCGGCCGCCCGCTGGCTGCGGCCGGGGCGTTCATCGCGAGTTCGTCCCTTGGATGGCACCGAGACGACCACGTCCGGGATGTCTTCATCATCTTCGGGACCCCCTATTGCGGCATGCGCCAGATTGACCGCGGCGAGCGCCACCTCCATGACATCGAACTCCTCCGCAAGCGACTCAACGACGACCCGGAAGCTGTCCAGGTCGTCTCCAAGAATGCACTCGCGAAGTGCGGCGCGGGTGAGGTCGAGACGTCGCTCGCGCAGGTCCGCCACGGTGGGGATCTTCTCGACCGTGATCTTCTGCTTAGTGGCCTGCTCGATTGTTTTGAGCATCCGGTGCTCGCGCGGTTCTGCCAGCGTGATGGCTACGCCCTCGCGCCCGGCGCGGCCTACCCGCCCCATTCGGTGAACGTAGCTGTCCACTGAGGAGGGCAAGTCGTAGTTGATGACGTGGGAGAGTTGATCGATATCGAGGCCACGCGCGGCCACGTCGGTGGCGATGAGGAGGTCGGCGGTCCCGCCCCTCACGCGTCCCATCACCCGGTCCCGCTGCTCCTGGCTCATCCCGCCGTGCAGGGCCTCGGAGCGGTACCCGCGGCCGTTGAGCGACTCGGCGAGACCGTCGACTGCTTCGCGGGTTCGGCAGAAGACGAGTGCCGCAGTCGGCGATTCGACGTCGAGGATCCGCCCAAGGGCTGCCGCTTTGTGGGCACGTTGGACGATGTAGGCGGAATGCCGTACTCGGGGCGCTTCATCGCTGCTCCGTAGCTCGTCGGAGATACGGATACGGACCGGGTCACGGAGGTGCTTGCGGGCGATGGCATCGATGCGCCTGGGGAGCGTGGCCGAAAAGAGAACGGTCTGGCGGCTCGGGGGCGTCTCGGCGAAGATCGCCTCAAGATCCTCGGCAAAGCCCATGTCGAGCATCTCGTCGGCCTCGTCGAGCACCAGAACCTGCAGCGACGCAAGCTGCAGCGTACGGCGACGTAGGTGATCGAGAGCACGGCCGGGTGTGGCCACAACGACGTCGACGCCTGTCTGGAGAGACCGCAGCTGACGGCTGATGGGCTGGCCGCCGTAGATGGGGACGACGCGGACGCCAAGCTGGCGGCCGTAGGTGTGAAAGGCCTCGGAAACTTGCATAGCGAGCTCACGGGTTGGCACCAAGATCAATGCCATGGGCTCTTTGCCTCGCTCGCCGGCGGGAAGCTGTTGCAGGATTGGGAGAGCGAACGCTGCAGTTTTTCCCGTTCCGGTGGCAGCCTGCCCGAGCAGGTCGTGCCCCTCAAGTAGGACGGGGATGGCAGCCGCCTGAATCGGGGTCGGCTCCTCGTAACCCAGTTTGGCGAGCACGTCGAGCAGCTCCAGGCGCAGGCTCAGGCCGGCGAAGGTGATCGGTTGCTCCGTAGACAGATCGGCCACCGCGGTCCTTGCTGTTAGCGGCATGGTGCGGGATGCACCAACGCGAAACGTCACTCTACGGCCCAGGTGGCTGCAATGAGGACGTGCGATCTTCGGCGTGATGCCGCCATTGAAACCGCAGGTTTCGACGTGTTTCTGGGGTCATCTTCATGCCTGGCCAGGATATTGAGAAGGCACGTGCCCGATGCACTGCATACGCAGAGCGCTGCTATCAGCATGACCTCCGGGTCTGGACCCCGAAGCTCCACGGCGCGGTTGGTACCCCCGCCACCATCGATAGGCGCACGGTAAGGGCCGATCCGAAGGGATCGGCCCTTCTGTTGCCCCGGTCTATTGTCTCGCCGGAGGAACCTCGGAGAGAGCGGACTGGGAGAGGGCTATGCCGCAGAGGCGGAAGCTACCTCCCGACGGGGCTGTTCCCCTCCTGAACGATGTACTGTGCGCGGCGAATCCAGAGGATGCTGTGGTAGACGACGAGACCGTCTTCGAAATTCAGTTGCCCGCGGCGGATGAACCTAGAGAAACTGCCGGCGTTCGGGCCGCCGATCTTTACCACGCCGGGGTGGCGCGAGTAGGCGGCGAGCTGCTTGCCGGGGAAGTGCAGGGGCCAGTCCCGAAACACATACACATTCTGATCGGTGACCAGCACGATGCGATGGAAGTAGAACGTCAGGATGCTGATCGCCATTTCGATCAGAGAACCGATGGTCGGCACGAAGCGGACGAGGTCCTCCACTACTCCGATCAGCAGCGTGGTCAGCAGGTTGTTGAAAGCGAAGCACACCGCCACGCCCTGCTCGTTTACTTGGGCGCGCCTGGCCACGCGCTGCGCCATGCGCTGGTTGTATCTCCGCACCGACGGGCTGGCGTATGAGGGGTCGTTAAAGGCGGTCATGGGGAAAATCTATGGGACGGCCTGGAGCAAGACGCCCATACGAGTATCTAGACCAAAGGATGGTCCCTCGAAGTGCACCTGATGCCCGCACGATGACGGCGAAGCTCGAACCGGTGGGCGCTCGTGAAGACCCAACCCCCGACGGGTGGCGGCGAGCAAGCAGCGCACTTCAGGGGTACTGCTTCCCCCGGGATCGCATCGCTGGTTCAGCGCGTCATGTGCAGAGGGATATGGCACCTGAACAGCCGTTTCACGTTCGGGCCGGGGCCAGGCGCCGCGATTGCCCAGGTTTCTCCATTGGACCCCATTCTGGCCGCCAGGTGCTGGCGTGCGTGTAACGAGCGGTGGTTGAGGAAGTCCCGACGGCTACGACCATTCTGGCTTGACTCTCCCCCTTGGGGAGGCCGCACGCTCGATCTGTCGGCCCGTTGGGCTCGACGACGAGGGAGTATGAGGTGTGGAAGAGATCAGCATCGGTGAGTTCGCACGGCGGTCGCGCCTGTCAGTCAAGGCGCTCCGCCTTTACGACGAGCTTGAGGTGCTCGTTCCGGCACGAGTTGACCAAGCTTCTGGCTATCGGTACTACGACGTCGAGCAGCTCGAAACAGCGCGCCTTGTCGTGATGTTGCGTCAGCTCGACATGCCGCTCGCCGCCATCAGAGAACTGCGCGCATGCGATCCGGCAGTCGCCGCCGAGCGAATAGCGGCGCATTGGCGGGAGGTCGAGTCCGCACACGACGCGCGCCGTGAGCTCGCCGACTACCTCGTCAACCGGCTAAGTGGAAAGAGGTCTGTCATGTACAAAGTCGCCACGCGAGAAATACCGGAGCGGACCGTGCTCTGCCTGAAACGCAACGTCGACGAACAAGGCGCGTGGGCGCTCGGCAAGGAGTTCATCGCCATCCTGCGCGAGCGACCCCTGCCGAAGATGGAGGGGCGAGAAGGTGCAGCGTTTTCCATCTTCTGGGGTGAGGTGAGCGCAGACAGCGACGGCCCGGTCGAGTGGTGTAAGCCGATCCCTGAGTCGGACGCGCAGGCTCTGGCGTCGCACTACCCGGAATTCACCTTGCGGACAGAAGCCGCGCATCACGAGGCCTATGTTGCGCTACCGAACGACACGCTTCCAGGTGGCCCAGGTGGGAACCCAGAGGTGCATCTGCAGCTGGCGTCGGAGGCATTGCGCGCCTGGGCGGAGGAGAACGCTATCAACGTGCAAGGTGAGCTCGAGGATCTTGGTATGCGGATCACGTACTTCACGAGTGGGCCGATCACCGAGACGAGCGTCCCCTATCGCGACTTCGCCGTGCCGTTCAACGGTCAGGCAGCTCGATGACGGTGGTCGTCAAGGCCGAGTCGTTAACCAAACGCTTTGGTGAGATATCAGCGGTCACGGACCTGTCCTTCGCGTTGGAGGCGGGGACGATCACGGGCTTTCTCGGGCCGAACGGCGCCGGCAAGACGACGACACTGCGGATGATCCTGGGTTTGGCGACGCCGACGAGTGGACAGGCACTGGTGTTCGATCATCCTTACGCGGAGCTGGCGCGTCCGGCGCTGCGGATTGGCGCCGTGCTCGAGGCGACGGATTTCCACCCAGGCCGAACGGGGCGCGATCACCTGCGGATGCTCGGGCAAGCCGTCGAAGTCCCTGACTCACGTGCGGACGAGGTGTTGCACTTGGTGGAGCTCGGTGCCGCCGCCGGGCGACGTGTCAAGGGATATTCGCTCGGGATGCGTCAGCGACTTGGACTGGCGGCGGCGCTCTTGGGCGACCCAGAGCTGTTGATTCTCGACGAACCGGCCAACGGGCTCGACCCGGAGGGCGTGCGCTGGCTGCGTGACTTCCTGCGCAGCCTGGCCTCAGAGGGTCGCACGGTGCTCATCTCAAGCCATGTACTGGCCGAGGTGGCGCAGACAGTCGACCAGGTTCTCATCATCAGTCGCGGGCGGCTCGTGGTCTCGTCCTCGCTGGCAGAGTTGACCGCCCGTGCCGGTGGCGCCGTGCGCGTTCGCAGTGGCGATCCGCAGCGGCTCGCTACGGCGTTGCGTGATGAGGCGCTGCAGGTGACCACCGGTACTGATCACGCGCTGCTCGTCCAGGGAGCATCGAGCCAGCGGGTCGGTGAAATCGCCTTCGCCGCCGGCGTCCCGGTGCACGAGTTGGTTAATGACGGCGGCGGGCTGGAAGACATCTTCCTCGAACTGACCTCGGAGGCACCGGCATGATGGCGCAGATCAGGGCAGAGCTATTGAAGATTCGCTCGACCCGGACCACGATGGGACTGTTACTGGCGATGATCGGCCTCATTCTGCTCTTCACGCTGCTCACCGGGCTACTTACCCACGCAAGCGGGCTGACCAGCCAAGAAGACCAGCGTCAGTTGCTGAGCGTGGGCAGTTCCGCAGGCGTGTTCTCAGCTCTTGCTGGGGTGTTGCTCGTGACCAGCGAGTACCGCTTCGGCACGATCCGTCCGACGATCCTGTTCAACCCGGCGCGCTCGCGCGTCCTGGCCGCCAAGGTCGTCGCGGGCACACTGGCCGGAATCGTATTCGGGGTCATCGGCGAGGCAATCGGCTTAGGGATCGGATACGCGATCCTGGGCGGGCGTGGCGTCACCGTCGTGCTTAGCAGCGGCGACATTGTGCTGCTCACGCTCGGCGGGCTCGCTGGCGTGGCCCTGTGGGGCGCCATCGGCGCCGGCCTCGGATCGATCATTCACAATCAAGTTGGCAGCATCATCACGTTCCTGGCCTGGGGCTTTGTCGTCGACAACCTCCTGTTCGGCCTCGTCCCTTCGGTTGGGCGGTTCACGCCAACTCGTGCTTCGGACGCACTAATGGGCCTTCGAGTCGATCACCTGCTCTCGCCAGGCGTTGGCGCCATCACGTTGATTGCCTGGGCCGCTGCCCTGGGGCTTGTCGGTATCGTTCTGTCCGCTCGGCAGGACATCAACTGACTCGCTGGGTGATGGCCGTCATTCTTTGTTCTCGACAGGAACCATGGTTTGACCGTGGCGGTATTCGAGTTCCATCACTCCCAGTGGAGGGCGTCCAGATGCGAGCACCCGCCTCCGTCAACTTGGGCTCGTCGGTTCGTGGCTATAACAGATCGTCGGCGTGACGATCCGGCCCCATTAGGACTTCCGGACGACCTCATACCTGAGGAAAGCGAGGCCGTCACCAATGGTCGCGCTTTGCACCAGACACCAAGACGTCTTGTCGCTGGTCTCTCCGAAGAGGCGTTCGCCGGCCCCGAGCACGACCGGGAACACAACCAATCGCACCTCGTCGACCAGGTCGTGCTCCATCAGCGTGCGTCCGAGCTGATAACTGGCAGGGACGACGATTTCTCCGTCAAGCTCCTGCTTCAGCTTCGAGACCTCGGTCACAACATCGCCCTTGAGGACCCTCGAGTTGTTCCAGTCGGGATGTTCAAGGGTGGACGACACCACGTACTTGGGCATGTCGTTCAGCCGGTCTGCAAGCTCGCCACTGCGGGGTCGCCACCGCGCTCCGAAAAACTCGTAGCTGCGGCGGCCCAGCAGCCACGCCTCGGCGCCTAGTGCGTCATTGAGCGCGACCTTGTTCCACGCTTCGAGGTCTTGGCCCCCAAACTCGACGAACCAGCCCCCGAGCCTGAAGCCCTCCGCACCGTCGGGGTCCTGAACCACTCCATCGAGCGAGACGTTCTGCGGACCGCTCATCACGATCTTTCCCATTCTGCAACTCCTATCGTTGGTGTCATTGGAAGCCATTGGTGTAGGCGCTGTGGTGTCGGAAAATTGGGCGCTCGCCGGCCGCCCAGTTCCCCCTTCGGGCGGCGTCTAATCAAGATGGAAGTCGGACCGACCGGGAAGAAGGAACGTGAGAGTGGTGACAGCCGACCTGATGTCGAGGGCACGGGTCGGAGACAGCGATGCATTTCGCGAGCTGACCCAGCCGTACCGTCAAGAGCTCCACGTGCACTGTTACCGAATGCTCGGATCCTTCCAAGATGCCGAGGATGCCCTGCAGGAGACGCTGCTGGCTGCCTGGAGAGGCCTCGGGGGGTTCCAGGGACGCGCCTCGCTGCGCACCTGGCTGTACCAGATCGCCACCAACCGGTGTCTCGACGCGCGTCGCTCGGCCCGCCGGCGCCCGGCCAAGGAGGAGGTCGTGCCCAATGTTGAGCCGCCCGAGCCGACCCGGGTCGCCGAGGTCACATGGCTCGAGCCCTATCCCGACGCCCTTCTCCAAGGCACCGTCGGCATGCCGCTCGGCCCCGACGCTCGCTACGAGCAGGCCGAAGCCGTCTCGCTGGCCTTCGTGACCGCCCTTCAGGTCTTGCCGCCTCGCCAGCTCGCCGTGCTTGTCTTGCGTGACGTCCTTGGCTTCCAGGCAAGCGAGGTGGCCGGCATGCTGGAAGCCACCGTTGAATCAGTGAACAGCGCCCTCAAGCGGGCCCGTGCCAGTCTGCAGCGCCGACTCTCGTCGACCGAGGGTCGCGAACCGCCTCCCGTCGCCGCCTCACCCACCGAGGAAGCTCTTGTGGCGAAGTTCGCCCGCGCCTGGGAGTCCGCCGACATGGGCGCGCTGGTGGGACTGCTGACAGACGACGTCTTTATCTCGATGCCACCGATGCCATTCGAATACGAGAGCCGTGACGTCGTGGCCCGCTTCTGCGCCAGCTTGTTCGATGCCGGACGCAGGTTCGACCTTGTGCCGACACGCGCCAACGGCCAGCCGGCCTTCGGAGCCTATTCGCGCCCTTCGGACGACGGCATCCGGCACGGGACCGGCCTCTACGTGCTCACCTTGGCGGGGGACCGGATCTGTGCCATGACTCGCTTCGACAAGAGCGTGTTGCCGTGGTTCGGACTACCGCAATGGCTCCCCAACCGATAGCCGAACGAACGATCCTCGGCAGACCCGCTCACATCTCGGCTCCCAATTAGTGTCAAGACCATGAATGCCATGGCCCGCCGGATGTTCGAGCTTGTCGAGCCGATCGGAGTCATCCCTTACACAGCCGATGAACCCAACGAGACGATGTTCGCCCTTGGGTTCACCAACTACTGGGACACCTACTTCGCAGGACGGGCAGCGCCCCTGGGCCTCGCCACGGCGGAGGTTGTGGACGCGCTCTTCTACAACTTCGCGCCCGGCGAGGTTGCTCGCCACATCCCGAAGGTGTGGTGCGTCACCACCCCCGAATCAGCAATCGCCGCTCGTCAGTTGGGCTGCGTCAGGGCGCTGCGGCGGATTCTCGGCGATCGTGTCGACTCTCCTGCCTTCGACCGCGCCACCGAGCTATTGATCAAATCGGCGATCAGTGCCCCGACCGAGGGCCGACCCATGTACGCAGCGTTGCGAGCGATTCCGATACCCGAAGACGTGGTGGCTCGCTTCTTCCATGCAGCCGCCATGCTGCGCGAGCACCGGGGCGACGGGCACATCGCCGCCCTGATGATCGAAGGCGTCGGCGGCCTCGAGGCCCATGTGCTCCTCGCCCTCGACATGGACATGCCGGCGGACAAGTTCGGGCGTATCCACCACCTTCCGACCGCGCAGCTCGGCGCAGTGATAAACGCGATGCGCGAGCGCGGCCTCATCGGGGATGACGGATGGATCAGCGAAAAGGGTCGCGCCGTCAAGCAGCGGGTCGAGTCGCTTACCGACGACCTCGCGGCGAAGCCGTATGAGATCCTTACGCCGGCCGAGCTCGATGAGCTCATGGCCACCCTCGATCCGCTCGCCACGCTGCTGGTTGCCGCCCAGGACTAAGGAAATGCCGGGCTCCGAGGCGGCCACAGAATCGGCGGTGGCTGGCCCGGAGCTGCCTCACGCTTAGATGGTCGACCCCCAACAGGGCCAAACTGATTTCAGTTCCCGAGATTGTCGATGCAGGGCAGGTTTCGGTCGAGAGTGCTCTGCGTTGCGGCTGCGACGAGATGGCGGCCCTCGTGTCACACGACGGAGCCCTATTTCGTCTTAGAGGGTCGACCGAGTCCCATCACCTGCCCAGAGGAAGTCCAGATGCGAAGTCCTGGAGACGACACCACCATGCCCGTCGAGATCGCTGCCATTGGGGGAAGCCTGCGCAGCGCCTCATGGGCCCGATCGTTGTTGCGGGCATTGGTAAATCGACAGCCTGACTATGTCCGTATCACCGTGTGGGACGGCCTGGGGAAAGTTCCATTGTTCAACGAGGATGCCGAGGATCCCCTACCCGGAGGCGTGGCGGAGATGCGGCAATTGATGGAGAAGTCCGATGCGCTGCTTATCGTGACCCCCGAATACAACCAGGCGATTCCGGGTGTGCTCAAGAACGCCCTGGACTGGGCCTCTCGGCCCCCCGGGGGTTCGGTCCTCACCAACAAGCCCGTGGCGGTGATCGGAACGAGTCCCCTTCCGACGGGGGCTGTGTCGGCGCTGTCGGACGTTAAAGCGGTGCTTTCGGCCCTGCGGGCGGACGTCATCGAAGCTGACCTTGCCATAGGGCAGGTGCACGCCCGCATTGATGCGAAAGGCGAGATCTCTGACCCCGAACTTGCGGTTCGAGTCATGGAATTGCTGGTCAAGCTGGCCCGGGCGGCAATGACGCGTCGCTCCACGTCAATACCCCCCGAACCCGAGGCGGTCGACGGCGAGTCAAGGTTGGTCGGCCCGGGCGCGTGACCGGATGAACTTTGAGGTTCCTCTATGTCACACGACCGGGTTTGGCCTCGTCTTAGGGTCCAACAAGCCGAACACCAACAACAAGGGATAGACCGTGCAAGCGAGAGGAGGGTCGTGCCCAATGGACGTATTTCCCGCAAACAACGAGGCCGACCTGCGTGGGCTCATGTTCTCCATCGCCTACCGGATGACCGGCAGCGTGGTCGAAGCCGAGGATCTTGTTCAAGAGGGTTTCTTCAGGCTGGAGCGTGCTCGGCAAAGCGGGGTAGAGGTCGAGTCGCCGAAGGCCTACCTGGCCATGGCCACGTCTCGCCTTGCCATCGACCATATGCGTTCGGCGCGCGTACGCCGGGAGTCCTATGTCGGCACGTGGCTCCCCGAGCCGATTGTGGCCGACCTACACGAAAGCCCCGAGCAGATGGCTGAGCTCTCCGACTCCTTGTCGATGGCCTTCCTCGTGCTGCTCGAGGATTTGTCGCCAGTCGAACGTGCGGTATTTCTGCTGCGCGAGGTCTTCGACTACGACTACGAGGACATTGCCCAGATCGTCGATAAGAGCGACACCAATTGCCGCCAGATTTTCGCCCGCGCCAAGAAGCACCTGAGCATCCATCAGCCCCGCTACGAAGCATCGATCGAACAAAGCGAAGCGCTGCTTCGGTCGTTTCTGGCTGCTACTCGCGACGGAGATCTGGACCAGTTGGTCGACTTGCTGGCCGCTGACGTCGTCTTCTGTGGCGACGGAGGCGGCAAGGCGACCGCCCTGCGCGAACCGCTCTACGGACGAGACCAGGTGGCTGCCTTCCTCCTGGCAATCTTCAAGCGGAACCTCCCCCTTGGGATGACCCCAGAACCCGTCCTCGTCAACGGTGGGCCCGGGATCGTCAACCGAGACAGCCAAGGGGGGATCATCAGCGTCCTCGCCTTTGAGGTCGCCGACGGGGTGATCCAGACCCTCCGAAGCGTCGTCAACCCCGACAAGCTCCAACACCTCGGTCCCGTCTCCGACTTCCTGCGACTTCGTCCCACCGACCAGGCGTCGTGATCGCAACCGGTACCCATCGGGATCGCAGCCGGTACGTGCCGCCACAACCTAAATCAGTCCCACCAAGGAGAATCGCCATGGAAGCCCGTCTCAACCTCTTCGCCAACCCCACCCTCATGAAGTTCGGCAAACACCTCAACTCAGCCGGTCGGGTGATCACTGAATCGACCCTGCCTGGCGCTACCCAAGAACTGGTCAAGCTTCGGGCCAGCCAGATCAACGGGTGTGGCTTCTGTACCGACATGCACGCCAAGGACGCGGCCGCAGCCGGAGAGAGCCAGCTCCGTCTCAACCTCGTCGCCACGTGGCGGGAGGCGACGGTCTTCACCGATGCCGAGCGCGCTGCCCTTGAGCTCGCCGAGCAGGGGACCCGCATTGCCGATGCTGCTGGAGGCGTCAGCGACGAGGCATGGGCGAACGCCGGGCAACATTTCGATGAGGAGCAACTTGGGGCGCTGGTGGCGATTATTGCAATCATCAACACCTACAACCGCCTCAACGTGATCATCCGTCAGCCGGCTGGTGACTATCAGCCCGGCCAGTTCGACCAGCACTAGCGCCAAGGGGTCGGCCGGCGAGCTTTTGTTTACGGTGCTGACGGCCGTGGGTTCCGTTGTGTCATGCAACCCACTAACCTCAGACGCGTGGAACGAACAAGCCTCGCTGACATGCGTTGCGCTCCGGCGCAATGCCTCAAAGCAAAGGATGTCGTCTCCATTTCCGGCCCCGGGGCCGTAGCGCCCCTGGTTGGGTCAGGGTCATGACCAACACCGTGCCCGAAGCAAGCCGGCGCTCCTTCACGGAAGTGAGCGCTCTCGAACCCGCTGGTCTGGGTCGCTTCGACGGCGCCGTCGACCCCGACTGGACCATTGGCGGGAAACCCAACGGCGGCTACCTCCTGGGCATGCTGGGACGAGCGGCAACATGGAACGGGCCTCACCAGGACGTCATCGCAGCCAGCGCCCACTACATCCGCTCCCCGGACTCGGGCCCGATAGCCATCGAGACCGCGACCTTGCGCACCGGTCGTTCCGCAACTCAAGTCCGGGCGCGCATGACCCAAGGGGAGATCACCTGCGTTGAATCGCTAATGACCGTTGCAAGCTTGGATGCGGACACCCGGCCGCGCTGGGACGCCGGGCTGCCTTCGGTGAGTGGTATCGGCTGGGACGAATGCGAGCGGCTTGTCCCGCTACTACCGACAGCACAGCCGGTGGCGATCCTCCAACAGGTCGAGGTCCGTCTGGAGCCAGGCAGCCGAGGCTTTACGAAAGGCCAGCCCAGCGGCCGAGGCGAGCTGCGGGGGTGGCTGGCGCTGCCCGGCGATGAAAGGTTCGACTCGATCTCGCTGCTTTTCGCCGTCGACGCGTTTCCCCCGGCCACCTTCGACATCAAATTCTCGGGATGGGTTCCCACCTTGGAGATGACCGTGTACGTACGCGCCCAGCCCATACCGGGACCTGTGCACATCGTGCAACGCGCCCAACTCATTGAGGCCGACCGCGTCGACGAGGTCTGCTATGTCTGGGATAGCGCGGGCCGGTTGGTGGCTCAGGGAACCCAATTGGCTGGAATCCGCTTTGGATAAGCACCAAACAAACGAGCAAGGAGAATGAGATGCCAGCGAAAGGTACCGCCGAATGGAAGGGCGATGTGCCCACGGGGACGGGCACGTTCACGGCGGGGGACAGCATTACCGGGGGCTATACGTTCAAGTCACGATTTGAGGACGGCCCCGGATCGAACCCAGAACAGTTGATCGCGGCAGCCCATGCGGCTTGCTTTTCGATGGCGCTCTCCAACATCCTGGCCCAGGCGGGTACACCACCCGAGTCAGTGAAGACGGAGGCCACCGTGACGCTTCGACCGGTCGACGGGGTCCCGACCATTACCAAGATCGCCCTCGTGACGGTGGGACAGGTACCGGGACTCGAGGAGGCGGCATTCGTTGAGCACGCGTTGGCGGCCAAGGCCGGTTGTCCCGTGAGTCGAGCGTTGGCCGGGGTGCCCGAGATCACCCTCGAAGCGTCGCTGGTCCCATGACCGACGCGTTCGTCCTCGGTGGCGTGCGAACGGCGGTGGGCCGCTACGGCGGTTCGCTCTCACACGTGCGGACCGATGACCTCTTAGGCCGGACCATGGCGGCGGCCTGCGAGCGGGTGGGTGTTCCCCTCGACCTCATTGAGGACATTACGGCGGGCTGCGTCAATGTCGCGCACGAGGGACTGGGTGACATCGCTCGTTGGGGCGCCCTGGCGGCTGGCTTCCCCGACTCGGTGCCGGCGGTGACCGTCAACCGGTTCTGCGCGCGGGTGCGGGCGATCATCGCGTGCTTGGAAGAGGTAGGGCGATGAGCCGGGTGTTGGTCACGGGTGGAAACGGCTACTTGGGGACCCAGGTGATCGCGGCACTACTGCAAAAGGGGCTCGAGGTGCGCACCACGGTGCGTTCCCTGAATTCAGAGCCTGATATCCGCGACGCCCTGCGGCGAGGGGGTGTCGACGACGACGGGCTGGAGGTGGTCATAGCGGACCTCACCCTCGACGAAGGCTGGCCGTCGGCTACAACCGACATCGAGGAGGTCCACCACGTCGCCAGTCCGATCCCGCCCGTCCAACCCGAAGATCCCGACGACTTGATCGTCCCCGCCCGCGAGGGCACCCTGCGCGTGCTCAGCGCCGCCCGCGCCGCCGGCGTGCGCCGCGTGGTGCTGACCTCGAGCTTCGCCGCCGTCGGCTACTCGCCCAAAGCAGTCCGCGACTACACCGAGGAGGACTGGACCGATCCTGATACGCCCGGACTGCAGCCCTATCCGCGCTCCAAGGCAATTGCCGAGCGCGCCGCCTGGGACCATTTCAAAGAGAACCCCGGCGATACCGAGTTGGTCGTCCTCAACCCCACGTTCATCATCGGCCCGACGTTGGTCACGTCGCTGCGTTCCTCCCTCGTCGCTATAAAGGCGATTGCGAATGGCACCATGGCGGTGTTGCCGCGCCAGCGTTTTGGCGTGGTCGACGTGCGCGATGTTGCCGATGCTCACCTCAAGGCGGCGTCAACGCCGGAGGCGGCCGACAAGCGTTACTTACTGCTGGCCGACGGGCCAACGATCACATGGCTGGGCCTGGCTGAGGCAATCCGCGATCACCTCGGAGCCACCGGCGCCGACCTTACGTGGCAGGAGGCTCCCGGCGAGGATCCGTCGCCGCTCACAATCCACAACGACCGTGCCAAGCAGGAGCTTGGCTGGAAGCCACGTGGGGTGCCTATCTCGATTGCCGACACCCTCGACAGTCTCCGCGTACACGGGCTGCTGTAGCTCGGGTATTGAGATCACCGAAACGTTCGTGAGACACATCGATGCCGACCTCTCCCGGATGCGAGCGAGCCGACTCGTCGAAGCCAGAGTGAGAGCTCGTCCTCAGTGACCGGCCACCTCTTCGGTGCTGACACGGATATTGATTGTGAGCAGTGCCACCAGCGCACCGAGGGCGAATATGGCTGCTCCGATGAGCAGGCCGGCGGTGTACCCATCGGTCAAGGCGGCCGCTGTTGTATGGCCAGCTAGGTGATTTTTGGTGATGATCGAGGCAGCGGCCGCCAGGGCACTCAGGCCGATGGAGGCTCCCACCTGGACTCCGGCGTTCTGCAGACTGGCAGCAGACCCGCTTTCTTGGGGTGCCACGCCATGTACGGCGACGGCTGTTGCACCTAAGAAGACCAGCCCCGCCCCGAATCCCCCGACGACCAGGGTTGGGAGGATTGTCATGAAGTAGTTCGACGTCGGCGACAGGGTGACGACGCACCACGTGAGCCCTCCGGCATAGGTGATCAGGCCGGCGGCGATCACCACTCGAGCGGGAAGGTGGTCGAACAACCTGGGGCCGAGGCCACCAACAGCGATCCCGAGGCCGACGACAAAAGGCAGATAAGCAAGACCAGTGTGCATAGCGGAGTAGCCCCGCACGATCTGCATGTAGAGCGTGAGCAAATAGAACATGGCGAGCATCCCGGCTCCAAGCATCAGCATCACCGTGTAGGCGCCGGCCCTGCTGCGGTTGCGCACGATCCCGAGTGGCACCAGAGGTTCGCGGCGGGAGCGTTCGAGCATCACAAAGGTGGCCACCAGCACCGCTCCGGCCACTAAGCAGGCCAGCGTGACCGGCGCAGCCCAGCCGTTGGTGTTCCCGCTCGTCAGGCCGAACACGATGGCAGCGATGCCCGTCGTGGCGGTAATGGCGCCGATCAGATCGAGCGACCCACGTTCGGGCTTGCCCGGGATGAGAACCCGACTACCTATGAGGACGAGGACGGCGATGGGCACGTTAATGAACAGGACCCAACGCCAACTCACGTACGCGGTGAGTACCCCGCCCAGCAGCAGGCCTAAGACGGAACCGACCCCGGCCATGGCTCCATAGATGCCTATTGCCTTGTTCCTCGCTGGCCCTTGCGCAAAGGTTGTGGTGAGCAGCGACAGAGCGCCAGGCGCAGCCAGTGCCGCGCCGCATCCCTGAACGAGGCGCGCCGTGAGGAGCGTGGTGGCGTTCGGAGCAAGGCCACCCGCCATGGAAGCCACCGCAAAGATGACGATGCCGATCCGGAACAGTCGCAGCCGGCCGTAGAGGTCGCCGGCACGGCCGCCCGCGAGGAGGAGCCCACCAAACGTCAGTGCGTAGAAGCTCGCCACCCAGTTGAGGTGCGAAGGTGAAATATGAAGTGACCGCTGCATGCTGGGCAAGGCCACGTTGACGATGGTGTCGTCGAGCACGAGCATGAGTTGCGCAGTGGCGATGACAAGCAGGGCGATGCCGAGCTTGGGCTCGGTAGCGGGCGACGCGTCAGCTTCAGTGGACGGAATCGAATCGTGGAGGGCCATGTCGATCTTTCAGTCGCCTGGCGCGTCGTTTGGCGCCGATCCGAAGGGTGCATCCCAGAGGTCAAAGGCCGCGTATTCCGGGGCCCATGTCTCGCGGTATGCGGTTGCCAAGGGTGGCGGAATGCTGCCGAGAAAGCTCTCTATGGCAGCAGCGTCAGCGCGGTCAAGGAGCCAAGGAACGTAGGTCGAAGCGTCATTGATCAATCTCCGGCCGTGTTCGCGGGCGAAAGCCTGCCATTGCTCGGGAGTGAGGAACTCGTCGATAAGGGCGAGGCCGTCGGACTCCTCGTGCGCCAGATGGGTCGTTACGCTTGTCGTCAATTCTCCGACGAGATCGGCGACAGGTTCGCTCTCGTGTTGATGGCGAAAGGCTGCGTCTATGGCAGCGAAACAAGGCTCGATGGCAGAGTGTTCGGCTTCCAACGCATCGACTACGGCCATCCGGTCGGGAGAGTGCTTTACGTGGGAGCGCAGGACGGGCCACACGACGTCGTCTTCAGTGTGGTGGTGGACGACCAAAAACTTCCTGAAAAGTCCCCAACCGACCTGAGACTGCAGGCGGGGAATGCCATCGCGATCACCCTCAGATGCCACTCTGGCGACCTCGACGAGGTTTCGTCGAAAGGCGTCGTGGATCGTGAACATGGTGGTCATGTCGAGCCTGTATTCCATGGGGTCCTCCGCGATCGGCCTCAGATTTAGGGTCTCAGGAGAAAATAACACTGAGTTCTATTTCAAGTCAAGAGGGATATAAGATCGAATGCTTTTTAGGGCTTGGTGTTCCATTGGGGTAAGCTGACGACATGAGCGCCACGGGCCACGTCGGTGACCGCTCGCTGCCTCTGCGCGAGCGCAAGAAGCAGCGAACTCGCCGCGCTCTGGCCGATGCCGCGCTTCGGCTCTTCACCGAAAAGGGCTATGACGCGACCACCCTGGAGGAGGTCGCCGACGAGGCAGATGTCTCGAAGAGCACGTTCTTTCGCTTTTTTCCGGCCAAGGAAGCAGTGGCCATCGAATCCGAGGCCGAACTGTGGTCGGCCTACCTCGACACCCTCAGTCGTACCGAGTTGTCAGGAGAGGTTCTCGAGGTCCTGCACCAGACATTGGCGATAACGGTCGCCGCGCTCGAAGCGAACTGGGATGAGCGCTTTCTCGCTACCCGCCGCCTCGTTGCTGCCGAGCCGGCGTTACTGGGTTACGTCGATCACTACCGAGCCGGTGTAAAGAACGATCTCATTGCCTTGTTGGCGGAAAAACTCAGCCTGAACACCGAAGACTTGAGATTGTTTGTTCTGGCTGAACTCACCATCAGCGCGTTCAGCGTGGCGGGGCGGCGCTGGGTACGCGACAAGGGACACGGTGGCCGCAAAGTGCTCATCACGCGATTCGACGATGCGATCAGTGCCGTCCCGGCCAGCTTGGACTTGTCCTCGCCCATGTAGAGCAACGGTCCGGATGCCGGCTGACCCGAAGAATGCGCCGCCGGTTTCCGGGAACGCTCGGTTAAGCCTGAGTTGTGAGCGCGGCCAGGGCCTCCATCGCTCCGGCGGTGGGTGCGATGGCGACGAGCCCGCGGTAAAGCCGGACGATGGTGGCGCGATCGAGGGTCCCCGTCCGCAACCGGTCGCAGTGCGCCGATTGGATGGCGGCCTCGAGCTGGAACCGCCCTACGGGCGAGCCGAGCGCGTACGCACGCCGCAGCAACAACTCACCTTCGGCGATGAGCGCGCCGTCCCATAGGGCGGTGTCTTGTTCGTCGAGAGGTGGCCAGGGCGTGCTCGCTCGGGCCATAGCCCTCGACTGTGCGAACGTGAGCAACGAGGCCAGGCCCCACGCTTCGGGCTCGGAGTCGAGCAGGGTCGCGGTGAGCACGGCCAGCCACCGGGCCTCGTCAGCGACCGATTCGCGGATGCGCTCGTGCTGGTCGAGCCAGTCAATCGCATACGCGCCGTAGATGGCCTCGAGCACGGCCGGTAGGCGTGCCGGCAGGTCGGCGCGTCCGGGAATCCGGAATGGGATGCCGGCATCTCGGATCCGGCGCTTGGCCCGAACCAGGCGTTGCGCCATGGCTGCGGGCTGCAGCGCGAATACGCGAGCAATGCGATCGGCATCGAGGCCGAGCACGACCTGGAGCATGAGCGGGCTGCGCACCGCTGGGTCAATGGCCGGGTGCGCACACGCGAACATCAGCTCCAGTCGTTTGTCGGGGATGGCGTCGGGGTCGAGGTCGGCGAGCGTCGCTGTCACGAGATCGCTCAAAGGCATGGCGGTGCGCACCGCAGCCGAGCCAAGGACATCGCGGATGCGGTTGCGGGCCACGGTCATGAGCCACCCTTGCGGGTTTCTGGGAACACCGGTCGCCGGCCACGTCCGCAGGGCGCGCTCGAAAGCATCGGCGAGGGCGTCCTCAGCGAGACCAATGTCCCTTGTCGTGGCGGCCAGCAAGGCCACAAGCCGGCCATAGGAGGCCCGCGCCGCGTGCTCGGCGGCTGCACCAGCCTCGGAGGTTGTCACTGGACGGGCTGGACGCCTTGCCACGAGCCGTCGACGTAGCGGGTGGCGGTCGGTCGGATCTCAACATGACCCCACCGCACCGACGGCGCTTGTTTCGCCCATTCGATGGCAGCATCGAGGTCTGGGACGTCGATGACGAATGTGCCGCCGAGTTGTTCCTTGGTGTCGGCGAACGGGCCGTCCTGCACCACCAGTTCACCGCTGGCGAGTGTGACGGCGGTGGTGGCGTTCGACTGCTGAAGCACTTCGGCACTGGCGAGTACACCCGCTTTGTCGAGCGCCTTCGCGTACGCCTGAAACGTGCTCATTCCCTCGGCCAGGGCCTCGGGACCAAGTTCGTCGGCGGTGCGCTCGGGGTAGTAGAGCAGGAGGGTGTATCGCATTGTTGCCGTCCCTTCGGTTCGCGTTTCGATTCTGACACTGAAGTGACGAATCGATAGGGGCGAGATCGACACGAATCCCCTCGAAATATCGACGGCATCTCCAATGTTTCACCCTTGGTGGTGCGGCGATTGTGCTCTGGGTAGTGCCTGCTGATCAGAGGCCGAGTGGGCGTTCACCGATGACATCTGTTCGTCGCAAATCGGCGATCTCATCTCCCGTGAGTCCGAGCAACCCATGGAGCACCTCCTCGTTGTGCTGTCCGAGGAGAGGGGCGGGCGATCGGTACCAGCGCTCGGGGCCACCCGAGAGGCGCATGGGCCACCCCGGATACCGATGTTCTCCGACGATGGGGTGGACAACGGGCTCCCAGAACCCTCGAGCCTGCATCTGCGGGTCTTCGTCAATGGCGTAGGCAGGGACGACGGGCTGAACCCCGGCTGCCTTCAATGCTTCGAGCGCCCCTGCCAGTGACTGTTGGGAGCACCACTGTTGGATCGATGTGTCGATCCGATCGTGCACCGTCGCCCGTTGCGCAACGGTGGCCAGATCGCGGTCCGCAGCCCACGACAACGTGTCCATGGCCTGCACCAACGCCGTCCATTGCGCTTCAGTGTTCACCGATAGAGCGAGCCACTCGTCGGCTTCAGCGCACGCATACACGCCCTGGGGCGCGGCCTGCGCGCTGCGATTTCCACTTCGGGTCATGAGTTCGCCATAGGCCTCGAACTCGAGGATCTGTTCGACCGAGATATTCACGGCCAGGTCAATCACGGGTAGTTCGACGTGCTGGCCGTCACCGGTCTTCTGGCGCTCCTCCAACGCGGCGAGAACGGCGAATGCTCCGTGGATGCCAGCCAGGGGATCGCAAAGGCCCGGCGCCATGGGCGGCCCGTCAAGGTAGCCAGTCACAAAGGCCATCCCCGAAGCCTGCTCCATGGTTGTGGCGAACCCTGGTCGGTCCCGCCAGGGACCCTCAAGGCCCCATCCAGGCATGCTGACCATAACGATGTCGGGACAAACCTTCCGGATGGTGTCGTAGGTGAGCTCGAAGTGCTCCATGACGCGAGGTGTGAAATTCTCGACGACGACGTCTGACTGAGCGGCCAGCCGAAGGAACAATGCCCGGCCCCGGTCATCACTGAGATTGAGGGTGATGGCCCGCTTGTTCAGGTTGGCCGACAGATACAAGTACCCCTGCTCCCACCACTGCTCAGTCTGCGGGGACACGCCGACGTTGAATCGCATGGCGTCGGGCCGTTGCGTCGATTCGACCTTGATCACGTCCGCGCCCAGGGCCGCTAGGCACTGAGTGGCGGTTGGTCCGGCCCAAAAGGCGGTGACATCGAGCACCTTGACACCTTCGAGCGGAAGGCGCTCGTCCTGGCTTGCATCACGTTTCGATGAGGTGGCGCGTTCAGAGCCGAAAGGACTCGTTGTGTGTTCTCCCAACCTGGGGGCGCCGGCCACGGAACGGGGCTCGCTTGCTGTCGTGAGGAAAGGCGGGCGGGGATGGGTGAATCCGCCTCGAGGGTTCTTGGCGAAAAGGCCACGTTGGCGAAGCGCGTCGAACTGCGGGAGCGAAGCGCCGTTGAGAACCGGAGCCGCGGGCACACGGAACATGGCGGCCCGCTCGATGACCTCTCCCACTTCATGTTGCTCAGTCCAGGCGTGGATGGCAGGGCGCAATTCGGCCTCGCGAGCCACGCGGGTCCGAGCGCTGTTCAGTTTCACATTGTCGAGCAGATCGGGTCGTTCGATCATCGCCGCAAAGTCGTGCCACTGCTGCGCAGTGAGGGTGGTTATTCCAACGAAGCCGTCTTTGCAAGGTTCGATGCCAGGCACCATTTCGACTGTGGATCGCCGACGAACTCCCCCCGGGACCGACGCAGCCACCGATGGGTAACACACCAGCGTCACTGCGAGCGCTTCCAGCACCGACACATCGACGACTTCACCGCGCCCGGTTCGGCGCAGCCGGGCTCGTGCGGCGAGAGCGCCCACAGCTCCATAGGCCCCGGCCACCCATTCGCCCAGGCCCCCACCGACCGCCAGGGGCAGGCCACGCCAGGAACCATGATTGTGCAACGAACCCGACAAAGCCTGGAGAAGGAAGTCGTTCGCGGCGAGTCCGTGGCGAGGCCCGGCGAGACCGAATGGCGTCAGCGACACCACGGTGGCTTCGGGGTTCAGCTCGTGGAATGTGTTGATCTCGAAACCAATCTCCGCCATCCGCGGGGCCGATGCGGTGACAACGATGTCGCTCCCGGCCAGCAGGTCGTGCACTCGGCTGCGGTCAGCAGCGTCACCGAAGTCGGCAACGATGCTCTGCTGCCCCGCGGCAAGGAAACGGAACAGAATGCCATCGGGATCGCCATCTCGACCCACGCTTCCCGTTCGTGACCATGCCCTGAGGGGGTGGCCCGAGGGTGGTTCCACCTTGAGAACGTCGGCGCCAGCATCGGCAAGCAGTTTTGAACAGTAGGCACCGGCGATGTCCTCGGAGAGGTCGAGCGCACGGACACCGGCTAGCGAGTTCAACGGACCGCCGGGCACGTTTCCAGAATAACGAGATAGCTCGCATGTTGTCGCTTGTGCGCGTAATGCCTTAGACGCGTCGACTCGTTATTGTGGCCCCGCAGAGCCGGGTGGATACCAGGCCGGCGTCACGATCCGAAGGGATAGAAGCTGATGACAATCACCGACGACCGGTACGCGTTACGACAAGCGGGCGGTTTGGTGGTCGTTCCGGGCGCCCGATACACCTCGCAGGAGTTCTTCGACCTCGAGATGGAGCGTTTGTGGCCTCGGGTGTGGCAGGTGGCATGCCGAGAAGAGGAGATTCCCAACCCCGGCGACTTTGTCGAGTACACCATCGGTGATCAGTCGATCCTGGTCGTTCGCAGTGACCAAACTGACATCAAAGCCTTCTTCAATTCCTGCCCGCATCGTGGTACCCGCTTGGCATCGGGTGCGGGGAGCTTCGCCACCTCCCAGATCCGTTGTCCTTATCACGGGTGGCGCTGGAGCTTCGAAGGCGAGATCGTCGAAGTGGTTGACCGCCACGAGTTTCCCGAAGCGATGGCGGACGATCTCGTCGGGCTCGGTGAAGTCCACGTGGGCCGATGGGGGGGCTTTGTCTTTGTGAACATGGACCCGAACTGTGCGTCCTTCGAGTCGTTCCTCGGGGACATTCCTGACCGTTTCGCCACGTATCGGTTTCACAACCTGCGCTTCCGCTCCTATCGAACCATCGTCTTCGAGTGCAACTGGAAGACAGCGGTTGATGCGTTCAACGAGGGATATCACCCGCAGTCTCTGCATCCCCAGATGCTCACCTGGTTTAATGACACGATCTTCACCTACGAACAGATAGGTCAACACAGCTGCTATTACGTTCCCGAAGAACGCCAACGTGAAGGTGGTCCGAGTCCTCGTCTCGGCATCAGCAAAGAGGACGTCGATCCGGCGGAGCTCCTGGCCGAACGCGTCGACGCCATCGCCGGCCTTTTCCCACGCGAGGACCAGGCGGTGCTGGAAGCCCTAAAGAGAGACGGACCACCTCCCGGAAAATCTGTCGCCAAGGTTTTTGACGAACTCAGACTGAATGCCATGCGCCGTGGCGGGATCGATGTCGAGGGCTTGACGGACAAGGACCTCCGTGGGGCAGGGACCATCCACCTGTTTCCGAACCTTCTCGGGCCCATCACCCACGGCAATGCCACCTTGTACCGTGCTCGGCCCAACGGGTTGGACCCCAACAGCACACTGCTCGATTTCTGGGCTCTGGAGTGGAGACCGAAGGATTTCGAACCGAAACCCATCGAGCGCAAGTTCTATGAGGACTGGACCACCAAGAACTGGGGTTTGATCAACAACCAGGACTTCGGAAACTTTGTCGAGGTGACAACGGGCATGAAGTCCAAAGGGTTCCGAGGCGCCATGCTCAATCCTGTGCAGGAAGCCAACTTGATCCACCACCACCGCGTCCTCGACCAGTACCTCTCCGCATAGCGAAGGCCTGATGCTGCGCCTGGCTCATGACGCCAGCCTGACACCTCGTTTGGACACCACCGTGTCCACGATGGGGCGGGCCTGGCATGCCAGGCGGATGTGTTTGCCGACATAGAAGGATCGGCCCTCGAAGAGCTTGAGGCCGTTGAGCTCAAGCATTCCCGGCGGCTCGAAGGCCTCCATATCCTCTACCTCGATCCAGCAGGCCGTGCAGACGGCTTGGCCATGACAGATGGTCGGCCAGTAAAAGCCAAGCCGTTCCGCAGCCCTCATCAAGGGTTCTCCACTACGTACGCCGATGTCCACGTTCGATGGCTGAACGTGGACGTTTGTAATAGCCGGAAGCTCTGTCACGACCGTGAAGTCGAGGTGATGAGATTCTTGAGTTCTATGCCGGCAATCCTACGCGGACATTGCGACACGGGTTTGCCAAACTCATTAGATTCCAGCGGGTAGATCGCCGCCGAGGGCGGCCCGATGCGGTGGCGGTGAGCCGATGGCGAAGTCCGTAGCAGAAGGCATGTGGGAGATGCTCTCGGCCGCGGGGGTCCGGCGATGCTACGGGATCGTGGGCGACGCGCTGAACCCTGTCATCGACGCGCTGCGCCGCAATGGCTCCGTCGATTTCGTCCATGTCCGCCATGAGGAGTACGGGGTGTTCGCCGCTGTCGCTGAGGCCCGGTTGACGGGAAACCCGGTGGCGGTGTGCGGGACGGCCGGACCCGGGGTAACACACCTCATCAACGGGCTTATCGATGCGCGCCGGGAAGGCGCACCCGTCATTGCCATCGCCGGAGACGTCGAATCCTCGTTGATCGACTCGGGCGCATTGGAGGAACTGAACCCGTACAAGTTCTTCGACACGGCCGCCCTGTACATCGGACGGCTCATCAACCCTGAGCAGCTGCGGCCGATGGTGAGCACCGCTATCACCACCGCTGTCGCCCAACGGGGCCCGGTGGTCATCTCTGTGCCGGGCGACGTGGCCGCCGCCGACGCGCCTTTGGGGTCGCTGCATGTACCGCTTCCGGCCAGGACAATCGGCCCAGCCTCAGCGGCCGACCTCGCCGCCATGGCCGAGCTCATCAATAACGCCAACACCGTGGCCATCTTCGGTGGGGACGGCTGCGCGCAGGCCCAAGACGAGGTGCGTGAGCTGGCGGCCCGGCTCAAGGCGCCAGTCGGCTACAGCTTCAAGGGAAAGCCGTGGCTCGAGTACGACAATCCCAACGCGGTGGGCATGACCGGCCTACTCGGTTACGGCGGCTGCCACAATGCCATCAACGGTGCCGAGGTGCTCCTGATGCTCGGAACGGACTTTCCCTTCAGCGCCTTCCTCCCCCACAAGACGGTGAAGACCATTCAGGTCGATCGCGACCCCGAACACATCGGACGCCGGGCTCCGCTCGAGCTCGCCGTGGTCGGCGATGTACCGGCCACCTTGCGTGCCCTCGCCCCGCTGGTCAAGGACAAGGACGACGATCACTTCCTGCGTGAGCACGTGACGCACACCGAGCATGCGCGTCGCCGCCTGCGCCACTACGTCACCAAGGGCCCTGGCATCAAGCCGATCCGGCCGGAGTTTGTTGCCGCCACTCTGTCCGAGTTGGCCGACGACGACGCCATCTTTACGGTGGACACCGGCACGCCCTGCATCTGGGCGGCGCGCCACATTACCTATGGGCGCCATCGCCGCTTGTTCGGCTCGCTCACCTGGGCCTCCATGGCCAGCGCGTCGCCGAACGCCTTCGGTGCGGCGCTGTCGTTTCCCGGCCGGCAGGTCATCGCTCTGTGCGGCGACGGCGGCTTCACCATGCTCGGGCTCGGTGATCTGCTCACCCAGGTGCAAAGGCGAACCCGCGTTGTGAACGTGATCTTCAACAACGGCATGCTCGATTTCGTCAACATCGAGCAACAAGAAGCTGGCTTCGTCCCCTTCGGGACCGATTTCGTGAACCCCGACTTCAGCCAGGTTGCCACGGCACTCGGAGCCCGGGGCATTCGGGTTGAGGAGCCAGGCGAGCTGCGTGATGCCTTAACCGACGCGCTCAGTCATAGCGCCGGGCCGGTCGTCGTGGACGTGGTGGTCGAGCCCTACGCCTTGGCCTTGCCCTCCCACGTCCCGCTGGAAACAGCCAAAGGGTTCACGCTGAGCATGTTGAAACAAGTACTGAGTGGGAAGTTGGACGACGTCATCGAAACCGTCGAGCAGAACGTCGGCCTGCTCTGAGCCGGGCTCGAGTCTTTCGCTCAACAGGGCAGAGGTGTTCATCTCGCGCCATCAGATTCCCGAGCCCTGAATCATGCCCCGCACGTAAGCGGCCTGTCCCACGTGCTGGAGATCATCGGCAATCACACTCACCAGCCGGACCACTCTGGTGACCGGCGGGTTCCAGGAGCTATCGATCACTTCTTCGAGGTCCGATTCGGTGAGGCTACGGACGTAGCTCATGGTCCGTTCGTGGACGGCCTCGAAGTAGCCGAGGAGCAATGACGCGTCGGCGACGACCTTGGAGACGTCCTCGGGCCCGTGCCCGTAGCCGGTGTCAAACGGGTCGAAGGGGAGCGCGAACCGCTCAAACCACCCGTCCACCGTCCACACCTGCTCGTCCGCTCGCAATCCGGCGACGTGGTCGTCTTCAATGCGGGTCAGGTGCCAGACGAGCCAGCTGATGGAGTTGGTCCATCCGTTGGGGCGAAACGTCAGGTCTTGGACAGAGAGGCCATTGACGGCGGGGTAGACCGCGTCACGAATTCGTTCAAACGCATCGACCAGGACGTCTGTACTCGCCATCACTGTGCTCCTTGGGTAGTGCGCCAGTCTCGTCCCTCTGCGCCTGTGCGGCGGTACGACGGCAGGCACCGCAAACTGGCGTGGGTGTCGGCCCGACTGTCAATAAAATACCGATAGGTATTGCATACCGATCAGTACTGTATAAACTGGGGTCATGCCACGTGGGGTCACCAAGCGCCGGCCCGTCACCGTTACTGCGCTTCTCGATGCCGCCATGGAGTTATTCGCCGATCAGGGCTATGGAGCGACCTCGATCCCCGACCTCTGCGCCCGGGCCGGGCTGACCAAGGGTGCCTTTTACTCAAACTTCGCCAACAAAGAGGCCTTGTTCCTGGCGTTGCTCGATCGCAGCTGGTCGCAAAGGGCTGAGTGGATCCGTGGCGCCATGCCAAAGGCAGGAGATCTGGCCTCTGCCCTTGACGCACAGCGCAATGTGGCGGCACTCCCCGTGGACCGGCAATGGACCCTTGTGTCCATGGAGTTCTCCCTGCACGCCATTCGGCATCCGGAGGTAGCTCGACTCCTTGTCGAGCATGAAGCGCGGGTTCGTTCCGAGCTCTCTGCCCTGGTGGTGGAGTCGCTGGAACGAGTGCAGCGCGTGCCTGTCATTGCTCCCGAGGAGCTGGCGCGCATGATCGTTGCCGTCAGTGAAGGCAGCGATATCCAAGTACTGACGGACTCCGCCGCCGCGGCGTTGGCTCACGGTGGTCTCGGTTCCCTGGCGGTGGCCGCCCTACTCCGGCAGTTTTCCGTCCCGGCCGAGTCAATGACTACGCCTGAGGCGACGCCATGAGCCCGCCAGATCAGGTCGAATTCGATCCGCGCCACGCCCTGGACGACCTGTTGTCAGTCGTCGACCTGTCGACGTCGGTGGCTGGGGCTTCGGTCTTCTTCGCGGGCCAGGATCCGATCGTTCCTGCCGTGCACCGACTGGGTGCGTGCATCGGCGTCCCGCTCATGGCTTCGGCGGTGGGCGCTGTCGCTGTGCATCGCCTCCGGGGTGGCCCCGAGCAACAGCTCCATCTCGACCTCCGCCAGGCCATCCACTGCATCAACCCGGGTGCCTTTTGGCACCCCACGCTCAACGGCGAGGCTGCTCCGCATCCGCTTGTACTCGACAACCCGTTCTTGGTGTCGCCCTATCGCACGGCCGATGGCCGTTGGGTCATGGCCACCGCTGTGTACCCCCATTTGGCCGCCAAGTGGTGCCGATTCTTGGGCGTGCCACCCGACGCCGCCGCAGTGGCGGCCGCCATCGCAGCCTGGGACGCTTTCGATCTTGAGGAGCAGGCCAGTGCATCGGGCCTGCCGCTGACGGTGGTGCGGAGTCCCGACGAGTGGCGCCAACACGACCAGGGGGCGCTGTTGGCGGCCCAACCCGTTATCGGCCTCGAACGCATCGGCGATGCACCCGTACGGGAATTCACCGCCTCCCGTCGACCGTTCGACGGCGTGCGCGTGCTGTCGTTCACCCATGCCATCGCCGGCCCTACGGTGGGGAGGACCTTCGCCGAGCATGGTGCCGACGTACTCGGGGCTACCAGACCGAATGACTACGAGCATGACCACATCTACGCGGAGGCGAATGTCGGTTCTCGCAGCGCCTACATCGATCTCGACAGCCCTCGCGGCCAACAACGCCTGGCAAACCTGTTGGAGGAGACCGACGTCGTGGTCAACAACCATCGCGTGGGAGGCCTGCAACGAAGGGGGCTCGATCCGGCCGCACTGGCCGATCGTCATCCGGGCATCGTCTATGTCTCGGTCAGCTGCTATGGCTCGTTGGGTCCCTGGGCGCATCGGGGGGGCTTTGACATGAACGGATCGGCCGCCTCGGGGCTCATGTGCATCGAGGGGAATGCCGCCGAGCCTCGTTTTCCGGTGACCTTTCTCCTCAACGATTACATCACCGGGTTCATGGGGGCCATTGGCGCCATGGCCGCCATGGTCAAACGGGCCACTGAAGGCGGCTCGTGGCACGTCACTGTCAACCTGACAAGAACAGCGATGTGGTGCGGGTCCCTCGGGTCCGTCGACCCTACGTTGGCCGGCTGCGACGAGGAGCATTCCCTGCGCGCGCCCTTTGCTTACGATGCCCCGAGCCCCTTCGGGGACGTGCACATGGTCGCCCCGCCTGTGCAGTTCTCCCACACACCATCGCGGTGGCCCGACCCCATTCTCGTCCCCCGGGGATCAAGCCAGGCTCACTGGCGCGTCGATTACTGAATGTCAGCTACTGAGTCGTGACTCGACCGGGCCCATGTCCGTGGCGACGGCGAGAAATGCCTCAACGTCGTCACCCGGCAGCGGCTGTGAGATCAAGTAGCCCTGGATGTGGGTGCATCCAAGCAGCACAAGGGCGTCGCGCTGGGGGACGCTTTCGACTCCCTCGGCGGTGATGTCGAGCTGCAGTGTCTCGGCCAGCTGCATCATGGCGCTGACGAACCCGTGTCCTTGATCGTCGAGCACCACGTTGTCAACGAAGCGCTTGTCGATCTTGAGGATGTCGATGGGCAGATCGGCGAGGGCCGCAAACGATGAATAGCCAGTGCCAAAGTCATCGATGGCGACACGCACGCCCATGCCACGTAACACGTTGAGGGTCGCCATGACGTGCAGGGGTTCATTGGCCAGAATCGACTCGGTGATCTCGATGATCAACGAGGAAGGGGGAAGCTCGGCATCGGCCAGCGTATTGGCGACAAGATCGACAAAGTTGGCGTCAGCGAGTTGAAGGCGTGACGCATTGACGGCGATGCTCAGCTCGAGCCCGGGAAACGACCGACGCCATTGACACACTCGTTGGCAGGCTTCGACCAGCACGGTGCGTCCGAGATCGACAATGAGGCCCGAATCCTCCGCGAGCGGAATGAAGCTGCTGGGGGGAACGAATCCTCGGGTGGGGTGGAGCCACCGGGCCAGGGCCTCAAAAGAAGTGACTCGACCCGTACTCGTCTCGATTATCGGTTGATAGCTCACCGTCAGGGCGCCACCCCGGACGGCCGAGCGGAGCTCCTGTTCGAGATTCATCCTTTCGACCGCAGCGGTGTGCATGGCGGGTTCGAATACCCGGTAGCAGCCCTTCCCTTCGCGCTTGGCCTGGTACATGGCGGCATCAGCGTCGGCCAGGAGCCGCTCGGCCTTGGCGTCGGCACGATTGGTAAAGGCGATGCCAACGCTTGCCCCGATGGCGACGTCGCGGTCCGGGAGCTGAAGCGGCTCGACCAACGCGTCCAAGACCCGCTGGGCTAGCTGACTGGTGGGCCTCGTGGACTCGAGCTGATCGAACAAAATGGCAAATTCGTCGCCGCCGAGGCGAGCGATGGTGTCAAACCCGCGTAGATGCGTGAGCAGCCGGTCGGCTACCGCTCGCAGCAGAGCGTCACCGGCCAGATGGCCGAGGCTGTCGTTGACATTTTTGAAGCCGTCGAGGTCGGCGATGAGCACGGCCACAAAGCCTGACGTCCGAGTGTGTCGGGTCAATGCGTGCTGCAATCGGTCGTTGAACAAGGTGCGGTTGGGAAGACCGGTCAACGAGTCATGGAGGGCTTGCTGGCGTATCGCTTCTTCGGCGTTGAACCGCAAGGTGGCCGACATCAAGACGCCGGCCACGGCTTCGACAAACGCGGTGTCCCAGGTGGTAAAAGGCGTGCTTCGGGTGGCGGTGATGTGGGCCAGAGGTTGGTCGGGATCACCGACAGCGACGCAAAGCTCTAAAGGCTCGTCCTGTTGACTTGAGGCGGTGACGACGGTGGTTCGACGGCCACGCATCTCACCTTGGTCCTGAGCGCGTTCAACGCGACACTGGCGAGCATCCAACACGCGCATAACCGTGCCTATGGCGGCAGCATCCGACTCCTCAAGGGACGTCGCCTGCAAGACCTGGCGACCGAGCTCGGAGATCGCCACTTGGCGCTCCAAGCGAGCCTTGCGTTCGGTGACGTCGCGAGCGTTCACGACCAAGCCCTGCACAGAGGGATCGTCGAGGAGATTTGTCACCACCCCCTCGAGCCAACGCCACGTTTGGTCCCGGTGGAGAACGCGGAGCACGAACTCGGATGATTCGCCCGCCGTGGTTGCGAATGCATCGGCGGTGCTCTGCAGGAGTGACAAATCCCCCTCGTGGAGCAATGCTCCTGCATCCAAGCCCAACAATGCGTCGGGCTCATACCCCAATACCTTGACGCACGAAGGACTCGCATAGGTGACCGTGTTGGTGGCATCGACGGTGAAAACGAGATCGGTGGAGCTGTGCAGCAGTGCTCGGAAGCGCCGTTCGCGTCGTTCGGTCAGTGCCGCGGCCTCCTCGGATTCGGCCATGGCCGAACGCAAGGATCGATTCGAGAAGATGATGCCGATACCGACGAGCGCAGCCAAGCCATAGCCCTCCGATATCGGAAGCAACGATGGAGCCCAGTGCAGAGCCACGGCGGCCTCGCCGGCTGCCAGGCAAAACAAGCTCCATCCCAATACGGCGCGCTCTGAAGCCGAATCGGTGATGGCGATCATCTCCTGACCGACGAGAACCAGTCCGATCGCCAATGCCGGTCCCCACCCGGTGGCGTAAATCGTCGTTGTCACCAAGATGGTTTGCAGGGCGACCCAGACATGCAGCCGCGGACGGCTCGGGGCTTCGTGGCGCCAGATCCCCGCCGACGTGGTCAGCAGCTGTCCGACGACGAGGATGACAGGGATCAGCCAGATCGGTGTGAGGGCGACGAGGTGCAGCACCCGCAATCCGAGGATTGCGACCGCAGCCGCCGGCCCCATGAACAGCACGGCGGCAAAGTGACTTCCGTTGGTCTCGCCGGACACGAACCGACGCAATCGGGCCAAAGCCATTATCAGAGAGATCGACCAGGTCAGAGTGGTTCTTGAGCCAAGTGATCAAAGAGGAACCCTGAAGGCAAAAAAACGTTGGTGCCATTTCTGCTTTACAAGGTGCCAAAGTGGTGCCAAAGTGGCGCCATGGACTTGGTTGAGCACACCGACGGCATTCGCCGGCAGTTCGCAGCGGCCGCTGAAGCCGGCGGAGTCGCCGCTAAGGCGCAGGCAGAGCGGTTGTTCGCCCCTCTCGAGTCAGCCATACGCCTTGCTTTGCTTGACGTCCTCGTGGCTGCGGCCGAAGAGATCACTTGCGAGATGGCGCCCGGTTCTGTCGAGTTGCGCCTCAGGGGGCGCGAGCCGGAGTTCGTGGTGAACCTCCCCCCGGCCGAGGCCTCGTCGATGGAGCAAGAGGTCCGGGTGTCGGGTCTGGCTTCCCCCGAAGGAGACGACGGGTCCACGGCCCGCATCAACCTCCGCCTTCCTGAGCACCTGAAGGCTCGGGTGGAAGAGGCGGCCTCGAGCGAAGGCCTTTCGATCAACACGTGGATGGTGCGCGCCATGAGCGTAGCTCTGGATCGAAGCAGTTCGGCTGTTCGTCAGGACCGACAACCGGCCACTGGATCGCAGCGATACACCGGCTGGAGCCGGTAGTCAGGCAGGAGGAATCCTTATGACCGTCTTCCCGACCCCTGGACCGATCTCTGTCTCGGTGGAGTTTGCCATCGGCGCTCTTCGCGTGACGGCGAGCGATTGCACCGAAACAGTGGTCGAAGTGAGGCCGAGCGATCCGACCAGTGAAGGCGATACCAACGCAGCAAAGCTGACTCGAGTCGACTACGCATCGGGCGCCCTCGTCGTAAGAGGTTCCAAGAATTGGCGTCAGTGGACCCCATGGGGGGGTAGCGAGTCGATCGACGTCGACATCCAGCTCCCTGAGGGCTCTCCGCTGCACGCCGAGGTGACGATGGCATCGGTGCGCGTGACCGGTTGTGTCGGCGACCTGGACGTCAAAACCGGTATGGGTGACGTCCACATCGACGCCACCAGTTCCGCCCGCATCAGAACCGGTTTCGGCGATGTGACGGTAGGACACGTGACCACAGACGCCGAAGTAAAGACGGGATCAGGCCGAGTCGACATCGCCGCCGTTGGGGGGTCGGCCACCATAAAGAATGCGAACGGCGATACCCACCTCGGTGAGGTGAGTGGTCCAGCGCAACTCCACAATGCAAACGGCACCATCCAGGTGGACGTGGCGCGATCGAGTGTCACGGCCAAGACAGCCGTGGGGGACGTCCGGTTGGGACGGCTATCGCAGGGCACCACCGAAGCCAAGACGGCCTGCGGCCACGTCGACATTGGCGTGCTTGACGGCGTGGCTGCCTGGTTGGATCTTTCGACCAGTTTCGGCCGTGTCAGCAACGAACTCGAGGACACGGGTCGTCCTCAGGCGGCCGAGCAGACCACCGAAATCCGCGCCCACACTGCCGCGGGCGACGTCAACGTCCGTCGCGTGCCGGCTGGTGCCGACCTGGGGGCAAGATCATGATGGATCGATCACCGAACGCGATTGTCGCGTCGGGCGTCTGTAAATCATTCGGCGAGGCAATCGTTCTTGACCACGTCGATCTGACCGTCAGGGCCGGGACGGTCTTTGCGCTGCTCGGCCCCAACGGGGCAGGGAAAACGACGATGGTCCGCATTCTCTCGACGCTCATCGAGCCGGACGCCGGCGAGGTCTTTGTTGCTGGGCATGAGATCCACACGGAGGCGGACGCAGTGAGAAGAGTGATCGGGGTGACGGGCCAGTTCTCCGCCGTCGACGAACTGATGACCGGCGAGGAGAACCTCCGGCTCATGGCCGACCTTCATCACCTCGGTCGAAGCCGGGGCCAAGCCCGCGCCGCCGAGCTCCTGTCCCGTTTCGAACTCACCGACGCCGGGGGGAAGCCGGTTGCGACGTACTCGGGCGGCATGCGCCGCCGTCTGGACCTCGCCATGACGTTGGTTGGTCGTCCCCAGGTGATCTTCCTCGACGAGCCGACCACCGGCCTCGACCCCCGCAGCCGGCGCACCATGTGGGAAATCATCCGTGAGCTTGTCGCCGAGGGCGTGACTATCTTCCTCACCACGCAGTACCTCGAGGAGGCCGACCACCTTGCCGACAGCATCGCGGTACTCGATGACGGAAACGTTGTGGCCCAGGGCAGCGCTGCGGAGTTGAAGCGGCGCATCCCGGGCGGGCACTTCCGCCTTGAGTTCGCCGACCCGGTGGCTCTCCAAAATGCCAGGGCAGCGATCGACGGTTCGATCGAAGACGGAGACAAGCTCGTCCTCGAAGTGCCGGGGGACACGAGCATGGCGACACTGCGCCGGCTCCTTGACCGGCTCGACGATGTCCGTGCCGAGGTCGAGCATCTTTCCATCCACGCCCCCGACCTCGATGACGTGTTCTTCGCGGTGACAGGTCACGGGATCGAGGAAGCGGTGCCCTCGTCATGACGACTGCCGCCTACACACTCGCCGATTCGGCCACGCTCTTTCGTCGCAACCTCCGCCGGCTCCGTCGGTATCCATCGATGACGGTGCTGCTGGTCGGCATGCCGATCATCTTCCTTCTCCTGTTCGACGAGGTATTCGGCGCTCAGCTCTCGCGCGGCCTTGGGAGCTCGCTAACGGCGGGGCACGTCGGACGCGCCGCTTATCTCAACTACGTGACGCCGGGAATCCTCCTACTCATGGTGGCCGCATCGGTGCAGGGGACCGCCATCGTCGTGGCCATGGACATGACCGGCGGGATCATCGATCGCTTCCGGACAATGGCGATCTCCCGTTTCGCCGTGCTCACCGGCCATGTGCTGGCGACACTCGTTCAAGTCGTGATCAGTTTCGGCGTCGTCGTTGGCGTTGCCATTGCCATCGGGTTTCGCCCCACGGCCAACCCCCTGGCGTGGTTGGGCGCCATAGGCCTTATCCTGCTTTTTTCGTTCGCCCTCATCTGGCTGGCCACGGCGTTAGGTTTGGCGGCCAAGAGCGTTGAAACGGCGAGCAACACGCCCATGTTTCTCTCGGTGTTGCCTTTTCTCGGAAGTGGCTTCGTGCCCACGGCGACTATGCCTGAAGGCCTTCGTCAGTTCGCCCAGTACCAGCCGTTTACCCCAGTGACCGAGACCATGCGGGGGCTTCTGGCCGGAACTCGGATTGGCACGGATGCCGTTGTCGCCGTCGCATGGAGTGTTGGCATCGCCTTTACCTCTTATTTGTGGGCCCGGCACGGATACGAGCGCCGTCTGCCGCGTTGACACGGCCAAGACGTCTCCGCGCCGGGGGCCTATGGTTTCGACCCATATGGAGCAATCACCAACACTGGATCTCCCGCGTCCCATTGGTTTTGTCCTCGGCGGGGGCGGCAGTTTGGGTGCCATCCAGGTCGGCATGCTTGAGGCCCTCAGTGACCACGGGATAACGCCTGACGTGGTGGCCGGAACATCTGTGGGGTCACTCAATGCCGCCGTCGTGGCGCTCAATCCCACGGGCGCGGCCAATCGCCTATCCCACGCGTGGGCACGGATTCGACGGAACCAGATCTTTCCTGGTGGTCTGCTGGCCCAAGCCCGAACGCTCCAGCACACCAAGACGCATCTGTTCCCCAATACCGGCCTCGCCGTCGTCATTGCCGATTTCCTCGGTGCGACGACAACGTTTGACGATCTGGCCCTCCCGTTCTCAGCCGTCACCACGGATATGGCGATTGCATCCCCGTACGTGATCGACAAGGGCCCACTTCTGCCCGCCCTGCTCGCCAGCGCCGCCATTCCCGGTGTGTTTCCTCCTGTCGAACACGACGGAAAACGTCTTTGCGATGGGGGAGTGGTGGCCAACGTCCCCCTCCGTCAAGCCCTGGCCATGGGCGCTCGCTCGCTGGTAGTGCTCGACTGCACATTCCCGGGGCACCTGCTCCCGACGCCCGAAACGTTGGTAGAGACGTTGCTCTATACCGCCATGGTGACGATGCGTTCGCAGCCACTCTTCGATGCGCCGTTGCTGGCCGCCGATGTGCCGATCGTCTACCTCCCCGGGCCGGCCGCTTGCCGGTGTTCGCCGTTCAACTTCGACTCCACCGAACTTCTTATCGAAGGCGCTTATGAAGCGGCACTTTCTTTCCTTGGCGCCCTTCGCATAGACGGGCCCGGCCTCTATGGCTCCCCGTCGGGGCAGTGATCAGCTCAGCGCCTCATCCAAGATCTCGACGTACCCTTGCGTTCCGTGCACCCGGATCCTTTGGCCATCGCGGATGAGCCGGGTGGCGTGCTCGACCCCGACCACAGCCGGTAAGCCGTATTCTCGGGCGATGACTGCGCCGTGGGTCATCAAGCCCCCCACTTCGGTCACCAGGCCGGCAACCGTCACGAATGCCGGCGTCCAACTCGGATCGGTGAAGGCCGTGATCAAGATGTCTCCCGCATCGAGGTCGGCCTCGTTGAGGTCGAGAACCACTCGGGCCCGACCTTCGACGGTTCCGGCGGAAACGGCGAGACCGATGAGGGCACCATCGGGAGCGTCGGTGCGCCCGTAAGACCCCGACACGACCTCGCCGTCTGAGGTCATGACCCGGGGCGGTGTCAGTGTCTGATACGAGACAAAAGCGCGCTTACGTTCGCCGATGACGCCTGCATCGACGCCGTGACCGCCAACGACGTCTCGGAGTTCTTCGAGCGTCAGGTAGGACATGTCTTCGATCTCGGCCAGGACGTCGGCTTGCACGAGCCGTTGGGCTTCTTCCAACAACGATTGCTTGTAGACGAAGTAACGGCTGATCATGAAGTACTTGGGGTACTCCCGAAATCCAATGAAGGTGCGCACCCGATCAATCATTCGCTTGGTCTCGGCGGCCTTACGGTCGCCGTCCGGTAGGGCTCGAACGCGACCCAAAAGGTCCCGTTCTGCCTCCTTGGCGTTCTCTCGGCCCTGCTTGAAGCGGCGGGCGGCGGCGCCGCTTTCAAAGTTCTCGATGTTGCTGAGCAGAAGAGGCAGCAGTGAGGTGGGCCGTTCGCTCCAACGTGGTCGGGTGATATCGATCTCACCGACGCACCGCATGCCATAGCGGTCGAGGTACGCCACGATGGCGTCTCGAGCCTGCGTCCCTCCCGCAATCGTGAGCATTTCGTCCAAGAAGTGTTCGTTCGTGACGCCGTGCAAAAAGGCCACTACGTCCGGGTGGGGTCGGATTACATCGGCCACGTCGAGGAGGGCGAGGCCCATTTCCGAGGTGACGTTGTGGGGAACGGACTGCGTCAAGGCGTCGGCGGCGTTGCTTTGGCCGAGCCACTCCTTCAGTGTGTCGTTCAACCACTGGGTGGCGTCAATGGCCGACATAAACACCTGAGTGCTCTTCGGATCGAACAGGATCCGCTTCAACTCCGGGAGATCGGACAAGATGAAATCAAGCAGTTCTGCACCAGACTTGGTTCGGATGTCCTGCTTCAAGGTGCGGATAGAGCCTTGGCCGCGATCGATCATGGCGATCACGATGGCGGGGTCAGCCTCGATGGGGGCGAGGTCGCCGGGACGTCCGTGAGCACCTGGGCCCGGGCCGGCGCCTTCGTCTGCGATGGCTGGGAGGAAGTCGTCGCGGGCGAGGACGGTTCGGAGGGCGTCGCCGATGAGCGGATCGGATCTTCCCAAAGCCTCCAATATGGGGGCTCGACTATCCGGTGAGCTCAAGGCCGGAGCGACGTCGACGAACAGTCGTCCTCCTGCCACGGCCATGGCGCGTGGCGTTGTCAACTGCCACAGGGAGAGCCCGAGCGGTTTCATAGGGTCGGTCATCATCTGCTGGTGACCAACAGAGACATAGACGTGATTCCCGTCGTCACCGGCGGGGGGGATGGGGAACAACGTGGTGATGGGACGACTCTGGACGATGTGGAGTTCTTCGTCGGCCAGGCACCATTCGATGTCCTGAGGTTGGCCAAAATGGGCTTCGATGCGCCGGCCGAGCTGGACGAGTCGAACGACCTGTTCGTCGGTGAGTGCGGGCCGATTCTGACGCTCGGACTCGATGGCCACCGACTGCGTCCCGCCCGATGGTGCCGCGTAAATGGCCAGGGCTTTGCTGGCGACAGCCTTAGCGATGATCGCACCGTGGCGCACTGCATAGCGGTCAGGGGTCACCAAACCCGACACCAGCGATTCGCCGAGGCCGAAGGTGGCCTCGACGTAGGACACCTTGCGATTTGAGGTGACAGGGTCGGCCGTAAAGAGGACGCCGGCCGCCACCGGAAAAACCATCTGCTGTACGACTACGGCGATGTGGACAAGTCGGTGGTCCACGCCTTGGTGCAGGCGATAGGTCACGGCTCGTTCGCTGAACAAGGAGGCCCAGCATCGGCTGACGTGCTCGAGGATCTGCGTCCGTCCGACCACGTTCAAGTACGTGTCCTGTTGCCCGGCAGATGACGCCGTAGGCCCGTCTTCCGCCGTCGCGCTCGAGCGGATCGCGTACGAGGTCTGATCGCCGAACGTGGCCAATGAACGCGTGATGTCGGTTTCCACATCGTCAGGGATGGCGATCGTTTCGAGCGTTCTTCGAATCTCAGCGCTGGAAGCACGGATCGTTCCACGGTCATCGGGACTCACCGTCGCCAGCGCGTCGAGTTGTTCGGTGAGTAAAGGCGCATCCGACGTGACCCGTCGAAAGGCTTCTGTCGTGATGCAGAAGCCGGCGGGTACATGAATCCCTTCGATTCGGGACAGCTCACCGAGATGAGCGCCTTTGCCGCCTGCGAGCGCGCCCCCCGTGACCACGACTTCGTGAAGGTCCACCACGTATCGCTCGTTCACATCATCACCTTGTGATCGCATCCTTCGTCTCAGCTGACGGGCCACCATTGAGAGCACGCGCCGTGGCCTTGAAGCAAGGCCAAACCGTGCGCTAGTTTGACAACAGCGATCAGAAATCCATCGATTTCTCGCCACCCCTTTCGTTCTGCGCTTGCGATGGCGCACCTCACGATGGCGCATCTGGCGATGGGCGCCGCACCCCAAGAGGCGTTGCCACGCACTCGCCGATAGCTGCGCCGAGACCCGTGCAGTGGAGCCGGCGGCAACACGGACTCGGTCAGGAGGCTCAGCTTGACACGTAACTATTTAGTTACATATATTGTTACGGTGTGGAGGACGACAACCGAGTATTTAAGGCGCTTGCCGACCCCACTCGGCGTTTTTTACTCGACCTGCTGTTCGAACGTGAGGGGCGAACGTTGAGCGAGCTCGAGGCCGAGGTGGTGAACATGACCCGCATTGGGGTTATGAAGCATCTCCGGTTGTTGGAAGACGCCGATCTCGTCATCACACGCCGATCCGGGCGGGAAAAGCTGCATTTCCTGAATCCGGTACCGATCCGCCTTATCCATGACCGGTGGATTGGCAAGTACACCGAGCAGTTCGTTTCGGCGCTCGTTGGTCTCAAAACTGAGTTGGAGGCACCAAAGTGACAACGGCAAAGGTCATGACCGACACCGTCCAGATGTACCGGGTGTATATCAAGGCCACTCCCGAGGCCATCTGGGATGCGCTCACCCAACCGGAGTGGACTGTGCAATACGGCTATGCCCCCTTGGTGGAATACGAGTTGCGGCCCGGAGGCACATTCCGAGCCCTGGCCAATGAGGGTATGAAGGCACTTGGTTGTCCCGACGTCATCAGCGACGGTGAAGTGGTCGAAGCTGATCCCCCGCGGAGATTGGTGCAGACGTGGCGGATGACGATGACACCTGAGCTCGCTGACGAAGCCTTCACCCGGCTTACCTGCGACATCGTGCCGGTGCGCAACGGGGTGACCAGGCTGACCGTCACTCATGACGTGACCGGCGCTCCGCTGTGGGCGGCCGTCCTTCGAGGCGAAAGCGAGCCCGACGGAGCCGGTGGGGGCTGGAGCGAAATTCTCAGCGGGCTCAAGACCTTGCTCGAGACGGGTGAGCCGCTTCCGTTTCAAAGCGGCCCGTCCTAGACACGTCATAGGGCTGGTCGGCAGAGTCGCCCCAGGCGGCCGGTAATCTGGCCGCCACCCACCATGACGACAACCGACGACAACAACAACGGCGTTTCCTCCACCGACACGGCGGTCTCCGATCCGCGTCGGTGGAAGGCGCTCATCGTGTTGGCGCTGATCCAGTTCATGCTGGTGCTCGACGTCACCGTGGTGAACGTGGCCCTGCCTCGGATCCAGCGCAACCTGGGCTTCACCCACGCGGGGTTGGCATGGGTGGTCAACGGCTACGTGTTGATGGCGGGGGGCTTCTTGCTCTTGGGTGGCCGCCTGGCCGACATCCTGGGACGTCGGCGGATGTTCATGGTCGGCGTGGCGATCTTCGCCGTGGCCTCGGCCACGTGTGGCGCCGCCGTAAGCCCAGCCATGTTGGTCGCCAGTCGGTTCGTCCAGGGCCTCGGTGAGGCTTTCGCGGCGCCGGCCTCACTGGGGCTCATCGCTTTGCTGTTCCCCGACCCACGCGAACGCATCAAGGCCCTCGGGCTATGGGGTGGTGTGGCTGGTCTCGGGGGCACGACGGGAACGATCATTTCGGGAGTGTTGACCAATTACCGCGTCCTGGCGCCTGATCTTTTACATCAACCTGCCCGTGGCGCTTTTCGCTCTGCTGGTGGTGCCGCGCCTGGTGTCAGAGAGCCGGATGCGACGCGAGGCTGGTCGCATCGATTTTCCCGGTGCCTTCACCGCCACCGGCGGTCTGGTGGCCATCGTCGACGGGTTGCTGCAGGCGGCCACCTACACATGGGGCTCCTGGCATGTGCTGGTGCCCCTTATCGGCGGCGTCGGGCTCCTGGGCGTGATGGCCGTCATCGAGGCGAAATCGAAGAATCCGTTGATACCGTTGCGGTTCTTTTCCAACCGCACCCGAGTGGTGACCAACTTCGTGACGCTGTTCTTCTCGTCGGCTTTTTTCAGCTACTTCTTCATGCTGACCTTGTTCGAGCAACAGGTGCTTCATTGGTCCCCGTTGCGCGGTGGTCTTTCCTACATCCCCTTTGGCGTCTCCATCGGGGCCGGCATCGGTCTCGGGACTGCGCTGATGCCGAAGATCGGGGTCAAGCCCATATTGGCTATGGGCTTCTTCGGAAGTGCCGTCGGCCTCTGGCTCACCAGCGACGTCCACGTTGGCACCATGTACGTGTCGGGCATCATGCCGGGCATGATCATCCTGGGGCTGTTTTCGGGGATGTGCTTCCCTGCTATCGGTAATGCGTCACTGCACCAAGTGACAGGTCAGGACTCGAGCCTCGCCTCGGGTATGCAGAACGCGTTTCAACAGATAGGTGGAGCATTGGGCCTGGCGTGCCTGGTGACACTGGCCTTGCGCCGAGCCTCCAGCCAAATCCATGCCGGAGTGCCAGCCGGCGTTGCCGCCACCCATGGGTATGTGTTGGCGTTCCGCATTGCTGGAGTCCTAACCGCAATCGGTGGTGTTTTGGTCCTGGCCTTGCTCGAGCACGTAGATCCCGTGGCTCGTCAACCTGGCATAGAGATCGAGGAAGCGGTGGCCCCAGCCCCGGCCTGAGCGCCACCAGGTCGTGTTGTCAGGTCAGGGAAGCCGACCTTCACCTTTTTCGTTGGCTCCTCTTTGCGCCATGTCCTTCTCGTGCGCTCGCACATCAGCGTCTACGGTCCGATCGCCGACCGCTTCTTCTTCTTCTTCAGGCGTGGCGGCGCGATCAGCACGGTGCGGGCTGCGGGCTTCTTCAGTTTCGGCTTGGGTGGCCTCTGTTACTTCGGAGTCTTCCATGGTCTTCTTTCTACCCATACGGACCGAGCGATAATCGCCCGCGACGGTTCAACGAACGGGTGCCGGCACCAAGGCGTTTTGCCGGGCGACGCTTCCGTACCACGATGCGCTGGGCTTGGCGGTCCGTTCGAAGGTGGTCCGGTCCACGCTGTGGAGCCCGAATGTGGGGGTGAACCCGTGCGACCATTCGAAATTGTCCAAAAGGCTCCACACGAAATACCCACGAATGTCGACACCGTCGTCAATGGCGCGCTTGACCCCCCGCAAGACATCGCTGATGTAGGCAATGCGCTCCGGATCATGGGTGGTGGCTATGCCGCTTTCGGTGATGAGTATGGGCAATCCGGTCACCGCCGCGGCTCGCCTGACACAGTGCTCGACGCCTTGGGGCCAGTACTCATATCCCATCTGCGTCACCGGGACCTCGGGATCGTTGGGGGCCTGCCCGTCAGGTCCAAAATGGATCCGCGAGTAACACTGAACGCCGATGAAGTCGTCGCCTTCGGTGGAGCGCAGGAACTTGTCTTCGAGGATCTCTTGAGCGGCCTCGAGCACAACCTCTCCCCCCGGGTCGGCCACCATCTCGTCCATCGACAGGGTGAGTCCGATGGGGAAGTCCCCCGGGCCCGATCGAATGGCGTCGACGGCGGCACGATGGGCGCCGATCATCGACTCGTTCACGGCCAGAAGACGGGCCAGGTCGCCCTTTACCCCCGGCGGGGAGGTGCCGGCGGTGTAACCACTGGTCCCCATGAGGTTGAGCTCGTTGATCGTGCACGCCCAGCCGATGACGTCGCCGAGGTGGGCGGTGGCGCGGGTCACGAAGCGGCAAAAAGCCTCCTTCGCATCGGGAGCCTCCCAGCCACCTCGCTTGCTCAACCACCTTGGCGTAGTGAAGTGGTGAAAGGTCACGACAGGGGAGATGTTGCGTTCGAGCAGAGCCATGCAGATGCGCCGGTAGTAATCCAAGGCGGCGATGGAGAACTCGCCTTCGGCTGGTTCGATCCGGCTCCATTCCAAAGAGAACCGGTACGCCCCGAGTCCCATGGACGCCACCAGGCCCACGTCCTCTGGCCAGCGATGCAGCGAATCGCACGCGTCGGCGCTCGACTCCGCGCATCCCGAATCGGGCTGATGTTCCCAATCCCACCAATCGTTGTTGACGTTGCCCCCTTCGATCTGGTGGGCCGCCGTCGACGTGCCCCACACGAAACCTTCAGGGAATGTGTCCTTGGTTGCGTTTGCTTGGTTCATCGGCGGTCATTGTACCGATGGCACCGGAGCCTCTATGTGGCCTCTGATTGCAGAACGGTGGCCACTGATTGGCGCGCACCGATCCGAGCCGGGACGATCGTCAGGCCGGCCATGACCGCCAGGGTCCCCAGCACGGTGGCGGCCAGCCATAACGGCGGCGGGAGACTCCCGCCGTTGACCGTGGCCTCGAACAGTCCCAACCCCACGGGCACGCCGATGAGAGCTCCCGGTAATGCGGAGAGCAGCTGTGCGATGACCAGTCCCGAGCTCACCTGCCTCGCCCGGGCGCCCAGGGCTCGCATGAGGGCCGAGGCACGGCGAGCGTCGAGCACGGTTGCCCACGTCGTGAACAGGGCGTTGAGTAGGGCCACGACAATGAGCATGACGGTGATGATGGCCAGCATCTGCTCGTCGCGGTTGATGACGGGATTGGACAATCCGCCTGCCGTCAGGGCGCTGGCGGTGGAGAGCTTGCTGTAGGCATCGGCCCGAAAGGCGAGCACGGCCACGATGCCGGTGACGGTGACGCCGATGTTCGCTGCGCTGAGCAAGGCACGTCGGGGCCGCCGGGCCACGAGCCGCAGTCCGAAGAGCGTCGGTACCGGGAGCCGCGTCGACAGGCGAATGAGCCGTCCCCGTCGTTTGGTGGGCCGCGCCACATCGTTCAACGCGTCGATCGTGCTGCTGCGCGCGGCGCGGATGGCGGGCACCAGCGTCGCCGCCAAGGCTACGGCGATGGCGACGCCGATGACGTCCGCTGCGCTCGACAACGAAATCGGCGATGCGCCGGCGGCGCCGATCAGTGCGGCGCCTGGTCGGGTCAAAAGCGGCGATACCAACCAACCGCTCACGAGTCCGATCACGGACGCGATAAGTGCCAGGACGAGGTTTTCAACGAGGAACGTTGCTGTCACCACGCTGGGCGTGGCCCCCACAGCCTTAAGCAGTCCGACCTGGCGGGCGTACTCCGAGAGGCGGCGCCCGACCAGGACGGCCACGCTGGCGATGGCGAGCAGCGCCAACAGGATGGCTCCCGGCTGCAGCACGCCTTGGCCGTCTTGGACCAACCGTTCGTCTGCCGCGGAAAGGCCTTCCCAGTTCGAAAAGGTCAAGGAGCCGTACTCGTTGCTGGTGGCCAGCCCATAGGTGAACGCCGGCGCATCGTTGGGGTTGGTGAGTCTCAGATTGAGGGCATACATCGTCACGGGGTTGGCCGAAGACGTCAGCGCCAAGGCGTCCGCTTTGGTGGTCCAGATCTCGCCCACGTCATCCGCGCTCGACAGCATCCTCGTTCCTCCATCGAGCGACAGAGCGGGGATGGCAAAAGACGCCGGGCACGCATTGGAGAACTTTGACGCGGCGGGCGTCGGGGCGATGAGCGTGCCGTTGCAGAGGTTCGGATACGGGGCTTGCGCAGCGGTGACGGCGATTCCCGCCACTGTGAACGATGTGTTGTTCAAGGTGACGTGATCGCCGACCGTGATGCCGAGGGCGTCGGCGAAGGTCCGTTGCACCACGATGCCACCGCGCCGTACCCAACTCCCCGCCGTGAGCAGGGGTCGGTCGACCGTGCTGAGCGCCGTGCTGCGCCCCTCGGCGAAGACGTCGGCGAGGCGCCCGTCGAAGTGGATGGTGGCCGAGGCGATCGGGTACGGCCCGCTCGAGGCCGCCACCTCAGCCCCATCGGTCAGGCCACGCGCCTGCGACGGTGATGCCAGGTAGGCAACGACGTCGGGGCCCAAGGTGGCGGCGCGGGTAGTGGTGTACGGCGGCCGGCTGGTGACGCCATTGAGGGCGAGTCCCATGGTCAGCGCGGCGCTGGCGGATGCGATGGCAACGATGAGGAGGACGGCCTGAGCACGGTGACGGCGAATGTCGCGCCACGCCAGGCGCAAGACGACGAGTGCGGTTCCCATCACGATCGCTCCAAGGTGACGAGGTCGGCCACGTTGCCCCGTGACCCGCCGGTGAGACGCGTCTGGTCGACGAGGGCGCCGTCGCGCATCGACAGCAGCCGATCTGCGGTCACGGCCACACGCTCGTCGTGGGTGACGATGACAAGCGTCAGCCCTGAGGCGCGGAGGTGAGCAAAGAGCCGCAGCACGTCGAGGGTGGCCCCGCTGTCGAGGTTGCCGGTCGGCTCGTCGGCGAATACGACCAGCGGCTCGTTGGCGAGTGCCCGAGCGATGGCGACACGCTGGCGTTGGCCACCGGACAAGGCCGAGGGCAGGTGTTGGGTACGGTCGGCCAGCCCTACCTGCTCGAGGAGATCCAAGGCGCGACGCCGGGCCTGACGGGGACTGCGTCCGGCCAGCAGCGCGGGCAGCTCGACGTTCTCCCTTGCCGTCAGTTCGTCCATGAGATGAAACGCCTGGAAGATGAAGCCGACCTGGCGACGCCGGAGGTCGGCGAGGCCGCGTTCGCTCAGGCGGTCTATGCGTGACCCATCAAGCCACAGCTCGCCACCCGATGGCCGATCGAGGCCGCCCAACAGGTGCAGCAGCGTCGACTTGCCGCAACCGCTCGGTCCCATGATGGCCAGCGTCTCGCCTCGTGCCACCTGGAGGTCGACCTCGTCGACGGCACGCACGAGGCTCTCGCCTTTGCCAAAGTGTTTGCTCAAGCCCTGGGCCCGCAGCAGGACTGCGGGCGCTTCGGCTGTGGTGTGGCCGTTCATGGCGTTCTCCTTCGCATGGTCCAATTCGCTTCACAGGCCTCCAGCCACCGGAGGTCTGCCTGTAGGCGGAGCACGATCCCTTCGAGCAGCAGCGCCGCATCGGAGCCCTCGGGCTCGGCCATCTGGGTGACCTGGGCATCTCGGAGGCGCCGCAACAACTCGCGGCGCTGGGCGTCGACGATGCTGATGGGGTCGGCCAGCCGTGCCGCCGCCGCGGCGATGAGCTTCAGGTGGAACTCGGCGAGGTCGGGTCGGGGCCAGCTCACCTCGGCCAGCCACTCCTCCACACGCTCTTGACCCAATGCGGTCAGGACGTAGACCTTGCGCTCTCGGTCCTTGGTTCCGACGGCGTCGTCCAGGGCGACAAGGCCCGCCTTCTCCAGCCGCCCGAGGGTGACGTAGATCTGACCGGCGTTGAGAGCCTCACCGAGGGGACCGAGCGCGGCGATGAGCCGAGCGCGCAGCTGGTAGCCCTGCGAGGGTTCTTTCGCCAGCATGGCAAGCACGACTTCTTGTTGCATCGCTCCTCCGGTATAACGGTTATGATGATAGTAACGGTTATATCAGTTTGTGTCAAGCAACCACCCCCACCAGGAATTACGTGAAGTCCGCCGGTCCATCGATTCTTACGTATCAGGAAACTCTTGCGTATTACGCAAGATTGCCTTAGGGTGTCCACATGGCTCCCCCCGTGACCGCCCCGGACCGGGCATCGATGCGGCGACGAGACCTCCAAAAGGAGCAGACCCGCCTCGACCTCGCTCTTGCCGCTTTTGACATGGCCCAAGCTGAGGGTCTCGCCCATGTCCGGGTGCCGCAGATCGCCGCCGCCGTCGGTGTCTCGACGCGGACGTTCAACAACTACTTCTCGAGCAAAGAAGCGGCGATTGTGTGGCCGACCACCTTGCGTGACGGGCAGCTGGTGAGCGGCTTCGCTCAACGGCCCGACGGTGAACGGCTCGCTGATGCTCTAGTAGCGGCGGTGGCGGACCTGTACGGGCCGGCCGGCCATAACGGCGTTCCCGAGGGTTGGCTGGACGGGTTTCGCTCCTTGGTGGCGGCCGAGCCCGCCTTGCACGGCGAGTACCTCAAGGCGCGAGCGTCCAGCGAGCGAGCCCTGGCCGACGCCGTGGCGCTGCGCACCGGGGCCACGCCGGGCGACCTTCTGCCGCTTCTGCCGCTTCTGGTGGCCGGGGTGGTCTTTGCCGCCGAACGGGCCGCCGTCTTGTACTGGTTCCGCCAGACCGACGCGTCGACGCCGCTGGTCGAGGTCGTGCGTAGTGCTGTCGCCATGGCGGTCGGCTCCATGGACGCCGGTTCGCTCTCCCTGTCCTGATCCCAGCACGCAACCACAACAGAAAGGAACCATCCCATGCTGTTTTTCTTCAGAGGTCGCAGCGGTCCTCTAGCGCGCGCCGTTGTGGGTGTCTTGTTCGCCGGAATCGGCTTTGCTATCCACGGCGGGACGCTTCTCATCGCCATCGGCGTCGCCTTCATGGCGTGGGCCGCCATCGCCGCTTTGATGTCGCAACGCGCTCGTCGTCGCAGCTCCATCGGCACCGGCGCCTCCGTGTCATGACGGCGATTTCCGTCGAACAGCTCGGCAAGCGCTTTGGTGATTTTGCCGCCGTCGACGATGTCAGCTTCGAGGTGCCTGCCGGTCAGGTGGTGGCCGTGCTCGGACCGAACGGAGCCGGCAAGACCACCACGCTCGAGATGCTCGAGGGTTTCGTGGTTCCGACCAGTGGCACCGCCCGGGTCCTCGGGGTCGACCCGCACCGCGGGGATCGGCGCTGGCGAGCACGCATCGGACTGGTCCTCCAATCAACGAGCCTCGACGCCGAGCTCACCGTCCGCGACACCTTGTTAGTTTTCGCCGGTCTCTATCCGCGGCCGCGTCCTGTGGCCGAAGTCCTCGAGCTCGTGGACCTCACTGACGATGCCGACACCCGTATCGGCGCCTTGTCAGGAGGACAGCGTCGTCGGGTCGACGTCGCCATCGGGGTGATTGGTCAGCCCGAGGTCCTGTTTCTCGACGAGCCCACGACCGGGCTCGACCCCGAAGCTCGGCGTCGCGCCTGGACGGCCGTAGCAAACCTGTCCACGACCGGAACGACCGTCGTGCTCACCACCCACTACATCGACGAGGCCGAGCATCTCGCCGCCCGGCTCATCCTTCTCGTCGGCGGCAAGGTGGTCGCCGACACCACACCGGCGGGGCTGCGCGCTCGCGGCGGGGTCGCCACCATCCGCTACGAGTTGCCGCCAGACGCGCCGGTCCGAGACCTGCCCGCCGTGCTCCTGTCTGGCGTAGACCTCACTGATGGCGTCCTGTCGGTACGAGCCGACGACCCCACCGGCGCCCTGCGAGACCTTGTCGCTTGGGCCGATCGCCACCACCTCGGTCTTGCGGGCCTCCAAGTCGGCCCCCCCAATCTCGAAGAGGCCTACCTGGCCGCCATCGGCGCAGCCGTCGGTACCAAAGGAACCTTCTGATGAGCGACCGCACGCCGAGCGCGACGGCCAAGATGCCGAGCATCGGCCGGTTGTTGGCGGCCCAGATCGTCTATCAGACCCGACTGCTGGCCAGCGGCCGAGCCGTCACTATCGGCATTGGATTTCCCGTCATCCTGCTGATCGCATCACACGGGCAGCACACCCAGACCACTGACGCCGACGTGGCGCGTTTTGCCGTCTTCGGTCTCAGCCTGACCGCCTGGAACACCTACGGCGTTCGTCTTGTGGCGGCGCGCGAAGCCGGTGTCCTCAAGCGGTGGTGGGCCACCCCGCTGCCACGATGGTGCTACTTCATGGGCCGCATCCTGGCCACGGTGGTCGTGGCCACAGTGGCAGGCGCCGCCACCGTCGTGGCCGGAGTCCTTCTCTACAAGACCCATCTGAGTGTGAGCGGCGCGTTGGGCGCACTCGTCGCCTTCATCCTTGGGTCCCTGGCGTGGGCCGCCGCCGCCACTGCCCTCAGCGCCGTGATCCCAACCCTCGAAGCCGCTGCGCCGACGCTCATGCTCACGTACTTTCCGCTCATCATCGTCTCGGGAATCTTCGGGGCCGTCAGCGAACCGCATTGGCTGTCCTCGATCGCCGCCTACTTTCCGGCTCAACCGTTGGCGCATGCCGTCGGCATCGCGCTGGACCACACCGGCGGCCACGCGTGGCTCTCGGTGCACGACCTCGTCGTGCTGGCGCTATGGGCGGCTGGCGGGACCGCCGTTGCCGTCGCCACATTTCGCTGGGAGCCCCATCGGCCCACCCAGCACCGTCCGGCGCGCGCCGTGCGCCCAGAGACGGCGACGCCTCATCCGTAGGTCGGATGTTGCGGCCACCCGGCCGGCGAGTCCTCCCAGTCCTCCTGGCGTCCGTAGGGGCAAAGATCGAGAATGTTGTTGACGAACATCACGCGATCGACGCCGCGGGCCGTAGTCGAATACGTGCGATAGACATCGTCGCCGTCGCGCAGAAAGACACTGAGTACAAAGCCCGCACCGGCTCCGCAGTCGTCTGCGAACGCCGTTGCGTGCGAGGACACGAACGGCAGTGTCCATCCCATCTTCGCCTTGTACCCCTGTATCTGAGCCAGCGGCATATTCGAGATCGTGGCCCAGCTCACGCCGGTGTCGGCGAGGTCCTGCAAGTCGGTGACGTTGTTCGTGAAGGCGGTACAGCCGGGACAAAAGCCGTCGGGCCCGACGTCCATGAACTGGTAAACGACAAGTTGGTCCCTGCCCTCGAAGAGGTCGAGGAGTGTGGCCGGGCCCGTCGGGGTGTCGAATACGTAGTCGTTGCCGAACTTGACCATAGGCAGTCGGCGCCGCCTGGCGGCCAGTGCGTCGAGTGCTCGAGTGGCCTCCTTCTCTGCCACGAGCAACTCCGCTCGTGTCTGTTCCCATTCTTCGGCCGACACGACATGGGGTTTGGCCACTGTGCTCCTCCTATGAAGTTGGCGGCGGCGACGTCGCCTTGTACGAGCACGCACGATTGTCGTCGGTGAACGTGCAATGTGTCGTCTCCCCACGATCTCACGCTTAGTGAGTCTCGGCTGCCCAGGAGCGCGAACGGGCAGGGCAGGCCCCAATTGTCACCCGCTAGTGCGTTGCATCGTGCCTAGTGCCTTTGGTAAAAGAAGGCGCGGCCCACTAGGGGTGGCACTGATATCGCTCGCTGTGCGGGATAAGAAACGCATCAAACCGTGAACGCCGCCGGCGACGAAAGGGGTTTTACATGAGAGGTCATCGGTTGGGTCGCTACGTCATGGGGCCAGTGCTCGCACTGGTTGGAGGAGGCGCTCTCTCCATAGTCCCGCTCTTCGGTTCGGGCGCGGCGGACGCCTCTGCGTTGCCCAGCACGGTATTCGTATCGCCCCCATCCGCTCGGCCGTGTGGTGCGCCGTCGTTCACCACGATCACCGCCGGTGTCGAAGCGGTCAGCGCCGGCGGACGCGTTGTCGTATGCCGAGGGAGCTACGGCGAAGACGTCGTCGTCACCCAGCCCGTCACCATCGTCGGTTATGGAGCCGTCGTGAATCCGGGTTCGGCTGACAACTCGCCCCTCTTCGGACCACTGGGTGGCAACGCCTTTACGGTGATGGCTCCCAACGTGACCATCGAGGGCTTTACCGTCGAGGGTGCGTCCGGTGACGGCATTCTTTCGGTAGCCAACAACTCCACCTTCATCCACAACACCGCCATCAACAACGGTGCGGGACCCAATGGCGGCACGGGAATCGACTTGAACAGCAGCTCGTGGTCGACGGTTTCCGGCAACACGCTGACGGGCAATGTCGGCGGAGGCATCTACCTTACGGACGACCTTGGGACACCGGCCTCTCACGACACGGTCACGGGCAACCTCGCTAACGGCAACCTGGCCGGGTGCGGGATCATCTTGGCCGACCACAGCGCGGCGGGAGTGTTCGACAACAAGATCATCGGCAACCAGAGCAATGACAACGGGAACACGCCGCCCGGTACGGGTGCGGGCGTTGTGCTGGCCAGTCCGGTACTAGGCGGAGCCGTGTACGACAACGTCATTGCCGCCAACTCCATCAGTGGTAACGGGTTGGCCGGGATCACGCTGCACAGCCATCTGGCTGGCCAAGGCGACTTCTCGGGCAACGTCATCGTGGGCAACAACATCGGAACCAACAACCTCGGTGGCACGGCATCTGAGACCGGTGGCGACGATAGCGACGCCAACACCAGCGGCGTCTACGTCGGCAGTGTGGACCCGTTGAGCATCACGATCTCGGGCAACATCATCCACAACGACACAGACGGTATTTTCACCGCTGGACCTGTCACCACCAATGGAGGGAACTTCAACCTCTTCCTGGCGGTGCTCTCGTCAGTCGTGACCACGCCCGTCTACGGCGGATAAGGACAGCTCGTTTCGTTAGGCGGGAGTCTTCGGGCCACGAATCCGAAGACTCCCGCTTTTTTTGCTTCGGACTTTGTCGGCGTTGTGGGGCGTCATGAGGCGCGACAGAATCAGTGCATGCTCAAACGCTCGTCCTCGGGGTACCTGCGGATCCTGAGGGGCCCGGTTCCGGCCGCCTCCGAAAGCCTGCAGAGCGACGGGTATGTCGTGCTCCGGCAGGTATTCAGCGAGGCGGAGGTGGCAGCGCTGGTTGCCGATGTCGAGCGTGTCTTCGCCGAGTACCCGCCCAATGAGCGTGAAGAAGGGCTCGTCGGGGTAGGCGAATCTCCGTTTCGCTACGAGATGCTCAATCGCAGTGCCGTCGTTCAAGACGCCGTGGCCAACTCGAGGGTGCTCGACACCATCGAACCGCTGATCGGCGAAGACTGCCACGTGATCGCCAACACGGCGTGGTGGCAACCGCCCGGCGAAAACGATCACCTCGGCCGCTTCTGGCATATCGACAGCGGCCCTCACGTTCCTCGGGCACCGGGTGTCCCATGGGACGAGCGAATCCCGTATCCGATCTTCGCCATCGCCACGCACATCTATCTCCAGGATTGTCCGCTCGAGGCCGGCGCAACGGGTGTGATTCCCGGGAGCCACACCTCGGGCCAGCCTCCCCCGAAGGACAAGATGGACGACCCGGACTTGGCATGGGAGGGCCGCAGTGTGGTTCCTCTTGTCGCCCAAGCCGGTGATGTCGCCCTGTTCGTGTCGGACATCTGGCACCGACGGATGCCGCTGGGCACCCATGACCCCGGACGCATGTTCATCCAGTGTCACTACGGGCGCCGCGACGTGGCGCAACGGATCCGGCCCACGTCCTCGGCGTCGCACCTGAGTGAGGAAGCCGAGGCACGCGCCGTGACGCCGCGACAACGATCGCTTGTCGGCCTCCACCCGTTGAGCTTCTACGACGGCTGACTGTCGCCGGGGAAGCGCAGTGGTGCGCTGTGGCCGTGGCTCGTGGCGGGTCACTTGACGACGGGCCCGGTTTAGACAATACTTAAGTAGATGCTTAAGTATCAGGGGGATCTCGATCGCATCCTGCACGCGTTGGCGGATCCCACCCGGCGGGGCATCGTCGAACGACTCGTTACCAGCCCCGCGTCGGTGTCGCAATTGGCGGCGCCTTTGTCCATGTCGATGCCGGCGGTGCTCCAGCACCTCGGTGTGTTGGAAGAGGCCGGCGTGGTGCACACCGAAAAGGTCGGTCGCGTCCGCAGCTGCCGGGTGGAGCCGTTGGCGTTGCGTGCCGCCGAGGGGTGGTTCATGGCCCAGCGCGTCACGTGGGAGAGACGTCTCGACCGTCTCGAAGTCGAACTGAACGACAAGGCCGCGGTGCGCAGCGCACCAAAGCCACGAACGAAAGGAACCATCCGATGACCGAACGTAGCGTCGTGCACAACACCTTCACCCTGGAGCGCCACTACGCGTGCTCGCCCGAGCAGGTGTTCTCGGCATGGTCCGACCCCGAAGCCAAGGCGCGATGGTTTGCCGGTGACAATGGCGACTACCAGCTTGACTTCCGCGTCGGTGGGTTCGAGCGCAACCGCGGCGACCACGGGGGAAAGGTGATCACCTGGGAGGTGCTCTACCGCGACATCATGCCCGGTGAACGTATCGCCTACAGCGCTGTCCTCATCGACGGCGACATCACGGCAACCATCTCCCAGACCACCGTCGAATTCGTCACCGAAGAGAAGGGCACCATGCTGGTGCTTACCGAACAGGGTGCCTATCTCGACGGTCACGAGCTTCCCGAGTGGCGTGAGGACGGCACCGGGAAGCAGCTTGACGCGCTGGGCCGTTACCTCACCGCTGACGTCGGCGTCCCTCGATAGGTCCCGCCGCAGCCCGATTAGGGCCCGCTACCCGGGTTCGATGGAGCCGGCGGTTTTGGCTGGCCATATTGGTAGGCCTCGAGCAAGCCGGGTCGGGGTGGCCAGCGCCATCCATGATCGTCGTGGCGCCTGCGTCGCCATAGACGCCTTGACCGACGGGTCACGCCGTCGCGGCGTCACGCCGAGATCAGGTGCGCAGTGTCATGGTGGTGCGGAGGTCGGCCACACCGGATCGCATGATGGCGTCGAGCTCTCGGGGGTCCTCCCCGGTGGCCCATTGCTGCATCGCCACACGAAACACCGTCATGCTCGCTTCGGCGGCGAACGTCGCTTGCGGCTCGGTGACGCCGCGCTGGCGCAAGGTGGCGGCCACCGAAGCGGCGTAGTCGGCGAGCTTGGTGAGCTCGCGCTCGCGCAGTTCCGGATTGGCCATGATCACGGCGTGACGCTGGCAAGCCAAGTCGCGCCGTGAGTCGCCGAGTGTGGCGGCGGCGGCATCGAGACCGCGAGCGGCGGCGTCGAGGGGTCCGTCGCTTTCCGGCGCCTCGGCGACGCCGGCCACAATCCGTTCCTGGAGTGCAGCCGCGGCCCCGAAGAGCACCTCTCGTTTGTCAGCGAAGTGCCGGAAGAAGGTCCGCTCGGTGAGCCCGGCTCGATCGGCGATCTGGGCCGCGGTGGTCTGGTCAAAGCCGCGCTCGGAGTACAGCGCCAAAGCGGCCTCCTGCAGTCGTCCCCGACTGTTTGGTTGCCAACGGCCCATGGCTCGAATCTTAGTGTTGACAGTCACAGACATCAGTTTTAGGGTTGATGGCAGTTACTGACATCAATACCGCCCCCTGGAGGTCGTCCCATGCGAATCTTTGTCACCGGTGCGTCAGGCTGGATCGGCTCGGCTGTCGTTCCCGAGTTGCTCGGAGCCGGTCACGAGGTGGTGGGCCTGGCCCGTTCGGATGCGTCGGCGCAGAGTCTCGAGGCGGTCGGCGCCACCGTCTGGCGAGGTGATCTCGACGACCCGGCCGGTCTGGCCGCCGCCGCGGCCGACGCCGACGGCGTGATCCACCTGGCCTTTCAGCACGAAGTGGCCTTTGGGGGCGACTTCGCCACCGCGGCGGCCGCCGATCGGCGGGCCGTGGAGGTCATGGGCGCCGCCCTGGCGGGCTCCGAGCGCCCCTTTGTTCTCGCCTCTGGCCTGGCCGGGCTCCCGCCTGGCCGGGTCGCCACCGAGGACGACGGGATGGTGCCGAGCCCCGAGGCCCGGGCCAACCCTGCCGGGCTGCGGGCTGCCACTGCTCTTTTCGTCCTGTCCCTGCGCGGCGTCGGCATCCGCTCGTCGGTGCTGCGTCTTCCCCCGAGCGTCCATGGCGACGGTGACCACGGGTTCATGGCCACCCTCGTTGCCGTGGCCCGCCAGCGGGGAGTGGCCGGGTATGTGGGTGACGGGGCGAACCGGTGGCCGGCCGTCCACCGTTCCGATGCCGCCCGCCTGGCCCGCCTGGCCGTGGAGGGCGCTCCCGGTGGTTCGGTTTTGCACGCCGTGGCCGATGAGGGTGTGCCCATCCGGCAAGTTGCCGAGGTGATGAGCCGTCATCTGGGCGTCCCGACCCAGTCGGTAGCTCTTGGCGATGCCCCCGAACATTTCGCCCACCTGGGCCGCTTCATCGCCATGGACATCTCCGCCACCGCCACCCTCACCCGCGAGCTCCTGGGTTGGACGCCGACGGGGCCCAGCCTCCTCGACGACCTTGACGAGGACCACTACTACCGGCAGGGATAGAAAGAAGGGCCAAACCACAGAGGCGCTCGGATTCGAGGAGGAGACGCCATGCATTCACGCATGAAAAGCCCGGCCGTCAGTGTTCCCGGAGTGATGGAGGCCATGCAGGCGCTGAGCAAGGCCGCCACTGACGCGGCCGTGGAAGCCGGAGTGTCGACGTCGACGCTCGAGCTGATCGGCCTACGGGCCAGCCAGATCAATGGCTGTGCCGTTTGCCTCGACATCCACAGTCGCGGTGCGAAGAAGGCGGGTGAAACTGACGCCCGCATGTTCACCTTGGCGGCGTGGCGTGAGACCGAATACTTCACCGAAGCCGAGCGCGCCGTGCTGGCGTTGACCGAGGCGGGCACCCGCCTGGCTGACAGCGCCGATCCGGTTCCCGACGGTGTGTTCGACGAGGCGGCCAAGCACTACGACGAGCCGGCCTTAGCCGCGTTGGTAGTGGCCATCGCCGCCATCAACGCCTGGAACAGGCTCAACGTCGTCGGCAAACAGGTGACGGGCGAATGGATTGCGCAGTGGACGTCCTGAGGGGGCTGCAGGTGTTGGTCTGAGGCGGATTGGCGTCCTCAGCGTCGGGGTCCTCGAGGCTGTGTCGGGCGTGCGTCGATCACTCTGCGGGCCAGGCTCGACAGTTTCTTCTTGTCGGCGGGGGACAGAGGCGCTGTGGCCGCCGCAATATCGCGCTGAAACGCGGCGCCGACGTCGCGGATGTGTCGCCGCCCTGAGGCCGTCAGGGCGACACGAATGGCGCGCCGGTCGTCGGTGGACGGAGTTCTCTGCACAAGCCCCCGTCTCTCGGCCCGATCGACGAGACCAGTCACACTCGACTTGTCCAATTCGAGAATCCTGGCCAATTCCTGCATGGTCGGTTCCCTGTCGCGCAGCACACCCAAGAGCCGGGTTTGGATCATCGACAGGTCGAGGGTAGCGGCGTGTTTGGCCAACGCCCCTTGGACGAAGAAGCTCAGTTCGGCCAGCGCATCGACGATGTCGAAGTCGCCGTGACTGGATCGGTCTTGGTGCGGCCGGGGAGTTGTCGTCGGTGCCACGCCCCTATCCTACTTGCGATAGTACGTCACACAAACTATATTGTACGTGACACCAACTAAATGGCCTGGCGGCGTGGGAAGGGGATAGGCACCCATGGACAAGATGCACGCGGCGGTCGTCACATCGTTCGACGAGCCCCCTCATTATCAGGACTTTGCTGTACCGGCGCCCCAGGACGACGATCACGAGTTGGTTGACGTCCTGGCCGTCGGTCTCCATCCCCGCGTGCGAAGCGATGCGGCAGGGCGGCACTACACCAGTACGGGCGAACTCCCCATGATTCCCGGTGTGGACGGGGTCGGGCGCCGCGCTGACGGCACTCGGGTCTACTTCGTGGCTGACGATGAGTATCCCGGCGCCATGGCCGACAAGGCGGTCATCGACCTACGGCGGATGGTTCCATTGCCTGACAACGCCGATGCGCAGCGCATCGCCGCCGCCATGAATCCGGCCATGTCGTCGTGGGTGGCGCTGCGTCGTCGTGTGCCCATCGAGCCCGGCCAAGGTGTGCTCGTGCTGGGTGCCACTGGCAATGCCGGGACGATGGCGGTGCAGATCGCCAGGCGCCTCGGGGCCGGTCGCGTCGTCGGGGCCGGTCGCGATGCCACGCGTCTGGCTGCGCTCACCGACGTCGGCGCTGATGACCTCGTGCAGCTCACCGAGGACACAGAGCGGACAGCGAGTGCCTTGGCCTCGGCGGCCGCCGAGGTCGACATTGTCATCGACTATCTCTGGGCCAAGCCCGCTGAGCTCGCCATCATGGCATTACTGACGGCCCGATCGGATCGCAGCCGAGCCCTCAACTGGATACAGATTGGCGCCCAAGCGGGGCCGACACTCGAGCTTCCTTCTGTGGCCCTTCGCTCGGCGAACCTTCGCATTCAAGGCAACGGCCAAGGTGCGGTGTCACGCGAAGGCTATATGGCCGAACTGCCGTCCCTCATCGATGAGATCAACTCGGGCGCGCTGAAGATCGTCGTTCGCAGCGCCGCCCTGAGCAGCATCGAGTCCGTGTGGGCGCAGCCCGATGTCCCCGGTACGCGAACGGTGATCGTCCCGTAGGGGAGTGGTTGTCCGTTTCCCGCTCCGTGTTGACGACGACCGATACACTGCCGACGAAATCTGCTTTGTGCAGCTCGGATGGCGGGCCGATGGCGGCCAGGAGGAACGTGCATGGAACTTCGGCCCAAACAACCATCGGGCAAAGGCCCCGCCGAGATGTTCAGTGGTGACGTCTGGGTCGACGCCATCGCCAGAGGACAAGAGCCGTCACGTATCAACGTCAACGCTGTGCACTTCAGTCCCGGAGCCCGCACCGCCTGGCACTCCCACACCCTGGGCCAGACCCTTTATGTCACCGAAGGCAAGGGATTGGTCCAACCACGCGGGGAGAAAATTCTCGAGATCCGCCCCGGCGACATCGTCTACGCGCCCGATGGCGAGGAACACTGGCATGGATCGGCCCCGGGGCACTTCATGACGCACATCTCCATGACCGAAGGTGATGCGCACTGGGGAGACCTCGTCACCGATGCGGAATACCTCAACGAAGATCGAAGCGATCGAGGTTCATGACCTTGCTCCACGCGGCCACGAAGTCCCGCACGAACTTCTCCTGCCCATCTTCACACGCGTAGACCTCGGCGAGCGCTCGTAGCTGGGAGTTCGACCCGAAGACAAGATCGACAGCCGTGCCCGTCCACCGCAGTGCACCGGAGGAACGGTCCCGTCCCTCGTAGACATGGTCGGTCGAGGTCGGGTGCCACTGTGTGCGCATATCGAGCAGATTCACGAAGAAGTCGTTGGTCAGCGTCTCGGGTCGGTCAGTGAAGACACCGTGGTTGGTCGTGGCGTTGGCAATCAAGACGCGCAGCCCACCGACGAGCACCGTCATCTCGGGAGCCGTCAAGGACAGCAGAGTGGCACGGTCCACCAAAAGGTCCTCGGGGCGCCTCTTGTGGTCGGTACGGAAGTAGTTGCGGAACCCGTCGGCGGTCGGTTCGAGGGCGGCGAAAGACTCGACGTCGGTCTGCTCGGGCGAGGCGTCTGTCCGTCCGGGCGAAAACGGTACCGATTGTTGGCGTCCGGCCATACTGATGGCCTCCTCCACCGCCGCGCACCCGGCGAGGACGATCAGATCGGCCAGGGAGACTTGTTTGTCACTCTTCTGCGCGCTGTTGAAGCCGTTGCGAATCCCGTCCAAGGTGCTCAGCACGAGGTCGAGATCAGCACCGTCATTGACATCCCAGGACTTCTGCGGTTCCAGCCGGAGACGGCTCCCGTTGGCACCACCTCGCTTGTCACTGTCACGAAACGTGGAAGCCGATGCCCACGCCGTCGACACCAACTGCGAGACGGAAAGCCCGGAGGCGAGTATGGCCCCCTTCAACGCGACGACGTCTTGCTCGTCGACCAAGGCGTGGTCAACGGCAGGGACGGGGTCCTGCCAGATCAGGTGCTCACGGGGCACCTCGGGCCCGAGATAGCGAGAGAGCGGTCCCATGTCGCGATGTGTGAGCTTGTACCAAGCTCGGGCAAAGGCGTCGGCGAATTGGTCAGGGTTGTTGTGCCACCGCCGCGAGATCGGCTCGTAGATCGGGTCGAGCCGTAGGGCAAGGTCGGTTGTGAGCATCACCGGTGCATGCCGTTTCGACGGATCGTTGGCGTCGGGCACGGTGTTGTCCGCAGCCCGATCGGTAGGGCGCCATTGATGAGCACCCGCCGGGCTCGTCGTCAGCTCCCACTCATAGCCAAAGAGATTGTCAAAGAAGTTGTTGTCCCACCGAGTCGGATCGGTGGTCCACGCACCTTCCAAGCCGCTGGTAATGGTGTCATCGCCGTGGCCGGTGCCGAAAGAGTTGATCCACCCCAAGCCCTGGTTTTCGATCCCGGCGGCTTCGGGCTCCCGGCCGACGTATTGACCGGCGTCGGCGGCCCCGTGAGTCTTGCCAAAGGTATGGCCGCCGGCGATGAGGGCCACCGTCTCCTCGTCGTTCATGGCCATGCGCGCGAACGTCTCTCGGATATCGCGAGCCGCTGCGATGGGATCCGGGTTTCCGTTGGGGCCCTCGGGATTCACATAGATCAGCCCCATTTGCACGGCGCCCAGTGGTTCTTCGAGGACCCGGTCAACGCTGTTGCGCTCGTCTTCGAGCCACCTGTCCTCGGGTCCCCAGTTGATGTCTTCCTCAGGTTCCCAGACGTCCTCGCGCCCGCCGCCAAACCCGAACGTCGTGAAGCCCATTGACTCGAGCGCACAGTTCCCGGCGAGGATCATCAGGTCGGCCCACGAGATCTTCCGGCCGTACTTCTGCTTGACCGGCCACAGGAGGCGGCGAGCCTTGTCCAAGTTGGCGTTGTCGGGCCAGCTGTTGAGAGGGGCAAAGCGTTGTGTGCCTGATCCCGCACCTCCCCGGCCGTCGGCGATCCGGTAGGTACCGGCGCTGTGCCACGCCATCCGGATGAACAGCGGTCCATAGTGGCTGTAGTCGGCGGGCCACCAGTCTTGCGACCTCGTCATCACCGCTTCGATGTCCGCTTTCACGGCGGTGAGGTCGAGGCTTTGAAACTCAGCGGCGTAATCGAATTCCTGGCCCATGGGATCGACAAGGGGGGAGTTCTTGTTCAGAGGTCTCAGATTGAGCTGGTCCGGCCACCAATGCTCGTTGGCCGTCGACCCCGCCGCGCCACGCGCGTTGCCCAACACCGGGCACTTGGCGGCTGGTGCTTTGCTTTCGTCAGTGGTGGCAGTGGCTCCCGTGTCTTGCGTACTCATGGCGCTCCTCGACTGCTCAACTGGTCACTGCGCCGATGGTACCGGCCGAGTGCGTCGCTAGCGCCACTCGAACAGCTTGCCCACCTTCAGCCGGTCCAGCGCGCTGTCCGGTTTGTCCATGAACGAATTCGGCATGTGCGCCTTTAGCCATGTCACCAAATCGGCGGTGGTGGAGAACGTGAGGTCTTGATCGGTCTCGGAGACCTGTAGCCGGATCACGCCACCGTCAACCCTTACGGCCAGTTCGACTTGGCCTCGAGCGCCGAAGCACCACACGGGATCGTCACCGGGGGTCGGCGTGGCCTGGACCGTCCAGCCGGGGCGACCCCGCAGCAGCTGGGTCACCTGCTTCCACATGTCGTTACGGCCGGATCGCATGGACAACCTTTGGCAGGGACATGGCTGGGGACGCCGCCTCCTGCGGCGGCACGGTAGCACCGGCTCCTTGGGGCCGGGCACAGGAAAACGAGAGGTGTGGGCGGGCCTGGGATCGGCCGCCGCCATGCCCTTTGGGCCGCTTTCGGCCGTTGTGCTGGCAAGCCGTGGCGATGGCTGTCATCCTGATGGAGTCAAAGAAGGAAACGGCCCATTACGAGCCGCTCTGGCAATCGGCTCCCGGGCCATGCGGATGGCCAGGTCGGGTGGTACCGGCGAGGAGGACCCCCATGGCACGTGTCGACATTGTGAGTGACAGCTCGTGCGACCTCGAGCAGGACGAGGCCGACCAGTTGGACATCACCATCGTGCCCCTGAGCATCCGCTTCGGCAGCGAAGAGTTCTCGGATCGCGACGACCTGAGCGTCGAGGACTTCTACAAGCGGATGGCAAACTCCGCCGAGCTCCCCCAGACGGCCTGCCCATCCCCGGGCGCCTTCGAACAGGCCTTTCGCGTCTCCGCTGAGGGCGGTGCGGACGCCGTGATCTGCATCAACTTGTCCAGTTCGCTGTCGACAACCCTTCAATCGGCGCAGACGGCGGCCCAGAGCTGTGAGGGCCGCATGCCCATCCACATCGTCGACAGTCGGTCGGTATCAAGTGGGCTGGGAACCCTGGTCATCGAGGCCGCCAAGGTTGCTGCCGACGGCGGCGATGCGGATCGGATCTTGCGCCGGGTGGGCGAGTTGATCCCCCGAACGCATGTGTTCGCCATTCTGAACACGCTCGAAAACCTGCGCCGAGGTGGTCGCATCGGAAACGCCAAGGCGATGGTGGGATCCTTGCTGTCGATCAAGCCCCTGATCGATATCAGCGGAGGCGTGGTCGAAGAAGCTGGTAAGGCCCGTACTCGCAAGCGGGCCATGCAGATGCTCTACGAACGCATGAAGAGGGCCGGACGGATCGACCATGTCGCCGTCATGCACAGCGAGGCACCTGACATCGACGAATTTCTCGAGCTCATCGCTCCGGAGTTCCCCCGGGATTCGCTGCGGGTGGGAAAGCTCGGGGCCGTGCCGGGCACCCATGGTGGACCTCAGATGATCGGTGTCACCTGGGTTTCTGTTTCATAAAGGGCACATCCTCACTTCGATAAGGGCCGCCCCCCAGCTCCTTACCCCGTGGGCGGAAAGCGTTGGGCCAGGAACTGGCCGAAGGTGCCTTGGCCGACGGCGTGGCCCAGTGCGAGGTGGTCGCCGCGCCGAAATGCGGCGGCGGTGGCACCGGGGATGCGGATCGGCACCACGGCACGCCTTCGCCGGCGTGCGTCAAGATAGCTACGAGCCAGGTCAGTGAAGGTGAGCGCTTGGGGGCCGCCCATGTCCGGCACCCGCGCCGCGGGGGCACCGGCCGCGAGCTCAACGAGTCGGGCCGCCACTTCGCGGACTTCGATGGGCTGAAACTGCATGCGGGCCGGTACCGCCATTACCGGTAGGCGGGCCAGCGCGTCACAGCCACTCACGATGAGATTGTGGAACTGAGTAGTGCGCAGGATCGTCCACGGCAATCCCGAACCCTCGAGGAGTTGTTCAACTCCGAGCTTCGCCTTGTAATAGCCGAGCGGCACCTGATCGACGCCAACAATAGAGATGTAGACCACATGGGCGTTGGCGGCGCGGGCGGCATTGATCAGATGTCGGGCCGATTCGATATCGCCCCGCTGGCTGGCACAGTGGATGATGACGTCGGTCCCGGCCACGGCCGCCTCGATGCCGTGTCCTTTGCGGAGATCGCCGATCGCCCAACTCGACGCCGCTGACCCCTCACTACGCGGGCGCCGGCTCAGTACCCGTACCTCGGCCCCGCCGGCCAGGAGGTACTCCACCACGACTCGCCCCAGAGTGCCGGTACCGCCTGTCACCAGTATCTGTTCCACCGACGGTGCCTCTCACGATTGGGGTGCGCGGCTAAAGCTAAATCACTTGCTCGGCGGAGGCACGTTCTCGTCGAGTCGGCGGCGAGCCACCGCTGTAGGCAGGACAGCTCGGAGCACGGAGTCAGTGATGGCGAGCTCCTTGGCGCTCACCCGGTCTCGCATGGCGTCGTTGAGCCCGTCTTGAGCGGCGGCGACGGCTCGCCCGTAGCTTCGGCCGCTACGAGTGAGAACGACCATGGTTCGGCGCGCGTCGTGGGGATCGCTGCTGAAGTACGCGTATCCACGTTCGGCCAGACCGCCCGCGAGTTGTCGTGCCGCTTGACGAGTGACTCCGACTATCTCTCCGAGTTCGCCGATGGCCCGGGGCTCTTGGCCGAGCAGGCGCAGCAACCATGCATCGGTCTCACGGTAACCATCGAAGCCGGCCTCTTGCATGAGTGCTTGCATCTGCCGAATCCAACTGCGGCGAGCGACAGCGAGGACGTCTCCAAAGCGATAGGGAGATCTTGCATCCGACGCCACGATGAGCCACACTTTAATATGCAAATAGGTTGCATATCTTCAGAGTCGGCGCGTCGCCGTACGTGGCACCGGGGCATCATCGGCGCCGCCCTATTGGTGGTGGCAGCATTCGGTGCCTCGTGCTCGGCCTCATCGCCGTCGGCCAGTAGCTCGACGACGAGCACCTCTCCTTCAACGACCTCCACCACCGTGTGGTTATGCCGGCCCGGCATGGCCATGGACCCGTGTGCCTTTAGCCCCTCTCTCACGTCGGTTCCCGCGAGCGGGCTACGACAGGCCCTGACACTGGCCGGGCTCCCGGCACCATCGACGGCGGCCAGCTTCGATTGCTTCTACGTGTACCCAACCGTGAGCGCGCAGGAAACTGCTAACGCCAATCTCGAGGTGCAGAAAACGGAGATCGACTCGGCCGCGGTGCAGGCGTCCCAGTTCTCGCAAGTCTGCTCGGTGTGGGCACCGATGTACCGCCAAGCCACGGCGCTAAGCATCGAGACGGGACTTGGCAACGCCTCGGGCGCCACCGCCACGCTTCATTCGACGTTTACGGTGGCGTACCAAAGTCTCGTTTCGGCGTGGGACGACTTCGTCGCCCACGACGCCGGCAACCGTCCCATCATCCTTATCGGAGATTCCCAGGGCTCGGCCATCCTCATCCATCTCATCGCCACGCAATTCGACAGTGACCCCGCGCTGCGACGGCGCCTGGTGGTGGCCATCCTCGCTGGGGGCAACTTGCAGGTACCCACTGGCGCCAACGTGGGGGCCACGTTTTCTGATGTGCCCCTTTGTACCGCTGCCTTGCAGAGCGGTTGTGTCATCGCCTACTCCGCTTTTCCTTCTGAGCCTCCGGCTGCGGCCGTCGTCGGACGACCCGGACAAGGAGTGAGCTTGCAGTCGGGACAGTCAACGGGAAGTGGCGAACAGGTTGCCTGCGTCAACCCGGCCGCCTTGGGCGGAGGGACCGGCCAACTTGCGCCGTTGTTCGTCTCAACCACGCAGACGGGTCTGACGCCGGCGGTGACAACTCCTTGGGTGACGTACCCCGGTCTGTACTCGGCCACTTGCACGAGTCAAGGTGGGGCGACCTGGCTCCAAGTCAGCGACGTCGGCGGGCCCGGGGACACCAGGCCTGTGGTAACCGAGGCCCTGGGGCCGGACTGGGGATATCACACCGACGACATCAACCTCGCCCTCGGCAACTTGCTGCTTGACGTCACCGGTGCAGAGACCGCTTGGCAGGCGAGTCACTGACGGCGCGGTCGCACCGACTGCTTTTCACGGAGGTGGTAGCGCCATCACCAATTGATTGTCGCCATCGCGATCAATAGAGGCGCAAATGTCGGTGGTGGCACGGCCGGCGCCCTTGCGCAGGCCGTTGCCCATGTCAAAGGTCGTCGGGTCCTTGGGGAATACTTCTTTTGTTCCCTGTGCCCTGCGAGGAGACATGACCCTGACTTCGGACACACCAACCGGCGATCTGCAGACGTCGCCTGCAGCTCAGGCCGTCGATCTGCGCAAAACCTATGGCATCGGTCACTCCGAGGTGCACGCCCTGGCCGGCGTCAACGTGGTCTTCGGGCGCGGCCATTTCAACGCGGTCATGGGCCCATCAGGTTCGGGGAAGTCGACGCTCATGCACTGCATGGCAGGTCTCGACCAGCCGACGGCGGGACACTGTTATGTCGGAGGCCAGGACATCGGGAGCCTGAATGATGCCGGACTCACCCAGATGCGGCGCGACCGGGTGGGGTTCGTGTTCCAGTCGTTCAACCTCGTTCCCACCCTCACCGCGGCCGAGAACATCACGCTCCCCGCTGACCTGGCCGGCGCCAAGGTGGACAAGGAGTGGTTCGACTACCTGGTCGGGCAGCTCGGCATCGGTGACAGGTTGTCCCACCGTCCCAACGAGATGTCCGGAGGACAGCAGCAACGGGTGGCTTGTGCTCGGGCACTGATGAATCGTCCTGACCTCATTTTCGCCGACGAGCCCACTGGCAACCTCGACTCCAATGCTTCGGCTGAGTTGCTCGAGTTCCTGCGCAAGTCGGTCAAGGAGTGGGGCCAGTCCATCGTCATGGTGACGCATGATCCCCACGGCGCCAGCTATGCCGATCGTGTGCTGTTTCTTGCCGATGGCGCCGTCGTCGACGAACTCGATGCGCCCACGGCGGACTCCGTTCTCGAGCGGATGCGGACACTCGGAGCCTGAGATGTGGAAGGTCACTATCAACGGGCTTCTCGCCCACAAGCTGCGATTGGCCCTGACGGCATTGGCCATCGTGCTCGGGGTCACGTTCATCTCGGGAACGTTCGTCCTCACCGACACGTTGAACCACACCTTCACCACATTGTTCGGGTCCATCTACCAGAAGATCGATTTCCAGGTCCGAGGCGTGGCCCAGTTCTCGAACCAATCCGCCGCCAATGCCGTGCGCGATCCGTTGCCCGAATCGGTGCTGGCCACGGTGCGCGCCGTTCCCGGTGTGGAAGCGGCCAACGGCGTTGTCGAGGGCTACGCCCAGTACGTGTCGCGCCAAGGTTCTGCCATTTCTACGGGTGGCGCACCAACGATCGGCGTCGAATTCGACACCAACTCGCAGATCTCAGAGTTGCATGTCGTGCAGGGGGGCCCGCCCACCTCCTCTAACGATGTGGTCATGGATGCCGGTACGGCCATGAAGTACGGCTTCAAGGTGGGCCAGAGCGTCCGCATTCTCTTTGCCGGACCGTCGCGCACCTTCACCATCACCGGCATCGCCCAGTTCGGCACCGCCAACAACCTGGCGGGGGCCACCCTGGCGGCATTCACGCTCCCGACCGCCCAGCAGGTGATGGGCCTCGAAGGCAGACTCGACAGCGTCGACGTGGTGGCTCGACCCGGCGCCGACAAGTCCGTGGTCCAAGGTGCCATTGCCCGGGCCATTCCCCGTAACACCGAAGTTGTTTCAGGACAGACCTTGGCCAATGAGGCGACCAGCGCCATTAGCCAGGCGTTGGGGTTCTTCTCGACGGCGTTGCTCGTCTTCGCGTTCATTTCATTGTTCGTGGGTGGATTCACCATCCTCAACACCTTCTCGATCATCGTGGGGCAGCGCACCCGTGAGCTGGCGTTGTTGCGAATTGTCGGAGCCAGCCGCCGCCAGGTGTTCCGCTCGGTGCTGGCCGAGGCCGCTGGGGTGGGATTGGTCTCGTCTTTGATCGGGATCGGGTTGGGGGTGTTGGCCGCCCTCGGCCTTGAGGCCCTGTTGCGGGGATTTGGCATCACGCTGCCGTCGGGGTCGATTGTCTTCGCGCCGCGTACGGTCATCGTCTCGCTTGTTGTCGGCGTCGGCGTCACGCTCGTATCAGCTATAAGCCCGGCCCGACGTGCTGTACGCGTCGCTCCCGTTGCCGCCATCAGTGATCGCCAGTCCGAGGGGGACATCTCGAACCGGCGCCGCTTCGTGAGAGGCACAGCGGTGGCGGTGGTCGGAGCCGCCCTCCTCGCCTTCGGCCTGACCAAGCCAGCCATTGCCCTGGTGGGTCTGGGCGCCGTATGCATATTTGTCGGAGCCGCCATGCTCCTGCCCGCCTTGGCGCGCCCGTTGTCGAGTGTGATCGGCCGTCCGCTGGCCCGCGTCATGGGCGTATCGGGACGGCTCGGGCGGGAGAACTCCATGCGCAGCCCGCGGCGCACCGCGCAGACCGCTTCGGCGCTCATGGTCGGACTGGCCCTCGTCTCGGCTATGGCCGTGTTCGGCGCGTCACTGTCGAAGTCGGCCACGAGCAGTGTCGATGACGCCGTGCGGGCCGACTTGCTCGTGACGGTCACCAACAACAACTCAGCGGGCTTCAGTCGAGCGGTTTCGACCATTGCCGCCGCCGTGCCCGGTGTCACGGCGGCATCCACGGCGTATCAGGGTCAGTTTGAATTCCAGCACTCCATCGTGGAGCTCACCGCCGTCGATCCGCACAATCTGGCTGAGACGTTGATCTTGCGATTGACCGCCGGCAGCGCCGATGCCCTGAGCAAAGACGAACTGTTGATCGATTCGGCGACAGCCACATCAGACAAGCTGTCGGTGGGCGACAGCGTTCCCGTGAAATTCGCACTGACCGGCTCGTCGCGCATGCGCATCGGCGGGATCTATCAGACCAACGCGCTCATCGGAAGTTACCTCACCGGAACCGGATTTTTCCTGTCCCACTTCGAGAACCCTCTGGCTATCGGGGTGCTCCTGCGCACCGACGGAAGCAGTTCGGTCGAGCAGCGTGTGGCGCACGCACTGGCGGCTTACCCGAGCGCCAAGGTGCAAAGTCGGGCCCAGTTCGATCAATCGCAGGTGGCCAGCGTCAACAAACTGCTCGGGCTGGTCTACGCGCTGTTGGGTTTGACGGTCCTCATCGCCCTCATCGGTATCGTCAACACGCTGATGCTCTCGGTCTTTGAACGCACCCACGAGATCGGGTTGTTGCGCGCCGTCGGCATGAAACGTCGCCAGATCCGCACCATGATCCGGGCCGAATCGGTGATTCTCTCGGTGCTCGGCGCCATCATCGGCATCATCATCGGGACGGGACTTGGCGTGGCCCTGGTGGAGTCGCTCCGGTCAACAATCACCGAGACCGTGGTGCCGGTATCGAGCCTGGTGGTGTTCATTGTGTTGTCGGCTCTTCTCGGCCTGGTGGCGGCCAGCTGGCCGGCGCGCCGGGCCGCCCGCCTTGACGTTCTGGCCGCCATCGCGTCTGACTGACGCTTCTCCTTACGGACCGTATCCCTGCCAGGGGTTGCCACCCGCGGCGCGCGCCAACTCGGGCACGAACAGGGCGGCGTTGACGGTACCGACACCCGATGCCAGGTCGTAGCCCGGCTCGGCATTGAAGCCCTGCACGGTGTAGTTCTGTCCGTTTTGGGGGAAGGACACCGTGTTGTTCCCGTGCGTGACGTCGACCAGGCCCGGTGCGTGAGCAGCGGACAAGGCGTACAGCGCCGGGTTGATCAGACCCAGGGAATGGTGGGCGACCTGGTCGGCCAGCGCCACCACGCCGGCAAACAACGGGGTGGCCTCACTCGTCCCGCAAACGACGCCCCATCCCGGGGGTTCACCCGGAAAGGTCGAGTATGTGTTGACCATTCCGGAACACGCCCCGCTCATCGAGATGTCCGGCACGCCGCGCTGGTTGCCGACGACCCGAGCCACGCCGTTCTGGTACCAGGGGCGAGAGAAGATGATGGACTTGCCACCGCCCCCGGCCAACGCGTTGGGTCCGGCGTTGCCGAAGAACACCTCGTTGAGATCGGCGTTATACGTGTCGTTCCACACTTGGTCCGGTGCCGTCCGTTGTCCAGCGGTGTTGAGTGACAGCTGCGTTCCACCCACCCCGGTGACGAGCGGGTCGCTGTCGGGCCATGACGTCACCGGGTAGGTGTAGTAAAGCGTGCCGGCCGGGTCGGAGTAGTCAGTCGCCCCGCTGTCGCCGGAGGCGGCCAGCACGGTCACGCCGTGCTGGGAAGCGTTGATGTAGGCGCTGCGCAGGTCGAGCAGAGACTGCGCGGTGGGGAACGTCTCCTCGGTCGCACTGAAGCTCTGGCTGATGACGTCGCCGAGGTGATGATTGATGACGTAGTTCTCGGCCTCGACGATCTGCGGGAAGCCGGCCGTTCCTTCGGTCTCCGACACCGGGGTCTCGACCAGCAAGATGTTGGCACCCGGGGCGATGGTGTGGGACCACTCCACGTCAAGGGTCGTCTCGCCGGCCCAACCGACCATGTCGCTGTTGGTGCCGTCGAAGGGAGGTACCGGGCCGGCTGGTTGGATGACTTTGAACGAAGGGGGAGCGGGGAGGTTGTACGTGGCGTCGAATGTGGCGAGGTCGGACTGGATGGTGGGAGATCCGAAGGAGTCGACGATCACGATGGTCTGGCCGGCACCGGTGATGCCATGGGAGAACAGCGGCCATTCGTTGTAGGCGGTCTGGAATTGGGCCGGGTCGTAACACGGCACGGTGAAGTCGGCCACGCATTCGGCCTCGGTGAAGGGCTGAGCCGCCGACGTCCAACGATGGAACATCTCGGGTTGGATCCGGATGGTGGCTGATGCCGACAGCGCCGTGGTGGCAGCACCAGCGGTGGCAAAGAGAAGCCCGCTAAGCATTGCGAGGATGGCGACAAGTCCTACGGACCGGAGCCGACGGTGCACGGTGACCTCCTTGATCGTCCCGTGCCACTGCACGAAACAGGAATTTCGTCACCATAAGTAGCACCGGGCGGCAAAAGAGAGACACCCCAATATTGACAGTCTTCTCAGAAATTGGGTCAACGATGGGAGCCCGATCGCTCCTCCGGCTGCCCCAACCGGTCGAGTTGCCTATTTGGGCATGCTCCGTACCGACCAACGGGTCGACTCCGGATGGGCGGGGTCGGTCTCGCGGGTCACCACGGTCACCTCTCCGGTGGCCTCGTCGAAGCAAAGGCGAGGCCGGGTGGTCAACACGAGGAACTGGGTCTCATTGGTCACTGTACGGTCATCGGTCTTCACGGAATCAGGGTCGGCAGCGCCCGGAATCGTCTTTAGGCTTCCTGACACTGTTGTGGCAGCAGTGGTTGTCCTTTGGGCGCGGTGAGGGAAGACGAGCCGAATCGGGCTCTCCCGGTATCAGCCGGTACCTTCAGACGGGATGGTCGATGTCTACGGCCGGAAGGTCCTTGATCTGGTCCTTGGTGAGGTTGAGCCGGATGCCGTCGTCCACGTTGGTCACCGCCCCGATCGGAATGGCGACCTCCTTTTTTCCCCACAGATGTCCCTCGTCCAGGAGTACGTGGGTGACGTGGTTGGTGCTGGAGTCCACCACGAGCCCTTGGACGCGTCCTATGGAGCCATCCGTGGCATGCACGTGCTCGCCGCGTCGCACCTCCACCTCATCGGGGGGCACTTTGTCGTACGTGACGGTACGCGGCCCCGCTCCCAAGCCAGCTCCCCCGAGCCCGCCCAGCCCGCCGAGGCCCCCGCCCAGCCCACCGAGACCCGGGCCCGCCGAGCCAAGCGCGAAGTAGGGCAGCGAAAGCATGTCGCCTTGGCCGTAGCCCCACTGACCTGTCGCCCCAGCCACGAACTCGGTCTCTTCGGCATCATCGAGCGCCTTGAACTGGTCCATCGTGCACCGCAGCGCAATTGCGGTGTCGATTTTCTCGACGAGGTCGATCGGCACCAGGTGGCCAAGGTTCTGGCGGTACTTGGGCTCGACGACCAGGTGGGTCAGCGTGTGCCCCACGGGATTGATGACGACCCTGCGCAGTACCCCGCACACACCGTCTTGGCAGACAACTTCGGCACCGATCGTGAATTGCGTTGCTTGACTCAAGGCTTGCACCCTCTCGGCCGCCATCTGTCATCGGCGCCCATCGCCGCTGTGCCGGTGCTCAGCGGATCAATCCCAGGCCCTCTTGACAGTGAGGACCTCCCCAGTGCTCGGCGATCTGCCCGTCGGTGATGCGGAGGATGGCCGTGCCGTTGATCGTGACCGGCTGGCCCGAAGGCGCCACGTCGTAAAACGCCGTCCCGGTGTGGGTGCCGCGCACCGTCCAGTTGGACACGACCAAGTCCCCGGACTCAATGAGCAGGTCGACGCTGAAGGTCATGTCCGGAAATGCCGATCGTGCTTGTTGCCACCAGTACTGCTCATCGCCCCGGATATCGTCTCCGACCCGGTGCGGGGTCACCCGCTCGGTCACATGACTGTGAAAGTTCTCGGCGAAGAACTCGTAGACGGCATCGCCGTCGCCCGATTCCATGGCGGCGCTGTACTTTCCCAGAAGACGCAAGTTGTCCGACATGGGCGGTGTCCTTTCTCGCGTAGCTCGTCAATCCTTATGACTATCGCACGCGGAGCAACGGCCGAGAATGGCGAAGTGACGGGGGTCGATGGAAAACCCCAGCTTCGCCTTAACCGACCGGGCCAAGCCCCGAAAGAGCTCCTCGGGACCTTCGATGGTCATGCCACATTCCTCGCAGAGGAAATGTGCATGGGCCATGGCGGCCAGTTGGTAGGTGGCCGGACCGTGGCCGAGGTGAGAGTGGACGATCACCCCGAGTCGCTGCAGCTCGTCAAGATTTCGGTAGATCGTGGAGATATGCACGTCGGGCATCCGGGCCTGGACAGTTTCGGCGAGGTCTTCTGCGCTCAAGTGCCCCTGGGCTTCGAACAGGGTCTCCAGCAGGACCCGTCGCGAGGGCGTCACCCGTCCGCCTTGGGCGCGCACCAGCGTCAGGGCGTCTTCCACGCTTGCGACCTCGGCCATTTCGGCCGCGTGGGCGACGAGGGGCTTGCTCACAGGCTCAGGATACGCCCGGCGGCATCTTTTAGCGACCAGATCCCGATTGCGTCCAGATCGCATTTATGGCACGGTGAGCCGAGCCCACCGGCCCGACCGGAAAGAAGGAGGTCATGGCGAGCGAGGTCCCGATGCCGAAGCTGGGAGCCAGGGCCATGCTGCGCGCCTCGTTCGGGGCTTTGGACCGCACCGAACGCTTCCGGGTGCTGGCCATGTACGGAGCGATCCTGGGCCTGCATGTCGTGGGCTTCTTTATCTTTGCCGTGTTCGTGGTGCCGGCTCACTACCGGGGCCTCGGGATTGGCGTGAGCGTGTTGGCCTATACCTTGGGCCTGCGTCACGCCTTCGATGCCGATCACATCTCGGCCATCGACAACACCACCCGCAAGGCCATGAATCAGCGTCGAGATTCCGGCGAACCGAGGCCGCTCGGCTTCGGATTCTTCTTCTCACTCGGCCATTCGACCATCGTGGTGGTCATCGGGATCGGCATCATCATCGCCGAGAAGACCGTGTTCGGTGCCGTCTCCCACAACAACTCAGGGTTGGAGCAGTTTGGCGGCGTATTCGGGACCATCGTTTCGGCCACATTCCTCTTCCTGATCGGGATATTGAACCTCGTGGTCCTGGCCGGGATTGCACGGGTGTTCCGCTCCATGCGCCGGGGCGAATTCGACGAAGCGGAACTCGAGCGTCAGCTCGAGAACCGGGGTTTCTTCTACCGATTCTTCGGGCGATGGATGAACAGCATCAACAAGGAATGGCAGATCTATCCGGTTGGTGTTGTCTTCGGTATGGGATTCGATACCGCCACCGAGGTGGCCTTACTGGCCACGACGGCCCTCTATGCATCGCGCCATGTCCCTTGGTACGCCATCATTTGCCTGCCCATCTTGTTCACCGCCGGCATGACGCTGATGGATACGACGGACGGGATCTTCATGAACCTGGCATACGGGTGGGCGTTTTTCAACCCGGTTCGCAAGGTGTATTACAACCTGGCCATCACCGGGCTTTCGGTGGCCATCTGTTTCTTCATCGGCGGCATCGAAGCCCTCGGGCTTGTCCCCCAGGAGTTCCCCGGCCTCAGCAAGACGCACGGTTTTTGGGGATTCATGTATGGCTTCAACATCAATACGGCCGGATTCGTGATCGTCGGGATGTTCATCGTGACCTGGGTGGGCACCATGCTCATCTGGCGCTACGGGCACATTGAGGAGAAATGGACGGCCCGGCTACGCAGCGCCGATGACGTAGCTCGGTCAGAACGGGTCGCCACCTGAACGTCGCCAGCATGCGGCCTTTCGAAAGACTGGCGGTTGCCATGCGGAGATGCTTGCCTGGTGGCATGAAGAAGGCCTTTTTCGGACGCTGGGTCATGCTCGTTGTCGCTTTCGTGAGCTGTGCGTTGGTCATTCCCGCCGTCGAGTTGGGCGCCGCTTCAGCGGCATCGGCGACGACGTACCCTGATATTGCCGCCCAGCCCGTGCCTTTCGGCGACGCCGCTTTCTATGGACCCTCAACGGCGTTGCAGCTCAACGCCCCCGTGGTGGGTATGGCCGTGGCACCGGGTAACTCGGGATACTGGATGGTCGGCTCCGACGGCGGGATCTTCACCTACGGCGACGCCGGGTATTTCGGGTCGATGGGTGGAGTGACCCTGGCCCGTCCCGTGGTCGGCATGGCGGCTACCCCGAGCGGTAACGGTTACTGGCTCGTTGCCTCCGACGGTGGGATATTCTCCCTGGGAGGCGCCGGCTTCTACAGCTCGATGGGCGGAAGCCCCCTGGCCTCGCCCGTGGTCGGCATGGCGGCTACCCCGAGCGGTCATGGCTACTGGCTGGTCGCCTCTGACGGTGGGGTGTTCGCCTTCGGCGACGCCGCCTTCCACGGTTCTATGGGGGGAAGCCCCTTGCACTCCCCGGTGGTCGGTATCGCCGCCACCCCCAGCGGCAAGGGCTACTGGCTGGTCGCCTCAGACGGCGGAGTGTTCGCCTTCGGCGACGCCGGCTTCTACAACTCGATGGGTGGAAGCCCCCTGGCCTCGCCGGTGGTGAGCATGGCGGCCACGCCGAGCGGCCATGGCTACTGGCTGGTCGCTTCTGACGGCGGGGTGTTCGCCTTCGGCGACGCCGGATACTTCGGGTCGATGGGTGGTCAGACGCTGGTGGACCCGATCGCCGGCATAACGGCCACTACCGACGGCGGCGGCTATTGGCTTCTGCCCACCACGCCAGGTCCGTCGGGCACGCTCAGTCCCGGCGATAGCGGTCCAGCCGTGGTGGCGCTGCAACAGCGACTGACGGCGCTGGGCTATTGGGTCGACACGACTGATGGCACCTTCGACGACAGCACCGAACAGGCCGTCTATGCCTTGGAGAAGGCGGCCAACCTCCCTCGCACCGGCACCGTCGGATCCGCCACGTGGGCCGCCTTGGCCGAGGGTGTGCTTCCCCAGCCCCGCAGCACGTCCGGATACGTGATCGAGATCGACCTCCAAGACGATCTCTTGATGTTCGTAACCAACGGCAAGCTCGATTGGGTGCTCAACACGTCGACCGGCGGCGGCTACACATACACAAGCGACGGCGTGACCTCGGTGGCCACCACTCCCCAGGGCCAGTTCCAGATCTATCGCCAGGTCAACGGGACAGTGACCGACTCACTAGGCACGCTTTGGCGTCCGAAGTTCTTCACCGGTGGTTACGCCATTCACGGCGACGGCTCCGTTCCCCCCGAGCCGGTTTCTCACGGGTGTGCGCGGGTGAGTGACGAGGCCATCAACTGGATCTGGGCCAACAACCTGGCTCCTATCGGCACGTCCGTCTGGGTGTACTGACCGACAACTGAACCTGTCACGCCGGCGTGGTGGTCAGCCGTGGTACTGCGCCACCAGATCGGTGAAGGCATAGGGCGTTTGGGAGATGCCGCTACAGCTGTCTGAGGTCGTGTCGGCCCCGCCGCACGAGCGGTCTCGGTTGACCGACCAAAAGGTCAATCGGGCGAGATGGTTGCTCTCGGCGAAGCTCACGATGTCCTGAAAGTTCGCCACCGTCACTGTCGCATCGGCGTCGTCGGTTTGTCCGTTCATCGACGAAATGCCGATCTGCGTATAGGCCGTTGCATCGGACTCGTGATAGGCGCCGGCCACAACTTCATCGAGCCCCTGGGCCGCCTCGATCGACACTGCTCCCATGTCCGAGACGGGCGCGCCGAAATCAAAAGGCATGATTGTCCACGCCGTGGGCAGGAACCCGATGGCGGCGGCATCCTCGATCAGGCTGACCCCCTGAGCACCGGGGCCGTTTTCGTTGGTCCCGAAGGTGATGGAAATGTCCAGAGCGGGGTTGGCGTCGTGCACCATGGACAGGGCCGCGATCACCCGCTTGCGGACTTTGGCACTGGAGACCTCGGTGTGCTCGATGTCGATGTCGATGGCACTGAGGGAGTAGTCGGCGATGACCCGCTCATAGGCGGCCGCCAGCGCGTCGACGGTTTTGCACGAGTTGCCCAACTTGTTGCCGCTCCATCCACCGAACGACACGTCGACGTCACCGCCGCCATCGCGGATACTCGCAATGGCGGCTTGGTCCGACCCCGACAGCAACGGACGCGAGCCATCCCAGGTCGGATTGCACTTGCCTTTGGAGAGGATGAAGGCGAGCGTCAGGTCTTTGATCCCCGTTGACGCCATCACCGCGGTGGGGGACTGGGGATTGCCCCAACCCAGGTACTCATAGGGTGCGGCCATGTCCACCGGTTGTGTCGCCCCCGAGGCAGGTGCCGCGCTGGCACCGATGGCGGCCAGGGCGCGGGTGCTGCTGGATTCAATCCCTAATGCCACCAGGCACAGTGCGACGGCTCCGGCCATGAACCTGCGCAGCCTCAATGACTCACCCCACACTCTGGAGCGATCCCCCTTGGGCATAGGCCCCGGTCGCTCGGTGCCCATTGTAGGTACGAAGCGTCTATTTCACGACCCGGTAGCGGAGGTGGGTGACACCGTCGGATTCAACCACTCGGGTGCACTCGAGTTGGGGCGGGTGTCCCTGGAGATGGCCGAACAACGAGACACCCTCGCCCAAGACGACGGGGACGAGGTTGATGTGGATCTCGTCGACGAGACCTGCCTTCAGGTATTGCTGGGCGACGTCGGCGGCACCCACGGCGATGGGGCGTTCGCCGGCCACGGCGCGCGCTTGTTCCAGGGCGCTGTGGATGCCGTCGTTGACCACCGTGCCACCGGTCCCGGGGCCGACGGAGTGGTCGACAGGCCTATGGGTGAGGAGAAAGAAGGGAGCACCTAGAGGATGATGGCCATCCCAGCCATGGGCGATATCGAAGGTCCGTCGCCCCGTGATGACAGCGCCGCACTGGAACATCTCTTCGACCACAGCGCGACTGCGTGCCGGCGGCACGAATCGGTCATCGGGCCCGAGGCGCTCGGTCCCTGCGGTCCACCAGTCGAAAAGCTTCGCCCCGCCGTCGCCCAGAGGATTGTCCGGGCCGTCGTTGGGGCCGGCGATAAACCCATCGAGTGACATCGTCAGACCGACCACGACATTGCCCATGGCTACCTCCGGTGAGTTTCTCATCGCTGAAGTCAATGACGACAGGCGAGTGCCCTGAGATCGCCATCTTCGTCGACCAGAAGCTCCACGTCTCGATACGCGTTATCGGCCAGCACGGGCTCGAGTTGGTCAGCCTGGGCGGCACCGAGCTCGAGGAGTAGCGATCCGCCCGGCCGAAGCAGCGTCGCCGCGGCCACCACGACGCGCCCGAGCCAGGTCATCCCGCCCGGGCCGCCGTCGAGGGCGTGACGAGGCTCAAAGGCGAGGTCGTCACGGGGTAAGAGGTGCAGTGCCTCTGTCGGCACGTACGGCACAACGGCCGTCACCACATCGACTGCTCCGGTGAAATCGTCGCTCAACGGCGCGGCCAGATCTCCCTCGAAGGTCTCGACGCCGTTGGCGCGGGCACAGGCCACGGCCCGCGGGTCGATGTCGGTTGCCACCACTCGGGCCGCCGGCCGCCGGGCGCCAAGCACCACGGCGATGGCCCCGGCTCCGGTGCAGAGGTCCACGGCGACGCCTCGGGCTGGGAGTCGCGTCACTGCCTCCAGGGCCATGGGTTCACTCTGCCAACGCGGCACATAGACGTCCCGATGCACCACCACCGTCTCGCCGCAAAAGCGCACTGAACCGACCAGCCACGCCAGTGGTTCTCCCGAGCACCGCCGTCGCACCAGATCATCGAGCCGGGCCCCGTCTCCGTCGGCGAACTGGACCAGCTCGAGGGCTTCTTCCTCGGCGGCCACGCACCCGGCGGCTCGGAGCACCGACGTGGTGGTTTCGAGATCCTCGGCGGTGCTCAGCTCACTGCTTCCGGGTCGAAGCGATAAGGGAAATGGCGTGTTCCGGGCAGGCCACGACACACAGCCCGCAGGCCCGGCACCGCTCGAGGTTCGGCGTGTACGCCGTCTGGCGGCGGTGCGCCATGACACGAATTTTGGCCATCACCGGCAGCACCGAAAAATCGGCGTCGTCCATGCGACGAACTTCGAACACGTCATTGGGACAGACCACGACACAGTCGCTCTTGGCCTCGCAGCGACTGTGGTCGACGACTGGCCCCCACGTGCCGGGCGGTGCGTTGCAGCGCAGGCCGGGGCGATTCGGGTCTTGGGCGGCGCGGCGTTTGGTGGCCAGCGCCCGTTTGGTGTCGGTCGACCCCTTGCTCACATGACTACGTGTGCGAAGGAGCGGGAGCTGCACCGGGGACGTCGAAGGCCAAGTCGTCCAGATAGCAGTACCACCAATCCTCGCCGGGCTCGAAAGAACGGATGATGGGATGGTCGGGATTGTTGGCGTGAAAATGGGCGGTGGCGTGACGGTTGGGCGAGTCATCGCAGCAGCCAACGTGGCCGCAGTGCATGCACAGCCGAAGGTGGAGCCAGTGTCCGCCCATGCGCAGGCAGTCCTCGCAGCCGTTGCTCGACGGCACCACGTCCTTGACGGTGTCCAGATGGGTGCAGGTGTCAGACATTTCGACCTCCGGCCGCCGCTCGCCTACGCAGAAGGTCACAGTACATCGCCCTGCTGCGGCGGTCCCAGTGGTGCTCCGCGGTACCGAGCCCGGGCATCAGGCTGGAAATGCCACCGCCGCCTGGGATGAAGGTTCACCCCAGGCGGCGGAGACGTACGACAGCTCCTTGGATACGACTGCTAGGTCACGACTATTTGGTCACCTTGATCTTCTGGGACACGGAGTTGCTGAGGGGAAAGCCGAGAAGCGAGCCCGTGATCTGCGCCACAAGGTTCTTCTTGCCACGGGTCTTCGGCACCACGAACGACCCCGATACCTTGGGAGGCGTAAAGACGCTGTCGCTGTAACTGGCTGGTGTGACAATGGCCGAAGATGCTGCCTTTTTGTTCCCAACCGTGATCGTCAGCGGCAAGGTGCCTACCGTCTGGCCGTCGAGAAGCCCTCCCAGCGCCAACAACGTCGCCAGCCACCAATAGGTCGTTGTGCCGGGCGCATCGCTGACCGTCACCGATTGCCCCACTGTGGCCGACTTGGTCGACAAGGCGAGCGTCGGGTTGGGCGGAAACAGCGAGCCTTGGGACTTGTAGTGGATGATGAATGTTCCCGCCGTGACCGGCGCCAGCGTCTCCAGGTTGAGCATCACTACGACGCAGCCGATCAGTCCCGAATTGAATTGCTCGGTGGACGGAGGACACGTTGCATTGGGGTCCGTCGGTTGACTGGTGGGAATCGTGTAGGCGTCAGTGAGCGAGCCGGACGTGCCGGAGACAGGAAACGCTTCCGACGTGGCGTTGATCTCGGGCAGGGCGCTGATGGCGGCCAAGAGCCCGGGGACCGACGTCACCTGGCCGGTGAGCAACGGCTTGGCGGCGGGGTCGATGGCCAACAACAAGCTCGCTTCCACGAGCAGGTACGGCGTGGTGTCGGACAAGCCGCTACAGGCGACATTGACGGTCTGGCCGGGGGTGACGCCCAGCACCAGAGGTTCGGTGCCCAACGACCCTGAGAACGTGCACGCCGGGCCGGTCGCGGCGCCCGAGACCCCTTGACCGGCCACACCGACGACGGCAAACGAGAGAAGCGCCACGCTAAGAGCGAGGAGCAGGCGCACACTGCTCTTGCTGCGAGTGCGCTTTCCGGCGGGGCGGGGGTCCATGGTTGGCTCCTTGGTAGATGTCAGTTGTCGGTGCATGGCGACTTAGCGATGGCGGCAAGGCGCGGTGCCAGGGGTGTCAACGGTGGAGCGACGCCCATAACGGCGTCGACGAACGGGCAAAGGCACGCAGCGCGCCACAACCCCGAAATAACTTCCCCCCAACACCGTTGACTCACCCCCGAACCGATTCCCCGTCGTGCCGCCCGAAGACGGCGCGGCAGTGGAACGTGTCTCAGTGTGAAGCGAGGACGAGGTGATGACCAGCAGGTGATCACCTGGGTGGCGCCAGGTAATTCCACGTGGCGGCCACCTCACCAGGCGGCGAAACGCGTGTGCGATCTCGCCATGGGGTCGGAGCCGGCAGGTACTATCAGGCGCCGGGCCGGGACCGCGTGCCAGGTCCCGAGGGGGTGAATGGATGAAGGGCGGCACCTGGCGGATCTCGCCTCTTGCCCTGGTCGTTGCCCTGGTTGTGGCCGCGGCTGCTGTTCTCGGCGGCGTACTGGCCATGCACAGCGTCGACAGCCAGAACCAAGCCCTCCTCAAAGGCGAAGCCGCGCAAGCAGCCGAATACGTTTCGTCAGTGGCATCAGGTTTGAGCTCGACACTTGAAAATCTCGCCCCTGCGGTCAGTGCCTCCGATGCTTCGCCGTTGGCCTTCGAGACACAAGCGCAGCCCTTCGCCCATGGCCCAGTGACGCTGTTGTTGGCCCACAAGTCTGACCCGGGTTATGTCGTCTCGGCGGCGGCGGGACCCGCATTCAAGACCGGTCAGGTGCTCGATGCGCAGCTCTCACGCGCCCTGGGCGGCGCCGACTCGACGATCACTCCGGGTCCCGTGAGCTTCAACGGCACGGGGACGACGTTGGGATTTGCTCTCGGCCCTCCGTTGGTGCCGTCGGGCTTTGCCATCTACGAGCAGCTCACCATCGACCCCTACCTGGCCATCACCGCCACCCAGGCCGCACCGTTCCAGGTGCTCTACGCGGCGGTGTACGCGTCACAACAGCCTGAGACAGGTGCGCTCATCTTGGCCAATACGCACTTACTTCCCCTGAGAGGCACGACAACGGAGACGCCCGTGTCAGTGGGTAGCGGCCGCTGGTGGATGATCGCTTCAGCCCGAAGCCCCCTGGCGGGTGGATTTCCTAACGCGGCGCCACTGCTGGTCATTGGGTTCGGCCTGCTCCTGGCCATCGCCATCGGCAGCACCGTCGAAGTCATCGTCCGTCGGCAGCGCTACGCCACCACCCTTGTGACCGAGCGCACGGCAGAGCTCTTGGCTTCTCAGGAAGCCCTCGTATTGAGCGAACGGCTCTCGGCCATCGGCCGGATGACGACGGTGATCGGCCACGAGCTGCGCAACCCTTTGGGAGCGGTGCTGAACTCGCTGTACATGATCCGCCGCACCCTGGGCGATCCGGCTGCCGCCGAGCCGCATCTGGTTGTGGCCGAGCGCCAGACAGCGCGGGCCGTGAGTCTTGCGCAAGACTTGACCTCGTACATGCGCGAACGAGAGCCCTCGCGCGAGCCCCTTGACCTGAAGGAGGTGCTCATCGACGTGCTCGACGTGATTGCGAAACCCTCCAACGTCGTGGTCGACGATCACGTGCCCTCGTTGCGACTCGAAGCCGACGCCCAACAGCTTTCGCAGATTCTCACCAACCTCGTCAGCAACGCATTTCAGGCCATGCCCGAGGGCGGAACGTTAACGTTGCGCGCCCATCAAAACGGGGCGGCGGCGGTTCTCACCGTGCAAGACAGCGGCGAAGGCGTGGAGCAGGAATTGCTCGAGCGGATCTTCGAACCATTCGTCACGACCAAGACGGACGGTACCGGACTGGGACTCGCCATCGTTCGTCGGCTGGTCGAGGCCCACGGGGGCCGTGTCGCCATCGCCAACGGGCCCGCCGGTGGCGTCGTCGTCACCGTCAGCCTCCCCATCGCCACGCCATGAATGCCGGCACCCTGACCGCCGAGGTGCTCGTCGTCGACGACGAAGCTGACGTCCGATGGAGCGTCACCGAGGTGTTGCGAGCATCGGGGTTCAGCGTGGCCGAAGCACCCGACGGCGAAATTGCCCGTCAGTTGTTGACGCAGGGGCGCTATGGGATGGTCCTTTTGGACCTCCGCATGCCCCGGCGCGACGGGGTGTCACTGGTGGAGTCGGTGGACACGCTGCCCCCCGTTGTCGTCCACTCGGCGTATTGGCCCGATGACGAGGAACGTGCACGTTTGGGCACGGCGGTGGTCAATTATCTGCGGAAGCCGGTCACGCCCCAGAAGCTGCTGAGCACGGTTGAAGCGGTGCTCCACGGCGAGGCCGGCCGCTAAAGCCCACGGTGTCCGAGGCTTTGAGCTGGGCTGATCCACGCGGCCCGGTCCGGAGCCAGGGCTATCATCGGGTCGTGGTGCACGGCACAGGGGAGTCGGGATCCGATCGGCTCGATGAGCCGTTGCGGGTATTCATCGTCGACGATCACGACGTGCTGCGGGCCGGCACGCGTCAGGTTCTCGAAACGGCCGAGGACATCGTTGTGGTCGGCGAGGCCGAGGACGGCAATGTTGCTCTGGCCAAGATCGGCGAGTTGCAGCCCAACGTGGTGCTCATCGACGTCCGGCTTCCTCATCGCAACGGCATCGACGTGGCCCGTCAGCTGGCCCAGAAATATCCCGATGTGCGCGTTGTCATCTTGTCCGCCTATGACGACGAGGAATTCGTGCGAGGCGCCTTTGAAGTGGGGGTCACCGGCTACCTGCTCAAGACCATGCCCCGTGACGAGCTCGTGAGTGCGGTGCGCGCCGCAGGGCAGGGAACCACCGTGCTTGATCCTGTCCTGTTGCCGCGCATCGCCGGTGGGAGTGCGGCGTGGGGTCCGGCCACGGGCCCGTCGCTCACCTGGCGCGAGCGCGAGACAACGGCTTTGGTGGCCGACGGTCTGTCCAACAAGGCCATCGCCGCTCGCCTCGGGGTGAGCGTGCGAACCGTCGAAGGCCATCTCAACCACGTCTTCACCAAGCTGGGCGTGGAGTCGAGGACCGAACTCGTTCGCTTCGTCTTGACCCAAGGATCGCCCCCGCCGTTGAGCCAGCCCGAGGCCTAAACAGGGGAGTCGACTACTCTTTGTCGTCAGGGTGTGCCGGGAAGCCTGGTCGGCGACCGGAGGAGTGCGCCCCCATGTCGAAGAGCACCCGGCTACCGAGTTGGCGTTGGGAAGCACTGCGGACCACCTTTTGGCTGGTGCCCGCCGTCTTGGTGGTGGCCGCCGCGCTGCTGTTCCTCGTGACCTTCGAGATCGACCTGGCCGCTTTCGACGGGCATATCACCTTGCCGGCGTGGATCAGAGCCGGAAACGGCGATGCCGGCCGCCAAGTCCTTATCGCTATTGCGGCGGCGGTGATCACCGTGGTCGGCGTGGTCTTTTCGATCACCATTCTCGCCTTGACCCTGGCCTCACAGCAGTTCGGTCCGCGCATGATGCGCAACTTCGTGCGCGACAAGGGCAACCAGATGACCTTGGGCGTCTTCGTCTCCACGTTCGTCTATTCGGTCCTCGCCCTCGGCTCTATCGGCAGTGACCCCCACGGGAGGTTCGTCCCCCACCTGTCGATCACCGTGGCCGAAGCCCTGCTGCTTGTGGACCTGGGTGTCCTCATCTACTTCATTCACCACATCGCCAAGTCCATTCAGCTTCCCGAAGTGATCGCCGGCATCGCCCGAGACCTCACCCGGGCCATCGACGTCGAGTTTCCGGCGTTGCCGGCCGCCACGCCGCGTCCTGCGGACGACGCCGACGGGAAGTCCGTGGCGGAACTGGTCCAACTAATCGAACAGCGCGGGGGAGTGGTTCCCGCCAGTACCAGCGGGTACCTGCAATTTGTCGGGTACGCCCAACTGGTCGAGATCGCGGCGCGCACCGACGCCGTCATTCGCCTCGAGCTGCGGCCCGGGGACTTCGTCGTGGCCGGCCGACCTCTGGCCACGGTGTGGCCCCAAGGAGCGGCCCCGCAAGTCGCCATGGCGCTGGACAAGGCGCACGTGACCGGCCCGCACCGGACCTTGATGCAGGATCCCGTGTTCCCCATCGACCAGCTCGTCGAAATCGGTATTCGGGCGCTGTCACCGGCGGTGAACGACACCTTTACGGCGCTGACGTGTATCGACTGGCTGTCGGCCGGTCTCAGCCAGGTGTCGGGTCGGAAGTTGGCCGAAGGGATCTACCGCGACCGCTTCGGACGGGTGCGGTTGATCGAGTCCGATCCCTCCTATGCCCGCATGGTGAACCGGGCCTTCGACAAGGTGCGCCAAGCGGGCCGCGGCATGCCCGCCGTCATCATCCGGCTGCTCGATGCCCTCAGCGCCATTATGGAGTCGACGGTGTCTGTCGAGCAGCGGCGCATTCTGGTGCGCCAGGCCGAGATGATCCTGCGCAGCGCGCTGGAGTCCGTGCCCGATCCCCATGACCTCGAGGACATTGGCAGCAGCTACCAGCGGGCAGTGCGTCTCATCGACCTACCCGGTGAAGTCGGCCCCTGAGAGCGGCCGGGCCACGGGGATCCGGATGGTGAACATCGTGCCCTGGTCAGGTCGCGCCGTGGCGGAAACCTCGCCCTGGTGGGCCCGGACGATCGAGGCCACGATGGCCAGGCCGAGCCCGCTTCCGCCCCGAGGCCTCGATCGCGACGGGTCGGCTCGGTAGAAGCGTTCGAACACGTGCGCGGCCTGCTCGGGGCTGAGCCCCGGGCCTTGGTCGGCCACCGTCATGACCATGTCCTCGCCGTCTTGGGTGACGGTGATGACCGCCGGCGTCCCCGGCGGCGTGTGCGCCCGGATATTGGACAGCAGGTTGTCGAGCACCTGACGGAGTCGGAGCCGATCGCCGACGACTTCCACGGGGTGGACAGCCTCCAGGCGTACGGGCCACTGCGGCCCCACCGTGGCCGCCGTCTGCACGGCTTGTGCCACGAGCCCCACCATCTCGACGTCGTGGTACTCCAGGGGCCGACCTTCGTCGAGTCGGGCGAGCAAGGTGAGGTCTTCGACCAACCCGCCCATGCGGGAGGTCTCAGTTCTGATGCCCTCCATGACCCGGCCGAGATCTTCGGGGCGCCCCGAGGCACCGCGCTCGAAGAGCTCCGCGTAGGCGGCCACGGCGGCCAGCGGGGTGCGCAACTCGTGCGAGGCGTCGGCCACAAACTGCCGCATGCGAGCCTCGGACTCTCTGAGCTCCAGCTCCGTTTTGTCGCGTTGGGAGAATGCCGACTCGATGCGGCTCAACATGACGTTCAAGGCCCGGGCCAGATGGCCTACCTCGGTGCGTTCTTGTTCTCCCGGTACGCGCTGATCGAGCTCCCCTTGGGCGATGGCGTCGGCGGTGCGCTCCATGGCGGCCAGCGGCTGCATTCCCACCCGCACCAACCACCAGCCCAGTGCCAACGCGGTGAGGAGCGCGCCGGCGGTGACGGCGAGCTCGATCCGAAACAGCCGGTCCAAGGTCCCCGCCGTGGGACCCAACGGCACCGCCAAAATGAGCTCGCCGCCTTGGTACGTACCCGAGGGCAACACTGAGGCGCGGACCCGAAACTCGGTGCCCGAATGCTTCGAGGCGGAGGTGAAGTAGACGGTGCGCTCGACGTTCCCGGTCCCCGCACCCTCGGGGCCGGTGCCAGTACCGGTGCCGGTGTCGCCGGTGATGGCGATCTGCGCCGGCAATGTGGGTTCGAGGTTGGTGCCGGTGTCCAATGCCGCGATCCGACAACTCCACACGACGTTGTTGTCGGCCGAGCGCACCTCGATGAAGGTGCCCGGCATGAGGCCGCTGGTGTCGACGAACGAGTCGTCGAACGTCGGGCACGTGGCTCGGAGCTGGGGACCACCGCCGATGCCGGGGGGCGGTCCTTCACCCACGGCGGTTCCCGTGGTGCCATTCGGCCTCGGCGCGCCGCCCGCCTGTCCGCTCACCGAGCGTTCCACCGGGACATGCGAGGCCTGTAGCGATTGGTCGACTCCGTCATAGAGGAAGGAGCGAAGCTCTGTGTAGGTGACGGCATCGGCGATGATCAATGACACCAAGGCCACCGCTCCCAAAGCCAGGAGTAGGCGGGTTCGCAGTGCCACTTAGTGACCTTCGGGCTCGCGCAACGTATAGCCGACGAGACGAAGTGTGTGGATGAGCGGCGGCCCGTGGCGCTCGAGTTTCTTGCGCAGGTAGCTCACGTAGGTTTCGACGACATTGGCCTCGCCCCCGAAGTCGTAATGCCACACGTTGTCCAGGATCTGCATCTTCGACAGCACCTGACGGGGATTGCGCAGAAAGAAGCGCAGGAGATTGAACTCGGTCGCCGTCAGCGGGATGAGATGTCCGTTGCGCCGGACCTCGTGCGCGCCTTCGTCCATGTCCACATCGGCGAAACAGAGCAGGCCGGTCTCGGCGGATTCCGCTCCGCTGCGGCGGAGGATGGCCCGTGCCCGGGCCACCACCTCGGCCAACGCGAACGGCTTGGTCACGTAGTCGTCGCCTCCGATGGTGAGCCCGGCCACCTTGTCCTCGAGCGAGTCCCGGGCGGTCAGGAAGAGCACGGGAGAGCGGATCCCGTCCATACGCAAGCGCCGGGTGACCTCGAGGCCATCGAGATCGGGCAGCATCACGTCCAAGACGATGAGGTCGGGCGTGCGGTCCTGGGCCGACGCCAGCGCCGCTCGTCCGGTAGTGGCTTCCTCGACCTCGAACCCCTCGTAGCGCAGCGATGTGGCCACGGCATCGACGATCGAGGGCTCGTCGTCGACAACCAGGACTCGGTGGGACGGACTCGTAGTCATTGGGCAACCTCCACCACCACGATGATGGCCCTTCATTCATGATTGCTGAGGGCCCGCTGTGCGTTACCTGTGAGCGGCGGCGGTCCACGAGGGCCGGACGTTTCTCGGCGGGCTCACAGCCGACCATCAGGGAGGCCAAAGACCGCCCCTCGATGCTGCACCCATGCAACTGGCTGGATCCACCCTCAGCGTGACGCCCCTCGAGGCCCCCCCGGCCCTCATCGACATCGTCGTTCCCGTCTACAACGAGGAGCGCACGCTGGCGGCGAGCGTCCGGCGCCTGCGGGGCTACCTCGACACCTCGTTTCCGTTTCCGACCATCGTCACCGTCGTCGACAATGGCAGCACCGACACCACGGCGGCGGTGGCGGCTCAGTTGGCCCACGACCTGCCCGGTGTGCGGGTGTTGCACCTCGACGCCAAAGGACGCGGACGCGCCCTGCGCGCCGCGTGGTCCGACACCACGGCCACTGTGGTGGCCTACATGGACGTCGACTTGTCCACCTCTCTCGATGCTTTGTTGCCTCTGGTGGCTCCGTTGTTGTCCGGACACAGTGACATCGCTATCGGGAGCCGTCTGGCCCGCGGGGCGCGTGTGGTGCGCAGCCCCAAGCGCGAGATCATCTCCCGCCTTTACAACGTGCTGCTCAAGACATGCCTGCAAAATGGGTTCTCCGATGCGCAGTGTGGGTTCAAGGCGGTACGGACCACCGTGGCGCGTCAGCTCCTGCCGCAGGTCGAGGACAACGCCTGGTTCTTCGATACGGAGCTTCTCGTGCGGGCCGAACAGTGCGGCCTTCGCATTCACGAAGTTCCCGTCGACTGGGTTGACGATCTTGACAGCCGGGTCGACATCATTTCCACGGCCAAGGACGACCTCAAAGGCATCGTGCGCCTGTTGGTGGGCAAGGAGCATGGCCCGGCGCGCCAGCCGGGTCCGGCACACGAACCGGTGTCCACCTCCGAACCGGTCATTCCCGTCGCCCTGGCGCGCTATGCCCGCATCGGGCTGGTCAGTACGGCCTTCTACCTCGCCCTGTTTTTTGCGCTGCACGCCCCGCTGGGCGCTTTCGGCGCCAACGCCATGGCCCTGGCCCTGTGCACCTTGGGCAACGCCGCGGCCCACCGACGTTTGACCTTCGCCGGGCAGCCGGCTCGGCGCGATCTTGTCTTAGGAGGCGCGGTGGCCCTGGCTATCAGCATTGCCTTCAGTTCGTTGGCGTTGGCCTGCACAGGATGGCTGCAACTGAACTCCGCCTTGGACGTCATCGTGGCCCTGATTGCTGCCAACGCCGTCTCCGCCATGTTCCGTTTCGTTGTGTTGCACTTCTGGATGTTCCGCAGTACGTGGGTCGTCCGGACAACACCCCTATCGATGGAGGTGCCGTCATGACGATGCTCGCCGATCGTCCGAGCCCAGCCGGAGTTCCGATCGAGGAAGCGGCTCCGCCGCCGACGCGCCAAGCGTCGGGCCGGCTGCAACGGCTTGTCAGAGGGCGGCCCGATGACCCGGCGTGGGCCAGGCCGGCGCTGCTCGGACTGCTGGTCGTCACCGGAGTCGCCTATGTCTGGGCCCTGGGCGACTCCGGCTGGGCCAACTCCTTCTATGCGGCGGCCGTGCAAGCGGGCACCAAGAGCTGGAAGGCCTTCTTCTTCGGTTCATCTGACGCGTCGAACTTCATCACCGTCGACAAGCCACCGGCCGCGTTGTGGGTGATGGAGATCTCCGCTCGCATCTTCGGCTTGAACTCCTGGAGCCTGTTGGTGCCCCAAGCCCTCGAAGGCGTGGCCACCGTCGCCCTCATCTACGCCACGGTACGGCGCTGGTTCTCGGCGTCCGCCGCTCTGCTGAGCGCCGGCGTGGTGGCCTCGACGCCGGTGGCTGTCCTCATGTTCCGGTACAACAATCCCGACGCCCTGTTGGTCCTGCTCATCACCGTGGCCGTGTACGCCACCGTGCGAGCACTGGAGCGGGCCTCGTTGGCGTGGCTGGCCTTGGCCATGGCCGCCATCGGTACGGGGTTCATCACCAAGATGCTCCAGGCGTTCCTCGTCGTTCCCGCCATCGGCATCGTCTACTTGCTGGCGGCCCCGACGTCGATCGGGCGCAGGATCAGGCATTTACTCGGCGCCGCCGCCGTCCTCGTAGTGGCGTCGGGGTGGTGGGTGGCCATCGTCCAGCTCATACCTGCCGCCGACCGTCCCTACATCGGAGGTTCGCAGAACAACAGTCTCTTGAACCTGATCTTCGGGTACAACGGGTTGGGGCGCATTTCGGGCAACGAGACCGGCAGCGTGGGGGGCCGAGCCGTGGCCGGCTCCTCCATGTGGGGCCCGACCGGTATTGACCGCCTCTTTCTTTCGTCCATGGGTGGCCAGATCTCGTGGTTCATCCCGGCCGTGCTAATCCTCACGGTGGCCTGCCTGTGGATGGCGCGTCGTGCTCCTCGCACCGACCGCAAGCGTGCTGCGCTCGTCCTCTTCGGCGGCTGGTTCTTGGTCACAGCGGTGGTGTTCTCGTATGCCCAGGGCATCATCCATCCCTATTACAACGTGGCGTTGGCGCCGCCTATCGGAGCGCTCATCGGCATCGGCACGGTGACGTTGTGGCACGAGCGCCATCGGCTCTTCGCTCGGCTGGCGTTGTCGGTCGCCTTGGCGGCCACGTCGATCTGGGCCTACGTGCTCCTCGACCGCTCGCCGACGTGGTTGCCCTGGCTGCGGGTGGCGGTGCTCGCCGTCGGAATTGCCGCCGCCGTCCTCGTGGCTCTACCGGCTCGACTCGGTCGGCGCACCGCATTCGTTCTGGGGCTCACCAGCATCGTGGTGGCCCTGGGCGGTCCTGTCGCCTACGCCTTGGACACCGTGGCGACACCGCACACCGGCGCCATCCCGTCGGCGGGACCGACCGTGGCCGGCGCGCAGGGCGGTCCCGGTGGTGCCGGGCCAGGCGGCGGCCCCGGCGGCGCGGGCAGGGTAGGCGGTGTTCGTGGTCTTGGTGGCGCTGGCACGTTCCCTGGTGGCACCGGCACCGGCACCGGCACCGGCACCGGCACCACGGGCACGGGCGGCGCGGCCGGCCCTGGTTTCGGGGGCCCGGGCCTAGGAAGTCAATCGTCGGCGACCGGTGGGGCTGCGTCGTTGTCCGGAGGTCCCCCCGGTGGCGGGGCGTTTCCAGGCGGCTCCAGCGGCTCCAGGTCGCGGGGCACCTTGGGATCTGGTGGTCGGCCTGGTGCAGGAACGGGAGCGCCTGGAGGTGCAGGAGGCGGAGGTGGGTTCCTCAACAGCACGACTCCCGGCAAAGCCGTGGTTGCTGCGCTCGAAGACCATGCGTCTCGCTACACCTGGGTGGCGGCCACGGTGAACTCCAACTCGGCCGCTGGCTACCAATTGGCGACGGACGACCCCGTCATGGCCATCGGGGGGTTCAACGGGACCGACCCGGCCCCCTCACTGGCAACGTTCGAGCGCTACGTCCATGAAGGCAAGATCCACTACTTCATCGCGGGAAGTGGCGGGCTCGGCGGTGGTGGCGGCGGTGCTACAGGCACGGCCACGACGGCGAGCAACATTACGAGCTGGGTCGAGTCCCATTATTCGAGTCAGACCGTCGACGGAGTGACCCTCTACAACTTGACCTCCGGTTGAGCCATGACTACGACGAAGCGACGGGCTCCTTGGCCGACGGGCGCCCGTTGCTCGCCGCCGTGGTCTTGCCTCTCGAGGAGGTGCGTGCCGGCGCCTTTCGGGTTGCCGTAGTGGCTCGACTCGATGACGAAGCGGCCGCCGGTGCGCGCGGTGCGGATCCGTTCGGCGCCACACCCACCGGCGTGGCCGGCTCCAAACCAGCAGCCAGCAGCAGCTCGTCAAGGGCATCGGGGATGTAGGTGGCCATGGCGCGTACAGTCGGCACGCTCTCGGTGCAGGCCATCAAGCCCCAGTTGAGGACGCCCCGGTAGCTCATGACGGTGATGTTGAGGCCGGCACCGTCCATCACCGGCCCGAGGGGGAACCCGGCGATCATCTCCGAACCCGCCAGGTACAGCGGAAAGTCGGGGCCGGGCACGTTGGAGATGACCAAGCTGTGAATGGGCCGGTGGCGGTCGGCCAGCTTGAGTCGGGAGTAGGCCCGGGCGGCCGACGAAAAGAGATTGGGAGTGGCGTGTTCGGTCCAGTCCAACAGCAGGTCGGCGCCCAGCGCGTTGTGCTCCTTCTTGGCTCCCTTGGTGCTGTCGCGGATGGTGAGCAGGCGCTTGACAGGGTCCTCGAGTTGGCAAGGCAGACCCACCCACATGGCCGAGATCTTGTTGGATCCGCCCCGGGTCGACGCGGTGGGATGCACGGAAACGGGAACGGTGGCCACGAGAGGATCGTCGGGCAGTTCGCCGGTCTCGATGAGGTAGCGACGCAGTGCGCCCGTGCACACGGCCAGCACGACGTCATTGACCGTGGTCTCCATGGCGTTTTTGATGCGCTTCACGTCGCTTAGGCCGATCGACGAAAAGGCCACCTTGCGGTGCGGAGTAATCGCCGCATTGAGCGAGGTCCGCGGCGTGGTGAGCGGCAGGGCGGCATGCCCAGTGGACGACTCACCGCGCACCCGTCGGACATTGAATACGGCCTTACCGGTTCGAAACAGCAACTTGGTCATGCCGACAGGCCGCGTCAGTCTGCTCACCACGGCCCGCCGCAGCAGTTCGACATCGGAGGGCACTTGCTCGGTCCCCGGAGCGCTGACGTCATCGGGCTTTCCGGTGGGGTGAGCCTCGAGGTCAAAGAGCTGGGCCAGCAACTCGGAACCCGATACCCCGTCAATCGTGCAGTGATGAATCTTCGACACGATGGCGATATTCCCGTTTTCGAGACCTTCGACCAGGGACATCTCCCACAGTGGCTTGGACCGGTCGAGCTGGCGGCTGCACACGTCGCCCACGAAGTCAGCCAGCTCGGTCATGCCCCCCGGGGCCGGCAGGGCCGCCCGCCGCAGGTGGTAATCGAGGTCGAAGCTGGCGTCCTCCACCCAGTAGGGATGGTCGAGCCGAAACGGAACCTCCACCAGTCGACGTCGGAAGATCGGCGCCAGCGACAAGCGTGACCCCACCAGACGCTGCACCTTCTCCCATGCGTAGCCGCCGGGGACGGTGCTGGGGTCGAAGACCGCAGCCATCGACACGTGCATATGGAGACTCGGCGTCTCCATATAAAGGAAACTGGCGTCGATCCCGGTCAGTCGTTCCATGGCGTCTTCTTCGATAGCTGGCGGTCCCGGTCATCCTCACGGGAGTCGGCGCCCACGGTCGCCGACGTGCGACATCATCGCATCTTGGAGAATGATGGCGCCATGGCATGGGCGTGGGCCTATTTCGGCGTGAGCGTGGCCGGTGCCTTTTTGGTGGCCAACGCCTTTCGCCCTGCCCGCAGCGGCCCCGCCGCGGTGCCGAGCTTCTTCGCCGGTTGGTACACCAACGAGCTCTCGGTCTGGCACATCGTCTGGCAGGTTGCGGCCACCGTGTTCTTCGGGGTCGAAGGCGCATTCGACTCGTGGCCCGGTTGGGTGGGCTTGGCCATCAGCCTCGTGGCGTGGGTCGGACTTGTCCGCCTGTCTGTGATCTCGGCCCAAAGCGGCCGTCTCTTCGATCGGGTGGCGCAGGAGGTGTCCCTGCCGTTGGATCCCGAAGTCGTCTTGCCTCGTCACGGCGGCGAGACCATGTGGCGATTCTCCCGGCTCATCTACCCGTTGCCTCGTCCAGCGCGCTCGGTGACCGTGGCCAAGAACATCGACTACGTCGGCGACGGCATTGTGCGTCACCGTCTCGACATCATTCGGCGCCGCGTCAATCCGCCCCAGGGCGGCCCTGTGCTCGTCCATATCCACGGCGGCGCGTGGGTCATCGGCAACAAGCGCGAGCAGGGGTTCCCGCTCATGCACGAGCTTGCTCGTCACGGGTGGGTGTGCGTGACCATCAACTACCGGCTGAGCCCCAAGGCGACGTGGCCGGATCACATCGTCGACTGCAAGCGCGCCATTGTCTGGGTGCGCGAACACATCGCCGAGTACGGCGGTGATCCTCGTTTCATTGCCGTGACCGGTGGGTCGGCCGGAGGGCACCTGTCGGCCCTCGTCGGGCTCACGGCCGGCGACCCGACCTTCCAGCCCGGATTCGAAGACGCTGACGCGTCAGTGTCTGCTGCGGTTCCGATGTATGGCATTTACGACATGACGGCCGGACGCGGCACGAGCTACTACGACAAAGGGTTCCTGCGGTTCTTGGAGCGCACCGTCTTCAAACAGCGTTTGGACGACGACCCCGACGTCTTCGAACAAGCTTCTCCGACCTACCGGGTCCGTCCCGATGCGCCGCCGTTTTTCGTCATCCATGGGCGCAACGACACCCTGGCGCCCGTCGCCGACGCCCGGCGGTTCGTCGAGGCGTTGCGCAAGGTGTCGGTGTCCCCGGTCGCCTACGCGGAGCTTCCGCTGGCCCAGCACGCCTTCGACGTCCTGCCGTCGGTGCGCACCGCCCACACCACCGCCGCCGTGCTGCGTTTCCTCGAAGGGGTCCGTTGGCAAGGCGCCGGGGCGGCCCAAGCCCGTGCCGCCGAGGCCACCGAGGCTGCCGCGGCACTCGAGGTCGCCGCGGCCCTCGAGGTGGGAACCGAAGCCCGTGCCGCGGAGATCGGCTGACTCCTTCGCCGCCCTTCGGTCACCGCCGGCGGGGAGGTGGGGAATGTTCGGCCTGGTCACGACGGCACCGCCGGCGCACGGGCGGTGTTGGCAACACTGCGACGGGCGCACGTGTCGACGAATCTGACATACCATTAGTAGAACGTGTTCTCATGACTGCTGGAGTGGCACCAGCAGTGGTGGACTGGTACCTAGCCACGGAGTCGAAGCCGGGTGCGGGCGACTCAACAGGTGTTGCGGGGTGTTAGTTCCAGTCGGAGCCATGACAGGCGTAAAGGGGGGGATCCGGTGGGCGAGAGCGGTCAGACAGTGGGGCAACGAGTCGGCGGTCCGAAGGCGGTAACAACGAGGTTGCGCCGCCCGGCTGTCGTCGGGCTCTGTGTCATGACCCTGGCGCTCGTTTTGGCGGCCTGCTCGTCCTCACCGAGTTCTTCTACGGGGACGACGGCGACGACGTCGGGGGGAGCCCCGCCGCCTTCGGGTACGGCGCCCGGAGTCACCTCCACTTCGGTGACGGTGGGTCAGATCGACGACCTGACCATCCCGATCCCGGGCCTCTTCTTGGGGGCCAAGCAAGGGACCGAGGCCTACTTCGACTACATCAACTCCATGGGTGGCGTTAACGGCCGCAAGATCCACCTCGACGCCCAGGACAGCATGTTCACCGGGGGCACCATCGCGTCGGAGGCGGCCACCATGTCGCAACACGATTTCGCCATGGTCGGCGGTTTCTCCCTCCTCGACTCCTCGGAGAAGACGATCATCGACCTCGAGCGCATGCCTGACGTCTCGTTCTCGCTCAGCTCGTCGATGATTGTGGATCCCAACGTCTATTCGTCACTTCCCAACCCGGGCAACGACTACCCGCTGGGTTTCTTCAGGTACCTGAAGAAGAAGTACCCATCGGCGGTAAAGCACGTAGGGATCCTGTGGGAAGACGCCACCGCCTCGACGCAGTCCTCCGAAACCGCATTTGAGAACGCCATGAAGGCGGCGGGGTTCAAGATCATCTACGACCGTGGCGCCGGGCCGTTCGAGACGAGCTTCCTCTCCGACATCTTGGCCATGAAATCAAAGGGCGTGCAGCTCTTCTACACCCTTGAGCTTCCCGACAACTTCGCGGCGACAGTGGCCGAAGAGATGCAGCAACAGAACTTCCATCCCATGAACATCGAGGGCGACGCGTACTCGAGCCAGCTCATCAAGTTGGGCGGTAGTGCCGTCAACGGGATGTACATCGTGCAGTCCTATGCGCTGTACCTGGGTCAAGACGCCAGCTCCGTGCCTGCCGTGGCCCTGTTCGACAAGTGGATGCGCAAGGTCAACCCCAACCCGGACTTCGAAATCGAGTCCGTCTACGGGTGGACGTCGGCTGAGTTGTTCGTTCAGGCCTTAAAGGCCGCCGGTCCGGATCCGACGCGCGCCGGGCTGATTGAATCGCTCGACAAGATCACGAGCTTCAGCACGGGGGGCCTCGCTCCTCCCTCCAATCCGGCCCAAAATGTCCCCACCAACTGCTTCCTTTTGGCCCAGGTCCAAAAGGGCAAGGTCGTCCGCGTGGCTCCGTCGCCGTCGTCCGGTTTTGACTGTTCGTCCGGTGGATATAACCCCGTGCCTGGTTGGACCCCTGAGGTACGGCCGGCCCCGACTTCGTAGCAATGGGACATCGACGGCCTGAAGCTCTTCCCGACGGCCGTCAGGGGTGAGAGCATGGGAGTAACGGAAATACGTCGCCGGGGGGCCGGCGAGGGGCGCGTATGAGGGGGGCGCCGGGGCGTGAGTGAATTCATCAGCCTGCTCATAGCTGGAGTCGTTTCGGGCTCGATCTACGCCATCAGCGCCAGCGGCCTCGTCGTCACGTACAACACCACGGGCATTTTCAACTTCGCCCATGGTGCCATGGGCATGGTGCTGGCCTACCTCTTCTGGCAGCTGTGGCAGGGCTGGCACCTCCCGGCCGTGGTCTCCTTCGTCCTGGTCCTGTTCGTCGCCGCCCCGCTGCTCGGGGCGGTCGTGGAACGTGTCGTCATGCGCCCCCTCTACGGGGCGTCCGCCAACATCCGCCTGTCGGTCACCTTGGGTCTGCTGCTGGTGCTGGTGGCATTGGCGGGGACGATCTGGAGCCAATCCAACACCTACACCGTGCCGGAGTTCTTCTCGGGCGACCAAGTGACCCTCGGAGGCGTCTCGCTCACCTACGAGCAGATCATGACGATCGGGGTGGCGGTGTTGGCCGCGGTGGTGTTGCGGCTCTTCTTCAAACGCACGCGGACGGGTGTCGCCATGCGTGCCGTCGTTGACGACCCGGGCCTGGCTTCGTTGGCGGGAGCACCGTCGGGTCGGATCTCGTCGTACGCGTGGATGATCGGCGTCATGTTCGCCGGCCTGGGTGGAATCTTGCTCGCCCCGACGATCACCAACATGAACATCATCGTGATCACCGAGCTTGTCATCTACGGCTTTGCCGCCGCCGTAGTGGGGCGGTTGCGCAGTCTCCCCATGACGTTCCTCGGCGCCATGGTGCTCGGCATCGCCGAGTCGCTGGCCGTCGGGTACGTCCCGTCGGGACAGATCACCGATGTGGTCGAAGCCCTGCCGATGGCGCTGCTGTTCATCGCCTTGCTCGTGATCCCCGAGGTACGCCTCAGCATCGGGCGGGTGGCGCGCGTGCGACCCCCCAAGGTGCCGAGCCTCCGCACCACGGGCGTGGGTGCAGGCATTGTCATCGCCGTGACGGTTGTCCTGGCCGCCGTGCTCAGTGGCAACAACCTCTTCACCTTGGGCGACGCCGTGGTGCTCGGTATCCTGGCCTTGTCGCTCATCCCCTTGTCCGGATACGGGGGCCTGATCTCGCTGTGCCAGTTCTCCTTCCTCGGCCTCGGGGCACTGATGATGCACTGGACGGCGGGGGGCGACTCGATCCTGGGCATCCTCGCCGCCGTAGGTGTGTGCGCGGCGGTAGGCGCCGTGCTGGCATTGCCGGTGCTGCGCCTGCGGGGGCTGTACATGGCGCTCGCCACGCTGGCGTTCGCCGTGCTGATGGACAACGTCTTTTTCAACTCGAACTCGGTGATGGGCGCCGGAGGCACGGTGGCGGTGGGCCGGCCCGACATCTTCGGTATGCACTTCGCCTCGGACCGGTCCTTCGACATATTGCTGGCTGTCGTTCTCGGCGCCGCTCTCATCGGTGTCGGCGCCTTGCGGCGCGGGCGCTTCGGTCGGCGCTTGGTGGCCATGAACGACTCGCCCGCCGCGTGCAGCACCATGGGACTGCGTCTCACGGTCACCAAGCTGTCGGTGTTCGCCATGTCGGCCGGCCTGGCCGGATTGGCCGGCGCGCTCTACGGCGGGCTTAACACCGAAGTCGGCGCCGCCCAGTTCGCCTTCCTTTACAGCATCGTGCTCTTCGTCAGTGTGACGCTGGCCGGCGCCAGCATCATGACGGGCGCCGTCATGACCGGCGTCTTCATTGCGGTCGGCCCCGTCATCGGCGCCCACATCCCGCAGATTCCGGACTTCACTCAGCTTTTGGTCGGTGTGGGCGTCATCGCCATCGGACGCAACCCCGCCGGCATGGGCCGCCTGTTCTCCGAGGCGTCCTATGCCTGGCAGCGCTTCCGAGCGCGTTCTGGAACTGCCGCCGGAGCGCGAGGAGTTGCCCCGGCCACCTCGGCGACAGCTGCTGCGCCTCTGGCTCCCGCTCCGGTTCCGGTCATGGCCGTCTCCGGACCTCCCACCACCGCCCCGTTGTCTACCCCGGCGCCCATGCCCGCATCCGCCCCCCCGGCCCCCTTCGAGGCCCCGGTGTCTTCTCGTGGCTGACCTCGCCATTACCGGCGTATCGGTGCGCTTCGGCGGCGTGCACGCCTTGGACGACGTCAACCTGGAGGTGGCGGCGGGCACAGTGCACGGCCTCATTGGACCCAACGGAGCCGGCAAGACCACCCTCTTCAACGTCATTACGGGGCTCCAGGCCCCCCAACATGGACGCGTGGCCTTCGGCGGCGTCGACATCACCAAGTCCCCTCCGCATCTGCGAGCGCGGTTGGGGATTGCGCGAACGTTCCAGCGTCTCGAGCTGTTCGGCACCATGACCACCAAAGAGAACCTCCGCATGGCCGCCGAGACCCAACGCCGCAAGCTGCCGGTGGGCGCCACGCCGTCAACCCTGGCCGACGCCTTGTTGGAGCGGGTGGGCCTCACCCACGTCACCGACGAGCCGTGTGACATGTTGCCCACGGGTCTGGCTCGCCTCGTCGAGTTGGCCCGAGCGTTGGCCACCAGCCCCTCGGCGTTGCTCTTGGACGAGCCCAGCGCGGGTCTCAACGGCGACGAGACGGCGGAGCTCGGACGTGTGCTCACCGAGCTGGCTGGCCACGGCATGGCCATCTTGCTGGTGGAGCACGACATGAGCCTCGTCATGAGCGTCTGCCAGAACATCACCGTGCTCGACTTCGGTGTTGTGGTGGCGAGCGGCGACCCTTCCGCCGTGCAGGCGAATCCGGCTGTCCAAGCCGCCTACCTCGGTGACGGCGGGCAACACGCCCACCCGCCGCCGCCTTCCTCGTCGCATCCGGCGCCGGTGCCTTCCAGCAACGGCGCGCTGTCCGCTGTACTGCCCGGGCCTCCGGTGGGCCCACCGGTTGGTCCACCCGTGGGCGCGCCTGCGGGCTCTCCGATGGGCGCTCCCATGGCCCCTCCGACCGGTGCGCCGGCGGGGCCGCCGGTGGGAGCTCCGATCGGTGTCACCGTGGCCGCGCCCTTTGCGGTTCCCGCTGTGGTCACCAACGGATCAAACGGGTCCCACGGCGCCAACGGTGCCTCGGCGGCCATGCTCGAGCTCGACGACGTACATGCCGCTTACGGGCGCATCGAGGTGTTGCACGGTGTGACGCTGCGAGTCCCCGAGCGATCGGTGCTTGCTTTGCTCGGGCCCAACGGTGCCGGCAAGTCGACCTTGCTCAAGGTGGCCAGTGGACGTATGGCACCTTCGTCGGGCACCGTGCGTTACGAGGGCGAGTCGATCAAGGGCATCCTGCCGGAGCGTTTGACGCTACGCGGCCTGTGCTCGATTCCCGAAGGCCGGTCCGTCTTTCCCAACCTGACGGTGGCTGAGAACCTGCTCATGTGGACGTATCCGGGAGTCAGTCTCCAGGAAGTGCAAGAGCAGACCTTCGCCCGCTTCCCTGTCCTTGCCCAACGCCGGCCCCAGTTGGCCGGGACCATGTCCGGTGGCGAGCAGCAGATGCTGGCCCTGGCCCGTGTCCTGGTGAGCAAGCCGCGTTTGTTGCTGCTCGACGAGATCTCCATGGGCCTGGCCCCGTTGGTGGTGGCCGAGCTCTACGAGGTGGTGCGGAACCTGGCCAATGAGGGCGTCACGATTGTCCTCGCCGAGCAGTTCGTCCACGCCGCCTTGTCGGTGGCCACTACGGCTGCCATCGTCGTGCACGGTCAGGTCGAGAAGATCGGGGACCCCACCGAAATCGGCGAAGCCGCTCTCGACTCGTACCTCGCTGCGCACGCCAACGGCTCGAACTGAGGTCGACCCGAGGTCGACCTGAGGTCGGCACTACGCTCCGGCTCCGACACCTCACCGCCAAGGAGTTCTAGACGTGGGCATGCCCAAAGACGTCGGGGTCATCGACCTCATGATCGGTTTTCCGAGCACCCGCGGCAGCGCCCGCTTCGATTTCATGAAGCCGCAATTGCGCGACGCGGACAGCGCCACGGCGTCGTCGCCGATCGGCTACATGTTCAAGTCCAACCCCAATCAGCTTGAGGATGAAGCCGAGGACCCGGTAGCGGTGACGCTGCGCGAGATGGACCGTTTCGGGGTTGCCGTCGGTCTGGTGGGGCTGGCCGGTAAGACCACACAGCGGGCGCTCGACGACCACTCGGATCGCTTCAAGGCGAGCTTGGAGGTCGATCCCAACAACATCACTGAGGCGGTGCGGTCGATTCGCCGCGCCGCCGACGAGCACGACATCAAAGCCGTGAGTACCTTTCCGGCCGGCTGCAACCCCCAAGTGCCGGTGAGCGACCGTCGCTACTACCCGGTGTATCAAACCTGTATCGACCTCGACATCCCGATCATCGTCAATGCCGGCATCGCCGGGCCGCGACTTCCATCCGCGTGCCAGGACGTCATGCATTTCGACCAGGTCTGCTACGACTTTCCTGAGCTGCGCATAGTGATGCGCCACGGGGCCGAGCCCTGGGAGAACCTGGCCGTGAAGCTCATGCTCAAGTGGCCCGGGCTCTATTACATGACCAGCGCGTTTGCCCCCAAGTACTACCCGAAGGCGATCATCGATTACGCCAACACGCGCGGCGGCGACAAGGTGATGTACGCCGGGTATTTCCCCATGGGGCTTACTCTGGAGCGCATCTTCTCCGAGCTGGCCGACGTGCCGCTGCGAAACCACGTGTGGCCGAAGTTTCTGCGCGACAACGCCATGACGGTCTTTAAGCTCGGCGACTGAGGCCTACGCCGGGGTGTCCTCGGCCAGCTCGACGAGGACTTGGCTCGGCCCGATCCTGGTGACGAGCTCGATGACGCCGGCGGCTTCGCGCAGGTCGTCAACCGCCGCCGCCAGCAACCCCACGCGCTCCTCGCTGTCGACCACCGTAAGGCGGGCCACCTCGGCGCGCATGGAGCGCTTGGCTTCACTTTTGGCTCGGCGCACCGCACCGAGCACCTCACTGGCCATGTCGAGAACAGCGGTGCCCTGGTTGGTGCCAGCCGCGTTCACGGCAGCCGCCGCGGGCAGTTCGTCGAGCCCCGGCCACGGCGAACGGTGCACCGATCCGTCGTGCCACCACGACCACACCTCCTCGGTGACGAAGGGGAGGAACGGGGCGAGTAGCCGCAGCAGCACCGATAGGGCCAGGGCCAAGGCGGCGCGCGCCGACTGCGGGCCGGGGTCGGCCGGGTCTTCGTAGGAACGGGCTTTGACGAGTTCGACGTAATCGTCGCAAAACGACCAGAAAAAGGCCTCGGTGTGCTCCAGGACCCGGGCGTAGTCGTAGGCCTCAAAAGCCGCCGTGGCCTCCTCGATCAACCGGGCCAAGCCGCTGAGCATGGAGAGGTCCAAGGAGGAGGTCACCGAGGCCGCCGCCAGAGGCACGCCGCCGTCGAGACGGGTCAACGCGAAACGCGATGCGTTCAGGACCTTGATGGCGAGGCGCCGCCCGACTTTCATCTGCCCTTCGTCCACGGCGGTGTCGGTACCGGGGCGGCCACACGACGCCCAGTAGCGCACGGCGTCGGCACCGTGGGTCTCGAGCAACGGCAGCGGCGTGACGACGTTGCCCTTGGACTTCGACATCTTCTTGCGGTCCGGGTCGAGCACCCACCCGGAGATGGCCGCGTTGTACCACGGCAGGCTGTGGTTCTCGAGCTCGGCCCGCACCACTGTGGAGAACAGCCACGTGCGGATGATGTCGTGCGCTTGTGGGCGCAGGTCCATGGGGAACACGCGGGCGAAGAGATCGGGATCGTCCACCCACCCGCCGGCAATCTGCGGGGTGAGCGATGACGTGGCCCAGGTGTCCATGACGTCGGGATCCCCAACGAAACCGCCGGGCACGCCCCGTTGATCGGCTTGGTATCCGGTCGGCACGTCGCTCGAGGGGTCGATGGGCAGATCGTCTTCGGCGGGAACGAGGGGGTGGTCGTAGTCCACGGCCCCGTCGTCGCCCACCGGATACCACAGGGGGAAGGGCACCCCGAAGAAGCGCTGGCGGCTGATGTTCCAGTCGTTGTTCAGTCCCTCTACCCAGGCCTCGTAGCGGTGCACCATGTACGGCGGCTGCCAGTTGAGCTCGTGTCCACGTTCGAGGAGCCGGGCCCGCAGCGGCAAGGTGCGGACATACCACTGTCGGCTCGAGACGATCTCGAGGGGGCGTTCGCCACGCTCGTAGTACTTCACGGCGTGGGTGATGGGCCGAGGCTCGCCGACGAGGTCGTTACTGGCAACGAGCTGCTCGACGATGGCCCGTCGGGCCTGGGCGAGGGTTCGTCCTGCCAGCGCCGCGTAGGCGGTGGCCGCCGACTGCGGGTGCTGCGACGGCCACTGCGGACCGTCCCATTCCACCGGTTGCAGCCGTCCGTCGCGCCCCACGATGGTGCGCGTGGCCAGCCGTAGCTCGCGCCACCACGTCACGTCGGTGGTATCGCCGAAGGTGCAGATCATGGCGATGCCCGAACCCTTGTCTGGATCGGCCAGCACATGGGGGACGACCGGCACCTTGACGCCGAACAGCGGCGTCAGGACATCGGTGCCGAAGAGCGGTTGATAGCGCGTGTCGTCGGGATGAGCCACCAAGGCGACACACGCCGGCAGGAGCTCAGGTCGTGTGGTCTCGATCTCGACGTACGAGCCACTCCCGCGTGCATCGGACGCCCCCACCTGTTCGAAGCGAATGCGGTGATAGGCGCCGGGAACCTCGCGCTCTTCCATTTCCGCTTGGGACACCGCGGTCTGGAAATCGATGTCCCACTGGGTGGGCGCTTCGGAAAGATAGGCGTGACCTTCGGCCAGCAGGCGCAGGAAGCCGCGCTGGGAGACCCGCCGAGAATGCGTGCCCACCGTCGTATACGTATGGCGCCAGTCCACCGACAGCCCCAGGGTGCGCCATAGTGCCTCGAAGGCCTTTTCGTCTTCGGCCACCAAGGTGGCGCACAGTTCGATGAAGTTGGGCCGAGACACCGAAATGGGGTTGTCCCCGGGTTTGGCCGGTGGGGTGAAGGTGGGGTCGTATTGCAGGCTCGGATCGCAGCGCACGCCGTAGTAGTTCTGCACTCGCCGTTCGGTGGCCAGCCCGTTGTCGTCGAATCCCATCGGGTAGAAGACGCGCTTGCCCCGCATGCGCTGGAAGCGGGCCACGGTGTCGGTGTGGGTGTAGGAGAAGCAGTGGCCGGCGTGCAGTGACCCGGACACCGTCGGCGGAGGCGTGTCGATGGAGTACACGTCCGGGCGCGGCGCGGAACGGTCGAAGTGATACGTACCGTCCTCCTCCCAGCGGTTCCCCCACTTGGCCTCGAGGCCGTCGATGGAGGGGCGCTCGGGGACCGTCGGCGGCCGAGGCGTCTCGAGCACCGGCCGGGGAGTCGTGTCGGACGTGGCCATAGTCGCGTTACCGTACCGGAGTGCTGCGCCTTCACGACACGGCCACCGGTTCGGTCACGCCCTTGGCGTTGCGGGAGCCCGGCAAGGTGTCGATGTACGTCTGTGGGCCCACCGTCTACGACATCCCCCACATCGGCCACGGCCGGTTCTCCATCGCCTTCGACGTGTTGCGCCGGTACCTGGAGTTCTCCGGGTTCGAGGTGCGCTACGTGTCCAACATCACCGATATCGACGACAAGATCATCGCCAAGGCCAACGAGGAAGGGTGCCCGTCCTCGGAGGTGGCCGTCCGTTACGAAGAGGAGTGGTGGCGGGCTATGGACGCCTTGGGCGTCAAGCGTCCCGACGAGACGCCCCACGCCACCGCTTACGTCCCCGACATGGTGGCCCTGGTGAGCCAGCTCGTCGACGCCGGCGTTGCCTACGTCACCGACGACGGTGTCTACCTCGCCGTCGACAGCGTGCCCGGCTACGGGTTGCTCGCTCGCCAGAGCCTCGACTCGCTGCGGTCCGGGGCACGGGTGGAGGTCGACGAGCACAAGCGCTCGCCGCTGGACTTCGCGCTGTGGAAGAAGGCCAAGCCGGGCGAGCCGATGTGGGAGTCCCCATGGTTCGACGGGCGACCGGGGTGGCACACCGAATGCGTCGTCATGTCGTTGGACCTGCTCGGCGAGGACTTCGATCTTCATGGCGGGGGCATCGATCTGGCCTTCCCTCATCACGAAAATGAACGGGCCCAAGCCGTGGCCGCGGGCCGACCCTTCGCCCGCCACTGGGCCCACAACGGGCACGTGATCACCGGCGGCGAGAAAATGTCGAAGTCTCTCGGAAACTTCACCTCATTGGCCGACCTTTTGGCCCGTACCGATGGACGCGCCTACCGGCTTTTGTTGCTGCGAAGCAACTACCGGTCGCCGGTCGAGGTCACCCCCGAGACCATTGCCGAGGCCGAGGAAACCCTCGGACGCCTTGACGCATTGGCCCGTCGTTTCGACCTCAGCCCTGAGCTCGCCACCGTGCGCGCCGCCGACGCGCCGGCCACCGGTGCCGACGTCGGCGCCATTGACGCGTTTCGAGAGACCTTGGACGACGACTTGAATACGGCGGCGGGCTTTGCCGGCGTCTTCGAGCTGGTACGGCGGGCCAACGCCTTGGCCGACGATGGCGACCACGACGCGGCGCGGCGCCTCGCTATCACCGTGGCCATCGCGTGCGGGGCGGTGGGCCTGGTCCTGCGAGGTGAGGGCCCTGCCCTCGACGATGCCACCGCCGCGCTGGTGCAGCAGCGAGACGCCGCTCGGGCGTCGGGAGACTGGGCCCGGGCCGACGCGCTGCGCCAAGAACTGAGTGCGGCGGGGTGGAACGTCGAGGACACCGCGCTGGGCACTCGCCTGCATCGCTGAGCCCGGCGCAGCATCATCGCTGGTCAGCGGGGTATCTAGCCGAATCCGGCCGGGTGGTTGTCGAGGACGGTGGCCTAGGTTACCGTTGAGTAACAACCGGGACAGGGCGACAACGAGGCAGGGTTGTCTCGCCGGGAGGGTGCCCCCGAGCCCGGGCAGGAGGAACAACATGGCTGATTTCTCGATGGACCTCAACGAGGACCAGGTACAGATCCAGAAATGGGTCCATGACTTTGCCGAGAACGTCATACGGCCCGTCGCCCACGAATGGGACGAGCGCGAGGAGACTCCCTGGCCGGTCATCGAAGAGGCCGCCAAGATCGGGCTCTACTCGTTCGACTTCACGTCCCAAGCCTTCTTCGACAAGACCGGCCTCATGCTTCCCATCGTCCACGAGGAGATGGCGTGGGGTGACGCCGGCATCGCTCTGGCGCTGTTCGGCAGCCAGCTCGGCGTGGCCGGTATCGCCGCCAACGGCACCCCCGAGCAGCTGATGGAGTGGGGCCCGCAGTGCTTCGGGACGCCGGAGAAGATCCAACTGGCGTGTTTCGCCGTTTCCGAGCCTGACGCCGGCTCCGACGTCAGCTCGTTGCGCACCCGGGCCGTGTACGACGAGGTCAAGGACGAGTGGGTGATCAACGGCACCAAGACGTGGATCACCAACGGTGGCATTGCCGACATCACCGTGGTGGTGGCCGCCGTCGACCCCGAACTCGGGTCACGGGGCCAGGCCAGTTTCGTGGTGCCGCCCAAGACGCCGGGGCTCTCGGCGGGTCAGAAGTTCAAGAAGATGGGGATCCGGGCCTCGCACACGGGCGAGATCATCTTCGATGACGTGCGGGTGCCGGGCAGCTGCCTGCTCGGCTGCAAGGACAAGCTGGACGAGAAGTTGGCGCGCGCCCGCGAAGGCAAGCGGACGACGTCGCAGGCGGCCATGCGTACCTTCGAGTCGTCACGCCCCGCCGTGGGCGCCCAGGCCTTGGGTATTGCCCGCGCCGCCTACGAGTACTCGTTGAATTACGCCAAGGAGCGCAAAGCGTTCGGCCGCCTCATCATCGAGAACCAGGGCATCGCCTTCAAGCTGGCCGATATGAAGACGCGTATCGACGCCTCAAGGCTGCTCATCTGGCGCGCCGCGTGGATGGGCGCCACCGGCAAGCCCTATGAAGCGGGCGAGGGCTCGATGTCCAAGCTCTTTGCGGGCGAGGCGGCCGTTTGGGTAACCGAGCAGGCCATCCAGATCATGGGGGGCTACGGCTACATCCGTGAGCACCCGGTGGAGCGGTGGCACCGCGACTCGAAGATCTACACGATCTTCGAAGGCACCTCAGAGATCCAACGCCTCATCGTGGCCAGGGCTATCTCCGGAATCCACATCCCCTGACCCCTGCTGACGTCCGCATCACCTAACGTCGGCGCCATGCCGGCCGTCGTCGTCGAAGGCCTTTGCAAGCGTTACGCCCACGTCGAAGCCGTCACCGACGTCAACTTTGAGGTCAATACCGGCGAGGTGTTCGCGCTCCTCGGACCAAACGGGGCCGGAAAGACGTCCACTGTCGAGATCCTCGAAGGCTTTCGAAAGCGCGACAGCGGGCGCGTCGAGGTGCTCGGCTTCGATCCCGCCGACGCCTCCACCAGCCGCATGTTGCGAGAACGCATGGGGGTCGTGCTCCAAGAGCTCGCCGTCGAGCCCTTTCTGTCGGTGCGACGCGTGCTCGAGCGCAACGCCGGCTATTACCCCCACCCTCGCCCGGTCGATGAAGTCATCGAGCTGGTCGGGCTGGGCGCCAAAACCAACGCCAGAGTGAAGTCGTTGTCGGGCGGCCAGCAGCGTCGCCTTGATCTCGGCCTCGGCATCATCGGCAACCCCGACCTGCTGTTCTTGGACGAGCCCACCACCGGGTTCGATCCCTCGGCACGGCGCGACGCGTGGGACTTGGTGCGATCGCTCACCGGTGGGGGCACCACGGTCATCCTTACGACGCACTACATGGACGAGGCCGAGGCTCTCGCTGATCGGGTGGCGGTGATCAGCGGGGGGCGCATCGTGGCCGAAGGCGATCCGGCGTCGCTCGGAGGTCGTGACGTCGGCGACGCGCACATCCGGTTCCGTTTGCCGCCGGGCACCTCGGCGTCAGATCTGCCCGTGCCGGTAACAACGGTATCGGGGCAGAACGTCGACATCACCACCGCCACCGAGATCGAGGTGCTGGCCGCACTTACCCGGTGGTCGCTCGACAGCGGGACCGCCCTCGTCGGGCTCACCGTGGAGCGCAGCACCCTCGAAGACGTCTATCTCCGCCTGACCGGTTACGACTACAACGTTGGGGCGGCCTCGTCGGATTCGCCCGCATGAGCAACGCCCCCGTCAGCAGCGCCCCCGCCAATGCGGCGATCGGCAGGACCGGGCGCTTTCGTGGCGTGCGCGACCTCAAGCTGGTGGCCCGCCAGGTGTACTACGAGCAGCTCGCCTTTTGGCTCAACCCCATCGGCGCTTCGTTCACGCTGTTGTTTTCGGTGGTCTTCCTCGTGTTGTTGGGCGCCACCGCCGGCAACTCGCGCGTGGCGTTTCTGGGAAACATCCGCGCCGTGCAGTACTACGTCCCCGCCTTCGCCTCCTACGGCGTCATGGCGGCGTGCTTCAACATGCTCAGCATCCAGCTGGTCATCCGCAGGGAGATGGGGTTACTCAAGCGGCTTCGGCTTTCGCCCATGCCGACGTGGGTGATGTTGGGCGGGATCGTCGGTAACGCCATGGTGGTCACCGTCGTCCAGGTTGTGGCGCTGCTCATAATCGGCAGGTACGGCTATCACGTCGCCTTCCCGCCGCACCTGGCCGCCTTTGTCGTGGTCATCGTCGTCGGTGTGATCTGCTTCACTGCCCTAGGGGTGGCCGCCAGCACCTTGGTGCCGAACCAGGAAGCGGCCGGACCGATGATCAGCATCGTGTTCTTCGTGCTGTTGTTCCTGGCTGGGCTGTGGTACCCCATCCCGAACAAATCGGCGTTGGCCAAGTTCTCAAACTATTTTCCGGTACGCCATTTGATCCTGGCGGCCCGACGTCCCTTCGAACATCTGCCGGCGGGGACTTCGGCGTGGCCGTGGGGCGACATCAAGTGGATGGCCTTGTGGGCGGTGATCGGCGTCATCGTGTCGCTGCGCCGTTGGCGCTGGGAGCCCCGTCCCAGTGGTGGCGGCCGCGCCTAAGCGCCAGTCGCCCCGATCGTCCCCATTAGCGTGGCGCTCGTGCCCGACGCAGACGATCGTCCTCATGTGGTGGTGCTGTGCACCGGTAACGCGGCCCGTTCGGTGATGGCCGGCGCCATGATGGCCGCCCACGGTGTTCCCGTCCGCCTGACCACAGCCGGTACGCATGTGATCGAGCACCAACCCATATCCCGGCGCACTCGCCAAGCCCTTCACGGCGTGGGTCTCGAAGCACCGGCACACCGCAGCCGCCAGCTCACCGAGACCGACATCGCGTCAGCCGATCTCATCATCGCCATGGCGACCGAGCACGTGCTGTTCATTCGGCGCCGTCACCCCATCGCTGCGGCGCGCACGGCCACGCTGTCGTACTTGGTGCAGCGTTTGTCCCCGGGCCCGAGACCTCTAGCGGAGCGAGTGGCCGCTCTGGAGTTGGACCAGGTGGACCCGCAACACCAAGGGGACGTGGCGGATCCGGCCGGCGGAGATGACGACGACTACGCCGCGTGTGCCGCCGAGTTGGCCGTACTCACGTCGGAGCTGGTGCTCAAGCTCGGTTGATTGATCAAGCGGCGTTGAGGCGGCCGCTCACATTGGCACACGCTTCGCACACCTCCGCCGGAATGATCCCGGCCCGCATGAGCCGGGCAAAAACGATGCACCCGAGGCAAATGGCGAAGACCGACTCCAACACGGCCGCCCCCAGCAGCAGGCCGATGACGACCAAGGCAGCGAGGTGCTGGTCGAAGCCGAACCACAGCACCAACGCCGTGGAGCTGAACACCACGCCCATGGCCTGAGCGAAGCGTTTGGGCGGTCCCGGCACCGATTTGGCCGGTCCCAGATGGGGGGCCACAACGCGCGTGGCCAGTTGCCCGAGCGGGCTCAGCTTCGGCCCCGTCAGGACGCGGGCCCAGAACCCGTAAGCGAGCACCACCAACAACCACGGTTGGCGAAGCGCGATGGTCAAGGTGCACATGACCACCACCCCGCCCGCCACCACGCGCGCCGCCTTTTCGTTCACCGGATTGGGGAAGCTGAAGATCGAACTGGCCCTCGTCGTCACGGCCTCACCTCGTCAGAGCGCCCACGTGGATGCGTGGCCCTCAAAGTCTACCGGATCAGTAGAGTTTTCAATCCGGGTGCACAGAGCGCAACCCGGCCCAGGCCAAATCGGCCAGCCGGGCGGCCAGGCGCGTGGCCTCCGACGTGTCGGCGGGGCCGTCGGTTGGGGCTCGGTGCTCGAGGAAATGCCGGCTGGCCCCTTCGGCCATGCCCACCACGGCATGGGCCAGCAAGCGCCGGTGATCTTCGTCCAAGCCGGCGTCGATGAGGGCGCCGACGACTTCAGCGATGGACTCCTCCACCTGCCGCACCGCCCGCGACAGCTCGGGGTCGTTGGGGACGTTGCTGCCAAAAAGGAGGGTGAAGGCATCGGAGCGGGTGACCACCAGGTTGAAGTAGGCGGCGAACCCGCCTTCGACCTGCTGGCGGGGGCCGTCGGCGGCGGCCACCGCCTCGCTGATGGCTCCCAGCATGGTGTCGGCGACGGAGTCGACTAACTCCAGATAGAGAGCTCGCTTCGAGTCGAAGTGTTGGTACAGGAGGGGCTTGGTCACGCCGGCGGCTTCGGCGATGTCATCCATGGTGGTGGCCGTCAGTCCCCGCACCGCGAACAGCCGCAAGGCGACGTCAAGCAGCTGCTCACGCCGGCGGTCGGCCGGCAGGCGCTTGGCCCCGACCGGGGCAGCGGCGCGAATCTCGGAGTCCTGCACCATCGGCGCCGAGCGTAATGCGATTGCTACCGCGGAGTAACTCCGACCGAGGCCAGCACGGGCGCCAGCCGACCGGGCAGGTCCCTCAGCGAAAAGGACGCCTGAGCTACAGCCAGGTTGTCCTCCAGCAACGCCTCGTCGGGGTGCTCCAGCCATTGGCGCAAGGGGGTGGGGTCCTCAGGCGAGAACCAGCGGAAGCCAAAGGCGGCCAGTTCAGCGGCCACGGGGTAGGCGCCGATGGCCAGCGGGCGTCGGTAGACGGCCGATTCCACGGCGGGGTTGCCGAAGCCTTCCCACGTCGACGGTAAGGCCACTACGTCGCACGCCGCATAGGCGTCGGCCACCACCGAACCCGCACCGCCGGGGCCGTAGCCGAGCATCACCCGCCGGCCGCGGCGGCGTGCCGCTGCCACCAGGGTGTCGAGTTCGGGGCCGTAGCCATCTTCGGCGGGACCGAGGAGCCAGTAGGTGGCCTCGAGATCTTCGGCCAGCGTCATGGCGCCGGCCACATTCTTGCGAGGGATGGCCCGGGTGGGCTGGAGCACGAGTCGCTCCGCCGGACCGAGGTCCAGGGCGTGGCGGGTGGCGTCACGATCGCCGGCCGGCGCCTCGGTGTCGAAGGTGTTGCGCACCACCGTGGCGGGGATGCCGTGCTCGGCCAGCTGGCGTCGACTCAGGTCGTTCAAGGTCACGTGCGCCCAACGAGGGTCGTCGGGCGGTGGGGGGTAGCCGGCAAAGTGCGGACGCTGCCAGGGCAGGTCGTGGTGGTGCAGCACAGCCGGCCTGTCCGCGATGACCTGAGACACCACCGCGGCGGCGGGCGGGTTGAGCGGCAAGGAGCACAGGTTCTCGACCACCACCACGTCGGCACCGTCGAGCGCGGCCGCCACCTCGTCCGTGGTCGGGGCCTCGGCCGCCCCGATGGCCAGACCGGGGAGGAGGTGGTCGACGGGGCCAACGCCGGCGACGGTCACCACCGCGAACCCGAGATCGGCCAGGGCCCGAGACCACTTGGCGGCTTCCACTGACACGCCGTCAGAGCCGCCCAGCCGGAACGAGATCATGGCCACGGTGCTGCTCACGAGGCGCCCACGGTAGTCGGGGCGCTACCGTGCCAGCCGTGCCTGCCCCCGCCCCCGAAGGCTCCGCGGCCACCTCCGACGAGGTCCTCACCGACCACGCCGGCGCAGTGGCGCGCATCACCATCAACCGGCCCGAGCGCCGCAACGCCATGTCCTGGACGGTAATGGCTGGTCTGCGAGCGGCCTTCGCCGCTGCCAAGGCCGATCCCGACGTGCGCGTCGTGGTGCTGGCCGGTGCCGGCGACCAGGCCTTTTGTGCCGGAGCCGATCTGGGCGGGATGGGTCATGGCGGCGAGGATGGTCCGGGATTTCTGGCCACCCATGAGTGGCGCGGCACCTTGGCCGAGTTGTTCGAGGAGATGTGGCACCTCGGTAAGCCCATCGTGGCGCGCGTGCAGGGATGGGCCATGGCGGGCGGCTTTGGATTGGCGCTGGCCTGCGACATGGTGGTGGCGTCCGAAACAGCCCGTTTCGGCGCCCCCGAGATCAATGTCGGGTTGTGGCCGTACATGATCACCGTTCCCATGCTGCGGGCCATGGCCCCGAAGCAGGCTCTCGACCTCATGCTCACCGGCCGCGTGGTGTCCGCCGAGGAAGGCCAGCGCCTGGGCTTCGTCAACCGGATCGCGCCTCCCGGTGAGCTCGACGCCGCGGTCGACGAGCTCACCAGTGTTCTGGCCACCAAGTCCCCGGCGGTGATGAGCCTCGGGCGGGGGTCGTTCTACGCTGTGCAGGACATGGCGGCCCCGGCGGCCCTGGCCCATCTCCACGCCATGCTCACGCTGACCAACCAGACCGACGATGCCGCCGAAGGCATGGCTGCCTTCTTGGAGAAACGACCACCGCGCTGGCGGGGCAGTTGAGAGACTTCCCGTACCGAAACGAGAGACCATGACCAAACGAGCGCTCATCACCGGGATCACCGGACAGGACGGGTCCTATCTGGCCGAGCTCCTGTTGGACGAGGGATACGAGGTCATCGGCATGGTGCGCCGGTCCTCGACGGTGAACTTCGAGCGCATCGCCCACATCCAAGACCGCGTCAACCTGGTGTCGGGTGACCTGCTCGACGAGGTGTCGCTCATCGGCATCCTGCGTGAGCACCGTCCGGCCGAGGTCTACAACCTGGCCGCCCAGTCCTTCGTGCAGACCTCGTGGGGCCAGCCCGTACTCACCGGCGAGACCACCGCCCTCGGGGTGACCCGACTGCTTGACGCCATTCGTATCGTCGACCCCGGCATCCGCTTCTACCAGGCATCGTCGTCGGAGATGTTCGGCAAAGTGCGCGAGGTCCCTCAGGTGGAGACCACGCCGTTTTACCCACGCAGCCCTTACGGCGTGGCCAAGGTCTACGGCCACTGGATCACCGTCAACTACCGCGAGAGCTACGGCTTGCACGCCTCGTCAGGAATGCTCTTCAACCACGAGAGCCCCCGCCGTGGGCTCGAGTTCGTCACCCGCAAGGTCACCCACTCCGTGGCCCGCATTGCCGCCGGCCTCGACGACAAGTTGCACCTGGGCAACCTCGACTCGCAGCGCGACTGGGGATTCGCCGGCGACTATGTACGGGCCATGTGGCTCATGCTGCAACGCGACGAGCCCGATGACTTCGTGGTGTCCACCGGCGAAACACACTCGGTGCGCGACCTGTGCGAGGTCGCCTTCTCTCATGCCGGGCTGGACTGGGCTGAACACGTGGTGGTGGACGAGCGCTTCTTGCGTCCGGCCGAGGTGGACCTCCTCGTCGGAGACGCGTCAAAGGCCAAGACGCTGCTCGGTTGGGAGCGGACCGTGGACTTCGCCGCCCTCATCGCCATGATGGTGGACGCGGATCGCGACCAGCTGCGCCTCGCCACGCGCTGACGAGGCGATCATCGTGGCCGCCGGCGCACTGGGCTTTGCGGCCATCTCCGCCGACCCCCTGGGGGTGGTGGTGGCCTTCGGCGCCGGCATGTTGTCGTTTTTGTCTCCCTGCGTGCTCCCTCTCGTCCCCGGCTACGTGTCCATGGTCTCGGGGCTGTCGGCCGCCGAGCTCGAAGGGGGCGATCGCCGGGACATGACGCGCGTGCTGCGCGGCACCCTCGGTTTCATCCTCGGTTTCACCGTGGTCTTCACGGCTTTGGGGGCGGCCGCCTCGGGGCTCGGGCGTCTCTTGATCGACCATCAGCGCGGCCTCGATATCGCCGCCGGCGTGGTGGTGGTGGTACTCGGCGTCATCCTGGCCGGAGTGGGCACGCCCCGATTGTTCTTGCGGGAGCGACGCTTTCATCCGCTGCCGTCTCGCCTGGGGGCGTGGGCGCCACCGGTCATGGGCATGGCCTTTGCCTTTGGGTGGACCCCATGCATCGGGCCCGTGCTCGGCACCGTGCTCGGGCTGGCCGCCACCCGCTCCACCTTGACGTCGGGCCTCGTGTTGCTGGTGGCGTACTCGTTGGGTCTCGGGGTGCCATTTTTGGCCACCGGCCTGGCCTTCGGTCGGCTCACCAGCGTGTTCGCCCGGGTGCGCCGGCGGATGGCCGTGGTCGACATGGTGGCCGGCGGCGCCCTGGTTGGCTTTGGCGTGCTGCTCATCACCGGTGAGCTGCACTGGCTTTCGGCGGCGGCGGCGAGCGTGCTGCACCACATTGGCCTGGGCCGCCTCAGTGTGAGCTGACCCCGCTTGGATCTGAAGGGGGGGCCACCCGTAGCATGTGGCTCACCCCATGGCCCCAGCAGTGATTCTTCGCGCCGCCGTCGTGCTCACCGGGCGGTTCCCGGCCCTGGCCGGAACCGACCTGTCCGTCGACGCGGGCGAGGTGGTGGTGGTCGAAGGTCCCAACGGGGCCGGCAAGACCACGCTGCTGCGGGCGTGTGCCGGGCTGCTGGCGGTGACGAGTGGAGAAGCGGTGGTGCTCGGCTGCGACCTGCGTCGCCATCGCGCCGCGGTGCGTTGCCAGGTCGGCCTCCTCAGCCATGCCCCTTTCCTCTATGACGATCTGACCGCAACGGAAAACGTTCGCTTCGCTGTTCGCGCCGGCGGCGGCGACGCCTCTCGGGTCGACGATGCTCTCGATCGCGTCGGGTTGTCGGCCCGGTCCCGGCGCACGGTGGCGGGGAAGCTGTCGACGGGCCAGCGCCGGCGCGCCGCCTTGGCGGCGTTGGTGGCGCGCCGCCCGGCGCTGTGGTTGCTCGATGAGCCCCATGCCGCCTTGGACGCCGACGCCCGTAGCGTGCTCGACGGGGTGATCATCCAAGCCGCCGACGCCGGCGCCGCGGTGGTGCTCGCTTCGCATGAGCTCGACGCCGTGGTCCCTCTCGCTGACCGGGTGGTGTCTTTGGCCGGAGGCCGCGTGCTGGCCGAGCGCCGTGGCGAACGCCATGGGGGTGCCGCGCCCGTGCGGGCCGTTCCCATCGCCGTGGCCGGAGGCGTCCATGTGGCGTGACGCCGCGCTGGTGGCCGGCAAGGACCTGCGTATCGAGCTGCGCTCGCGCGTCGTGCTCAACCAGGTGGCGCCGTTTGCCATCATCGTCCTGGTGCTCTTCGCCTTTGCCCTGGGGCCCAATCCCGCCCCCATGCTCGAGGCGGCCGCCGGGTTGTTCTGGGTGGCGGTGTTGTTCTGCGGGTTGTTGGCCGTGCAGCGCAGCTTCGCGGTGGAATCGGCGGAAGGGACGCGCGACGGGTTGCGGCTCACCGGCGTGGACCCGGCCGGCACCTTTCTGGGCAAGACCATGGCCGTCATCGCCGAGCTCATCGTCCTCGAGGTCCTCCTCACCATCGGCGTGGTCATCCTTTACGGCGCTCACGTGCGTTCGTGGGGCGGTTTGATCGCGGCCGGCCTGGCGGGGACGGTGGGGTTGGCGGCGGTGGGCACGCTGTACGGCGCCCTGTCCAGCGGGCTGCGCGTGCGCGAGACCTTGCTCCCGCTGCTGCTGCTGCCCGTGGTGGCGCCCGTGCTTCTGGCCGGGACCCGCGCCTGGCAGGCCGCCCTCGGCACCGAAACGGCGTCGGCGAGCATCGGGGGCAACCCGTGGACGTCGCTGCTCGTCGTCTTCGCCGTTGTCTACCTGGCTCTCGGCGTGCTCGTCTACGGCCCTCTGCAGGAGGCATCGTGACGACAGCGACAATGGACCCGGTGCCGCCCCGCTCGCGGGTGGTGCGCATCATCGGCGTGCTGGCCGTGGTGTCGGTGGCGTGCACCGTATGGCTGGGTTTGTGGGTGACGCCTCCCGACAAGGTGCAAGGCAACCTGGTGCGACTCGTCTACGTGCACCCGCCCATTGCCTGGGTGGCCCTGTACTGCGCCTTCGGATTAGCCGCCATATCCAGCGTCTTGTGGCTGTGGCCGCGCACGCGCAGCCGGTTCTGGGACCGCCTGGCCGTGTCGTCCATGGAGGTGGGCACGGTCTTCACCGCCTTGACCCTCGCCACGGGCGCCATCTGGGGGCGACCCACGTGGGGTGTGTGGTGGGCCTGGGACGCCCGGCTGACGTCCACGGCGTTGCTGCTGGTGCTGCAGCTCGGCTACCTGACTTTGCGCCGGGTGCCCGGCGACCCCGACGCGCGCGCCCGTCGGAGCGCGGTGGCGGCGCTGATCGCCGCCGTGGACGTGCCCATCGTGCACTTCTCTGTCGACTGGTGGAACACGCTGCACCAGAAGGCCACGGTGCTCAATGCCGATCTTTCGCCCACCATTCACGGGGCCATGGCCTGGACACTGCTGCTCGGTTTTGTGGCCTTTACGTTGCTCTTCGTGTGGTTGCTCCTCATTCGCTACCGCATCGAGGTACTGGCCGAGCGTTACGAAGGCGCCGACCTGCACAGCGCGTTGCAAGAACGCTGGGAGGAAGCCGGCATCGTGGGCGACCGGGACCCCGATGCTCCCGGCCCCGACGCCCCCGGCCCCGATGATCAGGGCACCGGCAACCAGCGCGCCGAGCTCGAGGTGATGTCGTGAGGTACATCGACGCCGGGTACACGGTGGCCCTCAGCGTGCTGACCGCTTACGCGCTGCTGCTGATGCGACGACGCCGGCGTCTCGAACAAGTGGCTCGGGCGCACGAACGCTCGACGCAGTGACGTCCCCGCCCGAAACTGGGGCTCCGGCGGTCAGTGAGAGCGACGCCGCTGAGTACGACTTGGTGTCGTCGTCACCAGCGCCAGCGCCAGCGCCAACGGCTTCGTTGGCACCTGCCCCCGGCCGGCGAGGCCGCGGTGGTCCGGGCACGCGGGCGCGGCTGTTTGCCGCCGGGGCGGTGCTCCTGGCCGCGTTCGTGTTCCTGGCCATCAAGGGGCTGGGGGGTTCGTTCAATTACTTCGAGACCGTCGATCAAGCGCTGTCGCACAAGGCCATGCTCGGGTCCCAGACGTTTCGTCTCGAAGGCCTGGTCGTGCCCGGCACCGTGCATCGCAGTGCCAATGGTGTGGACTTCACGGCTGCCGGCACCGGTCACCAGGTGGCCGTGGTCAATACCGGTAACCCCCCGCAGTTGTTTCAGCCCGATATCCCCGTCGTCGTGGTGGGTCACTTCGTCGGTGCCACGTTCTTCTCCAACCAGATCATCATCGACCACACGGCCCAGTACATCGAGCAGTACCCCAAACGCGTGCGGGCCCCCAACGGGACGTCGAGGTGAACGCTGCGCTCGGCCATGCCGGCGTACTGGTGGGTTTGGCGGCATCGGTCATAGGTGTGGTGGTGCTCGGCTACGGGCTGATCGCCAAACGACCTGAGGCCCTGCGCGCCGGGCGCATCTATGCGGGGCTGCTCCTCGGCGGCGCTGTGCTGGCCACGGTGGCTCTCGAGCGGGCGCTGCTGACACACGACTTTTCGCTCTCCTACGTCGCCACCAACTCGAGTCGCCAGACACCGTTGCTTTACACGATCACCGGCATGTGGTCGGCGCTGGCCGGTTCGATCTTGTTGTGGGGCCTCATCCTGGCCGGGTACATCAACGCCATGGTGTGGCGCTTTCGTCGCCGCGCCACCGATCCGCTGGTGGGTTGGGCCACCTTGGTCACCCTGGCGGTGGCCGCATTCTTCTTCGGCTTGATGGCCGGTCCCGCCGACCCTTTCACCACGGTGTCGGGAGCGGCACCGGTGAACGGCCTCGGTCCCAACGTCCTGCTCCAGGACAACCCGCTTGTCGCTATCCACCCCCCCTTGCTCTATCTGGGGTTCGTGGGATTCACCATCCCCTTTGCCTTCGCCATGGCGTCGCTGATCACCGGACGGATAGGGGAAGGCTGGCAACTCGCCACGCGGCGCTGGACGTTGTTCGCATGGGCGTTTCTCACCGTGGGGATCCTGCTCGGGGCGTGGTGGTCTTATCAGGTGCTCGGCTGGGGCGGGTTCTGGGCGTGGGACCCGGTAGAGAATGCGTCGGTGCTGCCGTGGCTGGTGGGCACGGCCTATTTGCATTCGGTGCTCGTTCAGGAGCGGCGCGGACTGCTGCGGGTGTGGAACCTGTCGCTCTTGGTTTCTGCTTTCAGCCTGACCATCCTCGGTACCTTCCTGACCCGCTCGGGCGTGATCCAGTCGGTGCACGCCTTTTCGGATTCCGATATCGGACCGGCGCTCATCGTGTTCTTCGCGGTGGTGCTCATCTCTGGTGTGGGCCTGATCGCGTGGCGCGGTGACCGCTTGCGCTCGCCGGGTGGGATCGATTCCCCGTTGTCGCGCGAAGGCGCCTTCCTTCTCAACAACCTGCTGTTCGTGGCCATCGCGTTCGTGGTGCTCCTCGGCACCGTCTTCCCGTTGCTGTACGAAGCATTTCGAGGTCAGCAGCTGACGGTAGGAGCGCCCTACTTCGACACCATGACGCTTCCCCTCGGTTTGGCCTTGCTGGTGCTCATGGCCGTGGGCCCGGCCTTGCCGTGGCGCAAGACCACCGTCGACACCTTGCGTAAGCGTTTGGTGGTGCCGGCGTGGGTCGGGGGCCTCGTCATCGTGGCCTGCGTGGTGGGCGGGGTGCGGGGCGTGGCGCCCCTGATCGCTTTCGGTCTGGGCGGCTTCGCCGCCGCCGCCAACGTCCGTCAGCTCGTCTTGTCGGCGGGGGCGGCCCGCCGCCACGGCGCACCGTGGTGGCAGGGGCTCGTGGGCCGGGCCAACGGCGGCATGGTGGTGCATCTCGGTGTGGTGATCATCGCCGTGGCTCTGGCCGCGGCCACCTCGTTTGCTCATCGGGGCGAGGTGACCTTGCGACCGGGCCACAGCGCCGTGTTCGCCGGCACGCACATTCGTTATAACGGCCTCAGTTTCGTCAACACGCCGTCTCGCTCGGCCACCGAGGCGTTGGTGGTGGTGAACGGGCACGGGCCCTACACGCCGGCGGTGAGCCAGTTCGGTAGCGGCACTGAGGCCGTCGGCACACCTGCCATCGACTCGAGCGTCTTCGACGACGTGTACCTCACCGTCGACAACCTGCCCGTGGCGAGTACCGGCCCCGTCACCATCGGTGTCACCGTGCAGCCGTTGGTGGTGTGGCTCTGGCTCGGTGGAGCCATCCTCGTCCTCGGCTCTGTGCTGGCGGCCGTGCCCGGGCGCCGCCGTCGACCGACTGATCCGGTGTCCGCCCTCGTTCCCTCGCTGGCCACTCGTCACGGCAACGGACCTCGCCATCACGACGATGGCGATAGCGAGGTCCAGAGCGCGGCGGTGCCCGGCCACGGTGACGGCGCCGATGTCGACGGCAGCCGGTTGGGAGCGCCGGTGTCGTGAGCGAGCGCCATCGCCGCCACACAGCGCGCTGGGCCGCGCTCGGCGCGCTTGTCGTCGGGGTGGGACTTATCGCCGTACTCGCCACTCGGCCGTCGGCCAGTGCCACCGAGGTGGATACCCCGTTGCTCGGCCACGTCGCCCCGGCGGTCCTGGGCACCACCCTCAGCGGGACGCCGTTCGATCTGCGTGCCTACCGGGGCCGTTGGGTGGTGCTCAACTTTTTTGCCAGCTGGTGCCCGCCGTGCCAACAAGAAGAGCCCGACCTTGTGACCTTCGCCTACCGGCACCGCGGTACCGACCAGGCCGCCTTGGTGGGCGTCGCCTACGACGACTCGTCCTCGTCCGCCCGCAACTTCCTGGCCTCTACGGGCGGGACATGGCCGGCGTTGGGCGACCCCGACGGGCAGATCGCCTTGACCTATGGCGTGCGCGGTCCGCCCGAGACGTTCCTCATCTCCCCAGCGCAGATCGTGGCCGCCCACTTCGACGGACCCATCACCGCCGGCGAGCTCGACTACTGGTTGGGACGGGCCCAACAGAGCGCGGCGTGACGCGCCGCCAGCCCTGGCGTGGGTGGACGCCGTGGATCGTGCTCGCATGCGTGGTGGTGGTCGCCCTCGTAGTGGGCCGCTCATCACCTCAGCCCGTTGGTCCTGCGCAGCGTGCCGAGACCATCGACGCGTCGCTTCGTTGCCCGAGTTGCGAGGACTCATCGGTGGAGAATTCCTCGGCCGCCTCGGCGGCGGCCATCCGCCAAGTCGTGGCCGCCCGGGTGCGCGCCGGGCAGAGTACGCCGGAGATCGACGCCTACATGGTGTCGCTCTACGGCACGTCGATCTTGCTGTCCCCGTCGGCCCGGGGTATCTCGGGGTTGGTGTGGATCGTGCCGCTCATCGCTATTGCCGTCGGCGTTATGGCGTTGGCGGCGTTGTTCTGGCGTCGCCGTCGTGTCACCGCAACAGAGGTATCGGCCGACGACCAGGCCTTGGTGACGAGCGCGCTGGCGCAGGCGGCGACGACGACGACCGATGTATCGGACTCGACGTGAGCGACGCCGATAGTCGTGAAGAGCTCGAAGACGAGCGAGAGTTCTTGTTGCGGTCGCTCGAGGATCTCGAGGTCGAGCACAACGTCGGCGACTTGAACGACGCCGACTACGTGGCGCTGCGCGACAGCTACACGGCGCGTACCGCCGGCGTGCTGCGCACGCTGCGCGATCGTTCGGGACCCGACGCGCCGGGCCTGGACGACGAAGCGTTGGCCGTCGCCGACGGTGCCGCCGCCACGCCCGGCGGCCGCAAGCCTCGCCGTCGGATCGTGATCGTGGTGGCGGCGGTCGTGGTCTTCGTGGTGGCGGCGGTGGTGGCGGTGGTAGCTGCTACCGGCTCCCGACTTCCCGGTGAAACGGTGACGGGCTCGGTCACCTTGAGCCCCGGGCGCCAACTCCAGCGCACCCTGCTCCAAGCCGAGACGTCGGAGCAGGAGGGCAATGCCACCCAAGCGCTGCAGCTTTATCACGAGGTCCTGGCCGCTGATCCCTCCAACGTCGCCGCCTTGTCGGAGACGGGCTGGCTCGAATACCAAGCGGGCGTCGAGGCCAAAAACTCGGCGCTGCTGAGCGACGGACAGAACGACGAAGACCGGGCCCAGCGAGACGCGCCCGGTCAACCGGCGCCGCCTCTCTACCTGGGATCGATGTACCTCGTCGACGGCAATCCGGTTGGTGCGGTAGGGGAGTTCCGGCTTTTCTTGGCTGACAGCCCATCGAGCGCGCAGCTGCAAGCGGCGGCGCCTTTCATTACCAGGGCCTACACCGAAGCCGGGCAAAAGCCACCGACGTTGCCTGCTTCCTGATCATCCTCGCAAGGCGCGCAGCCGGCCCACCACCGCCGCAAAGGCGACGGCAAAAGCCTCGACGTCTTCGTCGGTGCTCGACCAACCCACTGACAGGCGCAGAGAACGCTCGGCGTCGACACCCATGGCTTCGAGCACCGGCGACGGTGCCAACGCTTCGGACGAACAGGCGGAGCCCGAGTGGGCGGCGATGCCGGCTTGGTCCAGACCGAGGAGCACGGCTTCGGCTTCCACTCCCTCGACCGAGAGACACACCACATGCGGCAGCCGATCGTGGCGGTCTCCGAGCACCGTCACCGCGTCGGTGGTCAGGGCGGCGGCGATGAGGCCGTTGGTGCGACGCCGTGCCGCCTCGGCCTCGGATTCCAGTTGCCCCTGGGCACCGAGCACGGCGGCGGCGGCCCCGAAACCCAAGATGGCGGGCACGTTTTCGAGCCCGGCCCGTCGACCTCGCTCTTGCTCGCTTCCCACCAGCAGCGGCTCGATGCGCATCCCCCGACGGATCACCAGGGCCCCCACCCCCGGGGGCCCACCGAGCTTGTGCGCACTTACCGACACCAGGTCGGCGCCGAGTTCGTCAAGGTGCAGAGGAACGTGCCCGTTGGCGGCGCAGGCGTCGATGTGCACCCACGCCCCCACGCGCCGGCATCGCTCCACCACGTCGACGACAGGTTGGACGGTACCGACCTCGTGGTTCGCCCACTGGCAGTGCACGAGGGCGGCCCCGCTGGTATCCCCGCCCGTGCCGCCGGCCGCCTCGAGGGCATGGCTCACCGCATCGGGGTGGATCCGTCCGACGCCGTCGACCGCCACCTCGAGCACGGGCGCCAGACGTGACGAGCTGTCGCGCACCGACGAGTGCTCCACGCCGGCTATGACAATGGGCTGGCCCGGATGGGCGCGCACCGCCCCCCACACCGCGCCGTGGACGGCCTCGGTGCCTCCCGAGGTGAAGACCACCTGACGAGGCGTCGTACCGAGCAGGGCGGCCACCTTGTCGCGGGCGTCTTCGACGACGGCTCGGGCCAATCGGCCCTCGGTGTGCACGCGGCCGGGGTCAGCCGCCGCTTCATCGTGGGCGGAGTGCTCGAGCCACTCGACCATGGCGGTGACCACCTCGGGACGAGGGGGAGAGGTCGATGCGTGATCGAGGTAGTGGCGCAGCGCGATCAGACCGAGGCGGCGCAGGCGTCGTCGCCGCGCGCCCGCGACGAGAGCGTCACGGGAATCGGGTCGTCGACTCCGTTGCCGCACAGTCCGGACAGCAAACCGCGCACCATGCCGCGGTCTACGGCGCAGATCACCGGGTACTGGGCGGCGGCATCGCCGAAGGGGCAGTGTTCGGCCACCACCGTGGTGAGTTCGCCGCGGTCCTCGGCATGAGCGGCGAACCCGTGCGCGGTCAAGGCGTCGGCGATGGCGTGCATGGCGCCGCGCAGTGATCGCTGGCCTTCGCCCGGCTCCATGCGCTGCGCCAAATGCTGACCGAAGTCCTCGCCCACGCGTTCGGCCATGCGCTCGGCCACTTCGGGGCCGAGCAGGTTGAGGGCCTCGGCCAACAGCGACACCAACAGGTCGTCGCGATGGGTCACCAGGTCCAGAGTCAGGTCGTCGCCCCCCGCATCAGCGGAGCGGTAGCGCTTGGAGGGGCGTCCCGCCCCGGCGTCGGGCGGACGTTCCAGGCTGACCTCGAGGTATCCGCCCGCGGCCAGCCGATCGAGATGGTGCCTGGCCACATTGGGGTGAAGGCAGAACGCGGCCGCCACCTCGGAGGCAGTTGCTCCTGGATGCGAGCGCACGTGGAGATAGATCTCGCGTCGCGTCGGGTCCCCAAACGCCGACGTCACCGCAGCGACGGCGGCGGAGAAGCGACGGTCAGCAGGACCGGCATCCTCCCGGTCGGGGGTCCCATGCACGGCACTAGTCTACCTGTTGGCACGGCGAAGTCCCTGGTCGTGCCGTACTTGGGAGACTCCGTGGCCGTCAACGAATCGGATGTGCGCGCCGCCATTTCTGGCGTCGAGGACCCCGAGCTGCAGCGCGCCATCGGCGAGCTCGGCCTGATCCACGAGGTGCAGACCAGTCGAAAGTCCGTGACGGTCACCTTGGGCGAGCCCGCCCCGCGCTGGCCGGGCCGGCCCGAGCTGGTCCGCCGCCTGCAGCGTGCCCTGGCTGAGCTCCCGGGCCTGGGCGAAGTGGTGGTGACGTTCGTCGCCCTCGACGAGGAGCAGACCGTCGATCTGGCCTTGCGCCTGGCCATGCCGGCCGGCGCCGAACCCGTCGACCCGGGCGGGCCCAACCGCCTCATGGCTCCCGGGTCCCGCACCCGGGTGGTGGGTATCTCCTCGGGCAAGGGGGGGGTGGGGAAGTCCTCGGTCACCGTGAACCTGGCCGTGGCGCTGGCGGCGGCGGGGATGCAGGTGGGATTGCTCGATGCCGATGTGTATGGCTTCTCGGTGCCGAAGATGCTCGGCGTCGATCGCGATCCCGTGGCGGTCGGCTCGTTGCTCATCGCCCCCATCGTCCATGGGGTGCGCTGCATGTCGATGGGCTACTTCGTCCCCGACGAGCAGCCCGTGATCTGGCGAGGCCCCATGTTGCACAAGGCGCTGCAGCAGTTCCTCGTCGACGCCTACTGGGGCGAGCCCGACTTTCTGTTGGTGGACATGCCACCGGGCACCGGTGACGTAGCGCTGTCGCTGGCCGAGTACCTGCCGCGCGCCGAGATCTATGTGGTGACCACGCCGCAAGGTGCGGCCCAGCGGGTGGCCCAGCGTTCCGCCTACGCCGCCCGAAAGCTCAAGCTGCCGGTGCGTGGCGTGGTGGAGAACATGGCGTGGTTCACCGGTGACGACGGCAAGCGCTATGAGCTGTTCGGCCAAGGAGGAGGCCAGGCTCTGGCTGACGCCCTGGAGGTGCCGTTGCTCGGTCAGATCCCGCTTGTTCCGTCGCTGCGCCAGGGGGGTGACGACGGTGTGCCCGTGCGCATCGCCGATCCGGGTAGCGAGATCTCGGCGGAATTCGACGCCTTGGCGGCCAAGTTGATGGCGGCCGGGCCGGTGCGGATCTACCGCCGCGAACTCACCGTGCGCTGAAGCCTCGCGGCAGCTGCTCGGGGTTCCAGCCCAGGTCAGACAGGCAACTGTGCATGGCGAAACGGTCCGTCATGCCCGCTACGTAGGCCACCGCGGCGCGTAGCGCGGCCTCGCTGCCACCGGCCAAACCGCCAGCGTCGGTAACGCCGGGGATGGTGTTGGGATGGTCGGCGAAATGCGCGACCAGGGCGCGCAGTACCGAGATCACTGCTTCGCCTTGAGCCACCGAGGCCGGACGAAGGTAGACGTGCTCGTAATTGCCGCGGCGAAACGCCGCCAACGCCTCGGCGGGACCTTCGGCCATACCGATGCGGCCACTGGCCAGCATGGCCCGGACCATCTCCTCGATAAAGGTGCGCAGCTGGCGGGAACGGGTCTCGCCACAACGGCTGCGCACGATGGGGGGCAACATGGCCGGGGTGACAATCCCGGCCGACACGGCGTCTTCCCAGTCGTGGCAGAGGTAGGCGATGCGGTCGGCCCAGCTCACCACCTCACCTTCAGGTGTCGACGGGGCCGGGCGCGACCAGGAATGGTTTCTGATGCCGTCGAGGGTCTCGACGCAGAGGTTCAGGTCGGCCAGCGAGACGTCGGCCCCCCATACGGCATGGTCGAAGCCTTCGGCCAGAAACGTCGACAAGGCGTCTTCGCTGGCGTGCCCGCCGGGGCCGTGGCCACAGTCATGTCCGAGGGCGATGGCCTCGGTGAGCGCCACGTTGAGCCCGCACGCCCGGGCAATCGAGCCGGCCACCTGGGCCACTTCCAACGCGTGGGTGAGCCGGGTGCGCTGATGGTCGGCGGGGAAGATGAACACCTGGGTCTTGCCCGCCAGGCGCCGGAACGACGACGAATGCAGAATCCGGTCCCGGTCCCGTTCGAAGCAGGTGCGGAACTCGTCGGGTTCCTCCGGCCGGGCTCGGTGGCCCGCCCCGTGGGCCCGGGTGGCCCCCGGAGACAGCCAAGCGTCCTCGATGTCCTCGCGTGCCGAACGGGTATGGGGATGGCCCGATTCGACGCCCAGGCGGGCATGGGTATCGGCGTGTGCGTAGCGCAGGTCGCCGTGCAGGTATCCAGCCATGGTCGATGCCCACCGCAGGGTGCGATCGACCGCTGTGACGCCGGGATTTTGACCCGTCATGGCTCCTTCGAAAGTCCGGGGCACGAAGGCCAGTGTGCCGCACGGCTGTATCGTCGGGTTTTGGATTTCTCGTTGCAGGGCACGATCGGAGGAACACGCAGGTGGACGTACGAATCGGCATTGTCCAGAGCATCAAGGAGCTCGAGGTGGAGCTGGGCGATGATGCCGACCGGGACCAGATCATCTCGCAGATCGAGACCTCGCTCTCCACGTCGGAGGGGGTTTTGTGGTTCACCGACCGCAAAGGCCGGCGGGTGGGCGTGCCGGCCGCCAAGGTGGCCTACGTCGAAGTGGGGGCGCCTGCGCACGAGCGGCGTGTCGGTTTCGGCGCACCTTGAACGTCCCCGCGTAGGGGAGCAGGAGGCGCGTCATGCTCGGCTTGCTTGACCGGCGCCTCGTCTTCGTCACCGGCAAGGGTGGCGTCGGCAAGACCACGGTGGCCTCGGCGCTCGCCCTTCTGGCCGCTGAGCACGATCGACGCACGCTGTTGTGCGAGGTCGATGCCAAAGGCGACACCTCGGCCTTCTTCGAAACCGGTCCCACCACCTTCGTGCCGCGCCAGCTTCTGCCGCGGCTGTCGGCCATGTCGATGGACACCGAGGCATCACTGCGTGAGTACCTGAAGCTGAACCTGCGCATTCCGGTGGTGGGCCGCATCGGCCCGCTGGCCCGAGCCTTCGACTTCGTGGCCACCGCCGCACCGGGGGTGCGGGAGATCCTCACGGTGGGAAAGCTCTGTTACGAGGTGCGTGAGCACCACTACGACTTGGTGGTGGCCGATGCCCCGGCGTCGGGGCACATCGTGGGGCAGCTGGCGGCCCCCCAAGCCATCAACGAGCTCGTAAAGGTGGGGCTCATCCGTTCGCAGACGGACTGGATGCTCGACATCCTTTCCGACCCGTCGCTCACCTGTGTGGTCATCGTCACCACTCCGGAGGAGATGCCCGTCAACGAGACCATCGAACTGGCGCAGCGCATCAAGGAGGAGACCACCGTCGAGCTGGCCGCCGTCATCGTCAACCGCGTGCTGCCCGAGCTGTTCGGGCGCAGCGAGGAGGCCGTGTTCGAGGAGTTGCGTACACCGGCGCTGGTCGCCGAACTGAAGCGACTGGCGGGCGGTGACCCCACCCCGGTGCTCGAAGGCGCCCGCCTGGCCGTGACGCTGCGCCGCACCCGGGCCGAACATCTGGACCGGCTGCGCGCCGAGATCGATCCGGCCGTCCCCGTGTTGTTGCTGCCTTTTTTGTTCACCAAGCTGCACGGGCTTCGCACCGTTCGACAGCTCTCTGTCGCCCTGGGCGAGGAACTCGGGTAGGTCGATGGCACCCCCCAAGACCGCCAAGAAACAGACGCCCGGACCCCCCAGCCTCGGTGGGCTCCTGGCCTCGCGCGAGATCGTCGTGGCCTGTGGACCCGGTGGCGTGGGCAAAACCACCACGGCGGCAGCCGCCGCGGCCGCGGCGGCGGCCCGCCTCGGCGGCAAGGTGCTCGTGTTGACCGTCGACCCGGCCAAGCGACTGGCCAACGCGCTTGGCCTCGAGGGCTTCGGCAACGTCGAACGCCAAGTCCCTCCCGAAGCCTTCGCCGACAGTGGCGTGAAGCCCATGGGGGAGTTGTGGGCGGCCATGCTCGACACCAAGGAATCTTGGGACGACCTCATACGTCACCACGCCCCCGACGAGCGCACCCGCGACCAGATTCTGGCCAACCCGTTGTACCGGAACATCTCGGGGCGTTTCATCCAGAGTCACGACTACATCGCCATGGAGCGGCTCTATGAGATCCACTCCGAGGGGACCTACGACTTGATCGTGGTGGACACCCCTCCGACGCGCAACGCCTTGGATTTCCTCGACGCTCCCGAGCATATGGCCGACTTCTTCTCCAGCCGGCTCCTTCGGTGGTTGATCGTCCCGTATCGCTCGCGGCTGGTGAACTTCGCCTCCAAGCCGTTCTACCAAGTAGCGGATCGAATTCTGGGCACGCAGTTCCTGGCTGACATCGCCGAGTTTTTTGTCCTCTTCCAGTCCATGTACGACGGATTCGTCGAGCGGGCCCACGCCGTGCAGCGCCTCATGGCTGATCGCCGGACGTCATTCATCGTCGTGTCGACATTGGAAGCCGTACCGCTGCGCGAAGCGGAGTTCTTTGCGCAGTCGCTGACGGATCGCCGCCTGCACCTGGGCGCCATCGTGTTGAACAAGGTCTTGCCGGCGTATCTGCATGATCCCAAGGGCGCCGCCGTGGCCCAGCGGCTTTCTGATCGGGCCGACGCCATTGCCGCCGAGCTGGCGCCTTTGATGCAGGGAACCGACGTGCAGCAGTTGCGCGGCGTGCTCGATGAGATCGGCAAGAGTTACCTGAACTACCGGGTGGTGGCGCAGCGCGAGGCCGAACAGCAAGCCGAGCTTTCCCTGGTACCGGAGATGCTGGTGACCGTGCCCGCCTTCGACACCGACATCTACGACCTGGCCGGGCTTATGCGGCTGGGGGACCGGCTGTGGGGGGATTGACCGGAGGCGTTTCGGCCCCGTTGGGAGTGGGGTCGCCCAGGTAGAGGGCGAAGAAGGTCAGGATCCGTTGCCATGCATCGTCGGCGGCCTCGGGACGAAAGCCCATCTTCATGATGCGGTCGATGCCGGCGGCAAATCCCTGGTGGTGATTCAAGAAACTGTGCGACGTATCGGCGTACTCCTTCACGTCGTTGGGCACGCCCAGAGCATCGAGCGCGCTCGACAAACGCTTCGATGCCCCTTTCATGTACGGATCATCGGCCCCGTAGCTGGCCACGATGGGACACGCCCCGGCCAGCACCGTCTCGGGATCCTTGGGCACGAGCCCGTAGTTGGGTGCCGCCACGGCGAAGCCGCCGCCCGGCGCACAGGCGATGGCGAAGCCGCCGCCCATGCAGAACCCGATCACACCGACGGTGCCGGTGCATCGTTCGTGTTGGGCCACCCACAACCGGCATGCCTCGATATCGGCAAAGGCGCGTCCCTGTCTTCGTGCCATGGCCACCATGGTGGCCGCTATGCAGCGCACCTTGGCTCCCCACGAGTACAGGTCGGGAGCGAGGGCCACATAGCCCGCCGCGGCCAGCCGATCGGCGTGCGCCTTGATGTCGTCGTTCATCCCGTAGGCCTCGTGCAGCACCAGCACGCCCGGTGCGGGCTCCGGGTTCTCCGGCACGGCCAAATAGCCCCGCAAGGTCCCCCGGCTCGTGGCCACTGTCACTTCACCCATCGTTCCTCCTGCGTAGCGGACCGCCGTGGCGACGCCATCGTGCCGTAGATCGCCGCCTCGGACACGAAAATGGGCCGCACGGACCAGGCCCCGGGGTCGTGGTTGTGCTCGGTGCGTTGAAGATAGGCGCCGCGGGTGCCGACAGATCATCGTGGACTCGAACCTCGGCAAGCGCGCCACCGAGCTCTTGGGCCGGGCCCTGGGCAGTGACGACGCCGAGTCCGAAGGTTTGCTCGCCGATGACGTATTGGCGGACCCGGAGCTGGCCCTGAAGTTGCTCGGAAGCCCGAGCGCCCTCACCGGCGCCCGCAATGCCGTGGTGCAGCACTACGGGCGCGTCGGCGCCTTGCTGGTGGTGGGATACGAGGAGCGCTTTGCTCGTCAGCACACGACCGGTGCTGCGCCGGGTATGTCCAACGGCCACGACGCCGCCCATTGCGTCGAACAGCTCGTTGTCGATTTCGCCACCCTCGACGCCGGCGAGGTCGACGACCTTCTGGCCGAACTCGACGGGTGTGAAGGCCGGAGCATCGATGCCGAGTCCATCAATGCCCGCCGGTGGCTGCATGCCACGTACGCGGTGGCGGGACGCGACGGCAGCGATGCCGCCCATCGTGCCTACATGGCCGCCCTCGACGTCGTGATGCAGCTGACCCGGTCGAGAGTGGCGTCCTAGCGCCCCGCGGGCCGTTGACGTCAAGGTGGCTACTCCCCGCGTACGATGCGGGCGGAGGTGCCCCCATGCCAGACATCGTCAATCCGGATCTTGAGGCCTACGCCCTCGCCCACACCACGCCGCCACCCGACTATCTCGTCGCCCTCGCCGAAGAGACACGCGCCACGTTGGTGGCTCCCGGCATGATGGTCGGCCCCCTCGAAGGGCGCTACCTCGAGATGCTGGTGTTCGCCCTGCGGCCCCAGCGCATTCTCGAGATCGGCACCTTCAGCGGGTACTCGGCGCTGTCGATGGCGGCCGCTTTGGCGCCCGGCGGGCGCATCACGACCTGTGAGATCAGCCCCGTGCATGCGGAGATGGCCCGGCGCCACATCGCCACCAGTCCGTTTCGCGATGTCATCGAAGTGATCGAAGGACCCGCGCTCGACACACTGGCCGGCCTGGCTGGTCCCTTCGACTTCGTGTTCATCGACGCTGACAAAACCAATTACTCGGCGTACTTGGCGGCGGTCCTGCCCATGCTCGCCCCGGGCGGCATCATCGCCATCGACAACACATTGTGGAGCGGGCAGGTCATCGATAGCTCGGACGAGTCCGACGACACCACCGCCATCCGCCTGTTCAACGATGCCGTGGTCGGCGATGCGCGCTTGGTCTGTGTCCAGACAACGGTGCGTGACGGAGTGACCCTCGTGCGGCTGGCCTGAGGTCACCGCGCCGTGCTCGACTATCACCTTCACCTGTGGCCGCATGGCGAACGCGACACGGCTCCGACTCTCGATGGCGTGGCCGCCTACTGCGAGCGGGCGCAGCGGGCCGGGGTGACTGAGATTGCGCTCACCGAGCACCTTTTTCGCTTCGCCCAGGCCGATCGTCTTCTTGGAGGCTTCTGGGAGGACGAGCCCGACCCCGCCTTGCGTGCGTCCATGGCGGCGTATTGGAACGAGCACGCCCACGCCGATCTTGATGCGTATGTGACCTGCGTCGAAGAGGCCAAAGCGGCCGGGCTCCCCGTGGTGCTCGGGCTCGAAGTCGACTATTACCGGGGCCACATGGATGAGGTCGCCGATCTGCTGCGGGGCTACCCCTTCGACGTCTTGCTGGGCTCGGTGCATTGGCTGGGGGTATGGCGCTTCGACGATCTCGGTGATGAGGTGTCCATGCGGCAGTGGGAGGTACGCGACATCGACGCGGCGTGGTCGGATTACACATTGGCCATGGAGGAACTGGCCGCGTCGGGGACGTGTGATGTCCTGGCCCATCCTGACCTGATCAAGGTGACCGGCCGCAGGTCCTCGATGCCCGAGGAGTGTTGGGACCGCTTGACCGAAGCAGCACTGTCCTCGGGCATGGCGGCTGAGATGTCCTCGGCCGGTTGGCGCAAGCCGGTGGACGAGGCCTACCCGGCGCCGCCGTTGCTCGAACGTTTCGTGCGCCACGGTGTCCCGCTCACCACGGCGTCGGACGCGCACCGGGTCGGCGACGTGGCCGATCGCGCCGGTGCCATGGCCGAGACCCTCGAGGCTCTCGGTGTCGACACACTGCGGGCCTATCGACGGCGAGCCGGGCACCCGGTTGCTTTGCGCAGCGGGACCGACGAGCTGGGGACGTCAACGTGACCAGCCCGGCGGAACTGGCGGCGCGCTACACGGAGCTCGACGCATTCAGCTTCGACCACCTGCAGCGCCTACTCGGGACGTGGGGCGTGTTGTCGGATCTGTCGTTCTCCGACTTGCTGTTGTTCGCCCCCGTGCCGGGCCAGAACCCCGATCGCTTCGTGGTACTGGGTCAGGTGCGCCCCACCACGGGGGCGACGCTGCTGCGCGTCGACCTGGTGGGCCAGATGGTGGCGGCCGAGGACTGGCCGCTCGCCGTGGAAGCGCTCACGAGCGGCCAGAACGTGGGGCGGGTGGCCGTCACCGTGCCGGTGGCCGTGCCCCAGCACAGCGTTATTGCCGACCCTGTGAGTTCATCGGACACCGGTGAGGTGCCGGCCGTTCCCGAGCAGGGCCAGCTCGAATGCGTGCCGGTGCGTTACAAAGGCGCCCCCATCGCCGTGATGGTGCGCGTCGGGCCCCTGGCCGACCGGCTGCGCACCGGGCGTCTCGAACGGGTCTATCGAGACGTCTACCAACGACTGGCGGCCATGGTCGCCGCCGGTGACTACCCCTATGCCGGCGAGGAGGCCGCCACCGAGGACGCGCCGCGCGTCGGTGACGGTCTCCTGCTCGTCGACACGTTCGGACGCATTCGCTTCGCTTCGCCCAACGCCATGAGCGCGTTGCACCGCATGGGGGTGTCGGAGTCCGTTGTCGGCCTGCGACTGTCGGAGCTCGGGGTGGAGGAAGTGGCCGTCGACCGGGCGCTCGATACCGGCTATCCGGTGATCGAGGAGGTCGAGCGCCGACCCGACGTGATCGTGCTGTTGCACTGCACCCCGCTGCTCGATGTCGGAGCAGTGACCGGGGCCTTGGTGTTGCTGCGCGACGTGACCGACCTGCGCCGACTGGACCGGCTGTTGCTCTCGAAGGACGCCGCCATTCGCGAAGTGCATCACCGGGTCAAGAACAACCTGCAGACCATTTCGTCGCTGCTGCGGCTCCAAGCCCGGCGCCAGGAGCCGGGCCCCGCCCAAGAGGCCTTGCGTGAGGCCGAGCGCCGCGTGCGCTCCATTGCCATCGTGCACGAGATCTTGTCGCGCGAACCGGGTGACGAAGTTCCCTTCGGTGAGATCGTCACGTCGTTGGTGCGCATGGCCGAGGACTCGGTGGTGTCGGGTGGTATCGAGATCGCCGTGGCTGGGGACATGGGCGAAGTGCCGGCCGAAGTGGCCACATCCCTGGCCGTGGCCTTGGCCGAACTATTGCAAAACGCCGTAGAGCACGCCTTCGTGGTTCGTCACGGCGACGCCCCCTTGCCGCTGACCGGGCTGCGCGACCATTTGGGCGCCAACGACGACGGCCCCGTGGGTCACGTTGCCTTGGCCCTCGCCAACGACGGCGATCGACTCAGCCTGACCGTGCAAGACGACGGACGGGGGCTCCCGGTCGGCTTCGACATCGAGGCCACCACGAGCCTGGGGCTCTCCATCGTGCGCGACCTGATCACGAGCCAACTGGGCGGAACCATCACCATGCGCAGTGAAGCCGGCACGGTGGTCGCCATCGAAGTGCCGCTGAGCACCCTCAGCGGGGCGCGTCGTTACTGACGTTGGGGCGGAGGGTTCTACCCTTCATCGAAGACCTGCTCGTCTTGTGGAGCTGCGAAAGCCAAGCTCTCCCTGGCCGAGCGAACATATAGCTGCGACGCCTGCGGTCTGGTCATCGACCGAGACCTCAACGCAGCACTGAACCTCGCCGCCTACGGGCGGCAGGTGGTCGCCGGGAGTGGCCCGGAGACTGGAAATGCGCGTGGAGGAGAACACCCCCGTCGAAGGTTGACGAAGTCTCCTGTGAAGCGTGAAGACGGCACCGGTCAACCGGGTAAGACCGCCACTGCTCTCTCGCAAGGGAGAGCTGCATGAGTGGTGCTTATGACCACTCAGATGCAACGGTCAGCTGCTGACAGCGGAGAACCGGTAACCGATGCCGCGCACGGTGTGCAGCCAGCGTGGCTCGGCCGGGTCGGGCTCGAGCTTGAGGCGCAACCGCCGGACGTGCTCGGTGACCGTGGCGGGGTCCTGCCACTCTTGCGTGGATCCCCACACATGCTCGAGGAGCTCTTCGCGTGTGAACACCTGATCGGGCGCGGCCGCCAAAAACGCCAGGAGGTCGAATTCCTTGGGGGTGAGCTCGATGACCTTGCCGTCCACTTCCACACGATGGGCGGAGCGATCGATGACCAGGCTTTCGTGTTCGATTCGTGTCGCACCCGGAGCGGGCTGACCGCGCCGCAGCACGGCGCGGATGCGGGCCTCGAGTTCGGGAAGCGAACACGGCTTTACGACATAGTCATCGGCACCGAGATCGAGAACGCGCACTCGTTCGGCTTCCTCGGAGCGCCCCGTGAGCACGATGACGGGCAAAGCGCTGTCGCGGCGCAGCCGGGCGAGCACCTCTTCGCCGTCGATACCGGGTAGCCCGAGGTCCAAGACGACAAGGTCGTACTGGCCCATGCTGGCTTCTCTGAGGGTGGCCGGACCGTCGGCGGCCTCGCCGACGTGGTAGCCGACTCGTTGCAGGAACATCCGGGTGGCCGTGCGGCTCCCAGCGTCGTCCTCGGCCACCAGCACCGTGTGCTCGTCCTCGGGGATCGTCACCACCAATTGAACCTCCGGTCTCCCTCTGTGCCCCCGGGTGCCCGAATGTGCTGGCACGTCACATTACGCATTGTTGCCGCCCGAGACCCCTCGGGGGTGACTTTGCCCTGCGGACCCAAAGTGCTCACTTCGATCACCTTGGTTTCGGCGTGCTTGGGCACAGCCTTGAGCAGGTAGGGCAACTCGTTGCCCCCACGGCATGGCGCGGAGCCGTTTTGGGAGGAGGGCCCTGGGCTCGTCAGAGACGAGCAGGCGTTAAAGCAGCGAAAATCAGGATGCCCGACGGCGTGCCGCCAGCCAGGCCTTGCGCAGCTTGCGCCGCTCCTCCTCGGAGGTCCCGCCCCACACGCCGGACTCCTGGTTGGTAGCCAGGGCGAACTCCAAGCAGGGCTCGAGCACGTCGCACGACGTGCACACCCGCTTGGCGGCGTCGATCTGGTCGACGGCGGGGCCGGTTGTGCCCACCGGGAAGAAGAGGTCAGGCTCGGTGTGTCGGCATGCTGCCAGCTTGCGCCAGTCCTCGGCATCCCACTCCACTGAGCGGTTCCACATCAGAGCCACGACGCCTCCTCCGGTACCGTGCAATCGTCTGGGCACACGGCGCCCGGACCTTGTGATCGAGTTCACATGACTGGCCACCAAAGTTGGCCGTCGGAGTGGCTCGGTAGTTGTGAAATTACTCCCAAGCGCAAGCTGCTGCAAGCACAAAGCTTGCCAATAAGATATGAAACAACACGAAACTTGGCATAAGTAGTCGAGGTAGCGCGAATCGACCACGGCCCCGCCCCGGGCGGCGCCGCAACCAGAACCAAGACGTTTTCCTCCACGTTCTGTAGGGCCTCCTTGTAGGTCCCGGCCTCGGCGGGTCAGGTAGGGGTGGTCAGGTAGACAGTCCTCATGCGTTTGCAACGCCCCGGAGACAACGGGCCTGTCGTCCTTGCCCACCGCGGTGGCCTGGGGCCGTGGACGGAGAACACCCTCGAGGCCTTCTCGGGCGCCCTCGCTTCAGGGGCGGACGGGGTTGAGCTGGATGTCCGCCGCAGTGCCGACGGCGTGGTGGTGGTCCATCACGACGCCCGTGTGCCGCCGGGAGCAATCGGCGAACTGGCCGCCGCGGACCTGCCCGTCTACGTCCCCACCCTGGCCGAGGCGCTCGATCGCTGCGCCGGCGCCGTGGTCAATGTGGAGATCAAGAACTCCCCGCTCGAGGCGGGCTACGACGCGCACGAGACCATCGCCGCCGACGTGGCCCTGGTCCTGGCGGCCGCCGAGGCTTCTGGAGCTGGTCCTCGGTTGGTGGTGGTGTCTTCGTTCTCTCCGACGTCGGTGCAGGCCATGCGGCTGGCGGCACCGCAGGTGGCGGTGGGCCTGCTCGTCCACCCCTCCCTCGACGCCGACGGCGGCGTGGAGGTGGCCGCCGGGCTGGGGTGCGCGTCGTTCCACCCCCATGTGGCCCAGGTCACCGAGGCCCTGGTGGCCAGGGCGCACGAGCTCGGGATGGCCGTGATGACCTGGACGGTCAACGAGCCCGTTGAGCTCACCACGGTGGTGTCGGCCGGCGTTGACGGCGTCATCACCGACCGCGTGGCCGACGTGCTGGGGCAGCTGGGACGTCGCTGAGCCGGCTGATCACCAGGCCGATTGGTTCACCAGGGGCTTCGTCAGGGACAATCAGGGTCATGAACGTCGTTGTCTGTGTGAAGCAGATCCCCGACCCGGCGGCCCCCCAAGGGCTCGATCCCGGTACCCGTACGCTCCTGCGAGAAGGCAAGCTGATCCTCGACGACTCCGACGCCTACGGCGTGGAGATGGGGTTGCAGCTCATCGACCAAGCCGGCGGTGACGGCGAGGTCACCTTGGTGTCGATGGCACCGAGAAACGAGACCTCGGGACTTCGGACCGCGTTGGCCATGGGTGCGGCCAAAGCGATCTTGGTGTCCGACGACGCCCTGCAGGGTTCGGACGCGCTGTCGACGGCGAAGGTTTTGGCCAAGGCCATCAGCCGGGCCCAACCCGACTTGATCATTGCCGCCACCGAGTCCACCGACGGGTACACGGGTACCACGCCCGTGCAACTGGCCCAGCTCCTCGACATGCCGTCGATCACCTTTGCCAAGAAGGTCGAGGTTGCCGACGGGAAGGTCACCGTCCAACGCCAGACCGAGTCCGGCTATGACGTCGTGCAGTGCCCTCTTCCGGCTGTGGTCACCGTTACCGCCGGTGTTGTCGAGCCGCGCTATCCGTCGTTTAAGGGGATCATGGCGGCGCGCTCGAAGCCAGTGGACGAGCTCACCATCGCCGACCTCGGCCTCGGGGCCGACGAAGTGGGAGCCGCCGGAGCGCGCCAGGAGGTCACCGACGTCTCGGCGGCCGAGGCCCGCAAGGCCGGCGAGCTCGTCACCGACGAGGGGGACGGCTACGAGCACATCGTCCGCTTCCTCGAGCAGCTCAAGTTGATCTGAGCCCATCCCCTTCTTTCATCGCTGATCCCCTAGGAGCACAGAGAAAAAATGACGATCGCCAAGGTTTGGGTCCTCGCCGAGTCCGCCGACGGGAACACCATCAGTACGTCGCTAGAGCTACTCACCCAGGCCCGGGCCATGGCCGCCACGGTGGAGGCAGTGGCGTGGGGCGCCGAGGTGGCGGGGCAAGCCACCGAGCTCGGCAACTACGGAGCGGCCACCGTGTACGACGTCGGTGACCTCGGTGGTGTCCTGCCCGGTGTCCCCGTTGCCGCCGCCATGGCGGGCCTCATCGAGGGCGGCAACAAGCCCGATGTCATCCTCGTACCGGCCACCTATGACGGCCGTGACATCGCTGGACGGCTCTCGGCGCGTCTCGACCTTCCGGTCATCACCAACGTCGTCGGGCTCACCGTCGACGGCGACGACGTGCGATCCGAACACGGTCTCTTCGGCGGCACGCAGGTGGCCATGGCCCGTTTCACCTCGGCCGGTCCTCACATCTTCGTGGTGCGGGCCAAGTCCTTTACGGCTGAGGCGAGCGGGGGAGGCGCGGCGCAGGTTGTGGCCGCCCCGGTGCCGGCCGCCTTGGGCGCCACCAATACCGCCACCGTGCTCGAGCACCATGTGGAGGAGCGCACCGGTCCGAAGCTCGATGAGGCCGAAGTTGTCGTCTCCGGTGGGCGCGGGCTGGGGGCGGCGGAGAATTACGCCTTGATTGAGGAGCTGGCCAAGTTGCTCAACGGAGCGGCCGGTGCCAGTCGTGCCATCGTCGACGCCGGCTGGGTGCCGTACTCCCATCAGGTCGGGCAGACCGGCAAGACCGTCAAGCCCACCGTGTACATCGCGTGCGGCATCTCCGGTGCCACCCAGCACCTGGTGGGCATGAAGGGCTCCAAGAACATCGTGGCCATCAACAAGGACCAGGACGCCCCCATCTTCTCGGTGGCCGATCTCGGCATCGTCGGTGACGTTCTGAAGGTGCTGCCCAAGCTCATCGAGGCTCTCAAAGCCCGCAGCTGATCACGTCGGTCCCGGGAGCCCGAGCCTGAGGCCAGCGGTGACCGAGCTGTGGGTGCTGCGCCACGCCAAGGCATCGGCGCAAAGCCCTGACGGCACGGACCACGGCCGGCCCCTGACAGGCCGAGGACGTCGACAAGCCGGCGCACTGTCGCAGCACATCGCGTCCGTCGCGGTGGGCGGAGGCGCCACGCCGCGCACAGTGTTGTCCTCCTCAGGAGTGCGGGCCGTGCAAACGGCACAACTGGTGATGCCCGCCCTCGGCCCCGAAGCCGGCCTCAGCATCGACAAGAGCCTTTACAGCGCTGATGTCGACGACATCGTGGCGTTACTGCGCCTCGTCGACGCCTCCGATTACCCCGTCATGGTGGTCGGCCACAACCCGATACTTCACGAGCTGGCGGTGCTCATGCTCGAAGCCGACGACGACGCCGGCCGCACGCGATTGGAACCTGGTCTGCCCACCGGAGCATTGGTGGTGCTGCAAGGCCTCGCCGACGACTGGTCGCGATTGTCCTTGGGCACGGCCACGCTGAAGGACCTTTACGTCCCCCCACGATGACCACGGCACCGTCGGCGCCCTAGACGAGAGGCCAGGGGTAGTGGTGGGTGTCGGGATCCGGCACCGGGAAGCGGCCGGCGGCGAGGAAGTCTTCGGTGCGTCCGCACAACGCGTCGATCTCTTGTGACGACAGGAGGTCAGCGAGTTTCCCGGGCAACCGAGCGCCGAGACCGCCGAGATCGGCGGCCAGGGGAGCGGGCAGCTTTTCCCCGGCGAACTCCCAGATGACGGTGCGCAGCTTGGGCTCGCTATGGAAGCACAGTCCGTTGTCGATGGCCCAGATGGCTCCGTCCTCACCCAAAAGACAGTGGCCGCTCTTGCGATCGGCGTTGTTGGCTACGACGTCGAAGGCACAGATGGCGCGCAATTGATCGTGATGGGCGGCGTCTTCGACGAGGGTGAAATGGTGCTGGGAGAAATCAGCCGGCACGAAGCGTTGCAGCGATCCGGGGCCGAAAGGGGCGTCGTCACGCTCGATGGTCTCGGGGACGAGGTTCCATCCGAGGGCTTCGGAGAGCTCGTAGGCGGCTACCTCGCGGCGGTAGATCTCATCGGGGAAGTCCCATAGCTGGCGTTCGCCCCGGCCCGGTTTGTAGATGGCCGACGTCTCCTCGTCGCCGAGGGTGCAGGTCACCAAAAACGTCTGATTCGAGCTCCACGGCATGCGGCCTACCACCTCGATCTCGCCTTGGGCGAGGAGGTTCACTGGGCCGGGGGGCGATGGCCGTTGGTCCTCGGGCACTCGTGTCCAGACGGGTCGAGGGGCCCTCCGCACAGCGGGCAGCGCGGCCGTCCTGCCTCGACGAGGGTGGTGGCATGGATGGCGAAGGCGGCGGCCTGGGCGCGGGTGATGGTGAAACGCGCCATGTCGCCCTCCTCGTCCTCGGGGACGAGCTCCTCGGCGATAAGCACGATGCGATCGGTGTCGTCGTCGTAGGTCACCCCCAGCGTGCCGATCACCCAGTGCGGCTCGGTGGGCTCCTCGAGCTCGAAATCGTGAGGGAGGTCTTCGGGACGATCGAGGTCCGAGAGCAGACGTCCCAGGTACTCGGCGAGTACGGACACCTGTTGTTTCTCGACCTTCAAGGTGAGCGTCGTATTTCCGGAGCGGCATTGCAAGAGAAAGACGCGTCGGCCCACGGCCCCCTCTACGCCGACGGTGAACCGGTCCAGGTCACCCAGGTCGAGGGCGGGGCTCACGACGGGGCCAGCTCAGAGAGGGCGGCGGTGGCGTTGACACACATGACGAGACGCCCAGTTTCGCCCAGCGCCAGTGCCGTTACCGAGCACGGAGAGATGACCAGTCGTTGAAAGAGGTCCAACGGCACTCCGGCTGTCGCCGCCACCGCCGCCTTGATGGTGTCGGCGTGAGATACCGCCACAAAGGACTCCCCCGGGTGCCGGGCGGACAAACGTTCGAGTGTGCTCACCATGCGAGTCTGCATCTCCGAGAACGACTCGCCTTCGGGAAAGCGAAAGGCGCTCGGAAGGTACTGCACGGTTTTCCACTCCTGCTTGCGGCGTAGCCGGGCCAGCGAAGCTCCTGTCCAGGACCCGAAGTCGCACTCGAGCAGGCCCCGCTCGACGCGTACCCGCAGTCCCAGACTGGTGGCGATCGATCGGGCCGTCTCCACGGCCCGTTCCAGTGGAGAGGCGTACACGGCCACTGGGGGGCGCTTCAAGGCACTGATGCGCTGGGCGGCGGCGTCGGCTTGGGCCCGCCCCACGTCCGAGAGGTGCAGACCCGGGGCGCGTCCGGGCAGCACCTTGCCGGTAGTGGAGGTGCGTCCGTGGCGGACGAGGAGCGCGACGGCGGAAGCCGGAGGGCGGCGGGGGGGCACGCACGCCCATCGTACGCTGTCGATCGTGAGCCTCATGGTGCCGTCGGAAGGTAGCGGTCCGGCCCACCGCCGAGACGTGCTCAACCAGCTCACCGACGAGATCATTCAATGCCACGCCTGCCCGCGTCTGGTGGCGTGGCGCCAGGAGGTGGCTACGGTTCGGCGAGCGGCCTTCGCTGACCAGCACTACTGGGGGCGTCCCGTTCCTGGTTTCGGAGACGCCGCGGCGCGCATCTGCGTGGTGGGTCTGGCCCCCGCCGCCCACGGTGCCAACCGCACGGGCCGGGTATTCACCGGCGACCGGTCCGGCGACTGGCTGTTCGCCGCCATGTGGCGCGCCGGGTTGTCCAACCAGCCCACGAGCGTGTCGATCGATGACGGCCTCGAACTGCGCGGTGCCTACATCACCGCCGCGCTTCGTTGTGCACCGCCGGCCAACAAGCCCACGGTCGCCGAACGGGACAACTGCGCCGGGTACCTGGTGCGGGAACTCGACGCCCTGGACGAGGTGCGGGTGATCATGGTGCTCGGGCAGTTCGCCTACCAGGTCGTCACGTCCCTGCTCGGCGTGCGGCCCCGACCCCGTTTCGGCCACGGGGTGGAGGTGGCCTTGGCCGACGGGCGGGTGGTGGTGTGCTCGTATCACCCCAGCCAGCAGAACACCTTCACCGGCAAGCTCACCGAAGCCATGCTCGATGCCGTGTTCACCCGAGCTCGAGAGCTGGCCGGCATCGACAGCGCGTACTATGGCTCTTCGCAGTGATGACCTGGTCGGACGCCCGGGGGGGTGACGTTGTCAACTGAGCCGTCAGGGCCAACGGAGCCGTTAGGCGCCACTCCCCAAGACGCGACGTCGGGAACCCACGAATCAGCATTGAAGGGGAGTCTGGGTACCGCCCTCACCATCGCCGCGGCGGTGGTGGTGCCGGTGCTGTACCTCCTTTACATCGCCCATTACGTGGCCGTGGTCCCCGTGGGAGACGACTGGACGCTGGTCCCGTTGGTCAATGCGTCGTTGCACGGGCATCTCAGCTTCGACCAGCTGTGGCGCCAGCACACCGAGGCGCGCATGTTGTTTCCCAATTTGGTGTTCTTGGTGTCCGGTCGGATCGACCATCTCAACGAGACGCATTTGGCGTTGCTCAGCGGCGTCATCTTTATCGCCGGTTTCGCCTTGATGCTGCGCGTCTTGCGGGGCTATCTGGGCCGCCGTCTCACGGCCCTACCGGTCCTCAGTATCGCCGTGGTGTGGTTCAGCCTGGCCGACTACGGCAACGCCGTGTGGGATTTTCAGCTGGCCTGGTTCATGGTGGTGTTCTGCCTTATGGCGATGATCTACCTCCTTCTCTTTCACCCCGGGTCGCGCCGCATCGCCTTTGTGCTGGCTCTTGTGGCCGGTGTGGTCGCTTCGTACTCGTTTACCCAGGGGCTCTTGTTGTGGCCGGTGGGCCTCATCTGTCTGTTGTGGAAGTCCCCTCGTGAACGCCAGGCGCGCACCGAGTCGGCAGTGTGGGTGGGCGTGGCGGTGGTTACCACGGCGGTGTATTTCATCGGATTCAATCCGCACAACAACGGGTGCTTTTCGACCGCCCGGGGGTGTTCGCCGGCGTTCGCCCTCGAACACCCGGTCATCAGCGCCAAGTTCTTCACGGCGCTGGTGGGCAATGTCATCCCCACCGCCGGCCTGAACTTCTACTTCAACAGCAACATCGTCCATAGCGGTGCCCATGAGATTCTCGGGCTCGTCATCACCGCGGTGGCGGTGTTCGTGGTCGTCCAATCCATTCGAGAGCGGCGTCACCGATTGGATCTCCCGGTGCCGCTGGCCCTGGTGGCCTACGCCCTATTGGCCGATCTGCTCATCACCATCGGCCGGGCCGGCACGGGGGCGGTGGGTGCCATTGTCCAGACTCGTTACAGCATGGGCAACATCCTGCTGCTGGTGGGCATCGTGGCCTATGCGTGGAACCACCTCCCCGTCCGTACCCAAGCGGCGGACACCCGCCTCTCCTTTCGGATCAGGGTCGTGGGCCTGGCCCTGTTGGCCGTATTCGTCGTGGTCCAGTGCGTCGAATCAACCGATTTCGGGATGAGCAACGGCAGCGCGCAGAAGGGGACGACCCAATCCGAAGGACAGTTCTTGGCCAACTTCGACCGGATCCCCGTTGCCGACCAGCAGTGTGAGGTCGATCACGTCATCTTCTTCGGCCTGGGCGGCTCTTCCGCCGCCGCCGTGCTGCGACCGGAGTTGGCCGCGGCCGAAAAGGATCACCTCAGTCTTTTCAGCTCGAACGCCGCCATCGAGACCTACCGCTCCGAGGGGGCCTTGCCGGTCGCCGGTTGCACCACCGGGTAAAGGACATTGGGGGGGAAATCCCTCATTTTTAGGGATTTGCCTTCGTGTAGAATTTGTTGATCGCATCACCTGCCGGCATGGGGGCCGCAGGTCATCGCCTGGGGCGCGATTCGGAGGAGTCGATCTGGTGGCCGTGCCGAGCATCGACATCACGATTCCGGTACTCAACGAGGAAAAGTGCGTCGAGCAGAGCCTGACCACGCTCAGCCGACACCTCGAAGCGCAGTGCCCTTACGACTGGTTCATCACCGTCGTCGACAATGGGAGCAAGGACTGGACGTGGTCTTTGGCGAGCCAGTTCGCGGCCAAAAACCCTCGTACCCGTGTGCTGCGCCTCGACCGACCCGGACGCGGCGGTGCCTTGAAGGCGGCCTGGTCCACGAGCACGGCCGATGTCGTGGCGTATATGGATGTCGACCTCTCCACCGGCCTCGACGCGCTGCGCCCTCTGTTCGACCCCATCATCAAGGGAGAGGCCGACGTGTCGATCGGCTCTCGTTTGGCGTCGGGAGCCAAGATCCGACGGAGCCTGCAACGCGAGATCGTGTCGCGCATCTACAACGTCATCACCCGCCGGACCTTTCGCTACTCGATTCGAGATGCCCAGTGTGGGTTCAAAGCCGTCGATGCCTCGGTGGCCCGGTCGCTGCTTCCTCACATCGAAGATGACGGCTGGTTTTTCGATACCGAGCTTCTGGTCCTGGCGTGGCGCCAGGGCTTGCGCATCAACGAAGTGCCGGTGCAATGGATCGAGGACGACGACTCTCGGGTTCGGATCATCCACACGGCCATTGACGATCTTCGCGGTATCTGGCGCCTGTGGCGGGCGGGCCGCAAGCCGAGCACGCCGAGGGGGCTGTCTTCGACGTACGAGCCGGCTGGTGGGGCACCATCGACGGCACTCGAAGAAGATCGGGCTGTTGACTTCGACCCCATTGCCGTGCGTTACGAGGAAGCCGTCGACCGTTCAGTTTCGTTCACGGGCCGCGATTCAGCCTTCTACGCCAGCCGGAAGGTCGAGGTGCTCGAGGAACTCACCCGTGGCGACCTCGGCCGACTCGACGCACTTTCAGTTCTCGACGTCGGTTGTGGGACCGGGACCACCGACAGGTTCCTGTCGGCCAAGGTAGGGAGCCTCACCGGGGTGGATGTGTCGGAGGAGATGATCGTCCGGGCCCGTCAGAACGTCCCCGCCGCTCAGTACTCGTGGTACGACGGGGAAAAGCTCCCCTTCGACGACGGTGCCTTTGACGTCGTCATCGCCATCTGCGTGCTGCACCACGTGCCGCGCTCCAAGCGCTACAAGTTCGTCAGCGAGATGCACCGGGTGGCCCGTGCCGACGGGCTCATCGCCGTGTTCGAGCACAACCCGTTCAATCCGCTCACCCGGCTGGCCGTCAATAGTTGCGAGCTCGACAAGGATGCCATTTTGCTCACGAGCCGCGAGACGGTCGGCCTGTTGAAAGGGGCCGGTGGGCGCCATGCCCTGGTCCACAACTACCTCTTCACGCCACTGGGCGGGAATGTGGGGCGCCACATCGATCGGGCGTTGCGGAACATGCCCGTAGGCGGGCAGTACGCCGTGTCGGCTCGCGTCGGATCCTAAGTCTGATCGAGGCGGCTGCACCCCGCCGGGTTGAGCGGCCCCGCGAAGTGAAACAACGTGTAGCCGAGGTACCCGGGGATGGGAGCGCCCACATGCACGATCCCGTGAAAGACGACGCGGGCGGCCGCATCGGTGCTCGTCCACGTGGTCTCTGACGGGGGGCCGGCGTAGACGGCTGCTTTGCTCGCCGCGATGCTGGTGGTAACCAGTGCATACGAGTAGCGGCCTTGGTTCAACGCCTCTCGCCATGACGCACACGCCGTAAACGGCGAATAGGCCCCGTGCGGTCCTTGGACTCCCAGGTATTGCACATAGTTCGTCAAGGTCTTGCCGTAGAGCGGGTACTGCAGGTCGGCGTACTGCCCGATGACGGCGATGCGGAGATGGCTCTCGTGTTGGGCCCAGGTGGTCACGGGCCCGAAGCCGCCGGCAACGATATAACGGTCACGAAGATAGACCTGCTGCAACGGGTAGGCGCCCACGACCACCAGAGCGGCCAGAGCGATCGACGCCATGGTGGGCAGATGCCAATCGGGAATTTGGCGTCGGCGGGCGAGCACGGCGAAGCCGACGACGAAGACGGCCACCCCGACAAGTGCCCCGGCTACGGAATCCGATCCGCCCACCGGGGCCACGAATCGATCGGTGAACAACGTCGACGGCCAGATGGCGGCGTCGGCTTGGGTGACGACGATAATGACGAGGTAGGCACCGAGGAGCCATCGGGCCCGGCGCCAGGAAGTCAACGTTCGACTAATGGGTAACAGGACAAGTCCGAGCACCACGGCGGGATCGGCGTAACGGACGTTGTCGACGAAGAACACGGGCACGCCGAAGATGGTGAGGTATTGCGGAGTGAAGAGGAATATGACACCCGACGCCAGAGCCACCACACCGAGGACACGCAGCTGGCGATCTCCCGTCACGGCAGCCAGCACGCTGCCAATGACGGCAAGCCCCAATAGTGCCCACCATGCCGGTCCAAACGAGAGCCGAAGGCCGGGGAGGAAGTACTTGCGCCAGTCGGGGCCATTGAAGAGAAAGTGCGCCACCGTCAGGGTCGGCGAACCCACCGGTGGACTTGGCAATGCGACGGGACCGAACTTGAGGTGTAGCGATGGCAGGGGATTGCCCACCGCGGCCAGGTTGCGTCCATACCAAAAGATCCCGGTCAGCAGCACCAGAACCAGCCACAGCACGCCGAGGCGCACTCGCTTGCCCTGAGTGGCGAGGAACCAGACGCCGACGGTCAATGCCACCACCGGAGCGATGAAGGTGAACTTGGTGCCCAGGGCGAGGCCGGCGGACAGGGCGGCGGCACCCCACACCGCTCGTCCGGCGCGCTCGTTCAATCCCCGTCGGTTTACGAGGAGCGCCACGGTGGCCAGCACCAGGGCCAGGCCCACGATGTCGTCGTAAGCCCCGCCGGGCTGGGTGGTCACCAGACCCGGGGTGGCGAACAGGACGGCGGCGCCGGTAAGGGTGACCGGAGCCACACCGAAGGGACGCCCGATGCACCACGCCGCCAAAAGCGCGAGTCCGAGCCACAGGGTGTTGAGCACGGGGGACAGGAGGTCGTTGCCCATGAACAGGATTCCGAGGGAGTGCAGCAACTCCGAATTGGCCGGAAAGAACACGGTCACCGGTTGGTTGTCCACATAGTGCAGAGCGGTGACCGAGCCGTCTTGCACGAACCGCGCCGCGAACGGCATGTGGTACCAGATGGTGTCGGCACTCAGCATGCCGTGGTGGTAGGCAGCCACCGTTCTGGTGCTCCAGTCGGCCACCACCAGTGCTACCGAGACCAAGGCCACCAGCAGCGCTCCGGGATGCGATGGGACCGGCGCCAATTCCGAGACCCCTGGTTCATCGTCGGGAGTGTTGGCCGGAGCCCACCGTCGCGCCGCCACGCAACCGCCCACACCGACGACGGCCAGTACCGCCACCATGGGTCCGATCCGGTAGAGACGGATCGATCCAAGGAGTTCAGAAACACAGACGGTGACGGCAAGATCGACGACGATTTCGAGGAGCCGGGCGCGAGCGCCTCTCCACTGTCCGACAAGGCGAGCGCGCCAGAGGTAGGCGCCCACATGCACCGGCACGAGCGCCACGCCCCCGAGGAGCACCCCCAACAAGTACCGACCAACAGTCAAGGCCCGCCCCCTTCGTGCTGGCGCTCCCGATGATAGGTGGGACGCCCCCTACAGGGAGTAATCGTGCACGAAGATCTTCAGCACCAACCAGACGAGCAAGAGGACTGTGCCAAGGAGTAACCAAGGGGTCGAATGTCGTCGGACCCGGACATCTCGCAACAGCCCAATGGTGACGAGTGGGAGCAGCACTAAGGGGTAGAGATAACGCCCCTGGGTGCTCACTTCGGGCGACCCAACAGGCGTTCCATAGACGAAAAGCGTGGTCTCGACGAGCAGGGTTCCCACAAGCATCAGAGCGATCGGCAGCCAAACGATGAGGCGAGAGCCGAAGCCAACTATGCGCCTGGTGCCGATCTGCAGTTGGTATGCGTAGAACAACGTCAGGGCCCCGACGATGACGATACCAACCGGGGCATAGATGTTGTCATTGATGGGGCGGTAGTAACCGATGGAGAAGAAGAAACCCGGAAGCCATCGTTGCTCACCGCCGCTCTCGAAAAATGTGCGTGCCAAAACTTCGAGATATCCAAAGGGGTGATGAAGGACGAATTGCGTCTGAGTGTGAGGATCGAGGCCGTAAATCGGTGTGGGCTTCGATTGGTCGTTGCGAACCAGGAGATACCAAATGGCCGCACCAAAGAGCGCGACTGCCGTTCCTCCCAACTTGATCACCATCGGGTGGATTCGCCGCCCAATGGTGGCAGCCGGCACCATCAAAAAGAGGAACGCCAATACGAAATACGTGGGCTTGGCAATGGCCAAGGCGATGAGGGAGAAAAAGAGAAGAGCAACTGCAGTTCGATCTTCCTTGGTGGACCGGCAACAGCGCAACGTAAAGGCGACACTGAGGGCAGCCAGAGCGATCGTCATCGGGTCTTCGGAGTAGCTCGATGCCAAAAGGAGGGTAGTGGGCAGCAAGCCGAGGACGAACAGAACCTGTTTGCCGACTGGAATCACGCGTATTGCCAATGAGAAGAGGCCGACGAACACCAACAGCGATGCCAATCTTCCCCCGAAGAAGACCACGGGAAGCGGTGCGTCGAGCACGCGCAAGATCGTCACGGCGAGCAACGACGGCAGATACGCAATAGGGCTGTACACCGCAGATCCTGGGAACGCCGTGAAGACAGTCGACGGAGAGCACCTGACTGGGTTATGCCAATACTGACTGACCGAGAAAGGTGACCGCTGGGCGGCCTCAGCGGAGAAGCGAGAAATGTAATCAATCACACATGGCGACACGTACCCACCAACAACTCCATGATGACTGTGAGCCACGATGGCGCCACTCGACATCGTCCACACTCGATAGAAATGCACCGTTTCGTCGAGTCCTTGCCCAGGGGGCTGGGCAAACACGAGAAACGCCCCAATCGGAATGGCCAAGACGGTAAACACCCGTGAAAGAGGAACGGCGTTAAGGGCCGTTAACGCTTGGGCCAGCTGTCGCCGGATTCGACTTGGCCCGATCGCTGATGGGCGAATACCCGTTGTCACGCGGGAAATCCTCGCACAGGGCGAGTGGCGATCAGGGAACTCCGATGCCCACTATGAAGCCAAGGTGACGGTTACGAGACACACGGCAATCAACCCAACTCCCATGGCGATGCTCAAGGCAGGGGAGCGGTTCAGCAGACGCGAGTGCCGGATCGGGTTTTCGACGCCGAAGTAGGTGGCGGCCGACAGGAGCACCGACGCGGCAACGAGGATGAGACTCCTACCCGCCGAGCCTGGACCCCAATGCTGGGCGGCGATGATCAGGATTGGATAATGCCAAAGGTAAAGGGAATACGACCAGAGGCCAAGCCATTGAAACGGTGGAAGTCTGAGCAGAACGTCGGTTCCGAATCGAGGAACACCGGTGCCTCCAGCGATGAGCAATACGGTCCCAAGTGCGGGAACAGCTGCGAAGTATCCGGGGTAACCGGAGCTTCGATCAAAGGTGAGACCCGTCAGGCCTGTCACGACAATGGCAGTTAATCCCAGCCATGTCATGGCGGCGCCCAGTCCCCGCGGAATCCGATTCTGCCAACCCGCTCCTACCGCTAAGAGCCCCCCCAATGCCAACTCCCAGGCATGTGTGAAAGTCGAGGCATAGGCCGTCAAAGCCCCAGGGCCACGAGACGAAAGAACCGACCAAGTGAACGAGACAACCCCCACCACGGCGAGGACGACACCGAGCTTGCGTCGTAGTGACCAGTTCTTGCCGACTATCGCGACGACCACAACCAGGGTGGGATACACCAGGTAAAATTGCTCCTCGACCGCCAATGACCAAAAAGAGACCAGTGGCGCAGGCTTCGGAGCGAAGATATTAACCTTGGTATGGGCGACGTTGGCCAGGAACACGGCGGCCCATCTGGCATTGTCGGCAAGGATTTCCGCAGCAGCAGTTCCGACGAAAATGCGTTCGGCAAGGACAGTGGCAACGATGACAAGTGTCGCCATTGGAATGATGCGACGAGAGCGGCGTCCATAGAACTCCATGATGTGCGTCCCGCCCCCCGAGTCCCGTTCGCGCAGCAAGAGGCCAGTGATTACGAATCCTGAAATCACGAAAAAGACGTCGACCCCGATGAACCCCCCGTTCACATGGCTGATGTGGGCGTGAAGGAGAACCACGAGCGTTACAGCGACCGCTCGAAGCCCTTGGACGTCGGGCCGAAAGACGCGGGTCTCTGGCGCCACCCCACCTGGCTCGGGGGCGGCAAAATGGCGCCCACTGTGATGAGCCGGTTCCGAAACGCCGTTCGGAGTTGTCATTTCGCCCGACTCATGTTGAGGTGTCCCGGCTGACGTGATCCGTTAATGATCGCGTCAAAATCAGCTCGTTCGATGTATCGAATCCCTGTGAAGTCAACGCCGTTGACATCGCGGTGAACCCTGAGGCCATAGCGTGGGGACGCGATCGAGCTTCCCGAGCCTGGGCTCAGGCGATACGCTCCTGGCCATGGGGCTGCCGGGGGGGAGCGTCACCAAGCGAAACACGTTGGCGGACGCATACTCCGGCCGGCGTAACAGTCTCAACCTTCTGCGGCTCGTACTGGCCACGACCGTGGTGCTCTCTCACTCGATCAGTTTGGGTGGCTATGGAACAGAGAACTTCCTGCACTGGTCGACGGCCGGCACGCTCGCGGTGTATGGGTTCTTCGGCATCAGCGGGTTTCTGATCACGCAAAGTGCCCTCCATCACCGGCCTGGCCGGTACCTCTGGCACCGCTTCCTGCGCATCTTCCCGGCTTTTTGGGTATGCCTCATCGTCACGGCTTTGGTGTTCGGCTGGCTGGGCTGGATCCACTCAGGACATTCGTGTGGCTTCTCCTGCTATCTCAAAGAGCCGAACGGGCCCTTGCGCTACATCTTTCACAACGGCTGGCTCCGGATCGACCAGTTGTCCATCGCCGGGACGCTGAGGGGCGTTCCCTTCCTGCCGGTGTGGAACGGATCCCTGTGGACCTTGTTCTATGAGTTCATCTGTTATCTGCTCATCGGCCTGCTCGCCGTCGTGGGCCTTCTGCGCCGGAGCTGGGTCGTGGTCGTTTTAGGCGTGCTTGTTTGGATGGCTGAGTTCGTGATCATGGCCGTGCCCAAGTTCAACGCGCACATCAACGCCTTTCATCACTCCGACGAGGCCAAGCTGGTGGCGCTAGTACCCGTATTCTTGACAGGATCGGCTCTGTATCTTTTTCGCGACAAGGTTCCTGATTCGGGCTGGATAGCGATTGGTTGTGTGGCGGTGTTCGCCTGCAGCATCCTGCTGCCCATTGGCAACGGCACGCCCGCGTATACGTTGACGCGTGCCGACGCCTTTGCCCCTTTGCTCGCCTACCCCCTGTTATGGCTGGGCGCTCATCTCCCGTGGCCCTGGATCGCCTCTCGCAACGACTACTCGTACGGGGTGTACATCTATGCGTTTCCGGCCGGTCAACTGCTGGCGATATGGGGCGTGTATCGCTGGGGATACGTGCCCTACACGCTGATGACGGCCCTCCTGGTGGCGCCCCTGGCCGCGGCCAGCTGGTGGCTTATCGAGAAGCGGGCTCTGTCATTGAAAGGGCTGCAAAGGAAAACCCACCAATCAGAGATCGTCGCCGAAACCTGACCAGAGTCGTGGCGCCCTGGCGTCGTGGGGACGCCGTGCCCAGGAATCAGGCCCGTACCGGAATTCGGCGAGGCCCCTCGACTGCCGCTTCGGGCCAGCGCCGACGACTGACCCGGGCCAGCTTGTGGAGCAGTTCGATGGCTCCGGGATCGTCGTCACCGGGTCGGGTCTCGATGACGCCATCGGCCACCATGCCGGCGAGGATGTCGCGACCTTGTTCGGTGCGGACAATGGTCAGCGTCCAATCGCTGAACGCACCGATGCCTCCGGTGGAGATGTCGGCATGCTCGGCGGCGAAGTCAGGGCACGACTTGCAACCTTCGCGGGTCCACGCGTGTCCTTCTTTGAGCGACACCTCGTGGTACCCACCGTCATGTGTCCAGATCTGGAAGACGCCTTTGATGTTGATCTTCTTGATGTCGGCGCGTCGCAGGCCGTAGCTCGCTTCGAAGAGCTCCTCGAAGATGGCGTCATCGAAGGTCTTGGAGCACAGGAGGCCGATGGACAGTGTCAGGCGCCGGGCGCTCTTGCCGGTCTTGCGGGCCGACATGACCCCCGGGAGCGATGCCTGGCAGCTCATCCCCACCAGAGCGATCCGCTCGGCCCCGTTGGCCACCGCGTCGCGATAGGCGAGGGGGTTGGCCGAATAGGTGTAGCGCGAGCCGGCGGTGGCGAGCACTTCGGCCCGTGACGAGACGACGGCGGGCACCGCCTTCCATGACGTGCCATCACCTTCGACCGCTGACACCAGAGCGGCGTCAATGCGGTCGTGTTCCAAGGCCCAGATCAATATGGCCGACACGAGGCCGCCGTCTTGACCCATGGTGAGCACCTCAGGGTCGGTGGCGCGTACCAGCAAGATGTCGGAGCTGATCCCGGCCACCTCCTCGGTGGTCCGCTCGCGGCCGAACATAAAGGTGTCGACTTCGCTCTCCCACGTGCGAAAACGTGGGCACGCCCGCGTACACATGGTGCAGCCCTTCACCCCATGCGTGCAGTCCTCGGGTCCGCCATCGGCGTCGATCTTCCAGGGGCGGTACACCCCGTCGGCGTCGTTGTACTGCAGAACATCATGGGGACAGGCGATGATGCACCCCGAACACCCCGTGCACAGGCCGGATGTGACCACTTCCTTGAACAGGTCGGCCCAGTGCGGTTTCTCCGGAGGCACGAGGTCACGTTAGCCTCGCCCGCAGTGCCTGAGTTACCAGAGGTAGAGGCCTATCGCCGTCTGGCCACCGGTGCCATCGGCCGACCCATTGCGGGCGTCGACGTGGGTGACCCCCGCTTCTTGCGGGGGTCCTCGCCGCGCCAAGTGCAGAACGCGTTGCGCCATGCGACCTTTAGCGCGGCGCGTCGAGTGGGCAAGCTGCTGGTCCTCGACCTGGAGCGCGGGACTACGGGCAAGGCCAAGGCGGATGACCCCACGCGTCTTGGGCTGCGCTTCGGTATGACGGGCCATCTGCTCCTCGACGGCACCGCCGGCGTGGACCGGCTCGTGTACTCGAGCCAACGGGAGGATCCGAAGTGGGACCGCTTCGCCGTTCGCTTTGACGACGGCGGTTCACTCGTCGTGCGTGATCCCCGGCTGCTCGGCCGAGCCGAGCTCGATCCCGATGAGTCGGTTCTCGGGCCCGACGCGCTCGTCGTCACCCCGGCCGAGCTGCGCGCTGCGTTGGATGGGAGTGCGGTGGCGCTCAAGGCTCGTCTCATGGACCAACAACGGCTGGCCGGCGTGGGCAATCTCATCGCCGATGAAGTGCTGTGGCGAGCATCGTTGGCGCCCGGCCGCCCGGCGGGTTCGCTGAGTCCGACCGAGATGCGCCGACTCCATCGCCACCTCCGAAGCTCACTCGACGATCTCATGGACCGGGGGGGATCGCACCTCGGCGATCTCATGTCGTCGCGAGCGCCGGGCGGCCGTTGCCCCAAGGACGGGGCCGCCTTGATGCGCTCGACCATTGGGGGACGAACCAGTTGGTGGTGCCCCCGCCATCAGCGCTAGGCGCGCCGCGCTGTTTAGTCGGTGAGCTCGGCGAGCACCTTTTCGGCGTGCCCGTCGGCACGCACGTGGTACCAGGCCCGTTGGATACGGCCGTCAGCCCCGATGGCGAACGTCGAGCGGATGGTCCCTACCGTCTTCTTGCCGTAGAGCGTCTTCTCCCCCCAGGCGCCGTAGGCCTCCATCACAGCGTGGTCGACATCGGACAACAGGGGGAACTTCAGCTTGTACTTGGTCCGGAATTTGACGTGCTTGGCGGCGCCGTCGGGCGAAATACCCACCACGGCCACGCCGGCGCGGGAGAAGGCACGCAGGTTGTCGTTGAACTGGCATGCCTCCTTGGTGCATCCCGGCGTGTCGTCGGCGGGGTAGAAGTACACGACGACGGGGGCGCCGGCGAAGTCCTTCAACGTCACCTTGGTGCCGTCCTGATCGGGGAGCGCAAATGCTGGTGCCCGGTCCCCGGGCTCGAGTTTGGTCATGGCCCAGATCCTCGGCCGAGGCCCTCGTCACCCACAAATGCCCTGTTCGAGGCGACGAGCGGCTACAGTTAAAGGTGCGTGCCGCGGAGACCCGCGTGCACGGGGTCTTCCTCACTTGTTCTTCTTCGTTGCGGAGCTACCCGAGGCGGACCCGCAAACAGCGGCCGACTCCGGTCGCGACCTACGAAGAGCAAGTTGAGAAATCACTATGACGGCGACATTCGAACGCCCCGTAAAAGACCTGGTAGAAGACATCGAGTCCGACCCTGAGGTCGTGCCCGAAAAGACCTTCGAGGAGCTGGGCATCGATCCCCGCCTCGTGGCCCTCCTCAAGACACAAGGGATCCTGGCCCCCTTCTCCGTACAGGCGCTGACCATTCCCGACGGCCTGGCCGGACGAGATGTGTGCGGCAAGGCCAAGACGGGGTCCGGCAAAACGTTGGCCTTTGGCCTGCCGCTGCTGATGCGCATTGGCAAGGGAGCCGACCGCCGTCCTCGCGGTCTCGTGCTGGTGCCCACCCGCGAGTTGGCCGTCCAGGTGGCTGATGTGCTCACCCCCCTGGCGCGCGCCGTCGATCGCCACGTGGTTGTCGTCTATGGCGGCGCTGACATCGAGCGGCAGATCAAGAAGATTCGTAAGGGCATCGATGTGGTGATCGCCACACCGGGCCGGTTGATCGACCTCTGTGAGCGCAAAGAGATATCGGTCGCCGATGTGGAGGTGGCGGTTCTCGATGAAGCGGACCGCATGGCCGATATGGGGTTTTTGCCTCAGGTGGACTGGGTGTTGCGCCGTGTGGAGCGCAAGCATCAGACGCTGCTGTTCTCCGCCACACTCGACGGCGACATCGACCGGCTCGTGCATCGCCATCTGACGGACTCCGTGCGTCACGAAGTGGCGTCCACCAACGTGACGGTGGACCTTATGGAGCATCGCTTCCTGCAGGTGCACCAGATGGACAAGGTGAAGGTGACGGCGGCTATTTGCAAGGGAGCCACCAAAGCGCTGGTCTTCGTGCGCACCAAGCGCGGTGCGGACCGGTTGGTCGAACAGCTCGGACGCGAGAAGGTGCGCGCCGCCGCCATCCACGGCGATCTGCGCCAGTCGAGTCGGGAGCGGGCTCTGGCCGACTTCACCTCGGGTCGACTGCATGTGCTGGTGGCCACCGATGTGGCCGCCCGAGGCTTGGACATCGATGACGTCGACGTCGTCGTGCACCATGACCCGCCCGAAGATCACAAGGCGTACCTGCACCGTTCGGGGCGCACGGCCCGAGCCGGGGGCACCGGTGTAGTGGCCACCCTGGTGCTGTGGGACCAGATCCTCGACGTCGAGCGCATCCAAAAGCGCCTGAGCCTCCAGGCCCCCATGGTCGAGATCTTCTCCAATGACCCCCGCTTGGCCAACCTCGCTAGCTGGCCGTCAGACAAGGGCGTCGCCTGATCCATCGGCATGTGTGACACCGTCTGGCTGAAGGTGGACGGCGGAGCGATCTTCGCCAAAAACTCCGACCGCCCGGTGTCCGAAGTGCAGGTGGTCGAGCACCACGGCCGACGAGCGCCCGGTGGACGCCTTCGCACTCAATACCTCGAGATCGACGACGCTGGCGCCTACGCATCGGCGCTCAGCCGCCCCGTGTGGTTGTGGGGGGCCGAGCACGGTGTCAACGAGTACGGGGTGGCCATCGGCAACGAGATGGTCAACACCGTCGACGACGCCGCCGCGGCACCCGACGGCCTTATCGGTATGGACCTCGTGCGCTTGGGTCTAGAACGGGGGCGAGACGCGGACGGGGCGTTGGAAGTGATGGTTGACCTTCTCGAGCGCCATGGCCAAGGCGGGGTGGCCGACAACGTCAACGACATCGCCTACTTCTCCTCGTTTCTGGTGACCGATCCCGATCGCGCCTGGGTGCTTGAAACGTCGGGGCGGACGTGGGCAGCCCGACCTGTCGTCGACGGGGCGGCCATCTCCAATCGACTCACCCTGCGTCACGACTGGACGCGGGCGTCGGCGGACGTGGCCGCCGGAGCGGACTTCGATGCGTGGCGCGACGCCAGCGTGGGAACCGGATTCGCCGACGGCCGCTGGGCGGCCAGTCAAGCGCTGGTCGCAGCCAAGCCTGTGGAGGTGCGCGATGTCGTCGCTCACTTACGAGACCACGGGACCGGACCGTGGGGCGCACCGGGAGGTTCCTCGGAGGTCGTCGCTCCACCTGCGCACGTGCTCCCCGATGGCACCGGCGTCACGGTGTGCATGCACATCCCCCGCTTCGAGTCGACGACGGCATCGATGGTGGCGATGCTCGGCGCCCCTAACGACGGCGGTGGTTTTCGGGGTGACCACGCGGTGAGGGCCTGGTTCGCGCTGGGCAGCCCGTGCGCGTCGGTGTATGTCCCCGCCGCCGTCCCTACCCACGTGCCTCGTGTTCTGGCCGACCCCGAGGTGTGGCGCCGGTTTGCTGCCCTGCGAGACGCCGTGGAAGCCGACGCAGAGGCCCTCGACGAGGTGCGCGCCGAGCTCGGCTTGCTCGAAGAGGAACTGTGGTCCGAGGCCGATGTACTCGAGGATGACGACACCTCGGGATGGGTCCGCTTCGACGCCGCCGTGGGGACCAAGATCTCCGCCGCTCTTGATCGCCTCGAACGCGACGACGCCGTAGGGCGGGCCAAAACCGGCCTGTAGGCTCGTCTTCATGACCGACACCTCCGGGTCAATCGCCCTGGACGACATCAGCAAGGTTGAGCGGATCCTGGTCATTACGGCCCACCCCGACGACGTCGACTTCGGCGCCGCCGGTTCGGTGGCGACGTGGACGAAGGCCGGTATCGAGGTGTCCTACTGCATTGCCACCAATGGGGAAGCAGGCGGATCGGATCTATCGGTGTCGCGCGCCGATATGGCGCTGCTGCGTCAACAAGAGCAGCGTGCCGCTGCGCAGGTGGTGGGTGTCACCGACGTGACCTTCCTCGGGTATCGCGACGGACAGCTCGAGTCGACCTTCGCATTGCGGCGCGATATGAGCGCGGAGATCCGTAGGGTTCGTCCCGACCGAGTCGTGTGCCAATCATCGCAGCGCGACTTGACGCGGTTTTATGCGAGCCACCCCGACCATCTCGCTGCCGGCGAGGCCGCGCTGTGCGCCGTCTACCCCGACGCCCGCAACCCGTTTGCCCACCCCGAGCTTCTCGCCGCGGGCCTGGAGCCCTACGCCGTGCCCCAGACATTCATCATGACGTGGGGTGATGCCAACGTGGCGGTGGATATCACCGACACCTTCGAACTCAAGATGGCCGCGTTGGCGTGCCACCAGAGTCAGATCGCCGACCCGGCCCAACTGGAGGCCCGCATGCGCGGCAATTTCGAGTCCATGGCCCAGACAGCCGGATTGGCGGCGGGGCGTATGGCCGAGACATTCCTGGCGGTGGCGACCGCCTGAGGCGGGCGCTACGAAGCGGTGATGGGTTCCCACTGGCCGTAGTCACCGGCCGTCCCCCCGGTGGGGAGGAACTGGACCTGGGACACCGTCACGGCGGTGGGAACCTGGAAGGCCACACATCCGTTGGTCGTGCTTCCGGGGTTCAACTTGAAGTGACCCGTGGGGAAGGCGGCGCAACTCGAGAGCGTCTTGTCCGCGGCGGTGTAGATGGCGCCGTCGGAGCCGATGAGGATGACGTTGGTGGCGGCATCGGGATTGATGGCGGCGGTGGCGTCGTTGCGCACCGTGAAGACGGCACCGATGAAGCGCTTCCCGGCTTTCGGTGTCGCACCGTTGGCGCCCTGCGCTGGGTCGATGACCTTGCTGAGGGTGACGGCAAAGATCCGGCCGGCCTTGGTGGTCAGATCGAGCGTGGCGCCCAACTGGCCGGTGTGGGCCAAGCCGGTGCCGGCGTGCTTGCGATGCGGCTTGGCCGCTGGGGTCGAGGAGCATCCCGCGATGAGCACAGCCAGCACAACAGGAACAATGGCCACGAGCAGCTTTCGCATGTGACTCCCTCCTCCCCAGTCGGGGCACGCCCTTCGGCGGCCTCAGAGGGACATCCCCTCGCGAGTCGCCCAGCATTGCACAATTGGGCGAATGTCCTGGGCAGGAGGCATCTTAGGCACAGGAAGCCCGCCCTTCATACCCAGCGAACGTCCTCGTCGGCCTGTTCAGTGACCCGTTCACAGGTCGGGCAGAACCAGCGAGCTTCAAGGGGTGTGCCGCAGGACCGGTGATGGGGACCTTCGATCTCCGCCCCGCTGTCGCGTGCCCCCCATTGCGCCAACAGACGCATGGCGCCGGCCAACTCCCGCCCGGCTTCGGTGACGCCGTATTCGAGCCGGGGCGGACGGTCTGAGTACTGCGTGGCGGACACCAGGCCCTGGCGTTGCAGGCGCCGCAGGCGGTCGGTCAGAACGTTGGGGGCCACGCGGGGTATGGCCTCCTGGAGGTCCGAGAAGCGCCTGGGCCCGTCGAGGAGGGCATCGACGACCAGAAGGGTCCAGCGGTCGCCCACCGTCGCCATGGCGGCCTCAAGGCCTGTGGTCGTCCTCACGGAAGGCATCTTTTCATTGCTACGTCCTGTGCTTCCTCAGGCCTGACCGAACGCTCCGGCGTTTCCACGGTCTATAGTAACTTGCAAGTCACAAGTCTCTAGGAGGAAATGAAACGTGGGAGCGATTTTGGAGGATCTGGGTAAGGCGGTGGCCACGGTGGCGAGCCAGGTGAGCCCGTCAGTGGTCGGGGTAGGCGGAGGCGGCAGCGGTGTCGTCATCGCGGCAGGCTCGGTGGCTACCAACGCCCACAACCTGCGAGGCGATGAAGTGGTGGTGACCTTCGCCGACGGACGCCGCGTCACGGCGATGGTGGCTGGGGTCGACGCTGATGGAGACCTGGCCGTGCTGCAGGTCGACACCGCCGATGCGCCGCCCGTCGTCTGGGCCGAGGCCGCTCCCCAGCCGGGCGACGTCGTATTGGCGGCCGCCCACCCCGGCGGGCGCGGCGTGCGCGTCAGCCTCGGTTTCGTCACCCGCATCGAGGCCGCATTTCGGGGCCCCGGTGGCCGGAAGCTTTCCGGGGCCATCGAGCACAATGCCCCGTTGTGGCGAGGTGCGTCGGGTGGACCGGTGGTCGATCACCGCGGCCAGCTGGTGGGCATCGACACCCACCGTGCCGGCGATGGGTTCTACCTGGCCCTGGCGGCCAACGCCGAGCTGCGCGGGCGACTCGAGGCACTGGGTCGCGGTGAGACACCCCGACGGCCCCGCCTCGGTGTGGCCCTCGCTCCGCCGCGCGTGGCCCGTCGCCTGCGCAACGCGGTCGGGCTCCCGGAGCGAAGCGGACTTCTCGTCCACGCCGTCGACCCCAACGGTCCGGCTCAGCGAGCCGGCGTGCGCCAAGGAGACCTCATCGTCAGTGCGGCGGGGACGGCGGTGGAGAACGCCGAAGCACTGGCCGGCGTTCTCGAGGGCCTGGCTTCCGATGCATCGGTGGCCCTGGCATTGGTGCGCGGCGTCGAAGAGTTGACGGTGACGGTCGATCTCAGTGCCGCAGGAGCGGACCCCACGGCGGCGCCATAACGTCGTGATGGCGCCCCTCGGCGCCCAGCGACGCCTTACTAGGAGCCGAGTTACTGGGCGCCGAGTAACCGCCGTGACAGCGTTGTCGTTACGCTGAAACGCGGTGGCGCCGCGCTGCCGGGGGAGGTGGCAGGTGCCCGACGTCGAGGTCAACGGAGTTCGCCTCGCCTATGACGTGCACGGCGAAGGGAACGACGAGGTGGTACTGCTCGTCTGCGGTACGGGCCAGCCAGCGTTCAGCTGGAGCTTCACGCAGGTGCCCGCCCTGACCGCGGCCGGATATCGCGTGGTGACCTACGACAACCGAGGCATGGCGCCTTCGGAGGTACCGCCGCCGCCCTACCGCGTGGACGAGATGGTGGGCGACGCGGCGGGGCTCATCGAGGCGCTCGGTATCGGGCCCTGTCTCGTGGCCGGCACGTCCCTCGGAGCCTTCATCACCCAGGAACTGGCCCTGGCGCGCCCCGATCTCGTCCGAGGGGCGGTCATGTTGGGGACGATCGGTCGCCAGGACGTGTTTCTGCGGGCCCTCACCGCGCTGTCGTTGGAGCTTCTCGAAACCGATGTCGCATCCAAGGCCTTGGACGTCATCATGACCGCCGTCATGGCGTTCTCCCCGCACCGACTGCACGAAGACGACTTCATGCAGATGTACCTCGACGCCTTGTTGGCCTCTCCGACGTGGGAGAAAGACGGGGCGCTCGGGCAGTACGCCGCCGATCGCGACTACGACAACCGCTTGGAGGCACTGGCCGCCATCACAGTTCCGAGTCTGGTGGTCGGCTTTGAGCTCGACATGGTCACCGCCACCAACTTGGGACGGGAAGTGGCCGAGGCCATCGGCTGCCGTTATGTCGAGATCCCCGGCTCGGGCCATGCCGGCATCGCCGATGCTGCCGACGAGGTCAACGCCGTCTTGTTGGAGTTTTTCGCCTCCCTGCGATAGCAGCGAGGGTCAAAGGGAGGGAACCCATGGTCAAACTCACCTGCTTGGTGCGACGCAAGGCGGGCATGTCGCCGGCTGAGTTCCACGCTTACTGGCGCGATCACCACGGCCCGCTGGTGGCCTCCACCGCCAGCGGCAGTCACGTCATCCGCTACGTGCAACACCATCGCTCGCTCGAGGACTACGGGCCCGAGGACGACGGTGGCTACGACGGTGTCACCGAGCAGTGGTTCGAGTCCATGGCCGCCTATCAAGCGCACGTGGCGGCCCCGGACTTCGGCCGGGTATGGACCGACATCGAGTCGTTTCTCGATGTCGATCGCCTCGACTTCGTGCTTACCGAGGAGCCCGTGGTGATCATGGACGGTGAAGTCCCCGGGCCCTGACCCGGCCCTCAGCGGGCCAGTTGTCGCAGCACGTATTGCAGGATGCCGCCGTGGCGGAAGTACTCGGCCTCCATGGGCGTGTCGATGCGCACCCGCGCCGTGAACTCGGTGGAATCGGCGCGCACCGTCATCTCCTTGGGTACGTCGTCGCGGGCGAATGCTTCGACGCCCAAGATGTCGAAGGTTTCTTCTCCGCTGAGCCCGAGGCTGGCCGGCGACTGCCCGTCGGCGAACTGCAGGGGCAAGATGCCCATGCCGATGAGGTTGGACCGGTGGATGCGCTCGAAGCTCTCGGCAATCACGGCCCGCACACCGAGCAGAGCGGGTCCTTTGGCGGCCCAGTCGCGCGAGGAACCGGACCCGTATTCCTTGCCGGCGATGACCACCAGCGGGACGCCTTCAGCCTGGTAACGCAAGGCGGCGTCGTAGATGCTCATTTGCTTACCGTCGGGAAGGTGCCGGGTGACGCCACCCTCGGTACCGGGGGCGAGCAAGTTGCGCAGGCGCACATTGGCGAAGGTGCCGCGCATCATGACCTCATGGTTGCCCCGTCGCGCTCCGTAGGAGTTGAACTCCGACGGGTCCACGCCGTGATCGATCAGATACACCCCGGCCGGTGATGTGGGCTTGATTGATCCGGCCGGCGAGATGTGATCGGTGGTCACGCTGTCGCCCACCATGACCAGGACCCGTCCTGCCACGATGTCGTGCAACGACCCGGGCTCAGGCCCGAATCCTTCGAAGAACGGGGGGCTGAGGACGTAGGTGGAGCGGTCGTCCCACGAGAAGGTGTCGCCGGTACCCACGTCCATGTGCTGCCAGTGCTCGTCGCCGTCGAATACCGACGCGTAGCGCGTCTGGAACATCTCGGAGGTGACCGAGGCCCTGATGGCGTCGGCGACTTCGTTCGTTGTGGGCCAGATGTCGCGCAGGTATACCGGGGCGCCGCTGTTCGAAGTACCCAGCGGCTCGGTGGTGAGATCGCAGTCCAAGGTTCCCGCCAGGGCATAGGCGACGACCAGCGGCGGCGACGCCAGGTAGTTGAGGCGAACGTCGGGATGGATGCGGCCCTCGAAGTTCCGGTTCCCAGACAGCACGGCGGCGACGTGCAAGTCGGCGTCGTTGACGGCTTCGGAGATGCCCGGGAGCAGGGGGCCAGAATTCCCGATACATGTCGTGCATCCGAATCCGACCAGGTTGAAACCCAAGGTGTCGAGCGGCTCAACCAGCCCGGCGCGCTCGAAGTAGTCCATGACCACTCGAGACCCGGGAGCGAGAGACGTCTTCACCCACGGCTTGGACCTGAGCCCGAGATCCACCGCTTTTTTGGCCAGCAGCCCGGCCGCCAGCATGACTTGCGGATTCGAGGTGTTGGTGCAGCTGGTGATCGCGGCGATGACGACATGGCCGTCACGTATCTCGGCATTGGGGCCATCGTCGAAGGCGACGGGCGCGCTGTGCCGAAGCAAGCCGTCCGCGCCACCCCCGCCGACGGCGGCCCGCATTCCGGTCTTGGCGGCCGACAGTGCCACGCGGTCTTGGGGCCGGGCCGGGCCGGCCAGCGAAGGCTCGACGATGGACAGGTCGAGCTCGACGGACTCGGAGAACACGGGTTCGGGGTCTTCGGGGCGATGAAACAGCCCCTGCTCCTTGGCATAGGTCTCGACCAGGGCCACATGGTGCTCGTCGCGCCCGCTGAAGCGGAGGTAGTCGAGGGTCTTGGTGTCGATGGGAAAGATCACGCAGGTGGCCCCGTACTCAGGCGCCATGTTGCCGATGGTGGCGCGACTTTCGAGGGGCAGTACAGCCAGACCGGGACCGTGGACCTCGACGAACTTGCCGACGACGCCGTGGTGGCGCAGGAGCTCGGCGATAGTGAGCACCAGATCGGTGGCCGTCGTTCCTTCGCGCAGCTCTCCTGTGAGACGCAGCCCCACGACCGGTGGGATGAGCATGGTGAGCGGCTGCCCCAACATGGCGGCCTCCGCTTCGATGCCCCCCACGCCCCACCCGAGCACGCCGAGGCCGTTGACCATGGTGGTGTGGGAGTCGGTGCCGACCACGGTGTCAGGGAAGGCCTGCCCGTCATCGGTGGCGAAGACGACGCGCGCCAGGTATTCGAGGTTCACCTGGTGACAGATGCCGGTGCCCGGAGGTACCACCCGGAACCCGGAAAAGGCCTGCTGCGCCCACCGCAGGAGCTGGTAGCGCTCGATGTTGCGGCGATATTCGATATCGACGTTGGTGGCGAAGGAAGTTGGCAGGCGAGCCGATTCGGCGATGACGGAGTGGTCGATCACCAGTTCCACCGGCACCAAGGGGTTGACGTGGGCGGGGTCCCCGCCCCCGCGGGCCAAGGCGTCGCGCATGGCGGCCAGGTCGACGACAGCGGGCACGCCGGTGAAGTCCTGCATGAGGACCCGCTCGGGGGTGAAGGCGATTTCGGGGGCGACGCCACCCCCCGCCAGCTGCTGGGTGGCCCACCCGGCCACGGCCTCGATGTCCGCGGCGTGCACGTGGCGGCTGTCCTCATGGCGAAGCAGATTCTCGAGGACCACCTTCATGGAGTAGGGGAGACGGTCCACGGCGAAGCGGCCGGCCAGGGCGTCGAGCCGGTGGACGCTGTACTGGCGATCGCCGACAGCGATGGAGGAACGGGTGGCGAAGCTGTTGAGTGCCTGCGGTGCGGGGGCCATGGCACCCATTCTGCTCCGAGACGCAGGTGGCGTCAGATGCGGCCGCGTAGGCGCTTGACGGCCAGGCGCACGACGTCAGGCGGTGACGTCCGCAGGGCAGTGCCGATATGGCGCAGGACCGAAGCTCGGTCGCCCTGTTGCCAAGCCCGATCCGCATAGGCCAGGGAGTCCGACGCACACCAGCGACGAAACAGGATCGTTCCCCGCCAGGACTTGCGCCACACGTTCCAGTCGCCTCGGGCCGCCGCCGCTCGTCGGGCCGTGCTGATGACGCGGGCCCCCTCTTTCCACATACGCAGGCGAGTGGCCTGGGTCATGGTCTTGGAATGGACCCGGTAGTGGACCAACGCCTTATCGGCAAAGGCGAGGTCACCGATGGCGCTGAGGCGCAGAAAGAGGTCGAGGTCATCGGCGATGGTGTAGGCCGGGTTGAGTCCTCCCAGCTCCACAAACAGGTCGCGGCGAACCATCAGCGAGCTGGGCAGATACGTGGTCCGGGCCGCCACCAAGTCCGCGTAGCGTGCCGGGCGCGACACACCGAGCTTCAAGAAGTGGCCCTCTTCGTCGACTCGCATGAAATTGGTCACGCTGGCGGCGACGCCGTCCCACCCGGCCAGGGCGTCGAGCTGCCGTTGCAACTTGTCGGGTTCCCACGTGTCGTCGTCGTCAAGGAGCGCCACCCAGGTGCCGGTGCCTTCGGAGGCACCCCGGTTGACGGCATAGGCGCGCCCGGGACGGGCTTCGTCGAGGACACGGAGGCGAGGGTCCTGGCGAACGTGGGACAGATCAACGCCGGGGGCGTTGCGCACCACGACGACCTCGATGTCCTTCACGCTCTGGTCGAGAGCGGAGGCCACCGCTTCGGCCAAAAGGGCACCGCCGCGCACGGTGGGGATCACCACGGTGACCACCGGGTCACCCATGGGCGTCAGCGCCGTCAGTGAGCCGGCCCCGGATGATGCGCCTTTTGAGGTAGTACGCCTCGACACGCGCCGCGTGGGCGACGCCCCCCAAGCGCCAGTGCTTGCGCAGCACGGCGTGAAAGGCCCGTTCGTCGGTCTGATCGCTGCGCGACGTGCCGTGGTGGCGGCGATACGACAGCAACGGCTCGTCGAGCAGCACGCCGCGTACACCGTGTTCCGCCAATGTGAGAAAGAGATCCCAATCCTCGATCCACGGTCCCCGGCGCTCGTCGTAGGGGTAAGTGCGCACCAGCTCGGAGCGGATCAGTGCGCTCGGGTGGACGAAGGGCCACCGCAACAGACGCTGGGCGTCCCACTGGGGGTAGTGCGTGGTCTTGCCTTCCTCGGCTCCGAAATAGCGCACCTGCGTGTAGACGTAGCCGACGTCCGTGCCGCTGGCGGCCAGCACGGCCAGGGTCTTTTCGATGTAGGTGGGGTCGAGCTTGTCATCGGCATCGAGGAAGATCGTCAGCGGCGCCGCCGTGGCGGCCACGCCGGTATTGCGTGCCGCACCGGGGCCGCCGTTGGCCTGCCAGACATAACGCACCCCCCGGTCGGCGAACCGCTCCGCTACGGCGCGCGTCTCATCGGGTGACCCGTCGTCGACGACGAGGATGTCCGACGCGCGGTGCGTTTGCTGCAAGGCCGATTCGAGGGCGTCGGCGAGGATGCTTCCGTATCCGTAGCACGGGATGACGACGGCGACGTCGTCGTTCATCACGGCGCCGGTGGGGTGGTCGAGCGGGCCCACCGGCCCGACAGATCGCGCCCGATGAGGGTTTCGAAGGTGGCGATGTCGTCAGCGAACTCGGCGTCGAGCTGGGCTCGTACGCCCGAGTCCAGCGCGTGTCGATCGACGGTGGGCTCGTTATAGCTGACGACATGCTTTCCGAGCATGCCGCGCACCGACTGCACCGGCACCACCAGCCTCCCGATGCGACGTGCCACCGTCGAGGGTCGTTCCACGAATGAGCGCAGGCGGGTGGAGCGCACCTTGCGATTGGCGTTGACCACCGAGAACTCGGGGTGGAATTCGGCGTCGACGCCGAGAAAGCTCAGAACGTCCTTATAGGACGCGGCAATGTCACTGACGAAGTCCTCGTAGATGACGACGTGCACGCGCTCGGCTCCAAAGGCGTCCAAGAACCGCTCGAGCTGCTCGGTGTAACGAATCAGGTTGCGGTAGATGAACGCCCATCGAAAGGAGCCGGCCGTCAGCGCCCAGCGAGGCTCCCCGTCGTTCAACGCCTCGAGGAAGTTGCGGCGCGGCTCGACTCCTTGGAACCGCAACAGGCTCCACAGCGAATACAGCATGTCCACGGGATCGCGAAACGAAGCGATGATGCGGGCGTCGGGGCAGAACTCCCGAATCTCGGCGGCGGCCTTGAGCGATGGAAGATACCCGACCGACGCGTCGCCGAGGTAGCGCTGAGTGCGAGCCGGGCTGAAACTATCGAGGTACTGATCAAGCGTTACTCGGGCTCCCGGGTCACCCGCACCCGGCAGCGAACCCAGATCGCTTCCGAAGAAATGCATCTCCTTCGGTCGGGCCATGAAAATGTCGGGATGTTCACCGAGATAGGACCACAGCGCCGTCGTCGCCGATCGCTGGACCCCGACGAGAAAGAGGTTCGGGGTCTTGGCCAACGACACCAATCCGATAGTACCAGCGCCTAAAGCGTGCTCACAGCCCCCCCAAGGGGATGACGAAGTGGGTAAGCACGTAGAAGTCCAAAGCGGCGAAGGCGACCGGCCACACCAGCAATGGCGCCCACCGCATGGTGCCGCCCCGATCGATGATGGTGGTGGCACCCACCACGGCGATGATGGCGAAGGCAACGAGACCCACGTACGCAATTCGCCCCTCCACATAGGACGTGGAGTTGGCGACGAGTGCGCACGCGATGATCGATCCGATCACGCACCCGATAAGGGCCTGGGGTTCAAAACCGTCCACGTGGGAGACGATGGAGGAGCGAGACCACAGGGCCCAGACACCGGCCGCCACCGTGGCGATGCCGAGAACGCCAAAGATGAAGTTGACCCACCAAGCCAGCTGCAGTTGGTTGCCGAAGCCGTCGTACCACCCCGTCTTAAACAGTGAGGCGGGCACGATGTGGAACAGCACTTGGGCGGATGAGCCGGCTGGGTGATAGAGGCCGCCGGTGGTCAAGGTGACATTGTTGGTGGCGGCCGTGGTGGCGAGCGGGCTGCCGTAGAGATGGGCATTACGGAGGAACCACCATCCCGACACGATGGCAAACGCCACCGCACCGGCGGCCACGTCAATGAACAGCCAACGCGACAGGCTGATGCTGCCTTCGTCGGCGTCGCTCCGGCCCAGATACCACTGCCCGCCCACCTGAAAGGCCGGCCACGCCACCAGCGCGCCGAGAATCACCGCTACCGGGAGGCTGTTGAACTTCGTGATGGCCGCAGCCCCGAGCACGAGACCGGTGGCGACGACCCAGCTCCGTCGACGTCGCAGGAGCCCATCGGTCAAGGCCCGTTCTGACGCCAGGTAACAGACGAGTGCCAACGCGCAAAGCATGATCACCAGCGAATCGTTCGTCAGCGACGAAGACACCACCAGCTCTTTGGGAAGCAGGGCCACGAACAAGCCCACCGACAACGCCACGTTCTCGCCCAGGTTCAAGATCCGGGCGGCGGCGTAGGCAAGCAATACGGTGCCCAGGCCGAATAGGACCGATAACAGCCGTAGCTCATGAAGGACGACGACGGCCCGGTGTTGCAATGGCGTGTAGTCAGTGGAGAAATGGAGCTCCTGGTACGGCGTGGCATGGGGCAGCGAGTATTCGACGGAGAAGGCGGGGATGCGCAGCAGATGCTGCCAGGCAGCTTCGATCTCGTAATACAGAGGCGGCTGTTGTGATTCGATCCCGTTGGCGAGGCTGATGCGCGGGATGGCGCCATGCTGCATGATGAACTCGATGTAATCGGCATGACCCGGCTCGTCGTTCGGTTCCCACGCCCGTGTGAGGAAGCTGAAGGTCAGGGCCAGCGGGACGTACACGCAGATGAGGATGGCCACCGACACGGCCGTCCGATTCGGCCGCCAGCTGCGGCCGGGTTTGGCCGAAGCTGGTGCCGAAGACGAAGGGGGTGCCGGTGCCCGGGCTGACTGGTCGAGGTGGTGTCCGTTTATGGGTCGGCGCTCCACGCTCAGCGCGGTGCCATCCCAGTAACGAGCCAGCGTGGGGTCCTCAGTATCCCGATACCACCCGGGCGCCAGGCCGCGATACATCGCCCCCAAAGCCTGTTCGGGATCCGGCCAAGAAGTTGTCGTGCCACCGTCGTCGGTCATTACATCCACGCAGAGTCCGCCTAGAAAAGATCACCATTCCTCCGCATGGGTGAGCCTCACCAATAGTGAGGAACTTTCGGCTTGGGTAACGCGGTTGGATGCGGTGACGTGATGGACTACCCGTCGTGAACAAGGTCAAGGCGGGCTTCTTCTCGTTTACTGAAGTGCCCGAAAGGGCCGAACATCGGTCGTACAACCAGTGGCACCAGCTCGATCACATGCCCGAACAGTTCACGCTGCCCGGCATCGCCTTCGGCCAGCGCTGGGTCTCGACGCCGCAGTGCACGGCCGGCCGGGCCGCATCAGAGCCGCGGCTCGCTCGTGTGCACTACATGACCCTGTACCTGATGACCGAACCGCTCCAACAGACCCTCGTCGACTTTCGAGCTCTGGCGGTTCGCCTACGTGCCGAAGATCGTTTTCACCCTGTGCGCATCGCCCACCTGTCGGGAGCATTCGATCTGCAGGAGAGTGCCGTCGCCGGGCGCGTCCTGATCTCGGCCGAGGCGGTGCCCTATCGGCCCAGTGGCGGCGTGTACGTGATCGTCGAAGAGCGGGCCGAGCCCTCCGAGCCGTGGCCTGCCGATGACGCTCTGGCCGAGCTTGTTGAGGTGGACGGCGTGGCGGGGGTATGGAGTTTTGCCGCCGGTAATGGCGAGCGCATCACGATGTGCTTTGTCGACGGCGAACCTGTCGACGTGGCGGCGACCATGCGTCATGTCGTGCCCGGCCGCTGGGCCAGCGGGCAGTGCCATCCGCTTCTGGCGGGGGCATTCGAAGCGATCACACCCGGACGGTGGGACTGGTTCGACTAAAGCTTGACGATGACCTTGCCGGTGTTTCCTCCGCTGAACAACAGGTTCAGCGCCTCGGGGGCGTGATCGAGCCCATCGATCACGTGCTCGGCGTAGGTGATGCTGCCATCGGCGACCCAGCCCGCCATCTCCAGCTGCGCTTCGGCAAAGCGGTCGAGGTAGTCGAGGATGATGAATCCCTCCATGCGCCCGCGTCGGGTGATGAGGTTGCGGTAGTGGCGCGGCCCGGGTGGGTTGTCTCCGTCGTTGTACGTCGAGATGGCTCCGCACAGCACGACGCGGCCTCGCATGGCCAGTCGAGCGAGGCAGGCGTCGAGGATCTCCCCACCCACGTTGTCGAAGTAGAGGTCGATCCCCTGCGGACAGTGGGTTCGCAAGGCCCGGCCGACGTCATCGGACCGGTAGTTGATGGCGGCGTCGAACCCCAAGTCGTCGGTGATCCAGGCGCATTTCTCGTCCGTGCCGGCAATGCCTACGACTTTGCCTGCCCCCTTGAGCTTGGCGATCTGTCCCACCACCGATCCCGTGGCGCCGGCCGCACCCGACACCACCACCGTGTCGCCGGCGACGAGCTTGCCCACGTCGAGCAGGCCGAAGTAGGCGGTCATGCCGGTGACGCCGAAGACACTGAGAGCAGCCCCGGGGGCGACCCCGGGCGGGATGACTTGCATATCTTGGGCATCGCGGCCGGCGAGGACGTAGTCCTGCCAGCCCGTCATGCCGAAGACGATGTCGCCGGTTTGGAATCGATCGCTCAACGAGCTCACCACTTCACCGATGCCCCCGCCGCGCACAACATCTCCCAGGCCGATAGGAGGGAGATAGCCGGGGACATCGTTCATCCAGGTGCGGATGGTCGGATCAATCGATAAGTAGCGCACCTTGACGAGAGCCTGGTCCGGGCCGGGTTCCGGTACTGCGGTGTCGTGACGCTTGATGTCCTCGTCCTTGAGCACGCCGTCGGGGCGACGGGCCAGGATCAGCTGGTGATTGGTACTCATTGGGTCCACCCCTTGAGCTGCTCGATGGTGGCGAGCGGGTCAGCGCCGACGACGGTCACGTTCAGCACCGTTACACCGGCTTCTTTGAAGGCGGCAATGCGCTCGGCCACATACCCGGGCGGTCCTACCAACGAGGTGCGCTCCAGGAGTTCGGCGGGCACCGCCGCGGCCGCCTCGTCTTTCTTCCCGCTCAAGTACAGATCCTGAATGGTCTTTGCCTCGGCTTCGTAGCCGTAGCGGCACGCCAGGGTGTTGTAGAAGTTGTGGCCCCTCGCCCCCATGCCGCCGATGTACAACGCCGCCATGGGCCGCATCATCTCGCGCAGCGGTTCGAGGCCTTCGCCTACCGCGGCCAGACCGCCGGCGGCAATCTCCAACGGGCCGAGCGACGCGTCACGCCGAGCGGCGCCAAGAGCGAGGGACTTCCCCCATACGTCAGAGGCTTTTTCCGGGTAGTAAAAGAACGGGAACCAACCGTCGGCAACCTCGGCCGTCATCTCCACGTTCTTCGGTCCGATGGCCGCCACCCACACCGGGATCACGGCGCGTACCGGGTGGTTGATCAACTTCAGGGGCTTGCCCAGGCCCGTGCCTTGTCCGGCCGGCACGGGAATGGTGAAGAGCCCGTCGTTGGTCAGCACCTCTCGGCGCCATACCCGACGGCAGATGTCTATGACTTCGCGGGTGCGCTCGAGGGGGCTCGTGTAGGGGACGCCGTGCCAGCCTTCGATGACTTGGGGACCCGAGGCGCCCAGTCCCAAGATGAAGCGCCCCTCGCTCAGGGCGTCGAGGCCGGCGGCCGTCTGGGCGATCAGGGCCGGCGTGCGGGAATAGATGGGAAGGATGGACGATCCGATCTCGATGCGTTGTGTCTTGGCGGCGATGTACCCCATCTGGCTCGGGCTGTCGTAGCCGTAGGCCTCGGCCACCCACACGATGTCGAGGCCGGCCCGTTCGAGATCGGCGACGAAGTCGGCCGACTGCTTGAAGCCCCGGGAGTAGTCGAGCATGGTGCTCAGTCGCATGTCGTCGTCCTTGTCGATGGGGCCTGGAGCTCAGGCCTGGTGTTACCGGGTGGTGGCGATGCCACCGTCAACGGGGATCACCGCGCCGGTCAGATAAGAGCCTGCCCTTGATGCCAAATAGATGGCGGCACCGGCCATGTCGTCAGGCCGTCCGATCCGCTTCAACGGCGCTGAGGCGGCGATCTGCTCGCCGAACGACGCCAACGTGGCGGCCATCATTTTGGACTCGAACGGGCCCGGGGCGATGGCGTTGACGGTGATGTGCGGTGCCAGCGTGCGGGCCAGGTGCCGGGTCAGATGGTGGACGGCCGCTTTGGAGGCGCCGTAGGAGTAGGTCTCGAGAAAGGGCACTTGGATGCCGTCGATCGAGCCGATGTTCACCACGCGGGCGGGGTCGTCCTCCACGGCACCGGCCCGCAGCAGCGGAACGAGGTACTTGGTGGTGTGAAAGACGCCCTTGACGTTCAGGGCCAGCACGCGGTCCCAGGCGGCGTCGTCGAATTCCTCGAGCGGCGCCCCCCACGTGTTGCCGGCGTTGTTGACGAGGATGTGGAGTCGCTCTTCGACAGATCCCAACTCGGCGGCCAGCTGCCGACACCCGTCCTCGGTGGAGAGATCGGCAGGCAGGGCCACGCACGTGCCGACCTCGGAGAGCTCGGCGGCCAGCTCCTCACAAGCGTCCGCTCGACGCGACGTTATGTAGACCTTGGCCCCGGCCTCCACGTATCCAGTGGCGATCATCTTCCCGATACCGCGGGACCCTCCGGTGACAAGCGCTGTCTTGCCCGCGATGGAGAACAGGTCGGCCATGGCAAGGTGACGCTACCTGCCCGCGCCGTCCCGTCCCAAACAATGGCGACGAAGCGGACTGCCGACGACGAGAGTGCTACGAGGGGGTCGTCTTCAGCGTGCCGTGCTGCTTGGGTTGCTTCTGCTTGGTCGGCACCGGGAACGCCGGCGTGGACTTGGATTTGTTGATCTCGTCGTAGACCTGTGTCGAAGAGCACTCGGTGTCTACCGGAGCCGGGCCGCCACTAGCCCAGACCTCGGTCGAGCTCCACGCCACCTTGGGCAATTTGGGAGCCTTTGTGGAGATCGTTCCCCCGAGCAGAGGCAGGGAATTCTCCAGCGTGCTGGTGTTGGCGCGTCGCCACGCTGAGATGTTGGGATTGGTGACGCCGAAAAGCGTCTCCAGGAATTGCAATTGGGACGTGTGGTCGAAGGTGTCGTGGCACACGTACCCGCCAGCGCTGAAGGGAGAGACGACCAGCATCGGGACCCTGAACCCCATACCGATGGGCTGTCCAAGGGCATAGCTGACATTGGCGTTGGACGATGTGACGTACTCACCCGCCGTGTCGGCCGGCGCGGTCTTCGGCGCCACGTGGTCGAACCAGCCGTCATTCTCGTCGTACATGATGAACAGCACCGTCTTGGACCACACCGCCGCGTTGGACGTAAGGGTGTCCAGGATCTGCTGAGTGAACCATTCGCCGAGGAGGGCCGGAGCCGGCGGGTGCTCGTCGAACCCGACGGGGGGAATGATCCACGACACTTGAGGAAGGGTGTCGTTGGCTACGTCACTGGCGAAGTCGTTGGGTCCGACACCGCCTGAGAATCCGCCGCTGACGTTGGGGCCGTAGTAGTTGAAGGCGTTGTCGTAGAGCGCGCTGCTCGTGTCCGACGTGTACTGGTCGAAGTACATCAGCACGTTCTTGCATAGGAGCATGGAGGCCGCGTTGCCGGGCTGGTAGCCGCTCCCGTAGGGGTTGTAACACTTCCACGAGATCGACGCGTCAGACAGGATCTCGGGCATGGTGGTCCACGAGCACGTGCCTTCAAGCGACTCGCTTGAGTTTGTGACGAGGATGGGGCCACCGGCCACGCCGGCCGGGTCGAGGGTGCCGGTCATCTGCATAAGCCGGTTCGGATGCGTGGGGCCGAGCACCGAGCAGAAGTAGTCGTCACAGATGGTGAACTTCTTGGCCAGGTCGTAATAGAAGGGGATGTCGGCTTTTTCGTAGTACCCCATGGTCACCACGCCTTGGTCGCCTTCGTATCCAGCCGACGTGTGGGTCGACACGAAACTGTCCATGGCCCCGTTGTTCCATGAGGCGTGCTCGGCTTGCCACGAGTGCGAAAGGTCGTAGGTGCATTCGGCCTGCTGCTTCTTCACGTCCAGGTGGAATGGCAGCAAGGTAGAACTCGCTCCTCCGGGCCAGCTCTGGGCGAACGCCGAGCTAGTGGCGTCAAAACCGTTGACGCCCCCCAACGTGCCGAAGTAGTGATCGAACGAGCGGTTCTCGTGCATGAGGAAGATCACATGCTCGACGGCCCCGAGGTCCTTTCCGGCCGCCTTGATGCTCGATGCGGCTTTGATGGTGTCGGCGCCCCGGGTGCGCACTTGGGCCGCCATGCGGTCGAGATCGGTCTTCGAGATGCGGGAGCCGCCCAGAGCTACAACGGAGGCCCCTCCCACCGCGGTCAGAAAATCACGTCGGCTGAGTTGTTTTCCCATTGTGGCATCGTGTCACGGAAGGACGCCGCCTACGTCGTCAATCTTGACGATTCCACGGAATGTTTCGTTGTCTCCGCTGCGTCAATAACACCGAAGGGGCGGGGCCTTGTGGCCCCGCCCCTTCGGACGTTTACTTCGTTGTAGCTACTTCACATGCTGGTGCCGCAGGTGCGGCAACCGATGTCAGCTAAGGCTAACCGAGCTGTCCACCGTGTCAAGCGTGGCGCCAGTGACCGTTCCAGGTCCACCAACGTTGTCCACGAAGTTCGAGGTGTTGATGCCGCCCGAACCTTGCGTGGCGCCCAAGCAAGCGGTGACTGTAGCCACATCACCCTTGGCTGCCTTCGGGGACTTCACCGTCTCTTGGAACGTGAAGCCGGCCTGGCTGGTCGAGTGGTCCGTGCAGGCACCGCCGGCCAAGGTTTGCACCGAGCTGGAAATGATCTTGGCTGCGTAGGTCGTGCTGCCGATCGTGAAGGAGAGCTTCTTCAAGCTCTTGGCGATCGAGGCGACGCCCCCGCTGATGTAGTTCGACCACGAACCGTATCCCCACTGCTTCGCAGCAAGACATCCGCTGTTCGTGCTCGACGGCTGGCCAACTCCGGTGCACTTCACCGTGCTCTTGGAGGAGACGGAAAGAGTGCCCCCGCCGATGTTCCCGGTACCAGCAGCACCGCAGCTCAAGTCGGCACCGGAGATGGTGGTAACGGTGGTCTTGTCCGTGCTCGATGACCCACCCTTCGACAGCCCTGGCGGCGCGAACGTCACCTGACCGCTCGCCGAACATGTGATGGTCGCCGCTGACGCGACACCTTCTGTAGCGCCTACCAAAGCGACTGTCGATACCGGCAGCACGATGGCCGCGGCCCCGAACAGAATCTTGCGATGAATCCTCATTGCCCCTCCGTATGGTTGTTTTTGTTGGCGGGACAGCCCAGTCGCGGACCGTGAACCCGTCCACCCCTTTACCTGATGTTCTGAGTCTGCCAAACCGGAGCATCCGTTGCTTCCCCAAATCTGAGGATTCCACCAACGGGCCCAGGGCATTTCCTCGCGGTGAGCTCTCCGGGTGACGTTGATCTCACTCAAGGCGCTTTTTGGCTCCCGCCTGCGTCGGCAGCACCGGCTAAGCACCGTGGCATCATCGTTGCCGGCGATGGTCAGTCTGAACCGCATTCCTCCGTTTCGATGTCCGTTAGGGCACCGACGGGTCGTGGCCTGGTCGATGGCGGGCTGTGCGGCACTGGTGTTGACAGGGTGCACGTCGTCAGGTCGGGCCGAGGTGCACCGAGTGGAGCACCGGTCTGTCGTTGTTCTGCCGACGACGACCGCGGCGACGACGACGCCCACGACGACGCCCACGACGACGGCCCCGACCTCAACGGTGCCGCCCACTACGACGACTCCCGCCACGACGGCAGTACCTGCACCGACTGTGCCCCCCACGACGCTGCCCCCACTGCCGGAGCGCATTACCGGAGTGGGATCTGCCAACCAAGTGGTGGTGGTGAGCGCGCCGTCTTACGGCGACACGGTGGCCACGTTCGTCGCTTTTGCTCGGTCGGGCTCCGGGTGGAACCAAGTATTCGGTCCCTGGCCGGCCGACATCGGCTACAACGGCTTCGCTGCGCCGGGGCAGAAACACGAAGGTGACGGACGCACGCCGTCAGGTTCCTATTCCTTCGGTTTCTTCTTTGGAGTGGACGCCAATCCCGGTGTGCAGTTCCCCTACCAACCCGTGACCGGAACCAACATCGTTTGGGACGACGATCCGTCCAGCCCGCTGTACAACCAGTGGGTGGACGACAACACGCAGAACCCCGGCGCCAACCCCGAGCCGATGGACGTATCCGCGTATGACTACGGCGCCGTGATCGATTACAACACCGACCCCGTGGTCCCCGGGGCGGGGAGTGCCATCTTCCTGCACGTGTCTTCCGGTGCTCCCACCGTGGGGTGTGTGGCGCTACCGACGAGCGAGCTGCTCGCCGTGTTGCGTTGGCTGGCCCCGGGCCAACAGCCCCGCATCATCATGGGGACCCAAGCCGCCATGGCCGGGTAGGCCTCGTCGCCCGAGGCGCCACCGCTCTACGATCTGGCCTCCAATGCCGGCCACTTCACTGGGAAGCGACTTCTGGGCGGTGGTGCACCGCCAGCGGGCGTGTCGCACCTTCCTCCCCGACCCCGTAGATCCGGCCGTGATCACGCGCGTCCTCGAGGCCGCCACCCGGGCGCCCAGCGCCGAGAATCGTCAACCATGGGTGTTCGTGGTGGTGAGTGAGGAAGCGGGGCGGGCTGGCATCGGCGCACTCATCAAGCGCGCCTGGGAGGGCGGAGCGCGCCGGCATTCGGAGTCCCGGTTGTCGGAGACCTTGCTGGCGGATGTCGACGGTGGGGCCATGGGAGGCATTGCCGGCGCCGCCGCGCTGGTGGTGGTGGGCGGCGACACACGCTTGGCTGACCGACGCGTGCTCGAAGCATCGGTGTTCCCCGCCGTGCAGAACCTGCTGCTGGCCGCCACCGCCGTCGGACTGGGTTCGGCCCTCACCACTCTGCCTCTGGTCTTTGGTGAAGAGCTGGCGGCTTTGGTCGGATTCCCAGCCGAGGTGGCGCCCATGGCCGTCGTCCCGTTGGGTTGGCCGGCCAAGGCGCTGACGCCACCGCGACGACACCCCCTTGCGGACAAGGCCCATCGAGAGACCTACGGCGTGCCGTGGTAAGCGCCACGCGCACCGCGCTGCTCGGGCCAGACCGGCGCTAAAGAGCACTCGTGCAACGCCATACCTACGCCGTAGAGGTCGAAGGCACCCCCGAAGAGGTGTGGAAGCTGTTCTGGTACCGGGGGCCGCGACCGGAGCATGACGGCGTGTCCATCGAAATTCTTCACCCCGGAGATGACGTGGGGGAGGGCCTCGTCCGGCACTGCACGTTTCGGGTGCCGCGCTATCTGCTGTCGGGCGGCCAGGGGCAGTCGTGGGAGTGGCTGACCCAGGTTCGGCCCTATGAGTCGTGGAAGTACGACGCCGTGGGCAAACCGCTGTGGTCAAAGGCCGAAGGATGGACGCGTCTCGAGGATCTTGGCGACGGGCGCACGCGCCTGCACTTCTCGGAGTCGTACCACGCCTTCAACCCGGTGCTCCGACTCTTGCTCGAGCGTCGCGTGCACCGCTTCATCTCACGCGACAATGACCGGCTCATCACCACCGCCGTCAACACCGGGATTCGCTCCATGCGTGCCAGAAGTGCCGCCCAGGAGCACACACGCCTGAACGGAGAACAGACGCCATGACCACGAATGGGAACCACCCGTCGGTCGGGTCCCGCGTCGGTGCCGGAGGAATGCGCACCATGACCGTCGGCGAGGGCAAACCCGTGCTCTTTCTCCACGGCTACGCCATGACGCCACCGGTCTACAAGGCCATGGCGACCGTGCTGTCCGAGCGCGCCGGGGTTTCGGTGGTGATGCCTTGGTTGTTTGCATTGCCCCAGCGCTGGTCCCCCGAAGGAGTGTTGGGCGATCTCACCGCCATCGTCGACGGGCTCGGCACGGGTCCGATAAGCATCATGGGGCATTCCTTCAGCGGGGCTTTGGAGCTCGAGCTGGCCACCCGGCGGCCTGATCGGGTGGCCGAGCTCGTGTTCGCCGACACGCTGGGAGTGGCCCGGGAGTGGAAGTTGGCCGGCGAGTTCGGCCGGCATCCCACCGGCATCGTGCGCATGGCCACCGTGCCCGCCGTCGCCGCCTTCACGTGGTCGGCACTGCGTCATCCCGCCCAACTGGCGCGCGCCGGCTGGTGGGGATTCGTGAGCGACCGCCAGACCCAGATTGACGCCGTCCACGCCCGGGGAGTCCCGTGTCACGTGTTGTGGGCCGATCGAGACGCCTTGTTGGCTCGCTCTGATGGCGAGGAATTCGCCGCCGAGCTCGGCGCCACTTTCACGTTGGCCCGCAGCGCCCAGGCCGATCGCGTCGATCACGACTGGGTGTTCCGCCATCCTTCATTGTTCGTGGACCGTCTCTCTGAGCTCAATCTGGCCATGTTCCAACCGGTCCCGGCGGCGGGTCCCGCTCCCGGCGCGATGATTGACCATGGACGACCCCCGAGCCGTAGTCGAACGGCGCCTGCAAGCCGGGTTCGACGAGGTGGAGCCGGGCGCTGATCCGGCGGTGCGGTCCTCGGACCGGGCCGATTTCCAAGCCAACGGCGCCCTGGCGCTGTCCAAGCGTGTGGGCCGCAATCCCCGCGAGCTGGCTGAGCAGATCGTCTCTCGGGTCGACCTCTCCGACGTGTGTGAGGCCGTCGAGGTAAGCGGCCCGGGATTCATCAATCTCGTGCTCTCGGGCTCCTTCCTGGCGTCCGGCGTGATGGAGATGGCCGGCGATCCCCGATTGGGTGTGCCCGTCGCCGCCAACCAACAGACCGTGGTGGTGGACTACTCGGCGCCCAATGTGGCCAAGGAGATGCACGTTGGCAATCTCCGTTCCACCATCATCGGCGATGCCTTGTGCCGGCTGCTGGAGTTCGCCGGTCACATTGTGGTCCGGGAGAACCACATCGGGGACTGGGGGACGCCTTTCGGCATGCTCATCGAGCACCTGCTGGATCTGGGCGAAGAAAAGGCCGCGCACGAGCTGTCCATGGGCGACCTCGGGGCCTTCTACCGCCAAGCCCGGTTGTCATTTGACGCGGAGGATGAGTTCCGGGAGCGAAGCCGGCGCCGCGTGGTGCTGCTGCAGTCCGGCGACGAGGAGACGCTGCGGCTGTGGCACGTGCTGGTGGCCGAGAGCGTCCGCTACTTCGACGACGTCTATGCCAAGTTGGACGTGCTGCTCACCGATGCCGACGTTGTCGGTGAGAGCTTCTACAACTCAATGCTGCCCGATGTGGTCAGCCATCTCGACGCGCTCGGGCTATTGGTGGACAGCGACGGCGCTCGGTGTGTCTTTCCGGCCGGGTTTGCCAACCGCCAGGGCGACCCCCTGCCCCTCATCGTGCAGAAGTCCGACGACGGGTTCGGCTACGCCGCCACCGATTTGGCCGCCATCCGCGATCGTGTCGAGCGCATCGGTGCCACCCGCATCCTCTACGTGGTGGGGTCGCCCCAAGCGCAGCACTTCGAGATGTGTTTCGCGGTGGCGACGGCGGCGGGCTGGTTGGCCGGTCCGGTCCAGGCCGAGCACGTGGCCTTTGGCAGCGTGCTCGATGCCAACCGCAAGATGTTTCGCAGTCGCCAAGGCGAAAGCGTCAAGCTCGTGGAACTGTTGGACGAAGCCGTGGCGCGGGCCGAGGTTTCGGTGGCCGAACGCAACCCGGAGCTGTCTGTCGATGAGCGCAGAGCGATCGCCCACATGCTCGGCATCGGGGCCGTCAAATACGCCGATCTGTCCTCCGATCGCACCCACGACTACGTCTTTGACTGGGACCGCATGCTCGCCTTTGAAGGCAACACGGCGCCCTATCTGCAATATGCGCACGCTCGGATCTGCTCCATCTTTCGCCGTGGCGGCGTGTCCCGTGCCCAAGACGCCGCCGCGCCCGTGCTCGAGCAACCGGCCGAACGGGCTTTGGCCTTCGCGCTCGTCGGGTTCAGCGCCGTGGTGGCGACGACGCTCGAGTCCTCGAGCCCGAGCAAGCTGTGCGGCTACCTGTTCGATCTGGCCACGACCTTTTCGTCGTTCTACGAGCAGTGTCCCGTGCTCAATGCCCCCACGGACTCGGCGCGCCGCAGCCGCTTGGCCCTGTCTGATCTGACGGCCCGTGTCCTGGCTCAGGGACTGGCTCTTCTCGGCATTGCCGCCCCCGAGCAGATGTAGGAAGCGCACCGAGCCGAGGGAGTTTCAGCGAGGCTTTTGACCGGTGACGCCCAGGGCGTCGGCAGCCACCTCGAGCACGGCCAGGTGTTCGTCAACCGACGCGAGGCCGGCCCTCATGGTGTTCACCGTGAGGTGTGTAGCTCCGGCGGCGCGCCAGCGTTGGGCGTGGTCGGCCAGCGCGTCAGTGGCTCCGGTGCCCCAGTTAACCCTGCCCTCGAGCCCGAGCGTCTGAGGGTCGCGCCCCGCGGCGCGCGCCCCTTCTTCGACGAGTGCCTTGGCCTCGTCGAGCTTCGGCCCCGGCGGTACCAACGGGAACCACCCGTCGCCGAGGCGCCCGGCTCGTCGGTAGCCGGGGGGCGACGAAGCCCCGAACCACACGGGGATGGGCCGCTGGATGGGTAGAGGAGCCAGGCCCGCCCCGATCACCGTCTCGTGGTCGCCGTGGAACGTCACGCTGGGCTCGGTCCACAGGCGCCGCATGAGCTCGATCTGCTCCTCCACTCGCGCCCCACGATTGGAAAAGTCCTTTCCGAGTGCCCCGTACTCGACGGCGTTCCAGCCCAGCCCCACTCCCAGTCGGAAGCGTCCGCCAGTCAGGAGGTCGACCTCGGCGGCCTGCTTGGCCACCAGGGCGCTTTGGCGCTGGGGGAGGATGAGGATGCCGCTGACCAGCTCTAAGGCGCATATCGAGGCCAAGTACCCGAAGAGCACGAGTGGCTCGTGAAACGTCGATTGCACGTCGTAGGGTCCGTCCCAGCCCTGGTGCACGGCGGGATCAGCGCCCACGACGTGGTCGTAGGCGAGCAGATGGTGGTAGCCGAGTTCTTCGACCCTCTCGGCGTAGGCCCGCACCGCGCCCACGTCTGCACCGAGTTCCGTCTGGGGGAAAACGACACCGATCTTCATTCGACGTGAGCTTTCCACAAGGTCGGGAGCACGCCGCTGCTGGCCTCCACCTGGGCCTATCGAGGCCGTCTCCTCAGACGCCTGGGTATTGCCTGGGGAATTCGTCATATTTGACGATGCTCCTCGTCGGGTGGCTCGCTTAAGAAGGTGAGATCGCGTTCATAAAAGTGGGGGAAAGTACGCCGCGGCGTGCGTCTTCGCGTCAATCTCCGTGGCGCCAAGGACCGGCGCGAGTGGTGTTGTGCATGGTGGTCGCCGCCGCCATCGGCACCGTGGTGCTCCCCGGCGTCTCGGGCGCCTCCCCCCGCCAAGGCCACGGCCACGGCCACGGCTTTCGGGTGGGGGCCACCCCACGCCTTCCGGTGGGCTCCAAAGCCCTGTCGGCACTGGCCGCAAACAGCGTTCTCCCCATCGATGTGGCGCTCCAGCCTGCCGATCCTGCTGGCCTGGCGGCCTATGCGCAGGAGGTGTCCAACCCTCAGTCGCCGCTGTTTCGGGAGTACCTCGACGTGGCCCAGTTCGCCCGACGGTTCGGACCGAGCCATCAGGCCATCAGGGCCGTCCGAAAGGCCCTGGCCGCGGCGGGGCTCCGCGGCGGGGCGCTGAGCGCCAATCACATGAGCATCGCGGTGCGTGCACCGTCAGGGGCGCTCGGCCGAGCCTTTGACACCTCCTTCCGACGCTACGAACTGCCCGACGGCCGTGTTGCCTACGCCAACACGGCACCGGCCTTGATTCCCGCCAGCGCGGCGCCCTACATCCAAAGTGTGGTGGGGCTGAACGACCTCTACGTCTCTACGTCCTCGGCCCAGCGGAGTCCCTCGAGCAATCAATCCGGCAGCGGGGCGCCGTCCGCCCTTCACCCAGCGGTGGTCACGGGCGGGCCCCAACCTTGCGCGCAGGCCACCGACGACGCCGACGGCTCGTTCACAGCCGATCAGCTCGCCTCCGCCTACGGGTTCTCGAGTCCCTATGGTGCCGACGATCTCGGATCGGGGCAGACCGTCGCCCTGGTCGAGTTCGAGCCCAACCTGGCCACCGACATCGCCGCCTATGACGCCTGCTACGGCGTAAGCACTCCCGTGACGTACGTGAAGGTGGACGGGGGAGCCGGGGCCGGATCAGGCGAGGGTGAGGCCGCCGCCGACATCGAGGACATCTCGGGGTTGGCTCCCGACGTCAGCATTCTCGTCTACGAAGGACCGAACACCGACGCCGGCAGCTACGACACCTACTCCGCCATTTTCTCTCAGGATGCCGCCAAGGTGATCTCCACCTCGTGGGGAGTGTGCGAGTCCGAGCTCGACAGTGACGTGGCGGCGTCGGAGAACACGCTCTTCGAGGAGGCCGCCGCTCAAGGCCAGACCGTGGTGGCCGCCGCCGGTGACCAAGGATCAGAGGACTGTGCGCCGACCAAGACGTCCCTGGCCGTCGACGACCCTTCGAGTCAGCCCTACGTGACCGGCGTGGGGGGCACCGAGATCACGGCCTTGGGTCCGCCGCCATCGGAGACCGTGTGGAACACGGGGCCGAGCAACAGCTTCGGGGCGGGCGGCGGCGGGGTCTCCTCGCTGTGGGCCATGCCGTCGTATCAGAGCGGCGCCGCTGACTCGGTCCATGTCATCAATGCAGACTCTTCAGGAACGCCGTGTGGCAACGCCGGCGGGTACTGTCGGGAGTCGCCGGACGTCTCCGCGTTGGCCGGTCCGTTCCCCTACGTGTTCTATTTCCGGGGTTCGTGGGGGAGTTGGGGTGGCACGAGCTTGTCGGCGCCTTTGTGGGCTGCCTTGGTGGCGCTTACCAACGCCTCGAGCAGCTGTGCGGGGAAGACGGTTGGGTTCGCCAACCCGACGCTGTATTCAGTAGCGACCTCCGACCCCGCTGCCTTTCACGACATCACTACGGGAAACAACGACATGACCGGCAAAAACGACGGTCTTTATCCGGCTGCGGTGGGATACGACATGGCGTCGGGGCTGGGAACACCCAACGGCGCCCGCCTGCCGGCCGATATGTGCGCCGGCGGTGCCGCCAACTCCGTATCGGTGAGAAATCCGGGCCCGCAGAGCAGTCATGTCGGTCAAAGCGTGAGCCTTCAGGTCACCGCCACTGACTCCACCGCCGGGCAGTCCGTCGCCTACGGCGCGCTGGGCCTTCCGAAGGGACTTGTCATGAGCGCATCGGGGCTTGTGTCGGGAGCCCCGACCACGCCGGGCACCTCGGTCGTGGTCGTTACCGCCAAATCATCGGACAGCGGGGCCAGCGACTCGGCCACCTTTGACTGGTCGGTGGCCCCGAAGGTCACCAAGGTGCGACCGGCGGCGGGGACCGAGGGCACCACGGTGACCATTCACGGCCACGGTCTCCAGGGCGCCACTGCGGTGAATTTCGGATCGACGTCGACCACGAACTTCACGGTCAACAGGGTCGGAACGAAGCTGACGGTGGTGGCCCCGGCCGGCTCAGGTGCAGTGTCGGTAACAGTGACCGCTCCTTACGGAACAAGCCCGGCCATCTCCCAAGCGCGCTTCACCTATAGCGCGGGTTGACGGCAACGTTTGGCGGGTGACGCCCACGTCGCCCCGTGGCCGTAGCTGCGGAGGCGTTGAGATCTCTGTCAGGGTGCGACGCCCGACGCCACGCAGGGCCATCGGTTGAGACAACGTCGAACAATCCCGACGGTAGCCGGTGCCGAACAAGACCGATGCGGACTACCGTTCCCGAACCATATGGCGGGTCCGGTCAGATCACCTGCTGCTGAGCGCTCCCTTGCGACACGTTGCGCGAACGTCCGACCAGGCCGACGATGACGGCCAGGATCAGAAGGACGACGCCCAACACCAGGGCGTCACGGCCGCGCTCGCGACGGTGAGCCTTGATGTGGTGAAGCGTCCCAAGGAACGACGGCAAGGAATCTGCCGGCACGGAGTAGTAGATGACCGCGGCCACGATGGCCAGCAGGCCCACGATCGCCAGTATCGCTACAACCCACTTGATCGGTTTCATTGTCCTTGAGATTAGCTGATCGCGGGCCGAAACGTGTGATTGAAGCAATCAAATTCAGTCAAGAACACCCAGCGTGCGCAGGCTGGCCAAGACGAGGTCGGCCGCCTCTTCGGCGCTGTGCGCCGTGGTGTCCAGATGCACTTCGGGGGCGTCCGGGGGCTCATAGGGGGAATCGATTCCGGTGAAGTTGACGAGTTCGCCTCGCCGAGCCTTGCGGTAGAGGCCTTTGGTGTCGCGCTCCTCGGCGATGGCGAGGGGGGTGTCCACGAAGACCTCGCAGAACTCCCCGCTATCGACGAGTTCACGGGCCAAGCGCCGCTCGGCTTCGAACGGGGAGATGAACGAAACGAGAACGATGAGCCCGGCGTCCACCATCAACCGGGCCACCTCGGCCACGCGTCGGACGTTCTCTACCCGGTCCGCTTCGGTGAATCCGAGATCCTGATTAAGGCCATGGCGGATGTTGTCGCCGTCGAGGAGGTGGGTGTGCTTCCCCATGAGATGCAGCTTGCGCTCGAGGAGGTTGGCAATGGTCGATTTCCCCGCCCCGGACAAACCGGTGAACCAGACGATGCAGGGATGTTGGCCCTTGATGGCGGCTCGCGCCGGCTTGGTCACGTCGATGGTTTGCCACGACAGGTTTTGTGACCGCCGCAGCGCAAAACTCAACATGCCGGCCCCAACGGTGTCGTTGGTGAGGCGGTCGATGACGATGAAGCCGCCCATGTCGCGGTTCTGATCGTAGGGGTCGAAGGCGATGGTCTGATCGAGATGCAAGTTGCACACCCCGATGTCGTTGAGCACAAGGGTGTTGGCGGCCATGTGTTCGAGGGTGTCGACATTGATCGTGTACTTCGGTCGCGACAGCGTCACCGACACCGTCCTCGTCCCGATCTTGAGGAGATAGGGCCGTCCCGGGAGCATGTCGTGCTCGGAGAACCAGACGATGTGGGCTTCGAACTGATCCGCCACGGCGGCAGGAGCATCGGGACTGCACAGCACGCCCCCACGGCTGACGTCGATCTGGTCGACGAGTGTGACGGTGACCGATTCGCCGGCGACGGCTTCGTCCTTGTCGCCGTCCATGGTGACAATTCGGGCCACGGCGCTCGCCGCGCCCGAAGGCAGCACCTGCACGGGGTCGCCCACGCGCAACGTCCCGCTGGCGATCTGCCCCCCGAAGCCGCGAAAGTCGAGATTGGGACGCAATACAAGCTGCACGGGCAGGCGCAACGGGCCCGAGACGTTGGCATCCTCCACCTCGACGGTCTCGAGGAATCCGAGAAGGGTGGGGCCCGTGTACCACGGCGTCTGTTCGCTACGCGTGGTCACGTTATCCCCCCGCAACGCGGAGATGGGGACGCACACCACGTCGGTGAGCCCGAGGCGAGAAGCGAATTCGGTGTAGCTGTCGGCGATCTCCTCGAACACGCTGCGCGAGTACCCCATGAGGTCGAGCTTGTTGACGGCCAGGACCACGTGGCGGATGCCGAGCAGGGCCACCAGGTAGCAGTGTCGCCGTGTCTGGGCGACGACGCCTTGGCGGGCATCGACGAGCAATACCGCTGCGTCAACCGTAGAAGCGCCTGTCACCATGTTCCTGGTGTACTGCTCATGACCGGGGGTGTCGGCCACGATGAACGTGCGCCGGTCCGTCGAGAAGTAGCGGTAGGCAACGTCGATGGTGATCTTTTGTTCCCGCTCGGCGAGCAAGCCGTCGAGCAGGAGGGCGAAGTCCAGGTTGTCGCCCTGGGTCCCAAGCTTCTTGGAATCGGCTTCCAAGGCAACCAGTTGGTCCTCGAGGATCAGGTCGGTGTCATAAAGCAGGCGACCGATAAGCGTGCTCTTGCCGTCATCGACGCTGCCACAGGTGAGAAAACGCAGCAGGCTCTTGTGCTCATGGAGCTCGAGGTACGCGTCGATGTCCGAGGCCGCAACGACAGAAGGCGGAGGAGTCATCAGAAGTACCCTTCGTGCTTCTTCTTCTCCATCGAACCCGAAGCATCATGGTCGATGACACGTCCCTGACGTTCTGATGTGCTGGTGCCGAGCATCTCGGCGACCACGGCGGCCACGTCGGTGGATTTGGAGTCGATAGCCCCTGATAGGGGATAACACCCCAGTGTCCGGAATCGGACCGAGCGCATGCTGGGCCTCTCGCCGGGCAGCAGTGGCATGCGATCGTCGTCCACCATGATCAAGGTGCCGTCACGTTCGACGACGGGGCGCTCCTTGGCGAAGTAGAGGGGGACGACGGGGATGCGCTCCTTGTGGATGTAGAGCCACACATCGAGCTCGGTCCAGTTCGACAACGGGAACACCCGCAGGCTCTCACCGGGGTGCTTGCGCGTGTTGTAGAGGTGCCAAAGCTCAGGACGCTGGTGTCTGGGGTCCCAACGGTGTTGAGCCGAGCGGAGCGAAAAGACCCTCTCTTTGGCCCGGGACTTTTCTTCATCGCGTCTGGCGCCGCCGAATGCGAGATCGAACCGATTCTTGTCGAGAGCCTGCTTCAATCCCTGGGTCTTCCACATGTCGGTGTGCACGGCCGAACCATGGGTAAACGGATTGATACCTAGAGCTTGGGCTTCGGGGTTGATATGCACCATGAGATCGAGGCCCAGTTCCGTCGTGATGCGATCGCGGAACTCGATCATCTCCTTGAACTTCCACGTGGTGTCGATGTGCAGAAGAGGGAAAGGGGGTTGCCCCGGGAAGAAGGCTTTGCGCGCCAGGTGCACCATGACCGAGCTGTCCTTGCCGATCGAGTACAGCATGACCGGGTTTTCGCTTTCGGCCACGGCCTCGCGAATGATTTGGAGACTCTCGGCCTCGAGCCGCTCCAGATGGGTAAGCCCACTCACCATGACAAGTTTACGGGCGCCCCGATTGCTATCAGGACAATCCGATCAGCAAATCAGGCTTTTCCGGGCGCTTCGTCAGACGCCGCTGAACCGTTGGAGACGGTGTCATGGCCGCCGTCTTGGCCGTTGAGCGGAGCCAGCAGCAGCGCCAGTCCATCGGGCACGTAGACGGGTTGGTCGCGATCGACCTTGCGCACAAGGCGCTCGGCCGCCCGCATCCGGTCGCCTGCCTTCTGTCCTCTCGTCGCCGATGCTCTTTTCGCCCGAGGAGCCGCCGGCACGGCGGGGATGACTCCGGTGGGCTCGGCCGAGGTCACCGGCGTAGGCCCAACAGGTCCAACCGACAACGCCGCGGTCGTGGCGATGAGCTGAGGTTCGGGGTGTGGAGCTACGGGAGCGGGCACCTTGTCAGGACCACGGCGGAACCGACGCGGCTTGTCCGACCCGTTTTCGACCGGGGCCAGCTGGTCCATCGTTACCGGTTCGGGCCCGATCTCTATTGTCTTGTCCGGCCCACGCCGGAAACGACGCGGCTTGTCCGACCCGTTGGTGGCGGGACCGAGTTGGTCCATCGAGACAAGCTCGGGGACAGGCAGAACCGGCGCCTCGCCAATGCTGAGCGGCGCCGTAACGGGCGGCGGTGGCATCTCGACGGGAGCGCTTTGCGGCGGTGGCATCTCGACCCGAGGCGACTGCGGCGGCGCGGCCACCGGCATCGAAGCAATCGGCGTCGGCGTCGCGGCCACAGGTGTCGGAATAACCGGCGCCACCGGTGTCGCGGTCGCGGCCACCGGCACCGGTGCAACCGGCAGCGGGGGGGCGACCGTCGGCACGGGAGTCGGCACCGGGGTTGGCATCTCGACGCGGCCCGCCGATGGCGGTGGGGGCATGGGGACAGGCGCGGCCTGCGGAGGTGCTACCTGCGCATGCACCGGCTCGGGGGCGTGGACCTGCACCGGCTCGGGGGCGTGGACCTGCACCGGCTCGGGGGCGTGGACCTGCACCGGCTCGGGGGCGTGGACCTGCACCGGCTTGGGGGCGTGGACCTGCACCGGCTCGGGGGCGTGGACCTGCACCGGCTCGGGGGCGTGGACCTGCACCGGCTCGGGGGCGTGGACCTGCACCGGCTCGGGCATGGGCATGGGAGCGGTGACCTGCACTGGTTCAGGCATCGGCATCGGCATCGGAGCCTGAACCTGTACTGGCTCGGGCATCGGCATCGCAGCGGATACCTGCACCGGCGCAGGAGCGAGGGTAGGCACCGGAGCCGCGACGGCCCCATTTGCTGTCTTTCCTTGGTCCATTTGCAGCCAAGCTTGCACCGGAGCCGGGCCGTCGGCCAAAACGGGCTCAGGAGCTCTCGACCAAAAGCGTCGCTTGACCTTGGGTTCTTCCGCCCCAACGGCGTCAGGCCCTTGGGGCGCAGCCAGGGGAGGGCCTGCCTGGGCAGGGCCAGGCGGGGGAGGGGCAGCCGGCACTGCGGTCCCTGCCACAGAAAGCGAAGCAGCCTCGGCAAGACCAACCGCTGCACCGACAGGGACGGCGGGGACGAGATCAGGGAGCCTCAGTGGGGCGGGCGCCACGGGCATGACGGCGGACACAGGCTCGGGTGCCGGTGCGGGTGCGTCCTTGCTCCACGGGAGTCGTTTGCCCTTGGGCGTCTCGGTGGTGACGGGTTCCGGCGTCCACCCGACCGTCGGAGGCGGGGCCGTTTGCCACGCCGATGACGACACGAGGACCGGCTCAGGAGCCATCGCCCCCGCAGGCGCCGCTTGCATGACCGAGACGGGCTCAGGAGTGAACGCACGCGCCGGCGTCGGGTATACAGGCGCGGCGGCGAACTCGATGGGCTCGGGAATCGGGCGCAGCATGCCGCGCGACACCCACTGGCGCTTGTCGTCGTCGGCCCAGACCAGAATGGGCGGCAGGATCACAAGCGCACTCAATAGGGCGACGCCGACGTTGAGGGCCACGATGATGCCGAAGTCACTGAGCAGTGGCATGGGAGAGGTCGCCACCACGGCCACGCCGGCAAAGGCCGTCATGCCCGAGACCATGAACGCTCGGCCGGTGCGGCTGGCGGTGACTTCCATGGCTTGGCGAGGCGGATAACCCCGGTTTCGCTCTTCGATGAAACGCAACAGCATCAGCGACGTGAATTCGGTACAGACGGCAACCACCAATGGCCCTGCCACGGCGGTGAGCGGACTGAGCTTGATGTTGAACGCCACCGCCAACAGCGACACTGCCCCCACGGCGATGAGCACGGGCACCAACGACAACAGCGACCGGACGATGCTGCGTAGCCGCACAGCCAACCACAAGCCCACGAACAACAAGGCCAGATACGTGAGCAAGGTCCTGGCTGAGGCGAGGTTCTGAAGCAGGCCCACGCCGACGATGGAGATCCCGCCCGGTGCGACGGTGATTCCTGGCGGTGGATGCTCGTGTTCGAGGGTGTTGACGACAGGTTCGAGTGACGACAGCGTGTCGACTTTCACTCGGAACAGAATGTTGAGGTCGTGGCCCCCGTCGGTGGCCATGGTCCGTTGGATGGCAGGCGCCAACTTGGAGTACGTCGACGACACCTCCACACCGGTGGGTTCGACGAAATCGGACCCGGGGACGGTCAAGATCTCGTCGAGGGTGTTGACGATTCCGGTGGGCTGAGTGAGCACGTTGGGGTACTTGGCCACCAACGCCCTCGACATGGTGGATACCCAGTCCACGGTCTTCTGGCTCCACGGCTGCGTCGTGGTTACCAAGGCGCCGATCTGTTGGTCGGACCCGCTGTCGTTCTTGAGCTGGACGACGTTCTTGATCGCTTGCGAGTTGGGGTTCAGCCATTGGATGGGGTTGGTCTGAAGCTGGAGCTTGCCCTCTACGGCGATGCCGGCGAAGAACACGATGAGTGCCAAGAATGCGGCCGGCAGCGCCACCTTCGGGCTGAGACTTCCCAGGCGAACCGTCAAACGGCTCAGGAATCCCTTGCTGAAATCCTTGGCTTTGGTGGGGGACTTGTACTCCCGGATGCCAAGGACGGCCAGGGTGGCGATGATGCTGCACACGCACACGGCGACAATGCCGATGATGAGCAGTGACCCGAGCTTGCGGACATCGGGGACCTTGGCAAACCACATACCGGCGAAGGCGAAAACGGCGTCGAGGGTGACGACGAGCAGGGCCGGCCCCAGACCGCGCGCCGCACTTTGCACGGGGTGCGGGGCCCGATCGAGGACGACCTCTTCCTCGATGCGCGAATGCATCTGGATGGCGTAATCCATGCCCACACCCATAAGCACGGGTAAGGCCGCGATGGTGGCCAGGGTCAGGGGGACGCCGAAGTACCCGACGAGGCCAAACCCCCAGACCAGGCCGATGGCCACGATGACGAAGGGCAGCAGCCGCCAGCGCACTTTAAAGGTGAGCAGCAAGATCAGCGTCATCACGGCGGCGGCGATACCGCCGAGCACGAGAATTCCGCCCCGGAGGTAGCTGTTGATGACTTTCAGCACGGCGGGAACGCCGGTGGTGATGGTGGTGGCGTTCTGGAAGTGCGCGCTCCCCATGATGTCGAGGACGGTCTGGGCCGCCGTCGACTCTTGGTTGATGTTCAAGTTGGGCTGAAGGAAGATGGCGAAGAGGGCGTGGCCGTTGTTGGGGAGGACCGCCTGCAAAGGGATGCGGATCGACCCGGTCGTCTCGTGCGCCAGGAACTTCACCCACGCCGGGTTCGACAGCTGCTGCTGGTCGAGAGGGATCTTCTTCAGCGCATTCAGCGAGGCACCGAGATACTTCTCGCGAGCCGCAATGCCACTTTGCTTGGGGTCTTCGCCCAAGGTGTGGCCGAGGTCCTGACCCGCCGCAGTGTCAAAGGGATTTCCCGTTGGGCTCGAGAGGAGCGAGCTAGACAACGAGAGCGCGTCGAGCGGAGAGATCTCTGAGTAGACCCAGTGGTCTTGCTTCAACCGGGCGCCGAGCGACCGGAACACCCGCTGGTTATTGGCGGTGAACAGATTGTCGATCGTTGTTCCCGGGTCCATGGTGAAGACCGTGGCCATGGGGTCGCCGCCGAAGTCGCCGGCATAACGGAGGTTGTCGACGTAGGCAGGATCTGTCTTGTTGAGGTAGTCGGCGTTACTCGTCGTGAAGTGAAGGGTGGTGATCCCGAATCCCAACGCGACAGTGACCAGAAGCCCGACAATTCCAACCGTGCCGGCCCGCTTGCCGAGGTTGAGCCCCAGCCACTCCCAGTACCGTCGCACAATCCCCCCGCATTCCGCGTACCGCGACCTGCCCGAACGAGTGTATTCGGGTCAGGTTGTCCAGCACAATGAGTATTCAAATGTGATGGTGCGTGGGCCCGTGGTCACAGCGCTGATGCCGAACCCTGTGCGTGCGCACCTGTGTTTCAGCTGACAGATGGATCGACGGACAAGGTTCCGAATGCCAAGGCGACCGCCGCCAGTTGTGAATTGACGTTCAACTTGCGCAGGATCGAGCGGATATGCGACCGCACTGTTGTGAGAGAGACGACCAGCGTGGTGGCTATCTCGGATGCCGATCGTCCTTCCATTAGATAGAAGAGGACCCGACGTTCGCTTGGGGTCAGATGCACCAGGGCGTCATACGGCCCCGGTAGCTGACCAGGTGATCTCTGCGACTCGTCGTGGCCGTTGGTCGAAGCTCCGTTCGTCGCCTTTGTGCCCGAGGAGGCAAGATGGGTGAGTTCTTGGGCCAGCTGCTCAGGATGAAACAGCCCAGCCGCCCCCTGTTCCACACACACCGCCAGGGCCGCCGCGCTGGCCCCCAGGCTCACCGCGATGACGGGGACGCCCGCGTCTCGCAGGACTCGCGCCAGATGGGCGGGGCGCTCCCAGGGTTGGGCCGACTCCGAGTTCCGCGCCCGCCGGGGCGGTTGCGGCTGCAAGATGATGATGACGGCGTCAGGTTGGGTCACATAGACGTTCAACAGAGCCGACTCGGGATCTCCCGGAGGACACACGATCGGCCAGGCGCCCAGGCGACGGGCGATGTTCCCGATGACGTCGACTCCGGGAATCGTTTCATCGTGCGGGTTGGCATCGGGGTCGACGATGAGTAACCGCAGCGGCGTGCCTCCCAAGGCGGCGGTAATCGCCACGCTCTGGTCCACGATTCCCTGCAGACGAGAAGCCCGGACAAGTTCTTCGGCGCCACCTTCGGCGTCGTCGTCCATGGGGACCACCACTCGCCGGCACAATCCCCCGCCCGGCTCGGTGGCATCGCTCGGTACGTGGGTGACGGCAAGAAACGGCTCAAGCCCGCCGTCGCCATTTTGGGCTCGGCTGTGCGTCGAACGCATCCCGGCGATGGCTGCCGACATGAGCTCGTCGGGCTCGACGTCTGTGGCACCGGTGCCGATGCCAATGGTGACAAGCAAGTCGAGCCCGGTCGTCCCAATGGCGAGGTGATCGCCCAATGCTCGAGCCACCCGCCTGCCTAACGCGCTCGGCGCCACCCGGTCGGCGCCGTCGCCGAGCCACAGCCCGACGCGCGAGCCGCCCAACATGCAGATCCTGTCACCGGGCCGAATGCAACGCTCCATCCTTCGGATGGCGAGCCCCCACAGGACGTCGGGGCGCACGGCGTCGGCGCCTGAGCCAGGGGCGGGTTGGATGTCCACGCAGGCAACCAGCTGGCTCCCCGGGCCTGAACTCCACGTGCGACGCTCCAGCATCAAGCCGGAGAGGACGTGGCGGGACGAGGTTTCGGGGCTGACGATATCGTCGTCGACCGGCGAGGGCGGGTCGAATTCGTCCACGGCGGTGACCGCCAGGCGCCCTTTGCGCGCGCCGGGTCCCTTGCGCTCTACGAACGCCGTTTCTTCGGCGTGTACTTCTGCGCGCCCCGGCAGCACCCGCAGCACCCCCCTGCCCCCACACCACGGAGCGTGGCGTTCGCTCACCAACCTACCCGGTTGTCGGATCATTGGCCAACTGTTTTGTTGTATGCAATTGAAAGGCTATTGAGCAGGTCTTTTAGAAGGTTTTCGGGTCAATCTCGGACGGCTCCGGGCGACTGAGGACTGAGTTCGACGAGACGACGGGGCGTGGTCATTGACGTTGGCGAGCAAATTCTGACGAGATAAATCGCTCGACGAACAATGGCGGTCGAGTGACGGTGAGCGAGTTTCAGAACGTCTCGGGCAGCGCCAGACTCACGTGCTGGAAGCACACCAGCAGGAGCACCACCGCCACGGGCAGGCCCACACCGAGCACCGACCACGCCCAGGGCCGGGCCACGATCCGGCGATAGCCCAACACGGCCGCCCAAAGGGCAACCACCGTCAGGGCTCCCCACAACAGAGCCAGTTTCACCTGTCCGATTGTGCTGATCCCGCCGATTCCGCCGTCGCCTCCGGCCAAGGAGGAGGGGAGAGCGGTCGGTTTTCCGGGCGTTGTCGTCGGGGTCGTCGTCGACACGAAGCTGGACGAGGTCACGCCCTTTTCCAACAGCGCCACGACCACGAGGCGCGAGGTGGCGCTGTAGCGAGGATTGCAGGTCGTCAAGGTGAGCTCGGGCACCGTCGACGGGTCGAGCACACTCACATCGGAAGGCGGGACGATCTTGCTGTAGGAGACCTCATATTCGAAAAGGCCTTGGGCGGTCTGGATGTAGATCAGATCACCCTGTTGCATGAGGTTGAGGTTGTAGAAGGGGTGGGCGTACGTGGTCCGGTGCCCGGCAATGGCGGCATTACCTGCTTCGCCTGGCAGGGAGGTCCCCGCGTAGTGCCCCGGCCCCTGCTGGAGCTGCGCCTCGCCGGCTCCTTCGATGATGGCGTCGTCGGTCATACCGATGCGTGGGATCGACATGAACCCGATGGGCTGGTTGAGGCCGGGTTCGGCCACGGTCGGGGCGGTTTGGCTCTCGAGGGTCTGCAGCGCCGGGCCCGTCGGGAGTTTGCCGGCCGATTGTGCCTTGGGACCGGTCTCAAGTTTTACGCCGTGTTTGGTGAGCTCCTGGGTCAGCACAGCCTGGGCATGGTGCTCGTAGAGCGCCGTTCCCCACAGCTGGTAAGCCACGAACGACAGGAGGAGCGCACCTAAAGCCAGGCAGACGAGAGCCGCTCGCCTGACGATCCGCGCACCCCCCACAACCTCAAAGACTAGGACGCCATCGCTCCGTACATTCGTCACGGGGGGTCACGAGTGGGTCACCCCGGCTGCCCTGGCCTGTCGCTGGGGGCGCGCCTCGTTGGGCGGTCGTTGTGGGGGCGAATTACCCAATCGTGATGATGTGACGCCCTGGTCCCCGGTCCTATCGTCAGGAACGGACATGGCTGCGGGGCCTCCCTGCGTCGCGAAGCGCGCAGCGACAGATGGGTGGGGGAGGTCCCGGTTCTCAAAGCCAAAAGGAACGGGGGAGACGTGGTTACAAGGCGGAGGACGGCACCGAATCTCATCGCTGCCCTTGGGGTGCTCATCGCGGTGGCGGGTGGGGCGCTTCTCGGGAGTTCTGTTTACGCGTCGACGGTCAGCACTCCCGGCACCACTCTGGCGCTGAGCGTCACCGCTTCTGGTGCGTCGTGCGACAACACCAACGTGCTGGACCCCATCTGCAGCGGGCTCGCCGGTGGTGACGTCGTCACGGTCACGGGGACCGGATTCACTCCCGGAGCGACGGCCTCCATCGTGCAATGCAACAGCGAACCCAGCCAGCCCGTGATCTCGTTCTTGGGGCAGTACATCCCGGTCAGCTGCACGGCGCTCGCTCTAACGACAATTTCGAGTGCCAAGAAGACCTCTGGCGACTTGACCGGATCGCACACGATGGTCTCCGGAGTAACGGGGCCACCGGTGTCGGGCTTCGCCCCCACATGCGTCGAGGACAGCACAACCTCACCGACCACAACGTCGACGATTCCCGGCTGCACCACCTCGGGTGTTGCTGCCACTGACGCGCTGCTGTACCCGTGTCCGCCTACGCCTGCGCAGGTAGCGGCGGGCGATGACTGCGTGCTCGCCATCGGTGACACTGTCGGGGACCGGGCCATCGGCACCGTTCTCTTCGGTAGTGAGACGCTGCCGACGTCCACGACGACTGGGGCAAGCACCACGACGCCGCCGACCACCACGCCGCCGACTTCGACGACGCCGACCACCACGCCGCCGACTTCCACGACGCCGACCACCACGCCTCCCACGACAACGCCTCCCACGACAACGCCGCCGACCACGACGCCGCCCACGACAACGCCGCCGACCACAACTCCGCCAACAACGACGCCCCCGTCCACGACGCCTCCGACGACGACACCGGGGACGCCCCTTACGGGTGCGTATGAGCTGTACTGCCCAGGCACGCCGGTGGGCAACATCGTGTTGAACGACGTCACCACGTCGGCGACCATTTCGCCAGCTTCAGGCGACACCTTCAACGTCTCGAACTACCAGACCATCGCCAATGTGCCGAACCAGTTGGTAGCAGCGGCGGCGGCGCTGGGAAACACGGCCTTGGCCGGGTCGGCCACCACCCAGCTCGATGTGGACGGCGGCACGCCGACGACCTTGTCGAGTGGCACCATCAACTTCAGCGTGCCCATCCCCAGCCCGGTTCCGGCCGACGGAATCACCCTCGACCTGCCCAGTCCCGCCACCACGCTTGGACCGTTTACGACGAGCGGTGGTGCCATCACCGTCGATGAAGACGCCAGTGCCAGCCTGACCTTGATTGTGTCGGGAAGTCCGCTGGCCCTTACGTGCAGCGCCTACCCGAACGACTCGAACCCGACGGGAATCTCGAGCGGCACGCCCTCAGGGACCTCCATCAACCCCGTGATCGCGTACTCGAGCGGGCTCACAACCACCACGACGACCCCGACGACGTCCACCACGTCATCGACGCCCCCGACCACCACTCCAGGGACGCCTCTGACAGGTGCATACGAGCTGTACTGCGCAGGTACGCCCGTGGGCAACGTGGCGCTCAACGACGTGACCACGTCAGCGACAATCACGCAGAATGGTGACGGCACCTTTGACGTCACGGGCTATCAAACCGATGCCAGCTTCCCCGCCGCTCTAGCTTCGGCGGCGGCGGCGCTCGGGAGCACCCTGAACGGATCGGCCACGACGCAGCTCGACGTAACCGGGGCCACGCCGGCCACCATGTCCGGTGGCACCATCAACTTCAGCGTGGCCATCCCGGACCCCGTGCCTGCCGACGGCCTCTCTCTCCAGTTGCCCAGCCCCGCTGGAACGGTCGGACCCTTTACCTCCTCGGGCGGCGCCATCACCATCGAAGAGGACACCAGCACGACGTTGACCATTGATCTCGCGCCCGGATCCACGCTCCCCATCTCGTGCAGCGCCTACGCCAATGACTCAGTGCCCACCGGCGAGACCACCGCGACACCGTCGGGTTCGCCCATCAACCCGGTGATCGCCTCCGCCGGGGGGACGACTCCTCCGACGACCACACCAACGACATCCACGACGCCGACGACATCGAGCACGCCGACGACGTCGAGCACACCAACGACGTCACCAACGACATCCACGACACCGACGACGATCGGTTCGTCCACTGTCCTTACGGGACCGTACGAGCTCATCTGTCCGGGTACGCCTGTAGGCACTATCGCTATCGACGGCGTCACTACATCGGCGACAATCACCCCGGCTGATCCCACCGCGGGCCAGACCTTCACCATCACGAACTACCAGACGATCACCAACGTCCTTCCGAATTTGGTCGCCGCTGACGCCGCGTTGGGAAGTACGGCTATCGCCGGACATGCGACGTCTTCGGTGGACGTCGCCGGCGCCACGCCGGCGTCCCTGGCCGCTCCCGGGGTCACGTTCAGCGTCCCCATTCCGAGCCCCTTACCCACCACCCCTCTCACGCTCCACCTCCCAGATCCGCCGGGTTCGGTAGGCCCCTTCACGGCCACGAGCAGCCAGATCACGATTGAGCAGAACTCGAGTTCGTCCCTGGTCCTTGATGTTGGAGCCGGAACGTCGACGGAGAATTGCACCGCATATCCGGCCAGCACGGTAACGGCGGGGATTGTTCCCGCTGCCGACGTACCGCCGGCTTCGGAGGCAATCAACCCGGTGATCGCCATCTCCGGCGGTGGATCTCAGACCACGATTCCCGTGGTTACGGCGACGACGACGGCCGCAGGCGGTACGACCACCACAGCGGCAGCGGTGACGGCACCTTCAAGCGACCTGGCGTTCACCGGTGTAGGAGCCGGCGTGCGGATGGTCGGAGTCGTTGGTGGAGCACTGTTCCTCCTCGGTCTGGCCATGCTGTTCCTCGTCGACGCGCCTCGGCGGTTGATCAGTCAGCTCGCCTGGCTCAACCCAACGCAGCTGCGCCGGGCGCGCCGGGGCCGGCACTCCACCGGGATGACAACGCTTCCCGACGCTGAGAGCAGGCGTCTGTCCGGGACCGTCGCCTCGACGGGCGTCCGCCTCGTCCAGCAGGCCGGCAAGGTTCCCGAGGCGGGTCGAGCGGCGGTTGACGGCGCGGCTCGCACCGTGGACCGGGCCACCACGTGGCTCTTGGGCCGCCGCTAACCCTGGAGCTTTTCCTTAGAAGGTGTACCAACGGCCCGCCGGCAACGGCGGGCCGTTGTGCATCCCGGCGCCACGCCGTACGCACTGCGTCTGGGCCGTCGGCGCCCCCGTCTTTAGTGAGGCATGACCCCCACGGTCCCAAATTGTCGAAGTGTTGATGCAGTGCGGCGCCGTCAGTGCCGATGTGAGGGCCGACGTAATCGCGCTGGACCAGCCGAGGCCCCGCGAGCCCGACGGTAAGGCAGGGATGAAACATGGGACAAGCGGTGCAGACCTTGGCGGAATGGGACTACAGCGAGGCGACGCACGAGCCGTCCCCCTGGGCACGTGCGGGCCTGCGACCCACCGGAATCGTGGTCTTCGCCACGATCGATCGTCCCTCGGCTGTTCCCGAGTACCAGTACGCCGGTGCTTGGGACACCCCCCTGGCGGCACCGCACCGCCCAGGCCGGGATCTCCGTGTGGCCGGGGATCACCCCTTGCGGCGGGTAGCCGGCCGGGGCGCGGCTTGGCTTTTGGGTCGCTAAGGCAGTCGCCGCCAGCGGGGTATCAACGTTGCGGCGTCGTCGTCCCCGCCACCTGAACCAACCACTGCACGGTGGCGGCCAAGCCTTGTTCGAGCGCCACCGGCTCGACATCGGGGAAGAGTTGGCGCAAACGCGTGTCGTCGGCTTGGGAGTCTCGGACGTCGCCTCGACGGGCCTCCTCGTGACGAAGCGCCACGGGCCGCCCGAGCACCTTCTCGAGAGTGGCAACCAGCTCAAGCAGTGAGTGGCGCGTGCCGAAGGCGAGGTTGACGGGCCCCGGGGCCACTACCTCCCGGTCGATGGCGTCCACGAGGATTCTTGTCACACTGTCGACGAAGGTGAAGTCGCGGGTTTGGCCGCCGTCACCGTGGACCGGTAGGGGCTCGCCAGCCAGTGCCGCCGATACGAAGATGGGAACCACCGCCGCATAGGCGTGGCCGGCGGCCTGCAGTGGACCGAAGACGTTGAAGAATCTGAACACGAGCACGGGAAGATCGAAGCAGCGCGAGTAGGCCAGGCTGTAGGCCTCGGCGGCCAGCTTGCTCGCCGCGTACGGGCTCATGGGTGCCGGCGCCACGTCCTCGCGCACCGGCAAGGTGCGGTTGCCGCCGTAGACCGACGACGACGACGCCACCATGACGCGTACCCCTCCACCTCGCCGGGCCGCCTCGAGCACTGACAGGGTGCCGGTGGCGTTGGCCTCGTGGCTGGCGACGGGATCGTCGAGGGACCGGGGCACCGACGGGCGCGCCGCCAGGTGCACCACGACGTCGGCACCGCGTACCACGGTGTCCAGGATGGCCCCATTGAGCACGGTGTCCTCGACGAACTCGACGCTACTGATGCCGTGCAGGTTCTGTACCTTGCCGGTGGAGAGGTCGTCGAGGACCACGATCTCGGTATCGACCCAGCGGTTGCGGATGGCCATGCACAAGTTGGCCCCGATGAATCCTGCCCCACCGGTGACGACGACCCGACTCGGTGGCCTGGTGTCGGCAGGGGAGTCAGCGTGTTTGGGGCGTTGGTGGCCGCCGCCCATCACAGGCGTTCGACGTTGGGGCCCGACACGCGGTTGCGCGTGTCGAAGATGAAGGCGCTGTGCTCGCAGATGGCGTCGTAGTCGAACGCGTCGTGGTCGGTGACGAGCACGACCACATCGGCACTTCGCAACTCGTCGGCGTTGAGTTCGACGATGGGGAATGCGACATCACCCGGGGCGACATGGGGATCGGCCACGCGCACGGTGGCACCCAGATCGGTGAGACCTTGGGTGATGGCGACCCCCGGCGATGTGCGGGCATCGCCGGTGTTGCGTTTGTAGGCCACCCCGAGCAGCAAGACCCGTGATCCGTTGACGGCTTTCTTCTGCGCGTTGAGGGCCAGGACAAGTCGCTGCACGACGTAGTCGGGCATATGGTCGTTGACGTCGTTGGCCAGCTCGACGAAACGAAACGGTCGTCCCAGGCTCCGTCGCACCGTCCATGACAGATAGCTGGGATCGATGGGCAGACAGTGGCCGCCTACTCCGGGACCGGGCGTGAACCGCATGTAGCCGAACGGTTTGGTGGACGCCGCGTCGATGGCTTCCCACAAGTCGATACCGAGGTCGCCGGCGAACACGGCGAGCTCGTTGACAAGCGCCACGTTGACGTGGCGGAAGGTGTTCTCGAGAAGCTTGGTGAGCTCGGCCACCCGCGTCCCCGACACGGGCACCGTCTGGGCCACCAGGCGGTCGAAGAAGCCCTGCACCGACGCCAAGGACGCCGCGTCGATGCCTGACACCACCTTGGGAATGGTGGTCAGGTTCCACAACTGGTTGCCAGGGTCGACGCGTTCGGGGCTGTAGCCGAGATGGAAATCAGTGCCGGCCACCAGCCCCGAGCCCTCCTCGAGGATGGGTGCCACCAGCTCCTCGGTTGTGCCCGGGTACGTGGTCGACTCGACGATGACGGTGCAGCCCGGCCGCATGGCTTGGGCCAGCATGTGGGCCGCCGACTCGACGTAGGAGAGGTTGGGGTTTCCTTCGGCCAGGGGCGTGGGGACGTCGATGACAGCAACCTCGAAACCGTCGCAGTCCTTGGCGTCGTGGGTGGGCCGATACCGACCGGTGGCCAGGGCGTCGCGCACCGCCGCGTCGGACACGTCTTCGACGTGAGACTCGCCCCCGGACAGGCGCTTGACCCGATCATGATCGTGGTCGAAACCCACGACGTCGAAACCCGCCTCCACGGCGCGCACGGCCAGGGGGAGCCCGACATAGCCCTGGCCGACGATCACGACCTTGTTGGAGGTGACTTGGGTGCTGGGCACCTGACGTTCCGGTTCTCAGGCCGCCGGGCGAGCGGCGGCGCTCCACGTCTTGTTCATGTCGTTCATGCTCGCACCGGGTCGGGGTTGGTGTCGGCCACACCGCATTGGTCCCCGTCTTTATCTATCGGTGGCACGTCCAGCAGAAAGAGGATCTCCTTGACCCCTGCGGCGTCGCGCCGCGACACGGCGTCTTGCAGCTGGGCCAGTTCTGGGCCGACGTCCGTCCATCGCGGCGACGAAGGGATGAGGCGCCTGATCGAAGGGTGGGAGGTGGGTACGACGGTCTCCTCGGGGCTCTGCAGCTCTTCTTCGATTTTTTCACCCGGCCGCCGGCCCACGATGCGGATGGGCACCTCGGCGCCCATGTCGCCGGCCGAGAGCCGGACCATGCGCTTGGCCAGATCGAGGATCTTTACCGGCTCACCCATCTCGAGCATGAAGATGTCACTGCCACTGCTGAGCACTGAAGCCTGCAGCACCAACTGCACGGCTTCCTGGACGCTCATGAAAAAGCGCGTCATGCGGGCGTCGGTGACCGTGATCGGCCCTCCGGCGGCAATCTGGCGAGCGAAGGTGGGGATGACACTTCCCCGGCTCCCGAGCACGTTCCCGAAGCGCACGGCGCTGTTGATCGATCCCTGCGGACCGTTGGCCAGGACCAGGCGCTCCGCCATGCGCTTGGAAGCTCCCATCACGCTGACCGGGAGGACCGCCTTGTCACTGGAGATGAAGACGAACCGCTTTGTGCCGACATCAGCGGCGGCCTGGACCACATTCATGGTGCCGAACACGTTGACCCGAGCCGCCTCGACGGGATATGCCTCGAGGACCGGGACGTGCTTGTGAGCGGCGGCGTGGAAGACGACATCGGGACGGTGCTGGAGGAACGCCTCGAAGACCGCCCCCCGGTCGGCCACGTCGACCAATAGTTGGACGGGTGCCCCCGGCAGCGACATGGCGATGTCGTAAAGGTGGGTTTCGTCGTGGTCGAGCAACAACAGCTCGGCCGGGTCGAAACCGGCGACCTGCCGGGCGATCTCCGAGCCGATCGAACCCCCCGCCCCGGTGATCAGCACGCGTTGGTTGGTCAGCGCCGCTCGTACGGCGCGCAGGTCGGTCGTCACCGCCGTGCGCCCCAACAGGTCTTCGATGCGCGGCTCGCGTGCTTGGCGGATGGTGACCGAATGTTGGTTGCCAGCGACGACGTCTTTCACAGACGGAATCATCTTCATGGGCACGCCGGCGCGCTCGGATGCCTGCAACGCTCGTTCGACGAGCTCGGGCGGGGCGTTCGGAATGGCCAGGAGCACTTGGCCGATGGCGTAACGGCTCACGGCCGTCGGGATGTCTTCGATCTTGCCCACCACCGGCACGCCGAGCAACGACAACCCGTGGGAGTGCCCGTCGTCGTCGAACACGGCCACGGGGACGAGCCCGGCCCCGGGGCTGCGCAACATCTCGCGCACGGCCGCGGCCCCGGCGTCACGACTCCCGATCACGGCCACTCTGAGTCCGATGCGGCGCGCCCCTCGTTGCCAAGCGAATAGCCGCGAGTGGAACCGGATGACACCCATGGCCATAGTGGCGAAGGCCAGTCCGAACAGGACCACATTGAGGGGTACTTGCTCGAGGCGCACCGAATGCCACGGCAAGCGCACCATGTGCCACAGAGGGCGAAGGGCGACGAGCAGCAAGAAAACCACCGCCGAGGACAGCACGACCTGGCGGGCTTCTTCGATCCCGGCGTGACGCCACATCCGGCCATAGAGTCCGAGCACACGGTTGGTGACGAGGTGGAAAACCAGTGCCATGACGATGAACACCACGAAGTCCCGCCAGTACACGGCGGGGGGCTTGTCTCTGAAGTAGGTGACCTCGGCCACCCCGTAAGCAGCGAGAACGCCGATGGCGTCCAGCACCATGAACAGCACCCGGGACCGGAAGTGAGAAGCCCAGGCCGCCATCTTCATGCCACGGGAACGAACCGGTTTCAAGCCACCCAACCTACCGGCGCGCCGCGCCGTAGGCGCGTCGACCTCCTTGACCGCGTTCCCCATGGCGGCTCGTTCCCCCCGGCGGCTTCCAGGCCCACAGCGCGTCCCCACAGACCCCTTCACGGGCCGCTGAGAGCGCGTCGTGTCACCTCAAAGGCACGTTATGAGAAGGGGCCGGACGTCGGCATCGTCACATTTGACTATTCGAAATCGCCTGATTTTTCGGCTTCCGCCCATCGGCAAAGTCACTGACAGGAGGTAGTCTGGTACGGCTGGTGAGGCAGATAGGTCCAAGCCACAACGATGCCGGGGGAAGATGGACACCGTCGATTTCAGGGGGGCTCTGCTCCGCGGCTGGCGGCTGCTGCTCCTTTTGACAGTACTGGGGGGCGTGGTTGGTTTCATCCTGCCCTCAGGCGGGTCGGCCAAGGCCGGTCACGGGTCCATATGGGAAGCGTCGACGGTCATCGCCCCTGCCGCGGGTAAAGGCCACCTCAGTCTCGGCAGTCTTTTTCTCGACATCAAGAACCCATCGGTGTTGGCATTGGCGGCCAAATCAGTCAACGAGCCTGAGGCGTTGGTGGCGGGGCAGGTGTCGGTCACCAACGCCAAGAACGCGCTTGGGCTGAAGAAACAGAAGCTCGGTCTTAAGGCCGTTGCCATCACTGCCATCCAGTCGACCTCGGCCGGGGCGGTCACGTTGGTGAACGCGGTGGCCCAGTCGGTGAACACCTACATCGACAGCAACGCCAAGACTTCGTATGCGTATTTGACGGCAGCCAACAAGGCCACCGTGACGAGCCTTGAGAAACAACTCAACGCCGTCCTCTCGCAGCTTGCCAGCGGCGTGACCGGCGGCGAGGGAGCGCTTCTCGACGCACGCAAGAAGCAACTCTCCTCGGCGCTTAACACGGCCGTCCGTACGCAGGTCCAGTTGGACCTCACCGGGCCCAATCCCCCGAGCTACCGAGTCCTCGTACCGGCCATCGCGGCTGTCCCCGTTGTCTTGGGGAAGAAGTCGGGGGTGGCGGCGGTAGCGGGACACCGGTCCACCAAGATCCTCGGTGCCGCCTTTGCCGGACTCCTCATCGCCGTGGCCATCATCGTTTTGGTGGAGGTGGCTGACCGCACGCTCCGGTCCGTGCGGGCCGCCGAGGCGTCGTTCGACTTACCGGTGGTGGCCGAGATTCCCCTCCGAGCCGGCGTGGGCAAGACCCTGAACGGACGATCGAGACCGCCCAGACTCGACGTGGTGTTGGAACCGACCTCGATCGTGGCTGAGGCGTATCGGTTGCTGCAGACCGCCGTACTCCTCGAGCCCCTGGCCGCCGATATGGCCGCTCTCAACCCCACCAACTACGGCGGATTCTCGGGCGGCGGAAACGGAAATGGAAACGGCAACGGGAATGGCCACGGCTCTTCCGCCTTGCCTCCGTACCCGGAGACGAAGGTGCGAACCAAGCGTCAGGTCGTGCTGGTGGTGTCGCCCGGGCTCGAGCCTTCTCGCTCGCCCCTGGTGGCCAACCTGGCCGCCGTCTACGGCGAATCCGGGGCCAGCACCTTGGTGGTGAGCATCGGCAACCTCGCCTGGCGGCGGTCCCGCACCGTGCCGGGGCCGGAGCTGCCTCCCGACGGGAACTTCGGACCCGATGACATTGCTCCTCGGACCACGCAGTCCCAAGTGCGCGGCGTATCGGGACTTCGCTTCGACCAGCTGCTCCAAACCCGGTCGCAGGTCGTGGCCCAGGGACCGTCCATCATCGAGGCGGCCCGCGAGGTCGCCGACGTCGTCATCGTCGAGGGTCCTCCGCTGTTGGCGGCTCACGACGCCATCGCCTTGTTGCCGGCTGTCGACGTGGTGCTGCTCGTGGCTGAGTTCGCCTTTACGAAGATCGAACAAGCCAAAGAGGCGGGCGATCTATTGCGGCGCTTCCGGGCGCCCGTGCTCGGCGTCGCTCTCACCAACGTCCCCCGCAGGGGAGACGAATTTATCCGGATAGGCGTTGACGAGCTGGACGAGCGCCCTGCAGTTGCCCTGGCGGGTCCACCACCGATGGCCGGATTCCGGACGTAGAGCAACCGCCGCAGAAAACCCCCATCGTTACCGATGGTTCCTTCCAACCCGCTGATCGCGCTGCCGATCGCCATATTCCTGGTTCTCATCACGATGCCGATTGCCCGGCGGGTGGCGGCCACCGAGAACGATCCTGGGCTTTACCGCATCATCATGACGGCGGTGATCGTCCACCTGATGTTCACCGTCATCCAGATCTGGGTGGTCGACCACGTCTACCACGGCATCACCGACTACAACCGGTACATCAACCAAGGAGCGAGGTTGGGTCCTCGCTTCGACCGGTTCGACTTTTCCTTGGCGGGGACCAACATCACCGTGCTGGGTTCGGGCGCGGTGGGTGTGGCTGCCGGCATCGTGTTCGCCATCGTCGGCGTGAACAAGCTGGCCGGTTTCTTCGTGTTCAGCTGGCTCGGCTTCTTCGCCGCCCTGCTGTTCTACCGAGCCTTCGCCATCACCTTCCCCGAAGGCGACCGCCGCCGGTACGCCTTGATGGTGCTGTTCCTCCCTTCCTTGCTCTTTTGGACAGCCGGAATCAGCAAGGAAACGCTGATGATCCTGTCGCTCGGGGTTGCCTCCTACGGCGCCGCTCGCATCCTGGCGCAACGTCCCGGGGGTGCACTGCTGCTCGCTCTGGGCGTGGGCATCGGTGTCTACGTGCGGCCCCAGGAGCTTGTGCTGTTCCTGGCCGCCTTCGTGATCGCCAGCTTGTTCCGCCGCCAGGGGACTCGGCGAAAAGCGTTCCGAGGGGCGCGCCTCATAGCCGTGCTGGCCGTGCAGGCGGCCTTGCTCTTCGGTGCGGTGACGCTGACCCAGGAGCTGGCCAAGCACGGCGCACCCGTCTTCAACCTGACCCAGGTCGCCGCCAACAACTCGGGAGAATCAAGTAGCAACTCGGTCTACATCCCGGGGCCCAAGGGATATTTCCACGACGCCTATACCGTGCTATTGGATCCGTTGCCGTTCGACGCGCACGGCAACACCCAACGAGTGGCCGCGCTCGAGAACACCGTCATTATCGGGTTGATCCTGATCTCGTGGCGGAGGTTGCGCCACCTCTTCCGGGTCATGTTCATGAAGCCGTATGTTTTGATGTGCGTGCTTTACGCGGGCGCATTTCTCTATGTGTTCGCCGCGCTGGCCAATCTCGGGCTCATCGACCGAGAACGGGTCCTTTTGCTGCCGTTCCTCTTGGTGCCCTTGGCCGTGCCCATCACGCCCAAAGGCTCCCCGCCGCGCTATCCCTGGGAAGTCTCGGCCCGAAAGCGTCGCAAGCCGCGTACCCGGTGGGCGTCGTCGGTGGCGTCGCGCTCGATCAGCGCGCGTCGAACCACGCTTCGAACATGAGCACGTCCCACAGCAGGTATTCGGCGTCACGCTGACCGGAGAGGTGCTGGTTCCACAGCGCCCGCACCGGGGCGGGGTCGAGGATGCCTTGGTGTTGGAGGCGCCCGGCGTCGAGAAGCTCTTCGGCCCAGGGCCGCAGGGGGCCGCGCAGCCAGCTGCCCAGGGGAATTCCGAACCCGGCTTTGGGACGTTCGGTCAACTCCGGGGGTACGTAGCGCTCGAGAAGGCGGCGCAATAACCACTTGCCTTGCCCGGCGCGCACCTTCATGTCGAGTGGGAGTCCCCAGGCGAACTCAGTGAGACGGGGGTCGAGAAACGGCAGGCGCGTTTCCAAGCTTGACGCCATGGCGGCGCGGTCGACTTTGGTGAGGATGTCGTCGGGGAGATACGTCATCGAGTCGAGGTACATCATGAGCTCGACGGGATCCGACACCACCGGCCAGGCCCCCGGTCGGCTCAGTCGTGACGGAGGTTCCACGGCACCGAGCACGAGGCTGCTCGGGTCGTGGAAGTGCGACGACAGCGTGACGTAGGTCTCGTGAACGTTGGCGGCCGGAAGGACCTGGGCCACCTTGTCGAGCTTCGTACCGGGGTTGCGTACTCGCAGGGAATCCGGCAAGGCCGGCGTGGCCAGAGCGAAGGCCCGGTCCCACGCCTTGGGGGGCACACGCCGCAGCGCCGCCGCGGCGGCGCGTCGCAGCGGCCGAGGAACCATCGACAGACGTCGCCAGAAGTGCTCCGTCCACACGTAGCGGTTGTAGCCCCCGAACAGCTCGTCGCCCCCGTCTCCTGACAAGGCAACGGTGACATGGCGTCGGGTGAGCGCGGCCAGCACGGCGGTGGGGATCTGGGACGAGTCGGCGAACGGCTCGTCGTACATCGGGGCCAAGCGCGGAATCATCTCCAGGGCATCGTCCGCCGTCACCGTCAATTCCTGATGATCGGTGCCCAGGTGTTCGGCCACGCGCCGGGCGTGGGTGGCTTCGTCGTAGGCGGCGTCTTCGAAGGCGATGGTGAAGGTCCGAATCTTCGACGAGTGCTGTGCTTGCATCAAGGCGGTGACGAGGGTGGAGTCGATCCCGCCCGACAACAACGCCCCCAAAGGGACATCAGCGTGCATGCGCATACGTACCGCCTCGGCCAGCACGTCCTGCAACTCGTCGATGGCATTGTCGGCCGACCAGGCCGCCCGTGACGTAGCACCGCGTTCAACCACCTCGCGCAACGACCAGAATGGCGTTGGTTTCGGCATGGTTCCCACCGCCGTGGACTCATCGATGACGACGACGGTTCCCGGCTCGAGTTTGGCGATCCCCTGGTAAATGGTGAAGGGGCCCGGTACGCAGTTGTGCCGGAAGTACAGCGCCAACGCATCGCGGTCGATGTCAGGATCGAAGGCGGGATGGGCCCGCAGCGCCTTGAGCTCGGAGCCAAAGAGGAAACTGCCGTTGGCCCAGCCGTAATAGAGGGGCTTTTCGCCGAAGCGGTCGCGCGCTAGGGACAGTGTGTGGTGGTGGCGGTCCCACACCGCCAATGCGAACATGCCGTTGCAGCGCCGCAGGGTCTCTGCCAGCCCCCAGCGGGCCAGGCCACCCACCAAAACTTCGGTGTCGGAGCCCCCCTTGAAGCGTTGCCCTCCGGCTTCGAGCTCCTGGCGTAGGGCGCCGAAGTTGTAGATCTCGCCGTTGTAGGTGCATACGTAACGATCGTCGGGCGACGCCATGGGCTGGTGACCGTGCGCCGACAGATCCACGATGGCCAGGCGTCGGTTGCCCAAACCCACGCGCATGGCGTCGTCGATGAAGGTGCCCCCGTCGTCAGGGCCCCGGTGCCGCAGTGTCTCGGTCATCGCCTCCAAGCGCGCCAGCGGTGTCTTGGCGCCGACTTCTGACCGTTCCCAGAATCCCGTAAGCCCGCACATCGTTTAGTCACGCGCTCTGAGTCGGGATGTCCTCACCCTTTGTAGACTAGACGGGTGGGTCTCCGGCACCGAGGCCGGGAGCACCCGGACACTGCGCAGCGCCGGGGGGCTCGGGGGGAATGGGTGACACAGTCAACCGATGAGCCGGGCACCCTTCGGGGTTGTCGGGTGGTGACCACCTCGATGACGGCCCGCTTGCTGCTCGCCAATCAACTGGGCCGGCTCCAGGAGATCTCGTGGACAGTGGTAACCGGCGACGCCTTTGACGACGCCCCGGCCGACTTGACCGTGCGCGTCGTGCCCATCCGCAGGGAGTTCTCGTTTTCCGACCTCGGCGCCTTCGTGCGGTTATGGCGAACGCTGCGCGCCGAGCGCTTCGACTTCGTGCAGACCCATACGCCCAAAGCGTCGTTCCTCGGGCTGCCGGCGGCTCGCCTGAGTGGCACCACTGCCGTGTACACCATTCACGGCGCCTTGTACTTCAAAGACAACCGCACCTTGGCCAACGTGTTGGGCTGGGTGTTCGAGAAATGGTGTTGCACATGGGCCAATCGCGTGCTGGTGCAGAGTCGCGAGGACCTGGAGGTGTTGCCGAAGGTGCACATCTGTCGGGCCGACAAGATCGACTACGTCGGTAACGGCATCGTGCTCGACCGGTTTCTCGAGTCCGTCGAACCCCAGATGACCTCGGCGCGACCGCTCGTCGTCATGATCAGCCGGTTGGTGCGCGAAAAGGGTTGCGCCGACTTTCTCGAACTGGCTCGGACCCTGGCCACGAAGGCGGACTTCGTCCACGTGGGTCCGTCCGAAGCCGACCAGCACGACGCCATCGATCCGGCCGACATGGCCGCCGCCGGTATCACCTTGGTAGGGGGCGTCGATGACGTGCGGCCCTATCTGGCCGCGGCCGACATCGTCGTGCTCCCTTCGTATCGCGAGGGCATCCCACGCGTGGCCATGGAAGCCGCCGCCGCCGGTCGGCCCGTGGTCGCCTATGACGTGCGCGGTGTGCGCGAGGTTGTGGACCCGCAGGGTGGCCTGCTCGTCCCCCGGGGCGATGTGGTGGCGCTGACGGCGGCGGTGGAGGAACTCATCGCCGACCCGGACCGGCGCGCCGCTGCCGGTGAGGCGTCGCGAGCCCGCGCTGCTGACCGCTTCTCCGAGGACGGTGTGATCACCCGCCTTCGAGGGGTGTACGCCACCATGGGTCCGCGGCGATGAGCGCCACGGTGTGTCTCACCGTCGACGTCGAGGACTTCTACGAAGGCATGGATGTGCTCGGTCACCCCGTTCCCGGGCCCCGCCAGGTCGAAGGTGACCTGTCGCGGCTGCACCAGCGGCTCTCGTCAGTGCGCGGCCAGCCCAAGGTGACGCTGTTCGTGGTGGGCACCTACGCGCCGCGCATCGCCTCGGTGCTGGCCGAGTTGGTGGCCGAAGGTCACGAGGTGGCGAGCCACGGTCCTGACCACGGGGTCCTCCCCACCGCTGATGTCGTCGGCTGGTTGCGCTCGGGGCGCCGCATCCTCGAGGACCTTCTGCAGCGCCCGGTGCACGGGTTCCGCTCGCCGCGCTTCGATCTTCCGGCCGGTGCATCGCTCGAGCGCTACCGCCACGACATCGCCGAGGCCGGCTTCCAGTACGTGTCCGACGCCCGGCGTTTGGGGCCTTCCTCGCCGGTGCACGAGCTCCCCGTGCTGCGCTGGCACAGGTTGCCCCTCGGGGGTGGTAGCTACCAGAGGCTCGTGCCACGGCGCCTTGTCACGACGGTGGTGGGCCTCGGCGCCACCCCGGTCGTGCTGTACTACCACTCGTACGATTTCGACGGGAGCCTCCCCGGGCTGGGGTCGGTTCGCTCACCGGCGATGGCCAAGCAAATTCTCGGCCGTCGACGGATCGCGCCGATCTTCGGGCACGTGGTGCAACGATTCGGGAGTGAGACCTGTGCCAGAGCCGCACGCTGACTTCGACGCCTACTTCCACAAGCGGGCGTCGCGCTTCACCGCCTTTTACCGGTCGGAGGCGGTGGCTCGGCTGCTGGGGCGCGGCGCGCTGTTCGATCGCCTGCGCCAGGCTGTTGTCGTCGTGGCTGCCGTCGGAGCTCGACGCGTGCTCGACGTGGGGTGTGGCAACGGAATCCTCTTCGAGCCGTTGGCAGAGATGGGTGTGCACGTGGTGGGGATTGACCCGGCCCCGGCCATGGTGGCCATGGCGCGCATCAACGCCGAGTTCCATCCCGATCTCCTCACCGTGGAGGAACGGGGCTGGGAGAGTCTCAAGGGCGACGCGCCGGACGGCTATGACGCCGCCGTGGCCCTGGGGGTATTCGACTACGTCGCCGACGCCGTCGCACTGCTCGGCCTCATGAGCAAAGTGGCCCCTCACGTGGTGGCGTCATTCCCCGCACCCGGCCTCCGGCTCAAGCTTCGTCAGGTCCGCTACGGCGCACGCGGCGTAGGTGTGCACCCCTATACGCGCCACGATCTCAGCGCCGCCGCCAGCGCTTGTGGCCTCGAGGTCACCGAGCTGATCCCCTTGGGGCGGGCCGGCTATCTGGCCCATTTCTCTCGCCGTCAGGGCTGACCGCCACGCGCCACCAGTGGCTCGATGATGGCCTCCCAACATGCGGCCACGGCGTCGAGGCTGAAGTACGTCACACAGCGTTGACGGGCGGCCGCACCCATGCGTGCTCGCAGCTCAGGATCGGCGATGAGTCGGGCGGTGGCGTCGGCCATAGCCGCCACGTCGTCGACGCCGGTCACGATGCCGGTTTCGCCGTCGGCCACGATCATCTTTACGCCGGGGACGTCGGTGGCAACCACCGGCACGGCGCTGAGGCCGGCTTCGATGAGCACGCCCGGCATGCCTTCGCCGGTGGGCCGGCTCGGAAACAGCATCACATCGGCGCCTCGGAGGACCTCGGCCACATCGGAGCGGAAACCGAGCAACTCGACGCCTGCCGCCGTGGCCGCCGCCGACAGCGCGCCCGCCCCCGGACCACCACCGCAGATCACGGCGTGCAACGTCAGGTCCCGGTCGCGCATCGTCTGGATGACGTCGACGAACATGTCGGGTCTTTTCCCGGCGGTCAGGGCGCCCACAAAGGCGACCGTCGGCACGGGGGAGGAGCGCAGCGGTGCGGGGCGGAACTCGTCGGGATCGCGGCCGTTGGGCGCCAGCACGAGTCGTCGGCGTGGCACCCCTAAGAGCGCGGCACACTCCTCGAGGACCTCATCACCCTCGGCGGCTACCACCGTGGCGCGCCGCAGCAGGGCGCGCCACATGCGTACCTGGGCGGGACTGGCCCCCGCCGCAAAGGTTCCCGTGGCGTAGTACACGAGGGGCCGACGGCGCAGCGCCATCGCCGGCGCCAGGTACTTCAAGGCATCGCCGCCATGAGCGACCACCACGTCCGGTCCCAAGCGAGCGAGGGTGCGGGCCAGGCGCACGATCAGGCGAGGATCGAGACCCTGAGCCACCCGCGTCCCGCCGGGATGGGCCAACGCTTCTTCCACGCCGACCTCTTGCGGCCCGGCGAAGAGGCTGAGCAAGATGTGTCGGCGCGTCCCTGCTCGTCCCAGCCGATCGGCGATGGCTCGCGCTTCGCGCTGGGCGCCTCGGCCCACCGCGGTCGGGATTACGTGTACGACGAGAGGCAAGCCCGAGCGTGTCGGCGGCGCTGCGTTCAATGGCTTGGTGTCGTCCGGCGCGGCGCGCTCCGCCAGGATCCTTCGGTAGGTGTTCTCGATGGTCCGGGCCGCCTGGGTCACATCCAAGGACTCGCTGCGCGCCGATGCGCCTCGTCCCAAGCGCGCTCGCAGGGGCTCGTCGCGCGTCACGCGCCCGATGGCTTGGGCCAACTCGTCGGCTCGTCCCGGTGTGACCAGCAGGCCCTCGACCCCGTCGGTGACGATGTCGGGAACCCCGCCGATGGCGCTGGCCACGACCGGTAGGCCCACACTCATGGCTTCCATCAACGCCACCGGTAGGCCCTCTTGATGGGAGGGGAGCACAAAGACATCGGCCCCCGCCATGATCCGCAGCGCGTCGTCGCGCCGGCCCAAGAAGTCGAATCGCCCCTTGAGGCCAAGGCGGTCGCGCTCCTCGGACAGGGTGTCGGCCAGCGGTCCCCATCCCACGGATACGAAGTGCGCGGCGGCCCCTTGCGCCAGGGCCAGGCGGGCCGCTTCGAGCAGGACGTCGTATCCCTTTTCCGATCGGAGGTTGGCCACGGTGAGCACGAACACTTCGTCCTCGGCCAGGCCCAGCTCGGCGCGCACCTCGGCCCGCAGTTCCTGACGCCGAGCGGCAAAGGTGGCTGAGCGCGACAGGTCGACACCGTGCAACACGATCTGGGCGTGTGATCGCAGCCCGACGGGCAAGGCGTCGCGGCTGGCCGACGACACGACAAACAGGGCCTGGTTGAGGGGCACCGTGGCTCGGTTGAGCGCCCGGGTGATCAGCGCCGCTTTGTTCCACATGCTGTGTTCTGTGTAGACCAAGGCGGGCCGCCGCCGAGGTGCCAGCGTCGCCGCCGCCACCCGGCCCAGCGCGGCCGTATAGGGGAGGTGGGCGTGGACGATGTCGTAGTCGCGCTCGACGAGCAGTCGTCGCAGCCGGGCCATCCAGCGCAGGTCCGCACCCCGGGTTGCCCCTAGGTCATGGACGGGCACGCCGGCGGCCTCCACGTCGGGGACCAAGGTGTCATGGCCGTGCAGGACGTAGGCGGCCTCGTAGTCGAAGGCGGTGCGGTCGCGACTGGCCAGCACGTCCGCGACCAGGCGTTCGGCGCCCCCGAGGCCGAATTCCTTGATGAGGATGAGGACCCGGGGGCGACGTTTCCCGGCCCCTGTCGAGGGCCACGATCCGGGTTCCTGCACGGGCAGATGGTAGTAGTGACGGCCTCAAACGGTGGCGAATTGGGCACCGTGGGCGCTAGTCTGAAAGACCGGGCGGCCGCCCACAGGGGTTGGGGGAGCCGGGGGGGTCCAAAGGGTGGCAGTCATCACGGAGCCGGTTCCGGAGCAGGAAAACCGGCTGGTCGTCTACGACATCTCGCTGGTTCCGGCCGATCCGTCGGCCGAGCTGATGTACCAGCACAAGCCGGATCTGTGGCGTTCGATCAAGGATCTGTTCACTCGGGCCGAGGTGATCTTCACTTTGGCCGAGCGCGACATCCGTGCTGCCTACAAGCAAGCCGTGCTGGGCGTGGCGTGGGCCCTGTTGACCCCGCTCATCAGCTTGGTCGTGTTGGTCCTCATCTTCCAGCACGTGAAGTCGATCAACGCCGGCGGCCATGTCCCTTACATCCTCTACACGTATGTCGGACTGATCACCTGGGGAGTCTTCGGGGGAGCCGTCGGCAGCGGGGCCAACTCGCTGGTGTCCAACAAGCTGTTGATGGCCAAGAGCCACTTTCCCCGGGAGTACTTCCCGCTGGCCCAGGTGGTCGAGTCGATATTCGGCTCGGTGCTGTCGCTCGTCCCGCTGTTCGTGATGTTTGGCATCCAAGGCTTCGGACCCAAGCTCACATCGGTGTGGGCGCCGTTGTACATCGCCATCGAGTTGCCCTTCACCATCGGCATGGTGCTGTTGCTGTCGGCCATCATCGTGCAGATGCGCGACCTCCAGCAGGTCCTGCCCATCGTGGTGCCGCTGGGCATGCTGGCCACGGTGATCAAGCCCTTCACCATTGAGGCCCATCACACTTTGCAGCCGGCCTTCATCACCGGCTGGGGGCGCTCTCTCTACTGCGTGTTGAACCCCATGGCACCGATCGTCGACAGCATGAGGATCTCTGTGCTTTACGGGTTCGGTCCCCAGTGGCACATGATCCTGCTCGCTTCGGCCGGATCGCTCGTGTACTTGGTGATCGGCTACCTGACGTTCAAGAGGCTCGAGGTGAACTTTGCCGACCTTACCTAAGGGCACCGTTCGGGCCGACAACGTCTGGAAGCGTTTTCGCGCCGACCGGTCACGACCGCTGTTCGAGGACCAGATGCGGTTGCTCGCTCGGCGGCTCAAAGGCGAAAAGCGCGAGTACCGGTGGGTGCTGCGCGACGTCAACCTCCATGTGGAGCCGGGCAAGACCCAGGGGATCATCGGGGTCAACGGGTCAGGAAAGTCGACCCTGCTCAAGATCATCTGCCAGACGACGTTCCCCACCGCCGGCAAGGTCACCTCGGTGGGCCGCATCGGGGCGCTGCTCGAGGTGAGAAGCGGCATCCACCCCGACCTGTCGGGGCGCCAGAACATCTATCTCTACGGCAACATCCTCGGCATGCCCCGCCAGGCGGTGTCGGCTCGCTTCGACGAGATCGTCGACTTCGCCGAGATCGGCGAAGCCGTCGACCGCCAGGTGAAGTTCTATTCGACGGGCATGGCCATTCGCCTCGGCTTTGCCATCGCCGCTTTCCTCGAGCCCGACATCTTGCTCGTCGACGAGGTGCTGGCTGTCGGAGACGCCCGTTTCCAGCAGAAGTGCCTCGAGCGCATCTCCACCGTCGTGGCCAACGGCACCACGCTGTTCTACGTCTCTCACGACCTTCCCACCGTCGAGGCCGTGTGCGACCAAGCCATGTGGCTGGCCGACGCCTACGTGCGCGCCAACGGCCCGGCGCGTGACGTGGTGAACCTCTACCGGGAATCGGTCGAAGAGGCCGCCGGGCTGAGCGCCAACTCCGATGACGGCATCCGCATCCTCAAGGCCGAGGTGAGCGGTCCCGACGGCAAGCAGGTGCTCTCGGGCGATGAGGTCAACGTGCGGGCCGTGGTGGAAACTGACGAAGCCTTTTTCGGTGCCTTTCATCTCGGCATCTCCCTCGGCACCGCCACCCCCGTCTTCATCGTTCGCTACGCCAGCTCGTTTCCTGCGGGCCAGTTCGAGTTGCGCTGCAAGTTGAAGAGCCTTCCTCTTCCCAAGGGGCGCTACTCCCTGTGGGTGGCCATGCGTCCTCCGCTGAGCGCCCAGAGCCCCCTGAAGCTGACCTGGCAGCCGGTGGCGTCTTTCGATGCCTTCGGCCCCGACGCCATCAGGCCTCCCCTCGGCGTCATGGTGGCATCGCCCGTGCACATACCGGCCGAGTGGGAGCTCAGCTGAGCGGGCCGCCCCCAAGCGCCGGGTCCGGTACGGGAGCTGAAGACTTTCCGAGCCCGACGACGCGACTGGCCTGGCTCAACGAGTTCCGCCGTTCGGCGGTCATGGGGATGGGTCGACGCCACCGGTTCGACGACGTTGAGCGCTTCTGTTTCTTCGTCGGCTATCCCCGCAGCGGGCACTCGCTCGTCGGTTCACTCCTGAACGCCCATCCCGAGATGGTGATTGCGCACGAGCTCGACGCCGTGGGCCATTTCCGATTGCATTTCGGCCGGACCCAGGTCTACGCATTGCTGTTGGAACGCGACGAGCAGTTCGGATCGCGGGGCCGGCTGGGCTCCGGTTACGACTACATCGTCCCCAACCAATTCCAGGGCACCACGACGCGCCTGCGGGTCATCGGCGACAAGCGGGGGCAGAAATCGACGTTCTGGTTGGGCCGCTACCCGCACGTGCTCGATCGCATACGCCGCGTCACCGGCGTTCCCATCCGGGTGATTCACGTCACCCGCAACCCCTATGACACCATCGCCACCATGACGGCGCTGGCGCTTCGGGAGAGGGGGGTTTCCGACGCCGTCGGGGCCACCCCGGTGCCGTTGCTGAACTCCATCATTGATCGCTACGAACAGCTGTGCCGGTGGGTGGCCGCCATCCGCCCCCGCTTGGCCGCCGACGAGTGGCACGACCTCGCCTATGAGCAGTTCGTGTCCGATCCCCGTACCGCGCTGGGGGCCCTGTGCCGCTTCCTCGACGTGGAACCGGGGGACGCCTACCTCACCGATTGCGCTGGCGTCGTATGGCCGTCGACGGGGCCCACCCGCCACAAGATCACGTGGGGCGAGACCGAACGCGGGCGCGTCGAACGCATGATTGCGGCCTATCCCGCTCTGGCCGGATACACCTGGGATGACTGACCGCCTGATTTGTCGGCTTGCGGTGCAAGGATGGAGGCACCATGCCTGACCTCGGCACCTCGCTGCACGTGAACATGCTGGCCCAGCATCAGCGGGCCCGTTCCCTGCCGCGCCGGGTACTCGGCACCATCCGTCGCGGTCTTCGCGCCCCGGATTACTACGGCAGCGAGTGGGGCGACCCCGAGACCGTTCCCCCCTTGCGCTTCGTCCGCGACCGGTGGGTCACTCCGTACGTCCGCCCCGGTCAGACCGGTCTTGAGATCGGCCCCGGGGGTGGTCGCTGGACCCGCTATCTGCTCGATTTCGAGCGGTTGTACGTCATCGAGTTCTACCCGGAGCTCCTGGCCGAGTTTCGCCGGACCCACTCTCAGCGCAACATCGTCCCCATCCGGAACAACGGCACGGACTTTCCTTCGGTTCCAGACGACTCCGTCGACTATCTCTTCAGCTTCGGGGTCTTCGTCCACCTCGATGCGCCCCTGGTCGAGGGGTATCTCCACAACATGCAGCGGGTCCTCAAGCCCGGCGGCAACGCTGTCATCCACTACGCCGACATGACCAAGGTGATGGCCCAGACCCTGCGCCCGAACTTCGCCGAGAACGACCCCGAGACCATGAGGGCGATGGTTACGAGCGCCGGCTTCCGGGTCCTCGAAGAGGACCTAACGACCCTGTGGCACAGTTCCCTGGTTCGCTTCACCCACTGATCCCGGGGTCCTGACCAGGGCGGGGACCTCCCCCCACCTGCGCAAATACGGCCTCAAACGGTGGCGAATTGGGCACCGTGGGCGCTAGTCTGAAAGACCGGGCGGCCGCCCACAGGGGTTGGGGGAGCCGGGGGGGTCCAAAGGGTGGCAGTCATCACGGAGCCGGTTCCGGAGCAGGAAAACCGGCTGGTCGTCTACGACATCTCGCTGGTTCCGGCCGATCCGTCGGCCGAGCTGATGTACCAGCACAAGCCGGATCTGTGGCGTTCGATCAAGGATCTGTTCACTCGGGCCGAGGTGATCTTCACTTTGGCCGAGCGCGACATCCGTGCTGCCTACAAGCAAGCCGTGCTGGGCGTGGCGTGGGCCCTGTTGACCCCGCTCATCAGCTTGGTCGTGTTGGTCCTCATCTTCCAGCACGTGAAGTCGATCAACGCCGGCGGCCATGTCCCTTACATCCTCTACACGTATGTCGGACTGATCACCTGGGGAGTCTTCGGGGGAGCCGTCGGCAGCGGGGCCAACTCGCTGGTGTCCAACAAGCTGTTGATGGCCAAGAGCCACTTTCCCCGGGAGTACTTCCCGCTGGCCCAGGTGGTCGAGTCGATATTCGGCTCGGTGCTGTCGCTCGTCCCGCTGTTCGTGATGTTTGGCATCCAAGGCTTCGGACCCAAGCTCACATCGGTGTGGGCGCCGTTGTACATCGCCATCGAGTTGCCCTTCACCATCGGCATGGTGCTGTTGCTGTCGGCCATCATCGTGCAGATGCGCGACCTCCAGCAGGTCCTGCCCATCGTGGTGCCGCTGGGCATGCTGGCCACGGTGATCAAGCCCTTCACCATTGAGGCCCATCACACTTTGCAGCCGGCCTTCATCACCGGCTGGGGGCGCTCTCTCTACTGCGTGTTGAACCCCATGGCACCGATCGTCGACAGCATGAGGATCTCTGTGCTTTACGGGTTCGGTCCCCAGTGGCACATGATCCTGCTCGCTTCGGCCGGATCGCTCGTGTACTTGGTGATCGGCTACCTGACGTTCAAGAGGCTCGAGGTGAACTTTGCCGACCTTACCTAAGGGCACCGTTCGGGCCGACAACGTCTGGAAGCGTTTTCGCGCCGACCGGTCACGACCGCTGTTCGAGGACCAGATGCGGTTGCTCGCTCGGCGGCTCAAAGGCGAAAAGCGCGAGTACCGGTGGGTGCTGCGCGACGTCAACCTCCATGTGGAGCCGGGCAAGACCCAGGGGATCATCGGGGTCAACGGGTCAGGAAAGTCGACCCTGCTCAAGATCATCTGCCAGACGACGTTCCCCACCGCCGGCAAGGTCACCTCGGTGGGCCGCATCGGGGCGCTGCTCGAGGTGAGAAGCGGCATCCACCCCGACCTGTCGGGGCGCCAGAACATCTATCTCTACGGCAACATCCTCGGCATGCCCCGCCAGGCGGTGTCGGCTCGCTTCGACGAGATCGTCGACTTCGCCGAGATCGGCGAAGCCGTCGACCGCCAGGTGAAGTTCTATTCGACGGGCATGGCCATTCGCCTCGGCTTTGCCATCGCCGCTTTCCTCGAGCCCGACATCTTGCTCGTCGACGAGGTGCTGGCTGTCGGAGACGCCCGTTTCCAGCAGAAGTGCCTCGAGCGCATCTCCACCGTCGTGGCCAATGGCACCACGCTGTTCTACGTCTCTCACGACCTTCCCACCGTCGAGGCCGTGTGCGACCAAGCCATGTGGCTGGCCGACGCCTACGTGCGCGCCAACGGCCCGGCGCGTGACGTGGTGAACCTCTACCGGGAATCGGTCGAAGAGGCCGCCGGGCTGAGCGCCAACTCCGATGACGGCATCCGCATCCTCAAGGCCGAGGTGAGCGGTCCCGACGGCAAGCAGGTGCTCTCGGGCGACGAGGTCAACGTGCGGGCCGTGGTGGAAACTGACGAAGCCTTTTTCGGTGCCTTTCATCTCGGCATCTCCCTCGGCACCGCCACCCCCGTCTTCATCGTTCGCTACGCCAGCTCGTTTCCTGCGGGCCAGTTCGAGTTGCGCTGCAAGTTGAAGAGCCTTCCTCTTCCCAAGGGGCGCTACTCGTTGTGGGTGGCCATGCGTCCTCCGCTGAGCGCCCAAAGCCCCCTGAAGCTGACTTGGCAGCCGGTGGCGTCTTTCGATGCCTTCGGCCCCGACGCCATCAGGCCTCCCCTCGGCGTCATGGTGGCATCGCCCGTGCACATACCGGCCGAGTGGGAGCTCAGCTGAGCGGGCCGCCCCCAAGCGACCTCGACGGGGTGACCGCAGTCGTTCTTACCCACATGCGCCCTCGTCTGGCCGGCCAAACCGTCAGGGTGCTCATCGACGACGAAGGCTTCTCGCCCAGCCAGGTGGTCGTGGTGGTCAACGGCGAGGGTGGCCTCGACGACCCCGACCTCGAGCGCTCCGTGCGGATGGTGCGGATGGCGGAAAACCTCGGTCCCGCCGGTGGTTTTCGCCGCGCCCTCATCGAGGCTTTCGCCGAATCGTCCACCCAGTGGGCCTATGTGTGCGAAGACGACATGGCCCTGTTGCACCTGCCCACTCCTCGAGTCGGCGCTTTGCTCGAGCGGGTGGCTGCCGCCGGCGCACAGGCATCACCGTCAGGGAAGGTCGGAGCGGTGGTCCCCTTCGGCCGCGTCTTTGTGGCTCGCTCGGGCCATACCAACAATGTCGTCCCCCGACGTGGCCTGCCCGGCGAACTCGCTCCCGTTGACGTCTCCACGTGGGGAGCCACCCTCGTGTCGCGCGCCGTGATCGACGCCGGCGTGCTGCCCGACCCCGAGCTGTTCTTCGGATTCGAGGATTTCGACTTCTTCTGCCAGATACGTGAGGCCGGTTTCTCGGTGCTCGTCGACGTCCTCTGCGCGCGCCACATAGCGCATCGCCAGACGTCGGTGGCGCGTGACGAATCGCTGCGTGGCCACCGTCCCATTGACTCCGAAGAGCCGTGGCGGGCCTATTACTTCGCCCGCAATTTCTTTGCCTTGGCTCGACGCCAGGGGCACAGGAGCTGGTTGGCGTTTCATCTGCTCTACTCGCTGCGGCGCCTTCAGCTGGCCCACAGCACCACCGAACGAGTGGCCATCGTGCGGGGGCTGTTCGATGGGGCACGCGCTGTGCTGGGTGTCAATCCCCGCTACCGGCGCACAGTGGGGGAGCGCCAGGCACAGCCGGAAGCGGAGATAGTTCCCATCGTGGCGCTGTCGCCGAAGGCAACAAAGGCGCCGCCGACTCCGCCGACAGTGGCGCCTGACGGCGCCGCTCAGGTGGTGGCTCTGGTGTTGTCCCACAACGCGCCGATGGCGCTGGCGCGCTGCATCGAGGCCATTGCCGGCCAAACGCAGCCCCCCCAGGCCATCATCGTCGTGGATAACGCCAGCACCCCTCCTGTCACCGTGGGGGCCCAGTGCGGGCCGGGGGCGCCGACGGTGTCGGTGGTGCGTTCGGAGACCAACCTCGGTCCGGCCGGTGGTTGGGCCCTTGCCTTCGAGGCATTCCTGACGACGCCCTTTGACTTTGCCTGGGTACTTGACGACGACATGCTCCCCGATCCCGATTGCCTCCAGGTGCTCGTCGGCCAGACGCACGACGACCCCCAGGGGGCGTTCTTGTTCCCGTGGTCTGTGCAACCCGACGGCTCGGTAGGGGCGTGGGGATCGTGGTGTGGGTTCGTCGTGGCCAAGCACATCGTCGAGTTGGTCGGGGTGCCCATGGCCGAGCTGTTCTGGTGGGCGGAAGACAACGAGTACTGCTTGTGGCGCATCCCCCAGGCCGGGTTCAAGCGCCGCATCGTCGATGGCGCCGTCGTGCAGCACGACGCCATCCGTCAAGGGGGTGGCACCCCCACGTGGAAGTACTACTACGAAGCGCGCAACATGCTCTTTTTGCACCTGCATGTCATGCATCGCGTGGGCTGGTATCCGCGCAATGTGACCAAGCTCGTGGCCCGGGCCGCGCTACGCGAGCGCGGTCACCGCCTGGTCAGCTTGGCCGCCATTTCCCGGGGACTTGTCGACGGAGCCCGGGGCCGGCTGGGTGTCACTGTGGCGGTTGCTCCCATGCGCGAGCACGCCTTGAGCGATGATGGGTCGGCGTCACCACACCCAGGTGCTTCGGAGGTGCGCTCGGCATGATCGTGATCACCGGCCCCGGCCGCAGTGGCACGTCGCTTTTGGCCAGGCTCTATGGCGAACTCGGCTTCGATCCGGGCGGACGTTGGGAGCCGAGGGTGAGCGCCGGGTTCGAGGACCGCGACATCGTGACCGTCAACCTCGAGCTAGCCCGGGCCATGGGTGTGTCCATCAAGGAACGTCGGGGCGGGCGAACCTTGCGGGCGCTGGGTGTGGCCGTGCGCGCCACCGACGGCCGGGTGCCGCCTCGTATCAGGCGTCCCGTGGCCAATGCCGTCGACGCCCTTCGCTATTTCCGCAGCACCCCGGACCTCATGGACTGGAGCAGTGTCGACGGCGTAGCCGAGCGCTACGGCGAGCGGCTACGGGCCCTGGCCAAAGAGCGCGCCGTGGTGAAGGACCCTCGTTTTTGCTTTACCCTGCGGGCCTGGATGGCCGCTGGGGCCTCCATCGAGGCCGTCGTGTTCACCATCAGACCGCTCGACGCCATGGCCGACAGCCGAGTGCGCGCCGGCATGTACAAGGACCGGGCTCGCAACTGGGCCCGGCACAACTACGCGTATGGCTCGGGGCTGCTGCTTACGGCGGCGGCGCAGTATCGCCTCCCGGTGTCGTCGTTGCGCTATCCCGACTTTCTCGAGCGCCCCGACGAACTCTACGACACGCTGCCCTTTCCCGAGCCCCGCACGCGAGAGGAATTCCGGCGTGCCTTCGATGCCGTTTACGACCCCACTCTCGTCCATGACGGGCGATGAGCAGTGGCGGGCATCGTCGTCCTCGGGATGCATCGGAGCGGCACCTCGGCGGTGAGCCGGGTGGTGAACCTCCTCGGTGCCGACCTCGGCCCTGAGGACGACTTGCTCACCGAGTACGACAACCCGGCGGGGCACTGGGAAAACAAGTCCCTGCTGGCCTGCAATGACGCCATCTTGGCCGCCTTCGGACGATCCTGGGACTTCCCCCCGTGGCTGGCTTCGGGGTGGGAGTACTCGGCCCCGGCGTCGGCCCTGTTGCCCCACCTGCGCGACAGCATTTCGCCCTTGATGGACTCCAAGACCTGGGCCTTCAAAGATCCGCGCACCTGCCTCACGCTTCCGTTGTGGCGCCGGGTGCTTGGCGACGACGTCTGCGCCGTGCTGGTGTGGCGCCGGCCCGGCGCCGTGGTGGCATCCATTGCGCGTCGCGACGGCATCCCGAGTCTCTACGGGGTGGGCCTGTGGCAGCACTACGTGCGCAGCGCGGTGGCCGGGGCAGTGGGGATGCCGGTGGTGAACGTGCACTTCGAGGACCTGCTGGCTGACCCGCAGCCAACCATCGAGCGACTGGTGACCGATCTCGGGGAGCTCGGCGTCAATCTCGATGGTGCCATCGCCGCCGCGGCGGCGTCACTGCAGGGCCACATGGCCCATCACGACGACACCCACGCCATGGTCCGACGTTTGACGGAACCCACCGTGCAGCGCCTGGCGTCATTGCCGGCGTTGAGCCCGAGCTTTGCCCCGCAACTGTGGCGCGAGCCGCGCTGGGTGCGTCCCTTCATGACGGCCTATCGGGTCCCGTGGGTCCTTCGAGCCCGGGCCGGGCATCCTCTGCCGCAGGGATACCAGTGAGCCTGTTCGCCCATCAACGCGCCGCACTGGGTCGTCGCGGCGCGGTCCACGGTGTGGTCGTGCTCGGCATGCACCGCAGCGGCACGTCGGCCGCCACTCGACTGGTGAACCTGTTGGGACCGGCCACGTGTGACGTCAACGACATGGTGCGCGGTCCGTGGAACCCGCGGGGGCACTGGGAGAGTCGCTCGCTCATGCACCTCAACGACCGCATACTGCGGGAGATGGGGCGCGCCTGGTGGTACCCGCCCCCCGACGGCGCCGCCTATTTCGCCACGACGGCGAAGATCGTCACGACACCGGCCGAGGCCCGCCAGGTGTTCCGCAAAGTGCATCGGTCAGTGCCGTGGGTATGGAAGGACCCTCGCACCACCGTGTTGCTCCCGTTCTGGCGCCAGGCGCTCGGCCCTCGATTGGCGGCGGTGGTGGTTTTTCGCAATCCCATGGACGTGGCCATCTCTTTGGAGCGGCGCCACGACTTGCCCCCGTCATTCGGTATCGCCCTGTGGGAGCGCTACAACCGGCTCTTGCTGGCGCATCTGGCCGGTATGCCGGCGTTGATCACGAACTACGACGACATCGTGAGCGACCCGGCGCGCTGGGTCGAGGGCGTTCGTTGCTTTCTGTCCGACGCCGGCACGCGCCTCGGGCCGGCACCCGGGGCCGATACATTGGCCGGCACCGTCGATCCGGAGCTTCGCCATAGTGCCCATGACGTTGCCGATCTCGCTGACCACGGCGGCGCCCGGGCTATCTACGAGACCATGGGAGAGCTCGTCGGCACGCACCGCTCCTTCGTTTCCCCGACCCTGGTCGAGGAGGAGCCCGGCGTCGAAAGAGCACTTGCCAGCGTCGGCCCTGACAACGAGCCGGGTTGGCGCCCTCCACCATGGAAGAAACGTCCGACCGACGGCCCCGATCAGGGTGGTTGAGGACGTGGCGGTCAGGCTCCCTGCAAGGCGCGCACGGCGTTGTCGAGGCGTCGCTTGGCCCGTTGGATCTTGCGGGGCCGGCCCGGTGGTGGTGGCTTTTGGCCCAGACGAAGGATGAGCGGGACTTCGATGACCTTGGGGTGGTGAAACCCGTGTCCCCACAGGTCCTGTTCTCCCCAGGCATCACCGTGATCGGCGCAGATCATGACCGTCGCACCAGCGAAGCGGTCCAACAGGCCTCCGATTTTTTCGTCGATGAATTCGACGCATGCCTTTTGTCGTCGGTGGCACTCATCGGCGTCGTTGGTGTCTCCGAAGGTGCGACAGGGGTTCCAGTCCCGGTCCCAGTCGGCACCGGCATGCCAGTAGGGCGCGTGGGTTTCGCCCACGTTGATGAAGGTGAACACGGGGCGCCGGGCCTTGTCCAAGGCACCGTGGAGGAATCGCAACTGACGGTCCAGGGCCGTCGAGCTGTTGGGGTAGTGGAACTGCTGGAACGATCGCGTCAGCGTGCGCGACACGCCGGTGCCGGGGTTGAACCACATCATGGCGCCCGTGCCGATCGTCTCGTAGCCGAGCTGATTGAAACCCTCGACGATGTCACGGCCCTTCAGGTCGGCGAAGGGCTCGCGTGGTGATCCCGACCCGCCGCCGCGCAGCATGAAGAGCCGGGCGTATTTCGGGTTGATGTAAGGCTCGAGGAGGCCGGGCACGTCGGGGGTGAAGCCCACGAACATGGCCGCATGGGAGCTGTAGGTGAAGGTGCCCGGGGCCAGCGCTCGGCGCGTCGGGCCGACGGCGGTCATGTTCTTGAGGTTGGCGGCCGCAAAGGTGTCGTAGCGACAGGAGTCCAGCGTGACGAAGAGCACAGAAGACGGGTGCAGGGACACATTGTTCCTTGTTCGTCGAGCATCTCAGGTGGTTGATCAACCCACGCCTGCGCAGCGCGCAAGGCACCGATCCTAGTGACACAAGCGGGGTAGCGATGCACTACCGTGGCCCGACGCGCTCGCATGCAAGGACTCGAAGGAGCTTGATCCTGATCTGTCCCCGCGTGAGCGGGCCACGACCCTTCTGACTCCCCATGGCCACTGCCACCGATACAGCGTCTGACACCCCACAAGCCGACGCCACGACCGGTCGAGCGGCCGGGGGCGGCGGGCCGGCGAGGCGCGGTGGCACCCGAGGCGACCGGGCTTTGATCTGGGTGCACGGGCATCGGCACCTTCCCGACGGCCTCGGACTGCTGTGGGTACTGGTGGCCGCCGTGTTGGTCCTGACGCCCGCCTTGGTCCACGGCTATGCGCTGGGCCCTTATGACTTGCTCTCCAATTTCGGCCTCACGTCGGTGCGCCATCCGTCGATCCACAACACCACCCAAGGCGACCAGATCCAGCTCTTCATCCCCTGGACTCGCTTGGTGTGGGAACAGGTCCACCACGGGCAACTCCCGTTGTGGAACCCCTACAACGCACTGGGCATGCCGCTGGCGTTCAACTGGGAGTCGGCGCCATTCAGCCTCCCTGTCGTCATCGGCTATCTGGTCCCGGAGAACCTTTCGTTCACCGTGCAGCTCGTCGTCATCCTGTTCATCGCCGGCACCGGGGTGTACATGCTCGGCAAGGTGCTGCGCCTCAGCGTGCTCGGATGCGTCATGGCGGCCACCGTCTTTGAATTGAGCGGCCCGTTCATCGGCTGGCTGGGTTGGCCCCTTTCCGCGGTGATGTCGTGGGCGGGATGGTTGGTCGCCGCCGCCATGCTCATCGTGCGAGGCCGGCAGCGGTCCAGGTCCATTGTGTTCGGGGCCGTCGTGTTGGCGTTGGCCTTTTATGCCGGGGATCCCGAGGGGAGTTTTCTGCTCCTGTTGGGCACCGGCGTGGTGGTGCTTGTCATCGTGGCCCACCGGATGCCCGTCTTCGGAGGCAGCGGAGCGCTCTTGCGTCCGGTCATCGATCTCGCCGCTATGGCGGTCGGCGGCGTGTTGCTCGCCACCCCGCTGTTGCTGCCGGGTCTGCAGGTCGCCTCCCGGTCCAACCGCACAGCGGTGGGACCGACCAACGGGCCGCACACCCTCCCCCTTACCGACGTCATGCACCTGGTTTTTCAGGGATTCGACGGGTTGCCGATAGCGGGCAGCAAATGGTTCGGCTACTCGAACTACGAGGAGACCGCCGCTTACGTCGGCGTGATCGCCTTGGTCATGGCGTTGACGGCGGTGGTGCTGCGCTGGAAGCGCCCCGAGGTTCGTGCCTTCACCGCGGTCGTGGTGGTCATGGGTGCGCTTGTCTTCTTGCATCCCGTCGTGGCGATTTTGGACCAGAACGTCATGAAGATCTACTGGGTGCTGGCCATGACGATGTTGAGCTTCGGCCTCGCCGTCTTGGCGGGAATGGGAGTAGACGTCGTCGTTCGCTCGTCTCGCAAAACATCGGTGCGACAGGTGGTGGGCATTGGGTTGGCGGCGGCGGGTCTGGTGTTGGTGATGATGTGGTTCGCCGGTCGAGGCCATTTGCCCCGGGCCCTGGCCACCATTCGCGAGAAGAGCTTCATCTGGCCCGTCGTCGCTGTCGTCGTAGGGCTCGGGGTGGTGTGGTTGCTGGTCAGGGCTTCTCGGACCGTGCCATCTGATGGCCGGGCCCGGTGGGGACCCGGACGCACGGCGGGACTGTGTTTGCTCACGGTCGAAACGGCTTTTCTCATCGCATCGGGGGCGCCCATCATCTCGTCCAGCTCCAGTCCTCTGACCACCCCGGCGTCGGTCTCCGCGTTGCAGCGTGCCGTGGGGACCGCCGTCGTCGGCGACGGGAGCCCGTGCTTTGAAGCGCCGCGCGTCGGGCTTCTCGAGAATGCCAACGCCGCCTTTGGCGTGCACGAGTTCGACGCCTATGACCCCATGACTCCCGAGGCGTATTACAAGCAGGATTGGTCGAACAGCACCGGGGTTCCGGGGGGAGTGGCCTTTTCCAGTGTCTTGTGTCCGACCTTCGACACGGCTGCGGTGGCGCGTCGCTTCGGCGTCGGTTACGTGCTCGAGCTGCCCGGCTTCAGCGGGCCGTCTGGCGCGCAGTACGTGGGGCGCGTGGGAACCGAGCTTCTCTACAAGATCCCCGGCGCCGCTGCCGCCACATTGGTCCCACTCTCGGCCGGCGGCGCCGCCCCCGGTGTCGACGCACCCGGTCGACCGGTGGCGGTCACCTATCCGACGCCCGCCTCCTGGAAGGTGGTCACCGACTCGAGCCGGGCCGAGATGCTCCGGCTTCGCCTCACCGATACGCCCGGTTGGCATGCCACCATCGACGGCCACGCCTTGACCCTCGAACCGTTCGACAAGGTGATGCTGCAGGCTCGGATCCCGGCCGGGAGCCATGTGGTGACGCTCCATTACTGGCCCACCACCTTTACCCTGGGCATTGTCCTGGCAACGGGAGGCGCCGTCGGATTGGCGGCCATGCTCCTGGTGGGGGCGTCACGCCGCCGGCGCCGTCCTTTGCCTACTGCATAAATCATCACGATTGACGAGGGCGAGTAGGGTTCGAGGGCGGTAGAACGGAATCAACCAATTTTTTGCCAATTTCTGGGGGGGAAAAGTGAAGAAGCCGTTTCGTTCGTCAGCAGGACGCGTCCTGCTCGCTTTAGGGTGCCTGAGCGTTTTGGCGCTCGTAGCCGTGCCCGGAGTGAGCCAAGCCGCCACCAAGGCCCATGGCCACACCAGCCCATTCGCCGGTAAGGACTATGTCGCCCTGGGTGACTCCTACTCGGTTGGGTACCAGCCTGTTCCGTCGCCTGAGGCCACGTCGGGCTACACCGGATACGTGGCCACCAAGCTGAAGATGGCTGCGGTTGAGGACTTCGGCTGTGGCGGCGCCACCACCGAGTCGATCCTCACCTACACCGGAATCTGTGGTGTTGGCGGCACCTATGCACCACCCGCGGTCGCATCGCAGCTGCCTGCCGAGACGCCCGGTGACACGCAAGTCCAGAACGCCGTCAACTTCATCGATGCCAACCCCGGCCAAGTCGGGCTTGTCACGGTCTCCATCAGCGGCAACGACGTCACCTCGTGTGTGTCGACACCGTCGCCGATCACCTGCGTCCTCGACAGGCTGAATGGCACCGTCAGCGCCACCTACAACCCGAGTGGTGAAAACATTGGGGCCAACGTCACTAGCCTCGTTGGTTCGATCAAGACCGCGCTCGACGCCAGTGGCGACTCAAGTGCGCCCATCGTGGGGCTGACCTACCCCGACGTGATTATGGGCGAGTGGGTGAACCCTGGGCTTATCCCGGCCGACGCGTCGGCGTCCCAGAGCCTGGCGGGGTTGTCGATCACAGCCTTCGACAGCTTCCTCAATCCCGACCTCAATACCGCTTACACCAGCGTCACGGGCGGAAAGTTCGTGAACGTCACCGCCCAACCCCAGTTCGGTGGGAACGGCACGGGAATTTCGGCACTCAGCGGGCAGGCGCAGGTGGGGCTCTCGAAGAAGTACGCCCCCACCGCCCCGGCCGCGATCACCATTCCCAAGGGGACAAAGGTGCCGGCGTCGGTGGCGGACATCTGCAAGTACACCTACTACTGCACCATGCAGAACATCCACGCCAACACCAAGGGCTACACCTTCATCGGCAAGGAGATTGTCGCCGCACTGAAGTAAGGCCAAGCACGTTGGGTCCCGTGTCGGTGGGGAACATCCCGCCGGCACGGGACCTTTTTTTGTTGGACCCAGCCCGAGCCGTTAGATGAGTTCCTTGTAGAACTCAGGGTCGCGGCGCAGCTTCTCGAACATCTCTTCGCCCAGGCGTTCCGAGGCTTCTGAGGTCCGGGCTTCCCACCGCTGCAGACGAAACTTGTTGTAGCGCCGCAGCGGCCGACCGAGAAGCGGGAGGCGCCGCCCCCGCTTAGACAATCGGGGTTTGTTCACCAGGTCGACGCGCGACATGGCCCGGCGAAAACCGGATCCGTGGTGGTAGACGATGTTGGCGTAGACGCCGAACCACACCGGATGCAGGTCGACGCGGTTGGTGCGCAGCAGGGGCGTCCACGGCGTGGCTGATCGCTCCAGCGATCGGTACAGGTTTCCCCCTACGTCGGACACGGGTTCGCCGTTGAGCCCGGGCCAGCAACCGCCGTGAGACCAATCCCCGTGCAGTCGTTCCCATTCGGCCACGGTGACCACGCAGAAGCATGGATGTGGCTGTTTGTCGCCGGTGTTCTCGTCGCGCCGCACCGCCACCAGGTTCGTTTCCGCCAATGCCTTTCGTACCGTCGGCATGGGATCGGCGATGGGAAAGGCGTCACCGTCGAGGAAGATGATGAGATCGTCGGGACGCGCCACGGCGGAGATCTCAGCGGCCACCAGGTTCAACTTGCCCGGGTGATCTCCGATGGCCTCAACGATGTGATCGAACTTGGAGGCGTGGTCGCCGGGGACGTCTTGGAGGCTGGCCCACACCTCGTACGGCTCACCCATGGTGCGGCCGAGATAGTCGAGCTGAATGTCGATCCAACGCGGCGATTCAAAGTGGATGGTGGCGACGTGGATCATCGCTTCACCATGGGCGACGCCACGCCTCAGACCGAGAGCTCGAGGCCAATGACCAGGTTGGCGTCCACCATCGGCACCTTACTGGGGAAGAACGAACGCCGGCGTACCTCAAAGCGGCTCGAGAGCTCATCGAGCACTTCGCGCGCCGTATTGCAGTGATCGGCGCCGATCATCCACTCATAAGGCATGTGGTAGCGCTTTTCGAACATGCGTTTTGTGGTCAGGCGCCGACCGAGGGAGTAGAGGCGGCCTCCCTCACAGGGGATGACGACCGAGAACACACCGCCGGGTCGCAGCACGCGAGCCACTTCGTCCAACGCGGCGGGAAGGTTGTAGAGGTGTTCGAGAAGATGGATGGCGAGCACACGGTCAAATGAATCGTCGTCCCAGGGAAGGCGTTGTTCGCAGTCGGCCACGATGACCGACAAGCCGTCTCGGGCCGGGATCTGGGCCGCCAGCTCGTCGGCGCTTTCCACGGCCACGTACTCGCCGTCGGTCTCCCAGCGCAGATGGGACCCGGTGCCCGCCCCGATCTCCAGGGTCCGCTGTCCCGCCGCCGCACTGCGGTTGGCAAAGACATGGTCGAATCGGCTCACCCAGGTGAAGCGCGACGTCTTGACGGAGCTGAGGAATTCGTTGATCCAGTCCGCCATGATGGCCGACTGCTCGTCGGTGAGGCTCGCCCGCTGTTTCGGCCACGACACCATCGCCAGCCTACTGCCGTGCTGTCCACTGCTTCGGAGGTGGTGTCCCTAAGGCCCCCCCGCAACGCAGTCGCTCATCCAAGGCGGCCAGCCCGGCGGCCGATCCGATTTCGTAGAACCGCTCGCCCGCTTCGTAGCCGGCCAGCTGATCATCGCGGCTCAGCGCGCCGTATAACGAAGCCATGTCGGCCACCGCGCCCGCCGGCACCATGGCTTCGATCACCTGGCGCCGCCATATCGAGAGCCCGTAGTCGACGTGGCGCATCTGGGCGGGAATGTCGGTCAGGCCTTTGTCGTAGCGGGTCACGACGCCGCCCTCGAACACGGCGTTGGGTCGTTCCATATGACCCGGATCGCGATACACGGTCATGAGCACGGGCCGACCGCTTGCCCCGTAGGCCGCTTCCACGGCGCCGAAGTCGATAGGGAGGTAGGAGTCGCCGTAGAGGACGAAGAACGTGGTGTCGAGTTCGTCGTGATCGGCCGCCAATCGCAGGGCACCAGCCGTGCCGGCGGGACGATCGCCTTCGTCGACGTAGACGACGTGCAACCCGAACCGACGGCCGTCGCCGACGTGGTGCCGGACCAGGTCGCCCCGGTAGCCAATGCAGTAGACGACACGGTCAACCCCCTCGGCAGCCAGCCACGCCAGCTGCCAGTCCACGAAAGGCTGTCCGGCCACGGGCAGGAGGCACTTGGGTTGCAGGTCGGTGGCGGGGCGCATGCGGGTGCCGCGCCCGCCGGCCAGCACGAGGCACTGCATGTCAGTCGCGCACGAGCACGACGGCGCCATCGTGGTCGAAGGCGAAGCGCACTTCGTCCAAGCCTTCGGCGCTCAGCGCCCGGCGCAACCGGTCAGGGTCCTGGGCGTAAAACAGCAGGAACCCGCCGGACCCGGCCCCCACCAGCTTGCCCCCGAGGGCCCCGTTGTTCATGCCGATGTCGTACCAGCCGTCGATGGCGGTGTTCGACATCGACGCCGAGCGGCGTTTCTTGTGTTCCCAATGCTCGTTCATGAGCGAGGCGAACTTCGCCGTGTCCCCGGCTTCGAGCGCCTCGCGGCTGGACAGTCCGAGGGTCTTGACCACGTGCAGGCTTTCGTCCATGTCGTGATCACCTTGGACGGACCGGGAACGTTGCTCCTCGAGGATGTCATCGGCGTGGCGGGAGTAGCCGGTGAAGAACATGCACAAATGCTGTTCGAGGTCGTGCAGGGCCTCGGTGGGAACTGACAACGAGGCCACCTCGACATCGCCGTTTCGATCGAAGGTGAGTGACTCGAGCCCTCCGTAGGCCGCCGCATACTGATCCTGTTTGCCGACGGGACGGCCCAACACTTCGATCTCGATGCGGCAGGCCTCGGCGGCGATCTCTTCGATGGTCACGCTTTGGCGCATGTAGGCGTAAATGCTCCGGAGCAGCCCCACCGTGAAGGAGCCCGACGAACCGAGCCCGGTACCGGCGGGAATGTCGGCCACGCTGACCAGTTCGACCGACGGGCCGATGGGATGGCGACGCAGCGTCTCTCGGATGATGGGATGGTCGATGTCGTCGATGCTCTTGACCCGCTCGATGGCCGAGTACTTGAGGAAGTAGTCGTCGGTGAACGTCGTGTTCACGGCCACGTAGATGTAGCGGTTGATGGCGGCCGACAGCACCATGCCGCCGAATCGCTCGTAGTACGAGGGAAGGTCCGTGCCCCCGCCGCCAAGAGAGATCCGCAGCGGAGTGCGGGTGATGATCATGACGCCAACCTCGAGCGCCGCGCCACCGCCACGAGCTGCCAACCGAAAGGAGACGAATTGAAGTTGTAGTGAAAGGCGCGGTCGAACAGCCGCAGCGCCGCCCCCGATGCCCCGCCGTCGAGTGTCGTGCCCGATGACTGTTCGACGTCGGTGATCAATTTCCGTCCTCGCACGATGACAACGAGCCGGTAGACGTTGAAGAACGGAAACCCCGCACGCCGCACCCGGATGTCCTCGAACCCGTTGTCCTCGAGGAGTTGCCGCAGACGGGTGGATGTGAAGTGGCGACGATGGCCGATGTGGCGGTCGAAGGCCGAGCGCGGTCCTCCGGGAACGGTGATCACCACCCGGCACCCCGGCGCCAGGTACTGCGCGGCGTTGCGCAAGAGCACCCCGGGATCGTCGACGTGCTCCAAGACCTCCGAGCACACCGCCACCGTGGCCCGGTTGCGCTCGTCGTCGGCCAGCTCGGCGGGGGCCGTCAGGTCGCGCGGCGCGAAGTGGGCCACGACGCCCCGATCTTCGGCGGCGCGAGCGGCGCGCCGTACACCTTCGGCGCTGGCATCGATGCCCCGCACCTCAGCCTTCGGATACTTGGCGGCCAACTCAAGTGTGAATTCGCCTTGGCCGCAGCCGATCTCGAGGATGACCTCGTCATCGTCGAGTCGACCCAACAACTCCATGATCAAGCGACTCCGATAGGTGGTGGCGGGGTTCCCCGCTACGGCGTCGCCGAAGGTGCTCCAGTGCTGGTTCCAATCGTCGTTGTCGACGGGTTCCCCGCCACCGGTCACAACAGGTAGCCGGAGTCAGAGGCGTCGCGGTGGAACATGCGCACGGTGTCCACCGACACCTCTTCGAGTCCTCGGCCCAGGCCGTCGATCTTTTTGAGCAGATCGGGAACCATGGTGATGATGTGACACCCGACCGACTGCGCTTGGCACAGGTTGAGGATCTCGCGAGGGCTGGCCCACAGAAGCTCGAGGGCGGGATACGGGGCCAACAGCTCCACGGCTGCCGCCATGATGGGCACCGGATCGCGCCCGGTGTCGGCGATCCGGCCGGCCAGCACCGAGACCACCGCCGCGGTGCTCGGAGCCAGAGCGTCGACCACGGTGCGGACCTGGTCGAGGGCGAGGATGGCGGTGACGTTGAGTTGCAAGCCGTCGGCGGTGAGATCGGCGATGAGGGGAGCCGAGCTCACGGCGTGGGTATCGGTGACCGGGATCTTGACGAATACGTTGGGCCCCCACGAGGCAATGCGATGGGCCTGGCGTCGCATCTCGGCGAAATCGTCGGAAAAAACCTCGAAGGAGACGTGTCGATCGGTGATGTGGTCGAGGACCTTTCGGGCAAACCCTTCGTAATCCTCCACGCCGGCTCTGCGCATGAGGGTCGGGTTGGTGGTGAATCCCGAGATGAGGGGGTTGTCGGCCAGCTCAAGGATGCTGTCGAGATCGGCGCCGTCGGCGAAGACCTTGACACCGAGACCCTGTTGTTCAGCCACCGTCGATCCCCCCTACCACCACATCTTCGATCCACACTGCCGCTTGCGCAAGGGATGCGGCTATGTGGTCGGGAGAATCTGGAGCCGGCTCGCGATAGCCCCGGTCGATGAAGACGGTGTGACAGCCGGCCCGACGCCCGGCCTCCACGTCGCGCCAGCGGTCGCCCACCATGACGCTGCCAGCCAGGTCGAGCCCGAGGTCACCGGCGGCCTGGATGAGAAGACCGGGGGCCGGCTTGCGGCAATCACAGGCGTCATCGTCGTCGTGACGGCACACGTAGATCCCGTCGACGGCGATCTGCTTTCGCAGCGCGTCGTGGATGGCATCGACGACCGCAGGGTCCAGCGTGCCGCGGGCAATGTCGGGTTGGTTGGTGACGACCACCAAAGCCAGCCCTAAGGCGCGCAGCCGCTGGCAGGCGGCCGGCACCTCGGGGTACAGCTCGAATTCGGCGACAGATGTCGGCGCGTAGGGCAACCCGTTGCGCACGATGGGGCGGTTCAAGACGCCGTCGCGGTCGAGGAACACGGCCCGTCGCCCGCCGGCCCCGCGGGCACCGACGGCGGGGTCGGGCGCCGTCACGTCAGGCGCCCGGCGCGGACATCCTCCAGCATCGATGTCAGTGAGGCGCGCAGGGCTTGGCGAGCCGACATGGCGTTGGTCCACCCGAGCGCTCGGATCCGACTGCTGTTGAGGCGGACCACAGGAACGTCGCCTCGCCAGCCTCGGTCTCCGCCCGTGTACTCAAAGACGATGCGCGTCGCCTCGAGCCCGCACACCTCGGCGGCCAGCTGGGCGATCTCGTTGACGGTGACATAGTCGAGCGTGGCGACGTTGTAGGTGGAAAACGGCAGGGGAGCCGACACGGCCGCGAGCAGCACGGCGTCGACAATGTCCGAGACGTGCACGTAGGACTTGCTTTGCTGGCCGTCTCCGAGGATGCGCAGACGCTCCGGGTCGTCGAGCAGCCGGCGGATGAAGTCGAAGCCGACCCCGTGCGTCTGGCGCGGCCCCACCACGTTTCCGAAGCGGAACACACATGCGGTGAGGTCGAACATGTGACAGTACGAAGAGATGAGCGCTTCGCCGGCCAGCTTGCTCGCCCCATAGGTGGAGATGGGGACCAACGGACCATGGTCCTCGGCCACCTCGAGCTCGCCCACATCGCCGTAGACCCCGCTTCCCGACGCGTACAAAATGCGGGGCACCCCCGACAGCCGCATCGCCTCCACCACACGGTGGGTGAGAAGCGTGCCGGCGTCGAAGTCGATGGCCGGATCCGTGGCGGCGCGGGCGATATCGGGATTCGACGCCAGATGAATGACGACCTGGGCGCCGGCGGTGGCCGAAAGCAGGGCGTCGAGATCGACGACGTCTCCTCGGATGACCCGCAGACGACGGTCGCCTTCGTGATGAGCGAGGTGCCACTGGCGCCCTGAAGAGAAGTTGTCGAAGACGGTAACCGCCTCGGTGGTGTCGTTCCCCAACAGGCGGTCGACAAAGTGGCTGCCGATGAAGCCGGCGCCCCCCACAATGCAGACACGCGAGATGTTGGGAGTAGACCCTCCGCTCAACGGACAGATTCCCACTTGGCGCCGTGGCGAGCCAAAGCCGGGTGGCTGACGAGCAGGTGCCAGACGACGGCACACAGCCCTTCGGTGTGCGGGGTGACGTGCTGCGGGAACAGTGGGGGGATCACCACGCAGGCGTCGGCCACCTCCGCCGCGAACCCGCCGTCGCGGCCGACGATGGCGAAGATGGAGGCGCCGTGGTGGCGGGCCAGCTCCATGGCGGTCACCAAGTTGGTGGACACGCCCCGCTGCCGGTCCCCTCCGCCCACCGACAGCACCAACACGGCGTCGCGCCGATCGAGGCGCGAGCCGACGAGCCACTGCGAGAACGAGCTGTCCCACCCGTCATCGTTGATGCGGGCCGTGAGCTCCGAGACGTTGTCCGTGGGGGCGTACGCCTCGATGTCACACAGCTTGCGAAAGTCGTTGACGGCATGGGATGCGTGACCGGCTGACCCTCCCACCCCCAACACGAAAAGCCGACCCCCCCGTTGGCGCACGTCGGCCAGGCCCGTGGCGCACGCCTCCACGCTCGACTGGTCGACGGCCCGCAGCACGGCGATCGTCTCTTCGACGAAATCTCCGGTGAACGTCACGAGCCGGACACCGTGCGCCGCCCGTAGTGGACGCCCGTGGCGTGCAACAGCAAGGTGAAGCAGAAAGTGGAGAAGCCCATGATGACGAACAGGAGACCGGTCACGGCCAGGTGGTCCAGGGCCGAGGATGGGCCGGGAAGCTTGTGTCCGAGCACCAGGTACTCCACGGCCAAGGCCCCGAGCAGGCCCAGGCCGATGAGGAAGACGCCGAAGCCGATGAGCACTGTGCGCGTGTAGCGAAAACGTGCTTTCCACCGAGCACGCGACACGCCGGAATAGTCCGAGACCACCTGAGCCAGGACGCCGGAGAACGCGCTCTGCAATCCCAGTACGGCCAACGTGACTCCGAGGAGCTGCCAGTACAGGCTGAAGGTGTAGGACCCGATCGATATCGACCCGAAGCTGAGCGGCAGGGTGAGGAGGAGGCCGAGGGCGAGGAGCGCCAGCCCCGGTTTGAGCATGAAGAACTGGGCGCGGAAGACGAACATGATGCGGAGGTTGATCCACGCGGCCAGGAACGGAGAGAACCACCCCGCCCGTTTGTGGTGCGACATCCGGCCGTTGCGGTCACGGTAGAAGGTGACGGGAACCTCCGTCGTCCGCAGCTGCATCAGCACCGACTTGAGCACCATCTCCGAGGCGTACTCCCACGACTGTGAGGCCAACCCCATGCGCTGCAAGGCGTCGCGACTGATGCAGCGCATGCCGCAGTGGATGTCGGTGAAGCGGCTGCCGTAGAGACGGTTGAGCATCCACGTCGTCACCGGGGTGCCGACGTAGCGATGCAGGGCGGGCATGGAACCGTCCTCGATGGAACCGAGCCAGCGCGACCCCATGGCGAACTCATATCCCTCGCGGAGCTTCTCGACAAAGGGACCGAGTTGCCGGAAGTCGTAGGTGCAGTCGGCGTCGCCCATGACGACGTATTTGCCGCGGATGTATGCCGTGGCGTCGATGTAGGCCCGTCCGAGTCCGCGTTTGGGAGTCCGCAGCACGCGGGCCCCTCCGGCCAGGGCCAGCTCGGCGGTGCCGTCGGTGGAGCTGTCGACGATGAGGATCTCACCGCGCACCCCGGCGTCGTGCAGACCCTGTTGGCACCAGGCCACGAACTCCGAGATGGTCAGTTCTTCGTTGACGGCGGGGACGACGATGGAGACTTCGGGGTCGGCGACGTCGTTGTCGGGGATCAACAACTCAATGGCAGGGTCCCCACCCCGGGACAAACGATCGGGGGACTGCTCGGCCGCTGGAACCGTCTTCGACATCTGGTGCCTGGCCATCCCCCCTGCCCGACTCGGTGGAGAAGGGCAATGTCCGAAGAACCAATATACGTCGGTCCCCGCCGTTGGTCTCCGGTTCAGACCTCCGAACTTTGCCGCGAGGACACCGGCGGCGGACTCGGATGGACATGTCGCGAGGGGAGCAGGCCGTCGATGCCCATGGCGGCGAGAATCACGAGCGGGATCTCGGCGGCGGCTCGGTAGCGGACGTCGCCAATGGTGGGAATCACGGCGATGGCGGCGATGGCGACGAACGCCAGCAGCGGGTAGAGGGCGACTCGTCGACGGCGCAAGACGACTCCGCCGATCACCGCCGGGACCAGCAGCAGCCAGTAGCTCACCATGCCCAGCCTCGTCACCCCGACCCATGTTCCCATCCACTGGGCGTCGATAGAGGTCTGTTGCCAGGGATTCCAGAACCCGAAGGTGCGACCCTCGCGAGCGAAGATCACGATGGGCAGGCGGCTCAGGTGGTGCTCGGCGTAGGTGATCGCCGTATGAGTGTCTTCGGTGTCCTGCTCGGACTGGTCGCCCTTGGCGTAGATCGGCAGGCATTGCAGCGTGCCGTAACCGATGTCGGGCCCGTAGTACGTCTGGTTGCAGTTTCCTGTGGCGGCCGCCGCCCCGAAACCATTGGACAGAAGCACGGGGCGTTGGAAGCGGCCGAGGTTGAACAGGGTCCAGGGGGCCACGACGATCACGGTGGCCAGCACGGCCACTACGAGCCAGCCCACCTTTTGGCGGGCCGGAACGGCCTTGGCGGCGACGACAACAGGGAAGACGAGAAACGGCAGTGTGAGAATTTGTTCGGAGCGGATCATGGCGAGCACTCCGCACATGGTGCCAAGTGCAACCGCTCTCCGCATCGACGGCCGGTCGCGAAACCAATAGGTGAGAATGATCATCAGCGCCACGGCCGGCAGAAGAAGGGTTTCGGACAGGATCGCCCTTTCGTAGACCCACAAGCCGGCGTACCCGCCGGCGATGCCGGCGGCGAGCAAGCCGGCCCGATCGCCACTGATGCGCCGTGCGGCCAGGCCCACGGTCATGACGGTCGCCGTGCCGATGGCGCAGGCCAGAAGCTGTTGGTGGAACCAGGCGTGCTGGCCAAACCATGCCCACACGGTGAGCACGAGGGCCCATGCCGGCGGCCGTAGGGCGTCCGGCTGCAACGAAAAGGCGCTGACGAACCAGTGCCCGGCTGCGTTCAAGTTGCCTTGCTTGCTCCACTCGAATCCGTCGCCAGTCACGTTCTCGCGGTGCGACAGCTCGATGACCACGACCCGCCAGGCAAACGACGCCATGGTGACGAGGGCCAGCCACCGTCCGAAATGGCCCACACCGCCACCACCTCGGGAGGTATCTGTAGATGCGGGGCGTACCGACGCGGCCATGCTCGTGTCCTTTGCCGTGTCGCCGCTCGTGGTGGCCACCGCTGTCCCCGGTATGAACGTGAGTGCTGCTCTGGGCGACACCGTAGCGGATGGGTTCAGCGCGGCCCGTTTGGGCAGCACCTTTCCGTTGTTCACGGGGACGGCCACACAGCGAGAACTCAGGCGCTTTGTCGCCGCACTCCATGACGCTTCGAGGCTGATCGGCTCTTCCGATGCGCAAGGTCGGATGGTAAAGTGCGTTTCTCAAAAGCTCCGCCGGCGGCCTCCTCTGATGGATCACGCGGTTCTCGCACAAGAGCGTTCTGACCCTGACAACGGGGCATTCGGACGCCACGACGACCAGGGTTCAGGCCCTCTTTCGTGGTTGGCCCGGTACAACACCGTGCTCACCGTCATTGCCGCGTGCCTGACCCCGGTGGCGTACCTGGTGTATCTCGACCGGTATGCGGTCAACACCTTCTACCTCGACGACTGGTTCAACGTTCCCGTGGTCCACGGCGCCTTGCACGGGCATCTGTCGATGGGCTTGCTGTGGGCGCAGTACAACAACTCCCGCATCATGTTGGGCCGTCTTGTCTACATTTTGTTCGCCTTCGCCGACCACCTTGACCTCCGTGCCGTGGTGCTCTTCGACGGCGTCATGTTCATCGCCGCCTACGGGATCTTGCTGGCCGTGTACCGGCGGTATATCGGCCGGAGCCTCACCCCCATTCCCGTGGTCGTCATCGGGCTCATGTGGTTCAGCTTGGTGGACGTCGGGAACTCGTTGTGGTCGTTCCAGGTGTCGTGGTACCTCGTCCCGGTGTTTTTGGTGGTCATGCTGTACGCCCTGTTGGTGCCGCATAACCGCATCAATCTCTGGTTCGTCATTGCCGTGGCGGCTGCTGTCGGGGCATCGCTGTCCTACATCCAGGGCTTCATTCTCTGGCCCCTCGCCGTGATCGGCGTGTTCTGGCTGGAGGGATGGACCCGTCGCTCACGCCGCAAAGTCGCCGTCGTGGCGGTAGTCGCCGCTGTAACGGCCGCCATCTATGTCCACGGGTTCAGCTTCGGTCTGAGCAACTGTGAGAGCTTCGGGATCTACGGGCGGTACTGCTCCTCGAACCTGGCCTTGCATCACCCACTCGAGACACTGCAGTACATGGTGGTCCTTATGGGCAACGTGCTCCCCGGTGGCACCGGAGGGCTCTTGGGCCTGCCCCAGAACTTCACCCACGAACTGATCGGGATCGTGCTCCTGGTCGTGGCCTTGTTCATCGTCGTGCAGTCGTGGCGACACCGCGCCACTCGGGACTCGGTCCCGTTGCCTCTGATGCTGATCCTCTTCGCGCTCGTCAATGACGTGTTCATTGCCATCGGCCGGTACCTGTTGTGGGACATCGCCCGGACGTCGGCCATGAGCAGCCGCTACAGCATGCCCAATCTGGTGCTTCTGACGGGTATCGCCATCTACGCCTTGAAGCGTGTGCCTGGCGCCCCCAAGACCAGCTCGGGCGACACACGGCGGCAAACCCTGGCATGGGCGGTGCCCCTGGTCCTGGTTTGCGTCCTCGGAGTCCAGGTTGTGGGGGCCACACGCTACGGCATCATCCAAGGCGCCCAGAACCGTTCCTTCTTCCTCTCCCAGGCACGCGTGGCAGCGAACATCAGCCGGTTTCCCGCATCCACCCGCCCCTGTGAGCTCAGCTTCCTGCTGGACGGGATTTGGAGCCCGACCCAGGCCGTCAGGGTCATGGATCCGAAGATCAGCGACGTGACCAAGGACCATCTCGGCCAGTTCGCCCTCGTTCCTTACGGCCTGTACCAGGACGAGCCGGCCCCTCCGCTGAGCGGGGAGTGCGTCTCGGGGTGATCGGAAACAGGCCGATCGTCCCCGCCCAGGGGAGCGGCCCGGTGCCTTTTCGGGCCGACTTTGGCCCGCATACCACACCGAAACGCTCTGAGCTGGGTCTTTGCGTAGGGTAAATTCCCTCAATTATGACGAGGCCGTATGGGAAGCCAGCCCGGTACCGTCATTGGTGCCGGGCACATTGCCAATTGGTGCGCTATGCACACGATCTCGGCCGGGGGCGTTGCCAAGGCCAGCGGGGGGCTGGCGGCGGAAGGGGGACCAGTGTCTCGTGAGCAGGGTGCCGAGGAGCGTGTTGGCGTCGTCATCGTCGCGTACAACGCGGCATCGACGTTGGCCGCCGTTCTCGACCGGCTACCACCAGCGTTCAGGGCCAAAGTGGCAGAGGTCGTCGTCTGCGATGACGCCAGCAGTGACTGCACGTACACCGTCGGACTGGAATACCAGAAGACCGGTGACCTGCCCCTGACGGTGATTCGCCGTCCCCGCAATCTCGGATACGGCGGGAACCAGAAGGCGGCCTACAAGTGGGCCATCGAGCACAAGCTCGACATCGTCGTCCTGCTGCACGGCGACGGGCAGTACGCCCCTGAGGTCATCGAAGACCTCATCACCCCGTTCGCCTCCAAGCACTGTGACGCCGTTTTCGGGTCGCGCATGATGGAGCCCGGCTCGGCGCGTATGGGCGCCATGCCGCTGTACAAGTACGTCGGCAACCGGATCCTGAGCAAGTTCTCGAACTCCGTGGCCGGCCTGAACCTCACGGAATGGCACAGTGGGTACCGCGCCTACCGGGTCGATGCCCTGAAGGACGTGCCTTTCGAGGTCAACTCCGACGGCTTCGACTTCGACACCGAGATCATCTTGCAGATGCATGAGGCCGGCAAGGTGATCGTCGAAGTGCCTATCCCCACCTACTACGGCGACGAGATTTGCTACGTCAACGGCATGGGCTACGCCAAAGACGTCGTCAAGGACGTAGTGCGCTACCGACTCCACAAGATGGGCTTCGGTTCCGGGGAGATGGCCTTTGCTGAAGAGGGCTACGAGCTCAAGATGAGCCCGTCTTCGTCGCATCGCAAGCTGATCAACTGGGTGAGCGAACACCCGCCCAAGCGCATCCTCGACCTGGGCTGCTCCAATGGCCGACTCGGAGAGCTGTTGCGTCTGTCGGGCCACACCGTGATCGGCGTCGACGCCGTGAAGGTCGACGGCGTGGCGGATCGCCTCGATGATTTCATCGAGGCGGATCTCAACCAAGGCCTCCCCGCCGAAGTAGGGACGGGATTCGACGTGGTCTTGGCCGCTGACGTCCTCGAGCACCTGGTCGACCCGGCCGCCATGATGCGCCAAGTGCGCGAGGTGCTCGCCCCGCGTGGCGTCATGTTGGTAAGCGTGCCCAATATCGCCCACTGGTACCCGCGGGTGCGTGTGGCCGCCGGCAAGTTCAGCTACGAGCGGCGCGGCATCTTCGACTCCAGCCACGTCCGCTTCTTCACCCGCCAGAGCCTCGAGCGCATGGCCGGCGCCTCAGGGATGCGCGTGCGCAAGCGGTCTATCTCGGGGTTGCCGGTCGAGGCCGCCGATCGGGGCGGTCCCGCACCTCGTTCCGTCACGTCGCTTCTCAGCACGCTCGACAAGATGGGGATGGCCGTCGCCCCCAACTTGTTCGCGTACCAGCTGCTCTTCGAGCTGGAACCGGTCGCCTGAGTTCGGCAACCGACCGATAAGGCGGGCGAACTCATGATCCCCATCGTCGCCGACGGCGGATTCGACTCACCCGAGCAACCGGGTGAGTCGGTGCTGGACATCGCCAAGTTGGAGGCTGAGCTCGGAGGGCTTCAACAGCGGTACCTTTCGGCCCGGCCCTTCCCTCATATCGTCCTCGATGACTTTCTCCCCCCCGACGTGGCCAAGGAAGCGATCGACGTCTTTCCCTCATTGAACTCGCATGAGTGGAACAACTACCTCCATGCCAACGAGCGGAAGTTCAGCAACACCCAGTCATCGACATGGCCGGCCCCGTTGCAGGCGCTGCTGGCCGAGCTGCAGTCGAAGCGCTTCGTCGACCTGCTGAGCAAGCTGACGGGCATTGACGGCCTCTTCGCCGATGAGACGCTCGAAGGCGGGGGCCTCCACCAATCGGTGGCGGGCGGGTTCTTGAACATCCACGCCGACTTCACCGTGCATCCTCGGCATCGCACCTGGCGCCGGCGCGTCAACCTGTTGCTTTATCTGAACGAGGGATGGTCCGAGGAGTACGGCGGCGCCCTTGAGTTGTGGCGCACCGACATGAGCCAGTGCGAAGAGAAGATCCGCCCCGTGGGCAACCGCGTCGTGGTGTTCAGCACCGACGCCGACTCGTTCCACGGTCATCCCGAACCGATGCAGTGCCCCCCCGGCGTGGCCCGCCAGTCCCTGGCGCTGTACTACTTCACCACCGAGGTCAATCCGTTGGTGCGCTCCACCGAGTACCGGGCCCGGCCTGGCGAGGGTTCGAAGTCCGTGGTGATCTACCTCGACAAGCAAGCCCTACGGGTCTACGACTGGACCAAGCGCCACCTGGGCATGTCCGACGACTCGGTGACCAAGATCCTCCGAACCTTCGAGCATCTGCGTCGCAAGAAGCAGTAGGCAATCTGAGAAGCGTCAGGCCGTCGGCTGCTGCCGCCGCCGCCCTCGCCGCAGCGCCCACAGCGAGGCTCCGGCCAGGCCGCCGGCGCTGCACGCCGCTAAGACGATTCCTACCGTGAAGTACGTGGGCCAGTAGGAAAGCTCGATCACGTGCCGGCCGGCCGGGACGCGAGCCTGCAGCATCACACCGGCAAACGGCTTCAGGGGGAGGGGCCGCCCGTCGATGGTGGCGTGCCAGCCCGGCAGATCGGTGAGCCGCAGACGCAGGACTCCGGGCGCGGTGGTGTCGATGACAACGTGCCACGACGACGGACTGGGGTGCGTCACAGGTACCGGCGTCCCCGGCGCGCTCTTGGGGGGCAGTGTGCCACCGGGTGCGAGCGAGCTCACCGTTGCCGCCGCGGCACCAGGGATGCGATAGAGCTCTTCGCTTCCCACCGTCTTGTCGAAGACGCCGCCGACGGGACCGGGGGCTCCGTACTGCTCGAGCACATATTCCACCCCGTAGAGGCGGGCCAAGGCGGCCGTCGTCACGGCGGGGCAGAACGTCTCGTAGCTGGGGTATCCCGGCGCCGCACCGGTGGACCTCTTCCACGAGGAGAAGTACGAACGCGGTGTCATGGGGTCGTACGCCACCAACTCGTCGATCCCGAACAGCACGTTCACGTTGGGCTGGAGCCCGAGCCGGCCGTAGCCGACGCAGTCAGGGGCGCCCAAGCCGACGACCGACGAGCCCACCGCCGCCTTCAGGTCGACCACGGCGGCGGTGGGGGCCGGGGCCGTCGGGCTCGACGCCCACAGGGGTGCTCCGGCGCCGATCAGAAAGGCGGTCTCACCGGCCAGCAACGCCCCGGCGGCCCACCTCGTCGGTGACGACCAGCGCGCCAGGGACGGTCGATCGGTGGTGGTGGTTCGCCGGTTGTGAGACACGGCGATGGCGGCCACGACGATGAGGCCGAGCACGATGCACAGCAGTGGCCAGATGAAGCTGTGGGCCCGGATGGACGCGTCTTCGGGCGAAAGTTGGCCGCGCCCGAAGAGCCACAGCGCGCCGAGCACGATGCCCGCGGCACCAAAGCTGGCCCCCGCCCACGCCGTGACCGTGCGTCTGTGTCCGGCCCGGACCAAGGCATCGGTCCCCATGCCGGCCAGGATGGCCAGTGCGAACGCCAAGGGGAGTAGCGCCCGATTCCACAGCACGCTGCCCAAGTGGGGCACATGATCGACGGCCGATACCACGGGTTGGGCGAAGACCAGGCCCGCCATGACAAGGGCGACAGCGCCGAAGGCGACGACCTCGGGACGGCGGCGCCGCACCACCACAGCCAACAAGGCCAGCGCCAACGCGATGACGCCGACGTAGGCAACGGTGTCGATATAAAAGAGGCGGTCGCCGAAGAACGCGCTGGTGCTGAGCGGGAGCCCGTCGAACCCCTGCAGGAGCACGTGGATGAGGTCGTGTACCGGAAGCGCCCGGGCCGTGCTGTTGGTGGGGATCACCTCGATCCAGGTCCCGCTGACATTGCGCACCGACCCCGAAGCCACCTGGAGCCCGGGTAAGGCCAAGGGGGCGAACAGCGCGCCGCCGGCGACGCCGGCCACCACCACGTCTCGAAGAGGACGCCAAATGGGCCCTCCGCCCAGGCGCTCCATTCTGAAGATCATGAGGACGGCGAGGAACACGATGAGGGCGATGGCGAGCAGCAGCAGCCCTTCGGGCTCGCCCGCATAGCCCGCACAAGCGACGACCACGGCGAACAAGGCAATGGCGCGTAGGCGACGGCGCCCTCTCACGATGAGAAGCGCTGCCGCGAACAGCCAACCGGCCCAGGCCAGCACCCAGGCGATGGGCCAACCGAGCAGGCCCATGAACGGCCCGCTCAGCTCGTAGATGGTGGCCGCCATCACACACCCGATGACGCCGAGGCGCATCACTCGGCCGAGCACGTAGACCCCGGTCCCGCTGATGATGACGGTGGTCAATACCGATGCGCTGTAGGCGAGGCGCAAAGGAAAGAGGTACCCGACCAGAGAGGGAATGCTGAAGGACGCCGATTCCCAGTTGAATGCCAACGGCGCCCCGAGCGTGCTGTACGGGTTCCACAGCGGCACGTGTCCGTGATGGACCTGGGTCCACGACAGATCCGTCCACGGAATGAACAAGGTGATCTGATCGGACCCCTGGAGTTGATGAAGCGGAACCCCGGGCTGTTGCGTGAGTCCCCACAACGAGAGTTGGTCGATGGTTCCCAGCGATAGACCGTGCACCAGAGCCGGAAGGAGGGCGGCGATACCGGCCGCTACCACCCATGCAAGGCCGAGCACATCCGGCAGCCGTCTCCTCATACGAGCACTCAGCCCCTTTAGCCGTTGTGGCGGGCCGACAACTCCCTGAGCAAGCTGTGGCAGATGGCGAGCGACTGGGTGGGGACGACGGTAGCCACCTCGGTGATGGCCGGATACGACGATCCGCTAGGGGGCGTCTCGGAGTGCACCACGACCGGCCCCGTGCCGGGGAGGGTGCCATCCAACCCGTAGTGCAGGCCCTCGACCAGTGCGTAGGAGTGAAGGGTGGGGTCGGCCTGCACCGCCACGTTGGCGGCCGCTCCGATGGTCACCTTCAGCGGTGCGCCGAGATCGGTGAACCCGGGGCCCTCGAGCCCGTAGCGCACCGTATCGACGCCGGTGAAGTGGACGAAGAACGTGTCGGGGCCATAACTGACGAGAGGAACGATCGGGCTGGGGCCGTTTCCAGGCCCGTTGTACGTCACCCGGAACAGATGGAGCACTTGCGGGCCTTGTTCCACCGGTACCCACGTGGCGTGTTCGGTGTTCTGCTGGGGATCGTTGGCGAACGTCTCGCCCGTCGAGAGATACAGGGCACTGCAGTTGCCGGATATGAACAACTTTCCGGCCGGGGCGAAATCGGGAGGTTCGGTCCCGCGCATGACCTGGTTGAGCAACGGATGACCGGTGATGTTGCTGAGCTCCTCTTGGAAGGTCACAAAGTTGACCACCTGGGCATCGGTCCACTCGCCGGCGGGTGCGGGCGAGACGGCGATGCCGAAGTTGGCCACCATGCTGTAGAGGCCGAGGATGATGACGACCAAGGTGAAGCCCGTGCGGGCCAGCGCGCCGTGACGACCGATCCATTGCCATCCATAGAACAACCCCACGGCCGATCCCACTATGAGCAGGGGCATGATGTCGCCTTCGAAGCGAGGGGCCATGTACCCCCACAGCAAGGCCACACCGAAACACCCGGCGGCGGCCAGCAAGGGAATGCGCAGCAGGCGTGCCTTTTCGGTGGCTCGGCGCCCATACGCCGCCACCACGCCCCACACGGCGAGGAGGAACAACAGCGGCATGGAGCCGGGCACGCTGGCGGTGCGGTACGTCTGGTCGAAGAACGGCTTGCCGATGATCGTCGGCGGCACGGCCGGCAGGGTGACGTACGGGAAGATCGATTGGAACCGGATGCCAAAGGGCTGAAAGTACGTCCACAACGTGGTGGGGAGAAACTTGAGGCCGAATCCCTTGTTGTCGTTCATGGCCAGAAACTGCCGCCGGTGCGCATTGACGGAGGTGAAGACCTGGTCGTAGAGAGGGAGCCCGAAAAAGGTGCCGAACTTCAGGTAGTTCACGATGCTGCCGGCCGCAATGGCAACGACAGCGACGGCCACCACGGGCCATGCCCAACGACGCTGGTCGTGGCCACGCCGTCCCAGTCCCAGCCACAGCGCCACCAGCAAAGCCCCGACCGCGCATGCCCAACCGGTGGGGAGGCGGTTGAGGTTGGCGCACAGCAGGAGCAGCCCCGCCCCCGCCACGCGACCGCGAGACGGTCGCTCGAGCAACCCGATGAGCATGAAAAGCGCGGCCACGGTGAGGGCGATGCTCCAGGCCAGGTCCTCGTCGTAGACCCACGGCATGGCGGCCAACAGGAGCCACATCGAGCCGCCCATGATGGTGGCCATCAGCGCTCCGGCGCAGGTTGCCTCCCCCCGGCTGAGTGCGGCGTCGCCGCGCACGAGAACCCGCACCCGCCACATGAGTAGTCCCGTGAACAGTGCGGTCATGAGCCACGCTGCGAACATGTAGGGAGCCGTCAGCTCACCGAAGAGGCTGGGGGCGAGGAGCAGGATGGGGATGCGGATCAACGACGGGAAGATGCCGAAGTAGGTAAACGAATGTCCGCCGTGGCGAAACGCTTCGATCCGAAGGATCGAAGGGGAGAAGTAGAGGTGGCCGTGCATGATGGCTCGTGCTTGGCCGTCGTAGAAGTCGGAGTTGAACACCAGGCGCAAGGCGTTGAAATGGCCGACCCACATGGCGAAGAGAATCCATACGAGAGGGATGCCCCCCACTACGGTGCCGACAATGACGCTCCATGTGAAGCGCCGCACGTTGGCAGGATCAGAAGCCTTGAGGGCGGGGTCCACGGGAGTCGGTGCCGAGCTCTCTGCGCGCGTCATCACACCCCCGGCCATGAAATTCGAATCCTACTGGGTACGTCGGAGCAGACTTCTGCACAACGCCGGAGGGTTCGCTGGTGTCGTGTTCACGATCCGGTAGCCCGGTGACGCCGTAGAGGTTGGCGGGGCGATCACGACACCGGGGGACCCTCCGACCATGGGGTTCGTGAGCAGCGCGATGTTGTTCATCACCACTTGGGCGACGTGCGTAGCGGTATCGGTGACGATGGTGACGCTATGGGTCGATCCCACCGCCACCACTTCGCTCAGGCTGGCGATGCTGTAGTGCGGGTCCTGTTCGCCAAAGGCGACGAAGAGGTAACCCGGCAGCGATGTCTTGCTCGTTGTGAGGTAGATGGTGCTCGGGCCGGCTCGTACCAGCGGGACCGACGCCCCTTTGGCGAGGGCGGGGCCGAAGGTGATCTTCACGGTGTGCTCGAAGGCAGGACCCTCCTGGACGTTCATCCACGTCTGGCGTTGGTACTCCTGAGCCGGCACCGAACTCACGTCTTCGCCTGTCGAGATGTAGAGCCCCTCGCACTGGCCCACGATGTAGAGCTCATTGGCGGGGGCCAGCTCTGGCAATGAGCTGCCGGTACGGACGCTCGACGCGATGGGATGTCCGGTCACATCGCTGATGGCGTTTTGCGCTTTGACAAAGCGCAGGGTCTGGACGCTCGACCATTCGCTGTTGGGGGCGATGGCGATGGCGAAGTTGAAGGCGACGGAGATCACCGCCCCCAGGAGCACAACGACGGCGAGCAGGGAGCCATAGCGCCGAGGGCGCCGGCGGGCGTCGGGGCGGCGCATGGCACGGCGGGCGGCGCGCCGCTCGGCGCGGCCACCGGCGCGGCGCCAAAGGTCGACCAGGCCCACCATGCTGGCCAGGGCCAAGAAAGGTACGAAGTCGGCCAAGTACCGGTTGGCAATGTACCCCCACAGCAGCAGTGCACCACCGGCCCCCGCCGAGCAGATGAGCAGGAGCCGGGTCAGCGAGGCTCCACCGCGGGGCTGCCGGCGAAATGCCGCCACGATGCCCCAACAGCTCAAAAGAAAAAGCAGTGGCATGGAGTCGGTCACGCTGGCGGTGCGGTAGCGCCGGTCGAATACGACACCGAACAACGAGCGGGGCGGCAGCGACGGCAGCCCGACGTAGGGGAATACCGAGGTGAAATGGATTCCATCGGGCCGTAGGTAGGCCAGTGCGTCGGCCGGAGCAAAGACGGCTCCAACTTCCGAATTGTGATTGACCTTTAGGAAGTATTGGCGATGCGCGTTGACGTGACTCCAGACCTGATCGGTGACGGGCAGTCCGATAGGTGTTCCGAACTTCAACCAGTCCACCGCGCAGTTGGCCGCGAACGGGATCAGGCCCACCAGGAGAACGGGGACGAACCAGCCGCGGTTCTCGTCACCACCGCGACCAGACCTCAGCCACAGGGCGATGAGCACGGCGGCGCCGGCACAGGCCCACCCCGTCGTCGTGCGGTCCATGTTGGCGCAGAAGACGAGCACCCCGGCGCCGAGCACTCGCCACTTCGTCGGGTGTTCGAGGACGCCGAGCAGAGCGAAGAGGCTGGCGACGGTCAGCGCCACGCTCCAGGCCAGGTCTTCGTTGAATACGTAGGGGACGGCGGCCAGATAGACGAGCACGGAGCCGCCCACCACCGTCGCCACCAAGGCTCCGTATGACAGCGCCTCGGTCCACCTGACGACGACATCGCCACGGACCACCACCCGCAAGCGCCACAGCAACAGGGAACAGAACACCCCCGTGGCCAACCAGGACACCAGGATCGACAGGGCGGTCAGCTTGCTGTCGGCGGCCGAGGTGAACAACAGGATCGGCATGCGGATGATCGACGGGAACAGGCCGAAGTACGTGTATTCGCGCCCCCCGTGGATCCACCCCTCGATGCCGAGAGAACCGTTGGCGACCCAGAGGTGGCCGTGGAACATGGCCCGGGCCTGAAGGTCGTAGAAGTTGTCCTCGTAGTTGGTTTTCCGAAAGAAGTTGGTGTGACCCCACGTGGTCGAAATCACCCACAGGTAGGGCAAGCCCACGAGGATTTGGCCGAGGACGACGGCCACGACGAAGCGATGTCGACCGCCCGCCGATTCCGAAGCCTTGGGCTCGGCCGGCGCCACGGCGCTGGACAACTCATCCAGCGTCGTCACTGTGCCGACAATAGTTCAGTTGACAAAGTAGTAGCGCTCAGGATCATTGTTCTCGAACACGTCAAACGGCGTGACGCCACGCAGTTTCTTGTCGACTTCCCAGAGGTATGTGGCGGGTTCGGGCTCGTAGGCGACGGGCAGCTCACGCGCGAGGTACGTCTTGTAATAGCGCGGATTGGCGTTGGTGTATTGGAGCTGCTGGGTGAGGTTGTCCACGATGGGACTCGAAAAGTTGCCGTCATTCAACGGCGCCGCGGTGGCAAAGATCTGCTCGCCGGTGGGGTAGTGGTCTGGTGAGAACAATGATCCCGTCCCCCAGTACGCCAGTTCCCACGTACAGCTGGGCCCAGCACTGCAGGCGGCCGCGTCGTGCACCACGTCGGCGGGCGACGCCGCCACGAGGGTGACCTGAATGCCGATAGACGCCCACGAGGCCGCTTCGATGGCCATTTCGGCGGCCGCGCCATCGGTGCCGTTGGAGTATTCCAAGGTGAAGTTGAGCTCGGCTCCCCGGGCGATACCGGCACCACAGTCGTCTGATCCCGTGCCGGGCTGCAGGCAGGTGTCGAGGCCGTTGGGCACGACGTTCCATCCGTGGGAGGCGAGCAGCTCCACGGCATTGGACTGGTTGTAGCGATACGGGTTGGCGGCACTGCGCGATTCGGAGGGGATGATGGCCGGTACCGGAAAGTACGTCGCCAGTGCATACCCCTTGTCGACGCGCTTAACGACCTTCGGCTGGTTGATGAGGGTCTGGAAGGCCTGGCGGAAGTAGAGCTGTTTGAAGATCGCCCCCGCCGCCCCGTTGTCACCGGTGGAGTTGTAGTTGTAGGGGATGTAGTCGAGGATGCGCGCATACAAGGGGATGAGAGAGAATTTCTTGGCCAGCTGGCTGGCGTTGCGACCGACCTTGCGGGGGTGGGCGGTGGCCTTGGGCAGGGCTGAAAATGGCACGTACCCCATGGTGAGCTGACCGCCGGTCAACGCGGACAACTCGGAGGCTTGGGTGGCAAAGGGGACCTCGACGAATTCGGAGATCGTGGCCGGTCGACCCGAGAACTTCCGGTTGGGGACGAAGGTGGCCTCCCCGTCGGGGGTGAAGGCGCGCAAGCGCCAGGGCCCGTCGACCACCTGCCACAGAGGGTTGGTGGCGTAGGACGCCAGAGCGGTGTTGGAGTCCGGCGCCGACGCGTCGTAGCCGGCTTGGCCGACCATGAAGTTCCACACGGCGCGACAGGCCCGATCAGTGGCGGCGGTGCCGTAGGCGCCCGTGCCGCACCCCCCCGAACCGGGCGTGGCTCCGCTGTGGGTGATGTCCCAGGCCTCGGGCATGGGGGTGATCTGGCTGAGCATGTTGTAGAGGAACCACAAGGGCTTGATCGGTCCCGACAGCCGGATGGTGAGCCGGGTCGGACTGTTCACCGTGACGCTCGTCACGGCATCGGGGATACCGACGCTGCGGATGTACGGGCGCCAGTTGCTCTTCTCAGCGTGCGCCATGTTGAGCCACTGCAGGACATCAGTGGCACTGAGCTTCTCGCCATCGGACCAGAGGTAGCGCTTGAGCTTGATACGCACCGCCGTGAGACCTTGCGCGAATTTGGGCTCGGCCGCCAACGACACCGCCTCGTTGAGGCCGAGGTTCTTGCCGGTGCCGAACCAGAGCAAGGGCCGGTACATCATGTACTGGAACTGCTCGATGTTGGCCACCGAATAACGGTCGGCCGGCATGAACGGATAGATGAAGTTCGGCGTCACCGCCGGCATCTCCGCCCACGTGACGGTGCCACCGTGGACCCGGGATCCGGGGTGGACACGGGTGGCGCCGGAGGCAAGTCGGCTTGAGGTGAGGGTGATGGAGTCCGGGGACGTTCCCGCGCACGCGGCGAGGAGCAACCCGCCGGCGGCCAGGCAACCGGCGATGGCCAGACGGGCACGCATCGGTCGCAAAGTCCTCCCCCAAGGTCGATCGACTGACTGGACCGGCAAGAGCGTAAGCCATGCGTCGCCACCTGGTTGTGCTCGGCGCAACTGCTGGGGCGTCCACGTCGCAATCTGCTAGAGATATCCAGTATCAAGGCGCGATCGTCCGTTGTGGAGGGCCAGAACCATCGATCGTGCGGCCTGGGGGGTGGCAATCAGATGGTCAGGATATGGGGACCCCTTTGTCGTGTGGCGGGGCCGGATCGCTGAATACCACTGACGACATCGAGGGTCGTCCGCAGGTTCCCGTCGCCGAGGCGAGGGGGTCGGCGCAGTCGTGGTGGCATGCCCATCTTCGAGACATTCTGGGAATTGGCTGGGTAGTGGTGGCCGCCGGCATCGCCATGGCGCCGGCCCTGATTCACGGCATCTACCTCGGGCCCTACGACATCTTGTCCACAGAAGGGCTTTCGTTTAATCCCGCCGCATCTGTACACAGCTCGCTGCCCTACGACCAGATCACCGAGTTCATCCCGTGGACCAACCTGGCCTGGGCCCAGGTGCACCAGGGCCACCTGCCCCTGTGGAACCCCTACACCGCGTTGGGTGTTCCTCTGGCCTTCAACTTGCAATCGGCGACGTTCAGCCTGCCCAGCTTGCTTGGCTACCTCGGCCCGCTGCACCTGGCCTACACGGTCTCGGTTCTCTCGACGCTCGTCATCGCGGGAACAGGGGTCTATGTGCTCGGGCGGGTGATGGGACTGAGCGCTATCGGATGCGCCATGGCGGGCACCGTGTTCGAGCTCAGCGGGTCGTTCATGGGCTGGCTCGGCTGGCCCATTGCGTCGGTGCTGTCGTGGTCAGGATGGTTGTTTGCCGCCATCATCGTCGTGTGTCGCGGGGAGCGCCGGCTACGACATGTGACCTTTCTGGCCCTTGTGGTCGCCCTCGTCATCTACTCCGGACAGATCGACATGCTCGTGCTCCTCCTGCTGGCCGTCGTCGTATTCGTGTTGGTGTCGCTGGCGGTGCGGGCGCGGCGGTCGGAGGCGACGTGGCCGGCGGTGATCGACCTGCTGGCGGGCGGCGTGGTCGGATTCGGATTGGCCGCCCCGCTCGCGCTCCCCGGCTTGCAACTGGCCAAGGCGTCAATTCGGACCACGAGCGTCCAGAACAACGAGCTTCCGTTACACATCGCGCTCAACGTGATCTTTCAAGGCTTCAACGGGCTGCCGTGGAGCGCGGGTCACTACTTCGACTTCACCAATTACATCGAAGGCTCCTGCTATGTGGGGGTCATCGTCCTGGTGTTGGCCGCGGTGGCCGTGGTCATGCGACGCAGCAACCCCGAGGTGGTGGGGTTCGCCGCCACTGCGGTGGTCATGGCGATCGTGGCCTTCGTCTCTCCGTTGGAGACGGCGTTGAGCCATCTCCCGTCGGGCGACGGCATCCAGTGGCACCGGGCGCTGTTGCCGATGTGCTTCGCCCTGGCCGTGTTGGCCGGCGTGGGGGTAGATGTGCTGGCTCGTTATCGCCACCGTGGCGCCGTGCGGCGCTTGACCTGGTGGGGATTTGTCGTAGGGGCCATCGTGCTCCTCGTCTTGTGGGAGACGGCTAGAGGAACGCTGCCCCCGCAAGATGCCGCCATCAGAAACCAGAGCTTCATCTGGCCGGCGGTCACCACCGCGGTGGGGTTAGTAGTGGCGGCCGGGTTGGTGCTGGCCCGACCCGGGGCCCGCCTGGGGCGCTTCTCGGACCGGTCAGGCCGGTGGGCGGCCGCGGTGCTCGTGACCGTTGAATCCGTTTTTTTGATCACCGCCGCGGCCCCCTTATGGTCGTCGAGCTCTCAACCCGTCACCGCCACGCCGGCCGAGGCGGCGTTGAAGGCGACGGTGGGCTCCTCGGTGGTGGGGTACGGGACGACGTCGTGCGTGGGGCTCGGGATCGTCCAGGAGTTCAACGTCGCCCTCGGGGTTCATGAGTTCGCCGCCTATGACCCGTTGTTGCCCCGCACGTACTTCTCATCCTGGACGGCGGTGGCAGGCGGCTCGGCCGGCCCCCCGGTGGACTCGTTCCTGCCTCGATCAGAGTTCTGTCCATCCATTACGTCGGTGGCGGTGGCTCGGCGCTACGGCGTGAAATTTGTGTTGGAGCCGGTGGGCACGGCCGGTCCGATGGGTGCGGTCTTCGACAAGGTCGTCGGTGGCGAAGACCTCTATGCCATTCCCGGATCGGCCCTCGCCACCTTCAGCCCACTAGGACCGGGGGGCGCGCCTCCCGGCCCGAGCGCGGTGGGCAAACCGGTACGAGTGGTGCAACCGGCACCGGGATCCTTCACGATCGTCACCGACAGGGCTGCCGCCGGCGTGCTGCGACTGAGGCTCACTGACGTTCCCGGTTGGCACGCCACCATCGATGGAAAGCGGCTGACGCTCGAGCGGTACTCGGGGGTGATGCTCCAAGCCAACGTGCCCGCCGGCCGGCACGTGATCACGTTGCACTACTGGCCGTCGCTGTTCAGCATGGGCCTGGTCCTGGCGGGGCTGAGCGTGGCCGGGCTCCTCGTGGCGGCTGTCGTCATCCGGCGTTCGCCCCGAGCCCGGCGCACCGGGGGAGGCATTCCCACCGTCGGCTGAGGCGGAGCGGTTGTTGTCAGTGGGGTCGACGTGTGGCACCCTGTGGCCGTGGCTATGCGGGCGGCGCTTGGCAAGGCGCTCTACCGCGTTCCCTCCGGCATTCGTAGTGCTCTGCCCCGCCCGGCCCGAGACGCGTTGCGCCGGCAAGTGGGCCCTTTTGCGCCCTGGGAGTCGGCCTTTGTACATCGGGCCCCGTCTCCGGCTCCGGGCCAATCTCCGGGACCTCCGGAGTTCGTGGGCATCGGCGTCCAAAAGGCCGGCACGACATGGTGGTTCGGGCTGCTGTGTGCGCATCCCGGCGTGTTCCACCGCCCGGGTAATCACAAGGAGCGGCACTACTTCGCCCGCTACGCCACCGACGCGTTCACCACCGCGGATATCGAGCAGTACCACGCCTGGTTTGCCCGTCCCCCGGGACTGGTGGCCGGCGAGTGGACCCCCGACTACCTCTACCAACCGTGGGTGCGACCGCTACTGATTGAGGCCGCCCCTGAGGCCCGGTTCATTCTCATGGTGCGAGACCCCGTCGAACGTGCAGTGTCAGGCGTGGCGCACACCGAAGGCGACCCGTCTTCCCACCATGGCTCGGTACTGGCCGAGGCTGTCGCTCGAGGCTTCTACGCCGCCGCCCTGCGCCCGTGGTCGGCCGAGATCACCGGCGGCCGGATGCTCGTCCTTCAGTACGAGGCGTGTGTGGCCGACCCCGCCACGCAATTGGCGCGCACGTATCGATTCCTCGGGCTCGACGACAGTTTCCAGCCGGCCACGCTGCACGACCTCGAGAGTCCCACGGTGGCATCCAAGGTGACATTGGCGCCTGACGCCCGGCGTCGGCTGGTGGATCTCTATCGCGACGACGTGCGCGACCTGACCACCTTGGTGCCCGACCTCGACCTTCAGCTGTGGCCCAATTTCAAGGGCATTACCTGGTGATGAGGCCGGGTCAGCCCGGCCCCGGTCAACCCGGCGCGGGTGGGCCCTCCACGGGTGGGCTCGGTATGGCGCCGGCGCGGCGCCCGGCCTTTTCGGGGCCCTCGACGTAGGTACGCGCCAGGCGGGCGATGCGACGACGCCGGTTGTCGCGGTAGGCGAGGAGTCGCAGCCCGCACCCGAAGATGGTGCCCACGCGGTAGACGGCCCATCCTGGTCGCCCGAACCACTTGCGCACATAGCGCTCTATGGCGATGTGGACGCGCAGCTGCACCCGGGCCACGTCGCTGTCGGTGCCGCCCACGCGGTGCAGGGCTTCGATCTCGGGGCACAGGCGCACCCGCCACCCCCGCCGCTGGGCGCGCTGTTGCCAATCTTCCTCTTCGCTGTACATGAAGTACCGCTCGTCGAGGAGGCCGACGTCTTTGACGGCGGCGCCGCTGAGCAAAAGCACGGCCCCACTCAAGAATCCCTGGGGGGAACGCAGACGCCTGAGGCCAACCGCCTCCATCCATGCTCCCCAAGGCGTATGCCACGGCCACCACACCGGGCTGAGGTGATCCGAGCCCGGCACCCGCTGCGTGGGTGCCACGCAGGCCAAGGTGGGGTCGGCCCGCAGCACGTGCAGGAGCCGGTCGACGCCTTGCACCGAGATCTGCGCGTCGGGGTTCAAGAGCAATGCGTCGGCATCCGGCGGGTGTCGTAACCCCAGACCAACATTCACGGCGCGAGCGAACCCGAGGTTTTCACCCGGATCGACATACCGGGCCTCGGCTTCGTTGGCCACGGCTTTGGCCTCGGGCAACGAGGAGTTGTCGACGACGATGGTGGGGTAGGCGCCGCGCAGAGGCGCCAATGCTTCGCGCAGCAACGTGGGCGGTCCGTAGGAAACGACGATGACGTTGAGATCACCGGAACGTTCGGGGCTTCTTGGCGTCGTCATGGAAGAACCTACGCGCCCAGCGTCGCCGTAACCGTCTCCACCACTCGTTCGATGTCGGTGTCCGAAAGGCTCGACCCGCTCGGGAGGCACAGGCCTTGGTCGAAGATGGCGGCGGCGACGGCACCGCCCACCGTGGGCGCCTCGGCCAATAGGGGTTGGAGGTGCAGGGGCTTCCACGTCGGGCGCGCCTCTATGTCTTGTTCCTCCAGCGCCACGCGAATGGCGTCGCGCGTTGTCCCTGCCTCGACGGGGTCGACCAGGATGCAGGTCAACCAGTAATTGGGCGTGCCGTAAGGAGCTTCGGGCATGAAGCGGATGCCGGGTCGGCTGCCCAGAGCGTCCCGATAGGCGTCGCGGATGGCATGACGTCGAGCTATACGGCGGTCCAAGCCCATCAACTGCGCTCGCCCCACGGCGGCCAGGAGGTTGCTCATGCGGTAGTTGTAGCCAAGGTCGACGTGTTGATAATGGACTTCGGGCTCGCGGGCTTGCGTGGCCAGATGGCGGGCCCGGGCCACCAGTTCTGGGGACTTCGACACCAGCATCCCGCCTCCGCTGGTGGTGATGATCTTGTTGCCGTTGAACGAGAAGACCCCGGCCGCTCCGAACGAACCGGCGGCGTCATCGCCGTTGGTGGCGCCCAGTGCCTCGGCGGCGTCTTCGATGAGGGGCACGCCGTATTGCGCACACAGCGGCACCAGTGATCCGTAGTCAGCCGTCTGCCCGTAGAGGTCGACGGTGATGACGGCGCCCGGTAGCGCATGGCGCCTGGCCCGGTCGGCGAGCTCTTGGGCCACGAGCCCGGCGTCGATCTGCCAGGTGGCCGGGTCACAGTCGACCAGCACCGGTCGTGCCCCGAGGTAGGTCGCCACGTTGGCCGTCGCCACGAACGTGAACGTCGGGACGAGCACGTCGTCGCCCGGACCGACCCCCGACAACAAAAGCGCCAGGTGTAAGGCGGCGGTGCCGCTCGACAGGGCTACCGCGTCGGCCGTGCCGCTTCGTTGGGCGATCTCTTGCTCGAAGGCGTCGACGTGTGGTCCGAGCGGCGCGATCCAGTTGGAGTCAAAGGCATCCAGGAGCATGCGGCGTTCGGTGTCACCGACGTCGGGTGGGGACAGGTAGATGCGGCTCACGCCACCACCTCGGCACCGGGACCGAGCGCCCCGCAGGCGGCGGCCAGTGCCGTTAACGCGCACGCGGCCACGATGACCGCGGTCACCGAGGCGGCCAACGCATGGGTAGCCACCACACCCACGGCGGTGGCGGCCAGCACCGCCTGAGCGCCGACATAGACCAGCGCGGACGTCGTCTTCGACCAGCCTCGGGCCACGAGCAGATCGTACGGGTGTCGCCTGTCTCCACTGGAGATGGCGTGCCGGGCGCGACTGCGGCGCACCACGGCGAAGGCCACTTCGGCGCTCGGTACGGCCACGATGAGGAGGCTGGCCACGCTGGTGCTGGCGTGCACCCCCCGGGACCACGTCCACGCCAACAGCACGGCGGCGGCGGTACCCACCAGGTACGCACCACCGTCGCCGAGGTAGATGCGCGCCGGGGGACGGTTGTAAATCAGGAAACCGACCAGTGCCCCCGCCAAGGCCAGCGCCACATCACGCTCGCCACCGTGCAGCACCAGCGCGAAGGCGACGGCGGCGGCCAGCCCCACACCCGAGGCGAGGCCGTCGAGGCCGTCGATGAAGTTCACGCCGTTCATGAGCACCACCGTTACCGCTCCCACCGCTACCGGTCCGATGACGCCGGGCAGACGGGTCGACACGCAAGCAGCCACGCCGGCGCCAATGGCTATTTGTCCACCGAGGCGAACCAAGGGCGAGAGATCTATGGCGTCGTCGAGGGTGCCGAGCGCCAGTGCCGCCCCCAACGGTGCGATGACCACGGGGTGGGCGAACGCTGCCCCGAGTACCAAGGCCGGGAAGAGGGCCAGCCCGCCCAGATACGGGACCGCCGATGCCTGGGGCTTGAGCGCACCGGGGCGGTCCACCACCCCCAGGCGCGCTGCCACGGCCATGGACACAGGGGTGAGGGCAGCCGAAGAGACGACGGCCACGCCGGCCACCAGCCACGGACTTGTCATGGGTGCGGGTGCGTCGGCGCGGGTGTGGATGTCGGTGTCACCGGAGCAGACCTCGACAGCAGCAGTGAAGTCGTGCCGGCGTGAAACTCGAAACGCTGTTGGGTGACGAATCCACTGCGATGGTAAAGCGCCACAGCGGCAGCATTGTCGGCGCCCACCACCACGTGCGCATCGGGTGTCCCCATGGCCTCCAGCTGTTTCAAGAAGGCCGTCACGAGTGCGGTCCCGACGTGCCTGGACTGCCACGACGGTGCCACCGCGATGGCCAGCAGCTCGCCGCTAGCGGCCATGGGCTGAGTGTCGCGCCCATGGCGCAAGGTTTCCATCACTTGTCGCCACGACCGCAGAATGCGAAGTGACGCGCTGAGGGCGGCGGTCACGCCGTCGTGAAGGAGAAACTGTCCATAGAGCCGACGCACGGCCACCGATCCGGCGATAAAGCCCACCCGCTCTCCATCGCACTGTGCCACCAAGAGAAACGAACCGTCGCTGCGGGTGATACGGCGATACAAAGCGCGTAAGAAACGTGGCCCCAGGCTCGACAGGAACCCTTCGTTTATTTGCGAGACGTGCAGTTGGGCCGCGAAGTCGGGGTCGAAGTGGTCTCGATGAGCGGGGCGCACCTCAATGGGGCCATGGGCGGGCTCACGTTCCCCATGCCCCCCGGCCTTCGCAGGCATGTTCCCCCTTTTCACACCGACCTCGTCGCCAGCCAAGTCTACGTCGCCCTTTTGTCGTACCTCGAGATCGCATTCGCCATGACCCGGGCCTGAAGACCGGGATCATTTCGGCGTGGGCCCAGCCGGCTGGTGGCGAGGCTCATGGCAACCAGAGCGGAGACCAAGGCGACGTCTCGGGGGCTACGCGTGGCTCGTGACGCCAGCAGCTCCGCCGTGGCCTTGCGGCCGCCGACCATGCCGGCGATCACCGCCTCATGGAACAATCGACACGCACTGGTCATCTCGGCGCCGTGTTTGGAGAGAAAGTTCCGTCTCCCGTCGACCTGGGCCGACGGTGTCGTGGTCACTCGAGCCCCGCCGTGTTGGCTGTAGACGTATCCGGCCTCGGGCACGGTGACGAACGGTCGCTCCTGCGCGCAGCGCAGCCACAGGTCCCAGTCCTCGCCGGTGGGGAGGTTGGGATCGAAACGAATGTCGAAGGGCAATGACGCTCGGCGCACCATGGCGAAGGGCAGCGCCACAAAGTTCTGCCACAACAGATGCTCGGCCCCATATTGCAGCGGCCCTCGAAAGGTCACCTTGCGCCCGCTTTGCACGTGCGACACCACGTGCCAACACGACACGGCGCCGGCATCGGGGCGGTTGGCCAAGAACGACACCAGGTGGGGGCCGATGCCGGGCTCCCAGGCATCATCGTCGTCACAGAAGGCCACCAGCTCACCTTGGGCCACTTCGAGTCCCTTGTTGCGCGTTGCGCACGGACCCAGCGGCGTGTCATTGCGCAGTATCCGCACGCGCCCGTCCTGTGAGCCGAGCCGATCGAGCACGTCGACCGTCGCGTCGCTGGAGCCGTCGTCGACGATCACCAGCTCCAAAGCGGGGAGGTCCTGGTCGAGGACCGACGCCGCCGCCGCCACGACGCGTTCAGCGCGGTTGTGGGTGGGAAGGACGACGCTGACCAGATCGGTCACCGGCGGCGCCCGAGTCGGTCACCGATGGCCAGGACGGCCTGGCGGGCCTTCCAGAAGGGGCTCGCTTGCATGGACGCCACTTCGAGGCGCGCCCGCTCGAGCTCAGTTTCCAACGCGGCTCGTTCTCCTTGCAACCGTTGCACGATGCCCGCCATCACGGTGGCTTCGGCATCGTCGCCGTGTTCGGTCACCGGCGCGTCGCCGGCCGCCTCGAGGCCTTCATCCGACGTCTCCAACAACCAGGCGCCGATGGAAGACAGGTTGGTATGGATGGGAAGGAGCTGTTCCCACTTGCGGGCCAGGACCCGCTCGCTGTGGCGGTACGCCGACGGCACGCGCTTGGACAACGTGTTGTGATGGCACGGAGCGTCGAGCACGACCACCCGTGTCCCTCGCTGTTGGGCTTGGAGCGCGGCGTCGGTGCCGTAGAGGTGCCATCCCAGGGCGGGGTCGAATCGCAAGGGCGTGGAGCGCGGTACCACCATGAGCACCTCGTCGAGTCCATCGACGGTGGCGGGTAGGGCCCCCTCCTCCAACAGACGATCGCAATGGACGATCCGGCCCACGGCGTCGAAGGGCACCGTGCGCTTGGCCACGCCGAATACGCCGGCGATACCCACCGGCGCCGTTGCGTCCTGGACTTGGTGCCACTGGCTCACCAACCGGGCCGGCCAACCCTTGGGGAGATAGACGTCTTGATGGACGAAGACGACAAGATCGTGGCGCGCCGCCTCGATGCCGGCGTTGAGCCCTTCGGCCGCACTGGCACAGCCACGAAAGACCAACAGCTCGTGGGGGCTGCCCGGGGCGAAGCACGGCGAGCTGCCCAGGTTGGCGTCGAGCTGGTCGTCGTCGTTGACGCACACCACAAACGTGAGTGCCTCTTCCTCGGACTCGGGCACCGCCACCAGCGGCTTGCCGGTGAGGACAATTTCAGAGATACGCAGGTGTCGCTCGAGGTCCTGGACTCCCACACCCAGAAGTTCGAACAGCGGTGCTCCGGCGGCCATGATGTCGTCGGAGCCGGCGCTTTGGATCTTGTCGGCGATCTTGGGCGCAAACCCGGCGTCGAGCAGCAGTTGGATGACCCCTGTCGCCGTGAAGAGATGCACATGGCCGGCGTCGATGGGGCTGTTCTGCGCGTAGCGGAAAACGCCGCGGATGAGCTGGGTCACGACCTTCTGATGTTGCACGTTGGGTACCGAGCAACAGATGGTTCCCGCTGTCGACAGCAGCGGGCGGTGTGCTTCGAGGACGGCCAAGGGATCGGTCCATCGGCTCAGCGAGTCGGCGTAGATGATGGTGTCGATGGACCCGGCCTCAAGGGGGGGAAGTACCCCGTCCGTCTCGAGCTCGAAGTATTTGTCGAGATCCGACGGGTCCGGCGCTGGTGCTGTGTCTCGTGCCGTTCGTGGAGAATCGAGCCCGTAAACGATCCGGTCCGGGAACCGATGCTTCAACGCGCGGGCCAGCCACCCATGGGTGGCGCCGACTTGGAGGATGGTGTGGGCCGCGTCGGGCACCGATCGAACCAGGCGCTCATTGAGCTCAGCGCCCCCGTTTCGCACCCTGACCAGGCTACCAAGCCCCACACCAAATCGGTGAAGGCGCTGGCGGCTGATGGGCGTGGTGGAGATGGGCATGGTGTAGACATGGCGAGGTAGCCGTGGCGAACGTCAGTACCGACGAACGAGGATTTCCCCCGGGGCCGTGGGTGCTCGTCATCGGCATGCACCGAAGCGGCACATCAGCGGTGACCGGAGCGCTCGGACAACTGGGCCTGCGGGTTCCGGTGGCGGGTGACTTGGTGGCCGGCTGGCCCGACAATCCGGTCCATTTCGAAAGCCACGCCCTCACCAAGGTCGACGACGCCATCCTCCATGGCGCCGGTGGTTCGTGGAGTTCTCCCCCGGTTTTGGAGGAGCATTGGGAGCGGTCGCCGGCGGTGACGGCGGCCCTCGCCTCTGCCCCTGGTGCGGCCCGGCGAGCCTTTCCCCACGGGGGCCCCTTGGCCTGGAAGGACCCACGCCTGTCGCTGTTGCTCCCGCTGTGGCGGACGCTGCTTCCGTCCCCGGTGATCACCGTATATGTGTGGCGCGAGCCGTTGGCGGTGGCTCGGTCGTTGCAATCTCGACAGGGCTTTACCATCAGTCACGGCCTCGCCTTATGGGAGCACTACACCCGCGCCTCGCTCGGCGCGCTGGCCGGACATGAGGTCTTCGTGGTGCGCTACGAGGAGTTGCTCAGCGACCCCGCCCCAACGCTTCGGTCCGTGGCCGGCTGGCTCCATGCCACCGGCGGTTTACCGCAGGTGCCGACCGACGAGGCCATCGACGCGGCGATCTCGTCGGTAGCCGTGCCGTTGGCACGCCAGCGCGGCGATGGAGACCTTCCCGACGTTCTGCGTGTTGCGGTGGCTGAGTTGGCCACCATGGGCGGGGCTCACGACGTTCTGCGCAGCGTGGATCTGCCGGCGCCCCCGGCCTGGATGGGGGATGCCATCCGCCAGCGGCGCCACTACGAAACGCTGTATGCCCGTTACCTCCGCTACGCCAAGTGGCGTCGCAAGATCCCTTTTATCGGATCGAGCGCGCGTCAGGGCCGTCGGCCCGGCGACGGAGACGACGGCTAACCAGACGGGCCCGAGCCATCAGGCCGGGCGCCTACCGAGCACGTCGTCCCAGATGTCCTCGCAGCGGCGAGTCATACCTTGGGCGGGGTAGCGAGATGCACTGTGAAGGGCGCGGGCGCCGAGAGCGGAGCGTTGCTCAGGGTTGTCGAGCAACCGTCCCACCGCGTCGGTGAGCGCATCGGCATCGCCGGGATCAACCAGTATCCCGTCCACGCCATCGTCGATGAGCAGCCCCGGTCCATCGGTCTTGGTGGCCACGACAGGTTTGCCGGCCGCCATGGCTTCGAGCACGGCCAGACCGAAGGGCTCCGATCGCGCCGGGTGAACGACGACGTCGGTGGCGGCCATGATGTCGTCCTTCAGCGGCGAACGCACGTCGCCGGGCATGAAGAGGTGGTCGGTGACCCCATAGTCGGCCCCGATCTCCTGGAGCTTGCGCCAATACGGTCCTTGGCGCCCGCCGTGCCCGCACATGACGCCGTACAGATCGGGGTGGTTGGCGAACAGACGGCCGAGGCAGTGCACGAATTCCGTCTGGCCTTTTTCCGGCACGACGCGGGCGAACATCGAAATGACCTGCGCGTCGTCGGGGATCTCGAAGGCAGCGCGCCCGCGCTCAGCGTCACCGCTCCGGCATTTCTCGAGATCCACGCCGGGGAAGACGACAGATGAGGCAACACCGGGGAAGGAGATGGACTTCCGCTGCGTCCCCGGAGAGGTGAAGATGATGTGAGCGGGAGGAAGGTGTTGGAGGACCGAGCCGGCCATGCGCTCGGCACGCCAGTGGGGCCACAGCGGGGCGTGGATGTGCCACACCACGGGCTTCCTCGTCAGTCGTCCCGCCAGTGCTCCATAGAGCAGGGCGGAGTTTTCGCTGGCGTGGATGATGTCGATGTTGTCCCGGCGCACGACGCGAGCCAGACCGAGTACCACCTTCAGCAAGTTTGACGGCGAGCGCAAACGGCCCCGGGCAAAGCTGTATGCCGTCGTGCCCGAGGCGCGCACGATATCCGGCCACAAACCGGGTCCCAAGGCGGCCAGGGTGGGGACGAAACGCGCCCTGTCCACCTCGTTGATGATCTCGTTGATGACCGTTGATGCGCCGCCGAGATTTTCGTAGCCGACGCTGTCGATGAGCAGGACGTTGGCAGCGCGCTCCGCGGTCACCGCCGATCCCCGCCGGCGCTCTGGAGCATGGCGCCATGATAGCGGCGGTGGTCGCGAGGTCGACGTAGGATCACCATGATGCAGGGACGGTCAAAAACAGCGACCATTGCCGGCCTTTGCCGCGCTGGGTGAACGTCCGATTCGTTACTCCATTGCCGTGTTGCACCCGCTGCGAAACAAGGCCTCTGTCCGGCGCGTGCCCAGGCGGGTCTCATGACAGATGAGGCGCCGCCGCGGGTATGGACCTACTGGGAGAGTCGGCCGGGATCATCGCGGGCCACTTACCTCGACCTCTGTCTCGAGACCATCCGTCGCCACAGCGGGTCGATGGAGTTGCACGTGCTCGACCACGACACCGTCCCCCCGTGGCTGCCCGACCTCGACGTCGAGCGCTGGGAGCGGCTGCCGGCACCCAACTACCGATCGGACTACGCCCGGTCGCGGTTGTTGCAGCGCTACGGGGGCATCTGGATAGACCTCGACACGGTGGCGCTGTCGCCCTTGTCGGAGCTGTTCTCCCATATCGACTCGTCGGGAATCGTGTGCTGGGGGAAGGAACTCGGGCGGTTCTTCGGCAACATGTGCGCGGCCGTGCCCGGGTCGCCATTCGTCGATGCATGGGCGAGCGGCCAGGACGATGCGCTGTCGCGTCATTCGGACTGGTCCACCCTGCCGTACTCGGCCCTGGCCCAAGACGTGTGCTGGTCGATCTCCAAGCGCCTGCCTTGGATGTCTCTTCCGATGCAGCGGGTCGCCCCCGTGCCGTGGTTCGAGTGGCGCCGGTTCTTTTCGCGCCTGGAATCGCCGAGCCGCCTTGTGGTCGAAGAGCCCATCACGGTGGTGCTCTGGAATGCCGTCATGGCGCCTCTGCTGCGCCCCCGCAGTCACGCCCAACTGCTTTCGAGCCACATGCTGCTCAGCCGACTGCTGCGCATCGGCATGGGGATCTCGTCGCTCGAGGACGAAGACGACACGTGGACCCGCCTGCAGCCCCTGTCCTCCCTCCGGTTCTCGCCCAAGGGTCAAGGTGCCGAGATCAGGGCGCGCCGGGTCCTGCAACGCGCCGGACGTCGGTGACGAGCCTGTGGATGTAGACGTGCGCGTGGAGGCCGTCGTATCGGGGCGGTTGGCGGCGTCGAGTCGGTTCCGGGTGCTCCAGCACATCGACCCGCTGCGTGGTCTCGGCATCGAGGTCGACGCTCGAATCCCTCGCATCTCAAAGTACGCATCGGTGCCGGAGCGGTGGTCTCGCCAACGGTGGGCCGGTGCGCTCGGGGAGACCTCTTTGCGCGCCGCCAAGGTCGCCGTGCGGCTCCCGTCGGTGGCGGGCTCGTGGCGAGCCGACGTCACCTGGCTCGAGCGCGAGATGGTCCCCGGGCATCTGACCCTGGAACCCCTTTTGCACCGGCCACTCCTGTTCGACGTGGACGACGCCATCTGGTTGTTGTCGCCGGGCAACGAGCGGGCCGTGCGCGCCACAGCGGAGCGATCCGCGTGTGTCGTGGCGGGCAACGACTTCATCGCTGACTGGTTCAGTGGCGTCGGCGGCGCCGTCGAGCGGGTGTGGACGGCCATCGATACGACGAGGTTCGTGCCGGCCCCAACCCCCGACGACGGTTTCGTGGTGGGATGGACGGGGTCGACCGCCACGCTGCACTTCCTGCGCGTCTTGGAGCCGGCCCTGGCCACGTTCTTGCGCGCCGCTCCCGATGCCCGGCTGGTGGTGATGGCCGACCGGGCACCCACCTTGGCGGCGCTTCCTCCCGAACGGGTGCACTTCGTCCCGTGGAACCCAGTGACCGAGGCCACGGTCCCACCGTCTTTTGATGTCGGTCTCATGCCGCTGCGCGACACCGACTGGAGCCGGGGGAAGTGTGCCTTCAAGATGTTGCAGTACATGGCTTGCGCCGTCCCGTCGGTGGTGTCGCCGGTAGGGATGAATGCACAGGTGTTGCAGATGGCGGACGTCGGTTTGCCGGCGTCGAACGAGGACGAATGGGTGGAGGCCTTACTCGCGCTGCACGCCGATCGCGACCTGGCCCGCCGGCTCGGTCAACAAGGGCGCGCCCTGGCCGAGCAGGTGTTCTCGGTCGAGGCGATCGCCCCCCAGTTGGCCGACCTCATGCGCCGTCACCGGTGAGGGCGTAAAGGCGATTAGGAGAGGTTCCTCCAGCGGGCCAGGTCCCGATCGAGCAGCGTCTCGAGCCGACGGACCTCGGGTTCGAACTCGGCCACCAGCTGACGGCGGAGCTCAGCATTCACCGGCGGCCGGGGTCGTTGCTGGGTGTTCATGGCATGCAAGCGGCGGCGCAGGGCGGCGCGGTCCCCCTCATTGCGCACCAACAGACGGCCTAGGCGACGCGCTCCCGTTGGGGCGCGGCGCAGGAACTCACGCGCCAGGGTGCTTCGCACGACCTTGTTGGAGTTGACGACGGCGAACTCCGGGGCAAAGGCATCATCGACCCCGAGGAATCGCAAGGTGGCGCCGTAGGCGCCCGCGGCGCCTTCGACCATGTCGTCATAAAGCATGACGCGCACACGATCTCGGCCGAACACCGTGAAATAGCGGTCGACTTGGTCGTGGTAGCGGGCCAGGTCCCGGTAGAAGAGCCCGAAGACCTTTTGGCAGCGAGGGGGTACGCGGCGTCCCTGCATGCGGTCGGCTTCGGCGTCAAGGGCCTGTCCGAAGTCGCCGATGTCCTCCACTCCCTGATAGAGCATCTCGCTGTGCTGGGAGTGCATTTGGTCGACGGGGTTGCGGAGCATGATGATGATCCTGCTCTCGGGCGCGAAGTCGTTGATTTCGGTGGCGGCGCGCTTCGAGTACAGGTAGAAGACCGAGTGGTCGCCCCGGTAGCGGATGTCGCGCTGTCCCGAGAACCACGCCCGGTAGGCCTCCGGCGTGATGCGCCACTTCTCGCCTTTCATCGTGCAGAAGTCCAAGTCGAAGCTGAAGTAATTCAGCTCCTTGTCGGCCACGAAGATGTCGGGGTGCTCGTTGAGGTAGGTGGCAAATGCCGTCGTCCCTGACTTCGGTGCGCCGACCATGAACAAGTTGGGTTCAACGGCCATGGCGCTCGATGTCGAGCGCGGTGCTGGAAAAGTCACCCGCAGGGCCGTCCATCTGGGCCAGCCTAGACCTCGGTAAAACCACGGCCCGTCGGTTCCACCACACCGATGACGCCGTAGCGGCGGCGCTGCGCATACCGGGGGTGCGCGCGGGCTGCCGATATGCTCACCCGGTGCAATTGGGCATCCTGTTCTGGTTCTATCGGGATGTCGGTGTGTGCGAAAACCGTCTGCGCATGCTGCGGCGCAACAACCCCGGGGTGCCGATTTTCGGGCTCTACGGCGGCCCTTTGGATGAGCAGCAGGAATATGCGCAACGCCTCGGGTCCCTGCTCGACGATTTCTGGGCCTACCCGCTCGAAGCCGATCCGAAGTGGAAGTGGCGCCACGGCGACCTGGTGCTCAGTCGCTGGTTCGCCGAGCGGGGATCGTCGCTGGAGTGGGACTCGGTGTTCGTAGCGCAGTGGGATCTCGTCGTGACCGAACCGCTGCGCCGGCTCCTGCCACCACTGGCTCGCGGCGACATGCTCATCTCCGGCCTGCGTCCGGTCAGGGAAGTGGCGTCGTGGTGGCAGTGGACGCGAGGGGAAGCGGGCCAGGAGTATGCGTCTTTCTTAGCGTCGGTGTCGGCCCACTACGGGACGGTTGAGGACCCGCAGTGCTGCCAGTTCATCGCCTTGGTGGTGCCCCGCTCCTTTCTCGTCCGCTATGGCGAGATCGCCGAACCCGAGGTGGGGTTCCTCGAATACAAGGTGCCGGTCTATGCGCAGGTGTTCGGAATTCCACTTGTTCCCGACACCTGCTTCCGGCCATGGTGGCCCGAGGATCCGGCCACCTCGGGAGCCGGACGTACCGCCGCCTTGATGCATGCGTGGTCGACGCCGGTTCGTCTGCCCGTCATGCTCTACGAGGCGCACCGTCGCGGCGGCCGGCGAGCGTTTCACCCCTACCAGGGGATCTACCCCTATGACCTGGCGTCGTGGTCGCAGTGGCTCAGTCAGATGCGGCGACGCGGACGCTGACGCCGGCGCTGACGCCCTTCGGTGGCGCTCGTGAGGTAGCCCTCGATGGCGTCGATCTCGGCGTCGAGAGAGAAGCGATCTTCGGCTTCGCGGCGGCAGCGCTCGCCCAACTCGGGACGATCCTGACGCCATCCATGTAGCGAGGCCAGCCGCTCGGTGAGGCCCGTATCGTCCCCCGGCTCGAAGAGAAACTGCGCCAGCCAGTCCGTGAGCATTTCTGGGTTGCCACCTACTCGAGACGCCACCACCGGCACGCCGCATGCCAGAGGTTCCATGACCGAGCGCGACAGCGGCTCGGGCCACAGGCTGGGGGCCACCGCCACATCGGCGGCCTGGATGACAGAGACGATGTCGCGTCGCCCGGCCATCCACGACACCGGCGAGCCGTCGGCCAGCGTTCGCAGTTCAGCGGCGTAGCGTTCCGAGTCTTGGGGATCTGCCCCCAACGAAGCCGAGCCGACCACGACGAGCCGGCTGTGCGGGTGCTGCGCGGCCAGGGCGCCAAACGCTCGGACCAGTACGTCCACACCTTTCTCGCGATCGATCCGCCCGGCGTAGAGGACGAGGAAGGAATCAGACTCCAGGCCCAGGTCGTGGCGAGCGCTCTGGCGGGCGTCTGCCCCGGCGGGGAGGTAGTGGTCCAAGTCGATGCCGGTGAGTACGACCTCGGTGCGGCCTGCGGGCAGCCCGCTTCCCTCCCACCGGGTGGCGGTATCGCGCGATACGGATAGGACGCGCGTGACACGCCGGAGACTGGCTCGCAACCACAGCGGTAATCGACGCGGGGGCGGAAGGCAGAGGTGGAACACCACCGGTGCTCCCGACAACAGTGACAGTGCTACGGCGTAGGGGACGTCCCAGTACCGAAAGACGTAGATGACATCAGGGGACAGTCGCAGGCCGACTCGCAATGCGTGGAGAACGGCTCGAGACGACGACAGCGCCCGGGCCCGCCTCGGCAGCGAGCCTGAGATGGGCACCATGACGTGAGCGAAGCGGCGCCAGTGTTCGGCAAAGTCGCCTTCACTGACGTAAAGGAGGTCGATGTGGTGGCCCCGGTCGGCCAGAGCCGAGCAAATGGTGAGCTGCGTGCGCTCAAGTCCTCCTCGCGACCCGACGTGGTTGGCCACCGTCAGGACGCGCACCATCCCACAGTACAAGGCCATCATGCGCAGCCGGCGGGCCGTGCCATGGGGCCGGTACGCGGGGGAGCCGGTTACGCTTGTCGTGAATCTTTCCGTTCTGGCGTGGGGGACATGTGGCCTGGGATCGATTGCTGGAGTTGCTCCGATGCCCGCGTTGCGGCGCGCCCTTTGCCGCCCGGGAACAGGCCGACGACGGACCCGTGAACTGCGAGCGCGGCCACGCGTTCGCCACCGACCATGGCTTTGTCGACCTGGAGCCCAGCGGCGGCATCGACGACACCACCACTCGTACTTTCGAGAGCTTCGGCTACGAATGGAATGCCTTCGACGAGGTGCGCGACGAAGACGCGCAGTTCGCCGACGTCTACTTCCGCGACGTGGACCTCACGGCGCTGGCGGGAAAAACAGGCTTGGACGCCGGGTGCGGCAAGGGTCGCTACACGCGTTTTTTGGCCCCGCATCTGGGCGCACTGATCGCCCTCGACGGGTCGAGCGCGGTGGTGGCGGCGGCGAAGAACCTCGGTGCCTTCGACAACGTGCTCGTAGTCAAGGCCGACCTGCGCACGGCGTCAGTGGTGGAGGGCAGCATGGACTTCGTCACGTGCCTCGGCGTTCTCCATCACCTGGAGGATCCCCGGGCCGGGTTCACCCGGTTGGTCGACCTGCTGGCTCCGGGCGGGTCGATGCTGCTGTATCTCTACAGCCGTCCCACCTCCCTTGGTGCGCGCCGAGTGGCGTTGGCCGCCGCCGCGTGGTTACGCAGGATCACCGTCAAGCTGCCTCACCCTGTACTGCGGATGGTGAGCGCCCCCATCGCCTGGTTGTTGTTCTTCGGTGTCGTCCAGCTCGGTGCGGCGGGCGCTCGAGCAGGCATCGACCCATTGGCTCGCCTTCCCATGGCCAGCTATCGAGGCAAGCCGCTGCGCAGCCTGACGCTCGACACCTTCGACCGGCTCAGCGCCCCGGTGGAGCACCGTTACACCTGGGCCGAGCTGGGGCCGTGGTTCGAGGGTGCCGGCCTCGTCGTGGAGGCCGCCCGTGAGCAGGCCGGATGGTTTGTGGTGGCCCGCAAGCCCGGCCTCACCGAGCCTGCTGTGGACAGGGATATCGTCATTAATGACGACGAGAAGTCACGTGGTTCTCCCTAGGATCGTTTGACAGGGGAGGGTTCGGCTGGGGGATTTCCCGTCCGGGCTTGTTGTTTGGGCTAAGGCCGGGGGGCCGTGTTGACTGAGATCGACCGAAGCGCCACGTTTGACCTGGTGCCCAGCTCGAGCTGGGCCCACGATTCCGGGCTGGCCACGGGCGCGACATCGGGGAGCCGGCCAACGGGTCACGCCGACGGTGTCCCCCGCAACCTGACGTTGCTCCCCGCCCCCGACACGCTCGACGACATCGATGATGCCCCTGACCGGGCCGCCAGCTTGGGTACCGATCGGGTGCTGGAACGTGCCCTCGAGCTGGGAATCCGACGGGTGCAGGTGATCTCCCGACGCGACCTGGAAGCGCCCGGAGCCGGCGGTTCCGAACTCCACGCCGACAAGATTGCCTCGATCTGGGCCGGACTCGGCCTGGACGTGACCCTTCGCACCGGCGCCGCCGCCAATCTGGCTACCAAAGAGCAGCGCAACGGGTACAAGGTCGTGCGCAAGGCCGGACGCGTGAGCGTCTTCCCGCGCGCCGCGGCGCGCGGCGTCCTGCCCCGACGCCATGGTCCCGACGGCGTGATGGAGATCTGGCAGGGCATGCCGTTTTTCACGCCACTGTGGGCGCGCTGCCCCCGCGTCACGTTCGTGCACTACGTGCACGGTGAGGCGTGGCGGACGATTTCGAAGGGACCCATGGCCAAGGTGGGCGGGTTCATGGAGATGTCCTTGGCCCCCCGCGTCTACCGCCGGAGCCGCCTGGTGACCGCCTGCGAATCGGCTCGAGAGGACATCATCACCCTGCTCGGTCTGCATCCCTCGCAGGTGAAGGTCGTCCCCCTCGGGGTGGACGCCAAGTTCTCCCCCGGGGGTGTCCGCTCTCGGGAGCCGTTGGTGGTGGCCGTTGGTCGCCTGGCGTCGGTCAAGCGCTTTGACTTCCTTATCGACTCGCTGATCGAGACGCGTCGCCGCATCCCTGAGTTGCGCGCCGTCATCGTGGGCGAGGGTCGCCAACGGGCCGCCTTGGAGGCCAAGATCCGTGCCGCCGGGGCCGAGCAATGGATCGAGCTGCCGGGCTACATGCCCGCGGGCGAGCTGGTCGACACGTACCGGCGGGCGTGGGTGGTGGCCAGCTCGTCGTCACGCGAGAGCTGGAATCTGCCCATCACCGAGGCCGCGGCCTGCGGGACGCCGGCGGTGGCCACCGACACCGTCGGGCACCGAGACGCCATCTGGCACGGCGCCAGCGGTCTTCTGGCCGACGCCGATGACGGGTTCGCGGCGGCGCTGGTGCGGGTGCTGCACGACGTGGCCTTTCGGGACCGCCTGTCGCGTGGTGCCCTCGAACGCTCGAAGTCCCTTACCTGGGAGGCGACCGCCACGGGAACCTTGGCGGCATTGGTGGAGGACGCCGAGGCCCGTCTGTAGCCGATGACGGTGGGGTCGCCGATGGAAAAGATCTGGGGGTCCCGTAACATCGCCACGGGGATATCGATGCGGGAAACGCCGGCGTCCGGCTCACGACGCACCAAGGTTCTGACCCTGCTGGCTGCGCTGGCGGTGGCGGGAGGCTCGTGGTCACTGGCGACGGGCACCGGCTCTGCCAACCCGCACGGATCGCCACATCCTTTCGGCCCCAACCCCTTCGCTCTGGCTCGCAACATCGTGCGATCGGGCCCGCCCGCGGCGCTGCCGACGACCACCACCACGGGCGCGAGCCGGGTCGCTCTCGGGCCGCACGCGGCGCCGTCGACACACGCGGCGCCGTCGACAACCGCGGCACCGCCAACAACCGCGGGCGCCAAAGAAGCCGTCCACTCGACGGCATCGGCGCCGGTGTTGACGTCGGACGTCAATGTCGATCCTGGAGGTGATGCGTCAGCGGCCCGTGTCGCCGCCGAGCTGATCGCGGCGGTGAACACGCAGTCGGCGGGCCGCTACAAGATCCCTGACACCTCCGACAATGTTGCGCTCCTCGAACGGTGGATGGCGAACGAGGGAGGGCTGTGGGCCGACAACCCGCTCAACACGTCGCTGCACGCCGCGTCTTACCCGGACCAGTTCACCTCCGGCGGCGAGGACACCGGGATTCCCATCTTTCCGACCATGGCCGCCGGCGTTGATGCCACCGCCCAGACCCTGCTGGGGAGTTCTGTCTATGCCCGCATCCTGGCCACGCTGAAATCGGGCACGGCGTCGTGCACCGCCTTCGCCACCGCGGTGATTCACACGCCCTGGGCCTCGAGCCACTACGGGTACAGCCCGGCCGGGTTCTGCCGGGGCGTGATCCCCCCCACCCGAGGGCGTCACCCTCACCGAGCTCGCCACCCGGTGGCAGGTCACCCGGCGGCCAGGCACCAGCCGGGCCATCACCGATCGGTCTCTCTCCGTGCTGGAAAGCCTGCAAAAAGTCGCCTTCCCTAGGAAATGGCACGGGGCGGCCACGAAGTCACCACGAAAGACCACCCTGAGTAGGGTTCAAGATAGTCAATAGTGACGATGCCGCCGCAAGAAGTGGTTGCTTAGAGTCGATTGATACGGAACTGGGACGACGCGCCGGGTGCCTGTAGGTTCGCGGGTCTGGGGCGAAGTGGGAGAGCTATGAAACCGTCGGTAAAAAACGTGGGTAGCCGGATGTTGCGAGTGGCAGGGAGCGCGGCTCTCTTGAGCGGCGGGGCGTGGTGCATCGCGGCCGCGGCCGCGTCCACGGCAGCGTCTGCCGCCACCTCCGCTCCCTATGAGCTGTACTGCCCCGGTACTCCCGTGGGCGACATCATCTTGAACAACGCCACCACGTCCGGAGTCATCACTCCGGCCGCCCCAGCCGCCGGCAGCACGTTCAGCATCACCGACTACCAAACGATCGTCAACGTTCCCTTCGCGTTGGTGACGGCCTCGGCTGCGCTCGGCAACACCGACCTGGCCGGATCGGCCACCGTTGGCATCAGCGCCACCAGCGCCACGCCGGCGTCCATCACGAGCCCCGTGATCGACTTCACGGCGCCCATCCCGACCCCGGTGCCAGCCACGGGGGTGACCCTCGATCTTCCGGCCACGCCGTCGACGGTGGGTCCTTTTACGGCTACCAGCGGGGCCATCACCATTACCCAATCAACCAAGGCGAGCCTCACCCTTACCGTCTCCGGTAACCCGCTCGCCCTGACCTGCACGTCGTACAAGAACAACTCTGCGGCCACCGGGATCGTCACAGTGGCGCCGCCGGCATCTGATGCGGCGTCACCGATCATCGCCACGGCCACGGCTACGGGTAACGCTCCCGCCGCCACGACGACCACCGTTGCTCCGGCCGTGTCTCCTTCGGTCACACCCACGACGGCCGCTCCGACGGGTTCGGGACTGGCCTACACCGGGGCGGGGCCGGATCTGTACCTCCTCGGGATCACGGGTGTCCTCTTGCTTATGGGCTCGGCCATGCTCATGCTCTTCGACAAGACCCGCCGAGTGTTCGTGCGGGTGCTGCACCGAGGGTCCACCCCACCCCAGTAACCACGTCACCGCGATCCTGAGCTGAGTCGCGGCCGCCTGGCGGGGCGCCGTGACGGAAGCGGCGAGGGATCGCATGTCCCACGACCGGGTGGGGTACGCAGCCCGGTCGAATGCGGCGGAGGGGCGCAGGGTGGGATCATGGGTCGCACGAAGCGGATAAGGCGAGCGCCGAGGGCATCGGCAACGGTCGGCTCCAACGCCGGCATCACCACGGTCTTCGGATCGAAACCGGCGCGCGCCACGGGTTTGGCCGGCGGGGCGCTGGTTCTCCTCTTGAGTCTGACGGCGGCAGGCTGCTCCGGGTCACCCGCGGCCGTCGGCCCCGGTCATCACCACACCACGCCCACGCGTCCTACCACCAGCACGTCGGCGGATTCGGGGAACACCGGAAACTCCGGGAACACGGGCGATACCGGTGACACCGGGGACACCGGTGATACGGGCGACACGGGAGATACCGGCGACACGGGGGATACCGGCGATACCGGGAACACGGGATCGGCCACCACGTCGAAGTCCAAGAAGCACCACGCCAAGAAGACCACCAAGGCCAAGAAGACGACCAAGGCCAAAAAGACCAAGACGGCGAAGAAGACCAAGCACCCCAAGGCCCGCCACAACGCTCAGAAAGCCGGTGACTGAGGAGCGCACGGCACGACTCGGGCCTTGGTTCCTCACCGCGGCGGCGGCCGTGTGGGGTTGCTGGCAATGGCGCCCCGAGCTCACCGCCGTGCCGTATCTCGATGACAGCTCCATGCACGAGCAGATGGTGCGCTTCGCCACCACGCTGTTCGATGCCGGGCACCTTCCCCTGACGAGTTGGTTCCCGTACCTCGGCCTGGGTTCGCCTCAGTTCCTGCACTACCAGAGCCTTCCCGCCATGCTGGCCGGCGCGCTGGGGACGATCATCGGGGCCGACAATTCGTTTCGATGGACCCTGTACCTTTTGCTCGTCCTGTGGCCTTTGTGTGTCTACATCGCGGCCCGGCTTTTCGGTCTGGGTCGCTGGCCGTCCGCAGTGGCGGCCCTGTGCTCACCGTTGCTCGCCAGCGTCCCGGGCGTCGGCTACGAGCCCAAGGCCTACCTGTGGATCGGCTACGGCGTATGGGCCCAGCTGTGGGCGTCGTGGACCCTGCCCTTGGCGTGGGCATTCACGTGGCGGGCCATGAGGTCTCGTCGCGCCGTACTCCCTGCCGCCGTGTTGGTGGCATTGACCATGGCCCTGCATTTCGAGACGGGCTACCTCGCTCTCATCCCGGTGGTGGTGTTCCCGCTGCTGTGCCCCTCGGACCTGATGAGCCGGCTGACAAGAGGAGCTGTGGTCGGCGCCGGGGCCGTGCTGCTGTCGGCATGGGTGACGGTCCCTCTCATCGTCGAAGGGCGATGGGCGGCCACCAACGAGATCCTGGCCCGCACCCCGTTGGAGAACGGGTATGGCGCCAAAGAGGTGCTGTGGTGGCTCGTCACGGGGCGCCTCTACGACAACGGCCGCTTCCCGATCGTCACCTTGTTGGTGGCGGCCGGTGTCGTCACGTGCATCGTCCGATGGCGCGTCGACCCCAAGGGCCGGGCCGTCTTGGCGGTGTGGGTCATGAGCCTGATCCTGAGCTTCGGGCGCACCACCTTTGGCGAGCTCACCGTGCTGTTGCCCGCAAGCAAGGACCTGTTCATGCGGCGCTTCATGATGGGCGCCCAACTGGCTGGCCTGTATCTGGCCGGCATAGGGGCGCTGGCCGTCGTCGGCGTGGCGGCATCGGGGCTGCAACGGTGGCGAGCGCGTGTGGTGCCGGGGACGACGGCCGGGAGCGTCCCTGCCCTGACGAGCGTGTTCGGTGTCGTCGCCGCCGTGGTGGTGCTGTGGCCGGCGTGGACGCAGATGGGGACCTACGCGGCGGCCAATGCCGACGCCATCACGGCGCAACAGGGTGGTGACATCGTCGAAGGAAGCCAACTCGATCAGCTCATCGCTTACGTGCAACGCCACGGCGGCGGGCGTGTCTACGCCGGCATGCCGTCGAACTGGGGCGAGTACTTCGGCGTCGGTGCCGTTCCCGTCTTCAAGTACCTCGAGAGCAAAGACGTCGATGAAGTCGGTTACACCTTGCGCACGGCGTCACTCATGACCGACCCCGAGTTCTACTTCGACCAATCCAACCCCGGAGACTTCGCGCTCTTCGGGGTGCACTACATGATCCTTCCCGCCGGCCAACCGTCACCGGTTCCGGCTCGTCTGGTGATGGGTGTCGGGCCTTATCGATTGTGGGTGCTGCCCGGGTCCGGTTATGTGCGACTGGTCGACACGGTAGGGGTACTGCACGCCGATCGCACCGACGTCGGCAGCCGCAGCGTGGCGTATCTGCGCTCTCGGGCGCCCGAGGCGGGCCGGTATCTCGCCGTGGCCTACGCCGGCGCGGCGCCGGCCCCCCTGACGGTGACGCACCGGTCCGCGGTGACCGGTGCGGCCGGAACCGTTGTGGCCGAGCGCGACGACCTGGCTCAAGGTGAGGTGAATGCCACGGTGGTGGCTCATCGGCGCTGCGCCGTCGTGCTGAGCGCCTCGTTCGACCCGGGCTGGAAGGCGACGGTGGATGGACACCCGGTCGCCACCGAGATGCTCGCCCCGGCCCTGGTGGCGGTCACCGTGTCCCCCGGCCGCCACCACGTGGTGTTCCGTTATGGCGGTTTCGGGCTCTACCCTGAGCTGTGGGTGCTGGCCGTGGTGGCGCTCCTCGGCGTTTTGTGGATCGCCATGCGGGCCCGGGGCGCCCATTCGTCAGATTTGGGGAAGCCGTGAGTCGTCGGGGCCGACCATGATGAGACCATGAAGAGGGGAGTCTTCGTCGTCGCCGTGGCAGCTTTGTTGCTCGCGTTTTTGTCTACGACCACATCGGCCGCCGGCACCACGGCCTACCGGTGGGGTCTCTACCGCGGTCCCGCTGGCACGGTGACGAACCGCCAGTCGCGCCCCGTGGCCGTAGCGGGGCTTACGGACGTGGTGGCGCTCTCCGCCGGCAATACCGCCTCCTACGCCTTGCTGTCCGACGGGGAAGTGATGGCCTGGGGCAATGGGAATGCGGGCCAGCTCGGCAACGGCAGCGACGAGCGCTTTGCCGCCACTCCCGTGGAAGTCGACTTCTCGGCCGGCACCAGGATCACCGCCATCGCCGAGAGCAACCAGCGTGGATTCGCCATCGACTCGGATGGCGTCGGTTACAGCTGGGGTGCTCAAGGCGCCGATTGTGGGGCCGGATCCAACAGCGTTCCCCGGGCCGTCACCGGTCTCCCGCCCGTCATGTCGGTGGCGGCGGCGGCCGGCAACACCATCTGGCTCAGCACGACCGGGGGCGTTTACGCCTGCGGCAAGAGTTCGACGGGCCGGGGCCCCACGTTGGTGACGCTGCCCCTGCGGGCCACGGCGATCAGCGCCGGGCGCGGCGTCGACACTGCGCTGTTGAGCGACGGGTCGGTATGGGACTGGGGTAACAATGAGTACGGGCAGCTCGGCGACGGCACCTTCACCTCATCGACCACACCGGTGAAGGTATTGCTCCCCGCCGACACCCACGCCGTGCAGATCTACGCCGGGGGCGACGACCGTAGCGACGGACAACAGCTGGCCCTTTTGAACACGGGCGCCGTGGCGGCATGGGGCAACGACCACTACCGCCAGCTCGGCGACGGGAACACCACCAACGAGCCGACTCCCGTCTACGCCACCGTTCTGGACTCGTATTCCATCGCTTATGTCGTGGCGGGTGGCTCCACGTCTTATGCCATCACGAAATCGGGCCAGGTCTTGGCGTGGGGCAACAACGTCTTCGGCCAGGCTGGTGTGGGTAATCGATTGTCGGTTTACCCGCCCCAGGTCGTAGCCACCGGCATCACGCTGCTGGCCTCCACCGCCGACAACGTCCTGGCGTACTGAAAGTACCTCGGCGCTGCTAGCGCGGCGCCGGTGGTCAGCACGCTGGTACCCACTGATTGATGCACTCGACGGCTACCGTGGTCCTCGTGACACACGTCGTCTCCGCCATGCATCTCGATCCGTCGTAGGGTCGCCGCGTTGGAGCGTGGGGGGGTAGTTCGAAGGCGCCGATCCGATTTCGTCGGCTTGGCGTGGACAGTCATCGCCGGCGTGGTGGTCCTGGCGCGCGCCTTGCGACCGGGCGTGTCACTCGGTCCGTTCGACCTGTTGTCGCAGTACGGGTTGACCGCCAATCCCGCCGTGCACATCCACAGCACCTTTCCTGCTGACCAGATCGAGCAGTTCGTGCCGTGGTCGTACTTGGCGTGGCACCAGGTGCACCAAGGGCAGCTTCCGCTGTGGAATCCGTACAACGTCTTGGGCACACCGTTGGCGTTCAACTGGCAGTCGGCGGTGTTCAGCCTCCCCAACATGCTGAGCTACCTCTTCCCGGTCCACCTGACGTACACGGTCATCGTCATGGCCAAGCTCCTTATCGCCGGAACCGGCGTCTACGTCTTGTGCCGCGTCATGGGACTGCGACCGTTGGCGGCTGCCTTCGGCGGCACCGTGTTCGAGCTCAGCGGCCCCATCGTGATCTACGCCGGATGGTCCATCGTCGGGGTCATGGCGTGGTCGGGGTGGATCTTTGCCGCCACCATTCTCCTCATCCGCGGCAAGCAACCGGTACGCGCCACGTTGTTGTTTGCGGTGAGCACCGCCTTCGCCGTCTACGGGGGCCATCCCGAGAGCCTGATCATCTTGGCGATAGCCCTCGTGGTGTTCGTGGCGTTGCACCTGCGTATGCGCATCCTCGCCGGGCTGCGGCCCATCGCCGCACCGCTGCGACGCCTGGTGATCGCCGGCGTGTGCGGCCTTGGTCTGAGCGCTCCTTTGCTGCTTCCCGGGTTGCAAACGGTGGGGGACTCGGCGCGCCGCGGGGGCGGGGGCAATTCGGCGTTTCCGTTTTCGCACCTGACCAACCTGATCGCGGCCGGCGTGCAAGGAGCGGGGTATCGGACCGTCTCCTATGTCGGCGTCATCACCGTGGTCCTGGCCGTGGTGGGTATCCGCGCTGCCTGGCGACGCCCGGCCGTAGCGGCCGTGGTGGCGGTGGCCGCGCTCATGGGGCTGTTCACCTTTGTGGGCCCCTTCGACCGCGCCCTGGGGTCGGTGCCTGGCGGTCGAACCGTCGGGTGGAACCGTGGCGCCATGGTGCTCGCCATGGCTCTGGCCGTACTGGCGGCCGTTGGTCTTGACGAGTTGACGCGGCTTCGTAAGGGGCCAGGCGCCGCGGTCGTGCGGACATGGGCCGCCGGCGCCCTCGGTGTGGCCGGAGCGGTGGTGGCGTTGATGGCGATCGGATCCGTGACCGGGGTGTGGAAGGTGGTGCCGGGCCACGAGACGTTGTTGATCGTCCCCGCCATCCAGGTCGTGGTCGGTTTGGCCGTTGTGGCCGTGATGCAACGGCCGCACCTTCTGGCGCGCTGGTCCAATGGCGCTGTGCAGGCCGTCGGGCTGCGTCTGGGCGCAGTGCTGCTGATCATGGAGACGGTTGTGCTGCTGGTGCCCGGCATCTCGTTCTGGTCGGTGTCGTCGGGGTACTTCCCTCAGACCGGCGGCACCGAGTCGCTGCAATACGCCACCGGCGGCGGCCTGGTCGGCTTCGGCTCGTGCACGCACCAACTCACCACGCAGTCACCGACCAAAGCAGAAGTCGGCATTCGGCCCAACGACAACATCGCCTATGGCATCAGGGAACTGGCGGTGTACGACCCCATCCTGCCCGAGAGCTATTACCGATCCTTGCTGGCCATCGGCAATCAAGAGACGCCGGAGTACCAAGCCAAGTTCGGCATCTTCTGTGCCCGCATCACCTCGGTGGCCGAGGCGCGTATCTACGGTGTGCAATTCGTGCTTGAGGCGCCCGGGGTTCCCGGGCCACCGGGGTCCATAGCCGGGGTTCATATCGACGGCGAGGGGCTGTATCGGATTCCCGGTTCAGCCAGCGCCACGCTGCTCAGCGCGCCGCCGCAAGGCATGAACATACCTCTGCAGGCGACCGGTGAGCCGGTGGTGGTGGACCAACCCGACCCCGCCACGTGGCGCATCACCGTCGACACCACCACGCCTGTGGTGCTGCGGCTGCGGCTGAGTGCGGTACCGGGTTGGAGCGCCACCATGGACGGCCAAACACTTCTCACCAAGTCGTGGGCCAAGAAGACGATGCTCGAGACGCGAGTGCCGGCCGGTGATCACGTGGTCGTCTTCCATTACCGCCCGACGCTGTTTTCGGACGGCATCGATGTTGCCATCGGCACCGTGGGCGCCATCGTGGTGGTGGTGTTCTTCGGCGCGTGGCGACGCCGCCGAGCGCCGAGATGACGCGGGAGTCAGCGTCCTTGGCGAGAGGGGTGACGGCGTCGATGGATCTGGCGGTACACGCCATGGCGTGCCTGGCGGTAGACGCGCACGGCAAAGTCGATCCCATTGGTGGCCGGCAACATGCTTGATTGGGCTTCGACCCACGCCGACCACGCTGCCGCGAAGCGCCGGCTCCTGGCTTCGCCCTCCATCTCCACCGCGGAACGGCGCAGCACGTAGCCGAACTCGATATCGGCCGGCGGCACTCCGTCGAAGGGAAGGCACCCGTCGACGAACTCCCACTGCTCGTCGAGGTGTTCAATACCCCACAAGATCACCTGGGTGAACTCGTCGGCGTCCCAGCAATGCAAGTGCACCGACTGCCGTCGGTAGCGGTCCAAGGTATGACGGCGCTCGTCGGGAGCCGTCGGCAAGGGCTGACCCCGGGAGTGGAGGAACTCGACCAGATGCGCCTCACTGGCTTCGCGCACGCCGGCGCGGTATTCGGTCACCAGGTGGTCAAGAGGAGTCGGGGCCCGGTTCTCGTCTCGGGTGCGATGACGGTCGGGGAGCAGCAGGAGGGCCACCCCACCGGGGCGTAACACGCGGTGGATCTCAGCCACGAACCCCAATGGCTCGGCCAGATGCTCGAGCACATGACTGGCGATGACGAAGTCCTGACTGGCGTCGGCGATGGGATCGAGCCGATCGGTGTTGAAGTCGGCCACCACGTCAAGTTGGGCGGCGTAGGGCCCCATCTGCGGGAAGAGCTCCTTGCCTTCCTCTGGTGTCCATCGGTCCACGAAACTGACCCGGACCCCCGGCAAAGACAGAGCAAACGGGTGATGGCCGGGTCCGAGCTCGAGTCCCGAGCCCACGATGTGTCGGGCCAGGAGCTTGCGTGGTGAGATGCGGTGGCGCGGCAAAGCGGCACTCTTCACCGGGGGATTAGACCACCTCGAGTTCGCCATCAGGATCCTTTGGGGGTCGCGTTATCCCCGTCGCCATCTTCGCTGCGACAGGAACCGGCGCCACGATATGACCGTGGAAAATAGGTTGTGAACAGGACTTTAAATGGCGCCCCCGGCAGGACTCGAACCTGCGCACCCGGCTCCGGAGGCCGGCGCTCTATCCGCTGAGCTACGAGGGCGGGTTGTTGGCTCCGACCGCACGGCACCCACACCAACCTGCCGGGTGACACCGTGCCGTCCGTACTGTAGTGCGACGACCTCTATTCTCGTCGTGGTGGGGGCCCGGGCTGACAACGAACCTGGCCCAGGTCCCATCAGCCTCTCTCTTTTGCCCGATACTGCCCGCATCGGTGCGGACGGGCACCTTTCGCTGGGCGGGGTTGATGTCGGCGAGCTGGCTGAGCGCCATGGCACACCACTGTTCGTCTACGACGAAGCCCACTTGCGCGAGCGTTGTCGCCAGGCGCGATCGGCCTGGGGCGACGGTGTGGCGTATGCCACCAAGGCATTTTTGTGTCTGGCCATGGCTCGTCTGGCGCACGAGGAAGGCATGTGCCTCGACGTGTCGACCGGTGGCGAGATGCATGTGGCGCTGGCCGCCGGTGTGCCTCCGCAGCGCCTCGTGCTCCATGGGAACAACAAGTCCGAGGGCGAACTGGCGGCCGCCTTGGAGTTCGGTGTGGGCCGCATCGTCGTCGATTCCTTCGACGAAATTGAGCGACTGCGCGTCCTCATCGGCTCGTCGCCACGCCCAAGGCCCGTCGAGGTCATGGTGCGGGTGACGCCGGGGATCGAGGCCCACACCCATGAATTCGTCCGCACCGGCCAAGACGACTCCAAGTTCGGTTTCGGACTGGCATCAGGAGCCGCCCACGAAGCGGTGGCTCGGCTGGAGGCCGTCGACGGTGTGACCCTGGTCGGCATCCACGCCCACATCGGCAGCCAGGTATTTCGGGTGGAGTCCTTTGCCGACGAGGTGGCCGCCCTCGCCCCTTTCTTCAACGCCCTGGGGCTCTCCGAACTCTGTGTGGGTGGAGGTTTGGGTGTGGCCTACGTGGCCGGCGATGAGGCCCCCACCATCGAGCAGTGGGCGATAGCCGTGCGCGCCGCCTGTGGGGCGGGCGGGATTCCCGACACTGTCAAGGTGACGGCCGAACCGGGCCGGGCCATCGTGGCCGGCGCCGCGTTGACCTGTTACCGGGTGGGAACGATCAAGGAGCTCGCCGGACTGCGGACGTATGTCTCCGTCGACGGTGGCATGAGTGACAATCCCCGGCCCGTGCTCTACGGCAGCGGGTACGAGGCGTTCTTAGCGCGAGCGGCCTCGGCGGCGCGTCCGCGGCGGGTGACGGTGGCCGGCAAGCATTGCGAGTCCGGTGATGTGGTGGTGAGCGATGCCCATGTGCCAGCCGATCTGGCCGTGGGCGACATTCTCGTCACCCCCGTCACCGGCGCCTACGGCTATTCCATGGCCTCCAACTACAACAAGGTGCCGCGGCCAGCCGTTGTGTTCGTGCGCGACGGGATCGACCGGGTCGTGGTGCGGCGCGAAACCTACGACGATCTCGTGCGACTCGATAGCTGAAGCGCCCCGTGCGCTTTAGCCACGCCGTCTTGGCGATCGTGGCTTAGCGACCGAGGATCCATCCCACGCTACGAACCGCTCTGCCCACCACGGTGCTCGCCTTGGCACCGGGACGCTCCAACGCATTGGCCTGGTGCGACGGAGAGGCGCGGTGGTTTCGGCGTCCGGGTCGTAGTTCGGCCAGTTGCAGGACCCACCGGCGCGGCGCATCGACGAGGACGAGCAGGCCGATGCCAAGCAGCATCAAGGCCACGGCCAGGAACGTGAGCACCTTGGTACCCGGTCCCGTACCGGTAAAGGCCAGTGAACTGGAGCCGGCTGTCACCGCGGCGGGGTCGGGGTCCGACGACGTGGAACCACCGGCCACGCCGGTGGCCGGGGGGACCGTGGTCGACGTCGACGTCTTGGCGGCGCCCGAACCTTGGCTCGTCGTCGTCGACGATGGCGTCGTGCTCGACGTGGTGCTCGTCGCCGTGGTGGACGTGGCCGTCGTGGCCGTCGTGGCCGTCGTGGCCGTGGTGGCCGTGGTGGCCGTGGTGGCCGTTGTCGGTGCCGCCGTCGTGGGCGTGGTGGGATCGGTGGGATCGGTGGTAGGCGTGGACGTTCCGGACCCACCGGTGGTGGCGCTGGCGATGACCACCGACATCGTGTTGCTCACCGGCGGTGCGTTCGTGGTGATCCCCGTCGGATCGGAGTTGTTGGCGTAGGTCGTACAGGTCAGTACGAGCGGATTGCCCGAAACCGTAAGGGACAAGGAGGCCTTGTCGCCTTGCGACATGGTGATGGGGCCTCCGTTGGCGGTGAAGGGACCGATCGTCGACGGCGTGGCGGGAAGATCGAGGGTGACACCGGAGGCCGGCACTGGGGTGGGGATGGGAACGGCGAAGGAGATCACCGGGCTCGCTATCGAGGCCGGAAGGGCCCCGCTCGCATCGATACTCACGTCGGCGCTTCCGGCCAAGCTGGTGTTACCCAGAGCCGCCGACGCCGTTACCAATGCAAAGGGAATGTTGACGATCGTCTGGTAGCCGGTGACATTGAACTGGCCCCCGGCGTCGGGGGAGGCCGGGCTGATGGAACCCGACGTGGTGGCGTTGTTGAGGACGATGTCGCCCACCGGGGTGCCCGGGCAGTACAGCTCGTAGGGCTCGCTCTGTCCTGTCGCGGGCGGCGGTGATGTCGAGACGGTGGTGGCTGTCGTTACCGGCGTGCCTTGTCCGGAGGTGGCGATGACCGGGTCGATCGGTTGCCCCGTGGGGAAAGATTGGGTGATGCCCGTTGGCCCGCTGTTATTCGGATAGGCCGTGCAGTTGAGGTTCAACGGATTGCCGGAAACCTCCAGGGTGAGCTGCGCCGACGAGTCCTGCGCCACCGATACTGCGCTGCCGGACGCGGTGAACGGTCCGATGGTGGCGGTGGAGGAGGCCGGGACGATAACGGTAACTCCCGAAGGCGACACCGGTTCTGGAATGGGCACACTGAAAGTCATGGGTCCGGTCGATAGCTGCGATGGCGAGGCACCGCTGGTATCGATTCCGGCGGTGACGGTTCCGCTGAGTGACACATTCCCAAGAGCGGCGGATGCGGTCACCAGTGCGAATGGAATGGGAACGTCGGCCTGAAAGCCCGACACGCTGAAGGTTTGGCCCGCCGACAGATCGGCGGGGATAGACGCCGACGAGGTCACGTTGTTGAGGATGATGTCGCCTACCGGAGTGCCCGGGCAGTAGAGCTCGTAGGGCCCCGTGGTGGAATCGCCCGGAGGAATCGTCGGGGGCGGAGCGCTTTGCGAGCTGCCGGTGGCGATCACCGGTTCTGATGTGTTGATGACCGGCGGACCGGTGGTGATACCTGTGGGCTCACTGTCGTTGGGGTACGGGTTGCAATTGAGAATGAATGTGTGGCCGAGGGCCTGCAGGAATATCGAGATGCCCTCGACCTGCAATGCGATGGGGCCGCCTGAGGCCACCAGCGGTCCTACCGTCGTAGGCGCCGAGGGGATGTCGATCTGGATTCCCGTTGAAGGTACGGGGTTCGGCAATGTCTCATCGAATGCCATGGCTTGAGTGGGGAAGAACTCCTGGCCGCCACCACCGCCGATGTAGATGCCGCCCGGCCCCGTCGATACGGCCGTGGAACCCGAGCCGGTGTTTCCCGCTCCCGTGTTGCCGGTTCCCCCGGTGCCGACGATCACGCCGATGCCCGTGTCACCGGTGCCGCCGGTGTAATACCCCGTGTTCCCGGTGTTGCCTGTATCACCGGTGCCCCCGGTGTCGCCCGTATCTCCGGTGTCGCCTGTATCACCGGTTCCTCCGGTGTCGCCTGTCCCCCCCAGGTATTCGCCCGGGTAGCCATACGCGCCGGTGGCGCCCAGGAAAGCCGCTGCCTCGCCGTTGAATTGGGTCAGCCCGAGTGACTCGGCACTGGCGACAATGCTTTGCGGAAACGAGATCTGTGTCTGGTAGCCCGACAGGTTGAACTGGTCACCTTGGGTGAGTCCGCTGTCGGGTGAGAGCGTCGCCGTGGTGACGACGTCGTTGAGCACCAAGTTTCCGACGGGGCTTCCCGGGCAGTAGAGCTCGTAGGCACCGGTGAGTGCCGGCGTCGTCGTCGGGTTTGTCGTCGTCGGTGCCGCCGTGGTCGGTGAGCCAGAGGCGGTGGTGGTGGCGAGCACCGGCAAAATGGCCGGCCCCGTGGGCTTCACATTTGTCGAACCCGAGGTCGGGACGTCGTTATTGGGAAACGCGGTACACGCCATCTTGAATGGCTCGTTCGACAATGCCGCGATGACAAACGTTGTCTCTGCCCCGGCCATGGTGATGGGTCCGCCGTCGGCGGTGAAGGGGCCCAGGGTGGCCGGTGCGGCGGGGACGCTGACGACGAGCCCGGCGCTCGGGATGGGAGTGGGGATGGGGACGTCGAAGCTCATCGAGCCGGTGAAAACCACCGGCGGCGTGGCGCCATAGGCCTCCACCTTCGTGGTGGCGAGGCCGTCGAAGGAGCTGTTACCGAGCCCCACAGCCGCCTCCACCAGACCGGCCGGCAGGGGCAGCTGTGTCTGATACCCGGTGAGGCTGAACGTGTCACCCGCGGCCAACGAGCCCGACGACACGGTGGCACTTGTCACGACGTTATTGAGCACAATGTCCCCGACGGCGGTGTTCGGGCAGTACAGCTCGTAGGGACCTGTCACCGCGCTCGGCGGCGACGTGGTCCCACCGGAGCCGGCGGTAGCGATGATGGGCGAGATCGGCAGTCCCGGCGGCGTGCCCGTGGTGGCGCCCGACTGCGGCAGCGCATCGTTCATGTACGAGGTGCACGTGAGGTCCAAGTGGATGCCGGAGACGTTGAGCGTCAGCGTCGTCTCTTGGTTGGCCGTCACGGCGATATTGCTGCTCGTCGCCGTGAACGGACCGACGGTCGTGGGCGCGGCGGGCACGTCGAGGGTGACGCCGGACGGCGGTACGGGATTAGGTGCGGTCACCGAAAAGCTCAGGGTGCCGGTGGAGATGCTGGCCGGGGTGGCTCCGTTTGCTTCCACCGAGGTCGTGGCGGTGCCCGACAGAGCCCCACCGCCGAGCGATGCGGCCGCCTCTATGACGCTGGCGGGGATCGTCACCTGCTCCTGGAACCCCGTGAGGTTGAAGGTCTGCCCCGCAGTCGGTGCGGCTGGAGATAGCGAACCGGCGATGACGGTGTCGTTGAAGACAACCGACCCGAGAGGGGTACCCGGGCAGTACAGCTCATAGGGCGTGGTGTCGGCGAAGGCGGACGGGGCGGCACCTTCGACCACCACCGCTACGAGCATGGCCGCCCCCAGGGTGAACGCGGCCAATCCCGCCATAGCCACCCGGGTTACTCCGGAGTATCGCCGTCCCATGGTGACCCCCTGTCTGGGGTCAATAGGAGTTGCCCTTGGCCCCGCCGCAATACAAGCACAGCGCCAGCCCAGATTCATCGCCAAATTTGGGGGATGTGCGGTCTGACAAACCCAAGGTGGTGAGGTGAGAGACTCCATGGAGTGCCGAATCTGTCGCTCAGCTGTGGTCACTGCGGCGAGAGCGTTTTTGCATTGGTCATCGCCGGACAAGCTTCCGCGGGGATGTGGGCAGTTCTTCAGTGCCCAAAGTGCAACCAGGTAATGATCCGGACCGCTCAGGGCGCTACCTATCCGTCAAAACCGGCTGGGGGGTTCGTTCAAAATCTCCCGACAGACGTAGACGCAGCTTGGCAGGAGGCGCGCAGCGCCTACGCCGTGGCGGCCTATACCGCCTCGGAAATGATGTGTCGAAAGATCCTCATGCATTTGGCTGTCGATGTGGTGGGAAGCGATGTAGGGAGGAGCTTCGTCCAATACGTCGGCGATCTCGACGCGGCGGGCTATGTGGCACCGGGCCTAAGGCCAGTGGTCGACCAAATACGAACGAGAGGCAACGTAGCCAACCACGATTTACCGGCATCGACCGAGCCGGAATGCTTGGTAACGATGCAAATTACCGAGCACCTTCTGCGCGTGATCTACGAGCTTCCCACCCTCGTCATTTAGCCCCGACGTCGTAGTGGCTCATAGCTGAGCCTGCGCCCGGCCGACTGGTCGACCATCCGCTGCAACCGCTGTGAATCGGTGATGCCGCGGGTTGAGTATTTGAAATCGAACTCGGCCAGGTAGCGGGGCAGGTGTTCCTTGCTGACGTGGTGGTGGGTCCCGTCGATTGAACGCTTCAGCTGGCTGAAATAGCCCTCGACGTGGTTGGTCGTGACGTGGCCCCGGACGTACTCGCCCTCGCCGTGGTTCACGACCTCATGGCTGATGAACTCCCTACCGGAGTCGACATAGGGGGCGTGTCCATCGGTCTCCAGGTGGCTGTTCGCCATGTCGACGTGCTCAGCGATCGCCTTGCGCAGCGTGGGGCCGGTCACGTCGGGGACGATCTGCGAGCGCACCTCGCCGGTGGTCTTGTTGACCAGGGAGAGCACCACGGTCTTGTTGTTGATCTGGTGACCCGAGGGCGCCATTGGCCGCACCTTGCTCCGGTGCATGTTCTTGACCAGGCCGCCCACCTTGGTCTCGTCGACAGCGATGGTGCCACGGAGCATTCCCACTAGTGGCTCACGCTTCATGGCCTCACGGAGGCGGTGAAGGACGTACCAGGCGGTCTCAGGGGTCAGGCCGTGCATCCGCTCAATCTCGCGGGCGCTGATGCCGTTCTTGGCCGAGCACATCTGGACCATGACCATCAGCCAGACCTCGATGGGCACCTTCGTGCCGTGGAAGACCGTTCCGGTGAGCACTGAGAATTGCTTGCGGCACTTGGCGCACTTCCAGACGCGGCGCTGGCTCATGGTGCGCTTGGGCCCTGTGGCGCGGGATGAGCCGTTAGCGGGCTTCAGGTAGTACGCCTTCTCGTGGTCACAGTGGGGGCAGATGGGACCATTCGGCCAGCGAAGGTCCTCCAGGAGCATGTAGGCGTCTGCCTCGTTCTCAATGCGCTTGCGGATCTCCGACAGAGTCAATCTCACAAACCCATTGTGCGCCCGCCTGGTGGGTTTGTCAACCCATAGAGGAGGTGGATACGTCACGCCGCCGGTTGACTCGGAGTTTGAGACACGGGGTGTCGTGGGTGTGTGAACCCAAATACGCAGCCGCACGACCGATCCATCTGCCCGGTACTGTGAGTGATCCGGGAAGTGGTGGAAAAGTTGTTCAAGCTCGAAGCGTTTACCCAGGTTGAAGGCACTAAATTTAAGATGGAACGTAGAGGTGTCGATGACATCAGAAAGCGTTGTGTAGCCCAGAGTGTTAGATGGCGGCCCGATTGGGCAGTTATCTTGGGCGCCTCAACGCCTGAGGGTCGTTGATCTTCTGTTGAGATTCCATAGAGCTGGATGTGATTCATCGGGCTCACACTGGGTGATACCGAAGAAGAGCAAGGGAGGTGGTTCTGATGTACAAGGACAGGCCCGTTGGGTCGAGTCCCGATGAGTGGTGTACGAGGTCGTGAGTCGCAACGGCCCTCGCATCAACCCGAGCTGACCGACTGACGTCGACAACCCGTTCTCTCTTTCATTTTACTCGACGGCCAAAGGCGCGCTCCCTTCGACTTCGCCGACGGCGTCTTCGATGGCCGGTCTCGGGTCGAACTCGCAAGGCTCGTCGCGGCGTGGCGACTTAAGACTCTCGATGCTCATGTAACGCTTGGTGACGGCCCATTCGTCGGACTGCTCGGCCAACACCGCGCCGACAAGGCGGATGACCGCAGCGCGGTTGGGGAAGATTCCGACCACGTCGGTGCGCCGGCGGATCTCCTTGTTGAGCCGCTCCTGGGGGTTGTTGGACCGAATCTTCGGCCAGTGCTCGGGGGGGAAGGCGCTGAAGGCAAGCACGTCGTCAGCGGCGTCCATGAGGTAGAGCGCCACGTCGGTGAACCCGGCCTCGGTGAGCTTGGAGACGACGACCCCGAGTTGGCTCCAGGTGGCGTCGCGGTCGGGCTGCTCAAAGATCGAGCGCACCAGTGTGGCGATCATGGGCCACGACGCCTTGGCAACCCGCGTGGCGAGATTCGCCATGAAGTGGGTGCGACATCTCTGCCAGGTGGCCTCGGCCAGCACCGCGGCGATGGCGGCCTTGATGCCACCGTGGGCGTCGGAGACCACGAGCTCCACCCCGGACATGCCCCGGGCCACGAGCGAGCGCAGAAACGCGGTCCACGCTGCGGTGTCCTCGGTGGTGACGATGTCGAACCCGACGATCTCGCGCCGGCCTTCGGCGTTGGAGGCCGTGGCGATCACCGCCGAGACATTGACAACCCGGCCGCCCTCGCGCACCCGTTGGGTCACGGCGTCGATCCACAGGTAGCGATAGGGGCCGGAGTCCAAGGGACGCTCTCGGAACTCCTTCACCACGGCGTCGAGATGAGCCGCGAGGCGCGACACCTCGGACTTCGAGATCCCGTCGATGCCCATGGCTTTCACCAGGTCGTCGACCCGCCGGGTGGACACACCTTCCACATAGGCCTGGCACACCACCGCCACGAGCGCCTGCTCGGCGCGACGGCGGGGCTGGAGCAAGAACTCCGGCGAGTACACACCCTGGCGCAGCTTCGGCACGGCCAGCTCGATCGACCCCACCCGGGTGTCCCAGGGTCGAAGCCGATATCCGTTGCGAGAGTTCTCCCGCTCCTCGGTCCGCTCGCCATAGCCGGCGTTGCACTGCATCGAGGCCTGGGCGCTCATGAGCGCCTCAGCGAAGGCGCCCAGCATCGCTCGGGCCAGGTCCGTGTCTCCGTCGGCGCCCTCGAGGTACTTGCTCAGCCAGAGCGACGCGTCGATAGTGGTGGGGACAGTCACCGTGTTCCTCCTCAAGTTGTTGTGTGGAAACTGCTTCTTGAGGTTGACGCGGTGACCGTCGCGTCTGGGGGATAGTCCTCAGCTCACCTGCTCGTACACCACTCGTTGGGACTCAACTGCCCGTTGAACCCCGACCCAGGGACAACCCGTAGAGCCCCTCCTCAGGGTTCGATAATCGAAGCAAGCCACCGGCGAAACCGGTGGCTTGCTTGTGTGTTGGAGAGCCTGTCTTTAAGGGATTGGAAGTTCTCGAAGTAGGTGCTGTGCCCAGGCGGACTGCCGCCGAGGTTTCTGAGATGGTCGATCGAAGGCTCCCAGAGAGTCCAACGATCAATCACAACGTTTCCCATCGTGGACCTGATCCAACCCAGACTGATGCCGCCGTGCTTCTGAAGTGACCCCAACTCTTCCAGGAAATTAAGCTCTAGGAGAAAGTCGTGATAAAGGGGGTCGTTCGTCTTCACTGCCTCTTCAAATGCCTTACACAGATCGTACCGAGTTGCGTATTCGCGGTTCACGTCCACAGGCGTGGTGTACGGGTTTGACCCGCTGAGGTTCGCTCTAAGGCGCCGAAGCGAGCAGGCCGGGGTGTAGGCCCAGACAACGACCAGGGAGTTCGCGAGGTCCCCCACTCGCGACGACCACCGCATCAATCTTCAAGTTCCTACCAAAGAACACGAAGGAGAAGATGCGGTGGAAGTCCTCAACACGATGGACGCTGTGGGCTGGCTGCGCAAGCACCTCGACGACGCTGACCCCGACCTGTTGCGCTCGATGGTGAAATCCTTTGCCGACCAGCTGATGTCGGCCGAGGCCAGCGCACTGTGCAACGCCGGCTACGGCGAGGTGACGGCCTCTCGGGTGAACTCGAGAAATGGTTATCGGAGCAGGGACTTCGATACCCGGGCCGGCACCATCGAACTGGCCATCCCGAAGCTGCGCACCGGTAGCTACTTTCCCGACTGGCTGATCGAGCCTCGGCGCCGGGCCGAACGGGCGCTGGTGGCGGTGGTGGCCCAGTGCTACGTCGAAGGGGTCTCCACCCGTCGGGTCGACGATGTGGTGCGCTCCATGGGGATCGATGGGATCTCCAAGTCCCAGGTCTCGGAGCTGGCCAAGTCCCTCGACGAGACGGTGGGTGCTTTTCGACACCGCCCCCTCGACGCCGGTCCCTACACCTACGTCTGGGTCGACGCCCTCACCCAGAAGGTGCGCGAGGGCGGCCGCATCGTGAATGTGGCCGTGGTCGTGGCCACCGGGGTCAACGCCGACGGGCACCGAGAGATCCTCGGCCTCGACCTCATCACCACCGAGGACGGGGCGGGCTGGACGGCGTTCCTGCGGGGCCTGGTCGCCCGTGGGCTCTGCGGCGTGGCGTTGGTGGTCTCTGACGCCCATGGCGGTCTGGTCGACGCCATTGCCTCGGTGCTCCCCGGAGCAAGTTGGCAACGTTGCCGGGTTCATTTTGTGCGCAACGTCTTGACCCGGGTGCCCAAGGCCACCCAGTCCATGGTGGCCACGCTCATCCGTTCCATCTTCGAGCAACCCGACCACGAGCAGGTCCTGGCCCAACACGCCCGAGTGGTCGAGCAGCTGACCGAGCGCTTTGGCGACGCCGCGGCCATGTTGACCGAGGCCCAGGCTGACATCTTGGCCTTCTCCACCTTCCCCAAAGAGCACTGGCGTCAGATCTGGAGCAACAACCCCCAGGAACGCCTGAACAAAGAGATCCGGCGACGCACCGATGTCGTGGGCATCTTTCCCAACCGGGCCGCCGTCATGCGACTCGTCGGTGCCGTGCTGGCCGAACAGCACGACGAGTGGGCCGTGGCAAGGCGATACATGGGTGTGGAGTCCATGGCCAAGGCCCGTCTACGAGTGATGACGACGACGACCGAGGAGGTGGATCTGGCGGAGCTCGCCGACGTCAGTTAAAACATCATCTACAGATTGATGTGGTGGTCGTCATACACCACGTGTCTGGACGTGGCCTATTCGCGGGTCTTTCGTCGCACGGCGGTCATAGCCGGTTCATCCCACTTTCGAGAGATCAAAGTCGCCATGTCAGCGTGACGACTCTTTTTGGCCTTGTCATTTGCCAGTCCGATGGGACCACCCCGTTGCCAGCAACATGGGACCACCTCGCGTCCACTTCAGCCGGCTGACGTGATGATCCCGGCGGCCGGCGCCGGGTGTCAAACGCGCCGGCGCCGAGGCCTCGGCGGTCGGGGGTCGGTCGGATCCCCGCCGATGACCGGCTTCTCGTGCTGGCGGTAGGACTCACCCTCGATGATGAGCTCCCACGCCGCGCTCTTGAGCCGGTCGACGGCCGACTGGGCCAGCAGCGGATCGGCCATGACCGCCAGCCATTCGCTCGGATCTCGGTTGGACGTCAGAACGGTGGCGCCCACGTGGTGCCGTTCGACGCACAGTTCGTAGATGTCGGCCGTCTCCGTTGCGTCCAGGGCGGTGAGGGCGAAGTCGTCGATGATCAAGAGGTCGACACCGATGAGCTTGCGCATCTCGACATCGAAGCTGGCGTCGAGGCGTGTTGCCTTCAGTCGCTTGTGCAGCTTGTCGGCCCGTTCGAAGTGCACGCTGATGCGCCGGCGACAAGCGATGTGACCGAGGGCGGTGGCCATGAAGGTCTTGCCCACGCCGACCGGCCCCAGGATGAAGGCGTTGCGGGCTTGGTCGACGAAGCGCATGGAGACGAGCTCGGACCACACGGCTCTGTCGTAGGTGATTTTGGCCTCGTCGTCCCAAGCCTCGAGCACCATGTGCGGGTCGAGCCGGGCCGCTTTGGCCCGACGCCCGGCCGAATCGCCGTCGCGCCGGGTGACCTCGTCGCAGAACAACTGCTCCAGGAACTCGACGTGGGCCAGGTTGTGGCTCTTGGCCAGGGCCAGACGCTCGGGCAGGGTGTCGATGAGCTGGCCCAGGCGCAGCTTGCGCATGAGGACCTTCAACTCCGGCGACACGGTGGGAGTCGGTGCGCTCATCGTCGGGCCTCGGTCATCGACGAGAACTCCGACGCGTCACGGGCGAAGCGTCCCTGGATGACGATCGTGTCCGGCCGGGCGTCGGGCTCGGTGGATTCCCGGGCCCGCTCGAGCATGCGCGACACCAGGTTCACGTCCAGTGCCTCGGCCTCGAGCGCCCGACGACAGGCCTCGTCGACGCGCCTCGCCCCCCACTTCTTCACCAGTCCCAGCAGCCGGTAGACCTGGCGCATGCGGGTCCACGGCAGCGGCGTGTCGAGGATGGCGGCGGCGTAAGCGCCGATGGCGTCGCCGTGCTCGGCCGCCATGCGCCCGAGCCGGTCGATGTCCCGGGTGGCGTAGATCTCTTTGCCTTGTGGCATGTCGGCTGGGTCGGTGTTGCGCCCACCGGGGGGTTTGCGGGGATGGACCTTCACCAACTCGCCCCGCAGGTAGAACTTCACCACAGCCGAGTCGCACCGGGCCCGCAGTGTTCGTCCCACCAACGTGTGATGGACGCTGTAGAGCGCCTTGGCCACCTCGCAGTGGAAGTCACGATGGACCTTGGGGTCCGACCACTTCGGCGTGTCGAAGGGCGCAGCCGGCCGGGCGAGAAGCAGCGGTTGCTCTTCGACCCTGAACGCCTCGAGGGGTCGACACTGCGTCGTGCCGTGGATGCGCATGCCGGCCGTGGTGCTGCACCATGTCTCGCCCCGGGCCCGACAATCAACGATGTCGACGAAGGTCTCGCCGGCGAAGAAGTTCTTCTGGACGTATTGCACGACCCGTTCCACCCGTGGTTTGTCGGTCGGGGTCCGCACCCGCGCCGCGTCGATGACAAAGCCCCTCGACTGGGCGTACTCGAGGAACACGTCGTTGAACCGGGGGGCGGTGTTCTCGGCTTCGATGACGATCGACTTCATGTTGTCGGGGATGACCACCGGGAACACCCCGCCGAAGTAGCCCCAGGCCGCCTCGAAGCCCCGGATCACCTCCTCGGTCGTTTGGGAGAAGGTCGGCCACACGAACTGGTGACGGCTGAAGACGGCGGTGAAGATGAGCCCCTGGCACACGCGTCTTCTGTCCCCGTCGGCCACGAATCCGAGCCGGCCGAAGTCCACCTGGAGTTCGACTCCCGGCGGTGGGTCGTCGACGCGGACCGTGACCGTGCGCCGGCCCGCCCCACACCGATCGACGGCGAAGCGGGCCAGGGTGCGGGGCGGGACGACGACACCGTTGCGCTCGAGCAGGATCCCGATCTTGGTCACGGTGAGGTCCTGCTTCACCCACGCCGTGATCTGCTGCTCGTGATTGAGCAGTGACCGCCATGCCTCGCCGTGACCGTCGGGCCGGTGCGGGCGCACCCGCTCGACCAGTTGGCCGATCAGTTCGTCGGTGAGCTGCTCCTCCCCGCCGCAGCGCTCGAGACCGAGCTCCAGTGCGGCGGCGATGTAGCGCCGGGCCGTCTTGCGATCGACGCCCACCCCCTGGGCGACGGTGCGTTCGCCCTCACCCCGCAGCCACCGCCTGAGCGCCTCTTTGATCTGGACCACCGTGACCTCCCTGAACGCCATGGGGCCTCCTCCGCATCGGCATCGGAGGCCCAGCCGAATGTCTGTTCGGCCGGCAGAGGTGGACCCTCAGGGTGGTCCCATAACTGGCAAACGGGGTGGTCCCATGCCACTGGCAAAACCTGCGGCTAGCTGGTCCCATGTGGCTGGCAAACGACAGGCCTCCTGGACTTCTAAGCCAGCGAAGACGATCCCTCCGGCAACGCCGACGGTTCCCACTGCTTGGATAACAGCTGCCCAGCTGGCGCCGTCGATCAGGCTCAGCATCACAACCAACCTCCCCTCTCGAATTGCTCATCCTAAACACAACGTCCATATATCTGGACAGTGGAGTTGATCAGTCCACTGACCTCCACTCAAGCATGGTGATTGACGCGAATTCCCTGGTCTTGATACAATTCGGTGGGTCGCATTGTGGACCCCACGGGGTTCGCACCCGTCACCGGCAGGCTCCCAAGTCCATCGGTGGCACTAAGCGAGGCCCGAAATGAGGCTGAGGCCGGGGGATGGTGTGGGCAAAGCTCCTTCCCCCGGCCTCATGCTTTACGGCTCTGTCGCCCCCCTCTCGATACCGCTTTTGGCGGCGAGCACCTCGGCGATACCGTTGAAGAAGGCGGTGATGCGGTCAGCGTCCCAACCGGCGAACTCGACCATGCTGACTCGGACGCTGACATTGAATTGAACCTGCCCCTCGGTGGGCTGCGAGAACGAGGTCGAAACGGGGGTCGCCTTCCCCTGGTCCGTGGGCCGATGCTCGAGCTTGGGCTCGGCCTCGGCCTTGGGGGTCGCGGCGGGCATCTCCGAAGGCCGCGACGCGGCGAACCTGATCTGGCCGTTGTCCCGAACGATCAGGCCTGCCACCTCCATGTAATCCAAGACGATCTGGAGCTGAGGTTTAAAGCTTGAGGCAGCTCTGGACGCCTCCCCAAGGACGGTGAGGGCTTCCGTTTCAGACATGGAGGCCATGCGGAGACGCGGCAAGAGGGTCTGACCAAACCAAGCCTGCTCGAACGCTGGTGCAAGTTTGTGAGCAGCCGTCTCTGGTGCCCAGTCGTAGGCCTGATTGAAAGCTACCGTGACCGCCGTCGGCGCATAGCCACCGTCGCGTCGTTCGAGCAGTCCTGCTTCGGCGAAAAAAGCGTTTCCAAGGGTGACGGTGTCGGACGCCATCCTCACGATGTTGCCCACGTCCTTGTTGGACACGGCCTTTCCCTCGGGGCCACTGGCGATTACCCAACCGCGCAGCACGTCGAGCTGCTTGCCAAATGCCATTCGGTTAGTGGGCAACGCCTTGAGCGGTTTAAGAACCGCGACTTTGGTCTTCGGCTCCGTCTCGGCCGAGGCCGTCTGATCGGACATGAGTGCTCCTTCTCTGGTGTGGGCACTCACATCATACGGTCGACTGAGTGACTCAGGCAAGGACCTCAGTCGTACACGTGTTCGCCATCGGCTGCCGCCTGCTTAGCTAGGCTCACGGTCGATGCCTAAGAACCAGCACCACCCCTCACCAACCGAGCGTGACGAGCGGGTGAAGGTCGACTTACCGCCCGACGAGTTCATCGCCGGGGTGGTCGAGGCTGGGCCGCACCCTGAGGATGACGACGAGTCCGACGCCGAGTAAGGCGTACCTACGCTGGCGGGCGTTCCTCCGGTTGCGCCCGGTCTGCGCCCTCAGGCGACACCCGATGGTCATCACGGTGAATCGTCTTGTCGCCTATCTCAAGTCCGACCGGCCACGGCCTGAGCCGGAAGTGTTCATGAGCTGCCCGTGCGGTAGGCGCCGGGCGCCCCTTCCCTAAGTGGGTTTGTCAGACCGCACATCCCCCAAATTTGTGGACCTTTTGTGAAGCTCTGTGACCGCCGCGCCCTGTGGTCAGGGGGCTGCGATCCGTCCCCATACCTTCGGGTGGGGTGTGAGGGGACGGCCCGCCCCAGCGGTAGCGTGGGCCGATGGGAAAGGCCAGCCCCGCCGAAGCGCCGGCCGTCAAGGTGGCGGTGCTGGGAGCAGGCAACGTCGGCGGCGCCTTGGTCTCGATCCTCCTGTCTGATGCGGCCGGCATAGCGGCTCGCTCGGGGGTGCAGCTCGCCCTGGCCGGTGTGGCCGTCGGAGATCCCAGTAGGGCCCGTCCGGGTATCCCCGCTGACCTGATTACCGGTGACGCCAAGGCCCTGGTGGAGGACCCTGAAGTCGATGTGGTCGTCGAGCTGATCGGCGGCATCGAGCCGGCCCGGAGCCTGGTGGAGGCCGCTCTGGCGGCCCACAAGCCGGTGGTCACGGCCAACAAGGAGCTCATCGCCGCCCATGGGGGAGCGCTGGCGGCCATGGCCGGCGCCTCGGGAGTCGACCTCCTCTACGAGGCGGCTGTGGCCGGTGCCATCCCGCTCATCCGCCCTTTGCGCGACTCGCTGGCCGGTGAGCGCATCCGACGTGTCATGGGCATCGTCAACGGCACCACCAACTTCATCCTCACGACCATGTCGGAGCAGCACCTGTCGTATGCCGAGGCTCTGGCCGAGGCCCAGCGTCTCGGCTTCGCCGAGCGCGACCCCACCGCCGATGTCGGTGGGCATGACGCCGCCGCCAAAGCCGCCATCCTGGCCGGCCTGGCCTTTCGCTGCGACGTCGTTTCCGAAGATGTGCCCCGCCAAGGCATCGGCGATATCGCTCCCGTCGACATCGAGTTCGCCGGCCGGCTCGGCTTCGTCGTCAAACTCCTGGCCGTCGCCGAGCGATTCGACGAGGAGCCCGACGACGAACCGGAGATCTCGGTGCGGGTGCACCCCGCCATGATTCCGAGCACCCATCCTCTGGCGTCGGTGCGCGGATCGTTCAACGCCGTGTTCATCGAAGGTGAGGCCGCAGGTGAGCTCATGCTCTACGGACGGGGAGCGGGAGGCATGCCCACCGCGTCAGCCGTGCTCGGCGACCTCATCGATGCCGCCCATCACCTGCGCACCGACGCGGCGGCGCGTCCGGTGCCGCGCAGCCGCGCTCGGGTGCGTCCGTCCGACGAGCTGTTGTGTGCGTGGTACTTGAATATCGAGGTGGCCGACCGCCCCGGTGTGCTCGCCGCCGTGGCCCATGTCTTCGGCGACAACGGCGTGTCGATCCGGTCCATGGAGCAGGTCGGACTGGGGGAGGAGGCGCGGCTCATCTTCGTCACCCACGTGGCGCGTTCGGGCGCCATGCGCCTCACTCTTGAGGGGCTTCGACAGCTCGACGTCGTCGACCACATCGGCGGTGTGCTGTGCATCGTGGGCGACGAGGAGAACAGCTAGCCATGGAGGCGTGGCCGGGCATTGTCGAGGCGTACCGGGATTTTCTTCCCGTGTCCGCTGCCACCCCGGTGGTGACCCTCCTCGAGGGCAGCACGCCGCTTCTCGAGGCCCCACGGCTTTCAGCGCGCGTTGGAGCGCGCGTCCTTCTCAAGCTCGAAGGTATGAATCCGACGGGCTCGTTTAAGGACCGCGGCATGACGTTGGCCATCACCAAGGCGCTCGAGGACGGCGCCAAAGTGGTGATGTGTGCCTCCACCGGCAACACCTCCGCATCGGCGGCCGCCTATGCGGCGCGCGCCGGGCTCACTTGTGCCGTGCTCATTCCCGAAGGGCACATCGCGCTGGGCAAGCTGGCCCAGGCTCTCGTGCACGGGGCCAAGGTCCTGCAGGTGCAGGGCAACTTCGACGAGGCGTTGGCCATTGTGCGCCGTCTCGGCGAGTCCGCCCCGGTGACGGTGGTCAACTCGATCAATCCCTACCGCATCGACGGCCAGAAGACCGGAGCCTTCGAAATCGTCGACGTACTCGGCGACGCTCCTGATCTCCATTGCATTCCCGTGGGCAACGCCGGGAACATCACCGCCTATTGGAAGGGCTACTGCGAGTACCGCTACGCCGGGAAGTCCTCCAAGGTGCCGCGCATGTTTGGCTTCCAGGCCGCCGGTGCCGCTCCCATCGTCGAAGGTCATGTCATCGAATCCCCGCAGACGGTGGCCACCGCCATTCGGATCGGGAACCCGGCCTCGTGGTACGGGGCTACTGCGGCGGCCAGCGAATCCGACGGGGCCATCCTGGCCGTCACCGACGAGGAGATCCTGGCCGCATACAAGATGCTCGCCACCGAGGAGTCGGTGTTCTGCGAGGCGGCGTCAGCCGCCTCGGTGGCCGGCCTCTTGCAAGTCGGTGCGCCGGCGGGATCCACCGTCGTGTGCGTCCTCACCGGCCACGGTTTGAAGGATCCTGACCTGGCCATCGGCCAGATCTCGGTGCCCAGCAGCGTCGACGCCGATTATGGCGCTGTGCTGGACGCGCTCGGCCTGTGACGACGGGTTCCCAACCCATCCCGCCGGCCTGGGAACAAACTGAGCGCCGTCGCGGTTGTTGCCCTTGACGGTCGGAGTCAGGTACGATGACACGTACCGCCGCCCCCCAGTAGCACTGGAGCGTCGCGTGAGACCCGCCTCTTTTTCGGTGGTCCTCCATGGGCGGTCCCTCCATTGGCGGTTCATTGGGGGTAAGAAACGGCGGAGCCGGTACGCAGTTGTGCCGGATGCCTGTCCTCTGTCCAGTGTCTGTCGACTCGTGGGCTCGCCGATCCGGCGGGGACGAAACTTAGTGAGGTGGTAAATGGCTGCAGAGCAACAGCTCGAGCGGTCCGTACTTGAACGCAAGGAACGCGAGGAGCTCCGCGCCATCGCTCAGGCGATGTCGTTGGACACCAACTCCCGCTCGAAGAAGGCCGACATCATCGACCAGATCCTTCAGGCCGCTGGTGTCGACGTATCTGCTTCGAGTGCGGGTAACGGTGAGGCCCCTGCTCGGACGCGTGCCCGCAATGGCACCCGCCGTTCGGCCGAAGCGGTTGAAACCGTCGAAGGGGCCGAGGCGGACAACGCCGCACCGGCTTCGGGTAACGGGAGCAAGGCTCCGGCTGCGGTGGCATCTGCCGAGTCAGATCCAGAGCCCGCCGCGGTGACGAGTGCCCCGGCGTCTACGAACGGGGCCGAGGCACCGCCGGACGCGGAAGCATCAGCCGGGGTCTCCTCGGCCGACAGCAACGGCTCCGCGTCGCGCCAGAGCAACGCTGCGTACCGGCAGCAGCCGCAGCAGGGCTCGCCGTCGGCGGGCAACGAAGCCGGCAACCGCCGGGGACGGCGCCGCCGAGGACGCGAGCGCGTTCCCGGGAGCCCAGGCAGCGGCAGCAGCGGTGGCGGAGGCGGCGGAAGCGAGCGCGAGCTCCAAGGTGGCGGGCAGGAATCGCACTACCAAGGTGAGCTCATCCCCGTGAAGGGACTGCTCGATCTGCGCGACGAGGGCTACGGATTCGTGCGGGCCGAGGGATACCTTCCCAGTCCCCGCGACGTGTACGTCTCGATCAGCCAGGCTCGTCGCTTCGCTCTGCGCAAAGGCGATTACGTCGAAGGGGCATCGCGGCCGGCCGCGTCGAACGAAAAGTTCCCGGCCCTCATCCGCATCGACTCCGTATGCGGGTTGACGGCCGAAGAGGCCCGTGTGCGTCCTCGCTTCGAGGATCTGACGCCGCTGTTTCCCGACGAGAAGCTTCGTCTCGAGACCACCGGTCCCGCTGAGGCGACCACGCGGATCATCGACCTGCTCTCGCCGATCGGCAAAGGCCAGCGAGGCCTGATCGTGTCGCCGCCCAAGGCGGGCAAGACGACGATCCTCAAGCAGATCGCCCACTCCATCGAGGCCAACAATCCCGAGGTGCACCTCATCGTGCTCCTTGTCGACGAGCGCCCCGAAGAAGTGACCGACATGCGTCGGTCGGTAAAGGGCGAAGTGGTGGCATCGACCTTCGACCGTCCCTCCGATGAGCACACCTCGATTTCCGAGCTCACCATCGAGCGGGCCAAGCGGCTCGTCGAGCTGGGTCGGGACGTGGTCATCGTGCTCGACGGCATCACCCGGTTGTCCCGTGCCTACAACCTGGCGCAACCTGCCAGCGGGCGCATCATGTCCGGTGGTGTCGACTCCGGTGCGCTGTACCCGCCTAAGCGGTTCTTCGGCGCCGCCCGGAACATCGAGGAAGGCGGATCCCTCACCATCTTGGCCACGGCCCTGGTGGAAACAGGGTCCAAGATGGACGAGGTCATCTTCGAGGAGTTCAAGGGCACCGGCAACATGGAGCTGCGCCTCGACCGTCGCCTGGCCGAACGCCGTCTGTACCCGGCCATCGACGTCAACGCCAGCCAGACCCGCCACGAAGAGCTTCTCTTCGAGCGGGGCCAGCTGCAGCAGGTGTGGAAGCTGCGGCGGGTGCTCAACGCCCTGGCTGCCGACGGCAGCGGGGCTCCCGGGCTGGAGCTGCTCATCGACAAGATCCGCTCCACCAAGTCCAACGACGAGTTCCTGGCAGAGATCGCCAAGGGCCCGGCCGTCTAATCCCCACAAACCCGTACACTGGACGTAACCATGAAGCCTGAAATCCACCCCACGTACATCGAGTCGAGCGTGCGCTGCTCGTGCGGCAACACCTTCACCACGCGCTCGACCAAGGCCGAGCTGCATGCGGAACTGTGCAACGAGTGCCACCCGTTCTTCACCGGCAAGCAGAAGCTGGTCGACTCGGGTGGCCGCGTGGAGCGGTTTCAGCGCCGCTATGGCCAGCGAGGCTCGCGGGCCAAGCGACCGGCTGCTCCTGCCTCGCCGGCGCCGTCGCGCTGACGCTTTCCGGCGCGCTGCACGCGGCGCCGCGCTTGGTGACGCCCGCCGTGGGCGCCAGCTGAGGCGCGGGCCGCCTGCACCCTGGTCTCGTGGACCAAGACCGTCTGGCCTCATGGGAACTCGAGCACGACAAGGTGCTCACGGCCCTGGCCGATCCTGAAGTAGTCGGTGATCAGGCGCGCTTACGCCACCAGTCGCGTCGCCACAAAGAACTGGAGGCGCTGATCTCCGTCGCTCGGCGCTTGCGCGATGCCGAAGATGACGTCGAAGTTGGCCGCCAGATGCTCTCCGACGCCAACGGCGAGGATCGCGAGCTTGTGCGCGTCGAGCTGGAACGAGCCGAGTCCGACGTGGAGTCGCTCGAAGAAGAGCTTCGGCTCTTGCTGCTTCCTCGCGATCCCAACGACGGCCGCAATGTCATCATCGAGATCCGCGGCGCTGAAGGGGGCGAAGAAGCCAACCTCTTTGCCCGCGATCTCTACGAGATGTACCGCCGTTATGCCGAGCACCGCGGCTGGCGCCTCGAGGTGCTGTCCTCAGACGCTTCTGAGCGCGAAGGCTTCAACGAGGTGACGTTCATCGTCAAAGGCAAAGACGCCTGGCAGCGGCTCAAGCACGAAGGGGGACCGCATCGGGTGCAGCGCGTGCCGGTCACCGAATCCCAGGGGAGGGTGCACACTTCGGCGGCCACGGTGACCGTGCTTCCCGAGGCCGAGGAAGTCGATGTTGCCATCGATCCCTCGGACCTGCGTATCGACGTCTACCGATCGACGGGCCCCGGTGGCCAATCGGTGAACACCACAGACTCGGCTGTAAGGATCACGCACATCCCCACGGGCATCGTGGTGTCCATGCAAGACGAGAAGAGTCAGATTCAAAACCGAGCGCGGGCCATGGTCGTCTTGCGGGCCCGTCTGCTCAAGGCGGAGCAAGATCGCCAGGCCGCTGAGCAATCCGAACAGCGCCGCAGCCAGGTGGGTGGCGGCGGCCGCTCTGAAAAGGTGCGGACCTATAACTACAAGGAGAACCGCGTCACCGATCACCGCGTCAAGGTGACGTTGCACAAACTCGATCGAGTGCTCGAAGGTGATCTCGACGACCTGGTCGACGCCTTGCTCACCGACGAGCGCACCCGCCAGATCGAAGAGGGCGGCGCTGCGGCCGCCGGTGAATGACGACGGCCACCCTGGGTGCTTTGGTGCGCTCGGTGGCATCGAACCTCGGGTCGACGGCGGAAGCTCGATGGATCGTGGCCGGAGCCGCCGGCGTTGACGACAACGCCCTAATGGCCCGGCTCGAGGAACCGGTTGCTCCTGCCGTGCAGCGTCACGCGCACGACATGGCGCGGCGTGTGCAAAGTGGCGAACCGTTGCAGTACGTGCTCGGTTGCTGGGCCTTTCGTGAGATCGAAGTCCACAGCGACGCCCGCGCCCTGGTGCCGCGCCCCGAGACCGAGCAAGTGGTCGGGTTCGCTCTCGAGGAACTCCACCGCATCCACCGCGCCGCCGGCCGGCCTCTGGTGGCCGCCGACCTCGGCACCGGCTCCGGGGTCATCGCCTTGTCGCTGGCCACCGAAGGACCGGCCGACCTCGAGGTGTGGGCCACCGACCGCTCCCGGGTGGCGCTCGACCTCTTTGAGGAAAACGCAGCCGCGCTGGCATATCGGCATCCTGATGTCCTCGGCCGGATGCACGCCGTGGAGGGATCGTGGTGGGCGGCGCTTCCCGACGACCTGGCCGGCCGCCTCGATGTGGTGGTGTCCAATCCTCCTTACGTCAGTGCGTCGGAGTGGGAAGGTCTCGATCCGGTCGTGCGCGACTTTGAGCCCCGTGACGCCTTGGTGTCCGGCCCCCGCGGGCTCGAAGACCTCGAAGAGTTGGTCCGGGGCGCACCGCCCTGGTTGGCCCCCGGCGGCTCCCTCGTGCTCGAGCTGGCCCCGCCTCAAGGAGCTGACGTCGCGGCCCTGGCCGTCGACGTCGGGTTCGCGTCGCCAGCCGTGCGCGTCGACTTGGCCGGACGACCGCGAGCCCTCGTGGCGCGGTGGCCCGGTGACTGAGTCCTCGACGTCATGGCACGGCCGTGCAGACCTCGAGGTGGCGGTGGCCGCGTTGGAGGCCGGCCACGTCGTGGCCCTACCCACCGACACCGTCTACGGCCTGGCCGTTGCTCCCACGCGGCCGGGCGCCACCGCGTCGGTGTTTGCATTGAAAGGTCGGCCGCTCGAACTCGAGCTCCCAGTGCTCGTGGCCGACATGGACCAGGCCGACGCGCTGGCCGGACCGGACGGCTTGTCGGAGCGGGCTCGGGCCCTGGCCGTGGCCTACTGGCCCGGCCCCCTCACCATCGTGGTGCCGCGCCGCGCCGGTCTCGATTGGGCCCTTGGCGGCGACGCCACCACCATTGGGCTGCGCTGTCCCGCCCATGACGTCGCCCGCTGGTTGTGCGCGCAGGTCGGGCCCCTCGCCACCACCAGTGCCAATCGACATGGTGCGCCTCCTCTGCACAGTGGCGCCGAAGTGGTGGCCGAATTCGGCGCTGCGGTGACGGTGGTGGACGGAGTCAGTGGCGGGGGTGCTCCTTCCACGGTGGTGGATGTCACTGGCGCCCACCTGCGCGTGCTGCGGGCCGGCGCCGTGACGAGCGAGGACTTGGCCACCGTTGACACGCCAACATCCGCGTCGGGGGAGCGGGGCTGATGCGCGTCATGCCCCGCCGCTGGTTTGGCCGTTTGGTGGCCGTGGTGGTGGCGGTGATACTCGTCGTGCTGGGCGCCACAGCTCTGTTGTTTCTCTTTCCCAGCACCAACGCTCCCACGCATGTGAACGCCGTAGTTGCCTTGGGCGGCGATCCCGGCCAACGCCGCGCCCACAAAGCCATGGACCTGGTCCAACAGGGCTACGCGTCGACAGCGGTCATCTCCTTGGGCGGGGAGCCCGGTCACGTGGCCCCGTGCCCACGGCCGGTGGCCGGTGTGCAGGTGATTTGTTTTCGGGCCAAGCCGCTCGACACGCGCGGTGAGGCGGAGTTCGTGGCGGCGCTGGCGGCACGCCGACACTGGAGCACGCTCATCGTCGTGTCAGAACACAGCCAGGTCACCCGGGCCCGCGTGTTGTTCAAGCGGTGCACGACGTCGCGGCTCTACATGGTTCCTGTCAGCGATCCGTTGACGCGGCTCCCCTTCGACGTGGCCTACGAGTGGGGGGCGCTGCTCAAGGCGATGGTGCTGGTGCGCTCGTGCTGACGGTGAGCGCGCCCGTCTGACGCTCAGCCCAGCTCGAGGCGGCCTTCGGCTCCCACGCGCACCGTGCGGCCGCACCAGTCGCCGACCATCAGTGCGGCCACGTCATTTCCGTCGCGGGTGCTTCCCCACGTGCGGGCGCCGTCGCCAGTCAACAGCGCCGCGATGCCGAGCTCAGGCTCGCCGTCGCCGCCGTGGACCACGGTGTAGGTCTCGACGACGGCGGCGCCGCGGTGCTCCGGCGCGCTGAGGCGTTGGGGCAAGGCGTCGATCTCCGCCTGTGGTTGGGCGTGACGAAAGCCGGCCCTCGGCGGTGACGTCGACCACAGCCCCACGGAGTGCTTGGTGACATACCACCCGAGCCCGGTGACCAGGCCTACTGATCCGGGCTCCTGGCGCAGTTTCTCGGCCATGGTGGCGATGGAGTGGGTGACGTAGTTGTTGCCTGGTCCGCCGGCAAAGGTCAGACCTCCTGTCACCGTCAGGGACCGGCGGTCATCGAGCTGAACCCCCAACGCGGCGGCTGCCATCTGTACGGCACACGGGAAACACGAGTAAAGATCGAACCGGTCCACGTCGTCGATGCCCACTGCGGCGAGGTCGAGGGCGTGACGTCCGACCGCGGCGATGGCCGGCGAGGACGACAGGTCCTGGCGGTTCGACACGAGCCAATGGTCATGGGCGTCCGCCCCCGACAGGGGGAACACCCACCGGTCCTCGGGCACCCCGGCGGCGCGGGCGGCCGACACGGAGCACAAGATGAGTCCGGCCCCCTGGTCCACCCCGTCATTGGCATTCATGCGCTTGGGGTACGGAAAGCTGATCATGCGGTTGTCAGGACCGACGGTGCGGATGTCGGGCGCGGTGAAACGCCGGCGCGTCCACGCGTGCGGGTTGGCCGCCGCCACGTCGGAGAAACGCGCCCACAGCTCCGACACCTCGACCTGGTGTTCGTCGATGCCCGCGCCGGCCGCGGCGCGCAGGGCGTTTTCGAACAAGGGGTACACCCGCATAGGGCGGTCGAGCCCGTGCTTGAGTTCGAAGTCGCTGACGGGAGTGTGGGCCACGCTCAGCACTTGGGGGGCGGGCGTGTCCGGCGCTTGCACCGTCCAGGGCAGCCGGGCCCGGTTGGGGTCGCGACGGGCGGCTCGGCGCGAGGCGATGCAGTCGGCCCCGACCACCACGGCCACATCGATGTCGCCGGCGGCGATGGCCAGCGCCGTAGCGCTCACCACCGCCTGCGGTTCGTTGCCGCCGATAACAGACAGGGCCAACTCGGCAGGCTCGATGCCCAGGCGCGCCGCCACGAGCAGGCCTGGGTTCACGTATGACCAGCTCAACGGGAGCATGACCCGTAAGGACTGGACCCGGTCGAGCAGGCGCCTTCCGGCCCCCGCCCCTTCGCAGTCGGCGGCGGCCTCCTCAAGGGCGCGGGCCATGAGATCGACGGGTTCGGGTCGCTCGGTGATGGGCACCTCGAGCTCGGCTCGGGCGCCCACCTGCCCGACGCCCACCAGCACCGGGGTGCGGGGGTCGAGGGGCACGGGGCCGGAGCGTACCGGCTCGGCGCCGCGGCCCCTCTCAGTCCGGTGGGTAGGCTTCGCCCTGTCGAGTGTCCTGCCCTCGAGTCCCCCTCGGGCGCGGCGGGCAGCGCACCCAGGCGGCGTGACAGACGAGCCGAGGATGGACAACACCAGTGGAGATCGGACGGGACAGATGAGTGACGGGACCTCGGCAGACCAATGGGCGGCGACGCCGTTCGAGCAGTGGTTGGGGGAGGACCCCGAGCTCGCCAAATTGTTGCGCGCCGAAGCCCGACGCCAATCGACGACACTGCAGCTGATCGCCTCGGAGAACTTCACCTCCACGGCCGTGCTGGCCGCTACCGGCTCGTTGCTCACCAACAAGTACTCCGAGGGCTATCCGGGCCGCCGGTACTACGGCGGGAACCAGGTCATCGACGAGGTGGAGGATCTGGCTCGCGAGCGAGCCAAGACGCTCTTCGGCGCTGAGCACGCCAACGTGCAACCCCATGCCGGGGCCAACGCCAACCTCGCCGCCTACCAAGCCCTGCTCGAGCCCGGCGACACCGTGCTGGCCATGCGCCTGGACCAGGGGGGCCATCTCACCCACGGTTCCCCGGCCAGTGTGACGTCCAAGATCTGGCGCTTCGTCGCCTATGGGGTGACCCCAGCGTCCGATGACCCGAACCGCCCCGGGGAGGTCATCGACTTCGACCAGGTGGCGGATCTGGCCAAAACGGAGCGGCCCGCGCTCATCGTGGCGGGGGCCACCGCCTACCCCCGGGTCATCGATGCCGCACCGTTTCGCGAAATCGCCGACAGCGTGGGGGCGCGTCTGATGTTCGACCTCGCCCACCCGGCCGGCCTGGTGGCTGGAGGGGCCCATCCAAATCCGGTGGGTGTGGCCGACGTCGTGACGTTCACCACGCACAAGACGCTGCGCGGGCCCCGGGGCGGGGCCATCTTGTGCCAGGCGGAACTGGCCAAAGCCATTGATTCGGCGGTGTTCCCGGGCCTGCAAGGGGGCCCGCTTGAACATGTCATCGCCGCCAAGGCGGTGGCCTTCAAAGAGGCGGCGCTTCCCAGCTTCTCGGTCTATGCCGCTCAGGTGGTGGCCAATGCCCGCGCCTTGGCGGTGTCGTTGGCCGACGAAGGCTTCCGGCTGGTGTCGGGAGGAACCGACAACCATCTACTGCTCGTCGACCTGCGTCCCTTCGATGCCGATCTCACCGGCAAGGTGGCGCAAGAGGCCCTCGATCTGGCCGGGATCACCCTGAACCGCAACACCATCCCCGACGACCCGCGTTCGGCCTTTCAGACCTCGGGGCTGCGTCTGGGTACCGCCGCCCAGACCACGGTGGGCATGGTGGAGTCGGACATGGCCGAGATCGCCGCGCTCATCGCCACCGCTTTGCGCAATCGTGACGACGAGGGTGCCACCGCCAAGGTGCGCGCCAGCGTGCTCGAGCTGTGCGGCCGGTTCCCGCCCTACCCCGAGTTCACCGGCAACGGGCCGGCAGGAAGATAGGGGCACTGCGGGCATGCCCCCCTTGGGGCCCTACGCCTTTGTGGCAGTGGTGGCCGCGTTGGCCACCTATCTGGCCATGTTCCCCATCCGGCGCTTGGCGTGTCGCGTCGGCCTGGTAGCCGAGCCCGACGAGCGTCGCATCCACTCCAAAGTCACCCCCTACGGCGGGGGAGCGGCCATGTTCATCGCGCTGATCATCGCCATGGTGGTGGCCACGCAACTGGCGCCGTTACGCGCCGCCGGGCTGTTCGACTCATCCGAACCGATTGGACTCGTCCTCGGCGCCGCGGTGGCCTTTGGCGTGGGGCTTATTGATGACGCGCGCGACATGTCCGCCCCCGCCAAGGTGGCGGGCCAGGTACTCGCCGCCATGGTGCTCGTGTTTTTGGGCGTGACCATGTTCCAGTTCAAGATCCCCTTGGTGGGGTTCCTGGTGCTGTCGCCCGCCATCACGCCGCTGCTCACCGCCCTGTGGGTGATCGTGATCACCAACGCCATCAACCTCATCGACGGCCTCGACGGACTGGCGGCCGGCGTGGTGGCCATTGCATCGGGGGCGCTTGCCATTTACGGCCTTCGCCTCGAGCACCTCGGCATCCTTCCCAGCGACAACCTGGGCCCGCTCATCGCCGTGATCGCGTTTGGTGTGTGCGTGGGGTTCCTGCCGCATAACTTCAACCCCGCCAAGGCGTTCATGGGCGATGCCGGTGCGTTGTTCCTCGGGTTACTCATGGCTGCTGCCACCATGGTCATCGGAGGCCGCACGCCTGATTACAGCGGCCAGACGTACTTCTTCTTCGCTCCCCTGTTCATCCCGGTGTTCATCTTGGGGGTGCCCATCTTCGACATGGCCTTTGCGTTCATCCGACGCACAGCCAAGGGCACGAGTTTCCACACGCCCGATAAGGACCACCTCCATCACCGCCTCTTGCGACTGGGTCACGGCCAGCGCCGAACCGTCGTCATCTTGTGGGGGTGGACGGCGCTGTTGTCGGGCTTCGTGCTGTTCCCCCTGTTCGGACATCAGGGCAACGCCGTCATCCCCTTCGGACTGCTGATCCTCTTGTTGGCGCTCTACACCTGGTTCCATCCCGGGCTGCGCAAAAACGGCAACGGCCGAGCCCGCGGGCTCGGCCGTGGCCGTGGCGCCCACGCCGCTGAGTCGCGTCCGGGGCCCGGGGCCGATGCGGGCGTCATACCCGAGTCCGACCCTGCCCCGGTGCCGATGGACGTGCCGCCAGTCCCGGCGCGAAGCGACGTGGTGGCACCGGCTCGGCGTGCCCCGGTGTCCCCGGTGCCCCCGGCTCCCCGAACGAAGCCGTCGGTACCGCTGTCGGGAGGGGCCCGCCACGCCGTGTCCCGCTCGGTGCCCGCCGGAGGCGTCGATCGACCCGCCACCCGAGTATGGTCCGGTCCGACAGATACGGTTGCAGGCGGCAAGTAGACCTGCACGGCCGTCAAATGTTGTGCTCGTTTTGCCGCCCGGGGGGGTCCGATGCCAAAATGGAGGTGTGCGCCTCTCCCTGCCCGAAGGTCTTCGACGCAAGACGCCGAACACATTCGGTACCGGCCCAGGCGCCTGGCCCACCGCGTGAGTCCGGGCGGACTCAGGCGATGCACGACCTCTCCTTGACCGGCGCGCGCCCGGGCATACGACGTGGAGGAAAAACCATCTCCGCGGGCCTTCGACCTGATGTCGATGGGGCTTGCCTCGGCTCTAATGATCGGCGGTGGGCTCGGTATCGGTCTGTGGATCGATTCGTGGCTGCACTCGAGCCCCATCGCCACCCTCATCGGGTTGCTCTTCGGGATCGTTGCTGCTGTCGGCGCCACCGTCAGGCAACTCCGCCGCTACTTGTGACGAGGTGCCCGCGCCCATGATGGCCGCCGCCTTTTCTTCGTTCTCGTTGCCGGAGATCTCCACCGTGGGCCGACGCACCGCGCTTGGTGCCCTGGCCGTTGGCGTGGTGGCGCTGGTCGGGCTCACCCTGTTCGGTTACGGCCTCATCGGGCTCGGCCTGTGCATCGGCCTGTCGCTGGCCATGGTCAATTTCCGTCTCATCTCGCGCGCCGCGCTCAAGCAGGTGGCCAAAGCGCGCGAGCAGTCCCGTCGCCCGCTGGCCCTGAACACCCTCGGGCGCCTCGGACTCCTCACCGTCGTCGCCTTGGGTCTTGTTTTTTTGTCGCATCAAGTGGGCTTCGGCACCATCGTGGGGCTGGCCATCTTCCAGTTCATGTTGCTCGGCAATGTGGTCGTCGCCATGGTGCGGTCCGGGTCGAGCGCGGCTGTTCCTGACACGGGGAGTACAGAGTCATGACGGGGTCGCTCGCGCCCGCGGCGGGGAAGTTCCTGGCCGCCAACATCACCGTCGGCAATCACGTCGAGCGCAAGCTCTTCGGCCTGACGGTCAACGTCGACACGCTGTGGGCCACCGGGGTGGCCATCCTGATCATCGTGGCCCTCGGCTTGGCGCTGCGGGCCCGGGCCACCAGCGGTGTCCCCGGCAAGTTGCAACTCGTCTTCGAAATGGGCGTCTCGGCCGTGCAGAAGCAGGTGGAGGGCTCCATCGGCCCGGCCGGCGCCGCCGTGGTGCCCTTGGCGGTGGCCCTCTTCGTCTTCATTTTGGTGGCCAACTGGTTCGAGGCCCTCGGCATCGGCTCGCCGGTCGAATGGCTGCCCGCCCCCACCGGCGACATCAACACCACCGTGGCCTTGGCCCTCATCGTCATCATCCCGGTCCACATCGCCTCGGTGCGGGCCCGGGGGATCGGCGGGTACCTCAAGCACTACGTGTCGCAGCCGTTCCCTAAATTCCTCTTCCCGGTCAACGGCTTCATCAACGGGGTCGAGGAGATCGCCAAGCCGCTCACCTTGGCCCTACGACTCTTCGGCAACCTGCTGTCGGGTGGACTCATGCTCGCACTCATCGCTGCGCTCGGGATTTGGAACATCTCCCACATCCCCATCGGGTATGTGGCCACCCCGGTCCTCGACATCGCCTGGAAGATCTTCGACCTCTTCATCGGCGTCATCCAGGCCTTCATCTTCGCCTTGCTCACCATCTTGTACTTCGACTCCGCCATGGCCACCGATGCCCACTGACGCTTTACGTGGTGTGTCGGGTTCCGACGCGGTAACCGAGCTCTACACGACAACCGAAATGGAAAGGAAGTTCCACTGATATGGCAGACACCCAGTCCCAAGCCATCCAGTTGGCCGGCGCCATGATCGGCGGCGGTCTCCTGATGGGGGGCGGCGCCATTGGTGCCGCTATTGGTGACGGGCTGGCCGGTAGCCAGACCATCGCCGGCGTGGCTCGGCAGCCCGAGGCTCAGGGCCGCCTGTTCACCATCATGTTCCTCACCGTTGGTCTGGTAGAGGCCATGTACTTCATCAACTTGGCCTTTACCGCCCTGTTCGTCTTCTCCCTGTACAAGAAGTAATCCCGTCATGCGCCGGGGCCGCAGTGCAGGCCCCGGCGCCCACCGGAACGAGACCAATCGATCATGCAGATTGCCACCAGCATCTTCCTGGTGCCCAACGGCACCATCATCATCGAGGTCATCGCCTTTCTGATCGTGCTGTGGTTCATCGCCAAGAAGGTGCTCCCTCCGCTCAACAAGGCGCTCACCGAGCGCCAAGAAGAGATCCGGACGTCACTGGAGGCGGCGGACGCCGCTCGTCACGAGGCCGATGAGACCAGGCAGCAGCGGCAAGGCATCCTCGACGAAGCGCGCCAGCAGGCTCGCGACATCGTGGGCCAGGCCACCCGCACGGCCGAGCGCGTGCAAGGCGACGGCGAGGCGCGTGGGCGCGCCGAGTACGAGCGCCTGGTGGCGAGCGCCGAGGCCGAGATCACCGTGGCCCGCCAGCGCGCCGTCGACGAGGTCAGTGGTCAGGTAGCCGCTTTGGTGCTGTCGGTGGCCCGGCAGATCGTCGGCCGCGAGGTCGACGCAGCCGGACACCGCGCCATGATCGACGAAGCCGTCGCCGCGCTGCGCTCCAGCGCCGGCTCGGCGGCCGGCTCCTAAAGCCCGGCCGCGAGGAAAGAGGACCGAGGTGCACGCATCGCTCATGGGTTACACCGCGGCAGTGGTCGAGGAGCTCGACGCTGACGTCGTAGGACCCGTGGCCTCCGACATCGAAGCCGTGGCGCATCTCGTCGCCGACGAGGGGTCCCTCGGCGCCAACCTCACCGACTTTGGTGTGCCCACGGCGGCCCGACGGGCCGTGCTCGAGGACCTACTGGCCTCACGGGTGCAGCCCGCCGCCTTGCGACTGGTGTTGTGGGCCGTGGCCACGTCGCGTGCCGACGATCTCAACACCACCCTGCACGAGCTCTTCGAGCTGGTGCTGCATCTGCACGAACTTGGCGCCGACGAGCTGCGGGCCGAGGAGCCGGCGTTGAGTCGCAACGGCCAGCGCAACTTCGCTACCGGCTACGCCGAAGCGTTGTTCGAGGAACTCAGTGGTCCCGGTGATCTCGAGAAGATCGAGGAAGAGTTGTTCCGCTTGGCTCGGATCATCGAGTCCCAGCCCGCTCTTCGTAGCGCTCTGTCGGACCCGAGCCGTGCGGCCGTCGGGCGCGCCCAGTTGCTCGAGGGCCTCGTGGCCGGCAAGGTCGAGCCCACCACGCTTCGACTGGCCGTCATGAGCCTGCGGGGCCGGTTGCGCGACGTGGTGGGTGCCCTCGACTGGCTGGCGGAACAAGCGGCGCGGGCGCGGGGCTGGCGCGTGGCGTGTGTGTCGAGCGCACGGCCCATCGACGACGACGAGCAGTCGGACATGGCCGACGCCCTTGGTCGCGTCACCGGCAAGCCCGTGGAACTCCAGATCACCGAAGACCCCACCCTCATCGCCGGCGCCGTCATCGAGATCGGTGACCTGTTGGTGGACGCCACCATGCGCAGGCGTTTCGAACAGCTGCAAGAGAACCTCCTCGGCCCCGAGGAGGCAACCAGAGGAGCACACATCTAAATGGCAGAGCTGACCATCAGCGCCGACGAGATCGCCGCCGCCCTGCAGCGACACGTCACCGAGTACATCCCTGAAGTCACCGGCGAGCAGATAGGCCGCATCACCGAGGTCGGTGACGGCATCGCCCGCGTGTCGGGCCTGCCGCACGCGTCGGTCAACGAGCTGCTCGAGTTCGAAGACGGCACCTTGGGGTTGGCCCTCAACCTCGACGAGGACACCATCGGGGCCGTCGTCCTTGGCTCCGATGCCCACCTGGACGAGGAGCAGCGGGTCAAGGCGACCGGCCGCATCCTTTCGGTTCCCGTCGGCGACGCTCTGCTCGGTCGGGTGGTGGACCCTCTCGGTCAGCCCATCGACGGTAAAGGGGCCATCAACTCCACCGAGACCCGGCGCCTCGAGGTGCAGGCCCCCGGCATCGTGGCCCGCAAGCCGGTGACCGAGCCCATGCAGACGGGCATCAAGGCCATCGACTCCATGACGCCCATCGGGCGCGGCCAGCGCGAGCTGATCATCGGTGACCGCAAGACCGGCAAAACGACGGTGGCGATCGACACCATCATCAACCAGAAGGGCAAGGGGGTGAAGTGCATTTACGTGGCCATCGGGCAGAAGGGTTCGTCCATCGCCAAGACGGTGGCCACGTTGGCCCAGTTCGGTGCCCTCGAGTACACGGTGGTGGTAGCCGCTCCCGCCTCTGAGCCCGCCCCCTTCAAATACCTGGCCCCCTACTCGGGATGCGCCATGGGTCAGCACTGGATGGAGAACGGCGAGCACGCCCTCATCGTCTACGACGATCTCTCCAAGCAGGCCGAGGCCTACCGCCAGCTTTCGCTTCTCCTGCGCCGGCCCCCGGGGCGTGAGGCATACCCCGGCGACGTCTTCTATCTCCACAGTCGCCTTCTCGAGCGGGCCGCCAAGCTGTCGGATGCCAACGGCGGGGGATCGTTGACGGCGCTGCCCATCATCGAGACCAAAGGTGGCGACGTCTCCGCGTACATCCCCACCAACGTCATCTCCATCACCGACGGCCAGATCTATCTGGAGTCGGAACTGTTCTACGCCGGGGTGCGTCCGGCCATGAACGTCGGCATCTCGGTGTCGCGCGTCGGTGGCGCCGCTCAGGTCAAGGCCATGCGTTCGGTGGCCGGAACCTTGAAGATCGACCTGGCGCAGTTCCGCGAGCTCGAAGCCTTCGCCACCTTCGGCTCCGAGCTCGACAAGGTGTCCCAGGCCCAGCTCGATCGTGGCTACCGGCTGACCGAGCTCCTCAAGCAGGCGCAGAACGCGCCGCTGCCGGTGGAGGAGCAGGTCATGGTCATCTACGCCGGCTCCAACGGCTGGGTGGACGATGTGCCCGTGTCCGAGGTGCGCCGGTTCGAGGCGGAGTTGCTGGAGAACCTGCGGGCCAATCACGCCGAGCTGCTCGAGACGATCCGGACCAAGGGCGCCCTGCCCGACGAGGCCGACCTCAAGGCGGCTTTGGCCGAGTTCAAGAACAGCTTCGATGTCGTAGGGGCGAACGCTTAACCATGCCTGGCGGTCAAGAACGCATCATCCGGAGGCGCATCAAGAGCGTGCATGCCACGCAGAAGATCACGCGCGCCATGGAGCTCATCGCTGCTTCGCAGATCGTACGGGCGCAAGGGCGTATTGCCGGGGCGGCACCGTATCTGCGCGGCATCGCCCAGGTGCTGGCCGAAGCGGCCGCCGATGCCGGGGACAACGCCGGGCGCATCATCGGTGTCCCCGATGCTCCCCAGCGCATCGCCGTGGTCGCCATCGTGGCCGACCGGGGCTTGTGCGGTGGGTACAACGCCAACGTGTTGCGCCCCACCGAGCGCATGGTCCGCACCGGCACGGCCGAAGGCCGCCAGTACCGCATCATCGCGTCGGGCAAAAAAGCACAGTCATTCTTCCGTTTTCGCCGGGTCGAGGTGGAGTCCACGTTTGCCGGCTTCAGCGAACGGCCCACCTTCGACAATGCCCGTCACATCGCGCAAGCCATCACACCGCTGTTTCTCGCCGACGAGGTTGATCAGGTGCTCGTGGTGTCCACGCGCTTTCTCTCGGCCGGCACCCAGGTCGTCGAGACGCGTCAGCTTCTGCCGCTTCCCGAGCCTGGCAGCGATGGTGCCGCCGCCGTCGGCGAGGTCGTGGGTGGTGATCCATTGGATGCCACCGCGCCCAAGCGCGACGGGTATACCGAGTTCGAGCCCGAGTCGCCCGATCTGCTTGTCGAGCTGGTGCCGCGTTATGTCGAGGCGGCCATTTTCGGGGCGCTGCTGGAAGCGTCCGCCAGCGAGCACACAGCCCGCCAGCGAGCCATGGCGGCGGCCACCGACAACGCCGATGACCTCGTCAAGAGTCTCACCCGGGTTATGAACCGGGCCCGCCAGGACGCCATCACCACCGAGATCATGGAGATCGTGGGCGGCGCCGAAGCACTGCGTCAATCCGCCGACACCGAGTAGGGGAGCAGCACAGCACGATGACCATCACAGCCACCGAACCCAGTACCGCCGCCAACGATCGCCCCCAAGGGCGGGTCGTCGCCATCGCCGGGCCGGTCGTCGACGTCGAGTTCCCGCCCCGGAGCCTGCCCGAGATCAACACGGCCGTGGAAATGGACCTCACCCTCGACGGGTCGAAAGTCACCGTCACCGCCGAAGTGGCGCAACAGATCGGCGAGGGCCGGGTCCGCTGCGTGTGCCTCAAGGCCACCGACGGGTTGCAGCGCGGCGCCCCCGTGCGCAACTTGGGTCGCGGCCTCACCGTGCCGGTAGGCGACGCCACCTTGGGCCACGTCTTCAACGTGCTCGGGCAGTCCCTCGACACCGACGACATCGGCACGGCCGATGACATGTGGGAGATCCACCGCGACGCGCCACCCTTCGACGCCCTCGAGCCTCGCTCGCAAATGTTCGAGACGGGGATCAAGGTCATCGACTTGTTGGAGCCCTACGTCGAAGGCGGCAAGATCGGGCTCTTCGGTGGAGCCGGGGTGGGCAAGACCGTCATCATCATGGAGATGATCAACCGGGTGGCCATCAACCACGGCGGTGTGTCGGTGTTCGCCGGCGTCGGCGAGCGCACCCGGGAAGGCACCGACCTCTGGATCGAAATGCAGGAGTCCGGCGTCATCGAAAAGGCCGCCCTCGTCTACGGCCAGATGGACGAGCCGCCCGGTGTGCGCCTGCGCGTCGGCCTGGCCGCGCTCACCATGGCCGAGTACTTCCGTGACGTGAAGAACCAGGACGTGTTGCTCTTCATCGACAACATCTTCCGGTTCGTGCAGGCCGGTTCCGAGGTATCGACGCTGCTGGGCCGGATGCCTTCGGCGGTGGGGTACCAGCCCACCTTGGCCGACGAGATGGGCGAGCTCCAAGAGCGCATCACCTCCACCCGGGGTCGCTCCATCACGTCTTTGCAAGCCGTCTACGTGCCCGCCGACGACTACACCGACCCGGCGCCGTTCACCACCTTCACCCACCTCGACGCCACCACCGAGCTCAGCCGCCAGATCGCGTCGTTGGGGATCTACCCGGCTGTGGACCCGCTGGCCTCGACGTCGAACATCCTCACCCCCGAGATCGTGGGCGACCGGCACTACGAAGTGGCTCGTCGTGTGCAGAGCGTGTTGCAGCGCTACCAGGAACTTCAGGACATCATCGCCATCTTGGGTCTCGACGAACTCTCGGAAGAAGACCGCCTCACGGTCAACCGGGCCCGCAAGATCCAGCGTTTCTTGTCCCAACCGTTCAACGTCGGTGAGGTGTTCACCGGCCTCAAGGGCGTCACCGTACCCATCGACGAGTGCGTCGAGTCCTTTGAGGTGCTCTTGAACGGCGAGCTCGACGACGTGCCCGAGCAGGCCTTCTTGAACGTGGGTGGAGTGGAGTCGGTGCTGGAAAAGGCCAAGACCCTTGAGGCCGGGGCGCGCTGACACCATGGCCACCATGCATGCCTCGCTGGTCACGCCCGAGCGCCTGGTCTTCGAGGCCGACGTGCAAGCAGTGCTGCTGCGCACCGACTTCGGTGAGGCGGCCTTCCTCCCCGGGCACACGCCGCTGGTGGGGGCGCTGGTACCGGGCGTCGTGCGTTTTCAGCGTGAAGACGGCACCGAGGAGAAAGCCGCCGTTCACGGGGGCTTCGTCCAAGTCGACGGCGAGCACGTGGTGGTTCTTGCTCCCATGGCCGAGCTGGCCGAGGAGATCGACGTGGAGCGCGCCCGGCGCGCCGCGGCGGCCGCCGAGGCGGCCGGTTCGAGCGCGGGTAGCGCTGGACACGCCGAGGATGGAGCCGACGCGTCGCACGATGATGCGCTGGCCCGGGCGCAGTTGCGCATCGAGGTGGCCGGGGCCTGAGGCCCTTGTCTGAACGCCGGCGCGTGCCGGGCCGGGTGCGGGCGTAGATTTGTGCATGACGCTTGAGCTCACCGTCGTCGACTCGTTCACCGATCGTCCCTTCGCCGGCAACCCCGCCGCCATCGCCATGGTCGACGCGTTTCCCGACGACGACCGCATGCAACGTGTGGCGGCCGAGATGAACTTGTCGGAAACGGCCTTTGTCGTGTCACGCGCTGATGGTGATTACGACTTGCGGTGGTTTAGCCCTGTTGCCGAAGTCGATCTGTGTGGTCACGCCACCTTGGCCGCTGCTCACGTGCTCGGTGGAGCGGGACGATTCCACACGAAAAGTGGCGTTCTCGAGTGTGTACGCTCGGGCGACGGCTGGATCGAGATGGATTTCCCCGCCGATCCGCCCGTGGCCATTGCCGCCCCGGCCGGATTTGTCATCGAAGGGGCATCCCACTTTGCCCGCGGTGCTCGAGATCTTCTCGTCGTGCTGGCCGACGCCGCCTTGGTGCGCAACCTGGTGCCCGATCTAGGCGCCATTGCCGATCTCGATGCCAGGGGATTGATTGTCACCGCCGCGGGTGATCGCCCCGGCATCGACTGCGTGAGCCGCTTCTTCGGCCCCAACGTGGGAATCCCCGAGGACCCCGTGACGGGATCGGCCCACTGCACCCTGGCCTGCGTATGGGGAGACCGTCTGCAGCGCGACGAGCTGGTGGGCGAACAAGCCTCGCGGCGCGGCGGTGTCGTCCGCATGCGCCGCCACGGTGACCGGGTCGTGCTCGGGGGCCAGGCCGTCACTGTCTCAGAGGTGCGCCTGGTGGTGTGAAGGTCGCCTGCCGGGGACAACGGTGCAGGTGAGGCCCATCGTTTGGCGCCACCGTGACAGCAGCGTGACGGGAAGTTCATCAGTTTTTGTGATGCACCGTGGCAGGAGCGGGTAAAGACTGACCACTATCGCCCCCACCGAGGTAGGGGTTCTTTCGCGCTCGTGACCGAAGGGGACAAATCATGATGAAGGACTGGCGCACGGTAAAGGTCACCGCGGCGGCGACGGCAGTCGTGCTCATCTTCGGCAGCGGGGTGGCCGTCGCCAAAACGGCGTCACGCGCCCCTCGAGGGCATCGCGCCGGATGGAACCAGAACACTCCGCCCCAAGGCGCATTCGGCACGGTGGGGTCGGTGAACGGATCCAGCACGACGGGAGCGTGTGGGGTGGCCGGCGCGGCGGGAACCTTCACGGTCACTGGTTTTCGGAGTTCGGTTGTCTCCACCGTCGACGTCAGCGCCACGGCGACCACCTTCGTCGCCCCCGACGCCAGCACGCCCTCGTTCGCCAACGTGTGCGTCGGTGACCTGGCGGGTGCGGTAGGCACCGTGGCCGACGGCACCGTTACGGCCACCAAGGTGTTCGTCGCTCCCACACCCACCGCACCTCGGCCCCATGGTGCCTTCGGCACGGTGGCATCGGTCAACGGGTCGACGGCGGCAGGCACGTGCGGCGTGTCAGGCGCGGCAGGGGACTTCACCCTCGAAACGTGGCGCGACACCACGGCCACCACAGTGGATGTGAGCGCCACGACGACAACGTTCGTCGAATCCGGAGTCAGCACGCCTTCGTTCGTCAACGTGTGCGTGGGGTCCTTGGTTGGGGCGACGGGAACGGAGACCAGTGACACCGTCACCGCTACCAAGGTCTTTGTGGCCCCCACGCCGACCAGGACACCGCCGGGGCCGCAGGGCGCTTTCGGCACCGTCGCATCGGTAAACGGCTCCAGTACGTCAGGATCGTGCGGGGTTGCCGACACGGCCGGTACCTTCACCATCACGGGCTGGAGGAACAGCGCAACCACCTCCACCGTCGATGTGAGTGCGACCACCACCTTCCTCGAGCTCGCAGTGAGAACTCCGTCGTTTGCCGACGTCTGTGTCGGTGATCTGGTCGGCGCGCTCGGCACCGTGTCCAGTGGCACCGTCACCGCCACCAAGGTCCTGGTGGCTCCGGCCCCGGTGGCGCCGACGTTTCCCGTCGCCATCGGGACGGTGGCGTCAGTGAACGGCTCGACCACGTCGGGATCCTGCGGGGTGGCCGCTGCGGCCGGCGTGTTCGTTCTCACCCCCATCGGCCCCATCCCTGTCAACGCGCAGAGCACCACCGTCGACGTCAGCGCCACCAACACCACGTTCGCGGCGCCCAACACCATGGGCTCGGCATCGTTCGCCAATGTCTGCGTGGGCGACTTGGCGGCCGCCTTCGGTACCGAGTCGAGCGGCACCGTCACCGCCACCAAGGTGCTCGTGACCCCGCCACCGGTGGCCGTGCCCCTGTTTCCCGGTGCCGTCGGCACGGTGGCATCGGTGAACGGCTCGAGTACGTCGGGGTCCTGCGGGGTGGCTGACACGAGCGGGGACTTCACCGTGACGGGACTTACGAGCACCACGTCGACCGTCGATGTGAGCACGACGACGACGTTCGTGGCGCTGGGGTCGAGTACGCCCACGTTCGCCGCTGTCTGTACTGGTGACCTGGTGGCCGCCTTCGGTACCGAGTCGAGTGGCACCGTCACCGCCACCAAGGTGCTTGTGGCCCCGGCCATGACGACGGTGCCGCAGTCTTACCGGGGTTTCGCCGCCGCGGCGCGCTCGGGGCGTAACCACCGCCGCTGACCCTGATTCGGCCATCATGGCAGGGTGAGTTTCCGAGATGGTGCTCCCAAGATCATCGCTCCCTTGGGTCCTGTCACGACCACTCGCCTGGACCTTCGGGCCTTTGCGCCGAGTGACGTCGACGAGTTGGCCGATGTGTTCTCCCACCCTGAGGTCTGGCAGTTTCCCTTCGGTCGCGCTTTCACCCATCGCGAGACCCAGGCGTTCTTAGACGGCCAGCTGGATCACTGGAGTGAGTGTGGATTTGGCTGCTGGGTGGCGAGAACCATCGCTGATGGCCGCATCATCGGTTACATCGGACTCTCCGTCCCGACCTTCCTGCCCGAGATCCTTCCTGCGGTTGAAGTCGGTTGGCGATTGGCCCCGGCCGCCTGGAAACACGGCTATGCGACAGAAGGAGCGACGGCTGCTCTGGACGAGGCGTTCACAACGCTGGGTTTGGATGTCGTGTGTTCCGTCCCTCAGTCGGACAACCCGCCTTCGGCCCGCGTGGCCGAACGGCTCGGTATGAAGCTCAGCCGTGAGGTGATCATTGCGGCCGATGCGCGTCGGGGCGAGCTACGAGGACTGCTCTACGAGATCGGACGACGGGACTGGGTCCACTAGCGGCCCCGTAGACCGCCGCCCCGCCGAACGTCGACCGCCGAATGCAACTCAGCCGAATTCGATTTGGCTGTACTCGCGCAGCTTGTCGAGGGGATGGCGTGCGCTCACGAAGCGCACCGTTCCCGAGCGTGAGCGCATGACCAGAGACTGGGTCGTGCACCCGAAGTCGTGATACCGCACGCCTTGGAGCAAGGCGCCGTCGGTGATGCCGGTGGCGGCGAAGAAGCAGTTGTCCCCGCACACCAAGTCATCGGTGGTGAGCACGGCGTCGAGGTCGTATCCCGCCGCCAGGGCCAAGCGACGCTCGTCGTCATCGCGTGCCCACAGCCGACCCTGGATCTCCCCGCCCATGCACTTGAGGGCGGCGGCGGCGAGCACCCCTTCGGGCGTGCCACCGGTGCCGTAGAGGACGTCCACGCCCGAATCGGGCCAGGCGCAGGAAATGGCGCCGGCCACATCTCCGTCGGTGATGAGTTTGATGCGCGCCCCTGAGGCCCGGACCTCGGCGATGAGGTCACTGTGGCGCTCGCGGTCGAGGATCGTCACCGTGACGTCTCGCACCGACTTGCCCAGTGCTTTGGCCACGGCCTCGAGGTTGTCGGTGGGGGAGCGGCGGATGTCGACGGCGCCGGCCGCCTTGGGCCCGACAGCCAGCTTCTCCATGTACACGCAGGGACCGGGGTTGAACATGGTCCCCCGCTCCGACACGGCGATGACCGACAGCGCTCCCCCTCGTCCCATCGAGGTGGGGGTGGTGCCGTCGATGGGGTCGACGGCGATATCGGTGGGCGGGGGTGACCCGTCGCCGATCTGCTCCCCGTTAAAGAGCATGGGGGCGTTGTCCTTCTCCCCCTCGCCGATGACGACGACGCCGTCCATCGACACGGTCTGCAGGACGATGCGCATGGCCTCGACGGCCGCCCCGTCGGCGCCTTCTTTGTCGCCTCGGCCCATCCACCGGCCGGCGGCCATGGCCGCTGCCTCGGTGACCCGGACCAATTCCATGGCCAGGTTCCGGTCCGGGGCCTGAGGGTTGGGCGCCACCCCTCGACCCTAACGCGCCGGGCGCGGCCCGGCGGTGTCGGACCCGTAGGCTTGTCCTGTGCACGACGCCTCCGGTCAAGGGCCCCAAGACGGTCGGGACCAGTGGCAGCGATCCTTCGACGAGTCCCCGCGGCGCGACACCGACTTCGAAACCATGTCGGGGGTTCCCCTCGAGCCCGTCTACGGCCCCGGGGACTGGACCGGGGACCCGGCCGCGGTGGGTTGGCCCGGCGTGGCGCCCTACACCCGCGGCCCCTACGCCTCCATGTACCGGTCGCGGCTGTGGACCATGCGGTTGTTCGCCGGGTTCGGCACGGCCGAGGACACCAACGTGCGGTTCCGGGAGCTATTACGAGCCGGTAGCGGCGGGCTGTCGGTCGCCTTCGACCTCCCCACCTTGATGGGACGTGACTCCGACGATCCCCACAGTGAAGGGGAGGTGGGGCGCTGCGGTGTGGCCGTCGACACGCTGGCCGACGCCGAGGATCTCTTCGCCGGCATCGACCTGGGCGCGGTCACCACGTCGATGACCATCAACTCGCCGGCCGCCATGGTCCTGGCCATGTACATCGGGGCCGCCGAGGACAGCGGCACGCCTCGCTCGAAGCTGGGCGGCACGCTGCAGAACGACATGTTGAAGGAGTACCAGGCGCAAAAGGAGTACATCTTCCCGCCGCGGCCCTCCATGCGCATCGTCACCGACATCATCCGCTTTTGTGCGGCGGAGATGCCGCGCTTTCACCCCGTGTCGGTGTCCGGCTATCACATCCGTGAAGCGGGCTCTACCGCGGCCCAAGAGCTGGCCTTCACCCTCGCCAACGGCTTCGCCTATGTGGAAGCGGCCATGGCGTCGGGCCTGGCTGTCGATGACTTCGCGCCGCGCCTGAGCTTCTTCTTCAACGCCCATCTGGATTTCTTCGAGGAGATCGCCAAGTACCGCGCCGCCCGGCGCATCTGGGCGCGGTGGATGGCCGGCCGCTACCGGGCCACGTCAGATCGGTCCCTACAGCTGCGCTTTCACACCCAAACGGCCGGGGTGTCGCTCACCGCCCAGCAGCCCGAGGTCAACATTGTGCGCACCGCCATCGAAGCCCTGGCCGGCGTGTTGGGCGGCACCCAGAGCCTGCACACCAACTCCATGGACGAGGTGCTGGCTCTGCCCACCGAAAAGTCGGCTCGCATCGCCCTGCGTACCCAGCAGGTGCTGGCCCATGAGGTCGGGGTGGCCAACGTGGCCGATCCGCTGGGCGGGTCGTGGTTCGTCGAGTCGCTCACCGATGAGCTCGAGCGCCAGGCCGAGGAGATCTTTGCGCGCCTTGACGCCACCGGGAACGGCTCGATGCTCGAAGGAGTGCTCTCGGCCATCGAGGAGAACTGGTTCCAAAGCGAGATCGCCGACTCGGCGTACATCTTCGAGCGCAAGGTGTCGAGCGGGCGGCGGTTGGTGGTGGGAGTGAACGCCTTTACCGAGGGGAACGACGAACCTGCTCCTCCCACCTTGTTGATCGGCCCCGAGATCGACGAGGCCCAGCGCAAGCGTCTGGCCGCCGTGCGCCAACGGCGTGATCAGGTCCAAGTGGACGAAGCGCTGGCCGCCGTGGCCGGCGATGCGGCTCAGGGCGAGGTCAATCTCATGCCCGCCATCACCCGAGCCGTGCGCGCCTACGCCACGGTGGGGGAGATCGTGGGCGCACTGGCCGGGGTGTTCGGCCGCTGGTCCGAAGTCCCGGTGGTCTGACCGGTGGATCGATTCGTTGTTCACCCCAGTGGCCCGTTGCAGGGAACGGTGCGTGCGGGCGGAGCCAAGAACTCCGCCCTCAAGCTCATGGTGGGGTGCCTGCTCGCCGAAGGCCGTCACGTGCTGTCGGGGGTCCCCCGCATCGACGACGTGAGCATCATGGCCGACGTGCTGGCCGCCATCGGGGCCCGGACTGAGCGCCTCAGCAATGGTGACCTGGTCATCGACACACCGGCGACGTTGGTGCCCGAGGCGCCCTACGAGCTGGTGGAGAAGATGCGGGCATCGGTGGTGGTGCTCGGACCGCTGTTGGCACGCACGGGGCGGGCCCGGGTGTCGATGCCCGGGGGAGACGATTTCGGTCCGCGTCCGGTCGACATCCATCTGCACGGGCTGTCGTCATTGGGAGCGAGCTTCGAGACGGTGCACGGGTACCTCGAGGCCACTGTCCCCGCCGGCCGGCTCGTGGGTAGCAAGGTGGTGTTCGAATATCCCAGCCACACCGCCACCGACAACGTGCTCATGGCGGCGGTGCTGGCCAAGGGGACCACCGTCATCGAGAACGCCGCTCGAGAGCCTGAGGTGATCGACCTGGCCAACATGCTCATCGGCATGGGGGCCTCGATCAGCGGAGCGGGCACGTCGCACATTGAGGTCGAAGGCGTCGACGAACTGCGTCCGGCCTCGCATCGGGTCATCGCCGATCGCCTGGTCGTGGCCACCTTTTTGGCGGCCGTCGGGTTGGCCGGTGGCGACGTGGTGATCGAGGACGCCCGCGCCGACCATATGGACATGCTCATCCGCAAGCTCGGCCAGATCGGTGTGACCGTGACCCAGACACCCGACGGGCTCCAAGGCACCTCCGACGGACAGCTGCAGAGCGTGGATGTGGCCACGCTGCCGTATCCGGGTGTGGCCACGGACTACAAACCGTTTCTCGTCACCATGTTGTCGGTGGCCGACGGCGTGGCCATCGTCACCGAGAACCTCTTCTCGGGACGGTTCCGCTACGTCGACGAGCTTCGCCGCATGGGAGCCGACATCCGCACCGAAGGACACCACGCCGTGGTGCGCGGGGTGCGCCGGCTGTCGGGTGCACCGGTGCGGGCCACCGACCTGCGCGCCGGAGCGGCCCTGGTGCTGGCCGGGCTGGTGGCCGAAGGCGAGACCGTGGTCTCCGATGCGCATCATGTCGACCGCGGCTATGACGACCTGGCCGGCATGCTCGCGTCGCTCGGGGCGGACGTGGTGCGCGCATGAACCGGGGTCCGGTGCCGGTCGCCGATCAGGATGACGCTGGCGTGGGTGGCGTGGGTGGCGTGGGTGGCGGGGCGAGGGCCCGCCGGCCCGACGCGCTTTCCATGTTCGACGCCGCGTCACAGGGCAACCGGCTGGCTCTGGCCCGGTTGCTGTCCGCGGTGGAACGAGGAGGCGATCCCAGTCGGGCCGCCGCCGCCTTGGCGTATCGCAGCGGCGCCGAGGCGTACACGGTAGGGATCACCGGCCCTCCGGGTGCGGGCAAGTCCACGCTCGTCGACCGCATCCTTTCGGTGGCGCGCGCCGAGAGCGACGAGCAGGTGGCCGTGCTCGCTGTCGATCCTTCTTCGCCATTTTCCGGGGGAGCCATCCTCGGCGACCGGGTGCGTATGCAGGATCACGCCCTCGACGACAAGGTGTTCATCCGCTCCATGGCGTCACGGGGCCATCTGGGCGGCTTGGCATTGGCCGTGCCTGTGGCTGTGCGCGTGCTCGCCGCGGTGGGTTTTCCCACCGTGGTGGTCGAGACGGTCGGCGTCGGCCAGGTCGAGTTCGAAGTGGCGTCGGCCACCGACACCACCGTGGTCGTCGTCAATCCGAAGTGGGGAGACGCCATTCAGGCCAACAAGGCCGGCATCTTGGAGACGGCCGACATCTTCGTGATCAACAAAGCCGACCTTCCCGGCGCCCGCGAGGCCAAGCGCGACCTGGAGCAAATGCTCGATCTCTCCACACCAAGCGACTGGCGACCTCCCATCGTGGAAACGTCTGCCCTCAACAACGATGGCGTGACCGAGTTGTGGCGGGTCGTCGGCGAGCATCGCCGTCATCAACAGGGATCCCGGCCCCGTGAGACCGAGGGCGAGAACGAGGGCGCGTCGGAAAGTGGGCTCGAGCTACGGCGTCGTCAACGGCTTGAGCGCGAGTTCCGCAACGTGCTGGTGGCTCGCATCGAACTCGAAGTCGACCGGCTGCGTGCCCATGGAAGCTTCGCGTCCTTGGCCCAGGCCGTTGTCGATCACAAGCTCGATCCCTACCAAGCCGCTGACGAGCTGCTTGAGCGCGCTGCGGGCGGCAGCGGAGATTGACACTCACAGCGCTGCGCCTGGTGGTCCGGTACCGTGCGCGCCGTGGGGGGCGACCGTGGCCGACGTAGCTGGTAACGAGCCGGGCTCTGACGAGCTCGTCACCCTCGAGCGCCGAAACGATGGCGTGGCCGTGGTCACCCTCAACCGGCCCAAGCGCAACGCGCTGTCGACAGCGGTATTGCACCGATTGCAGGAAGTCGTCGACGACTTGGCCGGAGATCCTCCCGGCGCCGTGGTGCTGTGGGGAGGGCCGCGCCAACTGTCGGTAGGGGCCGACATCAAGGAACTTTCCCAACCTGGAATGGCGGCCCAGGTGGCGGGGGCGTTGCACGACGTCACCAGCGCCCTGGCCGCTTTGCCGTGCGTCACCATTGCCGCTGTCACCGGCATCGCCTTAGGCGGCGGCCTCGAGCTGGCCCTGGCGTGTGACCTGCGGGTGGTCTCGGCCGACGCTCGGCTCGGTCAGCCCGAGATCCTCCTCGGCATCATTCCCGGTGGCGGCGCCACACAGCGCTTGCCCCGGCTGATCGGGGCGGCCCGGGCCAAGGACTTGGTGTTGACCGGCCGTCAGGTTGACGCCGCGGAGGCGCTGCGCATGGGGCTCGTTGACCGGGTTGTCGCCGGCGGCGGTGCGGGTGTCGGTGCCGGCCCGGCGGCTTTGGATTTGGCGCTTGAGATGGCCACGGCATTGGCCCGGGGCCCTCGGCGCGCCCAGGCGCTGGCCAAGCAGGCCATCGACGAGGGCATGGCCCTTGCCTTGGCCGACGGGTTGCACAACGAGTTGCTGCTGTTCTGCTCGGTGTTCGACACCGATGATGCCAAGGTGGGACTGGACTCTTTCTTGGAGCACGGCGCCGGCCGGGCTCAATTCACGGGGCGCTGAGCTATCAAAGAAATGGTGCGTTGACCGTGTCGGGATCTGTTCCTCCGAGTCCTCTGGACCCTTCTCGCCCGCCGCGCCTGCGACGGGTGCCGCGCCCCGCCTCGGCGGTGCGCCGGGCCGGCGGCGGACGCGCCGGAGCGCCGCGCACAGGTCAGCGCGCCGGGATGCGACTGCCCGGCATTCGCCCCACCGCCCTACCGGCACCTGAACAAGCCGATTGGTACCAGCGGGCCGTGTTCTACGAGGTCCATACGCGCGGTTTCTTCGATGCCAATGACGACGGCATCGGTGATCTGGCCGGGCTGCGGGCCAAGCTCGACTACCTCGAATGGCTGGGCATCGACTGCTTGTGGCTCCTGCCGTACTACCCGTCGCCCATGCGCGACGGGGGATACGACATCAGCGACTTCTTCACCGTGCACCCGGACTTAGGTTCGGTCGATGACCTGGTGACATTCCTCGATGACGCCCATCGTCGAGGCATCAGGGTCATCGCCGATCTGGTCATGAACCACACCAGCGACCAACACCCGTGGTTTGTCGAATCGAGCGCTACCCGCACCAATGCCAAGGCGGACTGGTATGTGTGGAACGACGACGACCAACGGTGGCCGGAGGCTCGGGTGGTTTTCGTCGATGTGGAGTCGTCGAACTGGAAGTGGGAGCCCCAGCGCGAGCAGTACTACTGGCACCGCTTTTACTCTCATCAACCCGACCTGAACTACGACAACCCCGAAGTGGCCGAAGCCATGTTCGGCGTGGTCCGTTACTGGCTGGACCTCGGCCTCGACGGCTTTCGCCTCGACGCCGTGCCGTATCTCTATCAACGCGACGGCACCACGGGCGAGAACCTGCCGGAGACGCACAACCTGCTGCGCCGCTTACGCAAGGAGGTGGAAGCCAACTACAGCAATCGCGTGCTCCTAGCCGAGGCCAATCAGTGGCCCACCGACCTCATCGACTACTTCGGTGACGGCGACGAGTGCCACATGTGCTTCCACTTCCCGCTGATGCCTCGCTTGTTCATGGCGGTGCGTCGCGAGCAGCGTTTTCCCATCACCGAGATCCTGGCCCAGACGCCGGACATCCCGGCCACGTGCCAGTGGGCCATCTTCTTGCGCAACCACGACGAACTCACCTTGGAGAAGGTCACTGAGGAAGAGCGTGACTACATGGTGGCGGAGTACTCCAAAGATCCCCGCATGCGCCGCCACATGGGCATCGGGCGGCGCCTCGCTCCCTTGCTCGATGGCGACCGCCGCTTGGCCGAGCTGCTCTACGCCTTGCTGTTCTCGTTGCCGGGCAGTCCCTTCATCTATTACGGCGACGAGCTGCTCATGGGCGAGAACCTCTATCTCGGAGATCGCGACTCCGTGCGCACGCCCATGCAGTGGAGCCCGGATCGAAACGGCGGGTTCTCCAAGGCCGACTTCGCGCAGCTCTATTTGCCGCCGCTCATGGACCCCGTGTACGGCTTTCAGGCCGTCAACGTCGAGGCCCAACAGCGCAACCCGAGCTCGTTCCTGCATTGGATGCGCACCATCCTCCAGACGCGCTCGCAGTTCCCGGTGTTCGGCACCGGCACCTTCGAGGTGGTGCCGTGCGAAAACCCCTCGATCCTCGCCTACGTGCGCAACCCGCGTCCGCTTCCCGACCAGCCGGTCCCCCCGAGCCGGGGCGGGCGCATTGGTCGCGCCGCCCGAGCCGGCCGAGCGGTGGCGGGTGCGGACGCCACGGACGCCGCGGCCGCGGCGGGCACGTCGGTGGGGTCGAACGACGGCCCCCACGGCGCTCACTCCGTGCTGTGCGTGCATAACCTCAGCCGCTTCGCCCAACCGGCCGACCTCGACTTGGCGCGCTGGGCCGATCGCACGCCGGTGGAACTGCTCGGACGGATACCGTTCCCATCCGTGGGAGGGTCGAGGTACTCGGTCACCTTGGGGCCGTATGGCTTCTACTGGTTCGAGTTGCTCGCCGAACATCCGGCCAGCCCCGGTGACCCCGCGCTCGGGACCTTGGGATGACGCCCTCCCCCCCGGCAGGGGATGGAGCCAGCCGTCTCGGCGACGAGGCACACGCTGCGCTCCACGATCTGGTGGCGTCGTATCTGGCCCGCCATCCCCGGTGGCATGACGTGGCTGGGCCGGTGCGCCTGATCGACGCCGAGGTCTTAAGTGCAGCGCGTCCCGGCATCATCGACGTGGTGGCCGAAGTGGCCGGCGCCGGTGTCGTCCACGTGCCCCTCGGGCTGCGGGTGCCGGGTGACGAGGCTCGTCTGCTGGCCGACGGCGAGGATCCGGTGCTGGGTGTCTTCGACGACGGCGGAGGCGCCGCGGTGGCCTTCGACGCCATGCGCGACGGCGAGGCGGCCGCCTTGTTGCTGCGGGTGGTGGCGAACGAGGAGGTCGATCCGGCCCTGGTGCGCATGGTGCGAAGTGACGAGGAATCGATCACCGTGGCCTTTGAGGATCGCCTCGGTTTCACCGTGTTCAACGACGTCGTCGAGGGGCCTCGGCCCGCTTTGGAGATGCTCGTCGCCCTCGACGAGGAGGGCTTCAACCACCTGGCCGCGCCGCTGGCACTGTGGCGCCGTGGTGGGCGAGACCTCGGCATTGTGCAGGAGTACCTCGCCGGTGGGTCGACAGGTTGGGCGTTGGCGCTCACCTCTGTGCGTGACCTCTATGGATCGGGCGGCCCTCCCGAGCTGGCCGGCGGCGACTTTGGGGCCGAGGCGCACCGGCTGGGCACCATGACGGCCCGGATGCACATCGCCTTGGACCGTGCCTTCGGACGCCGTCCCGGGGACGTGGGCAGGTGGGCCGACGACTTGGAGGCCGCTGTCGCAGGGCTCTACGGTGCGCTGCTCGAGCGTCCCGACGTGGTGGAGCTTCTCGACGCGCTGCGCCGCCTCGACATGCCGTGTCATGCCATCCGGACCCACGGCGATCTCCATCTCGGTCGTGTGTGGCGCACCGAGCAAGGCTGGTACGTCATCGACTTCGAGCCCGGCGGTCGTCCCACCACCGTGGCCGGTACCGTCGACGCAGACCCAGTCCCCGACGACGACGCGGGCGGCGCGGCGCCGATCCGGCGCTCGCCCCTAGCCGATGTGGCCGACATGCTGTGGTCCTTCGAGCACGTGTCGACGGTGGCCGCCGACGAGCGTGACCCCACCGGCCGAGAAGGGCTCAGCGAGCTTGCCGACGCCTGGGAGCAGCGCAACCGCCGCGCCTTTTTGGCCGGGTATCTGGGTGTGCCGGGCATTGCCGGCCTGGTACCCGCCAACCGGGAGGCGGTCAGGGTCCTCGAGGCCTGCTTCGAGCTCCCCCATGTCGCTGCCCGTCTGGCCTACCGGGCCGGCTGATCCGGCTTCGCAGTTTCCTTACGACACCGGTACGGCGACGCGCAGCTCATCGGTGGCCTGCTCGGGGGCCACGATGTTGATGAGCACTCCGGTCCCGAGCTCGAAGCCGGCCGTGGTGGCCAGCTTGGGCAGGACATGGACGTGCCAGTGATACGGCTCGGGGGCCCGGTAAGGCGCCGAGTGGAACACCAGGTTGTAGGCGACGTCGCCGAGCGACTCGCGCAGCTGGGCCAGCACGGTCCGCAGCGCCCGGCCCACCGCCACCAGGTCGGTCGGATTACTGCGGTGCAAATGCGGTCCGTGGGTGCGGGGGATGACCAGCATCTCGAAGGGGGTCCCGCTCCAAAACGGGCAGATGACGAGCACCCGCTCGTCGGCATACACGACGCGATGTCCTGAGTCCTCTTCGGCATCCGCCGTCGTGCACAGCAGACAGCGTCCCGCGAATCGGGCGAAGCCGGCCTGCTCCTCAGCCAACTCCCGAGGGACGAAGGACATGCCCAGCAGCTGACCGTGAGGGTGGTCGATGGAAGCGCCTGCTTCGCGCCCCGCGTTGACGATGGCCTGGCTGTAGCGCAGCCCCGGGACCGTCGAGTGCTCTTCGACGCGGTCGCGGATGGCCGCCATCACCAGTCCGGCCTGCTCGTCAGAGATGCGGTCCCAGCCCTTGTCGTGTTCGGGCGAAAGCACCAGGACCTCGTGGATCCCACCGGCGGTGGCCTGGGTGTAGATGGGGCCGCGCTGTTCGACGACGAAGGGGCGGTCCCCCTCGAAGGCGGGGTAGAGGTTGGGGACGACCCGCACCAGCCAGTTGCCACTGGAGCCGTAGGTTTCGAGCGCCGGAGGCGTGGACTCTTCGTGACCAGGGCAAAACGGGCATGGACGGCTGGTATCGGCCTGCACGGTGGCCTCGCGCGGGGCGAAGGCGGCGGGTCGGTGGGCCCGATCCGTGCTGACCACCACCCAACGGCCCGTGAGCGGGTCGAGGCGGAGTTGGTTCTGGGGGTGGTTGAGAGGGTGGTTCATGCCACGGCACGGCGCCGACGGGCGCTCGCCACCGCCATCTCCCAGGTCACCGTGAAATTACCCATGAGTAACGGAGTGGATCATTCGTCGATTCCCAATCGCATCGTGTGCCCTCCAGGCTAGTCGCCTAGGTGCCTTGGAGCGCGTCTCTCATCACTTCTTGTGTCGACCAACGGAGCCTCGCGTGCAAGGCATGGACAGGGCGTTGTTCCCGAGTTGTGGAGCTGCCCGTTTTCTCTGTGCGCAGTGAAGCCAATCATCAGCGTAGTCACCGACGGATTCGCCTCCGAGAACCCCCACCGGGGACCATGGCGGTCGTGACGGTCTCGCTTTCCTCGATGGCCTTGGCGCACCCCATTCCCACCAACGCCGGGTACTCGGTGTTGCTGCTGTTGCACGTGGGTTCGGCCGTGCTCGGTTTCGGCGCCATCGTCGTCACCGGGATCCAGGCGCGTTGGGCTTTGCAGGGACCGCAGGGGGCGCGGGCCGCGGGGGTGCGGCGGTACTTCCGCCCCGGGGTGAACTGGGCCGCCCGGGCGCTGTATCTGGTCCCCGTGTTCGGGTTCGCGCTGCTGGCCGACAGCGGCGGGGATTTCCGCGCCGGCGACGGCTTCGTGACCGCCGGGTTGCTGCTGTGGCTCGTCGCCGCCTTGGCCGCCGAGGCCGTGGTGTGGCCCGGCGAGCGACGCATCCAGGCCGCCATATCGGCGGGCTGGGGGGAGCCGGGTGCCGCCGATTACGAGCGCGATTGCCGACGAGTCTTCGCCTCCTCGGTGGGCTTGGGCGTCGTATTTGTCGTCGCCTTCGTGTTGATGATCGCCCGGCCTTGAATCTCTTCGGACGGGGCTGCTCGCACTGGGCTGCATACGAGGGCGCGTAGCCTTCGGAGGTGGCCTACCTCGATCATGCTTCCACCTCACCGCTTCGTCCCGAGGCGCTGTCGGCCATGTTGCCGTATCTCACCGAGCATTTTGGCAACGCGTCGGGGAGCCATGCCGTGGCTCGATCAGCGCGCCGCGCCGTGGAGGATGCCCGCGACGAGGTGGCCGCCCATCTGGGTTGCGCACCGGGGGAGGTCATCTTCACCGGGGGAGGCACTGAGGCCGACAACCTGGCCGTACTCGGGGTGCATGGCGCCCGGGGCGGCACGGTGGTGTGTTCGGCCGTCGAGCACGACGCGGTGCGCCGCGCCGCCGCGTCGGTGGGGGCGGCGGTGGCGCCTGTAGATGGTGCCGGTCGTATCGACCTCGATGCCCTGGTGGGCGTGCTCGACGACACGGTGCGGCTGGTGTCGGTTATGACGGCCAACAACGAGGTGGGAACGGTGCAGCCCTTGGCAGCGGTGGCCGAGGTGATGGACCGGTGTGCACCTCACGCCGTATTGCACACCGATGCCATCGCGGCCGTGTCGTGGCTGGAGATGACGTCTACGGCGCCGGCGCAGCTGGTGTCACTCAGTGCCCACAAGTTCGGGGGGCCCAAAGGTGTGGGTGTTTTGGTCGTGCGCGGGGGCGCCAAAATCGGCCCCGTGCTCCACGGAGGCTCCCAAGAACGTGACCGCCGGCCCGGAACCCATGACGTGGCCGGCATTGTGGGTACGGCCGCCGCGCTGAGCGCCACCATGTCGGCTCGACAGGTGGAGGTGCCCCGGGTGTCGGCACTACGCGACCGGCTCGCCGATGGTCTGTGTTCCCAAGTCAGCGGTGTCACCGAAACCGGCGGTGCCCGGCCCACCAAGGTGGCGGGCATCTGCCATGTGCTGGTGGAGGGTGTCGATCAGGAGGAGCTGCTGATGCTTCTCGATGAGGCGGGGATCTGTGCGTCGGCCGGGGCGGCCTGCGCTAGCGGCGCCCTCGAGCCCAGCCACGTGCTTTTGGCCATGGGACTCCCCCCGGAGACGGCCCGGGGCGCGGTGCGGTTCTCGCTTGGCCACAGCACCACCGAGGCCGACATCGACGCCGTCCTCGAGGTATTCCCCAAGATCGTCGAGCGCCTGCGCATCTGACGTCGTTCCCGTCGGCGTCGCTGTCGGCGCGTCGCAGGCGTCGGCGACCCGTACGCTTGTGGCCGTGCGCGTGCTCGTGGCCATGTCCGGAGGGGTGGATTCGTCGGTGGCCGCCGCTGTGCTGGTCGACGCCGGCCATGAGGTGGTCGGGGCGACGTTGAAGTTGTGGGGCGGCGCGTCGGACAGCGGGTGTTGCTCGGTGTCAGACGTCGACGATGCCCGCCGGGCCGCCGAGCACATCGGGATCACCCACCACGTCTTCAACTTCACCGATACCTTCGACGAGCAGGTGGTGACGCCGTACGTCGACGCCCATGCCGGAGGTCGTACCCCCAATCCGTGCATCGAGTGCAACCGGCACGTGAAATTCGGCCGGCTGCTCGAGCGGTCCCGGCGCCTCGGCTTCGATGCGTTGGCCACGGGCCACCATGCCCGGGTGGGAGGCACGCCCGGGGCGCGCCGATTGATGCGGGGTGCGGACGTGGCCAAGGACCAGTCGTACGTGCTGTCGATGCTCAGCGCGCCTCAGCTCGAGCACGTCGTGTTCCCGGTGGGGACCATGACCAAGCCCGAGGTGCGGGCCCTGGCAGCGCGTATCGGACTCAACACCGCCACCAAGCCCGACAGCCAAGAGGTGTGCTTTATCCATTCCACCTCCGGCCGCCGCGGTTTTCTGCGCGATCGCATCGACCTGCACCCCGGTGAGATCGTCGACGAGGCCAGCGGAGAACGCGTCGGCACCGTCGACGCCGTTGAGCTCGTCACCGTGGGTCAGCGCCACGGCTTGGGTGTGGGCGAGGCCGGGCAGCGGCGTTACGCGCTCGAGGTCGACGTGACGCGCCGACGCGTCGTTGTCGGCAGCGCCCCCCGGGCGGCGACGAGCCGGGTGGAGCTGGGCCCGCCGGTGTGGGCGAGCCACCCGCTCGTGGTCGGCCAGCGCGTCCTGGCCCAGACCAGTGCGCACGGCCGGGCCTCGCTGGGCACGTGGAAACCGCCGGCCATGGTTTTCGACGCTCCCCACCCTCTGGTGGCCCCCGGGCAGACGGTGGCGTTCTATGACGCCGAGGATCCCGAGGCGGTGGTGGGCTCGGCTCTGGCCGTGGCGGCCGGTTGAGCGTCACGGGCTGACGCCACCTTCGGGGCGTCACGACCGACCGGTACGCTGCCGCGCATGGTCCAAAAGCGCCCCCCGGGCGGGGCATCGACGTCGTCGGACGCACCCGATCCCGCGCTGAGGGCCGAAGAGCTGCGGGCCCAGATCGCCTACCACGACGGGCTCTATTACGCCGAGGACGCCCCCGAAATCGCCGACGCTGACTACGACGTCTTGCGCCGTGAGCTACGCGCCATCGAAGAGGACCACCCCGAGCTCGTCAGCGCCGATTCGCCGAGCCAACGAGTGGGGACCGCCCCCACCGCCTTGTTCGCTCCCGTGCGTCACCTGGTGCCCATGATGAGCCTCGACAACGCCTTCGACCTCGGCGAGCTGCACGCCTGGGCGGACCGACTCACGAAGCTCGTCCCCGAGGTCACCGATGTGGATTTCGTGTGTGAGCTCAAAATCGACGGACTGGCGGTGTCGCTCACCTACGAGGAGGGGCACCTGGTGCGCGCCGCCACGCGCGGCGACGGGGTAACGGGCGAGGACGTCACCCCGAACGTCTCCACCATCGCCACCATTCCTCGTCGCCTCGCCTGGCCCAAGGATCGTGGCCCGGTGCCGTCGGTGATGGAAGTGCGCGGTGAGATCTTCATGCCGGCGTCTTCGTTCGAAGCCCTCAACCGCCGCCAGATCGAGGCCGGCCTCAAGACCTTTGCCAATCCCCGCAACTCCGCCGCGGGTTCATTGCGCCAGAAGGACCCCGCCGTTACCGCGGGGCGGGACTTGGCGCTGTGGGCCTACGAAGTCGGGGCCGTCGACGAGCGTGTCGTGCTCGAGCGCCACAGCCGGGTGCTCGAGTTGCTGGCTGCGTGCGGATTGCCGGTCAACGCCGAGATCAAGAAGGTGCAAGGAGTCGAAGACGTGTTCGCTTTCTGCGAGCACTGGCGCGACCACCGCCACGACCTCGACTACGAGATCGACGGCGTCGTCGTCAAGGTCGACGATCTCGCCTTACGAGCGCGCCTGGGCGCCACGTCGCACGCGCCGCGCTGGGCTATCGCCTTCAAATTCCCCCCCGAGGAGCGTTCCACCAAGCTCATGAGCATCATGGTGTCGATCGGTCGCACCGGCCGGGCCACTCCGTTCGCCGTGCTCGAGCCCGTCTTCGTGGGTGGTTCGACGGTGGGGCTGGCCACGTTGCACAACGAGGATCAAGTGCAGCTCAAAGACGTGCGTCCCGGCGACACCGTGGTGGTGCGCAAGGCCGGCGACGTGATCCCCGAAGTCGTCGGACCGGTGCTCTCCGAGCGCCGCCGGGGACTGCCGAAATGGAAGTTCCCCACCACGTGTCCGAGTTGCGGCAGCCCTTTGTCGCGCCTGCCCGGTGAGAGCGACACGTTTTGCACCAACATCGAATGCCCCGCCCAACGCGTGCAGCGCATCGTGCACTTCGCATCGCGCACCGCCATGGACATCGAAGGTCTGGGCGAGAAACGGGTCATGCAGTTGGTCGAGGCCGGCTTGCTGGCCGACATCGGTGACATCTACGGGCTCGACGCCCCTCGACTGGTGTCCATCGAACGCCTGGGCGAGTTGTCGGTGGAGAACCTGCTGCGTGGCATCGAGGACTCCAAGGATCGTCCGCTCAGCCGGCTGCTGGTCGGGCTCGGCATCCGCCACCTGGGCCCCACCGGGTCGCGGGCGCTGGCTCGGGGATTCGGCTCTCTCGACGCCTTGCTGAGCGCTCCCGCCGAGCAGCTCGCCGCCACCGACGGGGTGGGAGCGGTCATCGCCGAAAGCGTCGTCGAGTTCCTCGCCTTGCCCTCCAACCTCGCCGTCATCGACAAATTCCGCGGGGGCGGGGTCAACCTCGAGGAACCGGGGGCGGGTGCGGCAGCGGGCTCGGAGTCGACGAGCACCGGCTCGCCGTCGTCAGGGACCGGCGATCCCGAGGTCGCCCAGACCTTGGCGGGCAAGTCGGTGGTGGTGACCGGATCCCTCGAGGGATTCACCCGAGAGGAGGCCGAGGAGGCCATCTTGGCCCGGGGCGGGAAATCACCGGGCACGGTGTCGTCGAAGACCTGGGCTGTGGTCCTGGGAGCGGATCCGGGCGCCTCGAAGCTCAAAAAGGCCGAGGACCTGGGAGTTCGCGTCGTGACCGGGGCGGCATTCGAGGAGCTGTTGCGATCGGGTGACCTGCCCGACCCCTAAGAGCGGCGGGCCCAACCGGCCCGGTGGCGGGGTCCACCGACTGAGACGAAGGCGTCGGTAGCCTGGCCGTGGACCCATGTCGACCATCACCGATTCCATCGGGCGGGTCCTCGCCGGCCGTTACCGGATCGAATCCGCTCTGGGCAGCGGGGCTTCCGCCACCGTCTTTGCCGCTTGGGACGTCACGCTGCAGCGCCGCGTGGCTATCAAGGTGCTGCACGCGGGGCTGGCGTCCGACGGGGCCTTCCTGCGCCGCTTCCGGGCCGAGGCCCAGGCCGCCGCCGCCCTCACCGATCCCCACGTGCTGTCGGTCTACGACTGGGGCGAAGACACCCGGGGCCCGTTCCTCATCCTCGAGTTCCTGGGCGGGGGTTCGCTGCGTGATCTCCTCGACAACGGCACCCGTCTCACGGTGCCACAGGCGGTAGCGGTCGGACTCCAGGCCGCCGAGGGACTTGCCTACGCCCATGGGCGAGGCTTCGTCCACCGCGACGTGAAGCCCGCCAACCTCCTCTTTGACGAGGACGGGCGCCTGCGCATCGCCGACTTCGGCTTGGCACGCGCCCTGGCCGAGGCGGCGTGGACCGAGCCCGTGGGCTCCACCGTGGGCACGGCCCGCTACGCCGCTCCGGAACAAGCTTTGGGTCAGCGCGTCGACGGCCGTTCAGACGTCTACTCGCTGGCGCTGGTGCTCTACGAAGCCGTGACCGGCGTGGTGCCGTTCACCGCTGACACCACCATCTCGACGTTGATGGCCCGCGTCGGGAACCCGCTCCCGCCCCATGACGGCCTCGGTCCCTTGGCCAATGTGTTGGAGGCGGCGGCCATGCCCGAAGCCGGTGACCGCCTCGACGCCCCGGGCCTGGCCCGCCGGCTGCGCCAGCTCAAAGAACGGCTGCCCGCCGCCAAACCCCTGCCCCTGGCCGGCGCCGGCGGCGAGGGCGTGGTGACCCGGGACAAGCCCGAGGCCGAGATCGACCGCACCCAACACGAGATCGTGCTGCCCGCCGGCACCGCCGCCGCGTCAGGCACGGCGGTAGCGGGGGCGGCACCGGCCGATGCCGAGGGTGGCGACGTCATGGCCATGGCTCAGGCCGTGGGCCTCACCGATGAACGACACCGCCCCAAGAAACGCAGCTGGTTCCGGCGTTGGGGCTACAAGGTGGCCATCCTCGTCGTCGTGTTGGCTCTGGCCGGCGGAGGGGCGGCCGTAGCGCTGGCCAAGACCAAGATCCTCATCCCCAGTCATCGCCTGCCGGTGATCCTCAACCTCACCGTGGCTCAGGCCCAACAGACCCTGCACAAAGATCACCTCACCGTGCGCGTGGTGGGCAACCGCGCCTCGTTGACGGTCCCCACCGGTGGGATCCTCCGTCAGATCCCTGGCCCCCATACCCTTCTCAAGCAGGGAGCCCACGTCGGCGTGGTGTTGTCCACGGGCCCGCCGCCGGTGACGGTTCCCGCGCTGGCGCAAACCAAGGGCGACTGCCCCGCCATCACCTCCATCTTGACCGTGGCCCACCTCAAGTCCCAGTGCAGCGACGTCAACTCCACCACCGTCGCCACCGGCACCGTCATCAGTTGGAGCCCCCAGGGCCAAGCCCCCTACAACTCGGTGGTCGTGGTCACCGTGTCGTCGGGCCCGCCCATCGAGATGATCCCTTCGCTCACCGGATCGACGTGCACGGGTGCGACCACGGCGCTCATGGCCAACGGCCTGGTGGCCATGTGCAACAACGAGTCCAGCCAGACCGTCCCGAACGGTCAGGTCATCAGTTGGAGCCCGACAGGTACTGCTCACGAAGGCGCCACCGTGACCGTCAACATCTCCACCGGCCCGCCGCCGGTGAATGTTCCCGACGTCATCGGCATGACCGTCGCTCAGGCCATCGGGGCCCTTGAGCAAGCCGGCCTCAATCCGGGTACCGACCAAGGGCCGTTGTCGGGCCAGGTCTTCGCCACCAATCCCTCGGGGGGAACCTCGGTACCTGAAGGCACCACCGTCACCCTGTACAGCAAGTAGCGGCGATGGCGGCGTGCGAGCTGTGCCAGGCGGCCCGGCTCACCACCTGGTATCACGAGGATGACGTGTGCTGGGTGGCCGAGTGCGAGGTGTGCGCCGTGCCCATGGTGGTGTGGCGCCAGCACGGCACTGACCCGCCGGCGGACGAGCTCGACCACATGAAGGCGGCCTTGGGACGAGTGGCCGACGACGTGCTCGGCGCTGGGGTCTGGAGTTTCGACGGCGTCATGCGCCAGATTCCCGACCACTTTCACGCCCATGCCCGCGATCCCGGGTGGTGGATGCGCCGCTTCGGCGGCGGGCAGAAGCCCTGACCGCCGTTATCCTCGGTCATACGTGATCAAGTACCTGGGGTCCAAGCGTCGTCTCGTCCCTGTTCTGGCCACGTTGTTCGAGCGCAGCCGCGCCACCACTGCGCTCGACTTGTTCACGGGCACCACCCGCGTGGCCCAGGCCTTCAAGGCGCAGGGGGCTCGCGTCACCGCCGTCGACAGCACGCGGTGCGCGTCGATGCTGGCGCGCTGTTACGTGGAGATCGATCGAGATGGCATCGATGGGGTGGCCCTTGACGGCGCCATCGACGAGCTCAACGCGCTGCCCGGTCGGCCCGGGTACGTGACCGAGACGTTTTGCCAGGAGGCCCGCTTCTTCCAGCCGCACAATGGCGAGCGCATCGACGCCGTGCGCGACGCCATCGCCAGGGACTATCAGGGCAGTCCCATGGAACCGATTTTGCTCACGAGCCTCCTCGAGGCCGCCGACAGGGTGGACTCCACCACCGGCGTGCAGATGGCGTACGTCAAGAAGTGGGCGCCGCGCTCGTTTAATCGGCTGCAGCTGCGGGTTCCTGAGCTCATGAGTGGGCCGGGAACGTCGGTGCGCGGCGACGCCTGTGCGTTAAGTGCGACGTTGGGACCCTTCGATCTCGCCTATCTCGATCCCCCCTACAACCAGCATCGCTACGAAGCGAACTACCACATCTGGGAAACGCTGGTGGCCTGGGACGCGCCGGTGCACTACGGCGTGGCGTGCAAACGCACCGAAGTGCGCGAGGGCGCGCGCAGCGCTTTCAACTCGCGGCGCACCATGCCTGCCGCATTGGCGCAAGTGGTGCGCGACATCGACGCCGGCGTGGTGGTGCTGTCGTACAACGACGAGTCGTGGATGGACCTCGAGGAGCTCGTCGAGGTGTGCCGGGCCAAGGGACATGTCGAGGTTCTGACCTTTGCGTCCACGCGTTACGTGGGGGCGCGCATCGGCATCCACAATCCGGCCGGCGTCAAAGTGGGCACCGTGGGCCGGTTGTCGAACCTCGAATACGTCATCGTGGCCGGCGCTCGAAACGACGTCCGTCGCATGGTGAGTCCCTTCAGCGGCCCCGGGGTTGTGCCGGTGGCGAGTTGACCGGCCTGCAAGGCGCTGCCAACGTGGTTGGCGGCCGACGTTTGGGGGCGACGGTCGCTGGGCATTGCTGCACAACGATGACGGGGGAGACGACATGGGTGCGCTCGACGGGCGTGTAGCCATCATCACCGGGGCCGGCCGGGGGATCGGGCGGGAGCACGCGCTGCTCTTCGCCGCCGAAGGCGCCAAGGTGGTGGTCAACGATCTCGGTGGTGCGGTGGACGGATCGGGCGACGATCGCAGTGCCGCCGAGCAGGTCGTCGACGAGATTCGGGACATGGGCGGCGAAGCTCTGGCCAACGCGGATGACGTGGCCGATTGGGATGGTGCCAAGCACCTCATCGACGCCGCCGTGGAGCACTTCGGGGACCTGCACGTACTCGTGAACAACGCCGGCATCTTGCGCGACAAGATGCTCGTGAACATGTCGGAGCAGGACTGGGACTCCGTCATTCACGTCCATCTCAAGGGACATTTCGCCCCCACCCGCCACGCCGCGGCCTACTGGCGCGAGCAGGTGAAGTCCGGCCACGAGGTGCACGCCGCGGTGGTCAACACCTCGTCGACATCCGGGTTGCTCGGCAATCCGGGGCAGTCCAACTACGGGGCCGCCAAAGCGGGCATCGGCGCCTTTACCGTGATCGCCGCCCACGAGTTGGTGCGCTACGGCGTGCGCGTCAATGCCATCGCCCCCGCGGCCCGGACGCGCATGACCGAGCAGACGCCTGGTCTCGGCGACATCGTCAGGGCACCCGAGGACCCCGCCGCGTTCGATGTGTGGAACCCCGCCAATATCTCGCCGGTGGTGGCGTACCTGTCCACCACGGCGTGTCCGTTCAACGGGGCCGTGCTTTTCGTCCAAGGCGGCGAGGTGCGCCTCTTTCGCGGCTGGACGATGACCGACACTGTGCAGAAAGACGACCGCTGGACCGTCGCCGAGCTGGCCGTGAAGCTTTCGCCCTTGGCGGGCTGAAGGCGGCGGGCTGAAGGCGGGCGGGTAACGGAGCACCCGCCCTCCCGACCAGGGGGCGACCGGTAGGGTGGCCAAGTTGTGAGCTCGTCCGAGGACAGTCCGCCCGGAGCGCCGGACGACTCGAGTCCCAGCTCTGAAGCAGGCAACGATCCTGACGAGCTGGCCTTCGGCGCCGCCGGCGGTGAGGAGTTCGCCGTGGTGCCGTGGCCGCTGCTGCTGCGCGAACGAGTCCATCGCCGCGCCGCGGCCAGCCAGCGTTACCGGTGGTGGCTGCTGGTCGTCGTTCTCGGTGGTCTGCTGTCGAGCAACATCCTGTTCACCGTCTTCGTGGTGGCGTTACCCAAGGTGGCGCGCGGACTGCACACCTCGGTGCCCACGGTGACGTGGGTGGTGACGGGCCCCATGCTCGCCTACGCCGTGATGGCCCCGCTGGCGGGCAAGATGAGCGACCGCTGGGGCCATCGCCGCTTCTATCTCATCGGCATGGCCAACAACCTGCTGGTGGCGGTGCTCTCCGCGGCGGCGCCCAACGTCGGTGTCTTGATCTTCGCCCGCGTGCTCGGCGGCGCCGTGGGGGCGGGGCTGGGCGCGTCGTCGATGGCGCTCGTCCTCGGCGCCTTTGACCGCGGTGACCGGGTCAAGGCGATGGGGTGGTGGTCACTGGTCGGGGCCGGGGGGCCCGTACTCGGAGTGGCCATCGGTGGTCCCATCATCCAGAGCATCGGGTGGCGGTGGATGTTCGTCCTCGAAATGGTGATCGGTGCCGTCGCCCTGGTGGCCGCCGCCTTGGTGTTGCCGCAGCGCGCCGCCGGTACGGTGCGCCTCCAGACGCGATCGTCGTTCGATATCGCCGGGGCCACGACGGTGGTGGTGGCGGTGGGAGCGCTTCTCTTCGGCCTCAACCGCGCCCCGGTCCTCGGTTGGCACAGCGGCTTGGTCAAAGGGTCATTCGTCGTGTCCGTCTTGGCCGCCGTGGCCTTGGTACTGGTGGAACGCAAGGCCAAGGACCCCGTGGTGCCGCTGCACTACTTGGCGCGCCGCAATTTCGCCTTCCCCATCGGCGCCCAGATGTTCTCGAATTTCGCCTATATGGGCGGCTTCTTCTTGTCGCCGCTGCTTCTCGAACAGGTCTTCGGGCATGGGGAGTCGGCGGCCGGGCTGCTCGTCATCCCTCGACCCCTGGCCTTTTCGCTGAGCGCGCCCATCGCCGGTTATGTAGCCGTGCGCGTCGGTGAACGCACCGCGGCGATCACGGGCACCCTGGCCGTGGTGGGATCGATGGGCGTGTTCGCCTTGGCCGGACGCGGCACCGGGGTGGCCTTGGTAGAGGTGGCTCTGGTGCTGTCGGGGATCGGCCTGGGGGTGGCGTCGCCGTCCATCGCTGCCAGCGTGGCCAACGTTGTGGACCAAGACGCATTGGGCACCGCCAGTGCCACACAACAACTCACCACTCAGATCGCCGCCGTCGCCGGCATTCAGGTACTCCAGACGGTGCAGGCATCCAACGCCCATGGCCACGGCGCCGCCTTGCTGGGGTCGTTTCACACCGCCTTTTTGGTGGGAGGCGCGGTGTCGATTCTCGGGGTGCTGTGTGCCGCTTTCGTTCGCTCCGCTCAGCGCGTGGCGGTAGACGAACCGCGCCCGCCCGGCGCCGGCGCCACGATCAGGCCGTCATCGCCCGCAGGCGCGCCGCCAGTTCCTTAGCGTGCTCGTCGGGCGGCACCATCTGCAGGGCCATCAATTTGGCCATGTCGCCTTCAACTTTGATCTTTCCGGACATGAACGCCTGCATGGCCGCTTGGGAATTCTCTTCGATCAAGATGGCCTTAGCGGTGCCGTAGTCCACCGTGACCTTCAGATCGGCAGGGTCGACGTGACCGAGCTCCAGCTTGATGCTGCCGTCGCTGGTGTCGAGATGTGCATCGATTGATCCCGTCCCGAAAGGAACCTCGTTGATGACGAGGTTCATGGTCACCTGGTGGGGCATGGCGTTGCCCTTGCCCTGGTACTCCTCGCGCAGCTTGCGAGCCTCGGTGACCCAGTCGTCGCTGAGGAACGGGTATGTGGCCATGGTTCGGTGACTCCTTGGGTTGCGGTTTTCTCGCGCTGCGCCGCCGGCGACAACGCCTCAACCCTATCCAGCCGCCCAGTAACATGCGCCTGTGGGCGCCACTGTCTTACCTGGAGCTGAGCCGTTCTCCCATAGAGGCGGGCCGGCCGGCGTGCTCGTACTCCACGGGTTCACGGGTTCGCCGCAATCGATGCGACCGCAGGCCGACGCGCTGGCCGCGGCCGGTTTTACCGTCGAGCTCCCACTCCTGCCCGGACATGGCACGGCCGTGGAGGACATGCTCCCGACCCGGTGGGCCGACTGGTCCGCCGCCGCCGAGCAGGCCTACGTGGAGCTGGCGGCGCGCACCGAATCCGTGGCCGTGGTGGCCCTCTCCATGGGTGGCACCTTGGCGTGCTGGCTGGCGGAACGGCACCCCGACATAGAGGCCATGGTGCTCGTCAATCCCTATGTCGAACCGCCGGCGGAGTCGTATCGCGACGTGCTGCGGGGCATTTTGGCCGAAGGCATCGACATCGCCCCGGGCATCGGATCGGACATCGCCAAGGAGGGCCAGGTGGAGCTGGCCTACCTCGGCTCGCCTTTGGCGGCAGGGCTGAGCTTGCTCGAAGGCATCGACGACGTCGCCGCCGGGCTGGCGCGCATCGCCTGCCCCATCCTTCTTTTCTCGAGTCGCCAGGACCACGTGGTCCCCACCTCGTCAGGAGATTTCTTGGTGGCCAACGTGTCCGGGCCCGTCGAGCGCGTCTGGCTCGAGCGCAGCTACCACGTCGCCACCCTCGACTACGACGCGCCAGAGATCGTTGCGGGCACCGTGGCGTTCGTCGAGAAGGTGTTGAGCCCGACGACGTCGGGGGCGGGGTCAGGGCCGGGGTCGGCCGGCTGATGGGTGATGGATCACTGACGCGTGAGGACGCCGCCTACGTGGCGCGGCTGGCCCGCATCGACCTGACCGAAGAGGAGCTCGATCTTTACGCCGTGCAGCTGGCGGCGGTGCTCGACCATGCCGCCTCGGTAGCGGCGCTCGACACCTCGGGCGTGGCGCCCACGGCGCACCCGCTTCCCCTGCGCAACGTGTTGCGCCCGGACGAGCCCCGCCCGTCGTTGCCGCGTGACGAGATTCTGGCGCAGGCCCCGGCGGTAGAAGATGGCCGCTTCAAGGTTCCCCGCATTCTCGGCGAAGCGCCGTGAGCCCCGCCGACGCCGGCGGCGCGCTGGAGCTGGCGCGCCGGGTCCGTTCGGGCGCGGTCTCGGCCACGGACGTCACCGCCCACTACCTCGACGCCATCGCCGCGTGCGACGACGAGCTGCACGCCTTTGTCACCGTCATGGGGGACGCGGCGCGCGCTCAGGCGGCCGACGTTGACCGGCGTATCGAGGCGGGGGAGGACCCCGGGGTGCTGGCCGGGGTGCCGGTAGCGCTGAAGGACAACCTGTGCGTGAAAGGCGCGCCCACGACGTGTTCGTCGCGCATCTTGGCCAACTGGAGCCCGCCCTATGAGGCCACCGTGGTGGGCCGTCTGCGCGGCGCGGGAGCGATCATCATCGGCAAGACCAATCTCGACGAGTTCGCCATGGGGTCCTCCACCGAGAACTCGGCTTTCGGTCCGACTCGCAATCCCTACTCCATCACGCGCGTGCCGGGGGGTTCGAGCGGCGGGTCGGCGGCGGCGGTGGCCGCCGGCATGGCGCCCCTGGCGTTAGGTTCGGACACCGGTGGCTCTATTCGCCAACCCGCGGCGTTGTGCGGGGTGGTGGGGATGAAGCCCACCTACGGCACCGTGTCTCGCTACGGGTTGGTGGCCTTTGCCAGCTCACTGGATCAGATCGGACCGTTCGCCACCTCCGTGGCCGACGCCGCCGCCCTCTTCGACGTCATCGGGGGCCATGACCCCATGGACTCCACGTCGTTGGACCGGCCTTCGCCCCGGTCGGTGTCGTCACTGGGCGAGAGCGTGGCCGGTTTGCGCGTGGGACTCGTCACCGAGCTTCTTGACGGTGTGGACGCCGCGGTGAGTGCGGCGGTGCGCTCCGCCGCCGAAGCGCTGGCGAGCGCGGGGGCCATCGTCGAAGAGTGTTCCGTTCCCGAGCTCGGTTTCGGCCTCGACGCCTACTACCTCCTGGCCCCGGCCGAGGCGTCGTCGAACCTGGCCCGCTACGACGGCGTTCGCTACGGGCTGCGCGTCGACGCCGCCAACGCCGAGGCCATGAACAGTGCCACGCGGGCGGCGGGTTTCGGTCCTGAGGTCAAGCGTCGCGTCATGCTCGGCACCTACGCGCTGTCGGCCGGCTACTACGACGCCTATTACGGCCAGGCGCAGAAGGTGCGCACGCTGATCATCGACGCCTTCACGCGCGCCTATGAGCATGCCGACGTGCTGCTGGGGGCGACCACGCCCACCACCGCCTTCGCGCTGGGCGCCAAGGTCGATGACCCACTGTCGATGTACCTCTCCGACGTGTGTACCGTGCCGTCCAACTTGGCGGGGCACCCCGCCGTCAGCGTGCCTTACGGCGCCGATGGCGACGGCCTGCCCATCGGGGTGCAGGTGCTGGCGCCGGCGCTGGGCGAAACCGTCATGTTCCAGGTGGCCGCGGCCGTCGAGGCGGCCGCCCCCGCGTTGGGCACTCCTCAGGTGGGCGTCACTCATTTCTCGGGAGTGACGCCATGAGCGACTACGAAGCGGTCATCGGGCTCGAGGTGCACTGCGAACTCAACACCGCCACCAAGCTTTTCTGCGGGTGCCGCAACGCCTTTGGTGACGAACCCAACACCAACGTCTGTCCCGTGTGTCTAGGTCTGCCGGGGGCGCTGCCGGTACTCAACGTCAAGGCCGTCGAGCTGGCCATGCGCATCGGCACCGCTCTTAATTGCGAGATCCGCCCCTCGCTGTTTCATCGCAAGAACTACTTCTATCCCGATATGCCGAAGGACTTTCAGATCAGCCAGTACGACCAACCCATCAACGTGGACGGTTTCCTGGTCACCCCGGATGGACACCGCGTGGGGATCGTGCGGGCCCATATCGAGGAGGACACCGGCAAGACCAGCCACGTGGGAGGAGGGGGCCGCATCCACGACGCCACCCACCTGTTGGTCGACTACAACCGCGCCGGGGTGCCCTTGGTGGAGATCGTGTCCGCTCCCGACATCGACTCGGCCGCCCAAGCGCGTGCGTATGCATCGGAGCTACGCGCCATTTTGGTGGCGGTGGACGCGTCCGACGGCCGCATGGAGGAGGGGTCCATGCGCGTCGACGCCAACGTATCGGTGCGTCGGGTAGGCGCTAGCGAACTTGGGACGCGCTGTGAGGTCAAGAACCTCAACTCGCTGCGATCGCTCGGCCGCGCCATCGATTATGAGATCGAGCGCCAGGTGGGCCTCATCGAAGCCGGCGACAAGGTGGCCCAGCAGACGCGCCACTGGAACGAGGCCGCCGGTGAGACGGTTCCGCTGCGGTCCAAGGAAGAGGCCTTCGACTACCGCTACTTCCCCGAGCCCGACCTCGTCCCCGTGGCGCCCGACGGCGCCTGGCAGGCGCAGGTGACGGCCAGTCTCGGCCCCATGCCCGCGGCGCGCCGGGCCAAGGTGGCCGCCTTGTTCGCCTCCGGGGTCCCGGCGTCGCGCCAAGACCAGATCTCGACCGTGGTCGAACTCGGTCTCGACAATCTCGTCACGGCCGCCACCACCGCCGGCGTGGACGCGGCGCTGGCCCTGGCCCGTACCGCCAACGAGGCCGCCGCCGATGTACAAGGGGCCAAGGCGGTGGACGCCGGCGCTTACATCGCGCTGTTGCGCATGGAGGAGCAGGGCACCTTGACGGCCACCCAGGCCAAGACCGTCCTGGGCGACCTTCTCACCCAAGGCGGCGATCCGGCCGAGCTGGCCCGCCGGCGCGGTTTCGAAGCACTCGAAGCCCAGTCATTGGTGGCTGTGGTGGGAGAGGTGGTGGCAGCCAACGCCGACGCATGGGAGCGCTATCGCGACGGCGAGGAAAAGCTGGCCGGATTCTTCACGGGCGAGGTCATGAAGGCGACGAAGGGGAAGGCCAACGGCAAGGCCGTGGTGGCGGAGCTGCACCGCCTGCGCGGCTGATCGCTGCACTCGGCGCGCCCCGGCGCGCTGGACCCCTAACCTTTGACGCAATGACCGACAACTCCACGCCCGCAACCGCGCCAGGAACCGGGACCGCGCCGGGGCCCCGCGGCATGAAGATCCGCAGCTACGAAGTCACCGACGGGCCCACCCGGGCGCCGGCCCGGGCCATGCTGCGGGCCATCGGCATGACCGACGACGACTGGGACAAGCCCCAAGTAGGAGTGGCCTCGTCGTGGAACGAGGTCACGCCGTGCAACATGCCTCTCGACCACCTGGCCGACCGAGCTAAAGACGGCGTGCGCGAGGCGGGCGGGTTCCCCATCGAGTTCGTCACCATCGCCGTGTCCGACGGCATCTCCATGGGACATGAAGGCATGCGCGCCTCGCTGGTGTCGCGCGAGATCATCGCCGACTCCATCGAAATCATGATGCACGCCGAGCGCTTCGACGCCATGGTGACATTGGCCGGCTGTGACAAATCGCTACCGGGCATGCTCATGGCCGCGGCCCGGATCAACGTGCCGGCCGTCTTCCTCTACGGAGGATCGATCCTGCCCGGCCACACCGGACGTACCGACGGCGCTCCCGATCCCGCCCTCGACATCGTCAGTGTGTTCGAGGCCGTGGGCGCCCACGCCGCGGGGGCCTTGAGCGACGCCGAGCTCTCGCTCATCGAGCACCACGCCTGTCCCACCATCGGGTCGTGCGCGGGGATGTTCACCGCCAACACCATGGCGTCGGTGGCCGAAGCTATCGGCATGTCACTGCCCGGCTCGGCGTCACCGGCGGCGGTGGACCCCCGACGCGATGACTATGCGGTGTCTTCGGGAACGGCCGTGATCGAACTCTTGCGCCAGAACATCCGGCCGCGCCAGATCATGACCAAGCAGGCTTTCGAAAACGCCATCGCCGTGGTCATGGCGCTGGGCGGTTCCACCAACGCCGTGCTGCATCTCTTGGCCATCGCCCATGAGGCGCGTGTCGAGCTTTCTCTCGACGACTTCAACACGGTGGCGGCCCGGGTGCCGCATATCGCCGACACCAAGCCGCACGGCAAATACCACATGGTCGATCTCGACGGCGTGGGTGGTGTGCCCATGGTCATGGCCGAACTGCTCGAGGCGGGCTTGTTGCACGGCGACTGCCTGACGGTGACGGGGCGCACCGTGGCCGAGAACCTGGCCGATCTGGCGCCGCCGCCTCCCGACGGCAAGGTGGTGCATCGCCTGAACGAGCCCATCCACAGCGATGGGGGTATCGCCGTGCTCACCGGGACGCTGGCCCCGAAGGGGGCGGTGGTCAAGGTGGCCGGTATCGACACACCGCGCTTCGAGGGCACGGCACGCGTGTTCGATGGGGAGCAGGACGCGCTGGCCGCCATTTTGGCGGGGACCATCGAACCGGGCACCGTCGTCGTCATTCGTTACGAGGGACCCAAGGGTGGGCCCGGCATGCGAGAGATGCTGGCGGTGACCGGGGCCATGAAGGGGGCCGGGCGCGGCGGCGACTGCGCGCTCGTCACCGACGGGCGCTTCTCGGGAGGCACGCATGGTTTCTGCGTTGGTCACGTGGCCCCCGAAGCCGTCGACGGCGGGCCCATCGCCTTCATCGCTGATGGCGATGGCGTCGTGATCGACGTGACCGCCAAGAGCATCGACTTCGTGATCGACGACGCCACCATGGCGCAGCGGCGCGCCCAGTGGAAGCTTCCCGAGCCGCGCTACAGCACCGGCGCGTTGGCCAAGTACGCCCGCTTGGTGACCGGCGCCGAACGCGGTGCCATCACCGAGCCGTAGGGCGGCCGCGCCTCAGTTGCGTACGGCCCGCCAGCACGTGGTGACGTAGGGCACTTCGACGAAAGGTCGTCCCCGCAGCGCCGGGTGGGTGGTGGCGAGCTCGTTGACCTTGGCCATGATCTCGTCGCGTTCGCCTTCGGGGCGTACCAGGACGTGGCTGCGGGTGGCGGCCAGATCAGCCAGGTCGCTTGGGGCCAGCTCCTGGGTCCAGTGGAAGCTGCGCACGGCGGCGGCACCGAAAGGCGAGCCCACCGGCAAGTCGGCCACGTAGCGCCGGCGGGCGGTGACGTCGTCACCGCCGACGATCTCGCCGTATGCCTTCATCCACGGCACCGATTCGTCGCGCAGGTTCCAGATGAGACCGAGGATGCCGCCCGGTCGCAGCACCCGGGCCGCCTCGGCCAAGCCGGCGTCGGGTTCCACCCAGTGCCACATCTGCCCGCCCACCACGGCGTCGGCGGTGCCGTCCTCGAGCGGGATCTCCTCGGCCGTGCCGGCCCGGACATCGGCACTGGGCACCTTCTCCGCCAGCACGGCGCGCATCTCAGGGTCGGGCTCCACGGCCACAAGCGCATAACCCCGCTTGGCCAGCCGCCGCGTCAGGCGGCCTGTGCCGGCCCCGATCTCCACCACGGTCTGGGCCCCTTCGGGCAGGACCCACGTCACGGCGTCGGCGGGGTAGCCCGGGCGCACCCGGTCATAGAGCACCGCCACCTCGCCGAAGGATCGCGAGCGCCGGCGGGTCAAATCGTCCACCAGCCCACCCTATGTGGCATGTCACGTGTTCACCACTAGGCGTGGTTCTGGCCCGAAGTGGTTGCCGAAGCTCGGGCCGCGTGCCACACTGGTCGGGCAATGAGGGCATCGACCACCACCACCCAGCTCGTACTTATCTCCTAGCGCACGCGCCGCGACGCGGCTCCGTGCGCCTCTCGACCTCCCCGACGGGAGGTCGTTTCATTTTCCGACCACAAGACGCAGGCACCTTCACCGACGCCACCACCGACCAGCGAGGACCACATTCCAATGCGACTGACAGGGGCTCAGGCCCTCATCAAGAGTCTCGAGAAGGAGGGCACCGAGGTCATCTTCGGCTTGCCGGGGGGCGCCATTCTGCCCGTGTACGACCCCATCTTGGACTCGTCGATCCGCCACATCCTGGTGCGCCACGAGCAGGGGGCCGGGCACATGGCCGAGGGCTACGCGCACGTCACCGGGCGCCCGGGGGTGGCCATGGTGACGTCGGGGCCGGGTGCGACGAACATTGTCACGCCGCTGGCCGACGCCATGATGGATTCGATCCCCATGGTGGTCATCACCGGCCAAGTGGCCACCACCGCCATCGGCACCGACGCCTTTCAGGAGTGCCCCATCACCGGCGTGACCATGGACATCACCAAGCACAACTGGCTCGTGACCGATGCCCAGGACCTGCCCCGGGTGGTGGCCGAGGCCTTTCACGTGGCCACCACCGGTCGCCCCGGACCCGTGTTGGTGGACGTGCCCAAGGACGTCTCCAACGCCATGATGGATTGGTACTGGCCTTCGTCCATCGACGAACTCGACCTCCCCGGTTATCGGCCCTACCGCAAGGCGGATCCCGCCTTGGTGCGCCAAGCCGCCCAGCTCATGCTCGAGGCACGTCGCCCCGTCATCTATGCCGGTGGAGGGATCCTCAAGTCCCGGGCCTCGGCTGTCCTGCTCGAGTTGGCCGAGCGCACGGGTATCCCGGTGGTGACGACGCTTATGGGGCGAGGGGCGTTCCCGGATCGCCACCCGTTGTGCTTGGGCATGCCCGGCATGCACGGCAACTACACGGCCGTCACCGCCATGCAGAAGTCCGATCTGCTCATCGCCCTGGGCAGCCGCTTCGACGACCGGGTCACCGGCAAGGTCAGCGCCTTTGCCCCCGAGGCCAAGATCATCCACGTCGACATCGACCGGGCCGAGCTGGGCAAGGTGCGCCGCGCCGATGTGCCCATCAACGGCGACTGCGCCGAAGTCATCGCCGAGCTGATCTCGGTCCTTGAGACATTGGGTGTGGGGGCGGCTGGCGTTGCCCCGACGCCGGGCTCGGCGGCCGCTGATCGGCCCGACCTTGACCCGTGGATCAGCCAGCTGCGCCAGTGGCAGACGGAGTTTCCGCTTGCCTACCGCCAGGAAGAGGGGGGTGCGTTGAAGCCTCAGTTCGTGGTGGAGACGCTGCGCGAATCGACACCCGAGGACACCATCGTGGTGGCCGGCGTGGGCCAACACCAGATGTGGGCGTCGCAGTACTGGCGCTTCGACCACCCCAACACGTGGGTCAACTCGGGTGGGGCCGGCACCATGGGCTTTGCCGTGCCCGCCGCCATCGGAGCCAAGGTGGGCCGGCCCGACAAGATGGTGTGGGCCATCGACGGCGACGGCTGCTTCCAGATGACGGCCCAGGAACTGGTCACCGCGTCGGCCGAGCGCATCCCCATCAAGGTGGCCATCTTGAACAACGCCTACCTGGGCATGGTGCGCCAATGGCAGGAGCTGTTCTACGAGGAGCGCTACTCCGAGGTGTACCTGTCGCCGGACCTCCCGGACTACGTCAAATGGGCTGAGTCCATGGGCTGTGTCGGCATAAGGGTGGAGTCGGCCGAGGAAGTGGCCCCCGCCATCGAGAAGGCCAACGGGGTCGACGACCGCCCCGTGGTGATCGACTTCCGCACTGACGCCTTTGAGAAGGTGTACCCGATGGTGGCGGCCGGTTCGTCCAACGACGACATCATCGTGGGTCCGGCTGAAGGCGAGGGGGGAAGATGAACCCGTCGAGCGGTCCTTCGAGCGGTCCGCCGGGGTCGGGGGGACGCCACCACATCGTGTCCGCCTTGGTGGAGAACAAAGCGGGGGTGCTGGCCCGGGTCGCCGCGCTGTTCAGCCGACGGGGTTACAACATCTTCTCGCTGGCGGTGGCCCCCACCGACAACGAACGCTTCAGCCGCATCACCATCGTCGTGGACGTGGAATCGGCTCCGCTCGAACAGATCATGAACCAGCTCGACAAGCTCATCAACGTCGTCGACATCGTCGAGCTGGCCCCCGAGGACGCCACCGAGAGGGAGCTGGTGCTGGCCACGCTGTCGGTCGGTCCAGCCGAACGAGGCCAGGTCATCGCCCTCGTCGGCGTGTTCGAAGGCAAGATCGTCGACGTGGGCCGCCAGGGTATGACGGTGATGCTGGCGGGCACGCCGTCGAAGATCGACGACTTCGAGAATCTCATCCGCCCCTTCGGCATCGTGGAGCTCCAACGGACGGGGCGCGTGGCGCTGCCTAAGCTGGAGCGCCGGCCGGTGCAGCTGCGGGCCGTTACTGATTCGACGACCACAGATCCGACGAGCACAGAGGCAGGCTGACATGGCCAAGCTGTACTACGAGTCCGACGCTGACCCCGCCCTCATCCAGGGGCGCAAGGTGGCCATCATCGGGTACGGGTCGCAGGGCCATGCCCACGCCCTGAACCTGGCCGAGTCGGGTGTCGACGTGCGTGTCGGGCTGCGGGCCGGCTCGGCGTCGGCGAAGAAGGCCGAGGAGGCCGGGCTACGGGTGCTGTCGGTGGCCGACGCTGCCGACGAGGCCGACCTCGTCATGCTGCTGCTGCCCGACACCGAGCAGGGTTCTGTCTACGCCACAGAGATCGCCCCCCATCTGCGTCCGGGCAACGCCTTGTTTTTCGCCCACGGCTTCAACATCCGCTTCGGCCAGATCGTCCCCGATGCCGGTATCGACGTGGCCATGGTGGCGCCCAAAGGACCGGGGCACCTGGTGCGCCGTACGTACGTCGAGGGCGGCGGGGTGCCGTCACTGGTGGCGGTGTCCCAAGACGCCTCGGGCAAGGCGCGCCAACTCGCACTGTCCTACGCCCACGCGCTGGGGGCGACGCGCGCCGGTGTGCTCGACACCACGTTCGAGGAGGAAACGGAAACCGACCTTTTCGGTGAGCAGGTGGTGTTGTGCGGTGGGCTCACGTCACTGGTTCAAGCCGGTTACGAGACCTTGGTGAACGCCGGCTACCAACCGGAGTCGGCGTACTTCGAGTGCCTGCACGAGCTCAAGCTGATCGTCGACCTCATGTACGAGCAGGGCATCGCCGGCATGCGCTACTCCATCTCCGACACCGCCGAGTACGGGGACCTGAGCCGCGGGCCGCGCGTCATCGATGAGCACGTGCGCGAAACGATGGCGCAGATCCTGGCCGACATTCAATCGGGGGCCTTCGCCGAGGAGTGGATCGCCGAGAACCGCGCCGGTCGCAAACGCTTCGAGGAACTGCGCGCTGCGGGCGCGGCGCATCCCATCGAAAAGGTCGGCGCCGAGTTGCGGGCCATGATGCCTTTCATCAGCGCCGGCAAGCAGCGCGTGCAGGACGTATCGGGGGGTTGACCGACTCTTCGTCCTTCTCGTCGCCGTTGGACGGCTTTCCGCTCGATGCCCTGCGCAGCGCGGCGCTGGAGGCGGCTACCGCCCACGGTGCCGCTCACGCCGAGGTGCGCGTGGAGCGCATCTGCTCGCAACTGGTGTCGTTGCGTGACGGGCACGTGGAGACCGTCGTCGACGACGTTGAAACGGGAATGGGGCTCCGCCTCGTTCGTGAGGGCGCCATTGGTTTCGCCGCCACCGTCGAGCTGGTGCCCGATGCCGCCGCCGAGTTGGGGGCCAATGCCGCGGCCATGGCCCGGGCCACCTCCGCCGCGCTGGCCCGACCCGTCGAGTTGGCTGTCGAGCCCTGGCACGGGACGCACCGCTGGACCTCGGCCTATGACGTCGACCCCACCACGGTGCCGCTGGCCGACAAGGTGGAACTGCTGGCGGCTTGGAGCCGGCGCGTGCTCGACGCTCCGGGCGTGGATCACACCGTGGCCCGCGTCCTGGCCGTGGTGGAGGACCGCTACTTCGCCGATCTGTCGGGGACGGTGACGACGCAGAGGCGGGTCCGTATCCATCCCGTGGTGGAGGCGTATGCCACCGACGAATCGTCGGGCAGCTTCGAGTCCATGCGTACGTTGGCCCCACCGGCGGGGCGGGGGTGGGAGTACCTGCGCGGGGTGGGATGGGACTTCGAGACCGAGGTGTCGAACCTGGGCGATCTGCTGGCCGCCAAGGTGGCCGCCCCGACCGTCGAGCCCGGTACCTACGACCTCGTCATCGACCCGTCGAACCTGTGGCTCACCATTCACGAATCGGTGGGGCACGCCACCGAGCTCGACCGGGCTTTGGGGTACGAGGCGGCCTACGCCGGTACGTCCTTCGCCACCTTCGACAAGCTCGGTTCGCTCGTCTACGGATCGCCGGTCATGCATGTCACCGGTGATCGCACCACCGAGCATGGTTTGGCCACCGTGGCCTTCGACGACGAAGGGGTCGAGGCGCAGTCCTTCGACATCGTGCGTGACGGCATTCTCGTCGGGTACCAGCTGGACCGGCGCATGGCCGCGGAAAACGGGCTGGGTCGTTCCAACGGCTGCGCCTTTGCCGACTCGCCCATGCACGTGCCCATCCAGCGCATGGCCAACGTGTCGTTGGCGCCCGCTTCTGGGGATGGCCCGACGACGGCGGATCTGATCTCGGGCGTGGACCGGGGCATCTACGTCATGGGCGACAAGAGCTGGTCCATCGACATGCAGCGTTACAACTTCCAGTTCACCGGTCAGCGCTTTTTCGCGATCAGCGGGGGCGAGTTGGTGGGGCAGGTCAAAGACGTCGGGTACCAGGCCACCACCACCGACTTCTGGGGATCGCTGGAAGCGGTGGGGGGCGAGTCGACCTACGTATTGGGGGGCGCCTTCAACTGCGGCAAGGGCCAGCCCGGTCAGGTGGCACCGGTAAGCCACGGCTGTCCCTCGGCGCTGTTTCGTCAGGTGCGCGTCATCAACGCCAAAGCGGAGTCGGGGCGATGAGCTCCGGTTCGGGGGCAGGTTCGGGGTCGGGTTCGGGGGACGGTCGCCTGGTGGCGCCGCATGAAGTGGTTGAGCGGGCGCTCGCGGCTGCGTCGTCGTCGGGGTCCGCCGGCTGCGTGGTCATCGTCGAGGACTCCACCCAGGCCGAGGTGCGCTTTGCCGACAACACCACCACCACCAACGGCATGCGTCGCAGCCGGCGCGTGGCCGTGGTGAGTTTTCGGCGCCATGGCGATGGCGCCGTGTCGGTGGCATCGGCCAGCGCCAGCGGAGCGGTCGATGTCGAAGAGCTATTCGCCCGGGCCGACGCTGACGCGGCCACGTCGCCTCCGGCCGAGGACGCCGTGGACCTGCTGGAGCCTGGGGCGGGGGCTGCGGCGGCTGCGGCGGCTGCGGCGGCCGGGTCAGCGGGGACGGGTGGGGCCGGTGCGGGTTTCGACGCCCCTCCCGCGCATGCGTCTCCGGCGGTCCTCGATGGCGTGGTCGGCGGTCTCGCCGACGCCTTCGGCCGAGCGCGCGCCGCGGGCACCGTGCTGTCGGGCTTTGCCACGCATCGCGTGGGCAGCCAGTTTGTGGGAACGAGCACGGGGTTGCGCCTGCGTCATGACCAACCCGAGGGAAGCATGGAGCTGGTGGCCCGCAGCGGCGACGGCACGCGCTCGGCGTGGTCGGGGACGGGGACGTCGTGGGACTTCGATGTCGAGCTCGATGTCTTCGAGGATCGCCTGCGCCAACGCTTGGCCTGGGCGCAGCGACGCGTCGATCTTCCCGCCGGTCGTTACGAGGTCCTGCTGCCCCCCGACGCCACCGCCGATCTGATGGTGGCCATGGCGGAGGACTTGTCGGGGCGCGACGCCGAAGACGGCCGCAATGTCTTCTCGGCCAAGGGAGGCGGGACGCGCATCGGCGATTCGCTCTCCGCCGTCCCGTTCGTCTTGCGCAGCAACCCATTCGAAACAGGCATCGAATGCGCCCCTTTTGTGGCCACCATGGCTTCGTCCACCGACGTGTCGGTGTTCGACAACGGCATGGCGGTACCGCCGGTGACGTGGATTGCGGATGGTCGCCTGGAGCGGTTGCGCTACAGCCGCGCCGCCGCGGCGCGTTCCGGTGCGGTGGTGACGCCGCCGTTCGACAACCTCGTGCTCGAAGCACCCGGGGCCACGGCCACGCTGGAAGAGATGATCGCTTCGACCGAGCGGGGGCTGTTGCTCACCTGCCTGTGGTACATCCGCGAGGTTGACCCCGTCACGCAGCTGTTGACGGGCCTTACACGTGACGGCGTCTACCTCGTCGAGAAGGGGGAAGTGGTGGGGGCAGTCAATAATTTCCGCTTCAACGAGAGCCCCCTTGACGTCCTGGCCCGCACCCTGGAGGTCGGGCGCAGTGAGCGGGCGCTGTCGCGTGAGTGGGGCGAGTGGCTGAATCGCACCGTCATGCCCCCGTTGCGCGTGGCCGACTTCAACATGAGCTCGGTGAGCCAGGCCACGTGAGCCTCGTCACACAAGTAGCGCCCATGTGGGGCTCATGAGAGCGACGGTCCGTCTTTGGCTACGAGGCGGAAATGGCGTCCGGTGACCAGGTCGTCCGGCGGTACAAAGAGCAGCGTGTTACCAGGGCTTGGTACCAAGGGTCGTGGGCCGGCGCCCGCTGTGAGGAGCGTCATTCGGATCGAGTTCGGACGCCAGCCCCCGAATCAAGACACTCCAAGCGTCGCCACCGTCGGCATCAACGCGATCGACCTCGAAGCAGACCAATGAACCCTGCACCCACTCGGACAACCGACCCGGACCGGTCCGGACCAGCACTCCGGTTTCGTGCATGGTGAAATTCAGCGGCACCACGAGAGGCGACTGACCCTCATTTACCGCCAGCCGACCGAGATCGTGCTCTTTGGCGGCGAGCGCCACCAACCGTATGCACTCCGGCGCGGCGAGGATCTCCGACCCGCGCCGGACCGCGATAAATGAGAGCCTTCATGATGGACCCATGGAGGCGACCGAGTGTTCAGCGGCGATCGAGGTCCGTCGATATTCTTGACGGCTGACAACGATGTCCTCGCCAGGTGTCTGGATCCAGTAGGGAAAGAACGCCATAGAGGCCGTCCCACCTCTCATTAATGCTTCAGATGCCGATCGGTTTCCTTGAGGGCTTTCATCGTTAAGAAACACTGCGGATACCTCCCAAATCATTCTCTCTGGCCGCCTGCCATGGTGCGATAGTCCGCACCGCCCAGGAGGCCGGGTGGGCTTTCGACCAAGCCAAGGCTGGTGACGGCGTCCTTTACCTTGTGCACTGCGTCCTTGACATCTTCTCCGGCGTCGTTCACCCGTCCCTTGACGTCCTGGGCGTTATTTGATGCGCGGTCTTGGGTGCCCATTGACTGCCTTTCTGGTTGACAACTCGCACCGATACTCCGCGTCGCGGAAGCCAGCTTCTGTCACAGTGCTCCTGGCGGAGTAACAAATGCAGCAACACGCCCGGCACGAAAGGATGAGATATACGGGTGCAAGAGGCACCAGGCAGTTCGGCACCGCTGATCATAGAAATCGTCCAGATTGTTCGAACAAACGCCAGAGGGCCTCAGCCCGTTCAGTCGTCGCCTTCGACCTCTGATCCGTCCGAGACGGGAGCCAGACGGGCGGATTTGTCTTGCCGGGTCAGGCGATGACGTAGCTGCCAAATTCGTAGCGATGCGAACGCGCCGGCCAGCAACAACCCGGCGACAGCAGCGAGCAGCAAAGCGATGCCGAGCGGCATCGACCCGGTGGCGGTAAAATACGAAACCTTTACCGTCCTGGTGTTTTGGAGGATGAAGACAAGTAGAGCTGTGAACACCAAGGCGCCGGCGATGACTCCTACCCAGGCGCCAGAGATGCGAGTTCGTCCGGTCTGGCGACGAAAAGGAGCCCTCGCGATTGCCTTCCTAGGGGTCGCGTCAGGCTGAGGGGTGAGCACGGGGGGAGCGGGGACGTCGATCATGACGGTACGGTCCCCAAGGCAGTGCTGGCCGTGTCCTGGTAGGTAAGGACAAGGGAGGCCCAGATCCCCTGGCGCATCCGGAATCGTTCAACCTGGGAGACCACCACCGGGACGTTTGTCAGCTCGACTTCTCGGCGAGCTTCGGGAGTCTGACTTGCCATGAGTTGATGAATACGGGCCAAGACGGCCTCCTCCATGACCAGGATCTCGGTGTAGATGTTCCTCCTGAACAACGCTTGTTCGAGGGTCGCAGTGGCTGGGTCAGCCTCAACGTCCATGCCTAGCGAGCTGTTCCCGCCCCGAGTGGCTGCCACGATGTCGGGCCTCTCTTGAGGGCCATGGTCGTGGTTCATATTCTCTTGCTACACCGAGCGGTGTAAAAAGATCAGTAATAGGCGGGACATAACCCAGGTCCCGATAGTTGTGACATGGCAACAGGGCCACAAGAGACGCCGGCTCACGGTCCACTCGAAGGCGAGGACATCGAGACGGGAGCACTGGGAAGACGCCCGCCATTGGATGAGCATCTACGACGACCCGATCCGCTTCAAGTTGGGTCTCATCGGGTCAAACGGGAGCTACCCAAACTCCACCCGGTCGCCCAGAAGGCGGCTGATGAACCGCCCCGGTTCCATGACTGCTCGGGCTGTTGGGTAATCATCTCTTTGGCGGCTGATTCTGGACGGCAGTAGATGGCTTCGAACTCTGCTGGCGTGACGTAGGCGTTGTCGTCGGTGATCTCTCCAGACGGCGATGGTTGAGGGTGGCGAACGCGACCTCGTCGAGACCCTTCCGCCGTGATCGATGCGACCGACGCCGCAGCAGAAGCCGAGGGGTGCACCCGCCGCGCGCCCCGTCGTCGCCCGCCCAGCAGCAGGCCCACCGGAAGGCGTACACCCGAATCGTCGAGCGTTACGGGCCTGGTGCCTGGGTGGCGGTGGCTGGTGAGCAAGGCGACGAGGTAGTGGGGAGTGGCCGGGTCCAGCACACCAACGGCATGCCCGCGCCCTTCGCCAAGCCGGCGCGTGTGATCAAGAAGAAGGTCTGCACCAACCTTCCGCGTCAGAGCGGCGAGACGACCAGCGGTTCAGGCAGCTCCACCACCGGGACGTGGTCCGTCCTACGTTTGCTGTCAGATCCGAACTTTGGTGAGCAGGGGTGGCAAAGATCGGCAATCAGTAGTTCGGCACCTGACGGCGCCGCGGTAGTCACCGGCCCGCCCGCCTCCGGGTGATTCCGCTCGAGGAGGCGTTCCTCAAAGGTGCTCGGGTCGAGTGGCATGGAGAACAGGAACCCTTGAGCGGCGTCAACGCGTTCGCCTCGTAGAAACTCGACCTGCATAGTGGTCTCCACGCCCTCAGCCAGGGTCTTCAGCCCGAGATCCTTCCCGAGTTGAACAAGATTGTGAATGAGGACGTCGGATGCTGAGGAACTGGCGATGGAGTTGGTAAAGGCCCGGTCGATCTTGAGGTAGTCAACGGGGAGGTGTTGTAGGTAGGCCAGCGATGAGTAACCCGTACCGAAATCGTCGATAGCTACTTGTACCCCGAGGTCCTTCAGGTCACGGAGCCGACGAGCTGTCGTATCGACGTTGTGCATAAGCGCCGTCTCGGTAATCTCGATGATGAGCTCACTCGGGTCGAGCCCGCTGCGGTCGAGGGCTTCTCGCACGTGCTCGACGATGACATCATGGTCGAGCTGGCGCCCTGAGACGTTCACCGAAACCGTCAGGACATGGCCGCGGTCGCTCCAGACTCTCGCCTGAGCACAGGCTTCGTGCAGCACCCAGCGCCCGACCGCGAAGATCTGCCCGCTCGTTTCGAGGAAAGGAATGAACTCGTCGGGCATAACGATACCGAGAGTGGGGTGATCCCATCGGATGAGGGCTTCGGCTCCGATGATCGACAGGTCGTCCAGGTTGTAGATCGGTTGATAGACGAGATGGAACTGGTGACTCTCTAGTGCTGAACGAAGATAGAACTCAACTTCGTAACGGTGACGTATGTCGGCCTCCATCTTGGCTCCGAAGACCTCGTAGCAGTTCTTGCCGGCGGCTTTGGCCTCGTACAGCGCAATGTCCGCGTTTCGCAACAAATCGCCAGGCTTGGTGTCGACTCCGACTCCAATACCGATGCTGACGGTGACCACCATAGGAGCGAGACCTCCACCCAACTCGAAGGGCTGACGCATGACCTCGAGGATGCGTTCGGCGACGAACTCCGGCAGGGAAGTGCCGTCGATCAGAACTACGAACTCGTCCCCGCCCATCCGCCCGATCGTGTCGGCGTCTCGCAGACTTGTCGTAAACCGATCCGCTAGAGCGCGCAGGAGCTGGTCGCCGACTGCGTGTCCGAGGGTGTCGTTGACGTTCTTGAACTCATCCACGTCTACGTACAGCAGCGCGCCGAAAGTTCCGTTTCGATGATTGCGGGCGAGGAGCTGTTCGATGCGGTCAGTGATCAGCGCCCGGTTGGGAAGGCCCGTCAAAGTGTCGTGTAACGCTAGGTGGAGTAACTCCTCAGTCTTCTGACCGACCTCTCGCCGCGCCCGCACCCGACCTGTGGCTAGGACGAATATCAGAGCGGCCAGCAAAATGCTCAGAGCGAAGCCCGCGAGCAGCAGTCCGATGGTCGCCCGACGCGCCAATGGGCCAGTCGCAACGGCGTCGCCATAGGTCGTGACGATCCAGCCATTTTGGAGACTCGTCGTTACCGATTGCGCACCGTTCGCCAAGACCCCTCGGATGAAGGTCACATTCGAAGCGCCGACGTGGTACTGCATGGCGACGGCGATGTCGGGGTCATCGGCCAAGGCGCTTTTGAGCACCACTTGCGGATCTACCGACATGCCGAGCCAACCGAGGAATGCCGCTTGACGAAGCGCGACGGTGCCCGGGACCACCCCGCCGCGATAAACCGGGGTTGAGATCGAAAGCGAAGAGATCCCTACGATGGTGATCGGCGCGTAGTCGCCCTGGCCAGAATCGCGTGATGCCATAACCCCGGGTCGTGCGCCGGCACAGAGGTCGATACCGGCCGGGTACACCAAGGATGCGCTTCGGGCGTCACCCGCGACGATCAGGCAATAGAAGGGTCGAGACCCGGGAGGTTCGACTTGGAAGGAGCCGTTGGCCGTTAGAGGTCCGGACGGGTCGGCTTCCGCCTGTGCGGAAAAGGCCTTGAGCTGTGAATCAAGGACGATCTCTGAGTAGCCGAAGCCGTAGAGCTCCGGATAGCGCCGAAATACGCTCGTCGCCGCCGCCCAGGAGCGGAGCTCAGCACTGTTTACGCCGGGTGCGTCCTCTACGAAGGCTCCCGCATTGACCACCATGTCATCTTCGTGTTGCGTCGCGAGCATCAGCTTCGAGACAATCTCGGTCGAGGCAGTGGCAAATGCTCGGTGCGCATTGGCCGCATCACTTCGCGCCACGGACTCTGCCGTGAGCACCGAACCGGCTGTTCCCATGATCAGTACGACGACGGCTAATGCCGACCACATGCGAAGAACGTGCTTCGAACTACGCACCGTGGCCACGTCGGAGCTCGACGTTATGGGGGAATCTGTTGAGCTCGCCCTCGGTGTCTTCATGATCTCCCCTCAGGGGCATGCTCAATTGGAGAATCGGGGCCATCAGACTGAAACCGGGCCAGCACCGCCTCGACACGTTCGGCAAGATCTCTAGGCCTGAACGGCTTGATGATGTAGTCATCGGCTCCAGCGGAGTACCCTTCGCGAATATCGCCTTCCAGGGCCCTTGCACTCAGCATGATCAGCGCCGTCGACGAAAGAGCAATGTCGCTTCGCAGGGCTCTGCACACCTCGAGCCCGCTCATGTGCGGCATCATCCAATCAAGCAGCACTACGTTGGGGCGTAGAACCGCCGCAACTGCGAATCCAGCAGCGCCATCAAGCTCTAGGCGCACCTCGAATCCGGCCCGCTCAAGCACAAACGTGATCACATCCCCGAGGTCGGGGTCGTCATCGACAACGAGAGCAACGCGCATCTTACGAAAGCTCGATACATGTGGGCGGTGACGAGGATTGAAAGCCCCGTCCGGGTTGAACGAGCGGAAGCACGACGCGGAAAGTCGTGCCAACGCCGAGCTCGCTTCCTACGGTCACTACTCCAAAGTGCCCTTCGATAATCCTCTTGACAATTAGTAAGCCGAGTCCTAACCCTTGGATATGAAGGCTCGTGGCGGTGGAGCCCCGGAAGAATCGGTCGAACAGGTAGTCCAATTCCTCGGTGGCGATTCCGATGCCATGGTCTTCAATCTCGATCACACACGTATCATTGACAGCGAGGATTCTGACCATGACGGAAGTGCCAGGCAGCGAATATTTGATGGCGTTGGCGATGAGATTGTCGATGGCCTGACCGAGTCGACCGGAGTCGGCCAGAACGTGCAGCGAGCTCTGTTGACAGGAAAGCGTGATCTCGATTCCCGACTGTTGCGCGCGGAGCGACATAGCTTCGACGGCCTCTGTCACAACCACGACCAAGTCGACGTCGGTTATTGACAGCGATAGGTTGGCCGATTCAATCTGGGCGACGAAGAGCAGATCTCCGACTAGACGTTCGAGTCGAACTGAATTGCGACCAATCACCTCCAGAAATCGCTGATGACGAGTGGCTTCTGCCGGATTATCGTCCAATAGGAGTTCAACATGAGCGACGATCGAGCTGAGGGGCGTGCGCAATTCGTGTGAGACCATGGCGAGGAACTCATCTTTGAGCTGCTCGGTCTTCCGCCGATCCGAGATATTCCTTGCGATGATTGAGGCACCCACCACGACACCCCCAGGTCCAAGAATGGGTGACGTCGTTTGCGAGACATCGATGCGGGTGCCGTCCTTGCGTGTCCGGATCGATTCGAAGTCAGAGATCTCCCCCAGTCGGACCCTGTTCAGTGTGTCGGCCAGCTCGTACTGATGTTCGCCCAGCAGCGCCAATGTGGATTGTCCAACGACCTCAGTCGAGGTATAGCCGTAAAGGTGCTCTGCTCCGGCGTTCCAGCTTGTGATCACTCCGTCGAGGTCTTGGCTGATGATGGCGTCGAGTGAGGATTCGACAACCGCCTTGAGGTGTGAGGCCGCCGCCGCCGACTCGACTTCCGCCGTCACATCGGCGACCGTTCCGACCCAACCGGCTCTCCCTCCGTCGGTATCGGGAATGGACGCTGCGGCAAGGAAGACGATCCGAGGCTCAGAGCCTTGGCCGGGAATCTCGATCTGGAACGAGAGCTCAGACTGCGACTCCCGCGAGTCATGCATGGGAGAACTCATTTGAGATCCTTGTCCCGGTCCGAAGAGCGCCTTCCACGGCTTTCCAGCGGCATCCTGTGGGGCGATGCCTGTTATCTGCGACCAGCGAGGGTTGGTGTAGGTGTATCGGTCGTCCTCATCGGTCTGGAAGATGCCGATTGGCGCCACGTCGGTGAGACGTCGCAATTGGTTGGCAGACGTCTCCACTGCCAACGCGAGCGCTGCTAGCTCTGCGCTCCTAGTGAAAAGGTTGCCAAACACAGATACCTTGGCGCGAAGCATCTCGGGATCGAAAGGTGCGACGATGAAATCGACCGCACCACCAGTGTAGTGATCCGAGCGCTTGAGGTCGTCGCTATCGAAGGCCGTAAGGAAAATAATCGGGGTCATTTCCGACCGTTCACGCTGACGAATACGGCCGGCAGTCTCGAACCCATCCATGTTTGGCATGCGCACATCAAGCAGGATGACGGCGAATTCTTGTTGCATGAGACTCCGCAAGGCGGCGAACCCCGAGTCGGCCTCTACAATGGGCAATCCAAGCGGCGCAAGCGCGGCGACGAGGGCAAAACGCTTGTCGGCGTTGTCGTCGACAATCAGGACATTCGGCGCAATTGTCACCTTGGATCCACGGCTGCAGCGTTTTGCTCAAACATCAAGACGTCGAGACGGCTTGAGCCGTCAACCAAGGATTGAGCGCCGCGAGGAGCTCTGTCGTGTCCACCGGTTTGGGGATAAAGTCAGTAGCCCCGGCATCGAAACACCGTTGACGCTCTCCGGGCATCACCTTGCCCGTGACCGCAATAATGGGGAGGGACGTGAATCGATCCAATGCACGAATGGCGCGCATGGTGTCGTAGCCATCCATAGACGGCATCATGATGTCCATGAGAACAAGGTCGATCGGCGCAAAGTCGAGCGCGGCAATCGCCAGCTGTCCACTCTCTGCGACCGTTACCTCGGCGTGGAGCCGCTCCAAGAGCGCAGTCATGGCGAATAGGTTACGGACGTCATCGTCGACCACCAGGATGTTCATGCCGTGTAGTGCGGATCGGCCAGGAGAATCGACACCCTCCCGAGGGCCCTGCAACTCATCGTCAGCCTGTAGTCCACGTCGTATTACCCGGGCTCGGGAATCCTTCGGCGTAACCGCAGTGGCGATGGGTGCGCGCGACGTGTCCGGCGTAGCTTCGCGCATCGCTGGCAGAAAGACGGTAAACGTACTGCCTTGTCCCCGTTCACTCATCACTGTGATTTCTCCACCGAGCAATGCGACCAGTTCGCGGCTGATGGATAGGCCGAGGCCGGTGCCTCCGTAAAGGCGAGCTGTGCTCCCGTCGCCTTGTGCGAACGCTTCGAAAATCGATGATTGTTGTTCTTCGTCAACACCAATTCCCGAATCACTGATTGAAAATGCCACCACCTCGGTGGCATCAGTCAACGATTCCAGATCAGGGTTCCAGCCCCGTTCGGCCAAGCCCACCCTCAGCCGGACCTCACCCTGCTCGGTGAACTTGAACGCGTTCGCCAGTAGATTCTTAAGGATCTGACCGAGTCGCTTCGGGTCCGTGACAATCTCTTCGGGTCCATCAGGAGCAACCTCGACCGAAAAGTCAAGCCTCTTTCCTTCAGCAACGTGCTCGAACTCGCGTAGGAGATCGTTGCGGAGTTGAGCGAGAGAGACTTGTGTCAATTCGATGCTGACGGTGCCCGATTCGACCTTGGCAAGGTCAAGAATATCGTTGAGGAGATTCAGCAGATCGTTGCCCGATGATCGGATGACGCTGGCGTACTCCACCTGAGTATCGGTCATCGTGTGGCCAGGGTTATCCTCAAGTTGCTGCGCCAGTATCAACAGGCTATTCAACGGTGTGCGAAGCTCGTGGCTCATATTCGCGATGAACTCGGACTTATATTTTGACGAGGCGGCATCTTGCCCTGCCTGCTCTTCGACCCTACGGCTAAAGAGTTCGACCCTGCGATTGATGGCATTCTGCTCGGCCAGCAGCCGGGCCTGTTCTTCCAGATCCTCGTTGGACTCACGGAGCTCTTCCTGCTGAATGCGGAGTTCTTCGGTCTGTATTTGGGACTGCTTAAGCAGATCTTCGGTGAACGTGTTGGCCTCGATCGTGTTGAGGACGATACCGATGCTTTCAACTAGTTGATCAAGGAAGGCTTGGTGAATGGCGCTGAAGGACAGGAAGGATGCCAGCTCGATCACGGCTCGAACTGATCCCTCGAAGAGGACGGGTAACACAATAATATTGCGAGGAGTTGCGCTGCCGAGCCCGGAGTTGATGCGCACGTAGTCATCGGGTACTTCGGTGAGAAGTATCCGTTTCTTCTCCTTCGCACACTGCCCGATTAGCCCTTCACCAAGGCTAAAGGTGGTGGAGAGATGTTTGCGCTCTTCAAGGCCATAGCCAACCTGGAATTGGAGCATCGCCTCGCTTCCGTCCGAGGGCCTCGTCATCGAGTAAAACGCCCCGTACTGGGCGCCCACCAGGGGCGTAAGTTCCGATAGAATCGTGTTCGAAACCGCGGCTAGATCGCGCTCGCCCTGGAGAATGCGGGTGAATCGTTCAAGGTTTGTTTTCAGCCAGTCCTGCTCGACATTCTGTTGAGTGGTCTCGCGTAGAGTCCGGATCATTTCATTGAGCTTGTCTTTCAAGACGGCGACCTCGCCACTCGCCTCCACTCCCACCTGTCTGGTCAGATCTCCCTCCGTGACTGCGGTTGCCACTTCGGCGATTGCCCGCACCTGATTTGATAGATTGGCGGCCAATTGGTTGACGTTGTCAGTGAGGTCTTTCCATACGCCACCGATCTCCTTCGTCTGGGCTTGACCTCCCAGCTTGCCCTCAACCCCTACTTCCCGCGCCACTCTTGTCACTTCGCCCGCAAAGGCGTTCAGCTGATCGACCATGGCGTTCACAGTGTTCTTAAGTTCGAGAAACTCACCTTTTACTTCGATGGAAATCTTCTTGCTGAGGTCCCCATTCGCGACCGCTGTCGTGACTTCGGCAATGTTGCGCACTTGTCCCGTCAAGTTGCCTGCCATGAGATTCACGTTGTCAGTGAGGTCCTTCCATACGCCACCTACCTCGACAGTCACTGCGGCTGCTTGACCGAGCTTGCCTTCCGTGCCCACTTCCCTTGCCACGCGGGTGACTTCAGACGAGAACCCGTTGAGCTGGTCGACCATGCCATTGATGGTGTTCTTCAACTCAAGCATCTCACCGCTGACTTCGGCGGTTACTTTCTTGCTTAAGTCCCCATTCGCAACGCTTCCAATGACTCGCTGCATCTCGCTAGTTGGACGGACGAGGTCCTCGATCAGACTATTAACCGACTTGATACTTCCGGAGAAGCTTTCCGAGGACCCGCTGGATTCGGCCCGGAGAGAAAGCTTTCCCTCTTTGCCGACCACGTGGCTTACCCGCGCGAGCTCATTCTCGAGAGTCTGATAGGCGATGATGACATCGTTGATGGCGTCGCCGACCTTACCCGCCACTCCTGTCCAACCGAGTGGCATGCGGGCCGTGAAGTCGCCACCCTTGACGCTCGCGAGCACGTCCAAGAGGATCTGCGTGTCGATCTTCCGGCCGAAGTACCGCGACACAGCAACCGAGTCACTCTCGCTTGTGGCCATAGATGCTTTCTCCCCATCTACTCTCTTGAATTCTTTGTTCCATCACCCTTCGACGGAATGAGAGCCGCCCAAGAGGTGGGGGGCCCTATGGGAACCTAAGGGTTCACCCTCAACCTGTATCCATCTGGTCCGGGCAAGAGGTGCCGCTTGAGCGCTCAGGACCCTTCGGTGAGTGGGCTCATAACGGGTCCGATAGGGCCGTATACTGCACAGGGTCCCATCGGCCATACAGGGCCGCTCTGACCGTTGTCGGCCCGTCGCACTTGGAAATCTGGAGTCACGGAACGGGTTTGTATATGCGCCGAGGTCGGATCGGGATGCCAGCGCCCAACAGAGCCTCGTCTCAGTGTCTCAGGGCTGGTTTCGAGATGGTTCGCGATCGTGGCCAGGGAGGGCTCGTTTTTCGTATGCCTCCGCGGCTTTGCGATTCCCGATGATTCCGAGCTTTGGTTGCAAGCGAAGGGGCACCTTGTTTCGCCGGAGATATTGGACAACGTGTCAGGGCAGGTACCGAGTCCTGCCATGAAGTCCGGACAGGGGACCTTCATTCGCCCGAAAATCGACGCAGGCTGGGTTATCTCGGTGGGTGAGTCGGTGCTTGTTGCTTCGGTGGCCCTATGTTGGCCCGGACGTAGCGCGTTGTTGTCCTGGAATCGAAGAAGGACGAGCGGCGATCTGGACATCCACGGATACAAACTTGCTGCACGAATGGTTCAGATCACATTCCCGGCATCCCACCGGGTACGAAATGAGGACGGCAGTGGAGGCCCTGGACTCCACCCCGCGCCACCTGGGCAACGATGTGCGCTTGACCACGAAAAGAAGAAAAATCCGCCGAGAGGCTCGGAGTACGTCCCCAACAACTCTCGTGCTGCTCGCTTCGGGCCCTAGGTGATGTGGCAATCATGCCGCTCATGCAGACCAAGAGCAAACGTTGAGGCCTAGGTCTTAAACGCCCGAACTGATGACGTCCCGCCGAATGGTGGAGAAGTGATCTCCGGCTCCTGGGAGTATGCCGCCTACACGACGTCGAAGTCGAGTGGGAGCAAAACGGTGAGTTCCGTGGCGCCATCGTCAGGCGCTACGTCCAGATAGAGCTCAGCCACGTAGCGCTCATCGGGGTCGGTGAGGACGCGCAGGATGAAGCCGTGGGTTCCCGGCGCTGCGACGCGACCGGACTCGGTGTGCACCGGCCGGATGGTGATGACGTGGTCGTTGAAGGAGGCCTTCACGGCCTCCAGGATGGCTCAGCTGGCCAGGCGTTTGCGCGTTCGTGGTGGGGCCACGACGGCCACGGATTCGAGTCTGCGGAGCTGGGCCATCGAGGTCTCCGACAGATAGCGCCGTTCGGCCACCTGCCACTCGTCGTGGGTCTCCACCACCACCGCCGTCACCAGCCGGGTGACCGCGGCGTCATTGGGGAATACCCCCACCACATCGGTGCGCCGCTTGATCTCGCGATGAACCCGTTCCAAGGGGTTGGTAGACCACACCTTGCGCCAGTGCGACTCGGGGAACGCCGAGAAGGCCAGGAGGTCCTCCTTGGCGGCGTCGAGCATGACCGCCACATCTGGGAACTGGCCCCGCAGGGTCGAGGCGATCCGGTCGAACTGGTCGCGCACGGCGTGGGCATCGGGCTGGGCGAAGATCGTTTGGATGGCGGCGATGACCATGTGGGTGTTCGAACGAGACACCCGGGCCAGGACGTTTCTCATGAAATGGACCCGACACCGTTGCCACGCTGAACCGACCATGACCGCCTCGACGGCTGCTTTGAGGCCCAGGTGCTGGTCTGAAATCACCAGGCGCACGCCGGCCAAGCCCCGGGCCCGCAATGATCGCAGGAACTCGGTCCAAAACGCCGCGTCTTCGGAGTCACCCACGGCACAGCCGAGCACCTCACGCCCGCCGTCGGTGGTGACGCCGGTGGCCACCACCACGGCCCGCGATACCACCTGATGCGCCACTCGACCTTTGAGGTAGGTGGCATCGAGAAACACGTAGGGGAACTCGACGTGGTCGAGGCGGCGGTCTCGAAACGCCGCCAGCTCCTCGTCGAGCTCACCACAGATGCGGCTCACCTCGGACTTCGAGATGCCGGTGTCGACGCCCAGGGCCACCACAAGGTCGTCGACTTTGCGGGTCGAGACACCGTGGACATAGGCCTCCATGACCACGCCGAACAGGGCCCGGTCGATGCGACGCCGGCGCTCGAGCAGAGACGGGAAGAACGTCCCGGTGCGTAGCTTTGGGATCTTGAGCTCGAGATCGCCCGCCTTGGTCGCCAAGGTCCGGTGACGGTGGCCGTTTCGCTGCGTGGTGCGGGTCTCGGTGCGCTCGTAGACAGCGGCACCAATGTGCTCGGCCGCCTCGGCCTCGATGAGTGCCTGGTAAACGAGCTCGGCACCCTTGCGGATGGCATCGATGTCGCCGCCGGAGCGGATCACGTCCAGTAGCTCCAGCACGTCAGACTGGTAAAGGGTCATCGGGTGTCTCCTTCGGTGGGTGATTGGACTTACACACCGAAGATCACCCGGTGGCCCCTTCAGTTGGGGGACCCGGCTTCTACACCACTCGGAGGGACGTCAACCCCGAACTGAGTGGTGGCACGAAGCAAACCGGAGCTCTTGTCATTTCCGGGCGCGGCTGAAGAGTCCGTGTCGTGCGGCTACCGTTCTTCGCGAGCCTGTCCGTTGACATGCTGGATCACCCTCAGCTCCAAGTGCTAAATGAATCCCAAATTGCTCGATGTAGCTAAGGAAGAGCCTTGGAGCACCATAGGCAACGTCGATGCGCCGAGGCGCAGATTGAAGCGCTGCGTCTCTATTGCTCGCAACAGTAGTCAATGCAAGCAAGCCGAGGATTGCGCTCGCGCCTTCAGCTTGTGGGCCACAAACTTGCGTGCTTGTCCGCTCGAACAAAGGTGCTGCTTTACCGCCTGACATGACGTCCAAGTGTTCTCTAATTTCCGAACGGAGAGCCTCACGTTCAGGATTTGGGTGGACGATCCGAAGCTCGAGAGAGCAACGATGCCTACGCTGCTGCCGCCGAGGCGGCACCCATGGGGATCTCCTCCTCATTGGTGGTCTTGAATCCGTTTCGCTCCACGGCGCCCCAAGATTTCTTGCCCCGGATGTAGCTGACAACGCCACGGAGCCGCCACCAGACGGTGAGCTGCCGGTAGCCGAAGTTCTCGATAACAGCCCACACCACAAGGAGTGCCCGGTCACGAACCCGGCCGTAGCGGCGAAAGGAGACCTCCTCTAGCAACAAGGCGAGCATCGAGAGCAAGATGCCCACTCCACAGGCAAGGGAGAAGAACAGGATTGCAAAGGTTCTCGTCACTTCGCCCAGCACCAATCCGACCGGCACGAGGACCAAGCCGGCGGCTTCGACGATCGGCGCCAACCATTCGAACAGGAGGAAGGCGGGAAATACGATCATCCCGAGAACGCCGTAGCGAGGATTCATGAGGACTCGGCGATGGCGCCACAGGGTGTCAGAGAAGCCTCGTTGCCACCGCTCTCGCTGCCGGCTGAGTTGTTTGAACGACGTCGGTGTCTCAGTCCACGCAACTGGGTCAGGCACGAACTCGACCCGACCGGGCTGGCCGGTCTCATAGGCGCGCCGCCTCAGGCGCACCACGAGCTCCATGTCCTCACCCACGGTCTTTACGTATCCGTCGATGTCGAGCAGGGCCTGGCGGCGAAACAACCCAAAGGCGCCCGAGATCAGGAGGTTCCCACCGAGCCGATTCCAGCCCGGGCGGCCGAAGAGAAACGCCCGCAGGTACTCGACGGCCTGGATACCCGCCAGGGCCCGGTGCGGGCCGCGTTCTGAGGCGAGGCGGCCATGGGTCACCGTGCACCCATTGGCAACCCGGATCGTCGCTCCTGCCGCGACCACGTCCTCGGAGCGGATGAAGGGCCTCACCAGCCGCCGCAGTCCGTCGGGGTCGATGATGGTGTCAGCGTCGATGGCGCATACGAGCTCTCCCCGGGAAATGTTGAGCGCAGCGTTGAGGGAGTCGGCTTTGCCCCCGTTCTCCTTTGAGACAACAACCAGGTTTGGATACCGGTTCGAACGGTAGATCGCCTGCACCAACTTGGTGGGAATGCGCGTGTCATAGATCGGGCTGATGGGTGCGAGTTCAAACGTCGACTTCATGATCGACAGCGTCTCGTCTTTCGATCCGTCGTCGACCACCACGATCTCGAGCTGAGGGTAGGCCAAGGTCAAAAGGGCCCGGACGCTCTGGATGATCGTGGACTCCTCATCATGGGCCGGCACCAGCATCGAGATGGTGGGTGCGATTTCAGACGAGAGAATCTCTCGGTAGCGTTCTGCCCGAACCTGGTGCAGGTACTTGCGCATTTCCACCGCGGCTGAGACGTACAAGACGAGATAGAAGGCGCCCAGAGCGATGAAGTACGCCAGCACGACGTGGTTGATCGGTGACATGAATGTGACGTAGAAGTGTTTCACGCGGCTTCCTCCTTGATCGAAAGCGAGCGGAGCTCAAGGGCTTGAAGCGCCATCTCGGCGGCTGGGCCGGAGCCGGGCGCGGTGGCCGACAACAGGATCGTTCCCGGGGCGCCGAAAGCCAACAACGTCAGGGCAGCCTGCTTTCGCAAGTCCCATGACGGATGGCTCAGCAGTCGCTCGACCCGGGCCGCTCCGGGCCAGTACGACAGCGTCGCCAGCGCAGCGGCGACTGCGACCACGACGACATCGGATTCGTCGTCAAGGAGTGCAATCAGCATTGGACCCGCACTTGGATTGCCGATACGTCCGAGCACCGCTGCGGCCAGTGCCCGCGTCGAAGGAGTGGGGTCGTGAGTGAAGGCGATGCCGATTGGGTAAAACCGCTCATCCCCCATTGCGGCTGCGATCGTCAAGATCCGGGCCGTGACTTCCTCACTGGCCATTGCCAGCGCGCTGATGAGCGCTTCGACACCGGGGAGGCCGATGCGGATCATGGCGTCTTGTGCCGCAAAGCGACAGAGGCCGTCGTCATCATCGAGAAGGGCGATCAGGCCGCCCACCGTCGCCGGGCCTGGCTTCACCACCGACCATGAGGCCGCTTGGGCCCGCACCTCAGGTGATCGGTCGGACAGCAGGGAACAGACTGCATCTGACTCCACCCCAAATGCCGTGAGAATTCGGGCTGAGTACAGACGCATAGCCCAGCGGTGGCTTCGCAGTCCCGCCCGGGCCCGTTGGAGTACGCCAAGGCTCTCTCCCAAGCTGATCAGGACCGAGCGCGACTCCCCAGTCACCGAAGGTGCCAGCTCGAGCAGGACGCTCACAATGCACTGCTTTGAGAATCGATTCAAAGTGCCAAAGGCATCGGCTGCTCTGGACGAGTCACCCGAGAGCGCGGCGATGATCGCTTGGCGGGCGTCTCGCAGAAGGGCTTCGGGATGGGTGCGCCTCGCTTGAACGATCCCACTTGTCACCACAGTGCCGAGAACGATGGCAATGGCAGTGCCAATGACGATGAGCAACAGTGTCACCAGCTCGACCGCACTCATGACGCGGACGGAACAAGCGTCTGGCCGAGACGGCCTAGCAGGACCGGGACGCTGAAAGGCTTGGTGATGTGTTCTGTGGCTCCGAGCCCAAGCGCACGCAGCATTTCGGGCTCACTCGAGCGAGCCGTGAGCATGATGACGCGGGTGTCGTCCAGAACACTTTGGCCGCGAAGCGTCTGGAGCACCCCGAATCCGTCCAGGCTCGGAAGTCCTACGTCGAGCAGGACAACCCTCCCCTTGACATGCCCGCCGCCCAACTCTCGTGCCGCTTCTGCACCATCGGCGAACCGGACGAACGAGTATTGACGCAGGCCCAGAGCGTGCTCGATGACGTCTGCAACGGTGTCGTCGTCTTCCACGAGCACGACATCGACAACGTTGGGGGCATCAGCTGCAGGGCGTTCGCCCGCCACTACGACACGGTTCTTCCCCGTCTTGGCTCGCCGCAACGCCGCTTCACAGTGCTGTACCAGCGTGGACAGGCGGGTGCCATCTGCCGGTGTAGATGCAACGCCTGCACTTACCGTGTACTGCGCCAGTGCACCGGAGGTCGTAAAGAAGATTTCGTCGGCAAAGATTTCAGCAATCTCGGTGATGCGCTCAATAGCCAGCTTGCTCGCAGTCCCGCAGAGTCCAACCGCAAATCCATCATGGGTCCATCGCCCGACGATGTCCTCGCCTCGGAGGCTGGTTTGTAGTCGACTTCCAAGGCGGCGCAGCACCAGGTCGCCCAATGCGTTGCCTTCAGTCTCTCGGATTTGGTCAAAGTTGTCGATTGTGAGTAGTGCGATGCCAAGCGGATGGCCCCGCCGAGCCGCGAGACTCAGGAGTCGGTCGAACGAATGTTCGGCTGAGGCCCGGTTCTCCGTTCCCGTGAATGGATCGATGTCTCGCCGAGCGTGGTCCAAGTGGCCACGCTCCAAATGTGAGCGCAGCCGAATACCGAGCTCTCGTGGCAGAGCGTTTGAGCTCAGGTAATCGTCTGCCCCAGCGCGCATCGCATCCTCTAGATGGGCTAGGTCGTCCTCTCCGACCACAAGTATCGGGAGTCGGTGCCAACGTGCTCGTGTTCGGATCACGCGGCACAGGTCCGGTCCGCTCAGCTGGCCTTCGAATCCAACGATCACAACATCAGCGCCTCGGTCTTCGAGCGCCATCCAGAACGCGGCGGGATCGTCGAGGATCTCTAGAGAGCAATCCAGCCCCGTTATCGCTTCACGGAAGGACTTAAGCAATCCCCCTGTGATATTTAACCCAAGCGCCGTCGACTGTTTGGTCTTCCGGCCATCTATCACTTCTGCTACAAACGAGATCGTCTGGCGAGCTCCCTGTGATCGCGGGATCACTCCTGCCACACCCGCCTTCGCAAGCTCAACACGATCCTCGAAGACACTGTTGTCAGTCAGGACAATAACCGCACCCTTGCTGGTCAGTCCGGCGATCGATTTCAACATTGATGAGCGGGTCCACGGGCCGGTGGCGTCGACAACGATCGCGCCGGGCATGCCGGAACTAAGAGCACTGGCTACGGGCAACGTGGTCGTCGAAGAGGCAACAAGGCCAATCGCGGTTGCCTCTACGGCAAGTCGAGAAACGAGGTCCGTGTCGCACGATACGATTTTGATGGCTGAAACAGTGGTCGGGACACTGGATGGCACTGGGCTGAAATCGGGTCCGGAGGCATCACGGACTTCCTCTACTGAGGATCGAAGAGCCGTCACCGCTTCAGCCAGAAGACGCCCGTCGATGATTTTCTCTCGAAGCAGTGACTCAGCTTCAAGTGCGGCGCGGCTGCCGGCGTCGAATCCGAAGGTCCCGAGTGATCCGGCCAATTTGTGTGCGGTGCTGACGCCTTCGGCTACGGCAGTGGCGTCCACCATTGAGCGAAGCACGTTGGCCGCAGTCATTTCGAGGAGCGAGATGCGGTCCAAGTTGGTCTGCCGGTGACGTTGCCATAGGAGGGCAAGCTCCGAATTGAGGGCCGCTTCTTCCAAGGGAGTAATGGTCATTCTGACTCATCCGCGACACAACGGATCCGGAGAGCCGGCCGCACATACCGCTGTAAACGCCAGCCTCGAAAAATCGAGTTGCCCGAATAGGTCTTCATCACGGCTCCAGTCGTGGGCGGAATTGTCATTGCAATCGTTCATTCCGTCGTGTGACTCGTGCGTTGATGGGACGAGCACTCAGCGGTGGATGATTCTCTCCAACACGTGTCGACAACATTGGACACGTCTTCGAGTGGGCACGGCCTAAAGAATGATGGGGTAAGCCCTTGTCCGATTGCTTATGTGATCCCTGATCACCACGTCGGTGTCGCTTCTTCGAATCACAGTGGGGCGCCTATGGACCGGCCTGCCTCGATCCGAGCCCACGGCAGCAATCTGCAACCGGTTCCCTCACCCCATCCGTACAATGCCATCGGAGCACGATCGGACGAGAGAAGGACCTCCCCAGGCATCAGCGCTCAAATAGCCGCCTTGAGACAGGAGTCCGCTCCCACCGCAGCGGACGGCGATCTCGCTGGCGCGGCTGCTGGTTTTATGACAAGAGGGACAGCCTGCGGCGTTTCGTTCTAACGAAACCTCTCTACCTCATACACGTCACATGACATATTTGGCGTGCGTCTATGGGGCAAAAGTGAGCCATCGGCCGCACTGAGTGGCTCCGTCGGGCAGCTGACTCCCGGCACGGGCTGTTTCCGGGATGGGGTATACGCCCTAAATACTCGTTGGGTGGGCCCCCTGCCGGACAACCGTTTCGAGCACATTGCGCCCGCCCGCGCATGGCCGACATATCCAGGTGGCTGACCGCTCATCCTGTCGGTCGTGCTCAGAGCGACCGTTCGCCGACGGTCTTCAGCACTCATCGCTCAGTCCGTCATGGATTCTCAAAAAGTGGAACGTCAATTGAGTGGCATCAACCGGAGCTGCCCAGAATGTAGGCGGTTCAGGCCCTCATTGTGCTCCGGAAGACGTCAAGAGCCCTTGCTATGGGGTGACGACGCGCCGATTCCCTATAAGATGGGGTAGGACCTTGGTTCTTACTCGGAGTGCTTGGACTCCTTGAGTTCGGCCTGAATCGGTCATCTCTTAGGCTGCAGCGATCTTTGGGAGGAGTCGGTAAATGGCAATCGTTCACGACTCAACTACCGTCGTGCTCGTCAGTGACAGCTTTCTCATTGGCGACGGACTTTCCGCCTTATTGAGTGGCGTCCCCGATGTGCAAGTGATTGGCAGGGTTCATCATCTCGATGAACTGGAAACCTTGCTCGAAGACCTAACCCCTCAAGCCACGATTATCTGCATCCGATCCCAGGTCGTCACGACCACAGCCGTAGTTGCCGCCGTCCGTCGCCTGCGTGTTGCATACCCCAAGATGGGTCTCGTGGTCATCTCCGACCGAGTAGACGATTTTGCCCTCGATCTCCTGCGCGGTGGTTCATCCGGTGTGGCATTTCTTCTTGACGATCAACTCCCCGGCATCGGGGATGTACTGAGCGCGCTACGAGAATTGCGAAAGGGACAGACTGTGCTTGACCCCAGCATCGTCGCATCCCTCATTCGTCGCGGGGATTCGGTAGGGATCGACAGCCTCACGCCGAGAGAGGTCGATATCTTGCAGCAAATGGCTCACGGCTTGTCCAACAGAGCCATCGCCGAAGAGCTGCATATCTCGGTGAAGTCCATCGAAAAGGGTGTGACGGCTATTTTCCTCAAGCTGGGACCCTTTAACGAAGGCTTTTCGGATCGGCGGGTAGAATCTGCTCTGGTGTTTCTGCGCTCTCAGACTGATCCATTCGGAACAACACGCGAGTATGGAAACAAAACGACACCCATTGTGTTGATAAGGGACTCAGACGAGCTGCAGAACCGGCGACGATCCCCTTGAGTCGAGCGGACCACGGTAGAACCTCAACCAGGTCCGCTCGCTGTAAACGCGAAGTATCAACGAGCCCGAGCAAGACAGTATGGCCCGAGCCGTGGGTCATGCACACCCGGCAATCGCGTCCTCGGAGTGGACACATGACCTGGCACATGTTCGCCGCTCGATGCCCTGATACCGCCGCATCACGCTCTATGAGATAGACCGGTCAGGGGGCACAGCCTTGATGGCCGGTGGTTATCAGGCTGGCCGTTTCCTACCGAGCCTGACGCGGTCTCGGATTCTCGGCTCAACAGCCTTACCTTCCATGGGATACCTGGCTAGGTCATGAACTTGATTACAGCCCTGGCACCTCCTGGTCGATGAGTGAGCAAATGAACTCGCTGAACCCAACAGTTCACGTACCACTCCACGGCGTCAGATATCAGGGTCCGTCCTTCGTGCAGGTGGCCCACCGCGCCATCAAACGGCACCGGGTGACGATCCTGACCGTCCTGATTGTCGTGCTGGCTTTTACGGTTTCGATCCACTTCCCAGGTCAAGTGCCTACCCTCCCTCGCCACTTCCGAGGGCGCTAGGACTCTCTTAGGTAGACAACTACCGTCTGAATCAGCGGATCGATGATCCCACCCGATCTTGGATGCTGCCAGGCTGCACCACGAACGGGGCGCAATGGCGAATACGACGAACGGGATCAGGGTGAGGAGCCGTCGCGTCGCCGTTGTTATCGCCGTCGCTGCTTCATTCGTGTACCTCGTGGCCGTGTCGGTGCATCCTGGCACGCACAGGTGGACGTCGTTTTGGTCGGCCTTCGACGACTTCGGTCAGTGCATCACGCCGTTTGTTGGTGCCGCAGCCTGCTGGTTGAGCGCTCGGCGCAGTTCGGGACGGGAGCGGGGCTCGTGGGTGCTGATCGGGAGTGGCGCTGCTGCATGGGGGGTGGGCCAGATCCTGTGGACGGTCTATGAGGTGGGCTTCGGCCACCAGCCGGTCTCTCCGTCTCCCTGTGACGCCGGCTTCTTGCTGTCTCCTGTACTGATCGTCATCGGGCTCCTTCGTTTCGTCGACACCCCAGCGGGTCTGTTATCCCGGGTGCGGGGTGTCTTGGAAGCCCTCCTGATCTCAGGCGGCGTGCTCGTGGCAGTGTGGGCACTCCTGCTATCTCCTGTTGCGGCAGCATCGCGCAATTCCCTCACCGAACAGTTGGTGACGTTGGCGTATCCGGTGCTCGACGCAGCTGGAATTGCCACGGTGCTATTCGTGGCCACTAGGCGACGATCCCATGTGTATGGACGCCTGTCGATACTTGCCGGCGCCATCGTGTTACTGGCCGTCTCCGATTCAACGTTCTGGTATTTCACAACCGTCAAGAACTTCGACGACGTGAATCCAACTGACGCCGGATGGTTCGCCGGCTTCCTGCTGCTCGCTTTCGGGGCGGTTGCCTTTCGCCGGCAGTCCGCGGTGGACGACCCAAGGGAGGATGGAACGTCGTCTCGACCAGTCGCCGATGACGAGGGACCACTGTTTCACCACAACTGGGTGGTGGTGGCCGTTCCTGGGTTGGTGGCGTTGAGCGGGCTGTCGGCGGTGGCGGCCTATCAGTTGCTCGCCGGAGAAGGGCGCTTCGATCGGCCGGTGTCGTGGATGGTCGTGGTCTTGGCCGGCCTGGCGTTGGCGCACGGCTTGTCGGTCGTGGTGGAGAACCACGCGCTCACCGCCAAACTCGAGGAGCGGGTGGCGCAGCGGACAGCGGAGCTTGCCGGTCGGGAACGGCGCTTCGCCGCCCTCGTGGAAAATTCGTCAGATGTCACTTCCGTAATCGGGCCGGATCTAACCATTAGGTGGGTGAGTCAGGGCGTGAAGGACGCCCACGGCTGGGACCCGGCCACCTTGGTAGGCCACAAGCTCAGCGACTTCGGGGATCGATACCACGCCTTGACCGACGCCCTGGAATGCTCGCCGACAGCGCCCGAGCGAATCCAGCAGGTTAGGTGGGAGTTGGTCGACGGCACGGGCCGACATCAATTTGCCGCCTCGAAGATCACTGACCTCGTCGGTGATCCCGACGTCGGGGGTTACGTGATCAACACCCGGGACGTGACGGACCAGACGTTGCTCGAACAAGAGCTACGGCACCAGGCATTTCATGATCATCTCTCCGGGCTGGCCAATCGGGCGTTGTTCAACGACCGCGCTGAACACGCCCTACTCCGCGCCCGACGTACGGGCACAGAGATCGCCGTAATGATGATCGACCTCGACAGCTTCAAGGACCTGAACGACGGCCTCGGCCACCAAGCCGGGGATGCCTTTCTGCGCATGACAGCCGCTCAGCTTTTGGGGGTGGCCCGAGCCAGCGATACCGTTGCTCGACTAGGAGGCGACGAGTTTGCAGTACTAATGGAGGACCTCGACGGGCCCGTTGATGCCCTCGTCGCCGCCGAACGCATGCGGGCGAGTTTGCGCGACTCAAGGACAATCGAGAATACCGAGTTCGCCGTGACAGCCAGCATCGGCGTCGCCATAAGCGATCAGACGTCTTGCGTGAGCGACCTCCTACGCGATGCAGACATCGCCATGTACAGCGTTAAAAACAACGGCAAGGATGCCGATCGGCTGTTCGAGCCGTGGATGCGCGAGCGAGCCCGCGAACGGTTCCAGTTGCAATCTGAGCTGGTGGGTGCGCTCGACCGCGACGAGTTCGCACTTTTCTACCAACCCTCCTTCGAGCTTGTGACCGGATGCCTAGAAGGATTCGAAGCCCTAGTCCGTTGGAACCACCCCAAGCTTGGATTGGTCCCGCCGGACAAGTTCATCGCCCTCGCCGAGGAATCTGGGCTCATCGTCCCGCTCGGTCGTTGGGTGCTCCAAGAGGCCACCCGTCAGCTCGGCGAATGGAGCCGTTGTCTCGCTCACGACACGCAATTGACGATGGCCATCAATGTGTCGGCTCGACAAATGCGGGATTGGCGCCTCCCTGATGACATCCACGATGCCATCACTGCCGCCGGGATCTCTCCCCAGCGCGTCGTACTCGAGATCACCGAAAGCATGCTCCTGCACAATCCCAAAGAGGTGGCTGTCGTCCTGCGATCACTGAAGTCCAGAGGAGTCCGAATCGCCATCGACGATTTCGGCACGGGCTACTCGTCGCTGTCGCTCCTTCAAGACCTACCCATCGACATCCTCAAGATCGACAAGGCTTTTATTTCTCCGCTACAAGGTAGCGAAACAAACGGTCACAGGGTCCTTGGGGCCATAATCACCCTGGCCCAAACGCTCGGATTGCGAACCGTCGCAGAAGGCGTCGAACGGGTTGACCAAGCAGCACTCTTGACCGCTCGAGGCTGTGACTTAGGACAAGGTTTTCTGTGGGCTCGTCCCCTGACTGCCGACGACGCGTGGACATTGCTCGCGAGGCTCGATTCGGAACGGCAGACGACGGATACAACGGTCACGACACTACAAAGTTAAACCGCAATCTGGCCTTTTAAGGCGACGTCGCCCTCCGCCAGCTTAGGGGCTTTGTGGCCCAAGAACCACTGGGTTCTCGATCACACCATGGATCTGACTAACCCATCGAGGAAGTGCCCTTGCGGGCGCCCGACGTGAGGATCGTCAATGGATTGGAGTCCGTTACTGCGAACAAAGAGACACCCACCGAGAAAGATGAGCGTCCCATGTCAGACGGCAATAGCCACTTGGCGGCCCGGATCCCCGACGAAACCTGTGGGTGCCGAAAAATCTAATCCGTCGTTTTTGACGATGCACCGTTTGGGCTGAGCGATGCGAGGTAATTTGATTCGGTTCGAACGCCGTCTCTTCGTCGAGGCCGAGGCCATCCTACGGTGGTGTTGCGACCTGGTTGGGTGCCGATCCGCTTATTCCGGCCGTCGAACAATTGCCGAACGGATCAAAAGGCGCGGTCGACAAGCCTTCAGCCACCAAACTGTTGCTGGCTTCGTTCATATACGCAGCAGGACAAGGGTCACTGATCACGATGAGCGCCTCGTCGGGACAAACGTTGGCGATGTCGATGCACGTGAATCCTTGGTGCCCAAAGGCGTAGCCCGGGCACTCGAAGAGGAAGCCCGGGGCCGCGTGGGCGGCGAGATATGTGAGGGCTGGACCGCATCCATAGCTGGACATGGATGGCATGAGCTGCGGTGCGGCGACCGGCTGAGGCTGAGTCACGATGGTGGTCGGCGCGGATGGTGTCACGACCGTCGTCGTGGACGGAACCGTAACTGTCGGCGCGGCATGCAGCGGACCGGTGACCTTAGGAACCGTTATTTTCGCGGTCCTAAGCCGTGAACTGGGCAAAACGTAAACCGCAACCGCCAACACCATGACAATCGCAAGTGCTCCGACGATGATGAGGCGCCTCGGCGTCAGTGCGGGGACGACGAGCACCCCAACCATGATGGGGTGCCTTCTTGTGGTCCTTCATTGGAAGGAACGCCTCCCCTTTGGTCGACGCGGTCCCACTGAGAAGCTCGTCCGGGTACGAGGAAAAGAACTCCTTCGTGCCCATCCATTTCAGTGTGCCCTCAACAACGGTCTTCCGCATCTCGAGGACATCATGAGTTTCGCTGGGGCCGTTGGGCCCTCGGACTTGCTCATCGCCGCAGCGTCGTAGGAACTCGGTCACCGCGCCTTGGACAACCGGAATCAGCTCCGATTGCGTCACGGGTTTGGCCACTAGCGCGAACACCTTTTCTTGACAACGCTCCGTCATCAGTGCCAACTGGTCCGGCATTGCAGAGACGATCACGGCCAGCCCTAGGTCAGAGTCATCGTTGAGGAGGATCTCGCTGTAGGGGTCGGCCAGTGGGAGATCGAGTACAACACCGTCAAAACTCAGGTCTTGACACAGATCGAGTGCGAAGCCAGACGTCAGGGCCGTGCGGACTCTTAGACCTACGCGGCGGAGATTGGTCGCGGTTTCTTCTCCCACACTGGGATCGTCGTTCACAACGAGGACAAGGGGAGAACCAATTGTCTCTGGCATGCCCGCAGCGAGTGGCTTGGAATCGGGGGAAAACACGCAAAACACTCCTTCTCTAGAACATCAGAGGAAGGCGTCGAGCCTGTACGGGGCGCCAACCGAAACGGTCGTCCTGCCCAAACATGGCGTCACTCCCAAGGGATTCCTCCGACCATACACCTGGGTCGCGCCCGGATGGGCGTCGTCGACCTATGCGAGGGGTGCGAGCCTGGAGTAACGCCTATTAAAGGTGGTTCCTCCGACGGAGGAAACCCATTTTCGTGAATCAGACCACCGAGCCGATCGACACCCTTGCCCCCCGCTCCTACTGGGTGTCTTCACTGCCTTCGGGCGTTGATGGACGCGGCGCGCCGATCCAACACGCAGAGCCGCCTATGAATACCGAGATTAGACGTCGACTCGCCGTTGCTGAAGGCGTGCAGGTGGTCGGGAAATCGTTGGAGCAGCTGCTTTCCTCACAGTCCCGGGAGCCGTGCCACCCCCCTGCGGAGCTTGCTGCCGAAGAGCTGGAGGACAAGGCCCAAGAGCACGAGGATGAGGCCCGCGAGGGCCAGCGCCTCTTGAGCCGGACCCGATCCGGTGAACGCTAGGAAACCACCGGTCGCAGGCGGCCGCCCTGACAACTGGGTTGCCATTTGGACGGTCGTGGTAGTGGTGGTCAGGGGGAGGGCACCTGCGGTGGTGGGTGCCGTCGGAGTCACCGATAAAGTACCCGGCACGTAGCTGAGGCTGTATTTCGCGCTCGCCAGCCCCGAGCAGGTGTTGGCGTAGGAGCCCACTGCGCTCGAGGTGGTGGCCGCCGACGAGCAAGTGAGCGCTCCGGAGAACGTGCCGGGACCATCACCGTTCGCGAATCCCCTGTAGTTGGCGCCGACGATGGGGTTGGCCGAACCGAAGACCTTGGTCGTGTCGTTGGCAGTGATGATCGCTCGCGGCAGGGGCGGATCCGGGGTGCTGACAGCCACACAGTTGGCCTCGCCCGCCGTCGTGTCCCAGTTCCCACCATCGCGCAGTGACCACTCGACGGAGTTGTTGTCGTTGCTGAGCTTTAGGAATCCGGGTTGCGGCTCGGGTCCCAGGTTGTAGATGACAACACAGATGGCGGAGGGGACCAAGGCGCTACTGGCATAGATGTGGGAGCCGGACCATGGTCCTGAGTCGCTTCCATCGCGCGTGGCAGGAACATTGGTCTCCGTAAAGGTGCCACACGGTTTGCCATGATTGTAGGTGACCTCTGTTGCTGCGTTCGAGGGGTTGATGCCCTGGGAGCCCAAATCTACGGTCGCCGTCGCGTTGTCGTAGGAGAACGTCTCGGTATACCCCGTGTCGTTCGGGTCGTTCCAGGCGATGGCCCATCCCGCTCCGAAGCTGTGGCTGCAGGGATATTTGACCGACGCTTCGAAGCCCTCTCTGGTCCCTTTCGATCGGGGGGAGAACAGCCACATCCACGTTCCGCTCACGCTGACCGTTACTGTTCCGTTGGCGTTGGTTACGGCCGTGGCGACCGGCACTGGTATCGGGCTGGGTTTTGGTGCATTCGCCCAAGCCGTCGTGGCGACAAGCACCGCCAGAAACGCAGGCCCGAGGACCAATGGCAGTCGCCGTATCACCATGGCTCGTTCGCATGGCCGACAGCGCGCCCATAACCACGACGCAAGCGTTGGCGTGGCCTCATAGCCGGATTGCGTGCCGGCTCCTTGGTTTGCGCTGACTCTTTCGCTGATACCACCTCTACGCCGCTCCAGAATGGCTCTGACTTCGACCGAAGGCAACCGCCCAAATCACAAAGAGGATTGCGGCAACAACCCACAAGAACGGGTACACGAACCCGAGCCCCGTAAAACAGGGCCAGGAGCAAGAGAACGAGGGAGCACCACATCGACCCCCAACTTCGAGGCTGAGGCGAATCGGTGTCACCTGGTGACGGCGTCCCTTACCTTGTGCGCTGCGTCCTTGACATCTTCTCCGGCGTCCTTCATGGCGGCCTTGGTCTGATCCGTCTTCCCTTTGTTCTTGAGATCGTCGTTGCCGGTGATGCTGCCGACGGCCTCCTTCACCCGTCCCTTGACGTCCTGGGCGTTATTTGATGCGCGGTCTTTGGTGCCCATTGACTGCCTTTCTGGTTGACAACTCGCACCGATACTCCGCGTCGCGGAAGCCAGCTTCGGTCACAGTGCTCCTGGCGGAGTAACAAATGCAGCAACACGCCCGGCACGAAAGGATGAGATACACGGGTGCAAGAGGCACCAGGCAGTTTTGGTACCACTGACCATTGAAGATCGCGCGGATTGTTCGAACAAGCGCCAGAGGACTTCAGCCCGTTCCGTGCTCCCTTTCGACGTCTGAACGGTCCAAGACGGGAGCGAGACGGGGGATTTGTCTTGCCGGGTCAGGAGATGACGTAGCTGCCAGATCCGTAGGGCGGCGATCGCGCCCGGCCATCAACAACGCGGCCAGTGTGGCGAGCAACAAAGCGATGCCGAGTGGTATGGACCCAATGGCCGTGAAATACGAAACCACCACCGTCCTGATGATGTTTTGGAGGATGAAGATAAGCAGAGCTGTGAACACCAAGGCGCCGGCGATGACTCCGACCCAGGCGCCAGAGATGCGAGTTCGTCCACTCTGGCGATGAATAAGAGTCCTCGCGATTGCCTTCCTAGGGGTCGCGTCAGGCTGAAGAGTCAGCTCAGCGGGAACCGGGTCGATCATGACGGTGCGGTCCCCACGGCAGTGCCGCCGGTGTCCTGGTAGGCGTGGACAAGGGAGTCCCAGATCCCCTGCCGCATCCGGAATCTCTCAACCTGGGAGACCACTACCGGAACGTTTGTGAGCTCAACTTCTCGGCGAGCTTCGGGAGTCTGACTCGCCATGAGTTGTTGGATACGGGCCAAGACGGCCTCCTCCATGGTCAGGATCTCGGTGTAGATGTTCCTCCAGAACAACGCTTGTTCGAGGGTCGCACTGGCTGGGTCAGCCTCATCGTCCATGCCTAGCGAGCTGTTTCCGCCCCGAGTGGCTGCCACGATGTCGGGCCTCTCTTGAGGGGCATGGTCGTGGCTCATATGCCCTTGATACCAAGGGCGGCGTAAAAAGATCAGCAACAAGCATGACAAAACACAGATTCGTATAGTTGTGACATGTCAACAGATGCCGGCTCACGGTCCACTCGAAGGCGAGGACATCGAGACGGAGCACTGGGAAGACGCCCGCCATTGGATGAGCATCTACGACGACCTGATCCGCTTCAAGCTGGGTCTCTTAGATCGGGTCAAACGGGAGTTACCCAAACTCCACCCCGTCGCTCAGAAGGCGGCTGATGTCGACATCACCTTCATCGAGACCCAGATGGCTGGGTACTACGGGCGTCTGGACCTTTGGTACCAGCGGGTCTGGAAACTACAAGGTCTGTGGCTTGATCCAGAGGGCCGGGTGCTACGCCACAAGGGGAAGGAGGCCGTGCTCACCAATCGAGAGTTCGAACTTCTCCAGTTCCTGATCGAGCACCCCCATCGCTACTACACCTCGTCGCAGATCATGGGATATGCCTGGTCGGACTCCGCATTATTTCCCGAGGAAGTGCGCAACTACGTCTCGCGAGTGAGGAAAGTCCTCGCTCGTTTGGAGATTCCCTGTGACCTGGTCAACCGCCCCGGCCGCGGCTATTCGCTCACCTTTCGCAACGAGGACTGAGGGGTTCCTCGCCGACTCTCAGGCGTCGTTTGGTCTTTGCCAAATCTGGCCATGGCCCGATTTAGCGTTGTTGCTGCGTTTGTTGCACCCCGAAGCGCATGCTGGCAGTGAGTTCATCTCTTCGGGAAGCAATGACGTCCAACTCCGTCCGTGGGGCCTGCGGCCCGACGTGCCAACAACGAGGAGACCAATCGTGACCGACTCAACGACTAGACCGAGCCAGCAGCGACTCGCGCTGCGCTCGTGGCCACAGGACGCGTTCCGGGTCGTTTTCGGGACGATCTGGCTGATCGACGCCGTCCTCAAGTGGCTGCCCGGGTTCCGTTCCACCTACGTGGCCGCCATCACAGGCGTGGCCAAGGGGCAACCAGGTTGGCTCACGTGGTGGTTCGACTTCTGGGTAAAGCTCCAAACACCCCGGCCGACGTTCTTCGCTTACCTCGTGGCGATACTCGAGACGCTGGTGGCCCTCGCCGTCATCTTCGGTTTCGCCCGGAAGCTCACCTACATCTCCTCGGCCATCTTCGGCGTGGTGATCTGGGCGGTGGCGGAGGGCTTCGGCGGCCCCTACATGACCGGTTCCTCCGACATTGGCACGGCGATCATCTACGCCGTCGTTTCCATAGGACTGCTTGTACTTTGCTACTACGCCGGCACCAGCCGCTACAGCGTCGACCACTACATCGAGCAGCGAGTCTCGTGGTGGTGGAAGGTGGCCGAGGTGGGTCGACCCGTTCTGGTTGTACCCACGCCTTCAATGGTGATCCCGATGCCCAATCCGCCAGCGGATCTTGGATCAGTCGACTCGGCGGATGACAAGCTCAAAGAACCAGTGCTGCGATGACCGTGAGCGCCGCGGCATGGTCACGCCCGCCACGGGGCCGGGCTACCGGGAAATGAGTACCCGATGAACCACGGACGTTTGGTCGTAATCCTCGGCGCTGTCGTCCTTGGTGTTGCGGTGCTCGGAGTTGGCGTGGCGGTCGCGGCCCGGGGCAGCTCCTCATCATCGGAAATGATGGGGTCTGATGGTTCTAGCAGCTCGATGAGTTCGTACTACCAGTCGATGATGAAGAGCTACCAAGGCAGCTCGATGATGGGCAACTCGACGCGCACTGTCTCTTACGGCTGGATGATGGGTGGCACGAACGCACCGGGCTGGATGAGCGGCGGTACGCTTCCCCGGTCCATGATGGGCAAGAGCACCGATGCGGGCGACGTCATGGGCAGGCTCTTCGCCGATGCGCCCGGAAGTCGAGTCAGCGCGACCGAGGCGGATCACCTCGGCAATGTGGTTCCGAGGGGCGCGACCATCGATCGTGCACGCGCCCGGATCGCCTTCTCAGGTGCGACTGATCACCTCGTCGCCCTCGCCAGCCCCTCGGGTGGGCCCGCCGAGGCGTTCCGGATCGCTGGTCTGGTGAACCCGACGATCACGGTGGCGTCTGGCGCCCGGATCAGCATCGAAGTGGTGAACGCCGACACGGACGCGGCCCACGGACTCGTCGTCACGGCCAACGGCTTCGCGTCATCACGGGTGCCGATGATGTCCGCCGTGCCAGCCTTTAGCGGCTCGGCCGAATGGTTTCTCGGCAACCCGACCTCGGCGGGCATGCACACGGGCATGCTCACCTTCACCGCCACACGATCGGGTACCTATCAGTACCTCTGTCCGGTGCCGGGCCACGCCCGGGACGGCATGGTCGGCAAGTTCGTGGTGACCAGCTGACAGCAACAAAGGATCCGCGCTCTTAGACGCAGTGACGACTCGGAGCAACGTCTTATTCCGGCGTGGACAGGCGCCAGGTTCCGTTGACCGATCCGTTCTCGTCGAGCGACGAGGGGTAGGGGATGGCCACGATCGAGTAGATGCGCTCGATGCGCCGCAGCGAACGAGTCACGATCTCCTCCTCGCTGTTGCCGAGCTCGGCGTCATATGCGGGCGAAACCAGCGGCGCGGCGCGCTTTACGGCGACGATGGCCACGCCGCGTACGCGCGCCGGATCGAGATTGCGCTGGCGCTGATAGAACGCCACCACGTCATCGAAGACGGGCCCTTCGAAGTGGACCTCGGCCTCGCCTTTGAACCGGTAGCCGGTGCGCCGTATGGGGTCGACCACGTTGATCTCGACGGCCGGGTTCTTGCGCAGGTTGGCCATGGTGCCCGGTGAGGCCAGATCGGCGAAGACGAGATGGTTGTCGTCCCACACCGTGGTCGTTCCCTTGGGTGACACGTTGGGCGTGCCGTCGGGGCCCACGGTGGCCACGAACCCGAGGCTCTGCTCTCGGATCACCTTCTTCATGTCGTCGGTCAATATGGGCATACCCGCCGCCTTCAGGTCTGTGGAACGACGCGCTCGCCAGCGCGGGAACTATGCGCTCGCCAGCGCACCCACCACGTGGTTGATGCAGGCGCACAGAGCGGCGACATCTTCAGGATCGATGGCCGGATACATGGCGATGCGCAGCTGGTTGCGCCCGAGCTTGCGATACGGCTCGGTGTCCACGATGCCGTTGGCCCGCAGGACCTTGGCCACCGCCGCGGCGTCGACGGCATCGATGAAGTCGATGGTGCCCACCACATGGCTGCGCTCGGCCGGCTTCTCCACGAACGGCATGGCGAAGTCGGACTGCTCGGCCCAGGTGTAGAGGATCTCGGCGGAGCGGTCGCAGCGTCCGGCGGCAAACTCGAGTCCACCACCGGCGAGCATCCACTCCACTTGCTCGGTGAAGAGCAGCACGGTGGCCAAAGCCGGTGTGTTGTAGGTCTGGTCGAGCGGCGCGTTCTCGATGGCGATGGAAAGGTCAAGCGACGAGGGCACCCACCTTTTGGTGGCGGCGATGCGCTGCACGCGATCGAGGGCGGCCGGTGACAGCAAGGCGGTCCACAACCCGCCATCGGAGGCAAAGCACTTCTGCGGGGCGAAGTAGTACGCGTCGTACTGGGTGGCATCGACGCGCATGCCGCCGGCGGCCGAGGTGGCGTCGACGGCCACGATGGCCCCGCCGTCTTGCGGCAAGGCGGCGCCACTGGGGCGCCGGATGTCCATGGCCACGCCCGTCGACGTCTCGTTGTGCGTCAGCGCGTACAGGTCGACGTCGTCGTTGGCGTGCGCCTCAGGGTGGGTGCCCGGGGCCGACTCGATGACCTCGGGATCTTCGAGGTGCGGGGCCGCTTTGGCCGCCGAGGCGAACTTGGACGAGAACTCGCCGAAGGCCAGGTGCTGGCTGCGGCGCTCGATAAGGCAGAAGGTGGCCGAGTCCCAAAACGACGTCGTCCCCCCGTTGCCGAGCACGACCTCGTAGCCGTCGGGCAGGTCGAACAGTTCACGCAGCCCGGCGCGCAGGCGGCCCACCACTGCCTTGACCGTCTTCTGGCGATGGCTCGTGCCCAGATACGTGGGGGCCGCCTCGGCCAAGGCGGCGACCTGGGCCGTTCGTACCTTCGACGGCCCAGCACCGAAGCGGCCGTCGGAGGGCTTCAAGGAGTCGGGGATGATGACGTCGGGCGGACCGGAGGCGCTCTGCACGTGTGTAAGCATGGCAGCCATGGCGACGACTCCGAAAACCACCGCCACCCGGCGGGTCTCTGCTCGTATCGCGGCCGTGGCGCCGTCGGCGACGCTGGCGGTCGACGCCAAGGCCCGGGCCCTTCGGGCCGCGGGGGAGGACGTGATCGGGTTCGGGGCCGGCGAGCCCGATTTCCCCACGCCCGCCCACATCGTGGAGGCGGCCCAAGCGGCCTGCAGCATTCCGGCCTTCCACCACTACACGCCGACACCGGGGTTGCCGGCACTGCGCGAGGCCATCGTGGCCAAGACCAAGCGCGACTCGGGTTACGAGGTGGCGGTGTCGCAGGTGCTGGTGACCAACGGCGCCAAGCAGGCCGTGTACGAGACGTTCGCCACCCTGGTCGACCCTGGCGACGAGGTCCTGGTGCCGGCGCCGTACTGGACCACCTACCCCGAGGCCATCGTTCTGGCCGGCGGCGTTCCCGTGGCCGTGCCGTGCACCGAGGAGTCGGGTTTTCACCTCACCGTTGACGCCCTCGAGGCGGCGCTGACCCCGGCCACCAAGATCCTGCTCTTCGTGTCGCCCAACAACCCCACCGGGGCCGTGTGCAGCCGCGAGGAGATGGCCGACATCGGGCGTTGGGCCGACGCCCACGGCCTGTGGGTGGTCACCGACGAGATCTACGAGCACCTCGTCTATGGCGGGCGCACCACGAACTCTCTACCGGTGGTTGTGCCCGAGCTGTCCGACCGCACCGTGGTGATCAACGGGGTGGCCAAGTCCTACGCCATGACGGGATGGCGGGTCGGTTGGTTGCTGGCCCCCCCCGACGTGGCCGAAGCGGCGGGCAACTTGCAATCGCATGCCACCTCCAACGTGGCCAACGTGTCCCAAGCCGCCGCATTGGCCGCGCTCAGCGGCGACCTGGGCGCGGCGATGGCCATGCGCGAAGTGTTCGACCGTCGCCGCCAGACCATCCACCGCATGCTCAACGAGTGCAACGGGGTGACGTGTGTGGAGCCTGAAGGAGCGTTCTACGCCTTTCCCTCGGTGAAGGGGTTGCTCGGGCGCAAGGTGGCCGGTCAACTCGTGCGCACGTCCTCGGAGCTGTGCGATCTGGCCATCGAAGAGGTCAAGGTAGCCATCGTGCCCGGCGAGGCTTTCGGGGCGCCCGGGTACCTGCGCTTGTCCTATGCGCTCAGTGACGAGGAACTGGTCGAGGGCGTCACCCGCCTGGCCAAACTCTGCGCCACTGCCGAGTAGAGCCCGATAGAGCCCGAGAAGAGCCGGAGACTCAGAACATGGCGCGTGTGCTCGTCACCGAAAAGCTGGCCGAGCGAGGCCTGAAGCTTCTGGCCGACGGCGGCCACGAGGTGGACATCCAACTCGAGCTCTCACCGGCGACGTTGTTGGCGGCCATCGCCGGCGCCCACGCGCTGATCGTCCGCTCCGCCACCCAGGTGACCGCCGAGGTGATCGAGGCCGGCACCGATCTGCAGGTGGTGGGACGGGCCGGCATCGGCCTCGACAACGTCGACGTCGACGCCGCCACGAAGCGGGGCGTGATGGTTGTCAACGCGCCGCAGTCGAACATCTTGTCGGCGGCCGAGCACGCCATGGCGTTGCTGTTGGCCCAGGCCCGCAACATCCCCCAGGCCCATGCCGCTTTGGTGGCGGGCAAGTGGGAGCGCTCCAAGTGGGAGGGCGTCGAGCTGCACGGCAAGACCCTCGGCGTGGTCGGACTCGGACGCATCGGTGCTTTGGTGGCCCAGCGGGCGCTGGCCTTCGGGATGCGGCTGGCCGCGTACGACCCGTATGTGTCGGTGGACCGGGCCCGGCAGATGGGTGTGGAGCTCATGTCGTTGGAAGATCTCGTGGCCGAGTCGGACTTCCTCACCATCCATCTCCCCAAGACCCCCGAGACGGCCAACCTGATCAACGCCGATGTGCTGGCGGGCGCCAAGGCCGGGATCCGCATCGTCAACGCGGCACGCGGTGGCATTGTCGACGAGGCGGCCTTGGCCGAGGCCATCGCGTCGGGTCATGTCGGAGGGGCCGCCTTCGACGTGTTCTCCACCGAGCCGTGCATCGACTCGCCGCTGTTCGTCCAGCCGCACGTGGTGGTCACGCCACACTTGGGGGCGTCGACGGCCGAGGCCCAGGACAAGGCCGGGGTGACCATCGCCGAGCAGGTCAACTTGGCGTTGGCCGGTGACTTCGTGCCCTTTGCCGTGAACGTGGCCGCCGCCGAAGTGGCCGAGCCGCTGCGCCCGTTCCTGCCTCTGGCCGAGCAGCTGGGGCGTTGCTTCGCCTGTCTCAACGATGGGCTCCCTGACCATCTCGATGTGGAGTACCAAGGCGGTTTGGCCGCGTCGAACACGTCGATGCTCACCTTGGCCGTCCTCAAAGGGGTGTTCGCGGCAGGGACGGAAGAGCCCGTCTCCTACGTGAACGCGCCGCAGCTGGCGGCCGAACGCGGCCTTGTGTACCGCGAGGTGACCACGTCCACGGCGCGCGACTACGTGAACCTCATCACGCTGCGCTCTTCGGAGCACTCCCTGGCCGGCACCTTGTCGGGACCGCGTTCCGAACCGCGCATCGTCATCGTCGACGACCACACTGTGGAGGTCCCCCCGTCCGAGCACATGCTGGTGGTGCGCAACGACGATCGGGCCGGGATGATCGGTGTGGTGGGCACCGCCCTGGGTGAAGCGGGGGTGTCGATCTCGTCGATGGCCGTCGGCCCCTCGCGCACCGGCAACACCGCCTTGATGATGCTGTCCACCGACCGCTCGGTGCCCGATGACACCTTCGCCGCACTGGCCGGCACCGACGGCATCGTCGACATCCATCGCATCACCTCGGTGTAGGGACTTGTCGGCGGGGCCAAGCCCTGACGGTGGCGACGAGGCCCGGCTGATCGTCGCGGCGCGCGCCGGCGACAGCGCCGCCCTATCGGAATTGCTGGCCGCGCACTACGACCGCATGTACAGCCTGTGTCGGCGCATGGTCGGTGAGGCCGACGCCGATGACGCCACCCAGGACGCCATGGTGGCGGTGGTTCGGGCCATCGGCCGATTCGACGGGCGCAGCGCGCTGGGTACGTGGCTGTACCGCATCGCTGCCAACACCTGCCTCGATGAGCTCCGTCGCCGGCGCCGCCGCCCGGCCGTCGGCTATGGCGACGATGTCGCCGACTCGGCTCGCGACCACCCCGCTGGCGGCTGGACGGGGCGCGCCTCGTCGCCGGACCCCGCCGAGATGGCGTCCAACCGGGTCGACATCGACGCCGCCCTGGCCGCGTTGCTGCCGGAATTCCGCCTGGCGGTGGTCCTGCGGGACCTGTGCGACCTCTCCTACGAGGAGATCGCCGCCGTGGTGGAGGTACCGGTAGGCACGGTGCGCTCGCGCATCGCCCGCGGCCGGGGGGTGCTCGCCGATCTCCTCGGGAACGACTCCGGGTCGGGCGTCGTCCAACCACTCAGGGCGCAAAACGCCACAACCGAAGAGCCCCGCTCATGACCGACAACCACGACGACAACCAAAACCACGACGAGCACCTGACCGACGAGCGATTGTCGGCCCACCTCGACGGCGTCGACGACGTCGCTGCGCGCGGCGCGCCCGTGCTGGCGGACCACTTGGCGTCGTGCGGGGTATGCGAGACGCGACTGGCGTCGCTGCGGGCGGTGCGCGAGATGGTGGGCACGCCCGTGACGCCTGTATCTGCCGCTGCCCGGGCCGCAGCGGTGGCCGCCGCGTTGGCGCGCGCCCAGAGCGACACATCCTCGGGGGTGGCCGAGCCCGGCTGGGCTGTGCCCCTGCGGCCGGGGCCTGGGATGGTCCCCTGGTACCGGCGTCCGGCCATATTTGTCGGCGCCGCCGCGGCCGTCGTGGCGCTGCTCGTCGCCATATCGGTCGCGCTCGAGGGCGGGAGTCCTGCGGCCACCTCGCAGAAATCTGTGGCGGCAGGGCCGTTGACCAATCGGGCTGCCAGCACTCCCAACAGCTCGAAGAGTTCATCCTCGTCGCATGGCTCGTCGACCGGATCGACGAGTGCCGCCCCTGAGGCAGCCCCGCCGCCGGTGGTCATCCCCGATCTTGGGTCCATCGGCGCTGCCTCGCAGCTCCCGTCGGCCGTGGCGGGAGTGCTCTCGGCATCGCCTTCGGCAGCAACGGGCTCGAGCGTGAACGGCCTGTCGGCGGCGTCGGCCGCGGCGCCGCTATCGACGTGTGTGGCCTCTACTCGCGCTTTGGCGCGTGGGGGTGCCTACGGGCCCGCCGTGGTGGCCGAAGCCACCTTTCAAGGGACGCCGGCGCTGGTGATGGAGTTCTGGCCCACGGCGACCGCACCGACGGCGGGTCAAGGAGTCATCGCGGTGGCGTCGGTGTCGGGCTGCTCGCTGCTCGCTACCGTCGCGTCTTGAGTGGGACTGGGTTGACGGCCACACTGGGTCATGGACGTAGTGCTGCGCTCAGGACGTGGCGACGATGCGGAGTCGGTCGTCGAGTTGTGGCGAGTGGCCGAGGCCGAACCGACGGTCACCGATGACCCGCACAGCGTGCGCGCTCTGGTGGCGCATGATCCCGAAGCGTTGATCGTGGCCGTTGCCGGCGGCCCGGTGGGTAGCCCGGAGAGCGGCCGCGTGGTGGGGACTGTCATCGTTGGGTTCGACGGCTGGCGGGCGCACTTCTACCGGCTCGCCGTCCATCCCGACCTCCGGCGGCGCCAGGTGGCCTCGGCTCTGGTGGCTGAGGCCGAGAGGCGCGTAATAGCCCGCGGCGCTCGGCGCGCCAACGCACTGGTGGTAGGCACCCATGACCCGGCGCTGCGTTTTTGGGAGGCGGCCGGCTACAGGTCGGATCCCCGCATGGCTCGCCACGTGAAGACGTTGTCATCGAAGTGCAATACCCCTGCCAGACCGTTGCCAGGTTGAGAGGCGATGATGTCGTCATGGAACCGCTGATCCTCGAGTCGTGTCACAGCACCTGGCACTTCGACACGAATCGGATGATGTTCCGGCGCCTCCTCACCGGAGGCGACCAAGGCCACCTGCAGGTGGCCACGGATTGGCGGTCGTATCACGCGCTGGAGGTATCGGAGGATTCCGAATCATTTACCGTTGTCCTCAATGCGCAGGGAACGCGCCTGCTGCGGAGTTGGCGCCATACCTCCGACTGCGCCCAGTGCGGGAGCCGTCTCGGCGCCCAACAGTGGCACCAAGTAGGTCCGCTACCGAGCGCAGTCGGGACCTGAGCGACGCGACCTGAGTTCAAGGTTCAGGGTTCAGGTTCAGGCCGCAGTGACCCCGGCGGGACGGCGTCGGCGCACGATGCGGAACACCACGAACCAGACGAGCGCTCCGAGCACACCCAGAGGCAAAGCCCAACCACCGGCTACGGCAATGCCGTCGAGGACTGCCAGGGTGTTGTGACGCAGGTAGTGCCAGGCGTCGACCGCGGCGTCGGTGCCGGGACGGGTGTTTGCCGGCGGCGTGATGGCCACCACCGGAGCGTTCAGGTTGACGGTGACGGCGGCGAGCTCGGCCGAGCCTTCGAGGGCCGACTGCTGGGACTGCAGTTGCTGAAGCTGCTGGGCCACCGGGAAGAGCTGGCCTTGGATCTGGAGGATGTCGCTCACGTCGGTCGCCTTCGAGAGCTGCGCGTCGAGAACGTTGACTTCCTGCTGCAACACGTCGAGGGTGGCGGCGTTCTCGGCTACTTGACTGGTGACGTCCTGACCCGCGGTCTGTTGGGCCGTGACTTTGCCAAGAAATGACAGGTCGGCGAGCGCACTGTTGAGATCGCCGCTGTCGACCTCGATCACCATCTGGCCCGAAGCCGCCGCGGCCTGGCTCGACCCCACCGACATCGTAGAGTTTTGGACGTATCCGCCGTCGTTGGCAGCCAAGTTGGCGATCCTGCTCATGGTGGTGGGTACGCCTCCCTTGCCCACCTTGAGGCTCACGGAGGCGGTGCGCACGATCTGCGGTCCCACCGGCGTCACCGCAGCAACGGCCGTCGAGCCGGACGAGCCGGACGCGACGGGTGAGCCCGATGTAGTGGGCGTCGTGGCTGCGGCCGCCGTGCCCGCCCCCGCCGAAGTCGACTGGGCACCGGCGGACACGGCCGGCGAGCTCGAGGGCTCCGCAGGCGCCAGGTCCGCAGCCGACTTGGACGGGCCGTTGAACGCCCCGGTGGCGCTGGCGGTGCCGTGGCCGACGTCGATCGACGCCGCGGCCCGGTTGGGACCGTTAGCCGATGGCGTACGCATCAGAAAGCGCCCCCCTGCGGCCAATACGACCAGGACCAGCACACCCGCCACGACGACCCGCACGCTCTTCGGCACTCGGTTCATGGTCTTGCCCCTCCCTCGGAACCATGGATCCGCCCCGCGGCGGCCCATGCACCACCGTTTGACGATGGTGATGGTGGGATGGTTCCCGAGTGGGGGAGAGGTGCCGGCTCAGCCGGCGATGGAGCCGTGCTCGGGCGCCCGAGGGACGGCCGGCCACGAGTCGAAGCTCCCGGCCCGCACGGCACTGTTCGAGCCGGAGCCGTCGTCGCTGCGAGCACGACGGCGACCGAGGGCGGCAAAGACGCCGATGACCGCCGCCGCCACCACAAAAGTTCGAAAGGCGCGTCGCACGAGCGTCACCCTACGCCGGGCACCGGTTGGCGGCGCTCACCACGGCCTGAAGCGACGCATCGAGGATGCTCGAGTCCATCCCCACGCCCCACCACGCACGCCCCCCGGGCTCGATGGCCTCGACGTAGGCCACCGCAGAGGCGCCGGCCCCGGCCGTGAGCGTGTGCTCGTGATAGTCCTTCACTTCGAAGTTCACCCCGAGCTGCTCACGCAGACCCGAAAGCAGCGCGTCGATGGGCCCGTTGCCCTCGGCCTTGACCGTCTGTTGCTTCCCGTCGACGAGCAGGTGCGCGGTGACGGTGGTTCGCCCGCCTCCGGTGCTCACCTCGCTGCCAACCAGTCTCAGACCGGTGTCCCCGGGCAAGTAGGTGTCGGCGAAGACCTGCCACATCTCGGCCGGCTTGATGACCGTCCCGCTGGCTTCGGTGACGGCCTGCACCTGCTTGGAGAACTCGACCTGGAGCTGGCGCGGCAGATCGAGCCCGTGCTCGGTGCCCATGACGTAGGCCACGCCGCCCTTGCCGGACTGGCTGTTGACTTGAATGATCGCCTCGTACGTCCGGCCTGTGTGCTTGGGGTCGATGGGGAGGTAGGGGACCTCCCACTCGTCGTATTGGTCGCCGATGGCCTCCATGCCTTTTTTGATGGCGTCCTGATGCGATCCCGAAAAGGCCGTGTACACCAGGTCGCCGACATACGGGTGGCGAGGATGGACCGGCATGCGCGTGGCGTACTCCGCCACCTGGCGGATGTGCTCGATGTCGCCGAAGTCCAGTTTGGGATCGACGCCCTGGGAAAACAGGTTCATGGCCAAGGTGACGATGTCGACGTTGCCGGTGCGCTCGCCGTTGCCGAACAACGTCCCCTCCACCCGGTCGGCACCGGCCAGCACGGCCAGCTCGGCGGCGGCCACGGCGGTGCCGCGGTCGTTGTGCGGGTGCAGGCTGAGCACGACGGAGTCGCGATGGGCGATGGTGCGGCTACACCACTCGATGACATCGGCGTAGACGTTGGGCGTGTACATCTCGACCGTGGCCGGCAAGTTGATGATGATCGGGTCCTGGGGGGTGGGCTCGATGACCTCCATCACCTTTTCGCAGATGGCGACGGCGAACTCGGGCTCGGTGCCCGTGAAGCTCTCCGGCGAGTACTCGTAGTGGACCTCGGTCCCGGGGATGGTTGACTCGAACTTCTTGCACAGGCGCGCCGCGTTGACGGCAATGTCGATGATGCCGGCTTGGTCGAGGCCGAATACCACGCGCCGCTGCAACGCCGAGGTCGAGTTGTAGAAATGAACAGTGGCCTGGCGCGCCCCGGCCAATGACTCGTAGGTGCGTTCGATGAGCTCCTCACGGCACTGCACGAGCACGTGGATGATGACGTCGTCAGGGATGAGGTTTTGCTCGATGAGCACGCGCTGAAAGTCGAAGTCGGGCTGCGATGCGGACGGGAACCCGACCTCGATCTCCTTGAACCCGATGGCGACCAATGTCTCGAAGAGCCGCAGCTTGCGTTCGATGTCCATGGGGTCGATGAGCGCCTGGTTGCCGTCGCGCAAGTCCACGCTGGCCCACCGCGGCGCTTGCGTCAGTTGGCGGTCCGGCCAGGTGCGGTCGGGCAACGTAAGCGGCACGTGGGACCGGTAGAGGTGAAACGGCATGGGCGACGGGTCACAGGGCAGCGTCAGACGGCCCGGTTGGTCGCCTCCTGCGCTGTGGTTCTGCTCTCCGTTCATCTTCTGTCTCCCTGTTGGCTGGTGGTTGTGTGGGTCGTAGCGCTCAAACAAAAAACCCCCTGGCCCGGAGGCTCAGGAGGTTGCGGACGAGCGCGATGGGGCGCTCGTCGTCAGGTAAGAAGCAGGTCCGAGATCGAAACTCCACGCATCGCCACCCATTCTCACAGGATGGCCGGGCCATAGTCAAGGACACCGGCCGTGCTGGGCGCCTGCAGGCGGGCGTCGGCGGGCGGGCTCAGGCGTGTGGTTCAGGCAGGCGGCTCAGGCGACCGGGACCACCTCAGCGGTGCACTGCGCGCAACGACGCGCTTTGGCGGGAATCTCGCTCAAGCACTCGGGACAATCACGCGTGTCGGGATCCTGGCCCTTCGTGCGGCGCTCCATCATCTTGCTGACGGGACGCACCACGAAGAAGAAAACGGCGGCGGCCACGATGATGAAGGCAATGAGGTCGTTCAAGAACAAGCCGTACTTAAAGATGCTGTGATGCACCTTGACTTGGAGGCTGCCGAAATTCACTTTGCCCGGAATGGTGATCAAGGGGGTAAGGAGGTTGGCCACGAACGAACTCACCACGGCGGTGAAGGCGGCGCCGATCACGAATCCGACGGCGAGATCGAGAACGTTTCCTCTCAAGATGAACGCTTTGAAGTCCTTCATGATGACTCCTTTGTTTGATGTGCGGTGGCACGCGAACGCACCGGCGCGTTGTTCATAGGTGAAGTTCTGGTCCCGGCGAGCGACCCTCGAGAATGTCTCGCATGCGGATCTCGATGGCCGCCCGGCTGTCGTCGTGCGTGATGATGTAGAAGGTCTCGTTGGTCACCGCGTCGATGACCGCATCGGCTACCTCGTCAGGCGAGATGCCTCCGGCTACAACGGAACGAATGACATCTCGCGTTGTGGCGCTGGTGGGATCGGCGCCCAGCGGTGCCCAATCGGGACGATTGCGGTCGGACTCGGCGATCCCGGTCTGAACGAAACCGGGACACAGTACCGATACGCCGACGCGTGATCCCGTGGCTTGCAGGTCGCGATACAGCGTCTCGGACATGGTGACCACGGCGTGTTTGGTGACGTTATAGGGACCCAGGAATCCCGGCGATATCAGTCCGGCCAACGAGGCGGTGTTGACCACATGCCCCTCGCCTTGGTCGATCAGCAACGGGACAAAAACGCGGATGCCGTGGACGACGCCCCACAGGTTCACGCCCAAGATCCACCGCCAGTCGGCCTCGCTCACTGTCCACAGCGGCCCGCCCACGCCAACGCCGGCGTTGTTGTGCACGAGGTGCACAGCGCCGAAACGATCGAGAACCCGGTCGCGCAGCGCCTCGACTTGGGCTCCATCGGCCACGTCGGTGCGGACCGCCTCCACTTCCGCGCCGGTAGCGGCGAGCGAGTCGGCCGCGGCCTGCAAGGGGGCTTCCTCGATATCGGCGAGAGCCACTTTCATGCCGTTTTGGGCGCAGTGGCGCGCTACCGCCAATCCGATGCCGCTGGCACCGCCGGTGATGACGGCCACTTTGCCTGCCAGGTCCCTCATTGCCCCCTCCTGTTCCGGCCGTTGTGGCTCGTTGCGGCCCGGCCATGTTGGCACGGGGCGTCGGTCTCCTGACGGGGACCACATGTCGGGAACTTTGGGCGCACCACCGACGTCCAACCTTTCGAACAGTCCCCAAGACAGATAGCGGCAACGTGAGCACGGAGGTGGCGGTGATGCGGAACCATTGGTTGCGTTGGGTGGTGACGGGAGCTGTTTTGGTGGCCATCGCCTCCGGCGGGTACATCGTTCTGGGCGCGTCAGGCGGGTCGGCAAAGACGGCGGCGCGGACCTCGGACCCTCGGATCGGTGCTGCGTCGATCGCCCCCACCCCCGCGGTGGCGTCGGGCGTACCGGACGCCGTGGCCGCGGGCGCTGGCGGTTCGGGTGCTTCGAGTTCGGGTTCCTCGGTTTCGGGCAGCTACGCCTGTCCCATGATCCCGGCTGATCCCGGCGCCGCCAGTACCGGGGGAGTGACCAGTAGCGGTGGGGCTGCCAGTAGCAGCGGCGGCGTCGGCGCCGAGGTCGGCAGCGCCACCCACCTCTTTACGCGCACGACAGCCGACGGAATCACCATCCGGGCGTACCGGAGCGTGGACGTCGACCCCTGTCCGGTGTCTCCGTGCGGGATGGGGGTGGCGCCGATAACCGTGGAGCTGTCGAACGCCAGCGCCGTCGGGCAAGGGTCACTGTTCGACGACAGCACTGGCACCTCCGCCACTACCAAACCGCTATCAGCCTCGTCCGGTGCCTTTGGAGTGGTGGAAGGAACTCCGGTGTGGTGGGTGGCGGTCTCCGTCGCAACGGAGGTCAGCACCGTGCAGATGACGTTTGCCGACGGTTCGAGTGACCAGATGACTCCGGTCGGCGGCGTGGCTGTCGTCGCTCGCGGGATCGATGCCTCGGCGGCATCGTCGGGGAACGGTCCCTATGACGTGACCGGAACGCTCCGCTTGCTCGATGCCTCGGGAGCGGTCCTCGACACGGTGACGTTCCCGCAGGTTGTCCCGACGCCCATTCCGGTCCCCGAGCCCGGGCCCATAACGAATCCCGTCGTGACTCCGGCGAATCCCTCGACAACTTCGACGACCGTTGCCTCCCTGGTGTCGCCCCCGGCGTCGCCACCTGCCTCCAGCACGGGAGCAAGCACGAGCGCGAACACGAGCACCGCCACCATCGCCTGTGAGAACGACGACTCCCCGCCGTCACCGGCGGCCAACTGATCAGCGACGAGTAATCGTCGCCAGCCAGGCTCGGGCGCCCTGTTCGCTGGTGGTGATCTCGATGATGGCGGGCTCGATCGACTCGACCTGCCAGCCATCGGTGAAGCTCGAGCGAATCTCGTCTTGGTGCACCCGACGCGGACCCCAATCGCCGGGATGGAGATCGCTGAAACACAGCAAGTAGTAGCGCCCACCGACAGAGGTGGCTGCCGCCAGGCTCGAGACGAACTGCGCCCTGTCCGCATCGTCGAGCACGTGAAATAGCCCGCAATCGAGCACGGTGTCGAACCGCTCGTCAAGCGTGCTCAGGTCGAGGGCGTCCCACACGAGGAAACGAGACGCGAGCCGCCGTTCCTTGGCTTTACTGATAGCTCGGTCAATGGCGGTCGGTGCGATGTCGATGCCCGTGGCCGTGCAACCTGCCGCCGCTGCCATCAAGGCGTGCTCGCCGGTGCCACACCCGATATCGAGGACCGACCCCGAAAGCGAACCCGATGCGGCCAAGGCGGCGAAGGCCGCCTGGGGACGGCCGATATCCCACGGGATCATGGGAGCGTCCGCGTAGGTGGCCTCCCAGTCCTGGGCTCGATGCGCCACCCGCGACGGCGGCGTCAGCGCCGGATCGGGTCGAGCGCCGTTGGCTGAGGTGTCGGACACGGCGAGATCAGCTCGAGATCAGTTCGCGCTACCCGCTTGAGCCCGAGCCTGAGGAAGCCAAGCGGCGCGACTGGTCTCATAGCGGGCGATGTCGTCTTCGTGGCGCAACGTGAGCCCGATGTCGTCCCACCCGTTGAGCAGTCGTTCCTTGGTGAACTCGTCCAAAAAGAACGTGCCCTCCAAGCCGGCGGCAGGGACCTCGACCGTTCCCCGGGCTACGTCGATGGTGATCTCCAACGAAGCGTCGGCGAGTACGGCGTCGAGCAGGGCGCGACCGAATTCGGGATCGACCTGCACGGGCAGTAGGCCTTGCTTGGTGCTGTTGTTGCGGAAGATGTCGGCGAAGCGGGGTGAGATCACGGCTTCGAAGCCGTAGTCCATGAGCGCCCATACGGCGTGCTCGCGTGAAGAACCCGTCCCGAAGTTGGGCCCCGCCACCATGATGGTGGCGCCGGCATACGCCGGATCGTTCAACACGAAGCCGCGATCGTCCCGCCATTCGGAGAAGAGGCCGGCGCCGAAACCGGTGCGCTCGACGCGCTTGAGCCAGTCCGACGGGATGATCTGGTCGGTGTCCACGTCGGAACGGTCGAGGGGCACGGCCCGCCCGGTCACTACCCGCACTGGATTCATGTCAGGTCCTCCGGGGCGGCGAAGCGCCCCACGACCGCAGTGGCGGCGGCCACCGCCGGCGAGACGAGATGAGTACGACCGCCGCGGCCCTGGCGGCCTTCGAAGTTCCGGTTCGACGTGGACGCGCACCGTTCGCCCACGGCCAGCTTGTCGGGGTTCATGGCCAGACACATCGAGCATCCCGGTTGGCGCCAGTCAAAGCCGGCCGCCATGAACACCTCGTCCAGACCCTCGGCCTCGGCTTGCGCTTTGACCCGGTGGGACCCCGGCACGACCAAGGCCCGCAGGCCGGCCCGCACCGTGCGTCCCTCGAGGACCGCGGCGGCGGCGCGCAGGTCTTCGATGCGCCCGTTGGTACACGACCCGATGAACACGGTGTCGACGGCGACGTCGCGCATGGGTGTGCCCGCCGAGAGGCCCATGTACGCCAGAGCGCGAGCGGCGGCCTCGCGCTCGGAGGGCTCGATCATGGTGTCGGGATCGGGCACCGACCCGTCGATGGCTACCACTTGGGCGGGGTTGGTCCCCCAGGTGACATGCGGTCGCAACTTGGTGGCATCGATGTTTACCGTCTTGGCGAAGACGGCCCCGTCGTCGGTGCCGAGCTGCCGCCACTGCGCCACGGCCGCGTCCCAGTCCGCCCCCTTGGGGGCATGCAGACGGTCCACCAGGTAGGCCTCCGTGATGGCGTCGGGGGCCACCATGCCGGCCCGGGCCCCCGCCTCGATGGACATGTTGCACAGCGTCATGCGGCCTTCCATGGACAGCGCCCGGATGGCAGGCCCCCGGTATTCGAGGATGTGGCCGATCCCACCCCCGGTCCCGATGGCCCCGATGATGCCGAGCGCAATGTCCTTGGCGGTGACGCCGGCGGGGGCGTCGCCCTCCACCTCGATGGCCATGGTTGCGGGCCGCACCTGCGGCAGGGTTTGGGTGGCGAGGACGTGTTCGACCTCCGAGGTGCCGATGCCGAAGGCCAGCGCCCCAAAGGCACCGTGAGTAGAGGTGTGGCTGTCGCCGCACACGATCGTCATACCGGGCTGGGTGAGCCCCAGCTCGGGGCCGATGATGTGCACGATCCCCTGGTTCTTGTCGCCCATGGGGTAGCAGGTGATGCCGAACTCGGCGCAGTTGGCCGACAGGACCTCAAGCTGTTTGGCCGACACGGGATCGGCCACGGGCTTGTCGATGTCGACGGTGGGAACGTTGTGGTCGGCGGTCGCCACCGTCAGCTCGGGGTGCCGCACGCCGCGCCCGGCCAGGCGCAAACCGTCGAAGGCCTGGGGCGAGGTCACCTCGTGCACGAGATGGAGGTCGACGAACAGCAGATCGGGCTCGCCTTCGGCGGCGTGGACGACGTGGCGGTCCCACACCTTCTCGCTCAGGGTGCGCGGCTCGCCGGAGGCCACCTCAGTCCCCGATCCGGACGATCTCGACCCGCAACTTTCCGCCCGGGGCCTCGTACTCGACGGTGTCGCCGGGGACCTTTCCCAATAGGGCTTGGCCCAGCGGGGAGCCGGGGGAGACGACGCTCAGGCCGTCGTGGTGTTCCTCGATCGACCCCACCAGAAAGCGCTCGACCTCTTCATCGCCCTCGTAGCGGATGGACACGATCGATCCAGCCACCACGGCGGAGGAATCGACGGTCTCGGCGACGATCTCGGCCCGTAACAAGGTGGCCTGGAGCTGCCGGACACGGGCCTCCATCTTCCCCTGGGAGTCCTTGGCGGCGTGGTAGTCGCCGTTCTCCGACAGGTCACCCAGCGCCCGGGCCGACTCGATGGCTCGGGCGATCTCCACCCGTCCCCGCGTGGTCAGGTCCTCGAGCTCCTCTTGAAGGCGCTCGTGGGTCTCCCGGGTGAGGTGGATGGTCTGGTCCGTCTGGTCAGTCACGAATAGCAGGCTATCGGCTGGCCAGGGGACGCTTCGATGCTCGCCGGTACGTGGTTGACGATCCCGGCACGGAGAGGGAGACTGGTGGCGATGAGAACCTCGACTGCACCGGTGGTAATTATCGAATAGGCGCACATCACCCGGTGTGCGCCTGCCTGACCGTCCACCAAGGTGGGCGGTCTTTCATTTTCACGCCGAGTTGCAACTCAGCCGAAGTAAGACGAAGTAAACGACACAGAACGAACGAGAACGAGGAGTCGAAGGTGAGCACGGGTAGGGCATACCGGGTGGCCGTGATCGGTGGCGACGGGATCGGTCCCGAGGTGGTGGCCGAGGCGCTGAAGGCCGCCGCCGCCGCCGGCGTACAGCTCGACACGACCCCCTTCGAGCTGGGCGCCGCGCACTATCTGCGCACCGGCGACGTCCTTCCCGATGCCACGCTCGATGAGCTCAGGGGCTTTGAAGCCGTGCTCCTCGGGGCCATCGGCCCGCCGGTGGGTTCGACCGACGTTCCCAACGGGTTGCTCGAACGCGGCCTGTTGCTGCGGCTTCGTTTCGAGCTCGACCTGTACGTCAATCTCCGACCCTTCACCGGTACTCCGGGAGCGCCCGCCCCTGACTGCGATTTCATCGTGATCCGAGAGAACACCGAAGGGACTTACGCCGGCGAAGGTGGGTTCCTGCGTAAGGGGACGCCGCATGAGGTGGCCACACAGGGCTCGGTCAACACCCGCATGGGGGTCGAGCGCTGCGTGCGTTTCGCCTTCGACCTGGCCATGAGCCGCCCTCGTCATCACCTGACGCTCGTGCACAAGACCAACGTCCTCACCTTCGCCGGTGACCTGTGGCAGCGCACCGTCAACGAGGTGGCGACGGAGTATCCCGGCGTCAGCTGCGACTACAACCACGTCGACGCGGCGTGCATCTATCTCGTCGAGCGCCCCGAGCGTTACGACGTGATCGTGACCGACAACCTCTTCGGCGACATCCTCACCGATCTGGCCGGCGCGGTGGCCGGAGGCATCGGCTTCGCCGCCTCGGCCAACTTGAACCCGGCTCGCACCGGGCCCTCGGTATTCGAGCCCGTGCACGGTGCCGCCCACGACATCGCCGGCACCGGCGCCGCCAACCCGCTGGCCGCCATCAAGTCGGTGGCGTTGATGCTCGACTTCCTAGGCGAGCCCGACGCCGCCGAGCGGATCACCAAGGCGGTGAGCTCGTACGTGACCGAGCACCCCGCCGCAGAGCAGTTCCCGTCCACTGTCGCCGTCGGCGACGCCATTGCAGAAAGGCTCTGATCGTGCCTATCACTCCCACCGAAAAGATCTGGCTCGACGGTGAGCTCGTGGACTGGGACAAGGCTCAGGTGCACGTCCTCACGCACTCGTTGCACTACGGATCGGGCGTGTTCGAGGGTATCCGCGCCTATCCGACGTCGTCGGGGGTGGCCGTGTTCCGCCTCACCGACCACATCCGGCGGCTGTTCACCTCGGCCAAGGTCTTCATGATCGACGTGCCGTACACGGTGGAGACACTGGTGCAGGCGACCAAGGACGTAGTGCGGGTCAACAAGCTCGACGACGGCTGCTACCTGCGTCCCATCATCTTCCTCGGCTACGGGGAGATGGGGCTCAATCCGCTTCCGTGTCCCGTCAACGTGTCCATCGCCGGCTGGGCGTGGGGCACGTACCTGGGTGACGACGGCGTGGCCAACGGGATCCGGCTCAAGGTGTCGTCCTGGCAGCGCCATGACCCCAACGCCGTGCCCACCGCAGCCAAGGGCACGGGTATGTACGTGAACTCGTCGCTGGCCAAGGTGGAGGCGCTCAAGGCGGGCTACGACGAAGCGCTTTTGCTGGCGCCCGACGGCCACGTGTCGGAGTGCACGGGCGAGAACATCTTCATCGTCAAGGGCAACCGCATCCTCACCCCGCCTACCTCCGAATCCGGCGCGTTGGCCGGCATTACCCAGGACTCGGTGACGACCATCGCCCGTGACCTTGGTTATGAAGTCGCCTTCGAGGCCTTGGTGCGCACCGACCTCTACACCGCCGACGAAGCGTTTCTCACCGGCACCGCCGCCGAAGTGGTGCCTATCCGCGAGGTTGATGACCGCACCGTGGGCGAGGGTCGTCCCGGCCCCGTGACCAAGCAGATCCAAGACACCTACTTTGCGACGGTGCGCGGCCAGGTGGACCGCTACAAGGACTGGCTGGAGCATGTCGACTGAGCACGCCGGCGCGCACACGCACACGCACCCGCCCGAGGCGGGACATGGGCACCGTCACGACAGCCACGGCTTCGAGTTCCCGAGCCTTCCCGAAGCGGTCGACATCTTCGACACCACGTTGCGCGACGGCTCCCAACAAGAAGGCCTCTCGCTCACCGTCGACGACAAGCTCCGCGTGGCCGAGCAACTGGACCACCTGGGCGTTTCCTTCATCGAAGGCGGGTGGCCCGGTGCCAACCCCAAGGACGAGGAGTTCTTCGCCCGGGCCCCGGCCGAGCTCCGCCTCTCCACCGCCACGCTCGTAGCGTTCGGCTCCACGCGACGCCCGGGCGTCAAGGCCGAGGACGACGAGGTCCTGCGCCATCTCGTCAAGGCCAATACCGAAGCGGTCTGCATCGTGGCCAAAGCGTCTCAGACGCATGTCACGGACGCGTTGCGCACCACTTTGGACGAGGCGGTGGCGATGGCAGCTGAGTCGGTGGAGTTTTTGCGCCAACACGACCTGCGCGTCTTCTTCGACGCCGAGCACTTCTTCGACGGTTACTTCGAGAACCCGGAATTCTCGCGGCGCGTCTTGCGCGCCGCCGAGGAGGCCGGCGTGGAAGCGCTGGTGCTGTGCGACACCAACGGCGGCACGCTTCCCCATGACGTCGAAGCCATCGTGGCCTCCATCGTGGCCGACTTCGAGTGTCAGGTCGGTGTGCACTTCCACAACGACTCGGGTTGCGCGGTGGCCAACTCCATCGCCGCGGTGCGCGCCGGCGCCACCCATGTCCAAGGGTGCATCAACGGCTACGGCGAGCGCACCGGCAACGCCGATCTGTCGGCCGCCATCCCCAACCTGTCGCTGAAGCTCAACATCCGCACCATCCCCAGCGAACGCCTGGAGCGGCTGACCCCGGTGTCGCACCACATCGCCGAGCTCGTCAACGTGGCGCCCAATCCGCAGCAGCCCTATGTGGGCGCGGCCGCCTTTGCCCATAAAGCCGGCCTGCACACGAGCGCCATCGCCCGCCGGCGCGACGCCTATGAGCACATCACGCCTGATGCGGTGGGCAACGGCACCCGGTTCGTCGTCTCGGAGATGGCCGGTCGATCGACGCTCGCCCTCAAAGCCGAGGAGCTCGGTCTCGCCCTCGACTCCGATGCGCTCGGGGCCGTGCTCGATACGCTCAAGACACTCGAGCACCGCGGCTATCACTTCGAGGTGGCCGACGGATCGTTGGAACTGCTGCTGCGCCGGGCTACGGGGTGGGAACAGAACTTCTTCGAGCTCGAGTCCTACCGCGTCATCTCGGACCAAAGTGCGCGCCACACCACCGAGGCCACGGTCAAGGTGTCCATCGACGGCGAGCGGATCCTGTCCACCGCCGAAGGCAACGGCCCCGTCAACGCCTTGGACTCGGCCTTGCGCCGGGCTATCGGGCCGACGTTCCCCGTTCTGGAGTCGATCCACCTCACCGACTATCGGGTCCGTGTCCTCGACACGGGCCGAGGGACCGGGGCCATCACCCGGGTCCTGATCGACTCCACCGACGGTGAAAAGGTGTGGACCACCATCGGGGTCTCCGACAACATCATCGAGGCGTCCTGGCAGGCCCTTTTCGAGTCGATCGTCTACGGTCTGCTCCGATGACCCAGCCCAGCTACGTCCCCATCATCGAAGCCGACCAGGTGCGCGGCGCCTACCAGCTGCGCACCCCGCTGGACTGGCGCCAGGACCGGGTGGCCGAGCTGCGCGGGAACCAGCACCCCAAGGGCCGCAGCATCGGGGTCCCCGGCCCCAACACGGGTTATGCCCTGCTGGTGGCCGAAGAGCTCTACGCCGACAAGGTGGAGCTGTCCCCGGGGATCACCACCGAGGACGCCCTCACCGGCACCGCCGCGGTGGGGGCGGCCCGCGCCGCGCTGTTCGGCCGGGCACCGGTGGGCAAAGACGTGGAAATGGCGCTCGTGCTCTTCGGGTTCCTGGGTGACGCACCCGCCGACCTGGTGGCGTGGCGGTCGCCGCTTTTTCAGGCGGCCGCGCATCACTACGAGTCGCAGCGCCGCATCGTGGAGGCCGTTCCCGAGGAGACGTTGCGGCTGACATCGGACGCCGTGCGCGGTCGGCTCGGGCAATGGCGCACCATGGTTGTTGCCGTCGCACCCGCCGATCCCGCCTGAGCGGAGCCGACGCCAAGCGTGGACCACTTCGAGGTCGACGCCAACGGCTTCACCTTCAACGCCACGGCGGCGGGCCCGCCTGATGGTCGCCCGGTGCTCTTCCTGCATGGCTTCCCGCAGACGTCGTGGTCGTGGCACGCCCAGCTTGAGGCCATGGCGGCAGCCGGTTACCGGGCGTTGGCGTTCGACCAGCGCGGCTACAGCGCCACGGCGCGACCGGCGGAGATCGACGACTACCGCCTTGACGCCCTCGTCTCCGACGTGGTTGCCATCACCGATGCGTTAGGGATCAGCCGCTTCGACCTCGTCGGACATGACTGGGGAGCGGTGGTGGCGTGGGCCACGGCCGCCCGGCATGCGCCTCGGATTCGCACCCTCACCGCCGTGTCGGTGCCGCACCCGCATGCCTTCGGCGCCGCATTGTCAGGAGGCGACGACGACCAGAGCAAACGGTCGTCGTACATGGACGTCTTTCGCCAACCCGGTGGCGTGGCCGAGACGCTCTTTCTCGGCGAGGACGGATCGGGCGACGGGTTGCGCCGGATGTTCGCCGGGTCGGGGATGGCGCCCGACGCCCCTGAGATCGAAGTGTTCGTCACCGCCATGCTCGAGCCCGGCGCGCTGACGGCCGCGCTCAACTGGTACCGAGCCATGACCCCCGAGGCGTTCGCCGACGTCGGCGTTATCAGCGTTCCCACCATGTACCTGTGGTCGACGGCGGATATCGCCATCGGACGTGTCGCCGCCGAAGGCAGCGCGCAGTGGGTCACCGGGCCCTACCGCTTCGAGGTGCTCGAGGACGTCAGCCACTGGATCCCCGAGACCGCTCCCGATGTGGTGAACGGCCTCCTGGTCGATTTCCTGGGCCAGCACTGATCGCTGCGAGACTGTCGGTATGTCTGTTTCCTTCGGTCTGACCGACACGCAGAAAGACTTCCGGGTGGCCCTGCGCCACATGGCCGAGGAGCGCATCGCCCCGCACGCGGCCGAAGTGGATCGCACCGCTACGTTTCCGTTCGACAGCCTCAAGGCATGTCAGGACATGGAGCTGCCGGCCGTGGGCATCCCCGCTGCTTACGGGGGGGCGGGTGCCGATCACGTCACCCAGGCCGTCATGATCGAGGAGATCGCCCGGGCCTGCGCGGCGACCAGCCTGGCCTTGGTGATCTCGAAGCTGTCCATGATCCCGGTCATGAACTGGGGGAGTGACGCCCTCAAGAGCAAGTACCTGCACCGCGTGGCGTCGGGCGCATCCCAGGGCAGCTACTGCTTGTCCGAAGCCGACGCCGGCAGTGATGTGGCCTCCATGCGCAGCCGGGCCGTGCGAGATGGCGACCACTACGTGTTGTCGGGGACCAAGTACTGGATCACCAATGCCGGCGTGTCCGACCTCTACACCGTCTTCGCCAAGACTGATCCCGAAGCCGGCCACCGCGGCATCAGCTGCTTCGTGGTCGAGGCCGATTGGGGCGTGAAGGTGGCCAAGCTCGAGAACAAGATGGGCATGCGGGGCAGTCCCACCGGCGAGGTCGTATTCGACGACGTGCACGTGCCGGTGGAGAACCTGGTGGGCCAAGAGGGTCAGGGTTTCACCATCGCCATGCACACCCTTGATCGCAGCCGGCCCATCATCGGTGCGCAGGCCGTTGGCATCGCTCAAGGCGCCATCGACTTCGCGGCGAGCTACATGCAGGAGCGCAACGCCTTCGGCCACCCCATTGCGGACTTCCAAGGGCTGCGGTTCATGCTGGCGGACATGGCCATGCGGACCGAGGCGGCGCGCACTCTCGTGTATCGGGCCTGCGGGCTTGTCGATAGTGACGAATCCGGGGAGCTGCCCATGGTGGGGGCCATGGCCAAGTGCTTCGCCTCCGACACCGCCATGGCCGTCACCACCGACGCCGTGCAGTTGCTCGGTGGCTACGGCTACACCCAGGACTTTCCGGCCGAGCGATTCATGCGCGATGCCAAGGTCACCCAGATCTACGAGGGCACCAACCAGATCCAGCGAGTGGTGATCGCCAAGCGGCTGCTCGGCTAGCGCTGCCCTGTCCGGCTCCGGCGGCTCCGTGCGCCCCGTGGCCCGTGGCCCGTGGCCCGTGGCCCGTGGCCCGTGGCCCCAGCTAGAACAGGTTCTATACTGTGGCCAGATCAGGTTGCCGCCTCGGGCCACTACCTCAGGGTCCAGAGGGTCTGGTGACTGACAGCCCCCAGGAGGTTGTGGCATGGCGAAAGCGGTGATCGTCGAGGCGGTACGCACTCCGATCGGCAAGCGCAACGGCGGCCTGGCGGGGATGCACGCCGCCGAGCTTCTCGGTCTCGCCCAGGTCGAGCTGATCAAGCGGGCCGGGATCGACCCGGTCACCGTCGAGCAGGTCGTGGGGGGTTGCGTCACCCAGGCGGGGGAGCAGGCCTCCAACGTGACCCGCACCGCCTGGCTGAGCCAGTCGCTGCCCTACGAAGTGGCCGCCACCACCATCGACTGCCAGTGCGGCTCCTCGCAGCAGGCCAACCACTTCGTGTCCAACCTCATCACCGCCGGCGCCATCGACGTCGGCATCGCCTGTGGGATCGAGGCCATGAGCCGGGTGGGCCTGGGCGCCAATGCCTTCAACGGACCGGGTAAATCCCGTCCCGATGACTTTCCCTGGGACATGCCCGACCAGTTCGGGGCGGCCGAGCGCATTGCGGCCAAGCGCGGCATCACCCGCGAGGATGTCGACGCCTTCGGGCTGTCTTCTCAGCAGAAGGCGGCTCGGGCGTGGGCCGAGGGTCGTTTCGAGCGCGAGGTCGTGCCGGTGGAGGCGCCCGTCGTCGGTCCCGACGGCCCCACCGGCGAGCGGCAGATCATCAGCCGCGACCAGGGCTTGCGCGAGACGAGCGCGGAAGCTCTCGCCAACTTGAAGCCGGTCATGCCCGACGGCATGCACACGGCGGGCAACTCGTCGCAGATCTCCGATGGCGCTGCGGCCGTGTTGTGGATGTCCGAAGAAGCGGCGCTGGCGGCCGGGCTGCGGCCCCGGGCTCGGATCGTGGCTCAGGTGTTGGCCGGTTCGGATCCCTATTACCACCTGGACGGTCCCGTCGAGGCCACGGCCAAGGTTCTGGCCAAGGCCGGCATGACCATGGCGGACATGGACATCTTCGAGGTGAACGAAGCCTTTGCCTCGGTATCGCTGTCATGGGCCCAGGTGCATCAGCCCGACATGGACAAGGTCAACGTCAACGGCGGGGCTATCGCCCTTGGGCACCCTGTCGGTGCGACGGGAAGTCGGTTGATCACCACCGCTTTGCATGAACTGGAACGCCGCGACGGTCAGTTCGCGCTCATCTCCATGTGCTGCGGCGGCGCCTTGGCCACGGGCACCATCCTCGAGAGGCTCTGAGAACCATGACCGGAACCGAGCACCTGAGCTTCGAGACGCGCGGCGCTGTCGCCATTGTCACCATGAACAGGCCCGAGGCCAAGAACGCCCTCAGCCTCCCCATGCTGGTGGGCATGGCCGACGCGTGGACCGAGATCGACGAGAACGACGACATCCGCTGTGCCATCTTGACGGGCGCCGGCGGGACGTTCTGTTCGGGCATGGACCTGAAGTCGATGACCGGTCCTGACGCGGAGACGTACCGCCCGCGCACCGAGGCCGACCCCGACCTCCACTGGAAGGCGTTGTTGCGCCACTACCAACTCCGCAAGCCCTTGATCGCTGCCGTGGAGGGATGGGCGGTGGCCGGTGGGACCGAGATCCTCCAGGCCACCGATATTCGGGTGGCCGGCGAGAGCGCCAAATTCGGAGTCTTCGAAGCGCGCCGGGGGTTGTTCCCGTTGGGAGGGTCCACCGTGCGGCTGCGCCGCCAGATCCCCTTCACGGTGGCCATGGATCTGCTCCTCACCGCCCGCGAGGTGAGTGCCGAGGAGGCGTTGCGCATCGGGCTTATCGGCAGGGTGGTGCCCGACGGCGAGGCGCTCAACGAGGCCCTGCAGATCGCCGAGACCATTTGCGCCAATGGGCCCCTGGCCGTTGAGGCCATTAAGCGTTCGGTGCAAGAGACCGAGGGGATCCCCGAGCAAGAGGCCCTCAAGATCGAGCTGGAGATCGGCATTCCCATCTTCGCCACCGAGGATGCCGCCGAAGGTCAAAAGGCGTTCGCCCAGAAACGGACACCCGAGTACAAGCGCAAGTGATCGGGCCATGAGCCCCCATGGCGTCGACGAAGGTGGGGTGTCCGACTTCGGCATCTCGTCAACGACGCCTCGTTCGGCACCTGCGGCCGACTCCGTTGGTGCCGGCGATCCCGCCCGTGCTGGCCACGAGCAAGACCCTCGATTCGAGTTGGCCGCTGCGCTGCGACGGATCACGGCATCCATCGTGGGAGGCGACCTCACCGACGCGCAGATCGCGGCCATGGTGCCGGCTGCCATCGACATCGCCACCACCCTCGACGAGGCTGCCGGCCCCGATCGCCGGCTGCGCGGTCAACCCGATCCGGCCGGGCACGCGCAGGATTTCTTCCCCAGCAGTCCCGTTATCGGGTTTGCCAACCCGGTGTCGCCGCCCATCTTGATCGAGGCCGTCGACGGCGAGCTGCGGGGGACAGCGTGGTTGGACTATCAGTACGAAGGCCCGCCTACGGCCGTTCACGGCGGCGTAATTGCCATGATCTTCGATGAGATCATGGCCGCCACCTTGATCATCTCGGGGACTCCGGCCATGACGGGCACCATGACCGTGCGCTACTTGCGACCGACTCCGTTGCGTACCGAGTTGCGGCTGGCGGCCCGCTACGTGGAGCGCGACGGGCGAAAGATCCGATCATGGGGCGGCATTTACGCCGGTGATGTCCTCACCGCTGAAGCCGAGGGAATCTTCATCCAGCTACCGCCCCAAAAATTCGTGGACATGGTGGCGGAGAATACGGGTTCGACGGACGCCGTCGAGCAGATTCGTGCTGACGCCCGCCGACTGGGATTCGCCGGGTCAGCCGACCACACCGACCGCACCGATCGCACCGACCACACCGCCTGATCCTCCGACCCGCCGACCCGCCGACCCGCCGACCCGCCGACCCGCCGACCCGCCGACCCGCCGACCCGCCGACCCGCCGACCCGCCGACCCGCCGACCCGCCGACCCGCCGACCCGCCGACCCGCCGACCCGCCGACCCGCCGACCCGCCGACCCATCGACCCGCCGACCCGCCGACCCGCCGACCCGCCGACCCGCCGACCCATCGACCGGCCGACCCGCCGACCCGCCGACCCGCCGACCCGCCGACCCGCCGACCCATCGACCCGCCGACCCGCCGACCCGCCGACCCGCCGACCCGCCGACCCATCGACCGGCCGACCGGCCGCCGGCGGCGCCGCCCCAAGCCCGGCCCCCCGGAGCCCGGCGGCTCCCAGAGACCCCCGAGCCGACCGCCATCAGAGAAATCTGCCGGGGTCCCCAGCCATTTGGCCAGCTCGACGCCTTGAGACGGTTCAAAAGGCCACTCTGTGCGTTCGCACTCTCAACGAACTCCGCCCTGATGCCGATACCGTTGGGAAGCGGCCGGAGCCAGCGCTCCCGGCACGAGCCAGGACGGCAACTTCTTGGGCGAAGATCGAGGGCAGATGCCCACATTGCATCCGGGGCGGGGAGCCTCGGTGAACGGGGCCGACTTCGAGGTCACCGACGAAGACCTCGCCGCGTTCCTCGACCTCCCGACTGAGCTCTACGCCGTGATCGACCCCGTCGATGGGTTGGTGTGGTGCAACGCGGCGGCTCAGGAGGCGCTGGGCTACACGGCCGACGAGCTGCGTGGCATGCACCTCACCGACGCCGTCCACCCCGATGACGTCCACATGCTCTGGGGCGTGGGGGACGAGATCTTGCGAGGCCAGGAAGCCACCAACATCGAAGCGCGTCACCGGTGCCAGGACGGCACCTTCAAGTGGCTGGAATGGTCGGCACGGATGGATTCGGCATCGGGCCTCATCTTCATCGTGGCTCGCGACGTGACCGCACGCCATTTGGACCACGCTGCCCTGCGAGCCAACGAGATGCGCCTGCAAGCCATTCTCGACAACTCGACGTCGGCCATCTTCGTCAAGGACCTCCGAGGCCGCTACGTCATCGTCAACGATGCCTTCTTGACGCCCATCGGCATGACGTCATACGACGTGCTCGGCAAGACAGCCAAGGAAGTGTGGCCCCTCGCACCGGCGCATGCCGGGGAGGCCGACGCCTGGGTTCTCGAGCATGGCGAAGTCGACGTTCGTGACGACCAGGTTCCCCTGGCCGACGGTAAGCACACGTTCATGACGGTGCGGTTCCCCATGCGCGACTCGTCAGAACGTGTCGTGGGCAGCGTCGGGATCACCACCGATATCACCGAAAGGACGCGCATCGAAGAAGCCTTGGGCGAACGCCAGCGGCTACTCGACACCATCGTGCGGGCATCGCCCGACATCGTGACCATCCTTGATGCTGCCGGGCAGGTCCTCGAGATCAGCCAGGCGTCCAATCCCATTCTCGGTCTCGACCTCGAGCACCCCGTGCACGAGGAAGTGGAGGCTCTCGTCGAACCCGAGGACCTTCCCTTGATCGACGACCAGTTCTCGAAGCTCTTCACCTTGGAGGAGGCCCGCACCGACATCCGTTACCGGGTGCGGCACCGCGACGGCCACTGCGTGACGCTCGACTCGCGGGGCCAAGCCATCATCGAGGATGATGGAACGTCGGGGGGCGCGGTCATCATCTCGAGGGACGTGACCGCCGACCTCGAATTCGAGCGACAGCTGAAGGCGGCCGTTGACATCGCCCAGCATGCCAGCGAGGCCAAGAGCGATTTTCTCTCGCGGATGAGCCATGAGTTGCGTACGCCGCTGAACTCCGTCCTCGGCTTTGCCCAACTGCTCGAAATGGATAGCCTCCCCCCCGAACAGGAAGAGGCCGTCGGGCACATCCTGCGCGCCGGACGCCATCTCCTGAACCTCATCGACGAGGTCCTCGACATCGCCCGCATCGAGTCGGGAAGGCTGGATTTGGCGGCCGAGCCGGTGGCCCTGGCGAGCGTGCTGCACGACGCCGTCAATCTGGCCGGGCCTCTGGCCGAGGAACGCCACGTCGAGATCGTCCTCGATCTGGCCCATTGTCCCGCCAACGCGCACGTGCGCGGGGATCGCCAGCGCCTGCTCCAGGTGATGCTCAACCTGCTCTCGAACGGCGTGAAGTACAACGTCAGCCGGGGCCAGGTGTACGTCTCCGCGCTGCTGGCCGACGATGATCGCGTGCGCATTGCTGTCAAAGACAGCGGCCATGGCATCGCATCGCAGGACATCAGCCGGGTGTTCGAGCCCTTCGATCGTCTCGGGGCCGAGTTGACCGGCGTCGAGGGCACCGGGGTGGGACTCACCTTGACCAAGTATCTCGTCGAACACATGGGTGGCAGCATCGAGCTGCAATCGGAGCTGGGAGTGGGCTCCACCTTTTCCGTCGAACTGCCTGCGGCCGAAGCGCCGGCGAAAGAGCCGGGCGAGTCCGATCCCGCTCTCGGTCCTGCCGTTTTCGGAGGCACGATCCGGGTGCTGCACATCGAGGACAACTTGGCCAACCTCGAACTGGTCGAACAGATCCTGTCGCGTCGCCAGCCCGTCGAGCTGCTCGCCGCCATGTACGGCAGCCTCGGTCTCGAGTTGGCCCGTGAGCACCACCCCGACCTCATCCTCCTTGACCTGCACCTGCCCGACATGTCGGGGGTGGACGTGCTCGACGAACTGCGCCGGGACCCCGTGACCCGGGATATTCCGGTGGTGGTGGTGAGCGCCGATGCGACGTCGACGCAGATCAAACGGCTGCACGGCAAAGGGGCGACTGCGTATCTCACCAAGCCCGTCGACGTCCGCGAGCTCATACGGGTCGTCGAGCTGGTGTCATCGTCAGTCAAGGGGACCCCGTGACCACGCCGGCGAACCGACCCACGGGGTCGAGCCCGACGGGTTCGATGACCACCATGCCCACGGCCCCGATGACCCAGGAGCAGCGTTACCTTCCGTCGTTTCTCGGGCTGTCCACGGCGCTGCTGTGCATCACCGACCTCGAGGGTGTGGTGGTGTGGACCAACAGATCCTTTGAGCGCATTCTGGGCTACCGACCCAAAAGCCTCGTCGGGGTGTCCCTCGACGAGATCGTGCATCCCGACGACGTGGTGGCGCGCGACTCGGCACGCGAAGCCCTGCGATCGGGGACCGATGTGACGGGCGTGCAGCTTCGGTATCGCTGCCGCAACGAGACCTGGCGCACCCTGCAATGGACGATGCGCGCCCAGCCGGCTCGGGGCCTCGTGTACGGGTCTGCCCACGACGTCACCGATCGCCGCCGAGCCGAGGATGGGTTGCGCGACAGCGAGGCGAGGCTGCGCGCCATCATGCAGCACTCGCCCTCGGCCATCTTCGTCAAGGATCTTGAAGGTCGCTACCTGGTGGCCAACGAGGAATGGTCTCGACTCACGGGAATCGGCGTGTCCGACATCGTGGGCAACGCCGTGTCGGAGACGTGGACCGTCAACGCTGCTGCCATCGTCTCCCATGAGCGGGCCCTGCTGGCCGACGGGACGTCGCGCCTTACCGACGAGCAGATGGTCACGAGTGATGGTCGGCGTGACTTCATCGTCAACCGCTTTCTGTTGCGGGACGAGGACGGTGAGCCGTATGCCATCGGAGGCATCGCCACCGATATCACCGAGCGCAAGAAGGCGCAGGCGGCGTTGGCGACCCGGGATCGGGTGCTCGACACGGTATTGAAGGCGAGCCCGGACATCATCACACTCATGGACCGTCACGGACGGATCCATCAGGTGTCCGAAGCCGAAAGAACCATTCTCGGCTGGCAGCATGAAGACGGTTCGCCGCCGGACATTTTCACCAAGGTTCATCCCGACGATCTCGAGATTGTGGGGTCGGCCTTCGTTCGCATGGTGAGTGGGGGAGTGCACGGGATTCACCTTCGCTATCGCGTCCAACACGCTGACGGTCGATGGATCACCGTCGATTCGCGTGGCCAGGCTGTGCTCGACCACCTCGGTCACTTCGCGGGGGCTGTGGTTGTATCGAGGGACATCACGGCTGCGCTCGAGTTCGAGAAGCGTTTGGAGGCGGCTCGGGAAGCAGCCGAAAAAGCCAGCGGAGCCAAGAGCGATTTCCTCTCCCGTATGAGCCACGAACTGCGCACGCCACTGAACTCGATCCTGGGCTTTTCGCAGCTGCTGCAAATGGACGATCTGCCTGTCCTGCACGCCGACGGCGTCGAGCACATCCTGCGGGCGGGCAAGCACCTTCTCGATCTCATCGACGAAGTCCTCGACATCGCCCGGATCGAGAGCGGGTACTTGGAGCTGGCCATGGTCCCGGTGTCGCTGGCCGAGTTGGTCTCCGATGCGGTGGCGCTGACCAGGCCCATCGCCGAGCGTGCCGAAGTGGCTGTGCGCGTGTCGATTGAGTCTGGCGGCTCGTTGGCCGTGCTTGCCGACCGGCAGCGTTTGCTGCAGGTGATGCTGAATCTCCTGTCGAATGCCGTGAAGTACAACCGTCCCGGCGGGCAAATCGACGTCAGCTGCGATGCCATCGATCGCGGCCGGCTGCGTTTGGCGGTGGCGGATACGGGGCGTGGGATCCGTCCGGGTGACTTCGAGCGAGTGTTCGAGCCTTTTGACCGACTCGGTGCCGAGCAATCGGGAGTTGAAGGCACCGGGGTGGGTCTGGCGCTGTCGAAGCAATTGGTGGAGCGCATGGGAGGGACACTCGGGGTCGATTCCGTTCCCGAGGTCGGAAGCACGTTCTTCATCGACCTCCCCGCTGCCTCGATCGAGCGAGCCGACCACTTCGGTGAAGCCAAGATCGTCACCGCTGCTGCACCGGCACTGTCGAAACTGTTCCGGGTGTTGCTGATCGAAGACAACCTCACCAATCTCGATCTCGTGGAGCGGGTGCTGTCCCGGCGGCCGGGGGTCGATGTGTTGGCCGCCATGCACGGAGGTTTAGGGCTGGACCTGGCCCGCGAGCACGTGCCCGACTTGATCCTTCTCGACCTTCACCTTCCGGACATGGATGGCACGGCTGTGCTCGATCGTCTCCAAGCCGACGACGTCACCACCGGGATTCCGGTCGCGCTGGTGAGTGCCGAAGCACCGGGCCCGCAGGTGCGAGCTTTGCTCGGACGGGGTGTTGTCGGACATCTTCTCAAGCCGCTCGACGTGCGCGGACTTCTGGCGCTTGTCGACGTTGTCCGGGCTTCGCGAGGAACATAGGGCCGTACATGGCTCGGCGCGGGCGCGACATCGTTCGCACGATCTTGCCGCAGCCGAAACTTCGGCCTACTAATCGAACAGGGCTTGCCGTTCGTCGGCTTTTTTGGCCATGGCCTCGACCACCTCGTCGGTGAGAACCCGTTCGCCGTTGCGATCCAGCCCCGCCGGCGTGATCCAGATCCAGTTTCCCGGGGTTCCGGTGAGCTCGAAGCCCCGGTAGCTGATCAGCGAGTGGTGGTGCGAACAGACCCGAGCAAGGTTTTCGAGAGATCCCTTGCCACCTTGGGCAAAAGGAATGATGTGGTGGGCTTCGAGGCCATGAGCAACGTCACAGCCCTCCACCACACACTTGCGGTCTCGAGACTGCAGGGCACTGAGCAGATGGGCGGAGATGGCCCGACCGGCATGGGCCACGGTGGTGACGTCCACCCCGTCTTCGACCAGGATCTTGACGTAGGCAGTGGGAAGGACCCTCTCCACCGCCGCTAAGGGCACCGGCCCAATGCCGGCGATCTCACAGGTCTCTTGGCCTTTGAGCGCTCGGCGCTTTAAAGCGGCCGCCGGCACGTGGAAGACGACTTCTGAGGTAGTCCCCGAGGTCGGGCCCCCTTCCCCGGTGACCAGTTCCACCAGGGCATCGAGCCGGTACGCATCGGTGGGCTGATGAAGCCCAGACCGACGAGCCGAATCGAAGAGGGCATTGGAACGGGTCTCTAAAGCCGCGATGAACCTGGCCCCGTCTTCGGCAGTGGTCCGGCCCTGGACGCAAAAGGCCCCTTCGGTGTCGGTCCACCAGCGCAGATAGCGGTTCTGACGGATCCGTTCATAACGAGCCAGAGCTTCGGCCTCAGAGTCGTGTTGGGCCAGGATCCTCTTGCACTGGTCCTTGAGGCCCTTGACGGTGCTGTGAGCGGCCGTTTCGATCAGGGCCCCTTCCACCGAAGGGTGCTGAGAGGCAACGGCGGTGATCTGGTGGACCTGCTCCGAGGAAAGCCGTCCCGCTCGAAGCGCATCGACGGTAAGCGGCAGAGAACCAAGGGCCTCGGCGGTCTCCATGGTGCGGATGGCTTCGCCGCGGCCTACCCCGGACTTCTCAGCCAGCCAATCGGCCGGCGAGCGGTGCCCGGCGTCCTTCCATACCGATCCTTGGGCTCCTCGGGCCGCAAAGAGAGTCTTGACGGCCACCCCGAGACGCTCGATATCAGCGCCGACGGCTGTCACCCAAGCGGCATCGTCACACGAGAAGAGCTGCGGATCGGCGTCGGCCAGGAAGCCGCGTATCTCGTCGACCGCGATCGGGAGTGAACCAGACATGTCCGCATTGTTCTACGCGGGTGTAACGCTCAAAGGCCGGCGGAGTGCCTTCAAACTGCCAGAGCGACTTCGACGCAATCGGCGAACCTCCCGGCCGGGAGTCGTCCACTGGTGTTTCGGTCGTCTCCTGGGACTGTCCATTAGGGGTGGGTTCACAATCGACATCCACTGCCCATCTTCAGGGGTCGTGGAGTCCGGCCACGGATCATTCGACGCTCACTGACTGGGTTCTCTGTCAGAGTGTTGAGTGTGAGCCTTGTGTCTGAGGTCGTGCGCAAACAAGCCATTGCGTTTCACGCCGAGCATTGGCTCGATGACCTCCCTGATCTCGTGAGAAGTCTTGAAAACGAATGGTCCATCACTGTGGGTCGCCCGTTTGATGACGCCACAGAAGCGTTCGTCGCCGAGGCGACCCTGGATGACGGAGCACCAGCCGTATTGAAGTTGATGATCCCGCGCGATGGTGGCGCATCGGGGAACGAGATCCTCGTCCTGAACCTTGCGAAAGGCGAGGGCTGCGTACGGATGTTGCGGAGCGATCAGAACCGGGACGCTCTCCTTCTGGAGCGTCTCGGACCTTCGCTCAAAGACCTTGGCCTTCCTCTTGAGAAACGCCATAAAGTTATGTGCGCGACGGCGTCACTGGTGTGGCGGCCAGTGCTGGGCACCTGCGGCCTGCCGACAGGAGCAACCAAGGGACGGTGGCTCGCTCACACCATTGAAACGACCTGGGAGGAGCTTGGTCGCCCCTGCACAGAGCAAGCGGTCGAGTATGCCCTCAAGTGCGCGGCCCGCCGCGTGGATGCCCACGATGACGAGCGGGCCGTCCTAGTGCACGGCGATGTTCACCAATGGAACACGCTGCAAGCCGGCACCGGATTCAAGCTGGTCGACCCCGACGGGCTGCTGGCGGAGGCCGAATACGACATGGGAATCATCATGCGCGAGGATCCCCTTGAGTTGCTCGACGGTGATCCTCAAGAACGATCGAGGTGGCTGGCGCTGCAGACGGGACTTGACGCCACTGCCATCTGGGAATGGGGAGTCATCGAGCGACTTTCGACCGGACTCCTCAGCACCAAAATCGATTTTCAACCCATCGGGAAGCAGATGCTCGCAGTTGCGGACTCCGTGGCGGTCTCGTGAAAGTCGAAGCCCTTGTGGTCTGTCGCCGAGACATTCGATAACGAGGGCGATCTCGACTGAAAGTGCGACGGTCCGGCTAACTCCGGTTCCGCCAATGTGGGCGAAGCGGATGCCGAGATGATGCGTTGCTCCTGCCCTGGTGTCGGTAACCCGCGCCAGGCGCACCCCTCCCGGGACGATCGCACCGGGAGTGAAGGCGCGTGTATCTCTCAGAAGGCGCCATGATGAAGCCATGCAGGAAATGGGTCTTGCCGCAGACGACCACATCGTCGTCTTTACCGCAAAGGAGCGACCCGATCTCTGGGAAGTAGCGCGGTCGTCGTTTCGAGACGTGTGGCCGGAGTACAACAATCACGGGAACCACACGAGTAGCTATTTCGGCGCAATCGTTCCTCGGTTCGCACATGTCCAGATTCTGTTGTTCGATCGCGATGAAGAACAGGTGGTGGCACGAGGAAGGACCATTCCTTTTTGGTGGGATGGATCGCTTGACGATCTCCCACACGGAATCGACGCAGTAGGGGAACGGGCCATCGGTGACCGGCGACTGCCGACTGCGCTTTCTGCCTTGGCTGCCGAGGTAGCGACCTCCCACCAAGGCCGCGGCCTGAGTCGACTCGTGATTCGGGCCATGGCCGAAGTGGCTCGTCAGGCAGGGCTCTCACCTCTCGTTGCTCCTGTGCGGCCTAGTTGGAAGGACCGTTACCCGCTTACCCCAATCGAGCGGTATGCGTACTGGAAGCGAGCCGATGTCTTGCCTTTCGACCCCTGGTTGCGGGTGCACGCCCGACTTGGAGCGACCATCCTGCGCACAGAACCGAAGTCGATGATGATTGAGGGCCCCGTCGATGACTGGGAACGCTGGACTGATATGGCTTTTCCGGAAGATGGCGAGTACGTCTTTCCCTCAGGGCTCGCACCGCTTCAGGTCCGACACGGCATTGGCACCTACTGGGAACCGAATGTGTGGATGCTCCACGAACTGTGACCCCATTCGCCCACAATGCCGGTGGTCGGCCGTACGGTCATCTGTGGCGTCGTAACGGGATCTCGGACTGGTCTGCCGGTTAAAATCGAGCCCATGTCGTCGCGGCTCGACAAGTCGTGGTCTGTGCTCGCCAGCCACGAGACATCCGAGGCGAACCGGTGCGTTGATATTTTCTCCCGGCCCGATGGCACCTTCGGGTTCGAGGAGTTCCGTCGGGACCCCGAGGACATGGGGGCGTGGACTCCGATCAGTTACTTTTCGGGTGGCGAATATCCAACGGAATCCGAAGCGATCGAGGCAGCACTTCGATCGGTCCCGTGGTTAGGAGCTGTCCTGGGCCGGTGATCTGGCGTGGTTCACGGGCGGCACACAGCACGAGGCACGCAGCGCTTAACTCTCAGGCAGTTCGTAGATGGCGTGAATGGGCCAGTGGTCGGACGGAGGAATGTTGTCGGCATACACATGCGGACTGGACACGGACAATGGTCGTGCGCTCTTGGTGGCAACAATCCAATCCAATCCAATCCAAAACGAAGCTTGAAGCGAACCCGAAGCTCAAGAGACGGTCCGGATAGGCAGGCATCGTCGGTGGAGGCAATTGGTGGAGCCGGGCCCAGGGGCTGTCATACCCGGCGGCCAGAAGCTGAGCCAACGGAGCAAGTGAGTCATTGAAGTCACCCAGGAGAAAAGCAGGTTCCATTTCTCGGACCAGACGACCAAGTGAACCGATGATGGCTTTGGCCTCGTGAACGCGGCTGTTGCGCCCTTCCTCTAGTTCAGCAGAGTTGCCAGAGTCACTGAGATGGACGTTGCCTACGAAGAACGTGGTCGGCTGGTCGATGACTTGCAGCCGGACCCAGAACAAACGGCGGTCGGGGTAAGCGTCGATTCCAAACTCTTCGGCGCCGTATTCGACGAGTTGAAGGAAGCGAGCGTTCCACCAGAAGTTTCCTTCTGTCGTCCATCCGGTGAATGGATCGTCCACCTTGTCGTGGAATGGGAGAACGTCGTCAAGGGTGGCGCCAGTCTCGGGCGTCAGCTCTTGGACGCACACGATGTCGGGTCGGTACCGCTCGAAGAAGAGCCGAAGCGCAAGCTCGCGTTCTGGCCACCGCTCCGTGCCCCACAGGTTGTAGGTGACGAAGGAAATTCGCACCGGGACCATGGTTCCAAAGCCTACGTGGCCACTCGCTCCAAGCACATCGGCAATGTGGTGCGATGGGGTCACTGGCGCCTAAGGACGGCGCAAAACGGACCCACTAAATGGCACGCTCGCGCCCTTCCCAATATGGGTCCCGGAGCTTGCGCTTGTACAACTTGCCGTTCGGGTCTCGGGGCATGTCGTTGGTGAAGTCGATGGTCTTGGGCGTCTTGAACTTCGCCAATCGCGTCGAGCACCACTCCAGGATTTCGTCGGCGAGCTCGGGCGAACCGACAGCGCTGTCGATGGGCTCGATGACGGCTTTGACCTCCTCGCCCCAGTCGTCGTTGGGGATGCCGAAGACGGCGGCATCGACGACCTTGGGGTGAGACAGGAGGACATTTTCGATCTCGGCGGGGTAGATGTTCGCCCCTCCCGAAATGATCATGTCGGTCTTCCGGTCGCAGAGGAAGAGGTACCCGTCCTCGTCGAGGAACCCGACGTCGCCGACGGTGAAGAACTTCCCGATGCGGTTCTTGGCGGTCTTCTCTTTGTCGCCGTGGTACTCGAAATCACCGGTCTGCATGGCCATGTAGACCGTGCCGATCTTGCCGGGCTCCTCAAGACGCGTGCCGTCGTCATCGAAGATGGCAATCTCCGAGATGGGCCAGGGCCGTCCCACGGTGCCCGGCTTGGTGAGCCATTCCTCGGTGTTGACGATGGTGCCGCCGCCTTCGGACGCGGCGTAGTACTCGTCAATGACGGGGCCCCACCAGTCGATCATCTGGTGCTTGGTGTCGATGGGGCACGGAGCCGCGGCGTGGATCATGTGACGCAACGACGACAGGTCGTATTTGGTGCGCACATCCTCGGGCAACGCCAACAGCCGGTGGAACTGGGTCGGCACCATGTGGGAGTGCGTCACCTTGTAGTCCTGGATGAGCTCCAGCATCTTCTCGGCGTCCCACTTGTCCATGAGCACAACGGTGTGGCCCATGTTCATGGCCGCGCCGGAAAAGCGCAGTACGGCGGTGTGGTAAAGCGGAGAGCCAACGATGTGCACGTTGTCGTCACGAGACTGGATGTTGAAAAGCAAAAGGATGCCCGCCAACGCGATGGCCATCTCGTCGGGGTTGGCCCCCGACAGACCACGGCGTACGCCCTTCGGATTGCCGGTCGTGCCTGACGTGTAGTTCATGGTGTCGCCCAGCGTGCGATCCTCGGGCAAGTCCGTGCTCTGGGCGCCAAGGAGCGCTTCATAGGAGGCGAAGCCCTTGATATCGCCCACCGCCAAGCGATGCTCGGCGTCGATGCCAACCTCGTCGGCGGCTTCTTGGCACGCTGCCGCGAAGCGCTCGTGGCCGATGAAGACCTTGGCCTCGGAGTCCTTCACGATGTAGGAGATTTCCGGAGCCACCAGGTGGTGGTTGATGGGGACGATGAACCAACCCGCCTGTAGGGCGGCCAGATAGACCTCGAACAGTTCGACGCTGTTGGGCAGAACGAAGGCGATGGTGTCGCCCGGTGCCATTCCGAGCGTGCGCAGCCCGTGCACCAATTGGTTGGCGCGACCGAGCAGCTCGCCTGCTTTGACCTCAGTGCCATCGGGGGCGACGACGGCCAAATGGCCGGGATCTTCTTGCGCCATCGCCCAGAACCCGAAATCGGCCATAGAAGTGCTCCTCCCCATCGTCGACCGCCCGCTGGCGGTGACGCCATTGGCGACTGTCGACATCGAGTTGCAGGTCCGGCCCGCAACCTGTCCTCGTCGTCCGTCGCCGGTGGACCGCGTCGAAGCCTCATGGCCCCAACCCGCCTCACAGTAGAACGTGTTCTCGCTATGATCAAGGCGCCTTTACCGCAGTGGGGCGCCTGGAGCCCGGCGGTGGGTCACGAGCACATGGAGGACGGACAGTGGCTGGGTTTCTCGATTCCAAAGCGGTGGTCATCACCGGTGCCGGCGGCGGCATTGGCCGGGCGTGCGCCCTGGCGTGCGCGGCCGAAGGCGCCAAAGTGGTCGTGGCCGACCTCGGAGTAGGGCTGGCTGGGGAGGACCCCACCAGCGAGGTGGCCCAGTCCGTGGTCAAGGAGATCGAGGCTCTCGGCGGTGAAGCCGTGGCCGTGGCCGACGACGTGAGCACCATGGCCGGTGGCGAGCGCATCGTCAACACCGCCGTGGAGGCGTGGGGCCGCATCGATGGGGTCATAGCCGTGGCCGGCATCCTGCGTGAGCGGATGCTGTTCAACATGTCCGAAGACGAATGGGACTCGGTTATCGCCACTCACCTCAAGGGGCACTTCACCGTGTTCCGTCATGCCGCCGCCATCATGCGCAAGCAGGAGTCGGGATCGCTCATCGGGTTCACATCGGGAGCGTTCGCCGGCAGCGTGGCCCAAGCCAACTACTCCGCCGCCAAAGGCGGGATCGTGTCGTTGGTGCGCTCGGCGGCGGTGGGGTTGCACCGCTACGGCGTGCGGGCCAACGCCATCGCCCCTATCGCCCGCACACGCATGTCGGCCAACGTGCCCATAGAACTGGCCGAAATGGGTGAGCCCGAGGACGTGGCCCCCATGGCGGTCTACTTGTTGTCCGACGCCGCCAAGGACGTCACGGGCCAGGTGTACACGGTGGTCGGCGGGAGGATCGCGGTGTGGAATCAGCCCGTCGAGGTGCGTGCCATGAGCATCGACGGCCGGTGGACGCCGGAGCAGATTGCCGAGCGCTTCGGAGACGTCGGTGTCGAGCCCATGGCCCTCATCGACAGGTTGGAGTCGATCCGCCAAGCCGCCGTCTCGGGCGACAAGCCCAACGCATAGCGAGTTCCGCCATGCGCTTCAGCTACGCCGAGTCGATGGTGAACCCGGCCTTCTATTTGCCGCTGGCCCAGGCCGCCGAGGAAGCCGGCTACGACACCTTCGTGGTGCCCGATTCCATCGCGTACCCCCAAGAGTCCGATACGACCTACCCGTTCAATCCTGACGGCTCAAGGGAGTTCTTGGAGGAGAAGCCCTTCTTGGAGCCGTTCTCCCTCATACCGGCCATGGGCGCGGTGACGAGTCGCATCCGTTTCGTGACGTTCGTGCTCAAGCTTCCGATCCGGCATCCCGTATTGGTGGCCAAACAAGCGGCCTCCACGGCGGTGCTCACCGGGAATCGGCTCCTCCTGGGCGTGGGCACGAGCCCGTGGCCCGAGGACTACTCCTTGCTCGATGTGCCCTGGGAAGCCCGAGGTACGCGCATGGATGAGTGCATCGACATCATCCGTGGCCTGAGCCGTCCCGAAAGTGGGTTCTTCGAGTACCACGGCAAGATCTTCGATGTGCCCGCCGTGAAGATGGCGCCGACACCGTCAGAGCCCATCCCGGTGCTGATTGGCGGACATGGAGAGGCGGCGTTGCGACGGGCCGCGGTCAGCGGCGACGGCTGGCTGCACGGCGGTGGTGATCCGGCCGATCTACCCGGGCTACTCGAACGGTTGGCCACATTGCGGCGCGAGGCTGGTCGCGAGGATCGTCCCTTTGAGGTTCACGTGATCTCAGCTGACGGCTTCAGCGTCGACGGCGTGCGCCGGCTCGAGGAGCAGGGCGTTACGGACGTAATCGTGGGATTCCGCTGGCCCTACGTGGTGGGCCCCGATACGCAGGATCTGCAGACGAAGCTCGATGATCTGCGGCGATTCGCCGACACGGTGATCGCTGCCACCAAGACCTGAGATCGACAACCAAGTCGTCGCAAAGTCCGAGCAAAGTCAGACCAATAGGAGGACATATGGGGGCCGCACGAGACGCAGCTGCACAGTCGATGGCGCACATCCTCGTCAAAAACCGCGAAGAATGGCTAGACCTGTATGCGGATGACGCCGTCATCGAGGACCCCGTCGGGCCGTCGATGTTCGACGCCGAAGGGCGCGGTCGCCATGGCAAGGCTGAGATCACCGACTTCTACGACAACGTCATCAGCAGCAGCGAGAAGGTCGAGTTCATCGTCGACCACTCCATCGAATGCGGCAACGAGGTGGCTAACACCGGTCAGATCCGCATTACCTTGCCCAATGGTCAAGTGGGCACGGTGAACTACGTGAACATTTACAAGGTGAACGAGGACGGCAAGCTGGCGTCGCTGCGATCCTTCTGGGAAGAGAGCACCCTCAGCTTTTCGCCGGCTTAGGTCCGGCAACCTGGGCCCGACTGCTCGCCTAAGGCCACCGGCTCACACCACCGGGCGACGAGCTAATTCACTCCGAAGACTGGTGCCTCTTGGTCAAAGGCCGCCGCCCACCCGTCGGCGCGTTGGAACTCGGTCAGAATCTGGGTCCACGACCCCGATGTCTCTCTATCGGACGTGTAGATCCAATCGACGACAGACGACCCTGCCGATTGAAAGTCGTCGAGCATGTTCGTCCATTCCCTCTCCATGGTGGCATTGGGTACGGGGCGAATTGTCACCGCCAGGGCGAGGTTCTTCTCCAACAGGTTGTTGGCCTGGAACAGCGTGGTGAGGGGCGGGGCGAACTCGTTGTCCTTCACGGCGATCTCGTCGTCGAGAAGGATCGTTGTCCACGTGCCGTTTATGGCCCACCAACCTTGAACCGCGGCGTCTTCAGCGGCCGTGGGCGCAGCCTGCCGTGACGAGGGGATGCTGTCCGCCGGCACGATGAACTTGCTGGCCGGTGGCACGGTGGGACGAGTGAGAGGACCACTCCCGCTGGCCGCTGTGGCCGGGCTGACTGACGACGAGAAGCCCCACTTGACCACGGCACCGGCGGTCACAGCCACGACGATGAGCACGACACCGGCGATCATCATGCGGCGGCGGTCGAGCAGATCGAGCCAACGTCGGATGGGCACATGCTGGCGCCGCCTCCGCGTGGCAGCCGGTGCCACCGTCGCCGTCACCGCTGCCGTCGCGGCGGGGGCCAGGATGGCCGCCTGAGCGAGGACGGCGTCATTGGGCCACCCCGCCCCATCGAGAACCGTCTTGCGGCGTCGCCTCACCACGCCAAACCCGGGGACCCCGACCACGAGCAGGCCCGGAATGACCAGCAACCACGGCAGAATCGAGAGGCCCGAGTTACGACTCGTCAATCCACCCAGGTGGGCAGTCGCAGTGCCGCCGATGACACCCATGGCTCCGGTGGCGGCGATGGCGGGTGGCGTCGAAGTGGTGGTGGAGGACGTCGACGCGGCGGGATCGGCGGGTTGCGTCGTCGTCGTGGTCGTGGTGGTCGCCGATGTCGATGCATGCACCACGGCGTTGTCCACGGTGACGTGGGCGTGCTCCGAAGCGCGGTCGACCGTTGTCACCTGTACCGGGGTCAGGGGAATGGTCGGCCCCGTCGGAGGCGGAGACGACGGCGGCGTCGTCGTCGGTGTTGACGTCGGCGGTGATGTGGTGGGCGTAGTCGTTGTCGGTGGCGTCGTCGTCGGTGGCGTCGTCGTGGTGGTGGGCGGTGGTGTCGGGGTGGGCGAGACCGTGATGTTCCAATCGCATCCCGAGCCGAGTACCGACAAATAGAAGGAACCGGAATTCGTGTACGAGGCGGTTGCACTGCCCCCGGTCCCCGTCGCGCTTACTCCCGCATCGCTAGCGGCCGGCGAACTCACCACGGTGACGTCAAAAGTCCCCGCCGCGCCCAGGTCAGTGCAGTTGTAAGTCCATGCCAACTGCCAGGGGGCGGTTTCGGTGAAGGTCGAGGTGTCGGTGGCGGTGAGCGCCGGCGGGGTGCTGTTGGTAAAGGTGGCGGTGGCGGGCCCGTCGAAGATCACCGGCCCCGCTAACCCGGTGGCTGGCGACGTGTCGCTAGAGGAAACACCGAACCCGTTGACGTAGGTGAACTGGGCGCTCCAGGAGATGGCCGGCGGCGTGCCCAGGCAACTCGGGGCCACTTCGATGAGGTAGGCGTTCGGAGCGTTGTACACGGTGGTGGGGGTGCACAGCGTCGTGGCCGGATCGGCGTCGGCGAAGACGTATGCACCCAGCGCTTCTGTCCAGCCGACGACATAGCTATCGGTGGCCCCGTCGACGCTGACATCAAAGGTGGCCCCCGTTCCCGCTGACCACGTGGCCGGGTTTGAGCCACGCCTCAACGAGAGACTGAAAACGATTTCACTTCCGTCCGTGGTCGTTCCCACACAAGACTGGGTGATGTGCGCTTGGGAAACCGTCGTGCCGAGGTCACTTGTTGTGCATACCTGCGGCGTGTCGACGTACGCCGCTTGCGCATGAGCGACGCCCGAGTCGAAGAGCAAGGCGGCCCCGACCAACACGACGACCGTGATCAAGAACCGTGGTGTGCCGTGGACGAATCTCCGGGTCAGCGAGCCCCTGTCCTCGAGATTGCCGTGTCTCTGTGCCGACATGTCTTTCGTCTGCCTGCTACTCCTTGCCGCTTCAGCGACAGTCGGGTCAGGGCTGCTCCGTCGACACAGTAGCCAGGTTTGTCAGCGCCATGAAATGTGGAAGCACCGAGAAGTTGGTGTGTGCATGTTCCCCCGTAACAAACGGCGCACGCGCCTTCGTGACGACAGCAGAGCCGCTGGTCAACGGCCTCCCGGCGTCGTCGTTTCGCGCCTAGTCGGCAACGCGCCACTCTTTGTGATGACGACATTTCCCACGACCGGTGCGCGTACGGTCACTCGGTGCGGAGCGGCGCGATTTCTCGTGTGCCGGCTAACGAAAAACCCGCGCGCCCTACTGCAGACCGGCCCGCACCGCGTCGCACAGTTCTTTGGCGTGAACGGCGTCGGCGTCGCTGCACGGATCTCTCCCGTAGCTGGCTTTGGTGGCCAAATCCGTAAGGGCGTCATAGGCGTCAAAGGCGTGGCGACGAAGTCGTAGTTGCGATGTATCGCCGTCGGTGGGCGGCCATGCCAACGGGTTTGTCGCGGCGAGGTTGCCACCCCTGATGCGTCGCGCGTGTTCGGTCAGCGTCTCGTCCTGTCGGCGAGAGAGGCGGGCCGCCTCGAGCGTTCGGGCGGCTTGCTCCCAACGAGCGATGACCTCCGTGGTGGGTCCATCAGCATGAGGAGTGAAACGTCCCGGGTGCGGCCGGAGGCGCGCCGCCAGCATGCGCAGGTGATGTCGAAGGCGCTCGCGCCCACGCACCGCCAGTCGTCGCAGCCCGTGGGTCCCCCGCCACCCAAATGCGGCATCCACGATGCCAACCACCAGCAGTGTGCCGAGGACGATGAGTAACACCATGACGGCGGAGACCGGGGACGAGGCCGCCTTGTGAGGAGACTTGGTCGTGCCCGCCGGCCCCGGGTGGTTGATGCCTCGGAGCTTTGATCCCTTGACTGACACCGACCGGCTGGGCGGCACGGTCGTCGGCGCCGGCTGCACCACGGGGTTCTTGGTGTTGCCCACGACACTGCGGCTGACCCGTCGGCTTTGTGGTGGAGGCAGCTTGACCCGGCTGCCCACCACGACACCGGTCGCCTCGGGTTCACTCTGCTGGGCCGGCGTGGGCTCGAACGACACCCACCCCGTGGACGGGCCCAGATAGACCTGGGGCCACACGTGGGCGTCGGCACCGGTGATCTTGTAGAGGCCATTGTGAGAGATCCCCGGCGTGAAGCCGATGGCCAGGCGGGTCGGGAGTCCGTCCAGACGAGCGAGCACGGCGTAGGCCCCGGCGAACTGTTGGCAGAAGCCGGCGCGTGTGGCGAAGAGGAACGAGACCAAGGGATTGTCGCCGGGTTGTACCGAGGGATACAGCGTGTAGTGGAACTTGCCCGTGTCGAAGTAGCGGGCCAGCGCGGCGGCCTCATCAAAGGGGGTTGAGACGTTGGCCACGATCTTGTGGGCGAGGGTGACGACTCGCTTCGGAATTCGGGGCAGCGATAGGTAGTAATCGAGATCGGCCACAGGTGCCGACGCGCCGACCGCCGCTGTCGCACCTTGCGGTGGCTCTTGCAAGATCTGTGACGCTGACGAAGGAGCCGACACGGTCGGTACCGATGCCACCGTTGCGTAGCTCATTCCCGCTGGTGCCGGCACGGGTTGGACGAGCCCGATATCAGGAAGAAACTCAGAGATATCAGGGTCGTTGACGCCGGTTGTTGTGGGTGGGACGGGGAGCAACGTGGCCTGTAGGTCGACGATGGTCAGCTGCGAGCCGAACGTGGCGGCCGGGCTTGGGTTGGGAAGGTAGGGGATATCGCCGGCTGTCGAAGAGATGTACCGACCGGCGGCGGCGTCTTGGGTATCGGGATCGGTCAACCAGTCGGTGCCGTTGAAGCGCGACAGCACGCCCACTTGCCAATAGGTCGGAAGCGCCGACGTCGCCGTGAACATCACATCTTTGGAGTCGTTGGACAGCAGTGCTTGGACATCGTCGATGAGGTCCGGGACTCCGGAATGCAGTCCATGGCCGGGTCCGCGGCCCTGTCCATTGCCCACCGCATTAGGGAAAGCGCTCAGGGCCATACCCGAGAGCCCGGTACTTGCCGCCAGCGCGATGCCCACGGCCAGCGTCGAGCCCACGACGCCGGTCACCAGGCCGTTCCTGGCCGGGGACGAGTTCGACGACGGACGGGACAACGCCGGTACGCGGTTGGCCAGCAACAAGAACAGGAGGGCAGCACCGACGTAACTGAGCGCCCCGGGCACCCGATCGACTCGCGAACTGAACAAAGCGGTGTAGCAGACCAAGCCGAAGCTAGGGATGAGGGCGACAAGGGGGAGGCTGGGTTTGGGAGTCTTGTTCCCCACGCGGCGCGCACCGGCACTCGTCGCCTGCCCTTCCGCCAAGATCCACAACGATCGACCGACGACCGCCGTCAACCCGGCCGCCACGGCCAGCACCATGACCACCGACGACAACGGTGGCAGGGGAGTGGGATGTCCTTGGATCACGGTACCGGCGTCTTCGAATCGGTTGACGATGAAGCGCCATGTCGTGGGTGTGGGCAGACCATGGCGCGTGGCGCCGGGCACCAGGGACCACACGGCGGCGAGCATCACCGCCACAATTCCGACCACTGGGGCCGCGGCGCGCACCCTCGGCGGACGACGCCGGCCGACCGCCGCGGTCGCTAGGTGGCCGGCGGTGACGCACAAGGCGATAGGGAGCCACACCGATCGCAGGTGCGCGCTTGACGTGAGCCGACCGGCCCCCACGCCCGCGGTCAGCGCCACCACCAGCAAGGCGATGTCGTCGCCCCACCGCCGCTGCGGCCTCATCTCCCACCGCCGTTGGCGCCGCGGGTCCGTCATGACACGACCACCGTGGTGGCGCGCCCTCGCAACACCTCGGGGAGCGCGTTGGACGCGCCCGCGCCCGTTGTAACGAGCACCACGTCGGCCGCCTCGATGTGGCTGGTGGCCCAAATCGTTCCGCCGCTGGCCTGGCGACTCCATCGCCATGTGGTGGCGACCGGAGCCGACCCCGGGGCCAACAAAGCCATAGCCCGCAGCAGCATGAGGCGGGCGCTTGTGCCGGCGGACACCTCGAGCCTCTCGCCGCTGCTCGTGCACAGTTCCACCGAAACGCCGCGCTCCAGAGCTCGTACGCCCAAGCCCGCTGCCCGCGCGATGGCCGCTTCTGCTGTTCCCCCGCTATGCGCGGCGGGCCGCAGATCCACGAGCAAGGTGAGTCGTCCCGACGCCGGTTCGACGAACTCGCGCACGACGAGCGTGTCGGTACGGGCCAAGGCGGGCCAGTGCAGGCGGGTGAGGCGGTCGCCAGGTACATACGGACGCAAGGACGAGAACTCGTCGCCGGCTTGTGTACGCGACGCCATCGCATCCCCACGAGCGCGAACTCGACCGGCGCGCTCCTCGTCGATCGGTACGGCCGCATCGGTCAGGGTGTCGGGAATGGGGCAGACCATGACGTGCGCGGGAGGCCCGACGCACACCCGGGTAGCGAGGAGCCCGAAGGGATCTGTGCACCACACGCCGACAGGTGCCAAGTCCGCCAGTCCGCGCGCTCCCGTCGGTACGGCGAACGCCACCATGGTCTGCGCCCCGGGAGCGAGCCCGGCGACAGGCGTCGATCCTTCTCGGCGCGGCACCGCCGCCATGCCCCGAACCCGACCCTCGGACGGGGCCGCCCCGTCGCTCCCGGCCCCAATCTCGGCCGCACCCGCCGCCGACGCGCCGCCCTCTCTACGCCGCTGGGCCAGTCCCGGGTGCGACAACGACCAGTACCTGCGCACGTCGTCGACGACCACTGCCGGCATGGCAGTCGATCCCACGTTGGACAGCACCAGTGAGCCGGCCGTCACCGATCCCACCGACACTTCTAGCGCCGGTAGGTGCACGGTGAGACGCAATCCCCACGTGGCGCGATGGGCTCGCGCCAGTACTGCCACCAAGCCAAAGACAAGAAGGACGGCCGCCACGATGGCGAAGAGGACGAACTCCTCCACTCCGTAGGCGGCTCCCACCACGGCGAGTGCAGCTCCACCGAACAGCGCCACCTGCCCTCGCCGAGTAAGCGCCGGCACGTCGCGCTGCGTTTCCCGGCCCCGCCCCGGCCCGCTACGCGGTGCCGGCTACGGGTACCACCAGGCGAGACAGGATGTCGGCGACGGTGTCGGGCACCGTGATCCCGGCCAGCTCGGCGGCCGGGTGGATAACGAGGCGGTGGCCGAGGACGGGCTCGGCCACGAGTTTCACGTCGTCGGGGGCGACAAAGTTGCGTCCGGTGGCCAAGGCGCACGCGGCCGCGGCGCGCAGCACGGCGATGGCGGCCCGCGGTGAGGCACCCACCGTTATATCGGGGTGCGATCGCGTGGCCTGCACCAAGTCGAGAACGTAGGTACGCACGGCGGTGGAAACGTGAGCCCCGTGGGCGGCCTTGGCGAAGGCAGCCACAAAGGGCGGACCGCCGACCACGCCGAGATCCTCGGGTCGGGGGCGCATCTCCGTGCCGGCCAAAAGGGCGTCTTCGGCGGCCCGGTCGGGATAGCCGAGAGACAGCCGCATAAGGAAGCGGTCACGCTGGCTGTGCGGGAGTGGGAAGGTGCCCGCTGCGTCATAAGGGTTTTGAGTGGCGAGCACGATGAAGGGGTCCGGCAACGGATGGCTGGTGCCGTCGCTCGTGACCTGACGTTCCTCCATGGCCTCGAGCAAGGCGGACTGTGCCTTAGGCGAGGCCCGGTTGAGCTCATCGGCAAGCAACAGGTTGGTGAAGACGGGCCCGGGCCGAAACGACAGGCCGCCCGTCTCGCGGTCGAAAACGATGGCGCCGGTGACATCGGCGGGGAGCAGGTCGGCGGTCATCTGCAGGCGACCGAAGTCGAGCCCGAGGGTGGCGGCGAGGGCTTTGGCCAACGTGGTCTTGCCCACCCCGGGGTGGTCTTCGACGAGCAGGTGGCCCTCGGCCATGATGCACGACAGGGCAAGACGAACCGTGTCCAGGCGGCCGATGTAACAGGTGCGGACCTGCGCCACCACCGCTTCGAAGGCCTCGGCCAGCCGCTCGACCAAAGCGGGCGAGGGGGCGAGCCCGAGTTTGGACACGGTGGCAGACCCGCTACCTGCGCCTTCGAACGACGGAGCCACAGGGACCAGCCTAGGCCCGGCCCAGCTCGAGGGTCCTGCGGCCCCAAGGCAGGCGGACGGTGCCGGAAGGAAGGTCAGACGGGCGTGATGATTCGGGGTCCGTCGTTGCGGGGGCTGTTCACCGTTGTGTCCACGGCGTACTTGGCCAGCGTGCCGCCCACCGAAGGCACGAGAAGGCCCATGAGTGCTTCAGGGTCATGTTCCTCCGCATCGAGCCAGGCATCGAAGTTGTTCCGCTCCACGATGACGGGCATGCGGTTATGGACTTCCTCCATGTCGGACCCGGCCTCGGTGGTGATGATGGTGCACGTACGCAGGAGGGTCTCGGGGTCGGGCTTATCCGGAGAGCGCCTCTTGTCCCACCACGTTTCGTAGAGCCCAGCAAACGTCAGCACATCGCCATCGGCGCGGTGGAAATAGTACGGGACCTTGGCCTTCGGTTTGTCCGGGTCCGGGACGCGCCATTCGAAGAATCCGTCGACGACAATCAAACAGCGGTGATACCGCAGCGGCGTGCGATAGGCGCCACTGGTGGCGACCTTGTCGGAGCGAGCGTTAATCATCTTGTAGCCGATGCGGGTGTCCTTGGCCCAGTGCGGAAGGAGTCCCCAGCGGTAGACGTCAAGGACCCTTTGGCCGCCCTCGTCGGATTCGCCAAGGTCGGTGATGGGACGTGCATCAGTGACGACGGGCAAGCCGCGCGTGGGCGGCACGTTCCAGCTCGGCTTGCCTTCTGGGTCGACGCCGGCGGCGAGGGCCACCTCCAGAAGCCTCGCCAGCTCCGACGGCGGCGTGTGTTGGTCAACGCGTCCACACATGATGTCTTCGAGCATAGGGGCCCGAGCACCTAGTCGCTCGCGCCACCAGTGCGCAAGGCGAATACGACGAGAGAGCCGATAAAGCGCAAGAAAGTTTTCTGGGACCTCGAGCAAGGTTTCGCGCAAGGTTTCGCGCAAGGCGCGTGCACCAATGTGCATATGTGCGCACCCTGACGGCGCGTTATGTCATCGAGCAAACACTGAGCGAAATCGAAATGTCGAATAGGAAAATAGTTTCGCTCGCGCAGCAATGGATCAGGCAGTTGTTACGAAAACTCCTGCATTTGCTCAGTTTCTTTCGACGTTGGATACTTCCGCCGAAGTAGTGGCAGCGTTCGGATCTCGGCGGATCACATTGCTTTGTGAGGGACCATGTGCAAACGAGTAAGCGGGCTGTGTCTGATGATGACTGTGGGCGGCCTCTTGTTCGCGTCGCCCTCTTTCGCATCGGTCTGGTCAAATGCCAACGGGAACTCAATCAGCGTTGGCGTGTCCGCAACGGGGACATACGGTGGAAGTACTTCGAAGGTTGCCCACAAACGCTCTTCCGATCAGCCCTCTCCTTGCACTTATACCCTTCTGACCAATGTCGACGATCCGACCGTCCCATCAATTCCGCCTGGGCAATTCTTCATGATCACCTGCGTCGGTGAAAACCTAAACCTGGTGAATCCAGAAGTCGTCTACGTTCCTTTTGCCACGGGAGGAAGTGTTGTTGCATCAACCGGCCCACACACGGCGGCGGCCGAAGCGGCAGATTCGATCTCACTTCCACAGCCGGACATTCAAATGAACCCTGCAGCGTTCAGTGTTGTGAACCTGGCCACGTGGCTGTGGATCGATTCAGCGTCGTGGCGTACCTACGAGGCGACTGCAGCGGCTGGAGGTGTCACGGCCACGGCGATTGCGACTCCACAAACGGTCACGTGGAACATGGGTAATGGTCAATCTGTGGTCTGCGCCGGCCCCGGTACGCCGTATGACCCTTCTGCTTCCGGAGAGCCACCCTCCTGTTCGTATGCGTACCGAGAATCGTCGGCCGAACAAACCAGCGTCGATGGCAACCCGAATGACGATTCGTTTCTCGTCACCGCCACTATCAGCTGGTCGGTCACCTGGTCCGTTCTCGGCAGCGTTGGTGGCGGAACTCTTCCCGATCTCGAGACCCATTCGACTGTTCCTATCCGGGTCGAACAAGTGGAGTCCGTTGGGAGCCAAGGATGAACTCGACCACTTCCAGGGTGCGGACTCGTTCGTTGGACACCTCTATCCCCCAAGAGCCCGACGCAGAGTCGAACTCCCGATTGCGATTTGCTCCCCAACGCCGCCGCCGCCCAACGCGGGTGGCCGCTTCGCTGCTGTTGGTGGTTGTGTGTTCAGCGCTCTTCGCAGTGGCGTATTCGAGCGCCGCTCATCAGGAGTCCGTTCTCGCTCTGGCTGAGCCAGTGGACCAAGGGGCGTTCATTATCAAATCTGACCTCAAAGCCGTTGGCGCCGCGCTTGCACCCGGAATAGATGCGATTCCGTTCACAGACGAGTCACGGGTCATCAACCGCAGGGCGGCCGTCGGGCTGGAGCCTGGTTCGCTCTTGGTGACGGCGGACATCGCCAGCGCGGCATCCCCTCCTTCAGGCGATGCCTTGGTGGGCTTGGCTCTTAAGGCCGGACAGCTCCCTGCCTCCGGTGTCTCACCCGGACAGCTCGTTGACGTCGTTCTAACCGACGCCGCTGGTGTCCCAGACACGGACACCACGTCGATGCAACCAGACCCGTCGGCCTTGAGTCCTGGGACGGTCCTAGCCGCGAGCGTGCCGGTCGAGGATGTTGAGTCGGACTCGCCTACGTCGGACACCGAGACGGTGGATGTCTCCGTATTGGTTGCATCGCCAGTAGCGCCGTTGGTCGCCAACGCTTCTGTTGCGGGGCAGGTTGCCCTCATTGTCGTCGGATCGAGCTCATGACGAGAATCGCCCTCTGCTCTGCGAAAGGCTCCCCTGGGGTTACAACCCTCACATGCGTCCTTGCCGCTGTATGGCCCCCAAGCCGACGTGTCGTAATGGCTGAGTGCGATCCATCTGGGGGCGATGTCGCCGCGAGGTTCGGCTTGTCCCAGGGGCGAGGGATGACGAGCCTGGTACTTGCCCATCGACAAGATCCGGAGCGAGAACCTCAATTTTCGAGCCACGTGCAATGCCTACCCGGTGGACTGGAGGTACTCGTCGCACCCGTGAGTGCTGACTCCGCGGTGACGCTGGATCGCGAGCTGGGTCTAGTCGGGGCGACCGCGTTGGGAACCGTGAACGACGTACTTGTTGATTGCGGACGCCTCATTCAAGGGGCTCCTGGACAGGGGGCCTTACTCCAGAGCGCCGATCTCGTTTTGCTCGTGTTCAGGCCCGACGTGAGCGGTGTGGCGCACGTGGAGTCGCTCATCGACAACCTCGGGATCTTGACCGTGGAACGACACCGCAAACTGGTATTACTCCCGGTCGGGCACTCGACTTTCTCCACCCGTGATGTGCAAGATGCCTTTGGCGTCGAGGTTTTGGAGGCAGCTCCAATTGACTCTCGGGCCGCCTTGACGTTGTCCGGGGCACCTGGAAGCCCCCGTACCTTCGCACGGTCCGCCCTTGTGTCGTGGGCAGGAAGAACGGTTGCCCGCGTCGTAGATACGACAAACCGCAATGTCGGGCCGTTAACCGCAACGAGCGCCGATCCGCCCCCACTGGTTTCCGGGCACGCATCCGAAGCACCGGTGGCGCAGGAGGTGCCGGTTGGCGCGTCGCTGCGGTGGTCGGCGCCTTCCTCAAACGGCCTAAGCCCGAAATGAGGGCGCGGCCGTGAGCGCAGAAGCGGAACCGTTGGTCGACCTTCGTTCTGACGTCGCCGACGACCTGGTCGCGGCCGGCTCTCGGGATCTTGGCCTGGATGATCGACGTGAACTTGCCCGCCAATTGGCCTTGGATCGCCTGCGTGAAATCAGCACGAGGAGAGTTGCCAAGGGCCAGGCCCCACTTGGTCCGAGTGACGAGCAACGTTTGGCAAATGATGTGCTTAACCACCTGTTCGGACTTGGCCGGCTCCAGTTACTAGTTGATGACCCTTCCATCGAGAACATCGATGTAAACGGATGCGACTGCGTATGGGTCACCTATGCCGATGGCACGAAGTCCCAGGTGGATCCCGTAGCAAGTTCGGATGAGGAGTTCGTCGAGATCATCAGGTCGGCAGCGGCCCGACTAGGTCTTTCTGAGAGACGATTCGACAGTTCTCACCCCGAACTCGATCTCCGGCTTCCAAATGGAAGTCGTCTTTCCGCCTTGATGTCAGTGGTCAGGCGGCCGGTTGTATCGATCCGACGCCACCGATATGTCGAGGTTTCCCTAAGCGAACTCGCCGAGATGGGTGCCTTCACCGAAGTCGTAGCCAGCTTCTTGTCGGCCGCGGTCCGAGCGAGAAAGAACATTGTCGTTGGTGGAGCCATGAACTCGGGCAAGACGACGCTGGTCCGTGCCCTCGCGGCAGAGATTCCACCTCGTGAACGTGTGGTCACGATCGAACAGGCCTTTGAGCTTGGGCTCGACGCGCTTGCACGCAGACACCCCGACCTCGTTGCGCTCGAATCCCGAACGGCGAATACCGAAGGCGAAGGCGAAATCAGCGTGGCTCGGCTGGTACGCCGTGCCCTCCGTATGAATGCCGATCGCGTGATTGTTGGCGAAGTGCTTGGGGATGAAGTTCTCCCGATGCTCAACGCCATGAGCCAAGGGCGTTCCGGATCGATGTGCACGATTCATGCCGACTCGTCATCAGGCGTGTTTCGCCGCCTGGCCTCGTACGCGATTCAGGCTCCGGAGCGTCTTCCCGTGGAATCAACGAATGTCCTGATTGCAGGCGCCGTGCACTTTGCTGTATTCGTCGAGGTTGAGGGATTCGCGCCTGACGCTACACGTCATGACCATCGACACCTGTCAGAGCAGACACAGGCGGCAACGGATCCGTTTACGGCGGATGAGCGCCCACGGTTCGACGCTGTCCGAAGGCACCGCTATGTCTCGTCGATTAGGGAGGTCGTAGACGCCGAAGGACTCCACGTGATCTCCAACGAGATCTTCGCGTCCCCAGACGGCCGCCATGCATCGCCGGCAGCTCCGCTTCGGTCATCCACCCTCGAGGACCTCATCGACCATGGGTTCGAGCCAAAAGCGTGGTCTGAGGCCAGACGATGAGTGCGCTTGTCGTGATCTGCGGTGCCGGGATCGCCTTGGGACTTCTGGGTATCGTGGGCGGAACTCGACAGGTATCTCGTCGACCTTCCTTCCGAACGCCTCGTCCATTACTTGTGCATTCGGTGGCGCCCTTGGCCTGCGGCGTCGTCGTCGGACTTGTCACTCGCTGGCCCATGGCAGCGGTCTTAGGTGCAGGAACCGTCAGCGCAATCCCTTACCTTGTTCGACGAACGTCGATGGGGCAACAGACAGATCGCATCGAAGCGGTGGCCGTGTGGACCGAGCTGCTTCGAGACACGCTGACTGCCTCGGCTGGCCTGGCCCAGGCGATCATCGCTACGGCACCGGTTGCCCCAGCAGCGATCCAGGTGCCCGTGGTATTGCTGGCGGACCGAATAGTTAGTGGCGTGCCCATGCCCGATGCCTTGCTGCTGTTCGGAGCCGACGTAGATGATCCCAGCGCAGATCTCGTGGTGTGCGCTCTCCTGTTAGCTGCGACCTCGCGTGCTCAACGGCTCGCTGAACTCCTTGGCACGTTGGCGGCGTCCATTCGTGACGAAGTGGCCATGCGCCTACGTGTCGAAGCAAGTCGAGCGTCGGCGAGGAGCGGCGTACGAAGCGTGGTGGCGTGCTCCCTCGCGTTCGTTGCTCTTCTCATTGTGATCGCGAGATCGTACCTCGAACCATTCGACTCAGCCCTTGGTCAGGTCGTGCTCCTCGCCGTCGGGTCTTTCTACGCGGCGGGCATTTATCTGATGGTCCGACTCGTCAGGGCGCCCAATGCAGCGCGGATTCTCCAACCGGGTGAACGATGACGATCTCGATACTTGCTGGCCTCGGGGTCGGGCTTGGCTTTCTCAGCCTCGGGAATACCTATATTCGTGAGCGCCCGTCGTTGCGTTCAGCCCTCGAGGCTCTTGACCAGGAGGCTCAGAGAGCGAAAATCCCGTCTCGGTCGGGCCTTGCCAATGCGTCCAGGTGGCGTTGGGACCATCTGCTCGGGTCGAAACTCGCCGGCGAACTCGACGGGCGCAACCGCGATGGGGCCGTGACCGAGATGCTCAAGATTGCGGAGATGAGCCTCGATCGGTTGTGTGCCGAGGTGATCTTGGGCTGCGCTACTGGGGTCATCCTTCCCGTCCTCTGGTGGGCAGTTGTGTCGATCGGTGGCTTGCAGGTGTCGATCCTGGTGCCTCTGTGGAGCGCCGTGGTCATCGGAACCACTGGTGGTGCATTGCCCTTTGTCGCCTTGCGGCTTGAATCAGCGAAGCGTCGGCGAGTGGCACGCCGAGCTGTCGGATCGTTTCTTGACCTCGTCGTCCTGTGCCTGGCTGGGGGAATGGGCATTGAGGGAGCGTTACATGCCTCCGCCCAGGTCGGAAAAAATGAAACATCGCGGCGCATAGCTGCGAGCCTTGCGCATGCTCGTGACACGGGCGTGCCGCCCTGGCATGCCCTTAGCCAACTCGGGCAGGAACTGGGCGTCTCGGAGCTGTCAGAGTTAGCAGCGGCCGTCGGTCTTGCCGGCACGGAAGGCGCACGGATTCGATCGACATTGACGGCCAAGGCCACGTCGCTTCGGCGCCATGAGCTGGCCGACGCCGAAGCTCAGGCGAACACCGTCACTCAACGCCTATTTCTTCCCGGTGTGTTTCTTCTCGTCGGCTTCTTACTTTTTATCGGTTACCCGGCCGTGGTTCGGATCATGAGCGGTTTGTGAGAGCGCTCACCCAGTCCCTGAACGATTGACGAAAGGCAGATTGAAATGTTTACCCAGATCTCCGTGCTCTGGTTCTACGCGGGAGCACACGTCGCACGGCTGAGAAGAAACGAAGAGGGTTCGATCGTGGAGACGGTCATCATCACGGCCGTCTTTGCGGCGCTCGCAATCGCGATCGGAGCGATCATCGTCACCAAGATCACGGCCAAGGCCAACTCGATCGACCTCAATTAATCACTTTGGCGACTTTGAGCTATGGCGATCACGACAGGACGACCAAGGTCCCAGGCGCGGGCGAAATCAGACGGCATCGTCATCCTTGAGGTCGTTGTGATTGTTCCCGCTGCCATGCTCTTGTTTCTCATTGCCATTCAAATGGCGATCTGGGCCCACGCCGCAACCCTGGTACAAGCTGCCGCCAGCCAGGGAGATCAAGCCGCCTGCCTTTATGGTGGTTCGACGTCTCAGGGCATTGCGGAAGCCGACGAAGCATTGAACGCGACGGCAACAGCGGTTGTTGTGAACCGGTCCGTTCGCGTACGAAAGCTTGCGGGAGATCTCGTTGAAGTTCAGGTGGACGGTGTTGCGGAGCCGATCATTCCATGGATCCATCTGCCGGTCTCGGCCACGCAAGTGGGCGTTCAGCAGCAGTTTCAGGCGAACAACTGATGCGTCGGGAGGCCCAGCGCAATCATTACGGCAACACGGGAAGCATGACGGTTGAACTCGTGATTCTTGCCCCCGTCTTGACCGTCTTTGCCTTGGTGATGATCGGCGTCGGTCGCTATGAGCTTGCTCGACAACAAACAAGCGCAGCGACTATGGCCGCCGCTGAGGCGGCTTCTGTCGGTCCAGCAAATCAGGCCCAAGCGCTGGCCGCCGAAGCTGCTGAGTCGAGTGTCCAGTACGACAGTCACACCTGTATCGACCTGAGTGTGAGGACGAACATCACCGCACCGCAGTTGGAGCAACAAGGGTATGTCACGGTAAGGGTGTCATGCCGCGTCATTCTGTCGGACTTGCTCGTTCCGGGTACCCCGGGGAGCGTCCTCGTACATTCTGTCGAGGTCGCACCAATTGACCCTTATAGGGCCACTCAATGAGCGCCAAATTGCGACAGAGCCGAGAAGAGTCTGGTTCTCTCACGGTATTTGCCGTCGTGGTATCAGTAGCGTTATTCGCCATCTTTGGTCTCGTGATTGACGCTGGGCGTGCGCTGGCGGCGAGAAACACAGCTCAGGATGAAGCCGAACTGGCCGCGAGGGTGGGGGCAGATCAACTCTCCACCGAGGCACTCCGGCAGGGACTCGTGGAAATCGACCCCAGCGCGGCGATCGAACGCGCCGATTCATACCTCAGATCGATTTCGCAAACCGGATCAACGACAGTCTCTGGACAGACCGTCACGGTGTCCATCGACGAGATGACGCCGACGGTCATGCTCGGAATCATCGGGATAAATCGTATTGCCATCGCAGTGTCTGCCAGTGCAACGAACGTGCACGGGGTGACAGGGGAGGACTCATGATGTCAGGCACGAGGTCCGCTATGGGGTTCGGAAGCCGCCACGCGTTCCTGTTCCGGCTCGGATGCGCAGTGGTCCTTTTGGGCTTGGTCGTAGGTGTGCCGCTTGTGCTCCGGATCGAGACTCCCATGCCACCTTGGACGGAGTTCTGGCAGGCGGCAACGCACCCCTCCACGTGGTTGCGAAAGGCTAATGGTCCGTTTGACGAACTCGCGATCGTCAAGCTACTGGTCGTATTGGCGTGGTGTGTGTGGGCATGGCTGATTATTTGTGTGGTCCTGGAGCTCGCTACAGCGCGGCGCGGCGGCGCGATCTTGCGCATGCCAGTGGGTAGGCGGGCACAACGGGTGGTCGCTAGTCTTATTGGAACGTCACTCGCGCTAGTCCCGGCTGCTCGACAAGGACAGACCCTTCGCCTCAACGTGGCTGCCATCGCTTCGGTTGCGCCAGCGGGAAGCACTGTAGATGGTCCGTACGGCCATAACGCAAAGGCCAGCTTCATCTCGACTGCGTATCGAACGGCGCCGGCCGTTTCTGCTCCGGGAACCTCCGAGGGACGGGAGGTCAGTTCTGCACGTGGTCAGCTGCAGGACCAATCAGGGTTCGCCGGTGCGGTCATGTACGTAGTCCAGTCAGGCGACACCTTGTGGGGAATCGCACAACGAGAGCTTGGATCTCCCTATGAGTGGCGGGCCATCGCGGCATTGAATACGGGCCGCGAACAACCTGATGGTCGGAGCTTGACGAATGACCATTGGATCTATCCCGGATGGGTACTGCTCCTCCCTTCAGGGGTGACTGACCAGGACGAAGCCGACCTATCTTTGCCGCTCGCAATGCAAGCGCCGAAGTCATCGCAGGCATCGTCGGTTGGATCGTCGTTGTCACTGGCGCCCACTTCGGCCGAGCGGCCTCCGCGATCTGAACTGGAGCGGCTACCGGAGACGTCACATGCGGATGCAACTGTGGCGGACCGCCGCGCCCATTCACCTGGGAGGCCCCAACTGCCTTTGGCTCCCGTAGGGTATGGCTTACTCGGCGCGGGGTTGATCGCCGTGCTCGACCGCATGCGGCGGGCGCAGCAACGTCATCGGGCGACCGGTCTTCGCATCGCGCTGCCCGACGCCGACCTAGCCGCGCTCGAAGGAAGGGTGCGTCGCACGACCGACGCTTCAGCAATGGAGTGGGTCGAGTTCGGCACCAAGGCCATCGTCACGTTGGCTCGTCGTTCGGGGCTTACCGTGCCAGGTGTTGTGGGAATCCGAATTGCTGACGAATCGATCGAGTTCATGTTCGGGAATGGATCAAGTGGCGAGGCCCCTTGTGATCCGTTCGAGATCGGATCAAAAGGGCGAAGTTGGGTTCTTCGACGAGTCCCAACGGTGTTGAATCAGTTCAAAGGTGATCCGGACATTGTCGGAATCGATGCACCATTGCCTTCGCTCGTAACCCTCGGGCGAGATGAAACAGGCGTGGTTCTGGTCGACCTTGAATGGGTCGGATCGATGGCCGTAACCGGGCCCGAGAATTCGGCCCTCATCCGATCCATCGCCATTGAACTGTCGACACTGCCGTGGACGGAACAGGTCGAAGTAATCCTCGTGGGCTTTGACTCGAATGTGGATGGATTGGAACGCGTAACGCAGGCCCAGACAGCTGAAAGCGTGCTGCCGAAACTGAAGCGACGAGTGGGCGAACGTAAGAGACTTCTCGAGCTCGCCAACGAGAGATCCAATTCAGTGTCGCGGTGGACTCATGGCGGAGATGCCTGGGATCTATGCGTGGTGCTGTGCAGCCCGGACATTGCGGCCAATGAGCCTGACGTGATCGAGTCCTTGATCGAAGTCGCTGAAAGCGGCGCGTACGGAGTGGCGATCATCTGTGGCGGCGAAGCCCGTGGTGCGCGATGGAGCCTCCACGTGAGCGGTGGACCGATCACGCTGGAAGCGTTGGGTACCTCAGAATGTTTGTGGCCGCAAGGGGTAAGCGCCGATATTGCACGGGGGATTGGCAATCTGGTTGGCATCGCCCGTGAGCTCGAAGGTGTCGCGCCCGAGGCCTCGCCTTATGACGCCCTGACTATCCCGATACCCGACGGTGCACCGGTTACTTCTGGCAGCGCAGTCCATGGGCTACCACCAAGAAGTACCAAAACTGTGGCTAATCATCCCATAAAAACCGTTGAGGTAGAGGTTCGAATACTCGGTCCTGTGGAAATCGATGGTGCGGACCGACCCTTTGCGCGTGCCTGGGCTCTGGAGCTCGTGGTGTACCTGGCGCTTCATCCTCGAGGTGCCTCTAATGACGCGTGGGCCGCAGCGCTATGGCCCGAGCGACTCATGGCTCCGGCGAGCCTTCATTCAACGGCGTCGGCTGCAAGGAGATCACTGGGTACATCGCGCACCGGGGAAGACCACCTCCCTCGTGCACACGGGCGGCTGGTGTTGGGTGACGGTGTCGGGAGCGACTGGGCGAGATTCGTTGAGCTGGCTCAATCTGAAGAACTCGAAGCGTGGCGTGGCGCCCTTCTGCTCGTAAGGGGCCGGCCGTTTGATGGGTTGCGAGCTGCGGATTGGACGATGCTTGAGGGGGTTGTCGCGACGATAGAGGCGGTTGTCGTCGATGTCGCTACGCGCTTTGCCGAAGCAAGTATGCAGCGCGGCCTCCCCGCGGACGCGGAGTGGGCCGCACGTCAAGGGCTGAGAGTGAGTACCTACGACGAGCGTCTGTATCGAATCCTCCTGCGGTGCGCCGACCTCGCTGGGAACCCGGCTGGTGTTGAAGCTGTCATGTCCGAACTTGTCCAGCTGGTCGCCGACGGCGTGGAGCCGTTCGATGCGGTTCATCCTGAGACTCTGGCGCTCTACCGCCAGTTGTCTCGTCGATCAGCGGCGAGCAGGCATTCGTAAGTGTTCCAAACGAGGTTCCGTCGCCCGAGCATGTTCAAGAAAGTGAGGTGTGACCCGTCAAAGATCAGTAAAAGCCGCGTTTTGTCGCCGTGCAAGATTGCTGCTCATGTCGCAGCAAGGTTTCGGGCGAGCTCTCGCCCCGAAAATGCGCTCGACCACCCGACCTGGGATGGAGCGGAATAAGGAGAGCAAGACTCATGAGCAATACAACGACGTTGGCAGGCAATCTCACACGCGATCCGGAGATCAGATATACCCGTGAAGGCCAAGCGAACGCGACGTTCGGCCTTGCCGTCAATCGCAGATGGCAGCCCAAAGGGTCAGATGAATGGGAGGAGGCTACGTCGTTCTTCGACGTTGTGTGCTGGCGAGAGTTGGCAGAGAACGTCGCATTGAGTCTCGTTAAAGGGAGCCGGGTCATGGTGACCGGTCGCCTTGAGCAACACACCTGGGAGACCGAGCTGGGAGAACGCAGAAGCCGCGTCGAGGTGACGGCGGAGGACATCGGTCCGTCACTTCGATTCGCGACCGTTGAAATTACTCGCACAGAACGGCGAGTTGGCGGTGAAGGCGAATCGATCGGAAGTTCCGATTCGGCTGACGTCCAAGTCTGATCGACCCGGCCTGGGCCCAACGACTATTACGACGTTCGGGCCCAGGCCGTTGGTCATGAGTCTTCGCAAGGAGTTAAGCCGTGTGTTTCATTTACCCCTGGAACCTGTCATGCACTCCCTCGGCGAATCCGTTGACGCTTTGGTGGACCTGCAAAGGCGTTGTGCTTGTGATCGACGGACGCGTGTCGGATATCGTCGGTGGCGCTGATGGGTTGAGTGCCATCATCGTCACGGCTGGGGCCATCGCAGCCGCGCTGCTCTTGTCAGTCCGACGGACGAGGCGCCCATCTCAGCAATCACATCGAGCACAATGAGCATTGTCAGCCAGAATCCGACAAATATTGTGAAGTTCGCTCGCACTGTGCTGCTCACTAAACGAGAAGCATTTGAGGTATGCGAAGTGTGTGCCGGCGCTGAACGAGCCCTGGCGCGCGCCGGCCTGGCGGTTGACGCGGCACGAATGGCGGAAATCTTCGAGTTGATTGAAGGTCGGCTGGTCTGTCCTTAAGCCAGGCTCAGATACCGACAGTCACTCCCACTCGATGCTGCCGGGGGGTTTGCTGGTGACGTCCAGCACCACACGGTTGACCTGTTCGACCTCGTTGGTGATGCGGTTGGAGATGCGGGTCAGTACTTCCTGTGACAGCGGGACCCACTCTGCCGTCATGGCGTCGTCGCTGGACACCGGACGAAGCACAATCGGATGCCGATACGTGCGTTCGTCGCCCTGGACACCAACCGACTGCACGTTGGCCAGAAGGATGACCGGACATTGCCAGATGACGCGGTCCAGACCGGCAGCCGTGAGTTCTTCGCGTACGATCGCATCGGCTTGGCGCAGCGTGTCCAGGTTCTCCTCGGTAACGCGACCGATGATGCGGATGGCCAGTCCTGGACCGGGGAATGGCTGGCGCCACACCAGCGATTCGGGCAGTCCCAGTTCGAGGCCAACAGCCCGTACTTCATCCTTAAAGAGTCTGCGTAGCGGCTCGATCAGCTTGAACTCGAGGTCATCGGGGAGTCCGCCCACGTTGTGATGGCTCTTGATGACGGCCGCGCCTTCACCGCCCCCGGACTCGACCACGTCGGGATAGAGGGTCCCCTGCACCAGGAATTCGATGTCGTCGTCGTGGCCCTCGTCCTTGATGACCTTGGCGGCGGCCTCTTCGAAGACCCGGATGAACTCGGTTCCGATGGCCTTGCGCTTGGCTTCGGGCTCCTCGGGATCATCAAGACGATCGAGGGCGGCGAGGAATCGAGCCTCGGCCGGCACGATCTCGAGCTTGGTGATCCCGATGGCGCCGAGGTCGTGCGCGACCTGCTCGCGTTCGCCTTGGCGGAGAAAGCCATGGTCGACGAAGACACAGGTCAGGTTGTCACCGACAGCCCGATATACGAGTGCGGCCGCCACCGAGGAGTCGACCCCGCCCGACAACGCGCACAACACGTGACGTTTCCCCACGGTGTCGGCAATGGCCTTGACGGACTCCTCGATGATGTTCGCCGTTGTCCACGAGGGCGGAATCTCCGCCACCTCATGGAGGAAGCGTTCCAGCAACTGCTGCCCGGCCGGCGTGTGTTTCACCTCGGGATGCCACTGGACGCCGTACAGCTTGGCGGCGCCGTTCTCAAAGGCGGCGATTGTCGCTCCTGGCGTCTCCGCCGTCACGCGAAAACCAGGGGGCGCGGCGACGACCGAGTCGCGATGCGACATCCACACGATCTGATCGGGGGGGTCGTCCCCGACGATGGCGGAGTCGGGCAAGACCTTTGCTTCGGTTCGACCGAACTCGGCTACCCCCGTGCGCTCGACCGATCCGCCCATGGCCAGCGCCATGGCTTGGAATCCGTAACAGATGCCTAGGATGGGGACACCGGCTTCGAACAAGGCCGGATCGGTCTTCGGAGCGCCGTTGTCGTACACGCTCGAAGGGCCACCCGAGAGGATGATGGCGGCCGGCTCCTTGGCCAAGATCGCCTTGACCGACAGGGTGTGGGAGACGATCTCGCTGTAGACGTGGGCCTCTCGCACGCGGCGGGCAATCAGCTGCGCGTACTGGGCTCCATAGTCCACCACTAGGACCAGCGGCGTTCGTTCGTCGGCTCGAGCGGACCCGGCTCCGGCCTCGGCCCGGGTCAGCAGGTCACTCATGCGAACTCGCCGAGGACACTCGCGCCGACCACCTCATCGTGAGAGCGTACACGCACGGCGCGACGGCTCCGGCGGCTTTGGCGCCCACGTCGCCACGGGCGGCGACAGTCAGCTGGCGGGGCGAGTGGGGGGCAGGCCCAGCTTGCGATGATCCCAGGAGACGACTCGGTCGACGTTCAGCTTGATAACGACGCGCTTGTGCAACATTGTCTCGACGAAGGGCCGCAGCTCTTCGGTGTATCCCCCGTAATAGCGCCCGAAGAGGTCCACGCCAAGGGTCCACATGCGGTCGGGGTCATCCACTATCTCGGCGGTGCCCACCAGCTCGACACCGCGCAACTCCTCGTAGTAATCCCCGGCCTCGACCATGCACGTCATGCGCGGATCACGGCGGAGGTTCTGGGCCTTTTGCGACTTGGCTTTTGTCTCGAAGGCGATGGCGCCTTCCAGGAACCCGTACCACATGGCCACGGCGTGAATCGAGCCATCGTGATTGATCGAACATAACGACATGGCTCGTCGCTCCGTTAAGAAAGCGTCGACTTCTTCGGAGGACATTCTGATCAGGCCCCGTTGGTTGACGCCATGGCCCATCTGCGCATTCGGCTCGTCGCTCATCACGTGGAGCGTAATCCTTCAGCCCACCGGTGACTCACTGGGGAGGTACCTCCAAGGGTTGCCGTCCGGCGACGGAGCGCACCGGCAGGTACTCGAATCGCCGGGTGAAAGGACCTGGGGCATAGCGACCGACAGCAGTATCGGCCACGAACTCGGGCATGATCGCCAGTAACTCCTCGACGACCACTCTCCCTTGGAGTCGGGCCGCGGCCGCCCCCAGGCAGTGATGGGGCCCCGAGCTGAAATGCAGCGCTCGGGGGATGCGCCGGCCTACATCCAGCCGGCCCGCATCGAGGCCAAATTCGGCCGAGTCACGGTTGGCCGAGGCGAACAACAGGTGCACCTTGCGTCCGGCCGGTATGGCCACTCCGGCCACCTCCACATCTTTGGTGGTGGTCCGAGACAAGCCCTGCACCGGCGTAATAAATCGCAGCAACTCTTCCACGGCGCTCGTCACCAGGCCGGGGTCGGCCAGCACGCGCCGGCGTTGGTCGGGATACTCCGTAAGGGCGGCGGCGAGCCCACTGATGAGGCCCGACGCCGTGTCGTTGCCGCCTGCGATCATCACGAAGCAGAAGCCGAGGATCTCCTCGTCGGTCACCGCCTTTCCATCGACGACGGAGTCGAGGAGCACCGAGATCATGTCGTCGCCGGAGTGGGTGCGCCGCCAGGCAGTGAGCTCGGTGAAGTAGCGGTAGAGATCGGCGACGGCGTCGTGCGCGGCCAGCACGCTCCCCGTCGCGTTGGCCTGCACGATGGCACTGCTCCACTGGCCGAAGGCGGTGCGGTCGGCCTCGGGCACGCCCAGGTAGTCCGCCACCACCAACGACGGCAGCGGGGTGGCGAGCCCGGCCACGATGTCGGCTTCGCCTCTTTCGGCCATGTTGTGGACCGCCGCTCGGGTGAAGGCCCGCACGCGCTGTTCGCGCTCGGCCACGGCTCGGGGTGTGAACATGCGATTCACGAGGCGCCGAAAGTCGGTGTGCCGGGGACGGTCCATCATCACCAGCGTGGGGGCCAGGCCCAGTTTGGTGATCTCGTCGTCCTCAAAAGTCAGTCCTTGGGCCGAAGAGAACGTGTCGGTATCGGTGGCGGCGGCGAAGACCTCGGCAAAGCGAGAAAGTACCCAGAATCCCCGTCGCTCCACGTAGTGAACGGGGGATTCATCACGCAGCCGGGCGTAGACGGGATACGGGTCGCGCCAGAGCCCGGGGTCGAGCGGGTTATAGAGCTCGGCGGGGACGCTGGGCGTCAGCCTGCCCTCCCCAGCGCGCAGGGCAGGTGCTTGATGCCGTTGATGAAATTCGAACGCAAGCGATCCGGTTCAGCCGTGGCGTGAATGTCGGGGAACCGCTTCAGCAGCTCCCGGAACACCACGGTGATCTCGCGCCGCGCCAGGTGCGCGCCCAGGCAGAAATGTGGGCCGGCCGCCCCGAAGCCGATGTGCGGGTTGGGGGAGCGCCGTACGTCGAATGAGTACGGGTTGTCGAACACGTCTTCGTCGCGATTGGCGGAGCTGTAGTACATGATCAGCTTGTCGCCGGTGTCGAAATCATGGCCCGAAAGTGTTGTCGGCTCGGTAACCGTGCGGCGCATGAAGATCACCGGCGATGCCCAGCGCACGATCTCGTCCACCGCCGTGGGCGCCACCGCCTCGAAGTCGTTCAACCACACCTGACGCTGATCGGGGTGCTCGGTCAGAGCCAGCAACCCGTGGCTGATGGCGTTGCGAGTGGTCTCGTTGCCGGCCACCAGGAGCAAGATGAAGAACGAGGCCAGCTCGGCGTGGGTGAGGGACTCGCCGTCCACGTTGGCTTGCATCAAGGCCGAGGTCAGGTCGTCGCGGTGCTCGTCGGGGTGCGAGGTCCGGTAGGCGGCCAGCTCCTCCATGAGCTGAGCCAGGTCACCGCCGGCGGTCATGAGTGCAATGAGGGGATCGCTGCCTTCGGGGACGTATTCGGGGTCGCCCATCGACAAGATGATGTTGGAGTCGTTGAACACCTTGTCGTAGCTGCTCTCGGGCACGCCCATCAGGTCGCAGATGACTTTCAGAGGAAGGCGCGCCGCCACGTCCAGTGTGAAGTCGAACTCGGCTTTGTCAGCTACCGAATCGACCAGGGACTCGGCAACGCGCTGGATGCTGTCCTCTACGGCGCGCACCATGCGGGGGTTGAAGCCGGCCGACACGATGCGGCGCAGCCGGGCATGGCGGGGGTCGTCCATGTTGATCATGGAACCGAAGAACTCGAGGAACTCGGTGGGCATGTCGGGGATGTTGGTCGCCGATTGACCGGAGCAGTACAGCTCGGGGTGACGGCTCATTTCGGTGACATCGGCATGCTTGGTAATGGCGTAGTAGCCCCGGCCCGCAGGAACCTCGATCACGGAGACAAGATCGGAATAGTCCTCCTCGAAAAAGGCAATGGGACGTTGCGCCCGCAGCGTCCGAAAGGCCGCTTCACGTTGCTCCCACGGCGACGCCCAGAACTCCAGGTCGGACAGGTTGATGTCGTCCACGGAAACCGTTTCGGGAATGGTCAAGGTGCCTCCTGCGCGCCAGGTCCGTCCAGGTCCGTCCATCATGGCCCGAGCGAGAGCCGGGCCGCCCGTCCACGCAGTTGTCCGCCCGTCGAACCGCCGGTGTTCAGGCTACGGGCTGGGCCAACAGGCCCTGTGGCGCCATACCTCGCAGCGCGTGGCTCGACGCGCTGGCGTCAGCCGGCAACACGGATCCCAACACCGCCGCCACATGGTCGGCCAATAGCTCGAGCGGCTCGACCCGGTCACCGGTCAGGCGCAGGGGACGAGAGTGGGCGAGGACAACGGTCCCGAGGCGCTTGCGCTGCGCCCACAGGGGGAGGACCACGACGGCGCGCGCTCCGGCGGCCCGCAGCGATTCGGTGCCGACGAAGCCCGCACTCGAGGCATCGCCGGCGGTGTAGCAAGAGCGGATATCGCCCACCAAGCTCGACAGGGCCATCAGCTCATCGCCGGTCAGCCGCAGCAGGTTGCTCGCCAGGGGTCCCACGGCCGTGGTCGACCGGGGGCCGTCGGGCCCGTCGATGACCAGGGATGCTGAGTCCATCTCGGCCGCGTCGCGCAGCCGGTGGAGGACCTGCTCCGGCAGGCGGCGATTGGCCACCAAACCCGATATGGCCACCGACGCCTGGGCGGCGCGTTGCCACCGGGTATTGCCCGTGTTGGTCCCGATGATTCCGAGGCGCTCACCGAGCAGGCGGGCCACCGACTCGGTCCAGGCAATGGTGGGGGCGCTGAGCGGGAACAGCGATTCCACGTCGAGAGCACCGATGGGCTCGTTGTTCACGACGATGGGGACGCACAGCTCCGACACCACCCCCGGAATCGCTTCGCGGTAGTCCGGGTGCATCGAGACGTCGTCGACCATCATCGACTTGCCCGTGGCCCAGGTTCGTCCGGTGATGCCCACGGCTGCAGGCATCCCGTCGAGCACTTGCCACAGCCCGCGCTGGGCCACGCAGCGCAACTCGCGGCCGCGCTCGAGGTACAAGCTGGCCATGAGCTGTCCTTGGCGGAACACCTCCTCCACGGCCATGTCACAAGCGACCAGCACATTGGTGGTTTGCGCCATCGCGGCGCGCAGGCGCTCTTCTGGTTCTCGCCCCGGCTCTGCACCGTCACTACCAATGCTGTCGTCGTGGTGATCGTCGGCTGTCGGCTCAAAACCCGCGGCCACCGATGGTCCGGGGCGGTCGATCGTGGGCCAGGGCGGGCCGGGGCGGGCTAACAGATATCCCTGTACCAGGTGCACCTCGGCATCTCGCAAGACCTCGAGTTCGCTGCGGGTCTCGACGCCCTCGGCGATCACGCTGGTGCCGACTTCTCGGGCGAAGGCGACGACCGCTCGCATCAAGGCGCGGCGATTGGGGTCCTCGTCGATGTTGCTGACGAGCGCCCGGTCGAGCTTCAGGTAATCCGGTGAAAGCTCGACGACGTGACGCAAGCTCGAGTAGCCAGCGCCGGCATCGTCGACAGCGAGCCGAACACCGCTTCCCATCCATCCGGCCAATCGGCGATTGAGGTCGCCGTAATCCTCCACGGCTTCTTGTTCGGTGAGCTCGATGACAAGGCGGTCGGGAAGCTGGTCACGCAGAGCCAGAACCATGGGATCGGCGATCGTCGACGGGCTGGCGTTGACGAAGAGGACGCGACCATCAGGTGGTGGGCCCAGGGCGGCGGCGGCACAGAGGCAGGCCCGTTCGAGCTGGTGACGCAGACCGAGCTCAGCGGCGACATCGAGCCACCAGTCCGGAGGGTGGTACGGCTCCAGGGGCATACGAGCGAGGGCCTCGTAGCCCACCACGACCATGTCCGCCGGCCGCACGATGGGTTGGACCACGGCCGTGATCACCCCGGGCTCACAGAGGCGCTCGACGGCGGCTCGAAGCTTGTCGAGGTGGGGGCGCGACAGCCCGGTGCCGGTGATCGTCACGTTCGATGTATCGGCACGGTCCCGGGGCGCCCTTGAGCCGCCGGGAGACGACGCCGACCAGGTGTCGCCCCGGCGGCGGCCGGTGATCGACTAGCCCCCGCCCGACCCCGTGTCCCCGGTCACCTCAGAACTCGAGGATCCCGAGGTGTCGACGAACTCCCATGATCCGGCCACGCAGTCGGTCGGCGTGGTGGCGGTGACGAGGTACGTCCCTGCCGGCGTGCCCGGGAGTGCGGTCACCGACAGCGCCGGGGCACCAGAATCCGACAGGCACGCGTCACTGGGGTTGTTGGACGTGAACCCGACGAGGGTGCCGTCGGCCGTGCCCCCGGTGGGCGGGTTCTGGACCGCTTCGAGCACCTCCGGAGCGGCGTTCCACGTCCCTGAGTAGCTAGAGGTCGGGCCCGTGGTCGTGGTGGTCGTGGGCGTTGTCGTTGTCGTGGTGGTGGAGGTTGTCGAGGTCGTAGTGGTGGTCGCCGTGGTGGAGCTTGCCACCGGACCGGCCTTGTAGTCCTTGACCACGTGTCCGGTGCCGACCACGGCGTCGAGCATGGCCGAGGAGTTCCCGTCCATGCCGAGCGCCCACACGCCGACGCCGGCCAGATGGGCACTGCTGGCGAGTTCGGACTTCAACGCCACCGACGTGGGGTCGTCGAAGAACGTCTGATACCACTGGGTCCCTACTTGGTATGAGGTCCAGGCCGTATCCGAGGTGGCGTCCCAGTAGACGGGCCAGTTCGATGACGCCACCTGGGAGTAGGGGACCGGCGTGGGAGTTGGCATGCCGGTGGCGGGGTCGCCCAAGGCGGGACCAGACGTCGGCCAGCTGTAGCCGTAGTAGGGGATGCCGAGAATGACCTTGGAGGCGGGCACCACGCTGGCGTATTGCTCCACGGCGTCCTGGTCGGTGAAGCCGGTGCCCGTCAACGGAGACGTCGGCGACGGTGTCGACGGCGCGTTCATGTCGTAGGCCATGACGAAGAAGGCATCGACGCTCGGAGCCAGCGCGGCGATGTTGTAGAACCCGCTGGAATCACCCGCCGACGATCCGTAGGTGTCCATCGTCAGTTGCCAGTGCGAGTCCGCCCCTCGCAGGACGGCCGACACCTGGGCCATGAGACTGGTGAGCCCGGCCTGATCGGCGCTGCCCTGACCTTCGAAATCGAAGTTGACGCCATCGAGGTTCTTGGCCTGTACGAGAGCGACGAGCGATGCCGACAGCGTGGTGGCGGCCGAGGGATCGCTCGTCAGCTCGTTGAGGGTGGTCTGGTCGAAACACGTGACGGTGAGCACCACGCGATCACCCGCGGCGTGGGCCCGCGTCACCAGGGTGGCCAAGTCCTGGCTCTGGTAACCGACCCAACCCGCCCCCGACTCGTTGATCGATCCGTCGGGATTTACGTCCAAGCTGAAGTAGGCGAGGGTGGTGAAGTCGGCCACGTCGAACCCCGCCGAGTCGGGAAGGGTCCAGTAGGGAGCAAAGCCGAAAATCTGGTGCGTTCCGAGCACCGGCGATGCGGCCACCGCCGGCGGGGCCGGAGCGGGAGGCGCACTGGCGGCGGCCAGCTGCATGGCTGCTGACGAGGCGTACTGGTGTTCCATCTCGGCCATGATCGAGCCGCCGCCCGCCCCAGTGCTCGCAGCGGCCTTCAACGCGCTGTGGGGGTGCTTGGCGGGTACCGCTCCTCCGGTTGCCGCCACCGCCACCGTCACCAGTCCAGCCACCAACGCCAACGCGGCGGCTCCGGTGGCAAGCGCGTTCAGCGCCCACCGGGGTTCCTGGCCATCGCGGCCACCTCGCCGGCGTCCAAAAGGAAAGGGAATGGGCCACGGAAAGGAAAAGGAACGCCCCCAAGAAAAAGGACGCCCCAAAGAAAAAGGAACGGTGAAGGAGAGTCCGAACGGGAGAGTGAATTCCGTTCCTGGTCCATGGCGGCGCCGGGCCACGGCGCGGGGAAGCACCACTGACGTCGGCGCGAATCCGGCGCAGCCAAGGAGGAACCCCGACACGTCGGCGTCGTTGGCCCAAAGAATGTGCGGACGACCGCTGACGCGCAGCTCGACGACACGCTGGTGGGGAGCGTCGGCATCAGCAGGATCCGCTGCGGTGGTCCCCGCACCGAGGCGCTCGAGGTTGTCCCACTCCCACACGCACACCTCGGCCCCCGAAGGTGATCGGACACTTAGGCCTGACGACGAGGCGGTGAGTTTGACCCCCGAGATGAACTCCGTGGGGACTCCCTCGGCGGTGACGACGGCGGTGGCGGTCAGCTCTGAAGCCGCAGCCATCGACCTCATCGATGAACCATCCCCGTCGCGCGCGTCGGGTGTGGCGGGGTGATGGAGCGCATTCCCGTGGCGGGACGCGCGTCGTAATAGCCGTCGCATCGCCACAGCGTGTACTCGGCATCACTCCGCAAGATCTTCAGCTCCCCAGCTCAGATCGACACTGATCGTGGTCAGGGGCGCGCTTCCAGCCCGCCAAGGCCACTCTATGAGGCAATCCCGCGCTTTCTCCAGGCGCCCCCGGTTCGCCCCGCCGCGAGGCTGTGGCCGGGGCATTGTGCATCCGTTGTCCAAAGGAGGAGGACGGATCGCTTACGACTTCGGGCAAATGCGTCGATAAACAACTCAGTGATAGAGCCGCCGCACGCTACAGGTGTTGTCCCGAGTACTCGAGATAAGGACTCGAAAGTGATCTTCGTCGAAGTGTTCAGACTGATGCTCGTGATCGCCGGGGTTATCGGCGGCCTCGAGGTCGGCAACCACATCGGCAGGGACACCACCGCACCTCTGTTCGGGATCATCTTGGGGGCGTTGATCACCTACGTCCTGGGAGGCATCGCCGGCCGGCTCGTTGATCGCGGCATGCGGGGCGCGGTGTCAGAGCTTCGTCGCATGCCCGCGGGTGAAGTGTTCGCCGGCTCCTTGGTGGGGACGACGGGACTCTTGCTCGGTCTGGTCGCCGGGCTCCCGTTGGTGGCCCTCGTCCACTCGAGCGTCGACTACCCGGTGGTGGCTGCTTTCGCCTGGGTGCTGTGCGCACTGGGAATCCAGCTGGGCCTGGCCAAGGGTCGCGAGATCGTCAGGGCCGCCGGGTTGTCTCGTCTGTTCGAGCGCTCCGACGAGCCGCTGGCCGAAGCCGCGCTGGTGGTCGATACGTCGTCAGTCATGGACCGTTACTTATTGGTCCTGGGTCGCGCCGGCTTGCTCAGCGGTGGCTTGGTGGTACCCCGCTTCGTCGTCGATGAGCTCCGTACCTTGGCGGCCAGCCCCGATCCCGTGGCGTCTCGACGGGCCCAACGCGGTCTCGAGTCGATAGAGGCGCTTCGATCCGAGAACGTCAACGTACGGATAACCGAAGACGAAGTGCCCGGATACGAGGACACCTCCGACAAGGTGCTGGCCTTGGCGCGTCGGCTGCACATTCGGCTGGCCACATGTTCGAGCGATCTCGCCCAACGAGCCGAGTCCGAAGGCATCGACGCTGTCGACCTGCGCCGGCTCACGACCGAACTCACCCCCGATCACCCTCCGGGTGAGCGTCTCGTCATCGACTTGGTCAAAGAGGGCCGTTCCCCGCGCCAAGCCGTGGGTTATCTGCCCGAGGGTGACATGGTGGTGGTGAACGACGCCTCGCACTTGGTGGGCATGCAAGAGGTCGCCGTGGTGGTGTCCTCGGCGCGCCAGACAACCCAGGGACTGTTGGTCTTCGCCCAGTTGGTCGAGGGCAGGGCTTCTGTCTACGCCGGCCAAGCCGTCTAGGCCCGAAGGCCGGCGGCCCGCCGCCTGCCGCGTTAGGCCGCTTTGACGGCTGCCACCAGCTTGCTCAGCGAGTCCTTGGCGTCTCCGAAGAGCATGGTCGTTTTCGGGTCATAGAGCAGCTCGTTGTCGATGCCGGCAAAACCGGGTCGCATGGAGCGCTTGAGGAAGATGATGTTGGCGGCCTGGTCCACGTTGATGATGGGCATCCCGTAGATGGGGCTGCCGGGCGTGTTCTTGGCGGCCGGGTTGACGGTGTCATTCGCACCTACGACGAGAGCGACATCGGTGTCGGTCATCTCGGGGTTGGCGTCGTCCATCTCCTTCAACTGGTCATACGGCACGTTGGCCTCGGCCAGGAGCACGTTCATATGGCCGGGCATGCGGCCCGCCACCGGATGGATGGCGTAATAGACCTCGACGCCGCGGGCCATGAGAGCGTCGGCCAGTTCACGAGCCGTGTGTTGGGCTTGGGCCACGGCCAAGCCGTAGCCGGGCACGATGGCGACCTTGCGGGCGTAGGCCAACAGCACGCCGATGTCCTCGGCTGTCCCCGCCTTTACCGGGCGAGCATCGGCACCGCCCTCGCCGCCGGTGGCGGTGATGACCGAACCGAAGGCGCTGAAGAGGATGTTGGGCAGGGAGCGGCCCATGGCTTTGCTCATCATCCTGGTCAGCAACATGCCCGAGGCGCCGACGAGGGTGCCCGCCACGATGAGCAGGTTGCTGTTCAAGGTGAAGCCCGAGGCGGCCACAGCCAGCCCCGTGAACGAGTTGAGCAAAGAGATGAGGACGGGCACGTCGGCGCCCCCGATGGGGAGCACCAGGATCACGCCCAGCGCCAATGAGAGCACGAGCACGATGATCAGGACCGTGGTGCTGGCGGTGACGACGGTTGTCACCAACAGGGCCAGGATGGCCACGCCAAACACGGCGTTGATGGGCTGCTGAGCGGGATACGTCACCGGCCGGCCCGTCATGAGTTCTTGCAACTTGGCAAAGGCCACGGCGCTGCCGGCAAAGGACACCGACCCCACCAGGACGCCGAAGAGGATCTCGCAGATCTTGTAGATGGCGATCGACTTGCTCGGCAAGGCAATGAACTCGGTGACCGACACCAACGCCGCCGCGCCGCCCCCCACGCCGTTGAAGATGGCCACCATCTGCGGCATGGCCGTCATCTTCACGGTGCGCGCTGCGGGCACGCCGATGACGGCGCCGATCGCCACGGCCACGATGATGAGCACCAGGTTGCGGGTGTGTCCGTAGACCGACGGCAACGAGAACGTCCACGCCACCGCGATGAGCATCCCGACGGCGCCGGCCAGGTTCCCCAGTCGGGCGCGCTTGGGAGAACTCAGCCCCTTCAGGGCCAAGATGAAGCCGACGATGGCGATCAGGTAGACGAGATCGGTGGCGGTGGCCCGGCTCATGACCCCTCGGTGCCGCGACTGCTCGAACCCGGGGCGCTGTCGCTGGCCTCGCTGTCACCGGCCTTGGCACGCGCCGCCGGCTTGGTCTTGAACATCTCCAGCATGCGGTCGGTGACGACGAACCCGCCCACCACGTTCAAGGTGGCCAGCACCACGGCCAGGAACCCCAACGTGAGCTGGGCGGCGCCATGGGCGTTGCCCAAAATGAGCATGGTGCCGACGAGGATGATCCCGTGGATGGCGTTGCTCCCCGACATCAGCGGCGTGTGCAGAACGCTCGGCACTTTGGAGACGACCTCGTAGCCGACAAAGGCAGCCAACACGAAGATCGTGATGAATCCCATGATCCCGGGGCCGACGGCGCCCATCACAATGGTGCCGATCACGACGGGGATCCTTCCATCAACTCACGCGTCGGGGCGTGGACGACCTCCCCGGCTCGCACTACACAGGTGCCGATGACGATTTCATCTTCGAAGTCCGGCTTCAGCTCGGACCCGTCGAGGATCAGGGCCAGGAAGTTGGCCACGTTGCGGGAGTAGAGAAAGCTGGCGTGGGTGGGCATGGCGGCGGCGGGGTTGGTCAATCCACACACGATGACGTCGCCGTGGTCGATGTCCTCGCCCGGCTTGGAGAGTTCGCAGTTACCGCCGGAGTCGGCGGCCATGTCGACGATCACCGAACCTTTCGCCATGCGATCCACCATCTCCGTCGTCACCAGCAGAGGGGCTTGGCGTCCCGGCACCGCCGCCGTGGTGATCACGACGTCCGACACCGCCACCTCGTTGCCGATCAGCTCGCGTTGCTGCGCCAGGAACTCCTCGGATTGCACACGGGCATAGCCGCCCGCACCTTCTTGGGATTCGAGGGCGAGCTCGACGAACGAGGCGCCCAGTGATTGCACCTCTTCTTTGGCGGCGGCGCGCACGTCATAAGCGCGCACCTGAGCTCCCAGGCGACGAGCCGTGGCGATGGCTTGGAGTCCGGCCACACCAGCGCCGAGTACCAGCACTTTGGCGGGGGGGACGGTGCCGGCGGCCGTCATGAACAACGGAAAGAACTTGGGCAGGCGCTCGGCCGCGGCCAGGGCGGACAGGTATCCCGACACGGTGGCCTGTGACGACAAGGCGTCCATGGACTGCGCCCGGCTGATGCGCGGGAGCAGGTCGAGGCTGAAGGCCGTGGCCCCGCGCCCGGCCAAGGCCCGGACGGTGTCGAGCTGCGCGGCGGGTTGCAGGAAGCCGACCACCGTGGCTCCCTCTTTGAGGAGCGCGACCTCCTCCACCGAAGGAGCGTTGACCTTGGCCACCACGTCGGCTCCGGCCAGGAGGCCGCTGGCGGACGGCACCACCGTGGCGCCCTTGTCGACGTAGGTGGCGTCGGAAAAGTGCGCCAGAGATCCGGCCCCGGACTGGATGGAGACCTGAACTCCAGATGCCGTCAGGCGCCCGGCGACCTCGGGCACAACGGCCACCCGACGCTCACCAGGGCGCGTCTCAGTGGGGACGGCCAGTATCACGGGGGGCTATCTCAGCACGGTCGATGACCGTTTCTCCACTTCGTGCCTAAAAAATCTGCGCCAGACCAAGCGGCGGCCGATTGATCGGCGCCGTCAGGCCGTTCGGGCTCCCACGGTCGGCGGCGGGTCATACGACTCGCGCCCTCCGTCGCGCACAAGCTTGGTGGGGTCCCCATCGACAGAGATGTAGCGCTCCTCGTGGATTCCCAACGGGTCGAGATGCCAGCCCCAGGTGATCGATTCGCGGTCCATAGACCGTGAGTTTACCTAAAGTTTCCTTTTCGTTCACCTTTTGTTCACCTTTGGTTTAGACGCTGGTGCCTGGCCCTAGTGACACCTCGAAGTAGAGGAGTCCATCGTCGGTGGTTCCCACCTGGCGGAACCCGGCCCGGATGAGGGTCCGTTGCGAGGCAATGTTGTCGAGCGTGGTGTCGGCCACCACCTTGGAGAGTCCGTGATCGCTGGCCACGGTCAACAGGGCCACGACCGCTTCGGCGGCATATCCGTGGCCACGGGCCGAGGGGACCAGGCCGTAACCGATTTCGACGGACCCACCTTCGGGCTGACCCTTGAAGCCGATGCCCCCGATGGCCAGACCGTCAGCCAAGCGGGTGATCCGGTAGTAGCTGAACGGGCGTTGCTCCCCGTGCTCGGCAGTGGTGCGAAGGAACCCGCCCACCGCACCGATGTCGCCCTCAAAGGGGAAATCGGCTTCCCACGCGTCGTCCGGCCCGGCTTGGCGGGCGACGATGCGCTCTCCTTCAGCGACATCGACGGCGTGCAGCAGCAGGCGCGAGGTGCGGAGATCGGTCGTCATGGCGCCAGTATCGGCGCCACGGCGTTGCCATCGGGAGATGACGGAAATTGATAGACGCTCACAAGAACTGATGGACGCTCATGGCCGCCCCGATACACCGAGTGGTGGCCCATGTTCCGGGCCACCACTCGGGTTTCGTCGGGCCCCCCTGGATGCTGGCTACGGCGCGATCCGATACGAGTACGGGATGGCCGCCACTGTGTTGGCGTTGGGCACCAGGCCCCCGCCGTAGTACAAGAGGCTGTCGTCGTCGAGATACAGGTGCCCCGACACCACGGTTCCAGCCGCTCCTGTCGGAGCGATCTGCACGGCGATGGTCACGCTCTGACCCGGTTGAACGACATCGGGCGCCGCTGTCACTGGACCGCCGAGGGCTGACTGCCAAAGGTCGCCGGTGGCCGAGGTGACCGCCGGATCGAAGCCCTGGGTGACCGCCGTCAAAGTGGTGTTGACCGTTTCCTGGGCAGCGCCGGTGGTGCCGAAGGGACCCACGGTCGTCGGCGCGATGTCCCACGCCCCGCCCGACAACGGGTTGCCGGAGGCGGTGGCCGCGACGTTGAGCCCTTGGCCCGATGCCACGTCGGGGTCACCGCTCGGAGCGCCCAGATCGAACTGGATGGGCTCGGTTCCGGTGGTACTGGCCGTCGCCTGGATGGCCGACGTCTCGCTGGGGACGATGTACACGGGCAGGTTCTCTTCGAAGTTCAACGGCACCGTCGTCTGTGCCGCGGTGTAGGCAGGCAGGCTGTACGACGCTTGCGCATTGGTCCGACCATCGACGAAGTAGGACTCCGGCGCTGAGCCGGTGTTGGTGACCCTGATGTAGACCGTGGCCGGGTGCGCCGCGTTGATGGGATTGCCCTGCGGGACGCCGAAGGCGTTTACCGGCACCGGGAACTCGTTCACCGATACCGAATACGGCTCGCTGAGCGCCACACCGGAAACCGTCGGTCCATAGAGGATGATCAACGTCCAGCGGCCTGGGGCCGGATTGAGCACATGAAGGTTGGTGCCGAGGGTGCTGGACCCCGCGAAGGCTCCGCTGGAATCCTCGGTGACCAACGTGTTGCTCTGGTAGGCCTGGGCCTGACCCGACGGGTCGATCAACCAGGCGAAGGTCTGGTTGTTCGGGTTGTTGGCCAGCGTGACGGATGCGTTGAGCTCGGGCGTGCGCGGTGCCACGTCGAGTTGGTAGTACTCGGTCTCGCCGGTGACCGCCGTCCGTCCGTTACCTCCGGTGAGCACTCCGGAGAAGTTGGTCGGGCCACTGGGAACCAGCGAGCGCAACGTGACCGGTATGGCCAGCGCCGCCTGCCACGGTGAGCTGAGGACCAGGGATCCGGCCGTGTCGCCGGGCGTACGGGGCGTCTGGACGGACAACGTGACCGGTGCCGTAGCTCCCGGGGCGATGGTGAGCGTCGCCGGGCTGACGGTGCCGAACGACTGGTACGACGCCACACTCGCCCCGAATACCACCGGACCGGTGGTGCCGCCGTCGGCCGTGTCGCGGCTCCAGATGTAGGCGGTCCACATTCCCGGCTCGGGACTGGCCACCTGGGCGTCGCCGTAGTTGCCGACGCCTTGCGGCAGCGAATAATCGGCCAGCTGTCCCTGGGGGTCGATCAGGTTCATGCGGACGCGAGCCGGCAACGCACTCGACGCCCCCTGGAAGGCAATGGAGCCGTTCAGGCGGTCCGCTCCGGGCGCCACATAAAAGTGGACGACCTCGTAGTTGTCATTGATGCCTTGGTAGTCGACGCTGTGCGGGCTGGTGGTGTCGCTCAAGGTCACGGTGGTGCTGTAGATGGGCCGGTACGCCCCCAGGGTGCGGCTGGACACGTTGACGGTGTCGGGGGTGGAGCCCAGGTTCGTCAACTGCTCCGTCAAGGTCTCCGGCGTTCCACCCGCCGCCACCGCGTTGAACTGAGGCGTGCTCTCGAGGAGCGTGTCGGGGGTCTGGGCCGGAGCCGGGGCGTGGTACGACTCGGCGGCCACCACGGCACGGTAGGCGTCGAGAAGTCCCGAACCCTGCTCGTCGGCGGGAGCCTGAATGTCGTCGGCCGTGCTGGTCAGGATCTGCTTGACCAACGCCGGGGTGGGCAACGCCCCTCCGTGTGTCTTGGCGTAGGCCTGGATGACCAACGCCGCGGCCCCCGCTGTCAGCGGCGCCGCTTCACTCGTTCCGCCGCTCTCTTCGATGGGGGTTGGGTTGCCTTGGTAGTTGGTGCAGTCGCTGAACTGGGCGTTGTCGGTGGAGCACAGCGCCCAGTTGAGTTCGCCTGGCGCCACCAACGAGATGGTCGCTCCGTCTTGTTCGAAGCCGCTCGAGCTCAGTGAGCTGATGTTGTTGTTGAGATAGCCGGTGAGACCCGGGAACTGGAACCCGGCGTAGCCGAGTTGTGACGGCGTCTCGTACGAGGTGGACGCTCCGGCGCTGATGACGTTGGGGTCGGTCGACGGGGAACCGATCGTGTTGGTCACGCCGGCGTCGCCGCTCGAGGCGGTAACGGTCACACCGGCGGCCACCGCCTCGTCATTGGCCTGCTTGATCAGATCGAGACTGGCCTGGTCGTCAGGATACGGGTTGCTTCCGAGTGACTCGTTGAGAACCTGGACATGGGCCTTGGAGACGGCGTAGTCGATGGCCTCGAGGAACGACGAGTTGTAGCCGGCATCCTCGGCACCGAAGATGTCGAGCCCGACGAGGCTGGCTCCGGGGGCGACGCCTTCGATGCGGATGTAGCACGGCCGGTTCAGGGCCAAAGCGCTGTAGTTGCTGATGTTGTAGACCTCTCGGCCCTGGGCGGCGATGGAGCTGGCGTCGAGGAAGCCTTCGCCCCCGCCGGTGGGCACCGCGGTGCCCTCACCACTGAAGTCCACCTCGTTGGTGAAGACCGGTTGGCCATTGGGCCGGATGAAATCGAGATCAGAAGTGTCGACGGCGTCGGCGATGAAGGCCACCTTCACTCCGGCCCCGGTGATACCGAGTGAACGGGCCGTGGGCTGGTTGGGGTTCTGCGAGTCGGCACCGATGAGCGACAAGGCCTGGGGCGCGAGCTGCGGGTTGTTGGGATTGGACGAGCACGTTCCCGGTAGGGGAGTGATGCCGCCGGCGGTGTTGGACGTCGCCGTGGTGTTTGGCGTCGAAGGCGCGTCCAGCGTGTTGGCGAGTTGAATGATCTGGTCGGGGACGACCTCGGCCACAGCGGGGTTAGAGGCGAGCAGTGATTCCTCGCCGGAGGAAACAGTCGCCGCCATGGCGTTGATGACCGTGTAGGAGTGCACGCTGCGCGCATTGGTCTGATTCAGCTCACTGACAAGTGGGCTCTGCTCTTGGGCTTCGACCTGTGATCTGGCGTTGGCGTAGGTGTTGTCGGCCGGGTACTGCGGCACCTGGTCTTTGAGGACGACGATCACCTTCTGGTTGACGTTGGTAGAGAGCGCCCCCGCCTCCGCCGCCGACAATGGACCGTCGCTACTCGAAGATGAGGCCGATGCCGTGGGTACCATCCACTGGCCCAAGGCGAATAGCGGTAGCGCTGCTGCCGCCACCCAAAGACGCTTGCTCCTACGCATGTCGACTCCTCCCGCCGAAAGGTCTCGGTGGACGCCACGTCAACTCCACCCGACGACGTGGAACGTTAGATGTGCCTGGTACAGCGGCACATCCTCAACATTTGGGAGCGCCTCAATCAATTGGTGGATGACCGACATCCGTCAGAGTCACCACCAAACAAGCCGCGCACAACTCCCCTTGCCCTCTATAATTTGCCCGAAGGGGATGACGCCCCCCGAAACCGCCTCCACGGGCTGATGGCGTCTGCCACTGAGACGTTTCATCAGGAGCAGACATGCCAGCGCGTGAACCCAAGCCCCGTTCCCGAGCGGTCCAAGGCGACGAACCCGATCAGCGGGCCGGTGGCCATGATCGGTTGCCGGTCGATCCCGATCTCGCCCCCGATGATCCCGGCGAGCCGTCTGCCGAGCACCGCCCCGGTGGGCGCCGGCGGCGCGCCCGCCAGCACGACGTCATCGCTGCCATCGCCGTGGGGGGGTTCATCGGATCGCTCGGACGTTATGAGCTCGGCCTGGCCTGGGTGGCACCACCGGGCCGGGTGCCGTGGGCGACGTTCACCGTCAACACGTCGGGCGCTTTTTTGCTGGGCCTGATCCTGACCATCTTGGTGGACCGGATCCGCCCGCCGCGTTGGGCCCGGCCCCTCCTCTGCGTCGGCGTGCTCGGGGGGTGGACGACGATGTCCACGTTTGCCGTCGAAGCCGACCTTCTCGTCCGAGGCGGCTACGTGGGCACGGCCATCGTGTACGTGGCCGTGACGGTCGTCGCCGGATTGACAGTGACGTGGCTCGGCATCAAAGCGGCTCAAGCGTTGCCGGTCAGGTGGGTCCAGTGGTTATCGCGCTAGCCGTTGGGTTGGCCGGAGCGGTCGGAGCGGTGGCGCGCTATTTGCTCGACGGGGCCGTGCAAGACCGTACGTCGGGGACGTTCCCGTTCGGCACCCTGACCGTCAACATCGTGGGATCGCTCATCCTCGGCCTGATGGCGGGCGCCGCCTTGCGTTACGCGGGGACATCGACGGCCAAGACCATCATCGGCACCGGATTCTGCGGCGGCCTCACAACGTGGAGCGCAGCCTCATGGGAAGCCGTTCGTCTGGCCGACGAGGATTCGACGAGAGCGGCCCTGACGTTCACGCTGACGAATCTCGCCTTGAGCCTTGGCGCCGGCGCCATCGGGCTGGCCATCATGCTCGCCACCTGAGGCGGCCCACCCGTCCCATCACCGCCTGAGCGTTCAGCCGAGATGACGCGTTCAGCCGAGATTGTTGGCGCAGGTGTTGCTGTCGGCGTTGCTGTTGGTGCCATCTGGGCACGTCGTGTTGGACCACGTGTCGCTGCCCAGAGCCGAGCCATTGATCTGGGCGGTGTCGAGATCGGCGTTGGTCAGGTTGGCGCCTTGCAGGTCGAAGTCCGGCCCGTTGAGGATGGCCCCCGACAGGTTTGCGCCCGCCAGGTCGGTGTCACCGAGGTTTCCGCCCATGCCGCTGAAGTCGATGTTGCTGAGGTTGGCCCCGCTCAAATCGGCCCCGCTCAAATTGGCGTTGCTTATGGCGAGGGGGGGACCACTGGGTTCGTCTTCGTAGCCGGTGAAATCAGCTCCGCTGAAATCAGCATCGGTGAAGTTGGTGTCGGTGAACTGCACGCCACTGAGTCCGGCACCGGCCAGGTCGATGCCCTGGAGGTCGCCAGAATCGAGCACCACGCCCTGCAGGCTGGCCCCAGGAAGCTCGGCGGTAGGCCCAATCAGATAGGTGTTCTCGCCGGTGACGACGTTCCAGTTCTCAGGCAACGCAGCTGGAGTGCCCACGATCCCGCCGCCGTCGGACCCGACGTCGGTGAAGTTGGCGTCGGTGAAGTTCGTGCTCATGATGGTCGTGGCGCTGAGGTTGGCGCCGGTGAAATTGGCGCTCGTGAAGACAGCGCTGGTCAACACCGCACCGGTGAAGTTGGCATCGGTCAAGGTGGCGTCGACGGCGCTGGCGCCGTCGAGGTCCGCTCCGGACAGGTTGGCTCCCGTCAGATCACACCCATTGAGGTCGGCGCCGGGGCCGATGTCGGAGCAGTCCGACGGCTTTGGTGTCACCGACGCTTTCGCCGAAGCTTTGCCAAGGCCTCGTACGTTGGAGGCCTTGACGTGGACCTTGTAATGGTGGCCATCGGTGAGGCCCGCCACCGTGCACGACGTCGCTTGCGACGTGGAGCACGTGGCACCACCGGGGGAGACGTACGCCGTGTAGCCAGTAACGGCCGACCCTCCGTCAGAGGCCGGTGCTGACCAAGAAATCGTGGTGCCTCCCGGAAGTGGATATGCCGCCACCGAGGTTGGCGCCCCCGGTTTCTTCACCCGCGGCGCGCTCCGGGCGCTGGCGGGTCCGGTGGCCACAACCATCAGGCCGATTGTCACGAGCACCACGAGCACCACGGACGCGACGCGCACAAGGTTTCGAGTGATCGTGAACAAGGGCCGATCTGTGTGCTTCAAAGACCCGGTCATGGCTGCCCCCCGGCTCGCAGCCGTCAGCAAACGGCTGGCGAAAGCTTAGACAGGCGCCTGCGGAGATTCTTGTCGTACGTGGCGCCGAGAAGAGAGATTCATGCCTTGACACGTATATAACCAATGCGGCATACTAAATCCGTGTCCGCCGGTGCCACGCTCGAAGTCATCTCAGAACCAAGCCGCCGCCAGATTCTCGACGAGCTGCGGGTGGGGGAGAGGGCCGTACTGGCTCTGGTCGAGCGTCTCGGCATGAGCCAACCGGCCGTGTCGAAGCATTTGCGTGTCCTGCGTGACGCGGGATTGGTGACGGTGCGCCCCGATGGCCAGCGCCGTCTCTACAGCCTCAATGCCGAGCCCCTGATGGAGATCGATAGATGGCTCGAGCCGTATCGCCAGATGTGGGAAGAAAGCCTCGACAAGCTCGAGAAGCGGCTGGCCGAGGACCGAAAAATACCGAAAAGAAAGAGATGAGGAAGAGATCATGAGTGACGTGACATTGCTGCGAACGGGGGAGCGCCCCATCCTGCGCTTCGAGCGCTACCTGGCCCAGCCGATCGATACGGTGTGGCAGGTACTCACCGATCCCGTCGAGATGCGTTCGTGGTTCCCCACCCGCATCGACATCGACGAATGGAAAGTGGGCGCGCAATTCACACACCACTTCGACGGACACGACCTCGATCCACTGCCCGGAACCGTGCTCGAGTGGGACCCGCCGCGTCGGGTGCGCTTTACGTGGGCGGCCGACACCATCGGCTTCGACCTGACGGCCGGCCCCGACGGCGGCACCGTCTTCGTTCTGACCGAGGAGCTCAGTGCCAATCACGTGGCCCGTAACGCGGCGGGCTGGGAGTCATGTCTCGACCGACTTCAGCTCGGCGCTGAGGCCGAACCATGGGAAGCCCGATTCGACCGGTTCGTGGCCAGCTTCGAACCCACATTCGGTCCTCAAGAGGGTTTGCCCGACGGTCACCGTGACACCGAGGCCGTCGACGCGCCATCGGCAGGCGCTTAGTCGACGGGCGCGATCGGCCGAAGATCAGCGGACGCGAGCAGCCTCTTCGCGCACGACATCTTCCAACGCCATCGCCATGGCCACGGCGTCGTCCTCGTGGTCGGCGCCTGACGCGGCCGACGCGGCCTCCGCCGTCTCGGCAGGTTCGATGACGGACCCAGCGGGCTCCAGCGCGGTGACGTCCCGGGGCGGTGTCAGCAACACCGCCCCGGCAAACGCGTCCGACGGCGACGGTGGTGGGAGGAGTGCGACAGCTGCGACCGCGTCGACTCCCGGCGCGTCGACCGGTTTCGCCGGCGCGCCGTCGTCGCCGAAGGCGGGGGACACCGACAGCGCATAGGTGATGCGTGGTTCGGTGTCGGCCAGCGCCTTGGCGCCCTCGGGCGACATGGGGGCGGCAAAGAAGTAGCCCTGGGCCACGTCCGCACCCAACGCCTGGACCACGGCCACCTGTTGCGCCGTCTCCACGCCGACGGCGACGGTGTTCATCGACAGCGCGTGACTGAGTTGGATGATGGCCTCGACGATGGTGCGATTCATGCCTTCGTGCAGTTCCAGGTTGGACGTGAAGGTCTTGTCGATTTTGGCCGTCTCGATGACCAGCTGGGGAAGGTTGTCGAGTGTTGACCAGCTCGTACCCACGTTCTCGACGGACAGGTGGATGCCCAGTCGCGCCATGGCTTGCAGATCCTCGTTGGCACGCTCGTCGGTGACCGTGGTTTCCGACACCTCGACGCTCAGGCGGTCGGGGTCGAGGCCCGACTCTTCCAAGGCGGCCGCCACGGCCAGAGCGCCTTGTTGCTGCTGGAGCTGGACGATCGAGCAGTTCACCGAAAGCGTTATGCCGCCGGGCCACTGTTGAGCTTGTCGGCACGCCTCGGCCAGCACCCAGGCGTTGAGCGAGATGATCTCGTTGTTGGACTCGGCCCACGGGATGAGAATGCGCGGCGGGATGTGACCGCGTTTGGGGTGGTTCCAACGCACCAAGGCCTCAAATCCGAGGAGCCGCCCCGTGGACAGCTCGACGGTCGGCTGGAACTCGATGACAGGAGTGCCTTCGAGGACGAAGGGGGCGTCGCCGTCAGCCATCGTTCCCCCAGGGCAACGCACCGGTGAGCCCAGCGCCGACGCGCCCCGCGACGGTGAGCCCAGCGCCGGTGAGCCCAGCGTGGGCGAGCCGAGGGTGACTGCCGTCGTAAGACCGGCACATTGGATGGACCGCCACGTTTGCGATATCGGCACCGGGTCTTGTCGGCTTGAGGCCATCCGCCCCGGTCAGCCCCATATTCGGTCCCGCCGACGGGCCGAATTGGGGCCTGTTTGGGGCTCGCCCGGCTCGACGAGGGGCACAGGGGAGCCACAGCTGGCCCTCAGGAAGCCCCGGGTAAGCCGCCGCTCTTCGCCCCGGCCACGCGATGCCTACTGCGAACCCGCTCCCGGCCCCGCCCCGGCCCCCTCGGCCGCCGCTAAAAAGGCGGGCCACTCGCCTCCGCCGTGCGCCTCGATGGCCGATCCCGACACATACGAGGCCAGGGGGGAGGCCAGAAAGAGGCAGATCCCGGCCACATCAGCGGGCGAGCCCATCCGGCCCAGCGGGACGGTGGCCGCCACTGCCGCCAGACCGGCCGGGCCCCCGTAGTGCGATTCGGCCGATTCCGTAGCCACCAATCCGGCCACCACGCAGTTGACCCGCACTTTGGGCGCCCACTCCACCGCCAGGGAGCCGGTCAGGTTGATCAGGCCGGCCTTGGCGGCTCCGTAGGCGGCGGTCCCCGGCGAGGGTCGCAGCCCCGAGACGCTGGCGATGTTGATGATGCTCCCCCCGCCGTCCTGGCCCTGCATGACGGCGTTGGCGGGCTGCGCGCAATAGAAGGGTGCCACCAGGTTGAGGGCGATCACTTGGGCCACTAGCCGCGGCGAGGCATGGGCCGATGGCGCCGCGGGAGACCCCCCGGCGTTGTTGACGAGCACGTCAAGGCGACCGTGGCGCTCGACTGCGGTGGCGATGACCGATGCGGCCGCGTCGGCGTCACGCACGTCGGCCACCACGAACGAGGCTTGACGCCCGCCGCCCCGGGGCAGCTCGACCGGGGCGTGCCGGCTGCAGACGACCACTTCGGCGCCGGCAGTGAGGAAGATTTCGGCAATGCCCCGGCCGATTCCTCGTCCGCCGCCGGTCACCACCGCTACCCGCCCCGAAAAGTCGAGGGCGTCCTTCAAATCGTCAGCATGCAATGCGGCCTCGGTCACGAGCAGCCTCCTGGATCCGGGCGTCAAACTACCGAAGGCCGGGCACCTGGCCTATCCTGCTCACGCTTCCTGACGCTCCATCAGATCGAGAGGCAGTGACGGCCGCCATGGGCATCGAGACACACACACGAAGGCCGGGCACGGTCGAGATCGTCATGGACGTGCCCCCCGTCAACGCTCTCGATGTGGCCGGCTGGTTTGCGCTGGCCGATGCCCTCATGGCGGCGGGACGGGACCCTGAGGTCCGCGTCGTCGTGCTGCGGGCCGAGGGTCGGGGGTTTTGTGCCGGGGTCGACATCAAAGAGATCCAGGCCAAAGGCGATGCCGCCCTGGTGGGAGTGAACCGCGGCTGTGCGGCCGCTTTCGCCGCCGTCTACGACTGCGAGGTGCCCGTGGTCGCTGCCGTGCATGGGTTCTGTCTCGGGGGCGGCATCGGCCTGGTGGGCAACGCCGATGTGGTGGTGGCCTCCGACGACGCCACCTTCGGACTGCCCGAGGTGGACCGCGGCGCCTTGGGCGCGGCTACGCATCTGGCCCGCCTCGTTCCTCAGCACAAGATGCGGCAGATGGTCTACACGGCCACCGTCGCCACCGCCGCCGAACTGCACCATTTCGGTTCGGTGCTCGAGGTGGTGCCGCGCGACGGCCTCATCGACGCCGCCTACGTGGTGGCCGACGCCATCGCCGCCAAGAGCCCCACCATCATCCGCCGCGCCAAGGAGTCCTTGAACGGCATCGACCCCGTCGACGTGAAACGCAGCTACCGCTTCGAACAGGGATTCACCTACGAGCTGCATGTTTCTGGTGTGGCCGACGAGCAGCGCGCCGCCTTCGTCGAAAAGCGTGATGCGGATACCTCGCGTTGACTGCGTGCGTCGGTGAAGGGCTCTTGAGTGGTTGACAAGCAGGCGTCCCTCGAGGATGTGGTGAGCCAGCTCCGGCCCGGCATGACCATCGGGTTCGGAGGATGGGGATCGCGGCGTAAGCCCATGGCGGCGGTGCGTGCCATTCTCCGCAGCGGCGTGCGCGACCTGACCGTGGTGTCCTACGGCGGTCCCGATGTGGGGATTTTGTGTGCGGCTCAGCGTGTGAAGAAGGTTGTGTACGGATTCGTCACCCTCGACTCCATCGCCCTCGACCCGCACTTCCGCGCCGCCCGCCAAAGTGGCGCCATCGAGGCCATGGAGATCGACGAGGGCATGTTCTATCTGGGTCTGCTGGCGGCGTCCCAGCGTGTGCCCTTCCTGCCGACGCGCGCCGGGCTCGGCTCCGACGTGCTGCGCGTCAATCCCGAACTGCGGACCGTCGTCTCGCCGTACGCGACCGACGGGGTTTTCGAAGAGTTGGTGGCCATGCCGGCGCTGCATCTCGACGCCGCCTTCGTCCATGTCAACGCCGCCGATACCCATGGCAACGGCCAGGTGCTCGGCCCCGACCCCTTTTTCGACGACCTGTTTCTGGGTGCCGCCGCCCTGCGCGTCGTCACCACTGAAAAGGTGGTCGCCCCCGGAGACCTAACCCCCCCGCAGACGCTGGCGTTCTCGCGGCTGTCGACCGACGCCGTGGTGGAGGCGCCGGGCGGGGCCCATTTCACGTCGTGCCCGCCTGACTACGACCGCGACGAAGCCTTACAAAGTGCCTACGCCAAGTCGGCCGCCGACGCCGAAACGTGGCAGGCGTTCGCGACGCGTTACGTCGACGTCGACGAAGCCGGGTATCAGGCCGCCGTGCGCGAAGGGGTGGCCAGATGAGCGGAGTCACCCCCGCCGAAGTCTGCGCCGTGGCCTGCGCCGAGGCCTTTCGCGGTGACGGCGAGCGACTCGTCAGCCCCTTCGGCACCATTCCCTCGTTGGGGGCCCGCCTGGCCCGCCTGACCTTTGAGCCGGACTTGGTGCTCACCGACGGTGTGGCCAGCTTGATGGCCAACACCCCGCCGGTGTCGGCCGGTCCCGATGAAGCCGTCCTCGAAGGGTGGATGCCCTATCGACGGATCTTTGACGTGGTGTGGTCCGGTCGCCGCCACGTGATGATGATGGCCACCCAGGTCGATCGCTACGGCAACCAGAACATCAGCTGTATCGGCGACTGGGCCCGGCCCAAGACCCAACTCATCGGCGTGCGCGGCGCACCGGGCAACACCATCAACCACACCACCAGTTACTGGATGCCCAGTCACACGGCGCGCGGTTTTGTCGAGCACGTCGACATGGTGTGCGGGGTGGGATACGACCGGGCCGCCGCCGCCGGCCCCGCCGCCACTCGCTACCACGAGGTGCGCGCGGTGGTGACGAACCTCGGTGTCTTCGACTTCGACACCGCCGACCACTCCATGCGCGTTCGGTCCGTGCATCCGCACAGCACCATCGACGAGATCACCGCTGCCACCGGTTTCGCGCTTGTCATTCCCGACGACGTCCCCACCACACGTCTCCCCACGGCCGACGAGCTGCACCTCATCAGGGAGGTGCTCGACCCCACCGGCTTGCGGGAAAAGGAACTGCCGGCATGACGCCGGATCCAGAGCCAGAACTCCGCGCGTCCACGCTCCCCGAGCCGCATCCAACGCTGCGCACACGCCTGTGCGAGCTGGCCGGTGTGCGTTATCCCATCGTGCAGACCGGTATGGGGTGGGTGGCCGGCCCCCGCCTGGTGGCCGCTACGGCCCAAGCCGGAGCCCTCGGCATATTGGCGTCGGCCACCATGACCGTCGATCAGTTGGCCGCCGCCATCGCCGAGGTCAAAGCCCGCACCGACGCGCCCTTCGGCGTCAACATGCGCACCGACAGCGCCGATGCGGCCGACCGCGTCAGATTGGTCATCGACCAAGGCGTGCGGGTGGCCAGCTTCGCCCAGGCTCCCGGAGCGGAGGTGGTGCGGACACTGCGCGACGCCGGCGTGGTGGTGATCCCCACCGTGGGGGCGCGCCGCCATGCCCAAAAGGTGGCGCAATGGGGCGTCCACGCCGTCATCTGCCAAGGGGCTGAAGGCGGAGGTCACACCGGAACCGTGCCCACCAGCTTGCTGTTGCCCTCGGTGGTCGACGCCGTGGGCGCCGACGTGGCGGTGATCGGCGCCGGCGGTTACTTCGACGGCCGGGGCCTCGTTGCCGCCTTGGCCTACGGCGCCGATGGGATCGCCATGGGCACGCGCTTTTTGCTCACCAAAGAGTCGACGGTTCCCGACGAGGTTAAGGCGATCTACTTGGGTACCGACCTCACCGGCACCGTCGTCACCACCAGTGTCGACGGTGCCCCCCAGCGGGTCATTCGCACCGCCCTGGTCGATCACCTTCAAGGGGCGGGCCGACTGTCTGCTCTACCGCGCGCGGCGCGCAACGCCTTCGCCTTTCGGCGCCAGACGGGCACCTCGATGGTGGCGCTGCTCAAAGAGGGGCGGGCCATGAAAGCCGGTAACGAGCTCAAATGGTCGCAGGTGGTGATGGCCGCCAACGCGCCCATGATGACCAAGGCGGCGCTGGTCGACGGTCAGGCCGATGTCGGCATCCTCCCCACCGGTCAGGTGGTGGGCACCATCGAGGAGCTACCCACCGTGGCCGAGCTGGTGGGCCGGATCGTGTCTGAGGCCAACGCCGTCCTCGAGCGTCTGGCCTAGGCCCGCTGCATCGATCGCCCTCGCCCCGTCACCACCATCGCCCCGTCTCCGACCGATGTCTGATCCTCCCGTAGCCCTCGGCCTCCTGCGGCCCGATGAGCACGACCGGCTCTTCGAGCTTTTTGCCGAGATTGTCGAGCGCCGAGAGGGGTATCCGCAAGCGCCTCCGCTCACCCCCGAGGTCTTCACCGCCAGCTGGCTCAAGGTCACCGCCGTGGTGGTGGCGCGCCTCGGCGACGACATCGCCGGCGCTTATCACCTCAAACCCAACTTCCTGGGGCGTGCCGCCCACATCGCCAACGCCGGGTACTTCGTCACGGGTGCCTATCGCCGGCGAGGCATCGGTCGAATGCTGGTGGAGGACTCCATCGAGCGGGCCCCGTCGCTCGGCTTCGACGCCATTCAGTTCAACTTGGTGTTCGAGTCAAACCCGGCGCGCGCTCTCTACGAGGAGCTCGGCTGGATCCAGATCGGACGCATCCCTGAAGCCGTCGAAGGCGAGGACGCCATCATCTATTGGCGTCGGGTGGGACCTACAGCCGTTCGATGATGGTGGCGTTGGCCTGGCCGCCGCCCTCGCACATCGTCTGCAAGGCGTAGCGGCCACCGGTGCGCTCGAGCTCGTTGAGCATGGTGGCCATCAGTCGTGCCCCCGAACAACCGGTGGGATGCCCGATGGCGATGGCGCCGCCGTTGACGTTCACCTTGGCCATGTCCGGATGCAGCTCGCGCTCCCAGGCCAGCACGACCGAGGCGAACGCCTCGTTGATCTCGATGACATCCATCTGATCGAGCGACAACTTGGCCTTTTCCAACACCAGGCGGGTGGCGGGGATGGGGGCGGTGAGCATGATGACCGGATCGTTGGCCGCCACCGCGAAGGTGTGGAAGCGAGCGCGGGGGCGAAGTCCAAGTGCGGCGGCGCGTTCTTCGCTCATGACCAACACGGCGGCGGCACCGTCGGAGATCTGGGACGAGGAGCCGGCCGTGATGGTGCCGTTCTCGATGAAGGCGGGGGCTAGGCCGGCCAACTTCTCGAGGCTCGTTTCGCGCCGCACTCCTTCGTCGAAGGCCAGCATGTCAGTGCCGTCGGGACCCGGGGAGGACAGCGTGATCATCTCGTTTTCGAAGCGACCCTCGTCCTGAGCCGTGGCGGCGCGACGGTGTGACTGCAGCGCGTAGGCGTCCATGTCGGCTCGCTCGATGTGCCATCGCCGGGCGATCTCTTCGGCGGACAGTCCTTGGTGGATGAAGTCGAAACGACCCAGCACGGTCGGGCCGTAGGCCTCACCCGGGCCAGGCTCGGTCGTCGATCCGATGGGCACCCGCGACATCGACTCGATACCGGCACCGATGACGATGTCCATGGCGCCTGACATCACGGCTTGGGCGGCGAAGTGCACGGCCTGCTGGGCCGAGCCGCACTGTCGGTCCACTGTCGTGCCCGGCACCGTGTCGGGGAAGCCGGCCGCCAGCGCGGCGTTGCGACCGATGTTCATGGCCTGCTCGCCCACGGTCATGGTGCAGCCCATGATCACGTCTTCGATCAGGGCCGGGTCGAGCCCCGAGCGCTCCACGAGCGCCCGCAGCGGTTGGGCGGCCAGGTCGACAGGGTGCCAGCCCGACAAGCGGCCACCCCGGCGGCCTACCGGAGTGCGGACGGCATCGACGATGACGGCGGTGGGCATGGCTCCATTGTGGCCGGGGATCTGACCCTGTGTCAGGTCCCCGGCGCTGGTCGGGCGTTCAGATGCTGCTCTGGCCCGTGTAGAAACCGTGCGCGGTCCAGTACTTATTGAGCGCACCTTGCACCTGGAGGACCCACACCAATGCACCGACGATGGGGAGAATGAACCAAAGCCCTGTCGTCCCCTGGACGGGCTTGGCCATACCGTCGGCCGCGTACAAATTCCCGACCTCCGAGGGCAACACGAACCAGTTCATCGGCGTGATAGTGAAGGCCAGGGCCAATCCGACCACGCCGCCGATTCCTCGGTTGGAGTAGTCCTGCATCTCCTTGTACGTCATGTACCACCAGTAGAGGCCGTAGATACCGGCCGTCACGATGTAGAGCAAAACAACGATCCACGGGTTCCTGATCCTCGGAATGGCCCGAGTCGGCCCCGCCCACGGACCACCCGGAGCGACCATCGCCGTCGATGGAGCCAGGACGGGGAGCGACGACTGCGGTTGTTGCGGTTGCTGCTGCTCACTGGCGGAATCGGTGGAGCGACTGTCGGTCCAAGCCGTCCCATCCCAAAGCCGCGCCAGCGAAGGATCGGTCGGATCCAGGTACCAACCCGCCGGCGTGCCGGCCGGCGGGTTGGGCGGTAGTGCCGAGGTCGTCTCCGCCGTGGCCGTAGCGGTGGCAGTGGCGTCGGTTCCGGTGGCGGCGCCGGAAGTGGTGGTCGCCGACAGGGGCGGTGGGGGAGCCGACGACGACGGAGGCGGCGGCGCCGATGAAGGCGGCGGCGGAGCGGCCGAAGGAGCGACGTAGTTGGGGTGGCGTTCGGGCGGGTACCACTTGCCGTCCCCTGCGATCCACCAGTCGTGGCCCTGTTGCACGTCGCTCATCGTCCGCCTCCCGAATTGTCCATACCGGTTGCTGTAAGTGGCCAAAAAATAGTCGGTGTGCGAGATTCCGTCCCGATGGACCTGACCGACACCGCCGAGCAGGAGCAGTTGCGCGCTGAAGTGCGGTCCTGGCTGGAACACCACGTGCCCCAGCAGCCACTGGCGTCACTGGACACCGCCGAAGGCTTCGAGGCCCATCGCCTGTGGGAGCGCACCATGTTCGACGCCCGCTGGTCGGTGGTGGCGTGGCCCGAGGAGTACGGGGGCCGGGCCCTGGGTCTCTTCGAATGGCTCATCTTCGAGGAGGAGTACTACCGGGCTCAGGCCCCCACGCGCGTCAACCAGAACGGCATCTTCTTGCTGGCCCCGACCTTGTTCGAGTTCGGGACCGATGAGCAGAAGGCGCGCTATCTCCTTCCCATGGCGAGCGGCGAGGAGATCTGGTGTCAGGGATGGTCCGAGCCCGACGCCGGCAGCGACCTCGCCGGCATCCGTAGCCGGGCGCGTCTGGCTCGGCCCGGAACATGGGTGCTCGACGGGCAAAAGACCTGGGCCTCGCGCGGCGCTTTCGCCCATTACATGTTCGGGTTGTTCCGCACCGATCCCGACGCCGAGCGTCACCGCGGCCTGACGTACTTCCTCATCCCCCTGGATGCACCCGGAGTGACGGTGCGTCCTATCGCGCAGCTCGATGGCGAAACCGGTTTCGCCGAGGTTTTTTTCGACGGCGTCGAGATCGACGAATCCCAGGTGCTCGGCGACGTGAACCGCGGGTGGGAGGTGGCCATGGCGACCTCGGGGTCCGAACGAGGATTGTCGTTGCGCAGCCCCGCCCGCTACACCGAAGCCGCCGACCGATTGGTATCGCTGTACGCGCAGTGCCTCACGACGGACCCGTCACGCGCTCAGCGCAATGCCGATGCGGTTGCCGCCGCGTACACGCGCGCCGAGGCCTACCGGCTGCACACGTATTGGACCGTCACGCGGGTCCTGAACGGGGGATCGGTCGGGCCCGAAGCGTCCATGAACAAGCTGTTCTGGTCCGAGACGGACTTGGCCATCCACGGCGCTGCCTTGGATCTCCTGGGGGACCAGGCCGAGCTCCTCGGTGGCGACGGTCGTCCGCCCCCGTGGCTCGACGGGTTCCTCTTCGCGTTGGCCGGTCCCATCTACGCCGGTACCAACGAGATCCAACGCAACGTGGTGGCCGAGCGCGTGCTCGGTCTGCCCCGGGGCTGACCGGGCGCGGCGTCATGCAGTTCGCCTTCGACGAGAACCAGCTCGAATTCCGCGCCCAGCTGCGCGCCTGGGCCGAAAAACAGTGCACGCCCGCTGACGTGCGCAGCGCATGGGCGTCAGAACGGGGTTGGTCGACCGAGCGTTGGCGGGCCCTGGCCGACATGGGAGTGGTGGGGCTCACCGTCCCCGAGGCCCACGGCGGCCTCGGACTCGGGCTCGTCGATCTGGTGCTCTTGCTCGAGGAGGCCGGCCGGGCCGGGCTGCCCGAACCGCTGCTCGAGACCACCGGCCTGGCCGTGCCTCTGCTCGTCGACGTCCCCGGCGAAGCCGCGGCGCGATGTCGGGACCAGTGGCTCCCCCGGGTGGTGGCCGGCGAGTCGCTGGCCACGGTGGGGTTGGCGGCCATGGCCGCCGTACCCGCCGCCGCCCATTCCGATCTGCTTCTTCTCGAACGCAACGGTGAGGTGCATGCGCTCGACTCCTCCGCCGTGCCGTGCACGGCGCGCCCTTCGCTCGACGGCGCGCGCCGGCTCGCTGCGGTGGTGTGGGAGCCGTCGGCGGCCACGTTGCTGGCGTCGGGAGCCGAGGCGGCTCGTTGCCTCGCCGGTGTGGAGGCGCGCGCCGCCATGGGAACCGGGGCGCTGTTGCTCGGTGTGGCCGACCGGCTCATTGCCATGGCCAGCGAGTACGCCATGGCGCGACAGCAGTTCGGAAAAGCGATCGGGTCCTTCCAGGCGGTGAAGCACTTGCTGGCCGACGCGCTGGTGCAACTCGAGTTCGCTCGTCCTGCTGTGTACCGGGCGGCGTGGTCGCTCGACCGGGCCGATCCTGACGCCGCCATGCACGCGTCTATGGCGAAGGCACTGTCATCGGACGCCGCCACCAATGCGGCGCGTGCCGCGCTACAGGTCCATGGCGCCATCGGGTACACGTGGGAGCACGATCTCCATCTGTGGATGAAACCGGCGTGGGCGCTGGCCGCGGCGTGGGGAGATGCGGCCAGCCATCGCGCCGCGCTGCTCAGCTCGCTGGTGGCCGCACGCGTAGCATCCAAGGGATCATGAGCACGTTGTCTCCCGACGCTGTGGTGCGGCGGTACCTTGAACGCCTCGTGGCCCACGACTGGCCGGCCGTACACGAACTCCTCGCCACCGATGTCGTGCGCCTCGGCCCCTACGGCGACACGTACCGAGGGCGCGACCCGTATGTGGAGTTCCTTTCCGAGCTGATGCCGAGCTTGCCCGGCTATCACATGGAAGTACACCGGATCCTGCCTACCGGCACCGACGGCTCCACGGTGCTGGCCGAGCTCACCGAAACGGTGGAGATCGACGGAGCTCCGTTGCACACCGCTGAGGTATTGGTTTTCGACCTCGACGCCGAACGACACATCGCGCAGATCGCCATCTACCTGCGCAAGACGAAGTAACCGCCATCAGGCTTTTGCCCACAAGGCGGTGGCATTGACAAACGGCGTCGTGCACGGATGACCGTCGGCGAACCAGACCTCGGGGGGCGTGTGGCGTCGGGCTCCCACCCGCACGATCGTCGACGAGCGCGTCCCGTAGGTCGCGCTGTGCACGCACGCGGCCAAAGCCTCGACGACGGGGGGCGGATCGTCTGAGCTCGGCACGCTGTGGTCGGCGAGCACGGTGATCAGTCGGGCCCGAAAGCCGTCGTCTCCAACCACGTCGCCGATGTCGACGGCGCCCAGTAACGCTCTCACGTTGGTGGCTTTGGCCGAACGGATCCCGAGCGGGTGGTTCTCGAGGATGTGCACCCCGGGCTCGAGAGGCTGTACCGATGGTGTCGATCCCGCCGTGATATCCACGAAGAACAGGTCGTCGCCATCGCCCACCAGCAACCACGCCGGGTTGTAGTCGGCGGGGGAGACGTGCGTCACGAAGTCCTCCACGGCCGCCGCCGCGGTGGTGTGCGCGCTGAGCGCCAGCGGTAGCTCGCCGCGCGACCGGCGGGTGGGATCGGCACCGTCGGGCGCGGGCCGGTTGGTGAGCCCGGCCACCACCCCGTATTCGTTGATCGCTAGCCAGGTGCCGCCGGCTTTTTCATCCAGTCCACCCAGGGTGCGGGGGTGACCGGCTCGCAACACGGTCATGGCCAGGGCCGGTCGGTCGAGGCGCTCGTCACGATTGGCGCCCACCACCAGCGGGGCGTCGGGGTCCACACCAAAGACCGTCACGAGAAGGCACACGGCGCCTGTCACCGTAGGCCGCCGCGCCCCGCCGGATGGGGTCAAGAGCGGGGCGTCCGAGGCCGATAACCACTGCAATGCGCCCCGAACAGCCCGAGCCGTTCTTGCGCGGCTGTGTGCTGCCGGCTGCGGGCGAGGTTCCCTACCCCCGAGCCGATCCCGCCACCGCCGAGCAACTCCCTGCCGATGTGTGGGGCGCGGCTCGTCTCCCCGTGGGCGTGCGCCTCGAGCTGATGGGCGCGGCCAAGACTCTTCGCATTTGGTACCGGACCACCACCGTCAACTTCGGTTACCGGGGGGAGGCGGCCGGCTGCAGCTTCGTCGCCTACCGGGGCACGACCAAGATCGCCGAGCAGGAGGCCGTCCTCGGCGAAGGCATCGTCGAAATGGAGCTGACCGGTTCGGTCGCCCAGCCCGTGGTGGTGTACCTCCCCGAAGGCATGGCCCCAGTTATCACGGGGGTGGCGGGCGTGGACGCCGATATCGAGCCGGCCCCTCGCCAACCGCGCTGGCTCGCCTACGGCGATGCCGTGACCCAGGGATGGCTGGCCAGTGGACCGTCGGTGGCGTGGCCGGCGGTGGCGGGACGCAAGCTCGGTCTCGAGGTGTGCAACCTCGGCTACAGCGGGTCGGCCCGGGCCGAGATGAGCTCAGCCATGCTGCTCGCCAACACGCCGGCGGAAATCATCTCCATCGCCTTCGGCATGAATACCTGGAGCAAGGTGCCTCACACGCCTGCCTTGCTGGCCGAGGAGTTGCGGGCGTTCATCAGTCTCATCCGGCGTCGTCCGCCGGCCACCCCGGTGGTGGTGATGAGCCCGGTGCTGCGCCCCGACGCCGAAGAGGTTGCCAACCCGTTGGGCGCGACGATGGCCGAGCTGCGGGGTGCCATGGAAGAGGTCGTGCGCACTTTGGTGGCGAACGGCGACGACAAGCTGATCCTGGTGGAAGGGGCCGACGTGCTGCGGCCCGCCGAACTCGCCGATGGTGTCTACCCCAGCACCGAAGGGCACAAGCGTTTAGCCGCCGCCTTCTCCAAGTACGTGTCGCCGCTGATGACCCCTTTACGCGCCGCGGCGAGCAAGCGCCTGGCCGCCGAGGCGGTCGAGGCGGCCGCGGCCGCCGCAGCCGCGCCTGCCGTCGAGGCGCCGGTGCCTGCGTCCGCGGCAGCGGCGGCCGAACCGGCTCCCACCCACGTCAGTGTGGATGCGCTCTACGGCCCGGCCTGAGACTCGGCGCTCGACCCAGGGGTCCCAACCACTATCTGACACGTCGTCAGATCGCTCGCTAAGCTCGCCGTCATGGCAGAGCTCCCCCTGATCATCTCCGTCGACGATCACGTGGTCGAGCCGGCCAATGTGTGGCAGGACCGGCTGCCGGCCAAGTACAAGGAGATCGGTCCACGCGTCGTACGCGCCCCTATGGGCGAGATCACGTTCGTGGGCGGCAAGCTGACGGTCACGCCTGGTTCGGAGGGAAATCCCACCGACTGGTGGTACTACGAGGACCTGAAGCGGCCGTTACTGCGCGTGGACAGCGCCGTGGGTATCCCGCGCGACGAGGTCACCATGCGAGGCGTGACCTACGAGGACATGCGTCCCGGTTCGTACCAGGTCAAGCCCCGCCTCGAGGACATGGACGTCAATCACACCGAGGCGCAGCTGTGCTTTCCGACGTTCCCTCGCTTTTGTGGCCAGACCTTCACTGAGGCCAAGGACAAAGAGCTGGGGTTGCTGTGCGTCAAGGCCTACAACGACTGGATGGTCGAGGAGTGGTGTGCCGAATCGGCCGGCCGGCTCATCCCGTTGTGTCTGGTCCCGCTGTGGGACGCCGAACTGGCCGGCGCCGAGGTGCGACGCAACGCCGAGCGAGGCGTGCGGGCGGTGTGCTTCAGCGAGATCCCGCCCTTTCTGGGCTTGCCTTCGGTGCACGACCCCAACAACTACTGGGACCCGTTTTTCCGGGCGTGTTCTGAGACCAAGACCGTGGTCAACATGCACATAGGCTCGTCGTCGAAGATGCCAAGCACGTCGGCCGACGCACCGCCGGCGGTGGGGTCGACGCTGACACACACCAACGCCACCTTTTCGGTGGTCGACTACTTATTCTCCGGTGTTTTGGTGCGCTTCCCCGACTTGAAGCTGGCCTACTCCGAGGGCCAGATCGGCTGGATCCCGTACATCCTCGAGCGCGCCGACATCGTGTGGGACGAGAACCGCGGTTGGGGTGGGGTGGCCGACAAGATCCCTGAGCCTCCCTCGACCTACTTCCGTCGCCAGATCTACGGCTGCTTCTTCAACGATGCGCACGGCTTGCGCTCGGTGGAGGAGATCGGCGTCGACAACATCACCTACGAGTCGGACTACCCACACTCGGACTCCACTTGGCCCCACACCCGGGAGATTGCCGAGCGCCAGATGGCCCATCTCGACGACGACACCCGCCGCAAGATCGTGCGGGGCAACGCACGCAAGTTGTTCGGTCTGGACCACCTGGCGCCCTGAGCGCCACCGGCCGAGCCGCTCCGGCCCCGCCAACGAGCCTGACGAGGCCGCCCTGTGGACCTGCGTTACACCGCTGACGAGGAAGCCTTTCGCGCCGAGCTGCGCGCCTGGTTGAGCGACGTCGTCCCCACCCTCGGCCCGCCGCCGTCGACCTTTGACTGGCCGGCCCGGCGTGCCTATGACACCGCCTGGCAGCGCATGCTCTTCGATGCGGGCTACGCCGGCATCGACTGGCCCGTCGAAGGCGGCGGGCGCGGGGCGAGCCCGGTCGAAAATCTCATCTACGTCGAAGAGCTCGAGCGCGCCCACGCGCCCTATGTGGGGGTGAATTTCGTCGGCCTCCTGCATGCCGGACCCACCATTGCGGCCGAGGGAACCCCCGAACAACGAGCGCGCTTTCTCCCTCCCGTCCTGCGCGGCGACGAGGTGTGGTGTCAGGGCTTCTCCGAGCCCGGCGCCGGGAGCGATTTGGCCGCCTTGCGTACCCGGGCCGTACGCGACGGCGACGAGTATGTGGTGACGGGGTCCAAGGTGTGGACGTCGCACGCCGAGGTGGCCGATATGTGCGAACTGTTGGTGCGCACGGGTCCCGAGGACAGCCGCCACCGGGGGATCACGTGGCTGGCCATGCCTATGGGGCTTCCCGGCATCGACATCAGGCCGCTGAAGACGATCGTCGGCTCGAGCGAGTTCGCCGAGCTCTATCTCGACGCTGTGCGCGTACCGGTGGGCAACCGGGTGGGGGAGGAGAACGACGGCTGGCGCGTGACCATGGTCACGTTGAGCTTCGAACGCGGCACCGCCTTCGTGGGCGAGTTGCTTCAGTCGATGGAACTGTTGCGCACGCTTCGTGGGTTGGCTCGGCGCACGGGGGCGTGGAGCGACGGTGAGGTGAGGCGCAAAGTGGGCCACCTCGGCGCCGAGCTCGACGCCTTGTGGGCGCTGACCAAGCGCAACGTCTCACAGGCGGCGCGCAGCGGTGTGCCCGGCATCGGCGGCAGCGTCTTCAAACTGGCCTTTTCGGAGCTGCGCCAGCGTCTGGCCGAGCTCGGCATGGAGCTGGCGGGTAGCGCCGGTCTGTCGTGGGAGGAACTTCCCGCCCTCGACGGCGCCGGACCGATAGGCAACGCCGAAGTGGTCGACACCTGGGTCAACAGCTTCTCGCGCACCATCGCGGCAGGGACGTCGCAAATCCAGCGCAACATCGTGGCTGAACGCATTCTCGGACTCCCCAAGAGCTGACCGGGAGCGGAACCGTGGACTTCGAGCTCTCCGAAGACGAACAGGTGTTGGCCGGTGCCGTGCGGGCCCTGTGTGCCGGGCGGTTCCCCCTCGAAAAACTGCGGGGGCGTGAGTCTGGTGGCGTCGACGCCGATGCGCCCGGCCTCGACGTGTCGGGATGGGCCGAGCTCGGCGATGCTGGGGTATTCGTCGTCCAGCGCCCCGAGGCCGAGGGCGGCACGGGGTTGGGCATGGCCGCCGCCGCCGTGGTGTTCGAAGAGGTCGGGCGGGCGCTGGTGCCGGGCCCGCTGGCCGCCACCAACTTGGCCTCGACGCTCGTCGACGGTGCCGCCGAAGGCAGGGCCGTGGTGGGTGCCGTGCGGCGACCCCGGCCCGACGCCGGCATCGCCCCCGTGGTCATTGCTCATCTGGGGTCACTATCGACGTTGCTCGTCGTCGACGACGACGGCGTCAGCGCCCTCGACCCGGCTCGTCTCGAGGCACAGCGGGTGGCTCGTTCCATCGACCCTCTTACCCCGCTGTGGCGCGTCGATCGTCTGCCCCCCGGAGACCCGGTGGCGGGGGCCGACGTGGCAGCGCGGTGGCGCCGCGACAGCACCGTGTTGCTCGGTGCTCAATGCGTGGGCCTGGCCACCGCCACCGTGGAGATGGCTGTTGCGTACGCCCAGGCGCGCCAGCAGTTCGGAAAGCCCATCGGGTCCTTTCAGGCCGTGAAGCATTTGTGTGCCGACATGCTGGTGCGGGCGGAGACGGCGCGTGCCGCCGTGTATGCGGCGGCAGTCACCATCGACGAGCCCGACGTTGGCGACGCCAAGCGAGCCGCTGCCGGAGCGGGGCTCTTGGCAGCGGAAGCCGCCCTTGCCAACGGCCGTGCCTGCATCCAGGTGCACGGGGGGATGGGGTTCACGTGGGAGATCCCCGCCCACCTCTACGTGATGCGGGCCCGGATGCTCGGAGCCGACATAGGACCGGCGGGCGAGCTCGCCGAGCTCGTGGCCGAGCGATACTGATGGCCATGGACCCCGTCCTCATCATCCCGCCCGACACGTTGGCCTTCGGCATCCAGCTTCCGGTGCAATCCCAATCGACCCTGTTCGTGGCGGACTGGGAGGCAACATCGGGCCCGGCGGAGATGGCCAAGGTCGCCTTACAGGCCGAAGCGTCGGGCTTTTTCTACGTGGCCGTGTGCGACCACACCTTCATCCCACGACGGCTGGCCGATGCCATGAGCCCCGTTTGGTACGACACCTTGACCACGTTGGGCTGGCTGGCGGGGATCACGGAGCACGTGCGCTTGCTTTCCCACGTCTACATCGCCGCCCTGCGTCACCCGCTGCGCGCCGCCAAAGAGTTCGCCACCCTCGACGTGCTCTCGGGCGGCCGGGCCATCGTCGGCGTGGGTGCGGGTCACGTGGTCGAGGAGTTCGCGCTGATGGGGCGCGATTTCGAGCGACGCGGTGACCTCCTCGATGAAGCCATCGACGGCATCGCAGCGGGGCTGACCGACGAGTATCCACAGCTGAACGGCCCCCAGTGGCCCGCCTCGGACATGGCCATCTCGCCTCGTCCCGTGCAGGTGCCCCGGCCACCCATATGGGTGGGGGGGTCGTCGCGCCCGGCCCTACGTCGAGCCGCCGCCCGTGGAGATGGCTGGCTTCCGCAAACGGTGAAGCGCTCCGACCTGAAGGTGCAGATCGCCGATCTTCTCGAATTCCGCCAGGAACTGCACGGCGGCGATCCCATCGAGATCGGGGCGCTCGGTGGTGCTGTTTACCTGGGCAGTGCCGACTGGGACCTCCCGCGCGGCACCGTGACAGGAAGCGTGGATCGCATCGCCGAGAACTTGGCTGAGCTCACCGACATGGGCGCTCGCCATGTGCAGCTGCGTTTCCCGAGCCGGTCAGTCGAGGAGCTGTGCGATCAGATGGCTGCCTTCGGGGAGCAAGTAGCCCCCCTGCTGCGGCCCTGATGTCGCCGGCCGCACCGGACCCGCCGGCCGCTGCCGGGGGCTCCGCGGTCTTCGAGCCCGCCACGCTCGGGCCCTTGACGCTGCGCAATCGCGTCATCAAGGCGGCCACCTTTGAGGGCGTGACGCGCCGGCAGGTGGTGAGCGACGAGTTGATCGACTTTCACCGGCGGGTGTCCGCCGGCGGCGTGGGCATGTCCACGGTGGCGTATTGCGCGGTGTCGCCCGAAGGGAGCACCGATGGTCGCACCATCGTGCTGCGCCCCGAAGCTGTGGCCGGTCTGCGTCAGTTGACCGACGCCATCCACGAACACGGCGCGCTGGCCTCGGCCCAGCTCGGGCACGCCGGTCCGGTGGCCAACCCCATGGCCACCAAGCACCCGGCGCTGGCGCCGACGCGGATCTTCAGTCCGCTGGGGATGCGCCGGACTAAGGCCGTCGACGACAACGACATCGCCCGCATCACCAAGGACTTCGCCGAGGGCGCCAAGCTGGCGGCGGCGGCCGGTTTCGACGCACTCGAGGTGCACGTCGGTCACAACTACCTGTTGAGCGCCTTTTTGAGCCCGAAGCTCAACACGCGAACCGATGCATGGGGAGGGAGCCTCGAAAAGCGGGCTCGGTTTCCGCGCCAGGTGTTGCGGGCCGTGCGCGACGCCGTTGGAAACTCGGTGGCGGTGACGGCCAAATTGAACATGGCCGACGGCGTGGCTGGCGGTCTGTGGCTCAACGAGAGCATCCCCATCGCCCAGATGTTCGAGAGCGACGGGGTGCTCGACGCCATCGAGCTCACCGGCGGCAGCTCATTGGCCAACCCCATGTACCTGTTTCGGGGCGAAGCGCCCATCGCCGAAATGGCCGCCACCATGCCGAAGGCCATGCGGGCCGGCTTTCGCCTCACCGCCCACCGTTTCATGCCGGCGTACCCGTTCGAGGAAGCCTTCTTCTTGCCCTATGCCCGCCAGTTCCGCCAGGCCCTGGAACTCCCGCTCATCTTGCTGGGTGGCATCAATCGTCTCGACACCATGCAGAACGCGCTGAACGAAGGCTTTGCTTTTGTCGCCATGGCGCGGGCCTTGTTACGAGAGCCGACGTTGTTGCTCGACATGCAACGGGGAACCGCCACCGAGTCGCTGTGCGTGCATTGCAACAAGTGCATGCCCACCATCTACTCGGGTACTCGCTGCGTGCTCGTTCCCTGAGGGCGGAAGTCCTCAGCCGGGCGCAGACAGCTGAGCGCTACTTGTCAGACGGCGTGACGACCGCTTCGGCCATGGCTTTCACGCCCGTCCTGATAATCAGCTTGTCGGTCCTGCCGGTGTTCGAGCCCTTGCGTTGCGCCTGGAGCTCGGCCACCACGGCCAGGAGCTCGGCGTAGTCGTCGACCCCAGCCGCCGCCGAGTCGCGCTCGGCGTCACGGTCAGCGTCACGGCCTGCTTGTCGAGCACCGTCGCCCGTGGCGTCGCCACCGTCGTCACCGGCCGCCTGGACACCGTCGTCACCGGTGGCGTCGCCACCAGCCCCGGCCTCGGTCGTGCCGAGTGTGCTCGACGAGTCGTCCTTGTCTGACGCATCGGTTCCAGAAGGAGCCGTGGCGTCGCTGGTCACGCTCTCTTCCTGGTCGATCCAGAGCTGTCCGGCTCCACCATGGCGCGGCGCCTGGGTGCGCATCTTGCCGGGCCGACCCAGGTAGTAGCCCTGGCCGTAGCGACAACCCAACGAGCGCATGGTCTCGAACTCTTCTTCGGTCTCGATGCCCTCGGCCACAAAGGTGGCGAAGTCCATGCCGAACTTGAGGAGGGCGGACCCAAGCGCCTGCTTGCCGTTGTCGGCGTCGGTGCCTCGGGTCATCCCGATGTCGAGTTTGATGATGTCGGGCTCGAGATCGAGGATGTGGCGGAAGTTGTCGGCGCCGGCGGTGGCGGTGGCACCGATGTCGTCGACGGCCAGGCGAATGCCCGTCGACCGCATCCGCTTCACGGCCTTGGCCAGGGCTTTGTAGTCGGGGTCTTTGGTGTCCTGGGTCAGCTCGACCACGAACCGCTCGCCCGGCACGTCAGCCAAGGCGGTTTTGAACTGGTCGGAGACGATGGTGGCCGCTGACGCGTTGAACGACAGGTAGACCTCAGAAGGAAGTCGCCGCAGCTCTTCGAGGGCCAAACGCAGCGAGGTCATCTCCAGTTCCAAACCGAGGCCCACCGCAGCGGCGTCGGCGAACCACAGATGCGGCGAACGCCGCGGTGTCGTGTTGAAGCGGCTGAGGGCTTCCACACCGACGGTTTGGCCGTCATGGAGATCGATGATGGGCTGCAGCACGGTCTCCAGGGCGCCGCTGGCCATGGTGACGCGAATTTCGGTTTCCTGGCGCTCGCGCTCGGCGGCGGCCTGCTCCTTGACCTCGTCGTAGCTCGACGACGTCCATCGCAGAGACGAGGACCTTCCCCGTATCAGGTTCCGTGACAACCTCCCCTTCTTGCCGACGAAGAGGTCGTTTGTGTTGGTCTCTGTCATCGTCTTCTCGGTCGTCGACGTGGTTCCCGATCGCCTGGTATCCACCGGCACCCCGGCCTTCGGAGCACGCGGCAGCTGAATGACCCTCGTAGTGATGCTGTAGCTATCGTCGGGGCGCCACCACGACTTGAGCGTCGATAGACCCGGCGACCGGGCCCCGACGCCGGGGCGGGTCGGGTCCCCAGTGGATTTCGTGCCTGACCAGGGAGCCGCCCCGGCACATTGGCCGAACGTTGGGCGAATTCTCCTCACAAAGGCCGTGGACCGGGAAGAAAATCCGGGGTTCCACCGTTCGCCATGACATGACAGCTCGAGCCGTATACGACGGCGTTGTTTTGGCCGAAAGTGACGACACCGTCATCGTGGAAGGAAATCACTACTTCCCGCCGGACTCGGTGAAGAGGGAGTATTTCACGGAGAGCTCGACGCAGACGGTGTGCCCGTGGAAGGGCCATGCCAGCTACTACACCGTGGTCATCGATGACTCGACAAACGCCGACGCCGCCTGGTACTACCCCGAACCGTTTCCCGCCGCCGAGGAGATCAAGGACTACGTGGCGTTTTGGCGCGGCGTGGAGGTCACCGCCGACCCAGGCGACGGCCGACCGGGCCCGACGCCGCCGCCTCGCTGAGAGCGAGGCGCCAAGAGCGACGAGTTAGGCGCGTACCCAGAACGGAAGGGCTTCCTCGGATCCGTCGGCGCGTACGAAGCGCTTGAAGACGACCTCGACGGGCTCGCCGATGCGAATGGTGGCCGGGTCGATCTCGTCGATGGACCCCTCCGCGCTGGTGACGAGGTTGCCGACGAAACGAATGGTGGGATCTTCGTCGAGCTCGACGACGATGAGGTTGTACGGCGCCAGATCCGAGTACGGCGGCAGCAGGGGAGGATGGGGAACGGCGTAGGACCAGATGGTCCCTTTGCCCGAGATCTCCTGCCACTCACGTGCCACCGACCGGCAGTGCGGACACATGGGGCGCGGTGGGTGACGGCGCTTTCCGCACGAGGCGCACGCCTGCACGGTGAGCTTTCCTTCTTTGGTGGCCTCCCAAAAAGGCCGGCCGTCCTCGTCGACGGCAGGGAGCAGGAATCCCTCCACCGATGGACCCCGGTTGGCGACGTACCCCCCCGAGAATGCTGCTGCGCTCGCCATCGTGTTACCTCCGCAGGAGAAGCGCGCTGGTGGGCACGCCCTCTCCCGATGTGACCAGGCACGTCTCGGCCCCTTCCACCTGGGCGGTGGAGGTGCCCCGCATCTGGCGGACGCCTTCGTTGATCAAGTTGAAGCCGTGCACGTAGGCCTCCGACAACCCACCGCCCGACGTGTTGGTGGGTAGCGATCCCCGGCCCCATTCCAAGTTGCCGTCTTCGGTGAAGCCGGGGGCCTCGCCGCGCTGGCAGAATCCGTACCCCTCCAGCGACAACAAGATGAGCGGCGTGAAGGCGTCGTAGATCTGCGCCACGTTGACATCGGCGGGCCCGAAGTCGGCGTTGGCCCACAGTCGCCGGGCGCACGCCCACGCCGGTCCGGTGAGGGGATCGTCGTTGAAGAAGTTGACCATGGTCTGGTGCTCGGGTGGCAGCCCTTGCGCGAAAGCGTGGATGTACACCGGCGGGTGAGGGAGGTCTCGGGCCCGCTCGGCGGAGACCACCACGCAGGCGAGCGCCCCGTCGGTCTCGAGACAGTTGTCGAAGAGGCACAGCGGCTCTGACACCCACCGGGCCGCCATGTAGTCGTCATGCGACATCAGCTTGTTGTGCATGAACGCGTCGGGGTTCATGTTGGCGTGCTTGCGCACGGCCACGGCGATGTTGGCCAGGTGTTCGCGGGTCGCCCCGTACTCGTGCATGTAGCGCCGGGTGAGCATGGCGATCTCGTCGACGGGGCGCAGCATCCCGAACGGACGCGTCCAGGCGCCGGGCACCTTGAGTTGGACCGAGGTGTTGCTCCACGGGCGAGGGCCCGATCCCCGCTTACGGCTGCGCCAGGCCACCGCCACTTCGGCTTGGCCGCTGGCCACAGCCAGCGCGGCGTGACCTACCACGCCGCAACCCGCCCCGCCCCCGTAGCCGATCTGGGAGAAGAAGGTGATGTCCCCACAGCCGATGTTGCGGGCGATCTCGACCTCTTCGGTGGCTTCCATGGTGTAGCTGCACAGGGCGCCGACCTCCGACGGGTCGATGCCGGCATCAGCGCAGGCAGCCACGATGACCTGGCAGGCGAGCTCAGCCTCGGTCGGCTCCAGATGTTTGGCGAAGCTGGTCTGGGCGATCCCGGCAATGGCCGTGGCGTCCCGCAGTGCGATGGCCGGCGACATGACTTTGAACCTAGCGGCTTTGCACCCAAAACGACCAAATCGCGGTGATTTAGGTGCAAGTTGACAATCTGCACCAAAAGTCCTTTGCGGAACTCCTGGCCTCAGCGGTTGCCAGGGGGAATTTGAGACAGGATGGGGCCATGCCCACTTGGCCCATCACCTGCGGGCGCTGTGAGCGGGGAATCTCCGCTGACGTTGTATATGGGTGGCCGGGCGGGAATACCCCAGCCCAGCAGCAGAGCAACGCTCGGGACGCCACCCTTTGGCTGCAATGCCCGCACTGCAAGAAGGGCAGCGTCAAGACTCAGGACGGGTCGGTGTTTCCCACCCTCGCCGCTGGTCGAGTCGTCAAGGGTCTGCCCAACGAGGTCGAGGCCGCTTGGAAAGAGGCGCGGCAGTCCTACGCCGTCGGTGCCTTTACGGCGTCAGAAATGATGTGCCGGAAGATCCTCATGCACCTTGCAGTTGGCGTGGCGAGCGCGCCCGAAGGAAAGAACTTCACGGAGTATGTGGACGCTCTTGAGGCGGCCGGATACATCACCACGGGACTCAAACCCGTCGTTGATCAGGTGCGCAAGAGGGGAAACATCGCCAACCACGAACTCCCGGCCTCCACGGAGCCGGAGGCAGCCATGACCGCCACTATCACCGAGCACCTTCTGGAGGCGATCTACGAGCTACCAGCATTGATTATTCCGCCCGCGCCCCCTGCGAGCAGCCCCTAAGGCCTTACACCGCGACCGCGGGCCGAGCTGTGAACTCCGGCGCGGTCAAACCCAGCTCGTGAATGCTGGCGATAAGCACGCACAGGTTGTGGCAGATCACCTTGCACAAGACCTCGTTCATCTGCCCCACATCGGACTTGGATCGCAGGCTGTCGCCAAACTTCCTTTTGATCATGCTGAACGTGGTCTCGACGTTCGACCGCTGGTGGTAATGACTGAGGAACGTGTCCCGCTGGTAGGCGAACAGGTGTTGCATCCGGTAGAAGACACTGGTTTCGGCTGAGATGGTCGGCATGATGCCTTCTAGAGCGGGCACACCCTTGAAAGGGATATAGGGCGTACCACCCGCGTCGACAACCGCTTGGTGGTTCGCTTTGGACGAGTACGCCTTGTCCCCTGTCACGTCCCGTGGGATGAAGTTTTGAACGGTCGTGGCGATCAGGGGCTGGAAGTACGTGCTGTCGTGAGCAAATCCGCCCGACAACTCGACGGCTGTGACGATGTTCGTCCGAACGCCCGTCATGGCGTGCAACTTGATCCACTCGCGTTTCGATCGTTCTTTGCCCCACTTGTGGTCGTACCAACGCTCAAAACGAGTGGTGGTAAATCCGGTGGAATCCACGGCGAAGTCGGTTTCAACGGCTTTTAGAGGCAGCGCCGACAACTCGACCAGGCCGCGCAGGAGTGGAGTCATTTCAGGTGAGCGGAGGTAGCGAAGCACACTGTTGAAGTGAGGGTCCTGAGCCGTCAGACCCTTCTCTGTGTTCTCTCGCACGTCACTGTCAAAACGTCGAGCCGACAGACCCGCGTAGACCTTGGACACGGCAGCGAACGCCATATCGCTCATCGGCAGACGGGGACGCCCACGACCCTGCGGCGGCTGGGTGATCGTGCTGCACAAGTCGGCCAGCATCGGGAGGAATCGTTCCTTTTCCTCGCACTGAGCGGCGTTGTAGGCGCTCCACGGTTGGGCGTAGGTGACCTTGACGCTTTCGGTCAGCACCCCGCCATCGGGGGTCTCACGCTTCACCGTGATCTCCACGGCGATGATGTGCTTACAGGGCATCCCCCGCAGCTCGTAGTCGGGGCAGCTACACACCAGGCCGAGCGTGCCCGGCAAGTCAGACGTGACCTCGTAGTAGCGCCTGACCGTGGACTGGGAGGGAACAGACCACCCCGCCTTGGTCCGACGCAGCCTTGCCGTCGCTGCGATTGCCATTCCTCGCATCTGTCTTGCGTCCAGCTCGGGCTCCCTCGCCGTACTGTGTACCTAGTACGACTATACCGAATCAGGCTATAGCAGTCAATACCCAATCGGGATATACTGTCCCGGTATGGTGAAATTTCCCGAGACCTTCGCAGACGCAAAGAAGGTCCAGGTTTGGGGTTACCGATGCCACCGTTGTGGGCACGAGTGGGTGCCGCGAGGCGACGGCCCCCCGAAGGTGTGTCCGAACGCGACCTGCAAGTCCCCGTACTGGTTCCGTCCCAGGCGGGATACGCCATAGGGCGGCGCGTATTGGGTCTGCCTAGAGACCTACGACCGAAAGTTCAGTCGCCGTCGTCGGAAGCGTCTTCTTCCCCGAGATCATCTGCCTGGTCGATCCACCATAACGAGCAAAGTTCAGCCGAGTTGATAGTGAACAGAACTCTCAAGATGGGCTCACCGACCCGCGCCTGAGCCCGGGCCATTCGAAAGGGCGTGCCCTTTACTTGAGGAAAGCTTTCGGCAGAGCGCGCAATAGCCCACGTTATTCCGTACAGCTTCTCGTCTAGCCGTTGCGCGCTATTTTCAAGGAGTTTGGATTGAGCCTCAAAAGACGGCTCCTCCCGAAGATCTCTAGGCGGCGTCGGCGGAAGGGAACCCTGCATTCTGCAACTCCTGCTGCAATCCGGCCGCGACCTGTTGCCCGTGCAGGATATCGCGCTCTGTCAGTGATCCTTCATAAAGGAATGTGGCTTCGTAGGGGATGACCTCACCCTCCTGAGTGACGTACCAGCCAGCCAGCTTGTGCGAGATATCGCTCGCCTGCTCACCCGTACTGTCAGCTAGGGCACGAATTACGTCGTCCACTACGGCGATCTCGGTGCCCGAGAAACGCGTAAGGTCCGCCTCTCGCTTGGCGAACATGATCTTCTGAACCCTGCCCCGCGACCTGAGAATTGCCAAGTCAGCCGCCCCGGAGCGAATCAATTCCTCCTGGATGGCACGGAGGCCCTTCGGAGCAGGCCCTTTGGGGCGATGGATGTACGTGGCACCGCTAATTGGCTGCCCATACTCCGCGTAATGGATCACGTCGGAAAAGAACAGGACCTTGTTCTCCTTCACGCTGCCGTAGGCAGGGTCGCCCGCCATGCGCGAAGCGACATACAGGAGCAGTTCGGCGAACTTCTCCCTGTCGAACGGCATCTTCGGCGTCGCTGTCGTCGTGGTCATCGTGCTGCTACTCTCCGTGATTGGCCGCGCGCCAGTAGTGGCCCTGGGCCATAACTTACGGCCTTTCTTAAGTTCCTGTCAAGGATTCTACCGGCTGTCCACCCCCGAGAGACTTCGGTGTGGTAAAGGCGAACCCTCTGGTCATAACACAGAACCCCCCCGGATGACACTAGAGAATGTGCCAAATCCAGCGGGCTGAGATGAGCAGACGGACTTGCCCGGTTGGATCAGATTATTGCAGATGGCACTGACGCTCTCGACCGCCTCTCTGGCCGCTCCTGGACTCCCAACGCCGGAGGTTTGCGGTGTTCGCTCGCTTTTGGTGCAGACGTCCGACTTTTGGTGCAAATGGTCGGTTTAGGTGCAAAGCCGAACCTAGCAGCGGACCTGACACCGCGTCAGATGGTGGCGTAGCATCCCAAATATGGCCCAGTACAACGAGAGCCAGCTCCTCATCGGCGGCAAGTGGGTGGACGCTTCCGCAGGCACCTACGACGTCATCAACCCCGCCACCGAAGAGGTCGTTGGCCAAGCTCCCAACGCGTCGGTGGCCGACGCTGAAGCCGCCGCCGCCGCTGCCGCCGAAGCCCTGCCGGGTTGGGCGGCCACCCCGGCCGAGGAGCGCCTAGCGCTGATGGCGAGGGCCGCCCAGGGCATCCGGGCCAAGGCCAAAGACATCCTCCCCCTCGTCATCGCCGAGACCGGAGCGACTGCGGCGGTGGGTTCGCGCATGCAGGTGCCGGTGGCCGCCGACCGTTTCGACCGTTACTCGCGCGAGGTGCGCCACATCGCCCAGCGGCCGCTGGCCCCCCAGGTGGCCATGGCCACGCCGCTGGCCCCAGGTGGTTTGGTGTCTGCCTTGGTCATGCGCCAGCCCGTCGGGGTGGTGACGTGCATCACGTCGTTCAACTTTCCGCTTGTGAACATGGCCGGCAAGGTGGCCCCCGCGCTCGCCATGGGCAACACGGTGGTGGTCAAGCCCGCCCCCCAAGATCCCCTGGCCATCGTCGAACTCGCTCGCATCCTCGATGAGGTCGGTTTCCCGCCCGGCGTGATCAACCTGATCAACTCCGTCGACCCGGGCCCCGCCGCCGCCCTCGTCGACTCCCGCCACGTCGACATGATCAGCTTCACGGGCTCGACGCAGGTGGGCACCCGCATCGCCGAGAGCGGGGGTCGCACCATGAAGCGACTGCTTCTCGAGCTCGGGGGCAAGGGCGCTTGCGTGGTCTTCGACGACGCCGATGTCAAGGCGGCCGTGGGGTGCATCGGCTCCACATGGAGCTTTCACTCCGGACAGATCTGTACCGCTCCGACGCGCGCCGTGGTGCAACGTTCGGTGTTCGACCAGGTGGTCGAAGGCTTGTCGCGCTATGCCACGGTGCTCAAGGTCGGTGACCCCACCGAAGCCGACACGGTGGTGGGCCCTTTGATTTCCGCCTTGCAGCGCGGTCGGGTCGAGGATCACATCGCCGCCGGTCGGGCTGAGGGAGCCGAGCTCATCGTGGGCGGCGGGCGCCCCGGGCACCTCGAACGAGGCTTCTACATCGAGCCCACGCTGCTGGTCGGTACCAACGCCATGGGCGTGGCCCGCGAGGAGATCTTCGGTCCGGTAGTTGTCGTCGTCCCCTTCGACGAGGAGGACGAGGGCATCGCCATCGCAAACGACAGCGATTTCGGGCTCTATGACTATGTGTTCTCCGGCGACACGGCCAAGGCGTTTCGGGTGGCCAAGCAGCTACGCGCCGGCCACGTCGGCATCAACACCGCCCAGCGCAACCACGAGGCGCCTTTCGGTGGATTCAAGATGTCCGGTGTCGGACGCGACGGAGGCGACTACGGCCTCGAGGCGTATTCGGAGCTGCAGTCGATCATCTGGGCGGGCTAGGGCCTGCGAAACGGGCTCGAGCGGGCTACGGGCTAAAGGAGTACATGTGAGCAGCTTCGACCTGGCCATCATGGGCGGCATCGTCGTCGACGGGAGCGGGTTGGCCCGTCGGCGCGGCGATGTGGCCGTCAAAGACGGCCGCGTGGCCAAGATCGGGTTCGTCAACCCCGATGACGCCGACAGCATCATCGACGCCGATGGTCTGCACGTGGCGTCGGGCATCGTGGACGCCCACACGCACTACGACCCCCAGATCACCTTTGAGCCCCATGCCACCTCGAGCGTGTACCACGGCGTGACGACGGTGCTGGCCGGGAACTGTGGGTTTTCGGTGGCGCCCAACCGGCCCGACCAGCGCGACTACCTGGCCCGGATGTTCGCCAAGGTCGAAGGTATGTCGCCGGTGGCGCTTTCCGCCGTGCAGTGGGACTTCGAGACCTTCCCGCAGTTCCTGTCGAGTCGCGTCGGCAAGTTGGGCGTGAACATGGCCTGCTACGTGGGCCACTCGGCGGTGCGACGCACCGTGATGGGCGAGGCCGGGTCCGAACGTGAGGCCACCGACGAGGAGATCGAGGCCATGCGGGAAGTGGTGGCCGAGGCTATGGCCGCCGGTGCGGCCGGTTTCTCCTCTTCCCACGGGCCCACGCAGCTCGACGGCGACGATCGTCCCGTGCCGAGCCGCTTCGCCTCGATGACTGAGCTCGAAGTCTTGTGCGCCGAGGCCGGACGGCACCGCGGCGGCTCTATTTCTTACTTGCACCGCAGCGCCATCGGCGGGCTCGACCAGCAAGACAAAGACCTGCTCGTGCGCCTGGGGACCTTGAGCCGACTTCCCATCATCTTGCAGGGCCTGGGCGGCCGCTCCAAGGTGGACGTCCCCGGAGCGGGTTGGGATGACGTGGCCCGCTGGATCGATGACGCCGGCCGCCAGGGCGTGGGGATCTACTCGTTGTTGCGCAACCATCCTTTCGACCGAGACTTCCGCATCGACACCGGAACCAACCTGTACGAAGGCGTGCCGTCGTGGCACAAGGTGGTGGGTCCAGGGTTGTCGGTTGAGGAGAAGATGGCGTTGCTGCACGACCCCGCCCAGCGCGACGCCATGCGTAACGCCGTCGAGCACCCCAATAAGGACGGAGCACTCGGTTCCACGCTGCCGCCGCCGCGTTGGTCCGTCGTCGAAGTGGATGAAGTGTCGAGTCCCGAGCACGAGAAATTCCTCCGGCGCACCATCGCCGACATTGCCTCCGAGTTGGGACAATCGCCCGCTGATGTCATGCTCGATTTGGCGGCCGACGAGCACCTGGCCACCGTGTTCCGCTACGTCAACAAGAGCCGGTCATGGGAAGAGGCGGTGGCCGTGGGCCAGCGCCATCCGGCCATGATCATCGGCGTGTCCGATGGTGGGGCGCATCTCGACCGTGACGACGGGTCGGATTGGTCCACCGCGTTTCTGGCGTTCTGGGTGCGCGATCGAAAGCTGTGGAGCTTGGAGGAAGGCATCCGGCAGATGACGCAGGTGCCCGCCGCCCTGCTCGGATTCGAAGGACGGGGGATGTTGTTGCCGGGATACTGGGCCGACGCCTTCATCTTCGATCCCGACACCATCGAGCTGGAGTCGAAGAAGCAGGTGAAGGACTTTCCTGGTGGGGAGGCTCGGTACTCGGCCCGACCCAAGGGGATTTACTGGACCATCGTCAACGGCACGCCGGTCGTGCACAACGGCGAGGTGCTCACCGAGAATCTTCCCGGCCATGTGGTGCGCCCCGGGGTTCCCGGATAAGCCTCCCCGCCACCCTTCGTTCACCCACCTATCGTGGCGTTTCTGCCGCGGACGGTGAATACAGTTTTCTGTATGAACGAAGTCTCCAAGTACCAAGCCACTGAGCCGGATCTGTCGTCGGCCGCCCCTTCGGCACCGGCCGTGGGCTACGCAATGGCCGGCCCCCCGCCTCCGGCCCCGGCTCCGTCGCGCCGCTCGTCGCGCCGCTCACGCGGCGGGGTCGTCGTCGGCGCGGGAACGGTCGCTGTCGCCGTGGTCGTGGCCGTCGTGGCGGCCGGGGTTTTCGGCACCAAGAGCGCGCAGGCGACGGTCATCTCCTCGATCAACTCGACGCTGGCTGATCACAGCGCCGATCTGACGTTTTCCATGACGGGGAGCGAGGCGGGCACGAGCTTCCAGTCCACGGGATCCGGTGCGATCGACTTTGCGCACAACGCCCTGCAGATGCAGGTGAACGTCACGGGCAACGCCCAAGCGCAGAGCGTCCACATCGAATACCTCGGTAAGACGCTCTACGAACAAGTTCCCGGGATCAGTGCGGTGGTGCCCGGCAAGTCGTGGGTGTCACTCGATCTTGCTGAGATCTCCGCCGCCAGCGCCTCCGGCACAGGTTCGTTGGGCTCGACGAGCAACCCGATCGCCATGTTGCATCTGCTGGCCCAAAACGGCGGCACCGTGGTGGCCACGGGACCTTCGAACATCGGTGGCGTGGCGGTGCAGGGCTACGCCGTCACGCTCAGTCATGGCGCGTTGACCCGGGATCTGTCTCAGGCCAGTCTGCCATCGTGGATGCGTCAGGCGGTAGCCAACGTCAACCTCGACAACCTCCGCTGCGACGTCGCCATCGACAGCGCCGGATTGCTGCGTCAAGTCAAGCTGGCCATGAGTCTGCAGGTGGCCTCGGAGACGGCCGCGGTGAGTGAGACCCTCGACTTTTCGCACTATGGCGCGTCGGCAAGCATCGTCGCCCCTCCCTCGAACGAGGTGGTGGGATACCAGCAGTTCCTGCAAGCCGCCGAGGGGCACGCCGGCACGTAAGTGCGACCGACAGCCCATGGCCTACGGGCGCTAACGTGCCGCCACCATGGACGCCGACAACAGGTACGACGCGTATCGCGCCATTGCCAGCCGGGTGAACAACTGGGGTCGTTGGGGGCCAGAGGACCAACTCGGTACCCTCAATTTCATCACCGACGACGTGCGTCGACGTGGTGCGGCCTGCGTTCGCACCGGTAAGGCCTTTCCTCTGGCTTTGGCTTTGTCGGAAGCCGAAGGTGTGCAAAAGGGCATCGTGCCCGCTCGCTTCAATCCCATCCGCTCCATGACGTACATCAACGTGCCCTTGGGCGACGACCCCGATTGGGTGTGCGCCAACGAGGACGTGGTGGTCATGCCGCTGCAGTGCGCCACGCACTGGGACGGCCTCGCTCATGTCAGTTACGACGGCAAGCTCTACAACGGGTTTCCGGCCTCCTCCGTCACCTCGGCCGGAGCGTCGCGCTGCGGCATTCATCTGGTCGATTCGCTGGTCAGTAGGGGAGTGCTCCTCGACGTGGCGCGCGCCAAGGGTGAGGAAGTGCTCCCCGGTGGGTACGCCATCACCTGCGATGACCTCGACGCCGCCGCTCAGATGGCCGGCGTGACCATCGAATCAGGCGACGTCGTGCTCGTGCGCACCGGCCAGATGGCGCAGCTGCACATGCGGGGCCGATTCCCGACCGGCGGAACGGCCATTCCGGTGCCGAACGTCTTCAAGTTCTCCGACGTCTTGAACTACATGGTGCCCGCGCCCGGCTTGTCGATGGGCAGCGCTCAGTGGTTCTTCGATCACGATGTGGCCGCCACGGCCATCGACACACTGTCGCTCGAAGTGTTGCCGTGCGAGTACAGCGACATCTATCTACCGGTGCACCTCCTGCACATCGTCGAGATGGGCATGACCCAGGGTCAGAACTGGATGCTCGACGAGCTGGCCGCCGACTGCGCCGCCGATGGGGTGTACACGTTCCTTCTCGACGCCACTCCGCTCCCTTTTACAAACGGTCTCGGATCTCCGGTCAACCCGGTGGCCGTCAAGTAGCGCCAGGCGCCTCGTCGGCGCCGGCTCAGCCCGCGGCCGCGGGCGAGTCGGAATTCGAGATCGATACCGCGCCTGCCTCGGGCTCGGACTCCTCGTTGGGTGTCTCTGTAGCCATGGTCGACGTCGTCGCCGCTACTGCCGTCGTCGGCTGGTTGCCGTCCGTGCGGGGTAACGCCCTGACGACGCCGGTTGCGTCCGAGGCGCCATCGGTGATCAGCGAGCCGAGCAGCGCTCTCTCCTCGGCGTCGAGATCGCGGATGGCATCGGCGAAGGTGCCCGGCGCTACGGCGGTGTGGACGCGTCGCAAGATGCGCCGGAGCAACGCCCGTTCGCGCTCGGCCACGCTCAATCGGTGACGTAACTCGGCGGCTTCGTCTGTCGGACGGGCTCCGACGGATACGGCGTGTGGTCTTCCATCGTCGCTGCCAGCCGTCGCCGCCGGTGTGGCGGGAACGGCCGGAAACTCCGAAGGAGGTGCCCACGCCGAGGCTTCGGCTGTTGTTGTCTCAGCGGAGTCGGCGGATTCAGCGGGACCGGCGGCGTCGCTCTTGGATCCGGCCCCGGGGTGCGATGGCGCCGCAGGGGGCTCTGGGCCCAATCCGAGCTGCACGGCCGCGGCCTCGATCTCGCGACGCAGTACGGGCCCGGGCACGCGGACATCGCGCTCGGTCCAGTCGGCAAAGGCGGCTAGGCGGTGGGCCAGCTTGCGCAAGACGTCGGGGTCAGGGTGCTGAGCAGAGCGCGACACGATGCGGCCGCTGGCGACGTGAATGAGGCGCCACCCTTCGCTGACGGGTGGTCCCACCAGCGACAGGCCGGGGACGCCACTATCGAGCGTGGCCGCGTCGACGGCTTGGCCTTCGGCCGTGACGACGTGGATGGTCTTCGGTTCCCCCGTGGACATGGTGCTTGCCATCGGCAGGGGGAGAGGCGCTGCTTACCTCACGTCCCCAAGACTCCCGGTCCTGCCGTCCTCCGCTGTGAATTCTACCTGGAGGAACGCCCGTCGACCATGGCGACATGGGCAGTTTCATCGGGAGCGCCCCGGCCTGTCACGGCCCAATGCAAAACCCGTGCCTGGCTGTCGACCATGGACGTGGTACGGATTCCCCAGAACTCGAACCCGTAGCGGTGGGCGGCCACGTGGGCGAGCATCGACACCATCGTGGCGGCCACGGCCATGGTGTCGGATCCGGCCGGACTCGGGCCCAGTTCCTCAGACGCCATGACGCGGGCCAAGGTCACCGTCACTGCGTTCAAGGCGCGCACCCGCAGCCCTCGGAAACGAAGGTCGCCCTCTTCGGTGGCCAGCTCGACCACCCGGAACACGGCCCGGTTCGCTTCCCAGTAGTTGATGAAGCCTTCGACGACCCGGCACGCCGTCTGCCAACTGGCGTCGGGCGACCAGTCCCCATCCACCAGGTCGGCCAAGGTAGCGGCCCCGTCCATGAGTTCCTCGGCCAGGACGAGAATGGTCTGCTCGACGTTCTCGAAGTATTGGTAGAAGGTGGCCGGCGAGGTCCCCGCCTGGCGGGCGATGTCGATCACCTTTATGGACCGCCAGCCCGTGCTGTCGAGCAGCTCAGCAGTGCATTCGAGGAGCCGCCGCCTGGTGGCTTGGCCGCGGCGCCCGGGGACTCGCCCGTCGGTGGCGGCCAGGGTGCCGGTTTCTCGGGGCATGGCAGGCCAAGGCTACTTCGCAAAGGCTGACGCTGCGTCAGATTTCCTCGCCACGCCGGTCCCACGCCGGTCCCACGCAGGTCTCTTGCCGCCACGGGCCAGCCCCTGCGGGGCGCGCCAAGCGGACGGGAACGTGTTCCTTTTCTGGTGGACCCAAAGCTAGGGTTGGCGGCGTGCAACAGCCGGCGTCGCCCCGGGCTCTGACCCGTGCTCAAGAAGCACGACGTCAACGGGTTGTCGACGCCGCCATGGAGCTCGGACTCGAAGGTGGCTACGAAGCCGTGCAGATGCGCGATGTGGCCGCCCGAGCGCACGTGGCCATGGGAACGGTGTACCGGTACTTCACCTCCAAAGACCACCTCCTGGCGGCCGCTTTGGTCCACTGGGTGGAGCAGCTCGACGCCCGCCTCTCGCAGTCGCCGCCGCGGGGGTCGACACCGTCCGAGCGGGTCCTCGACGTGCTCGACCGGGCGCTTCGGGCCATGGGGCGCCAGCCCCTGCTGGTGGCGGCGGTATTCACATCGTTGGCATCTCCGGACCCCGCCGCCGTGGAGTGCCAGCAGCAGATGGCCGGCCTCATGGACGGCATCATCATCCGGTCCATGGGCGAGCCCCAGCCTCCCGACCACGTCGAGCGGACCCGCATGATCGGTCACGTCTGGTACTCGTCGCTCGTCGGCTGGGTCCAGGGCTGGAGCGACATCACCCGCGTCCACGACGAGCTTGCTGTGGCCGTGAAGCTGCTGCTCCCCACCGTCTATGTCACGGCCGCGCCGATGAGCGAGGCCAAGAGTGAAGAATTGTCGGCGCCACCTCGGGCCAAGGCGTCCACTCGGCCCGTGCCCACGGCTCGGGCGGCATCGGCGCAACAGGCCTGAAGGGCCCGATGTTGCGGCCACAACCCGCGCATGGTCGAATGCGCTGCGATAGGGCCTGAGAGCTGAGGGGAGCTTGCTATGCGTGCTGCGGTGTTCCACGGGACCGGCGAGGAAGTCATCGAGTTTCATGACGACATCGAGGTAAGGGATCCAGGCCCTGGCGAGGTCAAGGTCAAGATCCGGGCCGCCGGTGTGTGTCACTCGGACCTGTCGGCCATGAACGGCACGCTGCCGATGCCCGCCCCCGCGGTGCTGGGCCACGAAGGTGCCGGCGAGATCGTCCAGGTCGGGCCGGGTGTGACCAGCGTGTCCGTCGGGGATCACATCATCGTGGCCTGGAACCCCCCGTGCGGGAACTGCCGGGCTTGTCGACGCGGCGAGTCCAACCTGTGCGTGCAGATCTTCTACAACATCGCCGGCGCCGCCAACTTCAGCCAAGGGGGCTCGCCCGTCTTCGGCTTTGCCGGGACCGGCACCTTCGCCGAGGAGATGGTCGTTCCCGAACAAGGCGTTGTGAAGATGCCTGACGACGTTCCCTTCGAGATCGGTGCGCTCATCGGTTGTGGAGTGACCACCGGTGTGGGTGCCGCGCTCAACACCGCCAAGGTGGTGCCCGGATCGAGCGTCGTCGTCTACGGCGCCGGCGGGGTGGGCATCGCCGCCATTCAGGGGGCCCGCATCGCGGGGGCAGCCCAGATCGTGGCGGTCGACACGGTGGATTCCAAGTTGAAGACCGCCCTGCGTTTCGGCGCCACGCGCGGCGTGAAGCCCGACGAGGTCGACGCGGCCAACATGGAGATCAACGAGGGCGAGGGCTTCGACTACGCCTTCGAGTGCATCGGTCTTCCCTCCACGGTGCGGGCCGCCTACGACGCCGTGCGCCGCGGCGGCACCGCCGTCATCGTCGGTGCCGGCCGGGCCGACGCCATGGTCGAGTTCAACTGCTTCGAGCTGTTCTTCATGGAGAAGAAGTTGTTGGGCTCCTACTACGGATCGGCCAATGTGCACTTCGAGTTCGCCCGGCTCATCGACCTGTGGAAGGCGGGGCGGCTTGACCTCGACGGCATGATCTCGTCACGCATGGACATCTCCAAGGCCCAGGACGCCTTTGACGCCATGAAGAAGGGCGAGGTCATCCGTCAGATCCTCACGTTCTGACCTGACTCCCTGCCACCGCCACGCGAAGAGGCGGCAGTAGCCTCGACCAGAAGTGGTCGGTATCGAAGCCCGCGGGCTCAGCAAGAAGTTCGGCAGCGTCACGGCTGTCGACAACCTGAGCTTCAGCGTCGAGCCGGGCAAGGTCACGGGCTTCCTCGGTCCAAACGGAGCGGGCAAGACCACAACCTTGCGCATGATGGTGGGCCTGGTGGCGCCCAGCTCCGGCCAGGCGCTCGTCAACGGAGTCGCTTATCGCCAGTTGGCGCGCCCATCGGTGACGGTGGGAGCGGTGCTCGAAGCGTCGGGTTTTCACCCCGCCCGTAGCGCCCGCTCGCATCTGCGCGTCGTGGCCACAGCGGCGGGAATCGACCTGGCACGCGTCGATGAGGTGCTGTCCCAAGTGGGTCTGCAGGCCGACGCCACCCGCAAAGTGGGTGGCTTCTCGATGGGCATGCGCCAGCGCCTCGAGCTGGCCCGGGCGCTGCTCGGCGATCCGGAGATCCTCATCCTCGACGAGCCCTCCAACGGGCTCGACCCGCAGGGCATCGCGTGGATGCGCGGCTTCCTGCGCTGGTATGCGTCGCAGGGCCGGGTGGTGTTGATGTCGTCGCACCTTTTGGCCGAAGCGGCGCAGACCGTCGACGAAGTGATCATCCTGGCCGGCGGTCGTCTCGCCGCCCGCGGTCCGTTGCGCGAGTTGCTGCAAGGGGCCAAAAAGTCGGTGCGGGTGCGCACCGACGACCAAGGACGCTTGCTGGGGGCGCTGCAGTCGGCGGGCGTCACTGCCCACGGCGAAGGCCCGGACACTGTCGTGGCCGATAACACCACGCCCGAAATCGTCGGACCCGTGATGGCGACCAACGGCATCGTCGTCTATGAGATGACCTCATCGTCGGAGTCCCTCGAGCAGCTCTTCTTCGAGATGACCGAAGGTTCGGGGTTGGGGCGCGAACCCATGCAGGTTCCGCTCTCCAGCGCGCCGCCACCCCCCTCCGCTGCACCGCCGCCGCTGTCTTCCCTACCTCCGCCTTTGACTCCACCGAATCAAGGCTCGCTGTCATGACACGACTGGTGCGAGCGGAGATCTACAAGTTGCGGACCGTCTGGTCGACGTGGGCCATCTTGATCATTGCGGGTGTGCTCTCGGCCGGCTTCGGTGCTTTGGTGGCGTTTGCTCCGCACCGGCGGGCCGAAGTGGCCAACTTGTTCCCCGCCAAGGGCACCGCGGCGTGGTTCGATACGGCCTTTTCGGCCATGAGTGTCTCCACCGACCTGGCGCTGATCCTCGGCATCATCATGGTGACGGGGGAGTACCGCCACAAGACGATTACCCCCACCTATCTGGCTGAGCCTCGGCGCGGCGAGGTGGTCGGATCCAAACTCATCGTCTCGGCCGGGGCCGGCTTGGTGGTGGGAATGGCCGGTGCCGCCTTGTCCCTCCTCCTTGGTTTCGGGTTGGTGGCCGGAGGCTACGGACACGTCTCTCTCATGCTCAATGAGTACAAGGGCATCGTCGGTGGTGTGCTGGCGGCCTGCGTGGCCTTTGCCCTTTACGGCCTGGGGCTCGGGGCCCTGCTCAAGAACCAGGTGGTGGCGTTGGTGGTGGGGTTGGGGGTGACCGCCATTGTGGAGCCCATCATCGTGGGGATCTTCCCGTCTGAGGGGAGATGGCTTCCGGGTCAGGCCGCGCAGGCCCTGCAGACGATCTCACCGGGTGCCCGACACTCCGGTGTGTTCGGGGGAGGCAGCGGTCTCAACCACTTGCTCACCTGGTGGGAGGGCGCCTTAGCTCTCGTCGTCTATGCGGCGGTGCTGTCCATCGCCGGCGTCCTCACCACGTTGCGCGCCGACGTCACCTGACCGACAGCTCGCCGTTCGCGCCTCGGCACCTACTTGGTGATTCGATCGCTTGCCCCAGCACGCCAGCTGATCGCTCTCTGAGCGTCAAGCCATCCCCTGATTCGAGACATTTGTCCTACCCGTGGCTCGTGTTTTCCTTCTGGTCCGTCGGTGACGGCTCCGCATCGCCGACAGACCAACATCCGTCCGTTGGTCTCCGGGAGATGATGTTCGTCGAGCAGGGCTCCCAGCTCTCGAGCTTCAGGTACTGCCATATTTCGCTCCTTTGCATCAAGACCTGGCTCATTCGGCCCCCTTGGTCTGAGGCCGAATGAGTATCCGATCCGCAACTGTGCCCTCAGGCCGGGACGGGCACCGCTGTTTTGGTGTGCACCACGGGAAACTGGGCGTCCTCAGGAACCCTGCGGAAGTGAAGGAGCCCGAACAACGTGAGCACCAGCATTACCCCGGCCAGGATGAAGGCCGCCAGCGATGCGTACAAGGCAATCTGACCGAAAGTCCAAAACGCATACGCCTCGAGAAGCAGCCCCCGAAGGGTCGTGCCCTGGAACACCGTCTGGACCTTGGCCTCGGCGGCGACGTACGCGGCTGAACCCTTGGGCAATGCCATTGCCTGGGCCGACAGTTGGGCGTAGCTCAGACCACCGCCGATCTCCTGGAGGTGGTAGGCGATGAAATGGTCGGCATAAGCCTCGGCTTGCTGGCCGCTGACCAGCGGTTGGCCCGCGTATTTCTCCAGGTAGGGGATCATCACGGGCTCGATCTCGGTGCCGACCTTGGCATGGGCGAACGCCGACGACGTCGGAAAGGTGATCTGCTGCTCGGCCAGCTGATTGCGGACATTGGAGTTTGCGAAGTTGTACCCCCACATTCCCAACCCACCGGCGGCGAGGAGAACGACGACCAGAACGGCACCGCCCCCGCTCAGGATCATGTCGAACGTCTTACGGCGCACGTGCAGCTTCCTTGTCTGCCCTCATTGGGGCTTCGTGCCCCGATGCTCGGGGTCTTGTCTCAAACTCGGTCAGGTAGGACGAGCGCGCCCCGCACACGGGATCGAGCACTCTCCTTGGCTGCACCGTTGTCATGTGGGGTGAGGAACTCGGCTTCGTCAGGAACCCCGAGGCGATGCAGCAGTCACTACGGGGCGATCGCCAACGTTCGTCGAGCCATTGAGCGCCGGACCGCTTTGGAGACGATCTCTGCGATCCTGACGAACATTGGCCACGACGTAGCCAAGTCCGAGCGCGAGGACGACAATGGTCACAACCCACAGGGTGTGAATTGCGAACCCGACGAGGCCGCAGAGAAAGGCGACAGACAGCACTGCCAACATCGCCACCCCCGAGACTTTGCGTTCGAGCAGTAGGGATGAGATGCGGCGGGACTCTGGCGACTTCACGGAAATGCCTTCTGGGATTGTTTGGACATGGGTGGTTAGCGCACCTCTTCATGGACCACCGTCGTACCGCCTTGCGCGTCGGTTGCTTCACGGTCGTACGTTTGCGGGCGGCTCCCGGTCGTCCGACGGGACGTGGCGAAGATGATCGACGAGGTAACGAACCCCACTGCGCCGACCACCATGAGGATGACTCCCACCGTCGAAATCCGGAACCCGTGACCCTGAGAAGTCACGGCCCAGTACAAGACGGCTCCCACCGCCACGGCCAGAGTGCTGAAGAACATGCCTGTCTTACCCACGTGCTGTGCCTCACATTTCGCTTCCCAGACGTTCGCCGGGGTTCGGCCGAGTTCGTGCTCGATGCCGATATATGACACGCTACTCTAGTTTTAGAAAACTAGCAAAGTATTTCAAGAAATGTTAGAGTTTCACCATGGCCGAGTGGAGCTTTCTCACCAACCACGCCCGAGTCCTCGTCTGCATCGCCCATGATCCCGGGGTTCGCCTGCGCGATATCGCTACCGAACTGGGCATCACCGAGCGCAGCGCATTTGGCATTGTCAACGACCTGACGGCAGCCGGGTATGTGGTCAAAGACAAGGATGGACGTCGCAATCGCTACCGGATCCAAACGCACCTTCCAGTACCGGGGACCATCGGTCGTGAACAGACAATTGGAGATTTGCTCGATGCACTTGTAGATCCCAAAACGCGCCAACCGATCAAGACACCCTCGGTCAGGACGTCTCCCCCCGCCAAGCAACTGGTCCGTCGCAAGGCCAAAGGATGAGTGCCATTGATGTCGTTGGACCGGACCTGAGCGCCACGTGTATCCGAGGCGGTCGACCTCCCGCCACGTTTCCGATGGGACGAATATGCGGCTACCTGGGCTGCACCACCAAGCTCTCGATCTACAACGAAAAACGTTTCTGTTCGCTTCATGGGCCCATTGCGGTTCGGCCCATGCGGGAACGAAGGAACTAAATCATCGATGCACCTGAGAAAAGATTGGCCCTCTCGAGGTAAGTAGTGGTGACCGAGTCATCAACTGAGCAGCAACCGGCGCCGCGTCCGCCGCTGTGGCGGCGATTGGCCAGCGAGCACCCGATTCGGCGCGCCGTGTTGCTCATCGTGTTCGGACTCGCCGTCGAGTACTTGGTGCTTCCACAGATCGCCGGATTGGGTCACTCGCTCCATTTGCTGCGACGCGTGAACGTCGGGTTTGTCGTGCTCGGTGTCGCGCTCGAAGTGGCCAGCCTGGCGAGCTACGCCAAACTGACAAAGGCGGTGCTGCCCGCGGGGGCGAGTCGCTTCTCTCGGGTCTGGAGGATCGACCTTTCGACCCTCGCCGTCAGTCATGTCTTGCCCGGAGGCACCGCCGGCGGCGACGGGCTTGGGTACCGGCTGCTGACCAATGAAGGGGTGAGCGGCAGCGATGCCGGCCTTGCCCTCGCCATCCAGGGGATCGGCTCCGCGCTCGTACTGAACGCCATCTTGTGGCTGGCCTTGATCGTGTCGATTCCCTTGACGGGATTCAACCCCATCTATGCCACCGCTGCCATCATCGGCGCCTTGCTTCTGGCTGGCTTCGCCGGGGTGGTCTTCATGCTCACGCGCGGCGAGGAGCGATCGGCGGCCGTTCTGAGAAAGCTGATCACGCGCCTGCCGTTTCTCAAGCTGGGTGCAGCCGATACTGCCGACCGCATTGTGCACCAGATCGCCACGCGGATCAGAGTCATGGTCGCTGACCGTGCCCTGCTGCGTCGAGCAGTGCTGTGGGCCGCCGCCAACTGGTTGTTGGACGCGGCGTCCCTGTTCGTTTTCCTTACTGCCTTTGGACACGTGGAGAACCCCGACGGTCTGCTCGTCGCTTATGGCCTGGCCTATGTGTTGGCGGCCATACCCGTGACGCCGGGAGGTTTGGGTGTCGTCGAAGGGGTTCTCGTACCGAGCTTGGTCGGATTCGGCGCCACTCGTGGGATCGCCATCCTGGGCGTGCTCGGCTGCCGCCTCGTGAACTTCTGGCTACCCATTCCTGTGGGGGCGGACGCCTATCTCTCGCTGCGGGGAGACCGTAATGGCCGGGAGACCACCAACCGTAGGGAGCAGTTGAGAGGCGTGGTGGCCGAAGCTCAGCTCCCGCCACCGCACTGGGACCCGCCGCCGGATCCGGGGCGGGTCGGTGGCCCCCGGTGCACTCGAAAGACCAGCATGAGTGAGGACCTATGGGTGCGCACGGACTCGGCCCCGGGGCGGGGAGGGATGGAGGCTCGGAGGGCTGGAGGGCTGGCGCGAAACTGCAATTTGTTCTAGTTTCACCGCCGTGCCTGACGACACGGGTGGGGGCGACGACGAAGTACTGCGGGCGCCGCACGTCCTCGAGTACACCTACCACCGCTCCGTCGGTCCGGTTATCGGGGGGTTCCTCACCGCTCTGCGTAACGGCGAGATAGTGGGCACGCGTGGCCACGACGGCCGCGTCATCGTCCCTCCCGCCGAGTACGACCCCAACACGGGCGAGGACACTGAAGGGACGGTGTCGGTTGGCCCCGGAGGCACGGTGACCACCTGGGCATGGGCCGCCCGCCCGCTGGCCAACCAACCGCTCGATCGTCCTTTCGCGTGGGCCCTCATCCAACTCGACGGAGCCGACACCGCCATGCTGCACGTGGTGGACGCCGCGTCGCCCGACGCGCTGCACAGCGGCATGCGCGTCACGGCACGCTTTCGCCCTCAGGCCGAGCGTGTGGGCCATGTTCTGGACATCGAGTGCTTTGTGCCCGAGGGAGCGTCATGAGCGAGGACGAAACCGCCGTGGTCACGATGATGGATGCACCCATGCATCTCGACTACCAGTTCACGGCCGGTTTGGCGCAGTCGAAGTTCTTGAAGGGCATGGCCGAAGGGCGTTTCCTGGGCCAGCGCTGTCCCAAGTGCAAGAAGGTCTACGTGCCGCCGCGTGGATCGTGCCCGACCGACGGCGTGGCCACCACCGACGAGGTGGAGCTCGGCAACGCCGGCACGGTGACCACCTACTGCGTGGTGAACGTCCCCTTTCAGGGGCAGTCCATCGAGATCCCCTACATCTGCGCACTGATTCTCATCGACGGCTCCAACCTGGCCTTTATGGGCCTCATTCAGGAGATCCCCACCGACCAGATCCGCATGGGCATGCGCGTCGAAGCGGTGTGGGTGGACGAGAGCGAACTCGGACTGTCGACGGCGTCGGTGAAGTACTTCCGGCCCAACGGTGAGCCCGACGCCGACTACGACAGCTACAAGGAATACCTGTGACGCCCTCCTCGACACGCCGAGCGGTGCGCCCGGTGGCGGTGGTGTCCTTCGCCCAGTCCCAGGCGTCGCGCAGCGAGGACCACCGCAACGAAGTCGAGATGCTCATGCCGGTGGTCCAAGAGGTCTTCGGCAATGTGGGGCTCACCAAGAACGACATGGGATTCGTGTGCTCGGGAAGCACCGATTACCTCGTCGGTGCGCCTTTTAGTTTTGTGATGGCCCTCGACGCCGTGGGCGTGTGGCCGCCCATGCGCGAAAGCCACGTCGAGATGGACGGGGCATGGGCGCTGTATGAAGCGTGGACGCAGCTCCAAGAAGACGACATCGACACCGCCCTCGTCTACAGCTTCGGCCGCTCGTCGCCGAGCCAACTCGACCGGGTGCTCGCCCTGCAGCTCGACCCCTACAACATGGCACCCCTGTGGCCTGATCCGGTGGCCCTGGCCGCCCTGCAAGCACGGGCCTTGCTTGACGAGGGGCTGTGCACCGAACAAGACATGGCCGCCATTGCAGCGCGGTCGCGACGCGATGCCATGGGCAATCCCAACGCCCAGGTGCGCAAGGACAGCAGCGTCGAGGAGCTCATGAACGACGACTACGTGGTGTCACCGCTGCGTCGTCACACCCTTCCCCCCATTACCGACCAGGCCGCTGCCATCGTGCTCGTAGCCGGGGACCGGGCCACCGAGCTGTGTGAGTCGCCGGCGTGGATCACCGGCATGGACCACCGCATCGAGACCCACCAACTGGGCATGCGCGACCTGACCACGTCGAGTTCGACGCGACTCGCCGCCGAGGCGGCCGGCATCTTCGGTACATCGATCGACGTGGCCGAGCTGCACGCTCCGTTTGCGTCTCAGGAGATCATCTTGCGGCGCGCTCTTGATCTGCAGGACGCCACCGCCATCAACCCGTCGGGCGGGGCGTTGGCGGCCAACGCCCTGATGGTGGCCGGGCTGGTACGCATCGGAGAAGCGGCGGCGCGGATCATGGACGGTTCGGCGTCGACGGCACTCGCTCATGCCACCTCCGGTCCTTGTCTGCAACAGAACCTGGTGTGTGCGCTGGCCGCCACGCCGCCGGGCTCAGGGGGTTCCTGATGGCCGAACGCTGTGCGGTCATCGGGGTGGGCCAGACCCGCCACGCCGCCAAACGCGAGGACGTCTCCATCGCCGGGCTCGTGCGCGAGGCCGCGTCGCGCGCCCTAGAGGACGCCGGCATGGACTGGTCCGACATCGACGCCGTGGTCATCGGCAAGGCCCCCGACATGTTCGAGGGCGTGATGATGCCCGAGCTGTACTTGGCGCCTGCTCTCGGCGCCGTGGGCAAACCCATGCTCCGCGTCCACACGGCCGGCTCGGTGGGTGGGTCCACGGCCTTGGTGGCCGCCCACCTCGTCACCTCGGGGACCCATGACCGCGTCCTGACCGTCGCTTTCGAGAAGCAGTCCGACTCCGACGCCATGTGGGCGCTGTCGGTGCCGCAGCCCTTTTCGGCGCCCCTTCTGGCCGGAGCGGGCGGCTACTTCGCTCCCCACGTGCGCGCCTACATGCGCCGTTCCGGTGCCCCCGACCACATCGGGATCCTGGTGGCCGTCAAGGACCGCCTCCAAGCCCTGAAGAACCCCTACGCGCACCTGCACATCGAGGACATCTCCTTCGACATGGTGAAGGACTCCATCATGTTGTGGGATCCCATCCGCTATCTGGAGACGTGTCCGTCCTCCGACGGGGCCGCCGCCATGGTGCTCGCCAGCGAAAAGGTGGTCGGCGCCTCCGGCACCAAGAACGGCTCGGGCCACCCCGCGGCGTGGGTGCACGGCATGTCCATGCGCTCGGAACCCACCATGTTCGCCGGACGCGACCAGGTGAACCCGCAAGCGGGCCGGGACTGCGCGGCGGACGTCTATCGCCAAGCCGGCATCACCAATCCCCGCGCCGAGATCGACGTGGCCGAGGTGTACGTGCCGTTCAGCTGGTACGAGCCCATGTGGCTCGAGAACCTCGGCTTCGCGGCCGAAGGCGAGGGCTGGAAGCTCACCGACGAAGGGGCCACCGCTCTTGATGGTGGTGACATCCCGTGGAACTGCTCGGGTGGCGTCTTGTCGTCGAACCCCATCGGCGCCTCGGGCATGCTGCGCTTCTTGGAAGTGGCAATGCAGGTGCGCGGACAGGCGGGCGAGCATCAGGTCGACGGCGTGCGGCGCGCCTTGGGGCATGCCTATGGCGGAGGGTCGCAATTCTTCGCCATGTGGGTACTCGGTACCGACAAGCCCTCGTAGTCACCACACTCAACTCGAAGGCGGGGCGGCTCCCGAGAGGAGCCCGGCGGCGACGGCCACGGCGGCCAGGAGCACCCCGGCCACCTCGAATGCGCTGCGGGCAGTAGCGGCACTGTGCCCGCCGGGGGCCACGGCCCCGAAGACGATTCCCATCACGGCCAAGCCGAGGGCGGTGCCCAGGCCCCGGGTCATATTCACCACGCCACTGGCCATCCCCGCCTGCGTGCGAGGTGCGGCCTGCATGATGGCGGCGTTGTTGGCCGGCACGAACAACCCGAAACCCACACCGACGAGGGCGAGCTCGACCACCAGGAGCCAACCCGCGGGCTGCGTGGTTCCGGCCAGGGCCAGGAAGGTAGCGCTCAACGCCATTCCCGCCGTGGTGAGGGGACGGGGGCCAATGCGTTCGGACAGCTTTCCGGCGAAGGGTGCCACGCATCCGAGCGCCACGGGTAACGCGCTCAACACCAGCCCGGCCTGGCCCGGATGCAGCAAGCGGCCGCGCTCCAGGAAGTAAGGCACTGCCAACATGGTCCCGAACAGCACCACGTAGGAGAGCAAGCCACTGGCAACCCCGCTCGAGAAACGGCGCGTGCGCAGCAACGACAGATCGAGCATGGGGGCGCGGCTGCGGCGTTCATGGGCGACAAAGGTGGCGCCACCGACGATGGCCATCACATACAGAGCGCCACACCACGGCGAGGTCCACCCCCAATGGCCGCCCATCGACACGGCCACCAACGTGGACATGACGGTGGGCACGAACAGAGCCAAGCCTCTGATGTCGAAGGGGGAGCGCACCTGGAGCTCGCGGCTGCGCGGCAACAGCACCCACGCCGCCGCGATGCCGATGATCCCGGCCGGAATGTTGACCAAGAAGATGAGCCGCCATCCGCCCGCCGCCAGCAGCAGTCCGCCCACCGTGGGGCCGAGGGCCAGCCCGAGCGCTTGGGCCGCACCTTGGATACCCAGCGCCCGGCCCACGCGTTGGGTGGGCATGGCCAGGTAGATGATGGCGACGGAGTTGGCTTGGAGCATGGCGGCGCCGATGCCTTGGAGCACTCGGCAGGCGTCGAGGCTGAGCAGCGTTGGTGCCAGCGCGCACAGCCCCGAGCCGATGACGAAGACGATGAAGCCGTAGGTGTAGAGCAACTTGCGCCCGACCATGTCGGCCAGGCGGCCCACGGCGGTGACGCCGGCCACCAGCACGACGAGGTAGCTCAAGCCCACCCAGGTGACCGAGCCCACACTGGCGTGGAAGACCTTCTGCAACGTCGGAAAGGCCACCGTCACGATGCTGGCGTCGAGCTGGCCCATGAAGGCCCCGATGCACACCGCCGCCAGGGCGTACCAGTGGGCGTCGGCACGCCGGCGCAACCAGTCGGGTCGAGCCGGCTCGGTCAGGAAACGCGGCGCCGACGTCATGGTCACGATGGCAGCCTGACCGCCCCGGTTCCAAAGGTCAAAGAAGTAGATTTACGCATATGAATAGGTATTCACCTATGGATGGGCGCCGGCTGGCCATCTTCCTGGCGGTGGTGCACGACGGGGGTTTCACGGCGGCCGCCGACGCGCTGGGTATGTCGCAGCCCGCGGTTTCCCAGGCCATCAAGGAGCTCGAGGCCGACCTCGGTGCGGACCTCTTTCACCGCCTCGGGCGCGGCGTCCGGCTGACCGCCGCCGGTCAGGCCCTCGTTGTGCCGGCCCGGCAGGCCCGCCGTGACCTGGAGATCGGTCGATTGGCGGTTCAGGAGGTAGCCGGCCTCGAGGCGGGCCGGCTCGACTTGGCCTGTCTGCCCACCTTGGCGGTGGCGCCTCTGGCTCCGCTGGTGGGGGCGTTTCGCGCTGCGTACCCCAAGGTCTCCATCCGCTTGAGCGACCCTCAGGACACCGCCGAGCTCCTCCAATTCGTGCGCTCAGGCGAGGCCGAGGTCGGGGTCACCGAGCGCCTCGAGGCCGATGGGCTCGTCACGGTGGCGTTGTGGAGCCAGGACTTCTTGGTGGTGCTCCCGCCCGGGAGCACGGCGTCGAGCCCGTTCAGCGTGCGGGATCTGGCCACGTTGCCGTTGGTGGCCACGCCCCCGGGAAGCTCGACGCGGCGACTCCTCGACGACGCCCTGAAACGGTCAGCCGCCGATGCCGTGGTGGCGGTGGAAGCGTCTCAACGCGAGGCGCTGCTGCCCCTCATCGTGGCGGGCGCGGGGGCCGGGTTGCTGCCGCGTCCGCTGGCCGAGATTGCACGCACTCTCGGTTGCGTCGTGGTCGAACCGCACCCCAAGGTGTCACGGGCCGTGGCGCTCATCCATCGCGACGGACCCTTGACTCCGGCGGCGCGACGCTTCGTGGAACTGGCCACACAACGACGGGGGTAACAGGGGTTGCGGACGGGGCGTTGCGTCAGTGCACGGGGAACTGGCCGTAGGTGCTGCACAGGCCAAACGCCTCGATGAGCAGAAAGGCGCCGATCAACACGAGGATGACGACTTGTGGACCTCGGCTCATGTGCCGGGCGCGCACGGGTGCCATGTACCACTCGGGTAATGGCCCCGCCACCTGCCCCAAATAGACATCGAGGGGGACGGCGTCGCGGTCGAGAGGCTCGTTGGGATCGGCGGCCAGGGCCAAGGCGGTGAGCTCGGCATCGCTGAACATGTCTGCCATTGTCTCGATCCCCCCGATGCGCTACCTGCCTGCTCCATGCTACCGGGGTACATTCGGCGTTTCTGTGCGCTTCGGGCCGGGCGCGACTCATGCCCCCTGACCTGTGGCGATCGAACGGAGGGGATTACATGCCACGCGCAGTAGGCGGGGAGACGGTCGCACTCGGAGTCCTCGGCGCCGGGAACATCGCCGATCTGAACGTGGCCGGGTACGTGGAAGATCCCCGCTGCCAGGTCTTGGCCGTCTGTGACGTCGACGAGGCGGTGGCCATCGAGGCGGCCCAGCGGTGGGGGGGTGTGCCGAGGATCTACACCGACATCGACGCCTTTCTGGCCGACGAGGACATCGAGGCGGTGGAGATCCTCACGCCCACCCATCTGCACAATGCCCACATCGGTGCCGCCCTGGAGGCCGGCAAGCACGTCTCGGTGCAAAAACCGATGACCAACTCGGTAGACGAGTCCCTTGAGCTCGGGCGCGTCGCCGACAAGGCCGGGCTGACCCTGCGGGTGAGCGAATGCTTCGTGCACTACCCGCCCCTCGAGCTGGCCAAGAAGCTCGTGGCCGACGGCGCCATCGGTCGACCGACCGGGCTGCGTATCCGCACCGTGGTGGGGCAAACGGACTCGGCTTTTCAGTCCAACCTCCGACCTGAGGGATATGGATGGCGGCTGGATGATCGCAGCCCCGGTGGGCACCTCTTCGACGACATGGTGCACAAGTACGCCATGGCCATGTGGCTGGTGGACCAAGACATCGTTTCCGTGCAATCGGTCGTGCGTCGGCGAGATCTCTTCTTCGAGCCGATGGTGGCGCTCTTCGAATACCAGGACCCCGGGCTGCTGGGCGTCATGTCGGTCGAGTACGCCCCCCAGATGTATCTCCGGTCGCGCTACTACGGGGCCGATGAGTTTTTCGAGATTCAAGGCGACGAAGGGTTTGTGTGGGTGACGCGTGCCACCGGCGAGATGCTCGACCTTCCTCCCGTGGTCCTCTACAACGGCAAGGACAACAACCGAACGTGGACCGAGTTCACTGACGTCGACGCCGACTGGGCCTCAGGGTTCCGTCGTTCCTCGTTCCACTTCGTCAATGCGCTTTTGACGGGGACTCCGGCCGAGATGTCTCCTGCCGCCGCCGCGCAAGTGTTGCAACTGTGCTTTGCGGTCTACCAGGCGTCGGAGGCGGGCCGCCCGGTGGATCCCCGTACCGTCCGCGGAACAATGAAGGCGGCCGGCTGGGCGGATTGGTGAGCGCAACGGCGATGCCGGGTGGGTGACGTCCTCGAGCTTGACGGGCTCCTGCGGCGCTACGGCGCCATCACCGCCCTCGACCATCTCTCGTTTTCGGTTCCGGCCGGCCAAGTGGTCGGTTTCTTGGGGGCCAACGGGGCCGGCAAGACCACGGCCATGCGAGCCGTATTCGGGTTGGTCGACCTCGAAGCCGGCAGCGTTCGCTTCAACGGGGTGCCGGTGGGTCAAGCGCAACGCCGTCGATTCGGCTACATGCCCGAGGAGCGCGGGCTGTATCCGACCATGGCGGTGGGCGAGCAGCTGATCTATCTCGGCAAGCTGCACGGCATGAGCGCGCACGACGCGGCGGTGTCCATGACGACGTGGCTCGAGCGCCTCGGCATCGCCGATCGGGTCACCAGCCGGGTGGACGCCCTGTCGCATGGGAATCAGCAACGCATCCAGCTGGCGGCGGCCTTGCTGCACGGGCCCGAGGTGCTCATCCTCGACGAACCTTTGCAAGGGCTGGACCCCACCGGTATCGACGCCATAGGCGAGGTGCTGGTCGAACAAGCGCACGCCGGCGGCTGCGTGTTGTTCTCCAGCCATCAGCTCGACTTGGTGGAGAACTTGTGTGAGGCCGTCACCATTATCGATCACGGCCGCGTTGTTATCAGCGGCAAGGTGGACGATCTGGCCACCAGCGGACACCGGCGCCTGGTGGTCCGTGTCGACGGCGACCGTGAGGCGGCCTGGGCCCGTGCGCTGGCCGGTGTGACCGTGTCTGAGGTCGCCGGGGGAGAAGCCCGGTTGATGCTCGACGACGATGTCGACAGTCAGTCCGTGCTGCAAGCCGCCATGGCAGCCGGCCGGGTCACCGAGTTCGTCTTTGCCCGGCGCCGGCTGTCGGAGGTCTTCCGAGAGGCTCTGGCATGAGTGGATTGCCACCCGGCGAAAAAACGGCCGGCTACGTCGCCCTGGCATTGGTCGTGGTGTCGCTGCGGGTCTGGGTCTATCGCCGCCGCCGGGCTCGTTCGAAGGCGGCGGAGACGGATGGTGCCGGTTCGGTGGCGGGGAGTGGAGGCGGCCGTTCTTTCGGCGGCTTCGGCGTGTTCGGCGTCTTCGGCGGCGATATCGGGCTGGTCGCGGCTCGCGAGGTGCGAGAACGGATGCGAGGCCGGATCTTCAAGGTCAGTACGGCCGTCATCTTGTTGGCGGTGGGGGCCGCCATCGTGATCCCGGCGGTGCGCTCGACAAAGGCGACTGTCGAAAAGGTCGGGGTGGTGGGCACGTTGGCCGGAGATGTTCAGGCCGCCATGGTGGCGACAGGGCCGTCGGTGGGGGCCGCGGTGCACGTCGTCAACGAAGCCGACGTGGTTTCCGCTGAGCGCGCCCTACGCGGCGGAGATGTGGATGTCGTGGTCGTGGACGCGGCGCGCCTCATCGTGGACAAGGCCATCGCACCCGACGACAGCTCGACCGACGCTGAGTTCGTGCGGGCCGTGGCGAACGTCCTCAGCACCGCCAACGCCTTCGCGGCCGCCCATCTGAGTGCCGCCCAGGCGCAGGGGTTGGCTCATCCGGCTTCCGTGCCGGTGACGAGCCTGCAGCCTTCGTCCAAGGGGGCTGTCCACGGCACCTCCATCATCGGCGTCATCGTCCTGTTCATCTTGCTTCAGCAGTACAGCGCGTGGACGTTGATGGGAGTGGCCGAAGAGAAGTCCAGCCGTGTCGTCGAAGTGCTCCTCGCTACCGTGCGTCCCGTCCAGCTGCTGACTGGAAAGGTGCTCGGGATCGGCTTGGTGGCCTTCGCCCAGGCCGCGGCGATCTTGGGCTTTGCCCTCATCCTGGCCAAAGCGGTGGGATCGGACATCCTGCACGGCACCGCACCGCTCGAGTTGGTCAGCTCGCTGGTGTGGTTGGTCCTCGGCTACGCCTTCTACTGCTGGGCCTACGCGGCGGCCGGGTCCCTGGCCGAGCGCCAGGACCAACTCCAAAGTTTGAGCTTCCCGCTCAGCCTGCCCATCATTCTCGGCTACGTCACCTCGCTCATCGCCGCCACCACCGGCAACGCCTCGCCATTCTTCGACGTCCTCGCCTACCTGCCACCGACGGCTCCTTTCGCCATGCCCGTGCTGGTGGGCCTGGGGCAGGCGAAGTGGTGGGAGTTCGCCATTGCCGTGATACTGAGCCTGGCCGGCACCTACGGCATGGCCAGGGTGGCCACCGGGATCTACCGGCGGGCCATTCTCCGCACCGGGGCGCGGGTGCGGCTCAAGCAAGTGGTCTCCCGGACGGCCGCGTAGCCCCAGGCGGACCCCCATCCGCCGCTACACTGCCGCCCATGAAGGTGGTCATCGACTACGACGTGTGCGCGTCCAACGCGGTGTGCATGGGAATCGCCCCCGAGGTCTTCGAGGTGCGTGACGACGGGTTTCTCTATGTGCTGCAGGAGAACCCGCCCGAGGAGCTGCGCGACAAGGTGCGCATGGCCGCCAACAACTGCCCCACCGGGGCCATCACCCTCGTCGAGGACGAGTAGCGGCAGTGAACGACGGCGGAGGCGCCGGGGGCGAGACGCCCCGGGTCCGCTTCGCACCCTCGCCCACCGGATATCTCCACGTCGGCAGCGCTCGGGCCGCCCTGTTCAACTGGCTCTTCGCCCGCCAGCGCGGGGGCATCTTCATCCTGCGCATCGAGGACACCGACACCGAGCGCAACCGCGAGGAGTGGGTCGACGGCATCCTTTCCTCCCTCGATTGGCTGGGGATGGAGCCCGACGAAGGACCGTTTCGCCAATCGGCGCGTACCGATCGCTACGCCTGGGCCATCGACAAGCTCTGGGAGTCGGGCCGGCTGTATGCGTGCACCTGCACACGTCCAGAGATCGATGCCCGCACGAAAGACAATGCTGTGCCCGGCTACGACGGCTATTGCCGCGACCGCGGGCTGGGCCGTAGTGAAGGAGCGTTACGGTTCCGGGTTCCTGACGAGGGCGACGTGGTGGTCCACGACATCATCCGTGGGGATGTCGTCTTTCAGGTCAGCTCGCTCGAGGACTTCGTGGTGGTGAAATCCAGCGGCGCTCCGTTGTTCATCTTGGCCAATGTCGTCGATGACATCGACATGGCCATCAGCCACGTCATCAGGGGCGAAGACTTGTTGCCGTCCACCCCCAAGGGGCTGTTGCTCTGGGAGGCGTTGGACGTGCCCGGCGCCGTGGTGCCCGCCTTCGCCCACCTTCCCTTGCTCGTCAACGACAAGCGCCAGAAGCTTTCCAAGCGCCGTGACCCGGTGGCAGTGGAGTCGTATCGGGACGAGGGATACCTCGCCGACGCCATGCGCAACTACCTGGCCCTGCTGGGCTGGAGCCCGCCCGACGGCAACGAGATCATGCCTCTGGTCCGGCTCATCGAGTCCTTCGACTTGAAAGACGTCAACCACGCCCCGGCGTTCTTCGATGTGGCCAAGCTTCGTCACATCAACGGCGAGTACATCCGGGCCATGACGCCTGAGGATTTCGTGGACGCCTGTGTGCCGTGGACGCACGCGCCGACCACACCGTGGCCGCCCGAACGCTTCGACGAGAACGTCTTTCGGACTATGGCGCCCCTGGTCCAAGAACGGGTGACGGTGCTCAGCGAGGTGGTCCCCATGGTCGACTTCCTTTTCCTCGAGGAACCACTCATCGACGACGCCGCCTTCAAGGCCGTGCAAGGCGACGAATCCTCCGACGCCATCTTGAGTGCGGCCGCCGATGCGTACGCGAGCTGCGCCTGGAACGCCGAGGAGCTCCACGCCGTCACCGCCGCGCTGTCCGAAAGGGTCGGACGCAAGTTGGCCAAGACTCAAACCCCCATTCGCATGGCGATTACGGGTCGCCGAGTGGGGCCACCGCTGTTCGAGTCGATGACGGTACTGGGGCGAGAGGCGGTGCTCGCTCGTCTGGCGGCGGCCCGAGGACGGCTTTCGCCGTCGGCGTGACGCAGGACTGTTGACGAGTTGCCGCCGTGAGTCTCAAGACGCTGTCGGCGAGCTATGTATGGCGGGTGCTGTGGCGCATCCTCGTCCTCAGCGCCGTCTTGCTGGTGGCGTACCTGGCTGTCACCGCCGTGCAGGTCTGGTTGACGGCGCGGCGCTCTGAGGCCCGTCAGGCCCAGGCCGTGGTGGTGATGGGAGCGGCGCAATACAACGGGGTGCCTTCGCCTGATCTCGCCGCTCGCCTCGAAGATGCCGCCGCGCTGTGGCGGCGGGGACTGGCTCCGGTGATTGTGGTCACCGGGTACAAAGAGCCCGGGGACCACTACACCGAAGCCGAAGCCAGTGCGGCCTGGCTGATAGCCCGCGGCGTTCCCGCCTCTGACATCGTCGAAGTGGGCGGCACCGATTCGTGGCAGGAGCTGTCCGACGGAGCGAGAACGCTGCGCCGGCGGGGGCTGGACAACGTGCTGCTCGCCACCGATGGCTTTCACGAGGCCCGCAGCCTGGCCATCGCCACCGATGTGGGCTTGGTGGCGTCCCCGGTGCCCGCCACCAAGTCGCCCATAAAGGGATGGGCAAAACTGCCGTACTTCGCCAAAGAGACAGTGGGCGTGGCGTTGGGTCGGGTGATCGGGTACGCCCCCCTGCACGAGCTCGGCGACCGTGCTCCGGTGGGAAAGGGGACTCGAGTCTCATGGCAGGCCTGACGTATCGGCTAGCGTGGCAATTCACCCATTCGGGGGTGGTGTAATCGGCAACACGGCAGGTTCTGGCCCTGTTATTGGGGGTTCGAGTCCTCCCCCCCGAGCCAATCACCGGCGCAATGCCTCGGTAGTCGCCAGCTAGCTGGCGTGGTAAGGGCATAGCCAATTCCTGCCGCTCTGCGGCAGTATTGAGCGGGGGCGACGTGCCGACAGGCGCGTCCGGCGGCGAGGGGGGCACCCCGTGGCGGGTCGACGGCGGTGGTGGCTGGGTGGTTTGGGCGTGGTCCTAGCGGTGCTATTGGCAGCATCGGCGGCGGGAGCGGCCCCCGCATCGACGACGCTCGTCGGGACCTGGACGTCGTGGTTCACCTGCACGTCAGGGTGTGGTGGGGTCTACCAGCACGCCACCACGGTCAGTCGTTATGGCGCCAGCACGGGCGACTTCTCGGGGACCGACTCCAATGGCCCCATCGTTGGGACGGTGACAGGTTCGTCGTTCTCGCTGCACACCACCGGCGACTACCACTTCAGCATCACGGGATCGATCGGTTCCTTCCACGGCTACCCGTGCTGGAGCGGTTTCCTGGTGGCCCAAAACGGCTCGGGACCGTGGATCGGCTCACAGGACCCCACCGCCACCGAGGCATCGTTGCAACACTGCGGCCCCGGGCTCGCGTCGGCGGTCGCCACGGTCAATCCACAAGTCAGCTCCATCGCGGCACTGCCCACCCCCGCGGCGGCGTTTAAGTCCGTCAAGTCGGACGTGATCGACGCGGCGATCACGTTGGGCATGGCTCTGTTCCTCACCTTTCCGTCGAACCTCTTCAATTCGACGTTTGAGGAGAACTACGACTACATCGTCGGCACCTGGAGGAAGTGGCTGTCGGCGATCTTCCCGCCCGGTCTGAGGCGATGGTTCAAGGCCCTTATGGCCAAGGAGGCGGCCGGCGACGCCAAAGCCCTGGGGCATTCGCCACCGGCAGGAGCCGAGGCGACGGCTCGGCCGACCAAGCTGGTCGTTACCGTGATCATCGTCGGCGCACTTCTCGGTTCGTTCCTCGATCCGAGCTTTGGAGCCAACGCCCGTAGCGTGCTGGTCTTTGTCGGAATCCTCATCGCCATGGTGACAGGACTGCTCTTCTCAGGTCTCATCACGGTCGGCTATCACCGGGCCCGACATCACGGCAAGGTCCCTTTCACGTTGGACGCTCTCCCCGCCGGCCTGGTCATCGCCGTTGTGTGCGTGGTCATCTCCAGGGCCAGCGGTTTCGCCCCGGGATACCTCTACGGCATCATCTGCGGAGTCACCTTCGCCCGCCCCCTCACGAAGAATGAGGAAGGTCACCTCGTCGCCCTGGGCGCGTGGTTCCGCGTCGCCCTGGCCGTCGTCGCTTGGATGGCGTGGGCGGCGATCACCCACGACGCCACCAAACCCGGCAGTTTCTTCGGTCTGGTCCTCCTGGACGACTTCTTGGCGTCGCTGTTTGTCTCCAGCCTGGTGGGTACGGTCATCTCGCTGTTCCCCCTGCGATTCCTCCCCGGCGAGAAACTCAAGGCCTGGCGTGTCAGTGCCTGGGCGGCCACGTTCGTGGTGACGCTGTTCGTATTGGTGCAGGTGCTCTTACGACCACACTCGACCTCGTCGGGACCGTCCCACACACCACTGATCCTCACCATCGTCCTCTTCGCCCTGTTCGCGGGCGCGTCTGTGCTTTTCCGGGAACACTTCGCTCGAAAGCGCCGGACGCAGGACGCCGCCGCCCACGCGTCCGCCGCCACTCCGCTCGTGAAAGTCGATCAGACTGCGACAGAAGAGACAGTGGGCGGCACACCGATGGCCGAAGAGTCGGCGACGACCGAGAGTGGGGCCCAACCAACCGGCTGATATGTCCGCTCGTGCGTGTGACGCGGTGCGCTCGGTTCTGGTCGGAGCGCGAAGCACGTCCGGAGTCGACGTGGAGCGCTCGACAGCCTCACGTCAGGTAATGACGTGAGAAAGTGCCCGCTCGAAACCGAAGCCGCTGGCAGCCACACCGCCCGAAATCACGATCATCGTCACGGCTACCGCCGTCGAAGCCCGGAGCGTTTGGGTCCGCAGCGGCCAAGTCACCTGCTTCAGTTCGAACAACACCCCTTGCAAGACTTCGACGAAGGTCTTTTGCCGCGCCGGCCCCTGCGGTGGGCGCCGACGAGGGTTCGGGATACCCCCGGGCCAGGCTGTGGTCGGTGGCGCCGGCGGCAGCGGCGGTCGGGGAGGAGGGCGCACGCCTGCGGGGAGTAGCTCCACTGTCGGAATTATGGATCATCAACGAAGGCGTGGGGGAGCCACGGGTGCGTCCCGGCTTCCTCGAACCGGGCGTCGATTCACAGCGGGCCCACATGTTGTCCTCCGTTTTCTGCCAGTGAGCCATGTTTGGCTCTTATCCATGGCCCATCCCCCCACCCATCCGGTCGCCACCGACGTGGTCGACACGCCAGGCCAGCGTCGTCGTCGAGCCGGTCTGACCAGGGCCAGAGGATTTGGTCGCTCCCTCGGAGTCCTCGCCACGGGGCTTGCCGTTGTGTTTGGAGTCTTCATGGCCCACGAGCACCCGGCCGGCAGTTCGACTGCTACGGCGGCGACCACGGCGACGACGGCGGTTGCGAGAACCAGCAGCTCCGGCTCACGGGCCACTACGTCGACGACGTCGGCGGCGGGGAGTGGATCTGGGTCGGGAGAATCGGCGGATGACACCACCACGACGACGGCTCCCGCCTTGAGCAGCTCAGGATCGACGAGCTCGGTGTCGTCATCGGCAGGAAGCGCCACCGTTGTTTCCGGTGGTTCGGGGCGTTGACGGTGGCACCTGCTGTCACGACCCGCAGCTTCTCTGCCATCGGTACGACGGCCATCGTGGCGGTCACCGAGCCGGGCGCGGCCGGGCTGGCCGAAGCGCTGCTGGCCGACGAGCTGCGGATGCTGGACGAAGCCTGTAGCCGCTTCCGTCCCGATTCCGAGATCCACGCGCTCTACCGGTCCGCCGGCTCGCCGGTTGAAGTCAGTGATCTGCTCTTCGAGGTGGTCCAGGTGGCATGTGCCGTTGCCGCCGAGACCGGGGGAGCAGTCGACCCCACGGTCGGATCGGCAATGGACGCTCTCGGCTACGACCGGGACTTCCCGCTGATGTGTAGTGACGACCAACCCGTGATGGGCGCCCCGGTTCCCGCCCCCGGATGGGAGACCATCGAGTTCGACGCCATGCGCCGCACCGTCTGCATTCCACCGGCAGTGCGCATCGATGTGGGTTCGAGTGCAAAAGCGTGGGCCGCCGACCGAGCCGCTTCCCTGATCGCGGCGCGGTCGGGAGTCGGTGTGTTGGTGAGTATCGGCGGTGACATCGCTACCGCCGGACTACCTCCGACACCCGGATGGTCGGTCGGAATTGCCAGGGACTCGTCAGTGCCCACCGACGACGTCGATCAGGTCATCACCCTCCACGGTGCCTTGGCCAGCTCGAGCCCTGGTGTTCGCACCTGGACTCGCGGCGGATGTCGGCGCCATCACATCCTCGATCCGCGTACCGGAGATTGCGTTCCTCGTTACTGGGACCTGGTCTCGGTGGCCGCTCCCACGTGCGTGCAAGCCAATGCCCTGTCCACGGCCGCCGTGGTGTGGGGCGCACGGGCGGTGGCGCCGCTCGTGGACCGTGGCCACCCAGTCCGTCTGGTGCGTTACGACGGCGAAGTCATCGCGCTGAACGGGTGGCCCGCAGACCAGGGCGCCGTGCCCGTTACCGTCGCCCGAGAACTGCAAAGTCGATGAGCTCACCGGTCCTCTGGTACGCGACGCGGGCCACGGGCTTGGTGGCGCTGATCTTGCTCAGCGGCACCACCATTGCCGGCATGCTCACTTCCACCCGGTTCTCCACCGAGCGGTGGCCCGGGTTCGCGCAGCAGGATTTTCATCGCCGAGTGTCGCTCCTGGCCGTGGTGTTCCTGGTTGGCCACGTCCTTACGAGTGTCATGGACACCTACGTCCATATCGGCTGGGCCGCGGTCGTGGTCCCCTTCGCCTCGCACTACAAGCGCCTTTGGGTGGGCGTGGGCACGATCAGTCTCGATCTCATGGCAGCGGTGCTCGTGACGAGCGTTCTCCGCCACCGCATCCCGGCGCGCATATGGCGTGGCGTGCACTGGCTCGCCTATGCGAGTTGGCCGGTTGCCGTTGCCCACAGCGTCGCCATCGGCACGGACATGAGCACGCCTTGGGTGCTCGCGCTGACCATTTTGTGCATCCTCGGCGTGTTGGGTGCACTCGTCATACGACTGGCATATGCCGTGAGCACGGCGCGCCGAGGCTTTGCCAAGCCTCATGTTGGTCGCCTACCGCCGGGGGCGGCGCTCACACGCTCACCTGCCATGCCATCGCTGCCATCACGTTCTCGCTGAAAGGACACCATGTCTACTCTCCTCGACACACATCGCGCTGGCCTCCTCTCGGGGTGGCGAGCCACGCATAACGCAGACTTGGCCAGTCACCTCCAGGTGTACGGCCCACTTCCTTGGGGCGGACCCGGGTGGGCTGACGTGTTCGTTCGCGCCGTGCAGGAATCGGGTCTCGCTGGTCGAGGCGGCGCCGGGTTTCCAGCCGGACGCAAGCTGGCCGCCACCGCCGGGCGCCAGGCCAGCCCCGTGCTCGTGGTCAACGCCATGGAGGGTGAGCCGGCCAGTTCCAAAGATCGCGTCCTGCTCACGTGCGCCCCCCACCTCGTGCTCGACGGCGCCGAGTTGGCCGCTTCTGCTCTGGGGGCGGCACGGATTATCGTCTGCGTGCCGACCAAGCATGACGACGTGGCGGCGTCGGTCGCATCGGCGTTGCGGGAGCGAGTCGGTACCAACCTTGCTCCCGTTGTCGTTGACATCGTTCGCCCGCCAGGCCGCTACGTGGCCGGCGAGGAATCCGCCCTCGTCGATTGGATCAACGGAGGACCAGGTGTCCCGGCCTTCCGTCCTGACAAGAGCGTCGGGCTTCGGGTACGAAGTGGACCGGCTTTGGTCCACAACACCGAAACCTTGGCCAGCATGGCCCTGGTGGCACGGCACGGTCCCGATGCCGCCACCACGTCCCTCGTCACCGTCTCCGGCGGCGTCGAACGGCCCGGTGTCTATGAGATCTCCGTCGGCATGTCCCTAAGCCAGATCGTGGATCAAGCGGGCCCGTCCGACATGGTGGCGGCTGTCCTGCTGGGCGGATACGGAGGAACCTGGATTGGTGCCCACCGGTTCGACGTCCCTTTGGCGCCGCGGCCGCTGGGTGAGTTCGGGCCGTCTCCGGGCGCCGGAGTCGTGGTGGTGCTTCCGGCCAGCTCCTGTCCAATAGCCGAGGTGGCGCGCATAGCCGCGTACATGGCCGACCAGAGTGCGGGGCAATGCGGGCCATGCGTGTTCGGCCTGGCCGCCATTGCCGGCGACACCGGCCTACTCGCTGATGCCCAAGGCGATACCTCTGTCATAGAGCGTCTGGCCCGACGGCTGGCGACGGTGCGGGGTCGTGGCGCCTGTGGCCACCCTGATGGTGTGGTGCGCATGGTGGCGAGTGGCCTAGACGTGTTCGCCGACGATGTCGCGCTCCACGCTTCCGGGCGCCCATGCTCCGGCCACGGTCGCCCCAGTGTGCTCACGTTTCCGGCCATGTGAGGAGGTCACGTCATGCCTGAAATGCTCTCTGTCGACCCCATCGCCTGTGAGGCCTACGGATACTGCGCCGAGATTCTCCCCGAGCTCATCGGTCTCGACGAATGGGGTTATCCGATCGTGGCTGTCGGCGAGGTGTCTCCCCACCTCGTCAACTTGGCCCGCTGGGCCATGCGGCAATGCCCGACACGCGCCATACGGATACATGTCACTGCGGGGCGGACCGGCGCTGGCTGACGCCCAAGGGGCACTAAGCATCAGCCAGCGCTCGCCGCTGCCATGCCTTATTGCAGAACGGTGCTCGTTGCCCCATCGAAGGTGATGGAACTGACCGATCCGCTCGGGCATCCGCCGCCCAGGGTGCCTGTCTCGGAACTGGTCAGGTACAGGATCGCCTGGACCACCTTGGCTGCGTAGGAACCCGATTCGTACTTGGCGGAGATGGCGAATCCAGCCTCCCCAATGTCATTGGCGGCGATCGTCGGCGACTTCGTCTCGATTGCCGTCGTGGCTCCCTCACCGCCGGTCCAGCTCGTCGTGAGCGTGAGATTCTTCAGTGCCTTGAGGGAGTTGGAAGACGCGAATCCCGGGCAGTAGCCGGTCAGGTATTCAGCGGTTTTTCCTGATCCCACCTTGGTGGCGGCGATGTGGATGCTGGTTGTCGCAAAGGTCCCGCTGCTCGGCGCCCCAGAAGAAGACGACGACAGGCAGTGGGTCTCGCTGAAGCCGGACAATGTGACCGTTTCGACGGAGCCGCTACCGGTGTTCTCCCCCGTATGGGTGAGGGGAGGGCTGAAGCTGGCCGTGCCCGTGACGTTGCACATGACGGGGTCTTGGACGCCGCCGGCACTTGCCAATGTTGGTCCAACGATGGCGGCGCCGATGCCGAGAGGTATGGCAACAGCAACGGCGGCCGACACAGTAACGAATTTTCGACGTAGATGCATTTGTTCTCTTCCTCCTCATGGTTCCCGATCATTGATCGAGGATTTCGTTTTTTGTCGCTCCCGCCCAAGTGAATGTTCCTCGTCCGCCGAGTACTTGGCGTCGCATGGTTGTTGCCACCACCCCCTTGGTTTGCATCATGGGCCCGATGATGCGCGACGACATTTCGGGTCCCGTCTGGAAAGTCATTGTGACGACAACGTGATCGCATTACATCGTCAAATGTGAGGGACAATGTACGAGTTGCGTCGACGTTGGGGTACTGAGAATTCGCTGAACCTTGATACGCGCTGAGGAGCTGAGAATTGCCTGATTTATAAGGTGTTGTTGAGCGTTACGGATGCAACGGCGAGTGACGAAACGGCGTTGGCAACGTGTGTTAACCAGGTGTTGATATGTGTATCGACACGCGCAGAAAGGTCATGCGTGCTACCCGTGATGGCTGAGCAATATTGAGATGTTCTCCGTCGAGATAAACAATCGTCTGCGTTGTTTGGAAGCAAGGAGTCAATTGAGTCGCCGCAGAATCACATTTCGTTGTTGAGCGACGTCGTGGAATCGGACCAACGGGACAAAGTGAAAGGTCTGCTCGTGACCCTGAGGTGTTCCCGATCGAAGCCCGGCGCCAGTTGCTCGTGGAGCTTGGCTTCGGCCCCTAGGTCCACGTCGACGACCAAGGCGGTCATGGCGTACCCAAGGTCGGCAGTTGAGCTCCGACGCCCAGCTGAGTGACCGAGGGGCTGGTCCTGGGCGGCCGGGCGGGGACGATGCGGGTGGTGGGCGTCGTCGAGTCCAGCGACCCCCTCAAAGGCCCTCCCAGCGACAGGGCCACCGCTTCGCTGTAACGGACATGGTCTTTTATGGACCCAGGTCCCTTTCAGCTACGATGACACGGCCCAATAGGGCGCTCGGCCCCATCGTCTAGAGGCCTAGGACACCACCCTCTCAAGGTGGAGACACGGGTTCGAATCCCGTTGGGGCTGCTTTTGAATTCCCAGGTCAGAGCGCTAACCCACCCACGGACGAAATGAGTCCCAAGGGCTCGACACATGCGATGGAGGTGGGATCTCCCTCCTCTCCAGGGATTAGCGAGGCGTCAACTTCGGGTGCAACTGCGAGGCTTGATTGAGCGCGGAGTCCCCCATGCGCTCAAACTCCTCGACGTACATTCCTGGACCGCCTGGAGATCGAAGCCTTTGCCGCGGGCGGGACCTGCACGCCGCCTGGACAACGGGTCGTAGCGGAATGACAGCGACGGTCACACGGCGGCTACACGGCTCATCCTGGTCGACGACTAGAAGACAAAGGGTACGAGCCTCTTCGTTGAACGCCGATACTCCGGATAGGTCTCGGGGAACTGCTTTGTCATGTAGCGCTCTTCGACGGTCGCGCTATGGACGAAGTAGACACCGGCCAGAGCCACGGCAATCAACCAAAACCAGCTCAGTGCCACAGCGGTCCCGACACTCGCGATAAGCATGCCCGAGTAGATGGGATGGCGGACGAGGTGGTACGGACCACTGGTCACTAGCTCAGGGTCGTCCTTTTGCGACATCGGTGTGCCCCAGTTGCGCCCGATGTGCAATCGAGCCCAGATCGCGAATCCCAACCCGAGGGCGAAAAGGACGAGCCCGAGACCGGCGCGCCAAGGATCCGTGTTGAGCCCGTGGCCTCGGAAGGCTCCCAAGCGGACTAGGACGATCGCAAGAACGACAATCAGCGCTCTGATGCGCAGCTCACGGGACCAAGGGATACGGCCCTTCTTCATCGAGACGGCCGCCGCAAGCCAGTAGATCCAGAACGCCGCCCACCCTATGGCGAAGACAAGCTCGACAGCGTGCATTTGACTCAGCGTGCCACCAGTTCGTGGATTTGCGCAACGAGGGCACCACTGAGGCGCCCCTTGACGGACCGGAGCGTCCTAGCCCGGCGATTTGGTTGTCCGTAGGTTGTACTCGGCCTTTTGAACCTCCTCAGCGACGGGCGAGGCGACGCCCGCTTTCGGTATTGATGGGCGTGTAGTTCATCTCGAAGTGGTGATACAAGGTGGACTCGTCCGCCTGAGACAGTTCCTCACCGTGCATTTCGATCTCAGGAGCAGACCGTACCTGCTCCTTTGTCGCCGTGACCTGCAAGTCATCAGGACCAATCTGAATCCCTCCCAGGGGTACGAAGGTCAAATGTCGATCTATGAAGCCTTCCTTGACGGTGGCGAACTGCGGCTCGTCGGTCTCAACATCGACGTAGACGTCTTGCAGCTTGCCGATCTTCTCGCCGTCACGATCCACGAGCATCTTCCCGTGCCAGTCGGCGACATTCCACTTTGCCTGGCCCTCATCATCAGTCACGATGCCTCCTCGTCTTCTACGTCCATCGGTGATGGAGCGGCTGTCATGCCACCATTGTGCTTGCTGTGGGGGACCGACCGTGATGCCTCGGGGTCGTCGAGACGAGGATGCCCCAGCAGGGGTTGCAATCCACGTCTTGAGACGGGCACATATCACCCAGGCTGGTGACGCACGGGATCCGCTTGAGACCGTACCGAATATAGGTGGTCTCAGCTCCTCAACGAGAGCTCAACCCTCGACCGGGCTTTGGGAGATGGAGTGGGACAAGCGCCACAGCCCCGATGCGCCGGACCCCGAGACCCTGCTGCGCACACGCACCGTCCTCACCACCGCTGCCGGACCCGATATGAAAAAGGTCCACGATCGCATGCCCCGTGATCCTCGAGGTCCGAGTCCATGCCTGGCTCGATCCCGAACACGACCCCGAGGTTCCCACCACCTTCCTCGTGTCATCAGTGGGCGGACTCTGCGCAAGTGCGCCATCGACACCGCCGTTAGTCCCGTAACGATGGACCCCAGATCATTCCCCTGTGTGATTGGGTGTAGCCCGTCCGGTCTGCAAAAGATGAGAGAAGCGGCGGTATCCAAAAGCGAGATTGACAGCTACGTGGCGTCGCTGAAGAACCCAAGCGGAGCACCTTAACGACTCTCCATCAATTGGATCCTGGACGTCATCCCCGAGGCAGAGCAGTGCATTTCATATGGACTCCAGCCTTCCGGGTGTAGGGCAAAGTGGTCGCTGGCTTCGCAGGCTTCAAGAGCCACCTCAGCTACCTGCCTCACAGCGGGTCCGTCTTCCCCGAGCTGAGAGACGAACTCGCCAACTACAAGACGTCGATCGGAGCCCTTCAGTTTCCCATTGATACGCCTTTTGCCAAAGGAACTAGTCAAACTCTTGTTGCACCCGCGCATGGTCGAAATACGCGAACGCAGAGTGGATGATCACTGCCGGTGGCGGTCCGTCGATCAGGCGGAGAAGATCAACCCCGCCGAGAGTTGGCATGTGCAGGTCTAAGACGAGCACATCGACCAGCGTGTGCTGGAGAACGTCGAGGGCAGACGCACCGTCACCAGCTTCGTAAATGACATGGTGATCCGACGTGAGGACCTCAACAATGGTCTCGCGCACCGCCTCGTCATCCTCGGCAATCAGGATTGTGCAAGTGTGAGTCATTGCCGTCTTCGAGACACTTGGTGTTCGCCCCGGAGGTCAGGGTTCACGCCAAGTATCTCCCGCATCCTCTTGGGTGTTCCTAATGTCCGAACAACTCTGCTCGGAATATGATCTGGTCAATGGCCCGGTATGCCGACCGGAATGGGTGGACTGCTGAGGTTGAGCGGCGCTTCATTCCTTCTATGCCTACGAGTCGTCTCTGCCTCATCGGGCATTTGTGATTCCGGTAAGGCTCGCCGGTTTCGTTCGCGCTTGGAGTGGGTAAATCAGGGGTTGATAGGCCAGGAACGGGAAATGAGTGCGCCATATTGAGCTTGCTCTCAAGCAGGTCTATGAATTCCTGAGGTCTCAACGGTATCGGCAGGTCCTCGCCAACGCGTCGTCCTCCTCCCTCGTGTCATCACCATGATCTTCTCCTTTATCGTCGAGATCCGCGCCCGGCGACTCTTCAAGAGCGAGAAACAAACAGGTCAATGGCCATGGTGGACCAGCGCGACGGTCGCGGCTGAGTATCGGACTCGCATTCGCCAGGCCATGGATCTGGCGCGCACTCTCCCCTGTGCGTGTTGCGGCAAGCCCATCTATCCCGAAGACGTGGGGCGCATCAACGGGACTCCGTACTGCCACTCCACGACGGGACCAATGCCCACCTGCTACATGATGGCAAGATGGAACCTGAATAGGATTGGCATGCCGCCACGCCGCGTTAGATCCTCGACTTGCCGTCCCGCAACGCCCACCGAGATTGTTCTCGACTGACGTCATTTGGGCGCGTGTACGCGCCTACGAGAGGAGCCTAAATACGCCGGGTACTCGTGCCAACGTCAAGAACGAACTCCAATACGGAGCCCTCAAGGACACGCGGTTGTAGCTAAACACGACCGTGCCATTTCGCCCTCAGCCTCTGGTAGTGCGAAGCCGAACCTCAGCCCCCGGTTACCGGGACGGCATAAATCAGTCGCAGACGATGGGAGACCGACTCTTATGAGCGGCGGCCGAGCAACCAGTAAAACAAGGAGTTGCCTGGATTCACCACCGTGAATAGACGCCAGAACCGCTTACTGCCACGAATGTCATCGTCACTTCGCCGGGACAGGTCGCGCCAGGCGAGCACCGTTGACACGATCTCCACTGGAATCACGACGGCGATGAGCAGCTTCTGTCGTCTTGTCGGAATGCGCATCATCGCCGTAGCTTCTCACGACCAGTACCGGCTGCCGACATGGCTCCTCCGAACCCGGTTTAGAGACCGCGCTTCTTTGCTTCGGTCGTCAACGTTGCCCCTAACTGCCTAGAAATCCCGAGTGTTCGGGCAATGGCACCGGCACTGAGCCCTTCATCCGCTCCGGCAGAGTCGCGCCTGAATGATCTACGCCGGCGCTCTCCGAGCCGTGCTCGCCGAATAGGTGAGGCGCTAGGTGGTTGATCGGCAGCCGGATCTCGGCGAAGTAATGGACATTCCCTCATCTTCGCCTCGCAGCCAGCGATAGTCGGATCAGACGGGTTTCGTGCCCATGTAGCCGCCCCGTGGCCAACCGTCTGATGGCGGCAGAGCAAGGCACGCCACATGTCACGTCCACTCTCAAAAAACCTTCAGAATCTTCCGCTTCCTGGGCATGTACGTGCTCAAGTACCCGGGATATGGCCGCGAACGCGAATGGCGTACATTGAGAGTCCTGGGCACCCTCTTTTCATACCGTTCATTGCGAACGCATTCATCCGCCGGTGCTCCCGTGCTGATCGTTCCCAGGCGACGTCCCTCCCCAATCACCACAGACTTCTCGGACCCGGTCAACTGGCAAGACAAAATCACGACAGGTGTCCCTTGTTTCACTCATTGCGTTTCGTCAATATTGATGGCGACCCAAGTTTCAACACTCCATATAGTGCGCGCTGACGGAGGTGCTCGTGGGTCGTCGATGGGCTTCCAAAAGGGTGCGGCCGGGTAACCTGAGGTGCCAGAGGCCGACGAACGCATTGTGGCGGATCATCGGCGCCTTGGCGACCGTGGCCGTCGCTATCGTCATTGGTGGTTCGGCATCTGCTTCACCAAACGGCGCTGTCACTTATAAGGAGACACTCAACCCGATCCTTTCGCAGTATCAGGTGATGGGATCGGTCACCTTGATACCCACCACGAATGGACTCTGGGACGGTTCGGCTCATGCAACAGGCCTTGTGCCAGGAGATTCGTACACATATTTGGTAGGAGTCGTGGAGTCCTACGTCGATGGGCAGGGTGTTGCCTTCCACAGCTTTGTCATCTGCTCACTGACCTCTACTAGCGCCGGGCGCGGCTCTTGTCACGGCAGGAACATCCCCATCGAAGGACGCTCAGTTCTTACGCCCCAATCAAGTGGCAGTCTCGTGCTGCGCGCGCCTGATGATGGTGGGACGTTTGCTGTTGCTGGCGGCGAGTTCGATTATCTTGCGACACTCTCGCCATACAGTGGACTGAGCAACGGGGGTAACGCCACACTCAGCTATGACGCGGCAAGTGACACTTGGTCGGGGAAGGTCCGTGTCACCGGGCTTTTTCCAGCGACGACGTACACATGGGCTGCAGACGTGATCGAAGCATACGACGCCAGCGGGACCCCAGTCAGCATTCATCGCGTCGTGCTGTGTTCGTTCACGACGCGACTGCATCTGACGGGCCTCAAGTCGGGTTCTTGCTCTGCAAATGGAGTAGGGATCGAGTCGCGCAGTGACATGCCTTTTGGTAGCTACACCGACGTTGCTAGTACGCACACCTCCGTTGCTACTGGGACTCTTAGCTGAAAACACTTGTCGGCACGCCGATCTTCACCTGCCGAACCCGGCAGCTCTGGTTTGGTCGAGATCGAGAGCGACGGCAAGATGATTGCAGCCTTATTACCGATGGCAAATCCGCGAACCTCGACCCCTCCGTTCCGGTCGACCGCGCTACTTTCTCCCGTGACACCGAAGAACGACTGTCGTTTGCCAGCCACATGGGACCAGCTAGCCGCAGGTTTTGCCAGTGGCATGGGACCACCCCGTTTGCCAGTTATGGGACCACCCTGAGGGTCCACCTCTGCCGGCCGAACAGACATTCGGCTGGGCCTCCGATGCCGATGCGGAGGAGGCCCCATGGCGTTCAGGGAGGTCACGGTGGTCCAGATCAAAGAGGCGCTCAGGCGGTGGCTGCGGGGTGAGGGCGAACGCACCGTCGCCCAGGGGGTGGGCGTCGATCGCAAGACGGCCCGGCGCTACATCGCCGCCGCACTGGAGCTCGGTCTCGAGCGCTGCGGCGGGGAGGAGCAGCTCACCGACGAACTGATCGGCCAACTGGTCGAGCGGGTGCGCCCGCACCGGCCCGACGGTCACGGCGAGGCATGGCGGTCACTGCTCAATCACGAGCAGCAGATCACGGCGTGGGTGAAGCAGGACCTCACCGTGACCAAGATCGGGATCCTGCTCGAGCGCAACGGTGTCGTCGTCCCGCCCCGCACCCTGGCCCGCTTCGCCGTCGATCGGTGTGGGGCGGGCCGGCGCACGGTCACGGTCCGCGTCGACGACCCACCGCCGGGAGTCGAACTCCAGGTGGACTTCGGCCGGCTCGGATTCGTGGCCGACGGGGACAGAAGACGCGTGTGCCAGGGGCTCATCTTCACCGCCGTCTTCAGCCGTCACCAGTTCGTGTGGCCGACCTTCTCCCAAACGACCGAGGAGGTGATCCGGGGCTTCGAGGCGGCCTGGGGCTACTTCGGCGGGGTGTTCCCGGTGGTCATCCCCGACAACATGAAGTCGATCGTCATCGAAGCCGAGAACACCGCCCCCCGGTTCAACGACGTGTTCCTCGAGTACGCCCAGTCGAGGGGCTTTGTCATCGACGCGGCGCGGGTGCGGACCCCGACCGACAAACCACGGGTGGAACGGGTCGTGCAATACGTCCAGAAGAACTTCTTCGCCGGCGAGACCTTCGTCGACATCGTTGATTGTCGGGCCCGGGGCGAGACATGGTGCAGCACCACGGCCGGCATGCGCATCCACGGCACGACGCAGTGTCGACCCCTCGAGGCGTTCAGGGTCGAAGAGCAACCGCTGCTTCTCGCCCGGCCGGCTGCGCCCTTCGACACGCCGAAGTGGTCGGACCCCAAGGTCCATCGTGACTTCCACTGCGAGGTGGCCAAGGCGCTCTACAGCGTCCATCACACGTTGGTGGGACGAACACTGCGGGCCCGGTGCGACTCGGCTGTGGTGAAGTTCTACCTGCGGGGCGAGTTGGTGAAGGTCCATCCCCGCAAACCCCCCGGTGGGCGCAACACCGACCCAGCCGACATGCCACAAGGCAAAGAGATCTACGCCACCCGGGACATCGACCGGCTCGGGCGCATGGCGGCCGAGCACGGCGACGCCATCGGCGCTTACGCCGCCGCCATCCTCGACACGCCGCTGCCGTGGACCCGCATGCGCCAGGTCTACCGGCTGCTGGGACTGGTGAAGAAGTGGGGGGCGAGGCGCGTCGACGAGGCCTGTCGTCGGGCGCTCGAGGCCGAGGCACTGGACGTGAACCTGGTGTCGCGCATGCTCGAGCGGGCCCGGGAATCCACCGAGCCCGACGCCCGGCCGGACACGATCGTCATCCAGGGACGCTTCGCCCGTGACGCGTCGGAGTTCTCGTCGATGACCGAGGCCCGACGATGAGCGCACCGACTCCCACCGTGTCGCCGGAGTTGAAGGTCCTCATGCGCAAGCTGCGCCTGGGCCAGCTCATCGACACCCTGCCCGAGCGTCTGGCCCTGGCCAAGAGCCACAACCTGGCCCACGTCGAGTTCCTGGAGCAGTTGTTCTGCGACGAGGTCACCCGGCGCGACGGCGATTCGGCCGGGCGTCGGGCCAAAGCGGCCCGGCTCGACCCGCACATGGTGCTCGAGGCTTGGGACGACGAGGCCAAAATCACCTACGACAGAGCCGTGTGGTCCGAGCTCGTCTCCATGCGCTTCGTCGACCAAGCCCGCAACGCCTTCATCCTGGGGCCGGTCGGCGTGGGCAAGACCTTCATGGCCACCGCCCTCGGTCACATCGCTTGTCGCCGGCGCATCAGCGTGCACTTCGAACGGGCCGACAAGCTGCACAAGCGACTGAAGGCAACACGCCTCGACGCCAGCTTCGATGTCGAGATGCGCAAGCTCATCGGTGTCGACCTCTTGATCATCGACGACTTCGCCCTCACCGCCCTGGACGCAACGGAGACGGCCGACATCTACGAACTGTGCGTCGAACGGCACCACGTGGGCGCCACCGTTCTGACGTCCAACCGAGATCCGAGCGAATGGCTGGCGGTCATGGCCGATCCGCTGCTGGCCCAGTCGGCCGTCGACCGGCTCAAGAGCGCGGCGTGGGAGCTCATCATCGAGGGTGAGTCCTACCGCCAGCACGAGAAGCCGGTCATCGGCGGGGATCCGACCGACCCCCGACCGCCGAGGCCTCGGCGCCGGCGCGTTTGACACCCGGCGCCGGCCGCCGGGATCATCACGTCAGCCGGCTGAAGTGGACGCGAGGTGGTCCCATGTTGCTGGCAACGGGGTGGTCCCATCGGACTGGCAAATGACAACGACCGAGGTCGACCTCATGTTCAAGACTGACTTTCTGCGTACCATGGCTCGCGTCATCGAACGCTCCAAGGAGCTTCGGGCCGTGCTCGTGCGATACGAAGAAGGCAGCGCAAATGTGGCCCGGCGTGTCAAGAGCTGCGAGCCGCTTGCGGGCGCGATCGAAGCAGAACGATGACCTCTTCGGCTTCAGGAGGTAACCGAGACTGTCCAGGAGTTGGAAGGGGCGCGGCATCGGGTGGGTTTGTCTATGTTCGCTTTGGCGAAGGAACAGGGCACAACGATCAAACGGCGTCTATGAACCGGAACTTGCGGATGCGCCGGACGATCCTTCCTATGGAAGGGTGACCTGGCTGAGTCGGCCTGGTGCCCAGGAAAAGACAAATGTGTTGCGATTCGACACCCATGGGGTCGCGTGCAGATCATTGCGAAGGTAGGTCACAATCTCAAGAGCAGTCGTAGGTTGAAGCGGTTCGTTGCCTCGGTACGGCACAAGTACGAATATCACTTGCCGACTGTGAATGGGAAAAGTCTGCGGCGTTGAATGAAGCGGGTAGATCCATTGTCGGGCCGCAAATCTGCCCATGACGCCCCATTCGGCAATGACCTCGGCGTTCTGAGGTGTCTTTTGCAAGACATGACCAAGCTCGCTGCCCTGGGTAGACGAAAGTTGAATCCACATCTTGGGAACTCTCGGAAGCTCCACTGCCCCGTATCCGATTGCTTGCACCACGATCCCTAATCCCAATAGTGCGCCCAATACTTGAACTCGTCGACGAGGATGTGTGAGTAGGCCCGAAAAGACCATTGCCGACGGTGCCAAGGTTGCTAAGAAAAGGACAAGGTCTTGAAATCCAGAAATCAGAAAAATGGTGGGGGCGATAAGTGTTGAGCTGAGCAGAATGATTGCGGCTATTCCAAAGCCCCACGGCGAGAACACGCCAACGATTCCCGTTGGAATCACATTCTGATACACAAGAGAGCGTCGCTGCCATACGATCACAAGCCAACGATGTGGATGTCTGACGAGGGTACGTGCCAGCGACGCCAGGGTTACCTTTGCCCCTGGACCTATCAAGTAGGAGTACAAGGTGAGAAAGCTATTGCTACTCACTCCTAGAACATCGGTGATCTTGATCCAAGCAAATCCCGCTGCCATCGCCCCGAGACCCCAGAGACGCCGATTTCGCACAACTAAAAGGGATGCTCCAATGCCAGCCAAATACAGCCCACCCGTATCACCACAGAGCAGTAAGGGGATACACCAGCCAAGCGCATGAGCCATCTTTTGACGCCACGCCGCCCGCAATGCGAGAAGCACGAACAAGGTCGCGAACGCCTCAAGGTGAAAATCGAACGATGCAGCTTGGTAGAACCACGGGTCTGCGACAAGCAGGATTAGCGTTCCTAATAAGATCCCTATTGAGACCGCTTTTCCGCCGCCGCTTGTCGCGAGCCGGTGTTCAATGATTTCCACAACCCAGAGGAGAGCGACAGCTTCCGCGATCACGCTTGCCAAGTCCTGAAGGACCAAGAGCGTTATCCCATGTGGGAAAATGGCATAGATGAGTGCAAGCGGCCACATCAAGAGCGCAAAATGATCATGCAGAAACGGATAGGAGAACGGGGTCGAGTAGGGATTCAAATCCCCGCGTGTGATGAGATACGCGGCTTGTTGGTAGCTTGAGAAGTCAATGCTTAAATCAAATCGTGAGTATTGCACCTCGCTGTAGATGATTAGCGCTGCGAGCTGTAGCGTTAAGACGCCGAGGGCGCACACAAAGGCGACGCGTAAGGTGGATAACCCGAAGACCGTCGATGACCGCGACCGTTGTTTGGACGGTGCACGCGGATCGGCGTTTTGGGATCGCTCTGGTAGTTGCATGTAGGAGCCCAATGTAACGCGGCGCCGAGCTACCTTTGTCCCCATGGCCCCCAACGAGAACCGAGGTCGAACTCATGTCCACCAAGAGTGACTTTCTACGGGACATGGCTCGCGTCATCGAACGCGCCAAGGAGCTGCGGGCCGTGCTCGGGCGATACGAAGAGGGAAGTGCGAACGTGGCCCGACGAGTCAACAATGGCGAACAGCTTGCTGACGCGCTCGAAGCGGAAAGAGGGGCGCTTACGCGTCAGGAGGTCACCGAAGCTGTTGCTGAGTTGGAGGGGGCTCGGCACCAGGTCCGCCTATCCATGTTCTCACTGGCGAAGGAACAAGGCACGACTATCAGCGAGTTGTCGCGCCAGCTTGGGATCAGCCGACAGCTGGGATCTCGCTTGGCTGGGGAAGCCGATCAGTAGGTACCCGTTAAGGACGAAGTGACCCGACCTCCTGGGACTCGGTCGCTGACTGATCGGAGCGTGGCCTTGCTCACGCGCGGGCCAATAGAGGCTTGCGACCAAGTTGGGTGGATGCACTAGTCCTTTGGATCTCCCTCGCACCCCGCATCGCGCTGGAATGCGGCGAAGCCTTCACGGGCAACCCGTGCTGCGGCTGGTAGCGGTGCATCTCGGCGGGAGCGATGCTGAGAGCCGACGGGGAACCATGTGCCTATCGCGACGAGATCGCGCTCATCGGGCGAACTTGTTTCTCATGAGTTGCTTCAGGGTAAGTGGCAGGTGAGCGGGGGTTCAATGGGGGCGACGGCACCAAAAGCGGCAACTCCTCATCGTCGATCCCAACTGGATACGACGACAGCCTCCGTTGGCCCCATCTGGCGACAGTATCTCCGCGCCCTGGGGCCTGGTTTAGTGACAGGGGCCTCTGATGATGATCCCTCTGGGGTCGCCACCTACGCCCAGGCCGGGGCACAGTACGGCCTTTCGTTCCTGTGGGCGGCTCTGCTGACCTTGCCGCTGATGGCTTCGGTGCAAGAGATCTGTGACCGCACTGCATTGGCGACCGGTACCGGGCTGGGCGAACTCGCCGTTAAGCGCTTTCAGCGTGGAGGTCGAGCCGTCCTCGCCGTACTGATTATTGCCCTGATTGTGGCGAATGCCTTGAACGTCGCGGCCGATCTCGTCGCCATTGGCTCAGGCATGCAGCTTCTTCACGCCGGACCCACGTGGCTCTGGGCCCTTCTCGCCGGTGGTCTCATCACGACCTTGTTGGTTCTCGGCTCCTTTGCCCGGATTGCGCTCGTTTTTAAGCTGCTGTGCGCAGCCCTTCTTGCGTATCTCGTCGTGGCTGTCCTTGTCACCCACCAGTGGGGCAGTGTCCTTACGCATACCCTGATTCCTCACTTTGAGTTCAACAAGGCATATCTGGCTCTGTTGGTGGCGGTTCTGGGCACGACAATCTCGCCGTATCTCTTCTTTTGGCAGAGCGCCCATCGCCTCGAAGAGATGCGCGATGAACCTGAAGGAGGGGCGAAGGCGCAGCCTCTTGCCCGTCAGGACCCGACCCGCGCGAAGCGCAAACAGAGAACGAGCCGACTCGATGTGTTCACCGGAATGACGTTCTCGAATCTGGTCATGTTCGCCATCATCGTGGCAACTGCCGAGACTCTTCATGCGCACAACAAGACCAACGTACAAAGTGCGGCCCAAGCGGCCCAAGCATTGAAGCCTTTTGCTGGACACTTCGCCAGCGCCATCTTCGCTCTCGGCTTTATCGGCAGCGGTTTGTTGGCTGTTCCTGTGCTGGCCGGCTCCGGCTCTGTCGGTATGGCGGGGCTGCTCGGCAAGCCATGGGGTTTCTCGCGCTCGGTTCGGAAAGCTCCTGTCTTTTACGGCCTCGTCGCCCTCGGGACGATTGGGGGCACGGCGCTCAGCCTCGTGCACGTCAACCCGATCAAGTTGCTTATCCTTGTGGCGGTCATAAACGGCATGGCGGCTGCACCATTCCTCATTGTCGTCATGAAGGTGTCGAGCGACAGGCGCCTGATGGGGGACTACGTCAACGGCAAAGTTGCCAAGATTCTGGGGTGGCTTACGGCGGCGATCATGGCAGTCGCCGCAATCGCTTTGATCGCCACCGGCGGCGTATGACTTGTGTTTCTGGCAAAGCCACCTTCTGACACGCACCAGCGACTGCGCACGACGCCGTGTTTGCACCGGGCCTTGAACGGGAAGGAAACCAACTGAGTCCAAAAGTGGAGGAGCAGGGATATGAGTAAGTCAGGGCCTGAGGAAGGAATCGAAGGAGTCGTCGAGGACCTCAAAGGGAAAGCCAAAGAGGTTGTCGGCGCCATCAAAGGCGATGAGGAACTGACACAAGAAGGGCAAGCGCAACAAAGGAAAGCGGAGGCGCAGCGTGATGTCGCCCGCAAAGAAGCGGAAGCTGATAAGGCACGGGTCGTGGCCCACGCACACGAGGCCGAAGAGGCTTCTCATCAGCACCGCTAGAGATTTCTCGAGAGCGACCTGCTGGCTGAATTTCAGTTCTTAACGGCGGTTTCATTGGCTGACTGAACGGGTAGCTGCGAGTCGACCTAGCCACGCCTCGAAACATCATCAAGAACGGAAGTGGGTGCGCCACGTGAACGAAGACCAGCTGCACGAACTGCTCTATCAGGCTCTCGAAACCGAGCTGGGGGGAGTTCAGATTTATGAAACGGCGCTGCGGTGCGTCCAAAACGATGATCTGCGAGGCGAATGGACGAAGTACCACGAGCAGACCACCCAGCACGTCGAAGTGGTACAAGACATCTTCACTGCTTTCGAGCTTGATCCCAGTGTGGAGACGTCCGGTCGTCTCGTTGTCCGACACATCGGGCAATCGTTGGTCAGAGCCATGGAGATGGCTCTCGCTGATGGATCCGGCACTGCAGCCGAGCTGGTGGCCGCCGAATGCGTCACTTTGGCCGAGACGAAGGACCATCTGAACTGGGAACTCATTGAGGAAGCGTCCAAGAGAATCAAAGGTGACGCGGGAAAATCACTGAGGGTCGCGTTTGAACAGGTCGAAGAGCAGGAGGACGAGCACCTCTACCACACGACCGGGTGGTGTCGAGAACTCTGGATCGAGTCGTTGGGCATCCCTTCGGTCTTTCCTCCCCCTGAAGAGCAAAAGGATGTCAAGACTGCCATCGGAGCCGCTCGGGCCAAGCAGGTTCGCTCCGACATGACATGAACACCTGCTGCCCCCACCGTCGATGAGACCTTATATCGGCGTTTGGTCTTGACGAGCTCCCCTTGTCAACGGCCATCAGGAATTCCCCACTGGCGGCCACGAAAAGTCCCCGGGTATGGCCAGAAATCTCCCCGGGTATGGCCACCGAATTCCCCACTCCTCGAACTCGTGATCAGTGGCCCAAGGGCTTGACCCCCTTGCCGCTGGTGGCGTCTTGGAGGCGAATCGATTCTCCAGAGGTCTGCACTACGTGGGCGTGGTGAAGCAGGCGGTCGACAAGAGCGGTGGCCAGACTGGGCGGCATGAGCTGATCGAAACCTGAGGGGTGCAGATTCGAGCTGATGGCGATCGATCGACGTTCATAGGCAGCATCGACCAATCGATAAAGGCCTTCGGCTGCTTCCTCGGTCACCGGCAACAAACCGATGTCGTCGACCACGATGACATCGGCACGCAGCATCGGGGCCAATGCTTTGGCCACCGTGTCGTCAATGCGGTGCCGACGCACTAGGACACCCAGTTCCTCGATGGAGAACCAGGCGACGGTGCGCTCGGTGTCGACCACGGCATGGCCCAAGGCTTCGAGCAGGTGAGACTTGCCGGTGCCACTGGGTCCGCACACCACCAAGTTCTCGTGACGCCCCACCCACTCCAAGGTGGCCAGGGCATCTTGGGTGGGTGCGGGTATCGAACTGCGAACGGGGTCCCACGCTGCAAAGGTCTTGCCGGCCGGAAAGCGGGCGCGCTTGCGGCGGGTCTCGGTCATGGAGGCGGCCCGTCCGTCGACTTCGGCTTCGAGGAGGACCCGAATCAGTTCGGCCGGAGCCCATCGCTGGGCTTTTGCCGTTGCCATGACGTCTTCAGCGGCGGCGCGCAGATAGGGAAGACGCAGGCGCCGAGTCAAGACGGCTACCTCGTCGAAAGTGGTCTCGGTGCTGGTCACTTCTCAAGCTCACCGAGACGGGCCCACCCGGCAGTGCCAGGCTGGAGGGAGTGGTCCTCTGAAATCCGACGCAGTGGTTCTCGACGGATGGAGATGATCGAGTCCAGATCGCCCGCTTCGAAACGGCCGGCCAACGCCGCCAACCCGAGGGCCTCGTCGAGAACACCGGCATCGACCACTCGCCGAAGTGCGAGGGCGTCACCCATGCGCTCGTTGATCTGATGCGCGCCGGCGGCGGCCGCTTCGACCAGGTAGCGCCGGGCCCCTTCACCGAGGGCAAGGAATGCACGCTCGGTCGAGGTAGAGGCTTTGGGGGCGCGCTCGGGATTCTTGCGCCGGGGCGGGTAATGCCCGTCGTGCAGGGTCATCTGGCCTTTGGCGGCCACCGGGTGACGGGCCACCTCTTTAGGTCCCTCCGGACCCGTCGCCACAATGACGACCTCGTTTCCCACACAACGCACGAACACCACTTCTTCGCACAGTTGGTGCGGGACCGAGTAGCGCGCTCCTTGGAAGGAGATGAGTGAGGACCACGACACGGTCCGAGTCTCACCAAAGGCCACTGTGTAGGGCTCAGGTGGAAGGCGGTGTAGATGGGCTTGTTCGACGAGCAGACGATGGGCGGGCTGCTCGCCGGTCTCTCGGTGCACCCGGGTGTTGAACCGCTCGCCGGCGGCGGCACAGGCCCGCTCCAAGGACGCGAAGTCGGCGTACTCACCAACGAGACTCGGTGCCACCTTTGGATTCGGGATCGGCTACTACACAGGTGTGGATGGCAACCCCGTAGTAATGGGCCACCCCGAGCAACTCTCGGTTGCGCACCGCCAGGCCGGCCACATGGCTGGTGGTCACCGTCTTTTCGTTGTCGGTCAAGAGATAGGTCGGGGCGCCGCCGATGGCTCGCAACGTGGTGTCGAGGGCTGCGGTCAAGGAGGGGAAGGTGCGGTCGGCCAGCGCCACGACGACCCGGAAGCGCGACCAGGCCAACCAGGCACAGAACAAAGTGGTGGCTCGACCTTCCACAATCGGACCAGTCCCATAGTCGAACTGGAGCCACAAACCGGGCTCGGTGATCCAGGGCTTGTAGATCCGGTGATTGGCCCGCACGTAGTCGGCCTTGAGCCGGGCCACCACCCGCCGGGTGGTGCGTTCGGAACCGACAAAGCCCATGGCGGCGAGCTTTTGATGGACCACATCAGCGCGCACACGCCCTGAGGATCGGTCGATCCACTCCGTGATCTTGTCGGCGAAGGGCTCGGTGATAACCGGACGGCCAACGCCGGCGGAAGGATCAAGGCCAGCCGCTCGGGCGGCCACGAAGCGCCGAACGGTCTTGTGATCGACGCCACACAAGGCAGCGGCGGCTCGAAACGAACTGGTGAGGTCATAGGCCTCGAGAACTTCCATTGCTTTCTCCTCGGACAACATGGATAGATCCCTCCTCGGGGTCGTGGACAGCGCGAACTGCCACGATCTCCGGGGAGGGGACCCCAAAAGGTGGATGTCGTTAAGGCCCGAGGAGCGGAGCGATGCCCACAAGCGGGGAATTCAGTGGCCATACCCGGGGACTTCTGGTGGCCGTTCGTGGGGAATTCCCGTGGCCGCCTACGGGGACTTTTTCATGTCCGCCGTCACCCCTGGGTGATGTCGGACTTGAGGCGCCTCACGGCCGCCCGCGAGCCTCGATAAGCCGTCGGCAACCCGCCGCTCAGCCGCTCTGTCGTTGCCCTGCACTCACGCACGGGTCAGGCCCCTAGAGTGTGTACCTTGACAGGTACGTAACAATATGGGTACGTTTCTCCTGTGGATGCTGTGTTGCACGCGTTGTCGGACCAAAGCCGAAGGACCGTCCTCGAGGCGCTCCGGAATCATCCAGCCACCGCCGGCGAGTTGGCCGCGCTGTTGCCTATTGCTCGGCCTGGCGTCTCGCGCCACCTCCGGGTCTTGCGCGATGCCGGCCTGGTGGAGGTCCAACAACAAGCACAGTGGCGGGTCTACCGCCTGTGTCCCGCGCCGCTGGCCGAGGTCGATGGGTGGCTCGGTCGCTACCGGTCCCTGTGGGAGCAGCACATGGAGGCCTTACACACTGAGATCGCGCGCGGCAAAAGCGAGCGAGGGGGTACGAAATGACCAACACGTCTAAGGTGTCGACTCGAGCACTGTGCACCATGCGATCTCTCGGTGATAATCGGGGCGCCATCCGGATGGAAGATGTTTACGACACGGATGCGCATGATCTGTGGTCGGCGCTCACAGATCCTCACCGCTTGGAGCGCTGGATCGTCACCGTCGAAGGCGATCTCAAGGTTGGAGGGCACATCTACACTCGGTTCACGAGCAGTTGGGAAGGGCCGGCGCGAATCGACATCTGTGACGCACCTCGCCATCTGCTGGTCACGATGGAGCCCGGTCCATCCGAAGCCGTCATCGAAGCCGTCCTCACGCCGGAGGGGGACAAAACGCGCTTGGTCATCGAACATCGCGGCGTCTCCCTGGCCGAGGTTTCCAGTCATGCGGCGGGATGGCAGGCGCATCTCGAGGATTTCACGGCTTACCTTGGCGGACGCCAGCGGGGCGATTGGCAAGCCCGGTGGACCGAGCTCACGCCGCTGTACCGGGAGCTCGTCGTCGGGGGTTAACCCACAGCGGAGTAGCTTCGCATCGCCCGCGCTGGACTGCGTTCAGTCGGCGCGCCGACCCACTCGGAGCACGCTGAGGTAACGGCGCGGGACCCTGTCGCCCAGCTGGGTACGGATGCGCTCGGCGATGGCCTCCACCAGCGGCTCGCGAACGTCGGCGTCGAGCCGACGATACGGGGACAGGGAACGAAGGAGATCGGCGAAACCCTCTCCGTCAAACCACTGCACGGTGGGGTACCACCACGATGGTTGGGCCAAACAACGGGCCGGGATCGCTGACCAGTCCCCACCCTTCCTCGGTGGCGCGCACCTCGTCTTCGAGCGGCGGGTGGCCCCAATCCGTGTTGCCCGGCGAAAAGTGCTCGTGGAGGTCAGCGGTCTCGGCATACACCTCAACCTCACCGGGCTGGCGCACGACGACGTTGCCGAGGAGAGCCATCCACCCGTCGGGTCGGATCACGTCATGGGCGCGAGGCCACCCAATCGACGGGTCGACCCAGTGCCATGCCGCCGCCGCCACTAGGACGTCGAAGCGGCGACCAGCATCAGCCCACTCCTCGAACGCTGCTATTTCGATTTCGACGTTGCCGAAAGCAACGAGCCGTCGACGAGCCAGCTCAGCCATGGCATGACCGGATTCAACAGCGATCAGCGGGCATCCGAAGGACGCCAACGATCGGGTGGCTTGGCCGGTGCCGCATCCGACTTCGAGCACGAGCGACCCTTGGTCCAACCCAGTGATGGCGACGAGGTCGGTGAACAACTGGTCTGGGTACGTTGGCCGTACCCGGTCGTAGAGCTCGGGTACTTCGTTGAACACTCCACCGAGATGGCGCCGATCCCCATTGGCCACGGCGCCATACTGCCTTCAAAACGGCTAGGCGCTCTCGATCTCCTGGTCGGCCTCGGCGGCCAGGCGAGATGCCAGCTGTCGAGAGATGCCGAGAGCTCGTCCGACATCACTGATGGACGCACCCTCCTCCCTACCTACGGTGAACAGGGCAAGTCGGAGTTCGTGCCGCGCTGATTCAAACTCGTCGATAGCCGGGGTCACCGTTTTGCGTCCACCGGGAATAGCCGCAGAATTGGTGGCCCCCAGTACGGTGTCACCTTTGTCAAGGCCGACCTTGAAATCGGACATCGCCTGTTCGTAGCGCTCCAGCTTCTCGCGCAGAAGCTTGGAGGATTCGACCAATGCAGAGATTCGTCGGACCAACTGCTTTCGGTTTTTCGACACCGACGGCGGAGCCATACAACCTGCTTTCGATTGATTTCGAAAGCAAGAATAGTGCGGGTCTACCGGCTCGGTGAATCTCATGCTCTTGGCTTACGGCGGCGTCGAACTTTCGAAAGTTGTCCAGGATCATTGACAAATCGAATATATGACGGCACGGCAAATGTTTTCCAAGCGCGTTTCGTGGTCCGTAGGTAGCGCACGAATGATGAGTTGAATCGGGCGTTTTCGGTAGTTGTGCTCAATCGGGCGAGGTCGTCCCATGTGCTGAGGGAACTAGTTATGGCGACGCGAGGTTGCCAATATGACTAGTTCCATGTCTCGGCAGCCTCATTCGCTCGTTAACTGGGACCTTACTGAGAGGCGAGAATGGCGGCTATCTCCGCCACCGGATCTCGCATGGCGGGGCCCGTAGCCGTCACCTCAGCCCGGACGATGGTGCCGTTGAAGGCAAATGGTGCCTCGTAATCGCCCCCGACGGCCGGCCCCCATTCATAGCCACAGGTCAGCCCGATCATCACTTCGTTGAACGCCACTGGCGTGAAGCGTTCCACCATGCCAGTCCCGACGACGGCGCCATCTTGCACGAGGGTGGCGTGACCGCCGAGAGCTTCATCCTTCTCAAACAGGAATGCCACATCATGACGACCCGAACCTAAAGGCGTCTCGGCAACGACCGTGTAGTGGCGGCGGCTGTAGAGGTTGTGGACGTAGCGCAGGCGGCCGTCGATGATGTGCAGCGACCATCCGCCCAGCGCGCACCCGAGTGCCAGCAAGGTCCCCGACGGGACGACCCCATCAGGAACATCGATGGTGATATTCATGGCGTGCGAACGGTTGCGCACGTCCACGGCGACCCACTCGGGCACGGGGGCGCCCCCTTGGAAGTAGCGGTATGTCGCCTGAGGACGCCGGTGGTCATGTTTGTGCGCGATCACCTCCAGTACCCGATTGTCGAGTGGGAGCACGTCGTTGCGGCGTGCTTCGTCCCACCACAGGGCCACGAGCTCGGCGACTTTGTCCGGGAACTCGGCAGCAAGGTCGCGCGACTCAGAGACGTCGACGGCCACGTGATACAGCTCCCAGATGTCATCATCCCAGGGCGCGTTCCACCGCAGGCCGTCGTCGTAGATCGGACCTACGGGGTGGTACGTCACCGCTTTCCATCCGTCGTGATAAATGGCGCGCGATCCCAGCATCTCAAAGTGCTGCGTGAGGTGCCGTCCGGGTTCAGCGTCTCCGCCGTCGCCGAGCACATAGGCGAAGCTCGTGCCGTCGAGATGGGTCTGGTCGATACCGTCGATCTCGGCGGGTGGCGTGATGCCAACCAGCTCGAGCACCGTTGGTGCGATGTCCACGGCGTGGGCGAACTGCCGACGGGTACCCCCGCCCTCGCAGGCGCGTCGGCCCGCTGGCAGGCGGATGATGCACGGGTCAGCCACGCCACCCTCGTGAACCTCGCGCTTCCAACGCTTGTAGGGCGTGTTGCCCGCCATGGTCCATCCCCACGGATAGTTGTTGTGGCTGAGGGGCCCGCCGATTTCGTCAATCCGTCGATGCATCTCTCCGACGCTGGCCCCGTCGAAGTTCCCGAGGCGCCCCTCGTTGATGGTGCCTTCCTTGCCGCCTTCGGAGCTGGCGCCGTTGTCAGAGACGATGATCACCACCGTGTCATCAGCGTCACCCAGGTCATCGAGGAAGGTGAGGACGCGGCCGATCTGCGCATCGGTGTACGACAAAAATGCCGCGAAACACTCCATGAACCGTTCGGCGAGGGCGCGCTCGCGCTCGTCGAGGCTCTCCCATGCCGGCACCCACGGCGGACGGGGCGTCAGCACGGTGCCCTCGGGGACGATGCCAGTGGCGAGCTGCCGGGCGAAGGTCTCGTCACGCCAGACGTCCCAGCCCATGGCGAAGCGACCCCGGTAGCGCTCGATCCAGTCGGCCGGGGCGTGATGAGGCGAGTGACAAGCCCCCGTGGCGAAGTACAAGAAGAACGGCAACTCGTCGTCAACGGCTCGCAGGTCACTCAGGTACTCGATGGCCCGATCCGCCAGGTCGGCACTGAGGTGGTATCCGTCGTCCAGCGAACGGGGGGGACGAACGGCGTGGTTGTCGTGGTAGAGGGCGGGGACGAACTGGTGGGTCTCCCCGCCGTGGAAGCCGTACCAGCGGTCGAAGCCGCGCCCGAGGGGCCATGTTGACCTCGAGTTGGCCATGTTCGTCTCGCCCTCGGGGCTCAGGTGCCACTTTCCCACCGCATAGGTGGCATACCCGGTCGACCTCAGCATCTCTGAGAGGTAGCCATTTTCTCGGGGAGGGCGTCCCCAGTAGCCGGGGAAACCGCTGGCCAGGTCGGCCACTCGTCCCATGCCGCTGCGATGGTGGTTCCGTCCCGTCAGCAAACAGGCCCGTGTGGGCGAGCACAGGGCGGTGGTGTGGAAGTTGGTCAGTCGCACGCCCTCGGCCGCGACGGCATCGATGACGGGGGTATCGATGTTGGACCCGTAGCAGCCCAGCTGGGCGAATCCGACGTCGTCGAGCACGATGAGCACCACATTGGGGGCGCCTTCGGGTGGGGTCGGCACCGGCGGCCACCACGGCTCCGAGTCGCGCCAATCGTCGCCGATCTTTCCCAGGAACTTCGGTCGTGTCATCCGCAATGCCCCCCACTCGCCAGCTCCCCGAGAGCCTGGCATTTTTGGACCAGCCGTGGGTACGGCAGTGGCTCGGGCGACCGAGATGATCTCTGGGCAGGCTCCGAAACCAAACCGACCGGGCCCCATGGGCCCGGTCGGTTTGTCGGATTTTGAGTTCTGCTGCGGTTATGAACTGATGGTAAGCGTAAACCTCTGCGTTGACGTGCCGTCAGAGTTGCGCGCCTTCAGCGTAAACGTGTGTGTGCCGGCGCGTCGCGGCGCGCCTGTGATCGTCGCCGTCCCGTTGTTGTTGGAAGTAAAGATCAGGCCACGAGGCAGGTTCCGCACTTGGATCGATGGCGCGGGGTAGCCCGCCGTCGTCACCTCAAAGCTGAACGACTGCCTCTGCGTGGCGCTGGCCTCGTTGGCGCTGGTGAAACTGGGCGCAATGTTCGTCACGGCATCGAACTGAGCGGCGGGTACATATCCGGTCCACCCGTTCGGGTCGTTGCGGAACGTCCCCGTCGTGCAGTTGTTGACCAGCGGGCTCGAGTAGTCGTTGGGGGTCGAGTAGCAGCTCCCGTATTCGTCGGCCTCGGTTGTGTTGAGGAACACACCGCCGGGGTTTGCGTCCGTTCCCACCGTGACGCCCGTCGTCGTGGCCACGTTGAGCGAGTCGTAGGGCCCGTCAACGCCGACGGGGTTCGCTCCCCAAGTGTCGGTGTCGAATGAAAGGCCCCACACCACGCTGTTCGGCACTGCCACGCCACCGCCGGGCAAGCTCGAGAGGTCGAAGCTGATGTCGCTCATGCCTCCGAACAAGCATCCCAACGTCGGCGACAACCATGCCTGCACCGTGCCGCCGAGGTCCGCCTGGTCGTCGCTCAGACAGGTGCTGTTGAGGCTCGGCTCCGGCTGCCACGGGACGAGAGCGTTTTCGGTGACGCTGCCGAGCAGTGTGCCAGCGGCGGGGTAGCTGCCCGGGGTGTTGATGTTCGACTCCGTGCTGGTGGTGTCGGAGTAGATGCTGAGCGTCAGCGGCCAGTAGAAGCCGCTCGAGTCACTGTACGTGGCACCGTTCGGGTTGGGGCCGCCCCCGGGGTAGGGGCCTGTTGCCTGCCCTTGCCACGCTTGCGCGGGGGTGTAGCCGTTGGGGGTGGTGGGGTTCGAGAACACGGCCCAGGGGCTGAATTCGACGCTGACACCGGTGAGGAAGCGAGCGGAACCAGCGAATGTCACCGCGTCACCGAACTCGCTCGCCCCACAACACTCGAAGCCCTGGCTCGCGTCCACAGTTGTCTGGGACGTGCTGTCATAAATGACGGGGTCGCCCGAGTGAGCCACGGTGTGGTGGGTCTTGGCAATGGCTGAAGGTGCTGTCACCACCCCTATGAGCCCTAGCGTCGCGACTGTCATGACACCGGCCAGAATTTTCCGCATCGCTTTTCTCCTCTTGAGCAGCCCGGAATACAGAACGCGAGATCTTCCCGCTCCCCGCGTGGTGCAACACGCGTTGCGCAATCACACCCCGTGGGTTCCGGTCACGCTATCCCCAAAGTTGATGATTTTTTGTTTTTCCGAGGATCCCCTTGTCAGGAGGGGTAGCGACGGAGGAACCTCTCGCCCTGTCGCCAATTGAGGCCGGTCGGTGCTGACGATTGTCGTGCTGAAACCGCCCCGGCAGCGAACGGGCTACCGCAGGGCGGGGATCCAGTCACCGTGGGCCACAAGCAGCTCATCGACCATTTCGACGATCTGATCGATGTCGAGTTGCGCGCCCGTGTGCGGGTCGAGCATGGCCGCTTGGTAGACGTGCTCGAGCCGTCCGGTCAATGCGGCTTGGACGGTGAGTTCCTGGACGTTGACGTTGGTTCTGATGAGGGCGGCTATCTGGGGCGGCAGGGATCCGATTCGGGTCGGCTGGACACCGTTGCCGTCCACCAGACAGGGCACCTCGACCACGCAATGGCGGGGAAGGTCGTCAATGAGTCCGTGGTTGGCCACATTGCCGTAAATGGTCCGCGGTCGGCCTGTCTCGATGCTTCGGATGATCGTCGACGCGTATTCGCCACTCCTATGCACGTCGGCAACGGGCCCACCCTCGAGTCGTTGGCGCTCGGCCTCCCACTGCTCGATCTGCGCCACGCAGCGACGCGGATATTCGTCCAGGGGAATGTTGAAACGGTCGATGAGCTCGGGTTGGTCCCGCTTGATGAACCACGGGACGTACTCGGCGAAGTGTTCGCTCGACTCGGTGACGAAGTACCCGATACGGCGAAGCATTTCATAGCGGACCCGGTTATCGGGTGGGACCTCGCTGGCATCGGCGAGAGCTCGGAGGCGGGGGTAGAGGTCCTCGCCGTCTCGCTCGAAGCGTAGGTAGAACGCCATGTGGTTGATTCCCGCCGCCAGGTAGTCGATCTCGCGGTAATCGATCTTGAGGTCCATCGAGAGCTCAAAAGCCGTTCCTTGCACGCTGTGACAAAGGCCCACGGTCCGGATGGTGCTCGCCCGGTTGATGGCCCAACAGTTCATGGCCATTGGGTTGGAATAGTTGAGGAGCCACGCGTTGGGACAGAGCTCTTCCATATCGGCGCAGATGGAGAGGAGCACAGGGATGGTGCGCAGGCCGCGCATGATGCCCCCTATGCCGAGGGTGTCACCGATCGTCTGGCGTAGACCAAAGCGCTTCGGTATCTCGAAATCGGTGACGGTACAGGGCTCGTAGCCTCCCACTTGGATCATGATGATGACGTAGTCGGCACCATCGAGGGCAGCGCGCCGGTCGGTTGTGGCGGTGATCGTGGCCGGCGCCCCGAGCGCCTCGCACACACGCCGGGCCACCAATTCCGAGGTGGCGAGGCGCCGGGCATCAATATCGTGCAAGACGATCTCGGAGCCGGCCAACTCCTCGTAGCTGAGTATGTCCCCGAGGAGGTTGCGGGCAAATACGGTGCTCCCGGCGCCGATGAACACGGTCTTGGCCATCGGGACGGACATTACAACGGAGGCACCCAATGAGGCCCGACACCACCGTCTGCTCGTGGGTGTGACCACCTAAGAGCACGACGGAACCGAGCAGTTGGGCGCGGCGGTGACGCGAAGCAGAAGACACAGATGCGCTTCTGCTTCGCCTGCGAGTCACCACAAAGGGTTGAGGTGCCAAGGGGAGCACCATCTCGCAGAACCGCGTGAGCACTGTATGCGTTCTCGTGTCCCGATGGAAGATCGACAACCACAAAACGGAGCCCGTCGTCGTGGGCGCCGTTGTGACGCTGCGCCCGGAGGATTGGGTAATTCCCACAAGACGCCCAACTCCTTCCCCCATTTTGTGTTGGTCAAAAATAGTGATGCTCAGACATCGGCAACGGATATGAAATCGGGGTGCACCGCAAGCAGAAGGTTGCACGTAACGCGAGTTGATCAAAGACATTCGGGACTAGTGAATCAAGGGGGATGTATGAGTGTTTCAAGAAAGTTTGTGATGAGTATGTCGGCCGTAGCTTTGTCGATCGGCATGCTTGCGACTGTTGATTTGACGAGTGCGTACGCAGGCTCGCCACCCGTGGCCGGTACCGGCACGCTGTCTTGCAGCTCGGCCGCAGGGTCGCTCAAGTTCGCGCCGCCGTTGAACTTCACCGGAGGATCGGCAGAGACAGCCAAAGTGAAGGTGAACTTTGGATGCAGTGCCAGTGGTGGCAACGTGACCACGCCGAGCTTCACAGGTAAGGCAAGTGGCAGCCTCTCGACGAGCAGCAACGACTGCACGAGTCTGGATGGCACCGAGTCGGTCAGTGGCACGCTCACCATCAAGTGGACCGCCAAAGACGGTAAGGCCAAGCTGGACACCAGCGTCGTGACGCTGACGTCCATCACCGGCGAACCAGCCGGGGCCAACGGAGATGCGGGCTTTACGTTCTCACATCAGGCGGTCTCTGGGTCGTTTGCGGGATCGATTTCGGGTCAGATTGACTCCAGTGAGACGGCCGGAACGCTGGCCGGCAGCACGGGATGTGGAGCCAAGAAGGGCCTCAAGAAGCTCGCCATCGTGGCTGGCACCGTTTCACAGCCGTAAGCCGCATGTCACGCCTCTGATTGTTGAGGTGTGCTTGTCGCACGGAGCGGGTCGGACACTGTCCGGCCCGCTCCGCCGCGTCTGTCCTTAGTTGTCCAGCCAGTGCCGGGCAGAAGCGGTGAACTCGGTACGTCAGTGCTTTTCCAGAATGGCGACATAGGGCTGGCGGCGGTCGACTCCGAGAACGGAAGTCTGGCGCCATCCGGTGCCCTGCAACAGCGATCGCATTTCCTGGCGGGAAACAAACAGCCAGCGGAACCACTCGGAGCTCCATTGACCGTAGTGAGTTCGTAGGCGCACCTGTCCGGGGAGCCGGCCCCGTCGTTTGTTCTTCTGGTAGTAGCTACGGTCAAGCGCCGGAGCGCCGCCACAATAGGGATTGACGCTCTCCGCCAATATTCGTGCATGGGGAGGAGTCCGCTTGGCCCAATCCGCCAGCGTTCTTCTCAGGCGATGCGGCGTACCGAAGATGCCAAAGTTGTTTCCAAACAGCACGATCGTTTCGAAGTCCTCGATCCGCGAGCTCAGCTCCTCCATGGGCGCGTGCCACGTCTTCGTCACTCCACGGAGCCGTGCCGCCTGCAACGCTCGCCGTGAGCTATCGAGACCCACGACGGGATGGCCGCGTTCTTGGATATGCAGGGCGACGCGCCCAGCCGCGCAGCCCACGTCAATTACCCGACCACGGACGTGTCGCATCGCTTGGCGTTCCGACAGCGGCCACTGGTCAAACGGCGCCAGGTACCACTCGTGGCCGGCCCCTTCGTCGATCACGCCGTCATCGCGCTCGAGGAACTCAGGATCTGTGCCTCCCCGAGTCCAATCCAACAGGGCTCGGCCAAAGGCGTCGGAGTCATGGGCCACGGCAGATCGTAACGGGGGAGTGAGTTTCCGCCATGGACCGCTGAAGTGGCACGGTCGGCCGTTGAATTCATTGGAGGCGCCAACAGTTACATCGGTTGATGAATGTTGTGTGTGGCGCTCAAAAATTCATAATTCCGTCCGAACCGGATCCTCCGTCAATTGTTGTAGGTAGTGATGATTGACGTGTCGGTCGATCACAAAGCCAGTACGCAAAGCGCGTTGCTCATGCGAATTGTTCCGTGCAAATACGTCGTCGTGACTGGCGTCAGAAAACCACGATGACCTGCGTGATAACCAACGATGCGCGATGAACTCGACATGTCAGATGACAGCAGGTTCCTTGATGGGTGGCGGTGCAACATATGCAGAGTGTGACGAATGCGCGAATAGCGCGTTGTACACAGGTTCACGAGGAGTGGTGTACACAAAGATTGTCTTTAGATTGTTGCGTAATTTTAACAAGGCGTTGAAAACACGTTTCGTCAACGATTGCGAACTTGATCTGTGCGTATGGCCCGAACTAAGTCTGTCTGATCGTTACGATACGTATGCCAAGGTCAACGGCCATAACACGCAATGCGTTTTGCATCCGTTGTCACGCCTTTCAAGTCGATCGCGATAGGTGCCGACATTATTGACATGTACATCGCCGTCGTAGTCGTGCTGATTGCTGCCATTACCGGAGTTCTCGTCGGGCAAGGGTTCCAGTGGTGTCGTCGCCTGTTGGCGGCGCCACTCACATCGATCTTCCTTGGCTCCCTCGGTGTGCTCGGCGTCGTGGCAGTTCTCATCACAGGTGGAACGAGCGCGCCAGGAACGATCGGTGCGTTGTCAGCCTCGTCGAGTTCGTACGCAACGCTGTACGGCCACAGGCTCATGCAGACGAGCGCGGCGACAACCACCACGACGCCGACCACGACTACTGCCGCCCCGACCACGACGATGTCGCCTCCTACGACGGCACCGGCGACAACAACCACGGCGCGCACGGCGAAGCCAAAGGCCGTCAAAGCCACCAAGGCCCCCACCACATCGACGACCCAGCGTCCGGCCCCCCCTGCTGTCGCCAGCTCGACAGCAGACCCGTTCACTGACTCCTGGGATGTTCCCTTGGCCTCTGGCGCTGCGGTTGCTGGTGATTCGTCTCAGCTGGTCGCCAACCTTGTCACCCAGTACAAGGACAACTATGGGTCGGTGGCTGTCAATGGAGGCTCGAACGGTGGCTTGCCCATCTTCACCGTGCCCTCCGGCCAAGCAGATGTTCCGGTGTCGGTGAAATCGGGCTGCACGAACTTCACCTCGGCAACGGGCACCGAGGTGCCGATCCCTTCCAATGCCGTAGCCGGGTCCGGAAGCGACAGGGACCTGATCATCTACCAACCCTCGTCGTCTACCGAATGGGAATTTTGGGAAGCGTCGAATTCGGGCGGGTCGTGGTCGGCTTGCTGGGGGGGAAAACTCTCTAATCTCGCAACGTCCTCCGGCGTGTTCCCCGGTACGTCCGGCCTGGCCGCGTCGGGAATCTCATACCTGGGCACGGGCATCCGAGAGGCCGACGTGCAGTCAGGCGCCATCGATCACACGATCGCCGTCCAAGTCGTCTCGTGCAACGGTTTTACGGCACCAGCGGTGCGAGGTGACTGTGGCAGCAATTCCGGCCAGGTGGCCGAGGGGTCGTGGCTGAGGTTCCCATCGTCGTTGGCCATGCCGTCCGGATTGACCCCCTTCGCTCAAATGGTGTTCAAGGCCATTCAGAACTACGGGATGGTGGTGACGGACCAATCGGGGTCGGTGGGTTTGCCCGCCGAAGCCAGCGGCGACTGGGCGGCCGAGGGCAACAGTGGCACGGACCCCATCACGACATCGTGGGCCGGGCAGCCCGAGTACTCCGTTCTCAACGGCATGCCCTGGAGCCAGCTCGAAGTTCTTCAGCAGTAGCCGGCGCGCCGAGCCCGACGGCGCCGCGGGCCGTGGTTGACATATACCGATGATCGGTATATACCGTTGGCATGAGTACGGAGGTACGAGAACCGACATTTCTGGTGTTGGCTGCTCTGGCCCGAGGACCGCTGCATGGCTACGGCGTCATCCAGGAGGTGGAGGAGCTCTCCGGTGGTCGAACGCGACTACGAGCTGGGACGCTGTATGCCACCCTCGATCGCCTCACCCACGACGGCGTCATTGAGGTGTCAGGCGAAGAGGTCGTCGACGGACGGTTACGGCGTTACTACCGGCTGACAGAGCGCGGTACCAAAACACTGACCGATGAAGCACGGCAGCGTTTGACGGTATCGAAGAACGCTTTGCGTCGCCTCGGGGCCTCCGGGAGTTTGGCGTGACCGAAGTTGAAAAGAGGTACGCGCACCTTTTGCGCGTCTACCCGAGGCGCTATCGCCAACAACGCGGCCACGAGATCCTCGCCACTCTCCTCGACGCCGCTGACAATGAAGAAGGCCGGGCCCGCCGGGCGGAGGTTGCCAGCGTCGTTGCCCATGGCATGCGCATGCGCCTGGGCCTGGCCCCCGATCAACTATTCGGCCGCATTGCCCAACTGGCCGCTCTTCCGAGCCTTGTCATGGCCGGTGGGTACGCGGCACTCCTCCTGGCTTTTGGCGAGGTGCTGCCTGTTGTCACTCGCTCACCGATCGCCCTGCGTTTCGGACCCTTTTGGACCATCGGGCCAGTGGTGTATGTCACCTGGATTCTCGGTGGGGCAACAGCATTCTTATGGCCTCGATTGACACGAACATGTGGGGTGGCATGCCTCGGGATCACGGTGGCGTCGATTCCGGTGGGCGACGTTCTCCTCGCTCGACCTCGCTTATTGGCCCTCGTGCCTCTCATGGGACTCGGGCTTGTCGCTGTGGTCGGGCCATTGTCGGCGGCGAAGCCGAACCGAGGCTCAGCCCTGGGAGCCAGCGCCTTCACGGTGGCCTTTTTGAGCTGGGTGGCCCTACCCCCCGGCGGCGTGGGGAGAGATTTCCCCACGTTCTACTGGTCGGGACTGCGACACCTTCAGGCGGATATGCAGTACGTCGCCATGGTCGGCATCGTCTGCATCTGGCTGCTCCGCATGACACACCGACTCGAAATCGCTGGTGCGATCGCCATGCTGCTGGCGCCTTGGCTCTTGGTGAGCGTGATTTACCCGTACGGGGAGGCGCCCTCACGCGTCGTCAGCGGTGGCGTGCTGGGTGTGCTGGTGGCGTGGCTCGTCGTCGAGCGGGCGCTCGAGCCCCGCAATCCATCAAAGCCCGAGATGGGCACGGTCTGATCACGCGTCAAGACGGCCCACCGAGCCGTGGGGCCGGAGTCGACTGCGTGGCAGGTAGGGGTGTTGGCCCTGGGGCCGCGGGCAACCCCTGTGTGAGAGGGTCCTCGCCGGCGGGGCAGTAGTAGGGTGACCGACATAGCAGAGTCGCTGGGGAGCCGGTTCAGCTTGGTCATGCACCGATGGCAGAACGACGTCGAGAGCTGAGCCGACCCCACAGGTATTCGCTCGCCTAGCGGGGACAGGTGATCGTCATGTCGAGAGTGAGTAAGAAGCTCATCAAAAAGCTCTCCTTGCTCATGGTCACCACCGAAGATCTGTGTGACGTGCTCACGCGATACAGGACTGCCACTGGCGACCTCATCACTCTCATTGAGAGCGGCGGGAAGATGGATGAGTCTCTGAGCAGTGTCAGTAGTCCGATCAAACGGCGACGGGAACTGACCGAAACGCTCGACGCATTCGAAGCAGCGCGCCATCAGGCCCGCTTGGCGATGTTCTGCCTTGCACTCGATCAGGGCACAAGCATCAGTGCAATGGCCCGCACACTGGGGATTTCACGACAGCTCGCATCTCGCTTGGCTGCCGAAGCGAAAGCCGGAAACTAGAGGGACAGCCTGCGGCCTCCCTTCGCGGTGCAGACCGGTTAACTCCGTCCTCCGGTCAACGTCAGAGTAAGTACCTGCTTTGATCGCATGTGGGCGCCGTTGACCGCCCTGATCACGATGTTGTATGCGCCATCGCGGTTGTGGGTGAGGGCGGTGCCGGAGATGGTGGCTGTCCCATTGGCGTTGCTTACGAACGACAAACCCGCGGGAAGCCGGCCCAAGCCCTTGGACACGGTCGGCGTCGGGACACCATCGGTGGTGACCGTGAAAGAGAATGCTGTCCCGGCAACCACGTTGGCGGAGTCGGGGCTCGTGATGGTGGCCGCCGCGTTGGCCACGGCATTGAACTCCACCGCCGGGATATACGGCGCCCAGCAGTTGTTGCCCGAACCCGGAGAGTCGAGCCGGAACACGCCCACACCGGCGGTCCCGCTGTCGCAGTAATTGCCGGCATAGGTCGTATCCCAGTAGATCGTGCCGGGGTTGGGATCGGTCCCGATACTCGGGCTGGCCGGCTCAGAGGAAAGCCCAATGTTGAGCCCGTCGTAGCCACACCCTTGTGCCGTGGCGTGACACGCGGTGCTGTCACCGTAGGCGGGGTAGCCGTAATCACTGGTGGGGTATTCGATGCCGTAGACGACACTGCTAGGGAGATTGACGTGCCCGAACGTGAGGTCAATGTTGTCGATAAATCCGTTCAAGCAGCCGTAGGGATCCCCGGTGGTGGGGTCAATGGCGCTGTCGTACCAGGTGCCATCGAAATCGCTCACAGGCACGTCCTGGGCAGCGGCATCCGAAGCACAGTCCGTTATGTAATTGGGGTCGGCTGACGGGCGGTAAGGAATGGCAAAGGTCTGGGTGCTCGAGCCGATCAACGCCCCCGGGGTGATCTTGGTGCCTGTCGGTGCCGACTCCCCTTGGCTCGGCGCGTCGTAGATATTGACCGTGATGGGTTCGCTGAATGTCGCTCCTGGAGTGGTGGCGCAATTGTCGCCGCTCCAGGTTCCGCTTTGGCAGCCCCAGCTACTCATCTGCACCTCGACGTTGTCGAGGACGCGGCCCACCCCGGAGAGGTCGATCTGGTTTCCCAGCTCGTAGCCCTGGGTAGCTTCGAAGCCGACGCTAGGGAGATTGCCAGGGTTTGGGTCGACGATGCTGTCGTAGATCGCGCCGGAGTCAGCCGCATTCCGGTGGGTTTTGGCCAGCGCCGCCGGCGACGCGGCCACACCCACAAGTGTGATCGAAGTAAGGGCAGCGAGCCCCATAAGGATCCGTCGCATGTCGTGCTCTCTCTTTCGGACGCAAGGCGCGCCAACGACGGGGCGAGTGAGCCCGTGACGGCCGCAAATGGGTGTTGCGCAACGCGGGTTGCGTACAGTCACAATGGACGCAAAATGATGCGCGACGCCATCCTCAAGAATGATGAGCACGAACGCACGACGCAGTGTCAGAACGTTGCGCCGCTAGGACAGTTGCGCCTGCCACATTGACGCTTCGAGCGCCGAAATTAACGATCCACCTTGGACACTTCGGCGGCCAGTCGAGACGCCAGCTGGCGCGAGATGCCGAGGACGCGTCCAACGTCGCTGATCGTGGCACCCTCTTCTTTGCCCACCGCGAACAACGCCAATCGAAGTTGATGGCGGGCCGCCTCGAACTCCTCGATGCCTTCGGTCACCTGGCGACGCCCGGCCGGGATGGCCGTTCCTCTGGAAGCGTCGAGCGCGGGATCGCCATGTTCGAGTCGACCTCTGATCGTGATCATCGACGTCTCGTATCGCTCGAGTTTGTCGCGAAGCATCTCCGAGGATTCAACGAGCCCCGAAATGCTCGTAATCAAGCGGTCTCTCTTGTTGGACTTCGAAGACCGTGGCATCGCCCCTCTTTGGATCGGATTCCCGAATCCAAAGAGTAGCGAGCGGGCCCGTGGTTGGCTGGCCACGTTGCGAGATCGTTCGAAGCGGCTCGGGGGGCGCCCTCTGAAGGAGCTAATGGTCGGAGAAGGCGCTGAGATGGAGCTGTTCGGCAGTATGAATTTGCGTGAGCAAGTACTGGACGGAGTAGAAAAACGCCAACTGCTTGACTTGGTACTGCTGGCTGCTGTCAATGTGGCGCGAAATGTGGAGTTCCTGGGCCTCGTATGCGGAGTCGCCCCGTGCGCGCGGCAGCGCGTTGTGGGTCCCGACCGTGACCTGGATGATGATGAGGACTCCGACGACAAAGCGAAGCCAAGGCACGGTGCCCGTGGAGATCGGCACCGAGGATCGAGTGTCGATCGGCAGGCGTTGAGGTCGGTCCAAAAGAGTCAGGTAGATCCCGACGAGCACCAGCAAGTCATAGGTCGTGTACCGGGAGGCGCCAGCCCCGCTCGTGCCAAAAAGAATACGTCCGTAGGTGGTGACTGCGGCGAAGAGCAGTCCGAAACAGATGACGGCCAGGCCAACAGGGCTTCCTTTTTGATTCCCGTGTCGAAATCCGTAGACAACGAACACCGCCACGGCCACGGCGAGGATTACCACCCCGAGGAGGGCCACCTCAGTGACGTCCTTGTGAGCTGTTGTTGGTGACCCGGCGACGTCGCCCACGAGGATGAGGAAGAACTTCACGTCAGCCACTGGATGTCTCAGGAAGTAACGACTCTCCGGTCCACCCAAGCCGTTGAGGTTGTGAAAGTAGAGGGCGGTCGTCATCACTCCAGCGATGATCCACGTCGTGAAGAAGAACGATCCAGGGCGCTTTCGCAGGAAGAGCAGCAGCAGACCCACAGGCCAAATGAGCAACCCCTGAAGCGATGAGTAGCTCCCGACGATGGCGCTCGCAATGGCTCCGACAAACGCCACCCATGTCAAGGAGTTGCCATCGAGGAGGGCGACGCAGGCGGCAAACGACAGCAAGACGAGGTACCACGCCATCTGAAAGCCCCACAGCGTGTTCTGGTACTGAACGAGCGAAAAAGCCACAACGGCTATCGGGCAGTAGTAAAGCAACGGAGTGGCAGGTGAGCGCCTTTTGTGGGCGAAAATCAAAAGCGCAATGGAGCCGGCCAGCATCACGGCACTGACGTACTCCTCGGTCGTCACATTGAAGTGCGTGCTATGGGCGAGGACGATCACAATCAGATTGGGAAAGAACATGCGGTTCTGGTTGTGCTGGACCCACAACGCCCCCCAAGGCACTGCATGTGAGTACGAAGCCTTGATCACCGCGATGTTGGTGAACTGGTCTTCTTGAATGACGTTTATCCCGTAACGCTGGATGGTCCAGAGGTAGCCCAGCAACGGCAGCGCCAATCCGACAACGGCGAGGACCGTAAGGACGCGGGCGTCAAGCCGGTCCACCCAACGTGGTTCGACGGCCGGCTCAGGCAGGCGGTTGGGAGCGCGTATTGGCCCGTCGTTGTGTTTGATGTCGAGTACTTGCCCCAATTCGGGCCCCGCGGAAACGTCCGCCTCTCAAGCAGCCTTGCTGTTGTTCCCCCCGGGCGCCTCAGGCGGCGCCTTGGGCGCGGGCAGCGTCGACCTCGTTCCGCTACGACGCTGATAGTCATGCCTGGAGTGTGGCAAGAGTGGCGCAGAAAGTGATGGCCGTCCCAGCTCGAATAGGACAGCGGGGGATTGCGACGCAAGTGGATACCGTCGCAGAGGAAGGTCAGCATCTTTGGCGTGCTTCGCACCTTGCCTCTGCCGCGTCTTGTGCATATCGCCATCTTGTGAACTTCGTGAAGCAGAGTCCAACAACACGCACGCTTGTTTGGCTCGAATGGTTTGTTTCGAGTCGCCGGCATAGGTGGTATCTCCCGTACGCCACGGTGGTAACCACGGGGTCGAGCTTCGAAAGTCGGGGTTTAGCGCCCCGACTGCCGGAATTCACGGCGCAATGCTTTGCCGCCGGTAGAACGAGGCACACTCGCTACGAGGCGAAGCTCGCGAGGTATTTCGGCCGCCGTCAGCCGTTGCGAACACCAGGCCCGTAGTTCAGGAAGTGTGGGCGGGTCGGTGTCGGCCCTGGGCACCACGAAAGCAGTGACCCGTTCTCCCCACTCGTCGTCCGGTATGCCGACGACACACACGTCGTTGACTTTCGGGTGCTCGACGACGACAGCTTCAACGGCAGTCGGGCTGACGTTTACGCCCCCCGTGACGATGATGTCCTTGATGCGGTCGACCACGCTGAGACGACCCTGGTCATCGATGTGCCCGAGGTCTCCGGTTCGCAACCATCCATCACCCGTGAATGCTTGGCGTGTGGCCGCCTCATCACCGTGATAGCCGCGCATCACCACCGGTCCCCGCACGAGTATTTCCCCGTCGGTGGAAATCGAGACGCTCACACCTTGCAGTGGATTTCCATCGTGGACACAACCACCACCGGTCTCGCTCAGCCCGTAGGTGGTCGCCAAGTGGGCTCCCGCAGTAGTGGCTTGCTCGAGCAGTGCCGGGGCCAGGGGGGCGCCTCCGACGAGGATGTGGCGGAATTGCCCTAAAGGAGCGCCGGCGTCGACGAGGCGCGTCAGCATGGTTGGAACCACCGACACGAGCGTGCATCGATCGGCCGCGGCGCCAACCGCACCAACATCGAAGGAGGGGTGGACGGTCATGGAAGTGGCACAGAAGTAGCTGCGGGCCACGATGGCCAAACCCGCTACGTGGTGGAGCGGCACGCACACCAGCCAGCGGTCCTCGTCGGGGTCCAGATCCAAGGCGGCGCCCACGGCTTGGGCCGAGGTGGCCATGGCGTCGCGACTGAGCACCACGTGTCGGGGCTCGGCCGTGGTCCCCGATGTGGTGACCACGGCGGCCATCTCACCGGCGAGGGGTCGGCCCCCGCGCCAAGGGTGCCACCCCGATCCGTCCACCACGTGCGTGGGTTGCAAGGACCCCATGAGCGAGTCCAGACGGGCTCGGGGGACGTTGGGGTCGACGACGGCGACGGCTTGACCTTGGTCCCAGGCGCGGCGCACGGCCTCAGCCGCCTCGACGGGCGTCAATACGATGACCACCAGGGGCGATTCGCCGGGCATCGGCACCGGCGTTACCCTAACCCTAGGAGTAACCGCTCTCAGAGTCAGAGGTCCTATGAACACGCCGTCATTGATCCGTTCCGGTGCCAACTGGGAGACCGTTGACGCCGGCTACCAGGACATCCGCTACGACATTGCGGGCGGTATGGCCAAGCTCACCATCTGCCGCCCTGAGGTGCGCAACGCCTTTCGCCCGACCACGCTCTTTGAGCTACAGAACGCGTTCGACCGAGCCCGTAACGATCCTGAGGTGGGGTGCGTCATCCTCACCGGCGAGGGTCACCAAGCCTTCTGTTCGGGCGGCGACCAGCGTGTGCGTGGAGACGACGGGTATGTGGGCGACGACGGCATCGGGCGCTTGAACGTCTTGGACCTCCAGGTCCAGATTCGCCGGTTGCCCAAACCTGTTGTGGCCATGGTGGCCGGTTACGCCATCGGCGGTGGCCACGTCCTGCATCTCGTGTGCGACTTGACCATTGCCGCCGATAACGCCATATTCGGGCAGACGGGCCCGAGAGTCGGTTCGTTCGATGGCGGGTACGGCTCGGGTCTCCTCGCTCGTGTCGTTGGCCAGAAGAAGGCTCGCGAGATCTGGTTCCTGTGTCGTCAGTACAGCGCGCCGGATGCCTTGGCCATGGGTCTGGTCAACACCGTGGTCCCCGTTGAAGCGCTCGAGGAGGAGACGGTGGCCTGGTGCGGCGAGATGCTGCAGCACAGCCCGTTGGCGATGCGCATGCTCAAAGCGTCGCTCAATGCTGCCGATGACGGCCTCGCCGGCATACAACAGTTGGCCGGCGATGCCACCTTGCTGTACTACATGAGCGAGGAGGCGCAAGAGGGCAAGCGGGCCTACCTGGAGAAGCGTGCTCCTGACTTTGGGCGCTTCCCACGTCGGCCGTGAAGCCAGGGGCCGTGGCGTCGCGTCGTCGTGAGGTGCGATGACAACGCCTGCCCAGTGGTTGGCCGGGGCCCGTCCCCGGACGCTCCCTCTAGCCCTGTGTCCGGTCTTCGTCGGTACGGCCACGATGGCCACCCATCTCCCTGTCATCTGGTGGAGGGCGGCGGCGGCCGCAGCGGTGGCGTTGTTCCTCCAGTTGGGCGTGAATTACGCCAACGACTACTCCGACGGCGTGCGGGGGACAGACCGCGATCGACGTGGGCCGATGCGTCTCACTGCCAGTGGGGCGGCTTCCCCCGGTGCGGTACGCACAGCGGCAATGTTGTGCCTGGCCATGGCCGCAGCTGTGGGCATCGCGTTGGCACTGGCCGTCGACGCCCGCCTTCTGGTCGTCGGCGCCATTTGTGTGGCCGGCGCCTGGTTCTACAGCGGGGGGCGACGACCTTATGGCTACGCCGGCTTCGGCGAACTGGCCGTGCTGTTCTTCTTCGGTTTTGTGGCCACCATTGGCTCCGCGTATGTCCAAAGGCACGCCATTCCCACGGCGGCATGGTGGGGGTCGCTCGTGGTGGGTCTTCCCGCCTGCGCTGTTCTCGTTGCCAACAACCTCCGCGATGTGGAGACGGACCGGGAGGCGGGTAAACGGACCCTGGCCGTACGCATCGGGGCCAAGACGACCACCAGGTTGTTCGTGGCGCTGCTGGTCGGAGCGTTCGTGGCGGTTGTTCCTATCGGTCTTGCCAACCACTGGGCCTTCATCGCCTTGGCCGCGGTCCCTCTGGCCCTTGAGCCCGTGCGTCGCGTGTTGACGAGCACCGAACCCCCGGCGTTGGTGCGAGCCCTCGTCCGCACCGTACGGCTATCGGTCGTCTTGTCGGTGTTGCTGGCCATCGGCTTGATCGTTTCATGAACGGGCTACGCCACCATCGGCTGCGCATCGGGGACCGTCCCGTGCTCCTGGTGGAAGGTGCCCACGGTTGGGGAGAATGTTCGCCGTTGGCGGGGTACCCGTGCTCGCCCGCCAACGCCCTGGCCGCCGCCGTTGACGCGGCTTCCAATCCTTGGCCGGCGCCAAGACGTCACAGCGTCGCCGTTAATGCCTTGGTCGATGCATCGTCGTTTGACGCCTCCGCCCTGCGCGGATTCGGCTGCGTCAAGGTGAAGGTGGGACGGTCCCATCCGCAGGAAGACCTGGATCTGGTGGCTTCGGTGCGCGACGTGGTGGGACCGTCGGTGGCCTTGCGTGTCGACGCCAACGGCGCTTGGGACGAAGACACCGCGCTGTGGGTGCTCGAGCGCATGGCCCGCTACGACATCGAATTTGCCGAGCAGCCGGTTGGCACCGTCGAGGCCATGGCCCGTCTGCGGCGTCGCGTGCGAGTGGCGTTGGCGGCCGACGAGTGCGTGCGCTCGATCGAGGAGGCCAGACTCCTTCGGCGCCTCGACGCTGCTGACGTCGTCGTCCTCAAGGTGCAACCTCTCGGGGGTGCCTGGGCCGCGCTACGGGTCGCGGAGGAGGCAGCCGTGCCGGCGGTGGTGACCACCATGATGGAGACATCGGTGGGCATCGCCGTGGCGCTGAACCTGGCCGCGGCGCTGCCTGAACTTCCTTACGCCTGCGGCCTGGCCACCGCCGCCATGGCGGGGGCTGATGTCGTCCCCGTCCCGCTGGTAGCTCACGATGGCCACATGGAGGTGCGCCGGGTCGTGCCTGACGAGTCGCTCCTTGGCGCGCTCGAGGACGATCACGCCACTTATGGGGCCGAGCCGTGAGCCAGGACTCGTTCCATGGCGGCCGTCATGGCGCGTGCCACCGCCTCGGGGTGCTCGAGCGGCAGGGCATGCCCACCATCGACGTGCACGCGTACAGAACCCGGCAATGCCGCCACCATGTCGTCGCCGATGGACTCGTACTTGTGGTCCTTCCGTCCGGTGACGACGGTCACAGGCATGCCCAGCGAGGGCAAGGCCTCCCACATGGGCGGTTGTGCCCCTTGGCCGAGGACGCGCAGTTGGTGCTCGAGGCGCTCCACGCTGGTCTCGCTGGCGCGGCCGGCCACCTCGTCCTCACCGGCCTCGAGAGTGGAGAACAGGGGTTGGGCCAGCCACTGTCGCAAAAAGGCGTGGACGCCGATGCTCCCTACGCGGCTCGCCAGCTCGTCGTCGAGACGGGCCCGCTCAGCGCGTTCTTCATCGTTGGCGATGCCAGGCGACGCGCTCACCAGCACGACGGCGCGCACAAGATCGGGGAAATCAAGGGCACCGCGCAAACAGAGCCGCCCACCCAAGGAGTATCCGCCATACGTGGCTCGTCCGCCCATCTCCAGCACCGCCCGGGCCGTAGAGGCGAAGTCGAGGCCGTCGGGAACCTCCGGGGTCACCACCTCAATGGGCTCTGCGCGTACGTGGTCGGGGATATGTCGACGGACTGCGTCCCACGACGCCGGAGACTGTGTGAACCCGTGGACCAAAACCAGACGCACGTCGAGATGTTCCCATGACCCTCGATGCCAACACCGCCTTTTCCCGTTGCCTGGTCGACGAATGGAGTCGCAGTGGGCTCACCGATGCCGTGGTGTCTCCAGGATCACGGTCCACCCCGTTGGCCTTGGCGCTGGCAGATCACCCCGGCATTGCCGTGCACGTCCACATCGACGAGCGATCGGCCTCGTTCTTCGCCTTGGGGTTGGCCAAAGCCACCGGTCGACCGGCGGTGGTGCTGTGCACCTCAGGCACGGCGGCGGCCAATTTTCATCCCGCCGTGCTCGAGGCCTCCTACGCCCGAGTCCCGATGATCGTCTGCACCGCCGACAGGCCGCCCGAATTCCGTCAAGTCGGTGACGGCCAGACCGTGGACCAAGCCCACTTGTATGGCGACGCCGTGCGCTGGTACTCCGAGCCCGAGACGCCCCGAGCGGACGCGCTAGGGGCCGCCGCGTGGGCGACGTGGCGATCACTGGCCGACCGAGCGCTCGCTGAATCGCTTGGCCCGCCGGCGGGCCCGGTTCACCTCAACCTGCCTTTTCGCGAGCCGCTCGTGCCGGCGAGTGCCTCCGACACTCCTTTCGATCTCGGTGGTCGCCCCGAAGGCCGGCCTTGGCTTCGTGTTGCCAGGTCCAAGCAGCTGGCCGGCGAGGACCTGGTGGACGAGCTTGCACAGCGCATCGCCGCTACTCCCAAAGGTGTGGTGGTGGCCGGATGGGGGGCCGGTGTCGACACCGACAGCGCAGAGCGTCTGGCGTTGGCCGCCCAGTGGCCGATCCTGGCCGACCCACTGTCGGGATTACGCAGTGGACCGGCGGCAGTTTCCACCTACGACGCCCTGGCCCGCATCGACACCGTGAAGGACACGCTGCGTCCTGACCTCGTGCTGCGGGTGGGAGCCCCCCTGACCTCCAAATACGCCATGGGCTGGCTGGGAGGGTCGCCGACCGTTGTGGTCGACCCCCAGCGTTCATGGTCCGATCCTCAGCGGGCTGCCGACCACGTCCTCGACGTCGAGGCGCCGTCCCTCTTGCGCGCTGTGGCCGAGCGCGTCTCGACACCACCGGGCCCCTGGTTGGCGTCATGGCTGCACGCCGAAAAAACGGCCCGTTCCATCATCGATGGCGAAATCGACGCATGGTCTGAACCTTTTGAAGGCCGTATCGCCCGCGACGTCATGGCATGGCTTCCCGACGGTGCCTCGTTGATGGTGGCTTCGAGCATGCCGGTGCGCGACCTGGAGATGTTCGCCGCATCGCGCCGGGGCGTCCGAGTCCTGGCCAATCGCGGTGTGAACGGGATCGACGGGTTCGTGTCGAGCGCGCTTGGGGTGGCGGCCGGTAACCGTGGCTCGGTTACCGTGGCCCTTGTCGGTGATTTGTGCATGTTGCATGACGCCAACGGCTTGCTCGGTGCGCAACGTCGGGGTATCGACCTCGTCCTCGTCGTCATCGATAACAACGGCGGCGGGATTTTCTCCTTCCTCCCGCAGGCGGAGTCAGCGGCGCACTTCGAGGAGCTCTTCGGTACCCCTCACGACATCGATCTCGGTGCGCTTGGCGCCCTGCACGGCATCCCCGTCACCGAGGTGAACGATGCCGCACACCTTGTGGGAGCCATAGCAGCAGCGGTGGCGGCCAAGGGCATCACGATCGTGCATATCCGCACCGATCGTTCCGAAAACGCCCAACGCCACGCCCGTGTGCTTCGAGCGGTAGCTGACGCGCTGAGCGGCTGAACCAACGGTCGTGGCGTGGGCGGTCAATCTGCCAACAGGGCGCGGCGCATGGGTTCGAGTTTGGCTTCGGTTTCTCGCCACTCATCCTCCCATCTCGACCCGGCCACGATGCCCGCGCCGGCATGCAGCACCGCTCGCCGACCATCGATGTCACCGCAGCGCAGCGCCAGGGCGAATTCACCATCACCGTCGGCATCCACCCAGCCCACGGGCCCTCCGTAGGGTCCCCGGGGTCGGGTCTCCAGCGCGGCGATGAGGGCGAGGGCGGCGTCAGTGGGGGCTCCGGCTATCGCCGGAGTGGGATGAAGGGCCAGCGCCAGCTCCAAGGCCGAGGGAGCCGGGATCGAGAGTTGTCCCACGACCTCGGTCACGATGTGGGCAAGATCGGCGAACGGCTCGGCCCGCGGTGGCGAGACGCTCGGGGTGCGGCGACAGAATCGAGCCAGGCCTGTTGCCACGTCCCGCACCACCAGTGAGTGCTCCCACTGCTCCTTGTCCGACCCTTCCAACCAGGCCACGGCCTCCACGTCTGGACTGGGTGCGGTGCCGGCCATAGGGCGACTCCAGACGATGTCGCCTCGTCGCTCCACGAGGAGCTCAGGGGTGGCGCCGACAAACCCGCCGGCGCCAAAGACGTAACAGCGCGGTTGGGCCCGTTGGAGGTGTTGCATGACCGCGTCGAGCGCGAACGGACGAGGGGCGGCGATCGTGACTTGGCGGGAGAGGACAACCTTGTCGAGCCGACCGTCGGCGATACAGGCCAAAGCTTCGTTGACCGCTTCGGCCCACTGGGCCTTGGTCATGTCGCGACCGGCGTCGCGGTAAGCGGCTTCGCCCGAACCGGCGTAGGCGTCCTCACCGTTGCCGTCTCGCCCGACGGCGTCATTGCTCCCTGAAATCTCGGTGAGCCAGACCCGCCCGTCCTCGTCATACGTCCACAGCCGAGCCGGGATGACCATCTCGGCCGAGGGTCGTTCGGTCGGGTCGAACGGCAGTGCTCCTACTGCCATCGGTCCCGTGGCCGGCGCTGGACGCGGACCGTTCCAGTCGATGGCGGTGAGGGCATCACGCACATCGCCTACGGGTACACGTCGGGCCACCCCCTCGGCGAAGAACCCCCAGCCGCCGTGCCACCACATGAAGCCGTGCCCCGAATACTTCGTCGGGGCATTGTCGACGCGCCGCGTGCGGGCCACGAGTTGCTCATGACGGGCCGACACAGTGGTCGTCATCGTTTGGTGGCGGTGAGGACCTTCACCGCGCCGAAGGTCAGCTCCGCGATCTCGACCTGAGAGAAGCCCGCATCCGTGACCACCGTGCGGAGCGTGTCGTTGGGGGGCAGATACACGGTCGACGCCGCCAGATACCGATACGCGGTGGACTCGGACATCCGAGCTCCGAGCCACGGCACGACGTGGGTGAACCAAACCCGGTGCCCGGCTCGGGCCCACAGGCGCTTGGGCATGGCGGCGTCAACAATGGCCACCCGTCCGCCGCTACGTAGGACCCGCGAGCACTCGGTGAAGAAGGTGGTGAGATCGACCAAGTTGCGCAGGGCGAAGCCGCAGGTGACCCCGTCGGCAATGCCCGCGGCCATCGGCAGCGCCAGGACGTCGGCCCGCACGAAGCGACTGCCCGAATGGGCGTGCTGGAGCATGTTGGCGGAGAAATCGAGACCGACCACGTCATGTCCTTTGGCGCGTAGCACCCGGCCCATGTCGCCGGTGCCACAAGCCAGATCGAGGACGAGGGCGCCGGGGCGAAGCCCGAGATGTCGCACCGTGTAGCGCCGCCACCTGCGGTCGAATCCCATCGAAATGACCCGATTGGTGCGCTCATAGTTACCGGCGATCCGGTCGAACATGGCTTCGACGACGGCTCGCTTGTCTTCGGCCCGAGGAAGTACTGACGGCTCGTTTTCTCCCGCCGTCGACTTCACGCCTGCTCCGTCATCTTTCTCGCTTCGTCCATGGCGGCGGCGATCTCGGCCGGCTCACCGACGGACTCCAGATGTGCTTGGGCGATCTCGAGCAGGACGCGGCGAAAATGGTGCGAAACAAGAGCGCTGGCTGCAGGCAGAAGTTTGTTGAACGATTCCACCAGCTGCTCGGCCCGCTCGTTGGGGCTCAAAGGAGCGTGGCGCAACGGTTGGCGTACGTGGACGTCGAAGAGCCTTACGGCGGCCTCGGCGGTATCTCGAGCGGCGCGGTCATGCAGGCGGGCGAGCGCCATCAGTTCCGGAAGTGGGATGCCGGCCCCGAGTAGTTGCAATCCGGCTTCGACAACACCGATGTCGACATCGGTGAAGTACTGCACACCCTCCACCCAACGCGCCACGAGAAGGCCGTCACGCACGACCGCCTCTATGAGCTCCACAGGGACACTCGAACGCTCGGCCAGCTCGCCGAGAGTCAGCAACGTGAGCTGGGCTTCACCGTGTACTCGGGCCCGGGCCACGACCGCCGCCAGCGGCAGGTCGGCGTCATCGAGCTCGCCGGAGAGGACCTTGCTGATGACCGCCAAGGTGAGACCCATCCCTTGGAGCTCCTTGATGCGCCCCAATCGCTCGGCGTGGGCCGGCCCGTAAAGAGCGATGCGGCCCTGACGAAGCGGAGGATCGAGCAAACCCCGCTTTTGGTAGAAGCGAATCGTGTCGACCGAGACGCCGCAGCGACGGGCCAGCTCTTCGACCCTCAGCTCGGATTCGGCGGCCATGCTCCCATTCTAGGAGTGATCGCTCCCAGAGTCCCACCGGGCTGAGCGACACCGGCCTTGGCCGTGCATCGGGCCCTGCGCGGGTGGGCAGGGGGCGGGCTGCGGGGAACCCGCCGCTCAGAGAGGCTCGTCGCCCGGCTGGGGATCACCGCCGTTTCCGCCTAGCCACGTGGTGACACGGTCGAAGACGGTGGAGATACCGTCGCCGGCTCGATCGATGATCGTCGCGAAGCGCGCTCGGTAATGCTGGAGGGCGGCGTCGAACTCAGCCGACGCAGGCGGTTCCTGGCCACGTCGGAGATAGCTGCCGGCGCGAATCCGGTCGAGTTCTCCGGACCGGACCCACGAGATCAGCTCTTGTACTCGCCGGACGGGAAACGGGTGCGTCGTGGTTATTTCGGAGAAGAAGCGGGAGTATCGGGCAAACGGGTCAGGTTCGGCTTCGTACTCGGTCGCCTGACGCATGAAGGCGTCGAGGTTGAGGTCCTTTATGGGACCCCCGGCCATTCGCATGAGTGTCTGACAAAGCACCAATGGCTCTCCGGTGACGATGGCGCTGGCCCGGTCTGATGTCAGTTCGGCTGCCCGTGACCACTCCAGGAGGGCCAAATACACCGCCATCAGAGGCACCCCTGCCAGCGGGACCGTGCGCATGACACCACCGAGAATCATCTGGACGAGCTGAAAAGTCGTCGTCAGCCCCACATGGTCGGCAAGTACGTGGCCCATTTCGTGGCCGAGTACGGCGAACATCTCCTCCTCGGAATACGAACTGACGAGCCCCGAGCTCACCAAGGTGATGGGCTCGTGGGAGCCGATCGTGAGTCCGCTTCCGACTGGCTCTTGTGTCACGTACAGCGTCGGGCATCGCTCAATGTCGAGCACGTTGGCGCATCGCCGTTGCAAAGCCCACGTGGCGGGCAGTTGGTCGTCGCCGAGTCGCAGGGCATTGCCGAGGAGCAATTGGCGCAGCCGGCGCTCGTAGCCGTGCTCGCTGAAGATCTTGATGGCCTTGTCGAGACCCGGCACGGTGCGGATGGCTGCCGTGGCGGCCCGGTCGGCGGGATGGGCGAAGCCCTGAGCGCTGATCCCGGGGTACGTGACCAATGCCTCGACCGCCATCGCCCTCAACTCCCTTCCGTAGCGACTTTTATAGCCTCGTTCGATGTCTCCAGCTAGGGCGCCATGATGAAGTCATGCCTATAAGGATCGACGACTCGTTCGCCGGCATCGACTGGGCACGGGCAAAAGCCGATCTCGCCGCTGACGACTTCGACAACGGTCGGACGGCAGATGCGCTGTGTCGGTCGTTTGCACAATCCCAGCACGTGGCCTTCGCCCGTGACGGGGATCACCTGGTGGCCATGGCGAGGCTTCTCAGCGACGGGGTCTGCAACGCCTATCTGCTCGACGTATGGACGGCGATGGCATACAGACGCCAAGGGATCGCTTCGAACATGGTCCGCATGCTGGCCGATCGAGTTCCCGGCCAACACATCGGCCTGCAGACTGACGACGCGCAGAGCTTCTACGGTGCGCTCGGATTCCGTCGGCAACCCGAGTTCATGTCACAGGTAGTGGGGCAATGGCTCGACAACGAGGCGAATCGCGTCCCGCGCTGACTTAATCGGCGAGCAGCGGCCGAGCGTCGCTCAAGGTGCTTCCGTTCCAGTAATGGGCCACTCTCGGGTTCTGCGGGTCGCGGTACCACGCCGAAGGGAGACCGTGGTACGCGACCGTCGAAGGACGAGGGGGAGCCACCGTGGGCCGTAAGGGCCGGGTGTCGGCGCTTAAGTCAGTGCCGTCCCAGTAACGCGCCACACCGTGGTCACTGGCATCTCGATACCAGCCCGGCGACAAGTGTTGATAGCGGGCCAGGTCCTGTCCATGACTCGATACCGCAAGGAGCACGTCGTCGAGCGATTTGTGATTCCATCGCCGGCCGCGTGCCACATGAGCGCCATGGTTTCGGAAGTTGAGGACACCGAGGTCCATATGCCCAAGCCGTGTGATGGCGCGGCGAGGACTGTCGATGACGGCGCTGAGTTCGACGTGGCGCAGCCGCGTGATCGCTCGGCGAGGACTGTCGGCGACAGAGCTGACGTCGACGTGTGCAAGCTGCCTGAGTATCCGGCGAGGACTGTCCACGAAGACGATCATCCCGGTACCGAGAAGAATGAGTGCTACGCACAGGACGTCAAGCCATCCGTTGCCACCACCTCCGATGCTCGATCGGAAATACGGCGAGGCCGACCTGAACACAGGCCCGTTGGACCCGGTGGAACCGGCCGACGGAGTCGACGGGTCAGAAGTGGAGGGTGGGTCCCCCGCCGTGGTCTGGGCTGCCGACGCGCCGAGTCCCGCCGCGGCGGTGGTCTGGGACGTCGACGCCGGTGACGTCGTTGACGACGTCGCATTCTGACCAGCCGCGCTGGTCGAAGAGCCGGAGCTCTTCGAACCGCTGCCGCCGGTGGCGGGTGGCACCGTGGTGGCCGACGGTGCATGAGTATCAGTGACCGGTGTCGACCCCGACGTCGACGACGGTGTCGTCGTTGGTGTCGTAGCGGTGGTGACGGTGTTTTGGCCGTAGACGACGACGCCGCCGTTTCCGCCCACGGTCACACAGAATGTCGAGGACTCACACGACACCGAAGAGAGGTCGGTCATCTCGATGCTGGCAGGGCTTGACCAGCTCGACCCGTTGAAGGTGAGTGTGTTGCCCAAGCCGTCCACCGCCGTGCAGAAGGTAGCCGTGGGACATGATGTCGAGAGTAACGACGTCCCGCTGTCAATGCTCGTGGCTGTCGACCAACCCGCCCCGTCGTAGGACAGGGCATTTCCGGAGTTGTCCACGGCGACACAGAAAGACGGTGATGCGCATGACGTGGACAGGATGGGGCTGGCGTCGATGGTCGCTGGTACGGACCAGGTGGCGCCGTTGTAGGTAAACGCGTTTCCCGATCCGTCGACGGCGATGCAGAAAGTCGACGACGTGCACGACAGGGACGAGAGGACCCCCGAATCGATGCTTGCCGGTGCCGTCCAACTGGTCCCGTTATAGATGACGGTCCCGTTGCCAACCGCGGCGCAGAAGCTGGCCGTAGGACAAGACACTGACAGAAGTGGTCCCGAGGCATCGACGCTCGACGGCGTCGACCAGTTGGTGCCGTTAAAGGTGACGACATTGCCCGATCCATCCACCGCCGCGCAGAAGGTGGCGGTGGGACACGACACCGACAGCAGAGATTTGGAAGGATCGATACTCCACGGCGTCGACCAACTGGTGCCGTCAAAGGTCAGGACGTTGCCGGAGTTGTCCACCGCCGCGCAGAAGGTGGTGGTGGGACATGAGACCGAAAGCAGGGGACTGGTATCGATGGTGGCGGGCTGCGACCATCCCTGTTGCGCAGACGACGCGGTGGAGAACGACAACGCCGCCAGCGTGCACGCTGCCGCTATAGAGACGATAGGGAGGCACGCCACCGCCACTTGCCACCACGACGCTCGCTGGTCGGAGCCTTGGCGCGTAAAGCGCCCTGGCGACCTTCGTCCCCCGTCAATCACAACGCACTCGTTCTGAGAACGCCTGGCCGCCCACCAAGTCGAACGCACTCCCTCGAACATCGCGATACCCCTATCGCGCCAAAGCAGTACCCGCCTGATCCAGCCTACGAGGACCGTCGCCGCCTTTTCCTCCTCAGAAATGAGGATATGGGCCACCCTAAGGGGTACGGGCGAGGCTCCCGACGAACGATCCGGGCCGGTGCCGTGCGTCAATACGTGTTGGCAGGCCGGCTGACGGGGTGTGCTCCCTGACGCCTCGAGGATCGAGAAGTCAGCCCATGCGGTCCCACCGGATGATGTGGTCCATGATTTGGGGGAACTTCCGTTCGGCGTAGCGGACATCGTCGACGATGTGGTCTCGCATGTGAGTTTCGGACGCTTCGGCGTCGCCCTCCTTCAGTGCCTCGAAGATGGCGACATGGGCGTTGAGGATGGCCAAGCGACGATGGGCGGGGAAATCAATGCCGATGGTCGTGCCCTCGAGGATGCCGAGGACCGAGTCGACGATGTAGCCGAACAGGGCGTTTCCCGACGACCACGCGATGATGGCGTGGAAGCGCTTATTCGCCTCGAAGAACGAGTGTTTGTCCAGGCTTTGCATCTGCTCGATGGTCTCGCCGAGCGCGGCAAGCGCTGACTCGTCGATGTGTTGGGCGGCCAGCCGACTGATCACCGGTTCCAACGCGGAACGGACTTCCACGATGTTGCGGAAAGGCACTTCTTTCAGCTGCATAAGGAGGACGAACGTGCTCGCCAAGTGGGAAGCGCTGGGATCTTGGAGTACCGGGCCGCCATGCGAACCGGGTTTGAGCGAGATCACGCCTTGGAACTCGAGCAGACGCAGCGCCTCACGCAAGGTGCCTCGGCCTGTCTGGTATTTCTCGAGCATGGCGCGTTCTGAGGGCAGAAGGCTGCCCGGTTTCAGCCCATCGCCGATCACGTCGCGGATGATGCTCTGAGCCACGAGCATGGCTGCCTTGGGGGGGCGGTGAGCGGGTACTACCGGTGACAACCGCATGGCGGGCTCCCCGTCGACCACGGGCACGTTGGCTTTGTTGAAAGAGCCCACAGGAGTCACCAAGCGATAGTCGAATGCCGAAGATCAGATCAAGATGCGCTGGTCGGGAGCGCGAACGCCCATGACGGCCATTGTTCGCCCGAGGCCCAAAAATGTCCCGCAACATATGGTCAGATCGGCCAACTCGTCGTCGGCGAACTGGGCGCGTAGCCGTGTCCACAGGTCGTCGTCCATCGCCTGATGCGACAGAGCGAATCGCTCGGCGAACTCGGCCGCCAAGCGCTCTCGGTCGGACAATGCATCGCTCGTTCTCCAGTTCGTCACCTCGGCGTAGAACGGCTCATCGGCGCCGGCCGCCTGACCTTGACGGGCGCGAGTGTCCTGGCACACGGCGCAGTCGTTGATGAGAGCGATCACCCAACGCGCCGACTCGCGCTCGCGTACGGACAACTGAGTGTTGCCGTAAACGGCACCTGATAGCGCACCCATACCGGTCGCCATGGCGGGGCGTAGCAGTGCCCAGTCCACGTGTTCACCAAAGCCGCGTTCGGGAAACGAAATCCGTGCCATGCCCACACGCTACATCTGTTGCGGTCTCACGGGTTGGGGGCCGCTACCGCCCTGGCTATGGCACCAGACGCTGTTCGCACGCCACCCAGAATGGCTATGTTCTCGTCCCCCCAACTCGTCCATGCCAAGGAGCGCCACGGGTGCACCAACTTCGAACCCGCCGGTCTCTCATGCCAGCCGGGCCGGAGGCAGAAGGATCGTGGTACCCAACAAACGCGTGGAGTGCGTTGATGGCGCCCCCGACATCGACGCGCATCGGCGCCATGCGCAGGACGCGCCATGGGATGCGCCACATGCGATCTGTTGCTGGTCACACCAGTTTTCACGTTGCGTAGGCGCCGTTCCCACGGTAAGTTAGGCAGACCTAACGTTCGTTAGAGTGGCGACCGGAAATGCTCAAGAGGGCATCGATACGGTAGGTCGCTCGGATCATCGGCCAAGGGCTCGGAATGTTCGAAGGGTATGAGGGGCGACGGGGGGCCGGCCAGCATCATCGTCCTTCTTTGCCGACACCGGGTCGTCGTGGGCTTCGTTGGCACAAGTGCATTGCGATCATCGCCGCCCTGCCCATCGTCATCGCCGCGTGTGGCGGTACTCACACCGGAGCCACCAACGGTCCGAAGTCTTCGAACGTACGCATCAAGGCCACGTATCTGGCCTCGGCCAAAGCGACGGTGCTCGTCAATGGATCGGGCTACTCGTTGTACATGTTTGTCCCCGACCAACAGCGGGCTGTCACCTGCAACGTCACCTGCCTGGCCAGTTGGCCGCCCATGACCATCTCCCCCGGGTCTCGTGCCCAGGGGGGAACGGGGGTCAACGAGGCGTTGGTGGGCTCAGTTGGATTCTCGCCGGGATACCGCGTCGTGACGTATAACCGCTGGCCCCTGTACACCTACGAAGATGACGTCAACCCCGGCATGGACACCGGGCAGGGCATCAACCTCAACGGGGGCTACTGGTATCTCATGAGTTCCGACGGCACCCCACTCGTTCCTGCCGGCGATCCCAGTCCGTAGGGACGTGGCTCGCGTCCGTTACGCCGGAATCCATGGCTGACAGCTCGCCACGTCCGCACATCATCACTCGGCGGCACCTGCTGGGCGCCGGAGGGGCTGGTCTTGTCATCGGTGCCGTTGCTACCGAGATCGGCAATGTCGCCGCCGCACCGGCCGTATCGTTGTCGAGCACGACGCCTCCCGACGTCGACTTGATGGAGGAACACGGAATCCTCAAGCGGGTCCTGCTGATTTACGAGCACTGTGCGGATCGCATCACCACCGGCGACCCTGCGTCGGCCACCGCTGCGCATGGCGGCGCCACAATTATCCACGACTTCATCGAGAGCTTTCATGAGGCCCTCGAAGAAGGGTACGTCTTCCCGTTGCTGCGTAAAGCGGGCCAACTGATCGACACGGTTGACACCTTGCTTGTCCAACACGCCCGAGGTCGCCAGCTGACCCAGACGATCTTGGCCGGGACGAACAACGCATCGCCCTCCGTTTCCACCGCCCAACAGGTCAGCGCGGCTATGACGGCGTTCGTACGCATGTACCAACCGCACGAGGCACGCGAGGACACCGTGGTGTTTCCGGCGTTGCGCGCCTTGTTGACTCCCCAAGATTTGAACGACTTGGGCGTGACATTCTCGGAGTTGCAACGCCGGCAATTCGGTCCGCACGGCTTCAGCGAAACATTGGCTGCCGTGGTCGCTATCGAACAGAGTCTCGGTATCTACGACCTCGACCAGTTCACCCCGCCCGAGGAGGTCTCGTAATCGTGGCCTGAGATGCCGGGCACTGTCGACGGGGAGCTTCTCGATAAGCTGCGCAGCTCGGTACATGTCGTAGCAACGCAAGCAACGTGGGCAGCGGTAACGATCTCGGAGAGTAGGGGCGATGCAAAAACAGCACGGGCGGTCGGCATTGGTGTTGGGCTCGATACTGATCTGTTTCGGCATCGCCGCCTGCGGCTCGACGACGGTGGCGCCGAAGGCGATCTCGACGACCAGTGCTTCGGCCACCTATGACGGCAACAGCGCCCGTACCGGATATTCGACGGACACCTCGATCACGCCATCCAACGCGTCTTCGCTCACCCAGCAATGGCACATCTCGGAAACGACCCCCATCTCGGATCAGCCCGTCGTCGCCAACGGCGTTGTGTACTGGGGCGACTGGAGCGGTGTCATGCATGCCACCAGCTTGTCGGGCACCCCGGTGTGGTCGACACCGTTGGGCACGACGGCCCGGCCCCCGGGTTGCATCTACGGCTTGGCCACCTTGGGCATCTTGAGTACTCCCACGGTGGGCACCATCAACGGCAAGGCCGTGGTGTGGGTGGGTGGCGGAAACGGCCAGATGGTCGCACTCAATGCCGCCAACGGCCACATCATCTGGCAGACACCGCTTCGGACCGAACCAGGCGACTCCATCTGGAGTTCAGCTGCGTACTACGACGGAAGCCTGTACGTCGGCGTGGCTTCCTGGCAAGGGTGCCCTCAGGAATTCGGCCGCATCGTGCGCCTCAATGCGGCCACCGGCACACTCGAAAAGTCCATCACGTTCGCGTCATTCCTGCCGGCCAGGTGCCACGGACCGGGGGCGTGGTCGTCACCGGCCGTCGATGTGGCTGACAACTCGATATTCATCGGCACATCCAATGACATCTGCGATTCTCGGTATCAGGATGCCATTTTGAAACTGAACCCCACGTCGTTGGCCATTACGTCGCTTTGGCAAGTGCCGCTGACTCAACATCCTGCTGATTCTGATTTTGGCGCCACGCCCACGCTTTTCAGCGCCACCATTGGAGGGGTGACACGGCAACTTGTCGGCGCCGAGAACAAGAACGGCGTCTACTACGCACTCGACCGTACCAACCTGGCTGCCGGGCCGGTTTGGCAGTACCAAGCCGAATCGAAGGCAACGTTTACGACGAGCCTCGCCGCCGCCAACGCCAACTGCAACAACACCATCTCGCCTTCGTCGTGGGCCGGGCCGGGGGCCCCGATCATGGTGGCGGGTGTGGCGTTGAACGGTGCCGGTACCGGCTGCGTCGGCACCCTGGCCGCACTCAATCCGGCGACCGGCCAGCCGCAGTGGCAGGTGACGCTGGCAGGAGGGATCGAGGGGGCGGTGACACAGGTACCCGGCCTCGTTGTCGTTGGCGCCGGCCGTGACCTCGATGTTCTTTCCAGCTCGAGCGGGACGACGCTCTTCTCGTATACCGAGCCTGTTCCGGGTTCGGGCGACACCGGCCTGTACGGGGCGCCGAAGTATTGGTTCTGGGGCCCACCAACAGTCTCGGGCAGCACCATCCTGGCCGGGAACCAGGACGGGACGCTGCGGGCGTTTGGGCTGTAGTCGGGAGCACCGCGGCGCGTTCAGGCCAGGGTTTCCCACCTCGTCTACGGCTCGTCGAGAGGTACGGGACGAGCGAAGTGGACGGATCGGCCCGCCTCGGCAAACCCAATGGCGGTGTGGGCCGCAATGCTGATGGCGTTGTCCAGCTCGGCATCGGAGCCAAGATGCGTATAGCCGCGCCGGCGACACCATCCCAACGCGTATTCCATAAGCAGTCGGCCGACCCCATGGCGTCGAGAGTCCGCGTCGACGTACCACCCTTCGACATAGCCAACCGGGCTACTCGGGCACCCTTCGGCCCAGCGGCGTTCAGCCAGCCACACGAATCCACCGAGCCCATCGCCAGGTCGAGGCACCACGGCGATCTCAGTGGTGGGCTCGCGCTGGGCCAGCCAGCGATCGAACTCGGCTACCTCCTCGGCGTGGTCGTCAGGCCAAAGCCCCCTGGCCATGCGGGCCACCTCGTCCCTGTCCTCAATGGTGGCGGGCCGAATCAGGGTCGATGCCGGAGTCACGTGTCGGATCCCTCCATGGTCTTCAGCAGGCGCCGGGACTGATGGTGATGGTCACGGCGGCCGCGGTCGAGCCATTTTCGACGTCCACGTATTGAGCACCGGGTGCGGAGGTGATCTGCGCGCCGGTCGCCGATGCGCAGTAGCCCCCGGCGTAGTGCACCGAGACCGGTACGACGATGACGGTTGGTTCGGAGATGTGTGGGTCGGACCGGTACTGCAAGGTGAATCGGCCCGAGGTGGGGTCGAAAGAGGTGCTCGTCGGCGTGCCGGCCACTGCCGACGGATACGTCTGAGACAGCACCTGCAACATGGCGTCAGTGGGGGCTGTCGGGGGCCACAAGCCCGAGCTGTGGGATCCGGTGGGGTCGTCGTAATTAATCCACTGCCAGTAGATCCATCCCACCAGGTGCGCATTGGCATCGGCAGTGATTCTCCCCAGGTCGGCGGCATCGGTGGTGGCGCCGAATTCAGTCAGTAGCCAAGCCGGGCCGCCGGGTTGTTGGCGCGTCGCGTCGTGGGCGCGTTCGGTGGAATGTTCGTTGAACACGACGTTTTCGGTCGGACCGCAGATCGATGCAAAATTCGGCGGCTCGGGGCCGTTAGGGACGTGCAAGAAGCAGTAATCGTGAAAGTTGAATACGAGGTGCGAGAAGGGCATCGGGCCGATGTGATTGACGGGGCCCGAGTCCGTCGCATAGTTCCCCTCATAGAAGACGAGATGATTAGGGTCGGCGGCTTCGATTCTTGGGATCAGACCCTCTTCGGGGTCGTCTCGGGGACAGGAGATTGCCTGTCCGGCTTGGTTCGTCGCGCTGTCGGCACGCCCGGCATAGAAGCATTGGAGATCGGCGTCGAACTGCACGCCGCTGCCGGCTGGAGGGAGTCCGGCACCGTAGGGCTCGTTAAAAGGGTCATAGCCGATGACCCAGGGATTGCTGCGGAAGTGGGCGGCGACCTTCGTCCAGACGGAGTCGAACTCACCTTGCAGATTGCCGACCACGTCGTTGTCCCAGAAATGGGAGTAGGCGGCGACGACTCCGGGGCCCTGCAAGTTCACACTCCAGTTGGGAATATTCAGCTTGGGCTTCGGCTTCGCCCCGTTGGTGCATACCGCCCAGTCGGGTGCACCTTCTCCACCGAACACCTCGTTGTAGACGTCTTGATGCATGTCGATAAGGGAGTAAATGCCGTAGCGGCCTAACAGGGCGATGGTGGCATCGAGTCTCGCCAGGTAGGAATTGAAAATCGACGAGTTGAACTGCCCTGGTCCTGACGGCCGGGGTGTGCCGGGCGTGCAGATTGCCGGGTCGTTGATGGCGGCCGTGCCCGGCTCCAGGCCGTTCCAAATGATCCCCAGCCGCACCACGTCGAACCCGAGGGCCGCCATGCGCTGCACCTCCGGCTGGGTGAGCACGTTCGGGCCCGCTCCGTTGACCTCCACCTCGAAGGGCGGCACTTTGTAGACGAGGTCGACACCATGCAGGAGGACGACACGACCGTAACGATCTTCGAGAAAGGGTCCGCCCGGGGCGGTGAGTGGTCCGGCCGGGCCCGTGGCCGGATTGGCCGCCAGTGGTAGTGCCGGAGTGGCGTCGGTGGTCGGGGGCGCTGGGGCCGGGCGCCGGGCGCCGGTATGTGTCGATGGCGCCGAAGCTGCGCATCCGGACGCGACGGTCGCCGCCGTGGCCGATAGTGCCACCACCATCCAGATGCGACGGTGCGATGCACCGAGGCTGAATCCGGGTCGGGTCCTCACCGACGAGAAGTCTGTCGCATCTCGTGGTGACGCGCCGTGGACCGTGGCGTAACGCGCCACGTCATTTCACGGGAGAAAGGCCTGCTCCTGTGCCCAAGTGAAGACGGTGGTCGAGGGGCTGTCGGTTTCGACGATCAGCTGTGTGGCAACGAAGGCGCCTTGAGCGCTTTCTCCCCAGGCCGCGCCCATCAAGCACTGCGTGCAGGCCAAGGGCAGGGTGACGTTGCGCCAGTGCGACCAACATCCACTCGTGTCGGCGGTGGTGCAATCGACATTTCCTGATCCAAAACCGTCGTCGTACATCCAGAAGTAGAGGGCTTCGAGTGGATTGCCGATGTCGGCGATCCAGTTGCCGCCCCATTGCGTCCACGAAAGTCCTGCCGGCGGCACGGGGTCGGTTTCGGTGGTGACCCCTTGTGCGGCGGCGCTGTCCAGCCCGCCGTCCAGAGCCGACAGCGGCGCCAATCCTCGGACGGTCCGTTCCAGATTGGTGGCAACGAAGAGCTGCTCGGTGGGGGACAGCGATAACCAGTTCGTCGGTAGCGTCATGGGTGGCAACCCGAGGGTGGCCCGGGCGTTGTCGGTGGCGAACAGTACGGCCAAGAGGCAGCCGAACGAGTCGTCATAGGTAGTGGCCGAGCAGACATCGACGAAATTGGGTGAAGGCGCGATGTTCGTCGTCGGGTCAGGAAGCGCCGCCTCCAAGGCGATGGGTCCGGTCGATGCGACGGCCGTCGTCGCCGGTGCCGGTGTCGAGGCGATACGGGTGGAAGGAACCGGGGCGGCCGGGGCACGGGAGGACGCCGAAGCTCTTGGCGCGCTGTTCTGTGCGGCGATGGTGGTTACCGGTGCCGTCGTCGGCACGGCGCTGGTCGGCAACGTGGTCGTGGGCACCGGAGCCAAGGTCGTCGACGGTGACGTGGGCACCGGCTGCACCGGCAGGATAGATGTCGCCGCCGTGCCCGCGGAGAGTCGTATTGAGGTGCCGTTGTCGTTCGACACCTTTCCCACCATGGACACGAGCAAGAGGAGGGCGACTCCTCCTGAAATCAAAGCGACGGGCAATCTGACCGTCCACCTCGTGGGGCGGTACGTCCCCAAGCCATGTCGCGGGGCGTGCCCGGTGCGGTCGAGGGTTTGTGTCCAGCGGGTCCACGCTGCTCCGTCCCAGTAGCGACACCAGCCGCTGGCGTGTGGATCGGCGTACCATCCCGCCGCCACTGCCGGCGCGGCCACGGGATGAGGTGCAGTCGGCTCCTGCCTCGGCACCACGACGCCCCGTTGCTGACTGAGCGTCGATCCATCCCAGTAGCGGCCCAGGGCGGGATTGGCAATGTCTCGATACCACCCGGGGGGAAGGGTGCGATAGGCAACGATCAGGTCCTCATCGAGGTACCGCGTGCCTTGTCGATCGTCGCTCGCCATGCCACCTCTGTCAGACCGTGGGCCGGACACATGGTGACCAGCGAAGTGCTCCTCTGTCATCACCAAATCTGGGGATGGCCCCAATCGTGGCCTGCGCCAGGGCCTTGATCGAGCCCGGGTCCAAACTATCGTTTAGCCATGACCGACAGCCAAAACGCGTCCGTGAAGCGTCTTATCTGGCGAGAGCATGCCAAAGGCCCCGGTGTGGCCACGTTCGAATACGACGATGGGGGCCATGACAATCGGGCCATGAGCCAGTACGAGGCCCGCACCTTGGCCGCCGATCATGGTTTGGTCCTGTTGCACCAGGACAACACCGTCCACCAGTGGGAGCGCACCTGACGGGCTGCACTCTTTGCAGCTTGGGCAAGATGGGCTCAACGGTCCGGGTTCGTGGACGACGACTACCCGAACCGAATCAGCTTGTGCGGTCGTGGCGTGGCGTGGCCGAGCACATCGGCTGTCACTGTTTTGCATGCCGCACCGTTCGTGGCGCCTGCTACAACTGGTGCCAATGAACGTCACCATCCTCGACGATTACTTGGACACCGTTCGGACCCTCGACTGCTTCGCCAAACTGGCCGACCATGACGTCACCGTGTGGACCGACCACACCGATGACGTAGGAGATTTGGCGCAACGGCTTCGAGACGCCGAAGCCCTCGTCCTCATCAGGGAGCGCACGCCCGTCAGATCGAACTTGCTCGAGCAGCTCCCCAATTTGCGCCTCATCAGCCAGCGCAGCGCGTACCCCCACATCGATGTGGAGGCCTGTAGCGCCCTGGGCATCGTGGTGTCCTCGGACCTGCATTCCGACTCACCTTCGTACGCCACCGCCGAGTTGACGTGGGCTCTCGTGCTGGCGGCCATGCGCCATCTTCCCCAGCAAGTCCGGGCCCTGCAGGCCGGGCGCTGGCAAAGCGCTCTGGGCCACACGGTGCGGTCCAAGACTCTGGGTATCTATGGCTATGGCCGCATTGGCAGCGTGGTGGCTGGTTATGGGCGCGCCTTCGGTATGGACGTCGTGGTCTGGGGCAGCTCCGCCGCGCTGGCTCGCGCTCAATCGGACGGTCTGGTGCCGGCTGCGTCGAAGGACGAGTTTTTCGAGACGTGTGACGTGATCTCCCTGCACCTGCGCTTGGTGCCTTCCACGCGTGGTGTCGTCACCGCTTCGGATCTCGCTCGCATGAAACCCGACGCGTTATTGGTCAATACCAGTCGGGCTGGTCTGATAGCCCCCGGAGTCTTGGTGTCCGCCCTGCGTTCGGGGCGGCCGGGGCTGGCGGCCATCGACGTCTATGCCATCGAGCCCATAACGGACGCGAGCGATCCACTTCTTGGTATGGAGAATGTGGTGTGCACCCCACATCTCGGGTATGTCACGGCCGAGGAGTGGGAGGTTCAATTCAGCGACATCTTCGATCAGATCAATGCCTTTGCGGCGGGAACCCCCACCAACGTGGTGAACCCCGAAGTGTTGCCGCGGCGCCGCGCGCCCGCCTGAGACAGCGGTCTCGGCCGGGCGCCACGGCGACTACGAGTCGGATACCACCAAAACCAAGGATCCGTCCCAACTGGGTCGGCTGCGCAGCTCCCCGAAACGGCGGTCCCATGTGCCGTCGTCGAGGTCGCGGCGCAAAGTCCGAGCAAATCGATCATGCACGGACTGGTCCACAAAACTCCATGCCGAGCACGAGTTTCGTGCTTGTGCGTCCAGAAGGGCCTCGGGCCGGCCGTAGTACGCCTCATTGAAACCGTCGACGCAGTTGAGGGGGATGGGCACGTTGTGTCCTCGGATCGGTCCACCAAGTCCTTCGGCCAACAGTTGTGTCGACGGGTAGCGGCGGGCTTCGGTTTCGAGGACTTCGGGCGCATAATCGTTGAGCCAGAAACGGTGCACAGCATCGGGATCGCAGGTCAATATCACCACCGGACCGCGTGCGACTCGGCGCATCTCGCCCAACCCGGCGCGCAGGTCATGCCACTGATGCACGCTGAATATCGTCATGGCGGCATCGAACGAGTTATCGGCGAAAGGGAGATCTTCGGCGGTTGCGTCCACGGCCACAGCCACATGGGCGGGGCGCTGGGTGCGCATGGACTCGGACGGCTCGACGGCGGTGACGTCGCGGTCTTCGGGCTCATAGGAGCCGGTTCCAGCGCCCACGTTGACAACGGTGTGGGCCGATCCCAACGCCTCGTGCACCACGCGTGCGATACGCGGGTCGGCTTGCCGGTAGCGCGCGTATGCCCCGCCAATCCGTCCGTAATCGGCGTCACCGGCGCTGGTGGCGCGCGTGCCCATGGGTTCACGTTACAAGGACGGCACCGGCATCCATGTCCCCGCCACCATCCCCGCTACCGCCACGCTCAGGGGATGGGGATCGGCGCACCATGGACGGCCGCGGAGCGATACGAGGCGTCCACGAGTTGATGGGCTATCACGGCGACGGCCAGATCCGGTTGTGGCGCTCTGCCATCTCGGATGGCGTCGACAAAGGCCCGATCAGCTTCGACGTAGAGGGCGATGGCCAGTCCAAACTCATCGCGCGCCAGGGGGAGGTCGTCGACCCATGAGGGCGAGCGACACTCGAGGATCTCGGTGCCCTCGACCGTCTGCATATGAATCGGGCCCCTGAAATCGTTGTCGAACCAGGCCAGACCGTTCTCGAAGAACACTTCCACTCGCCGGCTCGATCCCCGGCTGAGGATGTCGTGCCAGACACTGGTGAGGTTGGCGGTTGCTCCTGACGCAAAGCGCAGCGATACCGAGGCGACGTCTTCGACGTCCCCTTTGCCCGAGAGGTTCGAGGTCCAACACGAGACCTCGGTGACGTTGCCCAAACAGAATTGCAGGATGTCGAGATCGTGAATCGAATGCTCGATGAGACATCCCCCGCCCGCCATGTCGGCGTGACCACGCCACGTCGAGCCATAAACACCTTGAATGGGAAAGTATTGGTCGTCGCGAAAGACGACGACCATAGGTGCACCGAGGGTTCCCGCTGCCACCACGTCGCGCAAGGCTCGGAACACCGGCGTTGAGCGCAGCACCAGACCGACCTGGGCAGGGATTGCTGCGGCGGCCACGGTCTCGGCCATGGTCATGACGGTGGGGAGATCGATGGAGAGGGGTTTTTCACAAAAGACGGCGCACCCGCGCTGGGCCGCCGCAGCGACGGTTTCGGCATGCGCCGCAGTGGGTGTGCATACCCATAGGGTGTCGCAACGATCCATGAGCTCCTCCACGCTGGAGACCGCGGCAGTGCCGAGGGCGCCGGCGAGTGACTCGGCGCGTTGTGCATCAATGTCGTACACCGCGGCGAACTCGGCTTCCACGATCCCGGCCTTGGTCATTTCGGCCAGGCCGATGGCGTGAGCCCAGGCAATCAATCCGCTTCCTACAAAGCCAATACGACGCACGGCGAGAATCTATGTGCACGGCTGGGTTCTCGTGGTGATCCGTTCACATTCCGTCGCTCAGCGCCTGCGTGTCCGCTGAGAATGGTCGTTGCGGAGTCGGACCCTGGTTTGACTTGTGCGAGGAGTGGGAACGAGTTAGGTGTGCCTAAGAAAATGTTTGGTGTACCCAAGAAGAGCAAACGCCTGCAAGCCAACATTTCAGAACTGGTGGATTGCTCGGCGCAATTGCGTCAATTGCTCCAGCGTTATGAGACGGATCTGATCAAGGTCGCGGCCGGCTTCGAAGAGGGTGCACCCGCCCTGGTGGCCACTAACAGTGCCGATCTACCGTTGGCCCGCCGACAGGTCACCGAAGCCATCGAGAAGTTCGAGGCGACGCGTCATCAACTTCGGTTGGAGTTGTTCTCGTTGGCCTTGGACGAAGGCGCTTCCATCAGTGCCGTCGGGCGCGTGCTGGGCGTCTCGCGACAACTGGCTTCGCGCCTCGCCGCCGAAGCGACCCGGCGCGCCTCGTAGTCGAGAACCGATTCGCTCAGCCCGGGGTGCACGTCCAGCTGGCGCGTACATGGATGAGACCCGCCGCGCGCGGTACGCCCAACGCGTTGGCGACGGCTGTTCGTACCGCGGCCAACGTCATCGACAGGCTCCCGCCCGCGGCCCGGTTGGTGACCATGCCGGTCGCCCCTGGAGCCGACGCCACCGCCTCCCCGCTCCACCACTCGTAGCTTCCGCCGCTGTAGGTATAGGTGATCTTGACGGGGACATCGACGGTGTCGGGAAACGTCGAAGTCCCGACGGGCAGGTCGTAGCTCAGCGCATAGCGCCCATGGCCAAAGGTGATGGTGACTGGTCCTGCACCGCAGGCCTCGCCTGAGAGGGCCGCAGAATCTTGGGACGCCATCCCATCGGCCGTGGCGGGGTTGGCCCCGGTCACCGCGATGGCGCCTGATAACGCTGGGCCGATGTGGGGCGAGATTGTCGTGGTGGAAGACGAGCTCGTGGATGCCGCCGACTCGCAGCCGGCGCTGAGGCAGCCCACCGTCGAAATGGCCATGGCCGTGGCGACGAGTCCCTTGAGACGGCGCCCGGTGGCGGCGCCGTGCACCCGCCAGGGCGTCAGCGTGGCTCGGCCGGATATGGCCTCGGGGCGGTTGTGGGTGCCGTCGATGACGAGCGGCGCCCCCGTGACTTCCACTGGGCTGGAGGCCACGGGGGCGGACGACCCGATCAGGTGATGAAGGGCCCGAGACGCTCGCCGGGGTGGGGGTGATCTGTGTCTTGCAACAGGGGTTGCGCGACTCCACAATTGCCGCAACACTGGGTCCGGCGCCATCCCCAACAATGATGAGCAGTGGACCCTGACAACTTGGCATAGAGGAGTGCCAAAAAGGCAGTGGGCCCGTACCAAGGCGAGGCGCCGCAGGGCCGACGGTACGGGCAAAGGCCGCTGCACCCCTGAGAGGTACCCGTGGCAGAGCAACCCCGCCGACCTCTACCGTCGCTGGCCGAAGAGCGACAAGAGCTCACGCGTTCTCGGATCCGACAAGCCGCTATGGAAGCCGTGTCTCGGCGCGGCTTCGATGCCACCATCGAGGAGATCGCCGAGCTGTCGGGTGTGAGCACGCGGACGGTCTTTCGTCACTACGCCAGCCACGACGCCCTGATCGTCGCCGTGGTGAAGGAGATGTTCGAAGAGTGCGGCGGACCGATCGAGGGCATGCCTTCGCCCGCCGAGGATTTCCCCCGGTGGCTCGAGATGTTGGCGCTGACCATCCACACGCGCAACCTCGAGATTCTCGGAGACGCATTTTGGGACATTCACTCCCGCAAGGGGGACCCGTCCGCTGTGCTGGACGAAGTGGACCAGTTGCGACGGGCTTCTCGAGTGCGGGGGGTGAGCCACCTCGTCAACGTCGCCTGGGAAGCGGCCGGAGGCAAAGGACGTCCTTCGCAGGAGTTGCTCTTGGCGTTCGGTCTTACCTTTTCGGCGTTTACGACCCAAGCCCTGGTGATCGATTTTGACCAGACGCCGGCGCAGATCGCGGCCTTGACGACAACCATCTTGCAGACGGTTCTGGGTCGCGCCCTGGACGCCCAGCGCGCCGCCGGCGACGGGTCGTGATCAGGACGAGGAGCGCGAGAAGTCGAGCAGGAACTCCACGATGCCTTGGCTCTGGGTGGTGACAGGACCAAAGCTCGGGTTGGCGATGTCCCAGTTGGCAAAGAGCACCGGGATCGAGCCACTGACGTCTATGGCTGATCCCGTATATCGAGCTTGAACGGAGAACGTGACGCCGCGACGTACACCGTGCATGTCGAGGGTCCCGTTGGCTTGCGCCGTGATGGTCTGCCCGGCGGTGGGAATGGCGGCGAGATCGATGGGCTCGGACAGTGTGAAGGTGGCCGTGGGGTACGTGGCGGTGTCCATGATGCGACCCTCGAACTGCACGTCTCTTTCGGCCTGATCACTGCGGACGGTTGTGAGGTTCACGGTGAAGGTGGCTGCTGTCACGGTCGATCCGGCAATGGTCATCTGTCCGGTGACGTCGCTGGTTCGGCCCACCGCCGTGTTGTTCTGGCCGACAAGCACCTCCTGGACGCGATAACCGGCTTGCGAGCCCGAAGACACCTTCCAGGAGCCGGCCACGGGGCCACCGGCGGTGGTGGTACCCGTATGGGGCGACAGCTTCAAAGGCGCCGGTGCCGGACCTTCGATGAAGTGGATGTAGACGAACGGTCCGACCACAGCCGCCACGATGGCGACGACCACGGCGATGGCCACGGCGCGCACCCATCGTCGTTGCCATAGGCGGCGGGTTTCTGGCTGTTGCATGAACGTGACGCTAGTGAGAACGGGAGCAGAATTTACGACGGCTCGACGATGGCGCTCCACAGGACCTCGAAGAAGGAGGCGAAGAGATCTCCTTCATCGGGGTCGAGATACGACCATGCCATGAAGCCTTCGGAGGCCACTTCGACGATCGAAGCCAGGCGATCGACGGGGAATCGCAAGGTGAGGCCGGCCTCACTCGAGAGGTCCTCGATGAACTTGGCCACGGCCTCGGTCAGGGCCCGATGGTGCTCGGCGTAGCGCGCTCTGAAGCCAGGATTGCGCAGCGCGTACAGCCGCGCTTCGAGATCCAAGGCAAACCAGTCAGGGTCGCGGCCCAGTATCTGACGCCACGCCACGGCCAGGGAGGCGGTGTCGATGCCTTGTTCGGCGGCCAGTTCGAGATGCTCGGAGAAGGCCGCCAAGTTGAACTGCACGTGGCGATCCACGGTGGCCAGGAACAACCCCTCTTTGTCCTCGAAGTTCTTGTAGATCGCACCCCTGGTGAACCCGGCCGTCTCGGCAATCTCGTCGAGCGACGCACCGTGGAAGCCGCGCCGGGCGAAGACCAGGCTGGCCGCTTCGAGGAGGGCGGTGCGGGTGAGCTCGCGCCGGCGCTGTGGGGTCCACCGTTGCACCGTCATGGGCCCATTCTCGCCATCGGGCTTCTCGTCGGACACGGTATTGACTCCTGGAACCATCGGTGTATTCTAGATACGTGATCGTATCTAAGGGACCAAAGCGTATCTCATCCGACCAGGATGCCTCGACGTGGTTGCAGCACCAGATCGAGTGGGAGGACACCCTTGACCGCCTGCGCGTGGCGGCCGGCATTATTCCCCCTGGTCAAGGCGTCGCCATCGCTCTTGCCCCCCGTGCTCGGCGCGACGTTCCCCCCGTCGCCGGCCCCGCCGCCGCCTAGCCCTCCCGGCTTCAACCCCATAGGGCGGCCGGGGCCGTGCCGAGCGCGTAGTGACCCGGGAGGCGGTCCCCGGAGACGGCGAGCTCCATGCGCCGCTGCATCCCGGCCGACAGCGTGCCTGCCTTGATCATCTCGATGAACAGCGCGGTGGCATTGCCGACGTCGAAAAAGTCGCGCTGCCACGACCACTTCCCATCACCGGCGTAGCGGAACCAGCTTCCTCCGAGGCCGGCGACCTCATAGGGGCTGCCGTCGGCCTTGGTGGCGTCGGCAATCTGCTTCCACAATCCGATCACCTCACCTTGGCGATCGTCGATGAGCACCTTCTGGTACGGGTAGACCCAGCCCTCGAGCCCGGCCATTTCGGTGCCCAAGGCAATGGTGGCGATCTCGTGTTTGCCCACCGCCATGAATTCCTCGTGCGGGCCGATGTTCCATCCGTAGGTGGCGTCATCGCTGTACAGCTCAGCCATTGGGCTCCAGTCCTGCTCCTCTTGCGCCCGGCGGTTGGCTTCGAGCCACCGTTGCACCATTGTTTCGAGCTCGTCGCGCGCGAAGGCCGGCATGTCAGTTCTCCTCGACTCGTAGGGCGCCCGTGGGGCAGTACTTCACAGCTTGGTGGACCTTGTCACGCAGTTCGTCCGGTGGCAGCGGCATCACGATGGTGACCGTGCCGTGCTTGGGCACCGAGAACACCTCCGGTGCCTCGTTCTCACAGACGGCATGGCCCTGGCACAAGTCAGGATCGACGGTCACCTTCATGCCCGGGTTCCTCCCGCGTCGGTGGCCCGACGGACATAACGAACGACACAGGGTTGAGCCAGTTGCACGACCATCTTGGAATGGTCGTTGCGATAGGTGTCGGGGGCTTGGGCCAGCTCGAAGCGCCAATCCCTGAAGATGATGGAGAAGATGGCCTTGAGTTGCATCATGGCGAACGCGGCGCCCACGCACCGGTGTCGCCCCGCCCCAAAAGGAATCCATGTCCACGGATTCTCACGGTCCTCGGCGCGGGGTTCCAGATAGCGCTTGGGCACGAAGGCATCGGCATCGGGGAAGTCCTCAGGTATGCGATTGGACACCGAGGGACTCGCTCCCACCATGTTTCCCGCCTCTACGGCGAATCCTTCGAATTCCAAGGTCGACTTGGCTACCCGCAACAGCAAGATGAGCGGCGGGTGCAGGCGAAGCGCCTCTTTGATGGCGGACTCGAGGCGAGGGATCTCGCGCAGAGCCTGGTACGTGAGCTCTTCACCCGACGCGTGCAGTGCATCGAGTTCATCGATCACGTCGACCATCTCGTCGGGGTTGCGTAGCAACTCGATGAGTGTCCATGCTGCGGTTCCCGACGTGGTGTGGTGACCGGCGAACATCATCGAGATGAACATGCCCGTCACCTGGTCAGCAGAAAAGCGTGGCGTGCCGTCGCTGTCGGTGACCGACATCAGCACATCGAGAAGATCGCGATCCTCGTCGGAGGCCGGTGGCCCAGCGGCGCGCCCGTCCATGATGTCGCCCACCAGTGCGACCAGAGCCACGCGTGCTTCGTCGCGGCGCTGAAAGCTTTCGATCGGGGCGTAGGGGTCGACGTAGGCAAGCGCGTCGGTGCCTCGCTCGAGGTCGTGGTAAAGCTCGGCGAAACGCCGGTCGAGCTGGGAGCGGAATTTCTTGCCGATGAGGCACGCCGAGGACGTGTAGATGGTCAGCTCGGCGAAGAAATCAAGCAGGTCGATCTCCCCGCTGTCGTCCCAACCGGCCACCATTTGCGCCACCTCGTCGGCGATGGTGGCGGCGTGGCCGCGCATGAACTTGTCGCGCAGGGCTTGATTGTGGAGCATCTCCCGTCGCCGCTCGGGCGGGGCGTCGAACACCACCCCTTCACCGAAAATGGGCGTCATGAACGGGTACGCCTCGGCCTGGTCGAGGTCTTCTTCGGGGGCCCGGAAAAACAGCTCGTTGGCGTTGGCTCCGGTCAAAAGCACGACAGGGCGACCGGCGAGGAGGAAGGTACCCACATCGCCGCATTCGTCGCGCACACGTTGCATGAGCCCGATGGGGTTGTGGCGTAGCTCATCGAGATGCCCGTCGGGCCCGGCTCCTCCCGACACCATGGGCGGTGGTTGGAGATCGGTTGTTGCCGTCATGTGTCCCCCTTGGTGACGGGTGCTTCGGGATTGACTTCGATCAACGTGAAATGGGTGCCCCGGCGGGCCGAGACCACCGTCACGACGGCGGAGGCGACCTCCTGGGGGCGCATGAAGTGGTCGTGGCGGGCTTGGCCCCAGTGCACCCATGCCTCGAGCACATCGGCGGTCAGCTCGTGGCCCCAATCGGTTCCCATCTCGGAGTGGGTGGGACCGGGCTGGACGATCGAGGCCCGCACGCCGGTGCCTTCCAGCTCCATCTGCAGGGTTCGGGCATAGCCCTCGAGCGCCCATTTGGAAGCCGAGTACGCCGCCATGTAGGGCCGGGGTCGGCGCACGGTATCGGAGGTGACGAACACCACGTCGCCGCGGCGCCGTTGCACCATGGCCGTCGCCACCGCCGACGCCAGCTGCACGGCCCCGAGCGTGTTCACCTGCACGGTGGTGGAGAACGCCCCGTCGGGCATGGCCAACGCAGGGGCCGGAGAGATCTCGCCGGCACACGACACGAGCACCTCGATGTCGCCGGCCCGGGCCGTGGCATCGGCGAAGAAGGGACCGATGGTGTTCGGGTCGGCCAGGTCCAAGAACAGAGCAAAAGCTTCACCGCCGCCAGCGCGGATGGACTCGGCGAGCTGCTCGCAGCGCTGCAGCCGCCGCGCCCCGAGCACGACGGGGTGGCCGTTCGCGCTCAACGCCTGGGCGATGGCCGCCCCGATGCCAGACGACGCGCCGGTGACGATGGCGGGACGCCGAGCCGGATGTGCTTCGAAGCGAGCCACCGTCAGCGAGGCGTGACCGACGTGGGGAGGTTGGCAAACCCCCGGACGTTCACGGAATGCACGCGCGCCGCCGCCGGCGCGTCGATGTCGTAGTCGGTCACCTTGGACACCAGCTCTTCCAGGGCGATACGCGCTTCGAGACGAGCCAAGGCGGCGCCCATGCAGAAGTGCCGTCCTCCGCCAAAGCTGACGAATTTACTGGTGTCGCGGTCGAGATCGTAGGCGTCGGGTTGGGGGAACACCCTCGGGTCCCGATTGGCCGAGCCCACCAACAACAGGACTCGTTGATCGCTCGGGATGACCTGGCCATGCAGCTCGACATCCTCGTTGGTCACCCGCAAGAGCATCTGGCTCGAGGTGTCGTAGCGAAGTGTCTCTTCGATCCACAGCGGAATGCGACTGGGATCGGCCCACACCTTGGTGCGCTGATCGGGATTGCGCCAAGCCCAGTACCACGCGTTGCCGAGCAACTTGGTGGTGGTCTCGTTGCCGGCCACGACCATGAGAAAGAGGAACGAAACGATGTCGTCATCCTCGAGCCGGTCCCCGTCGATCTCGGCGTCAAGAAGAGCGGAGGTCAAGTCGTCAGTCGGCCGGCGGCGGCGCTCGGCGATCATCTGCGCGTAGTACCCCGCCAACACCAACGCTGCCTCTATGCCGGCGGGGGGAACGTCGAAGACCCCTTCTTCTCGATGCAAAAGGAGATCAGCGAGCCGGCTGATCTCGGCCCGATCAGACGGTGGCACCCCCATCAGTTCCGAGATCACGTCCATGGGCAACCGCCCCGAGAAGTCGGAGATCATGTCGAAGCTGCCGCGCTCGAGGGCGGGGAGCAGGTAGTCCAAGGTCAGTTCACGGATGCGCCCTTCGAGTTCCGCCACCCGCCTTGGGCTGAATCCCCGCGACACCAAGGCGCGCATGCGGGTGTGGCGAGGGGGGTCCATGGCCAGAAACGACATGGCCCGATGGGCCTCGGGCCCGAAGGCCGATGGATCGAGGGACACCCCGAAGCGATTGGAGAACCGGTTCACGTCGCGAAAGCTGTCGAGGACATCGCTGTGGCGAGACAGCGCCCAAAAGTCGAACTCCGCGTTGCGGTACACCGGTGCTTCGTCACGCAGGCGCGCGTAGGTGGGGTAGGGGTCCTCATGCATCTGGTAGTCGTACGGGCTGAAGCCGACGGGGGGAGCGGTCTCGACCTCTGTCATGACCGCTCCTCGAGGAGTAACTCGGCTACCTCGCGCAACCGCACCGGCACGTCGGTAAAGGCGATATGACCCATCCCCGCCAGCAGCATGGCTCCGGTATAGGCGAGCTCCAAGGTGCGCAGCACGGCCGGGTCGCCTCCGTCGCCCAGCGCCACCGCCAGCCGGTGGTTGATCTCGGCCCCGATGCGCTGGCGCAGGTGCAGGACATCGGGCCCTGAACCGAGCAGAGCCGTGGTGCACGCGCCGGCCAGCACGGCGTCGTCGGCCATGAACGATCCGATGGTGTCGAGCTCCGACGTCAGCCGATCGAGAGGGCGGCCGCCGGAAGCGGTGGGCGAGGGCAGGCCGTGCATGCGGCGCCACAGCGCTTCGGCCACCAGGTGGTCCTTGGAGGCAAAGTACGTGTAGGCGGTGGCCGGGGCCACGCCGGCTCGTTTGGCCACGTTGCGCACCGATAGTCCGTCGTAGCCAGACACGTGGAGCTCGTCGACCGCCGCATCGACCAGGCGCTGAACCACTTCGACCTGGCGCTCGCTGAGCCGTCGGCGGGTGCCCTCTTGGAGAACGGAACTGGACATGTGTCCAGACGTTAGTCCGCCGATCATCGCCCTGCCCACCCGACCAGACGAGTGACTGGACACATGTCTACATCTGGTCGTAGGTTGCCAGGCCGATGACGACGGTAGGCGTGATCGGGTTGGGCGCCATCGGAGCCGGCGTGGCCGGGGGCATGGCGCGGGCCGGGCTCGACCTGGTGGTCAACGACGTCGTACCGGCCGCCACTGAACCCTTCGCCGACGTCGCCGTGGTGGCGGGCTCGCCATCAGAGGTAGGGGAGCGCTGCGAAATCGTCGTGGTGGCGGTGGTGGATGACCACCAGCTCAACGACGTCATCCTCGGGCCCGATGGCGCGCTGGCGGCCATGTCCGAAGGTTCCACGGTGGTGGTCGTGAGCACGGTGTCGATCGCCACGGTACGAGCGCTGGCCGACACCTGCCGCGCCCAGGGCGTGGCCGTGATCGATTGCGGTGTCACCGGCGGGCCGGCCGCGGCTGCGGCCGGAGAGCTCGTGTCGATGGTGGGCGGCGATGCCCAGGACATCGACCGCATCCGACCGGTGCTCGATGCCTACAGCTCGGCGGTGGTGCACATGGGACCGGTGGGCGCCGGCTTGCAGGCCAAGTTGGCCCGCAACGTCGTGCAGTATGGGGCCTGGTTGGCCGCGTACGAGGGCCAGCTGCTGGCCGAAGCGGCTGGTGTCGAGCTCTCAAAGCTGGCGGCCGTCATCAAAGCCAGCGAGCCTCGCACCGGAGGAACCACCGCATTGATGTTCCGCCACACCGTGGCCCCCTTCGAGAGCGACGCCGATGTCCGCATCGTGGCGGCCATGCGCAACGGCCAGAAGCTGGCCCAAAAAGACGTGGCAGCCGCCTTGGAGCTCGCCGCCGAACTCGGGGTGGAGATGCCCATGGCACAGCTGCTGGCCGAAAAGAGCAAGGCCATCTTCGGCATCGGTCCCGACACCCCCGAGTCATGACATGACAGACGATTCTGCCCAGGCACCGACATCGGGGGAGGAGCTCACGCCCGACGATCGGCGTCGGCTCGGCATGGCCAAGATGCAGGAGGTCTACAACTTCACCGTCGACCCCGCCGACGTGCCCGGAGACTTCGTGGCCCTGACCGTCGATCACCTTTTCGGAACGGTGTGGACTCGCCCCGCGCTCGATGTGCGCCAGCGCAGGCTCATGACGATCGGCGTGCTGGCCGCTCTCGGCCAAGGCGAGCTCCTCGATGTGCAATTCGCCAGCGCCCTGCACAACGGCGAGATGACGGTGGATCAAGTGCGAGAGACGGTCGTGCACCTCACGCACTACATCGGTTGGCCTCTGGCCACCGTACTCAACGGCGCGGCCGAACGCTGTATCTCGCGACACGCCAAAGGAGCGTCATGAGCGTGGGGGAGACCGCCGCCACGAGCACGTTCGACTTCACCGGCAAGGTGGCTGTGGTGACCGGGGCGGGGCGAGGGATCGGACAGGTCTATGCCGAGGCGCTGGCTCGGGCGGGGGCGTCGGTGGTTGTGGCTGATCTCGACGAGCCCAACGCGGCGCGCGTCGCCGCCGCCATCGGCGAGGCGGGCGGATCGGCCGTGTCGTGCGTTGTGGACGTCGCCGATCCCGAGAGCGCCGCGGCCATGGCGGCGACCGCCATAGCGAGTTTCGGCGGCATCGATTATCTCGTGAACAACGCGGCGATCTTCGGGGGGATGCGCCTCGACTTTCTCATCACGGTGGACTGGGACTACCTCCAGCGGTTCATGGCGGTGAACCAGTTCGGCGCCCTGGCGTGCTCGCGCGCGTGTTACCCGTCGATGGCCGAGCGTGGTGGCGGCGCCATCGTGAACCAGTCATCCACCGCGGCGTGGCTCTACGCCGGCTACTACGGCTGGGCCAAGGCCGGGGTGAACTCGCTCACCCAGCAGCTCGCCCACGAACTCGGCGGCATGAACATTCGCGTCAACGCCATCGCACCGGGGCCGACCGACACCGACGCCGCTCGGGAAGTGGTGCCGTCGCAGTACATCACCCAACTGGTGGGGGCCTTGGCCCTCAAACGTCAGGGCCAACCCGAGGATCTGGCCGGTATGTGTTTGTTCTTGCTTTCCGATCAGGCCAGCTGGATCACCGGGCACATCTTCAACGTCGACGGCGGCCAAGTCGTTCGTTCCTGAGCGAGCCGTCGCCTCAACTGCTCGTCAGGAGTCGGCTCCCTCCATAAGCAGCACAGGGATATCGGGGGGGATGAACCCCACCACCTGGCCGTAGAACGACAGCTCGGCTTCCAGGGCGCGCTGTTGGGTCTCGGCTTGGTGGAACCCGTGGCCCTCGCCGGCAAAGGGCAGATATGCATACGCGATGCCTTTGGCGGCCAAAGCGCGGCCGAAGAGCTGGGCTTGGCTCGGGGGGACGATGGTGTCATCGAGACCTTGGAGCAGCAGCACCGGACAAGAGATCTCGTCGACGTGGGTGAGCGGCGAGCGTTCGTCGTAGAGGTGGCGCGCCTCGGGGAGCGGGCCCACCAGTCCGTCAAGGTAGCGAGACTCGAAGTCGTGGGTGTCCTGCGCCAAAGCGGTGAGATCGGCGACGCCATAGAGCGAGGTACCGCCGGCGAAGACATCGGTGCTCGTGAGTGCCACCAGGACCGTCCACCCTCCTGCACTCGAGCCGCGGATGAGCAGGCGCTTCCCATCGGCGTCTCCCCGTTGGGCCAGCCCGTGCATGACGGCCACGACGTCTTGGACGTCAACGATGCCCCACTGTCCGGCTAGCAAGTCGCGATAGGCGCGCCCGTAGCCACTCGATCCCCCGTAGTTGACGTCGGCCACGCCGATGCCACGACTGGTGAAGTACGCGACGGTCAAATCGAGCAGCGCCGACTCGCTTGTGGTGGGTCCTCCGTGGACGAAGGCGACAAAGGGGGGGCGTTCACCAGAGGGGGCCTCGTAGTCGCCGTTCTTGGGCGGATAGACGAGGGCGTGAACGGGGCGCCCCCCGACACCCGGGAACGACTCGGCGCGCGGCTCGGGTAGGTAGCCAGCATCAGGGACGACATCGAGCGAGCGGCGCACCGTTTCCAAGTGCCCCGTCGTCGTGTCGAGGACGACCACGGAAACCGGCGTGGTCGGACCCCCGCCCACATCGGCTACCCGGGTGCCGTTGACCCGGAGGTAAGGACCCCATATCGCTACCGGCGACGGCACCTCGACCAGCGACCGCGTGGCGGGGTCGAGAATGCTCAGGTCCAAGGCGCCTTCCCCGTGCAGCACCGCCACGCGACCGTCCTCGAGAATGCCGTAGGTGGCCAAGCCGAATACCCACTGCGGTGTCCCGAATTCCTCTTGGCGGGGGCACAGCGCCGTGACGTCGCCCCCCAGATCCACCCGGTAGAGATTCCACCATCCGGTGCGATCCGACACGGCGTAGAGCGCGTCGGGTCCCGCCCACTCGGGCTGGAACACCGATTCGTCATCGCCGCCGAGCACCGTCGAGGCCGACAACACCGACCCGTCATCGGCGATGGCGGCCACCTTGAGCTCGGTCCCATCCCACGGCATGCGGGGGTGGTTCCACGTCAGCCAGGCCAGATGCCGACCGTCAGGAGATGGTCGCGCATTGGAGAGGAAGTGGCCGTCGGTCACCAGGCTGCGTAGGTGACCCGATCCGTCGAGCGGCACCGCCACGATGTCGCGTTGCACCGATGCGCCGACGGCGCGCTCGCGCACGCACCACACTTCGTCTCGCGCCGCAGACAGCACCAAGTCGGCGTAGCGGTCTCCCCTTGGCTCACTGGGAACCGGAGTGAGGGCCACGGGGACATCGCCTTCCACCCGATACAGCCGCTGATCCTCCCAGTTGGCGAACACCAGGCCGGCACCCACCGGGAGCCATGCACCTCCGCCGTATTCATGGACACGGGTGCGGGCGTTGAACCCGGGTGGCATGGCGTCGGCGACGGTTCCGTCCAGTTGGCGATGGACGATGACGCAACGACCGTGCTCAGTCGGTCGACCCTCTGACCACCACAGGCTCCCGTCATCGCCGAAGGCGACCTGGTCCAGGCGTACCTTTCCCGCCGCCACCTGGCGCGCCGTGATGGGCGATCGCCACGCACCGTACGGGGCCGTCTCCGTCACAGGCCCACCTGCTGGCGGGCGAGGCGGGCCATGTCGACGGCACGGTCGCCGGGGCCCCCCGATGACGGCGGCTCGGGACGAAACTTCTCACCGAGAGCACCGGCGATGCTGGCCCCCACCGACAGCTGGAGCGCTTCCAGGTCATAGCCACCTTCGAGCACCATGACCATGCGTCCGGGACCGGGGGCAAAGGCGCGCACGGTGGCGGCCACATCGGCGAAGTCGCCGGCCGTGAGCTGCAGATCGGCGAGGGGGTCGCGCCGATGCGCGTCAAAGCCGGCCGAAACCAAGACCCACGTGGGAGAGAAGCTGGCGACGACGGGCGCGGCGACCTCGTCGAGGGCTCGGCGCACAATGTCTCCGGTGGCGCCGGCCGGCACCGGGACGTTGACCGTTGTCCCCGGGGCCTCGATGCCGCCGGTCTCTTCGGCTCGGCCTGTGCCCGGGTACAACGGCCATTCGTGTACTGACACGTACAGCACCCGCGGGTCGTTCCAGAAGATGGCCTGCGTGCCATTGCCGTGATGGACGTCCCAATCGACAATCAGCACTCGCTCGCCGACATCGACGAGCGCGGCGGCGGCCACGGCGATGTTGTTGAGCAGGCAGAAGCCCATGGCCCGGTCCGCCAGCGCATGGTGACCCGGGGGGCGGGCGGCCACAAAGGCCACATCCCCTCGTCCGCCTTGGAGGGCCTCAATGGCCACCAACGGTGCACCGGCGGCGAGCACGGCGGTGTCGAACGAACCAGGGCTGGCCATGGTGTCGGCATCAAGGCGACGGCCGCCGGATCGGCAGGCGTCGCGCAGCTCGTCTATATGGACCTGGGGATGGACCCGTACCAACTCGGCGTCGGTGGCGGGACGCGGAGCGATGCGCACGACGGCGTCACCGAGGCCGGCCATGTCGACACCGGCCAGAGCCGCGTCTACGCGTTGGGGGCGTTCGGGGTGCCCCGGTCCGGCATCGTGTCGGTCCAGTTCAGGTGCAGCGACGACCACGAGCATGTCGTTGTCTGCAGTTGGTGCGTCGTGTGGCTGTGGGCCGACGACCTAGCTCTTGCCCGACTGCTTGCGCGCGGCCTGCTTCTCCTGCTTCGCGGCACGCTTTTCTTTGATGCTTCGGCCGGGCTTCTTGGGCTCACCCGCGGGTCGAGATTTGTTGGCCATCGGGGAAGCGTACGGCTTCTCCGGGGCCACCGCTGGTCAACGACCGCCGGCCCCCGAACGGGCGTGCGCGGGCCGAGTGCGACCCGAGCCGCCACCCCTGGCACCGCCGGTACTCCCGCCCCCGGCGTCCGTCATGGCGGGGGCGGGCCGCGGCGTGCGGATGAAGGTCATAGCCACCAGACCACCGACAAGGACGACGACGGCGCCGGTGATCACCAAGTCGTTCATCCCCACCACAAACGCCTGCAGCGCGTCGTGGACGAGAGGCGTCGGGTGTGTGCCGAGGACGCCAGGCCCTCCCGATGCCACCTCAGCCGCCAACCTCGGCACAGGTTTGCCGACAAGGCCGTGCAGGGTCGAGGCCAGGTGCACTTGGAAGATGGCACCTAAGGCGGCCACGCCGGTGGCGACGCCCCCGAGACGAAAGGTGTTGCTGATCCCCGAGGCCATGCCGCTGCGTTCGGGCGGGACGACGCTCAGGGCGATCTTGGCGATGGCCGGGTTGGCGATGCCGATGCCAGCGCCGGCCACAATGAAGCCGGCCAGAAGCACGGTCCAGTGTGACGACGTCGTAATGCCGTGCATGAGAGCTAAGCCGGCCCCCGAGAGGATGAGGCCGGCTCCGAGCACACCACCAGGTGCCATGCGTTCGGTGAGGGCGCGGCTGGTGAGCGGGACGACGAAGGTGAGCACGGTCAGCGGCAGGAGCCGAAGACCGCCTTGCAGAGGTGACAACCCCAGCGCGTTCTGGAGGTAGAGGGTCAGGTAGGGGAACAAGGCGAACATGCCGGCACCGAGCGCGAAGGTGGCGATAGAGACGCCTGTGAACGCCGGCTTACGGAACAGCGACAGATCGAACATGGGCCGCTGTTGGCGCACCTCCACAATCAAAAAGGCCATGAACGCCACGCCCGAGGCCACCAAGATGGTGATGATGAGCGAACTTGACCATCCATCGGGCTCGCCTCGGATCAATCCGAGGATCAACAGGAACAACGCCCCCGAAAACGTGACCAGTCCGGCTATGTCGAGTCGTTTGGCGTTGGGGTCGCCGACGTTGACCATCTTCGGTCCCGCCATGGCGAGGGTGAGGACGCCGATGGGCACGTTCACGTAGAAGATCCACTGCCATCCGAAGGCCGTGGTCAGGGCCCCGCCGATGAGCGGGCCGATGGCCACCGCCCCACCGACGGTGGCACTCCACATGGCAATGGCCGTCCCGCGCTGTTTGCCTTGGAACTCTTGGCCGATGAGGGCCAGCGACGTGGCGAACATGGCCGCGCCACCGATGCCCTGTACGGCCCGGAATGTGATCAAGACGGCGGCCGAGCCGGACAGGCCGCACATCAGCGAGGCGATGGAGAATATGACGACTCCTGCGACAAAGACCCGCTTGCGCCCGAAGCGGTCGGCCAATGAGCCGCCCGTGAGGATGAGGGCGGCCAGCGACAACGCGTAGGCGGAGATCACCCACTGCAGATCCGAGAAGCTGGCATGCAAGGACCGCTGCATGGTGGGAAGCGCCACTTGGACGATGGTGACGTCGACGAGGAGCATGAAGGTGGCGCCGCATACGGCGATGAGGGTCCACCAGCGCCGGTCCAGTCCTGCCGATGAGGAGTGCCGAGCCGGACTCATGGGTGGCTCCCGGCCACTGTCAACACCTGTGGCACTCGGCCATTGTGATCGAGGCCGAAGCCTTGGTGGTGGATTGCAACGAATCCGCTACAGCTGCAAGGGGCGAGTCGGGCTCAAGATGAGCTCGGGATCGTCGGCCCAGTTGATCCCGGCCACATCGACGTACAGCTCGATCTCGTTGCCATCGGGGTCGTGCACGTAGAGGCTGTGCGTCACGGTGTGGTCGCTGGCCCCGGCAATGGGCACGCCGGCGTCTTGGATACGCGCCAGCGCCTCACGCAACTCGTCGTCTGTGTCGCCCACCTTCAAGCCGAGGTGATACATCCCGACGCGTCGGCCGGCGGGAATGGGTTGGGCGTCCTCGCCCACCTCGATGAGCAGCAACTCGTGATGAGTGCGGTTGGAGGCCGAGGAAAAGGCCGCGGCCGGGAATCCCAAGGGCGCGTCCCCGAGCTGTCGCCAGCCCAGGACGTCGCGGTAGAAGGCAATCGAGCGCTGAAGGTTGCGCACATAGAGCACGACATGGCCCAGCTCTTTGATCTCCACGCCACACCTCCTGTCCTTCGGCACCAACGCCACTGCGTTGCTGAGGGGTCCAACGCCGAGCATGCCAGGGTATTCCGTGGGGTTGCCCTCGTTATGCTCGGGCCATGGACCCGCTGATGCTCCCGCCCGACGAGATTCGTGTCCTGGGCTGTCTGGTGGAGAAGGAGCTGACCACGCCTCAGCAGTACCCCCTCACGCTCAACGCCCTGACCTTGGCCTGTAACCAGAGTTCGAATCGCGACCCGGTGCTGGCGCTGTCGGAGCGCACCGTCGAGGAAGCAGTGACGAGCGCCAAAGCCCGCGGCCTGGCCCGCTTCGTCCACCCTTCCCACGGCCGCTCCGCCATCCGCTTTCGCCACGTGCTGGATGAGGTGCTGGTGTTGGAGACGGGCCCGCTGGCCCTGCTGGCCGTCCTCATGCTGCGCGGCCCTCAGACCCCGGGGGAGCTGCGCGCCCGAACCGAGCGGATGGCCGCGTTCGACACGTTGCGCCAGGTTGAAGACGATCTGGAGGAGCTGGCGCGTCGCCCGGTGCCCTTGGTGGTGCGTCTGGCTCGCCAGCCGGGGCATAAAGAAGAGCGCTTCACCCACTTGTTGGGGTCATCGTCGGCGGTGCCACCGGAGACCGCCGCTGCCCACATCGTCTTCCCCGCGGAACCCGACATGGACATCACCCCAGCATTCGTGGCAGCGTCGCCCCGGGCGCCGTCACCGGGCTCCGCAGCCGACCTCCAAGGCGCCATCGAGGATCTGCGGGCCCAGGTTGACGTGATTCGTCGAGACCTTGAAGATCTGCGGTCCCAACTCGGGGCCTGACCACAGCTGACAACAGACGGAGGGCCAATGGCCGACAGTGACAAGACCGAGAAGACGATTGTGGTGGGAGTGGACGGCTCGCCGTCGTCGGTGAAGGCATTGCACTGGGCCGTCGACCAGGCCCAGCTCACCGGGGCTTCGGTGCACGTGGTGGCCACGTGGGAGCTCCCTACCTCCTATGGCTGGGTGCCGACCTACCCACCGGGTTTCGACGCGGCGGGCGATGTGGGCAAAGGGGTGCAAAAAACCGTCAAGGATGAGCTGGGCGAGAAGCCGCCGGTGGAATTGCGCACCACCGTGGTCGAAGGCGACGCCGCCCAAATCCTCGTCGATCTGTCCAAGGGCGCCGAGCTGTTGGTAGTGGGCAGCCGGGGCCATGGGGCCTTCGCCGGCATGTTGCTCGGTTCGGTGAGCGAGTACTGCGCCGCTCATTCGCATTGCCCCGTCGTGGTGGTCCGGCACCTCGAATCGGAGTAACGGCGGCCACCCGCCTACAGGCGGGCGTGCCGGGTAGGGTGGCGCGCCGGAGGTGGACCGAGGTGAGGGGATCACTGTGGCCAAGGAATTGAGTCGGAGCCAAAGGCTCGAATTGCTGGCCAACATGCCCTTGTTCTCGGCCTGTAGCCAGCGAGAGCTGGCCCAGGTGGCGTCGTTGACGGTGCTTGCCACCATGTCGGCCGGATCGATACTCACCCGCCAGGGCGCCGCCGGCGGGATCGCCTACGTGCTGGCGTCGGGATCCGCCGAGGTGGTGCGAGACGGGAAACGGCTCGCCAAATTGGGTCCCGGCGACGTCATCGGCGAGCTGTCGCTCATCGACGGCCAGCCTCGCTCGGCGACCGTCAAGGCGCTCACCGACATCGAGGTCCTCGAGCTCGATGCGCGCGAGCTCGCCAAGCTCATGAAGAAGGTGCCGTCGGTGGTGCGCAAGCTTCTCGAGTCCCTGGCGGCGCGGCTGCGTGACATCGACGCCATGCACGCGGCGGTCGGCTGAGGCTCAGCGGCGACGCTCGCTGTCACTTTCATCATCGCTGAGGCCGTCGGCGTAGCGGCACACCCGACGTGCGAATCCCCGGGTGATGCCCCCCAAGATGGCGCGCAGTACGGGGCCGGTACCCGGAACCAGTTCGTCGAAGTGCCCCTCCCACGTCACGGTGGTGCCGGTCTCGTCTTCAGTGAGATGGACGTCGGCACGGTAGTAGCGCACCGGCATGCCGCTGCGAAGCACGTAGCCGAGATGACGGGGCGGGTCCCACACGACGACCTCTTCGCGGCTGCCCACGGGGCCGATGCCCAGGCTGCGCACGGCGCCCACGCCGTCGCCATGGGGTGTGCCGTCGCGCACGAGCTTGGCGTGGGTCATCCACGACCACTGCGTCCACTGAGCCACCTCACCAATGAGAGGCCACAGCACTTCGGCGCCGGCGCGGGAGCGGGCCGAGGAGTGAAGGCGCCATCGGCCGCTGAACGTCATGTCGGCGTCCACCGATCAGCCGTTCATGTGGTCTTTCAACGCTTGCAGGGATTGTTGGTAGACGGTGTGCATGAAATCGGCCATCTCGTCGGGCTCGACATCGACGTCCCATGTCACTTGGGAGCTCCCGCCGGCGTCGACAACATGGATGGTCCCTTTGTGGTTGATGACGGGGACTCCGCCCACGATGGCGTAGACGAGCTCGCGTTCGTCGTCGTCACGACGCACGAGACGCTCGATGATCTCCATGCCGGTCATCTTCAAGATGCGGTCGTCGCCGTCGATCACACATGAATCGATGCCGGGCATCCACGACGCCAGCCCACCGAAGTCCCCGATGATCGCCCACACTTGGTCGGCGGGCTTGTCGATGGTGATCTCTGCACGGGCTGTGCTCATGGAACCTCCTCGTTGGGGCCGCCGCATGGTACGCCAGCGGGCGCGTCCGTCTGCGTTGGACCAAAAGCGTGGAGCCCGTCAGCGTTGGAGGTCCAGGACGGCCGCCGCCAGCTCATCGAGCTCGTCAGCCCATGACGCGGGCGCCACCACCGGGCGCACCACGAACTTGGAGAATCCGACGTCGATGAAGCGCTCCATGAGCCCGCGCAAGGCACGGTACCCGACGGGGACCACCTCGTCGGGTCGAACCGGGGTGCGACGCCGGGCCAGGCGGGCGGCCAGTTCCCCCGGAGGCCGGTCGCCGGCGTTATCGGGGAGATAGCCGATGCTCACGCCGAAATGCTCGGGATCGATGACCCGTCCGGCCTCGGCGGCGGCCGCCTCGATCACAACGCGCCCGTCGCGCACCTCCTCGGGGGTGCACAGGCTCGGCAACCATCCGTCGGAAAGCCTCCCGGCGCGTCGCAAGGCGGCGGGGGCGCTTCCTCCCAGCCACATCTCGAGCGGCTGCTGCAGAGGCTTGGGCTCGATGGTGACCGAATCGAAATTCCATGCCGGGCCATGATGATCGACACCGTTCTCGCTCCACAGCCTTCGCAGTAACGCCATGGCCTCGTCCATCAGCGCGCCGCGACCGTCGGCGGCGACGCCCATGGCCGACAGCTCCTCAGGCCGGCGCAGGCCGAGCACCATGGTGACGAGCAGCCGGCCTCCCGACAGGCGGTCCAGCGTGGCCAGCTCTTTGGCGAGGCGGACCGGATTGCGGCCTGGGAGCACCAGCGTGGTGCCGATCTTCAGCTTCTTCACCCGGCCCGCCGCGTAGGCCAACGCGGTGAGGGGATCATCGACAGGGGCAGTGAGCACATCCGAGAGCCACAGCGAGTCGAAGCGGCGCCGCTCGAGATCCTCCACCAAGGTACCGACGTCGATGCCGGCAGCACTGAGCGCCCCCGTACCGACGCCCACGCGGACCTTCATCGTGGCCCATTGCGGCGGGCGGGGCCGCTCCTGAGCCTGTCGCTGTAGCGGTCCATTGGAACTCCCACGTACCCACGATAATGGCGCAATCCTCGCTGGTAACGTCCGCTTTGGCGCCCCCGGCGCCAGCCCCCAGAGACGGAGCGTGTGTCCATGAACAGCCAAGAGGCGGCGCAGCGCAGTGCCGAGGCCATCGGGACGTTGCCGGCATCGTTCATGTTGGATGGGGCGACCTACGAGCGTGGCGGCGCGTTGGGCTTCGAGGGCATCGACTTCTACGTCGCCGGTCGAGGTGGGGCCCTGGGCGATGTGGACGGATCAGTGGTGGCGGCCGCCTTTGTGTTCTGGAACCCGATGCCGGTGTCCGAGGCGTGGGAGCGGGCCCGAAAAGTCATGGCACCGTCTCAGTCGGTCCTCGAGTTCTCCCGCGCCGGCGCGGCGTGGGCGGACATGCACCTGGCCGACGGGATCGACTACGAACGTCTTTCCGAGCTGGCGGCGCGCGTCATCGCGGCCGCCTCACCCGCGGCCGTGCCCTTGTTCGCGGCTTGGTCTCAGGTGCCCCTGCCCGAGGACCCCAAAGGTGCGGCCCTGTTACGCCTCAATGTGTTGCGCGAGCTTCGCGGCGGCCTGCATGGCGTTTCGATCGTCGCCCACGGCGTGGATCCCCTCCAAGCGGTCATGGTCAAAACGCCTTTTATGGCCGGCATCTTCGGTTGGCCGGAGCCGTATCCCGACACGGCTTTGTGTCGCGACGCGTGGAACCGGGCCGATGTGGCCACCGATGACGCCATGGCGAAGGCCCTGGCCACACTCGATGATGCCGAACTCGATGAATTCGTGGAGCTGGCCAACGCCGCCTACCACGGCGTCATCTGATTACCGGCGGTCAGCTCTCCTCGGCCAGCAGGTCCTGGACCTCGGCCAGCGTGGACCCCGGATGGGGAATGGCCAGATCCGACGTGCGTAGGTCGTCATCACCAACAGCGGTGCCGGTGTGGCGCACTTCACCGGTGAGATCAGCGAGCGCGCCGGCGAAGGCGGCTTCATCACCGCGTTCGAGGGCGTCGACGAGCGTGGCGTCGAGTTGCTCGATGGCCGGGAGATCGGCGTCGGGTACCTCGTAGCGTCCTTCGCCCAGAATGCGCACGATCATGACGCACCTGCGCTGTCTGCGGTCGAGCCTTCGGCGGTGCCGGTGGCCGGCAGCGCCGCTGTCGCCGGCGATCCGGAGCCAATCTCAGCCTTCAGGGCGGCCAACTCGCTATCCACCTGGCTTTGTTGGGAGGTGGCGTCGAGCTGGCGCTGGATGTCGTCCTTGCCGCCACCCAAGGCGTCGGGCAACGCACCGGTATCGATGAGCTCGTCGACCGCCCCGGCGCGCGCTTGCATGTCGGTGATCTTGTCCTGGGCGCGTTGCAGGGTCATCCCGGCGTCGGCCATGGATTCGGAGATGCCCGAGACGGCCTCGCCGATACCGGCCTCCGCCTTGGAGGCGGTGTAGCTCGCTTTGAGGGTCTCCTTCTTGGTGCGGAAGGCTTCCGTTTGGGCCTGGAGCTTGCTGGACGTCGCCTCGAGCTGCTGGAGCTGGGCTTCGACCTGATCGTGCTGGGTACCAAGGCTCTGGAGTTGATCGGCCAAGGTGGCGCGCCGTGACAGTGCTTCGCGGGCCAGGTCCTCTTGTCCTTGGGCCAGGGCCTGCTTGGCTTGGTCCTGGAGCTTTTGGGCCTGGTTCTGGAGGTCGGTGGCCTGCAGCTCGAGACGTTTTTTGGCCGTGGCCACGTCGGCGATGGCCCGGCGGACCTTCTGCAGGTTCTCCTGCTGCTTTTGGTACGACAGGTCGAGCATGTCAGCGGGGTTCTCGGCCTTGTCCAGAGCCTTGTTGGCCTTGGCCTGCATGATCGCTGACACCCGTTTCATGACGCTCATTGCGGGTTTGCCTTTCTCAGAGGTGATCCACCCTGGATCAGAGCACGTCGCCGGTGCTTAGTCGAGGCACCGCCAGCAGCGCGGCACGGCCGTGGTCGATGAAAGCCTGGCGCAACATGCGTCGGTCGTCGTCATCGAGCGCACGGGGCGTGCCCATGCGGCGGTCAGGAACCCAGAAGACAGGGTCGTCGCACTGCCAGGCCTCGCTTTGGAGCTGCTTTTTGGTGACCTTGCCGGTCGCGGTCAGGGGCAGGGCCGGACACACCCGCACGAACCGGGGCGCCCACTTGGTGCCCAGATCGGGTTGGGCGAGGAGAAACGACCATAAGCCCTCGGCGTCGAACACGGCTCCGGGTCGAAGCTCGATCGCCGCCATGACCTGGTCGCCGGCGACGGTGTCGGCCACGGCGAAGACCGCCGCGTTCGACACGTCGGGGTGGCGCTCGATGACGCGCTCGACGGGCGCGGTGGCGAAGTTTTCCGAGTCCACCCGCACCCAGTCGCCTTGGCGGCCGGCGAAGTAGAAGAAGCCCGCCTCGTCGCGGTACCCGAGATCACCGGTCCAGTACCAACCGTGGCGCGACCGCTGGGCATCGGCGTCGGTGTTCTTGTAGTACCCCTCAAATGCCCCGCTGCCGCTGCGGTTCACCATCTCCCCGACCGCGTCGGCCGGGTTCAGGAATCGTCCGTCGGCGTCGAAGCGAGCTCGGGAACACTCGCGGCCCGACGACGGGTCCACGATGGCGAGGTCGTCGCCGCTCGACGCCATGCCGAGTGAGCCGGCGGGAGTGTCGGGGGTGACGTTGATGGCCGTACCGCCCTCACTCGATCCGTACCCTTCCACCAAGACACACCCGAAACGGCGTTCGAAGCGGGCCCGGTCGGGGGCCGACGCCTCGGTCCCGAAACCGGCGCGCAACGGGTTGTCGGCGTCATCAGGGTGCTCGGTGGTGGCGAGGATGTAGGCCAGCGCGGTGCCGACGTAGGTGAAGCGCGTGGCCCCGTAGTGCCGCACGTCGGTGAGAAACCTCGACGCGCTGAAACGCGGGGTGAGAGCGACGGTGGCGCCGCGGGCCAACGCCGGAGCCCACAAGGCCATGATGGCGTTGCCATGGAACAACGGCATGGGGCAGTAACAGATGTCCGGACGGGCGAATCCGTAGCCCGTGGCGGCGCGCTCGGCGATGAGGGCCAGGCGCCGTTGCGTGCAGCGCACCGCCTTGGGTGAACCGGTGGTGCCGGAGGTGAACAACAGCAAAAGGAGATCTTCGGCGACGCCGTGCGTCCCCGTAGGGCCCATAGAGCGAGCGGCGTCGATCCGGCCGGCGTAATCGTCGCTGTCGATGAGCCACACGCGTTCGGCGTCGATGCCGATGTCGACACCGTCGAGCAGGACGGCGCCGGCGCCGTCGGTGATGATCAGCTGGCAGTCGGTGAAGCGGATGTCGCGGGCCAGCTCCTCGCCTCGGCGGGTGGGGTTGATGCCCACCACGGCGGCCCCGGCCAGAGCCGCCGCCCCCAGCCAGAATGCGTACTCCGGCACGTTGTCGAGCAGCACACCGACGTGAAAAGGCCCCGGCTGGCGGACCGACTGCACGAGGCGCGCCCGGAGCATGCTTTGGGCGTAGACCTCGGCCCAGCTCCACCGCCGGTCCTCGAATAACAGCGCCATGCCATCGTCGTAGCGCCGAGTTTCGAGAAGCCCAGCCACGCTCGTGATCGGTGTCTCGGCGTTCACAGACCGCACCTTATGCACGCCCAGGCGGCCTCGGTGTCGTCGGTGGCTATCGGTGCGGCAGACTCAGCTCACGTACCCATGTAAGACGGTGTGACCGGCGCTGTCTTTGACATAGACGGTCTCGATGTCGGCAATGGGCAGCGCACAGGCCATGGTCACGCGCACGACCTTTCCCTGCACCGTCCGATACGTTCCCGCCGTCCACCACGAGCCTGAGGCGGTGCGCATCGACACCGTCAGCACCTGGCCTCCCGGTTGACCCGACTCCTCGAGATCCACCGCCGTTCCCCACGACTGCGCCGTGAGTCGCACCGATGCGTGCACGGCGCTGGCCCCGGTGAGCGCCACGTTGTGCCCGGAGTTTGGCGATGGCGACACGGTGAGCACCAAGGCAATGGCCACGACACCGGCGGCGACCGCACCGGCGGCCACGTAGCGAATCTGACGACGACGGGTAGACCGCCGTACTTCGGATTCCAAGCCGACGAGGACGGCACGCTCGAGCTCGATCCCCGGGGCTGTCTCTTCGTTTTGCAGATGGGCGAGCTGGGCGGCCGGCAAGATGGCGGCCAGAGCGCGCAGGTCGGCGGCCTCCTGGCGGCATTCGGGGCAGCCGTCGAGGTGCGCAGACAGGGCCACAGCATCGTCATCGGTGATCTGACCGACCACCTCCATGGCCAACAGCCCTCGGAAGTGGTCGCACTGGGCGGAGGCGTTCATTGGTCCCACCCCATTTCGTCGAGCACCAGGCGAAGCGATCGCAAAGCGTAGAAGAGCCGGCTACGGACGGTGCCCTCGGGGATGCCGAGCTCAAGGGCCATGTCCCGAGCCACGCGGCCGCGGTAGTAGGTCTCGATCAACACCTGGCGATGTTCGGGCCGAAGTCGGCGGATGGCTTCTTCGACTTGCCAGCCCAGCATGGCCTTTTCGACCTCGTCATCGGGGCTGGCGATGTCGGCGGGCAGGTCGTCGGTCCGGCGGATGGCGCGCGAGCGCGCCTGGTCGATGACGACGCGACGTTCGATGGCGAAGAGCCACGTGCGCAGGCTCCCGAGGTTGGGGTCGAAGCGCAGGCGGGCCTTCCAGGCGCGCAGGAACGTCTCCTGCACGACCTCGTCGGCGGCGCCGTCGTCACCGAGGGAGCGTCGGGCATAGCCGTACATCTCCCCGCCATGAGCGAGAAAGGCGGCTCGTAGCCCGGCCGCATCGGCGGACTCGTCTTGTTGCATCTCGGCCTGGCGCCGGGCCCGGGCGGCCGTGGCCATCATCAATAGCCGTAGCCCCCGCCCGACGTGGTCGTCGTGGCGGCAGTGGAACTCGACGAGCCGGACACCTTGGCTACCGAGAAGCCCGACACGCCGTTGCCGGTGACGTGTCCGGTGGTGTCGGAGGCAAACGTGTACAAGGGGGAACCGTTGTAGGTCACCTGGAACGTGCCGTTGGACTGCTGCACGGCGGCCAGCGTGCCGCCAAAGCCGGTACCGGCCGTCGGTGTGGTCCCCGCCGGCACCGTCAGCGGGGGCCACGCCTGCGCACACGATCCCGTGCAGGCGCTGATCCCGTTGTGATCGCTCGAGAACGTGTAGAGGGCCAAGCCTCGTGGTGTTTGCAGAATCTTTCCGAAACTGGCATCGGTGACCACGTCGACCGTCGCCGCACTCGTCGACGGCGCCGTGGTGGCACTGGCCGTTGGGGCGGTTGTGGTGGTGGCCGATGTGATGGCAGGGGAGTTTGATTTGGGGGCGGCCAGGGGTGTCGTCGAGGACGAGCAGGCGGCCGCCACCACGGCCACGACGGCGACGGCCCCGGCGGCTACGGCCGTTTTGGTCCGGCTCGCACCTTGGGGGCGACCACGTCGGAATCTCAGGCCGAAGGTGTCGCCGTGTGCTGGATTCATTGTGGAGTCCTGTCTTTGGGGGGAGCCATCATGGTGCCTTCTGCAAAGACTACGGATGAGGGATCGTCACTGTTCAAGGGGTGCTGCGGAAGTGGGTCGCACCGGCGGGCCATCGTGCCTGGCAGACTCGCCGCGACGGGTCGTGCTGGAGGAAGCGATGGCCGGGCCAAGGCCCCCCGAGGACGGACAAACACCGAGACCACAGACCGATGCGGGGGATCGCCGCCCCCGCTCCGATGCCGACGGTGACCGCCAAGCAGCGTGGGGCTGGCCGTCTCGCCACGAGCCCCGCTGGCCGGCGGCGGTGGCCGTGGTCACCACCATCGTCCTGTTCGTGGTGCTGCCCCATCGCCTCATCTTGGGCCTCGGGCCCAACTGGCTGATCCCCGTCTTCGAAGGGCTCTTGCTCATCTCGATCACCATCGCCCACCTGAACGCGTCGACCCGGGACTCCACGCAGATACGAGCCATCGCCATCGTGCTCATCGCCCTCATCAACGTGGCCAACGTGGTGTCACTGGCCGAGCTCGTCAACGACCTCCTCGACGGCACCAAGGCCGGCGGACGCACGCTCGTCTACGCATCAGTACCCATCTGGATCACCAACGTCATCGTCTTCGCCTTGTGGTACTGGGAGCTCGACCGGGGCGGGCCCGTGGCCCGACAGCACCAGGATCGCCGCCATCCCGATTTTTTGTTCCCGCAGATGGCCACGCCACAAGCTGCCCCCCTGGGATGGACGCCCACCTTTTTCGACTACTTGTACACGTCGTTCACCAACGCCACCGCCTTCAGCCCGACAGACACGATGCCGCTTACGGCGTGGGCCAAGCTCCTGATGATGGTCCAGTCGCTGGCGTCGCTGTTGACCGTCGCTTTGGTCATATCGCGAGCGGTGAACATCTTGGGCGGATGAGCAGATGACCCGATGACGAGTGCCGCCCGTTTCGATGCCGTGGTGTTCGACATGGACGGCCTCCTCATTGACTCCGAGCCTTTGTGGCACGAGGCCGAGATGGACGTTTTTGGTCGCTACGGCGTGCCCCTGACCGTCGAGATGTGTCGGCGTACCAAAGGAAACTTCGTCGGTGAGGTGGCCGAGTATTGGTATGGCCAGTACCCGTGGCCGGGGCCGTCGCCCGCTGCTGTGGCCGCTGAGGTGATCGACGCCATGGCCCGTCTGCTCGAAGACCGCCTGGTGCTCAAGGCCGGGGCCCACCACGTCCTCGACTTCTTCAGGCAAAAGTCGATACCCATGGCGCTGGCGTCATCGTCGCCGCGACGGCTCATCGATGTCGTCGTAGCGCGGGCCTTGCCTCCCGGCGCGTTCGCGGTGGTGTGCTCGGCCGAGGACGAAAAGGCCGGAAAGCCTGATCCCGCCGTCTTTCTCACCGCGGCGCGCCTTCTCGGCGTGGCCCCCGACCGCTGCGTGGTGTTCGAGGACGCGCCCGCCGGGGTGCAAAGCGCCAAGGCGGCCGGGATGACATGCGTGGCCGTGCCCGAGCAACGGTGGGACACCGACAACCACACGCCGGGCCATGCCGAGATCCACGCCTACGACGGCGCCGATGCCATGTTGCGGTCCCTCGAGGACGTCGACGACCGCTGGTGGGGCCAGCTGCAGCTGGCGACGGCCTATCCCGTTGCGACCTGAGGGTGGTGCTACCCCGGTAGGCGTTTGGCCATGGCGGCGCGATAGTCGGGGAAGTAGCCGGTAATGACGTCGAGGGAGAATCGGCCCAGGATCGAGTTGGCCGGCTCGCGCTCGAGGAGAAACTCGAACGAAAGGTGGACGAGTCGGACCCGCTCGCCGTCGGTGTCGCCTAGGCCGAGCCCTCGGGCCAGGTCCGCGGGCACGGTGACGACGTGGTGGGTCGTGACCTGCTGATCGTGCACCTCGACGTCGAAAGCGCCGTTGGGGCGCGCCGAGACGGTGATGTCGCCCATAAGGTCTTCAACGTACAGTGCGACACTTAGCTCGACCTCCGGGAGGAACCACGCCGTGACCGACATCTACGACATTCCCATCCACACCCTCGGCGGCGAGCCATCGTCGTTGGCTCCGTACAAGGGCAAGGCGCTATTGCTCGTCAACGTCGCCTCGCGCTGCGGGTTGACGCCCCAGTACGCCGGTCTGCAGAAGTTGCAGGACACCTACGGCGACCGAGGGTTTTCGGTCCTCGGTTTCCCCTGCAACCAGTTTCTCGAGCAGGAGCCCGGCGACGCCGGTGAGATCGCCCAGTTCTGCTCGGTGAACTACGGCGTGACATTTCCGCTCTTCGAGAAGATCGAAGTGAACGGCGAAGGGCGCCACCCCCTGTACGGCACCCTCACCGAGTCCGCCGACGCCGATGGCGACGCCGGGGACATCCAGTGGAACTTCGAGAAGTTCCTGGTGGGCGCCGACGGCAAGGTGGTGGCCCGGTTCCGGCCCACCGTGGAACCCGAGGACCCTGGGCTCGTGGCCGCCGTCGAAGCCGCGTTGCCGTAACCAACCCCCTGTCACCGGAGACAGATGTGGACTCCGTCGTGCTCACCGTCGACAGCGCCCGGCGGCGTATCGTCGATCTCACCGACGATGTCGCCGACTTCTGTGCGGCGCGAGGCGATGGGCTGTGCTCGGTGTTCGCGCCGCATGCGACCGCGGGCATCGCCGTGATGGAACTCGGATCGGGGTCGGAGGAGGACCTCGATGAGGCGCTGCAACGCTGGCTGCCGAAAGACATCGCCTACGAGCACCGCCACGGCTCGACCGGCCACGGCGCTGATCACCTCCTGCCGGTGCTGGTCTCGCCCTCGCTGGTCGTTCCCGTAATCGCCGGCACCTTGGCCCTGGGCACATGGCAGCGGATCGTGTTGGTGGACACCAACGCCGACAACCCACGCCGGCACGTGCGAGTCAGTTTTTTGTAGCCCGGGGCGCCCGGCCGCCGGGCCCACCTTGTGCCTGGCGCCGGGGCCGTCGATGATGGCGGTCATGACGCCTCCCTCCCCATCAAAATCCGCCGCCGACCCGTCGGCCCTGGCGAAGGCCCTCACGTCCGCTCTCCACCTGGCGGTGCCTCCGATCGCCATCTCGTTCTCATCTCAAGCTCCGGCCGGAGTTCCCGCCTTCGACGAGCCCATGTCTGAGCCCGCCGCCGACGGTCGCCGCGGGCGCGTCGCGGCCGGGTGCGTGTTCTGGGTGCGCGCCGTCGAGCGCAGCTTCACCACGGCCCCGGCCGACCACGGCAACTGCTCGGTGGGCAGCTTCACGCACGGGCTCAAGACGCTGGAGGAGGTCGCTGGCAACGGCGACGTCGCCGCGCTGCTCGAATCGGGGTGGGTGACCGGCGAGATGGTGGCCGGCATCCCGGCCCTGGCCACGCGTCCCGAGGCCATCACCTACGGACCGCTCGAGCAGTCCAGCGAGGTCCCCGACGTCGTGCTCATCCGGGTCAACGGTCGCCAGCTCATGGTGTTGTCCGACGCGCTGCCGGGTCTGCGCATCGAAGGCAAGCCGCAGTGTCACATCGTCCCGTTGGCGAGTAACGACGGCGCCGTGGTGGCGAGCGTCGGGTGTGCGTTGAGCCGAGCGCGCACCGGTATGCGGCCCGACGAGATGACCGTGGCGCTTCCCGGGGAGCGCCTGGGCGAGGTTGTCGAAGCCGTCGAGCGCACCGCCGCGGTTGACACCGTGGTGGCCAAGTACGCCGCCGAGGACGCTCGCCGCTTCGCCTGAGACCTGCCGCCTCGCCGTGGCGGCCTGCCCTGCGTCTTCAGTAGGACTTAGGCAGATGCAGTGAGTGCTGGGCCACGAAGTTGAGAATCATCTCCCGGCTCACCGGCGCGATGCGCAGCAGGCGCGTCATGCCCCAGATATCGGCGAGCCCGTATTCCGAGGACATGCCGTTGCCACCCAGGGTCTGGATGGCCTGATCCAGCGCGCCCAGGGCGGCTTCGGCGGCTGCGTACTTGGCCATGTTGGCTTCCTCGCCGGCATCGAGACCGCTGTCGTTGGCCCACGCCGCCTTTTGGCACATGAGCCGGGCCAGCTCCACTTCGATTTTTGCCTTGGCGAGTGGGTGGGCAATCCCTTGATGGCGGCCGATGGGTGTGCCCCACACCTGGCGATCGCGGGCGTAGGCGGCGGCCTTGTCCAAGGCGTAGCGGCCCAGGCCGTTGGCCATGGCGGCGGACATGATGCGTTCGGGGTTGAGCCCCAAGAACACCTGACGCAGGCCGTCGCCCTCAGTACCGATGAGATGGTCGGCGGGGACTTCGACGTTGTCGAAGAACAAGGTGAACTGCTTCTCGGGAGCCACGATCTCAACGGGGATGACCGTCATCTCCACGCCGGGGCTGTCGAGTTCGACGACGAGCAACGACAACTTGCCACGCCCCGTCGACTCGTCCACGCCGGTGCGCGTCACCACCAGCACCGCCTGGGCTTCATCGGCACCGGAGATGTAGTACTTCGTCCCGTTCAAGCGGTAGATGTCGCCGTCGCGGGCCGCCGCCGTCGAGATGTTGTGGGAGTTGGAACCGGCGTCGGGCTCGGTGATGGCGAATGCCATCTTGAGCTCGCCGGTGGCAAAGCCCGGAAGCCACTTTGTCTTCTGGGCGTCGGTGCCGAAGTTGGCGATGATGGTGGCGCAGATGGCGGGCGACACCACCAGCAGCAGCAACGGGCAACCGTTGGCGGAGAGCTCTTCCATCACGATGGCCAGCTCGGTAATTCCCATGCCACCGCCGCCGTACTGTTCGGGCACGTTGACCCCGAGATAACCGGCCGCACCGAGCTCGTTCCACAGTTCGTCTGATTTGCGGTCGGCGCGGGCCGATTCGGTGAAGTACGCGTGTCCGTACTTGGCGGCCACTGATCCCACCGCTTCGCGCAGCATGGTCTGTTCGTCGGTCTCGTTGAAATCCATGTCGGTCCTTGCCGGTCCTTATTGGTCCTGGTCGGTGTTTGTTCGCGTCGGTTGCGGTCAATCGCCGCCGGCGCTGTGGTTTTCGGCGAGAAGTTCGGCGGGCACATCCACAAGGCGGCAGCGCAGGTACTCGCCCAAGCTCTTGGCCTGCGGGTCGGGCCGAGTCGACGAGGCTACGCCTTCGCCGAGGATGTCGTGGACGACAAAGTTCAGCGCCCGCAGGTTGGGCAGTGCATAGCGGTCCACCACGAGGTCGGCGGCCTCGGGGAGCAGCTCCTTGAATCGGGTCACTGTCATCTCGCCCGCCAACCACTGGTAGGCCCGATGGCTGCGGGCCCACAAGCCGACGTTGGCGTTGCCGCCCTTGTCACCCGAGCGGGCCCCGATGATGGTCCCGAGCGGCACCCGTTGGTAAGCCCCGGACGTGATGGCCGCATCCGACGACGGTGTCGCCGGTTCAGCTGATGACGGGGGAGACGGCGGAGACAGGGGAGCAGTCTCCGAGGGCGACACCGGTACCGATACGCGGCGTCCGTCGCCGTGCACGACGACCTGGTCCACGACATCGGCGGGTACCAACGTGGGCCAGTACACGCCGTAGGCGACGCCGTCGCCCGGGGGAGAGGTCAGGTAGAACCCGGGATAGCTGGCCAGCGCCAGCTCGGTGACCGCCCGCGAAAAGCGTCGCCCCACCTTGTCGGGATCAGCGTCTTTCACCGTCACCCGAAGCTGCGCACTGGCTTGCTCGTTGCTGGGCGCGTCGGCACGGTCGGTGCGAAGGAGTCGCACGTCGAGGTCGGCCACCGCCGCGTCGCCACTCAGGATGGCGTCGAGCGTGCGCCGCACCAGGGCTGCTTTGGCTTCGATGTCGAGCCCCGTGAGCATGAAGGTCATGGTGTTGCGCCAGCCTCCGACGAGGTTGACCGACACCTTGAGACGTTGCGGGGCGGGTCGACCTCGCACTCCACTGACTTTGACCCGGTCGCGACCCACCTGTTCGAGCTCAACGGTCGAAAAATCGGCCACCACATCGGGGTTGGCGTAGCGCGGTGCGCCGATCTCGTAGAGGAGCTGAGCGGTGATCGTCCCCACCGACACGAGCCCTCCCGTGTCGGGGTGCTTGGTGATGATGGCCGAGCCGTCGCCGTGCAATTCGGCCATGGGGAACCCAGGGTGCTCAAGGCCGGTCACCTCGGAAAAGAAGGCGTAATTGCCGCCGGTTGTTTGGGCCCCGCACTCGAGCACATGGCCGATGGCGACCGCACCAGCGAGCTGGTCCCAAGCGCTGCGGTCCCAACCGAAGCGCCAGATGCCGGGGCCGACTACCAGTGAGGCGTCGGTCACGCGGCCCGTGACCACCACGTCGGCTCCGCCCGACAGCGCTTCGGCGATGCCAAAGCCACCCAGATAGGCATTGGCGCTCACCGGTTGGCGGCCGTCGCCGAACAACGGCTCGCCCGTGTCCAGATGAGCGAGGGGCTCTCCCGCCGCGGCCAGCACCGGCAGCGCGCCTAGGACGTCATCACCTTCTACATGCGCGATGGTGGCGTCGATACCGAGCTGGGCCGCCAAGGTGCGCAGCGCCTGGGCCAATCCCGACGGATTGACGCCGCCCGCGTTGGCCACCACCTTGATGCCGCGCTCGACACAGGTGCCGAGGACGTCCTCCATCTGCCGGTAGAAGGTGGTGGCGTAGCCGAGGGCGTCGTCACGTTGGCGGGCCTTGTACAAGATGAGCATGGTGAGCTCGGCCAAGTAGTCACCGGTGAGGACGTCGATGGGCCCGCCCTCGACCATTTCCCGAGCCGCCGACAGCCGGTCGCCGTAGAAACCCGAGCAGTTGGCGATGCGCAGTACATCGCCGCTGGCGCCGGCGCTGGCGCTCACGGCGCCGCCCCGGCTCCATCCTCGGAGCGGCCGGCACCGTCAGCCGCGCCCGCGCCTTGTGCCGCGATGACAACGAGAACGCGACCGGTCTCGACTTGGTCGCCCGCCACCACGTCGATTTCCGTCACCACGCCAGCACCCGGGGCCCGCACCTCGTGCTCCATTTTCATGGCCTCAATGGCCATAAGAACAGTGCCGGCGCCAACGGTGTCGCCGACCGCCACGGCCACCTTGACGACGGTTCCGGGCAAAGGAGCCACCAGGGACCCCGCCGCCAGCTGAGCACCGACAGTGGGAAAGCGATCGATCTCGTCGAAGGCACTCGATCCGTCGGGCCCATCGACCCATGTCTGGGCGCCATGGCGCTGCACCCGGTAGCGCCGTCCGACCCCGCCGACGCGTAGCACCACGTCCTCAGGCGATGCCGAGGTGACCTCGATGTCGGGCCGCTCGACGCCATCGACCCAAACCACGGCGGCGCCCCCGGTGCGGTTGAAGCGGTACCCGATGTCGATCGCACCGTGTGGGCCGCGATAGCCGACGGTTTGAGGGACCGCGTAGTTGTTCCGCCACCCCGAGGGGATACCCGCCAGCACCGTGGCGTCGGCACGACGCTGCGCCTGCGCGGCGAGGGCAGCCGCCACGGCGTGGAGCTGCTCGGTCTGCGAGCTGGCCAGGGGGGCGCCGAGCTGGGCCGGATCGTGTCGTTCCAAGAATCCGGTGTCGATGTCGCCGGCCATGAACTCGGGGTGGCGAAGGATGCGGACCAGCAAGTCCCGGTTGGTGGTCACCCCGTGCAGCTCGGATCGCTGCAGAGCGCCGGCCAGGGCCTGAGCCGCCTCGGCGCGCGTGGGCGCCCACGCGATGACTTTGGCCAGCATGGGGTCGTAGAACGGGCTCACCTCCGAGCCGTCCTCCACGCCGCTGTCCACGCGTACCTGCGCACCCCCGCTGACGGGTGAGACGGGCACGGCAAAGCGTTGCAACGTTCCGGCTGAGGGCTGCCAGGATTTGGTGGCGTCCTCGGCATAGAGCCGCACCTCTATGGCGTGCCCATGCAAGGTGGCATCGAGCACCTCAGGACCGAGGGCGGCGCCGTCGGCCACGAGCAACTGCAGGCGCACCAGATCGAGGCCGGTCACCATCTCGGTGACGGGGTGTTCCACCTGCAGGCGCGTGTTCACCTCGAGGAAGGCGATGCGGCCGTCACCGGTCAACAAGAACTCGACGGTGCCCGCGTTGACATAGCCGATGGTGCGCGCCGCGCTGACGGCGGCCGCGCCCAGCTCGGCGCGCAGACGTTCGTCGACGGCGGGCGACGGTGACTCCTCGACGATCTTCTGGTGACGACGTTGGATGGAGCACTCGCGCTCGAAGAGATGGACCACGGTGCCGTGGGCATCGCCGAGGATCTGCACCTCGACGTGACGAGGGCGCGCCACGTACGGCTCCAAGAACACCGTGCCGTCACCGAAAGCGGATGCCGCTTCGCGGCTGGCCGACTCCACGGCGTCAGCGAGCTCGTCGGGGCCGGACACCACGCGCATGCCCCGGCCGCCTCCGCCGGCCGACGCTTTGACGAGCACGGGCCACCCCAATGCATCCGCGGCGTCGAGCACCGCCCCGTGCTCGATACCGTCGACGATCTCTACCGTGGGCAACACAGGAACGCCGGCCGCCGCCATCAGGGCCTTGGCTTGCAGCTTGCTGCCCATGGTCTCGATGACCTCGGGGGGCGGTCCCACAAAGGTGAGTCCCGCCGCGCCGCACGCCCGCGCGAAGCCCGCATGCTCGGAGAGAAAGCCGTAGCCCGGGTGCACGGCGTCGGCCCCACTGGCCACCGCGGCGCGCACCACGGCGGCCACGTCGAGGTAGGTCTCGGCCGGCGACGAGCCGGGCAGGCGCACCGCCTCGTCGGCCTCGGCCACGTGCGGGGCACCGGCGTCGGGGTCCGAGTACACCGCCACGCACGCGAGGCCCATGAGGCGGGCGCTGCGCATGACGCGCCGGGCGATCTCGCCCCGGTTGGCCACCAGCAACTTCTTGATCATCGGGGCAACGACCTCACATCCGGAACACGCCGTAGCCACGGGTGCCGGCGATGGGGGCACCGTGGACGACCGACAGGCACATGCCGAGCACGGTGCGGGTGTCGCGGGGATCGATGATGCCGTCGTCGTAGACGCGGCCGGTGAGAAACAGCGGCAGGGACTCCGATTCGATCTGCGCCTCCACGGCGGCTCGCATAGTGGCGTCGGCTTCCTCGTCGAAGGTTTCACCGCGCGACTGTGCGGCTTGGCGCGCCACGATGGAGAGCACCCCGGCCAGTTGGGCGGGACCCATGACCGACGAGCGGGCGTTGGGCCAGGCGAACAAGAAGCGCGGGTTGTACGCCCGTCCGCACATGCCGTAGTTGCCGGCTCCGTAGGACGCGCCGATGTTCAACGTCAGATGCGGCACGCGTGAGTTGGAGACGGCGTTGATCATCTTGGCGCCGTCTTTGATGATGCCGCGTTGTTCGTATTCCTTGCCGACCATGTAGCCCGTGGTGTTCTGCAGGAACAGCAGGGGCACGTCGATCTGGTTGGCCAGCTGGATGAACTGGGTGGCCTTGTTGGCCTCCTCGGAGAACAGCACGCCGCGATGGTTGGCCAGGACACCGACGGGATAGCCGTGGATGGAGGCCCAGCCGGTGACCAGGCTGGCGCCGTAGAGCGGCTTGAACTCGTCGAAGCGCGACCCGTCCACCACGCGGGCCAACACGTCGCGGGGATCGAACGGGACCCGCAGGTCGGCGGAGGCGATACCGAGCAACTCATCGGGGTCATAGACCGGTTCGTCGCGTGGCAGGGTCGGGCCGGGGCCGAGCTTGCGCCAGTTGAGTCGGGCCACGATGTCGCGTCCGATGCGGATGGCATCGGTTTCGTCGGCGGCCAGAAAGTCGGCCAAGCCGCTCACCCGGGCGTGCATCGAGGCCCCACCCAACTCTTCGTCCTCGGACTCCTCGCCCGTGGCCATCTTGACCAGGGGAGGACCGCCCAAAAAGACCTTGGAGCGCCCCTCGATCATGACGATGTAGTCGCTCATGCCCGGCACGTAGGCGCCACCGGCCGTGGAGTTCCCGAATACCAGGGAGACGGTGGGGAGCCCGGCTGCGGAGCGCTGGGTCAGATCGCGAAAGCCGCGCCCCCCGGGAATGAAGATCTCCGATTGCGTGGGGAGATCGGCGCCGCCCGATTCCACCAGGGTCACCGACGGGAGCCGGTTCTCCAAAGCGATGTCAGCCAGGCGCGACGACTTGCGCATGGTGAAGGGGTTGGTGGCGCCGCCGCGCACGGTGGGGTCGTTGGCCGAGATCAAACACTCGGTGCCGTTCACCACCCCGATCCCTGACACCAAGCTGGCTCCCACCGCGTAGGCAGTGCCCCATCCGGCCAGGGCGGCGAGCTCCAAAAACGGTGAGTCTCGGTCGACCAACAGCTCGACTCGTTCGTGCGCGGTGAGCTTGCCCCGCTGCCGGTGGCGCTCGACATAGCGAGGACCTCCGCCCGCCCGTGCCAACGCCAGTTGCGCGTCGACCTCGGCCAGCGCGTCCTCCATGGCGCCCCGGTTGTGCTTATAGACGTCCGTTGCGGGGTCGACGGCCGAGGTCAGGAGGGGCACACGCCTGCCTTCGTGGTCCACCTCGTCATCGGGTGACAGACTAAACCCGTGCCCGCCCGACCGCTGTGTGCCGTGGTGCTCGCCGCCGGTGAGGGGACGCGGATGCATTCGCAACGCCCCAAGCCACTGCACCGCCTGTGCGGCCGGCCCATGATCCTCCACGTCCTCGACGCGCTGGCCGAGCTGCCCGTGCAAAAGGTGGTCGTGGTGGTGGGCCATCGCGGTGACTGGGTCACCAAGACGTTGATCGATCACGCGCCTTCGTCGATGTCCATCGAGTTCGTCGAGCAACCCGCGCTGCTCGGTACCGGCGATGCGCTGGCGGTAGGGCTCACCGCCTTGCCCGAGAGCCTGGCCGACGCCGAGGGAGATGTCGTGGTCCTTCCGGGCGACACGCCTTTGCTGCGCCCGCCCACCTTGGCCACCTTGGTGCGCCACCACCGCAGCGCCGACGCCGCCGCCACCTTGCTGACCGCCGTGTTGGATGAGCCCGACGGGTACGACCGGGTGGTGCGGGGCAAAGACGGCGCCGTGGTCCGCGTCGTGGAGGACGCCGAGGTCACTGCGCAGGAGATCGACGTCGACGAGGTGGCCACCACCATTCACTGTTTCCGCCACGGCGTGCTGGCGCCCGCCCTCCGGCGCCTGCGACCGACCGGTCGCACCGGCGAACACGCGCTGACCGGGGTGTACGCCGTGCTCCATGACGCCGGCTACCGGGTGGAGTCCCTCGTCATGGGTGACCCCATGGAGGCCGCCGGCGTCAACGACCGAGCCCAGCTGGCCATCGCCGAGGCCGAGTTACGCGATCGCATCAACGAGCGCTGGATGCGCCGGGGCGTCACCATGTGGGACCCCGAGCGCACTTACGTGGACGCCGCCGTGCATCTCGAGCCCGACGTCGTGCTGTTGCCCGGGGTGGTGCTGCGCGGCGAGTGCCGGGTGGCTGGCGGTGCCGAGATCGGCCCCGACTGCCTCATCGTCGACAGCGTGATCGGCGAGGGTGCCACCATCGTCAAGAGCTCGGCGGTACGCGCCGAGATCGGGGACCACGCTCGCATCGGACCCTTTGCCGTCCTCGGCGCCGGGTCGCGGGTGGGTCCGGGGGCGGTCGTCGAGCCCTTCAGCCGGGTAGGTGGCGACATCGACGATCTCGGTGAAGACAGCGGGGGAGAGCCGGCGCGCTCCACCGATGGCACCGCCCGGCGGGATTGGTAGCGTCGCGGTCATGGAGGTCATTCCCCGTCGCCGTCTTGAGCTCGTATCGGGTCGATCGCACCCGGTGCTCGCCGGTGAGATCGCCGCCCATCTCGGGGTGGAGCTGGGCGAGGCCAACCTGCGCGAGTTTGCCAACGGCGAGATCCACTGCCGCTACGACCGGTCGTTGCGCGGCAGCGACGTCTTCATCGTCCAGACGCACTGTGCGCCCGTCAACGGCACGTTGATGGAACAACTCATCATGATCGACGCCGCCAAGCGGGCTTCGGCCAAGCGCATCACGGCGGTGTGCCCCTACTACGGCTACTCACGCCAGGACCGCAAGGCCATTGGACGCGAGCCCATCACCGCCAAGCTGGTGGCCGACATGTTGCAGGTGGCCGGCGCCGATCGCGTGGTGAGCGTCGACTTGCACTCGGGACAGATCCAGGGGTTCTTCGACGTTCCTTTCGACCACTTCACCGCCCTGCCGGTGCTCATGGGCGACCTGCATGGTCACGGCACCGAAGACCTGGTGGTGGTCGCCCCCGACGCCGGACGCGTCAAGGTGGCCGAGCGGTTCAGCCAGCATCTGCACTCCGACCTCGCCTTCGTGCACAAGCGGCGCCCGCGCGGGACGCACAACGAGGTGGAGGCGCTCGACGTCGTGGGTGAGGTCGAAGGGCGCCGGTGCGTGCTCCTCGACGACATGATCGACACCGCGGGCACCATCTGCGCCGCGGCCGAACTGCTGGTCGAACGCGGTGCCGCCGACGTATGGGCCATGGCCACCCACGGGTTGCTGTCGGACCCGGCCATCGTGCGCCTGGAGAAGTCGCCCATCTCTCGGGTGGTGCTGACCAACACGCTTCCCATCCCCGAGCACAAGCGCATCGAGAAGCTCGAGGTTCTCTCGGTGGCCAAGCTCATCGCCGATGCCATCGACGCCGTCTTCGAGGACTTGTCGGTGTCGGAGATCTTCGGGGGAAACAACCTGGCCTAAGGCCGGCCTCGGGGCGTTCGGCGCCGAGGATCTATGCTGTGTTGTTCCCTTTCTGGCGTTCCCCTTCTCAGCACTGGAGTTCTCCCATGGCCGAATTCACCCTGGTAGCCGAGGCTGGCCGGCGCATAGGTACCCGTCCGTCGCGCCGCGGCCGTGCGGAGGGCCGGATTCCCGCCGTGGTCTACGGCTCGGGCGTCGCCCCCATAGCGGTGACGGTGGAGGCTCGGGACCTGCGCGCCGCGCTGACCACCGACGCCGGCCTCAACGCCGTGCTGTCCCTGCAGGTCGAGGGCAAGAACTACCTGACCATGGCCCGCGAGCTCCAGCGCCACCCCGTGCGTGGCACGGTCATCCACGTCGACTTTCAGGTCGTCGACCCCAACCGCCAGATCGCGGCCGAAGTGCCCATCACCTTGGTGGGTGAAGCCGTCGAGCTGCACCGTTCGGACGGCCTGCTCGATCAGCAGCTGTTCTCGCTGCCGGTCAAGGCCCGCCCCGCCGACATCCCCGCTCACCTCGAGGTGGACATCACCGATGTCGTCATCGGCTCGGCTATTCGGGTGTCGGACATTGTGTTGCCCGACGGCGTCATCACCGAGCTCGACCCCGAGTCGGTCGTGGCGGCCGGCCAGGCGTCGCGTGTGGCCGCCGGCGAGGGCGCCGAGGGCGAAGCCGCCGAGGGCGAAGGCGAGGGCGACACCGGAGCCGCCGGCCATGCCGAGGGCGGGGCGGGAGCCGAGTCCGGGTCGGAGAACTAGACCTGCGCCGGTTCTTCGGCTCGTCGCGCCCCACCGTGGGTGCAGACCTGATGGTGGTGGGGCTCGGCAATCCCGGAGCGGAATTCGAGCGCACGCGCCACAATGTCGGTGCCGAGGTAGTGGCTTTGCTGGCCGACCGAGCCGGGGAACGCCTCAAGATGGACAAGGGGACGCGCGCCCTGGTGGCCCGGTGGCGTCTGGGCAACAAGACGGTGGTGGGTGCCGTCCCCCAGACCTACATGAACGACTCCGGGCTGTCCGTCGGTGCCCTGGTGCGGCGCAACGACATCGAGGACCTCGAGCACCTGGTGGTCGTGCACGACGAGCTCGACCTGCCCTTGGGCCGAGTCAAGGTGAAGGTCGGCGGCGGGGCGGCCGGGCACAACGGCGTCAAGTCCGTCCACGCCCATCTGGGCGACCCCCACTACGTGCGCATCCGCATCGGCATCGGCAAGCCCCCCGGTCGCCAACCGGGGGCGGACTATGTGCTGCATCGACCCGGGCGGGCCGAGCGCGACCGCCTCGATGTGGCTGTGCAGGAGGCTGCTGATGCGGTGGAGTCCATCGTCACCGACGGCTTGGAAGCGACCATGCAACGCGTCAACACCGGCGACGGGTCCTGACCCCGCTCTATAGCCTGACCCGGTGAGCCTTCGAGCGCTGCCCCCCTTGCTGCGCAACGAGCCCGCCATGGTCGACGCCGTGGCGGGCGGGTCTTCGGTGCTGGCGGTGGCCGAGGCCGCCACCGCCTACGTGCTGGCCGCCATGGTGGCGCTGTCGGAGCGCCGGCCCATGATCGTGGTCACGCCGACGGTGGCCGACGCCGAACGTCTCACCCACGACCTGGGCACATTCCTCGGACACGACGCCGTGGAGATGTTCCCGGCCTGGGACACGCTGCCTTTCGAACGGGTCAGCCCCGAGGTGTCCACCATGGGCCAGCGCTTGCATCTGCTGTGGCGCCTGGGCCTCGCCGACGCGTCGGCCGCCGACACCGACACCGACGCCGTTTTGGCCCCCACCGAGAAACCTGTTCCCCCCGACGTGGTGGTGGCCCCGGTGCGGGCCCTGCTGCAACGCCTCGCCCCCGTATCGGAGGCGGCCATCCCGGTGCACGTGGCCCGGGGCGCCCGTGTCGATCAGGCTGAGCTGATCGCTCGCCTCGTCGGCCTTGGCTATCGGCGTGAGTACCAGGTCGAGCACCGCGGCGAGCTTTCGGTGCGCGGCGGCATCGTCGACGTGTTCCCCTCGACCTCGGACCTGCCTGTGCGCATCGACTTGTGGGGCGACGAGGTCGACCGCCTCACCGAGTTCGACCCTGGTGACCAGCGTTCGGTGCGCGCCTTGGAGGCCGTCGACCTGCACGGCTGTCGCGAGCTGCTGCCCACCGCGGCGGTGCGGGACCGGGCCGACAAGCTGGTGGGCACCGACCCGTGGGGTCGGGCCCAGTGGGAGCGCATCGCGGCGGGCCAGATCTTCGACGGCATGGAGTCGTGGATGGCATGGCTGGCCGACGACGACCGGGTCCTGCCCGACATGCTCCCGCCCGGGGCCCGCATGGTGCTCATCGGTCCGCGCCGCATCCGCGACCGCGCCGCTGAGCTCAACGACGAGGAGGCGGCCCTGGCGGGTGCCCTCGCCGTGACGTGGGGCGTCGTCGAAGGTGCCGCCGACGGTGGTGTCTCCGATGATGCCCACACCGCCTTTCCACGCCTGCACGTGGATTACGAGCGGCTGCTGGCCCGGTGCAAAGCGCCCGTGCTGTCGATGGTGCCGGTGGCCGAGGGCCCGTCCATGCCCACCGTGGCCGCCCACGGGTGGGACCCCGTCCTGGGCGATCGCACCCGCTTGGCTGCCGAACTGGGGGCGCTGGCGCGCGACGGCTACTCGGTGACGCTGTGCGCCGACGGCGCCGGCTCGGCCCAGCGCCTGGCCGACGTGCTGGCCGAAGAGGGGCTGTCGGTGCCGGTGGTGAGCGACACCGCGGCCGACGACGGCTCCGAGGTGGCCCGCCCCGGAGTGCGCGTAGTCGTGGCCTCCCTCGACAGTGGGTTCGTCTGTGCCGGCGCTCACGTGGCGGTGCTGGCCGAGTCCGACCTCACCGGCCGCCGGCGTCCCCATCGCCGGGCCCGGGCCCGCGCTCGACCCACCGACGGCTTTTTCGACGACCTCGCCGTCGGCGACTACGTGGTGCACCGCCAGCACGGCGTGGGCCGCTTCGCGGGCATGGTCACCCGCACCGTCAACGGCGCCTCGCGCGACTACCTGCTGCTCGAGTACCGGGGCGCCGATCGGCTGTACCTGCCCTCGGATCAGATCGAGGCCATCACCCCCTACAGCGGTGGCGAAGCCCCCTCGCTCAACCGGTTGGGGGGTAGCGAGTGGCAGCGCACCCGGGCCAAGGCCCGGGCTGCGGTGCACGAGGTGGCCAAGGAGCTCGTCGAGCTCTATCGCAAGCGGTTGCACATGTCCGGCTACGCCTTCGCCCCCGACACGCCGTGGCAGGTCGAGCTCGAAGGGGCGTTCCCCTTCGTCGACACCGCCGACCAGCGCCGGGCCGTGGAGGACGTCAAGGCCGACATGGAAGCCGAAACCCCCATGGACCGGTTGGTGTGTGGCGACGTCGGATTCGGCAAGACCGAGGTGGCCGTGCGGGCCGCCTTCAAGTGTGTGCAACAGGGGAAACAGGCCGCCATCCTTGTCCCCACCACGCTGCTGGCCGCCCAGCACGCCCAAACCTTCGCCGACCGCTACTCGGGATTCCCGGTGCGCGTCGAGATGCTGTCGCGGTTTTTGACCCCGGCCGAGGTGCGCACCGTGCTGGCCGGGCTGGCGGCGGGCACCGTCGACGTGGTGGTGGGCACCCACCGACTGCTCGCCGGCGACGTCACTTTCAAGGACCTGGGCTTGCTGGTGGTGGACGAGGAACAGCGCTTCGGGGTGAGCCACAAAGAGGCCATCAAAGCCATCACCTCGGGCGTCGACGTACTGACGTTGACGGCCAGTCCCATCCCGCGCACCTTGGAGATGGCCCTCACCGGCATTCGCGACCTGTCGCTCATCAACACCCCGCCGGCCGAACGCCAACCCATCCTCACCTACGTCGGCGAGTACGAAGAGCCCGCCGTAGTGGAGGCGCTGCGGCGCGAGCTGCTGCGCGAGGGCCAGGTCTTCTACGTGCACAACTGGGTGCGCGACATCGAGAATGTGGCTCAGCGCCTGCGTGACTTGGTGCCCGAGGCCCGCGTCGGGGTGGCGCACGGACAGATGGACGAAGGCACCTTGGAGCAGGTCGTGCTCGATTTTTGGGAGAAGCGCTACGACGTCCTCGTGTGCACCACCATCATCGAGTCGGGCATCGACATGCCCAGTGTCAACACCCTCGTTGTCGATCGCGCCGATCGGCTTGGCCTCGGTCAACTGCACCAATTGCCGCGGACGCGTGGGGCGATCCGGACACCGTGCCTACGCCTATCTGTTGCACCCCGCCGATCGCGTTTTGACCGAAGCCGCCTACGAACGGCTGCGCACCATCGGCGAGCACACCGAGCTCGGCAGTGGCTTCAAGATCGCCATGCGCGACCTCGAGATCCGCGGCGCCGGCAACCTGCTCGGACGCGATCAGTCGGGGCACATTGCCGCGGTGGGATACGACCTTTACGTGCAGCTGGTGGCCGAAGCCGTGGCCGACCTCAAAGGCGAGCCGCTGCGCCCGCCGGTGGAGGTCACCATCGACGTACCGTGTGACGCCCATCTCCCCGCCGACTATGTGGCCCGAGAGGACCTGCGTCTCGAGGCCTACCGGCGTCTGGCCTCGGTGACCCTCGACACCGAGGTCGAGGACATCAAAGCCGAGTGGCTCGACCGCTTCGGCCCCCTACCGACCGCGGCCGAGGGGCTGCTGGCCGTGGCCCGGCTGCGCGCCGAGTGCCTGCGGGTGGGGGCCCGCGAGATATCGGCCACCCGGGCCCGTCCGGGCGAGGGCTTGGGGCCCATTAGCGGGCGGGGCCTCATCGCCCGGGTCTCGCCCGTGGCGCTGGCCGCCAGTGCCCGGGTCCGGCTGCGGCGCCTGCGCCCCGAGGCCACCTTTAAGGAAGACCTGGGACGGCTCATCGTGCCGCTCAATCCCGGCGAGGACCCGGTGGTGGCCCTCACCGAATTGCTCGGTTCTTTGGTTCCTCCTCAAGACCAGTAGCATGCGCTGCTCGTGAAACGCCTCGTGTTGGTGGTCGTCCTGGGCGCTGTGGTGGCGGCCTCCGGTTGCAATGTGTCGCCGACGCCGACGGCGGCCACGGTGAACGGCGTGAACATCACGCAGTCTCAGCTCAACACCCAGCTGGCCCTGGCCACCACCTCGGCGGATGGGTCCGCTCCCACCCCGACCAACCAGCTCGTCCAGTGCGCGTTGGACATCCAAAGTGACGGATCGTTGCCCACGGTCACCGGGGTGGGCACTGACACCGTGACGGCCCAGTTCGCCGACACCACCCTCGAGTCGCTGGTGCTCTTCGCCCTCGAGAAGCAAGCCCTGGCCCGGCGCCACGTGATCGTGAGCGCACAGGACGTGGCGGCGGCAAAAGGCGACTTCGAATCCCAGCTTGAGCAGTCCGAGCAGCAAGACGGCTCGCCGTGTACTCGTGAGGGAGCCCAGCTCACCGACGGCCTGCCGGCCTCTTTCCTCCAGGAGCAGGCCCAGTCGCTCGCCTACCAGGAGAAACTGGAGGAGGTCGTGGGCCACGTCAACGTGGGTCCCGCCGCCTTGATGACGTACTACAACTCCCACACCGCCGGCCTCACGCAGGTCTGCATCAACTTGATCGTGGCGGACACCGCCAGTGCCGCCCAGTCCATCCACGATCAGATTGCCGGCGGGGCCAGCTTCGCCACGGCCTCCCAGGGCAGCGAGGTGGACCCCGAGACCCCTACCGGGGGGGAGGTCCCCTGCATTTATCCCGCCGAGATCTCCGACCAATTCGGCACCGACTTGGCCGGGACCATCGACGCCCTCGCCGCTGGCCAACTGGCGGGGCCCTTGACGTGGGTGTCGGAGTCCTCCTCTGGCACGCCGACGACGTTGTACCTGGTGGTGCAGATGCGCCAGCACCAGTTGGTCCCGTATGCGGAAGTCTCGAGTGCCATCCGCCAGGTGCTCCTGGCCGCCGATACGTCGGTGGTGGGCGCCGCCCTCAACCGCATGGCCGATAAGGCCAGCATCTCGGTCGACCCCCGCTACGGCACCTGGAGCTCGGCCCAAGGGGTGCGCGTGCCTACGCCGCCGCCACCGGCCTTCGTGCTCAACCGCAAGGTCAATCAGGCCACGCAGTCGACCTCGGCACTCGGCGGGCTATCGGGCGCCGGCTGACGTCTCCGTGACGCCGTCCGCTCCGGCGTCGGTGCCGCGCCCCCGGGTCGTCATCGCCGGTCTGGGGCCGGCCGGGGCCGACTTCGTTCCTGTCCCCACCACAACGGCCATCGCCGCCGCCGCCGTATGCCTGGTGCGCACGGCCCGCCACCCGGCCCTACCCGCCGCCGTGTCGGGCGCCTCGGGACCGGTGGTGTACCTCGACCATCGCTATGAGGAGGCCGACAGCTTCGACGACGTCTACGCGGCGATCGTCGAGGACGTGGTCGGCGCCGCCGCCGCCGTTGGCGCCGACAGCTTCGTCTGTTATCTCGTTCCTGGTTCTCCGCTCGTGGCCGAACGCACCGTCGAACTGCTGCGGGCCGACGAGCGGGTGGCGGTAACGGTGGTGCCCGCTCTGTCGTTTCTCGACCTGGCCTGGGAGCGCCTGGGTGTGGACCCGGTACGCGCTGGTGTGCGCATCGTCGATGCCACCGCCTTTGGCGTCGAGGCGGCCGGTGAGCGCGGCCCGCTGCTCGTGGCCCAGTGTCACAGCCGCGCCGTGTTGTCGGCGGTGAAGCTCGCCGTTGACGATGCCGAACAAGACGGCGAACTGGTGGCCGTGGTGCTGCACCACTTGGGCCTGGCTGACGAGTCCATCACCGAGGTGCCGTGGGCCGACATCGATCGCAGCGTTGAGGCCGATCACTTGACCACGCTGTGGGTACCGCGCCTCGGTGCCCCGGTGGCGTCGGAAATGGTGAGGCTCGAAGAGCTGGTGCGCACCTTGCGGGACCGGTGCCCGTGGGACCGTCGCCAGACGCACGGATCCCTGGGACGGCACTTGCTCGAAGAGGCCTACGAAGCGCTTGACGCCATCGAGGCCGTGGCCGCCTCCGAGCCCGATGTGGCGCCGGAGCTTGTCGCCCATCTGGAGGAGGAACTGGGCGACGTGCTCTTTCAGGTGTACTTCCACGCCGTGCTCGGCGCCGAGGAGGGCCGCTTCACTCTCGCCGATGTGGCTCGAGGGATTCACGACAAGCTGGTGGCCCGTCACCCCCACGTCTTCGGCGACGCCGTGGCCGAGACGCCGCAAGACGTGGCCGATCGGTGGGAGGTGCTCAAAAAGGCCGAGAAGGGCCGCGCCAGCGTGACCGACGGCATACCTACCGCTCTGCCCGCGCTGGCGTTGACGGCCAAATTGCTCGGCAAAGGCGAATCGGTCGACATGGTGCTCGCCGATGGGCCGGCGCGCCTGCACCGTCTCGACGGTGACGTCGCCGCCCTGCGCCGGGCCTCATCGGACCAGAGCTCTGCCCCCGACGCCGCGGCGGTTGTGGGGGAGTTGCTCTTCGACGTGGTCGATCTGGCCCGCGCTCTGGGCGTCGATGCCGAGGGCGCCTTGCGGGCGCGCGCTATGCGCTTTGGCGACGAAGTGCGAGCGGCCGAGCTCAACCCGCGAAGCGCATCGTGACGAAGCGTTCGACGAGGTAGTACGCGGCGGGGATAAAGCACGCCAGCAGGGCCCGCTCGAGCCAGCGGTGGCGTTCGCACAGTTGGCCCAAGACGGCGAAGAAGGGGAAGAACATGAGCACTTCCCGGTTCTCGCTGATGAGCACCGTCTCGAAGATGTATATGCACGTGATGGCGGCCAGCAGCACCCCGTAGGAGTGCCGCATGCGCAACCAGGCGTAGGGCACGGCCGCCACCAACATGACCACCGTCACCGCGTCGTACAGCTCCACCACGCTGGCGTGCGACGTATCCAAGAAACGTAAATGCACGAGGTCTTGGGCGCTATGCGCGGCCAAGGTCCAGGGCCAGCCGAAATGGCGACCCCATCCCGCCTGGGCCCGCACGAAGGCGAGTGGATCGCCCACGTGCATGGCGCAGTAGGCCATGAAGATGCCGAAGAACAAAAGCGACGGGCCCGCCAAAAAGGCGAGTTGGACGCCGCGCAGCAGTGGCGCGATAGGACGGCGCGCCTCCCACCACTCCACCAGCAACGCCAGCACGATGACCACCGCGTAGTACTTGGTGGCCCCGGCGGCGGCGGCGAGGATGCCCGCCGCTAACCACGATCCGCGTCGAGCGGCCCAAAACGACCACACCACGGCGGCCATGGCGAGTGCATCGGCGTATCCCGTCACCAAGAAGAAGGCGGCCGGCCAGGCCACCATCATCGTCACGGTGTTTCCCGCCACCGCCGGGTCGCTATCGAGCGACACCACCTTGTACACCCCGACGAGCCCAATGGCGGCGGCCACCAGGCTGATGATCAGGCCGCTGTTGCCATAGCCCAAGCCCGTGACGTCGTGCAGGGCGCGCATGAGCCACGGGTACAGAGGCGCGAAGGCGATCAGGTTCTGATGCCCGGCTACCACATGGCCCGGGGGATAGCCGTGGGCGGCGATGGAGATGTACAGGCCGGCGTCCCACTGGAACCACACCGTGGTGAGCAGCGAGTGATCTCGGCCGATCACGTGGGGAAAGTCGACGCCGTAGCGACCGAGCAGCCCCACCACCTCGGTCACGACCCGCAAGACGGCGACGCACCCGGTGGCAATCAGCAAAGGTCGTTTATAGGCGCCCCAGAAGCTTGCGGCGCGGGTACCGAGGGTCCCTTGGGCCACGGCGCTGCACTCTACCGGCGAGCGCCTCCGTACCTCGGGACGACGCGCATGGCGGTGGCGACTTCCGCCAACGGCTAAAACGGCGAGCGAGGCCGATGACGACAACGACGAAGTCCCCATCGAGCCGTCCCGGCCGGCTCACGCTCGCCTTTTGCGTAGCCCTCTATGGCGGCCTCGCCCTGGTCGCCTATCTGCCCGTGTGGCCCGGCGATGGTAACCACCTCCCGTGGTGCGCCTGCGCGGATCCCGCTCAGGTGGCGTGGTTCTTGCGCTGGACGCCCTATGCACTCGCGCACGGGCACAACCCGTTCTTTTCCAACTACCTCGACTACCCGAGCGGGGTGAACCTGGCCCAGAACACCCTCATGCCGCTGCTGGGTTTGCTCATGGCGCCGGTGACGTTGGCCTTCGGGCCGGTGTCGAGCCTCACCTTGTTGCTGTGGCTGGGGATCACGTCCTCCGCCACCGCCGCGTTCTTCGTGTTCCGGCGCTGGGCGCCGTGGACGCCGGCTGCCTTCATCGGCGGCTTGCTCTACGGGTTCTCCCCGTACATCGCCGGACAGGCGCTCGGCCACCTCGACCTCAGCTTCGTGCCCATACCGCCGCTCATCCTGCTGCTGCTCGACGAACTCTTCGTGCGCCAGCGCATGAGGGCGCGCCGGGTGGGCGTTCTTCTCGGTTTGCTCATTGCCGTCCAGTTCCTCATCTCGCCCGAGGTGCTCGTCGACTGCGCCGTGATGACGGTGATCGGCGTGGTGCTCCTCGTGGTGTTTCGTTGGAAGCAGGTGGCGCCCCGCGTCCGCTACGTGGCGCAGGGCGTGGCGTGGGCGCTCCCGGTGGCTGCGGTGGTGGTGGCGTTCCCCGTTTACTTCTACCTCTTCGGTCTCCATCGCTTCACCGGTTCCCCGTGGCAGGGCACTACGTTTCCGGCCGATGTGCTCGGCGCTGTGGTGCCGTCGCTGAACCAGCAATTCGCGCCTCGGAGCCTGGCCGCCATCGGGTCCAAGTTCGTCAATGCCGATCTGGCCGAGAACGGCACCTACTTGGGCATTCCCCTGCTCGTCGTATTGACCGGCGCCGCCCTGCGCTTTCGACGCAACGGGGTGGTCATCTTCTCCGTCTTCATGGCCGTGTCCGCCTGGGTGTTGTCGCTCGGGCCCCGTCTGGTGGTCGACACCCACGTCACGTCGATTCGCCTGCCGTTCACCGTGTTCCCGCATGTCCCGGTTCTCGACGCCGTCATCGCCGCCCGTTTCGCGCTGCTGGTGGACCTCTTCGTGGCGTTGGCATTGGCCGTCACCCTCGACCGCGTCGCTCATCGAGTGGTCGAGCGCAAAGGACGTCATGCGCAGCACCCCGCCGCCCCGGGGAGCGCCTCCGCCTCGGCTCCGAGATGGTTGACCGTCGGGGTGCTCAGCGTGGTGGCGCTGGTGCCCCTGGTGCCGCGCTGGCCCTATCCGTCGGTGCCGACCGGCATCCCGGCGTTCTTCTCGTCCCCGGCACTGCAGCAGGTGGCACCGGGCAGTGTGGCGCTCACGTATCCGTATCCTGTGTACCCCGAAGACCAGGCCATGTTGTGGCAGGCCGCCTCAGACATGCGTTTTCGTCTCATCGGCGGGTACGCGCTCACCGCCGGCGCCACGGGGACGGCCACGTCCTTCGCACCACCGTTGGTGCCCGCCGATGTGACGGCGACCTTGACCGGTGACTGGTTGGGGGTGTCCGAGGGCCCCCCGCCCGCGCCGGCCGACGTGCGGGCGTTTCTGCAGCGCTACCACGTCGGCACCGTGTTGGTCTACGACGGTGGCTCCGAGCCGGCTGCCGTAGTGGCGCTCTTTGGCGCCGCCCTTGGACCACCTGATGTCAGCGGCGAGATGACCGCCTGGTTCGACGTGCAGAAGAGCTCCGGGTAGCCGTCGCTCACGTTGCGTGCTGGCAAGAGACGCCTGCGCGACAAAATTCCTCCGAGCGAGTAACTTTGGCAACACCAATCACAGGGGCATCGGAGCTATGAGCGCTATCGAGGAGATTGCGGCCCGGGAAGTCCTCGACTCTCGGGGCAATCCCACCGTGGAGGTCGAGGTCGTCTTGGCCTCCGGCGCGGCCGGTCGGGCCATTGTGCCGTCCGGTGCCTCCACCGGAGTCCACGAGGCCACCGAGTGGCGCGATGGGGGAGAGCGCTACGGGGGCAAAGGCGTGCTCGGTGCTGTCGAGCACGTCAACGGTGAGATCGCCGAGGTCCTCTCGGGTTTCGACGCCGATGACCAGCGGGCCGTGGACTTCGCCTTGATCGATCTGGATGGCACCCCCACCAAAGGGCGCCTGGGAGCCAACGCCGTGCTCGGCGTCTCCCTGGCGGTGGCCAAAGCCGCTGCCGCCGAAAGCGGGCTTCCGCTGTTTCGCTACGTGGGAGGGGCCAACGCGCACGTGTTGCCCCTGCCCTTGATGAACGTGATCAACGGAGGCGCCCACGCCGACAACTCCATCGACTTCCAGGAGTTCATGGTGGCTCCGGTTGGCGCCGCGTCGTATTCCGAGGCGCTGCGGTGGGGGGTGGAGACGTACCACTCGTTGGCGAAGGTACTCAAAGCCCGAGGACTGTCGACGACGGTCGGGGACGAGGGGGGTTTCGCGCCTGACCTGCCCACCAACGAGGCGGCCTTGGGTGTGCTCGTCGAGGCCATCGAGGCGGCCGGACGCGTGCCGGGCGACGAGGTAGCCCTCGCTCTCGATCCGGCGTCGAGCGAGCTCTTCGAAGACGGTGCCTACGTGCTCACCGGTGAGGGTCGTCGCCTCAGCTCCGATGACATGGTCGATTACTGGGTCGAGTTGTGCGGGCGCTATCCCATCGTGTCCCTCGAAGACGGCATGGCCGAGGACGACTGGGACGGCTGGTCGGTGCTGACCTCGGCGCTCGGACAGCGAGTCCAACTCGTCGGCGATGACATCTTCGTCACCAACCAGGCGCGCCTCGAACGGGGCATCGAGCGGGGAGTCGGTAATTCGATCTTGATCAAGGTCAACCAGATCGGGACCCTTACCGAGACCCTCGACACCATGGATGCGGCTCGGCGCGCTGCATACACGTGCGTGATGTCGCATCGTTCGGGCGAGACGGAGGACACCACCATCGCCGACCTGGCGGTGGCCACCAACTGCGGTCAGATCAAAGCCGGTGCGCCGGCGCGCTCGGATCGGGTGGCCAAGTACAACCAGCTGTTGCGGATCGAAGAAGCGATCGGCGAGTCCGCCTCCTTTTATGGTGGCGACGCGTTGGCGGCGGTACGTCCATCGGGAGACGATCGCTGATGACGTTGTGGCGTCGTCTGTTTTCGGCGCGCCCGGGCGACGGCCTCGACACGCTGCAGCGGCGCCGGGCGCGAGCCGTCTTGCTGGGAGCAGCACTATTCGCCGTGGTCGTGCTGGCCACGAGCATGCCGATCGGCAACTTGCTGTCCCAGCGTCAGCAGCTGCGATCGTCGTCGGCGGAGTTGGCCCGCCTGCATGCCGAAAATTCCCTGTTGTCTCACGAGGCGCACCAGCTCTCCAACACTGCCACGGTGGACGCGTTGGCCCGCAGTGTCTACGGCCTGGTGCCGCCGGGCTCAAAGGCGTATGACATCCTGCCGGCCTCGAGCGCCTCAGGGTCGACGAGCCCCGCCGCCGGCAACGCCGTTCCCCTGGAGGGGCCGCCGGTTGTCCCCGGTTCGAAGGAGTCCCAGGCGCTTCTCGGTGTCGACCCCGGCGGTTTCCAGTGGCCGGCCGTCACGTCGGCGGCGTCGGTGGGGTCGTCCTCGGGGCCCGGCTACTGGTCGAGGGTGCTCTCCAACCTCGAGTTCTGGCGCTGAGCGGGTGGTCTCGGGCCCCCCAACCGGCCCCCCAACCGGCCCGCCGAGCGGACCACAGCGCGAAGAAGACCGCGACGCCGTGGCTCGGCTGCTCGGGCGTCTGCCCGCAGCCCGATTCGCCGTGGCCGTCCGCAACCGCGCCGGCCAGCCGGCCGTCATAGTCAACGAGCCTTTCCTCGACGACGGGCGTCCCATGCCCACCCGGTATTGGCTCATCGACCCCGTCGCACGCGACGCCGTGAGCCGGCTCGAGGCGGCCGGAGGGGTGCGTGCCGCCGCCGCTGCAGTTGATCCGGAGGCCGTGGCGCAAGCCCATCACCGCTACGCGGCAGAGCGCGACAGTGGCATCGCCCCGGACCATCGCGGTCCGCGTCCGAGCGGCGGCGTGGGTGGCACGCGCCGGGGCGTGAAGTGTTTACACGCCCATGTGGCGTGGGCTCTGGCCGGAGGCGATGACCCCGTGGGTCAATGGGCCATCGACGAGCTCCAGTTGGACGTGGCGAGCTATGTGGTAGAGCGGGGCGATGGCTGACAGAAGCTCGGCGGTGGCCGCCATCGATTGTGGGACCAACTCGACGCGCCTGTTGATCGTCGATGCGACGGGTGCCACCGTCGAACGCCTCATGCGCATCACCCGGCTCGGTGAGGGTGTCGACGCCAACCATGCGTTGTCGGTTGAGGCCATTGCCCGCACCGCCGCGGTATTGGCCGAATACCGGCGGGCCATGGATGGCCATGCCGTGCACCAGGGGCGACTGGTGGCTACGTCGGCGGTACGCGACGCCCGCAACGCCGAGGACTTCTTCAGCGCGGCGCGAGACGCCACGGGACTTCGTCCTGAATTGCTCTCGGGTGAGGAGGAAGGACGCCTTTCGTTCGCGGGCGCCACCGCCCACCTTCCTGTCGACCTGGTGGGTCCGGGTCCAGTGCTCGTGGTCGACATCGGCGGAGGATCGACGGAGCTTTCGATGGGAACGCCGGGTGGGGCCGGCCCAACCGAGGGAGTGGGTCCTACCCAGGGGACCCGCCTCGTGTCGTCTGTCTCGCTCGATATCGGCTGCGTACGGATCACCGAACGTTTCTTGCACCACGATCCGCCGCGTGCCGACGAGATGGCCGCCGCCCGACAGACCATCGACGACGCGTTGGGCCAGGCGCGTCGTGAGCTTCCCGAGCTCGCCGCCGGGGGCGCCATGGTCGGGTTGGCGGGAACAGTGTCGACGCTGGCGGCACTGGCGCGAGAACTTCGCTCGCATGACCGGGCCCTCATCCACCATGCCGTGTTGACCCGTTCCGAGGTGCGCCGCTGGTTGGACTGGCTCGGTGCCGAAAGCGCCGCGGCCCGTTTGACACGCCCGGGGATGGTGGAGGGCCGTGCCGATGTCATCGTCGGTGGCGTACTCGTGCTCGACGCCGTCATGGAGCACTTCGAGTGCTCGTCATGCGTGGTGTCCGAAGACGACATTCTCGACGGTCTGGCTGCCAGTCTTCGTTGAAGGCGCCCGATCGGGCACCACCGCTGGCCTGCGAAGTCCGCCCGTACCCCTGTCCATCTGGCATTCTGTAGCGGTCTGGGACCACACGCCCCTGGCGAGGTTCCCGGCGGGCGGTGCCCGGTCCGGGCCGGCAATCACCACAGAGGAGAGTCGCCGTACATGTTCGAGCGTGACATCGTCATCGTGGGGGGATGCGGCCATGTCGGTCTCCCGCTCGGCCTGGCTTTTGCCAGTCGCGGGCTCAAGGTGACGCTGTATGACGTCAGCGAGTCGGCCGTGGCCAAGGTGATGAGCGGGCACATGCCGTTCCGTGAGGACGGCGCCGACCCCGTGCTGGCGGCCACCCTCGGCTCGACCCTGACCGCCACCACCGATCCCTCTGCCGTCGCCGACGCCGAGCACGTGGTGGTGGTCGTGGGAACGCCTGTCGACGAACACCTCAACCCGGATCCGACCGTGGTCTCGAACACCGTGGTCGACCTGGAGCCGTATTTGCGCGACGGCCAACTTCTGGTATTGCGATCCACCGTCTACCCGGGCACGACTGCTCTGGTCGAACAGGGCGTGGCGGCGACGGGCAAGGCCATCGATGTCTCGTTCTGCCCGGAGCGCATCGCCGAGGGCCGCGCTATGACCGAGCTGTTTGAACTCCCCCAGATCGTCTCGGGACGAAGCGAGTCGGCACTCACCCGAGCAGAGAAACTCTTCGGGACCTTGACCTCGCAGACGGTTCGCCTGGCGCCCGAAGAAGCCGAGCTGGCCAAGCTGTTCACCAACACGTGGCGTTACATCAAATTCGCCACCGCCAATCAGCTCTTCATGATGGCCAACGACTTCGGTCTCGATTACGACCGCATCCGCTCAGCTCTCTCCTTTGAGTACCCGCGTGCCAGTGATCTCCCCGGAGCCGGGTTCGCGGCCGGTCCGTGCCTGTTGAAGGACACCATGCAACTGGCCGCCTTCAACAACAACAACTTCGTGCTGGGACATGCCGCCATGTTGGTGAACGAGGGACTGCCGCTGTACTTGGTTTCCAAGATGGAGGAGCAGTTCTCCTTGCCCGAGATGACTGTCGGCATCTTGGGAATGGCTTTCAAGGGCGGCTCCGACGACATTCGCTCGAGCCTCAGCTACAAGCTCAAGCGCATTCTTCGCTTTAAGGCGCGCCACGTCGTCTGCCACGATCCCTACGTGTCGTCCGATGCCGATTTGCTGCCCTTGGATGAGGTACTTGAACGATCCGATGTGCTCGTGATCGGGACTCCGCACGATCTGTACCGAGACCTGGATGTCTCTGTGCCCATCGTCGACGTGTGGAAGCTACGCGCCAGCCCAGGACTCGTGTCGTGAAGCCCAGGGTTTCGATCATCGTCACCGCGTACAACGAAGGCGAGACCATCGTCGCCTACTTGGAGCGGCTCCTCGAATCGGTGTCGTTGCCGTGTGAAGTGTTGGTCGTCTACGACTCCTTGGACGACACCACCAAGCCGTGGGTCGAGAAGTACGCAGAGACCGATGGACGGGTGCGGCCGACGCTGAACACCGACGGCCCTGGCCCGGCTCGGGCCATTCGCTTCGGGTTCAAGCAGGCCGTGGCCGACGTGGTGGTGGTGACCATGGCCGACGGCTGTGACGATCCCTCCCAAATCGATCAACTCACCCGCCTCGTCGAACGGGGGGTGGCCATTGCCGCCGCCTCCCGGTATATGCGCGGCGGCCAGCAGATCGGCGGGCCCCCGCTCAAGAGCGCACTCTCGAGGCTGGCGGGGCTCTCGCTCCACATCTTCGCCCGCGTCGGCACGCGCGACGCCACCAACTCGTTCAAGGCCTATTCGGCCACTTTCGTCGAGCAAGTCGGCATCGAATCCGACGCCGGCTTCGAAGTGGGTCTTGAGCTTGTGGCCAAGGCCCATCGACGGAGGTTGCCGGTGGCGGAGATCCCGACGATCTGGTTGGAGCGCACGGCCGGATCGTCGAACTTCCAATTGCAAAAGTGGATACCCAAGTACCTCAGGTGGTACCGATATGCGTTCGGCGCCAAGCTAGATGAAGACATCACACCAGGACGGGATGAGTGAAGAGATGAGCAAGGTGATGGTCAGTGGGTCGGCCGGCTTTATCGGCGGCTACGTGGTCGAGGAACTGTTGCGCCGGGGACACTCTGTCGTGGGCGTCGACAACCTCTCCAAGTACGGGCCGTCCACCAAGTCGTATGACTCCAATCCGAACTACGAATTCGCCGAAGGCGATTGTCGTGACAAGGAGTTCATGACGAGGCTGCTGGCCGATTGCGACCACTTCATCGCCGGCGCCGCCATGATCGGCGGGATTTCGTACTTCCACGCCTATGCCTATGACCTGCTGGCCACCAACGAGCGGATCATCGCCTCGTCGTGTGACGCCGCCATCGAGGCCTACCAGCGCGGGCAACTCAAGAAGGTGACGTACCTGTCCTCGTCCATGGTCTTCGAGTCCACCGACTCGTGGCCTTCCTACGAAGGCCAGGAGCGAGTCGTTCCCCCGCCTCTGTCCTCCTACGGTTTTCAGAAACTTGCGGTCGAGTACTTCGCCCGGGCCGCCTACGACCAGTACGAGCTGCCTTATACGATCGTCCGCCCCTTCAACTGCGTGGGTATCGGCGAGCGTCGCGCCCTGGGGGATCTGGAGATCCTGTCGGGAAACGTCAAGCTGGCCATGAGCCATGTGGTGCCCGACATTGTGCAAAAAGTGGTGAAGGGGCAAGACCCTCTGCACATCCTCGGGGACGGCACGCAGATTCGTCACTACACCTATGGCGGGGACTTGGCCCGCGGCATCGTCGACGCCATGGAGCACGAAAATGCTCTCAACGACGACTTCAACCTGTCGACCGCGGAGTCGACCACGGTGCTGGAGTTGGCCGAGGTGATCTGGCACAAGATCAAGGGAGATGTGCCATTTCGGTACATCTCGGACACGCCCTTCGAGCACGACGTGGCCCGTCGGGTCCCGGCCACGGAAAAGGCCAAGAAGATCCTGGGATTCGAAGCGACCACCTCCCTTGACGAGATGCTCGACGAGGTCATCCCCTGGATCGCCCGAGCCGTCGAAGAAGGCACGATCTGACGGCTTTGTCACGCGCTGTGGCGCTTGGGTGACGAAAGTTCGGCTTGAGGGGTCGGACTGGCACCGAAGGTGGGCCTCACCAGCTCGCTGAGGTGTCGCCCGCCCTCGCACTGGCGGTCATGAGGTGTCGCGTGCCTAGCATCCGGGGATGGTGCTGTCCGAACGCCTGCTGATGGGGCCGGGTCCTTCCAACCCGTACCCCGAAGTCACGGCCGCGCTGGGCTGGCCGGTTCTCGGCCACCTCGATCCGGCCTTCCTGGCCGTGCTCGATGAAACGTGCGAGCAGCTGAGGACCGTCTTCGCGACGGCCAATGCGCTCACCTTGCCCGTGAGCGGCACCGGCTCGGCCGGCATGGAGGCGGCCTTCGTCAACCTCGTGTCGCCTGACGACGTCGTGGTGATTGGCGTCAACGGTCTCTTCGGGGAACGGATGTGCGAGGTGGCATCTCGCCTGGGCGCCCAGGTGGTGCGGGCCGAAGCGCCGTGGGGCGAAGCCCTGGATCCTGAGGTGGTCCTCGGGGCTCACCGCGAGCCGGACCTGATCGCACTCGTCCACGCCGAAACCTCCACGGGCGTTCGCAACGACGTGGAGTCCGTGAGTCGGGCCAAAGGAAATGCCCTCGTGGTGGTGGACGCCGTCACATCGCTCGGTGGCATCGAGCTGCAGAGCGACGGATGGGACCTCGATGTGGTCTACAGCGGGACGCAGAAGTGCTTGGGGGTCCCGCCGGGACTGTCACCGATCACCGTGTCGGACGCGGCTCGCAGTCGGTTCGTGACCCGACCGTCCTCGTGGTACCTCGATCTCGGGCTCATTGCCCGTTACGTCGAAGGGGAGGGCGGCAGGACGTATCACCACACCGCACCCATCTCCATGATTTACGCTCTGCACGCCGGCCTCGGCGTGTTGCTCGAGGAAGGCATCGATCGCGTCATCGAACGCCATCATGACTGCGGCACGCTGTTGCAACACGGACTCGAGGACTTGGGACTTTCGCTGGTGGTCGACAAGGAGCACCGATTGCCTCAGTTGACGACGGTTCACGTCCCCGACAACCTCCCCGGTGCGATGACCGAGGCGGAAGTCCGGCAAGTTCTGCTGCGGCATTACGACATCGAGATCGGCGCCGGCGTCGGGCCTTTGGCCGGACGGGTATGGCGTATCGGCTGCATGGGTCACACGGCGCGCCGCCAGAGCGTCACCACGTTGCTGGCGGCCTTGGCGGAGGTGCTGGACCGATGATCGGGCGAATCTCTCGGGTAGCTCCCTTGGAACTCATTGGGTGGCGACTGCGGTTGCGCACGTTGACCGAGGATGACTACGAGAACTGGTTCGAAGTCAGGGCCCGCTGTCGCCAGTGGCTGTTGCCTTGGGAGCCGCGCCCCGCGTTGGCGCCGCCGCCGCCTGAGGACCGGGCCAGCTTCGCGGCGCGCTGTCGGGCGCGCGAACGCGAGCGCCAAATGGGAAGTGGCTACGGGTTCGGGATCTTCGTCGAAGGTCGGTTGGCCGGCGAGATCACGCTGTCGTCGGTGCAGCGCGGCCCCTTTCAGAACGCCTTTGTGGGCTACTGGGTCGACCAGGCGTTGGCGGGCAACGGTCTCGCCCCCGAGGCGACGGTCATCGTGATCAAGTTCGCCATCGAGGAGCTCGGCCTCCATCGTGTCGAGATCGCCATCGTGCCGCGTAACCATGCCAGCCGCCGGGTCGTGGACAAACTCGGCCTCCGCCAAGAGGGTGTGGCCCAGCGCTACCTCGAGATCGACGGGAGCTGGGAGGACCACGTTCGCTATGCCATCACTGCCGAGGAATGGGACCAGCGTCGCCAGGAACTGGTGTCGACGTGGTTGAGGCGAGGGTGACGGCGCCGAGAGGCCCGTTCTAGATATCTCGGGCGGACTGCACGACGGCTGAGGAGCGCCGGAAGAACTGCTCGATATCTTGCTCGTAGGTATACGACAGGGGCGTGTCGCCCACGCTGCGCCGGAGCCGCAGAGCGCGGATGAAGCTGTTGACGGCGCCCGCCGTGGTGTAGCGCGTGTTGAAACCGGCCCGGATCACCCGGGAGGTGTCGACGCCGCGTCCATAACGGAGCAGCCCGCCGAGTTCGGGGGGATAGTCGATAAGCCCGAGTCGAACCAGAGGAGCGGCCGCCGCGTTGGTCAGTGACGGGGGGAGGGCGAGTCGGCGTCCTCCGCAGATGGCCACCACCTCGCTCCACGGAAGCTTGCCCGCTCCGGCCACGTTGTAGAGCCCGGGCACCCGATGACGGGTGACGTGCTCTAAGCAGCGCACGACGTCGTCTTCCTCGATGAACTGCACCAGGGGGTCGTAGCCGGCGATGGAGGGGCAAAACGATCTCGAGAGGTTGGAGCTGATAGGGGTGACGATGTCGGTGCCGAGAACGTTGGCGAAGCGCAGCACCGTCACCACCGTGGCCGGGTTGTCCTCGGCGAAGTCGCGCACGAATCCCTCGACTTCGAGCAAGGAACGCTCCACGCGGGTACGAGCCGGTGACGTCCGAGAGGTCTCCTCGCGGAACCACGCCGGGTCGGTGGCAGCCGATCCGTAGACCAAGGTGGACGACTTCACCACCACCTGTCGCACCGACGACCCCGATTGGCCGGCGGCCGCCAGCAGGTTCATGGTGCCGATCACGTTGATCTCGTGCAAAGCCCGGGCCGATACCCGGGTTGAATCGGTCACCAAAAAGGTGTGCACGATGGTGTCGACCTGGGTGGCCCGGACGATGCGGGCCAGGATCGAATAGGCCTGGTCGGCCCGGACGAATTCAGCCCGCTCCAGCGGCACCGATGGTTCGCGCGTCCCCATGCCGAGGATCATCTCGACGTCGGGATCGGATTCCAGAGCCTGAGCCATGCGGCCGCCCCAGAACGTGTCGAGACCCGTGATGAGGACGCGTCGCCCCATGGCGGGTCAGCCGAACCACACGCTGCGTCGGTCACGCAGCATGTCGTACAGCGTCTCTTGGAGATGCGTGCGAATGTTCTCCGCTTCGTCCATCACGCGGCTCTTGGAGTAGCGCTCCTGACCCGGCGCCACGTCGAAGGTGACGGGATCGAGCACGCGCAGCTTGAACTTGGCCGGGAAGTACAACCCCAGCCCGAGCGGGCCGAAGGCCAGCATGTTGGCCGTGATGGGGACGTAGGGCACGCCGAGGAACCGGGCCACCGATGGGAGCCGGAACAGGATCGGCATCGATTCTTCGGCTCCGAGGACGGCAATGGGGATCACGGGCACGCCGGCGCGCATGGCGATCTCGACGAAACCGCCCCGACCGAATCGCCGTAACCGGTACCGGTCCGTGTACGTCTTTGAGGGGCCTTTGGTCCCTTCGGGAAACACCACCGCCAACTGACCTTGGTCACGCAGAAGCCGCAGCGCGTTGTCCGGGTGGGCGGGCACGCCGCCGAAGCGGGACCACATGGTTCCCATCCAAGGCGCCTGGCGAAAGAAGTAATCGGCCAAGCCATAGACGGGGCGGCCCAGCTCGACCTCGATGCCGTGCATGATGACAGGGGCATCGGACGGAATGGCACCGGCGTGGTTGGCTACCAGCAGCGCTCCACCGGTCTTGGGGATCTTCTCCAACCCCTCCCACTCGACCCGGAACCAGTTGTTGTAGAGGGGTGCGTAAAGCCGGCGAATGATGGCACGCACGTGTTCGGAGCGCCCCCACTCGTCGACGTCCGACAGGCGCTCGGTGTCTCCAGAATCCTCTTCGAAGCGCGGGACGGGCACCAAGGCGCTTTGGGTGAACTCGATGGTTTCTTTGCCTGGCGTCACGGCGTCATGGTACCCGCCGGGGCTCGACGAACGACAAGGCCCGGTGAAGCGCGCACGGGAGCCGACACGGGCCCGCTGGGCAGATCACGGCGGGCGGCGGAGGGCTCGTTTGACCCCCTTCGGGGCCGCCGCCTACCGTGCTTCAAAGGGCCGAAGTCCCGGCCAACAGGGGGTTGGCAACGTGGACGGCGTCGTCCTCACCAGTGGTGGGATGATCCGAGGGGTCGAGGAAGACGGCGTCTGGGTCTTCAAGGGCGTTCCCTATGCCAGAGCCGAGGGTGGTTCGGGCCGGTGGCGGCCGCCTGAGCCGGTAGCTCCCTGGCACGGAATACGAGACGCCGTTGTCTGGGGCCCGATCAGTCCTCAGACGCCGCCGCGGCCGGGGTTCTCTATCCCCAGTGATCCCACCGTTGCCGCCGAGGACTGCCTGAACCTCAACGTCTGGACACCGAGGGTCGACGATGGTGCCCGGCCGGTGATGGTGTGGGTGCACGGCGGCGGCTTCACGACGGGTACGGGCGCCAGCCTTCTGTTCCGGGGCGACAGGCTGGCGTCGCGCGGCGACGTGGTCGTGGTCACCATCAATTACCGCTTGGGCGCACTGGGATTCCTGGCCCATCCAGTCCTGTCCGCCGGGACAGGGTGTGGAAACTGGGGACTGCTGGACCAGCTCGCGGCACTGGGCTGGGTGGCGCAGAACATTGCCAACTTCGGAGGTGACCCCACCAACGTCACCATCTTCGGTGAGTCCGCCGGCGCCATGAGCATCTCGGCTCTGCTCGGTACTGATGCTGCGGCCGGCTTGTTTCAGCGGGCCGTGATCCAAAGTGGTCCACCCACGACGGCGAGCTTGCCCTCTGCCACCCGGCGAGCCCAGCGCCTGGCCGAGCTGATGGGACTCGGTGACCTCGAACGTCCCGTCCTCGAACAACTGCCGGCCGATGCGCTCGTTCAAGGAGCGCAGCGCTTGGCGCTCGAGACCCCCGACGACGGCTTGCCGCTGACGTTCATGCCGGTGATCGACGGTGGCGTTCTCACGCGACTGCCCGCCAAAACCGTGGGCGAGGGACGGGCGGCGGCGGTGCCGATCCTCATCGGGACGACGCGCGACGAAGCGGCCCTGTTCACCATCGAGGACATCGCCGATGCCCAGCTTGATGAGGCCAAGGTGGCTCGCCGGTTGGCTGAATACGTGGGATCGGACGCGTCCAAGCTGGTGGTGGATGCGTATGTTCAGGCCCGCCGCGGTCGTGGCGAATCAGTCTCGGGCCGGGACCTATGGACAGCCATCGTCACCGATTACGTCTTTCGGGTGCCGTCCGCGTCCTTGGCATCGATCCAAAGCAAGTATCAGCCGTCGACCTTCGTATACCTGTTCACATGGGAATCCCCCTTTATGGGAGGAGTGTTCGGGTCTTCGCACGGGCTGGAGATCCCTTTTGTGTTCGGCACCCTCCAAGAAGACGTGATTCAAGTGTTCAGTGGTTCTAGTCCCGAGGCGTTGGCACTTTCCGAGAAGATGCAACAGGCCTGGTTGGCCTTTGCGTGTGGCGGCGATCCATCTTGTGATGCCGCGGGGGAGTGGCCCGCCTACGAACCGGCCAAACGGGCCACAATGGTGTTTGGTCCTGACGGTGGTGTGAAAGACGATCCACGTGGCGAGGAACGCGTGGCATGGGAGCACGCCGGTGCTGAGCCGAACGGCGGGCACCACCACGAATGATCAGAGCGTCAAACAGTGCGGGGGTGTAGCCCAACCGGCAGAGGCAGGGCGCTTAAAACGCCTCCAGTAAGGGTTCGAGTCCCTTCACCCCCACTCGTTGTCGAGAACACAACGATTCCTCTTGTCAGGAATTTATTTTTTTCGTGTCCCGCCGGTCAGGTAGTTTCGTTTCCTTATTCAAACCCTCCTGCGTTTGTTTACGTTCGTCGTCAACCAGGTTGTTCTTCCTCGATCCAGTTGGAACAGCTGTCGCGAATGTTGTGCGTTCACGTCGCCAGGATGGCTTGCAGACTCCTTCGCGCAAGTGGCACCTATCGTTCGGTCTGCCACAGTCCATCCACCGTCATCTGATGGCAACTGCAGTTTGATTCTGAGCGGCACCGACACGTTGGCGACGGCGAACAGAGTTCAGCTGTAGTCGACCTTCTCGGCTCCAGGGATGCCAATGGCGAAGGCCAGACCCCGGAGGGGAGCGTGCTCACTGGCGGGCCAGATGCTGTGGGTCGTGTCGGGCGGCGTGTAGACGAGGTCACCAGCGTGTACCGGGCGTTCCTCGTCGGCGATCTTCATGATCCCCCGGCCGGAGATGATGTAGTAGAACTCGTGGGTCGGGTGGGAGTGAGGGTCGACGGCCCCACCGCCCGCGATCTCCCACTCGCTGACCAGCTCAAGGAAGCCGCCCTCGGTAGCGGCTCGCATCTCCTCCGGCGGGACGAGCCACCACACAGGGGTGGTTCCGTTGTGTTCGATGGTTGGAGCAATGTCCTCAATCGACCGGATGTCCTACCGCCTCTCACGGTAGCTGCATGGGCCGCAAGGAAAACGTGGCGGGCCGTCGTTATCGGCCGGGCCGTAGCCCCGTCGAACGTGCACAGGGCCTGGCATGTACCGGTCGGTTCGGATGGATACCCGAAGGCTCGGGATCCCCAATTGCATCGGGTGCCTAAGGAGTGTCGTCTTCTCCCAGTACTACGAGAAGGTGCTCTATCTACTCCCGTGTTGTCAATCCGTCGTCCGCGGGTCGAAATGTCACGATGGGACCGAGATCACCATCCAGGTCGGACTTCCGACCTTCGCTATCGCCTGTGCCGACGGCGCTGAACCGGAGACGATTGCTCGCGACTAGACAGTTGCCGTGGACATCGTCCTGGCAGCCTTTGCCGCGCTGTTAGAGGCAATCGCCGTCGTGCTCCAGCGAGTGGCGCTTGAATCGGCCCCTTCGGGGACCAGCCTTAGTCCCCGACTCATAACCCACGCCATCAAAAAGCGCGGCTGGCTGCTTGGCTTCGGTCTCCTGCTGGGCGCGTACCTAGTGCAGGCGGCGGCTCTGCGCGTCGGCCAACTCAGCGTGGTCCAGCCAGCGGTCACGGTCGAGTTGGTCTTCCTGGTTGCCATATTGGTGGTGGTATTTCACCGCCGCGTCGGCTGGCGAGAGGTGCTGGGAACTTTGGCCATTGTTGGCGGACTGATCGGCTTCTTCGCATCGGCTTCACCTGCCGTCGGCAAAGGCCAACCCGATGCCAGGGCCTGGGTGATCGTGTCCACAGTGACCTTGATCTGTACGCTCGGGCTGGTGGCGGCAGGTCGCAGAGGCCCCCGGTGGTGGCGAGCAGCCCTACTGGGGGCGGCGGCCTCCCTCATGTTCGCATACGGCGCCGCCTTGACAAAGACAACGACCACGATCCTGCGGCATGGCGGCTTGGCGCGCGTCTTCGAGAGCTGGGAGCCATACGTCATCGTCATCATGGCTCTGCCTGGCTTATTCCTCCTTCAGAGCGCGCTTCATGCCGGCCCAATCGTCGCGTCGCGAACCACTAACGTCATCGTCAACCCGATGGTCAGCATCGTCATTGGTGTGACGGCTTTCCACGAAAGGGTGCGGGCAGGAACTGGCTTCCTGGCGCTGGACGTTCTCGCCATAGTGGTGTTGTGCGTCGGCGTGGTTGCGCTTGTTCGTTCTCCGTTGGTCGCTGCCATGGGCGGATCCCCGGGCGACGAATACCTCGGCGCAGGTCCTCCGCAGCCCCCCGTGGTTCAGGGCGCGATCAGGAACGCCGATACCGGGCCTCTCACCTTGGGCTGACGACGTGAACCTCTGGGGCCGCTCCTGAGGTCGACAAAGCAGCGCCATGCAACGCCCGTGCACTCATGGGTTGTTTGCCAACATGGGCCTGTTCACGACGGTTCTCAGTTCATGAGGGTGAGAAGCTCAGCCGCTAGGCATTTCTTCGCCCACATTGGGCGCATGGTGCGCTTGGGGAAGTGAGGCAGCCGGGCTCAATCGAGTATTCGATTGCGCCACTTTGTGAGAGTCATCCGGTTTGGTGAACACGCGCTCAGATCACTGGCGACCCTGCCTGCGCGAGCTGGTTCACAGGGGCGGATGGCGGAAGGACATGCGTCAGCGGGGTTACCGTTGACGACTCAACCATCTGGTGCCGATGGATGCAGGGTTCAACCGCAACCCTCAAGTGCCCGATACGGGTGCGCCCGCCTCCCAATTGCTGGGACCCATCCGAGTCCCCCCCAAGCGGTGCTGGGATCACCATTTTTATGGGATGGACGCCACACCTCCCCCACGTGAAGATCACGGGCCTTCGATGTCGGCGGGTCAGGCCGCGGTCCACTCCTCACTGCGACGCCACAGCTCCGCCGCCAGCTCAGGGGTGGCTGCCGCGTTGGGCGCCTTCACGACACAGTCCGTGTAGTAGCGCCCGGTGTCGTCGGCGACGTCCGGCGAGCTGGCGCAGTAAACACTTGTGCGCGCGCCATCCTCCGGCGACTTCATGAAGCGGGTCATGACGAAGCGCATGGGCCGGGGGACATTGCGCCAGATCTCCGAGGCGACCACGCCGGGGTGTAGGACGTACGTGTGGATGCCGCGCCCGGCGACTCGTCGAGCGAGCTCCTGGCTGAACAGCACGTTGCCCAGTTTCGAGACCGCGTACTCGGGAAGCCCTGTCATCGAGCCGGTGGGACGGCGCACGGCGTCGAAGTCGATCCCCGTGGCCTTGTAGTGCTCGTTGCTCGCGACGGTAACCACCCTCCGAGGCGCTCCGTCGCCCAGCGCGTCGAGAAGCCGGGTGGTGAGAAGGAAGTGGCCGACGTGGTTGGTGCCGAACGCCAACTCGAAGCCGCTGGCGGTGAGACCGCCCTGGGTTCCGGCCAGACCGGCGTTGTTGATGAGGACATCGAAGCGCGGTAGCCGCGCGGCGATGGCGTCGGCCGCTCCCCGCACCGCGTCGAGGTCGCCAAGATCGATCGGCACTACCCCAAGCGCAGGGGTTCCCGCAGCTGCCAACGCGTCGAGCACCGAGGCGGCCCGGGACTCGGAGCGGCACGCTAGGAGGAGCTTCGCTCCCTCGGCGGCGAGCGCCCGGGCGGTGGCCGCCCCGATGCCGCTCGATGCGCCCGTGATGACCACAGTGGTGCCGTCCAGGTCTGCCATCGCGCCACCTCCATGGGGCTACTTGCCGGTACCAGAGGATACGAGCGGATGGGTAGGTTGCGCCCGTAACGTCGCCCCGTCGCCGGATAGGGAACATCCACGCGACTCATCCGGAAGTGTTCATCGACGCGAAAGCTGCGTGTGTGGTTGGACACAACCGTATGTGTTACCGATCAGTTGTAGTTTGAGCCCTGTTCGAGCTTCTGGTCATCGCCATGAGGCTGGAGCCGGGCCAGCTCACGTCGCAAGGTGGCCGTCCCCCCGCTGACGAAGAGCGCCGGTGCCAGGCGGTAGATGCGCCAGGCGCGCCGGGCGTGGGCGGGCGCCACGATAAAGGCGCGGTTGGTGGCCACTCCGGCGAGAATGTCGCCCGCCAAATCCTCGGGCGGATAGGCCTTGCCGATCAGCTTCTCGAGTAGGGCACGGGCATTGGGCACGGCCGGCACGGCCGGCACGGCCGGGACCTCGGGCGGGTTGCCCTTGTCCAAGATAGGCGTGTCGATCACCCCGGGGCAGACCACGCTCACCCGCACCCCGTGGGCGGCCGCTTCCATCCGCAATGAGAGCGAAAGCCCGACGACCCCGTGCTTGGTCATCCCGTAGGGGGCCAGCATCGGTGAAGGCAAAAGCCCCGCCATGGAGGCGGTATTCACAATGTGGCCGCCACCCTGCTTAATCATGATGGGGTAGGCGGCCGTCACCCCGTGCACTACGCCCAACAGGTTGACCTCGACGACCCGGCGCCAGTGTATGAGGGAGAAGTCCGATACTGCCCCCGACATGTTGATGCCGGCGTTGTTGAACACAAAGTCGAGAGACCTGTGCTCACCGGCGGTGCGCGCCGCCAGGTCGGTGACGGCCTCGGCGTCGGTGACGTCCAGCGCGGCGGCCACCGCCCTTCCACCCCCCGCAGGGCTTTCTCGGCCCGCCGCGTCGATGGCGGCGGCGGCCCCGTCTTCGTCGATGTCTGCAAAAACGCACAGCGCGCCGTTTTGGACGAGCGCGGTGGCCACCGCCTTTCCGATCCCCGACGCGGCCCCGGTGACGATGGCGGTCTTGCCCCGGAAATGGCTCGCCAGCGCTCCGCTCCTGTTCGGGGTGATCGGCATGAGGGGAGGATACGACGGCCCGTACCCGGCCACACATAGAGCTGACAGGAGCAGGGGAGGGCCGCTCAGGCCATCCGATATTCGCGGGTCTTCGATCCCACTTTCGCTCCCGATTCAGCTTGTCCGGAGCTCAGATATCCGACGGCGGAGTTGGACCACCTTGCGTACGAGTGCCATTCGAATCGTGGTCCCCGAGCTATGGCAGCGGCTCTCAGAGTGTCTCCTGATGCATAGAGCTTTGTTGTTCTGACTACGTCGGACTCGCTGAGGCGAAAGCGCTTTCCACGCCGAACTCCTCGCCGTCGAAGGTGACCGAAGACCGTTGCTTCATTGATTCCGTAATGTTCGGCCAAGACGCTGGCTATCTCGCCGGCCTAAAAGGCGGCCACAAGCTCGTGTAGAACACCTAGGCCCCGTTTGGTGGACCAGGTCAAACAGTTGCAACATCTCGGAGCGGGAGGCGACGCCGACAGTTTCGCCGACCGATCCCTCGCGTTGGTTGTGTTGGGCGCCCGAACGTCAGCAAATGCACAACCGTTGCATCTGAGTGGTCATAAGCACCACTCATGCAGCTCTCCCTTGCGAGAGAGCAGTGGCGGTCTTACCCGGTTGACCGGTGCCGTCTTCACGCTTCACAGGAGACTTCGTCAACCTTCGACGGGGGTGTTCTCCTCCACGCGCATTTCCAGTCTCCGGGCCACTCCCGGCGACCACCTGCCGCCCGTAGGCGGCGAGGTTCAGTGCTGCGTTGAGGTCTCGGTCGATGACCAGACCGCAGGCGTCGCAGCTATATGTTCGCTCGGCCAGGGAGAGCTTGGCTTTCGCAGCTCCGCAAGACGAGCAGGTCTTCGATGAAGGGTAGAACCGGTCGACGACGATGACCTGTCCACCTCTCCACTTGGCTTTGTATTCGATCTGGCGACGGATCTCACCAAAGGATGCGTCGGCGATGGCCCGGTTGAGGCCAGCCTTTCTCCGGCGCCCGTTCTGGGCGTAGGAGCCGTCGCGACGTTGGACAGGCTTCGGCTTGGCGGTCATACCCATGACGTTCAGGTCTTCGATGACGACGGTGCCGTAGGTCGAGGTGAGAGCGGTCGTGAGCTTGTGGGTGGCGTCCTTGCGGGCGTTGGCCACTTGCTGGTGGACACGGGCGACTTTGCGACAGGTGCGCCTATGGCGCCCAGAACCACGATGGCGACGAGACATTTCCCGCTGGAGTCGACTCATCTTTCTGGTGTAGCCGTTGAGCGGCTTCGGGTTCTCTATTACCGCCCCGGTCGAGAGCGTGGCCAGGGTTTTGACACCGAGGTCGACCCCCACCACTTCCAACGGGTGTTTGGCGGGAAGATCCTGGCGCGAGACCTCGCAACCGTAGGAGACAAACCACCGGCCGGCGGTCTCGGAGATGGTCGCCGACAGGATGCGGGCATCACCTGTGCTGAGCCGGGTGAGCAGTGCGGTGGTCTCCTCCTTGGTGCGGATGACACCGATCCTCGGAAGCTGAATGTGGTGGGTGTCTTTGATCTTGATGACCCCGGTCGTGAACCGACAGCTCTTAGAAGCAGACCTTTTCTTGAACCGGGGAAAGCCACGTTCGCCACCCCACTGCCCGCTGCGGGTGTTGAAGTAACCCTTCAGCGCCCGCTCCAGAGCATCGAAGCCGGAGCTGTATGCCTCTTTCGAGTTCTCAGCCCACCAGGGGGCGACCTCGTGCTTTTGCCGGTTCCACTCTTTGCGTAGAGCGGGGAGGGTCCACAGCACGGGGTAGGACTTCAGGATCTCGTCTGTCTGTTCATCGGTGAGCAGCTCGGCATAACAGGCTTGGCGAACTTTCTGGCGATCTGCGCAGCGGGTGCGAACCAACGCAAGGCCCCAGTTGTAGCAACGCCGGCTCGCCCCACAGTGAGAGGAGAGCTTCGAGCGGGTGACATTGGATGGGTCAAGCTCGAACTTGAATGCCTGGTTGACCAGCATCAGGCGGCCTGTCCATCTTTGGTCGCCACGAGTGCCCGCACGGCGCGGTTCCTCGCTCCCCGGCGCCCATAGAGGCGTGCACACAACGACGTCAGAACTTCGGTGATATCTCGGACCAGATCGTCTTCGACCTCGGTGTCGTCGACCACGACGATTGATCTCCCTTGAGCAGACAGCACCGCCTCTAGGTATTCGACGCCGAATCGGGCCAGGCGGTCCCGGTGCTCAACGACAATCGTGCGAACGTTCTCGTCTGCCAAAGCGGCCATGAACTTCCGGCGCTTTCCATTCATTGCGGACCCAACCTCGGTTACCACCTCGTCGATGCTCAGGTGGTTGGTCGCCCAGGTAGTAATGCGGGCAACCTGGCGGTCGAGGTCGCCTTTTTGATCGTGTGACGAGACCCGTGCGTAGCAGACGGTTCGGCCCGAAGACGACTTCATCGGGGAAGCATCAACGAGAATCAGCCGCCCGCCATCAACGCGGTGGGCGGAGACGGGCAAAACCCCGAGACGGAACCAACGGTAGGCGGTTCCTCTACTGATACCGACTTCTTCTGCCCACTCGGCCAGGTTCACGATCAAATTCTAAAGGTCACCTGTAACAGCTAATGATGGCTAGACCGAGAGCTGTTCCCTGCCCTTTTCGCTCATTGGCTTTAGAGCGGACTAGCGAGAGTAAGCAGTGATCCAATCGAATTCAGAGGTGATGCGGATCCCAACTCCGGGAACGTGCAGAGGTTCGATCACGCTGCGCAAGGCGTCACGGAAGCCGTCGAGGCCGACCGCCCGTATGGCCGGGACCGAAGGACCGGCCGAGACGAGGGCGCGGACGGCGATCTCGACGTCGGGCCATTCGTTGACGACACTGACGATCCCCCGCTCAACGCGTTCGAATCCAGTGGTCGTCAACATGTCCTCGATCACGTTCTGGGTGTCGCCATGCTCCATGTTGGCCGCGGCGTGGGAGGCCTCTGAGAGCTCGATCACCTTGACGAAGTACGGCATGAGGCCGAGGTGCTCGAAGCGTCCCCAGAAGGTCAAGCCGAGCCGGCCACCCGGGACCAGTACCCGGCGCGCTTCGAGCAGGGCCTCCTCGCAGCCTTTCCAGATCCCGTTGAAGCTGGTGGCCGCATCGAAGGACGCGTCAGGGAACGGCAGGGCGAACATGTCACCGACACGGAAGTCGCCTCCCGGCGTGCGGGCCCGGGCGATGGTCACGAGGCCCTCAGAGGCGTCAATGCCGGACACGACGGCGCCACGCTCGCTCGCCAGGTGGGCGGCGAAGCCTGATCCGCAGGCGATGTCGAGCAACCGCGTGCCATCGACGACGGCGATTTGGGTGAAGATCGCCCGGTTGGCCGGTCGCGCGTAGGGCTCCCACAGGTAGGCCCAGTCGGTAGCCCGGTCTCCCCAGGCCTCTCCGGCCTCCCGCCAGTCGTCGCTCGTGGTCGTTTGCTGCGCCATGGTGCCTCCTTAGACGAACGGTCGTACAGTACGCTATGGACGATCGTCCGTCTAGCCTGAGCGGGAGTCGTAAGGACCGAGAGCCGATGGCAGACGAGCAGGGACGAACAGCGAGGCAAACCCGAGCGCCGGGGGACCGGGCGCGAGCCCGGATCGTCGAGCATGCGGCGCGCCTCGCCAGCATCGAGGGCCTTGAGGGGTTGTCGATAGGCCGGCTGGCCGAGGCCAGTGGCGTGGCGAAGAGCAGCGTTCATGCGCTGTTTGGCTCGAAAGAGGAGCTGCAGCTGGCCACCATCAACGCGGCGAGAGAGAACTTCATCGCCGAGGTCGTCGGACCGGCGCTGGCGGCGACCCTGCCGGGTCGTGAGCGGCTCCTCGCACTCTGCGAGGGGTACCTTTCCTATGTCGAACGGCGAGTCTTCCCCGGAGGGTGCTTCTTCGTCGCTGCATCAGCCGAGGTAGGAGCGCAGCCTGGGCGCCTACACGACGAAGTCGCACGCGTGCAGCAGCAATGGCGCGACCTTCTTCTGCAAGAAGCCCAGGCTGCCGCCGACAAGGGCGAGCTGAGCGCCACCGACGAGCCCGCACAGCTCGCCTTCGAACTCGGAGCCATCCTGGCCGGGACTGACATCGTCGCCATCCTCCACGATGACTTCGGTGCCGTTTCCCGTGGTCGAATCGCGGTGGTATCCCGCCTCAAAGGGCCCCCGATCTGACGAGGCTGTGACGCCGGTTGTGCGGGCGGCTGACACCTCCTGCGCGTCCGGCTTCGCCGCAGGGCGCCGGGCAGCCCGGGTTGATTGTCCTCATTTTTGAGGGGTGTTACCAGGGCTCAACAGTGGTAGACAGGCCGCGAGAATTCGTTCTGTCCGGCCGACGGGTCGTCCCGATGGCAGGGCCAGGAGCGATGGGAACGGCGTCTACGTCGTCTCCAACAACCAGGGGGTCAAAAGTGCGACGCAGGTCACTCATGATGCAACGAGGCCCGGGGCTCGCTACAACTGCCTTGTTGCCGTTGACCGGCATGATCATGGCGACTCTGGCGGTGACGGCGGTCTTCGTATTCCAAGGCGCTGAGGTGGCATCGGCATCGCCGAGCACCACCCTTTACGTGTCGCCGACAGGCAGTGACTCAAACGCATGCTCCCAAGCCGATCCCTGCGCAACCATCCAGCACGCCGTCAACGTGGCCGTCGTCGGGGCCACGGTGAAGGTGGCCGCGGGGACCTACGACCAGACCGTGAACATCACTCATCCGGTCACCCTCGAGGGCGCTCGCTTCGGTAGGTCCATCATCGACGGCCACGGCATCGACACCGACGCCTTGGGTTACTACGGCGTCGTCTCCGTGCAGAACAACAGCGGGGCAGGCGGTGCCATCACCATCAGCAACTTCACCATCGAAAACGCCTATGAGACCGCCAACGAGTACGCACAGGATGCGGTTCCCAGCGACGTATCAATCTACGACGATGCCAACGCACAGGACGTCATCACGGTGAGCCACGTAACGCTCAATGCCGTCGATGACACCGCTGACTACGGGGGCATTGGATTCGACACCTTCAACGACGCCGCGGACGTCACGTTCAGTCATTCGACCAGCACCGGCAACTTCCAAGGCGCCCTTCTCGAGGGTGGCGGAATTGGTGGCACCGTCTCCGTCGACTACGACAACTTCAGCGGTCTGGTGGCCTGTGCGGGAAACTGCTCAGGAAGCAGCACGGTCTATCCGGCTGAAGGGCTGTTCGTTCTCAGTGACGAGCCTGGGACTGCGTTCGACTACCTGAGCCACAACCAGTTCCGCGGCTACGCCGGAATCGGGATTGCCGCCACCGCGGGATACAGCGGTGGGAACTGTGAGCCTGCGGCATCCGGACCTTGTACTGGCAATACCAACCTGACGGCGCAGCACAACGGGTTCCACCTGAGCGCCTGCAGCTCCGACGCCCCGGCACCCGGGTGCGACGCCATCTCTCTCGACGCCCAGAGTGGCAACGAACTCTCGGCGAACCTCTCGCACAACACGGGAAGTGTCCAGTTCCCGGACGGAGGAATCTACCTGCAGCCCGATTCGGGTGTCTACAACGTGACCGAGTCGCACAACCCCATCGCCGTGAACTGAAGTCTTAGATCGGCCCAAGCTCCGTCCACCCGCCAGACCAGGGCGGGGGGACGGGGCCCACAGATGTTTGCGTCTGCGCTGACCCGACGGACCAGCGCACATCAGGTCGTCGGCGTGGCGCCGCATGTCTCGATACTCCACCTCGACCGCGATCGCTCTCACTCGCCTCATGTAGGGCGTCGTCTTACTTCCCCCTACGGGAGAGCGACGGTGGTCCATCCCACGCGGGACTGGTCGCTTCCGGGGTGCTACCACCTGCCCGGTAGACCGGCTCACCCCCTTGGGGGGAAGGTGTCCGATGGGCCACACTGAGGCGGGAGGTCACCGTTTTGGGCGCTGTCGGGCTGGTGTTCGGTACAGAGTTCCGGCGCCGCTGGCGATCGTGGCTGATTCTCGTCATTCTCATTGCCGTCGTAGGCGGTCTGGTGTTGGCCGCCGCCGCGGCCGGGCGCCGGACGGCGACGGCCTTTCCGCGTTTCGTTGCTGCCCACGGCTACGACTCCGTCGTTTTCACCCTCCGGCCGCTTCCGGGGCTGGCCAAGCTCCCCGACGTAGCGTCGGTGACCATCGCGGGTGAGCCCTTTAACGGCAACGTGACGTGCGCGTGTAAGGCGGGCATCAACTCGGGAGATCTTTCGGTGAACGACCTGTCCCCAGCGGGATTGGCTCGGGTGACCAAGCTGATCGCGGGCCGGATGCCGCTGCAGTCCTCGCCCGACCAAGTGCTGGCGTCGTTCAACCTCGAACAGGACTACGGCGTGCACATCGGCACCGTGATTCACACGCCGTTCTACACGCCCGCTCAGGAGCAAAGCCTGCTGGGCGGCGCCAACGTGGCTCCGGCAGGACCCACCATTGCATTCCACGTCGTCGGGATCGAGGCTGCCGAGACTGAGTTCCCAACGGGCCAAGTGTCCAACTACAACCTGTACCCAACCCAGGCTTTCGCCCGTACCGTGGGGCGCCGTGTCGGGAGCGGAATGCAATACCTTGTGCGTCTGCGCCATGGCGAAGCGGATCTGTCGCGCTTCGGTGCCGAGATGAGCTCCATGCATGTGTTGCAGGCTGAGCCCACGGACCCGTTGGCTGCGGAGGTCACCTCGTCGATACATCCCCAGGCCGTGGGGTGGTGGGTATTGGCCGTGTTAGCCGCTTTGGCCGCCTTGGCGGTCATTGGCCAGGCGCTCGGTCGTCAGAGCGCCGTCGAGGGTGAGCAATACCCGACGTTGGCCGCTCTCGGCATACGCCGGTATCAGCTGGTGGCCATCGGCACCACGCGCAATCTGGTTGTTGCCACCATCGGGGCCGTCGGCGCTGTGCTCGTCGCCTTCGCCCTATCGCCACTCACGCCGGTCGGCGAGGCGCGTCTGGCCGAGCCTTCCACCGGGCTCGCTTTCGACCCTCTTGTCCTGTTGCTCGGGGCGCTCACCATCGTCGTCGTTGTGCTGTTGCTCGGCATATGGCCAGCGATACGGGCCTCGAGGACTCGCATCGGTGACGACCGAGCACCTGATACTCCGTCCCCGATCGTGACCCGCCTGGCCGGCACGGGCGCTCCGCCGAGCATCGTGATCGGAGTCCGTCATGCGGTGGAGCGCGGACGCGGCACCGCCACGGTCCCGGTCGGTAGCGCGCTGTTCGGCACGGTTTTGGCCGTTTTGGCGCTGTGTGCCACGGCAGTGTTCGGCGCCAGCCTGTCGCACCTCACGGCAACACCGAAGCTCTATGGTGAGGATTACCAGTTGTTCTTCTCGGAGGGTGGACAGCTGGGCATCCCCGAATCTGCGGTGACGCATCTGAAGCATGACCGTGAGATCACCGGGATCATGGTTGGTACCCGCAATGAGGTCACCATCAACGCAGTGAGCGTCTACACCGTGGCTGGAAGTGCCGTCCGGGGACCGCTCCTGCTGTCCAGAATTGAGGGCCAGCTCCCAGCCGGAAACGGCCAGATCATGATGGGCGCCACGACATTGCGGCAGGTCCATGCCCGCGTGGGATCGGCCGTCACCGTCGCCGTGCCACTGCCCGGTGGCGGCACCCGCACGGCCATGTTCCGCGTGGTCGGGACGGGTTCGTTTCCCGGTCAATTCGGGCTCGGAGGGCTGGGGACGGGGGCAGCGTTCACGATGGACGCCTACCTGAACGTTGTCTGTCCGGCTGGGCCCCACCAGCGTTCTTGCCAACAGGCGTACTACGCGAATCAAGAGTTCGCCGTCTTCGCCACGGCGGCGTCGGGCGTCCGAGGGCAGGACGAGATCACCCATTTCATCAATGCATTCCCCGGCGTTGCTTCTCGACCGGCGATCTCGAGTTCCTTGGTGAATTTCGGTGAGGCGGTGAACTTCCCGCTCATCTTGGGGTTGATGCTGGCGCTCTTTGGTACCGCCACCCTGGTGCACCTCTTGGTAGTGAGCGTGGTTCGTCGCCGCCATGAGATCGGCCTGTTGAAAGCCCTTGGATTCGTCAACCGTCAGGTTGGGGCGGCCGTGTGCTGGCAAGCGACGACCGTTGCCTTGGTAGGGATTGTTGTGGGCGTGCCGCTTGGTGTTGCTATTGGTGGGGTGGTGTGGCGGGCGTTCGCCTCCAACTTGGGGGCCGTTCCTGTTTCCACCGTTCCGGTGTGGTTGATCGCCGCGCTCGGTGGTGGGGTTCTCGTCGTGGCAAACCTCTTAGCCCTTGCCCCGGCTTGGGTGGCGGCACGGTCGAAAACTTCCGGGCAGCTTCTGCGCACCCAATAGGACGAGGCGTTCGGACGGCTCCACACCTCAAGGTGCGTAGGTAGCCGTCGAACTCTCGGAATGTCGTTGATTTGCAATATGTGCAGTGAAACGCGCCACACGCGACGCGCCTTGTCTATTTTGGTGCCATGAACACACCAAATGCTCGAGGAGCCCCTGTTCCGACCGAGGCGAACTCCCTGCTGGTGGAGTCGGCGCCCGGCGAGGGGAAGGGCTACTGGGCGGGGAGTCCAAGTGCAGTGCTGACCGAGGACGGGATTTATTACTTGGCATATCGCCTCCGTCGCCCGCTCGGCGTCGGGCGGGGATACGCAAACGTTGTGGCCCGCTCCGAGGACGGCGTGCACTTCGAGACGGTGGCGGTACTGCACCGGGAGGATTTTGGGTGTGACTCGCTGGAACGACCGGCCCTGGTGGCTCTGCCCGATGGCGGCTGGCGCCTGTATATGAGTTGCGCCACGCCGGGGACCTTGCACTGGCGGGTGGACGTGCTGGAGGCGAGCGACCCGGCCGCATTCGACTCGAAGTCGGCCCGAACAATCCTCCCCGGAGACGCGGCAACCGCTGTCAAGGATCCCGTCATCCGCCACGATGAAGATGGGTGGCACCTGTGGCTGTGTTGCCATCCGCTCGAAATTTCCGACGATGCGGACCGGATGTACACGCGCTATGCCACCAGCGGAGATGGGTTGGATTGGGAGTTCCACGGCACCGCTCTTGGTCCCAGGCCCGGCGAGTGGGACCAGCGCGGGGCGCGCGTGGCCAGCGTCTTGCGTGACGGAACGCAATGGGCGGCGTATTACGACGGTCGGGCCACCAAGGATGAAAACGGCGAGGAACAGACCGGGTTGGCCACCGGCTTGGAACCTGGACTCCTTCGGGCCGGGCCGGGGCCAATCGCGGTTTCGGCGCAGGGGAGTGGGTCGTTCAGGTATGTGTGCGCGGTGCCGGTACCCGATGGCTCGCTTCGGTTGTACTACGAAACCACGCGTCTCGACGGCGCCCACGACTTGCGTACCGAGTACGTCCCCGCCGTTCGATAGGTCAACCAATCCCGAAGATCCCATCCGGTCAACTGCTCGAGCAGCCGGACGTCGGCTTCGAAATACCCGACCAGCTTGGCCCTCTCCTGTTGTGGCAACTCGGGGCGGTGCTGTGGATTGCGTTGAATGAGCCATAGCAATGGGACGCTCACTTTTCGCCATACCCGAGGAGGGAAAAGGCTACCGATGGCGGCGCCGACCCGGAATATGGCGCGCAGCACTTGGCCATAGACCGACGGCTCGACATAGGTACCGACATTCTCGGCCGGTACATCGAGAATCTCGTTTTCCCTTATGCCGAGAAATCGGCACACGTCGTTAAGGGTTCCCGTCGGTTCGTCGACCAACCATTTGTATCTGATGAGGTGAACCTGCTCCTTTGGAAATATGGAGTAAAGGCGTTCGAGTTGTTGACCGTAGAGTCCAGTACTCAGGTAGCGCCAGAATGGCGCCCAGCCGGCTTCGGTACGTCTCCCTTCTTCCCCACAGGCGGTGACGAAGTCTTCGATCGTTTCGAGCCCATCAGCCCACAGATGTGCCCAGTTCGAATAGGCGCGATCGACCGGGTCGCGCAGGATGGCGATCAGCTTGGCATCGGGGACGACTGACCGGATGCGCGCGACGGCATCGGGGTCAGCAAGATAGAACGGCGTGCTCTCGCCGCAGAGCGCTCCTGGCGGTGCGTCGCCGAACAACTCTTCGTAATCGTCTTGGCGCCATATCCACTCGCGATAGCTGTGGGCATCGCCGGGACCTCCTTCGCGTGGTGGTGGCCCCGAACACAGGAAGAACTTGGGCTCCTTGACCGGCGACATGAAGAGCTGAGGATGTTGGGCCAGAGCGCTATGGAGCGCGCTGGTGCCAGCCTTCGGCGCCCCGATGATGAAGAAGTCAGGAAAGGCCATGGCGTCTCCGTTACACGCCCCAGGCGGGGTACCAGAAGTTACGACGTCAGTGAACTCAAGTGGGGAACCAGCGGCGCCGTCAGGTTGAGGAGGTCGTGATCACCAGCTGGCTGGATTTGGCCGCGCCCCAGGAATCGTCGATGGCGACCACGTCACGACCGTCGCGCTGCAGGAGGGACGCGCCCAGCGTGGCGCGGTACCCCGCCGCGCAGTAGAGCCAGAGCTGGCCCCGAGGGAGGTCGGCCTCCGCCAGACGGTGCACAGGGATGTGACGGGCCCCCCCGATATGACCCGCCTCCCATTCCTCTTGCCGCCGCACGTCGATCACGACCACGTCGTCAGTCCACTGAGCGGCGAGCTCAGTGAACTTGGCCCGGCGCAGGCGCCCCGACATGGCATCCCTACCAGGGATGCCAGTAGCGATGGGCAGATCGAGACCAATGTGGGCGAGCGCCGCGCGCGCTTGAGCGAGTTGGCCGTCATCCCCGGCGACGAGAGCGAAATCCGAGCCCCACGGCATGGTCCACCCGACGTAGGTGGCGAAAGGGCCGTCGAGACCGACGTTGATCGTTCCCGGGACGTGTGCGGCCGCGAACTCAGAGCGGCGTCGGACGTCGATGACCCACGTGTGTGGCGTGAGTTCAGCGAGGGCAGGCGCCGAGAGCGTAGGAACAGGATCAAGGTATCGGCGTCGCAGACCAGCCCGATTGAGATCGGGCATGTGGGCAAAGTAGCTGGGATATTCTCCGAAGCCAGCCAGCAGTGTCTTGACGAAGACCTCGCGGTCGAGGCGCGCCGCCGGGTTGGCATTGCGCTCGGCGTCGATGGTCGTGTTTTCGCCCGAGCACGGGACGGCGGTACAGAAGCTCCCGAACCCGTGCGTCGGGTGGACGGTTGTGGAGCCGGGGAGGTCGTTGAGCAGTCGTTGCGCTGATGCCCACTGCTCTGCGGCCAGGCCCGCGGCGTGTTCGGGGCCGAAGAGATCCGTGCGACCCACGGTACCGATGAGCAGTGATCCGCCGGTGAAGACGACGCAATCGGAACCTTGGGTCACAACGAAGGCCTGGTGGTGTCTGGTGTGCCCGGGGGTGGCCACCACCTCGACAGACAGGTCGCCGACGGTGAATCGCTCCCCGTCGACGACGCCCCGAGCACCGCGGACGTGTTCGTCGGCGCACAGCGCGTAGGTGGCTCCCGTTTCCTCGCACAGCTCGGGCCCACCGCTCACGTGGTCATTGTGGAGATGCGTTTCGACGACCATGTCGAGGTGCAGGCCCCGGGCCCGAAGTGTGTCGAGCACACCTGAGGACGGACGGGGTGGGTCGATCGCCATGGCCCTGGTGCCATCGGTGACGACGTAGGAGCGATTCCCTAAGTCTGAGGCGTCGACGACGATGACCTCCATCACGCACCCACCAATACCTTGAGCGGCCACATCGAGTGTGAGAGATCGGCGGCCTGCATCCGGATCTCGGGAACGGCGGTGGTCTCCCACTGTCGCCCCCGCCGGAGAGGCCCCACCAACCACAGGGCACCACCACTGTCGGGCAAACACCCTCTTTCGTCGCTGTCGATCCCGAGGGCGAGGGGACCAGGTCGGACAACGCCGCGGGTGAGGAGTCGACGCACCAGAGGGTTGCCCGACCGCCGTACATCGATCGACGGGCCCGTGCAGTTGACGACGGCGCCGAAGCGGAGACTGCGGTCTGCCAATACCGCTTTGATGCCACCGCGGCCCGTGCGGGCGGAGGTGACACCCCCGGGCACGACGGTGAGATGCCCGGCACCAAGCATGGACTGCACGTGCGCACCCACCGAGGGCGCCATGCGGTGACGTATAACCTCCCACCGGCGATGGCAATGTCGGAGCAGTTGGACGCGATCGGCATCGGCCAATTCGCCCCACACCCGATCGGTGTGTGACCGAAGGGCGTCAACCACAGGCGCCCAGTCGCCCACCTCGGTGGCACACGCACGCGCCCAGGCCACGAGCGACCGCGCCGTCGCCTGCTTGGGCGGGTCGAGGTGCAGTGGTCCGAACGGCTCGTAAGGATGAGTCCCGGGTAACAGGCCGTGGCGAGACGTGGCGACGATCTGCCGGTGCCCTGCGCCGTGCAGGCTGGTGGCCACATCGATCGCCGTGAGGCCGGTGCCCACCAGGAGGACGGGATCGTCGGGGCTGAGGTCGGCGAGAGCCCCCGGGGCCCAGGGGTCACTGATCCACCGAGATCCGTCGGCAGTCAGGGCCTCGGGCCAAACCGGCGAGGAGCCGAGGGCCAGCACCACTCGGTCGGCCAGTCGACGGCTCCCATCCGACAAGGTGATCTCCGTTCGGCTCCCAACAGCAGCGACATCCACCGCAACCGATCGCACGTGCTCGACCGGCCCCACCACCGAGACCAGGTATTCGCCGTACAAGAACCGAGGCAGGAACGAACCGCTGTCGGCGTCGGTGTGGCGTCGGGCCCAGGCCGTGAAGTGGTCGGGATCCTCGGGAAGGGCGCTCATGCGACCCGCTCGGACATTGAGCAGGTGTCCCAAGTCAGTCGACCCGTAGGCGATTCCCCGGCCGAGTTCCGGCCTCGGCTCGATGATCATCACATGGCTCGCTGCGGGCGCCGTGCGCAGGAGGTGGGCGGCGGTCAGGACCCCCGAGGCGCCCCCACCAATGATGGCGATGACATTGGGCCGTCTGGTCATGACCCGATTTTAGACCCGTCCGAGATCTTATTCGTATAAAATCCATAGGAATGGTAGAAATCTTTCCGAGGGTCGTTTCCCTTGGAAAAGGGCCTGTCGCGCCCCCTCGCGAGCGGAGCCGCGGGCGTGACTCAGAACGGGACGGGCGGAGCCCTAGCGCCGAGAGCGGCCCGAATCAGCCGCCAGTGCTCGCAAGACGCTCACGGTGCGGTCGATCTCTGCCGCGGTGTTGTACAGCGCTAGGGACGCTCGCACCGTCGTCTCGAACCCGAAGCGTCGCAGGATCGGTTGGGCGCAGTGATGCCCGGCGCGCACGGCGATGCCTTGTTGATTGAGCGCTTGGCTCACCTCGTCGGGGGTGGTGCCGTCCAACACAAACGAAAGCACGCTCGCCTTATGCGGCGCGGTACCGATGAGACGCAGGCCGGGAACCTCGAGCATGGCCTCGGTGGCGTAGGCCAACAGATCCCGTTCGTAGCGCTCGACGTTCGCCATTCCGAGTCGATCAAGGTAGTCCAGAGCCTCACCGAGCCCTACGGCGTCGGCGATGTTGCCGGTGCCCGCCTCAAAACGTGTCGGGGGGTCTTTGTAGAGGGCCCGCTCCAAGGTGACGTCGGCGATCATGTTGCCCCCGCCTTGCCACGGTGGCATGGAGTGGAGCACGGCCTCCTTGCCGTACACGACTCCGATGCCCGTGGGTCCGAAAACCTTGTGACCGGAGAAGACGAAGAAATCTGCGTCGAGCGCCTGTACGTCAACGGGCATGTGCGACACGGATTGGGCACCATCGATCAGGACACACGCCCCCGATCGGTGGGCCAAATCGACGATCTCACGGACCGGCGTGATTGTTCCGAGCGCGTTCGAGACGTGAGCCACGGAGACGAGCTTGGTCCGATCCCCCAGCAACTTCTGGTACTCGTCCAACAGGACCTGTCCGTCGGAGTCGACCGGGATGACCTTCAGCACGGCACCGGTCTCGGATACGAGCTGGTGCCAGGGGACGATATTGGCGTGGTGCTCGAGATGTGAGATCACGATCTCGTCCCCGGCGCGGATGTTGCGTCGGCCCCAGCTCTGGGCGATCAGGTTGATGCCCTCAGTGGCGCCGCGGACGAAGATGATCTCCTCCGGCGAACCTGCGCCGAGGAATCTGGCGACCTTGGCGCGTGCCCCCTCGTAGGCGTCGGTGGCGCGAGCGGCGAGTTCGTGAGCAGCGCGATGGACATTCGAATTCTCGCGCTCGTAAAAGTAGGTGAGCCTCTCGATAACGCTGCGAGGTTTTTGCGTCGTGGCCGCATTGTCCAGCCACACCAGTTGATGACCGTGCACTCGCTCGGAGAGGATCGGAAAGTCGCGGCGAACGGCGTTGACGTCAAAGAGCGAGTACGAGTCGCGTCCCAAAGGCTGTTCGGGGATGGCGCCTGAAGAACGACGTTCGGAGCTCTTCGCCGGAGCTGCTTCGACTGCCAGCTGGTCGGGTAGCACCGTAAGCAGAGCCTGAAGGGCGGCCTCACCCGGAAAGGCAAAGGCATCGGGTCCTGTGGCGACGGAGCCGGGAACGAGCGGTGCGGCTTCGTCGATGAAGTAATACGACGCCGTCATGACGGGCTCGGCCTCCGCCACGGACATCCCCAGTGCGGGGACCGATCTGGTCTCTATCGGCGCTGAGGTGCCCGGGCCATCGGGGAACTCGGTGGTGGCAGGTCGTGGCGCTCCGGGGCCTGGTGCTCCGGTTGGCGTGGCGCCACCGGGAGTCGAAGGGTTCGTTCCACCGCCCGGCGCGCGGCCCGCTGAGATGATGTCCTCCCCGGTTCCACCTGGCCAAGCCGAGAAGAGGTCATTGGCCAGCCTGGCCAGCTCGGCGACGTCGAGCGGACCGGGGACGCTAGGCAATGGTGCCGTGTCCGGCACCCGGGTCAGGGTTACCTCCTGCTCGGGAAACGACCGTATTTCGGGCGGCTCCGCCGGCCCCCCGCTACTTGCGGTACTTGGGGGCGTAGTCATGGAACTTGTCGATCTCGACATCGTCCAAAACGGCAAGCGCATCGTCGGTCAGCACGGCCAGCGAGCAATACAGAGAGATCAGGTACGACGCGATGGCGCTGCGACTGATGCCCATGAAGCGCACGGAGAGGCCTGGGCTCTGTTCGCCGGTGAGTCCTGGCTGGAAAAGCCCGATCACCCCTTGACGCTTCTCGCCGGTGCGCATGAGGAGGACTTTTGTCTTGCCACCCTCGATCGGCACCTTGTCCGTGGGGATGAGGGGCAGGCCCCTCCATGTGAGGAACTGAGAGCCGAACAGGCTCACCGTGGCCGGTGGCACCCCCCGGCGAGTGCACTCACGCCCGAAGGCGGCGATCGCCTTCGGATGGGTAAGAAAGAAGGCGGGCTCCTTCCAGACTTTGGTGATCAATTCGTCGAGGTCGTCCGGCGTCGGGGGTCCGGCCAAGGTAGAGATCCGTTGGCCCGGGACGGCGCTGGCGAGAAGGCCGTAGTCGGCGTTGTTGATCAGCTCGGACTCCTGGCGTTCCTTGACCGTCTCGATTGTCAGTCGCAGCTGCTCCTTTATCTGGTCATACGGGCTGCTGTAAAGGTCTGATACCCGCGTGTGGACGTCAAGGACCGTCGCCACAGAATTTCAGGAAGTATTCGCGCGGGTTCTCCTCGTAGGGAACGAAGGTCTGCGGCAACTCTGATTCGTCGCGTGGCGGGCATGCCACATCGATTGATTCGGCATCCTTCACCTTGTTCAGGCGGTAGATGCCGGCTTCGACTGGCGTCCATTGCAGCATGTGCACCAACCACCTGGGTGTGATGGTCGATAGCTGCGCTGGAGTCTTTGTGGCATTGGCGAGCTGACGAGCAGCTGCATCGCTCAGTGCGAGGTTGTCAATATCCGGCATGTACTGCTCCTTGGTCGTACCGCACGGCCAGACGATAGTGCGCGACGGCATGTCACCGCGAATGCCACCAACGAAGTCAATGAGAAGTCGCCGGGCGCGCTCGACGCTGCGTTATCAGCATCCTTCAAAAGTTTTGTCCAGATCACGGGGCACGTTCTGAGCGAGCTTCCACCGGTAGCCACCGCTGGGCAGGGGAGTGCCGGTACTTCCTGCTCCTCGGGGCCGCAGGTTTTCCATGCATCTGTCGGGCATCCGAGCCCGTCGCGGCGAACGTCAACGTGCTTGTGGAAGTGAGGCTTGACTCGCCTGTCCCCGCGCGCTAAACCTACCAAATCCATAAAAATGATGGTAAAGGTCAGGAATTGTGATGAACATCCCCGGTGAGGCTGCGACGAACAACGGAAAGCGGGCGAATGCATCCTGCTTTGAGGAGAAAGTCCAGGCCAGGGGCTTGGCACCGTGGCGTCGGGTGGGCTCCTTGAGGGTCCCGAGGAGTCTCTGAATGACAGCCGCATCTGGATCGGAGAGCGCTCAGCACACCCACGCCGCGCATTGGTCTCGACGTGCATTGTTCGTCGCCACGCTGGGAGTCGTGGCGACACTGTCCTTCGTCGTAAGTGCATACGCGCTTTTGGGCACTGCCACCACTCATGCAGGCCCCACTGCGCCGGCTGCCAGGAATATCGGGTTGGTTTCGACCTCACCTTTGGTTGGGACGTTCAACCTCCAGTCTGGGAGTTGCGCCAGTGGAGAGACAGGCTCCTATTTCCGCATGATCCTGCCTGGGGAGGCCATCAACGGGCCCGACAGCAGCTATATCTCCAATGGGAACTCAACCTGCAGCGACAAGACCTACACGCTTCTTTCGCCCGGGTCGCAGGGCGGGCTTGTAACTGGCAGCTATCAGCCCGGCCCCTCACCGGCCTTCGACGGCAGCGGCAATGCCCTGGCGGCCCAGATCATCCAACCCACCACGTTCTTCGGAGTCCAGTTCTCGGTCGAGACGTCCAGCAAGGATGCCCAGACCGGGTCATCAGTACTGGCCCCGAGTATCAGCGTCGACGGTTCCGGCAATCTCTCCGGAAGTCTCGAGGCCTTCAGCGCGGCCTGGAATGCCCAGTATTTCAATCAGGGTTCTCCTAAACCGGGTGGGTCCTTGCCTGGCGAGACGGCGGGACCGACTGGCACATATGACTCCTCAACGGGAGCGTTCACGCTCAGTTGGACGAGCCAGATCGTGGGTGGTCCGTTCAATAGCTTCACCGGCCAGTGGCACCTGAGTGGAACATTCGATGCCGCACCCGGGTCGACGGGCTCGACAACTACTACGACAACAACGACGGCGGTGGGGTCTTCTACGCCGACAACGGCGTCTTCGAGTACCGCGGGCGGGCTGAGTAGCTCTGGTTCATCGACCCATACGGCCGCGACTACCGCAGCGAGCACCGGGAGTGCGACGCCATCTGAGGATGTGCCGAACGCCTCCTCACTGGCGGGCAACGCCACGTCAAACGAAACGGGTCAAGGAGGTGCCTTGGCGTATACCGGGTTATCTATCCCGTTGTGGCTGCCTGTCCCACCGTTGGCGGTCGGAGGGCTGTTGCTTCTCATCTCCCGACGATGGTCTCGTCGAACGCTGCCGGTAAGCCGATGACCGATGCCCTGAAATTCTCGGTCCCGATCAAATCGGCCCCCTGAGAAAAAACGATCCGTCACACCAAGCCATAAACCAAAACAGAAAGTGAGATAGCACCAATGAAACGACGAATGACGACGCGGGCAACGGCTCGACGAGCGAGCTCGCACCGGTGGCCTGGTGTGAGCGCCGCCCTGCTCCTGGCGCTGGTGGCCCTGGCCACCGCAGGCCTGGTGAACGGGGCCCGGGCCGAGGCACAAACCCCCACGCCATTGGTGGGAACGTTCGGGATCACGGGAGGGACGTATTCGGCTGAGGCGGGGGCAGGTGGATCGTATTTTCGGATGCTGGTTCCGGGCGGCACGCTGAATGGAGCTGACACAAACTATGTGCCCAACTCCAGTTCATCAGCTTCTGACGACACCTACACACTGCTCGATCCCGGTACCCACGGTGGCCTCGTGACAGGTTCGTACGAGCCCGCCCCGACACCGGCGTTCGACGGTTCGGGGAACTCGCTGGCCGCCGAGATCATCAGTCCGACCCCATTTGAGGGTGTCAATTTCTCTGCGGAAACAGAGAGCCCTGACCCGCAGACGACAACCGCTGTTCCGACGCCGAGCATCAGTGTCGACGGTTCCGGGAATCTCTCAGGAAATCTCGAGGCTTTCAGCGCATCGTGGAACAACGCGTACTTCAACCAGGGCTCGCCCAAGCCTGACGGTACATACCCTGCGCCCACGGCTGGCCCCGCCGGCACCTACAACTCCACGACGAGGGCGTACACGTTTACGTGGACGAGCTTGATCGATGGTGGGCCTTTCAACGGCTTCACAGGAGAGTGGGTCCTGCAAGGCACGTTCATTCCGGCCGGCTTCTATATCACCACCACGTCGGTGCCAGGCGCCACGCTGCAAACGCCTTATAGCGACCAACTCCAAGCTACGGATGGCACGACGCCGTACAAATGGAAGGTGATCAGTGGGAGCCTTCCCAAGGGTCTGAAGGTGCACCCTTCTGGACTCCTTTCCGGGAATCCCAAGAAGAAGGACGTGGCGCAAAGCTATTCCTTCACGGTCCAGGCCACCACCCATAAGTCCAAGGGCCATGCCAGCGTGACGGCCACGCAGGCTCTGACCCTGAATCTCTCGTCGTAACGAGGGCGCTGGGGAGTCTGTCGCGCCACGTTGCAGTGGCGCGACAGACTCAAGGCGTACACGCTCACGTATCTCGCCACGATGATCTCATCCAGGAGTGACGCGGTGTCCAGCTTCGATCCGCTCGTTAGGCTGTTGTCATGACCGACGTTCAGGTATTTGTGGATCCAAGTTGCCCATGGGCGTGGATTGCGGCGCAGTGGGTCAAGGAGGTGGCACCGCAGCGGGATCTCGTCGTTACGTGGCGGTCGTATTGCCTCGAGATCCGAGACGACTATGGAGTTGCCCCTACCGTGCCGGAGGCGTTCCGTGAGACAGCAATAGCGGCCCATGCGATTTCGCACCGCATGCTGCGCATCTTCGAGGCGGCCCGGTCCAGCGCCGGCGAAGAAGCCGTCGACGCGCTCTATTCCGAGTGGGGCCCGAGGTTCTTCGTTGACGGTCAGACCAGCCCCACCATCCTCTCGGACTGTCTTGCTGCTTGTGGTCTTGATGCCGATTTGCTCCGTGCCGCCGAGGACGACAAGTGGGATGCGCCGATCAACGAGGCGATGGAGGTTGCGTACGCATTTGGCGGCCCCAAGACCCAGACGCCAACGATCGTGGTGGACAGTCTCCCGCCTTACGGCTTCAAAGGCCCGGTGATGGCGCCCGCCCCGATTGGCGAAGCTGCTGTCCGACTTTGGGACGGCATCCAGGTCGTCGCCTCGGAACCCGGGTTCTTCGAGATCACGCGGCCGCGCGTCAATCCACCCCGACCCCCTGTACTCAACCCGACCGTTTCGGAGCCGTCGTCGTCGGGTTCATGATCGCTGGCGCGCCGCTTCCAACGCACCCGGCGTCAATCTGTACGAGACGGAGCGTGCCGAAGACGAGATAGTGCATGCCGTGCCCGCCACGACGGGCTCGTGGTTACCGTCACCTCGGCGCAGACGGCCGTAGCTCGACTCGTTGAAGTCCGAGTGAACGTGGCGTGGGCCATCCGGCATTTGACGCACACATCGGTTTGGCTAAACGATGGTCTTTTCCATCTAAGATATGGAAATAGTGGGATTCAAGGAGAATCTGAAGCCGCGACCATGATGTTGCTCGAGCAGCCCTTGCCTGCCCTCGTCCTTCCCTCGGCGCCCCCCGTCACCAGATCTGCCGAGACACCATTGCACCGGCCCAGGCGGCCGGTGCTTGTGCTGCTTGTCCTCGGCGCCTTGTTGGTGGTGGGACCGATCGCCGGAGGACTCTTCGCCAAGATGGCCGCAGGGACGCAGATGATCGACGAGTTTGCGCCGCACATGGCGACAAGCGCACTCAACCGCTACGCCGCCGATCTCCGCATCATGCGAGGTGCCGCCACCGGGGTCGATGCCGTCTACCGTCAGGACGACATCGCCAACGGCCGATTCCCCCTTCTTGACACCTACCGGCACCAATCGACGGCGATCGACAACCGAGCGGCGCGTCTGCTCGGCCGCGTGAGTGCCACCCAAGCGGACTATCGACGGGTGGCGAGCATCGGTGGCTTGGACCGGATTCCATTCCTGGTCGAAGCCTGTGGCCTTATCGGCCTCTTGGGTGCCTCCATCTTGCTGCTGGGGCGCCGAAGCGCCGCCCGTGGGGCGGTGGTCATGGTGGTGCTCGCCTCGGCGGCTGTTGGTGTGTACCCCTTCGTGAGCAATTTGGAGAGTGGCGCGGGGGCCGGCGCCCACATGCTGCACTCACTGGCGCCGGTGATGACGGATCATGAGGTCAGGCAACTGCAAAGTGACTTCGTCGTGCTTGTCGAGGCGGTCGGTGAGTTGGACACCAGCTTCCGCGCCGTCGCGCCCACCGGCACTGCTACCGGCCAGATCGCCGACCTCGTCAACGGCTGGCCGGGGATCTCCTCTGACCTCGCATCGCTCGTCGGGACCATCAATGACAACATCGGCAATTTCGACGCTCTCGAAAGCTTGGACACCGTCACGCGAGGTGAAGGCGTTCCCGGCTTCGAGGCATTTCCCTGGGTGCTCGTCGGTATCGGGGTCGTCGGCGCCAGTCTGGCCGTGGCGGCATTGCCGCGACGTCGAAAGGAGACAGCATGAGCAGGACATCCGTTTCGTGGGCACGATCGGCCGCCACTGCGCTCACCGTCGTCGTCGCGGCAGTATTCGTCGCCGGCTGCTCGAGCGCCTCGTCAGCTTCGGGCAACAATCCCGGTGACGGGGCCCGCGACCTCGTGGGCCTTTTCCGTCTGACCCCGGGGGTAAGCGCCGGGGTCCAGCTCACCGGGACCTGGTTCAAGATGCTGCAACCCGGTGCCAACATCGACACCGGCCCGTACATGGTGAACGCGGACTCATCGGCCGATGGGGGACAGGCAACGTTGCTGCAACCCGGGACCGCCGGCGGCTTCCGTAGCGGAGGGTATCAATCGGAGCCGACGCCGGCCTTCGACACGGGGGGCAACTCCAATGCGGCTGCGATTACCACGCCCACCAAGTTTTTTGGCGTCAAGTTCAGCATCTCGACCAACCCGGTGGACCCTCAGACGCAGACCAAGGTGGCGCCCCCAACCGTGGAGCTGAAGGGCGACAAGCTCGTCGCTGATATGTCCTCGTGGGCGGCGTCGTGGAACAACCAGAACTTCAATCAGGGTTCGCCCAAGCCTGTGTCGAACACGCAAGCCAAGGCGCCGGGTCAGGCCCAGGCGCAGCGGGTATGGGACTGGGTGTCCAACAAATGGCTGGATTCGGCCCCCGCTCCCACCGTCTCCGGGTCGGGAGCGACCGGGACATTCGATGCGAAGACCGGCGCATTCGTTCTTCAGTGGACGAGCCTCATTGTGGGCGGGCCCTTCAATGGTTTCACCGGCCTCTGGCACCTCCAAGGCTCCTTCAGGGCGTCTACGGCGGCGCCCTCGGGGGCATAGTGTGACCCTGCAGATGCGATCGGCATTGCCAACTCGTCGAGGGGTGGCACTCGCACCCAACGACGGACGTGTGGCGGCGGCGATTGTGGTGGAGGACGCCACCAAGGTCATCGATGGCGTCACCGTCCTCGACCGAGTGTCGTTTACGGCGCAACCCGGCCGAGTCACGGCGTTCCTCGGACCCAATGGTGCTGGGAAGTCGACCACTCTTCGGGCCATTCTCGGCATTGACCATCTCGACGCGGGCCGGGCCACCATCGGCGGACGTCCGTTTCGCGATCACCCTCGACCTATCGAGGTGGCGGGTGCCCTTCTCACGCCCGACGCCGCCCACCCTCACCGCAGCGCACGCGATCATCTGCGCGTCGTGGCGGCGAGCAATGGGCTGCCTGGTTCTGCGGTCGGGCGCGCCCTTACCCTCGTCGGGATTGCCGGCATCGCCGATCTGCCCGTGGGACGGATGTCCTTGGGCATGCGCCAGCGCCTGGGCCTGGCCACAGCCATGATCGGCGATCCGGCCGTGGTGATCCTCGACGAACCTCATAATGGGCTCGACACCGCGGCGATCCGGTGGTTGCGGTTGGTGTTGCGAGCCCTGGCGGGCGCGGGACGGACCGTGCTTGTGTCGAGCCATCTCATGTTCGAGATCGAGCTAGTCACTGACGACATCGTCGTCATCGACGAAGGACGCATTCGCCATGCGTCGCCACTGGGGGACTTCGTCGGCATCGGCCCGGAGCAGACGCGCCGAGTTGCTCTTGAAGAACGCTATCTCGACCTTGTGAGCGGGAAATGATGTCGGCGTGGCGCGCCGAGCTGTTGAAGATCGCCACGGTTCGAGGGCAGTGGGTGAGTGCCGTCCTCGCCACCGCCGTGATTCCGCTGACGTCGCTGCTCGTGGTTGCCACCGGAGGTCTCGCATCGGGTAGCTCCGTCGTCACTGGAGCTGCCACCGGCGCGTTGGCCGGGATTCTGGCTTTCGGGGCGTGGTCGGCGACGATCACGGCCGGCGAGTATGCCCGTGCCACCATGCTCGTCACCTTGGCCACCGTGCCGCGCCGACTCGTGTTCTTTGGGGCCAAGCTGATGGCGGTCGCCACTGTGTGCGGGCTCGGCGCCATCGTGTCGATGGCCGCCTCTTTGGCCATTGTGTTGGCCGTGGTGCCGAAAGGCCATCGGTTGGGGGACCCGGGGTCGCTCGGTGGAGTCGTCTTGGCCGTGGTCGTCGTCTCAGTGATTGGGGCCGGTGTTGGCATCATGACCAAGTCGCCGAGCGCCGCCAACGCCATCGTGTTTGCCTTCGTTCTCCTCCCGAACGCCGCGGCCGGGTTGCTCGGGGGGTTGCAGCGGTGGGTGGTGGGCGCCAGCCCAGGCACTGTGGTGACCCAGATCGTTGGCGGCTCGCGGTTACCGTCAAGCCAGCTGTTTCCGGGTGGGGCCGGGGCGGCCGCCACTGCGTTGTTGGTGTTGGCCATGGTGGTCGCCACCGGAGGCGCGCTGGTGTTCGTGCGACGCGACGGGTGACACTCTTAGGACGTCCTTAGGGCCGTTGTCGGGCGTGACACGCTTGACCAATGCCTGATGATCCGGTTCACGACAGCATTCGCCGCAGCTATGACGCGCTCGCCGAGCGATATTCGGCTCAGCTGGGCGACGAACTGGATGCCAAGCCCCTCGACCGGGCTTTGCTCCGGGCCCTCATTGAGCAACACGCACCTGGTGCACCGGTGGCCGACTTGGGGTGTGGACCGGGTCATGTGGCTGCATGGCTGGCCCTCAACGGGGTGCGCTCGGTAGGAATCGACATGTCTCCGGGCATGGTCGCGGTGGGACGGCGCGAACATCCAGAGGTCGAGTTCCGTGTGGGGGACCTCCTGTCTGTCCCTGCGTCCGACGGCGAGTTCGGATCAGCGGTTGCCTTCTACTCAATCATCCATCTGGAGTCCGATGAGATGGCGCTGGCGTGCACAGAGTTCCGACGGATTCTCGCTCCTGGCGGGCGGCTCCTGGTGGCCTTCCATGTCGGCGATGAGGTTCGCCATGTCGACGAGATGTGGGGTCAGCGCGTCGCCCTGGATTTTCGCTTCCAGGAAACTGCCGCCGTGGTCGACGTGCTGAATACCGCCGGCTTCGAGGTCGAAGCCCAGCTCGAGAGGACGAACTATCCCAAAGAGGTTGAGACTCGAAGGGCGTATCTCGTGGCCCGCCGTCGCTGACGAAAGTCGCTGGCGCTAGATGGCGAGAGCCGATGGCCGTAAGTCGGCGCGCGCCACGCGGCCACCGTCGATCACGAACATCGTGGTGGGTCCTTCGACGCCTTGCGCCCGAAGCCGCACCTCGTACTCTCCGGCGCGCAGTGATTCGAACAATGCGGCGTGCATCACGCCCTCGGGCAGGTGCCGGGCTCGGACGGCGACATGCGTGCCGTCCCAGGGCGAACCGCAACGCCGGATCTCGATCTCTTGTCCGGCCAGTGACGCCGGAGCAGCCACGATGACTGCTCCGACGTCTCCACCGATGTCGAGGACCACAGATCCAGCCTCGCTGGGATCGTGTGTGTGCTCCATGGCTATGACGCCGCCGACGACGCCGGGGTGACGCTGGGGTTGGAGTACCCGGCGTAGGGAACACCCAGGAAGGGGAACGACGGCAGGTAGTTCTCGGTGCCCTTGGCCGACAAGTCGCTCGGACTCGAGGTGAGCCCAAAGTCGACCTCCCCGGCCGCCCCGTCTGCGGTGTAGGCCGTCACGAGGCCCAAGGTTGCCCCGGCCACTGCTCGCAGGGCGATCGTGGCGACATCGTCGAATACCCGGCGACCATTGGGGAAACCGGCCAGGTCCCCTCCGAGCAATCCGAGGTTCGTATTCGGCGACAGGGTCGGCGCAATGGCCGTGTTGAGCCGCAGCATGTCGGCCTTTACTCCGGTGCCGTTGTAGGTCGTGAACTGCGGGCTAATCGCCTTGATGACAGGGAGGCCCGTGAGGAAGATGGCCTCGATGTCGGGGCGGTTGGCGCCAGGCGTACCGTTGTATGCGGCCAAATTCTTGAACACCCCGTTGGGGTAGAGGCTGGGTAGGAGTTGGGCCAGGAGGGGCTGGCTGAAGTAGTGCAGGAAGGAGTACCCGTCTGCGGTCGGTTGCTGGCGGTTCCAGCTGTCCTTGTCGCCTATGCCGATGAGCAACTCGTTGGTCAGTGGGTTGCCGAGACGTGACACTTGCGTCCACGGTCCCGACCAAAACGGCGCAATCCCGCCACCGCTATCCCCTTGGATCCAGGCGCGTTGCGTGCTGGCGGTCGTCCAGACGCCAATGACGGCAGCCGGGTCCAGCGGACCCGAGGGCGTGGACCGGGTGAGCTGGTCGATGGGAATCTGCAGCGCCAAGGAGTGCACGTTGACGTCGGCGGTCGAGTTCACCCCGGGCATGCCGCTCAACAGGCCGGCGGCTGAGGCTCCGGAGTGGAGCCCGGCGAAGCCGCGTAGGTCACCCAGATCAAAGACGGCACCGAGGTCGACGTAGAAGCCCTCGGCCCGCTGGCCCACAAACACCGTTGCCGAGAAGGGGCCTTTCGATATGACGTGGACGGCCGGCTCGGCCAACACGGTGGCGTAGTTGGGCGTTGACAGTGGCCCGATGTTGCACGGAGGGCTAAGGAGACCCGTTCCGAGCACCGTCGTCGAACATCCCCACCGGTTCTGCGCGTTGTGGTCGACGCGGGTCAGGGTGTAGGTCTGCTGACGGTTCCAGCTGGACTTCGGTGACGGGGGAGTGAGCGAGGTGATCGGCCCGTCGTTGTAAAGGAATGAGGAAGGAATGTTGTTGACGGTCTCGAACTGGAACTGAAAGCTAATGTCAGCGGTACCGCTTCCCGTGTTGTCGATGTGGATCTCATAGAGCACGTCGTCGCTGAACTCGTAGAAGTTCGGCCCGCCGTCGGGAGCCTCCAGCGGGATGTAGTTGGCGATGAGAGTGACGGTATCGGTGAGGCCTTTGTTGGGGGTGACAAAGGCGTACAGGTCGGTACTGTCAGCCGTGGGGTTCTTGGAGATCTCGGGAGCTTCACGGTGTGAGGACATGGGGATCAACTCGTTTCTCTGGAATGGATGAATGTGGGCAAGTGGTGCAATGCATTAAGGCCGAAACGGAAACTGCTCAGCGCGCCGCCTGAAAGAGGCGTGCCGCCATTTGTGGGTCGTTGACGATGATTTCGCGGGTGCCGTTGAAGATGCCGATCTCGCCGGTCGAAAGGTCACGAATGTGGGCGACGAGAGGTTCTGACAGCGAGGCGGCCCCCTCGTCAGTAGCGGCCGCGGCGCCATCAGCAGCCGCCGGGGCTTCGGCCTCTGAAGCGCCGACAAGACCGGACAAGAAGGGAACCTGCGACATGACGCCGGCCCCTGCCAACGCCAAGCCTGAAATTCCTGAGGAATAAACGTCGACTTACTTCCGCCATGCTGGGCTCCTCCCGATGTCGCTGATCACGGGTTGTTGGTTTGTTGGTGATGGTTCGCTGCCGACGATGTCTTTGGATGACGGGGAGCCCAGCCTTTTCGTGATATTTCGCATTGGTGGCCTCACTTCGCGCCAAAAGCGGCGGGCTGAATCGTTTATGTGGTGATAGCGAGCGCCCGAGTGAGGTCAGTCCTGGTGTGAGCGGCTGGAGGGACGGACGAGACGCCCGATGATGATCGACACCTCGTAGAAGACGTAGAGAGGCACGGCCAAGGCCAGCATGGAGAACGGATCACCACTCGGTGTTATGACCGCGGCCAAGGTGACGATTCCCACCACGGCCCAGCGGCGCCACCGAGCCAGTTTCTGGGGGGAGAGAACACCGACGACCTCAAGTGCGACGAGGAGCACCGGAAACTCAAAGGTGACACCGAAGACGACCATAAGGGCCAGAATCAACCCCAGGTAGCTATTGGGGGAGTAGATCTGGCGCAGCGATGGCCCTCCGATAGACCCCAAGAACTGCAGCGCGTGGGGGAACACTTTGAACGCCAGCGCCGCTCCGGCGCCGAACAACACGATTGAAGACGCCACGAAGGGCACGGCGTAGCGTTTCTCGTTGGATTTGAGGCCGGGCGTGATGAAACGCCAGAGTTGCCACAAGATGACGGGTAACGCCAGCGTAAAAGCGGTGTAGCCGGCTACTTTCACGCGCAGCGAGAGACCGTCGAGTGGACCCGTTAGGTAAAGCTGGCAATGACGGGTTACTTGGCAATATGGGGCCTGCAGTGCATGAAGGATATGGGGATAGAGGACAAATCCCACCACGCCGCAGACCATCACGGTGCCCATCACGATCATGAACCGTCGACGCAACTCCTTCAGATGTCCCCCGAGGGTCATCGCCGCCGGCGGAGAACGCCGCGGTCGGCGAAGCCACACGGCCGAGATGGTGGCCATCGATTACCCGATCAATTTCATCGAGAAGGAGTCTGGCTCGACGGCTTCGCCGAGCGCAGACACATTGATCTCGGCGGGGGGATCCGCCGCGCTGGACTGGGCGACTGCGTCCCGAGCCAACCGATCGAGAAGGGTCACGGGAGATCGCACGGCGGCGACGATCTCGTGGGTGGCTGGCAGGTCTGGGAAAACGCCCCGAACCTGTTCGTCGATGGTGGCCCGCCAGCGACTGAAGTCATGCCAGAGCGATCCGATCGTGCGGGCCACTTTGGGTAGCCGCTCTGGACCGACCACCACCAGCGCGACGGCGCCGATGACAAGCAGTTTCCCGGGGTCGAGGAACATGACCTCTTTCGTGTTCAGCGTGGGTTGCGGGCGTCGAGTCGACTGCTACCGGGGCGAGTCGAGTTCAACGGGCACAGTCGTGTGCGTCGTGCCATCACCGTCGCGCAAACCCTGCTTGAACTCCTTTTGCGCCGAACCGAGAGAACGCGCCAGCTTCGGAATCTGACTCCCACCGAAGAGCACGACGGCGATCACCACGATGACGATGGCTCCATCCATTCCAAAAATTTCTGCTACCACGTGACCCTCTTTTCTCTGGGCGTCGACCGGCTGACCGATCTGGACGCGCTGGTGAATGTTGCTGTTATTGAGTTATCCGAAGCTGCCTTGTGTCTTGGATGACTGAAGATGGCGGTTTCACGCCGCCGATCGCAGCGCATCGTCAACGGCGCCCTCGAGCAGGTTGAGGCCGTTGAGCCCCGGGAGTCGGTCGATCTGACGATCGACACGGCGAGCCGCGTCGCGCCCGGCTTCGTCCCCGAAAAGATGACGAGCTAAGAAGCTCACCTCGTTGGCCGGCATCACGCCTGAGCCCACCGGAGCCCAGAAGTGGCGCAGCGCGTAGCGAGTCAGGCGCTGCGCTCGGGGACTGTCCGCCAGTCGCCGCCGAGCGTCACCGGCGTAGAAATCGATGTGCCGACCCTCTTGGCGCATGATGCGTCGGAGGAGTTCGCTCAGCACGGGATGGTTGGCCTTGGCGGCCAGCCGGGCGTAGGCGGACTGCGTCGTCCACTCGTTGACCGCTCCCCAGGCCATGTGCACGGCGGGCAGATGTTTTGTCACCGCGGAGCCGATGGTGAACGTCAGAGGACGCAGGGCGTCTCTCTTGGGCAACCGTCGGCGCAGCGCTTCGAGTCGTGCGGGGCCGGCAGCTTCACCGTGGGCTTCGAGAACGTGGGCGATGGCTTCGCCGTGCCAGAGCTCCTCATAGGCCCAGCAGGCGAGGAAGGCGGTGACGTCAGGATCCTTGTGCGCCCGCGTGACGAGTACGTCTCGGAGGTAGCACATGGTGTGGCCTTCGATGTCGTGCATGTACCGCAGACACCGGAGGGACTCGGGATCGAGCGCCTGTGACGAAAAGGATCCGAAATCCAGATCCTCGACATCCAAGCGTGCCGAGCGGCGGATCAGCGTGGTGACGTCGGTGGACATGCCTGGTGTTCGGAGCCGAGAATGCCTTTGGATGAAGGCGTCCTCAGGGTGCGCGATGCCTTCGGCGAGACGACGAGGCAGTCTTGAGGGCACATCGAGGCAGGTGGCGGGCCCAGTCGGGCTCACTCGACGGGTGGTTCGGTGAAAAGATTGCCCTCTCGACATCCAAATATCGCCGCGGCACCGAAGAAGAGTGGAAATGACGTCTATCGATTCAGCGAGCGATGCGACCTTGGTCGTTGCCATTGGCCGCTGGCAGGAGACCGCCCTCGCTGAGGTCTATCGGCGCCACGGGGGGGCTGTCCACAATCTGGCCCGTCGTGTACTGGGCACCAGCGACCTGGCCGATGAGATCACCCAGGAAGTGTTCATCGATCTTTGGAACCGCCCCGAACAGTTCGACGCCAATCGGGGCTCACTTCGTACCATGCTCGTCACCAAGGCGCACGGCAAGGCCGTAGATTTGGTGCGGTCCGAGGTGGCACGACAAGGACGCGAGAAGCGCAGCGCCGCTGATACAGCTCGGGCCGGATATGACCTTGACCATTTTGCCTGGGACCTGGCCGTGGCCGATCAGGTCAAAGCCGCGGTCGAGGCGCTTCCCACCGACGAGCGCCAGGCCATCGAGATGGCGTATTTCGACGGAATGACGTACCGGGACGTTGCCAAAGTGCTCGATGCTCCCGAGGGCACCGTGAAAAGTCGAATCCGCACGGGCTTGCGCCGGCTCAAAAACGAATTGACCCGCCAGGGATTGGAGGTTCCATGACCGGCTTGAGCCACGACGAGATCATCGAACTGACCGGCGCCTACGCCCTTGACGCTCTCGACGCCGACGAGGCCGCCATCGTCGCTGCCCACATCGCCGAATGCCCGCGCTGCGCGGCTGAGGTCCAAGAGCATCAAGAGGTCGCCGGTTTCCTGGCCAATAGTGGTGGGGATGCACCCGGGCATCTTTGGGACCGGATCGCCGTGCGCATCGAACGACCCCCTGAGGCCGAGGACCTCTCGGGTGGAGACCGGGTCGTCACCATCTCGCAGTCCCGCCAAGGCGGCCAGGAGCGGGGCTCGTCGCGGTCAACGCGACTGGCTCCTCGTGCATCCGCCTTTAGGCCGTGGCTGACCGGTGCCGTTGCTGCGGCCGTTGTCGTCATTGCCGTGCTCGGCATTCAGGTGGGACGCTTGAATCATCATGTCGACCAGCTCCAAACAAGCGGCCAAGGACAGCACTTGGCTCAGTCAGCTCAGAGCGCTTGGGCCAACCCTCAAGCACAGCGGGTAACGCTTACGGCGGCCCACAGCACCGGGCCTGCGGTAGCGGACATCGTCATTCTCCCGTCGGGCACCGCCTACGTCGTGAACAAGCGACTACCGACCTTGGAGCAGGACCAGACGTATCAGTTGTGGGGCAAGGTGGGGGATCAGGTGGTCTCGCTCGGACTGCTCGGAAACCATCCCACGACCGTTCCATTCCGAGTCGACCCGGGCGCCGCCATCGCCGTATTCGCCGTGACAGCTGAGCGTGCCGGTGGGGTAGTCCAGTCGATGCACGTGCCGGTGGCGGTCAGTGGCACCTTGAGCACCTGAAGCACGAGCACGATACGACCCGGTCCCTCGGTGATGCCGATGTCATCACGCGCACACCACGCTCCGCGTTATTGACGTCCGACTCGGCGTCGACGGGCGCAGCCGGCACTTTCCCTTTGTAGCGTTGCCGAGTGTGGGAATACGGAACACGGCATCTCGCCTTGGCGCCGTCGTAGGAGTCATCGGGCTCTTTGCTGTTGGCATGGGGATTTCGCCCCCAGCGGGAGCGAGTACGAGCGACTGCAGTGCTGCACCGGCACCGCACGTCGACTTTGCGGGTTGTGACCTCAGTGGCGCCAACCTCGCCGGCTCCAACCTCACCGCGGCCAACCTGAACGGGGCCAACCTCGCGGATGCCAATCTCACCGGTGCCTACCTGCAGGCGGCCAACTTCAACGACGCCGACTTGATCGGCGCCAATATCAGCGACGCTCACGCGTTCCGGGCGCAGTTCCAAAGCGCCACCCTTACCGACGCCAACTTCACCGCCACCAACCTCACGGGTACCTTCTTCGACCATGCCACTATCTCCGGCGCCATGTTCTCTGGCGCCAATCTCTTTGATGTCACTTCAGGCGGGATCGTCGGTTCCCCGGCCACGCTGCCCAAGGAGTGGGTCGTGATCGACACGTACTTGATGGGTCCCGGTGTGTGTTTGAGCAACGGCAAGGTCAGCTACGCCGATTTGAGCAAGGTGCAACTGAATCAGGCGAATCTCGGTTTCACCAATCTCACCGGTGCCAATCTCATCGGTGCGGACCTCGTTCGCGCCTGGGTGAACCACGCCAATTTCACCGACACCGACCTCTGGGGCGCCGATCTCCATTACGCCACCCTCAATCACGCTGTATGGAACGACACCACGTGCCCAGATGGGACCAACAGCGACGACGACGGGCATACCTGTGCCCATGACCGTCGGGTCATTGCGTAGCGCTCTACGCACATCATCGGCAGCTCGAAATGGGTCCTGAGTCCCAATTTTCGGCGCCGGCTACGTCGCCACCAGGGCGCCAGTAATCGACTCAAGGCGGGCGTCACATCGTGCCGATGACCTGGGGATGTGCGCATCGGGCGAGCCGTCATGAGCGACGTCTGGGAGGGACCGGGTTGGTGGATCGCCTCCGACGATAAGTGGTACCCACCTGAGCTTCATCCCGATTCTCCTGGCGCCGACACGGTGGCGTCGACCGAAGAGTCAACGGCGCCATCCCAAAAGTCACCTATGCCCGTCGGCGCTGGTCATGTCGACGATCGGTGGCACGGTCGGCCAGTGCTCGCCGCCTTGGTCAGCGGATCGATCCACGTTGTTCCTATCGCGCTGTCCATCGCGGCGGCCACCATTGCCGGACACCTCCTTCCTCGGCCGCACACCACCGGGGGCCTGGTGGCGTGGTGGCTGGCCGTGCTCGCCGTGCCGGTGGTCGTGCTCGCCGGCACCCAGCGCGTGGCTCGCCGAGCTCTGCCGCTGGCAGTGCTGCTCAAGATGACGATGGTCTTCCCCGATCGAGCTCCGAGTCGTCTGGCTATGGTCCGCAAATCGGGCAGCACTCGTCACCTGGCGCGGCGCGTCGAAGATGCCCGGACCAACGGTGCGCTTGATGAGCCGGTCATGGCCGCTGAACGCATTCTGGCGTTGGCCGGCGCCCTCAATGCCCATGATCGCCTCACCCGCGGTCATGGCGAACGAGTACGCGTGTTGACCGATCTCATCGCCGACGAGCTGAACCTCGATAGCGATGACCGAGATCGGCTCCGATGGTCCGCCCTCCTCCATGACATCGGCAAGCTCGCCGTCCATCCGCAGATCCTGAACAAACCCGGCAAGCTTGATGACGCCGAGTGGGAGGTCATCAAGAGCCACCCCCTCGAAGGGGCCAAGCTGACGGCTCCGTTGGCGGGCTGGCTGGGGGAGTGGGCCAAAACGATCGCCGAACACCACGAGAAGTACGACGGTTCGGGTTATCCCTATGGGTTGCAAGGTGACCAGATCTCGTTGGGCGGACGCATCGTGGCCGTGGCCGACTGCTACGACACCATGACCACGGTGCGCAGCTACAAATCGTCGATGAGCCCCAAGGTGGCTCGAGCCGAGCTGGCCGCCTGTGCCGGCACGCAGTTCGATCCGAGGGTGGTCCGAGCGTTTCTTGACGTGTCGATCGGTCGAGTTCGGCCCGTGGCTGGGCCTTTGGCATGGCTCGGATCCTTGCCCTTTGTGAGCAGCATCCCTCAAGCCGCCGCCGTGGTGGGTCGTTTGGCGGCGACGACGCTGGCGGTCTCTGGTGCGGTGGCGGCGGGAACCGTCAACGCGGCCCCCTCGCTTCCGACCGCTCCGTCGGTGACGCAAACGTCGACTCCTCCCAGTGGGGCCGCACCGTCGAACCCGGTCGGTGCCGCGGGCCCATCGACGACCGTCACCGCGCTGAGCGGACATGGTGGCGCAGTCGGTATGGGTGTTGCGGCCACCACCTCTACTTTGGCCAGACCCGATTTCAGCGTGCCTGGGGCGCCGACCATCGGCTCCGTTACGGTGGGTGACGCCACCGTGTCGGTAGCGTTTGTGGCACCCGACAGTGATGGAGGCGGCAAGATCACGGGGTACTCGGCCACCTGTGCGTCGGCGAACGGCGACGTCACGGCCGCAACAGCCGTTACGGCCTCTCCGGTCGTGGTCTCAGGCTTGACGAACGGCGACACCTACACGTGCACCGTGGTGGCGACGAATGCGGCCGGCACGGGACCAGCATCGGCGGCATCGGCGGCGGTGATCGTGGGAACACCGGCTGCTCCGACGGCGGTGGCGGTGGCATCCAAGGCGACGGGCACCACCACGGGATCGCTGATGGTCTCCTTCGTCCTTGGCGTGGATAACGGAAGTCCGATCACCGGTCAGACGGCGACGTGTTCGTCGAGTGACGGCGGTGCCACAGCGACAGGCACGACCACCGGTGCCACGACGCCGATCACGGTCACGGGGGCGACGACGGGGGACTCGTACACGTGCACCGTGACCGCTTCGAATGCGCCGGGCGCCGGAGCACCATCGGCGCCATCGGGAGCAGTGATCGTGGGAGCGCCAGCCGCTCCGTCGGCGGTAGCTGCCGCAGTGAAAACGACCAAGATAACAACGGGTTCGTTGTCGGTGACCTTCACCAACGGTGCCAGTGACGGGAGCCCGATTACGGGTCAGACGGCTACCTGCGTGTCGAGCAATGGTGGCCCCACCGAGACGGGTACGAACTCAGGCTCGGCCGCCGCACCGATCGTCGTCAGCAACGTCACCACCGGTGATGCCTACATATGCACGGTGACCGCCACCAACGCCCGCGGCACGAGCGTGGCGTCAGCCCCATCGCTGGCTGTGATCGTCGGATCGCCGGCGGCGCCCAGTGCCGTGACCGCCGTCACCACCGCTGCCGGGCAGCTGGCGGTGACGTTCACTCCGGGAAGCGACCACGGCAGCCCCATCCTCGATTTCACAGCCCAGTGCTCGTCAAGCAACGGCGGCACGTCAGGTACGACATCGGGATCGGCCAGCACGCTCGTGGTGACAGGCCTCACACCGGGTGACACCTACACCTGCGCCGTCACGGCCACCAATGCCAGGGGTGCGGGCCCATCCTCCGGTCCATCGGGAGTCATCACCGCATAGCCCGTTCAGACTCAGAGTTGCTCCGGCTCGTGGGCGATTCGGGCCTCGAGACCTGTCTCCTTGGCGTAGGCGGCCAATTCGGCCACGGTGGTCGCCAGCTCCTCGATCCGGCGTCGGCACTCGTCGATCTGGCCTTCGTTGTCGGGTGTTTCGAATTGGCTCCGGCGTACCAGCGCCTCGATGACGACGGTGAGTTCGCTTACGGCCTCGGCCATGGCGAGGTTCACCTGGCGCTGGTGTTCGTCGTGGTGCCGCAGTGAGCGACGGACAAGCCGTCGGAAAAATCGGGCGACCCAGGGATAGCGCGAGGGGGCGTCGATGGGCGCAGTCGACACCGCGATGTCGCTGAGCCCGGGTGGCTCCATGGTCCGTCGCACGCCGCCATCGCTCGGGGCGTGCCCGGGCCGTGTGCTCAGCGAGCGCTGGGCTTCCGCGAATCGGGCCGAGACCATGGCAGTTCTCGCATGGACCCCATGATTCTCCAGCACAGAGAGTTGACCCTTTCGCCCGGTCTCGAGGGCCTGACCACGGTCGTCATAAACCGAGCGCATGAGCCGAGCGGCTGCGTCGATCTCCGGCTCCGCCCACATGCTGCCTTGTGGGTAGGGATCGCACCCGGCCGGCACGGTGCCCGGTCGCCACGGGACGAGCAAGGAGTTGGCGCCGTCCATGAACTCCAGGTTGCCTGAGTAGGCGGTGGCAATGACGGGCTTCCCAAGAGCCATGGCTTCGGCCATGGTGAGGCCGAACCCTTCGCTGCGGTGCAGTGATACATAACAGTCGCAGTGGTTCATGAGCGCCGCGTTTTCGCCGTAGCCGAGGTAGTGATCGAGGATCACGACATCGGTACGCGTGGCCGCTACTGACCTCAGGCGCTCAAGGTCTCCCCGCCGCATTTCGCCGTTGATCGCCTTGATGACCAGTACCGGGCCTTCACCGTCTTCGAAGGCCCGGGAGAAGGCATCGACGAGACCGAGCGGGTTCTTGCGTTCGAAGATGCTCAGCAGGTCGAAGCAAAAGAGAAACGTAAAGGCTTGAGGGAGCCCGAGAGCGTCAAGATCCGTGGTGGTCGGCAGTGCCGATGGAATCACAGGAAGGGGGAAAGACAAGACCGGCTTGGTCGTGGCGGAGGCCACCGCGTGACGTACAAAGTCGCTGATGGCCCAAACTTCGTCGACCACGTCGAACGCAGGTGAAAAGGCTGCCGGAAACGTGTCCAACTCCCATGCCCATAATCCGATGGTGTATTTCCCTTGGAAGAAGTCCGGCCCTACCGCCGCCGCGAAGCCGGGGAGCTCGTCCGCATTGACGCAGATGAGGTTGACGTTGAACTCGTCGGAATCGTTCTCGACGAACGGGTGATTCTGCCGGCTCGACGTGCGGTCGTAGACGTATGTGGAACAGGGAATACCCGTGGCTTCGACGACGGCCGTGGCGAGGCGCCCCAGCTGGCCCACGCCCATCTCGGCTCGCAGGTAGCCGGCCACGCGGATCCCAGGGCGCAACGCCCGAGGATGTTGCCCCGCTTCAGTGGGCGTGCGAGCTCCGCCGGCGCGGGGGGAGATGTCGGCGAGTTCGGGGTGTATGCGGCCGGCTCTCACTTCGAGGGCAGCCCACTCCATGAATCGAGCAAAGTCGCGGCCGTGGGGGTCCACAAAGCGACCGTGCAAGTCGGGGTTGGCCCGGTAGAGAGCATCGAGGTACCGGGTGAGCCGGGCGTTGACGCCACCGGAATGATCGACCTCGTTCAACCAGGCGCAAAATGCTCGAGCGCCTTCGGCGCTGAAAACATCACCGATTGGGGCGGCGCCGAGTTCTTCCGATCGGAGCAGCTCTTCACGGTACAAGTGGCGCAAGAGCGGGTCTATGACGACGCCGTTGGCCATCCGCGCAAATCCGTACGTAGCGTCGCTCTCACTCCAGTACCCCGCCTCTTCGAGGGCGATTCTGTATTCATTGCAGAGTTTGGCCAGGTCGGGCCGATCGGAGAGCAAGATGCGGGGCCGCTCCCCTTGGTGTTTACTCAACAGGTGCGGCGCCCGCGGGGTGTACCCGCTGAAATGGAAGAACTTGAGTGGTCGGCCGTCGACGTCGTAATGAGAACCCGCCCACCTGAGGTTACGGTGATCGAGGTTCCAGTATGCGACGTTGCACGTCGTGTCCTGGAGGATGTAGGTCGAGAACATCCCTGGAACGAAGTCGATCCACCGTTGATCGACGAAACGCATGTGATTGGGCTCGACAATGCACTCGCGCCGGAGACGCTCCTTCCAAAACTCCAGGAAAGCGGACTGGTCGGGGCCCACACCGATGAAACCCAGGTTGTAGATGCCGGCAGCCAGGATCGAGGTCTCCTCGGTCATAAGACCATCTCTGGGCATGGGGGCGGTGGCGTGCGGCGTGAGGACGATCCCGTGATCGCGTGCGAGAGAAGACACTTCGGAGAGGCTCGAGAACACCCGAATGTCGGGGTCGAGATAGAGGACGCCTTCGGTGTGGTCTTTGCTCAAACGGTCCAGCAACCAAGGCTTGAGCGCCGTCGCTAATTCGGTCCGGTCGTAAATCATGGCCATCCGGTGGACTTCGTCCTCGGCGATATCGAGGTCTTTCAACCGGAACACGTCGAACGGCTCGGCCTCCGCATCGACATCGCAATTCACGTCGTCGATGATCAATGTGGTGAGCGATCCCCCCGGATGATGCTCGAGGAATGAGCGCGCCAGCACCCGGGCATACGGCACGTAATTGCGAGCAACGATCGTACAGGCGTGGTCTGTCATCGGGCCTTTTGCTGTGCCGTTGTTCGGCTTGGGCGCTGGTCGCCACCATAGCGTCCCGCTGTCAAGCCAACGACCGCCTTCAACCTCGAGTTGCCCCCGCGGGCCACCGCTGCATTGGCCACTCAGGTTGGTAGCCGCTGGGGTGTGGCGGTGCGTCGTAGGGGCCCAAACCAAGTTCCTGGGCCAGCGCGGTCAGGCGCGCATTGGCGATGCGACCGACGGCGGCCTCGGAGAAGTTCTCCGAGATCGTCACCTTCCCGGCCGCACCGATGTCGGCTCGAAGCGTCTCATCGGAGGCCAATAGCTGCATCCAGTGGACGGCCTGGTCGACGTCCGGCTCCGCCCACAACGACCCCACCGTGTAGATCTTCTCCATGTGCTGATTGTGCTGGGTGTCCGATGCATCGACGGCGCGCAGGCGATAGCCGACCGGACAGCTGTTATTCGCCTTCATGAAGTCGACGTTGCCGGAAAAAGCGGTGCCGATGACGGGTTTGCCAATGGCCATCGCCTCGGCCATGCCAAAACCGAATCCCTCAGAGCGGTGCAGCGAGACGTACACGTCACAAGCGTGGAAAAGATCCGCCATGGCATCCCCACTCATATGCCCGTCGATCAGCAGCCCCCCTACCTTGTCGACCGCAGCATGCAGCGCCGCCTGGTAGTCGGGGTTCACGTCGAGATTGATGGCTTTGAGCACGAGCAACACTTCGCCCTCGCGTTCTCGCGGCGAGAACGCCCGGGAAAACGCGTCAATCACACCGGCGGGATTCTTGCGCCCGATGGTGGAGTTGAAATCAAAGGTGAAGAGGAACATCACTCGCCCGATGGGAAGCCCGAGGCGTGTCCGCAGGGCGTCACGATCGGTTGTGGTCGGCACGAACGTCGGTACCACCGAAGGGACAATATGCACGGGTGTGTCGGTGTAGCGGAGGAAGGCTCGTTGCACGAAGTGGGTGGGCGCCCAGACCTCGTCGACCCGTTCGAGTTGCTCGGGGAGCCAATCGGGCAGCGTCGGCAATTCCCAATACCAACTGGCAATGTGATAGCGCCGCGTCCGTCTGGTGTGGAGAACCGCATCGGGCACGGCGCCGAACTCGTTGATGTTGAGGATCCACAGATTGACAGCGCTGGGAACCGTTGACTCGAGGCCGACGAACTCGGCGGGATACAAGGAGCTGTTTTTTGGCGCCGGGGTCGAGACGTTCGTCACCGACATGGGCGTGCCGTTACGAAGCAGTGCCAGGGCGAGCCGCCTCCCGGCATGGGCGAGGCCCGTCGTCGCCGTCCAGTCGCCGTGGACGGTGAGGTCGGTGGAATATCCGGCGGTGGTCGACGATGGTGCTGCCTCAGACACCAGGGGCGTGGAGCGACCGCTCGCAATGTGCTCATTGATCAGCTGGGCAAACTGGGCGGCCGTGTGTTCCCAGCTGTGGTTTGCCTCCACCAGCTGCGCCCCCATCCGTCCCTTGGCACTCGCTTCGTCGGGGCGTTCCAATGCGGCGCGCATGGCGCCGGCCACGACATCGAGCTCATCGGTGGCGTAGGGCCGAACCCGCGAGACATAGCTTTCGTCAAAGTGGGCGAACTGAGGAAGGTCACTGGCCAACACGGGTCGGCCCCGACCGAGGCTGCGCACGACCTCGCCGATCATGCCTCCCGCGGTGGGCCAGTGGAGCGCGACGACCAAGCGAGACTCGACGATGGCGCGCTCGATGTCGCTGGTGGAGGGATCGGGCACGAGGCGAACCTTGTTCTGCAGGCCGAGCGTCGCCACCCGAGAGCGGAGGTCATCGTGCTGCGAGTCGCTGAGCGGTCCCGTGACGCACAGACGGGCGCGCCCATGGTCGGCGGCCACTTGAGCAAAGGCCGCCAGTGACACATCGAGCCGTCGGTGCCGGCCCGCTCCGAGCACGGTAATGCCGCCGCTTTTGACCGGGGACGTGCCGGTGGGGGCGGGAGCGGTCCAATCGGCCCCGTAAGGGATGTAGGCGATGCGGGCACCGGGGTGCAACGTCGTCAGGTAGTCGACCGCCCATGGGGAGTGCACCACCGTGCACAGGCTCGATGACGCCACCGCATTGGTAAACGTATAGGCGAGCGGGTCTGGTACCGGCCCGTCGTCCGATTCGACGGTGTGCGCCAGGGCGCGGTCGTAGCCTTGGGCGGCGATCTCGTGTTCCCACAACGCGGGTGAACCGGAGCACACTGAGCGGTAGAGATCGAAGAGAGAAACGTCGTGGAGCACCACGATGCCGGGATGTTGGCGCAGGGGTGCGAGCAGCCAGGAGTGCTGGCTTCTGTCGGCACCGAGTTGGTAGATGTGCACGTCGGGCGCGCCGATGTGTCCTTGGGTTGCCTCAGAAACGCCGAGGACGACGACACCGTCGGGGGCGATCGCATCAGCGACGTCACGATCAGGAACAACGGCGACCACTGAAAAATGCGGTTGTAGCGCTGCCAACAGTCGATAGCCGTAGTCGGCGGTGTTCCCTGGTGCGGGGGGTAAAGGGCCCCAAAGGGCCACTTTGTGGGGATATGTCGTCACGGGCTACGCCCGGTGAGCGACAACCGCGTAGTCCTCGCCGGCCATGACCCGCTGTTGCACGAGCTCGATCACCGAAGCCAAAGCCGGATCGAGGTCATCAAGCGTGTGGCGTCCCACCAGCTCCCGGTCCGGGACTCGATTGAGGCGTCGGATGGTTGGATCGGAGAAACCGCGCGCTCCAACGAGGAACGAAAGCAGTGGCGGTGGGATGGGTTGGCGGTGCGTGGGGTCGAGATAGAAGTCCGACGTTCCCACGAAGAGGTTCTCGGGGTTGGGCGTTTCCAAGATCAGCAGCCCCCCGGGCATCAGACAGCGAAACGCAGAGTCGAGGAGCGTGATGATGTTGTCGACACCGATGTGCTCAACCACATGAAAAGCCGTCACCGCCGCCAGCGACCGAGCCGGGAGGCCCGCCAGGTGGGCAATGGCGTCGCCGTGAGTGACGTCGAGCTTGCGTTCTAGGGCTTGAGCCACGCTCCGTTCGTCGAGATCGATGCCGTAGGCCGGGATCCCGGATTCTTCAAGAAGCTGTAGCCAGTCCCCTCGACCACAACCGATGTCGAGGAGCTTACGGTCCCCGAACTCGAGTGCGCCCACGTCGCCGAGGTACACCGAGAGCCGCTCCTTGATGGTCTCCGTCGACCCGCGAAAGACACCTTCAAAGGAGAGATAGAGGTCATCCCACGCCGATGGAGCGGCCTGCAACACCGACACGTCGATGGGCTCCGGAAGGGCGCGGCGGAACCGCTCGATCAACGCGTTGGCCTCGGCCCGGGTCTCGCGCAGCCCGGCGAGTCCGTTTGTCGTCTCCTCGAGCTGCTCGCTGTACTGCCTGAGCCGCCGTTCAAGGAGATCCATGCCGTTGATACGGCTGGCCACTCGGGTGAGCTCGGTGTGAAGGTCGGCGATCTCCGTGCGCAGCTGAGCCACGTGGTCGCCGACCTCGAGAAACATTTGGCGCTGGCCCAGATCAAGCTTTTCGGTCAAGTCGTCTGCCGTGGCTTGGGCGGCTTCGACGAGCGCGTGATTCACCTCCACCTGGTGATGGAGGAAGACCCAGCTCAGCTTGTAGATGACCCGCTTGACGAACCGGAGCCGGGTTTTGCGGTCGAGCGGCAGACCCAGATTGGCGTGGTCACTGGCTCTCGTCAGTTGGGGGGCAATGCTGTCGGAGCTCATAGGCAACTCTCAGAAGTTGGGATGCTGCATACGATAGATGCCCATCGCAGGGGTCGCGGTGGAAGACGATCAGCTGGTTCGGAACGAACCTCGGGCCAATCGCCGGTTGGCGATGGAGGTGACGCTAAGGTTGCCGCCGTGCTCGGCGCCCACGCATGGTCGGGCCGACGACCACGAGGAGTGCATTGACGTTGCTGACCTCGCTCAGCACCGAAGAATCCCCTTCCAATCCTCCCGAACTGCCTCGCCGCGGCCGGCGACGAGCTGCCGACTTCGCACTCCATCCTTGGATATGGGCCGAGTGCGCGCTCGTGGCGATCGTGGGTGCTGTCGCCCTCGCCCTGCGCAACTCGTACGTGTTCTCCTACCCCATTCATGAGAACACTGACTACGCGGCCAATTCGATCCTCGTCAACCAGGCCGTCCGCTTTCACCTTCTCATAGGGAACTATTCCCGCGAAGGCTTCAATCATCCGGGCCCCGCGTTCCTCTATGTCCTCGCCTTCGGCCAGGACGTCTTTTACTCGATCCTCCACGTCGTACCCACGCAGTTCAACGGGCAGCTGATAGGCATCTATCTCCTCAACGGGCTCATGGTGGCGCTGGCCACGTTGGTGATCTATCGCCACGTCAGAACTCGCTGGGTTGCCGTGTTGGGCATAGGCGTCGATCTCATCATCACTGGTGCCCACGTGGCGTGGGCATCGGCCTGGATGCCGTATCTCTACATCGCGCCATTCCTGTTGTTGACCATCGCCGGCGTGTCCGTTGCCCTAGGGGCGCTCGAGGACCTCCCGATCTACACCTTGGCCGGTGCCCTTCTTGTCCACGGTCATGTCGCCTTTATCGGATTCGTCGGTGCCTACACCCTTGGTGTCGGAGCCGTGTTCGCCTTCCGTCGATACCGGCGACGCCCGGAGCCCGCTTTGGCTTCGTCGGCGAGACGAGCGATTTGGATCTCCGCTGGCATCGTGGGGCTGTTCCTGGTTCCCATCGTCGTCAACTTGTGTCTGCACTGGCCGGCCCAATGGGGTCAGTACTGGGACTACTTCCATAGCAACGGCCATTCTCACCCGCACACCATCAGGCAAGTGATTTCGTATGACGCCGTGTTCTGGGGCGGTGACGCCCTGAGTGAGTGGCTTCTTGTGGCGTCGGCGGCGGCCGGGGCCATCCTCACCGCTTTCGACCGCAATAGCAGACGCCGGTCATTTCTCTTCGGCTTGCTCGTCGCCGTGGCGGCCATGTCCGTATTGGTATCTCTCTACGCTTTGAAGGGAGTCGACTACCTCTCGTTCACGTACACGGGTTACTTCTATTACGTCATTCCTCCGCTTGTCGTCACGGTGTTGGCTATCGAGTTGGCGACCTATGTTCCCCGTGTTGTCCCCCGACTGGGTCAGTCCTCTCCTGCGCTCGCACGCGTGGGTTCGGTCGTGGTCGTCGCGGTGGTGGCCGCGGTAGTGATCATTCAGCCGAGCTTCTACTGGACCTATCGAGGCGATCCCCAGTTGCCTGCCGTGGCGTCGAAGATCAAGGATGCGCCGGCGCGGGCCGATCGTCCCGTCGTCATGGACCTTGGGATCCCGGGCCTGCCCGCGTCGGACTGGCCCGATACCGTCGGCTTGCTCGTGCAGGCGTCGCGCGACAACTACACCGAATGCGTAGGCAATTCCGCCTGGACGTTCATGATGACCATTCACGAAATATGTTCGGCCAAGGTCGATCAAACGGGCTGGCACCTGACGGTAGAACCCGTGGCTACCGCTGCTCCCGCTGGTGATCGGATGCTGTTTCAGGACGACGCGTTCAAAGTCTACGAGAGCTGAGTCCTACGTTCAGCTGGCGCAGGACTCCTCGTCGACGAGACACACGGCGGCGAGGGCGTCAGCAAGTGCGTGCAGTTGTGGTCGGCTGAGCCGGTCGATGAAGAGGCGACGCACCTGTTGTACGTGATACGGAGCCGCTTGATCGAGACGCCTCCGGCCTGCCACCGTCAACACGGCGAAGGTGCCGCGCCGATCGGTGGGGCAGCGGGCCCGATCAACGAGGCCAGAGCTGACCAAACCGTCGAGGCGGCGCGTCAGGCCGCTCGGCGACAGCATGAGGCATTGGGCCAACTCACTCATGCGCATGCGCCCGGCATGGTCCTGAGCAAGTTTGACGAGGACTTCGTAGTCGGCCAGGGACATGGCCTGGGCCGCTTGCAGCTCGGCGTCAAGGCGCGACATGAGGCGCCAGTGGGCGCTCAACAGGGCCTGCCAAGCGCCCATCTCGAGGTCGTCGCGGAACGACACGTTGTCCATACCAGTAGCGTAGACGCGGCCTATTGGTTGTGCACGCAAAAATCTGCCACGTTGACCGTGGGTAGCCTAGAGCCATGGCGTCAGCCCCTCTCAGCCTGCCCCGGCTCATCGAGGATCTCGAGGCTGAGCAGGCCGCATTGGACTCCCTCGTGGCCGGCCTCGATGCCGACAGCTTCGACGTTCCCACCCCGGCGGTCCCGTGGGCGGTGCGGGATCAGCTCAGCCATCTCGCCTATTTCGACGACTGTGCCACTACGGCGATCACCGACCCCGACAGGTTTCGTCGCTTTGCCGCCGCCGCCATCGCGGCCGGCGGCGACCCCATGGCCCCGCACCTGCAGCGGGGGCGGGCCATGTCCGGGCCCGAGGTACTGACCTGGTGGCGTGACTCTCGCCGTGACGCCGTGGCGGCGGCGCGCACCTTGAGCGCCGCTGATCGCATCCCCTGGTTCGGGCCCGACATGGGGGCTATGTCCTTCGTGTCAGCCCGGCTGATGGAGACCTGGGCCCACGGTCTCGACGTCGCCGACGCCCTCGGGGTGGTGCCGGCGCCCACGGACCGCCTCCGCCACGTGGCGCACCTCGGTGTCAAAGCCCGCCCCTTCTCCTACGCCGTGCACGGAATCGACATGCCCGCGTCGGCGGTGCTCGTCGAACTCAGTTCACCCTCAGGCGAGCGCTGGACCTGGGATACCGACGCCACTGACGATGCGGTACGCGGCAGCGCGCTCGATTTTTGCCTGCTGGTGACGCAGCGTCGCCATGTGGACGACACCACCTTGGTCGTGACAGGACCACTGGCCCACCAGTGGCTGTCCATTGCCCAAGCCTTCGCGGGACCCCCCGGTCCCGGACGCGCCCCGCACTCGGCGTCGGCTCACGAGTCGTAACCCATCACCTGACGTTCGTCGTCACCCTTCGAGGGTGGCCGGTGTTCCTGTCGACAAGGCGTCGAGCACGCCGGCGGTATCGGGATCGTCGGCGTCGTGGTCGTGGGCCGGGGTGCTGGTTTCGACTCGGCGACGCTGATTACGACGCAGCAGCGCCATGGCGCCCAGGCCGGCGAGGAATAGGGCGATACCGGCCCCTTCCACGAGCTTCGAACCCAGGTGGTCGTTCTGGCGAAGGAAGAAGAACTCCTCGTAAAAGCGGCCCAGACCCCACAGTGACGCCGTGGCGGCCAGCACGAATCCGGTGGGCCGGTCGCGATAGTGCCGCTCGATGAGAATCAGGATGGCGAAGATGACGAAGCTGTCGAAGGCCTGGATCAACGGCACGGGCACCCGGTAGCCGGGCTGGCCGGCGTACTGGAGCCCGTACCAGGCCGTGGTCTGCTTGCCCCCGCCATCGATCATGAATTGCGGCCCCAGGAGCCGGCCCACCCCCCATGCCGCCATGAGTACGGGGGCCACCACGTCGAGGAGCGCCATGGTGCCCACCTCGGGGGCACGGCGCCGGGCGATGATGATCCCTACGGGCAGGGCGAAGAGGATCCCGCCAAAAGATGACAAGCCGCCGTTCCACACGGCGAAGACCTGCCCGGGATCCGATGTGTAGGCGGACAGGTTGGCGAGCACGTGCAGGACGCGGGCGCCGACGATGGCGGCCACCACGATCCAGACGAACGCCCCGGTCAACCACTGCCACGGGTAGCCGTTGTGCCGGAGCCGGCGCTCGAAGTACCGGTACGCGAACCAGAACGTGATGGCCAGCCCGATGCCGTAGGTGTGGACCAGCAGGGGCCCGATGTGGAAGGAGACCGGTACAGGCTTCACGTCACGAGATCCTCAAGCGGCCCGGGGTTGGGCCGGCCCCACGATCGTACTGCCCACCTCGGCGGCGACGGCTTCGCTCGCTGCGGCGCCCACGGTTAGCGTCGCTGGTCATGGGAGCCCTCGACAACAAGGTGGCCGTGGTGACCGGGGCGGCGTCGGGCATCGGCAAGGCCTCGGCCACTGCCCTCGCCGCGCTCGGTGCCACCGTCGTTGCCGCTGATATCGATGCCGAAGGAGCCCGGTGCACCGCCCTTGAGATCGACGGTGTGGCGGTAACGGCTGATGTGAGCTTGCCCGAGGATTGGACCCGGGTTCGCCACGCCGCTCGAGAGCTGGGCGGCATCAACGTGGCCCACTTCAATGCCGGCATGAACACCGGTGAGGCGGACGTGACGCTGCTCAGCGACGACCAGTACCGCCGCATCATGGGGGTGAACGTCGACGGCGTTGTGTTCGGCATCCGGGCGCTTCTTCCCGACATGGTCGCCGGCGGGGGAGGGGCCATGGTGGTGACGTCGTCGATGGCCGGGATCGTGTCTTTTCCGGGCGACCCCATCTACACCTTGACCAAGGCCGGACTGGTCGGTTTGGTGCGAGCGCTGGCGCCGCGCCTCATCGAAGACGGCGTGACCATCAATGCGGTGTGCCCGGGCCTGGTCGACACCCCGCTCATCGACGGCGAGATCCGTGACGCGCTGGCGGCGGTGGCGTTTCCGCTCATCGCCGCCGAGGAGGTGGCCGCCGCCGCCGTGGCGTGCGCGCTGGGAGACGAGACCGGCCAAGCCATCGTGGTCCAGCTGGGGCGCGACCCGGTTGCTTATCGATTCGGGGGCGCTCCGGGGCCCCGCCTGCAAGGGGCGGTGGGGCAGATCCCGCCCGGGTGGCTGGCCGACCGCAGCGCCACCTCGGACGCCGCGACACCGAATCCGGCCCCGCCGACCTGAGCTTTCGGTGGTGTGGGACGACATGGCCATGGCCCGTGCAAGCATGCGGTTCATGCACCCCATCGAACGGCTGCGAGCGGTGGCGAGAGCGGGCTGGGCGGGTCCCAGCGATCTCGGTGCCGAGGCGGCGTGGGCCCTGGCTGATCTGGCCGAACGCGAGCCCTCGGCCGTGCTGCCATCGTGCCGGAGGCTGCTCGAGTTCCATCCCGATTGTGGGCCGCTGTGGTGGGTGGCGGCCCGGATCCTCACGGCCGGGGACCAGATGGCCGAAGGGGAGTGGTGCGGGGACGCCTTCATGACCGATCCCACCTCCGAGCTGCTCGAAGACATGGAAGAGGGGGGACGGCTGGTACGCCACGGCGGTATGGGTGAGGTCGTGGGGGCATCGGCGGTGGTTGTCGTCGTCTCCGCCCTCGGTTACGGCGGCATGGTCATCGATGCCGACGACATGGGCGTGATCGAAGCGGCCCGGGCCGCCGAGGTCCCCATTTGGGTGGAGGGGGGCGTCGGCCGCGTCCTGCCGGCGCGGCTGTGGGACGCCCTGGTGGCTCGCATCGACACGTGCGGTCATGCCCGCAGTGGGTTGGTGGTCGATCTGGCCGGCGTAGACGTCGTGGTCGGACCCGATGGCGGCCAATCGGTGCCCATCGCGCTGGCCTCGACCAACTGCCCGGAGCCGGCCGAACTCCTGGCCTCCTGGTAGCAGGCTGCGCCGAGCTCGAGAGCAGTAGGTTTTCTGGCCATGGGCGAGATGATCGAGTTCCCGAGCAACGGTTCGACCGGTCAGGGCTACCTGGCGGTGCCCGACAGCGGCACCGGCCCGGGCGTCGTGGTGATCCAGGAATGGTGGGGGCTCGTGCCTCACATCAAAGACGTCTGTGATCGCTTCGCGGCCGAAGGCTTTGTGGTCTTGGGCCCCGATCTGTACCACGGCAAGGCCACCACGGAGCCCGACGAGGCGGGGAAAGCCGCCATGGCCCTGAAGTTCGACACCGCCGCCCACGATCTTTCCGGTGCCGTGGACGAGCTGACGCGCCGTTCGTCGAGCGACAAGGTCGGCGTGGTGGGGTTCTGCATGGGTGGGGGTCTCGCTCTCGTCCTGGCCTGCCTTCGACCCGACGCTGTGGCCGCCTGCGTCCCCTTTTACGGGGTGATCCTTTGGCCCGAAGCGCAGCCCGACTACTCCAAGATGACCGCGGCGGTGCTCGGGCACTACGCCGAGCTCGACGGGTTCTTCACCCCCGCCGCCGTGCATGAGCTGCAGAACCAGCTGCACGAGTTGGGCAAGGACGCCGAGTTCCACATCTACGACGGCACCGATCACGCTTTCTTCAACGACACCCGCCCCGAGGTCTACAACGAGGCGGCGGCGGCGGCCGCATGGGAGCGCACCATTGTCTTTCTGCGCGACCGATTGGGTTGAGCACCACCGACGGCGCCGGCGCCGGACTCGTCGAGCGCTACCTCGAGCTCGGGCTGGCCATCGGCCAGCACATCGAGGGTTTTGTGGACGCCTACTACGGTCCCCCCGATCTGGCCGCCCGGGCGGCCGCCCAGGTTCTCACGCCGACTGAGCTGGTGGCCTTGGCCCGGGTGCTGTTGGCGCAGCTCGATGCCGGCGCCCCGCTCGACGGCAGTGCTCCCTTCGACAGCAGCGCCCCGTCGGGTACGGACGCCGCTCGCCGCCGCTGGCTGCGGGCCCAGGTGCTCGGACTGTTCACCACCAGCCGCCGTTTGGCCGGCGAGACCATCGCCTTCGCCGACGAAGTGGAGTCGTGTTACGGAGTGCGGCCCACGCTGGTGGCCGAGGACCGAGTCATGGACGCGCACCGGCGTATCGACGATGTGTTGCCGGGAACCGGACCATTGGCCGAGCGCTACATCGCCTGGCGCGAGGCGCAAGCCGTGGCCCCCGAGAAGCTGGAACCGGCCATGGGCTCGCTGCTCGAGGACCTTCGGGAACGGACCCAACGGCTGTTCGGACTTCCGGAGGGAGAGCACGTCGAACTTCGTTTCGTGACGGGCCAGCCGTGGTCGGGGTTCAACTACTACATGGGCGACCTTCACAGTCGAGTCGAGATCAATCTTGACCTCCCCGTGCTCTCCACAGCGGTGGCGCACCTGGCTGCGCATGAGGCCTATCCCGGTCACCACACCGAGCACTGCCGCAAGGAGGTCGGGCTGGTGCGCCGCCATCGACACCTGGAGGAGACCATCTTCTTAGTGGGGACGCCGGCGTGTTTGATGGCCGAGGGTCTGGCCGATCTCGGGCTCGAAGTAGTGATGGGAGCGCGTCCCGAGGCCACCATCGCCACCCACCTTCGTCCCCTGGGCATTGCTTATGACGCCGATACGGTGGCGGCCCTGTCCGAGGTGGGCGAGGTCATGTCGGCGACGCGCCAGAACGCCGCCTGGCGCCTTCACGCTGACGGTGCCGACCCCGATGTCGTCGTCGACGAGCTGGCCCGCATGGCCTTGCTGCCCCACGCCCGGGCCCAGAAGCAAGTGGAATTCCTGATGCATCCGACCTGGCGGGCCTACATGTCGACCTACGTGGAGGGCCTGCCGCTGTGCCGGCGGTTCGTGGGCGGGGACCCGAGCGTTTTCGCCCGGCTCATCACCGAACAACTGGTGCCCCAGGATCTGATGCAAGGGCCGCTGACGCCGTAGCATCGGGGCCATGTCCGAACGCAGTCGCTACCTGCCGCGCCGATCCTGTTTCTCCACGCCGGGCTCGAGTGAGAAGTTCCTCGAGAAGGCCCCCAACGTGCCCGCCGACATGTCGTTCTTCGACCTCGAAGACTCGGTGGCCCCCCTCGAAAAAGAGTCGGCGCGCGCCAAGGTGGTCGACGCCATCGCCAAGCAGACCTGGGACGAACGCGTCCTGTGCGTGCGGGTCAACGCCTGGGACACCGAGTGGACCTATGGAGACGTCATCGAGGTCGTGAGCAATGCCGGCGAGCGGCTCGACGAGATCATGTTGCCCAAGGTGCAGAACGCGGCGGAGGTCATCGCCCTCGACCTCCTTCTCACCCAAATCGAGAAGAAGGTGGGGCTGCCCGTCGGCCATGTCGGCATCGAGGCGCAGATCGAGACCACCCGGGGCCTGATCAACGTGGACGACATCTGTGCGGCGTCACCGCGGCTGGAAACCATCATCTTCGGGCCGGCCGACTTTGCGGCGTCCATGGAGATGCCGGTGCTGACCGGTGGCGTGCAGATCCCTGAGTACCCCGGTGATCACTTCAACTACGTGTTCTCGCGCATTCTCATGGCGGGCCGGGCCAACGGGCTTCAAGTCATCGACGGGCCCTACCTCCGGGTGCGCGATTCCGAGGGACTGCGTGACTTCGCCCAGCGCACCAGAATCCTCGGCTACGACGGCAAGTGGGCCCTCACCCCCGACCAGGTCACTGTCCTCAACGAGGTCTATTCGCCCACGCAAGAACAATTCGATCGAGCCTGGGACATCCTCGACGCGTATCAGAAGGCCACCGAGGACGACCGTAAAGGTGCGGTCATGTTCGGCGACGAGATGATCGACGAGGCGAGCCGCAAGATGGCGACAAAGTTCGTCAGCCGCGGTGAACGAGCCGGGCTCCGACGCTCACAGGGTTGAGAGCCGCCCGCCAGCTGCGGGCGTGTTCGTCGATCAGCGGGTGGCTTGCTCGACCAGGCGGCGGGCGATGACTTTGAGGGCGAGGGTCTCGTCGGCTCCTTCGAAGATGGACAACACCCGGGCGTCGACGAAGTAGCGGCTGACGGGGAACTCCTCGGCGTACCCCATGCCGCCGTGCAACTGCATGGCCTCGCGCGTCACCCACTCGGCGGCCCGGCACACATAGGCCTTGACCATGGAAGCCTCCAGGCTGCCTTCGCCTTTGGCCATGAGCCGAGCCACCTGATATGAGAACTGGCGGGTGGCTTGGATGACGAAGGCCATGCGAGCGAGCTTGACGCGACTCAGCTGGTACGAGATCACCGGCTGGCCGAAGACCACTCGCGTGGTGGCGTACTGGTAGGCCGCCTCGTAGGCGGCTTGCATGACGCCCAGAGCACGCGCCGCGGTCTGCAAGCGGCCGTTTTCGAAACCCTGCATCTGCAGGTAGAAGCCCCGGCCGACGCCACCGGCTTCACCGATGAGACAGGTGTCGGGGACGAACCAGTTCTCAAAGGCGACTTCGTAAGAGTGCATGCCCCGGTACCCGAGCGTGTCGATGGGCCGGCCTTCCATGCGGCCGCGATCGGTGCCTTCCGGTACGGCGCCGTCGTCCTGGGTAAAGGCGAAGCCGTGCCCGTCTCCCCTCGGCTTGGGCACCACGAACAACGACAGCCCTCGATGTCCGAGACTGCGATCGGGGTTGGTGCGGGCCAGCAGCATCAAGGCGTCAGCGCGCGCCGCGAAGGTGCACCACGTCTTGGTGCCGTTGATGCGCCAGCCGCCGTCGACGGGGGAGGCGGCGGTGATCACGGAAGCGACGTCCGAGCCGTAATCAGGCTCGGTCACGGCCACGGCCCCCATGACCTCGCCGGAGGCGAGGCGAGGGAGCCAGTGCGTCTTCTGCTCCTCGGTGCCGCCGTTGACCAGTGCTCGCGAAAGGATCTCGGGCCGGGTGATGAGTGACCCGCCTGCACACAACGAGCCCCAGGCCAGCTCCTCGGTGGCGACCACCATGCCCATGTAGTCGCTCTCGCCCCCCGACGCGAATCCCCCATAGGACTCGGGAATCGACAGGCCAAACCCTCCGAGCTCGGCCAGGCCGGAGATGATCTCCTCGGGCAGGTCGGTGTTATCCCGGTGGATGTGTTCAGCCCGAGGCCGGATCTGGTCCTCGGCGAAGCGATGGAAGGTCTCGCGCACCAAGGTGAAGTCCTCGTCCAGGTGGCGATGGCCTTCGGTGCCGCACAGGGCGGCCAAAAAGGATGGGTCCCGGTAGCGCTCCACGAAGGCGGCGGCCGGTTCCATCCAATTCGGTGGTGCCCCCCAGGCCCGGTGACGACCCAGCACGCGGCTGCCCAGGTCGGCCAGCGCGTCGGCGACGAACGCGCACGCCAAGGCCGCTTCGTCGGGTCCTTGGGCGCCGTACTCGAGCACCGCTTCGGCGGTCCGGACGGCGGCCGCCGCGTGGGCCAGGTCATAGGCCAGGACCTGCTCAGCGTCGGGGTCCGCCGACGCCGCCAAGGTGGCGACACCGGTGTCGACCACCGACGCCGCCACGGCCACGGCGCCGGCGGCGGCGTTGAGATCGACCTCGGGAAGCTCGTCCACGGCGCGAGGTTACTGTGCGGTTACCAGCCTTCTGAAGCGACCAATCACGCCCCGCCGGGGCGCCGCCCGATGACGGTGACCAGCGGCGGTAAGACGACGGGGTCTTCTTCGGGATCCACGCCGGTCAAGGTGGCCAGGTAGTCGGCCACCGGCCCGGCGCCGGCACCGGCCGGTGCTTCGGCCCAGGCGTCGATGATGTCGAGCCCGACCTCCTTGACCAGTCCTGGCAACAGGGCACCGATATCGGGATGGCGCGCATCGGGCATTGACATGGCTATACCGCCCACTCGTCCGGCCGACGTGATCGGTTCTTGAGCGACTACCCATCCACCGGGCCGCACGGCATCGCTCATCTTGCGCAAGACGACGGACGGGTCCACCACGTGCATGAGGAGAAACCGACAGAAGGCGAGATCCACGGGCTCAGGCAGCGTGAGGTCTTCGCCGGCCTGGGTGATGGCGATCACCTGGCTGAAGCTGGCGGCGGCCTCGGCCACTTCGTCGCGCGCCTGGGGGTCGCTGTCGACGGCATAGACCCGACCCGTCATGCCGACGATCTCGGCCAGCGCCACCGACACGTCGCCTCCGCCGGCACCGACGTCGACACAACGCCACCCCGGGCCGAGGGCCAGGCGGTCCAAGGCGGTGGCAAGCGGGCGTCGGTAGACGTCGTCCCGCAGCGCGTCGGGCATCGCCGAGACGTTAACGCGCCGCCACCGACCCCAGGCTCACCGAGATGACGCCTCGGTGGCGGTAGCCTCCTCGCCGTGAAGGTGACCATGCTGCTGTGCGACTCGGCCCAGGTGGCCGACGGCAAGCTTTTCGTGTTGGGTGGCGGCTGGTCCATGACCGGACCGGATCCCATGCCATCGGCCATCGCCCTCAAGATCGACGTGGGCTGGCACGAATCCGGCGAACCGCATCATTGGGAGCTCTATCTCGAGGACGCCGACGGGCGGCCAGTGATGGTGGACACGCCCGAAGGCAACCACCCGGTCGAGGTGCGCGGCGAGTTCAACGTGGCCCGGCCGACGGCCGTGCCTGAAGGCACGCCCATCGATGTGGCCCTGGCCGTGAACCTCGGCCCGCTGCCCCTGGCGCCGGGCAACCGCTTCACGTGGCGTCTGGCCATCGACGGTGACTCCAACGCCGATTGGGCGCTGGGATTCACCACCCGGCCCCGCCCCTGACCGACGTCCCTCTGGACGCGGCGGTAGCGGGGGAGTACACCACGGGCATGACCACATACGAGCGTCCCTTCGGACGGTATTTCGAGGACTTCGAGATCGATGACGTCTACCGGCACTGGCCGGGCAAGACCATCACCGAGTACGACGATCATCTCTTCTGCATGATCACCATGAACCACCACCCCTTGCACACCGACGCGTGGTTCGCCGAGCACGAGACGATCCACGGAAAAAACGTGGTGGTCGGCAACTTGGTCTACTCGCTGGTTCTGGGTATGAGCGTCCCCGACGTGAGCGGGTCGTGTATTGCCAATCTCGAGGTGGAGTCCCTCGTGCACCGCTATCCCACCTTTCACGGTGACACGATCTACGCCGAAACGCGTGTGCTCGCCAAAGTGCCCTCGTCGTCCAAACCCGACCGGGGTGTGGTCACGGTGGAGTCCAAGGGCTTCAACCAGCGAGGCGAAGAGGTGTGTTATTTCCGGCGCAAGCTGCTGGTGTGGAAGCGCGATTCCGCTCCGGCGCGTAGCCGTCCCTACGGGGACGACGTCTGGGAGTGACGCCGGACACGGCTGAGGATGTGGCGGCCTTTCGCGGCGGCGTCCTCGGCTTCGGGCGACGCCACCTGAGGGAGCTTCCATGGCGCGCCACGCGTGATCCGTGGGCGGTGCTCGTCAGCGAGATGATGCTGCAACAGACCCAGGTCGATCGCGTCCGGGTCCCTTATCGAAATTTCCTGGCGCAGTTTGGGTCGCCGCAGATCTGCGCAGCGGCACCGTTGAGCGAGGTGGTGCGGGCCTGGGCCGGACTCGGGTACAACCGTCGGGCTGTTTATCTGCATCGGGCCGCGTACGCGGTGGTGGAGCACCACGGTGGTGCTGTTCCGGGGGACCTTGACGCGCTTCGAGCCCTGCCCGGTGTGGGTCCGTATACGGCGCGCGCCGTGCTGGCCTTTGCCTTTGAGCGCGACGTGGCCGTCGTCGATGTGAACGTGGCTCGGGTGCTCAGTCGCTGCGTGGCGGGACGGCAGTTACCGGCGTCGGGCTCTGCGTGTCAGGCCGTGGCCGACTCGCTGCTACCCAAAGGCAAAGGTTGGCTGTGGAACCAGTCGTTGCTGGAGCTCGGGGCGCTGGTGTGCACGGCCCGGTCGCCATCGTGCGATCGGTGCCCCCTGGCCACCTGCTGCCAGTGGGCCCGACGAGGCCGAATGTTGCCGGACCCCGGGGAAGCCGGCAGTCGCCAGTCCACCTTTGCAGGGTCCGACCGCCAAGGCCGGGGACGGCTCCTAGATGCATTGCGCCTCGGACCAGTGTTACCGCAACGGCTGCGCAGCGCGGCAGGGTGGCCTAACGACGCGGCACGTGCCCGGCGCATCGCCCAGAGCCTGGTGGATGATGGACTGGCTCGTCGAGGACCGGGGGGAGTGCTGACGCTCCCCTGAGCGCGCCGAGCGTTGTCAGCGGGCGAGGAATTCCGCCACGTGGGCGTTGACGACGTCGGGTTGATCGAGATGGAGAAAGTGGCCGGCATCGCGCACCGTGTGCTGGGTCGAACCTTCGGACAACAGCGCCAGCACGTCTTTGGTCCCATCGATACCCATGCAGCCGTCGTCTTGTCCATGGAGATACAAGGTGGGCTGCGGTGGCACCTGAGCCGAGGCCATCTGGGCCTCGGTATAGGCGGGGTCATGTCCCGATCCGTCGAACATGGCGCGGTAGTAGCCGATGGCGGCGGCCAGGTTCTCAGGCGCACCCAGAGACTCCTTCACCTGGGCGATGTCCCACTGGGCCTCGTAACCGGGCGACCAGTCCGCCCACAGCCTGTCGATGAAGACGTGGTCGTCCATCGATACCGCCATCTCGGCCAGCGGCGACTGGAAGACGAAGATGTAGAAGCTGCGTTTCAACTGGTCGTAGGTAAAGAAGGTTGACGCCACCGCCGCGGTGGGGGGTACCGCCATGGTGACGACGCGCCGCCAGCGTTCTGGTTGATAGGGAGCGGCTCCGTAGGCGGTGAGAGCACCCCAGTCGTGTCCGATGAGCACAGCGTCGGGGCCACCGCCGAGCGCTTCGTGCAGGGCGCACGCATCGGTGACCAAGGCACCCAGCTGGTATTGGCCGTCGGACGGAAGCTCGGTGGGGGCGTACCCCCTCAGCCACGGGGCCACGGCGTGGTAGCCGGCGTCGGCCAGGACGGGCAGGAGATGGCGCCACGTGTGGGCGCTGTCGGGAAAGCCGTGCAGGCACAGGGCCAGGGGCCCGTCTTGGGGGCCGTCTTCGAGGTACGAGAAGCTCAGTCCATTGGCCGTGACCGTTCGTTGTGGCATGGGGGAAGAGTAGTGTCGACCACGTTGGGTTCTCCTGCTCGTGAGCGCCTTGCGGACGAGGCATTGCGGGGGAGACCGGCCAGGGGGTCGTCAGCTGCGAGTCACGTTCTTCGGGGTGAGAGGGTCATGCCCGTGTGCGGGCCCTCAGTACCTGCGCTACGGCGGGAACACGGCGTGCATCGCCGTGGAGATCGGCGACGAGCCGCCCATCATCATCGACCTGGGGACCGGACTGCGTCCCTTTGGGCACGACATCGAGGCGCGTTATGGCCCCGATCGTCCCGTGCAGGTGAGCGCGCTGTTGAGCCACCTCCACTGGGACCACATCATCGGCCTGCCTTTTTGCACGCCATTACTCCGTCCCGGCGGCAGCATCGACATCTACGGCCCACATCAAGAAGGCGGGTCTTTGCATGATCTTCTCGACAAGATCGTGAAGCCACCGTTCTTCCCGGTGCAGATGAAGCAGCTCCAAGGTCGTATTGATTTCCACGAGGTCGGCGACGACGATTTCGCCATCGGATCGGCCAAGATCAAGGTGCGTCTGGTCCCGCACGTGGGTACGACCCTGGGGTTTCGTATCGAGGCCGATGGCCAGTCGGTGGCCGTGGTCAGCGACCACCAAGCACCGGAGGATCGCCGGTTCGTCGACGGCAACGTCCTCGAGCTCAGCGATGGGGTCGACCTTCTCGTTCATGACGCCCAGTACACCGAAGAGGAGTTCCCACCCAAGGCCACCTGGGGGCACTCCACCATCTCCTATGCCGTGCACGTGGCGGCCACCGCCGGTGCCCGTCGCCTGGTCATGTTCCATCACGATCCGCAGCACACCGATGCGGATATCGATGCGCTACTCGACATCGCCCTCGCTGACCCTGAGGCGTCGCAGCTCGAAGGAATTCTCGCCGCCGCCGAAGGTCTGACGCTCGACCTCGACCGTTCTTGACCGCCTGACGGCTGTCGAGCACGATCCAAGGCGCCCACGGCGACAGGAGTGACGATGGTGGATGCGGATCCTGACGAGCGACACATCGACGTCGGTCGCTTCAAAGAGGTGCTCGGGCATTTCGCCACGGGCGTGACCATCGTCACGGCCATGGAGGATGACGTGCCGGTGGGGTTCACCTGCCAAGCCTTTACGGCCTTGTCGCTCGAGCCCGCCCTGGTGGCCTTGGCTCCGGCCAAGTCCTCCACATCGTGGCCGCGCATCGCCCGGGCCGGAACGTTCTGCATCAACATCCTCTCTGATGACCAAGAGGCGTTGTCGCGGGACTTTGCCGTATCGGGGGCCGACAAGTTCGCCGGGGTGGGTTGGCACCCGGGGGGAAACGGTGCGCCACTCATCGACGGCGTCCTCGCCTGGGTGGAGTGCCGCTTCCTGCGCTCGCACGACGCCGGCGACCACGAGATCGTGATCGGCGAGGTGCAGGACATGGGGGTGCGCCGAGGCCGACCCTTGCTCTTCTACCGCGGTGGATTCGGGCGCTTGGAATCCTGACGCGCACCGGGTCGTCGTTGACCCCGGAGTAGCGTGGGCGACCGTGCCCAAGATCATTCCTTCAGATGTCATTGCCGATGTGGTGCTCGCCGAACCTGATGCCCATGGGGACGAGCGCGGTCGTTTCGTAGAGACGTACCGGCGGTCGTGGTTTCCCCTGGGCCGTGAGATGGTCCAAGGCAACCGGTCCGAAAAGCAGGCCGGTGCTGTGGTCGGACTTCACTATCACCTCCACCAGGCCGACTACTGGTACGTGCTGCGGGGGACCGCACGGGTGGTGCTGCATGACTTGCGCGTGGGTTCTCCCACAGAAAAGGCGACACTCGTCATCGACCTCGATGGGGCCAAGGACCGAGGGTTGTTCATTCCTCCCGGTGTCGCCCATGGCTTCGCGTCACTCACCGACGTGCTGTTGTGGTACCTGGTCGACAACTACTACAGCCCCGCCGACGAACTCGGCGTGGCGTGGGACGATCCCGAGATCGGCGCTGATTGGGGCGTGGCTGCCCCGGTGCTCTCGGCACGCGATCAGTCCAATCCTCTTCGCCGCGACATCGCTGCCGGTGTTCAGCCGTCGTATCCGATGCGTACCTGAAGTGCGTCGTCAGTCAGCGAGGCCGATGGCATCCAGGATGAAGGCGAGCACCCAGGCCTCGTCGCGCCAGGCGTCATAGCGCCCCGACGGACCGCCGTGGCCTGAATCGAGCTCGACTTTGAGCAAGACCCGGTTGGAGGGATCCGCGGCGCGCAGTTTCTGCACCCACTTGGTTGGTTCCCAGTAGCCCACCCGAGGGTCCTCGAACCCGGCGGTGGCCAACACGTCGGGGTACCGTCCGGGCCGAACATTGTCATACGGGCTGTAATGCTTCATGACGTCGTATATCTCGACATCGGCGACCGGGTCACCCCACTCTTCTCGCTCGATGACCGACAACGGCAGCGTGTCGTCGAGAATGGTGGTCAAGCAGTCGACGAAGGGCACCTCGGCCACCACGGCCCGAAAGAACTCGGGGGCCATGTTGGCCACTGCCCCCATGAGAAGGCCACCAGCCGAGCCGCCTCGGGCCACCAGGCGCGGCGGGCTTGTCCAGCCGCTTTCCACCAGGTGCTGCGCACACGCTACGAAGTCCGTGAAGGTATTGGTCTTGGCCAACCCTTTGCCCTCTTCATACCAGCGGCGGCCGAGCTCGCCGCCGCCTCGTACGTGCGCAATGGCGAACACCACCCCTCGGTCGAGGAGGCTGAGGCGGATGGAGGAGAAGACAGCGTCGATGCTGTGTTCGTAAGCGCCATAGCCGTACAGCAGACACGGTGCCGTTGCGTCGCGAGGGGTGTCGCGGTGCCACACCAGTGACAGGGGGACGTTGGTGCCGTCCGGCGCCACCGCCCATTCGCGCCCCGTGAGGTAGTCATCGGGGTTGTAGCCGCCCAGAACGGGCTGGCGTTTGCGCAGGACGGACTGGCGATCATCGAGATTGAGGTCGTACACCGAACGCGGCGTGACCAACGATGAGTACTCGTAGCGCAAGGTGGTGGCGTCGAACTCCGGGTTACCCCCTCCCCACGAGGCCGACGGGGTCTCGGGGCTCGGCACCAGCCACCCGCCGGAGATGGAGGTGTCCCACGCCGGTGGCCCGTCGGGCAGCGCGATGACACGGATGCGTGGTTCGCCGCCCACCCGCTCGTAGCACACCAGATGGCGGGCGAACGGCTCGACGCCGTCGAGCCGGGCGTCGAGCCGATGGGCGATGACTTCCCTCCAGTGGGGGCGGCCCGGGTTGTCCGGCGACACGGCCATGAGGCGAAAGTTCTCGGCCTCGTCGTTGGTGAGAACCAGCAACGTCCCGGTGTGGTGCTCCACGGCGTACTCGACGCCTTGGCGCCGAGGTGCCACCACGGCCAAGGGCACCTCGGGGTGATCGGCGGAAACGATGTGCACCTCGGAGGTGACCTGGGACTGCAACTCCAGCACGACAAAGGCGCCGTCCTTGGTCCGACCCACCCCCAAGTGGAACCGCTCGTCGGGCTCCTCGAAGACCAGGACGTCTTCGCCCGGCAGTGACCCCAGGCGATGGCGCCATAATTGGTACGGACGGTTGGCGGAGTCGGGGCGCGCGTAAAAGATGGTGGCATCGTCGTTCGCCCACGCCACGCCATAGGAAGTGTTCTCGATGGTGTCGGGCAGGTCGACGCCGGTGTCGAGATCGCGCACCTTTAGGGTGAAGCGTTCGTCACCGGTGATGTCGACGGCGTAGGTGAGGAGGTTCTGGCCCGGGCTCACCGACACGTTGACCACCGAGAGGTAGGACTCTCCTTCGGCGATGACGTTCTCGTCGAGCATGACCTGTTCGTCGCTCCAACGGGCCGGCGCGGCCCGGCCCGCCTCAGGCTCATCTCGTGGCGGATCGGTGCCGGCGTCGGCTGTGCCCGGCGGTACGGCGGGGTCGCGCCCGGGCCCGTCCACCGGCAGGCGACACCAAGCGGCGTAATTCAGTCCCTCCTCGGTGCGGGCGTAGTACCACCACGGTCCCTTGCGCACGGGGACGGACAGGTCCGTCTCGACGATTCGGCTACGAATTTCGCCGAAGAGGCGGTGGCGAAGATCGGCCAACGATTCGGTGGCCCGCTCGGTGAAGGCATTCTCCTCCTCGAGCAGGGTCCGGACGGCCGGATCTTGCCGGTCACCAAGCCAGTACCAGTCGTCTACGCGCTTGTCGCCGTGAGTTTCGAGCACCGTCGGCCGGCGAGGTGCCACCGGGGCCGGGGGCAAAAGAGGGTCTGGCCGGGAGTTGTCAGCCGAGCCGGGGGAGGAAGGAGCGGTCACGACCAGGATCATCTCAGACCAGGCGATTCATGCTCGCTCGGGCCCCGTGGGGTTGTTACTATCTAGGTAGGAGAAATACCCGATTCGAGGGGTGACCGACCAGGCGTCAATCTCATGCCGGCGCTGCTCAGACACCCAAAAGGTGACTATGACGACAACGGACCTGGATCTCGGGAAGTACAAGCTCGGGTGGAGCGACGCCGGGACCCCTGTGTTCAAGCCCAAGAAGGGCCTCTCGGAGGCGATCGTCCGGGAGATGTCCGAGATGAAGGGCGAGCCCACGTGGATGCGGGACTTCCGCCTGCGGGCCTTGAAGCGCTTCTACTCGAAGCCCATGGCGCCCTGGTTCGCCGTCAACATGCCCGACCTCGACTTCGACGACATCTACTACTACATCAAGCCCACCGAGGGTCAGGTCAACGACTGGGAAGACCTTCCTGAAGAGATCAAGAACACCTACCAGAAGCTCGGTATCCCTGAGGCCGAGCGCAAGTACCTGGCCGGGGTGACGGCCCAGTACGAGTCCGAGGTGGTCTTCCACCGCAATCGTGCCGATCTTGAGGCCCTGGGCGTCCTGTTCTGCGACATGGACACGGCGGTGCGCGAGTACCCGGACATCGTGCGGAAGTGGTTCGCGACGGTCATCCCGCCCAACGACAACAAGTTCGCGGCGCTCAACTCGGCGGTGTGGTCGGGAGGATCGTTCATCTACGTGCCGCCCGGGGTGCGTGTCGACATGCCCCTGCAGGCGTATTTCCGCATCAACGCCGAGAACATGGGCCAGTTCGAGCGCACGCTGATCATTGCGGACGAAGGCTCCGAGGTGCACTACATCGAAGGTTGCTCGGCTCCGGTGTACTCGACTGACTCACTGCACTCAGCCGTGGTGGAGCTGGTGGCGTTGCCGGGATCGCGCATTACCTATACGACCATTCAGAACTGGTCCAACAACGTCTATAACCTCGTCACCAAGCGCGCTCGTGCCGAGGCCGAGTCGCACGTGGCCTGGATCGACGGCAACATCGGTTCGAGGCTCACCATGAAGTACCCGTCGGTGTACATGGTAGGGCCGAAGGCTTCAGGAGAGGTGCTGTCGGTGGCCTACGCCGGACCTCATCAGCACCAAGACGCCGGGGCCAAGATGGTCCACGCCGCTCCGGAGACGACGTCCACCATCGTGTCCAAGTCGATCTCCAAGGGCGGCGGGCTTTCCACCTACCGCGGTCTCGTGCACGTGGACGAGGGAGCCAAGCACGCCAAGAGCTTCGTTCGCTGTGATGCCCTCATTCTCGACGAGGAGTCGACGTCGGAGACCAAGCCCTATATGGAAGTCGCCGAGCGTGACGCACAGATCGGCCATGAGGCCACGGTGTCCAAGATCGGTGACGACCAGCTCTTCTATCTCATGAGCCGAGGATTGTCCGAGAGCCAGGCCATGTCCATGATCGTCAACGGCTTTATCGAGCCGGTGACGCGGACCCTCCCCATGGAGTACGCGGTGGAGTGGAGCCGGCTCATCGAGCTGCAGATGGAAGGTTCCGTCGGCTAGCTGGCTGTCGGACATCCCGGGCTCCTGACCGTTTCTTGTTGGTGGCGTGCGGCGGGAGTCGCCGGTGCGTGCAAGGATCTGCACCGTGCCCATGCGCGAGGAATGCAAGCATTTCCAGAGCCGGACGTACTCCACCGGTGAGGTGGCGCGTTTCTGCGAGCTCGACTTGGCCCCCGAGGCCCCGTGGCGGTGTCCCGATGACTGCGCTTCGTACGTACGTCGCTTGGCTGACGCCGGTTGGGTCCACGGCACGTTGGTGGAACCTCCCATCGAGGACGAGCCGCATTCCGGCCCCGACGTGATCCAGCTCCTCGAGGACGCCGAAGGGATTGTCAACGCGGCCGCCCCTGAGGTTCTTTCGGATGTCGAGCGTCAGCGGGCAAAGCAGGAGAAGTCCGGCGGGCGCCGCCGCTGGCTCAAGCGCCGGCCCCGCTGAGGGCACCCACCCAACTTCACCCTCACCTTTACCCCCGGCCGACCGGTGCAGTTCAGCCAGGAACTCCGCGAGGACGTCGCCGTCGGCGCCATCACCGTCTCTTACCGGCTGTGGCAACGACCCAAGGTGAAAGTCGGAGGAATGTATTGGGTCGGACCGGCGCGGATCCAGGTGGACTCGATCGAACTGGTGCCTTTCTCGAGTGTGACGCGCGCCGACGTACGGCGATCGGGTGAAAAGGACCGGGAGTCGCTGCGACAACGGGCCGCCCATGCCGGTCCCATTTATGACGACACGCTGCTTTACCGAATCGAATTCCACGTGGTCGATTGAGAGCACCGTGACACCGTCGAGCGGGGGGTGCGGTCGAGAAGCGTGGACCTATGAATCGGCGGCGGACCATCGAATGAGGGGCGGCCGCACCGAAGCACAAAGCGGCCGACCACGGTCGTCGGAGAGTCCTAGTCGACCGTTGAGTATGCCCCGGAGGCGTGCCTCGTCGACGATGTCGGGGGCAATGGCATCGAGCCAGAGCTTGGCCCGGCGAAACATCGTAAAGGCCCCTGCGGTGTCGACTACTCCCCAGGTGAGATAGATGAATCGCTTGGTGGGCGAGCCCTGGATCTGCGGGCCCTTGAAGTCGACAGTGGGCGGCTGACCGGTGACGTCGCAATCGAGCTCCCACTCAGCCGTCGCGGCGTCGGCCCGAGTAGAGCCAAAGAGGTCCTGCTGACCTTTCCGTCCCTGCACGGCCACATGGATGTTGTGATGTCCGTCGGGAAAATCGGGTCCGGGACCGCATTCTCGACCGGGAAGATCGGTTCCTTCAATTCGGATGCGCATGGTGTCCATCATGGCGTGCTGTTTGGCGTTCTTGGTCCTTGGGGGCACGAGGCGCCTTTTGCCGCACCGGGCGACGGCTGTCCGGATCAGGCAGGATCGAGCCCCACTGTGAAATCGTGGTGGCGTGCCCGATCACACGTCGAACTCGGGTTCAACGCTCGAACCGCTACGTCCCCTTAAGGTTGAACGGCGCGGGTCATGGGTCCCCACGGGTCCAATGATTGCGGCCAGGCTCATTGAGCTGCGCAAGCGCCGGGGCCTGATGATCACGCTGACGGTATTGACGATTGGGCTCCCGACAATCTTCCTCGTCATCAAGCTGGTGCTCCACGCCGTGACGCCGAAGTCATATGGGCCAGCCGGTGGGTTCGCGGTGTTCAGCTCCCTTGTCGCTGGGGTGCTTTACATCTTCGGGTTCATCGCGTCCATGACTTTGGGGGCCACCGCCGGTTGCTCTGATCTCGCCGACGGGATGTTTACCCAGCAAGTGGTAACGGGGCGTTCGAGAGTGGCGCTCTACCTGGCCCGCATCCCGGCGGGCTTGGCCATCATCGTTCCCATGGTGGCGATGGCGTTCACCATCATCTGTGCCGTGTGCGTCTTCTCCCCGCCGTCCAGCTTCGATTTCCAGGGCACAACCGTGCCCCTCGGCCTGTCCATCCATGGATACGAGGCGTGGGCCGCTGAGCATCCCAACCTGATCATCTGCGATTTTCCTTATAACGGGCCATGCCCGGCGAACGAACCGGAGCCGAACACCCCGCTTTCGAGGTCGTTGGCCGAACGACAGGCAGCGCAGAACTATCCGACCTATGCCGTGACTTACAACTCACCGCCATACAACTTGATGATCAGGGCGGGACTTTGGCTTGAGCTCGAGGTGATCATCGCCTACACCTTCGGTCTCGGGTTCGCTTCTCTGATGGGACAGCGAATGGTTCCGATAGTCCTGATGATCGTGTACGAGATCATCTTCCGACCGCTCCTATTGTCGACCAAGATTCAGATTCCCTACCTGATAAACCTACAACGAGCCCTCGTTATCGAACTGGCTGTGGTGCATGTCGAACCGGCGGGGATTGGCATCAACTACGGGATTGTCAATGGACCCGGTGGGCTTCGAGACTCGTCGTACTTGGTGCCGGAGTCGACTGCCATGGCGGTCGTCGTGATCGTGGCCTGGCTCGTGGTTTGGACCGTTTTGGGCGCATGGAGAATGGCGACCAGGGACGCTTGAGTGACGACGGCCGGACTCCCCGGCCAGCGTTTCGGCAATTTGGTGGCACGGGCTAATGCCGACGTCCGGACCGTCGGGTCCTGGATCGATGTGTTCTGTTGCGGCGGCTATCGTGCCGGGCGTGACGACACCGCATGTGGTGCGCGGGGGTGGGTGCCGACTGGAGCTTTGGTCGGCAAGAGAAGTCAGGGAATGACGCGGTATCTGATCTCGTTTGATGACGGCGCCATGTCATTTCCGGACGAGGACTTGCCCGACGTCGCCGACGCTGCGCACGCTGTCGTCAAGGAAGCGCAGGACGCGGGCGTGTGGGTATTCGGCGGGGGAGTGGAGAGTCAGAGGGCGAGCGTCGTGGCGATGGATGGGACCGTCGCCGACGGACCGTACCCAGAGATCAAATCGGTTGTCGGGGGGTTCGCAATTGTCGATGTGGCTTCACGCGAGCAGGCGCACGTGTGGGCTGCCAAGTTCGCCTCGGCGTGCCGCTGTGCGCAAGAGGTACGGGAGATCATGCCTGACCCCTCCGTCTGATCGACGCACCTCAGCATTGGCGGCGCAGGGTTTCGCAATCGCGAACACCGTCTATTTTCGAAGCAACGCCTGGAAGAAATTACCGAGGATACCAAAGTCGGTGGGCTCATCCATCACACCTTTGTAGCTGGCAAGGGCGAACTTGTCGTCATTGACGAATGGGCCACGGCGGAGCAGTTCCAGAGCTTCTTTGAAGGCAATGTGAAGGTTGCGAAGATCATGGAGTCCGCTCGTGTCACGGGCCCTCCCGCTGTTGCGATCTACAACGAGATCGATGCGGCAGGCAAGGTCTAGCCGTCATCGGGCCGGGCGGCTGGCTCGCGACCGTCAGTGATACCTACCTCGCTACAGGGTAGCGAGGTAGGTATCCATCTTGACGAAGCTGCTCTCCAGGCCGGCCTGAGCCTCTGGGCCCATGAGCATGGCCGGGACGTTGGTCTGATGGGTGACTGTTTCCGTACGGCCATCACCGAGGTCGTTAAAGACGATCGCAGTCGTCATACCGCCCTCGACATCGGCTTCTGTGAACGAGAGGGCGCGAGGCGGATCGAATACCACGAATACTCCACGCATCGGATACTGCTCTCCATTCTCGTCGTTGATCATCAATGTCTCGAAGCGGCCGCCGCTACGAGGCTCGACCGTGATCCCGTCGAGCGGCGTGCTCACGCCCACAGGGCCCCAGAAATGTGTGAGGTGGGAGGGGGTGGTCATGCACTCGAAGACGACCTCTGGCCGGGCATTGAAAATCCGAGTGATGGTTAGTTCACCAAATTCAGTCGTTGCGTCGTTCATCGCGTGTCTCCTTTGTTGATGCGCTTGAGGTGTTGCTCGAGCCGGTCGAATCGTTCGGTCCATGTCTTTCGATTCCGGACAATCCAGTCAGTGGCGGCTTCCAGCGGTGCGGCTTCGAAACGGCACGGTCGGTACTGCGCATCCCGTCCCCGCGAGATCAGACCCGCCGCTTGGAGCACCTTGAGATGTTTGGATACCGCCTGCAGGCTGATGTCGAAGGGCTCGGCGAGTTCATTGACCGTCGCTTCGCCCTCCGCCAGACGGACCAGGATTTCCCTTCGGGTCGGGTCCGCCAACGCGCCGAAAGTGAGACTCAGCGGATCGTTGGCCATGGGTATTCAACTGTTGAGTTAATTAACTTGATAGTTGAGTATGTACCAGCCAGCGAAGCTTGTCAACCGAGGAAAGCGAGCCGGGATTCGAGCGCCCCCGAGTTCCGCAGGCGATGCCCGTCCAGTCGTACGTTCGGGTGGGCGCAGAAGAGAAGTCGATGCCACCAGCATCGTGTTGCTACCGGACGTGACATGTTCCCATCTGGCCGAGGCGTCGCGTAGCGTTCCGACGGAGCGGCAACTACCTTGGCGACGAGGTCGAACCACAACTCGTGGAACACCGTGCATCTCGGCGCCGAGTTGCGAGGTGGTTGGAGTCGAGGTGTTCCGCCAGGCGCCTGGTAGATAGGTTCGCGAGGAAGGACGGCATGAGCTCTCGGAAGGAGTCTCTATGTCCAAAAGAGAGGTTGACGATTACCTCGCCTCACTGGACGAGCCAAAGCGGAGCACGCTGACTGCCCTCCGCCAAACGATTCTCACCGTGATTCCCGAAGCGTCACAATGCATTTCGTATGGCCATCCCGCTTTTCGGGTACAAGGCAAGGTTGTTGCTGGATTCGCGGCGTTCAAAAATCACCTTAGCTATCTACCGCACAGCGGCTCGGTCTTTCCCGAACTCCGAGATGAGCTCACCAAGTACAAGACTTCGGCAGGGGCGCTTCAGTTTCCGGTTGATGCGCCATTGCCAAAGCCACTCGTCAGGAAACTTGTCACCATCAGGCTGCGCCAGGCGATCGCATAACCATCGGGCGGAGCCCACGCCGACGGTCAGGGAATGTGATTAGGTCTGAAGGGACCGCCGGGCACGGGCGATCTCTATCAACGCAATCCGTCCGTTCTCTGTAGCGATACCTCACGAGGCACTCGATGATCTGAAGGGGCGTCTTATGGCGACGTGGATCGTTGCAAACCCATGGGCGGGAAGGGACAGACGGCCCTGAAATCGGGTGTTTCCGCGCTCCCCGAGTCACTGCCCTGCGAGCATTCGTCCGGGCGCCCAGGACCTGATGCGAGGTGCGGATGGTCAGCGGTCTCTGGGCGTCATTCGCCAGCCGAAGGCGCATTTGCGCTTCGTCCCTGCTGGTCCCGATCTGGACTGTCCTCGTGCCGCGCCTCCCGAGCGGAACGTGCTGGGGGCATTCCTCGTTGCTGCACGAGATTTATGACGGCTAGTTGCTGTTTTGCGGACTCGACTGCGCTTCGCCGCCGGTTGAGGTGAGGGAAAGAGCCTGCGGCGTCGCTACCACCACCAGCAAAGCGGTGAGGCCTACGACTTGAACCGTCCACCACGGGAGCCAAGCCAGTCTCCACTCAGAGAATACAGTGGTGGCAATGGCCAGGGCAGAGGCGATCCCGAATCGCCAACGAGTGCATCTCGCCGCCACCACGACTCCAACGGCCAATGCCGCCCAGGAGTAGTAGTCATCGAGCACTGACTCCGTGTAAGAGCGCAACGCCAAGGCCACGACGCAGGCGAAGACCACGAGTTCGGGCCGATCGCTCCATCGCCGAGCCACCCATATAGCGATGAGGACAGCGAGAAAGAAGCCAAACACTCGACCGGGGCCGCCAGCTACTGCGAGGGTAACGCCGTGGCCTCCGAGGCTCGGCGACAAGGCGGTCCATGGGGTGGCGTGGTCTCGATTGGGGTAGTTCGGCGCTTTAGCCAATAGGTCGAAGGTGACCGAGAAGTTGGCGATGAGTGGCACCGCCACCAGCACCGCGGCTGGGACTATTGATCGGATCGCTAAGCCGAGTCTTCTCCGGCGCCCGGCCACGGCGAGGAATACGGGAAGCATGAATAGGACCAGGGGCTGGAACGCCACGGCCGCACCAAAGAGCCAACCGGCTCCGACGAATCGGCGGTCGAGAACAAAAATGAGTGCGTACACAGCCAGTGCTATAGCCACTGCATACTCGGGATGCCCCCACAACACGATCACGTTCCACAGCAATACCGCCTCGACAGCACTGAGGACGAAGCGGCGCGGTCGAGAGACCTCGAGTCGTTGGGCGAGAGCATCGCAGGCAAAAAACGCCACGCACGACAACAACAACGAATAGCAGCCAACAGCAAGAGCCCATTGGGGATCGGCGACAAGGAGCTTGCCCCCAACAATGCGCCAGGCTGGGGACAGAAAAGGCAAGAAGGAGTGGAAGTCATAGATGACGTGGCTATGGGTCCCCATCACCTCAAAAACAGTGGTATGAAAGCGCAAGGCTCCGAGGGGCGCCATGGCGACTGCGATCCCGGGAAACTCGCTAAAACTCACATGGGTGTTGTAGATAGCGTTGAAATGCCCATGAGCCAGTTGGTAGGCGGTTAAATAGGTGTACGTAAGGTCATATGGCATTACCCACGATGATGGGATGTGTTGGATGACGGAACCCCATCGGAAGAAGTAGAGCAGGCCCGCTAAAACAAAAGCAACCGAAGCCCACACCGCTGGCACCCGACGCTGCAAACGGTTGACTGACCATTTCCAAGCCTTCGTTTGCAGACTCTGATAATGAGCGGTGGAAGTCGGCATGCTGTTGGCTCCCCCATCTTCGGCCCATACCGAGTCCCAATCGAGACCGGCATTATCGCATTCAGAGGTCTATTTGCAAAGGTGATAACTCCGCCATCTCAGGCCGATCACCTGAGTATTGCTTGAGGTCCGTTGTGGGTATCAATCTCACCGGAGTGTCCCTGTCCTAGAACCTGCCGTCGCTGTGGCAAGCTCCGATTAACTCGTTCAGGGTGTGGACACCAATAAGGACTCTACCGACGCAAGGAGATCGACCCCTAGCGGCGACGCAATTGCACACGAAGCAAGTCCAGCCGCCGAACCAAGAGGCTGTTGACCCAACGTGGCGAATAGTCGGGATCGAGGGAGATGTTGTTCGTGCGTTCGAGCAACACACGCAAGACATTTAGCGCCTCGATGCGGGCAAGAGGTGCCCCGACGCAGTGATGGATGCCACGTCCAAACGCTACGTGGCGGCGGGGCACCTTGCGTTCGAGGTCGACTTCGTCAGGTCGATCGAACTGAATCGCATCGCGGTTGGCAGCACCCCACAGCAAGAGGACTGTGGCGCCGGCAGGGATGTCCACGCCACCGAGCGTCGTATCTTCGGGCACGGAGCGCATGAGGTAGCGGAAGGGCGATTCCAACCGCAGCGCCTCCTCAACAAAGGCCGGGATCTGTTCGGGGTTCTGGCGGAGGTGCTGCTGGAGCTCCTGGTTTTCGGCCAGGAGGCAGACGGCGCTGCCAAGGAGACTGGTCGTGGACTCGCCCCCGGCGCTGAGCAACGTGTGCAGGATGACGTTGGCTTCGAAGTCAGTGAAAACGCTGCCGGCCACACCGCGGGCGACGGCGCCGAGAAGATCGTCGCCCGGCTCTTTCACAGACACTGAGAGCTGATCAGCAATCCAAGTTTGGATCTCGGCGGTGCGAGATACGAGCTCAATCAACTCGTCCAAAGAGACTGTCGACCCCAACATGGCGGTCGAATCAGATGCCGCGCCCCAGAGCTGGTTCAAATCGGCGTCGCGGAAGCCTATGAGGCGGCTGATCATCGAGATCGGGACGACATTGCCGATCTCGGTCATGAACTCGACGCTTCCTTTGCCCAGCGCCCGCGTGACGCAGCCGTTGGCGAGTTCGATGATGTCGGGCTCGAGCTCGGACATGCGCTTGGCAACCAACTCGGGAAAGACCGTGCTCCGGTGGAGCGCGTGCATGGGTGGGTCTGCGGTAGCAAGGGCCTGGACGCCAGCATCGCCGTAGGAGAGTCGTTGGGGAACCCCGCCGTTGTCCCGGTAGAGCAGGCAGTCGATGTTTGACGAGAAGTCTTCGACGCGGTTGGTCGCCTCCGCCACGAACTCGAACGTGCTGATGGCGAACAACCCAGTACCGGAAATATCCCACACTGGCGCCTGGGATTGGAGCTGGCGGTAGAACGGATAGGGATCGTCGATCACTTTCGGATCCAAGAGCAGCGTCGCGGGGATCCCCTTTGTCATGTGAGTCCGATCTCCGCGGTGATCTGTCGGAAGAGTTGCCCTATATCCCCGTAAGTCCAAGTCGAGACGACGAGGTCGTCGCCTAGCTCGTAGATTTCACAGGTCTCGACGTCGATCGAGCGGTTGGTGGGGGCAAACCCCATGTAATCGTTGACGTGAATCCCTCGCATCCGCCACCGGGCACAGACAAAGCGATCGTGATCAAAGAGCAGATCCTCGTGGAGGCGGAGACCCTCAAATGCTGCCTGCAGCTGGCGAAGATTGTCGCTGACTTCTGACAGCGTGAAGGGTTGCGGCAAACCTGCCACCCACCGCCGGGCCAGAGGGTCGAAGTGTCCGAGGTAGCCGTCCACGTCGCCGTCGTTGAGCGCCGCCACCGCGGAACGGACAGCGTCAGCCGCCTTACTGTCGACCATAGCGAGCGATTCCTTTGAGGTGACTGGTGGGCTAGTTTAGTGAACATGCGTTCAGCGATCAAGGGAGAGCCCTTGCCCGAGTCGCAGCCCGATTTCAAAGCACAGCGACGGGCCGCCCGAAGGGCTGAGAATCGATCGGAAATTCTCGACGCCGCGGAACGCGTATTTGGCGAGCAGGGGTTCAGCTCCGGGTCTATGCGCCAGATTGCCGTCCTCTCAGGGTTCTCTCCCGCCGCGATCTATCTGTTTTTTGACAACAAGCAGCACTTGGTTTCGGAGACGCTTATTCGGCGAGGCGCCGAGCTTGTGGGTCTGCTTCAGACCGTGGCCGAGAGCGATCGTTCGCCGCTCGACAAACTTCACGACATCGTCGACGTCACGGTGACCTTCTTCGAAGCACGCCCGCATTTTCGGAAGCTCATCCGCCATATGACCGGTGGGCCCGCCATTGTTGGTTCCGCCTTTGCTGAGTTTTCCGGTGACGGAGACACCTATTTCACAGAGGCCATGAATGTCTTGGCTCGCATCGTCGAACGCGGGCAGAAAATCGGTGAGATTCGCAAAGGCAGTGCCTATGCCATAGCCCACCTCTATTCCGTGCTCGTCAACGAACACGTCCTGCTTGCCGCCGGAGGAGAGTCCAAGGCAGTCCCCCTTAGTGCCGACCAGTTCCATGGACTGATCGACGGCGCACTTCGGAGCCCAACCCGGTGAGGCTCAGAACGTCTTTGGCTCGACTCTCAGTGGCAAGTGCGACCAAGCCGTTGATCGGGTGCCGCGCCTTCTTCTCGGCAGACGTGTAAGACGCCGAGGAGCGGCAATGCACTCGAGGACAAGGGCACCGAGCCTTGAAAGGATCCGATGCCGGCGGATCGGGACGATCCCGCAACACTTGGTTGGGGCAATCGCCTTGTCGGTGTTCGGGTTGCTTCTGACAGCCTGCTCATCGACACACACGCCGTCGCCCACAATTGCGTCGACCGCCCCAGCCCCGTCGGACACGTCGACCAACAATGGCGCTCCATCTCCCGGTGTCACCCCTTCCTCGGTGACTGTTGGTCAGGTCGACGACCTGTCGTCGCCCCTGCCGGGCCCCTTCGTATCAGCTCGAGACGGCACGAAGGCCTATTTCGCATACATCAACAGTCTGGGCGGAGTGAACAGGCGCAAGCTGATTCTCGATTCTCGGGACAGTATGTTTTCCGGAGGTCTCGTCTCCACGGAGACCGGAGCACAGATCCGCAATGACCTTGCACTGGTGGGCGGATTCTCAATTCTCGATGCCGCGGAGCAACCGCTTATCGACCTTGCCCATGTGCCCGACATCACACTGCCACTCGACGTTGGTATGGCGAGAGATCCCAACGTGTACAGCCCCCTTCCAAATACCGTCGTCGACCCTCCCTTGGGATTCTTCAAGTATCTGAAGAACAAATATCCTCAGGCGATAAAGAAGGTGGGAATCATCTGGGAGAATGCCACACCAGCCACTGTTGCTATCGAGAGCGCGTATGAGGCCGCAATGAAGCATGTGGGCTTCCAGATCGTCTACGACCGTGGCGCCGGGGTCTTTGAGACAAACTTCATTCCCGACATATTGCACATGAAACATAATGGTGTGCAGATGTTCGTGGGAATGGAACTCCCCGACACCCTTACAGCCACCCTGGCCATTCAGATGCGACAGCAGAGCTTCACGCCTATCAACATCGAGGGGGAGGCCTATTCAGGCGACCTTCTGTCGCTCGCCAGAAGCGCCGCCAACCAGATGTATATCTCCCAAAATTACGCTCTATACCTGGGCAGTGACGCCCAAACTGTCCCTGCCGTAAAGCTCTTCGTCAAGTGGGTGAAGAAGATTGACCCACACCCCGCATTCGCGGTCGAGTCCGTCATCGGTTGGACTTCGGCGGAGCTCTTTGTAGACGCTCTCAAGCATGCCGGCAATCCCCCCACACGTGCGGGGCTCATCGCCGCGCTTAACAAGGTGACCGCGTTCAACTCCGGTGGGCTCATTCCGGTGACCGATCCCGCGCAGAACATCCCGACGAACTGCTTTCTTCTGGCACAAGTGCAGAACGGCCAAATCAAGCGGGTAGCGCCTTCGCCGACGACAGGGTTCGACTGTCCAACAGGTGGCTACCTGCCGCCGCCTGGATACAAACCAATGGTTCGGCGAACGTCGTAAGTTGCACTGGCTGGTCGTGCGTGCGGCATTAGGGCGATGGCGACGCAGCACCGCTACAGGGACTGGCTCAAAAGCAGGAATGATGTCCCATAGGGCCTCCTCGAACCTTGGTGATGGGGCCATCCGCAAAGAGCCGGTTCCGTTTGACTTCTGGCCGAGAGCGATTTCTCATCGGGGCGGATACCGGGCTTCGGTCGGCTGGTGGCCGAATGTCTGACCGGTGAGTGCAGCCGTGGGCCGGACCCACGCAAGGGTCGGGTCAGCTGGGTCGACGGTGGCTTCTACGCGGTGATCCAAGGCGATCAAGGTTGAGCCGGCGGCATTGACCTCGAAGAGGGCGGTGGTGATGCGTGGGCTGGACCTTTGAGCGGGAACCCGTGAACCACTAAGAGGGGCACAGATCAGGTAGGCAACGATGGTGTCCGACTCGTGAGTAGCAGGCGAGCATCGACTATCAGGCGAGCGGCTGACGCCAGGAGTCCCGGCAGGGACCGAGCAGGGCATCATTGGGAGATGCCGCTGCCAGAGGACGCCTCCATTACGAGTATCGAGGAGTTCTTTGCGGAACAGGGCTTTCGTGTGGTCGTGCACAAGGACGCTCCTCCAGAGCCATCCGCTGATGAGTTGCGACGGATGCCAAGGATTGTTCGCCAAGCCCTAGGCAAACCCCGGCCTCTCTACTGGGCAGACTTAGAACATCTGATTACAACGAGCAGCATTCGCTGGTATGCCGGTGGCGACGGTGAGGAGACGGCAACCCGACGGGCCCGTTGGCGCTGGAGAATCGAACAGGAAGGCGGTCACGCTCCGTCGACCGATCCAGGGCGGCTTCCGTGAGAGGAACGCCCCTTGCGACGGATCGAGAGGACGCGTGCGGAGATTTCGAGTGAAAGATACGTGTCTGCCCACGCCAGCGACGGATGTCCTTGAGGCCCAATGGCATTGCCCTCGACTTCGGCCATGATGGATAGGGTGGAGCTTGCCTCGGAGGACCTACGGATCGACGTGGGAAGACAAATCGGTGGCGGGGCGTGTTCAATTCGCATTACACACCTCCCCACCGGAACGACGGTGACGGTGGATGATCAACCGACCACCAAGGACAATCGCAACCGAGCAATGGCGATGCTTCGTGAATCCCTCGCTGGGATATAGCAGGAACTGTTGACTGGCCCACGCCACGGTCTGGAAATGTCCCTTGAGTGGGTTTGAGGACTCTGGCATCGGGCTACATGCCCCTCAGGACGTGGCGTCGGCCTGCCAGGGTGCCCCGGTTTCAGCGGGCAACGAGTGGTTACCTTTGAAATCGAGCCATGCTGATGGAGTGGCGCCCGACAAGGACGTGGTCGATGACGACTGGCTTGCTCTTGGTCTCACACTTCGGCTTCTGACAACCGAAGAAGGCGGTCGTACCAAGCCGCTCGGGCCGTCAGACGGGGAGTACGTCAAGTTCCAGTACCGACCAAACTGGGGCCTTCCCGGCATGGTCGGAATCGACCAGGTGGGGGCCTTCGTCTTGTGGTTCGGCGGTTTCCCCGTTGCTCTTGGCAATACGACTCGTGCGGTCATCGTGCCATTTGCCCCCGGCTCCCTACCCCTATGGAGGGAGGTGCGCCCCGGCGATGAACTCCGCATGTTTGAGGGAGCACGGGTGTGCGGTCGAGCCGTCGTCGAGTGGGCCCGGCGAACTCAGCGACCTGTGCCAGTCGATGATCAGGGCCAGTACATCGCTTGGGCTGAAGGTGGCGAAATCTCGGCTTGAGAAGGTCCGCTCCATCGTCGGGATTGCTCGTATAGCGCTAGCGAGTGCGACCTTCGACGAACGGCGTACTCAGACTCGATGAGGTTCGCTCACGCCAGGGTTCGGAACTATCCCTTAGCCCGGAGGACGGGCACGCCGAGCGGGTGATCCACGATGTGGTTCTGGTTCGCTTGCCAGACTGGTGTTATGCCCCGGAGGTCGAGCCAGGAATTGCTAGCCGAGGCCCGCGCTGCGATGGAGCAGGCGTCGGACGCCCTCCTTGCCGGTGATACACAGCGGGCGGCCAAAGCGGCGTTGAAAGCGTTCGAAGTTGCTCGTGCCCAACGCTCACATCAACTTGTGAGCGCCACCTGGCCGTTTCTCCTTGACGCGCTTGTCGCCGACCCCGACTTGATCGTCACGGTGGACTATCGAGAACACGTCGAGGGCGCCTTCTATTGGGCAGAGACAATGCCCGAGGAGATCCAGATGTGGCTGTTTCCGGCCCTGGTTCCGCACCTGAAAGGTCTGGGTTTTCAACGACTGGTCGATCGTGCCAACCAGCGATCCGAGTCGGCAGCCGCCTGGCTTCAACTGGGCAACCTCAATGTTCGGACTCGAATCCAGCAGAAGCACCTTGACGATCTGACAGATCGTCGGTCGATCGACTCAAGGGCGCTGGCTATGGAACGAATGGCAGCGTTTTATGCCGACGAGCTATTCGACCCGGCGGCCAAACTTCTTCGAGAGGCAGAAGAACTTTGGCGACAAGCCGGCAGAGGCGACCGGGCCTTGTTTCTGGACGACCTGGCAACTGAGATTCGGGCAAGGACCACATGAGCCAGGGATCCGTGTTCTGGGTTGGCCAATTCATCCCTCGCTGAGATATGGCGGGAGCGGCATTGCCGGCCGACGCCAGGTACGGGAATGTACCTTGGGAGGGCCGATATCGGGCGGGGATGATTGGTTTGTCAGATCATGCGCACCCGGCCCAGAAGGGGGATTGTGTTGATCCATGGCGATACTCGGCAAAAACAAGAAGCGGGATTCGTCTTCGTTCGATCCGGACTCCCTGCCCCCTGGGCTTCTCGCTGAGGCCAAGACCAAGCCAGGCGCCTGGGTATACGAAATCGATGCCCGGTTCGATCCAAATGGTGCGGTGCCGCCGGAAGGCGTCAAAGGGGCGTGGAAGATAGGCGATGACGGCGTACCTACCGGGGAGTACCAGGCGAACCCCAGGTATCAGCCGGAGGGCTGACGAGCAACCGACTTGCAACTCGCCACACCAAAGTCATGACGCTCGCCCACGCCTACGGTCCGGCAACGTGCCTTGAACGCATTGAACCAAATCATGTGAACCTCGCTCACGCCAGGGTCCGGGAATGTCCCTGACACCGATCGTCGGACTGGCAATGGAGCTGGCGCAGTGTGTCTCTTGACGGCGGCCATCCACGTCGTTCGCCAGGCGCCGTGCGACACTGACTTTTCAGGGTTACGCGCCACTGCGATACGACCATCACCGTCTGGTCGCTCAGTGAGATGTGATCGAGGACCTGGGCGTCGATGTCGACGCTTTGTCAGAGAAAATTGCGACGCGAGGGTGGAGGGTCATGATCGGTATGAAGACCGGAATGCGGCTTGGTTGCGGCATCGTCCTGCTCGTGCTCACGACTGTCTCATCAGCGCTGTTCCTGACCGGGGTTGCCGCGGCCACCTCGGCCGCGAGCATGTATTCGTACACTGGAGGGGAACAGACGTACATCGTCCCGACGGGGGTGACGGCCATTACGGTCACCGCGATCGGGGCGCCCGGTGGGAACGGCCCGGAGAACACCAATACGATTCCAGTTACCGGGGTCTACCCAGCAGGCAAGGGCGCGTCCGTCACGGCCACCGTGGCAGTCACACCCGGTCAGACCCTCTACGTGGAGGTAGGCGGACCCGGCGGTGAAACCGACTGCACGAGTACGACGGTGGCCCCGGCGTTCAACGGTGGTGGCGGCAACGGCTGCGGTGGTGCAGGTGGCGGTGCGTCCGACGTGCGCACGTGTTCGATGGCGACATGTTCCCTTACCACCAGCGACACCCGACTGGTTGTGGCGGGCGGCGGCGGGGGGGGAGGAGGTGCCACCTCTGGATGTCTGGGTGGAGCCGGGGGTCAGGCTGGCGACACGCTGATCTCCGGTGCCGGGAGCGGAGGCAACGGCTATCCGCCGTGCACGAGCCCCGGAGGGCCGGGTAGCAATGGCGGGCTTGGATCCCCAGCTGGGGGAGCCGGCAACGGATCGCCGGCGGCTTCCGGGACCCGAGGCCAAGGCGGCAGCAGCGGGTACGCCGGTGAGGGCGGCGGCGGAGGCGGTGGCTACTTCGGGGGTGGCGCCGGGGGCAATAACTATGCCGGTGGCGGCGGAGGGGCCGGATCGAGTTTCTGGGAGACGAGCGCCACAGGCGCGTCCATGAGTGAGGATTCGACCGGGACGCCCGAGGTCACCATCACCCCTGACGTGACTTCGCCGGAGAACGACGACACCTACTCGTTGGTGGCGGCCGATGGTGGGGTGTTTGGTTTTGATGCTCCGTTCTATGGATCCGCGTCTGGGATGCATCTCGATCAGGCGGTGGTGGGAGTAGCTGCGGCACCGGAGGGGAACGGTTACTGGCTGGTGGGCGCCGATGGTGGGGTTTTCGGCTTCGGGCCGGGCGCCGTATTCCACGGTTCGGCGAGCGACATCCATCTCAATCAGCCCATTGTCGGCATAGCCGGCGACCCTGCTACCGGCGGGTACTGGTTGGTGGCGGGTGACGGCGGGGTGTTTGGTTTTGATGCTCCGTTCTATGGATCCGCGTCTGGGATGCATCTCGATCAGGCGGTGGTGGGTGTAGCTGCGGCACCGGAGGGGAACGGTTACTGGCTGGTGGGCGCCGATGGTGGGGTTTTCGGCTTCGGGCCGGGTGGCGTATTCCACGGTTCGGCGAGTGATATCCATCTCAATCAGCCCATTGTCGGCATAGCCGGCGACCCTGCTACCGGCGGGTACTGGTTGGTGGCGGGTGACGGCGGGGTGTTTGGTTTTGATGCTCCGTTCTATGGATCCGCGTCTGGGATGCATCTCGATCAGGCGGTGGTGGGTGTAGCTGCGGCACCGGAGGGGAACGGTTACTGGCTGGTGGGCGCCGATGGTGGGGTTTTCGGCTTCGGGCCGGGTGGCGTATTCCACGGTTCGGCGAGTGATATCCATCTCAACCGGCCCGTCGTCGGCATGACTAACTCATAACTCGGCTTTCTCTTCGTACCTGATGCTGAGACCAGTAACCGGTAAAGCACTGCTCGGTCGATGAATGGCGATCCGATTCATCAGGCGCGCTCCGCCGAGCCATCGGCCTTCGTTCGCACCGAATGTTGATCTTCTGGCTCAGGAACTCCCCCGGTTGGATACCCCAGCAATGACCGGCCGTGCGGGCCGTAACTGGGGCTCTGGTGGCTGCCCTGGATCTAGCGTCAGAATGAGATCTTGGAACAGACGATCGAGTCGACCCAACTCGATGATGGCACCAAGGTTTCCTACGCCCGAACAGGCGACGGACCACCGCTCGTCTACGTCGCGGGGTGGCTGACGCACCTCGAGCTGAGCTGGGCGATGCCTCCCGAGCGCCGATACTTCGAAAAGCTGGCTCAGGGTCGGACGCTCGTGCGGTACGACAAGCCCGGCTGCGGGCTGTCTGGAGCTTGCGTGCATCCGCCATCGATGGATCTCGAGTTGGAAACGCTGAGCGCCGTCGTGGAGGCCGTTGGTGCTACGAAGGTCGATCTTGTAGGCGCGTCATTGGGCGCGGCTGTTGCAGCGACATGGGCGGCGATCCACCCGCAACGGGTTTCCCAGCTCGTTCTCTACGGCGGATGGGTACGCGGATTCGACCTGTCCGATCCCGTCGTGCAACAACACGTCGTCGGCTTGGTTCGCTCCCACTGGGGCCTCGGCTCCGATGTGCTGAGTGACATCTTCGCTCCTGACGCCCCTAACTCTGTGAAAGATGTGTTTGCCCGCTACCAGCGAGAGGCCTCACCGCCTGAAACGGCGGCAGCGATGCTGGCGCTGTCGTACCGGGTCGACCTGACCGAGGTGTTGGGGCTTATCGAGGCCCGCACCCTGGTGATGCACCGCGAAGGGGATCGGGCCGCACCGCTGGCACAGGGACGCTTACTGGCTGAAAGCATCCCGGTGGCCAAGCTAGAGGTGTTCCCAGGTCGATCACATCTCCCGTACATCGGCAATGCCGACGCGATCGCCGACGCCATTCGACGGTTCCTCGGCTTGCGACCCATCCGCTCTCGGGCCGTGCCCGTTTTGACGCGCCGGCAGCGCGAGGTGGCCGAATTGGTGGCCGAAGGACTGTCGAACAAGGAGATAGCGGTCCGACTGGGCATCAACGAACGGTCGGCAGAGGGTCATGTGGAGCGAATCAGAAATCGTCTCAGCTTTCGCTCGCGTGCCCAGATCGCCGCCTGGTTCGTGGCCACTCGGGAAGCAAATTGAGGTAGTTCTACGCTTGAGAGCAAGCGTCAGTCACAGCGCACAATGTCATCATGATCGTGGCGCCGTCTGAATTCGAGGTGCATGCCGGCCGGGGAAGGTTCAACGCGGCCTTCTTCCTCGTCATGGACGGGTACATCAACTGGCACGTCCGGAAGCAAAAGGAACGGGTATACGCCGATCTGCCAAGTTCGGTGGTCGAGTTGGGATCCGGCGTCGGAGCCAATCTGCGCTACCTGAGACCAGGGACCCGGCTGGTTGCCGTCGAACCGAATCCCCACATGCACGGGGCCCTTCGCCGCAATGCCGAGCACAGGTCGATAGACCTGGAGATCAAGCGTGTCGTGGGCGAAGCGATCGATCTGCCCGATCAGAGCGCTGACGCTGTCATCTCCAGTCTGGTGCTTTGCTCCGTATCCGATCCATCTCGAGTCGTTTCAGAAGTCAGGAGGATCCTGAGGCCGGGAGGGCGATTCTGTTATGTCGAGCACGTGGTGGCACGTCAAGGTACGCCGACGCGCGCGGTTCAGCGCCTCCTGCGCCGGCCCTGGGCCTGGGCGTTCGAGGGGTGCTCATGCGAACGAGACTTGGAACAAATCATTCGCTCGGCTGGGTTCTCCGAACTTGCACACCACCCCTATCGAATCCATTCGCCATTTCTGCCCTTCAACCCGCACATCTCCGGCGTGGCTATTGCCTGACACTCCTTGGCGACCCGTGCCGCGGTGGAGAACGAAAGGTCGAGGATGCCTGGAGGATCAAAGCTCCGCATCGACGGAATGCGCCAGGTGACTACGGTTCCGAAGTCGACCAGCCGCGAAGCCTGGCTCACGCCAGGGTCCGGGAACGTCCCTTGAGCGGCGAAAAGGCCGTCCGCAAGTGGTTGCGATTGGCCAGGTACCCCGCTGGCTGGTTCCCCTTTGGCACCCTTGCAACCGGGCATTCCCGGCGGCTCGGTTGCTAATGGGGTTAGCTTCTCGTCGTGAAGCTTGTCCAGGCGAACCCGGTGATCGACGAGATCCTTGGCCGTTACGACGACGACCTCGGTGGTCAGGCAGTGATGTACCGCAATCACGTCTATCGAGGACTCAATCTCCACATGCTCCTGTCAGGACTCACCGACTCGGCCGAGCTGGCGTTGGCGTGGGTTACGCACGACCTCGGCCTCTGGACTGCTCGGACACTGGATTATCTAGCTCCGTCAGCTCAACTGGCCAAAGAGCTCGCACCGGAGTTCAAGGTCGAATCATCGCCTCGCCTTCGGCTCATGATCGAGTATCACCATTGCCTTCGACCGCTAGCCGACCCCGTGGCCGAAGGTTTCCGACAGGCCGACCGAGCGGATGCCTGGCCACAGATATGGGGCAAATCCATCGGGCCGGGGCGGGTTGGCGAGTTGACCGAGGCGTTTCCTTATTGCGGGTTCCAAGGGTTTCTCGGGCGCGCGGGACTTAGGTATGCCATTGCACACCCGTGGCGGCCGTTTCCGATGTTCCGCTTGCGCCCGCCGACCTGAGCCGGGGACCGTCCTCGAAGGTGCAAGTCTCTCGGCTCTGAGATGACGTGGGCTTCGAGGCGTACTGATACTCAGGGGTTGCGACCCTACGTATTCACGCGAGCAAAGCGATACGGGGCAGTCGGTGAGGCACAGCATGGCGGCAACCCGCTTGCGATTGCCGCGGCTGAATTATTTACGCGTAGGCCGAGCAGAAGGTTGGTCCGATAGCTGCAGTGCCAGCTCCCGTCCACGCCGGAGTCTCGGGAATGTCACTTGAGCGGCGAAGAGGCGGTCGGCAAGGGGGGGATTGCGTCGGCGATCGTGCACATCAGGCACTTCGCTCTACGTCGAGCCAGTACTGAACGATGTCTCCGAGCTACCAATCGGGACGGCGCAAGTCCCTGCAACTTTCCAATCCTTGTTGATATATTCGTAGCTGACCCAGTTGTCATTCCCCGCCTCGCCGTTCGGAATGCTGTATTCAACCTCGGCCTCGGCTGTCGTTTGACTTACTTCACGCAGCCGCACGCCAGTGACGTGAACACTTTGAAAGTCGACGCCGACCATTTGCTCCCAGATATGACGAGCAACCGGGAGGGATTGGGATGTGAGGTGCTGGTCCTGTGATCGACACGTCGGACTAAGTAGGCGCCTGATGTCGGTGACCGAGCCAGTCAAATTGGCTTGGGCATAGTCGGCTGCCGTCGTTCTGAGCCCCGCGTCCGGTTGACCTATAAACGACGGCAAAGAGCTTGTTGGCGAGCTACAGGCAGTAAATAAGCAGGTAACAGTACAGACGGCGATGACGGCTATGTTCTTCATCTCCCAGCCTTCCGTAGCGAGGACGTACCACCGAACACCAGCTTCCGGCCCAGTGTATTGCGCAGACACCGTCTCATCCCCGTGGGAAGAGGGGGGTCCGGCCGGGATCGGCGTCTGCACGTGTGTCCCACTGGCGTGTGGCTGGATCGATTGGAAGCGCGTGGCTCACCGCACTAGGTGACACTGCGAAGGAGGTCCCTCGTCAAGACCGTTTGGTGGTTCCGATAATCGGGAACACCGTGCAGGGCTCTGCGTTGTTTGGACCCCGCATCGCATGTCCAAATCGCAGGAACCTCGCTCACGCCAGGGTCCAGGAATGTCCCTTGAGGTAACGAGGGGGCAGGAGCTGAGATCTGTTGTGATTCAGCTCGGTCGGACATCTTCGTCATCGGGATATAGGGGCCAAAGGTCCACGATCAACTCGGCCTTCCCGGCTAGCGCCTCGCGTAACTCCGCTTCCAGATGGACAGCCTCGTCGGCCCATTTCCCCTTCGTTTCTTCCGAACTCCACCCCGTATCCCAATGAAAGTTGGAATCAAACTCCTTCTGCCACGCAATCACCCTCGCAAGGAGAGCCGGCGGAACCAGCGCATCAGTGGCATCGGACAGCGGACAGAGCGGAGATGGCGCCGTATAGTCCGGCGATAAAGTCACCTCCGACGGGGGTTCCCTTGGGTGCGACTGCGCCAACTCGGTGATCCCGTCGGCGGGTGGACCGACACGCCCCCTGGGCCCGTTCGAAGCGTTCACAGCCGACAGCGTTGCCTATTGATTCCGAATCAACAAGAGGACCGGGGTGGCGATAAAGCCGAGGGCCACGTGGCCCGTCCACCCGAGCATTACCTCCCTCGAAACTCGGGGGGCCGCTTCGCCATAAAGGCCGTCATGGCTTCTACCAGGTCATCGGATTGCAAGAAGCCGGCATTCCAGGTGGCGACATAGTCGAGCCCATCGGCCACCGAGCGATCCTCGCACGCGGCGAGCACCGCCTTGGTTCCCTCCACGGCAATGGGGGAGTTGGAGGCCATGTCACCAGCAAGCACACGTGCTGCCTCGACGACGGCGTCAACGTCAGCAAACACGTCGTTGACGAGACCAATCTCCTTGGCACGTGCTGCGGTGATGTCGCGACCGGACAAAGCCAACTCGGATATATGACCCTTGCCGATGATCCGGGGCAGCCGCTGCAGGCTTCCCAGATCAGCCACTATGGCCATGCGCGTCTCGCGTACGGAGAAGATGGCGTCGGCAGATGCCAGGCGAACATCACACGCCGTGGCCACGTCCACCCCTCCCCCCAGGCAGTAGCCGTGGATGGCGGCAATCACCGGCTTGGGACATAAGGCCACCGACGAAACCGACGCCTGCATGCGGAGGATCCCTTGGCGCGCCGAGGCGGCCCGCATCGCCATGGAAGCGGCGGACGCCGTTGCGTCAGGTTCGCCAACAGCGGGCTCCTGTGTCCCTCCGGTGAGCAGTGACGCCATGGACTTGAGGTCCAAACCCACGCTGAAGTGTGGTCCTCGGGCCGCGATGACCACAGCCCGTACGCCGCGGTCGGCGCCCAGTTCGGCCATGGCTTTCGGTAGCCCGTCGAAGAAGGCTGTTCCCATGGCGTTGCGGGCGTCGGGCCGATCAAGCCACAACGTGGCAACTGGCCCTTGGCGTTCTATAGACAAGACATCGTCGTCGGACATGACGTGCAGCTTAGGGCAGCGAAGGGCAATCGGCCCTGGTCAGAACGCACAACCTGGGCCACTAGGATGGTCGATGAGGCGGGCACCCGCCCCGCACCACAGCATTGTCTCAGAGCGAGGAAACGTCCTGACCACCTTTACTGCTGATTCCTCGGTCGCCTTGGCTGGCCCCGCGTGGCTGGCGCGTCGTCGGCAGGAAGCGTGGGAGCGCTTCAGCGCCCAGTCCCTGCCCACCGAGGCGGAAGAGATCTGGCGCTATAGCGGCATCGATACGTTCGACCTCGACGCCTTTGCGCCCATCGCACCACAGGGCGACCCGGGTTCCGCCGTGCGCTACGCCCGTTCGCTGGTCGATCCCCTGGGCGAGCGCTCAGGCTTGGTCGTCACCCGCCACGGCGCCGTCGTGGCCATCGAAGTCGACCCTGCCGTTGTCGATGAGGGGTCCATGACCGTCGTCTCGAGTCGTGGGGCGCCTACCGGGGAAACGTTGGACACGCCGGTGCGCCTGGGCGAGCTCGTCGGCGTCACTGATGCCTTCTTCGCCTTGCACGATGCATTCCTCGCCGACGTCGTCGAAGTGAGCGTCGCCCCGAAAAAGGTCGTCGCCAGCCCCCTCGTGATCGTTCATCTCGTTGAGACCGACCCCATCGGCGCCGCTAGCACGGCGCCGAGCGTCTTCCCACGAACGCTCGTACGAGTGGGCGTGTCAGGCAGCGGCGAAGTCATCGAACTGGTGGCGTCGCTACCGACGGGCGCCGCCGACGGCGGGGGAGGGTCTTCGGCACTCATCGTTCCCGTGGCTGAGCTTGATATCGCCGACGACGCCCGTCTCTCTTACGCCAACGTGCAGCTTCTGCACCCCGGAACCGTCCACATCGGCACGCAGGCGAGCCGGGTGGGCCGAGATGCCACCCTGCGATCGTTCACGGTTGGCCTCGGTGGGTCCTACGCCCGGGTGAGAACCGACTCCGCCATCGTCGGGCCGGGCGGCAATACAGCGCTGCTGGCCGCCTACCTCGGAACCGGATCGCAAGTACATGACTTCCGCACCCTGCAGGATCACCACGCCCCTCGCACCAGCAGCGAGTTGCTGTTCAAGGGTGCGGTGGCCGATCGTTCGAGGTCTGTCTACAGCGGTCTGATCCGTATGCGCCACGGTGCTCGCGGCGCAAACGCCTTTCAGACCAATCAGAACCTGGTTCTCTCCGAAGGGGCCCACGCCGACTCGGTGCCGAACCTCGACATCGAAGAGAACGACGTGCGCTGCAGCCATGCGTCGACGGTGGGACCCGTCGACGAGGCCCAGCGTTACTACCTCGAATCCAGAGGTATCGAACCGGTGGTAGCGGAACGACTGATCGTGCTTGGGTTCTTTTCCGACTTGGCGGCGCGTTCGCCGTTCGCCGGCGTCGGGCGCATGCTCGAGGATGCCGTCGCCCAACGCTTGGCCGGACGCCCCGCCGCTGACGCAACGGCGGTGCTCTCTGGGGACGGGGGTGGCGCATATGGCTGACATCGTGCGTCTCTGTGCCCGCGACGAACTCGAGCCGGGAACGGCGCGCTGCTTTGACGCGGCTGGTCGGCGCATCGCGCTGGTGCGCATCGGTGACGAGTTCCATGCCGTCGACGACACCTGTAGCCACGAGAACTACTCGTTGTCCGAAGGTGAAGTCTTGGCCGAGGAGTGCGAGATCGAATGCTGGAAGCACGGGTCGACATTCGACCTCCTCACCGGCGAGCCCCGCTCTCTGCCCGCCACCAAGCCCGTGGCGGTATACCCCGTGCGCGTTGACGGCGCCGACGTGTTGGTGGAGCTCCCATGACAGGCGATAAGACCCATGAATTGATCATCGAGGACCTTCACGCCGGGGTGGCAGGGCGCGAGATCCTCACCGGCGTCGACCTTGTCGTGAAAAGCGGTGAGATTCACGCCGCCATGGGGCCCAATGGTTCGGGCAAGAGCACCCTGGCACACGTGCTCATGGGCGCGCCGGGCTATGAGGTACTCGGAGGTCGCGTCACCCTCGACGGCCACGACGTGTTGGCGCTGCCCACCTGGCAGCGCGCCCGCCTCGGATTGTTCTTGGCCCCCCAGTACCCCACCGAGGTTCCGGGGGTCATGCTCCATGACGTCCTGGCCGAGGCTCGGGCCGAGATCGACGCCGGGGCGTCCGCCCTCGGCGGCCACGAGTCAGCCGCACATCAGGACATCGCCCGGCAGGTGGCGGCGGCGGCCGACATCGAGGCGGCGCGCGTGGGCCTTTCGACGGCGCTGCTGCACCGACCCCTCAACGTGGAGTTGTCCGGAGGAGAACGCAAGCGCAGTGAGACGTTGCAGTTGGCCGTGATGCGGCCCGCCATCGCCATCCTCGACGAACTCGACTCGGGCCTCGACGTCGATGGCCTGCAGGATGTGGCCCGGCGCGTGCGCGACCAGGTCGACGAATGGGGCTTGGGTGTACTCGCCATCACCCACTACCGCCGCCTGTTGAAGGTGCTGCGACCCGATGTCGTGCACGTCTTTATCAACGGTCGCATCGTCGCCACCGGTGGACCCGAGTTGGCCGGAGAGCTCGAACAGACCGGGTATGCCCCTTATGGCGGGCCCGCTGGCGTTCCTCCCGAAGGTCCGCACCTCTAAGACAGCACCAGCGCGAATAGCGCGTCTGAGCTGGTGTTCATGCACCCGCGGCGCTGATCATCACCGCGCCAGGCATCCAGAGGCGACGCCGATGGCGTCCCATGCGCTGGTACCGTCGACGCCGTGGTGCCGCCTCCTGACGTGCCGCCGGGTCCGCCCGGCGGTGGCGGCAACAGCCCGCCCAGTCCCGGCCCCACGTATGGCGATGCGAGCCCGGCCGGAGGGTCCGACGCGTTGGCCACCGGGCAAAAGAGCCGGCGCCGGCGCAGCCGCGGTGAGCGAGTCTTGCGCGTGAGCGTTGTGCTCGTCGCCATTGTGCTGGCGGGCACCGGCGCCTTGTACGGGTATGTCCGCTATCGCTGGGGGCAGGTCAAGACGTCGGCATGTCCTTCGTGCGTGGCGGTGGCGGGCGGTCAGCCCTACAACGTGCTCATCGTGGGTTCCGACAGTCGGGCCGGCGACAGCGGCGCTAGCGCCGAAGCGTTTGGCTCGGCCACAGCGGTGGGCGGTCAGCGCAGCGACACCATCAAAGTGCTCCATGTCGATCCCGCCACCGGATCGGCCACGCTGTTGTCCATCCCGCGCGACACCTACGTCTCTATCACCGGTCTGCCGGCCAGCAGTGGCCTGTCCACCGACAACAAGATCAACTCGTCGTTCAACAACGGCACGGGACCCCTCATCGAGACCATCGAGGACACCTTCGGCATCCCCATCTCGCACTTTGTCGTCATCGATTTCACAGGCCTCATCAACGCCGTGAATTCGGTAGGTGGGATCCATCTCGACTTCACCTACCCGGCGCGCGACAACGACGACGGTGTCAACAATGCCGGCTTGCACATCAACGAGGCCGGCTGCCAGGCCATCAACGGTACGACCGCCTTGGCCCTGGCCCGGTCGCGCTACTACGAGTACGAGGTCAGGCCCGGAGTGTGGGAGTACGACCCGACGGGCGATCTGGGTCGAATCCAGCGTCAAAACGTCATTATCGAGGCACTCATCGACAAGGCGCGTTCCACCTACAACCCGATCACGTTGAACTCGTTTCTCGGTTCGATCGTCAATGACGTCACCGTCGACCAGAGCATGAACTTCGGGATGATGCTGTCTTTGGCGCAGCGATACCATGCCTTTTCGGGATCGGCCCTGCAGACCTATACGCTGCCCACCACCGGGGCCTACTCAGATGAGGCGGGCGATGTCGAGGTGGTGCAGGAGCCTCAAGCGCAGCAAGTGCTCAACGCGTTCCTCGGCACCGCGCCCGAAGCTGTCGTCACCCCGCCTCTCGACGCCTATGGCGGCGCCATCGCGGTGCCCGACGTGCTGCCGACCACCGCCGCGCCCAGCTCGTCGTCTTCAGTGGCGTCGAGCCCGCCTACCTCCGCGGCGCCCGGCTCGGGGCCGTTTGATCCCACGCCCTGTTGACACGCGCCGCCTCACGCAGCGCCGAGCCGATGGGCTCAGGCGTCTTGTGGGGACAGGGTGCCGGCGTCGGCCTCGTCGAGGCCCTGGGCCAAGGTGTTCCAGGACAACGTGGCGCACTTGATGCGCACGGGGAACTTCACCACACCTTGGAGCGCAGCCAGCTCACCGAGAGAGGTGAGGTCGACGGCCTGACCGTCGCCATCGGCGTCGTCGCCGAGGCGCGCCTCGTGGATGGACATCATCGCCTTGAAGGTCTGGATCAACTCGCGTACTTCGGTGAGCGACTTCCCCTTAACGGCGGCCGACATCAGCGAGGCCGAGGACTGGCTGATCGAGCAGCCTTGCCCCTCAATGGAAATGCCCTGGAGCTTGCCGTCTTCCACCTGGACGAACACGACGACCTCATCGCCGCACAGCGGGTTGAAGCCTTCGGCGCGATGCGCAGGGGGTACTGGAAGCTCGCCGCGGTTGCGCGGGCTGCGGTAGTGATCGAGGATGATCTCGCGGTAGAGGTCTTCGAGGCCGGGCATGGGTTCCTAATGCGGTAGGGGCTACCCGAACAGGGTACCGGCCTCGGCCAGCGAGTCAGCCAGGGCGTCGATATCCGATCGGTCGTTGTAAAGGTAGAGCGACGCCCGGGCCGTGGCGCTGACGCCGAGGCGACGCATCAACGGCTTGGCGCAGTGGTGGCCGGCCCGGATGCAGATACCCGACTGGTCGAGGACCTGAGCCAAGTCATGGGGGTGGATGTCGCGATAGGCAAGCGACAGGGCGCCGCCCCGGTCGACGGTGCCCAACGGGCCGAAGATGCGAATGTCGTCGCCAAAGCGCTCGAACAGCGAATCCTCGGCGTAGGCGGTGAGCTCTTCTTCGTGGCGGTGCATAGCTTCCATGCCCACCGCTTCGAGGTAGGCAACGGCCGCCCCGAGACCGATGGCTTCGGCAATGGGTGGCGTGCCCGCCTCGAACTTCCAGGGCAGCACGTTGGCGGCGAAGCCGTCGTGTCTGACGTCGCGGATCATGCCGCCGCCCCCGAGGAACGGGGGCATGGCGTCGAGAAGCTCGTGTCGGGCCCACAGCACGCCGATGCCGGTGGGGCCGAGCATCTTGTGCCCGGAAAAGGTGAGGAAGTCGCATCCCAAGGTGCCCACGTCGGTAGGCAGATGGGGGACCGATTGCGCGCCGTCGGCGAGCACCAAGGCACCGGCGCGATGGGCGGCCTCGGCGATGTGAGCAAACGGCGTAATGGTGCCGAGGACGTTCGACATGACGGTGCAGGCCACCAACTTCACCCCGTCGAGCATGCGGTCGAGGTCCGAAAGGTCGAGACGGTAGTCGTCGTCCACTTCGAGCCAGCGCAACTCGAGGTCGCGTTCTTCGGCCAGCATGAGCCATGGCACCAAGTTGGCGTGATGTTCCATGTCGGTGAGGAGCACGGCGTCGCCGGGATGGAGGTTGTGTCGCCCCCAGGAGGAGGCCACCAAGTTGATGGCCTCGGTGCCGTTCTTGGTGAATATCACCTCTTCTTGAGGACGAGGGGCACCAATAAAGCGGCCCACCGCCAGGCGGGCCTCCTCGTAGCGCCGGTCGGCTTCTTCGGCGATGGTGTACACACCGCGATGGACGTTGGCGTGGGTGGTCTCGTAGTAATCGTCCATGGCGTCGAGCACTTGACGCGGGTGCTGCGATGACGACGCCGAGTCCAAGTAGACAAGCCGGTGACCGTGCACCGTGCGTTCGAGCAACGGGAAGTCGGCCTTTATGGCATCGACGTCGAAGGCAGTCGTTGCGGTCACTTTCGCCATGGCTCGAACCCTGCAGTCTCGAGGCGCGTCGCCAGCTCGGCTCCCCCGGTGTCGACGACCCTGCCGTCGACGAGCACGTGCACGACATCGGGTCTCAGATGCTCGAGGATACGGGTGTAGTGGGTGACGAGCAGCACCCCCATTTGCGGTCGTTGGGCGCGCACGGCCTGGACGCCGTCGGCTACGAACCGCAACGCGTCGATGTCGAGGCCGGAGTCGGTCTCGTCGAGGATGGCAAGCTCGGGTTCGAGCAGGGCCATCTGCAAGATCTCGTTGCGCTTCTTCTCGCCGCCGGAGTAGCCGTCGTTGAGGTGCCGCTCGCCGAAGGCCGGGTCCATGCCGAGGCGTTCCATCCACTCGAGCATGGTCATGCGCACCTCGAGCACCGACCGTTCGTCGCCCGCTCGGGCGGACAGGGCCTGGCGCAGGAACTGCAGGATGGGCACGCCGGCGATCTCCTCGGGGTACTGAAAGGCCAGGAACATGCCGGCCTTGCCCCGGGCATCGGGGGCCCAGTGGGTGACGTCTTCGCCTCGGAGTCGGATCGACCCGGCGGTGACCTCATAGGCCGGATTGCCGAGCAGCGTGTTGGCCAGGGTGGACTTGCCCGACCCGTTGGGGCCCATCAGGGCATGGAGCTCCCCGTCGGCCACGGCCAGGTCGATGCCCCTCAGGATTTCGTGGCCACCCACGCTGACGTGCAGTCCCTCTACCTCGATAAGGGGAGTCCCTGCGGTCACGCCTCCAGTGTAATCGCCGGCTTTGCCTATTTCCACTATGCAGATAGGGACAATTAACGGCGCCCTACCCTCGCCGAAGTAGGCACCACACTCCGGTAGCGTCGCCACGATGAGTGAGCCTTGGACGTACTCCGGCAAGGTCTCGGCTCTTGGCAAGTCGAGCGCCACGGTGACTTTGGTCGACGAGTCCTCCTTCGCCATCAGCGTCCTCGACGGCGACATCACCACCGGCGCCGCCCAAGGCCTGTTCGTGCGCGACACGCGCATCTTGTCGAAGTTCGAGGTACGGGTGAATGGGGCCAGGCCAGAACCCCTGGCCGCCATTACCCAGGATCCCTTCACGGCCACGTTCGTGTCGCGCTGCGTGCCGCGTCCGGGGCGGGCCGACTCGACGCTGATGGTGTTCCGAGCTCGCTACGTCGGCCAGGGCATGCGCGAGGACCTGACCATCCGCAACTTCGGCGACGAGCCCACGTTCTGCTCCGTCGAACTGCTGATCGGGTGTGATTTCGCCGACCTGTTCGCCGTGAAGGAAGGGCGGGCGGGCGATCCTGATGGTGAGATCGCCACGGACCGGCGCACTGACTCCATTGAGTTCTCCTACCGCCGGGGCACCGTCAGCCGTGGTGCACTACTCCAGTTCTCGCCCACACCGTCCTCGGTGGCCGATGACATCGTCAGCTTCGAGGCCATCGTTCCGGCCCATGGCCAGTGGAGCTTTTGTGTCGAGGTCCATCCCGTCATCGAGAGCAAGGTCATCGATCCTCGCTATCTGTGCGGCCAACCCGTCGAGCATGCCGCGCCAGCGGAACGACTGGCCAAGTGGCGCCGCCAGGTTCCCCAAGTCGAAACCGACGACGAGACGTTTGCCGCCGTGCTGGCCCGGAGCTCCGAAGACCTCGGCGCCCTGCGTATCTTCGACCCCGACTTCCCCGAACGCGTGGTGGTAGCGGCCGGCGCCCCGTGGTTCATGACGGTGTTCGGGCGCGACTCGCTCATTACGTCGTGGATGGCGCTCATCGTGGACCCTGATCTGGCTCTCGGTGTGCTCCAGACCTTGGCTCGCTTCCAGGGCAAGGACATCGATCCGCGTAACGAGGAACAACCAGGGCGGATCCTCCACGAGATGCGCTTTGGCGAAGCACCGTCGCTGTCGTTGGGCGGAGGCAACATCTACTACGGCACCGCCGACGCCACGCCGCTGTTCGTGATGCTGCTCGGTGAGTTGCGTCGATGGGGGCTAGCGCGTGAAGCCGTCGACGAATTGCTGCCCAACGCCGAACGAGCGCTCGAGTGGATAGAGCATTTCGGCGATGCCGACGGTGACGGGTACGTCGAGTACCACCGCGCCACCGACCGGGGACTGGCCAACCAAGGCTGGAAGGACTCCTGGGACGGGATCCGCTATGCCGATGGTCGGGTGGCCCAGGCGCCCATCGCCTTGTGCGAGGTGCAGGCCTACGTCTACAGCGCTTATCTGGCCCGGGCGCACTTCGCCCGCGAGGCCGGCGACGAAGCCACCTTTGAGCGCTACCGGGGCAAGGCAACGCGGCTAAAGGCCGACTTCAACCGCGACTTCTGGCTCGAAGATCGTGGGTGGTTCGCCCTCGGGCTCGACGCCGACAAGCGGCCCATCGACTCCCTTACCTCGAACATGGGCCATTGCCTGTGGACCGGGATCGTCGATGCCGACAAGGCCGCCATCGTGGCCGACAAGTTGTTGGCGCCCGACATGTTCAGCGGTTGGGGAGTGCGCACGCTGTCGACGACCATGGGTGGCTACAACCCCATCAGTTACCACTGCGGGTCGGTGTGGCCGCATGACTCTGCCATTGTGGCGGCCGGACTGGCGCGCTACGGCCTCGTCGATCACGCCCAACGTGTGGTGACCGGATTGCTCGACGCCGCCGCCCAGCTGGGTGGTCGGCTGCCCGAGCTGTTCAGCGGGCTGGATCGAGCGGAGTTCCCGGCGCCGGTCGGGTACCCGACCTCGTGCTCTCCTCAGGCATGGTCGGCCGCCTCACCACTCCTGTGCCTGCGCCTCATGCTGCGTCTGGACCCCTGGGTCCCGTACGGCAAGACGTGGCTGGCTCCGCACCTGCCCCCCGGCATGAATCGGCTCAAAGTCCAAGGGATCCCTCTGGCCGGGTCCCGGGTCACTGTCGAGGTGGAGGGTGACGACGTCGAGGTCACGGGATTGCCGCCGGAGGTCGAGCTCATGGTCGAGCCGCGCCACCACGCCACCGCGGTCTGACGGCTCACCGACCGCTGGCCACCGCCCCCCGGGCGCTCTACTGGGCCGACAACGAGTGCAACGCGTCGACCAGCCCCACGGGGGCATGGGCCACCTGGGCGGCCTGGCCCAAGGGGACCACGCTGGGGATCGTCTGCATGGCGGCGGCGGCGTTGGCGCAGTTCATGTCGTAGGGCACGGCCATGATCACCTCGATGGACGAGGTCGAGGCTGACGCGCTGTCGACGGTGTTCCAGCCGTAGAACTGCCCACACGCGGGGACGGTCGCCGTCACCGCCGTGCTCGAGGACCCCACCGGTTGCCATGCCACCGACACCAACTCGTTGGGAAACGACACCGACGGTGCCGTTACCGCCCCACCGCAGGGCGGCTCGCCCCCGCTGGCGTACGAGAGCACGTGACTCGGTGACGCCGCGTCGATGATGACGACCGTATAGCCGCTGTCGGCAGCGGTGTGCGCCTCACCCGAGGCGCGCGGACAGTTGGTCACGCCGCCCCACACGATCCCCACCCAGGCGAGCAGATTGGTGACCGGACTGACGACGGTGGTGTCATCCGACGAGGACGCGGTTGTCGTCGACGTTGTCGCCGACGTCGTTGTCGTCTCCGCCGGCGCCGGGGCTGACGTCGTGGTGGTGGGATCGGTCGTCGGTGTACTGGATGTGGTCGATGAGTCCGACGTATCCGACGACGGTGTGGTCGTGGTTGTTGTCGTTGTGGTCGTCGTGGATGTGGTGGTCGTGGTCGGCACCGTTGAGGCGGGAACGGTGGTGGGAGGTGTCTCGCCTTGCAGGTTCGACGCCACAGTGACCACTCCCAGCCCGAAGATGGCGAAGGTGTGGGTCCCGGCCACGGCGTCGGCGGCGTCAAACATGGCCTGTGCTTGAGACTGCTCCACGATGGTCTTGGCGCGCGCCGCCGGCTTCGTCACCAGCAGCTTGCCGTTGTCGAGCGAAACGGTTGAAACAAATCGCGCCCGGCTCACCGACGAAAAGGACGGCGATAGGGACCGCTCGCCCCCACTCGTCGTCGACGTCGAGGCGTGCTGCACCCCGCAGGAGCAGACCATCAGCGCCAGCGCCACCAGGGCGAAAGCCCGGGGCACCGTCAGGGTGCGAACCACCCGGCCAGTCTGTCTGCTCGGAGGGCGCGCCAGTAGTCTTTGCCGATGCCGGCCGACGTGCTCGCCGTCGACCTGGGGACGGGCGGGCCCAAAGTGGCCGTGGTCTCCGACACCGGCAGGATCCTCGCCAGCGCTTTTGAGCCTGTTGCGCTGCGATTGCTCCCCGGCGGCGGCGCCGAGCAAGACCCCGAGGCGTGGTGGCAGGCAGTGGTGACCGCAACGCGCCACGCGCTGGCCGGCGACGACGTCGATGTGGCACGAATCGTGGGGTTGGGTGTGACCGCCCAATGGTCGGGCACGGTGGCCACCGCCGAGGACGGCAGTGCGCTGCGCCCGGCCATCATCTGGATGGACTCGCGCGGCAGCGACGCCATCCGGCGTCAAACCGGCGGTGCGCTCAGCGTGCTCGGCTACGACGTCCGCAAGCTGCAGCGCTGGATCCGTTTGACGGGGGGCGCTCCGGGTCGTTCGGGCAAAGATCCCATCGCCCACATCTTGTGGCTGCGCGACGCCGAGCCCGACATCTACCAACGGACCTACAAGTTCCTCGAACCGGTGGACTGGTTGAATCAGCGACTTACCGGCGAGTTCCGGGCCTCGCATGACTCGATCGTGTTGCACTGGGTGACCGACAATCGGCGCATCGGTCACGTCGACTACGACGCCACCTTGCTCGCTATGGCCGGGTTGCCTCGCGCCAAGCTTCCCGATCTGGTGCCGTCGGCCACTGTCATGGGACACCTCCGCCCCGACGTCGCCGCCCAGCTCGGCTTGCCGGCCGGGCTGCCGGTGGCCACTGGGAGCAGCGATGTGCACTCCGCCGCGGTGGGCTCAGGTGCGGTGGGGGACGGCGATGGGCATCTCTACATCGGGACGTCGTCGTGGATCTCGTGCCACGTCCCGTCCAAAAAGACCGACCTCCTGCGCAACGTGGCGTCCATTCCTGCCGCCGTGCCGGGGCGGTACCTGGTAGCCGATGAACACGAAACCGCCGGCGCCTGCCTGACGTTCCTGGCCGACAGCGTGCTGTTTGCGCCGGGCTCGCCAGGGCGACCGCCTGCTGTGTACCGGTACCTCGACGACATCGCCGCCACCGTCCCCCCCGGAGCGCACCGGACCCTGTTCACGCCCTGGCTCAACGGTGAGCGTTCCCCGGTCGACGATCACACCATCCGCGCCGGCTTCCACAACTTGTCGTTGTCGACCACGCAGCAGGACATGGTGCGGGCCGTATTCGAAGGCGTGGCCTTCAACAGCCGGTGGTTGCTCGGGGCGGTGGAACGGTTCGTGGGTCATCGGCTCGATTCGCTGGCCTTCATCGGCGGGGGGGCGAACTCGTCGGTGTGGGCCCAGATCCACGCCGATGTCACGGGCCGCGAGATTCGCCAGATGGCCGATCCCGTCCTGGCCAATGTGCGCGGAGCAGGGCTGTTGACCTTGCTGGCGCTCGGTCGGATCTCGGTGGAGACGATCCCGGGCATGGTCGAGGTGCAGCAGCGGTTCACTCCCAACCCCGATCATGCCAAGGTGTATGGCGAGCTCTACGGCGAATTCGTCGCCCTCTACAAGGCCACCAAGACCATCCACAGGAGGTTGAACACGTGAACTCGTCCGACCTCGACGTGGTGATGGAGGTGCTCGAAGCCGAGCTCCGGCCCTACCGCACATCGCACCATACCTACGAGGAACTTCCGAGCCGCGGCCGCGATCGCGCCGAGCTCCTGGCCGAAATGCGCGAGTTGGCCGCCACCGAGGCGCCCAAGTGGCGCGACGGGTTCGCCTCGGGGGCCGTGTACCACGGGGGTGAGGAGCACATCGAGTTCCTCAACGAGGTGTACGCCATCAACTCCCAGGCCAACCCGCTGCACCCCGAGTTGTGGCCGAGTGCGGTGAAGTACGAGGCCGAGGTGGTGGCCATGACCGCCGCCATGCTGGGCGGAGGACGCCAGGGCCTCGACACCGTGTGCGGCACCGTCTCCTCAGGTGGGACCGAGAGCATCCTGCTCGCCATGAAGACGTATCGGGACCAGGCTCGCGCCGAACGCGGCGTCACCGACCCCGAGATGGTGGTCCCCATCAGCGCCCATGCCGCCTTCGACAAGGCGGCGCAGTACTTCGGGATCCGCACCGTGCCGGTACCTCTCGGCGACGACTGGCGTGCCGACGTCGACGCGGCTCGTGCACTGGTCACCGACAACACCATCGTCATGGTGGGATCGGCTCCGGGCTTTCCTCATGGTGTCATCGACCCCATCGAGGAGTTGTCCGAGATCGCTCGCAGCCGCGGCATCGGCTTCCACACCGATTGCTGCCTCGGTGGTTTCGTGCTGCCATGGGCCGAGAAGCTCGGCTACGACGTCCCCCCCTTCGACTTCCGGCTTCCCGGCGTCACGTCGATTTCCGCCGACACCCACAAGTTCGGGTACGCCGCCAAAGGGGCGTCGGTAGTCCTGTACCGCCACGGCGATCTGCGCCACTACCAGTACTACCGGGCCGCCACCTGGATGGGCGGCTTGTATTACTCGCCCACCTTTGCCGGCAGCCGTCCCGGGGCCATATCGGCCGAGTGCTGGGCGGCCATGGTGTCATTCGGCGCCGAGGGATATCTGGCCGCCACCAAGGCGGTCTTGGAGGCGGCAGCCACCATACGCAGCGGCATCGATTCCATTGCCGATCTCCATGTCCTGGGCGATCCGCTGTGGGTCATCGCCTTCGGCTCCGACGACCTCGACATCTATGCCGTTTCCGACCAGATGAGCGCGCGGGGTTGGAGCCTCAACGGACTGCAGAATCCCGCCGCCGTGCACATCTGCGTGACGTTGCGCCATACCGAGCCCGGTGTGCCCGAGCGTTTCGTCTCCGACCTGCGTGCTGCGGTGGACGTGGTGCGGGCCGCTCCCGCCGCGCAGGGCGTCATGGCCCCCATCTACGGCATGACCGGTGCCGTGGCCACCCGAGGCACCGTGGAGGAGCTGTTGGCGCGCTACGGCGACCTGCAGTTCAAGACATGAGCAGCGACATCGTCTTTCGTCGCTACTGGTCCGGCGACCGGGCTGCGGTGCGTCATATCTGTTACCTGACGGGATATATGGGCGACCCTGTGGACTGGCAGTGGCGCGACTTCGAGAGCTTCGCCGACATGTTCAGCGCGTATTACACCGATCACGAGCCCGAGCACGCCTGGGTGGCCGAGATCGACGGTGAGGTGCGCGGGTACATGCTCGGTTGCGTCGACAGCACCACGGCCATCTCCTCGGCTCGTTACGCCGGGCACCACATCGTGCACCGGGGCCTTCTCTTTCGTCCCGGCACGGCCGGCGTGCTGTGGCGAGGGTTCGGCGACATCTTCGTAGAGGGATTCCGGCGCAATCTCCCCACGTCGTCGTTCCACGATCCCCGCTGGCCCGCCCATCTCCACATCGACCTGCTGCCCGAGGCCCGGGGAAAGGGAGTGGGAGCAGGCCTGGTCCGGCGCTACTTCGAGGACCTGGCCGCGTTGGGGGTGCCGGGATGTCACATCGAGACCATCGCGGAGAACACCGGGGCCCTGGCCTTCTTCGAGTCCCAGGGCTTCGAACGCAAGGGCCGGCAGTTCGCCGCCCCGGGGCTGCGCTCGCCCAGCGGCGGCCATCATCATCTCCAGGTCATGGTCCGATCCATCGGCCCGGCTCCGGTAACGTCGGTGGACGTGGCTGACAGCGGCAAGAGCAACGTCATCAAGCCCATCGTGGCGGCGGTCGGCTTGGCCGGCACCGCGGCCAGCATCTGGTGGTTCGCCTTGCGACCGCGCCGCAAGCGCCGCAAGTCGAAGGCTTAGGGCCTACGCCCCGACCAGTAGCGGTAGCGCCTCGCCGATAGGGGCACGTACCACCACATCGGCGACGGCGTCGTACTCGGTGGGCTCACCGTTGACGATCACGATCTTGGCTCCGGCCCTGTACGCGGTCGGAACCAGCCCGGCGGCCGGGTAGACCGACAGGGTCGAGCCCACCGCCAGCAGGACGTCGCAGCGCAATGCCGCCTGTTCGGCACGCGCCAGGTCGGCGGCCACCAGGCTCTGGCCGAAGCTGATGGTGGCCGACTTCAAGATTCCCCCGCACCGCTGTCCGCCGTCGTGCAGGATCTCGAGGCAGGCCGGATCCTCCTCGCCGGCGCGCACGCGCTCGAGGGTGTCCGGCATGGGTGACCGGGCGCCGCACGCCATGCACTGCACCTCGCGCATGGTGCCGTGGATCTCGATGACCCGGGCGGGATCGTGGCCGGCCTGCTGGTGCAGGCCGTCGATGTTCTGGGTCACCAGGGTGTCGAGCCGGCCGGCGTGCTCCAAGGCGACCAGGGCGAAGTGGCCGGCGTTGGGCCGAGCCTGCCAGGTGGGGGAGTCCAACCGACTGCGCCATGCTCGGCGCCGGATGTCGGGGTCGGCCATGTAGAGCTGCAACGTCGAAAGCTTCTCGGCCTCGGGATCCTTGGTCCACACGCCTTGGGGTCCGCGGAAGTCGGGAATCCCCGAGTCCGTCGAAATGCCTGCCCCCGTCAGCACCACGACTTTCTCCCCGCCCCCCACGATGGCAGCAGCCGCGGCGACCTCGGGCGCCGCTGAGGACGCGGGTACCGGCTCCATGCGGCCCAGTGTCGCGTAGCCTCGACGAGTGGCCAAGATGACCTCGCTGCGGCCGCTTAAGTCGCGCAATTTCGCCCTGGTGTGGTCGGCCGCGCTGGTGTCCAACGTCGGATCGTGGATGCAGACCACCGCACTCGGGGTGGTGATCACCACCCGCACGCACCAGCCGTTATGGACGGGACTGGTGGCCGCCGCCGCCTTCGTTCCCATGGGTTTGCTGGCCCCCGTGGGCGGGGCGCTGGCCGACCGTCTCGATCGCCGCCGGTGGCTGATCATCACCACCGTGGCCGAGGCCGGCGGCGCCACGGCGCTGGCCGTGTTGTCGGCCACGGGGCACGCCCACGCGCCGGTCCTGGTCGGCCTGGCCTTCTGCGGCGGCTTGGCGGCCGCCATTGGGTTTCCCAGCTATCAGGCCATGCTCCCGGACCTCGTCCCTCGTGATGATCTGCTGGCGGCGGTGTCGTTGTCGTCGGCTCAGTTCAACCTGGGGCGCGTCATCGGACCGGCCCTGGCCGGTGTCGTCATCGTGGCCGGATCGCCCACGTTGGCTTTCGCCGTCAACGCGGCGTCGTTTGGGGCCGTGGTGGTCGCTCTCCTGCTCCTGCGCCTGCCGCCGCGGGAGGTAGCACCGAGCACCGAGAGCATCGGCAAACGCATCGCCGAAGGCGTACGGGTGGTGCGCGGCGAGCCGGGGTGCCGGGCCGCCATCTTCCTCATCGCCGTGGTGGCCCTGGTGGGTTCGCCGTTCATCGCCTTGGTGCCGGCCGTCGCCATCGAAGGGCTGCGGGGCGGCGCCGGGAGCACGTCGGTGCTCCTCACCGGACAGGGAATCGGTGCCGTGCTGGGCGCTCTGGCGCTCGCTCCGGTGGCGATGGCCTTCGGGCGCGGGCGGCTGCTCATGCGCGCCTTGTACGCCTTCCCCGTGGCGCTGGTGTGTTACGGGCTGGCCCCCTCCTTGACCGTGGCGGCCTTCGCCATCGTGGTGGTGGGAGCCACCTACATCGCCGTGCTGTCGGGCCTCAACACCGTGGTGCAGTTGCGAGCGCCCGAACACGCCCGGGGCCGGGTGCTCAGCCTCTACATGATGGCGCTGGGCACCATCTATCCCATCGGCGCCATCGTGCAGGGTTCGATCGCCAACGTGGTGGGGATCAAAACCGTCACGGTGGCCTCGGGCATCGTGTTGGCGGTGGTCATGATGGCCATCATGGTGGCGCGCCCACGGTTGATGAAAGCGTTGGACGATCCGCCGGTGTCGGCTCCCGTCGCCGATCCGGCCGCCCCGGCCGCCTCGTGAGCACGCCAGCCCCGTGAGCTCGGCGTCTCGTGTCGCAGTGGAGGTGGTCGACGCCGCCGCGGCCGAAGACGCCCAACGCCGCGCCGCCGGGACGTTGGCGGCGCGAGGGATGCAGGCCGGCGACCGGGTGGCGTTCTGCTTGTCTTCTTCGGTGGCTCTGCTCACGGGCATTCTCGGGGCGTTGCGTACCGGCATCGTGCCGGTGATCCTCAACCCGTCGTTGCTGACGCAGGAGCGCCGTCTGCTTCTTGAGGATGCCGATGTGGCGCTTCTGATCGACGACGACAGCGCGCTGGCTGCACTCGGAGAAGGCCCGCCGGCCGAGCTGGCCCCGTACCCGCTGGCCCGTCCCATGCACTACACCTCGGGCACCACCGGCCGCCCCAAAGGTGTGTGGAGCGGTGTCCTCGACCCCGCCGCCGCTCAGGCGTTGTTCGAAGACGAAGCCGATGTCTGGGCTTTCGATGGCGGCGACACCCATCTGGTGTGCTCACCCATGCATCACTCCGTCTCCATTCGCTTCGCGGCGGGAACGTTATTGCGCGGCGGACGGCTGGTGGTCCTGTCGCGTTTCGACGCCGCCACCGCCGTCGATGCGCTCACCCGGTACTCGCCCACGACGACGTTCATGGCGCCCACCGCCTTGCAGCGAGTCCTCGCCCATGGCGTCGACGCGTCGCAACTGGCCAGCCTGCGCCTCCTCGTGCATGCCGGATCGCCGTGCCCGCCGGCGCTCAAGCACGCCGCTCTGGCGCTGGTAGGCGACGGCGTGCTGTGGGAGTTCTACGGCTCCACCGAAGGCCAATTCACGGTGTGCTCGCCTGACGAATGGCTCGAGCACCCCGGCACCGTGGGCCGGGCGCGGCCTCGTCGTTCGCTTCACCTCGATGACGGAGTGGTGTGGTGCCGGTGTCCATCGTTCGCCCGCTTCTCGTATTGGGGTGATCCCGATGCCACCGCTCAGGCGTGGCGTGACGATGCCTTTAGCGTCGGCGACCTCGGGCACCTCGACGCCGACGGCTACCTCTACCTCGATGCCCGGCGCGACGACCTCATCATCACCGGAGGAGTGAACGTGTACCCAGCCGAGGTCGAAGCGGCCCTGGTGGAACTGACCGGCGTCGTGGAGGTGGGTGTCTTTGCCCGGGAAGATCCGCACTGGGGCCAGCGGGTGTGTGCGGCGGTGGTAGGCGATGTCGACGAGACCGCCTTACGAACGCACGCGGCGGCCCGCCTGGCGCCCTACAAACGCCCCAAGGAGTATTTCGGGCTCGACGCCTTGCCCCGTACCGACACCGGCAAGCTGCGCCGCCGTGAGCTCCCCGCCGCCCTCGGCCTGACCGGCTCGGCTGCGGGCTCCGGGCCCGGCGCCAGTGGGGAATGATCTTGTCATGTCGATCGCCACCGTCAATCCGGCCACTGAGTCCGTCGTCAAAGAGTTCAGCCCCCTCACCGATGCCGAGGTCGAAGCCAAGCTGGCCGCCGCCCACGAGGCGTTTGCTGATTACCGGCACACCAGTTTCGTCGAGCGTTCGCGTTGGGCCGTGTCGGCCGCCGAGCTCCTCGAAGGCGAGATACCCGACATCGCCCATCTCATGACCACCGAAATGGGCAAGACCTTCGCCTCGGCCAAGGGCGAGGCGGCCAAGTGCGCCAGCGTCTTGCGCTACTACGCCGAGCGCGCCGAGGCCATGCTGGCCGACGAGCCCGCCGACACGCCGGCTTCGGACAGCCGGGCCCTGTACCGGCCCATGGGGCCGGTGCTGGCCGTCATGCCGTGGAATTTTCCGCTGTGGCAGGTCATGCGCTTCGCCGCCCCCGCGCTGATGGCCGGCAACGTCGGCTTGCTCAAGCACGCTTCGAACGTCCCCCAAACCGCCCTCGCCATGGAGGACCTGTTCCGCCGGGCCGGCTTTCCCACGGGCGTGTTCCAGTCTTTGCTCGTGGAGTCCGGCCGCGTGGCCGGCATCATCGAGGATCCCCGCGTGCGGGCCGTGACGCTGACCGGTTCGGAGGCGGCGGGCCAATCAGTGGCCGAGACGGCCGGACGCGTCATCAAGAAGTGCGTGCTCGAGCTCGGGGGCAGTGACCCCTTCATCGTGCTTCGCTCCGCCGACGTGGCGCGTGCCGCCGCGGTGGGTGTCGAAGCGCGCGTCCAGAACAACGGTCAGAGCTGTATCGCGGCCAAGCGCTTCATCGTCCACGCTGATGTCTATGACGAATTCGCCGAGGCTTTCGTGGGCGCCATGGCGGCGCTCACCGTCGGTGATCCCTTGGACCCCGCCACCGCGGTGGGGCCGCTCGCCCTGGCAGCGGGACGCGACGACATGGTCGCCTTCGTCGCCGATGCCGTAGGCAAGGGGGCCACGGTGATGTGTGGCGGCCGAGCCCTGGAGGGGCCCGGGTACTTCTTTACGCCCACTGTCCTGGCCGGCATTACCCCCGATATGGCCGTGCACCACCAGGAAGTGTTCGGACCCATTGCCATGCTTTATCGCGCCGCGGATGCGAGCGACGCCTTGCGCATCGCTGACGACAGCAACTTCGGGTTGGGGGCGAGCGTGTGGACCAACGACGACGCTGAGCGGGTGCAATTTGTCGAGGGCCTCGACTGCGGCATGGTGTTCGTCAACGCCATGGTGGCCTCCATGGCAGCGCTGCCATTCGGTGGGACCAAGCGCTCAGGCTTTGGCCGCGAACTGTCGACCCATGGAATCCGCGAGTTCTGCGACGTCAAGAGCGTGTTCGTCGCGTAGTGCCGTGGTCCGGCACCCGGTCAGTCGCGCCAGCCCGGAGTCCAGTCCAACTCGGGCGCCTCGCCGGCCGCCGCGCACAGCAGGTTCAACGCGTCCACCAAGTAGTGCCTCGCCCCCACGGGAATGGCGTTGAGCAGATGGCCGACGTCCACCCGACGCCGTGCGATGACGTCGCTCACCACCTTGCGTCCGGAATTGGTGACGGCCAAATTCACCTCGCGCCGATCAACGGCATCGCGCGTGCGCGTGATCAGTCCCTTGCGCACCAACCGGTCGCACATGCGCGTGGCGGTCGACGGGCTCACGGCCAGAGACTCGGCCAGATCGGCGAGGCGGTGCGCACCGGCGTAGGTGAGGACGACCAATGTCCGATACTGCGGCAAGGTGACGTCGTCGCACCCGTCGAGTGATCGCGTCGCCACCCCGACCATGGCGCGACTGGCCATGAGGATGGACTCGATCACTTGGTCGTCACTCGGGACCACAGACAGTTGTGTCTCGGGCTTGCTGGGTCCTCGGCGCATTGTCGACGTCATGACGGGCTCCCCCCCGATCTCCACGCTCAGAGTATGACCCACACTGACGCCAAGTGCCCGGGGACGTCGTCCAGCCGGTGTCGTGCGTTACAGGTGTGATTGGTGGGACAACGACGTGTGTCTCAGATTCCCGAGGACGGACCGATGACTTCATCGACCATGGCCGTCACCAGCGCACGCGCCTCGTCGAGCCGTCCATCGGCGACGAGGCCCGGCACCGGACCGTCGAGCAACGTTCGCCACGCAATGGCGTCGGTCGCGATACCGCGTGCCACCAGGCGCGCCCGTGCTTCGCCGAGCATCACGGCGAGATCGCCGGCACCGACGAGCACCGTGGTGCTCGCCTGCTGGGCCAGCCACGAGGACAGCGCTGGGCTTGTCCCCCCGGTCGATACGGCCACCGACACGGGGCCGTCGCGGCGCACGGCCGGAAGGATGAACGTGCAGTTGTCGATGTCGTCGGCGCTGTTGACCCAGACACCGGCTGCTTCGGCGTCGTCGTGCACGGCACCGTCGACGGCCGGGTCGCCGGTGGCGGTGATGACGAGACGGTAGGCAGCGGCCTCGCCCCGTTGATACGGGCGGATCTGCACATCCAGAGGTGAGTCGTCGATGGCGGCGATGGCACCGCTTTGGCTGAGCACCGCCATGGCCTCATGCACCTCGGGGGCCACCACCGTCACGGCGGCACCGCAGGCGAGGAGTGAGGCGATCTTTCGGCCCGCTACCGGGCCTCCGCCAACGACCAGGCACGGCCGACCGGCCACCAACAAGCTGACGGCAAAGTGAGGGACGCCGTCGCCTGTGCTCATCGAGATGCGGCCGACACCAGCACCGGTGCACCCACCATGCCGGCGGCCACGGTGGCGTTAGTGGCTTCGTCGATCACCACGAAGCTGCCGGTCACCCGGTTGACCCGGTAAGCATCGGCGGCCAGGGGAGTGGCCACGCTCAGATGGACGATGCCGATGTCGTTGTCGCCCAGGGCGTCCGACGGCTCGAGTTCCAAGGTGGCGATGTCGAGGCGGGCATCGACCGACACGATCTGGGCGGGGGTCACCCGGGTGGTGTGTTTGATGCGGAAACGCTGACCACCTTGCACCGGGCGGGCCGTGAACCAGCACAGCGTGGCCTCGAACTCGCGGCGCACCTCGGGGGCGTCGGACGCCGGAGCCAACATGTCGCCGCGCGACACGTCGAGGTCATCTTCGAGGCGAACGGTCACCGACATACGGGCGGTGGCTTCGTCGAGGGGACCGTCGAAGGTATCGACGGAGGCGATGCGGCTGCGCTGGCCGCCCGGCAATACCACCACTTCGTCACCGGGGTGCAACGCCCCTCCGCTCACCATTCCCGCATAGCTGCGTCCGCCACCGGGGTGCCGAACGACCCACTGCACAGGCAGGCGAGCGCCGGCCCCACCTTCGTGTGCCCACGCGCCGGCGGGGGCGCGCTCGAGGGCCTCCAAGATGGTGGGGCCGTCGTACCACGGTGTTCTCGTCGACACCTCGACCACGTTGTCGCCATGGAGGGCCGACACCGGCACACACGTAACCGTGTCCACGCCGAGGCGCGCCGCCAGCGCCCTCATGTCGGTGACCACGGTCTCGTAGGCGTCCTGGTCCCAATCGGTGAGGTCCATCTTGTTGGCCGCCACCAACAGGTGGCGTACCCCGAGCAGGGCGGCGATGCAGCAGTGGCGGCGCGTCTGCTCACGCAGCCCGGCGGTGGCGTCTACCACCACCACGGCCAGATCGGCGGTGGAGGCTCCGGTGGCCATGTTGCGGGTGTACTGCACATGGCCGGGGCAATCGGCGATGACGAACTTACGATTCGGCGTCGACGCGTAGCGGTAGGCCACGTCGATGGTGATGCCTTGTTCTCGTTCGGCCCGCAAGCCGTCGGTCACGAAGGACAGGTCGACACCCTCGACACCCCGGCGACGACTGGCGCTGGACAACGCGTCCAGCTGGTCGTCGAAGAGCTGCTTGGTGTCGTGCAACAGCCTGCCGATCAGCGTCGATTTGCCGTCATCGACCGAACCGATGGCTGCAAAGCGCAGCAACTCCGAGCCCGGCGCCGACGGCGTGCCGGGCCCTGTCGCCGCGCTCATCTTAGAAATAACCCTCCCGCTTGCGGTCCTCCATGGAGGTTTCCGAGAACTTGTCATCGGCGCGTGTCGCGCCGCGCTCGCTCACGCGCGACGTGATGATCTCGGCGATCACCTCGTCGATGGTGCGCGCCTCAGAGCGCACCGCTCCCGTGCAGGTGGCATCGCCCACGGTGCGGAAACGGACGGTGGCCTCTTCGGGGACTTCGCCGTTGCGGGGGCTCACCCACGGCGACAGCGCCAGCAGCATGCCGTCGCGCTCCACCACGGGGCGGCGATGGGTGTAGTAGATCGACGGAAGCTCGATGCCCTCACGGCGGATGTACTGCCACACGTCGAGCTCGGTCCAGTCCGATAGCGGAAAGGCGCGCAGGTGCTCACCGGGGCGGACCTGGCCTTGGTAGAGGTGCCACAGCTCGGGGCGCTGGTTGCGCGGGTCCCACTGCCCGAAGGAGTCTCGGAAGGACAAGATGCGTTCTTTGGCGCGGGCCTTGTCCTCGTCGCGCCGGGCCCCGCCGATGCAGGCATCGAAGCCATGGGCGGCGATGGCATCTAGGAGAGTGACACTCTGGAGCCGGTTGCGAGACCCGTCGGGACCGGGGTCGGCCGCCCGGCCGGTGTCGATGGACTCCTGGACCGACGCCACCAGCAGGCTCTCGCCCAGTTCGGCCATGCGCCGGTCACGGAACTCGATGACCTCACCAAAGTTGTGGCCCGTGTCCACATGCATCACGGGGAACGGGAACCTCCCGGGGCGAAAGGCTTTCTCGGCCAGGCGCAGCAAGACGGCGGAATCCTTCCCCCCGCTGAACAGCAGCACCGGGCGCTCGGCTTCGGCGGCCACCTCCCGCATGACGAACACGGCGTGGGCCTCGAGGAGGTCGAGGTGGTCGGGCTGCCTCGAACCGAGCGCAACCGGCAGACTGGTGTCGATGGCATCGATGGTTACGGTCATGGCGGGCGGACTCCGTCCCTCGAGCCCGGGGCCGGGCCCCAAAGGCTCAAATCTTGATCTGGTTAGTCATATATAGTAGCGGGCGCCCGACGAGACAAGTCGGTTGGGTAAAAGAGGAGTCTCCCCGTGGGCATAGAGGCAGAAACCCAGGTCGACGAAGCAGAGCTGGCCGCTCGTTCCGCCGAGTTCGAAACCGCCCCGGCCGGCAAGGTCATTGCCTGGACCGCAGAACGCTTCGGCGGGGCGGTCAGCCTGGCCTGCTCCTTTCAGGACTGCGTGATCGTCGACGTGGCCGTGCGGGCCGATCCGGGCATTGAGGTGCTGTTTCTCGACACCGGATTCCATTTTCCCGAGACGCTCCAGTTCGTCGAGGACGTGCGCCGTCGCTACGACCTCAACCTGAAGGTGATGACGCCCGGTCCCGAGGCCGACGCCTGGCCGTGCGGGACGGATCGCTGCTGCGAGCTGCGTAAGGTGGCGCCCTTGGACAAAGCCCTCGTCGGACGGCGTGCCTGGCTCACCGGCCTTAAGCGCTGTGACGCTCCCACCCGCGCCGCGGCCCCCATCGTGTCGTGGGACGCGCCCCGGGGGCTGGTGAAAGTGAACCCCTTGGCTACCTGGACCGACGACGACATCGACTTTTACATCGCCGACCACGATCTCCCCGTCCACCCTCTTATCGCCCAGGGCTATCTGTCCATCGGATGCGCCCCCACCACGCGCCCGGTGGCGCCCGGCGAGGACCCCAGGGCCGGGCGCTGGGGCGACTCGGACAAGACCGAGTGCGGCCTGCACTGACATGCCTCGCAACCGCAACCAGGACAACCCCTACGGCGTGGAGATGCGCGGTAACGAACGCGCCATGCGCTTCGTCAACCCGTACCGCACCATCGGCGAGCTGAACCAGATCGAACACTGGAAGCTTGACCGCCACCCCCTTGAAGTGGCCGACGCCGTCATCGAGCGCTACTCGAAGGAGGGCGCCGGAGCCATCGCCAAGGTGGCGGGCGAGGTGGAACGGCTCAAGTGGGTCGGCATCTACCCGCAGCGCCAGGGAGGCGACGCCTTCATGCTGCGCGTCAAGGTTCCCGGCGGCATCCTCACTGCCGATCAGGCCCGCGAGATCGGCGTGGTGGCCGATGCCTTTGGCGAAGGACCCGAAGACAGCCCTGTGTTCGGCAATCGCTACGCCGATATCACCACCCGCCAGGACATCCAGATCCACTGGCTCCGCATCGCCGACATTCCCAGGATTTGGCAGCGCTTTGCCGATGTGGGGATCACCACCATTCAGGCGTGCGGGGACTCGGCCCGCAACGTGCTGTGCTGTCCCGTGTCGGGTGTCGACGCCGACGAGGCGTTTGACGCCTTGCCCGTCGCCCTGGCCATCTCCGATTTCTTCACCGGCAACCGCGAGTACGCCAACCTGCCCCGCAAGTTCAAGATCAGCGTCACGGGCTGTCTCGAAGACTGCGCCCAGGCCGAGATCAACGACATCGGACTCTGGCCGGCTCGTTCTCCCGACGGGGTCCTGGGTTTCAACGTGCTGGCCGGGGGCGGCCTGTCCGACGGCGAGCGCATGGCCTCGGACATCGACGTCTTTGTCCTACCCGAGCAAGCTGTCGAGCTGACCCGAGCCATCGCCCAGCTCTTCGGCGAACTCGGCAACCGTGAGAGCCGCGGTCTGGCGCGCATGCGCTACCTCGTGCAAGAACTCGGCGCCGAGGGTTTCCGGGCCGAGTTGGCCGCCCGCGCCCGCTTCCCGCTCATGGCCGCCGGCGAGGACCTCACCCGCCGCTACCGAGGCGATCACGTCGGGGTGCATGCCCAGCGCCAGCCGGGCCTGTTCTACGTCGGGTGCTCGGTGCCGGTGGGGCGCATGTCGGGCATCGAGCTCGTCGAGGCGGCCCGCTTGGCCCGCACCTATGGGGACGGCACGCTGCGGCTGGGCACCGACCAGAACTTCGTGCTCACCGGTGTTCCCGAGGCCCGTGTCGACGCCCTAGTGGCCGAGGAGCTGCTCCAGAAGTACACACCGTTCCCCGGACCTTTTCAGCGGGGCGTGGTGGCGTGCACAGGCAGCGAGTTCTGCCGCTTCGCGGTGGTGGAGACCAAGGAGCGGGCCGTGAAGTGGGCCAAGTGGCTCGACAGCCAGCTCGAACCCGACCTGGTGGCGACGGCCCCCGATGGCGTGAAAACAAAGGCCTCGTCTCGTCCTGATGCCGGCATCATCCGGTTGCATTTTTCGGGGTGCTCGGCGTCATGCGCACAGCCGCAGATCGCCGACATCGGGCTGCGCGGCGAGACAGCCCATGTGGGCGAACACATTGTCGAAGCCGTGGACATCGGCATGGGTGGGTCCCTCGGCGCCGACGCCGGCTTCATCGACTGGGTGGAGAGCGCCCGTCCTGTCGACGATGTTCCCGAGGCGCTGTTGCGCACGGTTCGGCGTTATCGAGACGAGCGTCGCCCCGACGAGCCCTTTTACAACTGGGCCAGACGTACCGGCAACGATGAACTGCGCGCCGTGCTGACCGGTTTGCCACAGTATGAGGGCAACGGAGACGTTCGATGAAGGGCTTCAAAGTTCGCGACGCCATGAACGGCATCGAGGAACCGCCGGGCAAGACCTGGTTCTGGGAGCTCGAAGCCGGGGTGATCTTTGCCGACCGGTGTATCCAATGCGGCACGTGCGTGGCCGTCTGTCCGTCGAATTCCATCGGCGTCAACGAGGACACCAATCTGCCCGAGCTGGTGAAGATGTGCACGGGGTGCTCGTTGTGCTGGGACTTCTGTCCCCGCGGCGGGTTGCGCTACGAAGCGCTGTGGCCACCGTCCACGCCGAGCGGTGAAGCCGGCGAGACACCGGTGGTGGTGAAGTCCGACTCCGCCGACACCTACTGGAAGCTCACGGGCGGTCCGCCCGGAGACGGACTAGGTGCCGTGGTCGCCAAGTACGCGGTGCGGGCCGGGGTCCAGCGCGACGAGGTGCAAGACGGCGGCGTGGTGACCGCCATGTTGTTGGCCCTGCTCGCGGGCGGCGACATCGACGGTGCCCTGGTATCCAAGCCAAGTGCCGATCCCGACGAACCGTGGAAGGGGATCGCCACGGTGGCCACCACCGCCGCTGAAGTGATCGCCGCCGCCGGTAGCTTCTACAACCAGACCATGGCGCTGGCCGAGCTGGATGTGTCGCGCTACAACCTGCCGGCTCGACCCCGCTTGGCCGTCGTGGGCACGCCGTGTGAGATACAGGGCATCAGGGCCATGCAGGCTCGGCGCTGGCCGACGGGCGCCCACCGCCTCGACGCCGTGGTACTGACTATTGCGTTGCTGTGCACTAAGAGCTTCGACTACGAGGCGTTGATGCTCCAGGAGCTGCGCAACAAGCGTGGGCTTGATCTCGAGCGCGTCAGCAAGGTCGATGTCATACACGGGCGCATGATCGTCGAATACCAAGACGGCCACGTGGCCGTGGACGAGCCTGTCAAAGACTTCCACGGGGCCGCGCTCAAGGGGTGCGACGAGTGCGCCGACTTCCTTGGTCGCAGCGCCGATCTCTCCATCGGCAGCGTGGGGTCGATGGCGGGGTGGTCGAGTGTGCTGGTGCGCACTGAGGCCGGACGGCTCGCCTTTGAGCACTCGCGGGGGCGTCTTGACGTCAGGGACCTCGACGACCCTGCCGCGCTGATCAAGCTGGACAATCTCGACAAGCGCATCGCCGAACGGACCCTGCAGCGCAAGCTCGACCCCGACGCGCCGTTGTTCATCGATTACACGGAGCACTTGACCAACTACAGCGGCACCGATCGCGCTCCGGTGGTGAAGGACCGATGACCGTTGTCGAGCCTCGCGAGGGGCTTCGCTTGCCCGTGCCCGACGAGCCCGTCGATATGGGGGCCCGCCTGCGCTCGGCCGTACTCGAAGGAGCCAACTGGCGCGACGGCTTCGAGGAAGACATGTGCGTGGGCGTGTGGCTGTGGGACCAATGGTCTCGGGCCTTGGAGCCCGCCGGCATGGACCGCGAAGCGTTTCTCGACGTCATCGTCGGCTATCGCCGCGAGCTGTGGTTCTGGCTCGTGGGCGAACGCGGCTGGGACCCTTTCGTCACCGGGTTGGCCGGCCGGGTAGCCCGGCGCATGCCTGCCGGCTGATCGTCCCTCGTCGATTCGATCGGTGCGCACGCGCGGCTGCTGGACTCTGTGATGCAGACGGCGCCGGCCGAAGGGGCCGATGGTGTCGCCGTGTCACTGCGCGGCGTAGTGGTCGTGCGTGACGGGCTGGCCGTCATTGACGGGATCGATTGGGACGTGCGCGTCGGCGAGCGTTGGGTCGTCTTGGGACCGAACGGCTCCGGCAAGACAACGTTGCTGCTCCTGGCCGGGATGCGTTTGCTGCCAACGCGCGGGACCGTCGAGGTGCTCGGGCAACGATTCGGACGCAGCGACGCTCGGGAGGTACGGCGCCGGGTGGCGTTCGTGAGCCAGTCGTTGTTGCGCGATCTGCGGCCGACGATGTCGAGCCATGACGTGGTCCTGACGGGACGACACGCCGCGCTTGAAACATGGTGGTACACGTTCGATACTGAGGATCACGCCCGAGCCGACGCCTTGCTCATCGCCTGCGGGATGGGGGATGCCGGCGACCGACAGTTCGGCGTTTTGTCGGAGGGGGAGCGCCAGAAGGTGCTCGTGGCGCGCGCCCTTATGGGTGCGCCGGAACTGCTGCTCTTCGACGAACCGACGGCCGGGCTCGACCTCGGGGCGCGCGAGCGCCTTTTGCTGACCTTGTCGACCATTGTCGCCGACCGCCGCACGGCGCCGGTTGTGCTGGTGACGCACCACACCGAGGAGATTCCGCTCGGATTCACTCATGCGGCGTTGATGCGACGCGGCGCCATGGTGGCTCAAGGCGTGATCACCGACGTGCTCAATTCGCAGACCGTTTCCGATTGTTTCGAAGTGCCCGTGGTGGTGACGTGGGAGGCCGGACGCGTGGCGTCGCGTGCCGTCAACGGAATGACGTTGTGAGGCAGCACCTGGGAAAACAACGACGATTTGGCGCGATTCGCCGAGTCCGCTAAGCAATTCATCAGCGCAGGGGACTGCGGGGGCTGGCGCGGGCCCAGATCATCCACCAAACGTACTAATCGCTTCGTTAAAGTCGTCTACAGCGGAAGGTAGGTCGAGAGGTCTTTGACGATCGTGGTCCTCCTGATCCTTGTGGCGGTATGGGCCGTCGTATTGGGGCCTGGCCTCATTCGGCGACGCATCGAACGCCGCTCAAGCGATTCCATCGGTGCCTTCCATCGTCAACTCCGCATTCTTCAACGCACGGGTCCGGTGCTCATGGAGCCGGCCCACCGGTTGGGGGCGCCGGCAACGTCGGCAATGGACGAGGATTCCGGCGCACCGATCGCTGCCATTGGGGCCGCATCTCAGCGCCGTCCGGGCATGATGGTGGTGCGTCCTGACGCTCGGGGCGCCTCGATGCTGCCCTCGAACTCCGCTCTCGGCGCTCGGCGCGCCGATTCTTACTTCAGTTCCGCCGCGTGCAAGCGCCGCCGCGAGGTCCTGAGCGTGGTGGGTTGCAGTCTTGTGTTGAGTGGGTTGCTCGGTAGCGTTCCCTCTCTCCGCCCCATCTTGATGGTGACGGCCTTCTGCGGGTTCGTGCTCGTTGCCTATGTGGGACTTCTGGTGGTACTGCGCAACCGAGCCCTCGAACGCGAGGCCAAGTTGCGGTACTTGCCGGCCCAGCCCGAGGACCACGACGTGTCGATTGTGGTTCGACGCGTCGCCTCTCGCTGAGCCCGCGGTCTCCCTCTCAAGTGTCAGCACCTGGACTGGACCTCAGCGCGCTCGGCGACAAAGCCCGCGAGGAGCTTGAGGCGGTCCACCTTGCTCGCGAGGAGGCCCTGGCACGATGCCGCGAGACCATTCGTGCGTGCGGGCTTTCCATCCGCGCCATTCACCGGCTCGACTCGGCTGGTGCGCAAGACCGCGTGATCGAGGCGGAGAACGCCCTTCGCCGCGCCCAGGTGCTCCTTCGCCCGTTTCCCTCGTTGGCCGCTGCCGGGTTCCTCCACGACGCCGAAAAGGAATATGCCGAAGCTCGGATCACCGCTGCCCTAACCGGTGCCGAAGCGGTCCCCGATAACCATGATCTCGGGGTCGGGCTGGCGGCGTGGCTCAACGGCATGGCGGAGGCGGCATCGGAGCTGCGTCGCCACCTTCTTGACCGATTGCGCCAGGGTGACGTGGGTAGGGGAGAAGAGCTGCTGGCGGTGATGGAGGACGTCTACGAGTTCCTTGTCACCGTCGAATATCCCGATGCCATCACCGGAGGCCTACGCCGTTCCGTCGACGCACTACGAGCTGTGCTGGAGCGAAGTCGCTCCGACGTGACAACGACTGTCCTACAGGTCGCGCTGCAGCGGACCATCGAAGCGGCCGCCCCAGGCACCGTGTCTGCGTGACCAAATGGGGGTGCTCGAAGTGCCTACGCAGGAGATGTGCAGGGAAGAAAGTGGTCTCAGAGGCGTCTGAGCGAGGCGCTATCCTGACCAGGTACGGGGGTGTAGCTCAGCTGGTAGAGCGCTACGTTCGCAACGTAGAAGTCGGCGGTTCGAGTCCGCTCACCTCCACTGGGTTCGATTGACGTCCGATTAACGTCCGCCAAGGTCGACCGTGATGGCCCTAGGCGAACCAGGGCGAGGCACCTGTTAGCGGGACACGGTGCAAACCCGGATTGGTGCTCGAAGCTCGGGTTGAAACTAGGCCGTGCGCGCAAGCGGCACTACTCGCCTGGGGTCGATTTTCCCGAGAAGCTGTTGATCCCGAGTGGGTAGCCCTTTGGGTATGGGCGACGCTGAAGGTCGAGTAACCCTGACAATGAAAGAATGGTCTAGGGGGATGCGATGCCTCGAATCGCCAACGTTGCCGGCCGAAAGTGGTCATGGGCCGCCGCGCTTGCCATGGTCATCTTCGTTGCCGGGGCGGCTCTGGCTTCTGCCTTAACCACGGCTGGATCGCACGCTGCGGGGAGATCCGTCGACCCGAAGGTGGCAGCTGAGTCGTCTCCTCCTCCGACATCGCCGACCTGTGTTTCAACGACGACGACGTCACCGGTGCCAGCAAGCACTACCCCCAGCATTGTTGCGCGGCCTCCCGCTGTCACGACCCCCACGGCGGCTTCAGGCGCTTCAGAGAGCGACAGCACGACCATGGTCTCATCGACCACGATCCCGACTGCGATCGTTCCGCCCCCTTCAACGACTGCCGTCGTACCTGGCCCTGAGCCAGCACCCACGCCGGAGGGTCAGGCACAGCAAATCCTCGACGCCGCCGCCCTTCCACGTGGAGCGATTCAGGTTTCTTGCCTGGCCCGAACAGCCTTGCCCGGAGCAGCCTTTGCTGAGCCCGCAACGAAACCGGCGTGCAATCCGCTGGTCGGGGCCACACGTTTTTGGGAAGTACCTGGCGCTCCCGAGCCGGTCGCAGCGTCACTGAAGAAGGACACACCTCCGTGGCTGTCGACGGGGGGTGTCGGCGAAACCGGCAACGTCAATACCGGTCAGTTCTATTACTGGGTTGAAGGTATCGTCCTCATCGGTAGCAACTGGACAGCAGGGGATTCCCTGGTCTTCTCTGTTGACTCTCTCGCTGATGGTCAAACGGGAATCCGTGAGGATGCCGAGGTAATCCCTCCTGGGTCAGTGTGTGCTTCTGGATAAGCAGCTGTAGCTGTATTGCAAGGGAATGGTCGCACGGAAATATCGAGCCGTGCTCTTCCTCGGCAGCGTCCGAGCGGAAATGCCGGGTTGCGGAACGTCAAGTTGAGGCCACTCGAACCCTGCCCTGCGCGGGATCATTCAGCGGCGCGGATTGCGGGCGGTCATGCGTCAGCGGCGGTCAGACTGAAGGCAGACTGCCTAGCCCGGTGGCTCCACTCAGGACTTGACGGTCAGTACGAAGCTCTGGGTCACCGGTGTCCCCACCCCATTGGACGCCGTGAGCGTCAAGCGATATGTGCCCTCTGTCCCCGCGGCCGGGGTGCCCGTAATGGAGGCGGCGCCGTTGGCGTTCGCGGTGAAGGTCAGACCGCTCGGCAGCTTGCCTGACTCGCTGATCGTGACGGCGGGGGAGCCCGTGCTCGTCACTTGGAAGGTGAACGACTTGCCCGCCGTGGCTGTGGCGGTGGTGGCCGAGGTGAAAGCCGGAACCCGGTTGACCACGAGAATGAAACTCTGGGTGGCGGCGGTACCCACCCCGTTGGACGCCGTGATGGTGAAGGCGTAGGTCCCCGCGCTGCCCGCGGCCGGGGTACCAGCGATCGTCGCTGCCCCTCCGGACTTGGCCGTGAAGGTGAGTCCCGACGGCAGGTTGCCCAACTCGCTGAGTGTGGCGGCGGGGAAGCCCGTGCTCGTCACCTTGAAGGTGAACGACTTGCCCGCCGTGGCTGTAGCAGTGGCGCCCGACGTGATGGCAGGAGCCTGGTCGACGGTCAGTGTCAGGGTTTGGTTGGTGCTGCCCGCCGCGTTGGTGGCGACGAGAGACAGCTTGTAGGTGCCACTGGTGTTAGCGGCCGGCGTGCCCGAGAGCGTGACGCTGCCGCCGGCGCCGGCGCTGGCGCTCCAAACGAGACCGGAAGGTAACGTGCCGGACTCGGTGAGAGTCGGTGTCGGTGATCCGCTCGCCGTGGCCATGAAGGTGAAGAGCGACCCGGCAGTGGCCGTGGCGGTGGTGGCCGAGGTGAAGGCAGGAGCCCGGTCGACCACGAGAATGAAGCTCTGACTAGCAGCGGTACCCACCCCGTTGGACGCCGTGATGGTGAAGTCGTAGGTCCCCGCGCTGCCGGCGGCCGGGGTACCAGCGATCGTCGCCGAACCCCCAGATTTCGCCGTAAAGGTGAGTCCCGACGGCAGGTTGCCCAACTCGCTGAGTGTGGCGGCGGGGAAGCCCGTGCTCGTCACCTTGAAGGTGAACGACTTGCCCGCCGTGGCCGTGGCGGTGGCCACCGAGGTGATGGCGGGGGCCTGGTCGACGGTCAGTGTCAGGGTCTGGGTGGCGCTGCCCGCCGTATTGGTTGCCACGAGGGAGAGCTTGAAGGTGCCATTCGTACCCGCCGCCGGCGTGCCCGAGAGCGTGACGCTGCCGCCGGCGCTGGCGCTCCAACCGAGACCGGAGGGCAACGTGCCGGACTCAGTGAGAGTCGGTGTCGGCGATCCGCTCGCCGTGGCAGTGAAGGAGAAAGGCGTACCGACGGTGGCTGTGGCGGTGGTGGCCGAGGTGAACTTGGGTTTGGTGTTGCCGGTGGTGGTCACGGAGACCGACTGGGTAGCGCTCGTCACGAAGCCGACGGTGTTCGTGGCGGTGACGGCATAGGAGAACGTGGTTATGCCACTCGGAACTGTGCCGCTTATGGCCCCGGTGGAGGCGTTGATGCCTAGCCACGACGGTGCACCCGCAACCAGGGCGTAGGTCGCGGTCGGGTTGCCCCCGGTCGCCGCCGCCGTGGCGTTGTACGTCGCCCCGGCATTGACCGAGCTCGGGCCCGTGACCGAGACCGAGGTCGGCGCCGAGTCGACCGTCACCGTCTGGACGGCGCTGGTGGCATGGCCGGCGGTGTTCGTTGCTGTCACTTGATACGAGAAGGTCGCGATGCCGGTGGGCACCGTGCCGCTGACGAGGCCGGAGGTGCCGTTGACGCTCAGCCAAGACGGTGACCCTGTCACCAGCGTGAAGGTGGCGGCCGGCACTGCTCCCGGTGCCGACGTCGTGGCCGAATAGCTCGTGCCGGCGTTGACAGCGGTCGGACCGCTGACCCCTACCGAGGCGGGTGCGACGGCAGGTGGCGTCACGACACCGAACACGGTGCCGGTGAGCTGGGTCACCAGCGGCGTCGTGCTTCCGTTCACGGTGAAGCTGATGCAGAGAGGGTTCCCGCTCGGTGCCCCCTGCCCCGAGACCGCCATCCATGTTTGCGTGGTGGGGTTCCACCAGTCCACCGAGGAGTCCGAAACAACGCCGCAGAGCTGCACGGTCGCCGAGGTGAACGCGGACCCGGGAGTCTCGCTGATGTCGTAGTAGGCGGACCCGTCGGTCAACGCGGGCACGGGGTCGCTGGCGTAGTTGCCCACGTTGAGCGTTCCGTCGCCGGTCGCGCTCGCGGTGAGCGAGGTGCCGGCGGCGCCCGACACCAGTGAGGGACTGGCGGTGCCGCCGCCGGAGTTGCTCGTGGCGCTCGTTTCGTTCTGCAGCGCCGTGGAGACGGCCAGCACGCTGTTGGACGCCGCCGATGCGTTCCCCGGTCCCACACCGTTGGTGGCGATCACCGTGAAGGTGTATTCGGTACCGGCGGTGAGCCCGGTGACACTGGCCTGGGTCGATGACCCTCCGACGGTGGTGCTGTTGCCGCCGGGGGTTGCCGTGGCGGTGTACGAGAGAATCGTGGACCCGCCGTTCGACAAGGGCGGCGACCAGGTCACTGTGGCCGAGTCGACTCCGGCTGTGGCCGACACACTCTGCGCCACGCCGGGAACGTCGCCCACGGTGAGTATCACCTCCTGGGTGGCATCGGGGCCGACGCCGTTGGACGCGGTGATCGTCACGTCGTAGACGCCGGCCGTGCCCGCAGCCGGGGTGCCGCCGATGGTCGCCGTACCGTCGCCACCGTCGGTGAACGTCAAGCCGGAGGGCAGGGCCTGGGCCGGCGCGGAGAGTTGCACGCTGGTCGAGTCCCCGTTGTAGCCCGGTGTTGTCGTCACGTCGAAGGAGCCGGACTTGCCCACCGAAAAGGCGGCGGTGTCGCCCGAGGTGATGGTGGGAGGCTCGTCGACCTCGAGCGTGAGATCCTGGGTGGCGTCGGGTGCGATCCCGTTAGATGCGGTGAGGGTGACGTCATAGATGCCTCCCGTACCGGCATCGGGAGTCCCGCTGAAGCTCGCCGTCTGCCCGTCGTCGGAGAAGGTGACCCCATCCGGCAGGTCGCCATTCTCCACAACCGTGTCCGCGGCCGGATTGTTCGCGCTGGCGTTGAAGTCGTCGTCGCCGGTGGTCACGACAAAGTTGCCGTCCTGGCCGGCTGTGAACGTTGCGTTGTCGCCCGAGGTGATCGTGGGGGCTTCGTCGATATTGAGGGTGAAGTCCTGGGTGGCGTCGGGTGCGATGCCGTTGGATGCGGTGATCGTCAGGTCGTACGCACCACCGGTGCCTTGGGCGGGCGTCCCGGTAATCGTGGCTGTCCCGTCCTGGTTGTCGTTGAAGGTGACGCCGTCGGGGAGGTCCGTCGAGGCGGAGATGACAACCGGCGCGGCATCGACATCGGCATCGGTGTAGCCCGGCGTGGTGGTGATGGTGAAGGTGCCCGATTGCCCCACCGTCAACGTGGCGCTGTCGCTCGAAGTGATCGTCGGAGGCTCATCGACCTCCAAGGTGAACTCCTGGGTGGCGTCGGGATCTACCCCGTTGGATGCGGTGAGGGTGATGAGGTAGATGCCGCCGCTCCCGGCCGCCGGCGTGCCGGCCAGAGAGGCGGTGCCGTCCCCATTGTCCTGCAGGGTGACCCCGCCGGGGAGATCACCCGACTCGGAAATGTCGACCTTGGTGTCGGGACCGTTGTAGCCCGGGTCGGTGGTCACTGTGTAACTGCCGTCTTGGCCGACCGTAAAGGTCGTGTCGTCGCCCGACAGTACGGTTGGCGGCTCGTCGACCACGAGCGTGAAGCTCTGCGTAGCGTCGGGCTCCATGCCGTTTGAGGCCGTGATGGTGATGTCGTACGAGCCACCGGTTCCGGGGCCCGGCGTACCCTCCAAGGTGGCCGAGTCGCTGCCGCTGTCGGCAAAGGTCACACCGTCGGGCAGGTCACCGGACTCAGACAGGGTGGCCTGCGTCGCGCTGACCGCAGTCACATCGAACGAGCCGTCTTGGCCGACGGTGAAGCTGGTGCTGTCGTCGGACGTGATCCGGAGGGCACCGACCTCGTAGACGTTGGCCCCGTCCTCTGAAGGAACGCTGTCGACCTGGTTGCCGTCAGAGTCGGTGAGCTCCACCACCACCTGCAGATCGAGCGAGTCTTGCCCGGTAGGGATCTGGCTGGCCAAGGCCGACAGGTTGGGCTCGGTCAGTTGGATCTCGCTATCGCTCTTGATCTGGTTCGACTGCAGGTCGACCGTGGCCACGGGGTTGGCGTTGCCCTGCTCGTAGAAGAGGACGTCGGCCGAACCGCCGTCAGGCATAACAAATCCGTCGCCCTGAATGTCGAGGGTGTCTCCGCCCGAGATCGGACCCTCATTGGTCTCGGTGAATTGGTCGGTGAGTGAGTCCACCTCCGGGATCTGGGCGTTGTAGTCGTTGGCATCGGTGGCCGACGGTGCGCTGTATACCTGGTTCAGCGCGGAGTCGGTCAGATCGACGACGACGGTCAAAGCCAAGAAGCCTTGACCCGAGGGGATGCTGCTCACCAGGGCGGCGAAGTTGGGCTCGTCGATCTCAAGTTCGGTGGAATCGATGATGTCGTCGGCGGTGAATTGGACCGTCTTGACCGGCGCCGGGTTGCCGGCCTGGTAGAAGAGCACCGCCCCGGTGCCGTTGTCGGGAATGTTGAAGCCGCTGCCTTGGATGTCGAGGACGTTGCCGCCGGTGATGGGTCCGGTGTTGGTGTTGGTCGACTCGTCGGTGACCGCACTTACGAGCGGGATCTGGGCGTTGTAGTCGTTGGCATCGGTGGCCGACGGTGCGCTGTATACCTGGTTCAGCGCGGAGTCGGTCAGATCGACGACGACGGTCAAAGCCAAGAAGCCTTGACCCGAGGGGATGCTGCTCACCAGGGCGGCGAAGTTGGGCTCGTCGATCTCAAGTTCGGTGGAATCGATGATGTCGTCGGCGGTGAATTGGACCGTCTTGACCGGCGCCGGGTTGCCGGCCTGGTAGAAGAGCACCGCCCCGGTGCCGTTGTCGGGAATGTTGAAGCCGCTGCCTTGGATGTCGAGGACGTTGCCGCCGGTGATGGGTCCGGTGTTGGTGTTGGTCGACTCGTCGGTGACCGCACTTACGAGCGGGATCTGGGCGTTGTAGTCGTTGGCATCGGTGGCCGACGGTGCGCTGTATACCTGGTTCAGCGCGGAGTCCGTCAGATCGACGACGACGGTCATGGCCAAGAAGCCTTGACCCGAGGGGATGCTGCTCACCAGGGCGGAGAAGTTGGGCTCGTCGATCTCGAGCTCGGTGGAATCGATGATGTCGTCGGCGGTGAATTGGACCGTCTTGACCGGCGCGGGGTTGCCGGCCTGGTAGAAGAGCACCGCCCCGGTGCCGTTGTCGGGAATGTTGAAGCCGCTGCCTTGGATGTCGAGGACGTTGCCGCCGGTGATGGGTCCGGTGTTGGTGTTGGTCGACTCGTCGGTGACGGCACTTACGAGCGGGATCTGGGCGTTGTAGTCGTTGGCATCGGTGGCCGACGGTGCGCTGTATACCTGGTTCAGCGCGGAGTCGGTCAGATCGACGACGACGGTCAAAGCCAAGAAGCCTTGACCCGAGGGGATGCTGCTCACCAGGGCGGCGAAGTTGGGCTCGTCGATCTCAAGTTCGGTGGAATCGATGATGTCGTCGGCGGTGAATTGGACCGTCTTGACCGGCGCCGGGTTGCCGGCCTGGTAGAAGAGCACCGCCCCGGTGCCGTTGTCGGGAATGTTGAAGCCGCTGCCTTGGATGTCGAGGACGTTGCCGCCGGTGATGGGTCCGGTGTTGGTGTTGGTCGACTCGTCGGTGACCGCACTTACGGTGGGACCGGTAAAGGTGAAAGCAGGTGCGGCTCCTCCGTTCTCGGTGGAGTAGCCGTTGCCCGCGGTGGGGGGGAAGAAGGTGAGGTTGACCGTTGTGGCCAAGCTGTTCTGGCCTTGGGGCAAGATGTCGATCAGTTGGGGGGCGGCGATCTCAATGTCCGTACCGTTGTCGTCGAAGTCGGACTGGCTTAGCGCGATGGTCTTGACCGTCGAGCCGCCCACCAAGAACTCGGCGTTGACGCTGCCTCCGTCAGGGAAGTAGAGCCCGGTCCCGTTGAGATCAAGGGTGTCGCCACCGGTGATGGGCCCGCTGTTGGTGTCGGTAATCTCGTCGGTCACCGAGGTGAGCGTGGGCGCGGAGAAAGTGAAGGTCGGTGCCGTACTGGTGTTCTCGGTGGAATAGCCGCTACCGGCGCTGGCGGGGAAGAAGGTCAGGTTCACTGTGGTGGCCAGGCTGCTCTGGCCCTGAGGCAAGATATTGAGCAGGTCGGGTGAGGTGATCTCGATGTCGGTGTCGCTCTGGAAGTCCGACGCACTCAACATGATGGTCTTGACCGTCCCGCCGCCTTGGGAGAATTCGGCGTTGACGTTGCCACCGTTGGGGAAGTAGAGCCCGGTCCCGTTGAGGTCGAGGGTGTCGCCGCCGAGAATCGTGCCCGTGGTCTGGTCGCCGTTGTCAGCGTCGGTCACCGACGTGAGCACGGGCGCGGTGAATGTGAAGGTGTCGCCCGGCGTGCCGGCTTGTGTGAGGTAGCCGTTCCCCTCCGTCGGCGGAAAGAAGCTCAGCACAACATCGGTGACCAGGCTGGTCTGGCCCGCAGGCAGCAACGTCACGAGGTTCGGCGACGTGAACTCGACGTCGGTCGAGCTGAGGAAGTTGCTCTGGCTCAGGTCGATGGTTTTCACCGCAGACCCTCCGACCCAAAACTCGACGTCCGCCGATCCGCCCGTCGGGAAGTTCATCCCAGTGCCGTTGACGTCGAGGGTGTCGCCACCCAGGATCATGCCCTGGCTCGAATCGTCGGTGTCCTCGTCGGTGACGGAGGTGATCTGGGGTGCCGTAAACGTGAACCCGTCACCGGGTGCGCCAGTGGTCGTGTCGAACTCGGCACCGTCAGAGGGCATGAGCTGCAGGACCACATCGGTAGCCAGGCTGGCCTGGCCCGGCGGGAGCACCGTGACGAGGTTGGGCGACGTGACCTGAATGTCGCTCTGGCTGATGAAATTGGCCTGGGTCAGGGCGACTGTCTTGATCGGAGATCCGGCCACGTCGAATTGCACGTCGGCGGTCCCACCGTTGGGGAAGGTGAACCCCGCGCCGTTGATGTCGAGGGTGTCACCGCCCATGATCGAGCCCGAACTCGTATTGTTCGTCTGTTCGTCGGTCACCGACGTGATGGCTGGCATGTTGAAGGTGAACGTGTCACCGGCCGTTCCTGGCGAGGTGTCGGCAGAGTTGCCCTGCGCATCCTGCAGGTTCACCACCACGTCCGTGACCAAGCCGGACTGGCCGGCCGGCACGTCGCCCTCGAGGGAGGTCAGGTTCGGTGCGGTGATGTCGATCTCGTCGGCGCTGACGACGTTGCTCGACGTAATCGGGACGGTCTTGACGATCGTCGAACCCACGTAGAACTGGACGGACCCGCTCCCGCCGGACGGGATGGCAAAGCCCTGACCGTTGATCTGGAGCGTGTCCCCGCCCACAATGGATCCTGAATTCGTCCCGTTGTTCTGCTCGTCGCCAATCGACGTGACAAGTGGTGCGTCTTCGGTGAAGACGGCCGTCGTGATCGCGCTCGTGGCGCTGCAGTTCTCGGAACAATTCGGGTTGGTCACCGTGACCAGGACGTCGAGCGGCAGCTCGCCTTGCGGATTGACCTTGGCGATGAGCGAAGCCAGGTCTGGGCTGTTGAGCGTGAGGGAGGAGCCCACGACGACATCGCTCGGGGAATCGAGGGTGTCATCCTTGGCGACGATCTGCCCGTTCAGCACAAACGAGACTGTGAGGTGGTCGCCGTTGGGGATGAAGAACCCGGTCCCGTTGACGTAGAGAGGGTCACCGCCCAGTATGGGGCCGTCGGGGGCACTGGAATTGACCAAGTCGATGGTCCCCGTCGTGGCCGGGGCCTCCGCCCAGAACTGGTCGGACGGTGTGACCGAAGACGTCAATTGCTGGTCCTGCCCATTGTGGATGACGACCTCAACGTCCAGCACGAGGCCGGCTCCACCGTCTCCCAGTGTCGTCGTCGAATAGCCGGCCAAATCCGGCGTGTTGATGGTGATCAGGCTGTCGCTCGGCGCGTTCACCTGGTTGCCTACGAAGGAGTCGATCTCCGTGCCGTTCAGGTAAAGATCGACCTCCGCATAGCCGCCGGATGGGACGGTGAACCCCGAGCCCTGAATGTCGAGTACTTCGCCCCCGAGGATCGACCCCTTGTTCCCGTCTTGGCTGCTGACGTCGTTGATCCCGGTCACCGTCGGGATGGTGAACGTGAAGGGCAACGGGTTCGAGCTGATGAACCCGCCTGGGTTGCTGGGGTCTGGCAGCTGGGCCGTGACATCGACGAGGAGCCCGTTGGACCCCGGAGTGACGTCGTTTTCGAAGGCCTGCATATTGGGCGCCGTGAGGCTGATGTCGTTGTCGTCGCTGGGCGTGACCGCCACCGTCGTCAGCGCCGTGCCGGGGGAGGAGGGGAGCGAAAGCGCCAGCTGGGTCACGCCGGTGAGGTTGGCACCGCTGATCGCCCAGGGGTCCTGGGCCAAGATCGGCCCTGAGCTCATCTGCGTCGTCTGGTCGGTCAGCGACGCTATGGCCGGGGTGCCGTTGTAGGCGAACTGGTCGGAGGGCTGGACGAGGCTGTTGACGGGCTGATCGCCGTCGTTTGAGTCTGGGAGGCTGACGGTAACGTCGACCGGCACTTTGGTCTGACCTTCACCGCAGTTCTGGAAGTCGGGTGCGCCGTTGGGCACGGTGGCCGTGATGGTCGAGTCGTTGTTCACGACCACATTTGGGCTTTGGTAGAAGTCCCCGCAGGCGTCGGTGAAGGTCACGGTGTTCACATCGTTGAAGCCGCCACCGGTGAACCCGCTCCCGTCGATCTGGACCGGGTACCCACCGCCCGCCGGGCCGGCGCCGGGCGTCACGCTCGTGACCTCGGGGATCTGCTGGAGGTACTGGTCGCTCGCCGCCGCCGGGGTGTTGCCCAGCGGCGTGACGACCTCGACGTCCGTGGGCAGCCCATTCGACGGACAGGAGTTTGTCGCGGTGTTGACGTAGGTCAGGTCGGGCGTGAGGTCAGGGGTTGTGAGGACGATCTGGGTGTCGGACGAAGAAGCGAAAGCGGCGGCGGGGACGGACACCGATTTCCCATCACCGTCGCACGCACCGTCGACGAATTGAACCGCCGTTGATCCCGTGAAGCCGAAGCCAGTGATGGTGACCGTTTGTCCGCCGGTGATGAACCCGCTGTTGGGCGACACCATGGTCACGACAGCGGGGGCATAGATGTACTGGTCCTCGGGCACGGTCGGGCTGACCCCACCGTTCGTCTGCACGATCACGTCGGTGGTGACACCAGTGGCCCCGTTCAGGAAGGCGCTGAAATCCGGCATCTGGACCTGAGCGCTCGTCCCGTCTGCACTGACCGAGACCACTGTGCCGTATTGGTCGTCGCCGTTCTGGTCGTCGACATAGACGATCATGTCCTGACTGAACCCGGAACCGCTCACCGTGACCACGTTGCCGCCCGTGATGACGCCGGCTGAAGGGCTCACCTCCGTGACGCTGGGACTCCCGAAAGTGAACCCATCGCTGGGTCGGATCGGCGACGTACCGACCGGGGTTGTGACCGTCACGTCGGCCACCACGCTGGTCTGTCCGGGGTCCATCATGTTCGAAATATCGGGTGTCGTGATGTCGATATCGTTATCGTCGGCGACGTCGCCCTCTGCCACCGGTACGACGGCGTCCTGCCCGTCGAAGTGGAAGTCGACTTCGGTGGCGCCGGTGAATGCGCCTCCTTGAATGTCGATCGCCTCGTTCCCTGTGATGGGACCGGCATCGGGCGAAATACCGGACACCTCCGGCGCATTGATGAACTGGTAATTCACGGAGTTACTGTCGCCGACGGCTGTCGACACAGTGACTTGAGTCTGCGCGCTGTTGCTCAATCCTGGTGTGAGGCCGGTGCACGTGCTGCTCGACGAGCACGTTACGTCCGCCGCCGGGCCGTCGTCGCCGAAGCTGATTTGCGTCGCTCCGGGCGTGACCTCGAAGCCCTCCCCCGTGATCGTGAAGGGCGTCGAGCCCAAATAGGAGCCCGACGCGGGGTCGATCGAGCTGATCTGTGGCTCCACCCAGGGGACGGCCAGGAAGAGGGCGGGGATATTGCGCGCGTTGTAGCCGGTGCCGACGATGTCCCCGTTGTTGGCGATGCCCTGCGCTCGCACCATGGTCCACTGCTGGTTGCCCATGACGTTGTCGAGGATTACCAAGCCTGAACTCGCGCTCCAGAGGTCGGCGCCGCAGTCGGTCGCGCTGTATCCGGCAATCGTTCCCGCCTGGTTCTCGGCGGCGGCGCGGTAGGGGCTGCAGCTCGTGGTGTCCGATGGGATGCCCGTGTTGGCCGGCAGCAGTATGGGGACGCCCATCGAAGCGTCGTAGTCGCCCACGTTGCAGGCAGCCGGAGATTGACACAGGACCTGGAGGCTGCCGCCGCTCGAGGCCACCACGGCCGTGTGGCCGTTGCCCTGTGCGTCGGTCCACCCGATCTGACCGATAGCAGTTCCGCCCGCCGTGATGGAGTAAAAGCTGCCGCTGGCCCCGGCGGCGATGGAGCCGGCGTCGAGGACGTCGAGTTTGCCGTCCTCGACGACCGCGGGTTGTTTGCCGTCGGACTGCTCAACGGAACCGGCGACCTCACCCGAGTCGTTGACGGCGCCGTCAAAGGTGTCGCCTGCGCTGTCGCCCACGACGGCATCGGAGGCGGTGAAACCCGAGGGGAAGGCGCCGTAGGGCGACGACGTCGTGTCGCCGTTAATCTGCACCTCGCTGCTGCCCACGCTCGACCATCCAATGGCCCATGTGCCGCTCGGACTGATTTCGGACCAGTCGAAGTTCACGTTGCCAGTGCCGGCGAGTTCGGTGATGGAGTAGAGCTGAGCCACGGCACCCGAGGTGTCGGGCTGCGCGCTTGCAGACGTCTCGCCCGAAATAATGGCCGCGCTCATCGCCGAGAGCCCGCAGAGCGCTCCCGCCAGCGCACGCGTCGCCGCCCTCGCCTTACTCCTCCACCGCCTGCTGGTCACCCGTCCTCCGAATTCTGATGGGAATCACCCGCGTCGCAGCCACAGGGTAGACACCGCCGCCTAGAGCCCGCCCGATTCCCACTATTCCCCTCGTCCTCATTGTCAGCCACGGGCCGGGCCGGCAACAGGGTGGTGCCAGGTCGCACGACCTTGGTGCCAGCACGACCACCCCGGGCGCAACAGGTGCTGACATAGCCCCGACTGGTCCTTCAGACATGACCCATCGCACGGGCCCACCAGGCGGCATTCACCGGCGTGTTCTGTCTGAACGCCAAGGGCGTCGGCAACCACAGCTCGGGAGGGCAACACTGGCAGTGGTTGTCGCCGACTTCCCCTGCTGGCCTTCGAGCTCGACGTTGGTGCGGTCCGACCCTTGAACGTGGAGACCGGCGAGTTGAAGTGCCCGTTGCCCCCCTCGCTGCTTCGTCACTGGCCCACCCTTCCGTCGATGCATTCGCGCAAGAGGTCGGCGTGTCCGCAGTGCCGGGCATACTCCTCGATTCTGTGCACCATCAGCTCCCGAACTGCGATCCCGTGCTTACCCAGACGCTCGCTCAGATCCGGGTGCTCGACCAGCGCGGCGTCGGTGGCGATCTGCTCGCGAGCGAGAGCGGCAAATGCAGCTTCAACGTCGGCCTGTTCGGGAACGACCGCGGCGAAGGCGCCGTCACCTTCGCCGTACAGCTTTGGTAGTGGATCACCGCCGTTGATCCAATGGCGCCAATCCAGTTCCACCTCGGCGAGGTGCCGAAGCAATCCCAGCAAGGACATCGTCGATGGCGGAATCGACCGAAAGGCCAACTGCTCTGCATCCAAACCCTCGCACTTCATCTTCAGCGTCTTCCGGTAGTGCATCAGGTAATCGGTCAGCGTCGAATACTCGCCGTCGGGACTGACTCCTTCGCTATTGCGCGGATCATCCTCCGGGTCAGCCCACATGTCCGGATATTTGGATGCCTGACTCCATCGTGCGGGTTGATTGTTCACGTGTCCCATTTTCGTCGTATGCGGACCAAGCTGGCCAACCGGGCTGAGCAGCCGAGAGAGTCCGGTAGATCTATTTCACTCTCGATCCGGCTCCTCGGGCGGACTGCTTGTTACACGGTGCGCAGCGCCTCGGTGGGTGCCAGCCGGGCCGTCCGCAGAGCCGGAAGAAGACCTGCCACTGCGCCGATCACGATGGCCGCACCGAATCCTCCCACCCAGGCCACTGGAGGCACATCGATCGCCCAACTCTTGGATGACGCGTAGATCACCGGAACCGTCATACGCCCTGAGGATCTTGAACGACTGTACGAGCCATTCGAACGGCTGGAAGGGTCGCGACCGAGTGTGGGTGAGGGTTTCGGACTGGGGCTGTGCATCGTCAAGGCCGTGGCCGTCGCGCACGGTGCCACCCTCGACACTCAGGCGTCCCCGACCGGTGGCCTCCGAGTAGGGGTTCGCTTCACGGCCCGCGCCGGATGACCGAGCCCGGTCGACTCGGCGTACGACGTCCCGGTGGTTCCTGTCTCCAAGGAGGCGGCCTGGGCGGAGAAGACCTTTGTGCCGACCTGAACGGCGGGCGCTGCCCGCGTCGCTGCTGCTTCAGCGCGGCAGGATTGACCCGTCGGCTTCCGTCGGCGTAGTTCGAGGCGGCTAGCGAAGCTCGAACGGCGAATCGGATCCGGAGGCACCACCTTCACAGCACCGAGGCCTCACACGAAGCCCAGGAGATGTCGAAGCAGGTATCTAAGTCCCATGCCGACTCAGGCTCGCGTGAGCCAGCAGGGGAGCTAGCCGCTTGGCGCCGGGGTCGAATCCCAGAACCCGGTAGCACTTGCTCGACACACCGAGGTCGACGGCCACCTCGATGAGCTGCCGGGAGATCTCCGCTTCAACGGCAGTGTCGCTTAGCCCATCGCCGTCCCACAACGAGATGACCATAATTTCGTGTCGACCGTTCTCGTTTTCGAGGCAGAGGATGCCGCGGAAGTCGTCGTTCTTGGCGAGCTTCTCGGCGGCGACGTCCAAGGCTCGGGTAAGCCCATGGAGATGTTGGCTGTCGACTGAGAAAGTTAGGACTCTGGCTCTAGTCGTGTTGTCATTGCAGTTCGGTCGTCGGCACAGGTCGGAGTTAAGACAGTCATCCACGCCGATTGAACTGATAGGCCGGTTGCGGCTTCGCTGAAGGACGGCCATGTCTAGCTGTGGCCAATCGCGACATGCCCGGTGCTTGCCGCTGTCGGGGGTGTGGTCGACGTAAGCGATGTATAGACGACGACGTTTGACAGGTAATGCCCAGTAGCTTGGTCGAACTGCCCGCCGCAGGTGACCAGCTGGAGAGCACTCGCACCGTCAGATCCGTAAATCTTGGCGGCAGGGAACTGCGTTTTGAGGTATTGCTCTACCGAAGTGACTCCGAAGGTGGTGACGGCACCGTCGGCCAGGGTGACGGAGACTCGATCGCCTACAAGAAGCTTGCGCAGGTTGAAGAAAACCCCCGGTCCCCGAAAGGAGTCGACGTGGCCCAGGATGACGGCCGACCCGATCTGGCCTGGCGTCGGACCCAGATCGAACCATCCTGGCTGCTGAATATTGGAGGGCACTTGAACGGTGCCATCGGTATTGAGCCCCAAGCGTGACAACGACACCGACAGGTCAATGGCGGGGACCCGAAGAGAGACGGGGACCGAGTAGGCCAGGTGCGAAGCCAGGACCGTCGGGGCGACAGGGGCTCGCGGGGTAACTGTCTTGAGGATCGACTGATCCGCCAACGGAGGAGCAAGTGCGTGGTGATGCACCTGTAGCCCGAGGGGAACACATACTGCCGCAACCACGAGGAGAATCCCCGGTGTCGTCCACCAGGCCCTCAGGCGCGATCCCTTTTCGGACCGAGTCGAACCGCTCATACATCACCATCGTCGGTAAGTTCGCCAGCGCATTGGCATCTGGTGAGCGTGCGGGGCCGGAAGGCTTTCGTCGTGGCCATAACGGCCCCAAGGAGGGCCACAGCTGCCAAGGCAAGAAATACAGGATCTGTCGATCGTGACGCACCACCTAGGCCGGTGGCCGGGAATCCAGTCGGCACGATGCCGCTGCCGAGATTGTTGCTGTTGGAGCTGCCACCGCCGAGACCGTTGTTTGGCGTGGTCCCACTTCTCGGTGTCGTCGTTGCGGTGGTACTGATGGCCTTCGCCTGAGAAGTCGGGCCTGAAGCTCCTCCACCTCCACTGCCGGCGCCTCCTGGCGCCGTCGTGGTGGTCGTCGAAGACGATGATGTGGTGCAGGCCGGCTGGGTGAATACGTTGTCATCGAGTGTGACCGCTCCATTGCGAGCCAGCATGCGGCCCATAACCGTGGCTCCGGTGTTTAAGGTTCCCGAAGTCAGTGCCATAACGGTACCGACGAAGGTGCTGCCAGTCCCGAGCGTGGCCGAGCTACCCACCTGCCAGTACACGTTGCACCAGGTGGCCCCGTTGATCAACGACACCGTGCTGCTCGACGCCGTAATGAGGGTGGAGCCTGCCTGGAAGATGAAAACCGAGTTGGCGTCGTTCTCGCCATTGAGGATGACGGTCCCGGTCAAACTGAGCGTTGACGCCCCCTTGTAGACGCCGGGTGCCAGGTTGTCGCCGCCGAGGTTCGGATTCGACTCGACGGTGACAGGAGTACGACCCGCCGCACTGTTGTAGGCGGTGGTCAAGTCACTTTGGGCTTGGAGTGCCACCGCGTCCGCAGCGTGCACGCTGCCGTTGATCACTGTGCCTGGCGGGAAACCCGTGATCGCCGTCCCAGGACTGAGACCGATGCTCCCGGAGATCACAGACGGGCCCGTATTTGTGATCGTTGACCCGGCCAGAATCGCGAAGGAAGCTGCGGTACCCAAACCAACGGGTGCTTGGGCGGCAAACGCGGCTGGGATGGCGAAACCGAGGGCCAGCAAAGCTGAAATCGATGACGCCGCGATCACAAAGGTAAGACGAGGGCGCAGAGAGCGCGTATCCATGAACGACTCCTTAGGTCTCCCAAGACCACGGGTCGTTATTGGCGGCTCATCGTTAGGGGTTACCCACTTATCGGCAAGAACCCCTGGACTCGTAACAGGTATTTACACAACATCGGCACTATTGAGGTGTAGCGGTCGGCATGCCCTCTGGATCAGTCCTGGCTCGAAGGCACGTCCGCCGCCGGAGTATTGACGCCGCAGGAGCGGCGGTGCGTTCATGGTGTCCATTGCACCACGTGGGCAGTTCCGTGATCGCGGTAGAGGCGCGGAGAACGCACCTGAGTCTTCGGCGCCGACCTGCTCGAGTTGACTCGTGCGAACTGCGGTTCGTATCCGCAGGCACCCTTCTCGCCCTTGATAAGTGCTAGCGAAGGCCGACTTTGATGGTTCGCCCAAACTGTCGTCGCCGCATTGGGAGGCTAAGGCAGACCGACAACCAGGAGCGCAGCCGTGAACAGTCGCCTTCCCGATCCCCACCTGAGCCTGATCTACCGCTTGGAGGCGAGTGTCGGCGACCCGCAGGATGTCGGCGAGATCTCCGATGGTCACCGGCGCATCGTTCCTTTGACCGGCGGGACTTTCAGCGGACCCGAGCTGCGCGGGACATTGCTTCCAGGAGCGAGCGCCGATTGGCAGATCGTTCTTCACGATGGCACGGCACTGGGTGACGTCCGCTACATGCTTGAAACCGAACGGGGGGAATTGCTTTACGTTCAATCTCAAAGCGTGCGCCACGGCAGCGCGACGGTCCTGGAGCGGCTCGGACGCGGGGAAGACGTCGAGGCAGGTGAATACTCCTTTCGCGGCACCGTCAAAATCGAGACCGGGGCGACCGGCCTCGAGTGGTTGAATAAGGGCATATTCATCAGTGTCGGAGGTCGACAACGCGGAGGCGTGATTTACGAGGTGTATCTCGTTACATGAGCAACGCATCCAATTCAACAGCGCCCACGGAAAGACCTCACATCGGCGAGCCTAACGCCATGCGGAAGGTCGCCATCATTACCGGAGCCTCTCAAGGCATCGGTGCAGGACTTGTAGAGGGCTTCCGTAGAGCCGGATATGCGGTTGTTGGCTCGGCGCGCTCGATCGATGCCTCAGACGCACCGGATTTCATCACGGTGAGAGGTGATATTGCACAAGTTGAGATGGCTCAGGCAATCGTGGGACAGGCAGTCAATCGCTTCGGGCGCATCGACACTCTGATCAACAATGCCGGGATCTTCATCAGCAAGTCATTCACCGATTACACACTTGAGGATTACCTCGCCATTACGGCGGTGAACCTGACTGGGTTCTTCCACATGACCCAAGCCGTCATCCGGCAAATGCTGTCGCAGAATACTGGTGGTCACATAGTGAATCTTACGACGAGTCTTGTTGACCATGCCGAGAGTGAATCCCCGTCTGGTCTCGTGGCGCTTACCAAAGGGGGACTGGCAGCCGTCACGCGTTCATTGGCGATCGAATACGCATCACGCGGTGTGCGGTTCAACGCAGTCGCCCTCGGGGTCATCGAAAATCCTCTTTATGACCCCGCGTCGTACAAGGGACTGGCGCACCTCCATCCGCTGGGCCGAGTCGGCCAAATCAGCGACGTCGTCGAGGGAGTTCTCTATCTCGAACGTGCTTCATTCGTTACGGGAAATATTCTTCATATCGACGGCGGTCAGTCCGCGGGGAACTAGCCCGCCGACCGGTTCAGCTGTCGGGCAGGCCAGACGGGGCAAGCGGCACCAGAGCACCACGGCGGCCGAATCCGCAAAGCTCCGACTGGTCGTGTCAGGATGACTTCCCGACTCAACCCGAGGACCAACATGGGACCCAACAAGGCGCAGTTCGAAGCTTGGAATGGGGGCGAGTCAGTGCACTACGTCGCCCACGCTGATCGATACGACCGCCAGCTAGCCCCCTTCACCGAGGCGCTGCTTGCCCAGGTCCGGCTGACACCGCTTCACGCCGTGCTCGACGTGGGGTGCGGGTGCGGCGCCCTCACCCTGGCGGCAGCTCGAATGGCCGATTCGGTGGTCGGCGTGGATATCTCCGCACCGCTGACCGAGGTCGCGTCCGAGCGGGCGAACAAAGCGCAGATCCACAACGTCGAGTTCGTCGTCGCCGATGCCCAGACCCACGCTTTCGTCCCAGGTTCGTTCGACCTCGTGATCAGCCAGTTCGGGCTCATGTTCTTCGATGATCCGGTAGGGGCATTCTCGAACTTGCGTCACTCGATTGCCCCCGGTGGCCGGCTCGCGTTCGTGAGCTGGCAGGGCCTCATCAGGAACGAATGGCTCACCCTCATCGCCAGGGAGGTGGCGAAGCTCGTCGAGATTCCCGATTTTGGTGGCCTATCAAGGGGCCCCGGGATGTTCGCGCTCATGGACAAGGATGAGACGACAGCGTTACTCGAATCGGCAGGGTTCATCGAGGTGGCGTTGGAGTCCCTTGCACCGAACATCCTCATCGGCGGGAGCGGCACGGTCGACCAGTCGATGGAGTTCCTCCTCGGCATGGGGATGGCCCGAGGTCTGATTGGTTTAGCGGGGGCCGACGCTCACGATGAGGTGGTCGAGGCCGTCCGCTTGTCCCTCGCAGAACGCTACAAGCCTGATGTCGGTGTGCCGTGTGAGGCGAGCGCGTGGATGGTCACTGCCCGCAACTAGCACCTCGGCTCGGCCAGAGTGCTATTCATCTAACTGCCGTCATAGCCCACGTTTATGGACGGCATCCCACCGAGCTGAGCGTTCACCGGGCCGGTGAGGGTAACGGTGAGTCCCGGGAAACAGTGGCTCGCGGGGATACCAATGGGACAGCCACCAGGATTGGAGTTCGTGACGGCTAGCAAGATTGCTGCGGTGATGTGCCCGGGGGCAAACGTGATGGTGCCCGAGCTCGGGCTGAAGGCGGCGGCGTCACCGATGAAATACGTGTCATAGGTCCCGCCGCTGGGGCCGTTGGAAGTCGCAAAGTCGACCTGAATTGTCCTCGATGAGGATTGACTCAACGTAACAGGCACGGAAATCTGCCCAGAAAAGAGTTCACCCGTGGACAGAAAAGTCACGTCCGGAAGCAGCGCCAATCGGACTCGAGCCGAGGCATGGCCCTCGCCTTTGAGGTTCGATGCTCGAACTTTGATCTCATAGCGACGTCCATTGATGAGTCCGGTGACGGTGCACATGGTGGCCCCAGTGGTCGTACACGACTCGCCACCGTTCGAGGCGGTCACGGTGTAGCCAGTGATGGGCGAACCGCCGTCAGAAATCGGTGCCGTCCACGACACTGCCGCACCTCCGCTGATGGCGGATGCCATGACCGCCGTAGGAGCTCCGGGTTTTGTGATCCTGGGGACATTGGCACCCGCCGGCACATTAGCCACAACCGTCAAGGCGGTTACCGCCAGCAACGCCGGGGCGAACAGCCTGCGAACGTTGCGCCACGCTGGAATGAGGCGACGATGTGTCTGATCGAGAATTGGGCTCACGTACCCCTCCTTCATTTGGGTGGGGTTTGGAACCGCCATGGCGGCCAGCCGTAGCGTAGCTGGGATCTGCACCCACTTCCTGAGCCGAGCCAGCCCTGGTGACGTCGGTGAGGCCCTGTGTCAGTTATCGATTACCGAGAGCCGCTCAGAGGCACCGATGGCGCCATTGAGCCGGGCAACGATCCTGGCGATTTCGGTTCACCTCACGGCGGATGGCAACGACGCTCGAGAAACCTAGGAGAAGCTCCACCGCGTCTGGCTGTAGGGACCACCCTTGCCAAAGCCGAACGCCGTCGAAGGATTTACTCGGTACAGCAGAGCCTCTCCCACCCGAATGGCATCACCGAGACCCTCCCACGTTCCGTCGGGCGGGGCAAAATGGGAACCATATTTCGATTCAAAGGTGTCAGCGACGTTGCCGCGCTCGGCCTCGTCGTCGACAAGGAGAGCTTTACCCTCCACGACGATGTCCAGACCTTTAAGGTCATTGCGGCCCGTCGTAAGAACGCAACCCTGGTTCTGAGCGAGGTTTTTGGCCTTACGTTCGTCGGGACCAGTGCAGAAGTACAACGCCCCGTGGAGCCAAACTCCCAAGAGCGGAGTCACGTGTGGCTGTCCGTCCGGTTTTACCGTGGACAACCAATATAATTCGGCGTCGCTTAAGGCACCACGAGCCTCCTGCCACGCAGTGGCAACTGCATCTGGACTACTGAAGACACACAGCTCGGTCGTCGGCTCCCGTTCAACCATCCGTCCTCCTCGGTCCTACTTATTCTGGTTGTGGACACGGCCATTGTGATCAAGATTCGACGCCCTCGTACATGCAGTGTTCCCTACGGATCGTGGCGGCCAGGTCGATGGCTTTCGTCGACAAGGTCCGGTGATCGCCGGGTTCTGGCAGGGGAGTTCCGGTTCCGAATCAGCGCGCCACGGCACCTATCGTTGGACAAGTGCGATGTCCGTCACGTCCGGTACAACATGGGCGTGTCAAACAGAAGGACCTCCTCCTCGTCAGGGGGTTGAAACATCGTCACCCACTCTTGGAAGTGCGCCCGTGTTATTGGGGAAGCCGTCCACTCGCCCGATGTGTTGCGACGTTCGGCTCGCTTAATTAACTCCTCCAGGGGGGCATCGAGGTAATGCAGTTCAACTCCTACTCCCAAGGCTCGCGCACCGAGTCGTTTCTCATCCCGTTCATCTCGTGCCCAGTGGCCCCACTCCAAAATTACGCTCTGGCCGTGGGCGAGCAGATCTTGGGAATGCACCCATAGCTGACGTTCGAGACGCGATCGGAAGTCTGCATCCCAAACGTCGGCACCCAGTTGCGTTGTCCATCCGTCCTTGTCCAGCCTGACAGCCGGGATTGTGGATGCCAATTGACGGGCGAGTGTTGACTTACCCGAGGCGGGAAGACCACAGATCAAAACGAGCCGTGTCGCTACCTTCGCCATTGACGTTTTTCTAACATCAGTCGCCTAGGGCGCGAGACGACAGCTTCTCCCTGCGTCGGAGTGGATCGACACCCGGATCGGACCGATCGGCATCATCCTCTCGTCTCCGGTTTTTGTGAGCCACGTCAGACCAGGCCGGACTCGCCAGCCTTCAGACCAGCGAATACCGCGCCGTGGTTGCGATGGGGGGAAACCGAGAGCGGCCCCTCCTTGACAGCTTCCCCGTTGTCTGTATCCTTGTTCTATGACGATAGATAAAGGTGGCAGCGGCCCAGTAGACAGCAGTGAGGCCAGGACAGCGGCCGGGTCCCAGGGTGCCGCGTCGCCGATTGAGTTCCGGCTCGACCCGACCTCTGGAGTCCCCACTTACCTCCAGCTTGTGCATCAGGTCGAGCACGCACTGCGCCTCGGTTACCTCGAGCCCGGTGACCAGCTGCCCAAGGTCAGGGACGTCGTCGCCTCCTTGGCCATCAACCCCAACACGGTGCTCAAGGCCTACCGCGAACTGGAGACCAAAGGCCTCACCGCAGGCAGACCGGGGCAAGGCACCTTCATCGAGGCCACCCTGAGCCAGGTGGCACTCCCAGAGCTGACCGGACTTCGTCGTTCTCTCCTTAGCTGGCTGGCCAGCGCAGGCACGGCGGGGCTGGACGAGGACGGAATCGTGGCGCTGTTCACCAGCGTGCTTCGCGATTTTCATGAGTGCGGCGGCGGCTCGGGTGATCGACGTGGCGTGGCCAAGGGCGAGACGGAGGGCGTGGCATGAACGTCATCGAAGCCACCGGTCTCTCCAAGCGCTATCGCAACACCTGGGCACTGCGGGAGTGCACGCTGGCCGTGCCTGATGGGCGCGTTGCCGCTCTGGTCGGACCGAATGGGGCGGGCAAGACCACACTTCTCAACTTGGCGATCGGACTGACGGCGCCCACCTCCGGCAAGGTCACCGTCCTCGGTGGTGCACTGCCCGGGTCGCCGCCTGCGCTCGACGGCGTCGCATTTGTCGCCCAGGACACGCCCTTGTATAAGAACCTGTCCGTCACCGATCTGCTGCACCTCACCCGAAATCTGAACCGGCGTTTCGACCGGACCTACACCCAAGCGCGGCTGAGCGAACTTGGCATCCCATTGGATCGCAAGGCCGGCAAGCTGTCTGGAGGTCAGCAAGCGCAGCTCGCACTCAGCTTGGCCCTAGGGCGGCGGCCGCGACTGCTCGTGCTGGACGAGCCGATGGCGTCGCTCGACCCGCTGGCTCGGCACGACTTCATGGCCACGGTGATGACTGCCATGGCCGATGATGGCGTGTCGGTGGTGTTGTCCTCCCACACCCTGCCTGAGCTCGAGCGGGTTGCCGACTACTTCATCCTGCTGTCGCGTGGCAGCGTCCAGGTGGCTGGCGAGGTCGATGACCTTCTCGCCTGCCACCGCTTGCTCATCGGCCCAGCTGGCCAAGCCGACCGGTACGCCGAACACCTCAGCGTGGTGCATGAGCGACGCGCCGAGGCACAGGCGCAGCTTTTGGTCAGGACCAACGGAAACACCGACCCGGTACCGGCAGGCTGGGAAGCGCACCCGGTGAGCCTTGAAGAACTCGCCCTGGCCTATCTGCGTGAACCCGGTGCGGCGTCCCTACCCGGACCGGAGCGCGCCCGGCGTTTCGAACCGACGGAGGTGGCGCGTTGACTGCATTGAGCATTCCCGCGCCGGTGAGTCACGATCCTTACCGACCCGTGCCGTGGCGCAAGATGGCCTGGGTGATCTGGCGGCAGTACCGGCTCACGTTGACCGGTGTCGTCGTGGTGCTCGGCGGGGCGGCCGTGTACCTGCTGATCACGGGTCACGAGATCCGCACCCAGTTCCCGGGCGGCCTCTTTGGGGAAGGACCCGGCTTGACCTTGACCGCGGCTCTGTTCCAGGTGATCGCGCCACTGATCGGAGCGTTCGTCGGCGCACCGGTGTTGGCCAGGGAGCTGGAGGCCGGCACCTTCCGGTTCACCTGGACCCAGGGTTTCGGCAGGGAGCGATGGACCGTCGCCACGCTGGCGCCGCTCGCGCTGGCGGTCGCCGTCCTGGCCGGAGGGGTGGGCTTCCTGTTTTCCTGGTGCTACGCGCCGCAGATTGGCGGGAAGTACGGCTTGAGCCCGCTTATGTCCACGACGTTCGATCTGCGCGGGGTGGCGTTCGCGGGCTGGACGTTGGCCGGCTTCTCGATAGGTGTACTCGCTGGCATCCTGCTACGTCGGACTGTTCCTGCCATGTTTGCCACCCTGGCGGCATGGAGCGGCGTCGCCGTCGTCACCGGGGTGTTCCTGCGCCGGCACTACGAGGCGCCACTCATCGCCAGTAACGCCAACCTGCCTCATACCGACTGGGTGATGAGCGAATGGTGGACTCGAGGAGGTCAGCCGGTCAGCTCAACCACCATTAATCAGGTGCTGGAGAGGGTCGGCGTACAAATCAACGGATCCAGCCAATCGCTGGCGAAAGGTTCGGCCCTCGGGCAAACGAATATGGGCCCTACTCAATACCTTCTCCACCACGGCTTCACGCAATGGATGAGCTACCAGCCGGCCAGCCGTTTCTGGCCGTTCCAGTGGATCGAAGGCGGTTGGCTCTTGGTGCTCTCCCTGATCCTCATGGGCGCGGCCGTCTGGTTGGTTCATCGGCGAGCGGTGTGAGCAAATAACGATCCTTGGGCGGCTCGTTCATAATGACTCACGTGCGCCCTCCTACCCGCCGCCGCCGAGGAGTGCTTGGCTTGGTCCTGGTCGGGCTGGTCATCGCTTTGGTGGCAGGGATTCTGGCCACACGCGGATCGCCGTCGATCGCACTGCCGGAATCACCGGCACGAGTAGCGGGCCTGACCGAGAGCCACTTCATCGACCAAACCTCGCTCTCGGAGGTGACGGGCAGGCTCGTGACTCCGGTCGCCGTCGTCGACTCGGCCGGAAAGCCTCTGCCCAACTCGAGCTCGATCATTGCCGACCTGAGGAACCGCAAGACGGTCACGTTCGGGAGCCCGACCATCGTCGACTTCGGTCACGTGGTGGCCGGTACGTACACTCGACCGGGGGCCACCGCCGACCCAGTCAGCGATTTCCCGGGCTTCTCCCGCACGATCAACCCGGGCGAGACCGGCGAGCTGACGCTCGCCAACGGCGAGTGGTACGCGGCGAGGTACGTGCAGCTTCCGGCACACGTACGGATCAGCATCGTTGGATTTCGCTTCGAGTCGGATCCGAGTATTCCGCCGGCGACACTTGCGGTCCCCAGCGGCAAGATGCCTGGCGCGTTTCTGGCGTCGGACCCCGCGCTCACCCGGATCTGGTACTCGGCGGCATCGACAATGCAATTGTCGATGATGACCACGTCACCGGGGGTCGGGTATGAGTTCTATGACAGCCCGGAACGTGATCGCTCATTGTGGCTGTGGTACGACTCATCAGCCGACGACACTGCCTATTACGCGTTTGGTCAGCTCGCCCTTCCTGTGGCCATGCGTTCGTATGAAGCGGCCCAGATTGGTCCAGGAAGGTTCGTTGTTTCCAGTTCCGATGACGTCCCCGACCAGAACGGCTTCACCGAGCGCGACCTCGCCGCCCTCTACACGTTCTATGCAGACCCTGCCATCTTGACAACCTTTTATTCGAGCCTGTTACGCCATGAGGCGTCGGAGGTCTCGGCACTCAAAGAGCGCAGCGGGCTCTACCGCACGAATATCCTCCCCGTGCCGCCGAGCCCGGCAAATCCGGCCAAAGCCAGCGATCAGGCTCTGGAAAACCAGCTCTGGGACTACGCGGGCTTCTTGGGCATGGCCGATCTTGCCGATATGCGAGATGATCCGACCACTGCAGCCGCGTTTCGTCAGAAGGCGCAAGCGCTCAAGGAGGCGGTGAACCGTTATCTGTGGGACCCCGTCCAGGGTGCCTTTGTCGACTTCGTAGGTTCAACCCACGTCGATGAGGCGGGGAACTCAATGGCTGTCATGTACGGCTTGGCGACGACGCAACAGGCGAAACGTATCTTGGCTTACCTGCACGGCCACAACGACCGGATCTACAACTCCACGACGAAGACGTGGTCTGCGACCAACCCCGCGGGCTCGGCCGACTTCGACCGCCCGTTTCTTCCCCAAGACACGGATTTCGACCAGGCGGACTGGAGTGCTCCTTACACACAGTGGGGCTGGGACTGGGGTATGGGCTCCAACCCTGACGATTTCAGCAAGCAGTACAACTACAACTACAGCTTGGTCCCGTGGGCGGAGGCCTTTGAGGTGCAGGCCGACTTCACGGCTGATGAGGACGCGGCCGGCATCGACCTGATCGATCGTGCGTGGGGGACGATGTTGCGGTTGGGGCCCTCGACTTTCTACGAGGGGTCGCGCTACGACGGGACGCCCGCCTACCAACTCGGATCCGAGCATGACACCGTGATACATCGGTGGGCATCAGGTGTCGGCGCCCTATTGCAGCAATATGTGCTGGGAATCGAGCCGATCAGCCCCGGCTTCCAGTCCTGGAGGATCGAACCCCACGGAGGAACTCTCACCTGGGCTCAAGGTCGGGTGCCCACGCCCGAAGGCCCCTTGTCGGCGTGGTGGCGATGGGAGGGCATCGCCGGCGCCCACCGTAGCTACACGATGGTGGTGTCCGCTCCGAACGGGACCAGCGGCGAGGTGGCGCTTCCGACCCCGGAGCGCGGGATTGTCGAGGTCGACGGGAAACGAGTGTGGACGAATGGTGCACTCGCAGCCCACGTCCGCTGGGACGCGGCCGACAGCCGCCTCTTAATCACGGATCTCGGGGCCGGTAATCACGTGATCAAGTGGGCGCCCGGGAGCGGCACAGGTATCGGGTGAGGGCACCACCACGCGATACAGACGTTGCAACAGTTAGGTGCCCCACGGGTGACACGGGTCCGGACCAACTGGGTCCGATTGACGCTTCTCTGGGATCGTCACGGAGCGCACCGTTTCGGTGCGCGCGTCTAGTCGGACCGAGTCAGTTCCACATGGAGGGCTTGGGGGCCGTGAGCCCACATCACCACAACCGGGTCGTACTTTCCTGGATGGAGAGGGCTCACTGAGGCGACGTTGTCGAGGAACACCTCCACGGCGACTCGAGCCTCGAGTCGAGCCAAGCTGGCCCCAGGGCACACATGGGGGCCTCCTCCGAAGGCGAGGTGGCCGCGGGGATCGGGGCGATCGATGCGAAAGCGGTCCGCATCTTCGAAATGTGACTCGTCTCGGTTCGCCGACGCCACCCCAAAGGCGACTTTGTCTTGAGGGCAGAGTTGGTGGCCGTGAAGCTCGGTGGCGGCAGTGCAATTACGCATGAGAAACCTGATAGGGGGGTCGTGGCGTAAAGACTCCTCGACAGCGGTGGGAACGAGTCGACGATCGGCGCGCAATCGCTCGAACAGGTCGCGATCATTGGCCAATGTCCACAAGACGTTGGCGATGAGATGACGGGTGGTCTCGTTTCCGGAGATGAAAAGAAAGACAAGCTGGGTGCGCGCCTCGACATCGCTCAAGCGACGGCCTTCCACTTCGGTGCTGATGAGGCGGGTGATGAAGTCGTCACGTGGTTCGGCACGTCGGGCGGCGATAAGGGCGTCTACATAGGTCACAAACTCGGGGTGGGCGCCCGCGAGGCCCTCCCCTCGCTCGTTGCGGTTGGCGGTCGGGTAGGTGCCCTGGACGACATCGTCCGACCAGCCCGCCCAGAGCAGAAAGTCCTCTTGCGGTGCACCCAATAGTTGTGCGATCACGTTATTGGGCACCGGCATGACGTATTCGGCCACGAGATCCGACGGGCCCACTTTCGCCAAAATGCCGTCGAGCAACTGCTGACACAGATCCCGGCAGAAAGGTTCGATCCTGCCCACGCGATGAGCGGCAATGGCCGAGTTGATGATGCGACGGATGTGTCCGTGGCGTGGCCTCGGAATCTCGTTTACCAACTGCTCTTGCTCGGGAACCACAACTCCGGGTTCGCGAAAGCTGGCGAGGTACGTGTCGGGGTCCTTGGTTGCAGCGAGCACGTCATCGAAGCGGGCCAGGAACCAGGCCCCGGATGGGGTGCGGCTCACCGGTTTCTCACGTCGGAGACGACCTAACTCGTCAGAGTTGAAATCGGCGGTCAACGGATCGAACATTGGCCCCCCTGGGTCGCTCGTGCAACACCATAAAACGTAGCGCGCCCCTCGGCTGGGTCCGACGGCATCCGTGGCCCCCGCAGAGAGTGAACGCAGGTCTCAGCCGGCATCCGGTTGAGACCTGCCGTCAGCGGTGCGAGAGAACCAATGTCTCGTTGGTGAAGAAGGGCCTTTCAATTGCCGACGAACCCACGGCCTTGCACCAGGCGCCCGACACACAGGAGATGCCCATGAGTTGATTGGTTCCGGCGCCATTGGGGCTGGAAACAATCGACCACTTGTGTCCGTTCCAGGATTCAATCAGCGTCTGGCCATCTGAACCCACGGCCTTGCAAGAACGTGCCGAGTGACATGACACGCCGCTCAGCCCGTTTTCGCTGTTAGGGCTCGGCACGATCGACCAACTTGTGCCGTTCCACGACTCGATCAGGGTCTGGTAGGCACTGGCGCTCTGGTTGTCGTAGTCGCCCACGGATATGCACGAGCTGCCCGAGACGCATGACACCCCGCTCAGTCCATTGTCGTAGGCCCCATCGTTGGGGCTCGGCACGATCGACCAGTTCGTGCCGTTCCAGGATTCGATCAGCGTCTTGCTGACACTGAGGCTCGTGTTGGAATAGCCGACGGCAACGCACGTGTTCGCTTGTTGACACGAAATACCGGAGAGTTGGTTGCTATAGGCCCCGCTGTTTGGACTGGAGGTAATCGACCAGCTGGTGCCGTTCCACGCCTCGATCAAGGTCTGGGCGACGGTGGGACTGGTGTCGTAGTAGCCCACCGCCACGCACAAGGTGGTCGAGGTACAGGACACGCCGTATAGCCAGTTGTCGTACGTCCCATTGTTGGGACTGGGGACAATCGACCAACTGGTTCCGTTCCAGGATTCGATCAGGGACTGGCTGTAGGCACTGGGTGAGCTGTAGTAGCTGCCTACGGCCACACACGAAATGGCTGAAACACAGGACACACCGGACAGGGTGTTAGCGCCCGTCCCACTGTCGGCACTCGGGACGACGGACCAGGAGCGGTTCCATGATTCGATCAGTGTCTGATTGACGTTGCTTACCGCGGCGTCGCCCACGGTCATACAGAATCTGGTCGACACGCAGGACACGCCGTCGAGAGTGTCGTTCGTCCCGTTATTGGGGCTCGAATCGATCGACCAACCACCGTGGGCGCTTGCCGGGGTGACAATGGCGACGGAAGCAACCCCGGCCATGAGGACGCCCATCGCGCTGCCCACTGCCGCCGTATGCCTCCATCGCCGTAGCCTGTCCATCAAGCCGATTGACGGTGACGTGGCTTCTCGGAGGATTCGCATCGTCCCTACCTTTGTCTCACCCGCAATCCGCTGGCGCCATGGGCTTGCCCTGCAGCGTATGCCTCGGGGGGCCGTGGTGATAGGGCGCTACCAAAAGGTCCCTCTCCCAGCGAATTCGGGGAGTGGCGAGGCGCCTGCGGCGAGTCAGCCTCCCGTTAGGAATGTCCTTCATATGTCTGTTCCCGGTTGGCGTCGTTGTACATCTCCGAGACGATCAGCCACGACCCGTTGGTTTGGCGTTGGAGGACCCGCAAGGAATGGTTGTCCCTCACTTCGATCTCTCCGCCTCCGACAAGCTTCTGCCCCCCGACTTTCAAATGCGCAGATACGAGCACGACCTCGCTCGTGAGCACTCGCAGAGCCGTCTCAGGGGGAGCCGTGAGCGTTCCCGCGTTGAAGTTATCGTCTGCAAAGAGGCCACGCAGATACTCGACTATCTGGTCCCCACCTTTTTTCACGGTTCCAAAGGCATTCACCCAGTCCGCGTCCGAGGTGTAGATGCCGACAAGCTTTTCAGCATTGCGCTCTCGGAACCCAGTGATAAGCGATAGCAGGGTGGCACCGATCGCATCTTGATCACCCTGGGGAAGCGAAGAAATGTCATTGGGGTCACCTGCGCTCATTTCAGCTCCTCTCGATCGCCGTCGCTCCTAGGCCAAATTGTGAGCTTGTCATAGTTCCCAGGATGGTTCGACCCTTAGGGTTCTGTGACGTTGCGGACGGGCGCCAAGTGTTGGAGACCGCGGCGTATCAGGTCTTGGCCGGCGTCGCCTTGGGTTCGGCATCGGACGCGGCGTTGGCAGCAACCGCGGCTGCTCGTCTTGGCGCCACGGTGGCTCCGCCTGACGTGCCGGTCGGAAGCTCGACCTCGGCGATGGCGTAGACGTCGCTTCCGTCGACCGTCTCTCGCTCGAGCAACAGGTCGACGAGTCGGTCGAGTTTGACGCGGTTGTCGCGCAGCATTGCCACGGCACGGTCCTCGGCCCCTCGCAACAGTTTGGCCACCTCACTGTCAATGATGGCCTGCGTCTGCTCCGCGTAGGGGCGGCTCGAGAATCCCTCGCCACCGCCGCCGAGGAAGACCGACCCCCCTTGGGGGTAACCCACCGGACCGACGGCGCTCGACAGGCCGAACTCTCGCACCATGCGCAGCGCCAGGTCGGTGGCGCCGGCCAGATCGTTGGCTGCACCTGTCGATCCTTGACCGAGCACCACGAGTTCAGCGGCGCGTCCTCCCAGCCGCACAGCCAGCGAATCCTGCAGGTAGTCCTCGCCGTAGAGGTGTCGCTCGACGAAGGGCAGCTGCTCGGTCACTCCGAGCGCTTGACCGGCGGGCAGGATCGTGACCTTCGCTACCGGATCAGCCTTTGGACTCAACGCCGCCACCAAGGCATGGCCCGACTCGTGCACCGCCACGGCGTGCTTCTCTTCGGGAAGAAGAACGTTGGAGCCTTCGCGCCGACCGAGAATGATGCGGTCGCGAGCCTCGTCAAAGTCGCTCTGATGGACAGTGTCGCGGTTGGCCCGCACCGCCACGATGGCCGCTTCGTTGCAGAGGTTGGCAAGATCGGCGCCTGAGAACCCAGGTGTTCCTCGAGCCGCCACTTGCAGATCGACGTCGTGGGCGAGGCGCTTGTCCTTGGAGTGGACCCGCAGGATGGCGACCCGCTCCTCGAGCGTAGGGAGGGGAATCGTCACCTGACGGTCAAAGCGACCGGGCCGCAGCAGGGCGGGATCCAGAATCTCGGGGCGGTTGGTGGCAGCCAGGACCACGACGCCCTGGGCCATGTCGAACCCGTCCATTTCGGCTAGCAGCTGGTTGAGCGTTTGCTCACGCTCGTCGTTGGATACGACGGCCGAACCGCCTCGACGCTGGCCGATGGCGTCGATCTCGTCCACGAAGATGATGGAGGGGGCGCGTTTACGAGCCTCGCCGAAAAGGTCTCGCACGCGCGCCGCACCAACACCCACGAACATCTCGACAAAGCTCGAGCCGGTTACCGAGAAGAACGGCACCTCGGCTTCGCCCGCCACCGCTCTGGCCAGCAGCGTCTTGCCTGTGCCTGGCGGTCCGACCATGAGCACGCCGCGCGGCGCCATGGCGCCGGCGCGCCGGTAACGCTCGGGGGAGCGAAGGAAGTCGACCACCTCGGCGATCTCGGCCTTGGCGCCTTCGTATCCAGCCACATCCGCGAAGCGTGTCGTGGGGCGATCTTCGTCAAAGACCTTGGCCCGCGACCGTCCCACTCCCATGAGTCCCCCGAGTGCGCCGCCGCCGCCGGCAGCGCCACGCGACATGCGCCGCCAGAACCAGAAGATCACGAGAAACGGCAACAGCAAGATGACCCAGCTGAGTACTTCCTCCCCGAAGGACGTGCCGCCGGTGGTGGCTGTGATCTTCACGTCGGCATTCTCGAGCTTGGTGAGCAGTGACGATCCGGCCAGCGACACGGGAATGACGGTGGTGTACTGCTTGCCGCCTTTGAGAGTTCCCGAGGTGGTGCCGGTCGAACCGATGGTCGCCGTCTCCACGTGCTTCGTGGCCACATCGTGCAGGAACTGGGTGTAGGTGAGGTTGACGGGCTGCGCCTGGCGCGTGGCCGGCAAAATCAAGTAGAGGATGATGAAGGCACCGATGGCGATGGCCCAGAGCCAGTGCCGCCAGGCCGGTGGCGGGGGAGGGGCCGGCGCGACGGGCTTGTCTCCTTTTGGGCCTGGTGCTGCGGACTTGGACATGGTGCCTCCTTGAGATCACACGTTAGAGGTGAGCGGTCGGGCCGGCCCAAGTCGACGTCTTGTCTTCGCAGCCCAGGTCGTCGTGGACAACTGGGGCAATCGGAGGGCGCGGCATCGAAGCATTCCGTCGTGCCTGCGCGCGCTCCGTGGTGGTGACCTCTTGGACCTGCGGCCTCAGCGGCATGCCAAGCGTCGGTTATACGCCGCCAACAAGCTCAGCCACGATGTCTGCTGCAGATTGGGGGCGTGTGGCCAGTGCCACACTCTGGCCGGCCCATAAGGAGATGGCCTCGATGTCGCCCGTGGTACCGACCATCGGCGCGGCCGGCTCGTATCTGAGTATCTCTTCACCGGACGCGAAGTGGGCGATGACGTCGCCTTCGCCGGGTCGGCTTCCGAGCGGCGGACGACCGGCGGCCTCCCACGCTTCGGCTGTCGAGTTGTCAAGAGAACGATTGGGCGCGTCGGGCCACCCGACTTCGTAGAGGTTTTGGTACCACCGTGTATCGGTCTCGGTCGCATCCATCACCCGACGGCGATAGTCCTCGTGGATAGGCATCTCCTGGGCGAGAAGAAAGCGCGTACCGACCCAGGCCGCCTGGGCGCCCAGCGCGAACACGGCCGCAACCCCACGTGCGTCTCCGATTCCCCCGGCCGCGATGACCGGCACCGGGCTCACCGCGTCCACGACGGCGGGAACCAGAGGAAGGGTGGCTACCTGACCCCACACATGGCCGCCAGACTCCCAGCCCTGCGCCACCACGACATCCACGCCGCTGGCCACAGCGCGCCTCGCTTCCTCGGCGCTGCCAACGGTGTGCAGGACGATTCCATTGGCAGCGTGGATCTGCTCGACGTAGTCGGTGGGATCGCCCCAAAACAGAGACACGATCTTGAGGCCGGCTTCGAGGGCGTCGTCTACGTGCCCGTGGTGATCGGAGGTGAGAACAAAGTTGCCGCCAAAGGGTCGATCGGTGAGCGCGGCGGTGGCACGGACCACATCACCGGTGGAAGGTGACCACGTCAAGGCCAACATGCCGAGGGCGCCGGCGTTGGAGACCGCCGCCGCCAATGCCGGCACGGCCGCCATAGGCGCTTGGACGATCGGTTGCTCTATGCCGAGCACCTCACAGACCCGTGTTCGCATGGCGACGACCTAGGACGGGTATGACGTTGGCATCGACTGCTTGGCCTGCTTGTTCCAGCCGTGAAAGCGCGAGTAATCGCCGGCCGCCCACTCCTCGCGCAACCCCGGTGTGCTCAGGTCCCAGTCGGGTCGGGTCTCGTTGGACGCGGCGCGCAGGTCCGACCACAGGTCGGCGATCGATGGACGTCCCCAGAACCAGTAGCCGTTGTAGACGCGATGCACTATGAGCCCGGGCTTGAGCACCAATGTGTGAGGGATCATCGGATCGTGCTCGGGGTCGGTGTATTCCTGAATGTCGAGGTCTTTCTGAATTGTCCGAGCGGGGTCGGAAAGAAATGGCCACTGGGCGCCGACTGAGGCGCGGAACTCTTGCGTCGTGTGGTGGTCGTCAGTCGAGATGGTGACGATCTGGGTATAGGCCACGGCGATCTTGGGATAGTTGGCGGCAAGCTCGAGGTGTTGCTGATGCTCCTTGGGGCAATAGTTGCCCCGCGCCAACGTCACGATCATGGGGTCATCGCCTTGAATCTCGCTCAGCGTGCGCACCGCGTTGGTGTGATCCGGCAGCGAGTAGTCGGGGAAGACGCCACCTGGCTTGATGTCCGATCGCATGGTTAGGGGTCTCCTTCGCCTCAGGGGTTTCTGGGGTCGTCAGTGGGGTCGATGTACTCAAGGCCAAGAGGCCCAATGGCCGACACCTGGGTCACGTACTCGCCGGACTTGGCCCAGTGAAAGTGAGGCGTTCCGCCCGGAAGCACGACCACGGCCCCGGGCGGGTAGGCCTGAAGCTGCCCTTCGTCGAACTGGCTCCCGAGCCCGATGTAGAAAACGCCGGAGATAACCGTGTACACGCGGTCCTCGGGATGCTGGTGCGCCATGAGTTTGACGCCATGGGGCACCTTGACCCGAATGACATACGGACCAGCTTCGGATGGATTGCCGACGATGATGGCCAGTCGCGCCTCGGGCGGAAACGCCGGAAACGGCTTCCAATCGATGTCATCGGGCAGGATCGAGGTGAAATCGGCCTGACCTGGTTGGTGGGTGGCCATTGTTGGTTGACCTCCCAGCGTCGGGGCGGAGGGCCGAACGTCGACACCTCGCCCTGCATGATGATGGCAAAGTCACTGTAGCGCGACGAGGCTGCGCCGTTTAGGGTGCAACGGGTCGCTTCGAGTCGACAACTCGCTTCGGAGCTGAGAGAGGAGCCTCGACATGAGCGCGCTCGATCTGAAGCTTGAGGCCGTTGTCATCCCGGTGGCCGACGCCGACCGTTCCAAGGCTTTCTATGTTGGGCTCGGTTGGAAGCTCGACGCGGACTTCTCCTTCGACAACGGCTTCAGGGTCGTGCAATTCACGCCACCAGGATCGCTGTGCTCCATGCAGTTCGGCACCAAGATCACAGCGGCCCCGCCCGGATCCGCCCATGGCCTCTATCTGATCGTCACCGATATCGAAGCCGGGCGCGATGAACTACTGAGACGGGGCGCCAAAGTCAGCGAAGTGTTTCATTCCGCAGCGCCGGGGGCGCAACTCGATCCCGACGGGGCGAGTGGTCGCGTCAGCGGGCCGGATCCCGATCACAAGAGCTACAGCTCCTTCGCGACCTTCGAAGACCCCGACGGCAACAGCTGGCTTCTCCAACAGGTGACCGACCGGCTCCCTGGACGGGTCGATCCGGCCATCACCTCGTTCAACTCTGCCGGTGACCTGGCGGGGGCCCTGAGGCGGGCCGAGGCAGCGCACGGCGAGCACGAGAAGGGCATCGGCAAGGCCGACCCAGATTGGCCCGACTGGTACGCCCGGTTCATGGTGGCCGAGCAATCGGGCGGAGAGCTTCCTTCGTGAACGAGTGGCGGTAGCCGCAACGTCGGCGCGCGGGCGCACCTTGCTTTGTGTTCACTCAGTCAGAACGTCGTGCACCCGGCCGTCGGGTTGGTCACCTGGTCGACGAGGTTGGACGCCAGAACAAGCAACGACACTGCTGCCACCAGCGCGAGCAGCCCCGCCAACACCGTGGCAACGGGGCGACCACCACGAGAACTCGCGACAGGGCGGCGCGCCCGGAGAGCCCCAACACCCGACAGGGCCAGCAGCAGGGCTACGACGCCAATAATCCACCCGGAGCTTGGCTCGAAATCCCAGCGAGTCCAACCGGGCGGACAGGCGGGCTGGAAAATGCCCGACAGGACGTCGCTCACGAGGGCGAGGGCGAACAGGATCGTGGACAGCGCGCTGAGCCGAAAGCGTGCGTGACGGCCCTGTGGCCCGGGCTGGCTGGTTCCGACATCACTCATGGTGTCTCATCGACGCAGGGGATGTCCTACTGAACACCGCGGACTCCTGACGATGCGTCAGCCGTAGGTCTGGATCAGCACGGTCGCATTCCCACTCAAATCGTGGGGATTGGCGTAATACCCTACTGCCTTGCACGAGTTTCGGGACCCGCAGGACACACCCGACAGGATGTTGGCGAGCTCGACTTGATTGTTGTCCGTCGACAAATTGGGGCTGGGCTGGATCGACCAAGCGGACCCGTTCCAAGTCTCGATCAGCGTCTGGGTCGAGTCATACGGATTGCCGCTGTCGAGGTAGCCGCCGACCGCCTTGCAGCTTCGAGCCGACACGCACGAGACACCGGTGAACTCGTTGGACACCGTTCCCGGGTCGGCACTGGCGACGGTCGTCCAGCTGTCGCCGTTCCAGGACTCGATGAGGGTTCCGCTCGTGGCACCGCCGACGGCAGTGCACCTCCTGATCGAGACACACGAGACGCCGTTCAAAGAGCCCGTCCCAACGTCAGGGTCGGAAGCGACGCTCCACGCCGACCCGTTCCACGACTCGATCAGGGGCTCTACGACGTTGCCCGAGGTGTCATAGCTACCCACCGCCTTGCACGCTCGAGTCGACACGCAGGACACGGCACTGAGCACATTGTTCTCTGTTCCTTCGTCCGCACTGGTGGCGATTGTCCACGTCGATCCGTTCCACATCTCGATGAGGGCCTGCTCATTGCCAGTGGTGGTGTTGGTGGAGTAACCCACGGCGGTGCATCGCGTCGATAGGCATGACACGGCGTTGAGTTGGTTGTTTCCCGTTCCGCTGTCACCAATGGTGCCGATGGTCCAGCTGGAACCGCTCGATGACTCGACGAGGGTCTGTTCGACGTTGTCGGAGTTGTCGTAATAGCCAACGGCCACACACGTGCTCGTCCTCCTTACGCACGAAACGCCTGAGAGCTGGTTGTACAGCGGGTTGCCATCGGCCAAGACGTTGGGGCTGGAGACGAGGTGCACCGAAGACCCGGTCCAGGACTCGACAAGGGTTTGGTTGGGGACGGGCGTGGCGCGGTTGAGGTAGGAGCCCACTGCGGTACACGAGGCGGCCGACATGCACGAGACGCCGTTGAGGTAGTTGTCTTGGGACACGGGGACCGGAGCGGTCTCGAATTGCCAGCTCGGGAGAGCCCACGCCGTGGAGGGCAGTAATGCCACCAACACACCCATGAACATGGCGGCGATGGCAGCACCCGTCCACGGCGAATGGTGGGGTCGTTGCTTGCTCAAGCGACGGAGAAAAGAACCGGTTGTCTCCACGAGCACCTCCACGGAAAGCCAAAGTCAATGGGTATTGACTTTCTTTCTCTAGTGGCTACCGCGCCGGTCGTACATCCGTCAAGTAGATGATCCACACCTTCCCTAGCGCGTTTACGTGAGTTTGAGCCACAAACACCCGTCGATGAGTTCGCGGGCGGCGTCGAGGTGTCCGCGTGACATGCAGTCTCGGTGATCACATGGAGCAGCACGGCGCGTAGGTCGGGCAACTTCCACTCGCCGAAGAAGTCCGGCCACACCTTGGGCTCGGCCTCCAAAGGAGTCGATACAACTACGGCGTTGGCGAGTTCAATCTCGCGTCGGTAGGTTTCGAGAATCGATTCAGATCGCGTTGACGGCGAAATGTCCCATGCCGATGTTACGGCTCTGACCGGGGTGAGCGAATGGTCTCCGGCGACAACCTCACGAAACCAAAAGCGCTCGACATCGACAGCGAGGTGGTGGATCAGTCCGAGAATGGACCACCCGCTTGGTAATACCGGGCGACCGAGCTCATCATCGGTGAGTCCCTCCACAATCCCCAAGACATGGGCCCGTTGGCTCTCCAGGGAGTCGAGCAGAGCCTGCAATTCGGGTTTCATCGCACTTCATCTTTTCATGGCAAGAGCCGACCGTCAGGGCCTGTCCAGGCACGATCCTCGATCTCGGCCTTGACGTCGAGAGGGCCAGAACGCACCCCAAAGTCCTTGTTGGATCTTCATCCAGGTCGTATGGTCAGCGCCATGAACAACAAAGTGCTGTTGGCCCTGGGCGTCCTCAGTATTGGCGTTGTTGCGGGTTGCAGCTCAGGCAGTAGCAGCCCCAGTGCGGGATCAACGTCTCCGACGACGCAGGCGGGCAGCGCCACCACGGCCGCCGTTCCTACCACCACCGCGGCTACCACCAGCGCCACGGTGTGCCCGACCTTGGCTCAGGCAAACGCGGCCTTGGGAGGCTCCTACAGCGGGCCCATGCAAAGCGCCACGCCGGGCGGCGGGCTGGTGTGTGAATACACCGGAGCTGCGGGCACCGCCGGTGTGACCATCTTTGCCCACCAGAGCGCGGCGGTGTTCGCCGGGCAGGTTGCGCACGCGCCCGGAGATCCGGCCATGCCGGCGCTTTCTGGTGTTGGGGACGGGTCCTACGGTCAAGCCGTCGGCGGACGTTCTGTCGTCAACGCTTACTCCAACGGGAGTCGGACTCTGGTGGCGGCCCAAGCCTCGGGTGCCTTGGCGCCGGTTGAGGCTCTGGCCCGAGTTGCTCTGGCGGACAACTAATCCGGGAGCTCAGATAACCCGTAGCGCGCGTGCCACCGGGCGAGAGGTCCCGGCGCCCACCAGTTCCACGTCCCTGCCAGCCGCATGAACGCGGGGACGATGAATCCTCGCACCAAGGTGGCGTCGACCACGATGGCGAACGCAACCCCGACGCCGAGTTCCTTGATGTTGGTGACGCCACTGCTGACGAAGGTGGCGAATACGAGGGCGATCAAGGCGGCCGCCGCGGTGATGATACGACCCGATCGTTGGATGCCCATTGTCACCGCCGCCACGGAGTCGGCCCCGGCGTCGTGCTCCTCTTTGATCCGCGACAGCAGAAACATCTCGTAGTCCATCGATAAGGCAAAGGCCACCACTGCCACCAATACCGCCGTGGTCGTATCAATCGATCCCGTGACGGTGAAGTGACCTACCAGCCACTGCAGGTGTCCGTCTTTGAAGATCCACATCAGCACCCCCAGCGTGGCGCCCAAGGTGACGATGTTGAGAAGCACGGCCTTGATGGGCAGGACGACGCTGCCGGTGAAAAGGAACAGCATGACGAGGGTAACCACGGCGATCCACAGCACGGCCAGGAGGCCCCGGTTCGAGATGGCCCCTTGGGAGTCGGCGAAGTCGGCCGCCGTCCCGCCGACAAGGCTCGTGCCCGGGCCATGAATGGCCCGGATGTCGGTGATGAGTGCCATCCCGGCAGAACTCGTCGGCGTCTGGCTGGCCAACACAACAATGCGTTGGGAAGTCCCCGAGATCCACGCACTCGGATGAGGATTGGCCGCCACGACCCGGCCCCCGATGATGACCGACCGCGCCGTGGTGACCTCTGTCACACCTTCTACATCGTCGAGTCGCAACGCATACTGCTCGACGGCTGAACTGCCGGTGGCACCTTGGAGCACAATCCCCACCGGGTTCGGGCTCTGACCGGGAAAGTCGTGGGCCAGCTCGTTGGATACCACCACGGCGGGATCGTTCGACGGCAACGAGCGGTAGTCGACGGTGCCAAAGCGGGCCGACAATGCCGGCGAGGCCAAGACCGCCATGATCACCAGTCCTCCCGCCAGCACCGGCCAAGGACGACGCATGACCCAGCCGGCCGTGCGAGACCACGCACCTTGGGCCCGTGGAGTGAGGTCGCGGCGCAGTATTTTCCCCCGATCGACCTTGCTCCCCACTACGGCGAGCAACGCGGGCAAGGCGGTGACGGCCGCCAAAGCAGCCAGGGCGGTGGTGGCGATGCCGGCGTAGCCGAAGGATTTTAAGAAGTACTGCGGGAAGAACAGCAAGGAGACCATCACCAGGCACACGGTTGCGGCCGACATGACGACCGTGCGTCCCGCCGTGGCCACCGTCTTGGCCACCGCTTTGGTGACGTCGGGGTCGCGGGCGAGTTCCTCGCGAAACCGATTGGCGATCAACAGCGAATAGTCGATCCCCAGCCCCAACCCCAGTCCGGTGATCAGGTTCAGTGCGAACACCGACACGTTGGTCGCCAATGAGATGAGCCACAGGACAAAGAAACTCGCCAAGATGGCGCTGATGGCCACCGAAAAGGGAAGCCCCGCCGATACCACGCTGCCGAATACGAACAGCAGGAGCACGAGGGTCACGGGTACGGCGATTGACTCGGCCCGGCCCAGGTCTGATTCGATGCGGCTGTTCACGGCGTGGTCGACGACACCCTGGCCGCCCACGGCCACGCGCAACGAAGTGCCCGAGGCGCGGAAGACTCCGTCATAGGTCTTGGCCAGCGCAGGGCCGAAGGTGTCAGCGCTGACCCCTGGGCGCGCGTAGATGAGCACCTCGGCGGCGCCACCGCCATCGCCGAGCAGAGCGGCAGGCTTCCCCGACGTCCAGTACGAGACGACACGCGCCACGTTGCTATTGGCAGCTACCGAGGACACCAGCCTCGCGGCGGCGACGCTAGCAACATGAGAGGTGACGCCTCCGGCCGCCGTGACGAACATGGCGGCGGCCGGGTCATGGACGCCGAAACGATCCGCCAAGGTGGTATCGGCGCGCGCCGCCTGACTGCCGGGATCGTTGAACCCACCTGATTTGAGCGCTCCGAAGAGCTGGAATCCAAGACCGCCCGCTACCACCAGTACCACGGCGTAGGCGATCAGCACCCGCCGGTGGTGACGGGCGACGAACCTTCCGAGGCGGGAGAAGGCTGAGTCACGGGAGGTGGCGGGCGGCGGGGCGGGTTGAACCCGTTCATAGTGGACGCCGGCGCGCGGGCTGGCAAGGCAGGCGGTCAAGCAGAGACGTAGGCCGCCAAATACTCACCGGTGAGGGTGGATGGCCCGGCGATGAGCTCGGCCGGGGTCCCTTCGAAAACCACCTGCCCCCCTTGGTGACCGGCACCCGGACCGAGGTCGATGATCCAGTCGGCGCGGGCCATGACGGCCTGGTGATGGGCAATGACGATGGCTGACTTGCCCGAGTCGACCAGCCGGTCGAGGAGCGCCAAGAGCTGCTCGACGTCGGCGAGATGGAGGCCGGAAGTGGGTTCGTCGAGGACGTAGATACCGCCTTTGTCACCGAGGTGCGTGGCTAGCTTGAGGCGTTGGCGCTCGCCTCCCGACAGTGTCGTGAGCGGTTGGCCGAGGCTCAGGTAGCCGAGCCCGACATCGGCAAGCCGTTCGAGAATCCCATGCGCGGCAGGTATGTAGGCAACGCCGTCGCCAAAGAATTCCGTGGCCTCGGTCACCGACATGGCAAGCACCTCGCTGATGTCGCGACCGCCGAGGCGATAGTGCAGCACCGATGCGTCGAATCGCTTTCCGTCGCACTCCTCGCACACGCTGGCCACGCCGGCCATCATGGCCAGGTCGCTATAGATGACGCCGACCCCGTTGCAACTCGGACAGGCACCCTCTGAGTTGGCACTGAACAAGGCCGCTTTGACGCCGTTGGCCTTGGCGAAAGCCTTGCGGATCGGCTCCAGCATGCCGGTGTAGGTGGCCGGATTGCTGCGTCGTGAACCGCGGATAGCGCTTTGGTCTACCGCCACGACGCCGTCGCGGGGGGACACCGATCCGTGGATCAGCGAGCTTTTCCCGGATCCGGCCACGCCGGTGACGACGACGAGCACCCCGAGCGGGATGTCTACATCGACGGAGCGTAAGTTGTGGGTAGTGGCGCCGCGGATTTCCAGGGTACCGCACGGTGTGCGCACCGACGGCTTCACGCCAGCGCGGTCGTCGAGGTGACGACCGGTAATGGTGGCACTGGCCCGAAGTCCTTCGATGGTGCCTTCGAAGCACACGGTGCCCCCAGCCGCACCGGCGCCCGGGCCCAGATCGACGACGTGGTCGGCGATAGCCATGGTTTGCGGCTTGTGCTCGACGACCAGCACGGTATTGCCCTTTTCCCGCAGCCGCAGCAGCAACTCGTTCATGCGGGCGATGTCATGTGGATGCAAGCCGGTGGTGGGCTCATCGAAGACGTAGGTGACGTCGGTGAGCGACGAACCGAGGTGGCGGATCATCTTGACCCGCTGCGCCTCGCCACCCGACAGCGTGCCCGACGGTCGGTCGAGCGACAGATAGCCGAGGCCGATGTCGGCGAAGGCGTCGAGGGAGTCTCGTAGTGCACCGAGTAGTGGTGCCACCGAGGGCTCGTTGAGGCCGGCGACCCACTCGGCCAGTTCGCTGATCTGCATGGCACAGGCGTCGGCAATGTTGATCTTCTTGATCTTCGAAGATCGAGCCGCCTCGCTGAGCCGGGTGCCACCGCAGTCAGGGCACGCAGCAAAGGTCAGGGCCCGCTCGACGAAGGTGCGTACGTGCGGCTGGAGGGCATCGAGGTCTTTGGACAGCATCGACTTCTCGATGCGCGGGATCAACCCTTCGTAGGTCAAGTTGACGCCGTCCACCTTGATCTTGGTCGGCTCTTTGTGCAACAGATCGCGTAGCTCGGTTTTGGTGTATTTGCGGATCGGCTTGTCAGGATCGAAGAAGCCACAGCCGAGGAAGATGCGGCCGAACCATCCATCCATGCTGTAGCCGGGGATGGTGAGTGCACCTTGGCGAAGGGATTTGCTGTCGTCGTAGAGCTGAGACAGATCGAATTCGGTGACCGAACCCCGGCCTTCGCAGCGTGGGCACATGCCGCCCACCCGACTGAACGTCTTTCGCACCGACTGGCGCGCTCCTCGCTCAACAGTGATCACCCCGCTGGCGCGCACCGAGGCGACATTGAAGGAGAAGGCACCGGGCGAACCGATGTGTGGCTTGCCGAGGCGGCTGAAGAGGATGCGCAGCATGGCGTTGGCATCGGTAGCGGTACCGACGGTCGATCGGGCGTCGGATCCCATGCGCTCCTGATCGACGATGATGGCTGTGGTCAGACCCTGCAGCACGTCGACGTCAGGGCGTCGCAAAGTCGGCATAAAGCCCTGCACGAAGGCGCTGTAGGTCTCGTTGATCAGCCGCTGCGATTCGGCGGCAATGGTCCCGAACACCAGCGAGCTCTTGCCCGATCCCGACACCCCCGTGAACACCGTGAGCCGTCGTTTGGGGATGTCGATGCTGACGTCTTTGAGGTTATTGACCCGCGCCCCATGGACGCGAATCACATCGTGACTGTCGGCCGGTTTCGATGGCCGGGCCTTGGGTTGAGTCAAGCGGGGGCGGGTGATTGCTGAACCAACCGGAATTCGTTGCCCGACGGATCGCGAAATGCCGCGTCGATGGCGTAGCCGCGATCTCCGGCGGGACGGGTGAACTCGATGCCCTTGTCCTTCAACTCCTCGTAGGTAGCGAAGCAGTCGTCGGTGGTGAACACGATCGAGCTCAACATGCCCTTGGCCACCGCCCCCGCCACGTGCTCGGCGGTTTCGTCGTCCATGGGATACCCGGGCTTTGAGAGCACCACAGCCAGGTCGGGTTGCTGCTTCGACGCCACCGAAAGCCAGCGGAAATCGCCATTCTTCACGTCTTCTCGGACCTCGAACCCGAGCGTTTCGAAGAATGCCAGCGCTTCATCTTGATCGCGCACCCAAAGGGTGGCGTACGAAACCTGCATGGCCATTACCAGCTCCTCGTCAGCGATTGGTTTTCACCGCATGGTACCGGCGACCCGCGGGGCTGTCTTCTTAAATCCTGCTCAATCGAGGACGGCTGACGGCGTGATGCACGCAGGGGGGGAGCACGCGGTCCATGAGGGCAGGAAGGTAAATCGAGCGGTACTGCGTGGGCGTCTGGCCGTAGGCCCGTCGGAAGGAACTGGTGAACGTGCCGACACTGCTCACCCCCACCGATACGGCAACGCGGGCCACGGTGTAATCGGTGTTGCGAAGAAGGTGGGCGGCGCGTTCAAGGCGCCGGCTCAACAGATATTGATGCGGTGTCTCGCCGAAGGTGCGATGGAATTGCCGAGCGAAGTGGGCCGGTGACTGATGGGCGACCTCCGCCACCGCCGCCACCAGTAGGTGCTCGTCGTAGTGGGCGTCGATGAAGTCCTTGGCCCGCAGGAGGCGCCGGGCGACGTCGGGAGATGGAGTGCGCGGGCGACGTTCACTCGCCATCATTCACTCACCGACCTTTCCGTCGATGGACTCTCGCAGCCCGTCGGCGTGGCCATTGTGGCGGGCGTACTCCTCGATCATGTGGACGAGAACCCACCGCAGCGACACGCTTCCCTGGCCGTCCCACGCCGGGTGCATGTGGCCCAGGGCTGCGTTGTCGCCCTGCCGCTGTATCTGGTCACGCACGACGGCTCGGGAGCGTTCGACGCGCTCGGCCCACAGGGCTCGGAGGTCGGCGCCCGTGTCGTGGCCGGCACTGTGCCACTCCCAGTCAGGGTCGGCGTCCCAGTCCTGGTGGGCCCACGGCGGCGTGGGAGCGGCTTCGGCGATCACCTCGGTGAACCAGTAGTCCTCGACGTACGCCATGTGCTTGAGGAGGCCGCCCAGGGTCACCGAACTGGGCGGACGCGTCACCCGCAACTGGTCGTCGCTCAACCCCTGGCATTTCCATGCCAGCGTGGCCCGTTGGTAGTCCAAGAAGCCCGTCAAGGTGGCCGTCTCACTTCCGCCCTGGGGCGGCTGGGGCCGACCGTGATCGTCGATCTGCACCTCGTCCACCACCGGCACAGTAGTGAGTGCGGATGTGCTCTCTGGCCACCGGCCGAGGGGCGTTACCTGACGCCGGCGTCATATGCAGCGAGTAGCGTAAAGGCCATGCCTGGGCCTGATCCGGCGGCGCCGCCGACCTACGACGCCGAGGCGGTGCGGGCCAAGTACCTGGCCGAGCGGGACAAGCGCCTCGTCCCCGACCGCGCCACCATTCGCGACCTCAAGACCGACGAGCATTTCGCCCGGTACCGGGACGACCCCTTTGCGCCGGTTGTGGAACGGGCCCCGGTGGTCGACGAGGTCGACGTGGTGATCGTGGGCGGGGGGATCGCCGGGGTCTTAGCCGGCGCCCGGCTGCGCCAAGCCGGGGTCGAGCGCATACGCATCGTCGACCAGGCGGGCGGGATCGGCGGCACGTGGTACTGGAACCGGTACCCCGGGGTGATGTGCGACGTCGAGTCCTACAGCTACCTCCCCCTGCTCGAGGAACTCGACTACATCCCCACCCGTCGCTATGCCTTCGGCTCGGAGATCCTTGGCCATTTGGAGGCCATCGCGCAACGCTTCGATCTGGGGTCCGATGCGCTGTTTCACACCGGGGTCACCCAGGCCGAGTGGAACGAGGAGGCGGCCCGGTGGCATGTCCGCACCGACCGCGGCGACGAGGTCAGCTGCCGCTGGTACGTGCTGGCTGTCGGGATCCTCAACCTCCTCAAGCTGCCCGCCATTGCGGGCATGGAGGACTTCGCCGGGCACTCCTTTCATACGGCGCGCTGGGATTACAGCTACACCGGCGGGGGTCCCGATGAGCCCCTGACCAAGCTGGGGGACAAAGTCGTCGCCATGATCGGCACCGGCGCCACCGGCATCCAGTGCGTGCCCTGGCTGGCCGAGTCGGCCCAGCACCTCTACCTGTTCCAACGCACGCCGTCAGCCATCGGCGAGCGCGGCAATCGGCCCACCGATCCTGATTTCGGTAAGGACCTTCAGCGGGGGTGGCAACGCGCTCGGATGGACAACTTTCAAGCGGTGATGCTGGGCCGGCCCGTCGAGCGCGACGAGGTGGATGACGGATGGACCCATCACTACGCGGCGGTCCAGCATCCTCCCCGGCGCGAGGGCATGACGACGGGGGAGTACCTGCGCAGCGCCGAGGAGCTCGACTACCGGATCATGGAGGAGCACCGCCGTCGCGTCGAAGAGCTCGTCACGGACCCGGCCACGGCCGAGATCATCAAGCCTTACTACCGCTACCTCTGCAAGCGGCCGTGCTTCCATGACGAGTATCTCCCTGCTCTCAACAGTCCCAACGTCACCGTGATCGGATGTCCCTCGGGATTCGATCGGATCACGGAAAAAGGTCCCGTCGTCGACGGCAAGCAGTACGAGGTCGACTGCATCATCTACGGCACCGGATTCGAAGCCGAGCTCACCCCGCTGTACCGGCGTGTCGGCCACGAGATCGTGGGCCGGGACGGCATCACGCTGGCGGCCAAGTGGGCTGATGGGGCGGCCAGCCTTTTCGGCATGATGAGCCGAGGCTTCCCCAACATGTTCGTCATGCCAGCGCCGGGACAGCAAGCCGTGGTGACCGTGAACTACACCCAGCTCGCCGTGCTCGGCGCCGAGTTCGTCGGGGACGCCGTGGGGTTGCTCATGCAGCGGGGTGTGGAGGTCTTCGACGTCAGTGCCGAGGCCGAGGCGACATGGACGAAGACCGTCGTCGACACCTTCGTCGATGGCAGTGCCGTCATGTCGGCGTGCACACCATCGCGCATCAACAACGAAGGTCATCCCGAGGCGATGAATCCTCGCAACGGGAACTACGGGCGGGGCATGGGGGACTGGTTCGGTTATCGCGAGCGTCTCGAACAGTGGCTTGCGGCCGGCACCTTCGAGGGCCTCGAGCTCGAGGTCCGGTCGACGGCATCGTGAGCGCGCGTCAACAGGTTGCTGTCGTTACCGGCGGCGGCGGCGGGATCGGAGCGGCCATCGCCGAGGAACTGGGCCGCGGCGGATGGTTCGTTGTCACCCTCGACCCCCTCGTCACCCTCGACGGTTCGCAGCGCCTGGCTGAGCCCACAGAGACGACCGCCGACCGCATCGTGGCGGCGGGTGGCTCGGCCCGGGCCTCGTCGGCATCGGTGACCGACGCCGAGGCGGTGCGGGCGTTGTTCGAAGAGCTGGTCACCGAGCATGGCGGACTCGATGCTGTCGTCAACGTGGCCGGCATTACCCGGCAATCAGGATTCGCCCACGGCACCGAGGATGATTGGCGGGCGCTGCTCGAGGTGCACCTCGGGGGGTACCTGAACATCTTGCGTGCTGCGGTGCCCCTCATGGCAGCGGCGGGAACGGGTCACGTTCTCGGTGTCACCTCCGGATCAGGGTGGCGCGCCGCCGATGCCGGTGGCTACAGCTGTGCCAAGCGGGTGGTCGCCGCGCTGACATGGGAGCTGGGCCGACAACTGCCGACGGGTGCGACCGTCAACGCCATGTCGCCCATAGCCGCCACCCGGATGGTTGCCGCCGCCTTGGAGCGCGCCCGCCAGGCGGGACGCAGCTCGGGTGGGGGCGGACTGTCGCTCAGTTCGATGCTCGGTCCCGAGGATCTGGGTCCGCTGGGCGCCCATCTAGTCGGCGACGCACTGGGCTGGTGTAGCGGCACCGTGTTCTTTGCCGGTGGATCGGAACTGGCGGTCATCGACCCGCCGCGCCTTGTCGAAGTGGTGCGCACGGACGGGGCGACCTCGGTGGCCGGCGTATTGGAGGTCGTGCTTCCTCGGGCTTTTGCCCGCGCCGAAGCCAACCAGGTCAGTGACGGGGCCACCAACCCCCGTTTCGGCCCCATCTTCGCCGAGCCCTCCCCGGCCGAGTTTGCTTCGGGGGACGTGCGATCCTGCGTGGTCGTCTCCGACCGCCCGCGTCTGGCCGCTTCTATCACCGCCGCCCTCGAGCAACGCTCCATCACCTGTCACGGTGTTGGTGTATCGGGTGGCTTCGACGCCGCCGGCGAGGCGTTACGCGCCGTGGTCGACGCGACGGGCCCCATCGACGCCATCGTGGTAGCGGTAGCCGGTGGTGAGCCGACAAGGGCCTCGACCGACGGGTGGGAGCGAATCCTGGCCGAGCACGACGGCATCGTGGGACAGATCCATTTCGACGCCGGATGGGCCCGGGCCGCGGCCGATTACGCCGGGGCGGCGGACCGACCGGTGCGGCTGGTGACGCTCACCGATGCCACCACGGCCGGAGGCCGCAGTCGCGCTCAGGCTTCGGCCCAGTTGGCGCGCGTGGGCCTCGCCACCACGCAAAAGCGGGTGTCAGCTTTCGCGGTGAGCCTCGAAGCCACCGAAGACGCCGTCAGCGCCTCGGGTGGTGCTTTCGTCGGGCATCTGCTCGGGCACCCTGATGCGCCCGCTTTGGCCGGTGCCGAGCTGGTCATCGGCCCGGGCTGGCTCGGGCTCCGGGCCCACCCCCGACCCGCCACCAGCATCACCTACGGCGGTCCGGGCGTGCCCGACTGGCTCGACGACACCATCAGGGAAATCGTCGGTGCCGCCGGCGGACGTGCGACCACCGAGGCCCGATGACCACGGAGACCCGATGACCGCCCGGCCGACGCGCGTCGTCGACGCCCACATCCACCTGTGGGACCCGGCCCGCACCGACTGGTACCCGTACCTGGCCAACCCCCAACATCTGGGCTTCGGTGACGCCACCAGGATGTGCCGCCGCTTCGATATCGATACCTATCAGTCCGAAGCATCGGGGTGGAATGTCGAGAAGATCATCAATGTTGCCGCCGCCACCGGTCGCCATTGCATCGACGAGACCATCGAGCTCGATCGCCATGCACCGACAAGCGGCCCTGTCGCTGCCATCGTGGGCGGCCTACCGCCCACCGACTCGGTGGCGCAGTCCATCGAGGTCATCGACGAGCAGATGACCGCCGCGCGCTTCAGAGGTGTTCGACCCATGGGACCCATGGGAGGGCCGCTGCCCGATCCGGCCGTGCTTCACGCCTTGGCGGAACGCAACCTCGTTTTCGAGTTGATGACGCACCCCGACCAGCTCGAGGCGGCGGCGCGGCAGCTGGGCGGATTTGCTGACCTTGTCGTCGTGGTCGAACACACCGGTTGGCCCCGTTCCAATACCGAAGAGGAACGTGCATTGTGGCAAGTCGGCATCGACGCGCTGGCCGGCCTCGGCGACAACGTCCTGTGCAAGCTCTCGGGTCTGGCCATGCCGTTTCGGTCCATGAGCGTCGACGTCCTGGCTCCGTGGCTCGAATACGCCATCGAAGCCTTCAGCGTCGACCGCTGCATGTTTGCCAGCAACTTCCCGGTCGATTCGATGGGCGGCACCTTCGACGAGCTCTACGCCGCGTTCAACGCCATTACGAGTGGTTTGGGAGACGAGGCGCGCCACAAGCTCTTTGCCGCCAACGCCGAGCGGATCTATCGCTGTTAGGCCGGCGTCGCTACGCTGAGCGTCACGGAAACACTCACCTTCCTCTTCACCGACATCGAGGGCTCGACCCGCATGCTGAGCCGCCTGGGTGGCACCGCTTACGCGGCCGCGCTTGAGGACCATCACGCCCTGGTGCGCTCCGAGCTGCGCACTCATGACGGTCGAGAGGTAAGCACTCAAGGCGACGGGTTCTTCGCCGTGTTCGCATCGCCCGGCGCGTGTGTGGCCGCCACTATCGCCATCCAGCGATCCCTCGACGCTCATGAGTGGTCAGCAGGCGAACGCGTGCGCGTGCGCATGGGGCTCCATGCCGGCGAAGCGTCTGAAACTGCCACCGGGCTGGTCGGTTTGGACATCCATCGCGCCGCCCGGGTGGCGGCCGTGGCCCACGGCGGGCAGATCCTCCTTTCGGAGACGGCGGCGGCGTTGGTGGCCAACTCTCTACCCGGCGATGCGAGCTTGCGCGACCTCGGTTTGCATCGTCTCAAGGACCTGGGTCGGGCCGAGCGCATCTACCAGTTGGAGGCACCCGGGCTCGAGGGCGATTTCCCAGCCATCGCCAGCCTCGATCGGGCCCGTCTCGCTCACAATCTGCCCTCGCAACCGGCACCGTTCATCGGACGCCAATACGAGCTCAAGGAGGTGACCGAGCTCGTGGCCACGTCGCGTCTGGTCACGTTGGCAGGGGCGGGTGGATCGGGCAAGACGCGGCTCGCCCTGCGGGTCGCCGCCGATCTGGTGGGTTCGTGCGGTGACGGTGTCTGGCTCGTCGAGTTGGCCCCGATCTCCGATCCGCATGCGGTTGCATCGGCACTGGCCCAAGCGATCGGCTTCGGCGATCGATCGGCAGAATCAGCAGTGGATGCGCTGACGGCGACTATCGGGCAACAGGACATGTTCCTGGTGTTCGACAACTGTGAACACGTCATAGACGCCTGTGCTCAGGTCATCGACGCCATCGTTCGCAGCTGCCCGAACACTCGGGTGTTGACCACGAGCCGAGAACCCCTGGGCATCAATGGCGAGACCATCTACCGGGTGCCGTCGTTGTCGCTGCCGCGCTCCGATGACGCGTCGCCGGCGGTATTCGAGGACTCCGATGCCGTGGCTCTGTTCGTGGCACGAGCCAGATCGCAAGGGGTCGAGCTCGAGTCCGACCCTGTCACGGTGCGCCTGGTTGTGTCGACGTGCCGGCGCCTCGACGGCATGCCGTTAGCCATCGAACTCGCCGCGGCGCGCCTTCGTTCATTGCCTCTGGCCGAACTGCACAGTCTCTTGGACCAGCGCTTCAGCCTTCTGACCGGTGGCAGCCGCAGTGCCCTAGAGCGTCAACAGACGCTGCGGGCCACCGTCGACTGGTCGTATTCGCTGCTCGACGAGCGCGAACAGAGCGTATTGCGGCGGCTGTCGGTCTTCATCGACGGGTTCGACCTGCCCGCGGCCCGAGCCGTATGTGGACTTGACGGCATCGAATCTTTCGATGTGATGGACCTGCTCGGATCACTCGTCGACAAGAGCCTCGTGGTGGCAGAACCGTCGGACGGCAGCTTGCGCTATCGCATGCTCGAAACTATTCGGCAGTTCGCGGCTGAACTCTTGGTGAGAGGAGAAGGTGACGAGGCGCGCCGAGTGGCCACGGCACATTGCCTCTACTTCTTGTCACTCGCCGAGGAGGCGGTCGATCATCTTCATGGCCGCAGTCAGCCCGTGTGGCTGGCGTTGCTGACAAAAGACGAAGCCAACCTCAAGCGGGCCATCGAACATGCCGCTGGGGAGGACAAAGCGGAGATCGTGCTGCGCTTTGCGGTGGCCCTTCGTCTGTTCTGGTCGGCTCGTTCCCGGGTGGGGGAAGTTCTCCCCTTGTATATACCGGCCCTGGATATGGCTCATGACGGGGTCGATCCTGCCTTGGTACTCGAAGCCACCATCGCCGGCGCCGTGATGGCCCGAGCCGTGGACCTCGCTACGGCCCGCCGATTTGGCGAGCGAGCCGTCGAGATGGCTGCGGACGTGGATGACGAACGGCTGACGATCTTGGCCCAGGTGGCTTTGGGAGGGACCCAGTATTTCAGCGGTGAGTACGAAGACGCGTACCGTCTCGGGATCCAGAACCTGGACAGGGCGCGCCTCCTCGACGATGACACGGTGTTGGTGGTGACGGTGAGCCTGTGTGCCATGGCGAGCAGGATGGCCGCACCTTCCCAGACGGCATCCTTCTTCGCCGAAGCCAGTGCGTGTGCCGAACGTGGCGGCAACTTGTTCTTCACTGCCGATATTCACAACACGGCGGGAATGCACGCGCTCGACGATGGCGACGTGGCCAAAGCTCGATGGCATTTGGAGAAAGCCGCCGCCGCCCAGGAGCTTGCCGGTCTGCACCTGTACCACATATCGATCAACCTGGGCATTATCGCCAGGGCCGAAGGCGATCTCTCCAGTGCCACGTCGATGCTGTACGACGCACTCCACATCTGTCGGCGTAATGGTGATCGGTTTGGCATTGCCTACACCATGCTTGGCATCGCCACTATCGACGGGGACCGGGGTCGATGGCCACGCGCCGCTCGTCTTCACGGTGTGGCGCAGTCGTACCTGGACCAAATCGGGCAACGGTGGCTCTTGTACTATGACGACATGCGAACGTCGAGCATGGAAGCGGGCCGCGCTGTCATCGGTGAGACGGAGTTCAACCGTTGGCACTCGCTCGGGATGGCCATGAGTTTTGACGAAGCGTTTGATCTGGCGCTGACACTGGACCGTGACGGCGCCGATGCCTAAGGGCTCCATAATCCAGGCTTGGGCGCCATGACGGATTTCTTTCCGGACGGGTTACATCTCGTCGGCCGCCTCGGCGTACGGGCCCAGTACACCGAGGGCCAACTGATCCTGACCTTGGAGCCTCCGGCCCAGGTCCTGCGTCATGGAGTGGTGCGGGCCAGCGTGGTGGCGTTTCTCATCGACGCCGTCGCCGGCGTCGTGGCCGATAACGACCCCGACGCATGGGCCCTGACGTCGGACATGTCGGTGCGGATGCGCTTGATTCCCGCCCCCTCGTGCATCACCGCCACCGGCACCATTGTGCGCGCCGGCCGGCGGTCGGTAACGGCCACGGCCGAGATCACCGGCGACGACGACGCGCCGGTGGCCACCGGTGCCATCGGATTCGCCAAACTGGCCCGGCGCGAGGGTGATCCGCCCAAACCGCAGGTGTCAGGCGCCAACGCCAGCCGCATGTTCGGCCGTGCGGGCTCCTTGTCTCTCCCATTGCGCGAGGAAGCCGGCATCGAGGTTCTCGACGCCGCCGCCGGTGTCGCGCAGTTGACGGTAACGCCTGGCCTCAGAAACCCGGCCGGCACACTGCAAGGTGCTCTGGTGGCCTTACTGGCCGAAGCGGCGGCCGAGGACCTCGTGTCAGCGCAGTTCGATGTGCCGGCGGTGGTGACCGATCTGGATATTCGCTACCTGGCCCAAGCCCGTGTTGGCCCCGTACGTACCAGGACCCGCTTGCTCGGTTCTGATCCGGGTGCACCGATCCAAGTCGAGCTGGTCGACACTTCTGTAGACCGGGTGACAACGCTCGTCTACGCCCGCGCCGCCACGGTGAGCTAACGGCGGCGCGGTCAGCTCACGCCTGGCCTCGCGGCTAGCGAAACGTGGCGCTGACAGGGAGGTGCTTGACGCCCCCTACGAAGTTCGTCTCCGCCCACTGCGGGTCTCCGTCGATCTCGATGGTGTCGACAGCGGCCAGCAATCGGGGTAGGAACGTGCGCAGCTCGCGCCGGGCGAAGGTGGAACCCAGACAGAAATGCTCGCCCCCGCCGAAAGCGATCATCCGGTTGGCATTGGAACGTAATGCGTCGAATTCCATGGCGTCTGTGAAAACCCGCTCGTCACGATTGGCCGAGGGGTAAGAGAGCAGCACGCGATCGCCGGCCGGAACCTCGACGCCCGACAGCGTGGCCGGTTCGGTGAGGTAGCGCAGAAACTGCCGTACCGGGGAGGTCCAGCGGATCATCTCGTCGACGGCGATATTGATCAGGGTCGGATCGTTTTGCAGCTGGGCCACTTGATCGGGGTGGCGCAGCAGCGCCTCCAGACCGCCGGCCAACGCGTAGGACGTCGTGTCATGTCCCGCCGTGGCCACGATGGTGTAGTACCAGAGGCTGGCATTGCGGTCCATGGGGCAGCCGTTGACCTCGCCATTGGCCAGCACGCTGGCCAGGTCGTCGGTCGGATGCGCTCGGCGCTGCGCCGAAAGCTCGCTGAAGTACTCCTCGAACTGACTGATGGTGTCGGTGAGCAGTGCCATCGGGTCACTGAGATCACCGAGATACTCAGGGTCGGCGGCCCCGAAGATCCCCTGGGTCAACTTGAGCATGATCGGCTCGTCCTCGGCGGGAACCCCGAAGATGTCCATGATCACATGCAGGGTGAAGGGCACGGCAATGTCTTGGGCGATGTCGCAGGTGCCGTCGAGCTGGCGGAACTTCTCGACGAACTCATCAGCGATGGCGTCGACGCGGGGCTGGCGTTTGGAGACGGCGCGGGGCCGGAACCAGTCGTTGGCGAGTTCGCGGTGACTGCGGTGCTCGTCGCCGTCCATGTGGATGAGGGTGTTGGGCTCGATGCCGATGGTGGTGAGAAACTCGAGCTGGGCGTCAGGACCGAGGACCGAGTTTCGGGTATTGAGGAAGTGCTCATTGTCCCGGGACACCGCAAAGACGTCCTCATGGCGAGTGAGGGCCCAAAACGGTGCGTGGCCCTCTTCATCGATCCGTAGCACCGGGGCTTGCGCTCGCAACTCGGCAGCCACGGCGTGCCAATACGCCTGATCGGCGTAGGCGGTGTTGTCGATGAAGATGTTCCCCCGAGGATCCGAGTGGCTCATGACAGGCTCCCCACGCTTCCGATGTGACGAGGCGCCATTATCGCAGGGCGGCCATCGACGGCGGCAAGTCGGCGAGGCCCGGCGTGCCGTCGGTCCCGAGGGCGGCCGGCGACTACCTTGGAGTCATGCCTGGCGAGCGATTCGGGTCCATTGACTTCGACCATTTTCACTTGACTACCTTGCCGGCCGCGCTCGAAAGCTGCGGCCCCGTGTTCTCCGACGCCGATACCCGCGTGATGAAACCCTTGGCGTTCGTGCTCACTGGTGGCGACGCCTTCACCTATGTCCCGCGCGGCCACACGTTTGCGATCCAGCGGGGGAGCGATCTCGCCGACACGATCGTCGAGCTGTCCGGGCCGACGTGGTGCGCGTTTGCGTGGGAACTGAAGTCCTCGTTCGCGCTTCTTTACGCGGAGGAGATCTCGGTCACCAAGGGTGATTTCGGCCAGCTGGCCCGCTGGGAGCCAGCGCTGCGAGCGGCCTTCGACGGACAAGCGCTGTATGACATCGACAATCCTCCGAGCGTGAACGATGCCGACGGTCGCCCCGTTGACTTGGCTCGGACGTTCACCCTGGACGACTCCGACGAGCAGATAACCGACTTCTTGCACCGGACCGGGTTCGTTCACCTGAGAGGCGTCATGACCACAGACGAGATCGACGCGCTGGGTGCCGACGTGTCCGAGGCGGTGGCCAAGGCGAAACCCGATGATCGTCGATCGTGGTGGACGAAAGTCGATGGTCAGGACGTGTGCTGTCGAGTCAACTACCTGAACGATCAATCGGCGCGCATCGCCGCGCTTGGCGCCGATGCGCGCTTGGCGCGGATCGCCGGGTTTGGCGGCAGCGAGTTACGCGACGCCCACGACCGTCTCGACGGCAATGGCGTCGTGATCAAGGTGCCGGGTGCGAGCGAAGGTCTTGTCGACCTTCCGTGGCACCGCGACTGCGGTATGGGCGGACACTCGGTGAAATGCCCCATGCTCAACGTCGGCATCCAACTCGACTCGGCCAACGAGGCTGCCGGGCAGCTGCACATGATCGCCGGTTCGCATCGAGGGACATCTCGACTTCCCGGCCCACGACACGCCGCCATGGTGCCTGTCGTTGCCCTTACCACTGAGCCCGGTGACGTCACCGTGCATTTCGGCCATACGCTCCACGCCGCTCCGGCCCCGACAGACCCAGGCGCCAGTGGACGACGGGCGCTCTATCTGTCGTTCGTACCGCCGCTGACCTTCGAGATGGTCGGCCCCGGGCAAGGCTACAACGACGTGCTGTTCACCCGCGATGCGGGGCACGTGCAACACGCCGACGCGCTGCACTGACCCTGGGCCCCGCTGCCTTTGATCGGCGCGCTGACGCGACAACGGCCGACGGGACCCCGGAGGGTCGGCCGTCGGCCGTTGGGCGATGGGGGTAAGCCCCCGGTGTTAGAGCGTCGGTGCGAAACCGACGATCGGTGTTGAGTTGGTCACGCCGGTGTTCAAGAGCTCACCGGGGACCGATCCGAAGTACTTGGCGTCGCCGTAGGAAAACACGCCACCGTCGGATCCCACGACCCAGTAGCCGAGGCCGTCGGGTGTGTAGTTGATGGCAACCATGGGCGCTCCGGCTACACCTGACAGCAGGGGCGAACCACCGAAGTACGGCGTGCCGAATGCGAATACGGCGCCATCGCTCTCAGCCAACAGATATCCGGTGCCGACGGACGAGGCGGTGATCCCGACGACCGGTGAAGCAGCCGCCGCGCCCGTCTTCGAGTACACGGAGCCCGAGTATGCGGCGGTGCCGAAGGCAAACACGCCGCCGTCACTGCCCACCAACCAGTAGCCCAAGCCACTGGCCGTGGTCGAAATGCCGACGATGTTGGTCACCTTGACGCCCTTGGCCGGCAGTGAACCGGCGTAGGCGGCGTTACCGAAGGTGAAGATGCCACCGTCCGCGGCCACCAGCCAGTATCCACCGTTGCTGGGCGTGCTCACGATGCCCACGATTGGTTGGCTGGGCTTCACGTGCAGTGCCGGCAGTGACCCGTAGTACTGGGCATCGCCGTAGGCATAGACGCCACCGTTGGCGTCGACCGCCCAGTAGCCCTTGCCATCCGTCGTGCTGGCAATTCCCACGATGTGCGCGGTTGGTGCCACCGAGATGGGTGCCCCGATCGGCCCGGTGATGCCGTTGACCGTTGCCGTGACCGTTTGTGCGCCCGCGATACTCCACAGGGCACCGTTGTTTCCGATCTCCCAGTAACCGGTGGGAGTCGGTGTCGTCGCACCGGCGGGAACGACGCCGATCATGGCGGCGGCCCCGACGCCGAGCGCGGAGAGCAGCATTACTGACCGCAACCTGCGGCGGGAGCGGGGTCCGGACCGCTCAGAATGAACAGAAGTGACATCGTTAGGCACAGGCGCTCCCTTTTGTTTGGCTTTTATGCGTTTTGAATCTCGAAGTGTTCTACCACTGCTCGTTGTTCTTCAAACGCCCCACATTTACCACCATTTCTAGTGATAAAGCAGGGAGCTAGCCCACCTTGCCGGTGACGTAGGCCTCGGTGCGGGGGTCTGACGGCGATTCGAACACTTGCGTGGTGGGGCCAAACTCCACCAGCTCGCCGACGCCGCTGTCGCCGAGGAGGAACACGGCGGTGAAGTCAGACACCCGGGTGGCTTGAAACATGTTGTGCGTTACCAACCCAATGGCCATTTCGGACGAGAGCTTGACGATGAGTTCCTCGATCTGCGCCGTCGACACGGGGTCGAGGGCCGAACACGGTTCGTCCATCAACAAGACCTCAGGTTCCACCGCCAGAGCTCGAGCAATGCACAGCCGCTGCTGTTGTCCCCCCGAAAGTTTGATGGCCGGCTGTCCCAACCTGTCCTTGACCGTCTCCCACAGCGCGGCGTGGCGGAGAGCGGACTCAGCGGCGTCTTTCAAGATGGCCTTGTTGCGGACCCCGTTGAAGCGCAGTCCCGAGACGACGTTGTCGATGATGCTCATGGTCGGAAAGGGATTCGGACGCTGGAAGACCATGCCGATCTTGGAACGCACCAGTTCCGGTTGGGTGCTCGACGCGTAGACGTCGAGGTCGCCGAGCCGGACCGATCCTTTGACGACCCCTCCGGACCGGTCGTGCATGCGGTTGATGGCCCGCAAGATGGTTGTCTTGCCGCATCCCGATGGGCCCACCAGCGCCGTCACCCGGCGTGCCGCCAGGGGAAGGGTCACTTTGCGCACGGCCTCGAAATTCCCGAAGCGCACGGACACGTCGGTCAGTGTCACCGCTTCGACATCGACGGTGGGGTGAGGCAGATCGAGGCTGCTGGGCTCGACCCTGTTCGACTCGCGATGGCCAGGTTCGGGATTGCCCGGCTGGGGTGCCGAGACGGAGGTCACCTTGGTTACCGTATCAACGGGCTTTTCGATCATGTGACTCCTTCTTGCGATCTCTCTAGGCCCGGGCCCGCCGGGTGAGCCGGCTGGCCACCAGCCGTCCCACGATCGCCAGCGCCAGGACGACCACGAGGAGCACGAGGGCCGCCCCCCACGCTTGCTGCTGCTGGGACTTAAAGGCACTTTGGGCGTCTTGCCAGATGACATACGGCAGGGTGTTCATCGGACCCAAGGGCGACGTGTTCATCGTGTAGGAGAACACCGAAACGGTGAACAAGATGGGAGCGGTTTCCCCCACCGCACGCGACAGGGCGAGCAGGTTGCTGGTGACGAGCCCCGGCAGTGCGGTGCGCACGACGACCGATCGCACTACCCGTGACGGGCGGGCACCGAGGGCCATGCCCGCTTCCCACAAGTCGTCGGGCACGGTGCGAAGTGCTTCTTCACTGGCCCTCACCATGATGGGCAACATGATGATGGCCAAGGCCACGCTGGCGGCGATGGCCGAGAAGTGCTTGAGGGGCTGGACGATGATGGCGGCCACGAATAAGCCGATGAGAATGGTGGGCAGCCCGGTGAGGACGTCGGCGCCGAAGCGCAGCACATTGGCCAGCCGGCCGGTTCTTTCGGCCAAGAAGATGGCCACCATGAGCCCGACGGGCACGGCCATGGCCAGCGCGATGCCGTCGATGATGCCCGTGCCCACCAGCGCGTTGGAGATCCCACCCCCGGGGATGCCCTCGGGCGTGGGGAGGTGGGTGAAGAAGTCCAGCGACAAGGCGCCGACCCCTCGGTAGATGACATATCCGACGAGCATGATCAGAGGAGCCAGGGTGATCAGAAACGCAGCCAGGCACGTCCAGCGCATAACGCGCCCGACGGCGTGGCGCCGCCGCAGCGATTCGGCCGCCGTGGCCTGGACGACTTGGCGTCGCTCGGCGGCGCCAGTGTCGAGGTCCAAGGCAGTGGTGGCCAGCACGCTCATAGCGCCACGTCCATCATCGCCGTCTTGGCCGGCCTCCGCCGACCGCGCAGGATGAGCTGGCCGCCGCCGTTGATCACCAGTCCCATAACGAGCAGGATCACGCCCAGGGCGACCAGTGACCCGAGTTCGTGGTGCACGGTGGAGGCGTCGCCGAATTGGTTGATGATGACCGATCCGAGCGTCGCCCCGGGAGCCAGCAGCGAGTGGGGGATGGCGTAGTCATTGCCGATGGTCAAGGTCACCGCAATGGTCTCTCCCACGGCCCGACCGAGGGCCAGCACGACGGCCCCCACGATGCCCGAGCGTGAACCGGGCAGCACCACCGAGCGCACCACTCGCCACTGGGTGGCCCCGAGTGCCATGCCGGCCTCGCGTTCGGGCACGCCCACGCCCAGGAGAGCTGTGCGTGACAGCGCCACGATGGTGGGGACGATCATGATTGCCAGGATGACCCCGGCCAAGAAGATGCTCACCCCGAGCGGCGTGCCATGGAAGAACCACTCGATGACGGGGATCTTCTTCATGAATGGCTCCACATCGCGTCCGAATACCGGCGCCACCACGAGCAGGCCCCACAAGCCGACGACCACACTGGGGATGGCCGCGATGAGATCGACCAGGACACCGAAGGGCCGCAGCCATCGTGGGGCCATCTCGGTCAAGTAGGCGGCGCAGGCGATACCGATGGGTACCGCCACCACCAGAGCCAGGGTGGTGGTGACGAGGGTGCCCACGATGAAGGGCAACGCCCCGAACACGCTGTGTACGGGATCCCATGTGCTCGACCAGATGAAGCCGAGCCCGAAAGTGGCCCAGGCGTCGCGGGACTTGTAGATCAGCGTGACCACGATGGCCACCAGGACAATGGCAAAGACAAGGGCGAAGAACCCGAGCAGAACCCGGTACGCCCCTTTCGGGAGCAGAGGCGAGCGTCGTCGCCAGCCTCCGCGTGCCGCCGGTGCGGCGGCCAAAGCGTCGTCTACGTCAGTGCCCGGATCTCCCACGAATCAACCGGTGAACAACGCCTTGCCGTTGAGCTGCATCTCCAGGATGGTCGAGTGGGCTAAGGCTTGAACGTTGCTCGGCAGCGGCGCATAACCGATGGCCGAGGCTTGGCTCTGACCCGAGTTGGTCACCCAGTCGAAGAGCTTGCCCAGCGCCACGGCATTGGCCTCATTGGTCTGGTTCTCGTAGACCAGAGCCCAGCTGTAGCCGCAGATCGGGTAGCTGCTGGCCCCCGGTGCGTTGACGATGGCGAAGTTTTGGTAGCTCACGTTGGGGAACTGGCTGGCGGCGGCAGACACGGTGGAGAGGGTGGGGGACTGGAAGTCGCCCGCCGCGTTCTGGATCTGGGCGTAGGTGATGCTGCTTTGCAGGGCGTAGGCCAGTTCGACGTACCCGATCGAGTACTGGGTGTTGGCCACATCGGCGGCCACGCCGGGGTTGCCACTGCCGCCCAGGTTGTTGGGGTTGCCCTTGGTCCAGGTGGGGGACTTGCTCACGCCGGGGCCTGAGGAGGACCACGCCGAGTTCACGGCGTTGAGGTAGTCGGTGAAGATGTAACTCGTCCCGCTCGAGTCCGACCGGTGCACCGTCTCGATGGTCTGGTTGGGGAGGTTGACACCCGGGTTGAGGGACTGGATCGCCGAGTTGTTCCACGACGTGATGTTGCCGAGGTAGATGTTGGAGAGCACCGTGCCGGTCAGATGCAGCCCCTGGTTCACGCCCGGAACGTTGTACGCAATGGCCACGCCACCGAGTGCCACGGGGATCTCGAGAATGGCCCCGCCGTTGCCCGACGGAGGGGTCAAGGGGACGTCACTGGCACCGAAGTTCACCGTCTGGGACTGAATGTCGGACTCGCCGGTACCGCTACCCACCGCCGCATACGCCACCGTGACCTTGGAGTTGGCTTGGTTGTAGGCGTAGAAGGCTCGGCTGAACAAGGGCTGGTCGAAGGTGGAGCCCGCACCGGTGAGCGAGGCCGAGGCGTCCTTGGTGTCGCAGGCCTGGGTGAGGGTGGTGGCGCAACTCGTCGTCGGTGACGTCGTGGCTGCTTTGGCCGCCGTGGTCGTGGTTGTCGCTGCTTTGGCCGCCGTGGTCGTGGTCGATGACGAGGTAGCGCCCGCGGCCGGCGCCGTGGTGGTCGACGTCACCGGAGCGGTCGTCGGTGTGGTTGTGGTGGAGTTCTTCTTGGCCGCGGTCGGGGTGCTCGAACTGCAGGCGGCCGCGAGCAGGGCCACGGCGAGTACCGCCAAAGCTGCCTGCGAGGTTCGAATAGACCGCGTGCGATGGGGGTGGATCACCTTGGGTTCTCCCGGGTTGAAGGCATTCGACACGTGCGTCTCCTTTGCGCGAGTCGGTGCGGACCGCTGTTCCAAACGCCCGCGGCCCCATTGCTACCTGTCCGAGGTGAACGACTTTTGAACGGTGGGTAAACGACCTTTGAACGCGAGGTGAACGTTTGGCGAATTTCTCGGTGCCACAGGGTGCCGGATCCGAATCTGAAGCCGGTGATTACACTCGTGTGCTTTAAACGAAATGCGCTACGGCCTCGGCAAGGTTGAGGTGGCCGGGATCTGGGTGGAGCGAGCCACCCGGGGGTAATCGGGAACCGTGACCACGTGCAGCCGCTCGAGAGGTCCTGAGGCGTCATCGTGCAGGCGGTCGGCCGCGGCCAGGTCGCCGCTGCGCCTGGCCACACGGGCCAAGGCGACCAGGGTCAAGGCGATCTCGTAGTCGCTCTGTTGGCGATGGGCGGCCTCCAAGCTGGCCAGCAAGGCGGCGTGGGCGGCCTCGCGTCGCCCCAGTTGCATGAGGGCATAGCCCCGTAAGCGCTCGAGGGGGGGGCCGAGGGTGCCCGCCTCGGTGTCGGAGTTCGAGAGCTCATCCCCACCGAGGAGCTGTCGGGTAAGGGCGAGCGCTTCGTCGGCGCGTCCTTGGAGCACGAGGCTCTCCACCATGCTGCCCTCGACCATGCGGACCTCGCCGTCGAGCTGGGCCGAGGCGAACTGTTGGCGAGCGGCGGCGAAATGCGCATCGGCCTCGTCAAAGCGCCCCGTGCGTGCCGCCACGCGCCCCAGCAACAAACGGGCGAAGCCAATGCCATGGCGATAGCGGGCCGCACGCCACACCCGTAAGGCGTCGTTGACGGCCGCCTCGGCCTCCTCGTAGCGCCCTTGGTCGGCCAGCACCTCTCCGATGTTGCAGGTGCCCGACGCGCCGTCGACGTCGTTACCGGTGACCAGGCGAGCCGCTCGGCCTTGCTCGTAAAAGGCGATGGCCTCATCCCAATGCCCGTGTACGTAGGCGAAGCCACCCAGGTTGTTGAGGACGACGGCTTGTCCACCCATGTCCCCGAGCTCGGTGTAGAGCTGAAGGGCTCGGCGGGAGTTGGTGACCCGGTCCCAGCGGTCGAGACAGACCCATGCCCAGTCCAAGATGAACAGCGCGTGGGCTTCGGCCGCCGGGCTTCCGGCTTGGCGCGCCTCCTCGATGGCTGATTCGCACCACGACACGGCCTCGCGGTGTCGCCCCTGGGCTTGGCGAACCGCCGCGCACCACGCCAACAGCTCAGCGCGTCGTTGGCCCGCCTCGACCCCGTCGATTCCGTCGAGCTCCTTGAGACCGCGGCGGATCCAACGGATGGCTTCGGAGTGGCGCCCGACGCGCTCGGGCATCCACGCCTGCTTGAGAAGCAGCCGAGCCTGCGCCACTGGCGCTCCTGCGGTGAGTCGACGGGCATCGCTGAAGGCGCGCGAGGCCTTGTCGTACAAGCCGGCCCGGACCCGTACATCCCCGAGGGCCTCCCAGGCGTCGGCCACCTCCACCGCCGCGATGGTGGGCACGCGCCGCGCCGCCGCCAAGGCCCGTTCGAACATGGCCGCTGCTTCCACGTTGGCGTAGCGGTCGCTGGCCCGTCGGCCCGCCGCGCCGGCGAAGTGCCAGGCTCGTTCGAAGGCGCCGGCGTGAAAGAAGTGCATCGACAGCAGCTCGGCCTTGGAGTCGATGTCGTTGCCGTGGCGGGCCACCATGGCGGCCGCGGCCCGACCGTGCAGATGGCGACGGCGCCGGAACGGCAAGGCTTCGTAGGCGCAGTCGCGCACGATCGTCCATCGGAAGCGCAGCACGTCGTGGTCCATGGACACAAACTCGTCCAGATCGCGAAAGACGCCTACGTCGAGCGCATCGTCCTCGTCGTCGAGGATGTCCGAGAGTTCCCGTACCGTGAAAACGAGCCCGAGCACAGCCGCACAACGCAGGAGATGGCGCTGATAGGGCGGAAGGCCGTCGAGTTTGGTGGTGATCACCGCGTCCACGGTGGCGGGCAGATCGTCGATGTCGGCCCCGTCGAGGCGAGCCCGCAAGAGAGATTCCAAGAACAACGGATTGCCCGAAGCGCGCTCCGCCAGTGCCCGCAATTCGTGGGGCAACAGCGGCGCCTCCTCGGTGGCGTTGACCAAGGCTTCGACGGCGGCATCGTCGGGTAGCGGACCGAGATGCACGGTGGTGAGCTCGTCCTTGTCGAGAAACGACGACGTGGCTTCGCCCGTGCGGCGGGTCAAGACGACGAGCACGGAGTGGTCCTGATGCACATCGACCAGGGCCCGCATCAGCTCCTGAGATGCCTCGTCCATGTGGTGGACATCCTCGAAGCACAGCAAGCAAGGCTCAGGAAGGGCTCGGGACAAGAACTCGGCCGTGCTTTGGTGGATTCGGCCGCGCCGGAACTCCGGCTCGAGTCCGGCCGTCTCCGGGGTGTCGGCCACGTCCAGGCCGAGTGCGGCCCCCACCAGTGGCAGCGACGGTGCCAACGCCGGAGCCGCGTCGTCCACCTTGGCCTGCAGGCGGTCGAGGATGATCGAGCTGGGTGCTTCGTCGTCGAGGCCGAGCAGGTGCAAGCCGAGCAGGCGAAACGGCGCGTAGGGCGTGTCGCGGTCGTATTCCTCGCAGGCGATGGTGATGGCGGTGATGGGGCGCGCCTTGACCCGCAGCTCCTCAGCCAGCCGTGACTTCCCCATGCCGGCGCGACCGATGATCTCGACGATGCGTGTGGATCTCTCCACCACGACATGCTCGAGCTCGCCTTCCAAAACAGACATCTCGCTTTGCCGGCCCACCAGGCCCAACAGGTGTCCACCCGACGTGGCGACCCGTTGGGGGGGGCCCACGTCCATGGCCGTGACCGCAGCGCGTTTGCCCTTGACGAAAAACGGTTCCAAGGCGGAGGTCCGGTACTTGCGGCGGCACCGCTCGAGGACGTCGGGTGTGGCGAGAACCTGGCCGGGCGAGGCCTTGGCCATGACTCGGGCGGCCAGATTCACCGTGTCACCCATGACCGTGAAGGTGCGTCGATAGGGCGGACCGACATCGGCGGCGAACACGGCACCGCTGTGCACGCCGATGCGCACGGGGACAGCGGGGTCGGATTCGACCACCCGGCGCAGGGCGGTGACGAGACGATCTTCATCCTCGCCGAGGCGGCGAGGCACGCCCGACACCAGGATGATCTTCCCGCCGTCGAGGTCGATGTCGGTACCCAAGAACGTGACGTTGAATTCGTCGGCGGCGTGCTGCGCAATGCGCACCAGCTGATCGAGCCGCCGTGCGAGCTCCTCGGGGCCCTCGTGCTCGATGATCTCATCGGTACCGTCGAAATGAATGAAGGCCACCGAGGCCCGACGGTGCTCGGGATCCATGGCCCCGCTCATCAGGTGCTGGCGGATGGCGACGGGGACCAGGCCGGCCACGTCCACGCCGGCGTCGTCGGCTTTGCGCACAGCAAGCTCGATGTCGAGGGCAGGCGCACCGTGCAGGAGGTAGCCCTCGCTGCGCGCCGGACCTCGACACGACGCCGGCAACTCGGCGGCAGCTCCCGCGCTGATCACGATCTCACCGGCGCTGGCCGCCCCTTCGGCGCGCACCGTGGCACTGGCACCTGATCCGGTGATGAGGAACTCACGATGCGAGTCGCCCACCAAAAACGCGTGGAACGTGCCGGAGTGGACCCCGATGGAGATCCGCAGGGTGACGAGGCCGGCGGTGGTGCGCAGCCGTCCTACCTGGCGCAGCCGCGCCCGCATGCCGGCCGCGGCATGGGCAGCACGCCGGGCGTGATCGTCGCCGGCGAAGTACAGCAGCAGCGCGTCGCCCCCGAACTTGAGCAGGCTCCCGCCGGCCCGGTAGGCGACGTCGAGCAGTTGCTCGAAGCAGGTGTTGATGGCGTCGGTGACCTCCTCTGCGCCGACCTTGCCGTGTCGGGCCAGCCGCTCGGACATCTTGGTGAAGCCCGACACGTCGCCGAACACCATGGATCCCTCGAGGAGGCACCACTGGGGCCGGCGGTCCGACCCGAGTTGGCGGGCCCAATCCAGCGCCGGTCCTGGCACGTAGGGCGTGAACACCTCCGAGGGCGGGTCCTGGGCTGTGTGCCTGCCTTCAGGGATGCTGTTCACCGGTAGAAGATTTCCTGCGCTCGCCTCGATGCAGAGGCGACAGATACGCCCTGGTCGCCCTGCCTAGTACACCAGCTAACTCGCGCCATGACCGCAAGCCGTCATCAGAATTGACGCTTCACTTACCACGGTGTCGTTCGCGCTCTGAGCGCGAATACGCCCATCACCGGCCTGGCTTTAGGGCCGACTGATAGGCGAGTTCGACGAGCTCGTGGGCGGCCCGGGCATCGCTGAAACCGGGAGTGGCGGCCCTTGCGTCGCGAACGCTGTGCACCCAGTTCCGGACGGCCGGATACGTATAGAAGAGAAAGTCTCGACGTTCGAGCCCGAGCTTGGTGAAGTGTTCTGCTCTCAGGGCCTCCAGGTCAGGGCGTTCGGGCGAGCTGTCGGGGCGCTGGATCAAGAGACTGTCCTCGGGTGCTCCCACGATGAAGTCGGTGGTGGCCTCGATCGCCCCGCGTTCGAAGAACACCTCAAAGCGTCGTTCCTCGCGTCCGCGTACCCCGTTGAAAATTGTCAGCAGGGTTCCCACCACTCCCGATTCGTGTTCGATGGTCAGCGCGGCGACGTCCTCGACGTCATATCCGAACACCGATCGGTTTCGGGCCGACACAGACCGGACCGGTCCGAAGAGCCACGTGAGGATGTCGGCGCTGTGGATGGAATGCTCGAGCAGGGCCCCGCCGCCGGCTTGGGCACGCTCCGAACGCCATGAACTGTGCCCGGGCACGACGTCGCCGGTAGGCCAGTACTGGTCGTCGCGCAGCACATATCCCATGGGTTTCCCGAGGTCTTGGGACGCGACCTTGTCATGCATCAGGTTCATGATCGGGTGGAAACGAGAATGGAATCCCACCTGGGCCACCATTCCCGACGAGATCACCGCATCGCATATCTCTTGCACTTCGGCCCAGGTGGGCGCCAGCGGTTTCTCGCAGAACAACGGCTTGCCGGCGGCCACGGCCGCCAGCACCAAGGAGCGATGGGTCGATGTTGGAGACGTGATCATCACCGCCTCCACCTCGGGATCTTCGATCATTTCGAACGGGTCGGTGCCGGTGCGTGCGAACGGGCAGTTCTGCAGCACAGCCTGGCGCGCCGCGTCCAAGGGGTCGGCGGCCATGATGGCGACAATCTCGCCATCGTCGGACAGCTTGCGTAGTCCGTCGGCGTGAATCTGTCCGATCATGCCGCAGCCGGCCAGACCGATACGAAGTGGATGCTGCGTCAAGGTCACTCCCGCTCGCCTCGTGCGCCATCTCGGGCCCCGAGGCGCCCAGCATGACATCTGTCGGAAAGTATCGTGTGATCTTTGGTGGGGACCGGGACGACTTGGTTGGCGAAAAGACGGGCCACGTGACGAGCGACCATTCCCGCCGCCTGCTCGCCCGCGGGCCTGTGCTCGGTTGCCAAGCCGCCGTTGCTGTGGCCTTTGCCGGCTACCGGATCGGGGAAGCGGCCAGTCAACCGCCGGCCGTGTGGCAAGACAGCGAGGCGTATCTCGCCGTGTCCAGCCATGGACTGTTCACCAAAGCGCTGTGGACCGGGCCGCGGGCGCCATTGGTGCCGTTCCTATTGAAGATCACCGAGGGATATAGCGCTTACGTCATCGTCCAAGGCGTCCTAGCCGTGCTGTGCTGGGTGTTTCTGGCTTGGACGGTATCGAGACTCGTCCGCCCCGGCTGGCGCGAAGTGGTGATGACCGGGGCGGTGTTGGGTTTTGCCACCGCCCCGCTGGTGGTGCAGTGGGACTGGTCGGCGCTGTCGGAAAGCCCATCGCTGTCGACGTTGGCGTTGCTGTGCGCGGTGGGGATTTGGTTGGTCCGTCGCTTCACCTGGACTCGGCTTGTCGTACTGGGCGTGGCGGCCTTCGCCTACGAAGGGCTGCGCGACGCGGATATCTGGAGCGTCACCATCGTCGCCGTCGTCATCTTGGCCGTCAGCGCGGTGAAGACATTGAGCGGGGCGGCGCTGGGATCGGACCGACTGGCGGTGACGCTGCGCTCGCGCTGGCGACAGAACCGCCATGCGGCATTGGTGGGGATCGTTCTTATCGCCGTGTCGGCGCTGACCGGGTTGGCCGCCGAGGTCTCCCACCGCAACGTCTTGAACATCGAGGAGGCGTTTTACATCCGCGTCTTCCCGTTTCCCTCGCGCGTGGCTTGGTTCACGGCCCACGGCATGCCCCAAGGGCCGGCCATTGACACCTTGGCGCGCGACAGCCCCCCGGCCACACCTACGCAAGCCCAGGTCGTCGCACCCGTGCTGACGGCAGCCAACTGGACCTCATTGCGCTCCTGGTTCGAGACCACGGGCCTGACCACGTATGCGGTATATCTCTTCGAGCACCCCTACTACGACGTCACCGCCCCTTTCGGTACGCCGGCGCTGACCTACAACAACGCCCAAGGCGACTTGACCTTTTATGAGCCCACTGGCCATCAGCCCATTGCCGCCGCCCAAACGGTCTTCGCCCCCAACCGTGGGGTGGAGATCATCCTCGGATTTCTGGCGCTCGCCATCGCCGCCCAGCGCGACATACGTCGTCGACGCGAGTGGCGACTGCTGGTGGCGTTCGTACTCGTGGGACTGTTCTCCATGCTCGTGGCCTGGCATGGTGAAGGTCAGGAAGTGACCAGGCACATGGTGGAGGGAAACGTCGAAGCCCGGCTGGGTGTCCTGTTGTGTTTGCTCATGGCGCTTCTCGGCGACCGTCGCGAGCCCGCTGCCAGTGCCGTCCAAGCGAGCGCCGGCTCCTCCTGGACGGCGCCGCCGTTGCCACGATGACGGCGCCACTTCGGGGACATATAGCGGCCCGCGCCGTGCCCCCGGCAATTGGTGAGGACATCGAAGGGCTGGTCGAGCTCAATGGCGTGGCCATCGAAGACATCCTGAGCGGTGCGGTCACGGGTCCGATCGAATATCTCCAGGACCACGTCGAATGGGTGCTCGTCATGAGCGGCGGCGCCGTGCTCGAGGTGGACGACACGACGGTCGCCATGGGTGTCGGTGATTGGGTGGTGCTTCCGGCCGGTGTGCCTCACCGCCTGCTTAGCGTGGAGTCGGGGACCCGATGGCTGGCCGTTCGAATTCCGGCCGTCCCCCCGCCGTGATCTGTTGGGCGGCGCGCTGCACGTCCATCGGGGTGACCAGGCCGATGAATCGCCCCTCGCCGTCAAGGACCACGGCGGGCCCTTCGTGGCCTTGCATACGATGCAGAAGGTCGATCATGGACTCATCGGGATAGGCGACGAGCACCGAAGCCATGGGTATGGCGATAGAGCCGATCCTGGTGGACGCCGATGCGTCGGACGGCACCGACCGCAACTGGTCCATCGTGAGGACCCCTTCGAGCCATCCCGATACCCCGGTCACGGCCACGGCTTCACCCCGGAGCCACGGGACATACCCACGCCATACCTCGGCCACGGTCATCGCCGCGGGCAACGCCGGAGGCTGGTGCAGCATCACATCGCTGACGCGCCGTCCGACGAGGCCGTTGCGCAGCCGGGCCCCACCTTCCTCGGCGCGAGCGGCGCTGAACAAGAACCACCCCATGAAGGCCAGCCAAAGCCCAAAGGCATCTCCAACGACGCACGCGACGAGGCCCACGGCGATCAAGCCGATGCCGAACCCTCGACCGGCACGCGACGCCGTCACCGAAGCGCGCCCCTGGTCACCCGAGCGGCGCCACAGGCCGGCTCTCAGGATGCGACCGCCGTCGAGGGGGGCGGCGGGGATGAGGTTGAACGCCGCCAGCAGGATGTTGATGTAACAGAGCCACTTGAGAACGTCGACGGGAAGCCCCTGGACGCCGGCGCGCTGGGCCAGCACCTCGAGCGACCCGAACAGGGCCCCGAGCACGATGCTTGTCCCCGGACCCACCGCCGCGATGCGGAAGTCGGCGCCCGGGCTCAACGCTTCTCCTTCGAGCTGGGCGACACCGCCGAACAACCACAAGGTGATCGAGTGCACCCCCACCCCGTTGCGCCTGGCCACCACGGCATGGGCCACTTCGTGGGCGAGCAGCGAAAAGAAGAACAACGCGGCCGCCGCTACGGCGGCTACCCAGTACGACGACGAGGTGCCACCGCCGTAGTCGGGGAGGACCATATCGGCGAGCTCCCAGGTGATGAGCCCGAAGATGACGACGACGCTCCAGTTCATCCCGATGGGGATACCGGCGTAGGTGCCCAACCGCAGCGTCTGTCTCACCCCCACATCTTGCGCGCTTTGGACTCGGAATTGCAGTCACGCCCCGGGCCGCCTTCCCGTGGCCACACACGGTGGCAGGCTGGACCCGCCTGCGGTGTGGTAGGGATGGACCGTGTCCCCAGGCAACTCGCCGGCGCAGCTCACCGGGGCCGTGCGAGCCACGTTGCGCGACCATCGACCCGTCGACCGCCGCGAGTTCGACGCCTACGCGGCGGTGCTGGCGGCGCTCGACGAGCTGGTCAACCCGTTCACGACGTCTCCGGATCCTCGGCACGTCACCGGTTCGGCCGTGATTGTTGGCCCCCGCGGCACCGTGCTCCATCTGCACAAGCGCCTGCAAAAGTGGATTCAACCCGGCGGGCACCTGGAGCCGGGCGAGGCGCCCTGGGAAGCCGCGCTGCGAGAGTCGGCCGAGGAGACGGGTCTGACGGTGGCCCACCCGCGTGGGATACCGCAGCTCATCCATGTGGACGTCCACGAGGCCGCCGACGGCCACGTCCATCTCGACCTGCGCTATCTCCTCGAGGCACAAGACGCTGATCCCGCCCCACCCCCGGGCGAGAGCCCCGATGTGCGGTGGTGCTCGTGGGACGAAGCCATGGAGCTGGCCGACGACGGCCTCGTGGGCGCCCTGCGGGTGGCGCGCCATGCCGTCAGCAGGAGCGTGACGCAATGACTCCTGAGTCCGCGACCGGTCCTCTTGGCCGTCTTCTCGAGGTCCAGGACCACGACACCGTCATCGATCAGATGCGTCACCGACGCGACACCATGCCCGAGCGCGCCGAGCTGGCCGACATCCAGCGGCGTCTGGCTGACATCGAGGTTCGTACCAAAGACGTGCGCGTCGAGCGTGGTGAGCTCGGGGCCCGGCAGGCCGCGCTAGAGGCACAGATCGAATCGGGCCGCACCCGCCGCGCTGAGATCGAGAAGCGATTGTACGGGGGCCAGGTCGCCTCCTCGCGCGACCTCAAGGCCATGGACGACGAGGTCCGTCACCTCGCTCGCCACATCTCGGAGCTCGAAGACCGCGAGATAGAGGTGATGGAGGCGCTCGAGCCCATCGATCGGGTACTGCAGGCGGCTGACGACGAGCGCAGCGCCTTCCAAAGCAACGTCGAGCGGCTGCGCGAGACCATAAGCGAGGCTGAGATCACCATCGAGGCCGACATCGCCACCCAGACCATTGAACGCCAGGCCGCCGCCGACGGTGTCCCTGCCGATCTTTTGGCCCGCTACGAGGTGCTGCGCAAGAAGCTCGGTGGAACCGGTGCGGCCCGCCTGGTGGGGGAGTCGTGTGGTGGCTGCCACCTGGCGCTTCCCGCCATGGAGGTCGATCGCATCCGAAAGGCGGCGGCCGACGTCGTCATCACCTGCGACCAGTGTGGTCGCATCCTGGTGCGGTGAGAACAGTTCCATGCTCGTCCTCGTGCGTCATGGCGAAGCGGCCGGTAACGCGGCGGGGGTATTGCTGGGCCGGTCCGACTCCCCGCTGACCGACCGGGGCCGGGCCCAAGTGGCCGCCGTGGCCGGCGCGCTGGGTGAGATCACCACGGTCATCACGAGCCCCTTGGTGCGGGCCCGCCACACCGCGGCGGCATTGGCGGGTGACCTTCGGGTTTCGGTCGACGAACGGTGGATCGAGGTCGACTATGGCGACCAAGAGGGCGAGGCGCTGCGTTCGGTCCCCGCCGCGGTGTGGCAGCGCTGGCGAACCGACACCGGCTACCGGCCCCAGGGGGGCGAATCGCTCGCCGAAGTGGGACGGCGCGTCCGCAGCGCGTGTGAGGAGCTGTTCGCACGTCCTGGCGAAGGGGCCCGCAGCGACGCCGGCGACGTCGTCGTGGTGAGTCACGTCTCACCCATCAAAGCCGCCGTGGCGTGGGCGCTCGGCGTCGATGATGCGGTGGTCTGGAGGCTGTATCTCTCGACGGCGTCGGTGACCACGATCGGATGGGGTGCCGACGCACCGGTGCTGCACCGCTACAACGTCACGGTGGATCCGCCGGCTCTGTCATAAGGCGCCGGGGACGGGGTCGTCGGGCCGGTGGGTCGGGTTGGCTCAGCCGGCCGGGTTGGCTCGCACGAAGTCGATGACGGCGGATGCCAGCGGTAGCGGCCTGTCCTCTTGGAGGAAATGGCCGCCGCCTGCGATGGTGGGGTGCGAGCGGCCGCGGGCCCCAGGCACGAGTTCGAGGAACAGTCGGTCAGCGCCCTTGGTGATGGGATCGCTGTCGCTGAAGGCGCATAGGAACGGCTTGTCGAATCCCTTCAGGATGTCCCACGCTCGTCGGTTGGCCTCGGTGGCGGGGTCATCGGGCTTGGTGGGTACCAGCAGCGGAAACTGGCGGGCCCCTTCTTTGTAGGTCTCGTCAGGGAAAGGTGCGTCATAGGCGGCCACCACGTCATCGCTCAGCTGCGTCGTGCACCCGCTTGACACGATGCGCCCTACGGGGAGCTCGGGGACTTCTTGGGAGAATTTCTGCCACGCCATAAAAGCCTCGCCCATGTCCGTGTCCCCGGTGGGCAGCCCCGTATTGGCGGCCACCACCCGACGGAACCGTTCCGGGTGTTCGGCCACCAACCGCAGTCCGATGAGCCCGCCCCAGTCCTGCCCGACCACGGTGGCGCCCGTCAGTCCCAAGGCGTCGAAGAGTGCGCTGCGCATCCACTGCACGTGACGCTCGTAGGTGTAATCGCGTCGAGAAGCGGGTTTGTCGGATCGGCCGAAGCCGATCAGATCGGGAGCGATGACCCGGAATCCGGCCTCGGCCAGCACGGGCACCATGTGGCGGTAAAGAAATGACCACGACGGCTCGCCGTGCAGCAAGATCACGACCTCGGGAGCTGACGGTGAGCCCTCGTCCACGTAGTGCACGCGCAACGGGCCGCTTGAGTCGCCGCTCGCCACCTCGACGTAATGCGGTTCGAAGTCATAACCGGGGAGCCCGGCAAAGCGTTCGTCGGGGGTGCGCATCACGTCCATGGGGGCCCAGGGTAGCCAACGACGGTCCGGGCGGCAGCGGCCTGACTAACCTGCTGCTGTGCGCGTCGTGGTGTGCAATGAGCTCGGTTCGCTCGACTCCGTGGGGGTCGAGCAACGTCCGGATCCGGAGCCGAGGACCGGACACGTGGTGGTGGAGCTGCGCGCCGCGGGTGTGAACTTCGTCGATGGCCTGATCTGCCAAGGCCGCTATCAGATGAAGCCTCCGGTTCCCTATGTCCCCGGCGGAGAGATCTCCGGCGTGGTGAGCGCGGTAGGCGATGGCGTCACCGAACTCGGCGTCGGAGACAGGGTCATGGCCATGACGGGCTTCGGGGCGTTTTCCGAGCAGATCGTCATTCCCGCCGGGTCGGTGAGGGTAATCCCCGAACACTTGGACTTTGGACAGGCGGCCGCTTTCATCCAGAGCTATTCCACGGCGTGGTTCGCCATGACTCGACGGACCTCGGTGGTCGGCGGCGATTGGGTGCTCGTGCTCGGTGCCGGCGGCGGTATCGGCCTGGCCGCTGTTGACGTGGCGCGTTGCCTGGGGGCGCGCGTCATTGGTGCCGCCTCAAGCCCGGAGAAATGCGCGGCGGCCGCCGCCATGGGGGCGCAGTTCACCATCGCCTACGAAGACGAAGACCTCAAAACCCGGGCCCGTGAGCTCTCCGATGGCGGCGTCGATGTGGTCATTGACCCGGTGGGAGGTCGCCACAGCGAGCCCGCCCTGCGCGCCACCAAGGAGTTTGGCCGGCTGTGTGTGATCGGATTCGCTTCAGGGCCTATCGCTTCAGTGCCGCTCAACCAGGTGCTTCTTCGCAACCGCACGGTGGTCGGTGTCGACTGGGGGGCGTGGGCCATGGGAAGTCCCGAGGGGAACCGAGAGGTTCTCGACGAACTGGTGGCGCTCGTGGATCAGGGGCGTCTTCATCCCACGACGCCGCAGGAGAGGCCTCTGGCCGATGCCGCCGCCGTCATGGCCGCGTTGCTCGACCGCTCGCACACCGGCAAGGTCGTGCTGGTGCCGTAGCCGGCTACCGGCTCATTTCTTTTCTTCGGTGTCCCATCGGCTCGAAAATTCGAGCACCGCGCCGCTGGCCAACGACGAGCGCGCCTCGAAGATGCGGTCGTAGCCGGTGTGCTTGATCTTCCAGGCGTCTCCCACTTTGACGTAGTCGTCCTGGTAGATGCCCGTGCCCAGCAGCCGAAAGTCGTGGGCGGGAACGAAAACACGGTCCTCCAGGTACCACGTACCGGTAGCCGTCGTGGCGCTGGTCAGCGTGATCTCGGGATGGTGCCCGGTGTGCATGGTCACGATGCCGCTGTGGCCGAGGCTCGTCTCCAAGAACGTCACGATGGCGGCCCGGCCGTCATGGGAGAGTCGACCCGATTGGAACGATGACGTGGCGTCCTCGGTAAGCAGCTGCCCGAGCTCGGTGAACTCTTTGGTGTCGAGGAGCCGGAAGTAGGCGTACTTCAGCTGTCGGATGGCTTCGACGTCGTCATACGGCATGGTTGCCTCCGTTGGGGAGGCATCACCCTAGACGGCGGCGCCAGTCTCAAGCCAGCGTTGGGCGCGCCCGAGCACGGACCGCACGATGTCCTCCATTTCGTCGAACTCGGGGGCGCCAAATGACAACACGGGGGCGAACTGTACGACAGGGTCCACGCGGTCGTCGGCGCGACAGATGAGCCCGGCCTCGAGCAAGCCCGGTGCGACGTGGCCCCGGATAAGGGCGGAACGCTCGGCGGGGGTGAAGCGAACGGTGGGGTCCGATGGGTCCTTGAGCAACTCGATGGCCCAGAAATACCCGTCGCCGCGCACATCGCCCACGATGTCCAGTTCCTTCAGGGCGCCGAGGCGCTCTGCAAAGGCCGACGTGTGAGCGGCGACGTGGTCGACGAGGCCCTCTTTGTCGAGCACGTCGAGGTTGGCCAGAGCCACCGCGCACGACACCGGGTGGCCTCCAAAGGTGATGCCGTGGGCGAAGCTGGCGTCGCCTACCAGAAACGGTTCGGCCAGGAACTCCCGGCATATGACACCACCCAAGGGGGCGTACCCCGACGTCACGCCTTTGGCGAAGGTGATCATGTCGGGCAAGTACCCGTAGCGCTGCGCGCCGAACCAGTGCCCCAGGCGGCCGAACGCACAGATCACTTCATCGGAGACGAGCAACACGCCGTGGCGATCGCAGATCTGGCGCACCCGGGCGAAGTAACCCGGCGGCGGCGCGAAGCATCCTCCGGTGTTCTGCAGCGGCTCCAAGAACACCGCCGCCACCGTGTCGGGCCCCTCGGCGATGATGGCGTCTTCTATGGCCTGCGCGCAGGCTGCGGCGAAACGCTCGTCGTCGGAGGTGATCTCCTCGCTGAACGCGGAGCGGTACCGGTTGGTGTTGGCCACATGCACCGCTCCCGGTACGAGCGGTTCGAACTGGCTTTTGATGACCGGTACCCCGGTGATGGCCAGAGCCCCCATGGTGGTGCCGTGATAAGCGAGTTGGCGCGCCACGACCTTGGTGCGTTGCGGTTGGCCGATGGCTTGGAAGTACGCCCGAGCCAGCTTCCACGCCGACTCCACGGCCTCGGACCCGCCGGTGGTGAAAAACACGCGGTTCAAATCGCCCGGCGCCAGCGTGGCCAGTCGCTCGGCGAGCTCGATAGCCGACGGATGGGCGGCCGACCAGATCGGGTAGTAGGCGAGCTGCTCGCTTTGTTGACGCGCCGCCTCGGCCAGTTCGGCGCGTCCGTGGCCGATTTGGACCACAAAGAGGCTGGCCAGCGCGTCGAGGTACGAGCGCCCGTGTTGGTCGAACAGGCGCACCCCTTCGCCGCGGGTGAAGATGGGAATCTCCTTGTCCCGGTAGGCACCGAGCCGGCTGAAGTGCATCCACAGGTGCGCTTTGGCCGCCTTCTGCCAGGCCGCCGCCCGATCCTCGGAGCTGCTGTCGTCGTTTCGGGCTCCGCTCATCGCGCCCCCCACTGGTAGGTCTCTTTGTGAATGCGCAGATAGAGGTAGGCCTCGGTTTCCCGAACACCATCGATGGAGCGGATCTTGTCGTTGAGGACCTCGATGAGATGTTCGTCGTCTTCGACGACCACTTCGACGAGGATGTCGTGGCTACCGGCGGTGAGCACCACGTACTCCACCTCGGGGAGAGCCGAGAGCTGGTCGGCCACCGTTCTCGTGTCGCCGGTCACCTTTATCCCGATCATGGCCTGACGGGAGTAGCCCATGACGCGGGGATCGGTCACGGCCACGATCTGCATGACCCCGGCATCGATAAGGCGCTGGACGCGTTGGCGCACAGCCGCCTCCGACAAACCCACCGCCGGCGCCATCTGGGTGTAGGGACGTCGACCGTCTTGTTGCAGCTGCTCGATGATCCGTTTGTCGATGTCGTCCAGGACGACGGCGTCTCCCGGCGTCATGATGCTCCTGCCTCCTTGTCCGTCGTGCGCCTCGGTGCCAACCTTGTCGTCATGTGCCGCCCGCCCCGTCGACGCCGATCAGGTGCGCCACGGACGTAACCCCGCTCACCGCCACATATGTCTCGGCCCCGTACTGGGCCGAGGGTGTCGTCATGCCCGAAGCTTCGAGCGCCGCATTGGCCCCCCAAGCCGACGTCGTCGTCATCGGCGCCGGGTATACGGGTCTGGGGGCGGCATTGGAGCTGGCCCGTCGAGGCCGTCATGTCGTTGTCCTCGACGAGGGGCCCGTCGCCGGCGGAGCCAGTAGCCGCAACGGCGGCATGGTCCATCCCGGCGCCAAGCATGACCTCGGCTCGCTGTTGGCAGTTCCCTCGGGCCGGCGCATGTGGGACGAAACCGTAACGGCCTTCGAGGAACTGTCCAGCACAATCGAGGAACTCGGGATCTCCTGTGGCTGGCAGCGCAGCGGCCACCTCGAGCTCACCTATCACCGTGCCCAACGCAACGCCTTGCGCCACGAGGAGGCCGCCTATCACTCGGTGGGAGAGGAGGCCCGGTATCTGGCGCGTGACGAGTTGGCCGCCGAGGTGGGGTCCGATCGATTCGAAGCCGGGCTGCTCGTGGCGCGCAGCGGTGCCGTCCATCCGGGCCGGCTGGCGGCCGGGTTGGCCGAGGCCACCATGGCGGCCGGCGCCGAAGTGCACGCGTCGCATCCGGCCCTCGGCATCGAGCGCAATGGCGCCGGGTTCACGGTCGCCACCTCGTCGGGACCCATACGCGCCCAGGAGGTGGTGGTGGCCACCAACGGCACCACCGACACGCGCCTGGTGCCTTGGCTCGGACAGCGGATCTTGGGAGTGGGGAGTTTCATCATTGCCACCGAGCCACTCGACGCTGCGCTGTCGGCAGCGGTGAGCCCACGCGGCCGGATGTTCTTCGACACCAGGAATTTCCTCAACTACTGGAGGCTCTCTCCCGACGGCACCCGTGTCCTGTTCGGTGGTCGTACGTCGTTCGCGGCGACAACAGTCGAGCAAGCTCGGGACCGCCTTTACTCGGCCATGGTGCGTGTGCACCCGCAGCTGCATGGGGTGCGTATCGAGCGCGCCTGGGGTGGTCAGGTGGCGCTGACTGTGGATCGCCTCCCGCATGTGGGACGTCATGACGCCAGTGGCGTCGTCTACGCCATGGGTTACTGCGGCACTGGTGTCGCCCTGTCGCTGCACTTCGGTCGACGGGTGGGGCGATGGCTGTGCGGAGATGACGAGCTCCCCGTCTTTGCTGAGCAGCCGTGGGCGAAGGTGCCGGCGCCGGCTCGCCGGCCGTGGCTTCTTCCCGCCGCCGGGTGGTGGTACCGAGCCCGCGACATCCTGGGTCGGTGAGGGTTGGGAGATGACCGGTGGCCTCCCGCTCATCCCGTCACAGTCGAACAGAAATCGGCGAACACGTCGACGAACTGGTCGATGTGCCCGTCGTTGTGCTGTACCGACAACGTCCACTGCTCTTCGTTGCCCGGGGTCATGAAGATGCCGCGGTTGACCAGCCACGCCCATGAGGCGTCGAACAGGTCAGCGTTGGTCTCGAGGAAGCTCCGGTAGTCGACCAAAGGCTCACGTCGATACGAGACGCACCCCTTGCACCCGAGGTCGATGACATGGGCGCCGATTCCCGATTCGGTGATCGCCTTTTGGCAGCCCTCGGCCAGACGATTCCCGAGATGCTTGAAGTGCTCATAGGCGTCGGGAGTCAGCACCTCGGTCAAGGCTGCCAGGGCGGCGGCGGCGGCCAGGGGATTGCCGTTGAAGGTTCCTTGCTGGGCGATGCCGTTGCCGATCTCGTCCATGAGATCGGCCTTCCCGCCGAAGGCGCCGGCGGGCGCTCCACCGGCGATGGACTTGGCGAAGCAGGCCAGGTCGGGCTGAACACCGAAACGTTCAATGGCACCGCCGGCCGCGATGGTGGCCCCACATTTCACCTCGTCGAAGATCAGCACGACCCCGTAGCGCGTGCAGAGCTCCCGCACTCCCTCGAGATAGCCCGGCTGGGGCAGCACGATGCCGATGTTCATCATCACGGGTTCGAGGATGAAGCAGGCGATCTCGTCGGCCCGATCAGAAAAGAGACGCTCGATGGCGGCCAGATCATTGAAGGGGACGGCCAGTGTCCAGGCCGCCATGCCGGTGGGGATGCCCTTGGATGCGGGCGGGAGGCCAACGGTGTCGTCGCCGCCCTCGAGCACGGTGAGGCCAGGTGTCACCGAGAACATCACAGCGTCGTGGTGCCCGTGGTACGAGCCTTCGATCTTGCAGATGACGTCTCGGCCCGTCACCCCCCGCGCCACGCGGATGGCATCCATGGTGGCTTCGGTACCCGAGTTGGTCAGGCGTACGCGGTCCAAGCGAAAGCGCCGGCACAGCTCTTCGGCCAGCAACACCGTTTGCTCGGTGGTCACCGCGAAGTGCGTGCCGTTGTGGGCGGCGTGTTCGATGGCAGTGGCCACGGCGGGATGGGCATGGCCGACGGCCATGGAACCGAAGCCGTTGTGGAAGTCGACATACCGTCCGCCGTCGACGTCCCATACCTCGGCACCCTTGCCATGCGACAGATAGATCGGATACGGGTCACCGGCTTGGAACGACGAGGCCACACCCAAGGGCATCGTCCGTCGGGCCCGCTCGAAGAGGTCGTGCGAGCGCGATGTGCGATCCAGCAACCGCGCGTGCTCGACGGCGAACACCTCCTTGGCCCGGGCGCTCACCCGTTCGTCGTCGAGGTGCTGTTGGGTCGTCATGTCGCTGGTCATCTCGGTCGTCGTTTCACTCGTTGAAATCATCTCGATCACCACTTCACCATCACGTGTTTTGCTTCCGTGTAACTCTCGATTGCGTACATGGACAGGTCCTTGCCGTAACCGGACTGCTTGAAACCCCCATGGGGCATCTCCGACACCAGCGGGATGTGATCGTTGATCCATACCGTCCCGAAGCGAAGCTCGGCGGCCGCCTTCATGGCTCGCCCCACGTCCTTGGTCCATACGCTGGCCGCCAACCCGTAGTCGACGCCGTTGGCCATGGCGATGGCCTCGTCCGCATCGGTCATGCGCTGTACGGTCACCACCGGCCCGAAGACCTCTTGCTGGACGATCTCATCGTCTTGACCGACGCCGAAAAGGACCGACGGCTCGTAGAACCAGCCCGGCCCGTCCCCACGTCGACCGCCGGTGGCGACAGTCGCTCCGGCCGCCGTGGCTCGTTCGACGAACCCGGTCACGCGATGGCGCTGCCGTTGCGACACCAATGGGCCGAGCTCGGTCGCTTCGTCGGACGGGTCGCCCATGGCGAGGGCCCGCGCCCCTTCACGCAGTGCGTCGACGACGTCGTCATGCACATTGGGCCCGGCGATGACCCGAGACGCCGCCGTGCAGTCCTGACCGGCGTTGAGGAAGCCCGCCAGCTTCACTCCTTCGGCCACAGCCTCGAGATCGGCGTCGTCGAAGACGATGACCGGCGCCTTGCCGCCGAGCTCGAGGTGGACGCGCTTGAGGGTGCGACTGGCTGCCTCGGCAATGGCCTTGCCGGTCGGCACCGATCCCGTCAGCGACACCATGTCCACGTCGCCATGCTCAACCAGGGCAGCGCCCACATCGCCGGCCCCGGTGACCACGTTGAGCACTCCGGAGGGGAGTATGGGCGCCACCAATTCGGCGAACTTCAGCGTCGACAGCGGAGTGAGCTCGCTGGGTTTCAGCACCACGGTGCACCCTGCTGCCAACGCCGGGCCGACCTTCCATACCGCCATCATCAGGGGGTAGTTCCACGGCGTGATGGAGGCCACTACGCCCACCGGATCGCGCCGGATCATCGAGGTGTAGCCGCTCAGGTACTCACCGGCCGCTCGACCGTCGAGGAGCCGGGCGCCACCGGCGAAAAAGCGGAGGTTGTCGACGGCGAACGCGATCTCCTCCTCCATGGCGCTGATGGGCTTGCCCACGTTGAGGGACTCGAGATCGCTGAACATCTGGGCGTTGTCCTCGATGGCCTGCGCCATGGCCAGCAACGCCGCGCTCCGTTCGCCCGGCGTGGTGCGCTCCCACGTGGCGAGCGCGGCCCGGGCCGCCGCCACGGCGAGATCGACGTCTTGCCCGTCGGCGCTGCGCAGCTCCGCCAGAGGCTCCCCAGTTGCGGGGGCCACCACGGTGTATGCATTGCCTCGGCTGGGGCGAAAGTCGCCCCCCACGAAGTTCTGGAGGGTGATTTCGGTACCGCCGACCGTTGCCACGGAGACCTCTCTCATCTGCTTGCTCTCAATTATCCGAAGCAAAGCGTTTGTGTCACAAAGGAATTAGTAGCACTCTACCCAAATACCCACCACTTCGCTTGTAAGAAGCCAAAATGTCTGCGAATATGCCCCGAAGCGACGGAGGCATACGCCGACGGAGGGGGTTGTCGATGACGACGATCACGGGTACCGGTGAGACTGCCGCCGCCGCTCCTGAAGGTGGCAAGGGTCTCAAGACCGGCGCGTTGGGCCTGATCACGAGCCTGGTCATCGGAGTGGCGTCGACGGCTCCGGCCTACAGCCTGGCGGCGACCCTCGGCTTCGTGGCCGTTTATGTCGGAGTCCAGTCACCGGCCGTCATGCTGCTCGCCTTTTTGCCGATGCTGTTCATCGCGGCCGCCTACTACTACCTCAACCGCGCCGACCCCGACTGCGGCACGACGTTCACCTGGGTCACCCGCGCCATGGGGCCCAAGACGGGGTGGTTGGCGGGCTGGGGCATCCTGGTCACCGACCTCGTTGTCATGCCCAATTTGGCCTCGATCGCCGGCGTGTACACATTCTCGCTCTTCGGTGCCCATGGGATCGCGGCCGAGGGCTCAGGCTTCTGGGTCACCTTCGTCGGAGTCGTGTGGCTCATCGTCATGACGGCCATCTGTTACATCGGCATCGAGCTGTCGGCCGCCACGCAGGTGGCCCTACTTGGCGCCGAGATCCTCATCCTGGTGGTCTTCTCGGTCGTCGCCCTGGTGAAGGTGTACACGGGCCACATTGCCCACAGCATCCGACCATCGATCGAATGGCTGGACCCGTTCAAGATCCATCCCATCGGGGCGCTGTCGGCGGGCATGCTCCTCGCCGTCTTCATCTACTGGGGCTGGGACACCGCCGTCAGTGTGAACGAAGAGGCCAAAGACACCCGCCGCACGCCCGGTCGGGCGGCGTTGTGGTCCACACTTGTCCTGCTGGCCATCTACGTGGTCGTCTCCTTCGCCGCACAGTCCTTCAAGGGCACGGGCTTCCTCACCAACCAGAACAACATCGGTGACGTCTTGAACGCACTCGGGACCGCAGTGTTCGGGTCACCGTGGAACAAGCTGCTCATCATCGCCGTGCTCACATCGGCGTCGTCCTCGACCCAGACAACAATCTTGCCCGCCGCTCGGTCGTCATTGTCGATGGCCGTGCACAAGGCGTTCCCGAAGCGTTTCGCCGACATCCAGCCCAAGTACCTTTCCCCAGGGTTCTCCACGTTGATCTTCGGGGCGATCTCGGTGGTGTGGTACGTGTCGCTGACCTTGATCAGTCCCAACGACGTGCTGGCGAACTCCATCGAGGCGCTCGGATTTGGTATCGCGTTCTACTACGGCCTGACGGGATTCGCCTGCGTCATCTACTACCGCCATCACATCTTCGACAGCTTCAAGAACTTCATCTTCATCGGCCTCGCGCCGCTGCTCGGGGGCGTCATCTTGGCGGTCCTTTTTGTGGTGGCGATCTTCTACTATTCGGATCCAGCGAACTCCTCCTCGGGGACTCAGGCATGGATACCGGCTCTGCACTTCAGCTTCCATATTTTCCATTGGCACCTCTATGTGAAAAAGGGCCTGGGGCCACCTGTCGTGCTCGGTCTTGGCCTCTTGCTCGTTGGAGTGCCGCTCATGTTGATATGGCGAATCGGGCACCCCGACTTCTTCAAGCGGGACCTTGAGGTGGCTGAGTCCGTGGACGCTCCGGCCCCGCCCCTTACCCCCGGCGTGATTCCGGTGACCGACTGATGGCCGGCGACATCGTCCTCGGCTACGACGGCTCGGATGGGTCCAAAGCGGCCCTGGCTGTCGCCGTGGCGGTGGCCAAAGCGTTCGATGCCCCGCTTGCCATCGTGTTCGGCTACGAGCCCAACCCCATGGGGGGTGAGACGGCCGACTACAAGGCCCAACTCGAGGTGCTCGGCAACGGCGTGGTGGGTGAGGCGGTGGCTGCCGCCAACCAGATCGATGCGAGCGTGGCCATCGAGCCGTTGGTGGTCCCCATGCGCCCCACCGACTGCCTGCTGGCAGCGGCCGAGCAGCGTCAGGCCCGGGTCATCGTGGTGGGGGGAAGCGGCGAGCGACCCATCTTGGGCGCCATCTTGGGCTCGGTGCCCCACAAGCTTCTGCACCGCTCCCCCGTACCGGTACTGGTCGTCCCGACCCCCGAGGATTGAGGGCCGGCGGCACGCCGGCTACGTCGGACGCACCTCGTAGGCGCACATATGGGCGCCATCCATGAGGTGGGCCACCCGCTCCACGTGTGCCCCGGGCAGGGCCTCGCGGATGAAGGCGATCTCGCTCGAACATGCTTGGCGGAAGCCGGTGGCCACCGACAAGATGGCGCAGTTGTGTTCGGTGATGAGCCAGCTCCCGTCGTCGAGGCGCTGCACGTCGGCGAGGTAGCCGTCCTCGTCGAGGATGCGGGTGAGCTCGGCCACCTTCTCGTCGAGTGACATCTGCTCCAGCCGGGCTTGGGCGCCGACGAGGCGCCGCTGACGCCGCTGGTCGAAGAGCTCGGTGACTTGGGTGCTGTTGGGCCCGCCGAGATAGCCGAGGAGCTCGGTGGTGAGATCCCCGTAGCGCTTGGGGAACAGTGTCTCGCTCAAAGGGGCCAGCTCGTAGGCGTGCGAAGGACGTCCTCGACCGTCGGGCTGGCGGCGATGGCATACCAGTCCGTCTTCTTCGAGGCGAGCAAGCTGTTGGCGCACGGCGGCCACCGTGATGCCGAGGTCCTGGGCCAGGTCATGGGCACGTTGGGCCCCATGGCGCTTGAGGGCCATGAGGATGGCCCGGCGCGTGGTGGGCACGGTGGCCAGGGGCGCTTCGGTGCCGGTGCCGGTGCCGGCATGGGCTTCGGTTCTGGGGCCGGGGTCGTTCATGGCTGCACGCCTAGGGCAGCACCAGGTGTACGTCTCCGAATTCGTGCCACAGATATCCCTCGGCCAAGGCCGCCGCGTAGGACCGCTGCACCAAAGAGCGACCGGCCACAGCTTCGAGCATGGCCAGATGCGATGCCTCGGGCTCGTGCCATCCGGTGAGCATGCCATTGACCGACGTGACGGGGTGATCCGGCGTCACCACTGTTTCGGTCCATCCTTGGCCACCGTGCAGCTTTCCTCTGGAGTCCACCACCGTCTCCAGGGCTCGTACCACCGTGGTGCCGATAGCCACGACGCGACCGCCGTGGCGGCGAGTGTCGTTGACACGGTGCGCTGTCGCCGGCGGGACCCGGAAGTACTCGGGGTAGGGCGGTTCCGAGGCCTCCAGTGAGGCCACCCCGCAGTGGAGCACGATGGGGACGACGCCGATGCCACGAGCCACCAATCGGGTGAGCACTTCGGGTGTGAACGGTCGTCCTGCGCTGGGCATTTCGGCTGAGCCCGGCTCGTTGGCGTAGACGCTCTGGTACGCCGAGATGGGCCAGCTGCCCCGTACGTATCCGTAGCGAATGGGGCGACCGTGCATGGCGAGGTAGGTGTACAGGGGCTCAGGCGTATCGACGGTCGCCACCCACAGGCGCACCCCGCTTCCATAGGACGAATACGGCGCCAGCAGCCGGACCTCGCCGCCGCCTCGAAGGGCGAGGGTCTGTGGGCTCGACGCGTCGAGCAGCGGGCCGCCGTGACGACGCAGCTCCAGGGTCCACAGACCCGCCGGCAGGCGGGTGGAGAGGTGCACCTCCACGGCTTCTCCGTCGGGTCCGACGGCGTCGACGGCGGCGGGCAACGTGCCTGACGTGTTGACGACGATGACGTCGCCTTCGTCGAGGAATCGGGGTAGCTCGGAAAAGGTGCTGTGAACCACAGCATCCTCGTCGTGGCGGTAGGCCACGAGCATCCGCACCGCATCACGCGTGATGCCGCGGGCCTCAGGGGGAACCGCCGCCTCCAGCTCGGCTGGCAGCTCAAAGGTGGGGAGCCCGGCGATGCTGCGGTCTTGGGTGGAAAGTGCCGTCATGAGAGGTGCTCCTCGCCGGTGGACACGAGCTCCGATACCCGGTAGCGCCCGCTGGGCAGCGCTGACTCGATGAGGGTTACGAACCCGGGGGCCACGGCGTCGGGGGAGGGGCGATCCGAGATGTCCTCGCCCGCAAAGGCGTCCTGGTGCATCTGGGTTCTCATGTCACCGGGGTCGACCGCCCATACCCGTAGCGACGGTTCCTCCACCGCCAGTACCGCGCTGATGTGGTCGAGGGCGGCTTTGGAGGATCCATAGCCACCCCAACCCTCGTACGCCCCGACCGATGCATCTGACGTCACGTTCACCACACGAGGATCGGGCGACCGGCGCAAGGAGGGGAGGGCGTCAGCGATCAGCGCCAACGGAGCCACCACGTTGACCTCGTAGACGTGGCGCAGGACGTCGATTGGGTGGTCAACGAGGCGGGGCAGTGGGCTCATGCCCAAGGTGCTGGCGTTGTTGACGACCAGATCGAGACCGCCGAGCGAGGCGGCCGCCTCGATGAGCTGCCTTCGGTGAGTGGGGTCAGTCACGTCTCCGACCACGGCCACCAAGGTCGCCTCCGGCACTAGCTGGTGGCGCACTTCGATCTCGGCCCCAGCCAGGTCCGCCGGGCTCCGGGCATCGATGATCAGTGACCACCCTTGGGCCGCTAGCGCCCGACTCAGCGCCCGCCCCAATCCCTGGGAACCCCCGGTGACGATGGCAACGGCCATGGCCCACACCTCCTCGGGCGCCCGTCTGGGCTCCCGTCGTAATAAAGATAGATTTCTCTATTTTTATTCCGGAGGGCAAGTGGGCAGCCCACAGCACGTGTGCGGGCCCGCCGAGGTGTCAGGCCCTGGCGGCGCGACAAAACCGCGGCTGGCGATGTCAAAAGGCGCGGTTACGCCGCCCCGGGCCCCTGGGTGCCTGTCGCAGGCACTTCGAGGCCACCTCTCAGGTGGACGCGGCCCCCATGGCGGCGCTCCACGTGCGACCGGGATGACGACGGTCGCCCCGGTCGATCACACCGGGTCCCACCCTCGGGACCCGGTGTGATCGTTGCTCTACCGGCGGCGAGCCGTCGTCTTCTTGGCGGTCGTCTTCTTGGCGGTCGTGCGACGAACGGGCGTGGCCCGCTTGGCGACCTTCTTGGCGGGAGCCTTGCGAGCCGGAGCCTTCTTGGCTGTCGTCTTGCGAGCCGGAGCCTTACGCGCCGGAGCCTTGCGAGCCGGAGCCTTCTTGGCGGTCGCCTTGCGGGGGCTGGCGGCCGTCTTGGTGGCACGGGGGGTTGGGGCGACGACGGTCTTCCCAGCGGCGCGTACCGCCTCGTCATTCGTCGGCCACACACCCCTCTTCAAGGTGGGTGCTCCACCCGGGGACATCACGGCATCCTTGAAGGCCTTGACGGGCGTAATGCGCGCCTTCTTCGAGGCCTTGATCCGGATGGTTTCTCCGGTGGCTGGGTTGCGACCCATTCGTGCGGGACGATCGACCTTCACGAACTTGGCGAACCCGGTGATCGCCACCGGCTCACCTTTGGCCACGACCGCCGTCACCACTTGGGTGAAGCTCTCGAGGACGGTGGACACGGTACTGAGGGTCACGTCCGCCTGGACGGAGACCGCTTTTGCCAACTCTCGTTTGTTCATGGGCCTTATTGTGCTCTACCGACACGGCGCGCGGCTAACTCATCGCGAATCAGCCTTTGGCTCAGGCGTCGACGCCCTCGGGAATCGACCCGTACGCTCGCGGTCAGCGCGCGGGTTGTGACTCGTAGAGACCGCCGTTTGAGCCCTGGGGCGGCGTTATTTTGCATACGCGTCGTCGCCTCGTCGCACCGAATCGTGTTGTGTGTCTCGTGGCTCGTGTCGTCACGGCCGATTGTCTGCAGATGACAATCGCCGCTCAACGCTCGCGTTGGCGATGTCCCCAACGGCGCGGTCGGGCATGGTCTGCTGGCCGTGACTCGCGCTCCTCGTGATGTGACGGTGTCCTTCAAGATTCGGTACCGACGCGTGCCACACCGCAGGGGCGTACCCCACCTGTCGGCGAGCGACTGCTGGCGTGGCTCGCCTCGTCCCTCGCCCCGACGGGGCGATGTCCTTGGCCCTTGGTGCTGATGTCCGTCCGAATTGGGTCAAAATGCGGATTCCGAGCCCCGGGGGCAAGGTCCGGCCCACCGCCCCTGGCCTCGCTGCTCGCGGGGCCTGAGAGCGCTCCGATGACCGCCCAGCGGTCCGTCGGGTAGACTTTCTCCCCTGGGGGTCGCTGTCGCGCTGACCCCGGGTCCGCCGGTCAACTGGTTTCGCCGTCTCGGGCTTTCTCTTGCACGACGCGCGACCAGTTCGGAGATCGAAACGTGTCAGCCGCCAACAACAGGAAACGGACCTCGCCCAAACCGAGCGAGACGGCCAAGGGCCGTCTGCGGCGCGGACGCAAGAAGGTGTGCGCGGTGTGCGCCGATCAAATCCAGTACGTCGACTACAAGGACACGGCGCTTCTTCGGCGTTTCATGAGTGACCGGGGAAAGATCAAATCCCGCGCCAATACCGGCACCTGTGTTCAGCACCAGAGTGACGTGGCCATCGCCATCAAGAACGCCCGCGAAATGGCGCTTCTCCCGTATGTGGTGCGGACGCTGTCAGGAGATCGTGGCGGGCGACGAGGGCGCGGGCCCGGCACCGGCCGACCCCGTGAGCACTCTGGAGCGCCTCGACCTGACGCACCCGCAGCACCGTCAGGTGATCAGGATGGTGCCGCTGCTGCTGTTGCCGACCCCGACGCCCTGGTTCTCGCCGCGGTGGAGGCGGGGGGAGTTACTCCTGTGAACGACACGGAGAGCTCGGCTGACGGTCCGTCCGGGGACTGACCGGTATGGCCCAACGAAGCAGCTTCTCCAAGCTCCAGCGCGACCGCGACAAACAGGCAAAGCAAGCCGCGAAACGCGATCGCCGTCAAAATCGTGATGCCACGTCGGACGAGGTGTCCGATGAGGAATCCGAGGAAGTCGTCGAGGTCGAGGCCAGCGAGATCCTGGCGCAGGTGGAACAGCTCCAACGAGAGTTCGATGCTGAAGTCATTGACTTCGAGATGTACGAGAAGCGCAAGACAGAGTTGTTGAGCCAGATCCAGATCTGAGCCGGTTAGGCCGGCTGGACGAACGCATAGACGCTCTGGCCCCACCAGCTGGCCGCATTCGCCGTCGAGTACGGCCCCAACTCCTGCACGGCAGGTACTCCACCGGCGGCGGCTTCGTTGCCGCCAACGGTGACGAACGATCCGTCCGGGTTCACTGCTACCACGATGTTGACGTGCAGGATGTTGGCCTCGGTGAGTCCTGGTCCCGGCCACGCCGCGGTGCTGCCCGCCGGTTCGTAAAGCACGGCATCGCCGACTTGGGGTGTCGCACTCGGAGGGAGAAGGGTGCCGCCGTTGGCCGCGGCCCAGGTGCCGATGTTGTAGGCAAGACCGATCGATCCAATGGGCAGGCCGGCTTGTTTGTAGACCCAGGACGTGAAGTACGCGCACCAACTGGTGGCCCCTCCGTATTGTGAGCCGTTGGTTTGGCCGACCTGTGACGTCGCGATCTGAACAATCCGAGAGGCGAAGGGATCAGATCCCGATGCCGCCGACGTGGCCAAGTACCCGCCGCCCATCGACCCGTCGTACGGGGCGTTGAATGCAAAGACGCCACCGTCGTAGGCCGCCATCCAATACCCGTCGGTGGCGGGGTCGTTGACCACGCCCATGACCGGTCCCGCCAGGACGTGGCTCGTCACCGACCCGTAGAAAGGTGCGTCACCGAAGCTGAAGACGCCGCCGTCTTTGGCGACGAGCCGGTATCCCAAGCCCGCCGACGTCGCATCCATCCCGACAACCGGAGCGTCGAGTGGCAAGCTTCCCGCTGATCCGAAGAAGGGTGCGTCGTAGGCGAAAACGCCGCCATCCGAGGCCGCCAACCAATATCCACCCGTGGCGGGATCGGCGGTGATACCGACCACAGGCTTGACGAGGTGCGCCGCTCCCGCCGATCCGTGGAATACCGCATCGCCGTAAGCAAAGATGCCGCCGTCGGAAGCCACCAGCCAGTAGCCGCCGCCGTCGGGAGTGGCGGCCATGCCCACGATCGGAGCGTCGAGGTGCTCAGCCCCGGCCGATCCGTGGAACACCGCATCGCCGTAAGCAAAGATGCCGCCGTCGGAAGCCACCAGCCAGTAGCCGCCGCCGTCGGGAGTGGCGGCCATGCCCACGATCGGGGCGTCGAGGTGCTCGGCCCCCGCCGATCCGTGAAAGGCGGCGCCGAACGAAAAGACCCCGCCGTCGGAAGCCACCAGCCAATAGCCGCTGCTGGCGGCGTCGAGCGCCATGGCGACAATTGGCGCGTCGAGTGTGGATGCGGCGGCTGGCGCGTTGTCGACGACGAGTGATGCGGAGATACCAACGCCGGCGACCGACGCCACGGGGAGCGAAGCAAGTAACAGGTGAGCCATGCGCGTGCGTAGGGGGGATCGTCCGCGTGCAGGAGCAGAGCTCTGGTTTCGACAAGGTTTGGCGCCGTCTTGAGACGCGCTCGTCGCCGCGATGTGCATCTCGGACATTGGAGTGTGTTAGTGGACTACACAACGCCAGTGCAAGCGCCGGTGATCACATGATCGCACCAGCGGTGACCGACGGTGTCTCGCTTGTACCGTGCAAATGACCGATGTATCTAGGCAAAACGGCGAAATCGCACCGCGCCTTCATCAACCGTTTTGCCCATTCGGGTAAACATTTCCCGATGCGTATTCACGTGCGTTCTCGTTGGTATGACAACGCGAGTATTGCGGAACAGCAAAGAAGATTCCGTCCAACCTGTGTACACCCACGACGTGACGAAATGAGGGCGTTGTCAGCGGTCAGCTACAGCGATCTCCAAGCCATGGTTGCTCACCATCGAGGGCGTACAGCGCTATCGCCACCGCGTTCTGATCGGCAGGGGATGCCAGATTCGGGCGTACGCCAACGAGATCCGAACGTCCGATTGCTTGCGCCGCCGCGTTCCATGTCGCCTGGCTGAACTGGAAGGCCCCCATGTACATGCCATTGGGCGACACGGCACCGTAGTTACCGCCAGATTCTGCTTGTACGACACATTGGAGATAGGCGTTGAGGTTCGGCGCCGGCCCTGATGGTGAAGGCGCCGACGTTTTTCTCACTGTCGCGGCTTGTGCTCTTCGCGCCGCTGCCACCGCAGCAGCCGCGGCGGCGGCCTCAGCGGCGGCTTGCTGGGCCACCGCTTGGGCCAACTGTCCGGTTACCTGGCTCTGCAAGGACGCTAACTGCGCTTCTGTGCTTTGGGCCTGTCCAAGATCGCCGGCCTGCACCATCTGCTCGGCCTGATCTTGACGTTGTTGGGATTGCAGCGTCGCCCGCTGTGTCACCAAGGCATGTTGCGTGGTCCGCAGTTGGTCAAGGGTGGTCTCGACATTGCCGGCGGCGACGGTGGCGTATTCGTTGGTCACCTGTACCGTCACCTCGTTGCCGGCGAACAGGACAGCATCGGAACCAGACAGTTGGTCATCAGCCGACATGTAGGACGTCAGGGCCTGCTGGCGTACCAGGGTCGTTTCTTGGCCCATGTGCTGCACGTCTTGGCCTATCTGTTGACTGACCGCCGAGATGGTTTGCGTATCAGCGGCGACCTTCTGCGACGCCACGGAGTATTGCTGCTCGAAGGTGTCCACCTCGAGCTGGTCCTGGACCAGCTTTTGGGAGATGGCCAGGGCCCGAGCACGAAGGTCAGCGATCTGATCGGCGCCTGCGGGTCGCGGAACGAGGACCACCGTAAGGGAGGTCGTAGTGACGACGGTCGAAAGGAGAGCAGCCAGAACGATGCGTCGGCGTCGTTCCCCTCGGTTTGACCCCGCCATCGGCGTGAACCCGAACGCGACAGGCAATGGACTGACGAACCTACCTGGTGCGGCTCGGATTGACAAAAAGTGACATCGCCCCCGACAAAACCCCTTGTCAGCGGGATTCGTTGGTCAGAATTCCCACACAACGGGATCCCTACGGGCGTTGTTGATCACGGTGTTTCACTCAGCCGATTCAACAAGTCACGGTCGGTCTCGTTCGTGTGAATCACGTGGCAGTACCCTCGTCGCCATGACGCGGGCGCTCGCTGAGTTGTTTTCTTTGGACGACCGTGTCGCGCTCGTGACCGGCGGTAACTCTGGCATTGGTCGCGCCATGGCGGATGCGCTCGCCGATGCTGGGGCATCAGTCGTTGTCGTCGGTCGCAACAGGTCAACGCTTGCCGACGTGGAGCGCGCCGTGGCATCTCGGGGTGGGCGATGCGCATCTGTGGCGGCCGAGCTTGGCGACCGTGACGAGCTTGGCTCGGCAGCCGATCGCGTTGTGGACATATTCGGCGAGCCCGACATTTTGGTCAACGCAGCCGGAGTGAACGTGCGTCCGCCCCTTGACGTCCTGACCGTTGAGCAATGGGACACCACCGTGGCCGTGAATCTCACGGCGCCGTTCTTATTGGGTCAACGATTCGGTCCGCCTATGGCCGAGCGCGGCTTCGGCCGTATTATCAATCTTGGTTCACAGCAGTCGCTCCGAGCTTTTGGAAACAGCGGCGGCTATGGAGTATCCAAGGCGGGGGTGGTCGCATTGACGCGGTCCCAAGCCGAAGCCTGGTCGCGTCATGGCGTCTGCTGCAACGCAATCATTCCGGGCTTTGTGCGTACGCCCATGACCGAAGAGGTGTTCGCTGATGAACAACGAGTCATGGATATGGCGCGGCGAACCATGATGGGGCGAAACGGAACGGTTGATGATTTTCGCGGTGTGGCCGTGTTCTTGGCCAGCGCGGCGTCGTCGTTTGTCACCGGGCAAGCCATCTTTGTCGACGGAGGATTTTCGTCGACGTGAAGGGCTGGGTGGGGCGATCCTTAACCCTGCAGGGGGTTCAGGAAGCCCACTTCAGCAACGACGAGCAAGCTGACCGGACATCTCCATATGGCGTGGTCATCCACCACCACCGGATCGAGGGGATGAGAGTTGCGGTGCTCGGGACACTCGGGCCAAGTGGCGTCGCGTCCCTGATTCCACAGTTCTTCGATCGTCCATTCCTGAACCTGGTCCGCCACGTGCGACAGCTGTCGAGCGACGGGGTCATCGGTGATGACATAGACGCCCGTACCTGACCCGTCGATCGAGAAGACCATGGCCATCTCCCGGCCGTCCAGGCCCGACCAACCCGGGTAGCGCTCATCGCGCACCTCGGGTGCAAGACCCGTTGTGCGCCGAAGATCGGCGAAGACTTGGTCCAGGGCCGACCGCAACGCGTCATGCATGGCTGGTCACTCGATCGGGCCCGAGCCGGCCCCGATGACGGCACCTGTCAACACGTGCTTGAAAGCGTGTCCCGCTGCCCGAGACCGCCATCGCGTCCCTCGCCACCTCACCCGGCCTTCTGCGACCCGGCCCCAGAGCACCTTTTGTCTGGGTCAACAGCCGTAGTCCCCTTGTTGTGTCAACTATCAACAGGACCGATGAACGGCGCAATGGTGAAAGCAACCGTTACGAACCGAGTGATACCACCTGACCATTTGCCACGAGCGGGGGGTGCCGACGTTACGGGCCGCGGTGAACGCCATCACAACGTGTCGGGTTTCTTCGCCGCGCCTTCAGGCCGCGTAATTGCGCAGGGCCGACAGGGCAAGGTGCCCAAAGGGCCCGCTGGCGATGAGCCCCGAATGTTCGGGAGCCAGGCGCTGGGCTCCCACTCGGCAAAACGATGCGGCCGTGCCCCGGATCGCCGTCAGTGCTTCAGGCGGTCCATAGGTCCAGACCTCTCCGGCCGGAGCGACCAGTTCGCAGTAGACGTCACGGGGCTCTTCGCCGAGCAAGGAGAAGCCGTAGGCGAGCGAGCGATGTCCCAGCCAAGCGACATGATGCAGGCGGGGAGTATCGGGAAAGGCAATCCCGAGCGGGCCAGTGATGTCGAGCCCGTGGGCCCAGTGCTCGGCGAGTCGAGTCGTGGCGAGCGTGGCCGGGCGTAAAGGAGCGGCGGCCCACGCCAATGGCTTGGACCCGTCCGCATGCCGCAGGACCTCCAGTGCAGACCGCCGAGCCAATCGCCAGCGATCAAACACGTCGCCGGCGTCGGTTCGATCCGTGGTCACCAGTTGGTCCATGACCTCGTCGAGCGTCCCTACCTGACGGTCGCTCCATAGGGTCGTCGGTCCCGCCTCAGCGCTGGCGATGACAGCCTCCTCGCTCTGCGCCAGGTGCAAGACGACGTCGGCGACGCTCCATCGCGCCGCGCCGGATGGGGACAGCCACTCATCGTTGTCAAGGGCGTCCAGGACCTCTTCGAGGTTGTCCTCTTCGGCTTCAAGGTCGTCGAAGATGTTCATGGACTCGCCACCGGTCTCAGCCTACGGCTTGCATCTACCGCAAGCTCGTAGCGCGCTACCCAGCCACCGAGCGGCGTTCGTCGCTCAACCGCCGGCCGTCCCAGTAGCGGGCGAGCTCGCGGTTGACTTCGTCGCGGTACCAACCCGAAGGCAGGCCTTGGTACAAGACGAAGGGGGATGACGTCTCAGGACTGATCGGCATCACGATGCGTGAATCGCGGCCCAGAACGTTTCCGTCCCAGTAGCGGGCGAAGTTTCGATCAGACGGATCGCGGTACCAGCCTGGCGCCAGGCCTTGGTAGAGGATGAAACCGGTGGCGGGACTGGGTGCGGCGCTGTGGAGTGCGACGGTGTTGGTGCGCTCCTGACTTGGTCGGCGTGAGCTCCGGGTCCCTCGATGACCGAAAGGCATGTGCCCCAGATCGAGAACGGCCAGCCGCTTGAACATGCGGCGTGGGCTATCGACAAGAAAGAGCAGGGCCACCCCGATGAGGATCAGGACACCGCCCGCTAAAGCCAGCCACCCGATGCTCTTTCCTGCTCCCGTAAAGGCCAAGTTTTTCGAAGATGACGTGACCGCCGCAGAAGTGAACGACGTCGCCGCGCCGAGGTGGGCGTAGGCGGTGACGGCCGAACCGGCGTGGTTGTCGACCATCGCCCCGGCCGGAGAGACGGCCAGGACCATGAGTCCGACGGCGAGACCCAACCCCCCCATTGATTGCGCGCCACGTCGTGTCGACAGCATCTCGCCTCCTGTCGAGAATCAAAAAGGGACGTTGCCCCGCCCCGAAGTCCGCCCCCGTCAATATTACGACGCCGAAAGCCCCTATTTGACTGGTCACGGGCCCTTCTCGCAATCCCTAGAACCTGGGCCGCCAGCCCGCACCGTCCTCGGCCAGGGCCTGCATTTGCCCACGTTGAGCTGCCTTTTCGGGTATATACGGACGCGAACACACGCAACGTGCTCTAAACCGCTGCTCAGCGTGAATTCCTTAAGGGCACTTTCAGGCCCGCCGATGCAGGTAATGGAAGACGTGGCTACGCCGGAGGTAGGAGATGTCGGAGCCGACCATGGCCGAAACAACCAAACCCAGCAAACCCAGATCGGTGAACGATCTGCCCCCCATGCCCAAGGCGACGATCACCGTGTACGTGATCGCCGCCACCATCGTGGTGTTCGGTCTCGGTATGGCCGTCGGTGGTCACGAGTGGCAACGGATCGGCTTGCAGACAGGCATCGTCTTGATTGCCGGAGCCGTTGCCCTGGCCATCTGCACGGGCCTCATGCATCTCGCCTACAGCGCGGGTTGGAAGAAGCGGGGAATGGTGGTCGAACCGACCCCGGGGAGCGCTCAAGATCCTTCGACGGAGAATCAAGGCGCGCCGACGGCACCCGCGGTATCCGCGGCGCCGACCACCAGCGGACCCTCGGATGTCGAAAGTGCCTCCAATAGCCCAGCCCCCGTCTCAGAGCCCGAGCGCCACGTCGTGGAGGCCAGCCACAACGGCTCCAAAGTCCCGGTCGGAAGTCGGTAGTCGATCGCTCCTCTAGCAGCACCGCGACTACTACGGTTACGGGATCGGATCCTCTCAAAGCACACTCGTTGTCCGCCTCTGTTTGGGTTTGCTGCTTGGTGTGACATTGACGTCGTGTACGAAGGCCTCAATGGTGTCTCTGGCTTCTGCGGCGCCCACCTATACGGGCTTCATCGATCAACGACCCGTCGACATCCAGGGTTACCACGGCGCCGCCATGGAGCCGTGCATCTCGCCGGACGGACGCTATTTGCTGTTCAACAACTCGAACCAGGCACGGCACACGGTGCTGTTGTACGCGTCTCGCAATGGTGATGGGACGTTTACCTATCAGGGTCCAATTGCAGGAGTCAATGCGTCGACGGGCCTGACCGCCGTGGCGTCGCTGGCCCAAGACGGCGAGTTGTACTTCATCTCGACGAGGAGCTACTCCTCGACGTTGTCCACCGTGTACGCGGGTGCGTTCGCGTCCGGAGCAGTGACGGGGGTGCATCTGGTTCCCGGCGTTTCCGAACACACCCCTGGCGTCGTCGAATTCGATGTTGACGCCAGCGAGGACGACAGGGCGTTGTTCGTATCGATCGGACAGTTCGGTGCGGGAGGCACGGGCCCGACCAGTGCCTCCATCGCACTATTCGATCGTGCCGTACACGGGTTCGTCCCGGACCCCAGAAGCCAATCGCTCCTGAGATTCGTGAACAAGCCAGGCACGCTTACGTATGCGGCCGACATCTCGCCGTCGGGCCTCCAGCTGTTCTATACCCAGGTCACCTTCGGACAGGGCCCCCCGGCCATCTACCGGGCCGAGCGCAACAACGTGGCTCAACCATTTAGGCATGTCCAACGGGTGGCGGCGGCGACGGGCTTCGTCGAGGCGCCCTCTGTCAGTTCTGATGGTGACACGTTGTACTTCCACCGCAAGGTGGATGGCGTGTTCAGGATCTTCAGCGCCACGATCCGGTGAGCTATTCGGCCACCAAGCCCCGTTCGTCACTCAGGGTCATGCCGTCCCAATAGCGGGCCAGGCGCGGATTGTCCTCGTCTCGGTACCAGCCCACGGCCAGGCCTTGGTATGCCTCCACAGAGGCTCGGGACCCGTTTACGGCAATGGGACGAGAATCGTCACCGAGCGTCACGCCGTTCCAATAGCGGGCTCGGGTGCCGTCGGCCGGATCCCTATACCAACCGGGAGGAAGACCTCGATGCGGGTCCAGGCCCTGCACGGGTGCGTCCCCGGGAGTCCCGGTGTCGCCGGGCGGCACGGCGGAAATCGTTTTGTCGCGTTTCTTTCCTTTGGCCGCGTGGGCGCCGCGATGTCCCAGACTGATGTACCCGAGGTCCGGGAGGGCCCGCTTCTTCACGACCTGGCGCACATCGTCGACGTTCATACTCTTGCCCCGACCGCTGAGGCCGATTCTTTGCTGAGCTCGACGCGGGGCGCGTTCTGATGTCACGACGGGCGATGCCATTGGCGCGTTGACCACCGGCGGTAGCGCCGGTGAGATCGCGGTCGGCGAGCCATGAGGCGTTTCCGTCCGAGGGGCCGTGCCACGACGCTGGCGCGTCGGAGTCCCTCGCCTGACCACGGCCGAACGCGAGCGCGCCTTCAGCACGGCTTGGCGCCCGTCAGGAGTTTCAAGCAAGCGGTCGACGAGCGCCTCATTTTGGTATTTGCGGATGAGGCGCCGGCGAAGCCGATCCTCTGGTGACTCGGCCATGAGTCAGCCACATGCCCCACCGTCGCCAGGCATGGCGAGACCGGCAGCAGGGACGACGTTGGGTGCGTGGAAACGGCACATGCGAAGAGAATCGGCATCCTGGCGAGCAGGCTTGAATCATGTCGGCATGGATAGCGAGCCTTGGCATAGCACCTGGTCCACCGTGTGATCGAGCCGGATCTGGTGGCCAGGACGAATCCGGCCCGCCCCGGAGGTAGACCCCAACACTCCTTCTCGCTATCGCTAGCGAAGGATGTGCCCCAGAGCAATGACGTTGTTGGCTCCATCGAGGAGGTCGATCTCCCCGCAGCGGTCGTCGACGAGCGTGGCCACACAGCGAAACCCGGTTCGCGAACCAGGGTCGAACACGGGCAGATCCTCCGGGTCGGCGTCGGCTCCTCGGCGTAGACGGGCCGATGCCAAGCCGGGGTGCGCGACTCCAAGGATCATTCCTTTGAGGGCACTGTCCAAGGCCCCGACATACGACCAACTCGAAGGTTGGCCACGTTGGGGCGCAAGGTTGCCCGACCGTCCGAAGTGCAGCTCTCCTCCGTCATGAGAAGGTACGGCGATGCTGGCGGCATGACTCAAAAGGCTCTCGCCGTAACGAACGGTAAAAGCCCGATTCAAGGCGGTTCCTTCGAAGACGACGGACAGGTGCTCGTCATCAAGAGCGTGATCGCGAATCCGAATCTCAATCCCTGGACCGAGTGAAGTCATGGTCGGTTCGAATCCCAGAGCTTCGTAGCCGACGTCCCGCGGGTCGATGCCGCGGTCCCTCAGGAACTGCAAGGCCGATGAAATGCCGTCACTCAAATCGTGGAGCGTCGTTCCCGAGGTTCGGACGACCGAGTGCCATTCAATGCCCTCGACATGTGCGAAGGCTGACATGTCGGTGCCTCCCGGCTTCGGAATGAATACGGCCAATCCGGTTTACGCCTCGCGATAGCGATTGGGCAACCGTCAATAATGACGAAACAAGATCACCTATTTGGCGGAGAAGAGGGATTTGGACGGGCGTCTGTGCGCATCTCAAAGGAACACGAACCATTCGCCTACCGACGGAAGCTTGATTCCTTGCCCTTCCGGGCAACAAGCCACGACGCGTGCGTACGGCGGGAGTTGAGATCGATGGGGATGGTCACGAAGGGTGTTGGTTTTTACGACGGACGGTCATCCGCTTCAAGCCCAGCCCCTGTCATGCCGACAATACGTACGTGTACGTGGCCATTGATCTCGTTTTGATCCTGGCCTTCGCCGGAGTTCTGGCCGGCCGGGGGCTCCTGTGGCGACGCCGAGGCCAAGCGACGGACCCGAGGTTCGTGCAAAGGGAGTTCGCATCCTGGCTTGATCGCGTCCTTGACGTTGTCCACGAGGGCGGCGACGCCCAAGACGGCTCGTAATCGTTCGAGCCCGACTGCTCGGCTTGGGACCGCATCGCCCCGAGCCCAATATCGCCTTCTCCATCTGATCGACGTCGACGGGAGCCGAGTCGCCTCTCTGACGGCCCGCGGCCGTTGGCGAGGACAGTCCCATCAGGAGCGACGGCGGTGTGGTGTCCGACGACGTCAGTGCTGGCAGGCTAGATCGCCCGTCCCGCGTCACCGGGACTCGGAGCAAGGAGCCGCCCGCGTGAAGCACGTCACATTAGGAACCCTGGAAGTCGGGCGGATTGGCCTCGGGGCTATGGGCATGTCGTCTGCTTATACGGGCGCCGGCTCAGACGATGCTGAGTCGATCCGCACCATCCTTCGAGCGCTTGAGTTGGGCGTCACCCTCATCGATACCGCCGAAGCGTACGGACCCCATACCAACGAGGAGCTCGTTGGTCGGGCCATCAAGGGCCGTCGCCATGAGGTCGTCTTGGCTACGAAGTTCGGGTTCCTGTCAAACACGGGTCGTCGGGGCCCCGACGGCAGCCCCGCCAATATTCGAATCGCCATCGAGGGATCGCTGCAGCGCCTTGACACCGATTACATCGATTTGTATTACCAACACCGGATCGACCGCGAAACGCCCATTGAAGACACCATCGGGGCCCTGACCGAACTCGTGGCCGAGGGCAAGGTCCGTCACATCGGCTTATCCGAGGCGTGGGTGGGGACAATTCGGCGTGCGCATGCCGTGCACCCGATCAGTGCATTGCAGTCGGAGTATTCGTTGTGGACACGGGATCCCGAACAAGAGGTTTTTCCCGTTCTCCGAGAGCTCGGCATCGGCTTTGTGCCCTACTCACCGCTGGGCCATGGCTTTCTGACCGGAAGCATTCGCTCCTTGGACGAACTCTCCGATACCGATTGGCGCAAGACCAACCCGCGTTTCACGGGCGACAATTTTCAGCGCAACCTTCGCATCGCCGATGAAGTTGCTGCCGTCGCCGCCGAAGTCGGCGCCACACCCGCGCAAGTGGCCCTGGCCTGGATCTTGGCCCAAGGCGATGATGTGGCGCCGATCCCGGGAACCAAGCGAGTGGCGCGCGTCGAGGAGAATGTGGCAGCAGGAGATGTTGAGCTGAGCGTGGAGCACGTCAGAAGGCTCAATGAGCTCCCGGCTGCCGCGGGAGATCACCACAACGAGGAGCAGATGCGGATGCTCGAGAGGTGAGTGGCCTTTCGGCGGTACCGGTTACCGGCCGGCGTCGCCGCCGAGTTCTTCGAATCCCTTTCCCACGTCCCACACATGGTGAACAGGATCATGGGTGACATAGCGAGCGAATGAGCCAACCGTGAACCGGGCACCGTCGCTCCGGCGTCCGGGCCGGTCCCACTGCGCGTCAGAGACTCCGTCAAGGAGATTGGCAAGTCCGTTTGCCGCTGCTTGCAACTCTTCGATCACTTGACGTGGATCCTGGGCGCCATACTCGTCATAGACGGCAGTTTCGTCCTGATCCCAGTTTGGGAACAGAGGGTTGTCTTCGTCGAGCATGAGAAGTATGCGGTAGTGCCCGATGCGGTACACGTCTCGGACATGACACCCGTACTCAAGTGTGGACCACGTGCGGTTGTTCGGACGGTTACGCACCACGACATCCGAATGGTCGAGCAGGAGGCGCCACTGATCGCCATTTCGTCGGATTAACGCCGACACCTCGGCGAAGTCAGTAGTGGGGCAATCAAAACCACAATCTGGACAGCGCTGCTCAAGCACCCACGTCCAGTCCTTGGAGTCAGGGGTAATGGTCATGTGGCGCCAAGCCTACCGACCCCGCATGTCGGGATCGAAGGTGCGCTCGTCAACCAACCGGAACCTGGCAAGCCGCTCGGGATTACCACCGCTGAACATTTGCAATCACCGCCACCGATACCTCGGTAGAGCGTGGCGACTGCGGGGATGGTGGTCGCCTGGGTTAGGTCTTGATCGTGAGTGTGACGGTGGCGGTCACCTTGGTTCCGTGCGGGGATAGGCCGTGGCAGTGGCGGTACTTGCAATCGAGCCTCTGGTCACGTCGGCGGAGGTGGTGATGTAGGTCGCCGTGCAGGTCTCGCTCGCCCCGACCGCTAGCCAGGTGGACGGGCAGGTGATCTTCGACAGCCCCGCCAAGGAGTCGGTGACAGTGACCGGGCTCAAGGTGACGTTGCCGGTGGTGGTGACCTTGGCGCTGAAGGTGACCTTGGTTCCTGCCTTGGTGACACTGGTGGGATTGGCGCTCTGGGAGATGGTGAGCGCCGGGGACTGGTTGGCGTTAATGGTCAAGGTGGAACTGGAGGTGGCCCAGGGCCAGTTGTGGAAGAAGCCGACTGCTACTCCGGTGTTGGTGATCCAGCCCCGGTCCACGTCGGCCTGGTTGGTGACGTAGCTGGCCGTGCATGTCTCGAACACTCCGGGGGCGAGGTTTGTGGTCGGACAGGCCAGGAGCGAGAGCCGCTCCATGGGATCGAAAACAACGACCGGACTCAAGGTGACGTTGCCGGTGTTGGTGACCTTGTAGCCGTAGGAGACCTTGGTGCCGGGGGCCTTGAAGCTGGTCACGTTGGCGCTTTTCACGATGGTGATCGCCGGGCTCTGGATGGCGGGGATGAACCACGAGGCCTTGGCGGTTACCGTCGCGTTCTGGGCCGAGGTGCCGGATGCAGTGCCGGTGTTCTTCAACCAGCCCCGGTCCACATCGGCTTGGGTGGTGGTGTAGGTGGCCGTACACGTCTCGGAGGCCGATGGGGCCAGGGTGGCGCTCGGACAGGACACCTGTGACAGGCCGCTCATGGGGTCGGTCACCGCCACCTTGGTCAAGGTTACGTTCCCGTCATTGGTCACCACGTAGCTGTAGGTGACCTTCACGCCGGGTGCCTTGTAGTTCTTCACGTTGGCCGACTTCACGATCCCGATAGCCGGTCCCTGGGTGGCGTCGACGGTCACCGACGAGGAGTTGGAGGAAACAGTCGTCGTCCCGTAGTAGGTGGGAGGAAGGCCTGCGGCGGTGGCCACATTGGTCACCGATCCGTTGTCCACGTCGGTTTGAGTGGTCGTGTAGAACCCGGTGCAGGTCTCTGAAACACCCGGCGCCAGTGAGGATGAGGGGCAGGAGACGGTGGAAACCTTGTTGTCGCTCACGGAAATGGCCGCGAGCGTGGTGGTGCCGGTGTTGGCCACCAGATAGTCGTAGTCGATGCTCTGGCCCGCCTTCGAGAAGGCACTGGTGGTGGTGGACTTCGACAGCGACAACGACGACGTCGCCCCGCTCTCGTCCACGGTCACGGGCGAGGACGCCGAGGTGACGTTGTTGCCCAACGGATCTGTGGCCATGGCCTCTGCCGTGTTGGTGACGGAGCCCGCGTCCACGTCGGCCTGGACGGTCGAATAGGACCCGGTGCAGGTCTCAGCTGCCCGGGAGGCCAGTGACGACTGCGGGCAGGTGACAGAGGCAACCTTGTTGTCGCTCACGCCAATGCTCGTGAGCGTGGTGGTGCCGGTGTTGATCACCAGGTACCTGTAGTTGATGGTCTGACCCGCGGCGGAGTAGCCGGACGACAGGCTCCACTTGACCACCGACAGCGACGACAGGCCGTCGGTGTCAGTGGAGGAGTTGTTGGCGGTGTTGGGATCGCCCAACCCAGACGGTGGGGTGACCGTGGCGGTGTCGACGAGCGATCCCGACGCCGACAACGACACCGTGGCCGACACGGTGTAGGTGACAGTCGAGCCGGCCGGCATGTCGAGAGCCGAGTCGGCGATGTTCCCTGTCCCCGACCCCACCGAACCGGTTGCCCCATTGGCTTCGGCCGCGCTCCAGGTGTCGGCGCTCAACCCGGCCGGCATGGTGTCAACCACCGATGCCCCGTTGGCCGCGGCCGGCCCGTTGTTGGCCACCACGATGCCGTAGGTGAACGTGGCGCCCGCGTCTGCGCTCCCCCCGGTGGTGTTGTTGGTGGTCGAATTGAAGGTCGAGCCGGTGAGGTTGTCGGTCACCGCGGCCGACAGATCGGCCCCGGCGGCCACCTCCACGGCGCCGATGGTGCACTTCGTGCTCCCGGCAAGGGGCCGGGAGTAGCCGCGCTGATCGGTGGCCCCGGTGCCGCACACCGGCACCCCGTTCACGGTGATGGGGTCGGGGATCACCCCGGCAGCGGGGCTGGAAGACGAGGGCGCGATGGTGTCGGTCGGGCCACCGTTGTTCTGCAAGGATCCGAGGGAGGCGTCGAGGGTGGTGGAACTGTTGACGCTGCCGGTAGCGGTGAACCCACAGGAGCTGTCATCGGCGATGTTGTAGCCCTCGTCGGTGATGGTGCCATAACAGTCGCCGCCCGCGGTGCTATCGGCCACGATGGTGGCGCCCACGGTCGCGGTGCCGTTGTAGTTGTCGATCCCGGCGCCGTAGTCGTACGCGCTGTCGCCCGACAGGGTGCTGTCGGTCACAGTCGCCGTGCCGTCGTTCTCGATCCCGCCGCCGAAGTCCTCTGCGCTGTCGCCCGACAGGGTGCTGTCGGTCACAGTCGCCGTGCCGTCGTTGTCGATCCCGCCGCCGTAGCTGCCCGCGATGTCGCCTGACAGGGTGCTGTCGGTCACGGTCACCGTGCCGTCGTTGAAGATCCCGCCGCCGAAGTCCTGTGCGCTGTCGCCCGACAGGGTGCTGTCGGTCACGGTCACCGTGCCGTCGTTGAAGATCCCGCCACCGGCGGCGTACCCTTCGAAGTTGTGGAAGCTTTGGCCGTTCTGGATGGTCACCGACGAGACGTCGAGGTACACGCCGGAGTTCACGGTGAGCACGGTTCCATTGTCGGCGCCGTCGAGGATGGGGGTGTTGGTCCCGTAGGGCTCAATGGTGACCGGGGAGGTGGCCGAGGTGTCGGCGGTGGCCACGGTGAGATTGCCGGGGTAGGCGGTTCCGGTCGTGACGTCGCCGATGGCGTTGTCGGTGGCGGAGGTGATCAGTTCGATGGTGCCGCCGGCGTCCACCTCGCTCAAGGCGGTGGGAAGGGTGCAGGCATCAGCCGCGTCTGCGCAGGTTCCCAACCCGAGCGCACTGGGAGCTGAGGCGTAGAAGACCGTGCGGGCCTCCACCGCCCCAATGGTGCAGTCGGTCTGGGGGGCCACAGGTCCACTCGTGCCGGTCTGGTCCGTACGGGGACACACCGACACCCCGTTCAAGTTGGTCCCGGTCGGGATCTGATCGGCAGCCGGACTGGTGGAGGTGGGCAGGATGGTGTTGGTCGGTCCGCCGTTGTTCTGGAGCGAACCGAGGGAGGCGTCGAGGGTGTTGGAGTTGCTCACGCTGCCGGGTGCGGTTCCAAACCCGCACGATCCGTCGTCGTCGATGTTGTAGCCCTCGTCGTTGCCGGTGTCGCCGGCGCAGTCGCTGCCCGAGGTGCTACTGGCCACGATCGTGGCGCCCACGTTCACCGAGCCGGCGTCGTTGTTGATCCCGCCGCCAGCAGCACCGGCGCTGTTGCCTGACAGGGTGCTGTCGGTCACGGTCACCGTGCCGCCGCCGTTGAAGATGCCGCCACCGGTTCCTGAGCTGTTGCCCGACAGGGTGCTGTCGATCACGTTTAAGCTGCCGGAGAGGTTGAAGATCCCGCCGCCGTCGCCGTAGGTCGCGCTGTTGCCCGACAGGGTGCTGTCGGTGACGTTCACCGTGCCTTCCTGGTTGAAGATCCCGCCGCCCTGGGCGTCCGGCGCGCTGTTGCCCGAAAGGGTGCTGTCGGTCACCGTCACCATGCCTCCGGGGTGGTCGAAGATCCCGCCGCCGTAGTCGGCGATGTTGCCCGACAGGGTGCTGTCGGTCACCGTCAAAGTGCCGGAGTTGTCGATCCCGCCGCCGAAGGCGCCGTTGCTGTTCTGGATGGTCACCGACGAGACGTCGAGGTACACACCGGAGTTCACCGTGAGGACGGTTCCATTGTCGGCGCCGTCGAGGACGGGGGTGGTGGTCCCGTAGGGCTCGATGGTGACCCGGGAGGTGGCCGAGGTCTCGGTGGTGGCCACCCTGAGATTGCCGGGGTAGGCGGTTCCGGTCGCGAGGATGCCGCTGGCGCTGTCCGTGGCGGAGGTGACCAGTTCGATGGTGCCGCCGGCGCCCACCTCGCCCAAGGCGGTGGGAAGGGTGCAGGCGTCGGCCGCATCGGCGCAGTCCCCCAACCCGAGCGCACTGGGGGCTGCGGCGTAGAGGATGGAGGCGGTCTGCACCGCACCGATGTCGCAGTTCGCCCCCGGGGCGCTCGCAAACCCCCGCTGGTCGGTGGTGGGACACACCTGGCCCACGACGGGCAGAGTGGTGCTGAGCGGGACCACCCCGACGGCCGGGCTCGGGCTGGCGGCGTTGGGCAGGATGGTCTGCGTCGACCCGCCGTTGTTCTGGAGCGCACCGAGAGAGGCATCAAGGGTGCTCGAGTCGCTCACGCTGCCGGATCCGGTGACAAACCCACAGGATCCGTCGTCGTCGATGTTGTAGCCCTCGTCGTCGAGGGTGCCGCCATCGCTGCCGCAATCGCTTCCCGAGGGGCTGTTGGCCACGATGGTGGCGCCCACGTTCAGCGTGCCGTCGTTGAAGATCCCGCCACCGCTGTGGAGCGCACTGTTGCCCGACAGGGTGCTGCCGGTCAGGTTCACCGTGCCACCGGCGTTGTCGATGCCGCCGCCGAAGTAGGCCGTGTCGTTGTCCGACAGGGTGCTGTCGGTCACGTTCGTTGTGCCATCCTGGGTGAAGATCCCGGCGCCGCCTTGAGACGCGCCGTTGTTCGTCAGGGTGCTGTCGTCCACATTCGTCGTGCCGCCGTTGTTGCAGATGGCGCCGCCGAAGTTGGCCGCGTTATTGCCCGACAGGGTGCTGTCGGTCACTGTCAACGTGCCCCCATTGTTGTCGAGCCCGGCGCAAGAAGCGGCCGTGCTGCCTTTCTGGATGGTCACCCCTGAGATGTCGAGGAACGTGCTGGTGTTGACGGTGAGGACAGTTGAGGACTTGCCACCATCGAGTGTGGGGTTGGTCACCCCAGGAGCCGGCTCGATGGTGACCGGCAAGCTGGCCGAGGTGAGCGCCGTGCCGACGGCGAAGCCGCCCACAGCGGAGTACACCGTGGTGCCGGGTGTGACCAGTTCGATGGTGCCTCCAGCGACAACGGCGCTTAGGGCGGCGGTGAGGGTGCAGGCGTTGACGGGGGTGGAACAGTCTCCGGTACCCACCGCACTGGCAGCCGCATACAGAGTCGGTGCGGTCGCCGAGCCGGGCAGCGACTCAGCGATCGTCGAAGCGAGGGAGACGCCGCCGAACAACAGTGATCCCGCCAGTGCGGGGCGCAGCCACCGCTTCATCGACGTGCTCCTCGGGCGTTCGGCTTGGGTCGGTGTCCACATGGCGTGTCCCCTTCATCCGTCCGCCTCCGCCTCGGAGACACTTGGGCACTCACGGTAGGTGGCAACGAGCATTGACGCATCATCGATTTTGGTGATTGTTGGGTAGTCCAATGCTCTGAGCGGCCTTTCAATCACGAGAGGTGTTGGTCTCTTCATCGCAACCCTGCGTGATCAGTCCGATCACCTGAGTACTGCTTTAGTTCTGTTGAGGGTATCGATCTGACTGGAGCGTCCCTGTACCAGAAGGCTCCATCTCTGGGGCAAGCTTCGATTAACTCATTCAGGTGTGCGCACCAAGAACGACTCGACATCCGAGCTGACCGGTTCACCAGGTCCTACGCACGCTCGATGGGGGCGATGGCCCGACCGATAACGACGGCCCGCCACGCTTTTCCTGCCGCACTTGCAGCTACCGTGAGAGCCCGTAGACCACGAGGGGGAATCCGCGCATGGACATCCGGTCGATTGAGGACATTGCTCCAACCATCGAACACAACGGAACCACCCCTGTGTGGTGGCTCGTCCCGCCGGAGGAGATGCGAGCCGCTACCGAGGGCGGCTTCCTTGAGCTGGTCAGCGAGTGGGAGATCGCGGGCGGTGGGGCCGTCGACCCTCACTCCCACCCGACCCACGAGTTCTACTACATCATCTCCGGCCGGGGGATCATGAAGATCGCCGACGAGGAACGCCCGGTACACGCTGGTGACCTCGTCTACACGCCACCGGACACGACCCACAGCATCTGGCCCGCCAGTGAGCACGCTCCCCTCCGGGGACTGGCCTTCGCCATTGGCATCCCTGGCGCCGAGAAAGTCGACTACAGCTGAACTCTGTTCGCCGCCGCCAACCTGTCGGTGCCGCTCAGAATGGAACTGCAGTCGCCATCAGATGACGGTGGACGGACTGTGGCAGACCGATCGATAGGGTCGGCATCGGGCCGCCGGTCTCGGTCGGTGTCCGCCTAGGTGTTCTCCCTGGCGTATGGCTTCGTCGGTTGGAGGCGCTCGGCTTGGCCCCCTAGGTGACATTGGATGGGAACTCTTCGACCGCAATGAGGTGGCGATGGCGCATCGCCATGGCGTCACGGTGAGTGTGTGTTGGTGTCATTGCAGAATGACTCGGCCAAATGACGGTGAGCCGGCCTGTAGGCGGGGTTCTGTCCGCCCCCGAGGGGACGGGGTGACCATCCATCTATGCGGCTTACCTGGAGACTGCCACCCTTACGGTGGCGGACGGGCCGCCCATGTCCCACGCTCAGCCTTGCTCCGGGTGGGGTTTACCTAGCCGGCCGAGTCACCCCGGCCGCTGGTGCGCTCTTACCGCACCGTTTCACCCTTACCTGTTCGGGCCGAGGGCCCGTCATCGGCGGTCTGCTCTCTGTTGCACTTTCCTTCGGGTCGCCCCGACTGGCCGTTAGCCAGCACCCTGCCCTATGGAGCCCCGACCTTCCTCGACACGGTCCCCGTCCGAGGACAGACCCGTGCCGCGGCCACCCGGCCGGCTCACCGTCGGGGTCAGTCTGCCAGAGCCGAGCACCCTGTCGATAGGGTGTCGCTCGTGGCCGAATCGGCGGGCGCGCAACTGCTTCCTCTCGAGCGTACTGACGCAGTATCTATTGCCGCGCTGTACAGAAAAGTGCACGGAGCCCTGGTCGGCGCTTTTCCCCGGAATCAGGCCCTGTGGGTGCGAGGGGAGATCCAGGCCATCTCGGATCGGACGGGCCACTGCTATATCGATCTGGTTGACCCTGACGGTCCCCGCGATCGTCCTCCGGTGTTGAAGGTCAGATGTTGGGGCCGAACCTGGAACCCGCTCAAAGCGTCGTTGGGTCGCCAGGGGGTAACCCTTGAAGTGGGCATGGTGGTGGTACTGCGCGGGGCGGTTGATTTTTATCCCGCCAAGGCCGAGGTCAACTTTCTTCTGGTCGAGGTGGACATCACGGCTTTGCTCGGTCGGCGGGCGGCCCAGCGCGCCGCCTTGCTGGCCAAGCTGGAAACAGAAGGCTTGCTCCGGCGCAATCACGCCTTGGTCGTGACCGACGTACCCCTGCGCATCGGCTTGGTGGCGAGCCCGGACACCGAAGGTCACCGCGACTTCGTCGGTCAGTTGACGTCCTCGGGTCTTGCTTTCGTCGTTGTGCTGGCGGCCGCTCAGGTGCAGGGATCGGGCGCAGTGGAATCAGTGGCAGCGGCGATCCGGGCCGTGTCCCAGGCGGGCTGCGACGTGGTGGTGGTCGTTAGAGGCGGGGGGTCGCGCGGCGACCTCAGTGCCTTTGACGCCGAGCCCATCGCCCGTGCCATCGCTACTGCCCCAGTACCGGTGTGGACGGGCATTGGGCACACCGGTGATCAATCCGTGGCGGACATCGCCGCCAACAGGTCATTTATTACGCCCACCGAATGCGGTCAAGAACTGGTTCAGCAAGTCGGGGCCTGGTGGCGGTCGGCTGCAGAGTCTGCCGACGCGGCGGCACGACTGGCCGTCAACGCCGTAGAGCGAGCTGGACATCTTGACAGTGCGGCTCGTTCTCGGCTGGTAGCCGCCACGTTTCGTCAGCTTCAGCATCACGCCGAACACTTGCGCCAACGCGCAAATGCCATCACGACGCAGTCCTCGGGCCACGTTGTCGAGGCGGCATCGGCGTTACAACGTCGATCGGTGCGGATCGGTGCCTGTGCGCGCACCGCTGTTGAACGTGACACCGAGCGGGTGCTGTCATGGCGTCGCCTGCTCGACGCTTACGATGTCAATCGTCAGCTCGAACGGGGGTACACGATCACCTTAGGCCCGGGTGGGCGCATCGTCCGTGCTGCCGCGGCACTGCAGCCGGGCGAGGTGATCTCCACCCGGTTCTCCGATGGATCGGTTCAATCGGTGGTAGGCGACAGTGTCCCGACCGCCATATCGACATCGGCCGGCGCACCCGCCGAATCCGAGTCCACACTCGATACGACACCCGACAGCAAGGAGGCGTGAGGACGTGTCCAACAACCTCACCGGCAGTACCGACGGAGAGCCGCTGGTGCCGGTGGCCGATCTCAGCTACGCGCAGGCCAGTCGCGAGCTCGATGCCATCGTCGGATTCTTCGAACAACGCGACGTGGATATCGACCTGCTGGTGGCACGTCTCGAGCGTGCTACCGCCATCGTCGATGAGCTCGACCGGCGCATCCATCGCACCCGGTCCCAGGTCGATGAGCTCGTGCCCAAGCTCGAGCGGATCACCCAGGGCGCGGCGCGCTCGGAACGGTCCGAAGACGAGGCGGCGCCGGATGCAGACGCGGCGAGTGGGGATTTGGCCGAGCACCTACCCGGCAACGACCAGCCCCTGTTCTGATTGGGGCCGCCGACGGCTTAGTGCACCCGACGTTCGTGACCGCGCCAGTACGGCTCGCGTAGCTCCCGTTTGAGGATCTTGCCTGTCGGGTTCCGAGGTAAGGCGTCGACGAAGTCGACTGACGAGGGGCACTTGTAGTGAGCTAACCGGTCTCGACAGAACGTGATGATCTCGGCGGCGGTGGCGTCGCCGTCGATGGCAATGGCGTCAGGATTGATCACCACGACCGCCTTGACTGTCTCTCCCCACGTGTCGTCGGGGACTCCGATGACAGCGGCGTCGACGATGGCCGGGTGAGCCAGCAGCACGTTCTCAACCTCGGCCGGATAGATGTTCTCACCCCCCGAGACCACCATGTCCTTGATGCGGTCATGCAGATAGACGTAGCCGTCGTCGTCGAAGTACGCCGCGTCGCCAGTGCGCAGCCACCCACCCGCAAGCATGGTGACGGCCGTCTCGTCGGGCTTCTCCCAGTAGCCGAGCATGTTCATCGGCGACCGCGTCACCAACTCGCCCACGGTGCCGATGGGCACGTCCTGTTGCGTGTCGGGATCGACGACGCGCAGCTCGATGCCCGGGATCGCCTTTCCCGCGGCGCGCAGCAAATGTCGGCGCGGTCCGTCGGGATCGTGGTCCTCATGGGGGAGGCGGATGATGGCGCCTGTGGTTTCGGTCATGCCGTAGACCTGGGAGAACTGACAACCAATGGTCGTAAGGCATCGCACCAGGACGTCCTCGGATATCGGTGATGCCCCGTAGAAAATGGTCTTGAGGCTGGACAAGTCGGCTTCAGCGGTAGCGGGACAGGCAAGCATGGACATGAGCACGGCGGGGACCACAAAAGCGGTGGTGACGCCCTCGCTTTCGACCAGACGAACCAGCTCGACGGGATCCATTTCCCTCAGGATTACTGAGACCCCACCGCGCGACATGCCTACCAGCGCCCACCCTGATCCTCCGATGTGAAAGCACGGCATGGCGACCAAGCTGACCACCGACTTGTCGATGTCGAAGCAACTGACGGCAGCCTGCCCAATGGCGAATGCGAGGTTGGCGTTCGACAACATGACACCTTTGGGGAGGCCGGTGGTACCCGACGTGTACAGCTGTAACGACACGTCGTCGGCCGCAGCCTGATAACCGGGGTCGAGTACCGAACGGTCGGCCAGCCAGTCCTCGTAACCGACTCGACGTGTCCGATCCGACGCCCCTCCGATGTCTGCGTGGGCGGCCGGGTCACCGATGACGACAATGCGCCGTACTTCGGCAAGCCCGCTCTCCATGGCGGCCAGACACGGCGCGAACTCGGCATCGACGACGAGCACCGTGGCTCGGGAGTCGTCGATCACCGCTGCCATTTCGGCGGGGGCCAGACGCCAATTGACGGCCACGTTGACCGCTCCCATGAGCGCTCCACCGAAGAGGACCTCGAAGTAGGCGAGTCCGTTGCGATCGAGAAAGGCGACGCGCTCTGCGGGAGTGACCCCTTCGGCTTGCAACGCATGGGAGACGGCGCACGCTCGAGCGAAGTGCTCGGACCACGTGGTGGTCAGGCCCTGATAACGAAACATGGGTTTGTCGCCGTGTTCGGCGACGTTGGCACGCAACATGCCGGCCACGGTGAACCTGTCCATCGCCGCCCTCCCCACCGATGCGACCCGGCCACGGGTGCTCGACGAACTCTAGGGCGAGCACCGCGCGCCGCGGTTGGAGCCCACCCATGAGGCAAGATGAGGCCATGACCCGGTTCTCCTTGAGCGCTCTCGGCGTTGACCGCCCTGGTATCGCCGCCGCGCTCAGCGCGGTCCTCGTCGATCTCGAGTGCAACCTCGAAGATTCGACTATGTCGATCCTCCAGGGTCATTTCGCCGTCCTCCTGGTGATTGCCGCCCCCGATGCGGTCACCGTCGAAGCCTTGGATGCAGCCCTGGCCGATGTGGCCGGCCAACTCGATCTCGTGGTGGCGGTGCGCGCCTTGACCGACGAGCCAGTCTCCGGTGCGCGGGCCGACGGCACGCCGAACTCGGGCGAGCCGTGGACGGTGGCCGTCCACGGTGCCGATCACACCGGGATCGTCCACGGCATCACCAAGGCCCTGGCCGATGCCGGCGGCAATGTGGTTGACCTGGCCACCCATCTTGTGGGTGAGACCGATGCGCCCGTGTACGTGATGACGCTTCGCGTCGTGATGCCGGCCGGGCGGGCCGGGGACGCTGCCGCCGAGAAGATCCGTCAGGTGGGCGCCGATCTCGGGGTGCACTGCACGGTGCTCCCGGACCCGGCGGACATTTTGTGAGGACGTCCGTGTCCCGAGGGTACGACCGCGAGACGAGCAAGCGACATTGGCGGTTCGAGAAGTCCTGAGGCTGCCGCATCCGGTGCTGACCACGCCTTCGGTGGCGGTGGGCCAGATCGACGCGGCGGCGCGACAGTTGGCTGAGGATCTGGTGGACACCATGCAGGTGTCGCCGGCGTGTGTCGGGTTGGCGGCGCCACAGATCGGCGTAGGACGGCGCGCCTTTGTCATCGATGTCGCCGGTCATCGCAAAGCCCACTCGTGTCACGGGATTGTGGTGTTGTTCGACCCTGAGGTGTTGCACGCCGAGTTGCCCGAGTTGGCGCGCGAGGGTTGCATGAGCGTGCCCGATCTGACCGGCGACGTGGCCCGCGCCACGCGCCTCACCGTGGCCGGACTCGACATCGACGGGCAACGACGCGTGCTCGACGTCGATGCATTCGAGGCGCGAGCCGTGCTGCACGAACTCGACCACCTTGACGGGATGGTCTTCTTGGACAGGGTGGGCGGGCCCCATGCCCTGTTCAGCAGGCGGGTCTATCGCTAGCGGTAGCGAACTCGCCCGGCGGTGATTGACGCCGTCTGGTACCGGGTATCCTCACCCTCGGCATGGACGACGACAATCTCTATTTCCGCCAGCTCCTCTCGGGACGTGACTTCGCGGCCGATGATCCCATCGCTCAGCAGATGGTCAACTTCACGTACCTCATCGGTGACCGCGGCAGCGGCGAGGCGTTGGTCGTCGACCCCGCCTATGACGTGTCCGAAATTGTTGACATTCTCAGCGCCGACGGCATGCGCGTGGCTGGTGTTCTCGCCACCCACTATCACCCCGATCATGTGGGGGGAGATCTGATGGGTTACCGGCTCGAGGGTGTCACCGACTTGCTCGAGGCCGGGGCAGTTCCCGTCCACGTGCAGCGGGCCGAGGCACCCTGGGTGGTCCGGGCCACCGGCGTGGGGGAGTCCGATCTCGCTGTCCACGACAGCGGCGATGTCGTGACGGTGGGTGACGTGGAGGTCGAGCTCATTCACACCCCCGGGCACACACCGGGGAGCCAGTGTTTCTGGGTGCGGGGCAGGCTCGTTGCCGGCGACACCTTGTTCCTCGACGGATGCGGACGCACCGACCTTCCCGGCGGCGATCCTGAGCAGATGTACGAGTCGCTTACCACCCGCTTGGCCCGTTTCGATGACGACACCGTGCTGTACCCGGGCCACCTGTATTCGCCGGAGCCTTCGGCCCGCCTGGGCGACACTCGGGCGAGAAATTATGTCTTCCGACTGCGCACGCCCGAGCAGTGGATGACCATGTTCGGAACCTGACGGTTGGCCTTACATCGTGATGCGACCGTCGTCGTCGTCGGCGCCTCCTTGGCCGGTTTGCGCGCCGCCGAGACGCTTCGGACCGATGGTCACCAGGGCCAGATCGTCCTTGTAGGTGCCGAGCGCCATCTGCCCTACGACCGGCCCCCACTCTCCAAGCAATTCCTGGCTGGAACGTGGGGCCTCGATCGCGTGCGTCTGCGTGACGACGACAAGCTCGATGCTCTGGGGCTCGACCTTCGCCTGGGCACCACGGCCACGCGCCTCGATGTCGAGGGGCACGTTGTTCACCTCGACGGCGACGAAGGTGGCGAAGCATCGATCGGCTACGACGGACTGGTGATTGCCACCGGCTCTCGTCCACGGACGTTGTCCGGAGCGGAAGGCGTGTCCGGCGTGCACACCTTGCGCACCCTTGACGACGCCATGGCCATCGCCAGTGCCACCGCCCTCGACGGGACGAAGCTGATCGTGGTGGGCGCCGGGTTCATCGGTGCGGAGGTGGCGGCAACGTGTCACCAGCGCGCCGTGGATGTGACCGTAGTCGAGGCTTTGGCCGTGCCTCTGGGGCGCGCCTTGGGCGAGGAGATGGGCGCTGCGTGCGGCGCTCTCCATACGCGCCATGGCGTCGACTTGCGCACCAGCACGGGAGTCGTCGGCCTCGTGACCGAAGACCACGTGCCCAATACGTCGGCGTCAGGGCCTGGGGCCACGACGCGGGTGGTCGGTCTCGAGCTTTCGGATGGCTCGGTGCTCAACGGCGACATCGTTGTTGTCGGAGTCGGGGTCCAACCTGCCACCGATTGGCTACAAGGCTCAGGGCTCGAGGTCGATGATGGAGTGATGGTCGATGCCACCTTGCACGCCACCGACGACATCGTGGTAGCCGGCGACGTGGCGCGTTGGTTCTCTGTGCGCCAACAGGCCCATGTCCGCATCGAGCATTGGACCAACGCCGCGGAACAGGGTGTGGTGGCCGCCCGGAACCTGGTGGCGGGACGCGGTCAAGCCGAGGAGTATGCGCCGGTGCCGTACTTCTGGTCGGACCAATACGAGGTGAAAATCCAGATGATTGGATTCCCCTCGCCTGACGCTGAGGTGGTGGTGGTCGACGGCTCGGTAGACGAAGGTCGGTTTGTCGCCCTGTACGGTCAGCACGGCCGCCTCAGCGCCGCGCTCGGGTTCAGTCGTCCGCGCCAGCTGATGGGGTATCGGGCGCTTCTCGAGGCGGGGTCGAGCTTCGACGAGGCCCTGGCCCACCAACCCTGACCACGTTGGCGAGTTCGTCGTCGCGGCCGTCGCGGCCGGCGTCGGTGCTTTGTTCGCTTCGGCCCCGGCGGCGCGCCAAGCGCAGCGCGCGCGACATGGCCAGTGCCTCCTGGCGTCGGCTGTCGAGCCCGGGGCCAGGCTCGCCATAGGCGGCTGCCTCTACCATCCAGGCCAGCGCTCGCCATGAGCCGGAACGGTCTGCGGAGAGGTCGTCGAGCGCGGCCGCGTACTCGGCCAGTGTCTCACCGGGTCCCCGGCGCCGCCCCGCGTGGGCTCCTTTTTGTTCCATGCGTCGGGCCACCAGTTCCATCCAGTTGGCGGGACGGCGACGGCGCCACACCATCAGCACCCATACGCCGACACCGAGGGCCAGCGGGATGCCCACGGGCAGGGCGGGAACATGACGAAGGGCGTCGGTGGCATCGTGCACCAAGGTGGACCCCGGAGCTGGATTGGCCAGAGGCACCACGGCGGTGGGATCAAAGCTTTGCCAGCCGTAGCCGGGGAACCACACCTGTACCCAGGCGTGGGCGTCGCGCGCTTCGACCTGCCACAGGTCGGTGATCGGGTTGTATGACCCGGGGACGTACCCGACGGTCTCGCGCGTGGCGATGCCCTCGGTGCGCAGCATCACGGCCAGGGCGGTGGAGATCTGCTCGCAAAAACCCACGCGCTGCTGGAAGAGGAACGTGTTGACGGTGTCGGCTCCCGGCGGCAGAGGAGGGATGGTGGTGGAGTACTTGACGTGCCTGGCCATCCACCCGATGAGGGCCTGGACTTTCTCGTAGGTGGTTGTGGCATTGTCGGCGGCGATCACCGACTGCGCCAACGCATAGGCGCGGGGGTAGGCGTAGGGGAGCTCGGTGTAGTCGCGCGCCGCCTTGATCCCAAGGCCTTCAGTGGGCTGCGCGTTGTTGGCGGCGTCCAGCTGTGTCGCCGTCACCGGGTCGACCTCCGAGTCGACGGTGTAGATGGCGCCCGATCCCAAGCCGATGGGGGAGACGATGGTGTCGTTGGGGTCGACGAATATGTCACGTGCCGGGAACCACACCTCGCGTACGTCATCGGCGTGGAAGACCAAGTCAGGCGTGGACTGGGCCACGTAGAACGTCTGCAGGTCGCTTTGGCCCCCCGGGAGCTCGCCTTGGGCCGGAGGGAGGTAGTACGGCGATCCTGAGCTCAAGATCAGTGGTTGGACGTAGCTGGTCTTCCAGTTCTCACCGTTCCAGGTGTCGAAGGTTTCCCCCACCCAATAGGAAGGTCGCTGAGCGCGCACCCGCATGACCACGGTGTTGCCCAGCGAACCGCGTAGCGCCGTATCGAGGCGGTTGGAGAATCCCAGGTACCCACCCATCCGGTCGGCCCCGGCCGGAGTGCCGGCTCGAGCCGGCTCCGACGCGTTGCTCGAATCACCTGCCAATCCTCCCGGGTTGGCCACGTTCAGGCCGGCTCCGGGGTCGGCCGGGAAGTCGATCTTTCCGGCCACGTTCGGCGCCGGAAGCACCAGGAGCACCGCGGTGGTGAGCACGGATACGCCGACCAGGGTGGCGACAAGGGCACGCCACGACACCCGGCCACCCCCACTGGCGGAGTGCCACAGACCGACGAGTCCCCACAGGCTGACGGCAATCCAGGGCAATGCATACAACGCGAACGAGAGGTTGATGGCTTGGGCGGCGGCGACGGCCATGAGACTGGCTGAACCCGCCAGTGAAAAGGCGAGGTCGCGCCGGGCCGGCACGTCAAAGGCGTGGGTGACCTGGATCCACACGAACAGCACGGCCAAAGGGTCCTCCACAGTGTTGATGTCGTAGAGCCCTTGGCCGGTGAGCTGATGGAAGAACCAAAAGAATGCGCTCAACGCGCCGAGCGCCAGCAACACCTTGACCCAGGCGCGCGGCCGGTTGCGGGTCAAGTACGAAAACAGCATCCCCACCGTCACCAAGCCGATAGCGGTGACGGTGACAACTGGGGACAGCTCGCTTTCGGCCCAGCAGGCGGCGACGCCGATGACCACGGCGGCCCCACACGCCACGCGCAGGGCGATCGAATGCTCGGGTGGACCCGGTCGATTGGCGCTCTTGATGCGATCGAGAAGAGTCATCGCGGTCCCCGCCGCACCGAGGTCCGGTCGTCACCCACCACCACCGCGCCATCGGCAACGTCGGTTCCGGCAGAAGCGTCGGCGACGTTGCTCACGGCTCGAGCCAACCGCCGCTGTGCGGTGAGCCGGTCGCCCACCGGGGCAATACATGGACCCGAGGCCTCATCGGTGACGAGGACCACAACCGTGCCGGTGTCGAGAAGCCTCACCACCGTGCCCAGCGCTCGCTCGGCCAACGATTCAGCCCGACCGGTGTCGGCGGGAAGCCGTACCGTTACGGTGACTGGTTCGGCATTGGGCCCTTCCATTTCGCGCACCATGAGATCCCCGCGGTGCGCGGTCGCGGGCCAGTGCACCCAGTGCCGGTGGTCGCCGGGCCGGTAGGGACGCACGGAGCGGGGCTCGCCGATCACGGCGGGCGCCCGGTGTCGGCTGTCTCCGTCGTTTCGCTCGAGACGGTTCGCCGCCGCGTAGGGCTCGCCCAGACGCGGACCAACGTGGAGGTCGGCGGGGAGTGCCACCGTGATACGCCGTCGCCACCACAGGAATCCAAAGGGCGAGGCGGTGGCGATCTCCACCGACAACGTCGTGTGCACGCCGCGACCGGTGGGGAGCAAGGTCACAGAGTCAGGCGACGAGGGGCCTCCGCTACGACCGACAGCAGGCCCCACGAACTGTTCGGGTCCGGCCGGATCAATGGGCTGGATGCGCAGCCGTGTCGTGGCCGACATCTGCACCTCAACGGGTAGGCCGGCGCTGGCGTTTCGGGGGGCCGACACCACACGCACGGTGGCTCGTGCACAGATCACGGCGGGGGCCACCAGCCCGAGTGCCAACGTTCCGCACACCACGTCGCCGAGTGCCTGCACCCAGCCCGCCCCGCTGTTGTGGGCGACGAGCTGCCAGGCCACCACCACGGCGGCCGAGCTGATGACCGGTACGGCCGGGCGCAGAGGTCCGAAGCGTCGGCGCGACGAGCGACGAGCACGCCGGGAAGTGCCGGTGTGACGAGCGCCGTGCTTTTCGCCTGCCCGGCGCGACCTACCGGGCCAAGCGGTCACGGACGAGGTGCCGGTGTGGTCTCGAGAAGGTGACGCACCACGCCAGTGCCGTGTTCGACGCCGGCGTCGGTGACCATGCGGTGGGCCAGACAGGCCACGGCCACCGCCTTGATGTCGTCGGGGGCTACGTAGGTTCGTTCGGACAGTACGGCGTGGGCCTGGGCCGAACGAATGAGCCAGATGGCAGCGCGGGGGCTGGCCCCCAAGCGAACCCCCGCCACCGTGCGGCTGGCGCGGCACAGATCGACGGCGTACTGAGCCACCGGTGCCGCGACGGTGACCGTTTCGGTGGCGCGTTGGGCTGCCATCCATGTTGCGGTGGTGCACACCGGCGCCAGGTCGTCGAGTGCGAACTTGCCGCCGTGCTGGGTCACCAGCTGGGTTTCGGTTTCGGCGTCGGGATAGCCGATGGCCATGGCCATGGCGAAGCGGTCCAGCTGGCTCTCGACCAACGGATACGTCCCCAGCTGGGAGACCTCGTTTTGGGTGGCGATGACCATGTGGGGCCGAGGCAGGGGCCACGAGGCGCCGTCCACGGTCACTTGGTGCTCTTCCATGGTCTCGAGCAAGGCCGCCTGGGTGCGAGGCGGTGTCCGGTTGAGCTCGTCGACCAAGACGACGTGGGCGAAGACCGGCCCCGGTCGAAACTCCCATGTCCCGGTGTCGGGGGCGAACACCGACACACCGGTGACGTCCGATGGCAGCAGGTCAGGGTGCCCCTGGACGCGCGACAGATCGGCGCCCAGTGACGAGGCGAGGGCGCGCGCCAGCACCGTCTTTCCCACGCCGGGAACGTCCTCGATAAGGAGATGACCACCGCTCAGCGCGGCCACGGCGGCGGCCACAGGTGCGGCGGGCACGCCGAGCAGAACCCGGCTGAGGTTGTAGACGAGCGAGCGCCCAAGCTCGATGGCACCGTCGATGCTCATCGATCCGGAATCGGTCGGCATATCAAGGTCAACCTCGAAAGCCGCCGCCCGCCTTGTCCCTTCCACGCTGTCCCCGATCCGGGTGGGCCTACTTTCTGGACACGTTATCGGCCCCGTGGTCGAATTCTGTAACCGGCCACGCTCACGTCGGCGGGGCGGGGAGCCCGGGTCACGGTCCGCAAAGTCTTCTGGCCCCACCTGCCACAGTGGTTGCTTCAGAACTCCAGTGCCGACAGCTCGGGAATGATGCCGGTGGCGCGCTGGCGGGCCTCGAGCCACCGCACCCGCAGTGACGACCTGGTCACCTCGGTGATGGCCGGTTCAACCACCCGGCTCGGCCGCCATGCCGCGGCAATGTCGGACTCGTCGTGCCACGTGCCAATGGCCATGCCGGCGAGATAGGCGGCGCCCAGGGTGGTGGCCTCGAGCACCGGCGACACCTCCACGGGCCGGCCTATGGCGTCAGCCAGGGCTTGGACGAAGGTGACGTTGGCGGACATCCCCCCATCGACACGCAGCGCTGGGACCCCGAGCCCGGTGTCGGCTTCGGCTGCCTCGAGGAGGTCGGCACCACGCTGGGCGATGCCTTCGAGCACGGCGCGGACCATCTGGGCGCGGCTGGTACCTCGGGTGATACCGACGAAGGTGGCCCGAGCCCCGAAATCCCACACGGGCGTACCCAGCCCGAGCAGGGCAGGGACGAACCACACGTCGCCGGTGTCCTCGCAACTGGCCGCAATCTCATCGGACTGCGCGGCGGTGTCGATGATGCCGAGATCGTCTCGTAGCCATTCCACGCAGGTGCCGGCCGACAACATCACGGCTTCGACGCCCCACGTCACGTGACCGGCTCGACGCCACGCACAGATCGGGAACGTGCCGGCGCCGCCTCGGCGGGCGAAGGTCGGTCGGGTATCACCGACGCAGCAGTCGAGCATGCCGCCGGTACCGAAGGTCGCCTTGGCCAAGCCCGGACTGGTGCAGCCTTGACCGATAAGCGACGCCTGCTGGTCGCCCGCGATGCCGCAGATGGGCGGCGCCCCGGGCAACGCCGTGGCTTCACCCACCGTGCCGCTGGAGTCGACGATGGTAGGGAGCACCGCGGTGGGGATGCGCAACGCGTCGAGCATGGTCGGGTTCCAGCTCCCACCATCGCCATCGACCAAGCCGGTGACCCCGGCGTTGGTGGCGTCGGTGACATGCAGAGCGCCGGCTGACAACGTCCATGCCACCCAACTGTCGACGGTGCCGAAACACAGGTCGCGCTGGCGCTGCGGATCGGCCAGGTCCAACAGCATGGCCAGCTTGGTGGCCGACTCGTTGGGAGCGACGAGGATGCCATCGCTGCGCAGCACCAGGCACATGCCTACGGTGCGAAGGTCCTGCCAGCCGATGCCCGGCCCTACCGGCTCTCCGGTGGCGCGATCCCACACGATGGTCGACGAACGCTGATTGGTGATGCCCACCGCATGGACGGGGTCACCTTCGGCGAGGGCCCCGAGAGCCACCTTCAAGACGGCGGCGGCCATCTCGGTGGCGTCGAACTCCACAAAGCCCGGCGCCGGAGACGTAGGCAGCACCTCTTTGTAGTGGACCGTCCCCACCGTGCCGTCGGGCTGGACGATGGCGGCGCGCACGCCAGAGGTGCCGGCGTCGACGACGAGGATGCTCATGACCGGTCCACGGCGTTGCTCACGGCCAGCCGAGTTCCCCAAACGGCGACGGCAGGCCCAACTTGCCGGGGTTGAGTATGCCCCGGGGATCGAGCGCGTTCTTGACGGCCACCAGTGTCTCGAGTCCTTCACCGAGTGCGCTGTCCATGAACCGGGCCCGGTTGACGCCGACGCCGTGGTGGTGGCTGATGGCGCCGCCTTGAGCGAGCACTTCGCGCATGACGACATCCCAACCGGCCACGTAGTAGCGCTGCGCCCACGCCTCCTCGGCGGCGGGGTCACCGGTTCCGGGGTCCTGCGCAGGCATTTGCCCGGCGAAGGTGAAGTACAAGCAGGCACCGTCGCCGTAGGCGTGTGACTGGTGGGCGGATGCGACCAGCGTCCCGGGCACGGCCTGCAGGGCCGCCACGCACGACTCGTACAGGGCGGCAAGCGCGCCCCAGCGGGCTGAGATTTCAATGGTGTCGACGACGATGCCGCTTCGGTACAGCGGCGCCAGTGCGGAGACGTCGTTGCGGTGGCCCATCCAGCGTTCGACGAGTGCGACGTCGAGTTCGGAGACGTCACTGCCGGCACCGCCGCCACTGGCGCACTCCTCCTCGACAATGGTAATGGTGGCGTCGAGAAGCCCGGGGTCGGCTTCGTCCAGCACGATGAGCACACAGTGATCGGGCACTTCGAAGTTGCGAGCCGATTCGGCGTGGTCGTAGAGCCGGAGCACGGCCGGTGTGGCGCCGCGTCGCAGGATGCGTCGGCATGCCTCTAATCCTTCGGCGAAGCTGGCGAATCCGTAGGCGTGCCGGGCCACGGCGGGGGCCAGGGGGTGCACGCGCAACAGCGCGCTCGTGATGACGCCCAACGTCCCTTCGGAGCCGACGAACAGCTGCGTGAGATCGGGCCCGATCGCCGCGCGCGGCCAGCCGCCGCCGGTGCGGATGACCTGACCGTCAGCGAGCACCACCTCCAAGGCGGTCACCATGTCCTCGATCTTGCCGTAGCGGGTGGAGTACTGACCCGCACCACGGCACGCCAGCCATCCCCCCACGGTGGAAAGGTCCATGGACTGCGGCCAATGCCCGAGGGTCACGCCCTCAGCACGTAAGGCGGCTTCGAGATCCGGACCGAAGGTGCCGGGGCGCACTTCGACCAGCAACGAGGTGGTGTCAATGTCGGTCACGCCCGATAGCCCGCACATGTCGAGGGAGACCCCACCAAAGGCGGGCACGCTCGAACCACAGACACCGGACCGCCCCGCCATGGCCGTGACCGGCACGCGGGCCTCGTGACAGGCAGCCAGCACGCCGGCCACCTCGGCGGTGGTTCCGGGTCGGCACACTGCTGCGGGGCGTGCCGGGACCGCACCGCGCACGGCCCAGGCGATGGCCAATGGCCACCAATCTCGTCCTGCTTCGAGGCGCGACTGGTCGTCGATGTCGACCTGGGGGCACACGGCGCGTAGCGCCGCCAGCAGGCCATCGTCGACGGGAACCCTCGGGCCGCCGAGGCGCTCGCCGACCGTGGCGGCATCAGCGTCGACGGGGGTGACCGGGGTGGGAGAGCTGGGGTTCATGAGACGGGTTCTCCGTGATCGGCACGATCGGCCTGACGGGAGTGATCGGCACGATCGGCAACGAAGCCGCCGCTCAGGCCGGCCCGTTCAAGCGCGTCCCGGGCTCCTTGGGCGAACGCATCGGCCTCGCGCTCGACATCGTGAGCGGGCCGGTCCCACAGGGCAGCCAGCAGCGCGCCCGTCGGTCGAGCCGACGAGGCGGCCGGTTCGGCGCGACGCAACAGCGCACGCGTCCGTCGAGACAGCACGTCCTCAACGGTCATGGCCATCTCCTCGCGCACAGCCCACAACGCTTCCACCTTCAGATGGGGAAGCCCCGGCACCAACGGCGTCAGCAGCTCGGGATCCCCTGATGCCAGCTCGAGCACCTCGCCGGTCTCGCCGCCGTGGCGTCCCACCAAAGCGGTGAAGACGTCGCCGTCGAGGCCGTAGCGACCGGCGACGCCGGGGCGACGCCAGGCATCAAGGCCCGCCGCTCCTCTGATGGCCAGACGCCGGGTGCGACAGCGCGCCGCACGGGCGGGTGCGTCGTCACCCAGGGCCCTTACGACAGCATCGACGGTGTCCTCGGCCATGCGCCGGTAGGTGGTGAGCTTGCCGCCGGTGACGGTGATCATGCCGTTGGGCGATCTGTTCACGGTGTGGCGTCGAGACAGATCGGCGGTGCGGGCGCTCAGATGCTTCGACGTGGTGCGATCGAGCAGCGGCCGCAATCCGACCCAAATGCCGGTGACGTCGTCGGTCGACAGCGAGCGCGTGGTCACGCCGTTGGCGGCGTCGATCAAATAGGCGACGTCTTCGGGCAGGACCGTCGGGTCGTCGAGAGGACCGTCCCAATCCGTGTCGGTGGTCCCGAGGTACACGTCGTCCCCGTCGGCCCATGGCACCACGAAGATGGAACGCCGATCCTTCGGTACGGGGATGACCGCGGCAATGTCGGCGGGGAACTTCGAGCGCGCCACGGTGATGTGAATGCCCTTGGCGGGGCGAATGGAGTGAGGATGGGTGGCTTCGTCGAGCGCCCGGATGTCATCGGCCCACACGCCGGTGGCGTTCACCACCACCTTGGCCTGCACTTCGAACTCGGTGGCGTCGGCCGCGCCGGGGACGGGGATTTGGGCGCGCACGCGGGCCCCGGTGACCTGCCCGTCGGCACCGTGCAACAGGCCCATCACGTCGGTGTAGTTGGCAGCCACCGCTCCATAGTCGACGGCGGCGGTGCGTGCGATGGCGAGGGTCAGCCGGGCATCATCGGCACGAGCGTCGTAGTAGAGGAACCCAGCCGCCAGCCGATCGGTTCGCAACGTCGGCAGGTGGGCCAACGCCTCGTCTCGGCCGATGCGCTGGTGACGTCGCCCGATGCGCCACCCTCCGGTGATGTCGTAGAGCCACAACGCCGTGGCATAGGTGCGCGCCACGCCTTTTTGCACCACACCGTTGCCGCCGAACAAGGGGATGAGAAAGGGCAGCGGGCTCACCAGGTGGGGGGCATTGTCCAACAAGCGCTGACGCTCATGCAGGCCTTCGTAGACGAGGCGAAAGTCGTGCTGCTGGAGATAGCGCAGCCCTCCGTGGACCATCTTGGAGGACTTCGACGACGTACCCGAGGCGAAGTCGGCCCGCTCGACGAGAGCGGTGGTGAGGCCACGAGCGGCCGCATCGAGGGCAACGCCGCAGCCGGTGATGCCGCCCCCGATGACAAGGACGTCGAATCGCTCGGCACGCAGCCGCTCTAGGGCTTGGTCCCTGTCAAAAGTGCCTCGAGGAGACGCCGCGGCCGTCACCCTTTCAGCCTGCCACAGGCCACCATTAGCCCTACTTGGCGCGCCGCGTGGGGGAGGAGGTCACACAGGGAGGCGAAGGCGGTGCCGACAGGGACATTTCGACAATGATTGTCAATCAACAATCTTTGGTGATAGCGTCCCACTCGCTATGAAGTCTCCCGACGAGCTCACCCGTCTGTTCCGCTCCCAGGGCCGCAAGGTCACCGCCCAGCGCCAGTGCATCTTCCGGGCGCTGCAAGGTGACGTTACCCACCCCACCGCCGAGTCGGTGTTCGCCTCAGCCCGAGCCGAGATGGAGACCATCTCGCTGAAGACCGTCTATCAGACGCTCAACGAGCTGGCCGCCATGGGGGAGATCTCCGCACTCGACGTGGGGACGGGCACGACGAGGTTTGATCCCAACATCGAAGGCGTCCACCACCATTTGGTGTGCCGGTCCTGCGGCAAGGTGCGTGACCTGCATGTCGACTTCAGCGCCGTCGTCGTCCCTCCCGACCTCGATGGAGGCTTCGAAGTGGGTGAGGCCGAAGTGGTTTTTCGGGGACTGTGCCAGGAGTGTCGAGCCCAGGGCCGTACCGGTGACAAAGCTCGACGCCGCCCGTCATCTGTGGCTGTGTGATCTGTCCGCACGTGATTTTGCCAACACCACCTGAGAAAACAAAGGAAGGAAACACACTGTGTCCGAGTTGAAGGGTTCCAAGACCGAGGGCAACCTCAAGGAAGCGTTTGCGGGCGAAAGCCAGGCGAACCGCCGATACCTCTATTTCGCCCAGAAGGCCGACGTCGAGGGCTACCCCGACGTGGCGGCGTTGTTTCGCTCCGTCGCTGAGGGCGAGACGGGCCATGCTTTCGGCCACTTCGACTTCCTGAGCCAGGTGGGTGACCCCGTGACCGGCGTGCCGGTGGGACCGACCGACGCCAACTTGAAGTCGGCCATCGAAGGCGAGACCTACGAGTACACCGAGATGTACCCCGGGTTCGCCCGTACCGCTCGTGACGAAGGGTTCGAGGATGTCGCCGAGTGGTTCGAGACGCTGGCACGGGCCGAGAAGAGTCATGCCGGACGTTTCGGCGAAGGGCTGAAGTCGGTTTCCTGATCGTTTCGCACCCGTCCTCGAGGTGTCGTGAGCTCGGGCCAGTCCGCGTTGCGGGCTGGCCCGATGCGGTTCTCGTCGTCTCCCACGACACCGAGGCAACCTCCCACGAAGGAGAGGCAACTCCATGGCGGTGACCTATGACCCCCGACATCCTGACTATTTCAACGAGACCGATGTCCGTGATGAACTCGATCGGGTCTTCGACCTCTGCCACGGGTGCCGGCTGTGTTTCAACCTGTGCCCATCGTTCGGCACCCTCTTTCGCACCATCGACGACGCCCATGACGGTGATGCCAAGGCGTTGACCGCGGCTGAACAAGACCAAGTCGTCGACGAGTGCTACCAGTGCAAGTTGTGTTACGTGAAATGCCCGTACGTGCCTCCGCACGAATGGGAGCTCGACTTCCCTCGTCTGGTGATGCGGGCCAACGCCACGCGTCAGCACAACCACCAGACGAGCGTCAAGGAACGCGTCACCGATCAAGCCCTGGCGCGCACCGACATGATCGGCAAGGTGTCGGTCGCCCTGGCCCCTCTGGCCAATCGTGTCATCGGCCACCCCGGATCTTTGGCCCGCAAGGTCATGGAAAAGACGGCCGGCATGGCGTCCGAGCGCGTCTTGCCGCCCTATGCGCGTCAACGCTTCACCACCTGGTTTCGCAAGCGTGCCGCCGCGGACTCTGTGCGCAGGCCCGGCGACCAACAAGGCGAGGTGGCGGTCTTCCCGACCTGTTTCATCGAGTACATGGCTCCCGATATCGGCAAGGACGTGGTGCGCGTCTACGAGCGCAATCGGGTTTCGTGCCATGTGCCCTCGGGCGCCTCTTGCTGTGGCGCGCCGTGGTTGCACAGCGGCCATGTCGACAAGTTCATCGAGGTGGCCGAAGCGAATATCGAGGCGCTCGTCCCTCACGTGCGGGCCGGCCGAGAAGTGGTGGTGGCCCAGCCCACGTGCGCCTACGTCTTGCGATTCGACTATCCCCGCTACGTCCAAAGTGCCGACGCCGAGCTGGTGGCGGCCCACAGTGTCGATCCCGCCGAGTACCTCATGCGTCTGCATCGTCATGAGTCGACCGAGCTCGACACCGACTTCCCCGGTGTGCAATCAGGGGCGGTGCCCGACAAAGTCACGTATCACGCCGCCTGCCATCTGCGGGCGTTGAACATGGGACTGAAAAGCCGCGACCTGTTGAAGGTGGCCGGAATCACCGCCGACGTGGTGCAGCAGTGTTCGGGCATCGACGGCACCTGGGGATATCGAGCCGAGAACTACGACATGGCGCGCCGGGTGGCCAAGAAGATGAAGGCCGACATCGACAAAGCGGGCAACGACGTGGTGTGTGGCGACTGTCATCTCGCCAACGGCTCGATCATCCAGGAGACCGGCATCACGCCGTCTCATCCCATCCAACTTCTCGCCCACGCCTACGCGATACCCGAGGACGCACCATGACCAACACGGCCCGACGACTCACGTTGGACGACATCGAGGATCTGCGCGCCTATGAACGCGGCCGCGCCGCGTATCGCGAGCAGGTCATCGCCCTGAAACGTCGTCGCCGGGTGGCGGTCGGCCCCATCGTGACCCTGGTCTTCGAGAACCGCGACACCATGCGCTTTCAGGTTCAGGAGATGGCCAGGGCCGAGCACATGCTCTCCGACGAGCAGATTCAAGGCGAGCTCGACACGTACAACGCCCTCATCCCTGGTCCGGGGGAACTGTCGGCCACGATGTTCATCGAGCTCACGGGTGAGGAGGCCCTGCGCGACTGGCTTCCCAAACTGGTCGGTGTCGAAAGGGCCGTCGAGTTGCGACTGGCCGACGGCCACGTGGTGCGCTGCGTGCCCGAGGCGGCCCACGAGGAGGCCCTCACCCGGGAGCACGTGACGGCCTCGGTCCACTACATCCGCTTCCTTTTGACACCTCCGCAGGTCGACGCTTTCGCGTCGGGCCCCGTGATCCTGGCGGTGGCGCATCCCGCCTACGGCCACGAAACCGAGCTGACCGACGACGTCCGAAGCGAACTGCTGGCCGACCTCCGTGACCTATGACCCCCGAGCCGCCTCAGCGGTCCAAAACAGGCCCTTGACGGCGAGGCACCGAGCTGTGACCTGGAAGAGCACGGCTTTCTCGCCCTAGCGGCGGCCTCATTCACGGGGGGTGTTCTTTACAACACCATTGCGGGTGCGCCATACTGTCGCTTCCGCTGCTTCTCCTCCGAGGGGACCATTGTCCCTGGTCACAGGGTTGCAGTGGACGAATACCACATATAGAGATAAAACAATCACATAGAGTGCTTGAGGAAGTGACCCTGATGACCGCCCACACGATGGCGACATGGCGTAAGAGAGCCGCCTGCCGGGGCATCGACCCCGAAATGTTCTTCCCGGTGACCGACGAGGATGCCGAGGAAGCCAAGGCGATCTGCGCAACGTGCCCGGTGCGAGAAGCGTGCCTCGAGCACGCCCTGGCGCATCGCGAGCGCGAAGGGGTCTGGGGCGGCGCTACCGAGCGCGAGCGTCGTCGCATCATTCGGCACCGGCGTAAGTCGGCCTAGCTCCGAGCCTGGTTACCGGGCGTGAGGCCGATCGCCATGGCCCGTCGCTCGCATCATGCTCACCCCATCGGCGGCACCAGCGCGGTGCAACGGCCCCGATAGCCTGCCGAGTCATGGACTTCGAGCTGTCTCCAGAGCTGGCGGAGCTGCAAGGGGTCGTTCGCCGTCTGGCCCATGACAAGGTGCGGCCTCGGGCCCGCGAGATCGACAAAACCGGCGCGTACCCCGACGACCTCTTCTCGCTCTTTCGCGACGCGGGCCTCCTGGGTTTGTGCATCCCGGTCGAGTTCGGGGGCTCGGGAGCAGGCATCTTCGGCATGGTCGTCGCCATTGAGGAGGTCGCCAAGTACTCCAACGCGGCGTCGCTCATGCTCCTGCTCACGCGCCTGCCCACCGGGCCGGTGATGATTGCCGGGTCCCAGGAGCAAAAGCAGCGCTACTTGCCGGGTATCGCCGACGGCTCGCGACGCGCCGCTTTTGGGCTCTCGGAACCGCAGGCGGGCAGCGATGTCATGGGGATCCGCACGCGCGCCGTGGCCGACACCAAAAGCCCCGGGGGTTGGGTGCTGTCGGGGACGAAGTGCTGGATCTCGGGGGTGAGCGAGGCCGACTGGTACACCGTTTTCGCCAAGACATCCGATCCCGCCAGCCGCGCCCATGATTCGGTCACCGCCTTCATCGTGGAGCGTGACTGGCCGGGGGTCTCACTCGGTCGGACCGACGACAAGATGGGCGTGCGGGGCGTGAACACCGGCGAGCTCCTCCTTGACGGCGTGCGCGTGCCGGCCGAGAACGTGATCGGGGACGTCGGCGGTTTCCAACTCGCCATGTTGGGGCTCAACTCGATGCGGCCCGTGGTGGCGGCCCGCGGCATCGGGCTGGCCGAAGGCGCGCTCATGTACGCCACCCAGTACGTCAAGGGTCGGTCCGCCTTCGACAAGACGATCGCCGACTTTCAGGGCATCCAGTGGGAGATCGCCAAGTGCGCGGTCGACATCGAAGCGGCGCGCCTGCTCACCTATCGCTCCGCATGGCTTGCCGACCAGGGCCGCTTCACCAAAGAGTGGGTGCCCATGTTGTCGATGGCCAAATATTTCGCCACCGAGCTGGCCGTGCGGGCGTCGGGTTTGGCCGTGCAGTTGCTGGGCGCGGCCGGCTACATGGAAGACCACCCCGCCGAGCAGTGGTACCGCGACGCCAAGCAACTCACCATCGTCGAGGGTTCGAGCCAGATCCAGCTCGGGCTGATTGCCCGAGGCGTGCTCGACGGCCACCTCTGGTGGGATTGAAGGAACCGGTGACAACTCCCGAAAGTTTCGATGCCATGGGCGGGTGGCGCTTTGTGCTCGGCCGCCTGATCGCGGGGCATGACCTGTCGGCCGCCGAGGCCGGCAGCGCGCTGGGCGAGATCTTGGCCGGCCAGGCCACCGAGGCTCAGATCGCCGCCTTCGTCACCGCTTTGCGGGCCAAGGGCGAGAGCGTCGAGGAGATGACGGGGATGGTGCGCGCCATGCTCGAGCACGCCGAGCCTCTGCACATCGATGGGGACCTGGTTGACACCTGCGGCACCGGAGGCGACGGAAGCCGCTCCATCAACGTGTCCACCATGGCTGCATTCATCGTGGCCGGCACCGGGGTCAAGGTGTGCAAGCACGGTGGTCGGGCTGCGTCGTCCTCGGCGGGGTCGGCTGACGTGCTCGAAGCCCTGGGGGTTGTCGTCGATCTCGGTCCGCACGGGGTGGCCCGCTGTGTAGAAGAGGTCGGTATGGGGTTTTGCTTCGCGCCGCGTTTTCATCCCGCCATGCGTTACGCGGGGCCGGTGCGCCAGCAGCTCAAGGTGCCCACGGTGTTCAATTTCCTCGGTCCTCTGGCCAATCCGGCCCGGGTACGGCGCCAGATGGTGGGCGTGAGCGACCCGGCCATGGCGGAGCGGATGCTGGGCGTGCTGGTAGCCAACGGATGTCGGCGCGCCATGGTCGTCTACGCGGACGACGGCTTGGACGAACTGTCCACCCTCGGGCCGACCACGGTGCTCGACGTGCGCGTGGAGGAGTCCGAGGATGGGCTTCCTCACGTGCAGCGCAGCACCGTCGATGCCACCGCCTTGGGACTGCGGCGCGCCCGCCTCGAAGACATCCAAGGCGGTGATGCCGCCGATAATGCGGCCGCCCTGCGGCGCGTGCTGGGCGGGGAGGCGGGGCCGCACCGCGACATCGTGGTGCTCAATGCGGCGGCGGGGCTCGTGGTGGCAGGAACGGCCAGTGATCTGGCCGACGGGGTGGCCCAAGGCGCGGCGGCCCTGGACGACGGCCGAGCGCAGGGAGTCCTCGATCGCCTCGTCGAGGTGTCCCAATCCGCGGCGGCGGCACCAGCCTGACGCAGCGGCGCCCGACCCACCCGCCCGTTGCCTCGATCCAGAAAAGAAATTCCGTCATCGGGCCGCCAGGCCAGGCGTCTGTCGACGTTGTCCTCCCAGAGGCACCCCGACACCCCCCAAACCGACACGACCCAGTGGCGGCCCGACGCTCCGGGACCGATCCACTGGGTCGTGTCGCGCCTCTTCGGGGCGCAGGTAGCGTGAGGACGTGACCGGCACTCGCTACCGCTGCGCAGGATGTGGGAACCTCACGCGCTTCGACGTCGTCACCGACCGTCGCACCCGCGCCTTTCACCACTACAGCGTGGGCGGCGAGCTTGTCGTTGAGGACGAGACGGTGGTGTCCGAAGATGTCATCGAGGTGAGCTGCCGGTGGTGCGGGCACGGGCGTACCGTCGAAGCCGTGGACGAGGCGGCCTCCTGAGGCCTTTGCCGGCGCTCGGCGAAGACCGTTACAGCCCCCTGGCACTGTGGCGCCATGCTCATCGATTGCGACCAGTGTGCGCTGCAGCACACCTCAGCCTGTGATGACTGCCTGGTGAGCTTCGTGCTCGCCCGTGACCCCGACGACGCCATCGTCATCGACGTCGAGGAAGCGCGGGCCATGCGCATGCTGACCCGGGCGGGATTGATCCCCGGTCTCCGCCATACCGGGTCGATGGAGACCTGGGAAGCCGGCTGATCTACCGCTGACCCCGTGCCCGGCCGCCGAGGTGAGGGCACGGCCGTGGCACCATGAGACGGTGCCTGTCGGCGTGGTGTGGGCGTGACCCACGTATTGGTCACCAATGACTTCCCTCCCAAGGTGGGAGGTATCCAGGGTTATCTCTGGGAGTTATGGCGGCGGCTCGACCCGGATTCGTTTGCCGTGCTGACCGCTTCGTCGCATCCCGAAGCAGCCGCCTTTGACAGGGCGGCGGGCGCCCAGGGGATTCGTATCAACAGGTCCCCGAATCGGGTGCTGTTGCCTTCGCCGAGCACCGCGGCGCGCGCCCGGGCTCTTGCCAAGGCGCACCGAGCATCATTGGTGTTGATCGATCCCCTGCTGCCCCTGGGCCTGCTCGGACCGATGATGGGGTTGCCCTACGGCATCGTGCTCCACGGGGCCGAGGTCACCGTCCCCGGCCGGCTTCCCGGATCCCGTCAGGTCTCCGCCGCGGTGCTCGAACGGGCCCGGGTGATCGTGTGCGCCGGGCACTATCCGGCCGCCGAGGCGGCCCGGATCCTCAACGAGGCGGGCCTCCACACAACACCGTCAGTGGTCGAGATACCCCCCGGTGTCGACACTGAGCGCTTCTCCCCCCTGCGGGCGCCGCAGCGGGCCAAGGTACGCGCCGCGCACGGGCTGCCGCCTCGGGGTCCGTTGGTCCTGAGCGTCAGCCGGCTCGTTCCTCGCAAGGGCATGGACGTGCTCGTCGAGGCGTGCGCGTCGCTGCTCCCGTCGTTTCCGGATCTGACCCTGGCCATCGGGGGAGTTGGGCGCGACCAGGCCCGGATCGTGGAGCTGGCCCGAGCCCGGGGGGCTCCGTTGCACATGCTGGGCCGGGTGCCTGACGACGAGCTTCCCGCCCTCTACGGCGCCGCCGACGTCTTCGTCATGGCCTGTCGGGACCGGTGGCTCGGCCTCGAACAAGAGGGATTTGGCATCGTCTTCCTGGAGGCCGCCGCGTGCGGCGTTCCTCAGATCGCCGGCCGTAGTGGGGGAGCCGACGATGCCGTCGTGGATGGTGAGACGGGCCTGGTCATCGACGATCCTCATGACCCGGGCGCACTCGCCGTGGCGCTGCGCAGTCTCCTCGTGGACGACACCCGCCGTCGGCGCATGGGCAAGGCGGCCCGGAACCGGGCAGTGGCATCATTCGGCCACGACCACCTCGCCCGTAGGCTGGCCGCGGCGCTGTCGGACGTGGAAGGCTGAACCTCCCGCAGCAACGAGCCCGACCGACGACCCAGCCCCGACCGACGACCCAGCGAGAGCCGACAAAGGAGTCACCGTGGCGGAAACAGCCACCGAGCACATGGTCGTCTCCGCCGCGCCTGAGCAGTGCTTCGCCGTGGCGGCGGACATTGAGCAGTATCCGCAATGGGCGGCCGACATCAAGCAGGTGACGGTGGTTCGTCGTGACGATCAGGACCGCCCGGCCGAGGTCACCTTCCGCGCCGGTGCCTTCGGGCGCAGCACCAGCTACACCTTGGCCTACGACTACTCCCAGTCGCCGGGAACATTGGCGTGGAAGCAGACGTCGGGAGATCTCACCTCCAAGCTCGACGGTGATTACCGCTTCGAGCGAGCCGGCGACGGCAGCACCGAAGTCACCTACACCTTGGAAGTGGAACTGCGCGTGCCGCTGCCGGGGTTCATCAAGCGCCGAGCGCAGAGCCGCATCATGCACACTGCCCTTGAGGAATTGAAATCACGCGTCGAGTCCTCGCTCGCCACGTGAGGGCGCGTGGACGCCGGCGCGGTGACAGGCCGGTTCCACGACGAGGGCGCCATGTCTAGCGATGTGACCATCGGTGTTGATGTCGGCGGAACGAAGCTCCTCGGCATTGCCCTCGATGATGCCGGCAAGGTGCTGGCCGACGTGCGAGCACCGACGCCCGATCCCCACCGGCTCATCGGTACCGGCCGCAGTGGACCAGACGTGTTCGTCGACACCGTCAGCGCCGTCGTCGAGCAGTTGCGCAGCGACGTGTCGCGCCCGAGCCCGTCCACCGGTGTGAGCGTGGACATCGTCGGCATCGGTGTGGGGATGCCGGGTCTGGTCGACGACGCCGGCGTCCTGCGTTTCGCCCCCAACCTGCCCATCGTGAGCGGCATCGATGTCGCCTCATTGCTGTCGCAGCGTTTTGGACCCGTCACCACGGTGGTGGAAAACGACGCCACCTGTGCCGCCATCGGCGAGCTCGCCTACGGAGCCGCCGTCGGGGTGACCGACTTCGTGATGGTGACACTCGGGACCGGCATCGGCGGCGGGATCGTGGCCAACGGCCAGGTGTTGCGCGGTGCGCACGGCTTCGGCGCCGAGATCGGCCACATGGTCGTCGACCCCTCCGGTCCGACCTGCCCATGCGGCCGTCGCGGCTGCTGGGAGCGCTTTGCCTCGGGTAGTGGCCTCGGGCGCTTGGCCCGCGACGCTGCCCACGCCGGCAAGTTGGCCGAGGTGGTGCGCCTGGCCGGCGGCGACCCCGAGGCGGTCCGCGGCGAGCACGTCACCCAGGCCGCCGCCGCCGGGGATCCTTCCGCTCAGGCCGTGATCGACGAGCTGGCCTGGTGGGCCGCCCTCGGGATCGCCAACCTGGCCAACGTGTTGGACGCGCAGCTGTTCGTCATCGGCGGGGGACTGGTGGAGGCGTTCCACCTCATGCTCGAGCCGCTGCGAAAAGCGCTCGACGAGATGGTCGAGGGCGGCGCCAACCGGCCTCGCATCGATCTGGCCACTGCTGTGCTCGGCGAACGAGCCGGAGCCATCGGTGCCGCGCATCTGGCTCGACACGATGAGCACCACCGAGCCCGCCCGGCCTGACGAGACGGCTGACTCATGCGGGTAGGCGTGACGCTGCCCTCGTTTCGCGACGACACCGCCGCGCTCGACGGGGCGCGCCAAGCCGAAGCCCTCGGCCTCGACGGTGTGTTCGTGTTCGATCACCTGTGGCCTATGGGTCGCCCCGATCGCCCTGCCCTCTCCGCCTTCCCGTTGCTGGGCGCGTTGTGCGCCGTGACGACGCGCCTCAGCGTGGGCCCGCTGGTGGCGCGCATCGGGCTGGTTCCCGATGACGTGCTGGTGGCGGAGTTCGCCTCGTTGGCGCGCATGGCTCCGGGCCGGGTCATCGCCGCCCTGGGCACCGGTGATTCGAAGAGCGCCACCGAAAATCAGGCCTACGGCATTGGCTTCGCCCCCGCCGACGAGCGCCGTCTCGCTCTCGAAGCGTGTGCGCATCGCATTGCCGCCTTGGGGGTACCGGTGTGGGTCGGGGGCGGGTCGAGGGCCACCACCGACATGGCGGCGCGGATCGGCGTGGCGGTCAACATGTGGGAAGGCCAACCCGCCGCGCTGGCGGCCTACGCGGCACGCGGCGAGGTGACCTGGGGCGGGCCCGTGCCCGGCGAGGTACCCCAGATCGCGGCGTGGTTGAGCGAGTTGTCCCAGGCCGGATCAACGTGGGCGGTGTGTGCGTGGCCTGATTCGTTGGAGGCCGTGGCCGAGGCGGCCGACCTGGTACGAGGTCGTCCGTGAGCCCGGAGGTCGGCCTGTAACCTTTCCGGATGGAATTCCGGCGCATCAACGGACTGCCCCCCTACGTCTTCGCGCACATCGACGCGCTGAAGCTTGGGGCCCGCCGAGCCGGTAACGACGTCATCGACCTCGGTTTCGGCAACCCCGACATCCCTTCTCCGGACGTGGCCGTGGAGAAGCTGGCCGAAGCCGTGCACAATCCGCGCAACCACCGCTACTCGGCCAGCAAGGGCATCCCCAAGCTTCGCCAGGCCATCTCCTCGCTCTACTTGCGTCGTTTTGGTGTCGAGCTCGACCCCGATACCGAAGTGGTGACCACCATCGGCGCCAAGGAAGGCCTGAGCCATCTGATGTGGGTACTGCTCGGACCCGGCGACAGCGCGCTGGTGCCGTCGCCGTCGTACCCGATCCACATCTACGCGCCGTTGTTCGCCGGCGCCGAGGTGCGCCAGGTACGCCTCGGCCTCGACGGCGCTGAAAACGCGCCCGAGGCTTTCTTCGCCAACCTCATGGATTCCTGGGAATCGGCGTGGCCTAAGCCCCGCGTCATCGTGCTGTCGTTTCCCCACAACCCCACCACCGCCTGTGTCGACCTGGCCTGGATGACGCGCATCGTGGAGTTCGCCCGGGCGCATGACATCGTGCTCGTGCACGACTTCGCCTATGCCGACATCTCCTTTGACGGCTTCCGGCCGCCGTCGATCCTCGAGGTGCCCGGGGCCAAAGATGTGGCGGTGGAGCTCTACTCGTTGACCAAGTCGTTCTCCATGGCGGGATGGCGTGTGGCCTTTTTGGTGGGCAACGCCGCCGTGGTGGCCGCCCTCACCAAGTTGAAGAGCTACCTCGACTACGGAACCTTCCAGCCCATTCAGATCGCCGCCATTGTGGCCATGAACGAAGCCCCCGACTACCCCAAGGTCGTCAACGAGACCTACAAGGCGCGGCGCGATGCCCTGTGCGAGGGACTCGACCGCATCGGCTGGCACATCACCAAACCCAAGGGGACCATGTTCGTGTGGGCGCCCATTCCCGAGCCGTACCTCGAGATGGGGTCACTCGACTTCTCGTCCTATCTGGTCTCCGAAGCGGGGGTGGCCACCTCCCCGGGGGTGGGATTCGGGCCCGGCGGCGACGGCTTCGTACGCTTCGCACTCATCGAGAACGAGCAGCGCATCGGCCAGGCCGTGCGCAACCTTCGCCGCACGCTCACCAAGCTGGACTGAACAGCTCAGCCCGCAGCGTGCCTCAGTCGCTGCGATGACGCTTCCGGGGAGAGGATCCCTCCCAGGCAGAAGGCGATAGCGGCGGCGGCGGCTTCGTCGGCGGGCCGACCGGACTCGAGCACGAGCACCCGCGCCAGGTGGTCGGTGGTCCCCAAGATGGCGTGCGCCAGCACCAGGGGGTCCTCACGGCGGATCATGCCGGCCGCGATCCCCGCTTTCACATGGGGCAGGGCGTCGGCCACCGTCTGTTCCTCACCTTGGCGGATGAGCGGCGCAAAGCGTTCTTCGGTGCGGGCGAACTCCATGAGGACAAAGAGATGGCGATTGGCGTCCAACCACATCACCGATGCGGCGATGCCGGCCTGGATGCGCCGCACCGGGTCGGGTTCGTCGGCAATGGACTGGCGCTGGGCGCGCCGCAGATCTCGTTGCGCGTCCACGATCACCTGGCGGAACAACTCCTCTTTGGAGGCGAAGTACCAGTAGAAGACCCCTTTGCCCACGCCCAGCCCGTCGACGATGTCGGTCACCGAGGTGGGGTGATACCCCTGGGAGGCGAATTGCCGGGCCGCGAAGTCGAGCAGTTGCTGGCGTCGCCTCTGGCCGCGCGCGGTAAGACGATGGGCCATAGGCGACGACGCTAAGGGTCCCTTGGCGCGCCGGTCAACCGACCGGTGATGACCACCCTCGGTTATGCCATGGGCAGACGACGGCCGGCGCGCTACCGTTGCGCCGTGGCGTACTGGCTGATGAAGGCCCTGCTCAGCCCCATCTTCTATCTCTTGTGGCGGGTGAAGGTGGAGGGCCGGGAGAACGTCCCCAAACGGGGACCGGTCATCCTTGCCCCCAATCACGTGTCGTTCGTCGATTCCATGTTCGTGCCCTTGGTCCTGGCCCGGCGCGTCACCTTCGTGGCCAAGGCCGAATACTTCGACTCGTTCAAGACGGCGTGGTTCTTTCGGGCCGCCGGGCAGATCCCCATGCGACGCGAAGGTGGCAGCGCCTCCGAACGTGCCCTCACCGCGGCGCGCGATGTGCTCAACGGGGGAGGGGTGCTCGGCATTTATCCCGAAGGGACGCGTTCGCCCGATGGCCGCCTGTACCGAGGCCACACCGGGGTGGCCCGGTTGGCGTTGGGGTGCAAGGTGCCCGTCGTGCCTGTCGGCCTCATCGGCACCACTGACGTGCAGCCCATCGGGGCCAACTTCCCGCGTCCGTTTCGCCGCGTCACCATTCGCTTCGGTGCACCCCTCGACATGACTCGCTTCGAAGGAGAAGCCAGCGAGGATCCCTTGGCGCAGCGCACCGTCACCGACGAGTTGATGTTCGAGATCCGGCGCTTGTCGGGCCAGCACTACGTAGATCGCTACGCCAAGCGCCACAACGTCGTGGGCGGGGCCGACGTGGCCAAGGTGCGTCACGCCGCGCTGTCCAACGGAGATGGTCATCCGCCGGGGCCGATTCCTCCGTTCACCGACCAGCGGGCGCCGCTGCAGTCGTCGGAGCCGGCTGCCTGAATCCTGCGGCCTGCGGTCGGCGCTCGCCGTCAGCCGTCAGCCGTCAGCGGTCAGCCGAAGGTGAAGTCGTAAGCCTGAACACCCGGCGATACCGACAGCACCAGCGTCGACGTCTGATATCGCCCGTGTACGAGCGTGTAGAGGCGGGGGATGCCGTTGACGGTGATCGTCTGGGTGCGGGTGCCGTTGACCGATACGCCGATGGTGCCCGAGCCGCCCAGCACGAGGTAGACGTTGTCGGCCGAAAAGGCCAGCTCCAACTGGGCGTCGGGGCCGGACGTGGCTGATTCGGCACCCTCGTCCCACGTCCCCGAGAAGGCCAGTTCGTTGGGCGGTAGGGGGCTGGGGAATTGATACACCGAGGGATGGTTTTCGTCGATCTGGGTACCGGCGAAGTTCTGCAGCCGGTCATATCCCACGTACGACTCTCCCGTGAGCGGTTCGTCGGGGGTCAGGTTGGGGGTGTCGGTGGGTGAGGGCAGGCGCACGGTCGGATCCGCCGCCACTAGCAGCTGGCGGATGAGTGACTCGGTGGTGCCGTAGTCGCCCTCGCCGAAGTCGACGTGGCGTACGTCGCCTTTGGCATCGATGAGGTACTCGGCGGGCCAGTACTGATTGGAGTACGCGTCCCACGTTTTGTAGTTGTCGTCCACGGCGACGGGGTACTTCACCCCGAGCTGCTGGGAGGCCTGGGCCACGTTGGACACCACGTGTTCGAAGGCGAACTCCGGCGTGGACACACCCACCACGTCGAACCCGGCGCGGTGATACGCGCGGTACCAGCCTTCGACGTGGGGCAGCGAGCGCTGGCAGTTGATGCACGAGTACGTCCAGAAGTCCACCAGCACGACCTTGCCCCGCAGCGCGTCGAGTGTCTCGGGTTTGTCGCCCGGCGTGTTGAGCCACGCCGTGATCCCCGTGAAGTTCGGCGCCATGCCGCACTGGCTCAACGTCGAGGTGTTCGAGGGGCAGCTCGACAGTTTGCCGCCGCCGGTACCGGTCAACGTGGCCAGGTGCTTGTGGGCATAGGAGCCCGCTTCGATGTGCTGCTGCAGGACGCTCGTGTAGCCCGGTACATCGCGCTGCAGCGAGTCGGTGACGTTAAAGGCGATGAGGGCGGTGGTGGCCAGCAAGACCACACCGCCGATCTGGCGGGCCCGGGCCGCATGACTCCGAAAAGCGGCCACACGATCACCGACGCGTTGGCCGGCCAGCGCGAATATCAGCAGGGGCACCGCCGCGCCGGCGGCGAAGTCCACGGTGAGAACCACCGAGGCAAGGCTCACGCGGTGATTGGCACCGGCGACCGTGATGGCGGTCAGTACCGGACCTGCGCACGGCACGAACACAGCCCCGAGGCCGAGCCCGAGCACGAAGGCGCCGCCGTTGCCGTTGGGTTGGCTGCGCACGAGCCGGGCAAAAGGACGCTCGAGCACAATGCCCAGAGGCGGGACGATGAGGCCCAGAGCCACCACGGCGAGGACGACGAGACCGGCATCGCGCAGGAAGTCCTGAGGGAGGCCCAAGGCGCTGAGCAGCGCTGAACCCACCAAGGTGAACACGCTGAAGCTGAGGATCAGTCCGCCAATGACGGCATAGGCCCGGTAGCTGCGCTTGGTCGCTACGGCCATGGCGGTGGTCGTGGTCGTCGTGGCCGTGCCGACGGTGCCGGTCGTTCCCGCCACCAGGATCACCGGGAGCACCGGCAAGATGCACGGCGAGATCCCCGCGATCAGCCCGGCGACGAATCCGATGAGGTACAGCAACACCACGGCGCCTTCCTCTCGTCATGGGTCGCGTGCCCAGGAGCCCATCGGCCATCGTACGAAGCGCTCGGGCCGTTGAGGTGTCGGGCCGGTCCCATGGGTGATCAACGGCCCGCCGGTATCGTGGCCCGGTGAGTTCGAGCACCACCGAATCCTCTGACATCGGGCCCTCCGACGCCGTGGCCACACTGGACCTGTCTCGGGCCCAGGTGCGCCTGGTCATGGTCGGGCTCATGCTCGGCATGCTCTTGGCCGCCCTCGACCAGACCATCGTGGCCACGGCACTGCCCACCATCGTGGGCGACCTGCACGGTTTCTCCCACCTGTCGTGGGTGGTGACCGCCTACCTCCTGGCTTCCACGGCGTCGACGCCGATCTGGGGCAAGCTCGGCGACCAGTACGGGCGCAAGACCTTCTTCCAGGCCGCCATCGTCATCTTTCTCGTCGGATCGGTGCTGGCTGGTCTCAGTCGCAACCTGGACGAACTCATCGCGTTGCGGGCGGTACAAGGTCTGGGCGGGGGAGGGCTGATCGTCGGGGCTCAGGCCACCGTCGGTGACGTCGTCTCACCTCGTGAGCGCGGCCGTTACCAAGGCGTCTTCGGCGCCGTCTTCGCCACCGCCAGCGTGCTTGGTCCGCTGTTGGGCGGGTTCTTCGTCGACGATCTGTCGTGGCGGTGGATCTTCTATATCAACGTGCCGGTCGGGGCCATCGCCTTGATCGTGACCTCGGCGGTGCTCCCGTCGTCGAGCAATCGGGTCCATCACGTCATCGACTACCTCGGCACCGCCTTTTTGACGCTGGCCGCCACGTCCCTGGTCCTGCTGGCCAGTTTGGGAGGCATCACCTACAAGTGGCTCTCGGCGCCCATCTTCATCATGGGCGCCGCCGCCGTGCTGCTACTGGTGGCCTGGGTGCTGGTGGAGCGACGCGCCGTGGAGCCGGTCATTCCCCTGCGGCTGTTTAAGAACCGAACCTTCGCGTCCACCAGCGCGGTGGGATTCGTGGTCGGCTTCGCCATGTTCGGCGCCATCACCTTTCTCCCGCTCTACATGCAGGATGTCAAGGGGGTGACGCCGACCATTTCCGGCCTTCGCCTGGTGCCGCTCATGGCCGGCCTGCTCATCACCTCCATCGGCAGTGGGCAGCTGATCACCCGCACGGGTCGCTACAAGCCCTTCCCCATCGTGGGCACCGGCGTCATGGCGTTGGGATTGTTCTTGTTGTCGCGGCTCACCGCCGCCAGCCCGTATTCAACGGCGGCCATCGCCATGGTCGTGCTCGGACTCGGGTTGGGCATGGTCATGCAGGTTCTGGTGATCGCCGTGCAGAACGCCGTGGAGTACAAGGACCTGGGCACGGCCACCTCGGGGGCCACCTTCTTCCGGTCCATCGGGGCGTCCTTCGGCGTGGCCATATTCGGCGCCATCTTGTCCAACGTGCTGGTGGGCAACATCCACCGCTACGTCGGCCACATCACCTTGCCGGCCAATTTCTCCGGAACGGCGGGATTAACGCCGGCGCTGCTGGCCAAGCTGCCACCGCCGCTACACCGCGGCTTCGTCGATGCCTACGCGGCGTCCATTCAGACCGTGTTCAAAACGGCGGTGCCCATTGCGGTGGCGGCGTTCGCTCTCACTTGGCTCATCCCGCAGTTGGCCTTGCGCAAAACAACGCGCGCCACCGACCCGGCCAACACGTTGGCACCGACGGCCATACCGAGCACCCGGTCGTCGCGCGACGAGATCGCCCGCGCCTTGAGCGTGCTCGTGTCCCGGGAGAACCGTGAACAGATCTACCGCTGGCTCTCGACGCAAGCCGGTGTGGACGTGTCACCCGCGGCGTGCTGGCTGTTGTTCCGTCTGCAGGGTCACGAAGGCCAGACCGTCGACAACCTGGCCGATCACCTGCATGTCCCTCGGGCCGATTTGGCCCGGGTGGCCAACTCACTGCGCGCCGACGGCCTGGTCACCATGGCGCCAGCGGTCACGGGCGACCAAGAGGACGCAGGGGCCCTCGTCCTCACTCCCGCTGGGCACGCCGTCATGGACAAGCTGGGCGAAGCCAGGCGCAAGGGCCTCAACGAAGTGCTGGCCGACTGGTCTCCCGAGCAACACGCCGAGGTCACGCAAATGGTGGCCCGCTTGGCGGCGGACCTGCTTGTGGCCGAACCGGCCCAGCGCGACTTGGTTCCCTAAGGTTTGACCCACCCCAACGACCGTTCCACGGCGGCGCGCCACCGGCTGTAGGCGGCGTCGGCGGCAATGGCCGACGCCTTGGGTTCGCACCGGAACTCGCCGCACCACAGCGACGACAGCTCGTCGAGCGTTCCCCACACCCCTTCGGCCAGGCCGGCCAGCATGGCCGCTCCCAGCGCGGTGGTCTCGGTGGACGCGGGTCGGGCCACCGGCACGCGCAACTGATCGGCTTGCAGCTGCAGCAGGAGATCCATCACCGCCGCCCCGCCGTCGGCGCGCAACTCGGCTACCTCGCTGCCCGCTGCGCGCATGGCGTCGACGACGTCGCGCACTTGGTAGGCCATGGACTCCACCACGGCCCGGGCGATATGGGCCGCCCCCGTGCCGCGGCTGAGCCCCACGATGGTGCCGCGGGCGTAGGGGTCCCACCATGGGCTTCCGAGTCCCGTAAAGGCGGGCACCACCGTGACCCCCTCGGTGTCGGGGATCGAGGCGGCCAGGGGACCGACGTCGGCGGCGTTGGCGATGATGCCGAGCCCGTCGCGCAGCCACTGGACGGCCGCCCCGGTAGCGAAAACGGCGCCCTCTCGGGCGTAGGAGACCGGTGACGAGCCGCCCCGCTCGCCCAGATCCCAGGCGACGGTGGTGAGGAGCCCCTCCGAAGGCGGCGGGCACCGCTCACCGACGTTGGCCAACACAAAAGCCCCCGTCCCATACGTGGCTTTGGCCATGCCGGGGGAGAAGCAGGCTTGTCCGAACAACGCCGCCTGTTGATCGCCGGCTATTGCGCTTACCGGCACGTCGGCCAGCGCGGAACTCGCCGCCGCGACTGCTTTCACGGTGCCGAGGCGACCGCACGAAGGGCGCACTTCGGGCAGGACATGGAGCGGCACGCCGAAGAGCTCGCCGAGCTCGTCGGACCACCGCCGCGTCGTGATGTCATAGAGCAAGGTGCGACTGGCGTTGGACGGGTCGGTGGCCAGGATGCCTCCGTCGGGACCGCCGGTCAGGTTCCAGATCACCCACGCATCCACGGTGCCGAGGACGAGGTCGGGGGTGACCTGCAGGCCACCTTCGTCGAGCAGCCACGCCATTTTGGTGGCCGAGAAGTAGGGGTCGAGGACGAGGCCGGTGCGCTCGCGCACGAGCGGGAGGTGTCCCGCCTGGCGCAACGCATCGCAGCGCGCCGCCGTGCGGCGGTCCTGCCACACGATGGCGCGGCGCAAGGGGCGGCCCGTCGAGCGGTCCCATGCCACCACCGTCTCGCGCTGGTTGGTGATGCCGACGGCGGCCACCGTGTGTCCTGCTTGGCGCTGGCGATCGGCCACCTCGATCACGGTCTCGGCCACCGCCTCCCATATGGCCGCGGCGTCGTGCTCGACCCACCCCGGTTGCGGGAAGTACTGGGTCAGCTCCCGGTACGAGACGTCCACCACGACCCCGTCTTCGGTGACGGCCAGGGCTCGTACCCCCGTCGTCCCGGCATCGATGGCGATCACGCAAGCCATGGGCGGCGACCCTATCGGGACCTCCAGGCACGGACGGGAGCGCCTCGGCCGAGTCGTTTTCAGCCCCGCTGAATAAATCTTCGCGAAGGGCCTTTCACCAGGGCCGACGGGGGGCCTCCACCGTTGACACCCCCGTAGTTACAGTGCTGTAATGGCTACCTCATCTCGGGGTGGGTACAGCGACAACCACAACATCTTGTGGTCCGGGGGGATCTTGAGGCGCAAGGGCGACTCGATGCTCCCACCGGCAACCGCCATAGTCTGGGACAGAAGGAAAGGGTGGGAAACACAATGGCCATCGCACCGCAGCGGACCGCTATCGGCATCCGGCGGCACTTCACAACCGACGGGGTGCACCCCTATGACGCCGTCGTCTGGGAGAGGCGTGACGCCCGCATCAGCGACTACCGGACGGGGGCGGTGGCCTTCGAGCAACTGGACGTGGAAGTGCCTTCCACCTGGAGCGTGAACGCCACCAACATCCTGGCCCAGAAGTACTTCAGGGGCACTCCCGGTACGGCCGAGCGCGAAACATCGCTGAAGGAAGTGGCCGACCGCATCGTCGACACGGTGGCGCAATGGGGCATGAAGGACGGCTACTTCGAGGACGACGGTGAGGCCGACGCCTTCGCCGACGAGCTCAAGCACATCCTCGTCACCCAGCGCGCCGCCTTCAACTCGCCCGTGTGGTTCAACATCGGTGTCGACGGCGTCCCCCAACAAGCATCGGCGTGCTTCATCTTGTCCGTCGAGGACTCGATGGACTCCATCCTCAACTGGTACCGCGAGGAAGGCATCATCTTCAAAGGCGGATCGGGTGCCGGGGTGAACCTGTCACGTATCCGGGCCTCGGTTGAGCGCCTTCAAGGTGGGGGGACGGCGTCGGGCCCGGTGTCGTTCATGCGTGGGGCGGACTCCTCGGCCGGCACCATCAAGAGCGGTGGGAAGACGAGACGAGCCGCCAAGATGGTGATCCTCGACGTCGATCACCCCGACATCGAGCACTTCATCTGGTGCAAGGCGCTCGAGGAGCGTAAGGCCCGCGTCCTGCGTGACGCCGGGTTCGACATGGACCTCGACGGCGTCGACTCCTTTTCGATCCAGTACCAGAACGCCAACAACTCCGTGCGGGTGACCGACGAATTCATGCAAGCCGTCGTGGACGACACCGACTGGGACCTGGCTTCTCGTACTAACGGCAGTGCCGTTCGCACCGTGCGGGCGCGCGACGTATGGCGTCAGATCGCGCACGCCGCCTGGGAGTGCGCCGATCCCGGCATGCAGTTCGACACGACCATCAACCGTTGGCACACCGCCCCCAACGAAGGCCGCATCAGCGGGAGTAACCCCTGCAGTGAATACATGCACCTCGACAATTCGGCGTGCAACCTGGCCAGCATCAACCTCCTCAAGTTCCTCGAGCTCGACGGCAGCTTCGACGTCGACGGCTTCAAGTCGGCCGTGGAGGTCATATTCACCGCTCAGGAGATCCTGGTCGGCAACGCCGACTACCCGACGCCGGCCATTGCCGAGAACAGCCGTCGTTACCGCGAGCTCGGTATCGGCTACGCCAACTTGGGTGCGCTGCTCATGGCCCAAGGACTTCCTTATGACTCCGACGAAGGTCGCGCCTGGGCGGGTTCCATCACCGCCCTGCTGACCGGTCACGCCTATGCCACCTCGGCGCGCACGGCGGCTCGCATGGGCCCGTTCGCCGGGTTTCACGCCGACAGCGACGCCATGCTCAATGTGCTGCGCATGCACCGCGCCGAAGTGGCCAAGATCGACGAGGAGCTCGTTCCTCCCGAACTCCTTTCGGCGGCCCAGGAAGCCTGGGACAACGCCGTTGAGCTCGGCGACGAGTTCGGCGTCCGCAACTCCCAAGCCAGCGTCCTCGCCCCCACCGGCACCATCGGCCTGCTCATGGACTGTGACACCACTGGTGTCGAGCCCGATCTCGGGTTAGTCAAGACCAAGAAGCTGGTGGGCGGAGGCACCATGTCGATCGTCAACCAGACGGTGCCGCGTGCCCTGCGCCGGCTCGGCTACGGGCCGGATCAGATCACCGACATCGTGGCGTACATCAACGAGCACATGTCGATCCTCGGCGCTCCCCATGTGGCGCCCGAGCATCTGGCGGTGTTCGCGTGCTCCATGGGCGACAACACCATTCACTACTTGGGCCATGTCCGGATGATGGCCGCCGCCCAGCCGTTCATCAGTGGCGCCATCTCCAAAACGGTGAACATGCCCGACGACGTCACCGTTGAAGACGTCGAGCAGCTTCACCTCGACGCCTGGAAGATGGGGATCAAGGCGGTCGCCATCTACCGGGACAACTGCAAGGTGGCCCAGCCCCTCTCGACCACCAAAAAAGCGGTCGACGCCGCGGTCGGGGCCGGGGGCGACCTGGCTCCTGCGGGATCCGACGCCGAAGCGCATGACCGCGAGATGGCGGTGCGCATTGCCCAGCTCGAAACGGCGCTCGCTCGCGAACAGGAGCGCCAAGCCGACACGGTGGTGGTCGGCGCCGTGCGGGAGCGTTTGCCCCGTCGGCGTAAGTCGAGCACCTTCGCATTCCGCTTGGCGGACTGCGAGGGCTACGTCACGGTGGGGGAGTACGAGGACGGCCGCCCCGGCGAGGTGTTCATGAAGGTCTCCAAGCAGGGCTCCACCTTGGCGGGGATCATGGACGCTTTTTCCATCTCCGTCAGCCTGGGGCTCCAGCACGGCGTGCCGCTGGCCACCTATGTCCGCAAGTACACCAACATGCGCTTCGAGCCGGCCGGGATCACCGACGACGGCGATCTCCGCATCGCTACCAGCTTGGTGGACTACATCTTCCGGCGGCTCGCCCTCGACTACTTGTCAACGGAGGAGCGCAGCGACCTCGGCGTGCTGTCGACGAGTGAGCGCATGCAGCCCACCTTGCCGGGCGTCGAGGAGGCTTCCATTGCCGTGGAGGATCTCGTCGAGGACGCCGGGGTGAGCTCGGTGCCGCCGACGGCTCAGATCCAGCGCACCAGCGCCGGAAATGCGTCACCGCTGATGCGGCCCGAACAGCGTGACGCGCCTTTGTGCTACCAGTGCGGCATGGTGATGCAGCGGGCCGGCTCCTGCTACGTGTGTTCCAGCTGCGGGTCGACGAGCGGTTGCTCGTAACTCGCAGGCTGGGTTGCTCGTAGTGCCGGTCTAACCTGGTCGCCACCGTGGGCGTACGGCTCAACCACACCATCGTCTACTGCCGGGACAAGGAGCGCTCCGCCGCGTTCCTCACCGACGTGGTGGGATTGCCGGCGGCGACGCCGTTTGGGCCCTTTCTCGTCGTCGAGCTCGACAACGATGTGTCGATGGACTTCCACGACGTCGACGAAACGGTGGTGGAGACGATCCAGTCTCAGCACTACGCCTTCCTCATCTCCGAGGAGCAGTTCGACGCGGCCTTCGCTCGCATCGAGGAACGTGGCCTGGAGTATTGGGCCGACCCGGCGCTGCGGCGGGCGGGTGAGATCAACCGGAGTGACGGTGGGCGCGGCGTCTATTTCCGGGACCTCGACGGTCACCTGTTGGAGATGATCACGCGACCGTATGGGAGCGGCGCCTAGAGCGCTCTAGGCGCGGGTGCCCACCACGGCGAAGAGGCCGACCGGCAGCTCTTCGGCGCCGAACGCCGGGACGACGGTGGCGGTGACGCCGCAATCGGCGAGGAGTCCGGGCACCGTGGTGGTGTCGATCAGCACGTTGTCGTGCCGTTCGTCGTCGCGCCGCCACGACCCGTCCTCGTCTTTCAGGAACGTCGTCATTTCCCGGACGAACTGATTGGGAGCCGGCACGGAGAACTCGGTCACGAGCAGCCAGTCATCATGACGCCACAACTTGGGTGGCGCGCCACGACGGGCCGCACCCCACGACAGATCGCACAGGTCGAGGGCGAGGACTCCACCGGGTCGCAACGCTGTGGCCAGTGCCACCAGGGCTCGCTGCACCGACGCCTCGTCGTCGAGGTAGTTGAGCGCGTGTCCCACGCCCACAATGGCGTCGGCCTCGGGGACCGGGTCATCAGGAAGGGTCAGCTGCCCGACGTCCTCGGTCCCTGGCACGTTGCGCCGGGTCAGCTCCAGCATGGCGGGCGACGCATCGGTGGCGATGACCCGATGTCCGGCCTCGACCAGGTAACGAGTCAGGAGCCCGCTGCCACAGCCGATCTCCACCACCAGTCCCTGACGGGCGCGTACCGGGGCCAGCAGATCGAGGATTCCCGCCTGACAGGCATCGGCGTGAAAACCGAAGCCGAGGTGATGGACCAGGGCCAGATCAGCTCGGTAGTAGGTCGGGTGCACCGGAGTCCAGTGGGTCGGTCGCCCTCGGCGAAGCCGATTGGCTCAGCCCACGTCTCGAAGGGCCTCGGCCGGCGCCATGCGCGCGGCGCGCCACCCTCCCACTGCGCCCGCCAACAACCCACCCAAGATGGCGAAACCAACACCGATGAGAATCGTGGAGGCGTCGAGAGGGGCCGTGAGTTTGACCGTCGACTTGGCCGCCGCTTTGGTGGCCAGACCGAAGAGCGTGCTCACGCTGGAGGCACCCACAGTGGAGCCCGTCGATGTGGCCGCCAGCCGCGTTCCGAAGGCGCCCACCAGCGCGCATACGCCGATGCCGACACCGGTCCCAATTATCGCTCCGAGTATTCCGATCCCGAAGGTCTCGGCCACGACCTGACGAACGACTCGTCCGCGCGACCAACCCAGGGCTCGGAGCGTGCCGATCTCGCGCACGCGCTTGGAGAGGTTCGACAAGGTGAGGAGCGCGGCGATGAGGAAGGCGGCCAGCAGGATGATCAGGGCCAGCACACTGCCCAGGCTCTTGGCCAACTTGTGCGCGTTCTCCAGGCTTCCCGATACCTGGGTGTCAAGGTTGGCGTCGGTGAGCACCGAGGCCCCGGGCAGCTCCTTGCGGATGCGGGCGGCCACCGCGTTGACGTCGGAGGCCTGGTTCACCTTGACCAGGATCTCGTTGATCCGATCCGAGTCCGAGGACTGGGACTGCAAGGTGGCCAAGTTGAAGTAGAGATCGGATTCCGAACCGGTCAGTGTCGGATTCACGAGCCCGACCACATCGAAGGTGGTGCTGTTGATACTGAGGCTTTGTCCGACCTTGATCCCCTTGGTGTTGGCATAGGCGGAGCTGACGAGGACCTCGGCGGAAGGGTCGGAACCGAACCATTTCCCCGCTACCAGCTGGGACTTGGTGATCAGCCCCGAGTTCGGTGAGCTGGGGTCAACGCTGCCCACCGTGTAGCTGCTGGTCATGGTGTCGGTCGACGGTGGGTTGACGACCTGCTCGAGGGTCAGCGCGGGCACGATGATGTGGGAGACAAAGTTCTGGTAATCCGCGGGCAGGCACTGCTGGAGGAGCGGCCCAAGTTCGGACGACAGGCCGCTGCCACCGGCTCCACCCGAAGCGGCTCCGAAGATGGCTGAGAAGTCAGGGCTCGAGATGATGCAGTTCTTCACGGAAGTGCCCTGTGCCGCGGTCAGCGGAGGGAGGTTCTCCAGCTGATTGATCGTCTGCCCTCCGGTCTGGAAGGTGGCGGTGATCTTGGGAACCGTTCCCGTCTCGTGCAGCGCGTTCATGGACAGAGCCGGAATGGCACTCTGGACCCCCTTCACCGAAGCCACGTCAGCCACGGCTTGTTGCTGGGGGAACGTGATGAGTGTGCCCGGTAAGAAGAAGTCGTGGGTGTATTGGGTGCCGGCCGGGCCCAGCTTGGCGAGGTCGGTGAGGACGCTTCCGTTGGAGTCGAGCAGCGAAGAGGCGTCGCTGGCGTTGAGCTTGCCCAGCGCGCTTCCCGCGCCCCCGCCGGCCGAGAAGAACTCGGCGGCCCCGCCGGCAATGGCGTTGCCGGCGGTGGCGTTCGAACTCGCCGCCGCGTTGCTCGGTGCCACCGTCCGGGTGACGATGATGTCAGTACCGACCGACGACAACGGCGACAGCGCTTTGTTCTGAGCGTCGGACAGTCCGTTCGAGACCCCGATGATGCCGATGACGAGCCCGACGCCGGCGGCAAGTCCGAGCGCGGTGACCAGCGTGCGCCCGAAACGCCGGCGCAACTCATTCAGGGCATAGCCCAAAGAAAACATCGATCCCCTCATTCCCCCGTACCGCCCCGGGCATGCTAGCGGCAGCCCAGCCTTCGGCGCCGGGTTCGATCCTTCTCCCGTGGGTCCCTTCCACGACCGGTAGCCTCCACGTCCATATGGCGCGCACAGCGAGGGTCCCGAGGTGAGCGAATCCTGGGACATGGGTGAGCCGCCGGCCACGTGGAGCGTCGATCCATGGGCTGACGACCCTCACGTTGGCCCGGTGGTGGTGAGCGAGGATCAGCTCCGGCGACGTGTTGCGGAGCTCGGAGCGCAGATCACCGGCGATTATGCCGATCACCCTCCGCTTCTGGTGGGGGTGCTCAAGGGTGCTTTTGTCTTTATGTCCGACCTCTCCAAGGTGATCCGCCTCCCCGTCGAGATCGATCTCATGGCCATCGCCTCTTACGGCTCGGGCACAACGACCAGCGGCGTGGTGCGGATCATGAAAGACCTCGATTCCGATCTGGCCGGTCGCCACGTCTTGGTGGTGGAGGACATCGTCGACAGCGGGATCACGCTGTCGTACTTGCGCCGGTACTTGCTGGCGCACAAACCGGCCAGCGTTGAGGTGTGCGCGCTGCTCGTCAAAGAGGGGCTCCAGCGCACCAAGGTTGACCTTCGCTACACGGGATTCACCATCCCTCCTGACTTCGTCATCGGTTACGGGCTCGATGTCGATGAGCGCTATCGCAACCTTCCTGACGTCAGGATCTACGTGCCCGGCGACCCTGGGCCCTCTGGGGACCACGGGCCCTCTGGGACCTGATCGCCATGGTGGAGGCAGCCGGGAGCTACCGGACCCAAGTGGGATCGCAGCACATCGAGCTGCCTCTGGTTCCCATCGCCGATGCTTTGTCCATCGCGCTGCTCATCACCGTCGACCATGGGGTCAACTTCGTGGCCCAAGCAGGCCGTGAGCTCGCCGCGGTCATAGAGCCCTTCAATGTCGATGTGGTGGTGTCAGTGGCCACCATGGGTATTCCCCTCGCCATAGAGGTGACTCGGGCCCTCGGCCTCGACGACTACCTCATCTTGCAGAAGACACCCAAGATCCACCTCAAAGACGCCATCGATGAGCCCGTGAAGTCCATCACCACCGGATCACCGCAACGCCTGCTTTTCGACCGGGCCCGGGTGCACGCCGCCGCCGGCAAGCGCGTGGCGGTCGTCGACGATGTCATCTCGACGGGTGCGTCGGTGCGTGCCGCGCTCAATTTGATGCGGCGCGTCGGCGCCGATCCAGTGGTTATTGGCGCGCTCGTCACCGAGGCGGCCACCTGGCGCCCGGCGCTGGGCGACGATGCCGCGTTGGTGCACGCGCTGGGCGCTCTGCCGTTGTTTCGCATGACGAGCTCTGGTGGCTTCGTCGAGGACTGGGAAGGCGGCAGCGATTCGGAGGCCGCCATCGAAGCGGCGGCTACGTCCAAACCGTAGGGGCGCCGGCGTTAGCCCGTTGGGCGTTTAGGCCCGCTAATCGGCGAGCATCGTCTCTTGTTGTTGGACCTGTCGGCCCACGCTCTTGCCTGCCAGGACGAGATAGACCACGGCGGCGGCCACGATTCCGGTGAAGACGCTGAAATCCGCTCCGCCGCCTCCGGCGGCCCGGGCGATGGGGCCCGCATAGAACGATTGGTCAAGGGCCAGCACCGACGCCGTCGAACCCGCGACTTGGGCCACGATGGCCGGCCAGTGCACGCCACCTTTGCCCCAGTAGAGCCCGCCGCGGTCGGTGCGCTGGAGCTCGCCGGGCACGTAGCGCCACTTCCGCATGCCCCAGTCCACAAGGAAGATGGCCACCCACGGCGCAATCCAGCAGATCACCACGGCCACGAAATCGCTGAGCAGCGTCCGAAACGACGAGTTGAATTCGGCGTAGCTGGTGATCCCCAGACAGATGACGGTGTCGATGAGCACCGCCTGGTAGCGCTTGACGCGCAGTCCCATGGCTTGCAGCGTGACCCCCGATGAGTAGAGGTCCAAGCTATTGATGGCGAAAATCTGGACGACGGCGAAGATCAGGAACACCACCACAAAGGCACTGGGGATGGTGCTGGTGTGGGCCAGCGGGGCAAACGGATTGGGCGAGGTACCGACGGTGGTGAGGAAGGTTCCCACCGCGGCGCCGAGCAGCATCACCAGGATCTCGGGGACGGCGGTGCCGAGGAAGACCCAGCCCACAATGGCGCCTTTGGAGGATTCCCGTGGCAAATAGCGTGAGTAGTCGTTGCCGTTCTCGGTCCATCCCAGTCCGCTCAAGGTGATGGTGAAAGCCAGACCGACCATGAAGGTCTGCCAGTTGGCGCCGTGCGCCACGGCGTGCAGGTGGACGTGTTTGGCCGAAAAGCCCAGCAGGATGGCGAAAAGCGCCACGAAAGGCAGGATCAGCGCACGCAGCGTCTTGACCATGGTGGCGTGGCCGAAGAGCGGCAGGATCAGCTGAATGGCCACGGCCACGATGATGAAGGCCACTTTGGCCGGCGTCCCGGGAAGAAACCCCGCCTTGGCCGTGAGCACCAGGCCGGCCCCGACGATCAGGATCAACCCTTCGGTCTCGAAGCCGATCTGCGTCAACCAGTTAAACAGTGAGATCAGTCGTGACCCATTGGGCCCATAGCTGGCCCGGTTGATGGCGAAGACGGTGGTGCCGGCGTCAGGTCCCTGCAAACTGCACAACCCGAGCAAGACGAATGACAGGTTGCCGAGGACGATGAGGATGGCAGCCTGGGCGAAGGTAAAACCGAACGTCATCAAAATGGCGCCGTAGACGAAGTACTCGATGTTGACGTTGGCGCCCGCCCACATCCCGAACAGGTCACGGGGTCGGGCCCAGCGATCCGACTCCGGGATGTAGTCGATCCCGTGTTGCTCGACGTGAAACGCCTTATCGGCTTCTCCGGGAGCCCCCCCAGCGACGGACCCGTCGGTGACGACAGCCACGGTTCCTCCTTCGCCGGCGAGGCGGCCTCCTCGCCGGACTGACAGGGAGCACCCTGTCGGCCTGGGTCGGTTCCGTCAAGCGGGGGCCCCGACAGGGCGGGCATCACTACACTCGGCACCGGCTGGGGAGCGCCGTCAGCCAGGCTGAAGCGAGGGTCGTGGGCGAAGAACTTGAACCGCATGGTGGGCAGTCCCTCGACTTCGACCTTTTGGCGGCGTCGTTGCGGGCCGACGCCGCGGATGCCGACACGTTCTTCCGCGTGCTGGCCGCCAAGCTCGTCGATGCGCTCGGCGACCGGGTCACCCTGGAGCGAGCCAAGGGAATGTTCAAGCGGGACCGACCCGTGACCGGTATGGTCGTCGACCTCTCCACCTCGGGGGCGGGCACGGTGCTCAGCGCCCGCCAGGACCACAACGACGTGGCCTGCACGGTGGCACGCCCGGTGCGCGGCATCGTCGTCTCCAACAAACCGGTTTCGATGCCGGAATGGATCGAAGCGCTCGTCGCCGCCTTGGCACAGGAGGCCGACCGCTCGGAGCAGACATGGAAAGCACTACACGGCCTGCTCTCATGATCGCCTACCTGTCGTGTCCACTTTGCGAGGAGCCTGATGACTGACATCCCCCAACAGCAACTGCCGGCCGATGCCCTGCGGCGCTTGAAAGAGACCGAGGAACCCGGCGGCAAGCGGCTGTTCACCTCCGACCTCAGCGTCAACGAATTCCTCCTCGTCGAGGAAGCCGGATTCACGCCGCTCGGACTGGTGATGGGGAGCTCGATTTATCAGATCGGCATCCAGACGCGCCGGTGGAGCCAGTCCACCGAGCTCGACAAGCTCACCCAGGCCATGTACACGGCCCGTGAGCTCGCCATGGCCCGTATGGAGGAAGAAGCCGACGTGCTTGGCGCCGACGGCATCGTCGGGGTGCGTCTCGACGTGAACTATTACGAGTGGGGGAAGTCGACGGCTGAGTTCATTGCCGTGGGCACCGCCGTGAAGGCGAAAGACGGCTCGTCGTGGCGAAACTCCGAGGGGAAGCCGTTCACCTCGGACCTCTCCGGCCAGGATTTCTGGACGTTGCTGCAGGCGGGGTACGCACCGCTCGGGCTCGTGCTCGGGACCTGCGTCTTTCACGTTGCCCATCGCAGCCTCATGAACACCATGTCCTCGACAGGACGAGCCACTGAGCTCCCCAACTTCACCCAGGCCCTCTACGAAGCGCGGGAGCGGGCCATGACCCGCATGGAGGAAGAGGCCGCCCGGCTGCAGGCAAGCGGCATCGTCGGCGTGCAGTTGGTGGAGAAGTCGCACATGTGGGGCAGCCACACCATCGAATTCCTGGCTATTGGTACGGGTGTGCGTTCCTTGCGTGACGATCACGTGGTGACTCCGCCCGTTCCGGTCATCACGATGGACAATTGATGACCGAAGCAGGCGGCGGATCCTCCTCCGACGCCTTTGCGGTCCGTCCGGATCCCCCTGCCGTCGCCACCCCCGGCACGGCGGGCCGGCCCACCACCAGCAACCTGTCGGTGGCCGAAGCGGCTGCCTTGCGCCGCGTCGGGCTGGCACCGGTCGGATTTGTCATGGGTTCGGCGGTGGTGCAACTGGTGTCGGGCGTGACCGGCCAGATGTACAGCGCCTGGGGTGGGTTCGGGATGGGCGGCGGGTACTCCCAGTCGTACGCGTGCAGTCATACCTACGCCATGGTGACCAACGTCAACGAGCATTTCGGCTTCAACGCTGAAAACGTGGTGTTGGCCTCTTCGATCGCCCTCGGCTACGAGCTCGCACTGACGCGCTTGCAGGCCGAGGCCGCGCAGATCGGCGCGCATGGCGTCATCGGGGTCGACCTGCGTTTCGAGGACCTCGTGGGCGGATACGGCACGGCCACGTTCTTGGCCACCGGCACCGCCGTTGTTCACCCCGGCACGCCGGCGCTGCCCGCGCCATTCAGTACCAACGCGTCCGGACAGCACTTCGAGCGGTTGGTGGCTCAGGGGTTTGTTCCCGCCGGTATCAGCGTGGGCGTAGGCATGGTCTACGTACAGCCCAACTGCCGGGCCCGAGGCAACTTGACGGCGGTGGGCGCCAACTCGCAGATCCCCGAGGCGATGTCGGTGGCACGCACCCGGGCCCGTGAGGCGTTGGTGGCCGAAGCGCACCAGCACGCCGAGGGAGTCGTGCACACGATATGGACCGACCGGCGCATCAGCCGTTACGGCGAGTCTTGGAACCAGATGGCCTTGGCCATCGGCACCGCCGTGCGTCGTTTCAGCGAGGAGCACGAACCAGTCATGCCCCGCCTCGTCGTTCCCCTCCGACCATGACGACGGCCACCCCTTCCACGCGCATCGAACAAGCGCTCGAGGCCCTGCGCACGCCCTTTCGATCGGGCGATCAGCCTTCCTTCGTCTCCGACTTAACGGTGGGGGAGCTCATCTTGTTGGAGGAAGTCGGGTATCGACCCGTCGATATCGTCTGGGGAGCGGGCTCGGCAAGCTTCAACCCCCAGTTCACAACTGCGGGCATGGAGGCCGATTACTGGGGCAAGTCCATCGCGTCGGCCATCGACCACGCCCGCGGCGCCATCGCCGAAATGGTGCAGCGCCATCGAGCGGCCGGTGTGGTGGCCATGCGTCTGGCCATCGAGCGCGAACCGTTCAACGTGATCACCTGCAGCCTGATCGGCACCGCCATACGCCCCGAGCATGCTGAGAAACATCCTTCGCATCTCGAACCATTCACCACCACGTTGTCGGCTCGGGATTTCCACGTCTTGGTGCGGGCCGGCTACGAGGCGGCCGGCATCGTCCGGGGGGCGTCGGTTGTCGGTTTCGCCCAGCGCTCGATGTCGCAATCACTGGGATTGGCCCGCGACAACGTCGAACTCGTGGACCAAACCAACGCGTTGTACTCAGCTCGGGAAAAAGCCATGGAGGCCATCGAGCGCGAAGCGATCACGCTCGGTGCTGACGGGGTGGTGGCTCTGGAGCTGCGTGAGCGTCCGGTCAGCTCGATGCTTACCCACGCCGTGGAGTTCATCGCCATCGGCACGGCCGTGCGCAAAGGCGCCGGGCACGCCGCCGTGGGCGCTTTGCATCCTGAAATGCAACTCACCCTCGACGATGCGCCAGGAGTGTCCTTCAAAAGCGAGTGACCGCCGGCCTTAAGCGCCCGCTCGGGCCGCCGGTCCTCCCACCAACGCCTTACTGGCATCACCAAGCAACGCGCCGTCGCGGTAGGTGACCCGGTTGGTACGCACCGCTGGCACTCGGGGTCCAGGCAACACGATGCCCACGACGTTGAGCGGGTCTGCCCCACTCAAGGCCACCGTCTCGCCGGCGCGTTGGTCGCGTCGCACCCGGCGCAGTTCGTCCACCGCTTCGGGCAGCGCGTACTGCTCACCGGTGAACCCGTTGACGAACCGGCCACCGCGCACGACGCCCCGGGCCTCGAGCCGGCGCAGTGCCCACACGATCTCGCGCCACGGCACGCTCAGGTTTTCCCGAGCGGTGAGGTCCCAGAAGACGACTCCCCATCGGGCCAGGAGCTGTCCGGCCACCTGTTCGGCCAAGGTGTCGATGCTCTCGTCGCCGGCGACAGCCGGCAGCAGGGCCCAGCGTCCCTCGCCACCTTGGCGGAATGAAGCCGTGCGACGGCCGCCCACGCGACTGCGCACTTCGTGGCGGTGACGACGGTTCCAGGTCTCACACGCCGAGAGGAGCGATCGCACGGCTTGGAACCCGTCGGCCGTGACGATGCCCCGGGCCACGAGATCCCACAGACCCTCTTCTACTTCGACACCGAGACGCCCGGTGATGCCTCGCAGCTCGGCATGGAACAGGGCACCGTGTTGGCGCAGCGCGTCGAGGATGTCACGACCGGCACCGTGGGCGGGGTCGACCGGACAGCCCGCGCCGCGGGCCGACTGCAACAACCACGCCAAGTCCTCACGCAATGCGAAGGTGACCGGCGTAGCCTTGGACGGCGTGGCCGAACCGCGACGAGCCTCGTCGTCACCGTCGGTGGGACGCAGAGAGAAGCGCCCCCATACGAGTTCGCCCGACAGGCACAAGTCTTCGAGCCAGCGTGCTTGGTAGTTCTCCACTCGGGCGGCCAGCACGTGGTCCTCCCATGCGCCGGCGGGGACCTCGAAGCCCTGGAGCTGATCGATCACCGCCAGCACTCCGGCGCGACCCTGGCGCTGGGTGCCGGGAGCGACGTGCTGCCAACGCAATAGGAAGCGGACGAAATCCTGCGCCGTCACCGGTTCGATCTCTCGCCGGAGGCGTTGCTGGGTATAGGAGTGAATGCGCGCCAAGAGGCGACGAGCGCACCACTGCTCCTCCGGCCCCCCGTCCAGGGCGGGGTCGAAGTGGCCCCGCATGGCGAATCCCTCGGCCTCGAGCCGGCCCAGTCCCACCTTTATTCTCGACGTGGTGACGCCGATCCGGTGCGCCAAGTCGGCGACGGTGACCGGGCCGCACACGTCCAAATAGCCACGGACCGATTCGGCGATAGCCACGTCCGCATCGACCTCATCGCCGCCAGACGTTCCCGCGGGAACGTCGAGGGTGGGCCGCAATGTCGCCTCCGGGAACAAGGCGGCGACCATGGGGCGTCGCTCGATGGCAGCCCACAAGGCGCCGCTCGGCGCCAGCACCTCCATGGCGCGCCCCGCTCTGACGAGCTCGTTGAACCAACCGAGGGTGACCGCATCGGCCGTACCGCTGTCGCCGGCGGCGTCCGCCAACCAATCGGGGCGCACGACGACCAGCGACAGGAGCAAGTCGTGCAGCTCCTCGCCGTTACGCGGCGTCGGGGCGGCCTCGGCCCGCACCCGATCGACGGCGCCGGCGTCGAGCTGTCCCAACGAGTGGGCCTGCAAAGGGAGCCCGCGCCGCATCGCTACGGCCCGGGTACGGCGTTCTTCGAGCGGGGCGTCGTCGAGGAACGTATAGGGCTTGCCGTTGAGGATCTCGTAGGAGAGCACCGACGGCTCGACCGACTGCACGAAGTGCATGCGCAGCCCCCCGGTCTCCATGGACTTCACCAGGTTGACGAGCCCGTCGACGTCCATGGCTTCATGCAGGCAGTCGCGCATGGTCTGGCGCACCAGCACGTGGTCGGGGATGACGATGGGTCCCGCCACGGCGTTCTCTTGGCAGGCGGCCAGCGCCGGGAAGACGGCGGCCATCAGATCGTCGGATTCGATGCGCTGAATGGGCAGCGGATTCTTCTTGCCGCCCCGAAAGCGCAACACGGCCAGCGAACGATTGAGGTTCCAGCGCCAGCGTGACGCGAACATGGGTGAGGCCAGCACGGCCTGGGTCAGGCTCTGCTCGGCCGTGCTCGAATGCAGCAGCTTGGGTGCGGAGTCGAGCGGGAAGCTGTGCTGGGCCCCCAACGAGAGCACCACGGCGTCATCGGTGGCGGCCGCCTGCAGCTCGAAGTCGAACGTGGCGCAGAACCGCTTACGCAGCGCCAGCCCGAGGGCCTTATTGATGCGTCCGCCGAACGGCGCATGCACCACCAGCTGCATCCCGCCCGCCTCGTCGAAGAAGCGCTCGAAGACGATGTCGTCCTGGGTGGGTAGTACCCCGAGCCCGCCCAGCCCGGCGGCCAGGTAACTCACCAACTGGCGCGCCGCGTCGGTGGCGATTCCGCATGAGCTCGCCACATGGGTCACGGCCGCTTCGAAGCCGGCCGGGGAGTCGGTGAGCAGCGCCCCCACCGCACCGCGCAAAGTGGACACCTCGGCCGAGAGTTCGGCGGTGCGACTGGGCGCTTCGCCCACCCAAAAGGGAATGGTGGGATTGGCACCCTCGGCGTCTTGCACCCGGACCTCGCCCTGGGTGACACGCCGGATGCGCCACGAATGGGTGCCGAGAAGAAAGACGTCGCCGGCCATGGACTCGATGGCGAAGTCCTCGTTGACCGAACCCACCGGCGTGTCGTCGGGCTCGGCGATGACGCGGTAGTTGCCCACTTCGGCGATGGCCCCGCCGCTGGTCAACGCAGCCAGCCGGGCGCCGCGCCGTGGTCGCAGCACCCCGTTGACACCGTCGCGATGCAAGTACGCCATGCGCTTGCCCCGGCCCGTGGTGATGCCGTCGGAGGCCAAGGTGACCACGTCATCGAACTCGGCGCGCTGGAGCGTGCTGTAGGGCGCCGCGCTGCGCATCAGCGCGTAGAGGTCGTCCTCCGAGCATTCTTCGGCGGCGGCCACCTCGGCCACGATCTGCTGCGCCAAAATATCGAGAGGGGCCACCGGCGGGATCACGGCGTCCAATCGCCCCGCCCGTACCGCTGCCATCAGCGCGGCACACTCCACCAACTCATCGCGCGTCATGGGATAGAGGATGCCCTCGGGGGTTCCCGATTTGGAGTGGTTGGAGCGCCCCACGCGCTGCAAGAACGTGGCGATCGAGCGGGGCGAGCCGACTTGGCAGACGAGCTCCACCGGTCCGATGTCGATGCCGAGTTCGAGCGAGGCCGTGGCCACCAGGGCCTTCAGGTCGCCGGCGCGCAGCCGGTCCTCGGTGCGCCGGCGCCGGTGGACCGACAGTGACCCGTGGTGAGCGGCCACCTGCTCCGGCCCGAGGCGCTCTCCCAACAGGTGCGCCAGCCGTTCTGACATCCGCCTCGTGTTGACGAACACCAAGGTGGTGCGGTGCTTGCCCACATGGGCGGCGATGGCGTCGACGATCTCGCCGAACTGCTCGGTGGACGCCACCGCGGAGAGCTCGGTATCGGGCAACTCGACCGACAGCGTCAGGTCGCGGGCGTGCCCGCAATCGACGATGGTGGCGTGGCGACCTTCCCCCGATCCCACCAACAGGCGAGCGGTGGCTTCGATAGGGCGTTGCGTGGCCGACAAACCAATGCGCTGAGGCCGTGTTGGAGCCTGGAGGTGCTCGAGCCGTTCGAGCGTGATGGCCAAGTGCGAACCACGCTTGTCGCGCGCCAGCGCATGGATCTCGTCCACGATGACGGTGTCGACGGCGCCGAGCACAGCCCGGCTGCGTTGCGCGGTGACGAGCAGGTACAGGCTCTCGGGGGTGGTGACGAGGATGGTTGGGGGCTCGCGCACCATGGCGGCGCGCTCGGAGGCGGGGGTGTCACCGGTGCGCACGGCCACCGAGATGGGAGGGACCTGAAGGCCCATGTCACGCGCCAGCGCACCGATCTCGGCCAGAGGGCCCGACAGGTTTTGGTGGATGTCGACGGCGAGTGCCTTGAGAGGCGAGACGTAGACGACCCTGGTCTGTCCGGTGATGCTCTCGCCGGCGTCATGGGCGCGGTACAGGGCGTCGATGGCCACCAGGAATCCCGCCAGCGTTTTACCGGTACCGGTGGGAGCGGCCACCAGGGTGTCGTGCCCGGCGCGGATCTCGGGCCAGCCCTGCTGCTGGGGCGCGGAAGGGCCCTCGGGGAAGCGTTGAGTAAACCATGCCTCCACGGCGGGATGGAAGCCGCTCACTGTGCTCACTGCATCACCGATGTCAGTCCATCACCTGGGTGTGACGGCGAATCAGAAGTGCCCGAGGACCGGGTGCGGGACATAGGGCTCCTCGAGGCGCTTGATCTCCTCGGGCTCCAACGTGAGTTGCTCGGCGGCCAGGGCGTCTTGGAGGTGGGAGAGCTTGGTGGAGCCCACGATGGGGGCGGTGACACCGGGTCGCTGCAGCAGCCAGGCCATGGCTACCTGGGCCGGCGACACGGCCCGCTCCGCCGCCATCTCCACGGTGCGGTCGACGACGTCGAAGTCGGTGGGCTGGTTGTAGAGGTAATCAGTGAAGGCGTCGGTGTCCGACCGCGTGGTGAGGCGTTCGCCCGAGCGGGTCCGGTTGCCGGCCAGGACACCTCGAGCCAGCGGGCTCCACGGGATGACGCCGACGCCCTGGTCGATGCACAGCGGGATCATCTCGCGCTCCTCTTCGCGGTACAGGAGGTTGTAGTGGTTCTGCATGGAGACGAACCGGCTCCAGCCGTGACGCTCGGCGGTGTGCTGCGCCTTGGCGAACTGCCAGGCGAACATGCTGCTGGCGCCGATGTAGCGCGCCTTGCCCGCCCGCACCACGTCGTTCAGGGCACCCATGGTCTCCTCGATGGGCGTGCGGGGATCGAAGCGATGGATCTGGTACAGGTCGACGTAGTCCATGTTGAGGCGGCGCAGCGAGGCGTCGATGCCGGAGAGGATGTGCTTGCGCGACAGGCCGCCGCCGTTCTCGCCCGGCGTCATGGGCATGAACACCTTGGTGGCGATCACCACCTCGTCGCGGGTCAGGTACTTGGGGACGAGGCGGCCGGTGGCTACTTCGCTGGCGCCGTTGGAGTACATGTCGGCGGTGTCGAAGAAGGTCACGCCCCCCTCGACGGCGGCCTTCACGATGGGCTCGGCGGCGTCCTCGTCGATGACCCAGGCTCGATCACTGTCGTTGCCGAAGCCCATCATGCCCATGCAGATGCGCGACACCCGCAGGCCGCTCGCGCCGAGATTGAGGTATTGCATGGCTTCACCTTATGCATTGCCAGAGATATCCAGTGCCGGAGTTCGGGCGATCCTCGCCTCCCCCTAGGCTGGGCGTATGCCCGAATTCCAGGATGTGGTCACCGCCCTTCGCCATTCGCATGACCGGCTCCAATCTCTGGTGGAGCCGCTGTCCGCAACGGAGGTGGCCGACCGGTCCTACGCCAGCGAGTGGTCCATCGCTCAGGTGGTCTCACACCTGGCCAGCCAGGCCGAGATTTTCACCTTGCTCCTCGATGCCGGGCTCAAAGGAGAAGAGCCCCCCGGCAACGACGCCTTCCCGCCTATCTGGGCCGTGTGGGATGCCAAGTCCCCGGTCGATCAGGCGGCCGACGGGCTGCGGGCCGACAGCGACTACCTGGCCCACCTGGAAGCGTTGAGCGCGGCAGAGGTCGAGCAGTTCCAGGTGAAGTTGTTCGGGTTCTTGGACGCCGATGCCGTGACTTTGGCCCGTATGCGGCTGGCCGAGCACATCGTGCATACGTGGGACGTCGCCGTGGCCCTCGATCCCGCTGCCACCCTGGGCGCCGATGGCGTGGAGCTGCTGGTGGGGACCCTGGGGCAGATGGTGGGGCGCACGGGCAAGCCGACCGAGCAGCCTTTGCGCCTCCACGTCCGCACCACGTCCCCCACCCGTGATCTCGTGTTGACGACTGGCGAAGGCGTGGAACTCGTCGACGCCCAGGGGGACTCGGACATCGGGTCCCACCTCGAGCTGCCCGCCGAAGCCTTCATCCGCCTCGTCTACGGACGGCTCGACGCTGACCACACGCCCGCCGGGGTCACCTCCTCGATCGACCTCGACGACCTGCGGGCGGTATTCCCCGGCGTCTGAGCTGGGCCCGGCCGAGCGCGGCGGGAATCCCGGTACCGTCCCGGTTGTTGCATATGCAACTACCTGGGGCCGGCACTAGGAGCCGGCACCCGGAGACGGAGGAATAACGATGGCTGAACTGAACCAGACCTTGCCGCTGCTGCCCCTGACTTCGGGCGTAGTCCTTCCGGGGATGGTGTTCACCATGGCGCTCGAGAGTGACGAAGCCCGCACTGCCGCCGAGGCGGCCGGCTCAGTGGGTGGAGAGCTCGTGCTCGTCCCCCATGTCGATGGCAAGTACGCGTCAGTGGGCGTGGTGGCCCAGATCCTCGAGCGCGGTGAACTCCCCGGTGGCCAGTCCGCCGTGGTGGTTTCCGGCACGCGCCGGGTGACCTTGGGCACGGCCGTGCCCGGGACGGGGAAGGCGCTGTGGGTGCAGGTGGAGCCCGTGCCCGAGCCACAGGAGTCGGCGTCGGTGACCGAGCTCGCTCGGGAGTACCGCGCCGTGCTCGAGAACATCTTGCTGACCCGCGGGGCGCGGCGCATGGCCGAACGCCTGCGCGAGGTGACCGACGCGGCGCAGATCGCCGACCTGTCCGGCTACTCGCCCGACTTGAGCCTGGCGCAGAAAGTGGAGGTCCTCGAGACCGTCGACGTCGAGAAGCGGCTGCGATTGGTGTTGGCGTGGGCCCGTGAGACGTTGGCCGACTTGACCCTGCGTGAGCAGATCAAGACCGATGTCGAAGAGGGTATGGAGAAGACCCAGCGCGAGTTCTTGCTGCGCCGTCAGCTCGACGCCATCAAGAAAGAGCTTGGTGAACTCGACGGCACCACCGACGAGGGCACTGCCGACGACTATCGCAGCAAGGTCGAGGCACGTGACTTGCCCGACGCGGTGCGAACAGCACTATTGCGCGAGGTCGACAAGTTCGAGCGCACCAGTGAGCAGAGCCCGGAACACGGGTGGATCCGCACGTGGCTGGACACGATCTTGGAGATCCCGTGGGGTGTGTCGTCCGAGGACAACTTGGACGTGACCGAGGCGTCGCGCATTCTCGACGAGGATCACGAGGGGCTGACCGATGTGAAGTCGCGCATCATTGAGCACCTGGCCGTGCGCAAGCTGCAGAACGAGCGCGGCATGGTGTCGGTGGGGCCGCGCGGTGCCGGCGCCATCTTGGCGTTGGTGGGGCCCCCCGGCGTGGGCAAGACCTCGCTGGGCGAGTCCGTGGCTCGTGCCCTCGGGCGCAAGTTCGTGCGCCTGGCTTTGGGCGGTGTGCGCGACGAGGCCGAGATTCGTGGCCACCGGCGTACCTACGTGGGCGCTCAGCCCGGCCGCTTGGCGCGTGCTTTGCGTGAAGCCGGCACCATGAACCCGGTCATCGTTCTCGACGAGGTGGACAAGCTGGGCGCCGATTACCGCGGCGACCCGTCCTCGGCTTTGCTCGAGGTCCTCGACCCGGCCCAGAACCACACCTTCCGCGACCACTACCTCGAGGTCGAGCTGGACCTGTCGCGTGTGTTGTTCATCGCTACTGCGAACGTGGCCGAGACCATTCCCGGTCCGCTGTTGGACCGTATGGAGGTCATTCGTCTCGACGGCTACACCGAGGACGAGAAGCTGTCCATCGCTCGACACCACTTGCTGCGCAGGCAGATTGAACGCAACGCGCTGCGGGTCGAGGAGGTGGAGGTGAGCGATGAGGCGCTAAAGGCCATCTCGGCGGACTACACCCGTGAGGCGGGTGTCCGAAACCTCGAGCGTGAGATCGGTCGTCTCCTGCGCAAGGTGGCCACCAAGCTTGCCTCCGGTGACGCCACTGCTCCGGTGGTGGTGGACGGGCCCGACGTGCGCGGCTGGCTGGGACGGCCCCGCTTCTTCTTTGAAGCGGCCGACCGCACCAGCGTGCCCGGCGTGGCTACCGGTTTGGCCGTGACCGGCGCCGGCGGCGACGTGTTGTTCGTCGAAGCCACGTCCATGACCGGCACCGAAGGGCTCACCCTGACGGGTCAACTGGGCGATGTGATGAAGGAATCGGCTGAGATCGCACTGTCTTATGTGCGCTCACACGCCGACGAGCTCGGGATCGACGCCGACGCCTTTACGGGCAAGCGCTTCCACCTGCACGTGCCGGCCGGTGCTGTCCCCAAGGACGGGCCGTCGGCGGGCGTCACCATGACCACCGCGCTGGTCAGCTTGCTGCGGGACCAAGCGGTGCGGCCCATCGTCGGTATGACCGGCGAGGTGACGTTGCAAGGACGAGTGCTGCCCATCGGTGGCGTCAAGCAGAAGGTTCTGGCCGCCTACCGGGCCGGTCTCACCGAAGTGGTGCTGCCGATTCGCAACGGGCCCGATCTCGAGGACGTTCCCGAGAGCGTGCGCGAGGCCATGACCTTCCATCTGGCCGAGCACGTGGGTGATGTGTTGGCCGCCGCGCTGGAGACAGCGGCGGCCGGCACTACCGCCGATGGGGCCTCAGGTGGCGCTGAGGTGGACGTCGTCGTCGCAGCCTGACGGCGCCTTTCGGAGGCGCGGTCCTTGAGCTTGTGGATTTGCCGGGCGGCGTTGCGTGGTGAGCTGCTGTCGCCCTCGTGGTTCGATTGAACCCCGCAGGGCGCAGCGGCTCGTGGTGATGAACTCGTCGGCTATCCCGCGCGAGTTGCTTGGCCAGATCTTTCGCGGCTGCCCGGAGCCAAAGTGCAGGAAAAACATTCCGGGCTGGAGCTGGCCCCTTTGATCCCGTGTCTCAAATGGTTGAGACACTCACCCTCCGATGAGACTGGCGGGAACGGTCGGTGATCACGGCAATTGTGGCGACGAACAACGCGGTCCCGATGGCGATGAGCGCCACCTGCCATCCGGCCATCCCCGCAACCACGAGCCCATTGACAGCTGCAGGGCGTGGTGTCACAGCGGGCGACGATCCGGAGCCAACGGGGTGCATGACCAGGGCGAACGCCGAAGGACTGCAGAGAACGACCCCCAACAGGCTGGCCGCCATCGCGATGATGACGCCTGCTCCACGGCGGACAAGACGACTGTTGTTCATGACAACCTCCTGGGTCAGTAATGCTCTGGTAAGTAACGCTTCCGTTGGAACTATGGACAGTTCCATGGGCGGTGCGCTATCCGATCAATTACGGATTTCTATCCATAAGCCCCGGGCGTACCATGAGGTCCGAAGGGAGGTGGCTAAATGGCTTCTCCTCGGGTCGTAGCGAGCAATCTGGACCTCGAGAGCGTGGCGGAAATCGTCAGCCAGGAACGTCATGACTTGCCTGACGTAGGACTGCCCTTCTCAATCCTCGTCGACCTGGTCGCCCAGATCCCGTGCGAGTTCGCGTTGTTCACGGGATACGACACGGCCCAACGGGAATACTGGTTTCAACAACAGCTCGAATTGGGGGTCCCGGTCGTCTACGAAGATTGGGACGGGAACGGAGATTCCGACGAGGCGTTTTGGGCCAACTATTGGGAGTGCGCCCTCTGCTCGTACCCTGACCGCACTGGCGACCTTCGCTCCGCCCTTACCGTCACAGACTTCTACTCGGTCCGGCAGTGGCGCTCGACGGGCATGTACTCCGAGATCATGAAGCCGCAGGGGACCGAGCACCAGCTCGGGCTCACACTCCCTGCACCGCGAGGGCTCGACGACCGTCCCGGACGCACCGCCAGGCTCTGGCTGCTACGGGGGCCTGGTCTGGACTTCAGCGAGCGCGACCGTGCGGTCCTCACGCTGTTGCGCCCTCACCTCCACGAGGCATACCTCGACGCTGAGCGACGCCGTCGTCCCGTACCCGATCTCACCCCCCGCCAGTGGGAACTCCTACGCCTGATCGCAGCCGGGCGCACCAATATCCAGATCGCCCGAGAACTCGGCCTCGCCGACGGAACGGTACGCACACACTTGGAGAACATCTACGGCAGGTTGGATGTCTCCAATCGCACCGCCGCCGTGATTCGTGCGTTCCCGGAGAGGGTTGCTTAGACGCCGCTGGGCAAAGGCGACCCGACCGAAAACGTTCAGGTGGTGTATTGGTTGCTCCGGGTGATAGGTCCGGTTGTGAGCGGTCGGATTATCACCCCTGGCGACAGGGGCTAGCGCGCACGCAACTGTGGGGTTTCGGTCGCACCCCGTATCCAGCTACGGCATGAGGATGGCGTCGGAGACGGGTAGCCGGCGTTCTGACTGGTTGAAGGTCGAGTCAGGTGATCGTAAGCGCGATGGTGGCCTGGACCGTCGTCTTTGTCTTTGTCTTGTGCCCGTCGCTGACGGTGGTAACGGTCTCAGTCACCTGGATCGTGACCGAACTCGGTCCATGGACCAACTTCGTACTGGGGGTCCCCGACAGCGCGCCGGTCTTCGACAGCTTGAGTCCCTTGGGCAGAGTCACCTTCTTCCACTTGAAGGTGGTGGCGTAAGGACTGGTACTGATCCCCGCTCCGCCGACGTGGAGGGTGACGGGTCCGTAGGCCGCACCCGGAGTGGCGGGGGAAAGCGACGTGACGGAGATAGCGAAGGACAAGATGGTCCAGGTGAAGTCGACCGTCCCGACGTGGCCTTCGGAGTCAGTGGCGCTGAGCGCGACTGAGCATGTACAGGGCGTCGTCGGGGTGCCGGTAATCGTGCCGGTGCTGGAGGCAAGCGACAGGCCGACCGGCAGCCCGGTGGCCGACCAGGTGAGCGGGAGGATGCCGTTGCTCGCAGAACTCGCCAAGGCGGCAATGGGTGCGTTCACGTAATTAGACCGATTGCCGGGATTGCTTACCCCCACCATCGTGCAGGCGGCTGCGCTCGTCGACCCTGTATTGGCGTTGAAGGTGCCGAGCGGGCAGTCCGTCGGGGCGGTGGCACCGGCACTGGCGACGTACGTGTTGGCCGGAGCCGGCGTACAGGCGCCTGCGCCAGGTGAGGAGTTGTATGTCCCGGCCGGACACAACGTGGCCGAGGTGTTACCGGTCCCGGCCGCATAGGAGCCGGCCGACGCCGTCGTACAGGCGGTTTCGCCGGGGGAGGAGCTGTAGCTTCCGGACGCACACAGCGTGGAGGTCGCGTCACCGGTCGTCGGGTCATAGGAACCGGCGGGGGCGGGCGAACATGACGTGGCGCCGCTCATCCCTGCAGTGTCGGTGCCGGCCGAGCACAGGGAGGCTGAAGCTTCTCCCGACTCCGGGTCGGCGGACCCGGCGGGTGCGGGCGTACAAGCGGTGGCGCCGCTCGCACCGCCGGTGTCAGAGCCCGGCGAGCACAAGGTGGACGAAGCGTTGCCCGACCCCGAGTCATATGAGCCAGCCGGTGCCGACGTACATGCCGTGGCGCCGGTGGCTCCGGCGGTGTCATAGCCCGGCGCGCACAAGGTGGCCGAGGTGTTACCGGTCCCGGCCGCATAGGAGCCGGCCGATGCCGTCGTACAGGAGATTTCACCGGGCGAGGAGCTGTAGCTTCCGGACGCACACAGCGTGGAGGTCGCGTCACCGGTCGTCGGGTCATTGGAACCGGCGGGGGCGGGCGAACATGACGTGGCGCCGCTCAGCCCTGCGGTGTCGGTACCGGCCGAGCACGGGTAGGCCGAAGCTTCTCCCGACCCCGGGTCGGCGGACCCGGCGGGTGCGGGAAGGCAGGCGGTGAGCGAGGTTGATCCGTTCGACGGGTTGTAGGTGCCGGCGGGACACGGCGTGGGCGCGGTGTTACCCGTCCCCGCATCGTAGAAACCGGCCGCGGTAGTCAAGCAGGCGCCGGAACTGGTGGAGCCCGTGTGCGCGTTGAACGTCCCGGCCGCACAAGAGGTGGGGGACGTGGCCCCGGTGGTGGCTACATAGGTGCCGGTCGGGGCGGCAAGACAACTCGCCTGGCCCGATTGGTTCTGGTAGGTGCCAGCGGCACAGCTGCTCGCCGATGTGGCCTCCGACGTGCCGACGTATTGGCCCGGAGAAGCGGCCGTACACGGCGTTCCTCCCGTGGCGCTGTAGTCGCCGGGTGTGCACAGAGCGGTAACAACCGAGATCGACTGTTGTACCTCGGTGGCGGGGAGATAATTGACGTCACCGGCTTGGTTGCCATCGACGATGCAGGTGCCTACCGCCGTAAAGTGCACGACGCCGCTGCTCAGCATGCAGCCGCTCGAACTGGCGTCCAAGGAGATGACCACGGGGCTGGTCGAGCCTCCACTGGAAACCGTCGGGGTGTAGTTCGAACCACCCACCACCACCGTGGTCGGGTTGGTCGAGGTGAAGGCAACGACGTCAGGCGACTTCACGGCGAGCTCGGTCACCGAGGAGTTGTAGGGGTTCGCCACCCAGACGTGGGTGCCGTCGGAGGAGAGGGCGGAGGCATTGCTGGCCAACCCGAGGGTCTGGTACACCGCCCCGGTGGAGGCGGTTATCTCGGTCACCCCGTTTCCGTCAGCGGTCGTCACCCAGACGTGAGTGCCGTCCGAAGAGACGGCAGCGGGTTCGCTGACAGTGGAGATAGTCCTGACGACCGCCCCGGTGGAGGCGGTTAACTCGGTCAGCGAGTTGCTGCCTTCGTTCGCCACCCAGACGTGGGTGCCGTCCGAGGAGATGGCGTAGGGATTGCTGCCCACGGAGATGGTCTGATACACCGCCCCGGTGGAGGCGGTTAGCTCGGTCACCGAGTTGCCGACTTCGTTCGCCACCCAGACGTCGGTGCCGTCCGAGGAGACACCGGAGGGATAGCTGCCCACGGAGATGGTCCTGGCGACCGCCCCGGTGGAGGCGGTTATCTCGGTCACCGAGTTGCCGTAAAAGTTCGCCACCCAGACGTGGGTGCCGTCTGAGGAGACGGCGTCGGGCGCGTTGCCCACGGAGATGGTCCTGACGACAGCCCCGGTTGAGGCGGTTATCTCGGTCACCGAGTTGCTGCCTTGGTCCGCCACCCAGACGTGGGTGCCGTCCGAGGAGATGGCGTAGGGATCGCTGCCCACGGAGATGGTCTGGTACACCGCCCCGGTGGAGGCGGTTATCTCGGTCACCGAGTTGCTGCCTTCGTTCGCCACCCAGACGTCGGTGCCGTCCGAGGAGACACCGTCGGGATCGCTGCCCACGGAGATGGTCTGGACGACGGTGGCGGCCCGAGCGGGCAACGACCCACCAATCACGAAGGCGGCGACCGCGCCGCCCAGCACCAGTGACCCGGCCAGTGCGACCCGCAGCCGCCGTTTCATCGCTGTAGGTGTCGGGCGTCGAACCTGGGCCGGTGCCCGCATCGATGTTCCCCCTGAAGTGTGGCTCCATCGCTTTGGAGGTGCTTGGCTCGCCACACTAGGGCGCAACGTGGGTTGAGACATCGTCAAGAATGAGGACTCGACGATGGCCCATCGCCAGGGCATCGGGCGGCGGCGCCGTACCGCTCATCGGGGGTTGCGATCGCCCGTGTATCCATCCGCGTCGACAGGATTGCGTCGGAAGTCAGGCAACGGGGCGATTGGTGACGTGCGCAATATTCACGCCTTGAACGTTCATGTGTGCGTCGCCGGTCGCGCCTCCGCCACCTTCGGTTTGACTTGGTGCTTGTACCCGCCTCCAGGCTCAGGTCAGAAGACCTAAGCCTGGGCAACCCCGCATCTGGCCGGAGACATGGTCCAACGTTTACTCGCCCTAGAACTGACGATCGTGGCTCACGAAGCCAGGAACCGATTTACTCGCTTCGCCCAAGGTTTCGCATCCTGAATGAGGAAACCGTGTCCCGCGTCAGGGTAGATGTGAAGCAGCGCACCTGAGATTGACGTCTGCATCGCCCGGGAGTTGGTCGAGGGGATCAGGACATCATCGGCCCCGTCGCCGATAAGGGTGGGCACCGTGATCGTTCCGTGGCCCCCGGGGTCAGTGCCGGCAGCCCAACTTTCGATCGCGCTTATCTGGGCATCGCTTATCGCGCTCGATGCGACGTAGAAGTTCGGGTAGGAGGTGATCGCTGCAATGTACAAAGGGAACAGAGTGGCCGCCTTGTTGGGGGGGAAGAGCTCCAAGGCTGTTGTGGCCGCACCGGCGCCAAGCGCGCAGCTCCCACTCCCGCCACAGGTTGCCGCCAGGACGAGACGGCTCACGTCCCCGGGATGCCGAATGGTGAGCGCCTGGGCGATCATTCCGCCCATAGACCAACCGAGCACCTCGGGTTGGCCCAGGTTAAGGGCCTCGATGAGCGCTGCCGTCTGATCAGCCATGGCCGAGATGGTGAGCGTGCCGGTCGGCATCGCCGTCTGCCCGATCCCCGCGTTGTCGAAGATGATCACCCGGTGCTTTTTTGCCAGCGCGTTCACGAGGTCGGGGGGCCATGCATCCTGGCTGCCCTCGAGGCCCATGATCATGACCAACGGAGTACCGCTGCCGTCGCTGCGGTAGCTGACGGCACCGTCGGAGGTCTCTATCACCTGGACAGGAATGGTCGTGATGGAGGGAATGGCGTGTTTGGTGGCTGAGGCCGTGGCAACAGCGGCCGGGCCGATAACCGACGCCATGAGAACGCCGCCGAATACAAGCGAGCCAGCCAGAGTCGCTCGCAGGTTTCTCCCGAATCCGATACCCATGATTGAGGGCTTTCCGCTCGATGGTTTGGACCAACCGCCTACTGTTTATCCTGCCTAACACGCAACATCTGGGACAGCAACCGCGGCCGCTCTGAGTGCTCCTCTCGCAGATTGGCGGCGTCGCTGAGTCGTCTTGTCGGTGATCCATCTCGTCGGTGATCCATCTCGTCGGTGATCCATCTCGTCGGTGGTCAGCTCACGGGAGACGATGTTTCGGGACGTGGGCCATCGGGGTGCTCGTTCATCTGCTCGGTAACGGGCTTGGGTTCAACGGTTCGCCCCTGGGCGGTATCAACCAGCTCGCGCAGACGGACGGCCCATGGTCGCGGTCCGGCCCCGATGGCCTTGCGCTTCACTTCCTCGAAGTACTCATGAAACACGATGGAGCCGGCACCGAAAGCGACGAACAAGATGATCGAGACGATGAGAGGGCGATGCGGGTGGCCGGCGATGCCCGGTTGCAGCAGGATCTGGACGATCCCGAACGTAGTGAGGGCGAATCCACCGATCCAGGCTCGGCGACTCCAGGCCTTGATGCTGAATCCGGGGAGTCCCTTTATCGGCATCATGCCGATGAAGGTTCCGACCAGCCCGCTGACGAACACCGCCGCCAAAAAGTCGTCCAACAGCACCAATAACGGAAACGCCCCGGGCTTGAGGGCAGCCGCGTGGAGGGGCCACCACACGAACCACGCCGTCACGCTCACCGTGATGACGGTCAATATGCCCAAGGCGGCGACGCGTCCTTTTTCGTTGGAGGTGAGCTCTCGGGTGAAGAAGATCCCGCACACCACGCCGTAGACGTACCCGGGCTCGAATCCCACCAGACGGCTGAAGATGACAAAGAGCAACGCCACGGCCAACCCTCCGGGTACGGCCTTGAGTTGGCGGGGAGCCGAACCGTGGCGTCTGAGGTGGTAGACCCCGGTCGTCACGGCAGGGCCGAAGATACCGACTCCCAGGGCCAGCACCATGGCGACGTAGGTGAGCACCGACGCGCTTTTGAGCCCGAACCCCGGGTCGTTAAACGAGGAGAGGAACGCGCCTACCAGCAACACCCCGGCGAAGAGCGCGTCGTTACGGATGTCGGGGCGTGCAGCATTTTCGCCATGTGCCGGCGGAGGGATCCCACTGGGGCCGCTGGGCTGGTGTGCGCCACTGATGGCAGCCAGAGGGGCCATGGCGCGGGCCAGCCACCCGAAGCGCTTTCGCCACCATCTCGAAATGCGGCCGTAGTTCTCTTCAAAGGTGGAGTCGAACAGCTGGGAGGGAAAGGTGAGGAGCATGGTCACCGCGGCTGTGATCCCGCCGCCGATGGCCACGGATTTCAAGGAGTGAAGGGCCTGGCTCGGAGTGGGAAGCGAGCGGGAGATGGTGGAGACCTTTGACGCTGCGATCACCGGGACCGCGGTACCGGTCAAGTAGTACATGGCAGCCGCACCGGCGCTGAAGGCCACGCCCCTAGGGCCGGCGACCACGTTGGACGCGCACCCTGGGGATGTGTAGGGGACGGCGTCCTTTTGGGAGGCCTGGTAGTAGCCGTACACGCTCCACACGCAGCCGAACCAAGCGCTCGCAAACCACACCCGCCCGTTGGGCCCGACGGCGAGAGCGGCGGGGAAGACGATCGGGTTTCCCACGAGCTCCTTGGGCTGCAGGGCCGAGGTCAGCTCGCCGAGCCCGTTGCCCCACGTGAACCACACATTCCCGTCGGGGCCTATGACGAGAGGGCCGGCGCCACTGGGGACAGCGACTCGGTGGAGTGGCTTTCCCGCCGAGGTCAGTTCGACGAGAACCGTTCCAGCGGCGTCGGTGCCACTCACCCAGAGGTCGCCGTTGGGTTCGACGACCAGACCGTCGAGGCCGGTAAATCCCATGGAGGCAAGCTCGGTCACGTGGCCGGCCATGTCGATCTCGCCGATGCGATTGGTGTGCACTTCGAGGAACCACACGATGTCGTTGCCCATGCCCGACGGGCTCGACGGGCTGGCCGCCACGAATTGAGGGTCGCTGCCTTGGGTCGGCACACGGAAGAAGGTGGTGACGTGCGTCGCTATGTCAAAGCGCGCCATGGCCGTAAAGGCGACGCCGTCCTTGGCCGTGGCATCGGGGTCGGCGAACCACAGGTTGCCGTCGGGACCGACGACGAGACACTGCGAGGCCGGATCGGGTGGCGGGGTGCCCGGCATGGCAAATGAGTGGGCGGGTCCGGAGGGAGGAATCTCGATCATCGAGAACGGGGCATCGCGACCCAGTGCCCAGAACGTCCCGTCCGGTGTCGCCGCCAGGCAGCCCGGGACCTCGCCCGCGGCAAGTGTGATTGTCCGAAGAGCGCCCTCACCGACACGAGGCGGGTTCGTTCGGCCGGCGAGGCCGACGATCGTCGTGGTCGTCGTCGGCGTCGTCGTTGTGGGGGCGGGAGCAGCCAGCGCCAGGGTCGGAGCCAGGATCAGGCCGGATGCAAGCGTGGCGACCACAGCCAGCATCCCCCACTGCCGCTTGGACACCCGCACCCCCGAGCCCATCGCACGTTGAGCCCGGGCTGGGCCCAGGGCCAGATGGTAATGCGAGGTGACATTCGGGACTCGGGTTCGGGGTCCAGGCGGGGGGACCGGGCAGTCCGCCGGGCTCAGGGCACGGGCGGTCGGGCGTAGGGGCGGCGCCGCGGTGCTGGAGGATCCTCTATTTGTGCGATCTCGACGCTCCGAGCCCGACGAGCGTGACCAGAAACCGAACGTGCGTTGAACGTGAGTTGAACGGCGGTCGTCGAGGAATGAATTGGAGACCAACGTGGCGTGACACGACCGTGAACATTCCGGGTTTGAGGCCCCTCGGTGTCCACAGTGATGTGGACGAGAGGTGGAAAACATCCGCGTGTGACGCCTGGATCCGAGTGTTGGCAGACGGCGTCCTTGGGGATAAAGCTCACAGGATCTTCACACCATGACTACACGCGTTGTCCCACCGGCACCTTGTCCCGCCGTCGTGTGTGTCCGGTCAGTGCGTGTGTTCAGTGGAATACCACCGCCAAACGGCACCACCAGTCATGTTTTCGGCCGGTGAGTTGTCCACCAAATAGGTGGCAGCAAAACCTGGCGGGCGGGCTCACGAAATCGAACCGGAGGATCCCGTGCCCGTCGCCACGTATGGACGCTGGACTCCGTCGCCGCTCGCTGCGTCGCCGTCAACAGCGCCGCCGCTCGCAGCGTCGGTGCGGGCGTTGGCGCGCTCGTTGGTGCTTTCGCCGGCCAGGGATCGTCGCGTGTGTGGTTCATGACCACAGCGTGCGCCTTGGGCCTGTGGTGCCAATCTGAATCGACTGTGGATCAGGTGAGAGCGCGGCGCAGCACGGCCACCTGTTCGTCGAGTGCCCTTCGGCCCACGGCGCTGTGCGGGGCGATGAGATCGAATCCGTGGCACACCCCAGCGAGGCAGTGCAGTTCGGTGGGTACGCCGGCGTGGAGGAGCCCGAGCGCGTATTCGATGCCCTCGTCACGCAGCGGATCGTGCTCGGCCACCATCACGTAGGCGGGGGGAAGGCCGGACAAGTCCTTGGATCTTCCCGGCGCCGCATAGGGCGAAACATCTCCCGGGTCATCGCCGAGGTAATACCGCCACATCACGACGGCATCGGCGCGACGAAATAGGGGAGTGGCCTCTCCGGTGAGCATTGACGTTGTTGTCATCCGATCGTCGATGACGGGATAGATCAGCATCTGGAACGCCAGTGCGGGACCTTTGCTGTCGCGCGCCATGAGCGCGACTGCCGCCGCCAACGCTCCGCCCGCGCTACTCCCGGCCACGGCGATGCGCTCGATGTCGATGCCAAGTTCGTCGGCGTGGGCGGCGGTCCACAGCAATCCCGCGTAACAGTCCTCCACGCCGGCCGGGTAGGGGTGCTCGGGAGTCAACCGGTAGTCGACCGACACCACCACGCAGCCGGCGTCCGCCGCCAGCCGTAGACAGCGGAGCTGCTCGATGTTCAGATCCCCGAGCATGAAGGCGCCACCGTGGAAATACACGACGGCCGGTGCCGGTCCGTCGACGTGTGTCGGTGCGTATATCCGAACCGTCGGCTGGTGATCGGCTCCCAGGCCGGCGATGGTGCGATCCTCGATGGTCACCGGCTCGTCGGGGCCAAGCCCGGCCTCGGTTCCCAGGGCAGCGGCCACCCCCGTGGTGCGCAAGGCACGAATGAAATTCATGTCTTCGAACGCCGACGGCGCCGATGGATCGTCCGTCAGGCCGGCCAGGACTGCCTCGAGTTCGGGGTCGAGGATCATCGGCGGAATCTGGGAATGACTTCGGTTCCCATCAACTCGATGGTCTGCATGACTGCTTCGTGCGAGATCTTGTAAGGGTTCACCAGACACAAGAGCAAATCAATGCCCGCTTCCTCATACAGCTCGCATGTTCGGATGCAGTCCTCGGGCGTGCCCACCACACAGGCATTGGCATCGACGAGGTACTCCATGGTCAACAGGTCGAGGGTCCCGTCCTCGTCGACCTTCTTCATGTCGGCGGAGTAGGAATAGGAGCCCAGATCCTGCTGGCGCTCGATCATCCAGTCCGTCAACGATCCGATGAGCCGGGCGCCGGCCTTTGGATACCACTCGAAGGATTCTCGGGCCGTGGCAATGGCTTCGTCGCGATCGGGCGCGCACAGTGTCATCGTGAAGGTGGCGGCATTGTTGTTGACGAAAGCGCCGATGGGCTTGGTGCACTGGCCGACGGCAGCTCGGTAGATGTCGACCTTCTCCTTCACCTGTTCAGGGGACACGCCGACGGCGAACGAACACAGGCCGAGTCCCAGCGATCCCACTTGCCGGTGACCGTCCTCGGAGCTGGTGGCTCCCCATATGGGCGGGTGCGGGTCTTGCAAGGGCTTGGGCAGTACCCGACGCTTGGGCATGCTCCAGTACTTCCCGGCGAACTCGTACTCGTCATGGGTCCAGCACCCCACCACGTGCTCGATGGCCTCCTGCCACATCCCCCGGGTCTCGGCCGGATCCACACCAAAGCCTTCGAGCTCGGCTCTCGTCGACGATCGGCCCGTGCCGAAGTCGACGCGTCCGTCCGAGATGAGATCGAGAACGGCCGCCGACTCCGCCGTGCGCACGGGGTGGTTGTAGGGCTGAGGCATAAGCCGCACGCCATAGCCGAGACGAATGCGTTCGGTGCGGGCCGCGATGGCGCCGTAGAGGACCTCGGGATTCGAGCAGTGCGAATACTCCGACAGGAAGTGGTGCTCCACCGTCCAGAAGCGGTCCCACCCGAAACGCTCCCCGGCCACGGCTTGCTCGAGCGTGTTCTTGTAGGCCTGATGCTCATCGTCTTTGCCCCAAGGAGCTGGCACCGGGATCTCGTAGAACAGGGCGAATTGCATGACGAATTTCCTCTTTCTGATTTCCGATTCCGATTCCGATTCCGATAAGGGTCAGGTGCTCACGCGGCGAGCCCGGCCACCAGGTGGTCGCGCACGAAGGATCGAACATCGTCAGGATTGTCGAGATTGACGGAGACCGACGGCATGACGGCAAATGACAGCAGCAACCGGACGATCCACTCGCCGGCCCGGGGCAGATCCAGGTCGGAGCGGACTTCGCCGCGGTTCTGCGCGTCGATCAAAAACGGGATCCAGAACTCCACCCACTGGGCCACCAGGCGATGGATCTGGGCGGTGAGCACAGTAGCGACCAGGCTCTCTTCGTCGGCCTGCAGATCAAGGGTCAGCAATTCGTCGCCGACGTGCTCTCGGATGAATACGGCTGCCTCGGCGACTTGGCCTGCCAGCGTGCGGCGTCGACGGACAGCCGGCTCGCTGCTGGCGACGAACCGAACGGCAACCCGTCCGAGGACAGCATCAACCAGGGCGGCGCGGTCGGCGAAGTGGAGATAGACAGAACCCCGTGAAAGCCCGGCACGAGCGGCCACGTCGGCCATTGACACTCGGCGCAGTCCATAGCGACCGATGCACTGCTCGGCGGCGTCGAGGATGCGCTCTTGGGTCGTCGAGGTCTCCTCGGCGCGTGGGGTGCGGTGCGCAGTGTCCACGGCCGGACCTCCCTCCTCGTTCCTAAGCACGACAGCTGTACAAGTTCTATCATGTTGTTCAGTAAGCGGCAACCAGTCTCATGACCCACTGAGGAGCGGTGATGCAAGGTCTCAAAGGGAAGAACGTCATCGTCACCGGGGCAGCCTCGGGCATCGGCCGGGCCACCGCCCGACGCCTCGTCGACGAGGGCGCCAAGGTGTTGGGTACCGATGTAGTCGCCGCACCCGGCGCGGATGCCGGTGCGGGAGCGGGTGCGGGGGAGTTCGAGCTTCTCGACGTTACCGACGAAGCCGCGGTGCAAGGACTCATCGACCGGGCCGTCACGACATTCGGGCGCATCGACGGACTCGTCAGCGCGGCCGGCGTGGCCGGGGGCGGTCCAGTCCATCTCGTCGACAAGGCGGAGTGGGAGAGGGTGATCGCGGTGAACCTTTTCGGCACGTTCGTGACGGCGAAGCACGTCATCACCCGCATGCTCGAACAGGAGCCCATCGCCGGCGAGCGCGGATCGGTCGTGACCATCGCCAGTATCGAGGGGCTCGAGGGTACGGCCGGCGGCAGCGCCTACAGCGCGTCAAAGGGGGGAGTGGTCATCCTCACCAAGAACATGGCCATCGACTACGCCGGGCGTGGCATTCGGGTCAACACGATCTGCCCGGGGTTCATCGACACCCCGATGACGCAGTCGATCTTCGGTATGGAAGGCATGGAGGAGGCCCGCCGGGGGATCATCGCCGAGCACAAACTGGGACGGTTCGGGCAGCCGGAAGAGATCGCCTCCGCGGCCGCCTTCTTGCTCTCTGCTGACGCCTCGTTCATTACGGGCCATGCGCTGGTCGTTGACGGCGGCTACACAGCCGGGCGCGACCACGGCGTAACCAAGATGTTGGGACTCTCTGGGCCGTAATGCCCCGGCACGCTCACCTCACATCGATCAACCCGGGTCGCTTTTGATGTAATCGGTAGAGCGAGCCACATCGGCAGCACTTTGCTGCCAGAGCACCGAAGATCGGTCGTCTTGGACGACGCGGAGCTGTTGATATCTCTCGAAGGCGGAGAACCCCGGGATCTCGTCGGCGTACACCGTGCCGTCAGGTCCTAAGGCGAAGTACGTGAGGCAAAAGTACGAGCGCCCCGACTCGGGAAAGGAGTAGCCGGGAGTGGCCCGGTAGCCGTTCACTTTCAGCAACGTTGACCCCGACTCGCCGTAGACAAGTCCGTCGGGGCCGCGCTCCAACACGGAAGTATTGCCCCCACTGCGCCGAGCGTTCGGCGAGATCACCTCGGTGGCGACGCCGCTGGGCGCGACCTGCCAGATAGCCCAGCCATTGCCACCCGAGACGAGGATGTCGCCCTGCGCATCAACCGCGATCTGTCCGAGACTGTCGAGTGGTTGGCCGTTATAGGGAGGACCAGGCGCTGTCGTTGTGACGACCTCGAGGGTGCCGGTGGCTGCGTCAAGACGAAGGATCTGCATCCCCGTTGAGATGTACAGCACGCCCTGTTTGCTCAAGGCGATCGCCGCCGAGTTGAGACGGTCGATCGACACCGAGCGAGCTGGCGTCCCGTTTGCGATCGGTGGCGGAAGCGGCGTGGGCCCGCAGCATGGCGCCCTGGTGGGCATGGCGGGCATGCCAGCAATGCCGGCCACCGTTGAGATCACGCCGCCGGGGCTGACCACACGGACCCGGTCTCCATCGACGACGTAGAGGCTCCCGTCGGGCCCGACCGCCATATCGGCAATGTCCAAGAACTCGGCGTCAATGGCCGGCCCGCCGTCGCCCGAGACACCCTTCTTTCCATTGCCGGCGACGACGCGAAAGCGTCCGCTGGGGAGACGGACCAGGACGCGGCGGCGATTGACATCGGCGACATAGAGGGCGCCGCTGGGCGCGACTGCGAGCGGGCCCGCCACGGTGAGGTTGGCGTACGGACCTTCGGGCAGCCCGGGTCTGAACTCGTGGGACTGACTTATCAGGTGATGCCCGAGCGTCCTTGTGGGCGGGGCGGACGGTCCGTGCGTATCCGCCGCCACAACTGAGCCGACGCCTGCCGCTACGACGGCCGCCACCAAGAGGCCCACGGACCACCGTCGCCGGCGAAGTCGGCGTGCCTCTCTGATGAGTGCCTCGGCATCCTCGGCATCGCTTGTACGTATGGGCGCCGGCTCGGTTCTGGGGTGCAGCAGCGTCATGACACTGCCTCGATCATGGCGATGACCTCAGCGGGTTTGTACCCCTGCTGACGAGCGAAGGCGACGAGATCCTTCACGCGCGCCATGACCACGCCGCGCTGGGGCGTGCCGGCGACGGTGATGCCGCGGCCACGTCGGAACTCAAGCATCCCCTCGTCGCGCAGTTCGCGCAGTGCCCGCAGCACGGTGTTGGTGTTCACGCCGAGCACCGTGGCCAGGTCTTTGGCCAGAGGCATGCGCTCACCGGGCCCCGCTTCGCCCTCAGCGATGGCTCGACGGATTTCTGCCGCGACCTGCTGATACAAGGGCGTGCCTTCGGCGAAATCGACCTTCACTCTGTCCATAGAGCTATTTGTATTAGTTCCATTATTCGTCCCCGTCAAGCGGTTGTGGCGACTCACGGACGCGCTGCGAGCCGAAAACTGCTGAGATGTTGGGGCTGTCCGGCCCTTGATCCAGAAGCGTGGACAATGCACACACGGCAGATTGTCGTCACGGGTGTGGTTACGGTCAGCGCGCTCACCGCTGCCGTCGTGATTCTGTTCGGTGCGGCAGCCGGGGGACCGGGGGCCCACCAGGCACGGGCTCTACCCGCACGAAAAGCGGAGCTGTCGGCGGCGGCGTCGGTGCCTACACCAAGCACAACGATCAGCACCGAACCGGACGGTTGCATCAACGGCTTGACTGCTGCGGCGCAAAGCACGTGCCAAGCATTCGCGGCGCAACAATCGCAACAGAACGCCACGATGTACCCGGCATCGGGAGCGGTGATTTCTGTGCGCCAGGCCATTGCCGATGCCACCGAGCCCAGTGAAGCAGGTGCGACGTTTGACGCCGTGGAGATGACGTACACCAAAGCCGCTACGTACATGGAAACCGGCAATCCGAACCTCAGTCCCACCATGCCCGTGTACATCGTGACCGCCCACCTGGCCTCGCCGCAGAGCAACTCCTTGGCCATAAACGCGTCGGACGAATCGAGCTACACGGCCGTCAGCGTCTTGCTGAACGCCATCACGGGCCAAGCCGTCGACTCTTGCAGTGGGTGCGATATCGTCCAAGCCAACGACACAGTCGTCAGCGCTTTGGGCTAGCTGTAGTGCCGGCAGTCTCCAGGCTGCCTTCCAGTCGAAAAGGGCGTCAACGCCATGCGAGTCCATCTGGTCGACGGGACCTACGAGCTCTTTCGCCACTTCTTCGGCCAACCGCCGAGGGACGCCACCGACGGCAAAGAGGTGGCGGCGGTACGAGGTGTGCTGCAGACTGTCGTAGGGATGCTCGGCGACGGGGCCACCCATGTAGGGGTGGCCACCGATCACGTGGTCGAGTCCTTTCGCAACGACATGTGGCCCGGCTACAAGACGGGGGAGGGCGTCGCGCCTGAGCTCATGGCCCAGTTCCCTCTCCTCGAGGAGGGTCTCGAAGCGCTGGGAGTGAAGGTATGGGCCATGGTCGAGCTTGAGGCAGATGACGCCTTGGCATCGGCCGCCGCTGTCGCCGCCGACGATGACGCGGTCGAGCAGGTCGTCATTTGTACGCCCGATAAAGACCTCGCCCAATGCGTGGTCGGTCGGCGCGTGGTACAGCTCGATCGGCGTTCGGGAAAGGTGACCGACGTCGACGGCGTGCGGGCCAAGTACGAAATAGAGCCCTCGTCGATTCCCGATTGGCTGGCGCTGGTCGGTGACTCCGCCGATGGATTCCCGGGTCTCAAGGGGTGGGGCCCGCGCTCGGCGTCAGTCGTACTCGGGTATTACGGCCACGTCGATGCCGTTCCCGATGATGTCCGTATGTGGAATGAAGACGTGCGCAAGGACGTGCGCGGATCGCCGCGACTGGCCGAGACACTGAGATCCGAACGCGCCATGGCGCTGTTGTTCAGGGACATCGCCACCTTGCGGGTCGACCGGTCGTTGCTCGCCGCCGTGGACGACCTCCGGTGGCAGGGGCCAAAACCGGAGTTCGCGGCGATGTGCGCGTATGTGCGCGATCCTGCGCTCTTAGAACGAGCGTCGGCGTTGGCGTCAGGCCGCTGAGGACGAGCGGCGAGGGAACGGAGATCACCATGGCGAACACTGGCGCGCCCACCGCAGACATCATCATTCGCGGTGGGCGAGTGGTCGACGGGACCGGGGCACCGCCGCGCCGAGCCGATGTGGCGCTGTCGGGGGGTCGTATCAGGGCCATCGGCGACAATCTGGCCGGAAACGGTGCCGCACAGACGCTGGACGCGTCGGGCCAGATCGTGGCGCCGGGATTCATCGATATTCACACGCACTATGACGCGCAGGTCTTCTGGGACCCGTGGCTCACACCGTCGTCGTTTCACGGCGTGACTTCGGTGGTGGCAGGGAACTGCGGATTCTCGATCGCGCCGGTGCGTCGCGAAGGGATCGGACTGCTGGCCCGGACCCTCCAGCATGTGGAGGACATGAGCTTCGACACCTTGTCGGTGGGGGTGCCGTGGGACGAGTTCGAGACATTCCCGCAATACCTCGACGCCGTCGAGCGTCGCGGCGTCGCTCTCAATTTCGGCTGCTATGTCGGACATACCGCCGTGCGCCTGTTCGTCATGGGCGACGACGCCTACGAACGGCCGGCCACAGCCGACGAGATCGCCACCATGCAAGTGGTGGTGGCACAGTCCATGGCGGCGGGTGCCATGGGATTTGCTTCCAGTGCGTCACCGACCCACAACGGCGACGGTGGTCGGCCTGTGCCCTCAAGAGTGGCTGACCTCGACGAGTTGCGCAGCGTGTTGGCGCCCGTGGCCGCGAGTGGAAAGGGGGTGGTGGCCTTGTTGCCGGGTGGGGTGATTCCCAACCGCACGCTCTTCGATATCCAGCGCGAGGTCAATCGACCTATCACGTGGACGGCTCTGCTTACCGTGAAGGGCTACCCGTATCACCTGAAGGTCATCGAGGAGAACGACGCCGCTCGCGCCGAAGGGGTCGAGGTGTGGCCGCAGGTGTCGTGTCGCCCTCTCGTGTTCCAGATGAACATGGAAGAGCCCTTTACCCTCAACGCCCGTCCCAGCTTCGCCAAGTTGATGGGGCTGGACCATGACCAGCGTCTTGCCGCCTACCGCGACCCGACGTTTAGGGCCGAGACATGGGAAGAAGTCGGTGGCGGTGGCGGTGGCGGTGCCTTGCCGGTGAACTGGCCGTCGATGTCGGTGGCCGAGTCCCAAGCTCGTCCCGATCTGCTCGGCAGGCGCATCGTCGATCTGGCCGAAGAGTGGGGGTGCACGCCCCTCGACGTGTTGCTCGACGTATCGCTGGCCGACGACCTCAAGACCCGCTTCTGGTCGGTGCTCGCCAACGACGACGACGAGGGGATTGCGTGGCTGTTGCCTCGTGACAACGTGCTGCTCGGCTTAGCCGACTCGGGAGCCCATGTGTCGCAACTCTGCGACGCATGTTTCGCCACCGACCTGCTCGGCAACTGGGTTCGGGAGCGCCAGGTGATGTCACTTGAACGTGCCGTGCACAAGCTCACCGGTGAACCTGCCGCCGTGTACGGCCTCGGCGACCGGGGGACCCTCGAAGTCGGTAAAGCGGCCGACGTCTGCGTGTTCGATCCCAACACGGTGGCGCCGGGCCCGTTGCGCCGGGTGGTCGACTTTCCCGCCAATGGCGAGCGACTAACGGCTGATCGTCCGGTGGGGATGACGCATGTCATCGTCAACGGTGTCCCCATCCGCGTAGACGGTGAATTGTCGACGGAAGGTTTGGACCGTCGCCCCGGGGTTGTATTGCGAAGTTGAAAGCGGAGAGCTTGACTCGGCGCGGCGCAGTCGTTACGCCACGTCGGCTGCGCTAATCGAACAACGCTTGCCGTTCGTCGGCTTTCTTGGCCATGGCCTCGACGACGTCGTCGGTGAGAACCCGTTCGCCGTTGCGATCCAGACCCGCCGGTGTAATCCAGGTCCAGTTTCCCGGGGGCCCGGTGATCTCATAGCCCGGTGTGTCACCAGTTGGTGATGAAACCTGCAGAGCCGGCACAAATTCTCGAGAGATCCCTTGCCACCTTGGGCAAAGGGAATGATGTGGTGGGCTTCGAGTCCATGAGACACGTCACAGCCCTCCACCACACACTTGCGGTCTCGAGATTGCAGGGCACTGAGCAGATGAGCGGAGATGGCCCGACCGGCATGGGCCACGGTGGTGACGTCCACCCCGTCTTCGACCAGGATCTTGACGTAGGCGGTCGGAAGGACCCTCTCCACTGCCGCTAAGGGCACCGGCCCAATGCCGGCGATCTCACAGGTCTCTTGGCCTTTGAGCGCTCCTCGCCGTAAGGCGGCCGCGGGCACATGGAAGACGACTTCCGAGGTGGTCCCCGACTTCGGATCACCTTCCCCGGTGACCAGTTCCACCAGGGCATCGAGCCGGTACGCCTCGGTGGGCTGATGAAGCCCCGCCTTTCGAGCCGAATCGAACAGGGCATTGGAGCGGGTCTCTAAAGCCGCGATGAACCTGGCTCCGTCTTCAACAGTGGTCCGGCCCTGGACGCAAAAGGCTCCTTCGGTGTCGGTCCACCAGCGCAGATAGCGGTTCTGACGAATCCGTTCATAACGAGCCAGAGCCTCGGCCTCAGAGTCGTGTTGGGCCAGGATCCTCTTGCACTGGTCCTTGAGGCCCTTGACGGTGCTGTGAGCCGCCGTTTCGATCAATGCCCCTTCCACCGAAGGGTGCTGAGAAGCCACGGCGGTGATCTGGTGGACCTGCTCCGACGAAAGTCGCCCGGCCCGAAGGGCATCGGTGGTGAGAGGCAGAGAACCAAGAGCCTCGGCGGTCTCCATGGTGCGGATGGCTTCGCCGCGACCTACCCCGGACTTCTCAGCCAGCCAATCGGCCGGCGATCGGTGCCCGGCGTCCTTCCACACCGAGGACTGGGCCATGCGAGCCGCATACAGCGTCACGACGGCGTCTGCCTTGCGTCTGATGGCCGTGGCGATCTCCACCACCGAGGTGGCATCAGAAGTGGCGGTACACGCCGGATCGGCACCGGTCAGGAACCGGTCCAGAAAGGCCTCCGACTTGGTGAGATCACCAGACATGTCCGCATTGTCCTACAGGGCTGTAACACTCAAACGGCTGGGCAATTGCGACGACGGAGCGACGAGAGAGCGACGACGAGTTAGAACCCCCCGGACCCCAGTAGTTTCGTCAACATGGTCGAAGTACGGACAATCAATCCAGGCGACATCGAGACGTGGGTGCAGTGCATGGGCACCGGCTTCCTGATGCACATCGCCGACGGGTTCGCAGCCTATGAACTTGAGCACATCGACCTGACCCGCACCTGGGGGGCGTTCGATAACGGTCGGGCGGTAGGGACGCTGCGATCATTCGCCACGCCCTTGACGGTTCCGGGGCCAGCCGAGGTCCCCGGGTCAGCTCTGACCAACGTGACGGTGGCGCCCACCCATCGCCGCCGGGGACTGCTCACCTCCATGATCACGGCCGATCTGCATGATTCGGCCGAACGGGGCGAAGCCGTCAGCATTCTCATCGCTGCCGAATACCGCATTTACGGGCGTTTCGGATACGGAGCGGCCATCGATGGCGCCCGGTACACCATCGATGCCGAATCCGCCGAGTTCGTCACAAAGCCCGCCGGAACGGTGGAACTCGTCGACGAGGCCACGATGCGCGCATTGGCACCACCGATCTACGAGCGGTTTCGGGCGGCCCGGCCCGGGTCGATCGGGCGCTCCGAGGAGTGGTGGAACCGGACCTTGCACCAGGTGGAGGTACCCGGGCGCCAGCCGTACAGGGGGTATCTGGCCGTCTACCGCACGCCGGGCGGGGAGCCCGCCGGCTACGTCCGGTATCAGGCCGAGAACAAGTGGGAGGACATGCGGCCGCGCGGCTTCATGAACGTGGACGAGCTGGTGGCCAACACCGCCGATGCGTACAACCGGCTGTGGCAGTTCTGCTGCGAGGTCGATCTTGTGGTCACCGTCAACGCCGGGGACCGCCCCGTAGACGAGGCGCTGGTGTGGTCCCTGGCCGACGGTCGGGTGCTGAGCCAGACGGGTCGTTGGGACTTCGTATGGGTCCGGGTTCTCGACGTGACCAAGGCGTTGTCGACCCGGCGCTATGGCATCGAAGGGCGGGTGGTCCTCGAGGTCGTTGATCCCATGGGAATAGCGGGTGGTCGTTACATCCTCGAAGGTGGTCCATCAGGCGCGTCGTGCACGAGGACAAACGATCCGGCCGAGCTCACTGTGCCGATCGACGTGCTCGGATCCATCTTCATGGGGGCCGTGTCGTTGCGCCAGCTCGCCGTGAACGGTCGGGTGGTGGTGAACGAAGCCGGCGCTCTCGATATGGCCGACGCCATGTTCCGATGGGGCGTTACTCCCTGGTGTTCGACATGGTTCTGAAATCGACTGGTGGCGCGCTGTGCCAGCTGGCCCAGCGTTCGAGGGTCACGAATCCGAGTCGTTCGTAGATCGGCAATCCCATGGGGCTCGATTGCAACAGGCCCCAGCGCGCCCCGCGGCCCATGGCGTCGACCACCACGTGGGCCGTGATGGCAGCGCCGTAGCCGTGGCCGCGGTGAGCCTCGGCGGTGGCGATGTTGAACACGCCCACCATGTCGCCCACGGTCAAGCCGAGGCCGGTGGCCACCACGGTGTCGTCGATCTCGCCGACGAAACAGCGCACTCCGTCCGCTTCGAGCAGAGGCGGCACCAGAAACTGCCTCATGGCCTCCACCGGGGCGCCGAAGGCCTGTGCCACCAAGCCGGCGTGGATGGACGCCTCTTCGGGAAGCAACGGGCGGATGACGAAGCCGGCGGCGCCGCGCACGTCGTCGAGGCCAGGGCGGTCGTCGATGACCATCAGCGGCGGATCACCGACGTGGGTCATGCCACGTGCCTGCGCCACTGCCGTGATGGCAACGTCGGTACCCGGGCGAAGCTGAAGAGAGTGCGGAAGGCGGGTGCCTTCGAGGAGATCGAGGAGATCGACGATGTCGTCCTCCTTGACGTCGGCCCGTACCCCGAGCACCAAGTTAAAAGGCGCGTGGTTCACTCCCGACACAAACGCCACCGCACCCCCCGACTCCACCATCCAGGCATCGACGAGGGCGTCGGTCATCGCATGCAAGGTGGCCAGCAGTCCACGGGTGGCTTCATCGGCATCGGGCACGGACGGAATGGTACCGATGTGCGCGACGCTGAGGACATGTCTCCCTCCACGAATAGGAGTCCCATCGCCGTGGTGGTGGAGAGCGGAGATCGGCGCGTCTTCGCCTCCGCCTTGGACTGGCCCGGGTGGTGTCGTTGCGCCAAGGACGAGGCCGGCGCGCTCGAGGCTCTGGCCGCCTATGCGTCTCGGTACTCAGCCGCGCCTCGGGCGGCCGGTGTGAAGTTCCCGGCCAGCGGCTCGGTCGGGGCTGATTCGTTCCAGGTGATTGAGCGTTTGCCGGGCTCGGCCACCACCGACTTTGGCGCCCCCGGAGCCATCGCCGACGCCGATCGACGCCCCCTGACCGCCAAAGAGGCCACCCGTCAGGCCGACCTCGTCAACGGCGCCTGGGTGGTGCTGGACGCCGTCGTCCAACGCGCCCCCGCCCTATTGCGAAAGGGCCCGCGCGGGGGAGGCCGCGACCGGGACGCCGTGGTCGACCACGTCCTCGGGGCCGAGGTGATCTACGCCCGCAAGATCGGATGGCGGGGCAAACCACCGGCTGGCAACGATCGACCCGCCGTGGAGGCGCACCGCCAGGCCATCTTGGACGCCCTGCGAGCGGCATCGGTCGGGGCGGCGGCCGGGGACACGGGGTGGCCGGTGCGCTACGCCGCTCGGCGGATTGCATGGCACGTCCTCGATCACGCTTGGGAGATCGAGGACAAATCCGCTTGAATGGGCCGATGACGGTGACGTTCTCCCATCTCGGTATCTGTGTGTCTGACGTCGAGCGCTCGGTTCGTTTCTACTGCGAGGGCCTGGGATTCGAGGCGGCTGAGGTCCATCAGGTGGGTAGCGAGTTCGGTCGGCTCATGGAGTTGGAAGACGTGCGTGTCGAGTCCCGCTTCGTCCGCGGGCACGGCATGGCCATCGAGTTGCTCGCCTACCAGTCGCCCGGACACATCGGCGAGCCCGTGCGGCGACCTATGAACCAACTGGGCCTGACGCACTTGTCCGTGCGAGTCGATGATGTCGACGCCGTGGCCGCCACCGTCGCCGCCTTGGGGGGTGTGGTGCTGACCGAGACGCGCACCACCTTCGAGATGGGCACCACCACGCTCGATTTCGTCTACTGCACCGACCCTGACGGGGTGCGCATCGAGCTCATGCACCTACCGGGCTGAAGACCGGTGCTGAAGACCGGTAGCGTCGAGACCCGTGACTGACAGCGCCATCGCCATCGGAAATGTCATCGCCGCCTACGCGGAGCTCATGGACAACGGCGACATCGCCGGCGTGGCGGCACTGCTCTCCGACGCCATGCTCGGATCCATGGGCGCCGAGGGATTCCTAACGGGCCGAGACGCCATCTACGAGTTGTTCCACTCGACGGTGCGGATCTATGAGGACGGCACGCCGCGCACCAAGCACGTGACCTCCAACTTCCAAATAGAGGTCGACGAGGAGGCCGGCACGGCCACGGCGCGGTCGTACTTCACCGTCTTGCAGGCCACCGCGGTGCTGCCTCTGCAACCCATCGTGGCGGGGCGCTACCACGACCGCTTCTTGCGGCGCGACGGGCGCTGGCGTTTCGCCGAGCGTCGTTTCTCCACGGACCTGGTCGGGGACGTGAGCCAGCACCTCCTGGTCGGCCCCGAGGTCCTCCGGGCCCCGCCGCCCGGCCTCGACTGAAACTAGAACGTGTTCTAGTATCGGGCCCGTGAGTTCGGGGCCCGTGCGAGACCATCGGGAGTACGACGACATCGGTCGGCTCTACACACGCCACCGACGACCTGATCCGAGAATCGCCGCCCAGATCGACGCCGCCTTGGGCGACGCCGCGTCGGTGATCAACGTGGGGGCCGGTACCGGCTCCTATGAGCCCACCGGACGGCAGGTGGTAGCGGTGGACCCCTCGGCGGTGATGATCGCGCAGCGCCCGCCCCATGCTGCCCCGGCGCTGCGGGCGCGGGCCGAGGCACTTCCTTTTCCAACGGGGAGCTTCGACGCCGCCTTGGCCGTGCTGACGGTGCACCACTGGACCGACATTGCCGGAGGCCTGGCCGAGCTCGTGCGGGTGGCGAATCGAGTGGTCGTGCTCACCTTCGACGACGCCGTGCACGGCGGTCTGTGGGTGACCACCGACTACCTGCCGGAGTCCAACGAGCTGCCATCGGCCCGACCGCCGGCCCCGCAGTTCATGGCGCAATGCATCGAGGCGACGCGCATCGAGGTGGTCCCCATTGCCGCCGATTGCGTGGACGGGTTCAACTGGGCCTATTGGCGCCGACCCGAGGCGTATCTCGACCCCGAGGTGCGGGCCTGCATCTCGGCGTTGGCGCAGTTGCCCGACGACTTGGTGGCCAGTCGCTTGGAACAGTTGCGCGTCGACCTCGACGACGGCACCTGGATGGCACGTCACGCCCATCTCCTCGACATGACCTCCATCGACGGCGGCCTCCGCCTGGTGATACGAGGGTGAGTCGGCGCCAGTAAATGCGCCTACTGTGGGGCTGTGACTGGGGGGTCAAAACGGTTCGTGGCAGGCAGCCTGGTCGCCCTGCTCGGCGTCGTTTTCCTGGTTGGCCTGGTGGCCCTCCCGCCGACGTCGGCGACTGCGCAGGCCACCACGTTCGGCGCCTACGAATGGAATACGTCGACCTGGTGGCCCAATGCGTCTGCGTACGGGCCCACCCTGGTGCGCCTGAAGGCTCTGGGCGTCAACACGTTGTACGTCGACATCACCGAGGCGGTGACGTTGACGCAAGACGGCTCGAGCCAGCTTGGTTCGTTCCTCTCTGATTTCTCAAACTTGGTGACCGAGGCGAATGCCGACGGACTCCACGTCGTGGCCGTGGGCGGTGATGCGCAGTGGGCGACGACGAGCCCCGGGGGGCCGGCGGAGTTGCTGGCGGCGGTCGCTCGTGTCACCGCGGCGTTGCCAGCGGGCGCACTGGCCGGGGTCCAGTTCGACGTCGAGCCGTGGGCCATCAAGGCCTTGCGCCATCACGCCGCCACCTACGCCCTCGACTGGGTGCAGTTCGTGCACACCACGGTGTCGGCATGGCGCAGCGACGGGCTCATCGGCAGTCTCGGGTTCACGGTGCCGTTTTGGTTCAACGGGGACTACGCATCTGTCCCTCAGATCACCTTCGGCGGAGTAACGGGCTATCCCTTCCAACTTGCTCTCGGGCTGGTGGCATCGCTTCCACAAACGAACTTCAACGTGATGGCGTATCGCAACACGACGAGCGGCTCCAACGGTTCTGAGGCACTGTTCAACGCCAACCTGCTGCTGGTGGCGGCCGGATCGAACACGACGCTGCTGCTGGGCCAAGAGACGGGGCGCTCCAAGCCGGCGTCGATCACGTTCTACCGAAAAGGCTGCGCCGACTTCGACAATGCGGTCAGCCAGATCGGGACAACGTTCGGCGCCAACGCGCACTACGGCGGCATTCCCGTGGACGACGTCGAGACGCTGCTCGCTCTGTGTCCCAGCGCCTAACGGTGCTGCTCGAGGATATCGACCTCACCGACCTCGACCTCTTCGGCGCAGGGTTCCCTGACGACGCCTTCACCGCACTGCGAAGCCAGGCGCCGGTGTGGTGGCAGGAACCGACCGTGCACACTCCCGATGGGGTGGGCTTCTGGGTGGTGAGCCGTCACGCCGATGTACTAACGGTTGTGGCCGACGCCCAGGCCTTCTCGTCCGAACGCGCTCCCGGGGCCGACGGCGGAGGCACGCTCATCGCGGACCTGCCCTACGGCTTCGCGGCGGGGGTGCTGCTCAACATGATGGACGACCCCCGGCATCACCACATTCGCCGCTTGGTCACGCCCGCCGTGTCGCCGCGGTCGCTGGCCGCCATGGAAACGGAGCTGCGGGCCCGCACGCGTGCCATCTTCGACGCCGTGCCCGACGACGGACACTGTGACTTTCTCCTCGACGTGGCCGTCGAGTTGCCCCTGCAGGCCACCGCCATCTTGTTGGGGGTACCCCAAGGCGACCGCCATGCGCTGATGCAGTGGTCGAATGCCACGTTGGACTTTGCGGGGCGCGAGCTCGGTCAGTCCAACACGTCGGCCGAGGAGGCCGCCGCCGCCACGGCCGCCTACGGCTCCACGCTCATCGCCCAGAAGCGTCGCCATGGCGGAGACGACATGCTCGCCACGCTGTGTACAGCGACGGTGGAGGGCCCCGATGGTACCGCCGAGCCCTTGTCGGACCTCGAGCTCCTGATGTTCTTCAGCCTCCTCATCGCGGCAGGCAGCGAGACCACCCGCAACGCCATCGCCTTGGGCACCGCCGCCCTCATCGAGCACCCCGAACAGCTCGACGCCTTACGCGCCGAGCCGGCATTGCTCCCATCGGCAGTCGAGGAGATCCTGCGCTGGTCGAGTCCTACGCTCTACAACCGCCGCACCGCCACCGTTGATGTCGAGCTCGGCGGCCAGACGATCAGGGCGGGGGAGAAGGTGACGTTGTGGTGGGCGTCGGCCAATCGCGACGAAGAGGTTTTCGAAGACCCGTTTCGATTCGACGTCACCCGCAGCCCCAACCCGCATGTTGCCTTCGGCTATCGCAGCCACTTCTGTCTGGGAGCGAGCTTGGCGCGCATGGAGATTCGCATCGTCGTTGAGGAGATGCTGCAACGGTTCGCTACGTGGGAGCTCGACGGTCCGGTGGAACGCTTCCGCACCAACAAGCACGCCGGGGTGAAGCACATGCCCGTGGTCCTGGGCCGGTGAGTCGCGCCGCGCCGCGCCGGTGAGCTACGCGGCGTCGGCGACGACGGCCTCAGCCAGCTCCTGGCGGGTGGTCCCCAGTGACAGAGCGGCTCGGCCGATGAGCCCGTCGAGATAGGTGGCCAAGCACAGCGCCGCGGTCCGGCCGTCGCGGGCCACCAGGGGGACGGGCTCGGACCGCTCGTCGAGCCCCGAGGCGAGGATGATGGCGGAGCGCAGAGACAGCAGGGCCTCGACGGCGCCGGCCAGGTCCACCCCGGCTCGCTTGATCCAGGCGCTGAGCCCGAAGGGCAGGGTGAGGCACCCGGCGCTGAGGTCCTCAGGCGTGAGCACAGCCAGGCCCCGGGCCACCTCGGCCATGAAGCCGACTCGGTTGTCCTGGGTATCGGCGGCGGCCGAACGGTAAATCTCCATCTCGAGTCACCTCCTGGCGGCAAGCTTCTGACCTGGGCTCAGTGTCCCAATTGGGTGTAACAGGGTGGTGGACTCCGGTACATACCCTGGTCAAGGCCCTGTGGGCCTGGGAGACTGGAGCGTTGCCTGCCGAAAGGAGTGGCCATGGCGAGGGCGATTTGGACCGGGATGCTGAGCTTCGGCTTGGTCAATGTGCCGGTGGGCCTGTATTCGGCCACCGAGGACAAGACCGTCCACTTCAACCAGTTCCAGGCCGGGACGTCCGACCGCGTCCGGCAGCGGCGGGTCAACGAGCGCACCGGCGAGGACGTCGAATTCTCCTCCATCGTCAAGGGATATGACCTCGGCTCCGGCGAGTACGTCATGGTCAGCTCCGAGGAGCTGGAGTCCGTGGAGCCGGGAGCCACCCGCACCATCGAGCTCACCGACTTCGTGGACCTGGAAGAGATCGACCCCATCTATTACAAGGCCACCTACTACCTCGGCCCCCAAGGCAAAGACGCCCAGCGCGCCTACGCGTTGTTGCGCAAGGCCATGGAGTCCTCCAAAAAGGTGGGCATCGCCACCTTCGTGATGCGCTCCAAGCAACACCTCGTCGCCATCCGTCCCGAGAAGTCGGTCTTGGCGCTGGAGACGATGTACTTCGCCGACGAGGTGCGCGACCCCACTAAAGAGATCGACGGCCTCTCCACCGACACCGAGTTCAAGGGTCGTGAGCTCGACACGGCCAAGCTCCTCATCGAGTCGATGTCTGCTCCTTGGGACCCGGTCAACTACGTCGACACGTATCGCGAGCGTGTCGAAGCCCTCATCGAACGCAAGCGCAACGGCGAAGTGGTCACCATCGATGTACCCAGCGCGCCTCCTTCGCCGGCGCTCGACCTCATGGCGGCCCTCCAAAAAAGCGTGGAGGCGGCCCGCACCCATCGCGTCGGCAACCGACCGAACGCAGCGCGCCCAGCGCGCTCCGCGCCGGCCAGCGCCGAGCTGAGCAAGGCCGAGCTCTACGAGCAAGCCACGCAGCTGAAGGTGCCGGGGCGGTCCAAAATGAGCCGCGACGAGCTGGAAGATGCCGTGCGCGCCGCCGCACCGGCCACGCGCAGCCGCAAAGCCTCCTAGGTCGGTGGTTCCGGCCAAGGCTAAAGCCGACGCCCCGGTCCCGGCCGCGGCCAAAGGGACGTGCCCGTGGGCGGTCGAGAGCGCGGCCATGCTCGCCTATCACGACGACGAATGGGGCACCCCGGTACGAGACGAGAGCGGCCTCTTCGAGCGCATCACCCTCGAAGGCGCTCAGGCCGGCCTGTCGTGGGCTCTCATCCTCCGCAAACGCGACGGCTATCGCAAAGCGTTCGCCCGATTCAACCCGACCACCGTGGCTCGCTTCTCCGCCACCGACGTCGAACGGCTCATGGCCGATGCCGGCATCGTGCGCAACCGCGCCAAGATCGAGTCGACCATTGCCAATGCCCGAGTGATCGTGGCCCTGCGCAAGGAGGGGACGACACTGAGCGAGGTGTTGTGGTCGATCGTCGACGACGTGACCCTTCACAATGCGTGGAAATCAATCAATGAGGTCCCTGCCACCACCGGCGCGTCGAAGGCCATGAGTGTGCGATTGCGCCAACTCGGATTCCGCTTCGTGGGCCCCACCACCTGCTACGCCACCATGCAGGCGGCGGGCATGGTCAATGACCACGTGGCCAGCTGTCCGCGCTGGGCGGAGCTCGGAGGGTGCGCCGGCGCGAGAGCGCGGGGGCGCCATTAGGGTCGGTTGTGTGAGCGAGCCCCTCGAACCCGACCACGACTCATCGGCGGCTGACGATCAGGCCGAGGAGACCATCGACGAGGCGAGTGACGAGTCCTTTCCGGCCAGCGACGCCCCGCAGTGGTGGTCGGGCCCGGAAGACGAGCGCAGCTGACCACAGCACCGGCCCCCGTGAACGTAACGCGTTCGGTGCTCTTCACCGACCTGGTGGCATCGACGGAACTGCGGGTGCGCCTGGGCCAGGACGAGGCCGACGCCTTGCGCCGCGACCACGACGCCATGCTCGGCGACGCCGTCTCCGCCCATAGCGGCACCGTGGTCAAAGGCCTCGGCGACGGGATCTTGGCCACCTTCGAGTCCGCCGCCGACGCCGCTTCGGCCGCCATCGCCATTCAGCAGGCCGCCGAACGTCACGGACGGCACCATCCGGATCGGAGCTTCGGGGTCAGGATCGGGGTCTCGCTCGGTGACGTGTCGGTGGAGTCCGGCGACGTCTTCGGGGTGGCCGTGGTGGAGGCGTCGCGGCTGTGCGCGGCGGCGGCGGGAGGTGAAATCCTCGTGGCCGACCTCATCCGCGTGCTGGCGCGTGGGCGCGGCGGCTTCGGCTTCGATCCGTTGGGCGAGCTCGAGCTCAGAGGCCTTCCCGATCCCGTCGCCGCGTGCCGGTTGCGCTGGGAGCCACTGGCTGAGGATGGGGCCGAGGTGGGGGGGACGGGGATCCCGTTCCCGGGCCTTTTGGATCTGGGGGCGAGGCGCTATGTCGGGCGTTCCGATTTGCGGGCGCATCTGGCCGAGCGCCGGCGCGCCGTGGTTGTCGGGGGCACGCACACCGTGCTTCTGGCCGGCGAGCCCGGGGTGGGCAAGACCCGTACCGCCGCCGAAGTGGCGCGGGCCGCTTATGCCGACGGTGCCATGGTCCTCTACGGGCGCTGCGACGAGGACGTGGCCGCCCCCTACCAACCGTTCGCCGAGGCCGTCGACTTCTACGCGGCGCACTCCACCAGGACAGTGGGTATCACCACGGTCGGCGATGCCGAAGCGCACGACCACGCCCACGGCGACCACGCCCATAGCGACCACGCTCACGCCACGGCCGATCTCGTGCTCGGGCATACGCCCGGCGAGTTGGTGCGCCTGGTGCCACACCTCGCCGCCCACGTCCCCGCTTTGCCACCGCCGGTGTCGTCGGACCCGAGATCCGAAGAGCATCAGCTCTTCGAGGCGGTGGCGTCGTGGTTGGTGGAGCTCGCCACTGCGCACGAGACCGTGCTCGTTCTCGACGACCTGCACTGGGCCACGCGCCCGACACTGCTCATGCTGCTGCATGTGCTGCGCGCCGCCACCGCAGCGGGCCCCGACGTGCAGCTGTTGGTGCTCGGCACCTACCGCGATACCGACATCGACCGCCGGCACCCGCTGTCGGCCACCATGGCCGAACTGCGCCGGCTTCCCGCCGTGGAACGCATCACCTTGCGGGGCCTGTCGGAAGCCGAGGTGGAAGCCTTCATCGTCCAGTCGGCCGGCCACCCTCTCGACGAGGACGCCCTGGCCATGGCCCACGTCGTCTACACCGAGACGGAAGGCAATCCTTTCTTCGTCTCCGAGGTACTGCGCCACCTCGTGGAGACGGGCGCCATTCGTCGGCGCGATGACCGCTGGGTGGTGGTCAACCCGGGCTCGCTGTCGGTTCCTGAAGGCGTGCGCGACGTCGTGGGCCGCCGTCTGTCGCGCCTTTCTGTCGAGGCGAATGACGTGCTGGCGCTGTGCTCGGTGATCGGACGCGAGTTCGACGTCGAGCTCCTCGCCTTGTTGAGCGACCTCACCGAAAGCGCCTTGCTCGACGCGTTGGACGAGGCTGTCCTGGGCCGGCTGGTCGAAGAGACCGGGGCCGATCGCTACTGCTTCTCTCATGCACTGGTGCGGGCCACGCTGTATGAGGAGATGTCGGCCACTCGCCGGCGTCGTGTGCATCGCCGTGTGGCCGACTCCCTGGTCAAGATGGGATCGGACGACGCCGTGGCCCTGGCGTATCACTTCGTCGAAGCCGGGCCCGATGCCGCCGATATGGCACGGGCCCTCGGCTACGTGTTGGCGGCGGGGGAACAGGCGCTGGCGGCGCGGGCGCTGGCCGACGCCGAAAGCCGGTTCCGCCAAGCCCTCGAGCTCCTCGAGGACACCGCTGAAAATCACGGCGCCGCCCACATCGCCGCGTTGTGTGGGCTCGGGGAGTCTCAACGCGACCAGGGCAACGCCGCCTTTCGCGACACGTTGCTCGACGCCTCGCGCCGGGCGCTGGCCGCCGGCGAAACGGCGCTGCTGGTGCGTTCGGTGGTGGCCAACTCCCGGGGCATGTCGAGTGTCGTCGGCAACGTCGACCATGAGCGCATCGGCCTGATCGAAGCCGCCTTGGAGGCCGTGGGTCCCGGTGTCAGCGCCCATCGAGCCCGGCTCCTGGCTTTGTTGGCGGGAGAAGTCACCTTCGCCGGCGATCACCCTCGGCGTCTGGCTCTGGCCGACGAGGCCGAGGCCATGGCCCGCGGCATCGGTGATGGCGACCTGTTGGCGTGGGTACTGGTGCGCACCGGATTTGCCTCGTTCAGCACCAGGCGGATCGAACGGACCCTGCCCCGCAGCATCGAAGCGGTCGGCTTGGCCGACGCCAGCGGCGATCCGGCCCTGCGGTTGCTGGCCCGGTTGTGGTGGTCTTCGGCGCTGATGACCCTCGGCGACCTCGACGGCATGCGCCGTGTTACCGAAGAGATGGTGGCCCTTTCCAAGGACGCCTCACCGACGTTGCGATGGACGGCCCTGGCCTTTTCGATACGCGTCCTGCACATCGACGGCCGCCTCGACGAGGCCCATCAACTCAACGACGAGTGCGCGCTGTTGGGAGAGTCCATCGGTGAACCCGACGCCTGGATGTGGTGGGGAGCCTTGGCTTCCGCTGAAGGCCGTCTGCGCGGCGAGGCCGGTGCCACCGCCGCGGAAGTGGCCGACTTCGCCGAACAGTTCTCCGGGTTACCCACCTGGCGCATCGGCCAGGTGCAGTTCCTCGCCTTGGAGGGAAAAGTTGATGAGGCCCGCGCCCTGCTGGCGTCGTTGGAGCTGACCCCCGAAGGGCTTCTCGACGAGCCCTTTCCCATTTGGGGCCCGGCGCAGTTCGCCGAAGTAGCGCTGTCCCTGCGCGACAGCGAGGTCGCCGCCCACGCCGCCGAAGTTCTCGAGCCTTACCGGGGCATGTGGAGTAACTACCTGCTGTCGATGGCGGCACCGGTCGAGTCGCACCTCGGCGTGTGCAAGATGCTCACCGGCGAACTCGATGAGGCGGTGGCGCTGCTCGAAGAGGCGCTGGTCTCCATCGAGGCCAAGGCGCCCGGACTGCTTCCCATCGGCTGCCTGAACCTGGGCGAAGCCCTGGCCGCCCGAGGCACGTCCGCCGACCGAACCCGCGCCGCCGAGGTCTTCGCCCGCGCCCGCCACGAGGCACTGCGTATCGGTTCGCACGGCTATGTGCAGATCGCCGACGACATGTCCGCTCGCCTGGGAGACGGAGTCTGATGCGCATCGGCATCACCGCCTTTCTGACCGAGACGAGCATGGCGCCGCACGCATTGGCGGCCGCCGCCGAGGAACGCGGCTACGACTCGCTGTATCTTCCCGAGCACACCCACATGCCTGTCGCCCTCGCCACACCGCCAAGCCTGGTCGAAGGTGTCGACATCGGTGAGTATCGGCACAGTCTCGATCCGTTTGTGGCCCTGGCCGCGGCGGCGGCCGTGACCGATTGCATCCTGCTCGGCACGGGCGTGTGCCTGGTGGCGCAGCACGACCCCATCGTCTTGGCCAAACAGGTGGCCACCCTCGATCAGCTGGCCAATGGGCGCGTCGTGTTGGGTATCGGTTTCGGGTGGAACCCGCTGGAGGCGGCCGACCACGGCGTCGACTTCGCCCGTCGCCGTGAGGTGGCCCGGGAGAAGATGCTGTGCATGCAAGCGCTGTGGCAACACGACGAAGCGGAGTTCCACGGCCAGTACGTGGAGCTTCCGCTCACCTACTCGTGGCCCAAGCCCGTGCAACGCCCCCGCGTGCGCGTGCTGGTGGGGGCGGCGCCCGGACCCGCCCTTTGCCGGGCGGTGGCCGAGTACGCCGACGGATGGATGCCCATCGGCGGGCGGGGCGTGGGCGCGGCCCGAGCCGACCTGCGCGCCGCTCTATCCGAAGTGGGACGTGACCCCGACTCCTTGCACATGGTGCCCTTCGGCACCATTCCCGATGCGGGCAAGCTCGCGCATTACGCCGAGGTGGGGTGCACTGAGGTGGTGCTGCGGGTGCCGTCGGGCCCGGCGTCAGCCATGTTGCGCACGCTGGATGATTACATGCGTTTCCTGCCCACTTCCTAGCGGGCGACGCCTAGCCTCAGCCGAAGCGGCGCCGGATCTTGGTGACGGCGTTGAACGCCTGCTGCAGGGTTTTGTCGGCGGAGGAGTCCTTGCGGGGCAGAAGCCCCATCTGGCGGGCCACGTCGAGACCGTCGTAGTAGATGGTGTTGCGTTGGATGAGACCGTTCTGGATCTCCATGGCGTCGACGCCCCGGAAGCTCATGTGCTTGCCGGTGGGCTCGATGCCTTGGTAGGCCGCCCCGGTAAAGGTCCCCTGTAGATGCCACTGGACCACCGCGGTGGTGTCGTCGCTGACGATGCGCTCCACCGTCAAGGCGGCATCGGGCATGGCGGCGAACAACTCCACGAAGTACTGGCGCACGGCGTCGCGACCGTAGAGGGTGCCGGTGGGGAGCACGTTCTCGACAATGTCGGGGGCGTCGAACCCGACGATGGTGTCGAGGTCTCGCTTGTTCACCGCATCGAACGCGTTCTGGGCGAGCTCGGCGTTGGCGCGGGCTTTGGCCGTGGGCATGGTGGCTCCTTCGTGTTGGGGATCGGCGTTACGTGGTGGAGATCTTCGAGCCGGGTACTGGCGCGTCGAGTTCGGTAACGGGCCGGCGCTGCCACGTGTCGAGACAGCTCTCGGAACAGAACAGCGATGGATTGCTCGCACCCGTACCGGCGGGGCGCGAGTACAGCGCGCTCGATGGCGTCAGCGGGATGCCGCACACCGGATCGGCGACGGCCTCGGCCGCCACCGGGAGCAGTCCCAGCCGCGCCACCGACAACGACTCGGCCAGACCTCGCACCATGACGTCATCGGAGCCCAGGGCCACCCCCCACGGCGGCAAGAAGGAAAGAACGGCGCTGTCGGCCAGGACAGCATGGTCCGGCGCCGCGTCACAGAGGCGGGCGGCCAGGTTCACGCTGTGGCCGATGTAGTCGTCCCCCTCGAGGAGGATCACCGGGCCCATGGTCACGCCGCAGCGAACGGCCATGGGAACCGATTGTTGGGGGCCGCGCCACTGCATCTCCAAGACGGCGGCCAGCAACGTCGAGCAGTCCACGCCCACCAACATGGCGCCGTCGCCGAGCCATTTGGCGATGCGCACCCCGCGTCGAGAGCAGATGTCCCGCAAGGTGGAGCGAAAGACGGTCAGCACCGACACCGCCCGTTCGTCGCCTTCGGTGGCGGTGAGCGTCGTGAACCCCGAGAGGTCCAAAAGGGCGAAACTTCGCCTGACCCGCACCGTCGCATGCTGGCACGTCCGGCGGTCGCGGTGCGATTCGGGCGCCGGCCCAGGCTGCTGGGGCCGGGTCGGAACCTCAGCCGGCCGCGAAAATGGCCGAATACCCGAGAATGCCTTGGACGTACGTCTGGGTAGACGACAGCATGCCGTTCTGCTGGACCGACAACAGGCCCTGGTAGTAGCCGGCCAGCGCCAGGTGTTCGTTGTCACTCGTCTTGGCGAGAAGGTCGCCGAGGAAGGCGGCAGCCAATTCGATGTTCTGCGCGGGCACGAGCGGGTTCAGATTGGCGCCGCCCAGCAGCGAGCTGTTGACGAAGGCCGTCGTATACGGCTCGAGCTGGCATTCGCCGACTGCACCGGTGGGGGAGGTCACCGTCGCTTGCCAACCCGACTCCCACCAGCACATCGCCTCGAGAAGGCTCAGGGGAACGTTGTAGGTCTTGGCTGCAGACATGAAATCGGGGACGAGCGCCAAGGCGGCGGGGTCGTTCACCAACGCACTGGGCCAGCCGTAGTCGGCCAGCACCCATGTTGAGGGCAGTCGCAACAGAGTGCCGGCGGTCACGAAGTTGGGGTTGGTGATGTCGTTCTCCGACACGAGGTCCGCCACCGTGGTGTTGTAGGTCGCCGCGATCGAGGTGAGCGTTTGGCCCAGACCCACGACCACGGTGGTGGGGGGCGCCGGGGTGCGGGCGCCGGTGGGGGATGGGGTGCTGGCGGGGATCTTCAACGTGGTCCCGGCGTAGACCAAGTTGGGGTTGGCAATGCCGTTGGCGGCGTCGATCACGGCCACGGTGGTGTTGTACTGGGAAGCGAGCTGGGTCAAGTTGTCGCCCGCTTGCAGGGTCACCGTGGTAGCGGGCGGAGGCGTTCCCGGAGAGCCGGGGATCTGCAACACGGCGCCGGCGTAGACCAAGTTGGGGTTGGTGATGCCGTTGGCCGCCTCCAGCGCCGACACCGTGGTGCCGTACTGCGCGGCGATGGTGAAGAGGTCGCCGCCCGGCTGGACGGTGACGGTGGTGGCTGCGGCCGTTCCCGCGGTGGCCACCACGGCCGTCACGGCAATGGCACTTCCAACGACGAGCTTGCCGAAGCGCCCGAGCCCCCCGAACCGCCCCAGGCGCCCCAGTCCGCCGAACCGTCCGAACCGTCCGAACCGGAACCCGGCCCGCCCGGGCCGCCGGGCGTCTGGTGTTGTGCAAGTTGTGGGTGAGGCAGAGGTGACTGCCGTGGTCATTGAGGAAGTATCGGCAGGTGAGAGGCCTGTCTTCAGTCGCCGTTAGACACAGACCAGCCAATCTCGCACCGCAGCAGCCACGGTGTCGTCGTGCCTGCGTAGGCCGTGGTCGGCGCCCTCGATCCACACGTGGGTCACTGGCCCCGCAATGGCGGCGGTAGCTGCTTCGAGCTCCTCAGGGGTGCCGAAGGCATCCCGGGTGCCGGAGACGAACAAGCAGGGCACATCGAGGGCGCCGAGGTGCTCGGTGCGGGGGCGCTCCGGTCGTCCCGGCGGATGCAGGGGATAACTCACCAGGACGAGGGCGGCCGCGCCCAGGCCACCGGCGACGGCCATGGAGCACATCCGTCCGCCCATGGACCGGCCCCCCAGGGCGATGCGTCCGTTTCCCACCCCGAGCTCCGCGGCCAGCGCATCGGCGGCATTGACGATGGTGCCGATGAGCACGGGCGGACGGTCCGGGGCCCGCCGCCCGGCCAAGACGTAAGGGAAGTCGATGCGCTCGACGCGCATACCGGTCGGACGCACAGCGTCATCGATGGCGACCAGGGCCGGTTGGTTGCGCCCGGCGCTGGCGCCGGGCGTCAGCAACAGACCGGCTATCGACGACGAAGGGGGCTTGGGTTTGAGTTTGGGCTGGGGCTGGGGCTGGGGCGGCATGCGGCTGGGGGCGCGAATCGGCGCTTACGGAAGGTAGCGACGGACGGTGGCTTGCAGGGCGGCCGTGGCGAACGGTCGCCCCAAAAAAGCGTCGACACCGCATTGGAGTGCCTCCTCGCGACGGCTGTCGTGGGCACTGAAAGCGACTACCGCAACGCCGGCGAGCTCCGGCTCGGCCCGCAACTTGGGGAAGATCTCGAGACCGTCCTCGGGCCCGAGAGCGAGGTCCAATAACACCAAGCCGACACCGCCGCCGCGGAGCACGTCCATGGCGTCATTGAGCCCATTGGCTTGCACTACTTCGATGGCCATGGCGTCGAGGCACATCGATACCAACGGCCCGATGGCCGGCTCGTCGTCCACCACCAACACCCGGCCGGCGACCGCACTCATATGGTCACGCCGAAGATCCGTTCCACCCGGTGCAACAGCGCCACCGGCGAAAAAGGCTTGGTGAAATAGCCGTCGGCGCCGGCCGCCTCGGCCTCCTCGAGATCAGATCCTTGGGCCTTGGCTGTCAGCATGACCACCGTGGTGGCGGCCAATTCGGGATTGGCCTTGATGATGCGGCAGATGTCGATGCCCGAGGAGTCGGGCAGCATGACATCGAGCAAGACCAGATCGGGATGCTGGTGGCGAACGAGCGCCATGGCCTCGTCTCCGTCACGGGCTTCGAGAATCTCGTAGTTACTGCTCTCGAGGGTCATCTTGACGAGCGAGCGCACACCGTCCTCGTCGTCGACGATCAACAGCTTTCGCATCTGTGTCCTCCTGTTGCCCTCAGAGAGATGATGACGGTGCCGTGGCGTCCTCAGAAACTCCCACCGCTATCTTGTCCGGCGCGCCCTGGTGGTGCGGCCAAAGATGGCCAGCTACCTCGCTGCGCCCGGCCGCACCCGCCAACGGCAAGGTAAAGGTGAACGTGCTCCCTTCACCGGGATGGCTGCGCAGCCACAACTGACCGCCTTGCATCTCGACGAGATTCTTCGTGATGTAGAGGCCTAGGCCTGTCCCGCCCACCTTGCGCACCTCGGGGCGGTTGGTACGCGAGAACTTCTCGAAGATGGCATCGGTGTCGGCCTCGGTCATCCCGATGCCGCAGTCGATGACGTCGACCTCCACATGCTGAGCCACCGTGCGGGCCACGATGCGCACCTCCGAGCCCACCGGCGAGTACTTCGACGCGTTGGACACCAGGTTGGTGAGCACCTGAATGGTCTTGTCCCGATCAGCCAGGACGGGGCCTACCTGCCCGTCGATGTCGGTGGTGTAGGGGTGGTCGGCGGCGGCGGCAAAAGCGGCCAGCACCTCACTCACGGCGCCGGAGAGTTCGAAGGTCTCGAAATCCGCCGTCAATCGCCCGGACTCGATGCGCGACACCGACAACAGGTCGTCGATGAGGCGTCCCAGTCGCTGTGATGACAAGTGGATCTCGTTGAGGGCAACCTGTGCTTGGTCCTTGCCCAGATCGCACCGGGCCAGGAGCAGCTCGGAGAAGCCCTGGATCAACGTGAGCGGCGTGCGCAGCTCATGAGAAACGGTGGACACCAGCGACGACTTGAGCTGGTCAACTTCGCGCTCGTTGGACACGTCGCGCACGACCACGACCGCCCCGCTGCGCGTGCCCCGGTCCACGACCAAGGGGGCCGCGGTGACGGCCACGGGGAGGCGCCGGCCGCCGGCCGTTTCCAAGGTGAGGCCGTAGCCGCGGCTGGCCACCACGTGGCGTTGGGCCATGGCTTGAGCCACCACCGTGTCCTCCCACGCCATGGCCACACCTCGTTCGTCGAAGAGGACAAAGGAGGATGCCCACGGTCGGTGTTCGACGCTCTCGCCACGCTGGCCGGCCAAGCGTTCCAAGGCGGGGTTGATCTTGAGCACGGTGCCGTCGGGATCGACGGTGGCCACACCTTCGCCCACACTCACGAACAGGGCGGTTGCCTCGTCACGTTGGCGGGCGAGTTGGCGCATGAGGCGCCACAGCAACACCGCCGCGCCCAGGGCGATGATCACCACGATGGCGGTGATGCCGGCCAGGCGGCCGGTGAGCCCGGCGAGCGGTTCGTCGAGCGCGGACGACGGGTCTTCGACGACAACCGCCCAGCCCAACGAGGCAACCGGGGCGAAGGCGACCAGTCGGGTGCCGGCGAACCCCGGGACGGGGCTCGAGTTGGTCCCGGCATGGCCACCCAGGGCGCGTCGCAGCGTCGGAGTCTTTGCAAACGAAGGAGAGTTGCCATCGGAAACAGTGGGTCCGGTCAGGGCGTGCCCACCTCGGTCGTAGACGACGAGAGATCCGCCGCCGGGCAGTGCCGTGCCCCCCACGGCCGAAGACAGAGACGAGGCCGGCACCGACGCCTCGATCACGCCCACCAGTTGCCCGGCTTCGCGCACGGGGACGGCGATCTCGATGGCCAGTCCTCCCGTCGGTTGGCCGAAGACCTCAGACGCCGACGGATGTCCCGAACGTACGGCTTGGGCATAGGCCTGCCGGTGCGCGGCGGTGACGTCGGCCGCAGAGGGCCACGCCGGCTCGCTGACGAGCACCGTGCCACCCACCGCCACCACCGACATGCTCGAAAAGTCGGGATACAGCTTCAGCAGTTCGCCCACGGTGGCGCCGATTACGGTCGGCGAGCTGGTGGCGATGAAGTTCGCCGCCCCCGCCTGACCGGCAAGGTTGGTGAGCGTTTCCATGCGGCTCGTCACCGAACTGGAGACGGCGCTGGCCGCCAGCCGGGCCGCGGTGAGTTCGCCGTCGACGATCTGGGCCCGCTGGGAGTCACGGGCGGCCACCACCTGCCACACCCCGAGAATGGCGACCAGGGCCACCAATACAGCGATGGCCGCCAAAGTGGATCGCAGCAACGGGTTGCGGCGCGCCATTAGTGAGCCGCCACTACAGGCCTGAGCTCCCGAACGTCTGTGCCTGGATACTTTCGAGGCGTTCACAGGAAATGGCCATGAAGGCGTCGACGGCGTCGGGCCAGAACTGGCTCCCCGACATGCGGCGCAGTTCGGCGAGCGCCTCGTCGATGGCCATGGCGGCCCGGTAAGGACGGGCCGTCGTCATAGCGTCGAAGGCGTCGGCCAAGGGAAAGATGCGCGCCCCGAGAGGGATCTCGTCACCCACCAGGCCGCGCGGAAAGCCGGTACCGTCCCAGCGCTCGTGATGGGCGTAGACGATCTCGCTGGCGCCGGCCAGAAACGGAATGCGGCTGAGGATGTTGCGACCGGCCGCCGGGTGGGCGCGGATCTGATCCCATTCCGCATCGGTGAGCGCTCCCTCTTTGGCCAGCACGTTGTCGGGGACGGCCAGCTTGCCGATGTCGTGGAGGAGGAACCCGTATTCGAACTGCGGATCATCGGCGTGTTCGGGGGCGAGAATGGCGGTGACGGCCAGGCCGTAGCGGCTGACGCGAAAGAGATGACCGCCCGTGTACTCGTCTTTGGCCTCGACGGCTACGGCCAAGCCGCGCACGGTGGCTTCGTAGGTCTCCTCGAGCTCCACCAAGGTCCGGGCCAGCTCGTCGGAGTGGGCTCGTTCGGAGAGGTACACGGAGCGAAGGTCCACGGCATACGCCTCGAGTTGGCGTTTGGCCCCTTCGGCCTCGGCCATGCGCCGCTCCAGGGCGAAATGCATACGGGCTCGATCGGCGGCCAGACCCAACGAAATGGTGGAGCCCAGTTTTTCCAAGTCGGTGTCGATGATGGAGGTGTCATCGGGCCGACGCCGAGCCACCAGCACACAGGTGAGGTCCCCTTCGACCACACATGGCACGCTCAGATACGTCTCGCCGTCAGCAGGTCCACCGACGCGTTCTCCGGGGGTCACCAGCAGGGATCGTCGGGCTTCGAGGCCGCGCGCCGCGGCCCGGCCGATGGGGGCGAGCTCCTCGTCGCCACGCAGGCGTGACGACACGAGAAGGTTGAGGGTGCGGGGCCCGTCCACCGTGAAGAGCACCCCACCCGATGCGCTGAGCTTGTCCAAGGCATCGTCGAGCAACGTGCGGCACGGGGCCAGCACCACTTGGAGCCGAGGCGCCATGGCCGCACGCTCGGGGGTGAGCTCATCAATGGCCGTTTCCGACACGAGATCCTCGAGGTGCAACGCCGCGAATGCCTCGTTGTCCATGGCCGCGTTGAGCTCGGTCACGTCGGCCTTGGCGCTGATGATCCTTTGCACGTCGGCGAGCGCCGCGTCGCTCAGCCCAGTGTCGCTCAGCCCAGTGTCGCCCTCGGCCGTATCCGTCTCCGCGCTGCCGCGCGCAGATACCTCAGGCTCCGCGGCGACGTCGGGGCGCGTGGCGCCGGCCGCTTTGGCTTGACGCGCTTTTGCTCTGCGGCGAAAGGGTCCGTGCGAGTCAGTGATGAAAGAAGCTTAGGGAACCTCGCCGAGTTCCCATAGGCGCAGTGATGGGGTCTTGACATGTTGTGGGTGAGTTGTGACGTCGCCCCGCCATCAGTCCGACCGCGACGGCCACGGGCGCGTCCGCCCGCGCCGCGACGTAGGGACAAGAGGGATGCGCACCGTGAAACGCGTGGCGCGGCCCGGTTTGCTGTCGACGGTCACCGTGCCTCCCTGCGCCTCGACCAAGCGGCCCACGATGGCCAAGCCCAACCCCGTGCCAGATGCCTTGGTCGTAAAGAACGGCTCAAAGGCGCGTTCCGCCACGGCTCGGTCGAGTCCGGGTCCGCTGTCCTGCACGGCGATGATGGCGGAGCCATTGTGCGCGGAGACGCTCACACGTACCGCTCCGCCGTCAGGCAGTGCCTCATAGGCGTTCGACACCAGATTGGAGATCACTTGCGTGAGCTGGCCCCCATCGGCGATGACCGTGACCGGCGCATGGTCCACCTGTACGTCGACGTGTTCGGGCGGCGGCAAGGACTCGATCACCTCGCTCACCAGTTGGTCGAGGTCGACCGGCTCCATGGTGGGAGCGTGCGGTCGTACATAGGCGACGAGATGTTCCGAGATGCTCACCGCCCGAGCCATCTGAGTCTCCGCCATGTCGAAGTGACGCTGGAGCCGTGCGGCTTCCTCCTCGCCGATCCCTCGCCGCAGCAAGAACAGGGAGTTGGTGACCGCCGCCAGAGGAGTGCGCAAGTCGTGGCTCATGGCCGACGCCATTTCCCCAATGGCGGCCAGGCGTTCCTGGCGCACCAGGGCGCGCGCCAAAAAAGACACGATCATGAACGCCACCGCCATGGTGGCCATGGTCACGAGCCACAGGGCCAACGCACTGCCGTTGTCGGCCACGATCACGACGAGGCCCGACGCCACGGCGCTGAGCATGACGTAGGTGGCGGCGCGGCGCCACGGGAACCACATGGGGGCCGTGAAGCCCACCCACACGTAGTACGGCATGAGCAGGGCCGGGTACACGTGCAAGAACGTGAAGAAATTGGCGAGGTCGATGAGCACGAGGCTCCCGACAATGGCGACATCGCCCACCCACACCGGTAGTCGGTGGCGCAACACCCACATGACGAGCGCGGCGACAAAGACGAACGACACCAACACGGCCATAGCGGCCCGATCGGCGACGGCATGAGGGTTGGCCGCCCATCCCGTGACGACTCCGATGTCACCGGCGAGATAGGTGAGCGCCAACAGGGCGCCGCGCCGTTGCTCCATGATCCGGGCGGGCTGGCCCAACTTGCCTTGGCCAAACCCAGCCTGGCCCATGTGCCCTTTCCGGTCATCACGATCTGTGGTCCACCCACACCCAGCTGACCCGATCAGGTTACGCCCGTAAGCTCGACGTCCCATGACCCGAGCCGAGGTGGCGAGTGCGCTCAAGGACCTGGCGCGCCGTGATCGCGTGCTGGCCGGCCTGATCAAACGCTATGGGCCGATGTCCGCCCCGCCGCGATCCACCGGTCGGGACCGTTTTGAGGTCCTTGTGCGTGCCATCGTCTACCAGCAGCTGGCCGGCAAGGCAGCCGCCTCGATCCACGGTCGGCTTGTCGACGTCCTGGGCGGTGAGGTCACGCCGCAGCGCGTCCTTCTGACCCATCCCGACATGCTGCGTTCGGCTGGATTGAGCGCGGCCAAGGCGGCGGCCATCACCGATCTTTCCCACAAAGTGGCCGGTGGAGAGGTCTCACTTGAGCGCATCGGCCGCCTGTCCGACGCGGCAGTGGTGGAGCATCTCGTGCAGGTGCGCGGCATCGGGGTGTGGACAGCGGAAATGTTCCTTATCTCCAATCTCGGTCGCCTCGATGTGTGGCCCGTGGGTGACCTGGGGGTGCGCGCCGGGTTCGCCTCGGCGTGGCAGCTCGACGAGGTTCCCTCACCTAAAGACCTATTGGTTCTCGGCGAGGCGTTCCGGCCCTACCGGACCATCGTGGCCTGGTACTGCTGGCGCGTCATGGACGACCGCTAGGACGGCCAAGCGGCCCGGCCAAGCGGCCCGGCCAAGCGGCCCGGCCAACTACGCGGAGCGAGCCCCCACCGACAAGCCGTCGAGCAGGGCGCGCGTGGCGCGAGCCACCTCGTCGACGGCGGCCTCGAAGACTTCCTGGTTGGCCTTGGACGGGGCCCGGTAGCCGCTGATCTTGCGCACATACTGCAAGGCGGCCCCGCGTACCTGGTCGTCTTCCACCGCCTCGGCGCCCCTCAGGGTGATGATGCTTCTGCACATGTCGTGGACCTCCCTTGTGATCCCGTTCCCCGGTACCATGCCGCATGCTCTCCATCACTGTCACCAACACCATCGCCGACGCGCTGACAGACCGGCGCCTGTTGACCCACCCGTTCTACCGGCGCTGGGAGGCCGGCGAGCTGGATCGCGGTGAGCTGGCCGCGTACGCCGCCCAGTACCGGTACTTCGAGGCGGCCCTGCCTGAAGTCCTCGCCGCCGTCGTCGACGGGATAGAAGACCCCGAGGCCAGGCGCATCGTGCAGGCCAACATCGACGATGAGCGGGGCGTGCCGGCGCCACACCTCGACCTCTTCGACGATTTCGCCCGGGCCGTGGGGGCGCCGTCAGCGACCGATGCCGCCGCTCAGCCGACGTCGGCCACCCGGGCTCTGCTCAACGCCTACGCCGAGCTGGTCAAGGCGGGCGCCGTGGCCGCTCTGGCCGGGGTGGCCGCCTACGAGGTGCAGTCACCCGAGATTGCCACCTCTAAGGCGGACGGCTTGCGTCGCCACTACGGCCTCGACACGGCGGGCACCCGCTTCTGGGACGTGCACGGCACCGTCGACGAGGTGCACGGCCGCTGGCTGGTAGATGCGCTGGCCGCCATCACCAGTGTCGACAGCGACATCTTGACCCCGGCGCGCCAAGCCGCCGATGCCTGGTGGGCCTTCCTTGACGAGCGCGAGGAGGCGGCTGCCGCCGCGTGAATTTCTTTTCTTTTCATTTGATGCCCTGGCCGTACCTCGACGGGCCGCGCCAGTTCTTGCGGGATCACGAAGCGGCCTGGGTCACGCTTCCCAACACCAACTACGACGCCACCCGTGGCAGCGCGCTGTACCGCCGCTACCTCGACGAGTTGGTGGCGGCCGAGGAGCTCGGGCTCGACGGCGTAGTGGTCAACGAGCACCATCAGAATGCCTACGGCCTCATGCCGTCGCCGAACTTGATGGCCGCCGCGCTGACGCAGCGCACCGAGAGGGTGAAGATCTGCGTGCTCGGCAACGCCGTGCCGCTGTACAACCCGCCCACGCGCATCGCCGAGGAGATGGCCATGCTCGACGTGATGTCGGACGGGCGCTTGATCGCGGGCCTCGTCGTCGGGGGCGGTCCGGAGTACTACTCGACCAACGTGAACCCCACCGAAGCCCGCCCTCGCTTCCGAGAAGGTGTCGAGCTCATTCTCCAAGCCTGGACGCGCCCCGGCCCCTTCAGCTTCGACGGGCAGTTCTACCAACTGCCCTACGTAAACCCGTGGCCCCGGCCGCTGCAACAACCGCACCCTCCGGTATGGATCCCCGGGCTGGGGTCGCCGAGCACCATTCAGTACTGCGCCGAAAAGGGCTTCGGCTACATGGGCGTGGCGTACTACGCCCCACCCGAGAGCTTCGCCCGCCAGGCCGCCGCCTACCGCCAAGCGGTGGCGGCCGCCGGCCAGGCCTACGACCCGGAACTGCTCGGCTGGCTGGCCACCGTCTATGTGGCCGAGACCGACGAGCAGGCCGTGGAAGAAGCGGCCCCGCATCTCGCCTACTTCCAAGGCACGCTGGCGGCGGGGTTCGTCGGGCCCGGCAAGGTGTGGATGCCGCCCGGCTACATCGAGCCACCGGCGCTGGTCCAGTTCCTCTCCGAACTGCGCGGCCTCGTCCAAGGGCCCCGTCCCACTGATCCCAAAGTGGCGGTGTGGCGGCGCTCTCCGCTCATCGGCAGCCCCGAAACGGTACGCGAGCGTCTCCTGAGGTTCGTCAAGGAGCTCGGTGTGGGCACGGTCCTCGCCCTTCTCCAATTCGGGTCGCTTCCTCCCGAACTCACCGCCAAGTCCATGCATCTCTATGCCACCGAAGTCGTGCCCTACGTGCGTGAGGAAGCCGAGGTGTACTTCGCCTCGCAGGGACAGACGAGGTGAACACTCTCGACCCACGCGCCGCACCGGCGCGCGCCACACTGTCGGTGGCCGGTAAAGAGGTCACCGTGCTGAGTGGCGGAGCCGGTGACGCGGTGGTGTACCTGCACGGGCTGTGCGACATTCACGCCAACTTCGACGGGACGCAGTGGACGACGTTCCTATCCCGGTTGTGCGATCGCTTCGCTGTGGTTGCCCCCGCGCTGCCCGGCTACAACGGCAGCACCGGCGCCCTTCAGCTCGATGACGTCGAGGATTACGCCTGGCACCTCGTCGATGTGTTCGATGCTCTTGGTCTCGGTCGTGTCGACATCGTCGCCCACAGCATCGGCGGGTGGTTCGCCACCGAACTCGCCCTGCGTCATCCCGACAGGGTGGGCAAGCTCGTGTTGGTGTCGCCCTTGGGGCTGCATGTGCCGGGCCTGGCCATCGCGCCATTCTTCGGGGCGGTGGCCCCTCGGGGCGTCGGTGGATTCGGTGAGGCGCGCCGGCTGTTGTTCGCCGAGCCCGACGGCGAGGCGGCCATGGCTGCCTTACCCGACGACATGACCGAAGAGCAGCAGCTCCTGTGGTTCGCCGGCCTGGCCGGGGCGGCCCGCCTGGGGTGGCAAGCGCCCCATTTCCAGTCCGCCAAGCTGGCAGATCGCATAGGCCGCATCGGCGTGCCGGCGCTGGTGGTCGTCGGCGAGCAGGACGTCCTCGTGCCGCCCCTCGCCCGCGAGGCGTGGGCGGCCGGCCTGGGCCGCGTGCAGCTCAGCGAAGTGCCCGACACCGGACACTGCCTTCCCCTCGAATGGCCCCAGGTAGCCGACGAGGTGGAGGGATTTCTCACCGAGTTCGACGGCGTGTGAGTGAGGGCACGATGAAGAGGGCACGATGAATCTGCACGGCACCGGCGCGGTGGTCACGGGAGGATCGAGCGGCATCGGCCGCGCCGCGGTGGACCTGCTGGCCGACGCCGGCGCGCGCGTCGTCAATATCGATCTCTACCCCGGTCATGAGCGCGCCCAGTTGGAGCTGGCGTGCGACATCGCCGAGGAGAGCGCGGTGGTCGCCGCCATCGCCCGAGCTACCGAGGCGCTCGGCGGTATCGACGTGGCCGTCCTGAACGCCGGCGTGGGGGGCTTCAGCGCGTTGGTCGATATGCCCACGGCCGAATGGGACCGCGTCATGGGTATCAACCTGCGGGGCACGTTCCTCTGTCTGCGCGAGGTGGCCAAAACGATGGTGGCCGGTGGCAGGGGAGGGGCGGTGGTGGCGGTGACGTCCATTTCGGGATTCCTCGTCGACCGCATGATGGGCCATTACAGCGCGTCCAAAGCGGCGGTGGCCGAGCTCGTCAAGGTGGCGGCGCGTGAGCTCGGGCCGGCCGGGATCCGCGTCAACGCGGTGGCGCCGGGGACCACCGACACGCCCATGTTCGCCACCACCGACCGCTTGCCCGGCTATCGCCAGCGCGTGGCCCAGCGCAGCGCGCTGGGCGCGGTAGGCACCGCCGATGGGGTTGCGCAGGCCATTGTGGCGTTACTCGGGCTCGACTGGGTGACCGGACAGGTACTGTCCGCCGACGGCGGGGTCTCGCTGTGGTCGCCCATCGACCCCGTCGAGTCGATGGAGAAGCCGTGACCGGAGAACTGACGGCGGTGCTGGCACCCATGGTGTCGGAGCTGCGGCCGTTTCTGGCCGCCTCGTCGCTATCGCGCCAGGCATTCGGCACCGACACCGTCTACCGAGGAAGGTGCGGAACAACGGATGTGGTCGCCACTATCACCGGCATCGGCATGACGCGCGCTGCCGAGGTCACCCGCCGTGTTGTGGACGAGCTCGGTGCGCATCGCGTCATCGTCATGGGTATCGCCGGGGGAGTGGACGGTGCCCTTGACATCGGCGACGTGGTGGTGCCCGAGCAAGTGACGGATCGCCACGGGGCCGACTACCGGCCCGTCGCCATGGGGGCACACGTCGCTCGCGGTGTGCTCGTCACCTCCGACACCTTGTTCGGCCCCGACGACATCACCGCGCTACGCGCCCGTGGCGTGTTGGCCGTCGACATGGAGACCTCGGCCGTGGCCGCCGTGTGCGCCGCCAAAGGAGTGCCCCTGTCGGTATTTCGGTCCATCAGCGATCATGTGGGTGAGGCCACCGTCGATGATGCCGTGCTTGGGCTCCTGCGCCCCGACGGCAGTCCTGACATGCGCAAGATCGCCAAGTACCTGGCCATGCGACCCGGCCAGATCGGGAAACTGCGGGACCTCGGGCGCGGTACCAAGGTGGCCGCCGCCGCCGCGGCCGCGGCGGTGCTCCACGCGCTGAGCGGCGGCGATTAGGGTGCTCGTCGTGCTCAATGACCGTCGGTCCAACCTCGTTTCACTCGCTGACCGAGTGCCTGCCCACCGCCGCCTTGTCCGGCGCGGCGCCGTCGGAGCCGTGACCACGCTGGCGGTGGCACTGACGTTGGCGGCCTGTTCGAGCAGCACGCCCTCGACATCGTCGCCGTCGAACACGGAGGCGACCACGTCACCTCCGGCCGGATCGACGTCGGGGGGGACGGTGCCGGCCATTGGCAATGCCACCAACTTGAAGGTGGAGCCGACCATCAGCATGGGAACCACGGCGGCGCCCTCGAGCCTCGAGACCAAGGATCTGGTGGTGGGCACCGGTGCCACGGCCACCGCCGCTGACACCGTGGTGGTCCAGTACGTAGGGGCCGACTACGCCACGGGTGCGGACTTCGACTCGAGCTGGTCACGCGGCATGGCGTCGTCGTTCCCCCTCAACGGCGTCGTGCCCGGCTTCGCCCAGGGCATCGAGGGCATGAAGGTCGGAGGGCGTCGCGAGATCGTCATCCCGCCGGCCCTTGGATACGGAGCCAACGGCAGCCCGCCTGCCGTTGGGGCCAACGAGACACTCGTCTTTGTGGTGGACCTGAAGTCCATCGCCCCGCCCACCAACTGAATCGACCTACGGAGCAACCAACATGAGCATGCACGACTTCAACACCCCCATCATCGAAGAGTTCCGGGCCAACGGTGGCCTGGTGGGTGGAAACTTCGAAGGAGCCCCCTTGTTGCTGTTGCACTCGACGGGGGCGCGCAGTGGGGCCGAGCGCGTCAACCCCATGATGTACCAGCCGCTCGAGGGCGACACCATGGCCGTCTTCGCCTCCAAAGCGGGAGCTCCCACCAACCCCGACTGGTACCACAACCTGGTGGCCCATCCCGAGGCCACCGTCGAGGTGGGCACCGACACGTACAAGGTGCGGGCCCGAGTGGCCGGCCCCGATGAGCGCGAGCGCATCTGGACCAAGCAAAAGGCGGATTACCCGGGCTTCGCCGACTACGAGCGCCAGACAGATCGCCAGATCCCCGTCGTCATCTTGGAGAAGGTCGCCAGCTAACTCGGGCTGGGTTTAGAAAGCGCCTTGCGCATCTGGACCGAGCTTTCCTCGTAGCCCAACGACGAATACAGGTTCCGGGCCACGCGGTTATAACCGAACACATTGAGCCCGAGGCTCGTAGCCCCGTTGTCACGCGCCAGCTGTTCAGCCAAGAGCATGGCTTGGCGCCCGTGTCCCTGGCCTCGATGGGACTCGTACACCTCGACGCTCCATACCCACCAACGCTGCGGGTCATGGCCCGCCGGGCCGACCCAAAGCTCGCCCACGGGTGCGCCCTCGCACATCACCCGCCCCACGAGCTGGCCGGCCGCGGGCTGGCCTCCTGGAAACAGGCGCTCGATGGAAGCGGTGGCGTTGGCGGTGGCCTCGGCCAAGGTGTCGCCAGCGTCCATCCGATCAGCGATGTATCCCTTTTGGCTTTCCACCAGCCACGGCGCCAGTTCAGCATTGTTGAGCGGTTGGAAGGTGGCGTCGGTCATGAACAGTCACTCTCCCACGCCCGAAGGCCCCGACGCCCACGCGTGAAAGCGGCCCCAGGTGACAGACTGTGGTGGTGAGCGAAGGCTCGAGGTTTCGCCTCGAACGAAGCCCCGTCCACCTGGGACTGGGTGCCACGGTCATTCCCCAGCCGCCATTTTCCGAGGCGGATAACTGGTACGAGCGCTACAGCGAGCGCCACGGCGGCGACGGCGCCGAAGGGCGCTTGGTCTCCATGTACACCTTCGACGAGTCGTGGGATACGTGGGAAGTCCATCCCGAAGGCCACGAGCTGGTCGTGTGCGTGACGGGCACCATCACGCTGCATCAGGAGATCGAAGGGGTGGTGCGCACCATCACCCTGCAAGGCGGTGAGGCGACCATTAATCCGCCGGGCGTATGGCACACCGCTGACGTGACCGGCATGGTGACGGCCTGTTCATCACTCCGGGCATCGGCACCGAGCACCGGCCCCGCTGACTGGGCTGCGGTCGCCTACGGACGCCTGCCGATCAGGTTCGTCCCGACACCACGGCGTGACCGGCTCGTACGAGCGCTTCTTCGGTTTCCTTAGCCAGAAGCTCGACCAGTGCCGAGGCTGAAGAAATATCGGTGATGAGATCGATGGCCTCACTCGCCCATATGGGAACGACGCCCACATCTCCCCGTGCCGCCGCGGCCCGATAGGCAGCCTTCGCCTCATCGTCTGCTTCGAGCTCCTCTTCTCTCCCGCGCCATTCATCGAGGAACGCGTTGCGAAGGGTGCGCGCCGGATAGCGCTGGGGCCACGGTGCGCCCCGGGCGATGTCGAGCACACGACTGCGCTCGGTGTCTTCTCCTCGACCATCGAGGATGGCCTTGACGTCCTCGGCGGCGATCAAGGCCTCGGTAGTAGCCAGGAACCGCGTTCCCACCAAGGCGCCGGCGGCCCCGAGGGCCAAGGCGGCCGCGATGCCTCGTCCGTCGGCGATGCCACCCGCGGCCAGCACCGGTGTGGACCCCGCCATGTCGACCACGATCGGCACAAAGGGAAGCGTGGCGCGCGTGCCACTGTGGCCCCCGGCTTCGGTTCCTTGCGCCACGATCACGTCGGCGCCGAGGTCGATGGCTACTTCGGCCTCAGCGCGACTGGTGACCTGGATGATCAATGCGACGCCAGCCGCCGCTACGGCGGGGGCCAGTGGTCGAGGATCACCGAAAGACAACATGACCACGTGCGGCTCGAACTCCAAGGCGTGGGAGACGACGTCGACCGAGGTCGACCACGACTGGAAACCGACTCCCCAGGGTTGTGCGGAGGACGCTGCTGCCAAGGCCAGCTCGCGTTCCAACCAGGCCGTGACTTCCCGGCCGCCACCGACGAGTCCGAGACCGCCGCCGTTGGAAACCGCCGCCGCCAACGCTCCTCCGGCCGAGCCGCCCATCGGTGCCAACGCGATGGGCGATCGAATGCCGAACAACTCCGTGAACGCGCTGCGCAGTGCCATCGCAACATGCTGACACGTGGGCCTGGGCGTCAGCCCGAGCGCCACGGACCCGGTCGTCCCGCCATCACCGCGGACCATATGGCCACGATGGCCACCAGCGCGACCACCAGCACCAGTGCCGCCCCGGCACCCCGGTGGAGCACAAGCTCTGCGCCGCCCAGGGCCCCCACAAAAATGGCGCCGATGGACAACAGGCGCCGCCGCATGACCGGCCGGCGATCCTCGGCCCACACATCGGCGGCCAGCCCGGTGAGCGTCGAGGTGAGCACGTTGGTGGTGATCAAGGCGGGCACCGCCAATCGTCGGGCCATGGCGTTCTGCATTCCCATGGCAATGGCGCATAGGGCCGCCACGCTGTCGGTGGCGTCCGCTCCCAGCGGTGTTCCCACCACCGTGGCGACCACGGTGGCCACCCCCAACAGCGCCAGCTCGATGACGACGATGCTGCGCACGAGTACGGCGCGGTCGTTTCCCAAGTGCCGAGCGAGCAGGCCGCCGGCCGCGGCGCCGAGCAAGAACCCTCCCAACGCGAAGAGCGAAGCACTGAGCGAAAAGCCCGGCGAGCGCGCTAAAGCGAAGGCGACAAACACCACGTTGCCGGTCATGTTGGCCACGAAGACCCGTCCCAGCCGTAACACGGCCACGGCATCGACGGCACCGGTGGCCACAGTGAGGATCAAGAGCATGCCCGGTAGCGGGCCGTCGTGGCGTTGGGCCGCATCGCCCGGGTGTGGCTGGACCACGACCAAACGTACTGCACGGGCTGGCAGCGCCCCTCGGGTGCGCATTGAGAGCACAATGGGCGGCCATGAAGCTCGACATGATGGTGGCGGCCGCGCCCTTGCCCCAGATCCAGGCGCTCGCACGTGACGCTGCTGATGTCGGTTTCGACGGTCTGGTGATCACCGAAGGGGGCCGCAGCGCCTACCTTTCGTGTGCCGCCGCTGCCTTGGCCGCCGATGTGGACCTTGCCACCGGTATCGCCGTGGCGTTCCCCCGTAGCCCGATGGTCACGGCATCCATCGCCTGGGAGTTGGCCGAGGCCAGCGCCGGCCGTTTCCGGTTGGGACTCGGGACTCAAGTCCGGGCCCACATCACCCGTCGCTATGGTGCTGAGTTCGATCCGCCCGGGCCCCGCATGAAGGAATACGTGCTCGCATTGCGGGCCATCTTCCGTGCCTATCGCGGGGCCGAGGCCTTGGCCTTCGACGGCACGTGGTGGTCGTTCTCGTTGTTGCCCGACCAGTGGTCGCCGGGGCCCATCGACGTGCCCGACCCGCCCATCGACATCGCCGCGGTGAACCCCTGGATGGTGCGCATGGCCGGCGAAGTGGCCGACGGCGTGCACGTGCATCCACTCAACAGCCCGACGTACATGGAGACGACGTTGCTTCCCGAGTTGATGGCCGGAGCGCGTGCCGCCGGGCGGCAGCGCCAAGACCTGACGGTCATCGCCCCTGTCCTCACTGCGGTGGGGGATACCGAAGAGGAGCAGGCCCGCTGGCGGGAGCTGGCCCGGGTGCAGATCGCCTTTTACGGGTCGACGCCCAACTACGGCTTCATCTTCGAACAGCTCGGCTTTGACGGCGTCACCGAACAGATCCGCGTGCATCACAAGGCCGGCGACATCGCCCAGATGGCCCACGTCATCACCGACGACATCCTCGAGCACTTCGTCGTCACGGCCACCTGGGCCGAACTCGGGCCCGCCCTGGTGGCGCGCTATGCGGGGAAGGCGGATCGGGTGGTGGCCTATTTTGCCGGACCCATGTGGCTGGGCGAACGCGCTGCCTTGGGGCGTTGGGCCGATGTTGCCGCCGCCGTCAGAGGTGCGGCCCCCTGACGTCCTTACGTCGCCGCGCCCACCTGGTGTAACTCGATGGGGTTGCCGGCCGGATCATTGATGAAAGTCTGCCGGTTGGCGCCGACGTCGACGGGATCGGCGACCTCGATCCCTTTGGCGCGCAGCTCGACTACCACGTTGTCGAGATTGCCGACCCGAATGGCGAAGTGCTGGCCTAGATTGCGCGGCACGGGGGCTTCCACGAGGTGGACTTGTTGGATGCCGAGATCGATCCAGGCCCCGGCGATCCCGAAGTCAGGACGGTCGGCGCGCAACGTACCCCCGAGCACATCGGTGTAGAACGCCACCCCTTCGGTGACGTCGGACACGTTGATAGCGACGTGATGGATCGACAGGGGCTCCATGGCGGCAGTCTCGTCGCATGAGGCCTCTGTTGCAACGAGGGGATCGGCGCCGGTGGCGGACTCAGGCCATACAGGGGAGGGGTTTGCCGCCGTTCAGGGCCACCATGTCCATAAACGGGGTCAGGATGTCGATGGCGTCCCCGGGACGAGCGCCGTCGCATTCGGCGTAGGCGCGGTGCAAGTTGCCGGCCAGACGCTCGGGATGCATCAGGTCGGCGAACGGCCCCAAGTCGACTTGGCGGGCTGCCTCAAGGGGGCTCAAGCCGGCGGCGCGGGCGTCATCGGCCGTCGTCTGGAGAAAGCGGAGGTACTCCCCGATGCCGTCGACCACCTCCATGCCGCATACGTCGCCATGGCCGGGCACGATGATCTCCGCGTCGAACTCGAGCAGGGCATCGAGGGCGACGAGCGATCCCTTGACCGATCCCATGAGGACGAACGGCGTGCCGCCGTTGAAGATGAGGTCGCCGGTGTAGAGGACCTTGTGCTCGGGGATCCACGCCACCACGTCGTTGGTGGTGTGGGCGGCTGTCCCGAAATGGTGGAGTTCCACGAGCATGTCATCGACGTACAGGTCGAGGCGGTGCTCAAAGGTGACGTTGGGAGGAGCGGGCTCGAGTTCGCCCCAATCGACGTGCTCCCAGATGCCTTCAGGTCGGGAGATTCCCATGGCCAAGATGGTCTCCCGGCATCCGGGGTGGCCCACGATGGTGGCGTCGGGGACGAGACAGTTCCCGTTGGTGTGATCGCCGTGATGATGGGTATTCACCACAGTGCGCGGCAGCCGGCCCGTGATCTCCACGATGGTGTCGAGCATCTTCGTGGTGCGTTGCGCGGTGGCACACGTATCGACGCTCACCACTGCACCGTCACCGACGATGAAGCCGGTGTTGTTGATGAACCATCCTCCGTCGGGCTGCACGTAGGCGTAGACGCGCTCGGCCACCATCTCGACCCGGGCTGCGCCGTCGGCGTGGCCCTCGGCGTGAAAGAAGGGGCTGGAGGAGTCCAGGGGCGAGCCGGTCATGGCTGTCGTCTTATCACCCGCCCTGTGGGTCCGCCCTGAGGTGACGGCCCCATCGATAGGCGCGCTTCGAGTCGGTAGGATGGGTGTGTCTCATCCAGAGAGACCCGAGGGACCTGGCCCGATGAAGGTCCGGCAGCCGGCCACAAGGCGCGGTGCCACCGCCAGGATCGATGAGGAGGTGCGCCATGACCGGCGCTAGACGGGTGTACTTGAACGTGTCCTGGGCCTTGAGCGAGCTACCCGACGTGGGCCGCCAGCGCATCTTGGAGGCGCTGGCCGACGCCCGGGCCGATCAGGCCCATGGGGACCTTCCCAAAGGGGTCGGACCCGTGCAACGGGCCCTTTCCCCGGATCGAGGAGCTTCAGCGGTGACCGCCAACCCCCAAATCCGGCCGTAGGGGAGCACTCGTTCGGCCTGGACCTGGGCAGACGCCAGCCATCCCAACGGCATCACTTCTCGGAAAAACAGCGAGGTTCGCCACTCAAGGTCCCGGGCTGGGGCGTCGACCTAAAGGGGAGCCCACGACTGACCGCGGGAGCGCACTGGTGACGAGGCTCCGGCACGTCGGAAACGACCAATCCATGACGATCACACGATGACTACCTCCTCGGCCCCCGGCCGTGACCTCTTCGTCGTCAAGAAGGGGAGGATGGCGCGCGCCTCGGGGATCCTGATTTCGGGTCGATCGGAGCGCCCCGCTACGGCCGCTGAACAGCTTGAGCCCCGCGACGAAGCTCGGTGGGAAGAGCGCCGGGAGTTCATACGCCTCACCATCGCCAACCAATCGTTCGACATGGTGTTCCAGCCCATCGTCGACTTGAAAGGTGGGGCCGCCGTCGGTGCGGAAGCGCTGTCGCGTTTTCCTCACGGTCCCGTTCGTCCCCCCGACGAGTGGTTCGCCGAAGCTGCCGCCGTCGGTCTGGGTGTGGAGTTGGAGTTAACCGCGTTACGTCTTGCTCTCGAGCAGCTCGGGCGACTTCCGGCGGGGTTGTACCTCTCACTCAATGCCTCGATAGAGGCGGTCATGTCCGATGAGTTTCGGACATCGATGAACAACGTTCCCGCCGAGCGTGTCGTCTTGGAGCTCACGGAGCACACCGAGGTCCAGGACTACACCCTCTTCCGACAGACGCTCCAGGATCTGCGCTCCAAGGGTCTTCGCCTTGCTGTCGACGACGCCGGGGCCGGCTACTCCAGCTTCCGTCATATCCTCAATCTTCAACCCGACGTGATCAAGCTCGACATCGGCCTCACCAAGGGTATTGACCGCGATCCGGCGCGCCGGGCTTTGGGATCCGCCCTTCTCGCCTTCGGCTTGGAGGCCTACAACGCGTCTGTCGTGGCAGAGGGCATCGAAACTGAAGGCGAGTTCAGAACGCTGCAAGTTCTCGGCTGCCCGCTGGGCCAGGGTTACTACCTGGGCCGGCCGCGTCGGCTCCATTCCCCCGGTCACGCCGTTCGTCCGCCCGCGCCGGCCCCGTTGCGACTCGACGGTAGTGCCGCGTTCACGATGCCGGCCTGGTTGCGAGATGACCAGGAGTCAGAGGGATCGGATCAGCCCGACGTGACAACGGTCCGAGACCAACTCTTTGCTGATGACGTCAACGGCGACTTCGCCGACATGATCGCCCTTATGGATGAACTGCAGGAGTCCGGGGGCACACCACCTACCGGCGCTACCCCGTTGGCAGCCCGGCGCTAGACAGCGTCAATCAGGCGCCGGTGCCCACCGTGGCCGGGCCGGTGCCATCCCCGTCTGCGGTGACCAGCGCGGCGGTGGCCTCGATGAGGGCCCACACGTACTCGGCGGAGCGGCCCCGCGGCTCGGAGCCGTGGTGGTGCCACCGCCGCTGCTCGTGGAAGAGGCTGCCTCGCAGCTCGTGCAGCCCACGAGGCAACACGTGGTCGCGGGTCCAGTGCTGCATGGTGTGGTGGGCCAACGCGCCAAGGCCGTCCCAATAGGCGTTGCCGTCATAGGAAAGGGCGAACGCGCTCACGACGTCCCACGGGTCACCCCGCTGTGGAATGCGGGACTGCCGCAGTTGCGCGTTCGTGAGCGCCGGTGCGAAATCACTGGGCGGGGATTGCTCGGCGCCGGGCCACCGGAGCCGGGGTTGGCGCCGAGACACTGCCACCGATAACAGCTCCGCTCGCTTCGACGACGCCGCATGCTGCGCATCATGGGACTCAGCTCGACGTTGACGGCTCTTCGTCGTGCCCGAGAGGCGAGCGGCAAAGGTCCGCAAGCCGCGGCCGCCCGGGGCTGAGGACGGTGGGGTCGGGATGTCGTGGGGGTCGATCACGGGGCAAACCTGTCGTCCACCACGATCTGGCCGCGGCCGGTGTCCTTGGCCCGGTAACACGCGATGTCGGCCTGACGCAGGACTTCCTCGACGGTGGTGCCCGGGGAAGCTACGGCCAGTCCGGCCGAAAACTCTTGCGCGTTCGACGACGACAGGCGGGTCAGCACTTCGACCGCCTCCTCTCGGCCCGTCGAAGGCAGCAAGAGGACGAATTCGTCGCCACCGGCGCGCGCCAGCACGTCGTTGGTTCGCAGCTGGTCGCTCCAGCTGATGCTCACCTCGGCCAGCAGCCGGTCGCCCTCTTGGTGACCGCGTTCATCGTTCACGTCCTTAAAGTGGTCGAGGTCGATGATCACGAGGCTTACGGGATGCCCCAGACGCGCGCAGCGGGTGAGCTCCCGTTCGATCAATGGTTCCAGAGCGCGACGGTTGACGAGCCCGGTCAGCGGATCGGTGGTGGCGGCCATCTTGAGGGCTTGCTGCAAGAGGTGGACGACGGCGCCGACGGTTGTGCACGTGCCCATGGCGACGGCCCACCCCGCCGCGGAGCCCCCGATCCCCGAGTTGAGCAGCACCACTCCCGAGGTGGCGCCCTGCGCGGCCAGGTACAGCGCGAACACGGGACTCGAGTAGAACGACGCCGTGTAGATGGTGGGCAGGACGTAGAGCCCGGCCACGGCGAAGGCCACGGGGCTGTCGTGCGCGCACACCACCGCCACGCTGACGGCGCCGAGTGCGAGCACCGACAGGATGTACTGGAAATAGAGGGGTTGGCGAGCGCCGACCCACAACGTCCAGATGGCGACGGCGCCGGCGAACACGGCCAGTGCGGCCCAGCCATAGACGTTCACATTTCGACCGTGGGGCAGGACGATGAGCAGGACGCCCACCACGGCGCCGATCGTCCACAGCAGGGCCGAGAACCGGGCCACCTGCTCCGGAGCGATGGCGGTCTCGATCCCTTGGTGGCGTGCGGGGCCCTCGGGGCCCCTGACGCGTCGGGGCGCGGACGACCGCGATCGAAGCAACATCCCTATTGGTATCGGCACCCACGAACCAGGATTGAGGCCACAGCCGCGCATCGGCGCTGTGGGTAGGTGGTACCCGGACAGTCGCCGCGCACCGTCTAGCCTGCGACTTCTGTGCCTGAGGTGGTACTGGCCAGCTACAACATCCACGGCGGCATCGATGGTTGGGGCAGGCCCTTTGATGTAGAGACGCCGTGTCGCGCCCTGGAGGCGGACGTGCTCATCGTCCAAGAGGCGTGGACACCGGAGGTTGGACCGTCGTCGGTGTCTCGGATCTCCAAGGCCACGGGCCTCGAGCACGTCTTTGAGCTGGCCATGGCGCCCTGCGTGTTTCTCGACCCCCCGGCCGGGGCACCGAGCAGCCGCTGGGGGCCGCCTCTGTACCGGCGCATGCCCCGGGGGCTGCAGGCCTACCGCCTGGGCGTACGTGACGGGGCCCGCCAGCAACGGCGCCTGGCCGCTATCGCGCCCACTCGGCGGGGCGTCATCAGCGTGGCCGTGCTCACCCGGCTGCCTGTGACCGGCCATCGGGTGGCTGACCTGGGGAGGTTGCCCCGGGACCCCTCCCGCCGAGGCGTGCATGTCGTCGACCTCGATGTCGGCGGCTCGGCCCTGACGGTGTTAGGCACCCACCTGTCGCACCTGGTGCAGGGATCACCATTGCAGCTGGCCCACCTCCGTCGTCTGCTGCCCAGCCGGCACGACACGGCCGTGCTGGCGGGCGACATGAACCTGTGGGGACCCCCGCTGTCGGCTGCCCTCCCGGGTTGGCGGCGCGCCGTGCGGGGCCGGACGTGGCCGTCAACGCGTCCCATCGCCCAGCCCGATCACATCATGGTCACGTCCGCCACCACCGTTCGAGACGGGCAGGTGATGCCTATCAAGGGATCCGACCACCTGCCGGTGCGGGCGCGCATCGTCCTCTGAGAGCCCCTTCGTCCACGCTGGACAACGAATGCACGAATCCGAATACTCTGACTAGAGTATTCGGAATGTCAGAGGGGCAGGAGGAGCAGGAATGACTCGGAGAAAGGTGGGTAACCCGTTGGCACTGGCGGTCCTCGCCTGCCTCTTCGAGCGGCCCATGCACCCCTATGAGATGGCGAGCACGCTTCGGGAGCGCCACAAGGACGAGAGCATCAAGCTCAATTACGGATCGCTGTACTCGGTGGTCGAGGCCCTGCAGCGTCACGGGCTAATTGAGGCGCAGGAAACCGAACGCAACGGCCGACGACCCGAACGCACCGTCTACGCCATCACCAACCCCGGCGCCTTGGAGCTGACCGATTGGTTGAGCGAGCTACTGAGCACGCCGGTCAAGGAGTATCGCCAGTTCGAGGCGGCATTGTCGCTGCTTCCCGTGCTCGAGCCGGGTGAGGCCGTGGTACTGCTCGAACAACGCTGCCGGCGGCTGGAGACGCAGCTGAGTCAGCGGCGGGCCGTGACGGAGATGTTGAAAAGCCGCCAGCTGCCGCGCTTGTTCTCGGTCGAGTTCGAGTACTCGACCGTGCTTCTGGCGGCCGAGCTCGAATGGGTGCGCACGTTGGTGGGCGAGATCACATCGGGAACGCTTGACGGCAGCGAGTTCTGGTCGGCCATTCACGCCGAGCGGGTTTCGCCGTCGGTGACCGGACTGAGAGAAGGAGTCGTGCAATGACCTACGCCATCGAGGCCGAAGGTCTCGAGAAGACGTTCGGTGGGGAGGTGCGAGCGCTCGACGGCGTCAGCTTCGGCGTCGAAGAGGGCACCGTCTTCGGCTTGCTCGGGCCCAACGGTGCGGGCAAGACGACCGCAGTGCGCATCTTGACCACGATCCTGCCGCCCGACGCCGGAAGTGCCCGAGTGCTCGGCCACGACGTGGTCAAAGACGCCCAGTACGTGCGCACCCAGATCGGGTTGGCCGGTCAGTACGCGGCGGTCGACGAGAACCTCACCGGTCGAGAGAATCTGCAGATGGTGGGACGGCTCAACCATCTCTCGCGCAGTGTCGTCGCCGTTCGGGCCAGCGAGCTGTTGGAGCGTTTCGGTTTGAGTCACGCCGGCGACCGGCCCTTGAAGACTTATTCGGGCGGCATGCGACGGCGCCTCGACGTGGCCGCCGCCTTGGTGGCCCGGCCCAAAGTGCTCTTCCTCGACGAACCGACTACCGGTCTCGACCCCCAGAGCCGTATCGACTTGTGGGAGATGATCGAAGTCCTCGTCGACGGCGGTACGAGCGTGCTGCTCACCACGCAATACCTCGAAGAAGCCGACCGGCTGGCCCGCCGGGTGGCGGTGGTTGATCACGGACGGGTGATCGCCGAAGGTACGCCGGTCCAGCTCAAAGCCGACCTGGGTGCAACGGTCCTCGACGTGGGCATGGCCGATACCACCGCCGCCGCTCGTGCGGCCGCCATCTTGGCCACGGTGGGAACCAAGGCTCCCAGCGTTTCGGGCACGTTGGTGGAAGTGCCCGTCGATGACGGACCGCGCGCCGCCATGGAGGCGTTGCGGCTCCTCGACCACAACGACCTGACCCCCACGACGTTCCGCTTGCGCGAACCCAGCCTGGACGACGTCTTTCTGGCTTTGACCGGCAAGCACACCGACGTGGAGCCCGATGCCTCCACCGAGGACGCCACTACCAAGGGGAGCAGCCGCCGCCGGCGCGGCCGCTCCGAAACACCCGCGATCGCAACCGACACCGCTGCAGGAGGAGCTCGATGACATCGACCACAACAGTCCTTCCCGATCTCACTGGGGCGCCCGCTGACACCGGAGGCGGCCGGTTGCGGTGGGCGCTGGCCGACGTGCTCACCGTGACCAAGCGCAACCTCATCGCGTACACGCGCATCCCCGAGGCACTGTTCTTCTCGACGTTGCAGCCCATCATGTTCGTGCTGCTGTTCCGTTACGTCTTCGGCGGGGCCATCCATCCCGGCGGCGGGATCAGCTACATCAACTACCTGATGGCGGGGATCTTCGTCCAAAGTGTCGCCTTCGGAGGCATCGGCACTGCAGTTGGGCTGTCTGAGGACTTGCAAAAGGGGCTCATCGAGCGCTTCCGGGCGTTGCCCATGGCCCGCTCGGCGGTGCTGGCGGGACGGACGCTCGCCGATCTTTTGCGCAACGTCTTCGTCATTGGACTCATGACCGGCGTCGGTGCCCTGGTCGGTTTCACGTTTCCGTCCGGCGCCTTCGACTTCATCTTGGCCATCTTGTTGGTGCTCTTGTTTTCCTACGCGTTGCTGTGGGGTTTCGCCTTCATCGGCTTGGCCGCCACGAACAGCGAGACGGCCCAAGTCATGGCCTTCCCATTGCTCTTCCCGTTGATCTTCGCCTCACCGGCGTTCGTGCCACTCAGCTCCATGCCCGGTTGGTTGCAGGCGTTCGCCGCCCATCAGCCCGTCGGGGTCGTGATTGAAGCCGTCCGCTCGTTGCTGATCGGACCCAAGCTGGGTGTGCCCACGGGCTCGTACGTGCCTCAGGCCCTGGGCTGGTGTGCCGGCTTCTTCGTGGTGCTGGTGCCGCTGGCGGTGTGGCGTTATCGCCGCAGCACGTCGTAACGATTGTTCAGGCCAGCACCGTGGGGCCGGGGCTCGATGGATCGGTCGTCCCGCTGCCCCCGGTGGCACCTCCCAGAGATGTGTAGGTGACAGAACCCGACGGGGTGTTGGCCACCACGTGCTCACGCCACTGGCTGAAGGTCATAGTGGAATTGAACTTCTGGCCCGAGATCGAACCTCGCTCGTCGTAGGCAACGGGGAAGTGGGGCGTCGACTGTGTGACGTATAGCGTCGCCGTTCCCTTCACGTTGTTCTCTCCCAAGCTGGGAAGGCTCTTCATGGCACCGCTCACGCCTATCACGGCTCTTCCCCGCACTGTTTCGTCACCGAGGTTGTGCTGTGCTTTGAAGGCGACGTTGTCGGCCAGCGCCGAGGACGCTGTCACCGCCGCGTACACCGCTGTATAGGGCTCGTCAGACGGGGCCAAGGAGATCCACTGCTCGCTGTGCGCCGTCGATATCGACACCGACATATCGAGCTCGTCCTCCATGGCAACGGCGTTGCCCTTGAAATAACACGACGTGCCCACCACGAGCACGGTGAAACGCTGGCGACCGGTCGTGATGACCTGGGTCCCGTTGTCGACGCCGGCGTCGCCCAGCGTGGACTGCTTCGTTCCGGCGGAATTCGAGACTGAGACGTAGTGGAAGCTTCCGGCCCCGGAGGCGGAGTGCAGTGCTTCGCTCACCAGCGTGGCGGCGCTGGCCGAGTTTCCCGACGAGCCCGTGAGCACGGCCGCCCCGCCCGCTCCCAGCAGTCCGACGATCACGATCAGCGCCACCACCAGGGCCACGTTGCGCCGACGTCGAGGCGCAGGGCGAGCCCCTTCGCCCGGGGAAAGTTCTGAGGTTGCAGGTGGGTGGTAGTGGCCCGGTGGCACTGGGGCGGCGCCGAAAAAACCAGGAGGGCTCGCGGGCGCCGGTGCCGGACCGGTCAGCGTCGGCGTGGCGCCGGACACGACACCGGCGGTGGCATAGGCAGGGTGACGGGGCGGCTCGTAGCCTGGTGGGGGCCAACTGGGAACCGTCGGTGGCCCCAGCGGGGGGCTGGCGGCCTCACCGGGGGCAGCCCGGTAGTCCAAAGTCGATGACGACGCGTCGAGTGGGGTGTCGTGCACTTCTTCGTCGGGCACCGCTTCAGCCTAGGCCCGCGGCGACGAATTTGGACGCCAGGCGACATCCAGAAAACGGTGGCGACGTCCCCCGAACTCGGGTGCTCAGGCGGAGGGAGCCCGAGCGACCAGGAGCCGAGATGACGCTTGCACGCGCAACACGCCATCGTGCTCGAACGGACGCAGCAGTTCCGTGGCGCGCGAGAGGAACTGGATGCGGGACTGCTGGTCACAGTCCTGCCACGCCCGCGACAACGGGGGCAAACTTGGGTAAACCCGAACCCACTGCGCCACCGGGGGGAGCGCGGCCAGCATCCGTACCGTGCGAGACGAGATGTCCACCAGGCCAGTCTTGCGGGCGAGCTCTTGAAGATCTTCCATCCGATGCAGCGAGAACGCTTCGAGCAATCCATCGACGACGTCGGAGCCGTTCAAGCCGGACTTCACGGCGGCATCGAGCTGGGCGGCGTAGGCGGGGTTCTCTTCGATCGGGCCCCACGTGGTGATGCCCAGCCGACCCCCGGGGGCCAGGACGCGGCGCATCTCGCTGAGAACGAGCTCCGGTTCGGGGAACCTGTGCAAGGCGTGCTGGCACGCCACCACATCGAAGCTCCCGTCTTCGAAGGGAAGGCGAAGCTCGTCCCAATGGATCCACTCGACGATGCTCGTGATGTCGATACGACGGGCCGTATCGATGGCAATGCGCGACGGGTCGACGCCCACCGTCCGCCCTGACGGGCCGGCCACATGGGCCGCCAGCCGGGCGAAGATGCCCGTTCCGCAGGCAACGTCAAGCACACGCGCCCCGCGCACGGCGACCAAGGCGTCGAGGGCGCGTTCCGCAAAACGACGTCCGAAGGCAGGGTCGACATGTTGAGCACGCGCCGTGGCCCACGGTTGCTCGTCGTACTCGTCGTATCGCAGTACAGGAGTGAGCGTCTCGTTACGGCTGTGCACCACGGGCCACGACCCTAATGCCGCCGTTGTGGTGTTTCGCGGACCGTGACATCGTCAACGTCACCCACGGTGATGATGTCGCCGCGCTCAATCAGCGTGATCGGCGATGGCCAGGGCGGCGGCAAAATGCTCGGTCAGCTGGGCGGGGCGGGCGTGGGCGTTGGCCCCGCTGGTCGATGGCATCACGTACGCCGGTCGGCCCGCCAGAAGATTGGGTTGCAATCCGGCCACCGCGTCTCGGTCCACGGCCACGCGCCACCCGGTCAGACCGACGAAACACACCGCACGCGGTTGGAGCCATCGGACCAGTCGTTGCACCCGATTCATGCCTGATCGGTACTCGACGTCGCTGAGCTCGGCCGCCTTGGCCGTAGGCCGCTTCACGATGTCGGTCATCCCCACGCCGTCGACGCGCAAAGCGTGAAAGGGGTCTCTGTCTTTGGTCAGAAGTCCCGATGCAATGGCGGCGGGCCAAAACCGGTTGCCGGGACGGAAGTAGCCGATGCCTGCCTGGGCGGAATACACGCTGGGATTGAGGCCCACCACCAGCAGACGCATGCCTGGTCCGACGGTGTCAGCCAGCGTGAGCACACGCTCGGCCCGGACGCGCACGACATGATCCTCGCTCTCCATGGTGGACACGGCGAAACCTGCACCGTCGAGCACGTCACCGAGAGGGCCGGGTTCCCACGAAGCAAAAAAACGCCCACCCACGTCGTCTTGGGGCAAGGCGCGGCCCTCGTAGTCGCCCATGAGCACCTGCAAGTCGACGGGCGATCCCATTTGCAGCACCCGGTGCAGTTCGGCCAGCGCCATCGGCATGCGTTGGCGTGCGATGTGGAGATAGCTCATGTTGGCCCATCCGGCGCCCAGCGTTTGTGCGGCGAACGGCAATAGCTCAAGATCGCCTTTGACGAGCACCGCGCCCGGCACGTGGCGGCGGCATTGGTCGAGCATCGTCCCCGAGGCGTCCAGACCGACGGCGGGTACTCCGATGTCGGCCAGATAACGCCCCGCCCCACAACCGAGGTCGATGCGTGGCACCCCGGCGCGCTGGAGACTTGCAAAGGCGCGGGCGTCGGCCTGGCGCACGGGCTGGCGCGATGCCGCCCACTGCGCGCCGCGCTCCTCGTAGATCTCTACGGTGCCTTTGTCCACAGAAACGCGCGCCCGTTCACTCAGCACCACCCTACTGGTGAAGACGCCGAGGTCACGATGCCATCAGTAGCATCCGACCCGTGTCTCCTGACGCCGACGCGCTGATCCCCATGCTCATCGAAGTGCTTGAGCCAGCGTGGGGACCCGTGGCCGCCATCACCGGCCTCACCCCACTTACCGGCGGTGCTTCTCGCCAGACGTGGCGTTTCGACGCCACCCGAGCCGACCACAGCGTCGAGCGACTCGTCTTGCGTATGGACCATGCCGGTGCGCCGGCGGCGGGGTTGCGCCTCGAAGCGGATCTTCTCGATGCCGCTCGCAGGGCGGGCGTGCCCGTGCCGGAGGTGGTGATCGGCGGCGTCACCACGTCGGCCAGCGGGGCGGGCCACAGCTACCTCGTCATGCGCTTCGTGGACGGAGAGACCATTCCGAGGCGCATCCTTCGAAATGACGACTTGGCGAGTGCCCGAGACGTCTTGGCCGCGCAGTGCGGCGTGGTGCTGGCCGCCGTGCATCGCATCGCTCCCACCGCCGTGCCGGGCCTGTCCGGTGGTGACCAGCTCGAGGACCTGCGCATCTTGCTCGACCAGGTGGGGCAACCCCATCCCGCCTTTGAGTTGGCGTTGCGGCGCTTGGCCCAGAACCGGCCGTCACCTCATCGCTCGGCTGTCGTCCACGGCGACTTTCGAAATGGCAACCTCATCGTCGGTCCCGAAGGGATCCGTGCCGTCATCGATTGGGAGCTGGCCCATGTGGGCGACCCCATGGAAGATCTGGGTTGGTTGTGCGTCAAAGCGTGGCGCTTCGGGTCCACGCTGGCGGTGGGGGGCTTCGGGACGATCGACGCCATGGTGGAGGCGTATGAAGCCGCCGGCGGCGCTGCAGTAGACCGAGCCGAACTGGCGTGGTGGGAAGTGTTCGGAACACTGCGGTGGGGGATCATCGCCATCGTCCAGACCATGACGCATATCTCGGGCACGCACCGGTCCGTGGAACTCGCCGCCGTGGGCCGGCGGGTGTGCGAGATGGAGTGGGACCTGATGGAGATGTTGTCATGAGCTCCGGCCCTCATGACGTTCCGTCGGCCATCGAGCTGCTCGACGCCGTGCGCGAGTTTCTCGAGCGCGAGGTCATGACCAGCCCCGACGGTCGTGTCGCCTTTCACGCCCGGGTGGCAGCCAACGTCTTGTCGATGGTGGCCCGGGAACTGGCCCTCGGCCCGCAACACGCCGCCGCTGAGGAACGTCGCCTGGCCTCCTTAGGCCTATCGAGCCAAGCGGAGCTGGCGGCCGCCATTCGCTCCGGAGCGCTCGACGACAGGTGGGACGAGGTGTGGGCCGTGGTCCGGGCCACCGTGGCCGACAAGCTGTCGGTGACCAATCCGCGCTACATCGAGGACTGAGCGCGCCGCACCGATAGCCTGCGCAGCGCAGACAAGGCCAAGGAGCAAGCCATGCGATTCGGAATAGACGTTGCCCAACAACGCATGGAGTTCGACGAGATCGTGTCCCGCGTGCGCTTCGGCGAAGAGCTTGGCTTTGACGGTGCGTGGGGCTTTGACCACTTCGTTCCTCTCTACGGCGAGGGGCCCGGCAACTGCTTCGAGGGAATGACGACATTGGCCGCCTTGGCCGGTTCCACCTCCCGTATCAGGCTGGGTCTGCTCGTGACCGGCGTGACCTACCGTCACCCCTCCATGCTGGCGGCTGAGGCCCTCACCATTGACCACGCCAGTGGAGGCCGATTGGAGTTGGCCCTGGGCGCGGCGTGGTTCGACGGGGAGCACCGCCAACTCGGCATCGAGTTCCCGTCGACCGGCGAGCGTTTCGATCGCCTTGAAGACGCGCTGGAGATCGTGACCCGTCTCGGCACCGGGGAGGTGGTGTCCTACCAAGGTCACCACTTCTCTTTGGCCGATGCCCAAATGCGTCCGCTTCCCGTCCAACGCCCGCACCCGCCCATTTGGATCGGTGGCACGGGTAGGCGCCGCACCATGCCGCTGGCCGCCCGATTCGCCCAGGTGTGGCACGGCTACGGCAGTCCCGATCAGCTGCGGACGCTCTCTGCCTACTTGGACGCCTTGGCTGAGGACGCCGGACGTGACCCGTCCACCATCATGCGGGCATCGTCGCTGTCGCTGTCGGAGCCGATCGATGTGGTGCGTCGCAATCTGGAAGCCATGGCCGACGTCGGTATTGGCTATTTGGTGTGTGGTTGGCCTGGTGAAGGCCGAGCCCGGGTCGAGGAGTTCGCCACCACGGTGATCGGCGACTTCGATACCTGACAGCAGGCGTGGTGCTGGTCGCTACAGCTAGCGACCTTCGAATCGGGGTTGTCGACCATCGAGCATGGCCTGGACGCCCTCCACGGCATCGGCCGTTCCCGCCAATGCACTTTGTTCGGAGAGTTCATGGGCCATGGCGGCGGTGACCTCGTCGACCAACGACCGCCGCAGCGTGGCGCGCGTCGACGCCACCGCCAAGGGTGCGCCGGCTGCGATGGCCTGGGCCAGCGCCATGGCGGCGTCGAGCTCGGTACCAGCCATCACGACCTGGTCGGCGAGGCCGATGCGCCCGGCTTCGGGCGCGTCGACGCGACGACCGGTGAGAAGCAGCTCCGCGGCACGGCCCGGTCCGACGAAGCGCGGCAGCATCGTGCTCAACGCAAAGCCAGGGTGAATGCCGAGACGGACGAAGTTGGCCTGAAACCACCCGCCTTCTCCAACCACGCGGACGTCGCAGGCGAGCGCCAGCCCGAAACCGGCGCCAATGGCGGCCCCTTGGATGGCGGCGACGAGCGGTACCGGCGACGCGAAGATGCGCGCCGCCTGTTCGTAGAACGCGGCGGTGCGGTGGGCGAAGGAATCGCCGGAGCTGGGGTCTGGAGCGTCGCCGGAGCGGAAGTTCGCTCCGGCACAAAACGAACGGCCGACGCTGGCGATCACGGCGGCCCGACACTGTCGTGCGTCGCCGTGGATGGCGTCGGCCAGCGCTCGCAAAAGAGGCTCGGTGAGGAGGTTATGCGGGGGGTTGCGTAGGGTCACCACCGACACCTCCGCGTCGGTAGCGACGGTTACCTCAGGTTCGCTTCCCGCCATGGTCGTGGTGGTGGCTGAGTGACTAACGGGCGGCGCGGCGACGACCGCGGCGGCTTTTCAACAACGCGGTGTCCGCCCGGGCGATGAGGTCATCGATGGTGTCGTTGTCGCGCAACTGGGCGAAGCCGACGCTGGCCGATCCTCCGGGGGCCTCTTCGGCCAGAATCACGGCGAACTCCTTGAAGCGCAGCTCGGCGGTGGCCAAGTCAGCGCCAGGAAGCGAGAAGAGGAACTCGTCGCCTCCGAGGCGGCAAATCACGTCATAGGAACGCAATGTGGCCCGCAATGCGGCGGTGACCTTGCGCAGCAGCTCGTCGCCCGCACGCGGGCCCCGGGCGTCGTTGACGGCCTTGATCCCGTCGACGTTGAGATAGCCGAGGACGAAGCGGTCACCCGAGTGACGGCATCGTTCAATCTCTTTGGTCAACGCCGTAAAGCCCGCCTGACGCGTGAGCACACCCGTGAGCTCGTCACGGGGCAGGGGGTCGACGGCGAGCGGTCCTTCACTTGTTGTCGGCGGGCGGCGGTAAGGGTTGACGTGCTCGGTAGTGGCGCGCTCGCCGGGCACCCTGTCGGTGGGAACGGGGCGGAGGTACTCGTCGGTGGGGACGGGGGGGCGGAGGTCGGCTATGGCCGCCAATGGTTCGCGGGGCTGCGGCTCGTCGCGGTTCTCGTACTGATCGACGGCATCGGGCTCGGGCCCCGTAGCGATCACCCCGCGCACCAAGCTCGTCCACAACGTGACGATTTCGTTCAGATGTCCGGCGACGATGTCCAGGACGGCGTCCCGATCGGCAGCTGGGAGATGCCGGAGCTGGGCATGGACACGAGACGCACCCTCGGACAGGGCGGCGGCCACATCCAGTAGCTGGTTGGCGGGTACGACCCAGTCGTGGTCGCCACTGTCGGATTCGACCCCGGAGGCACCGCTACCTGTGAGGGCCGGGGGCCGACTGCGCCTATCCCAGGCGTCCTCGTCCTGCATCTCAGAAGCTCCCTGTCCAGCCCTGGGCGATGGGCCGAAGCTACACCATGGGGTGTTTCAGGCCACGGATGGAACTAGCACGCTCGGGCCCGCTCCAGGTGGGGCTCAAGAGCGTCGAATGCGGCGGGAATTTCGGCGGCCGAGCCGGCGAAGATCAAGACGGCGACAGCGTCGGCACCAGCTTCGGCGTAGCGCTCGACATCCTCGGCATGCATTTCCTTGAAGTACGGGCTCACCGTGACCGTGATCTCCGCCGACGTCCGCCCCTCGTCGGTGAGGAGCTCCTCGAGACGCGTCAGGGGAATGCTCAGCTCATCGGGCGAGCGGTTGAAGCTGTGCCAGCCCTGGCCGTGACGCGCCGTTCGTCGCAGGGCGGCGTCGCTCTCGCCTCCCACATGGACGGGGGGGTGCGGCGATTGCACAGGCTTAGGAAAGAAGTTGCACGGTGGCAGGGTGTAGAAGGTGCCTTGGTGCGAGGACGGGTCCTCGCACCACAAGCTGCGCAGCACGTCCAAGTACTCGTCAGTACGGGCCCCGCGCTGGGGCCACGGCGCTTGCAACGCATCAAATTCCTCGCGAAGCCATCCCACCCCGATGCCGAAGTCGACGCGCCCTGCCGACAGCCAGTCCACCGTGGCGACTTCTTTGGCCGTGTACACCGGGTTGCGTTGGGGAAGAAGGCACATGGCCGTACCCAGTCGCGCCGTGGTGGTGTGCGCGGCCAGAAACGCCAAGGTCGTGAACGGCTCGAGCAGCCCCATGCCCGGACCGGCCGGCATCCGCCCGTCGGCCGCATAGGGATAGCTGGACTCGTAGTGATCGAACATCACGACGTGCTCGCCCACCCATATCGTGCCGATCCCTCGGGCGTCGGACTCCCGCCCCACGGCGGCGAGGTATTCGCCGGTGGTGAAGGGATTGGCGGTGGGTAGCCAAACGTCGATCTTCATCGTCATCCTCCTCGATGGCGTGTTGGTACTCAGCGCAGGTGCAGACCACCGTCGACGAGGACGGTCTCTCCGGTCACATACGACGCCGTGGCCAAGCTGAGAATGACGTGCGCAATGTCCTCAGGCAGGCCGCTGCGCTGGAGGGGCGCTTGTTGTGTGACGAAAGCTCGCACCAAGTCCCAGTCCTCGGTCCACGGCGTGTCCACCAGTCCCGGGGCCACGGCGTTAACGCGGATCTCGGGCCCGAGCACGTTGGCGAGCAACGTCGTCATGTGGCTCAGCGCGGCTTTGGAAGCGGCGTAGGGGATGGAACTCCCCGCAGGTCGATGTCCGGCGATGGACGAGACGTTGACGATGGCGGCGTCGCCCGCGGCCCGCAAGTGGGGGACGGCGGCAACCGACACCTGCCACGTGCCGATGACGTTCACGTCGAGAATGCGCCGCCAGATCTCGGGGGTGACGGCCTCGAGATCATGATGAGGGATGACTTCGGTGGTGCCGGCGTTGTTCACCAGAACGTCGAGGCGCCCGTGACGCTCGACGGCCTCGTTCACCAAGCGGCGCGCATCGTTCTCGTCGGCGATGTCTCCTTGCACGTAGCTCGCCCCGGGGAGCTCATCGGCGAGGGCCTGCCCGGCCTCGACGGAGCGGGACGAGTTGACCACCACCGAAGCACCGGCCGCGGCAAAAGCCCGGGCGGTAGCGGCTCCGATCCCGCTCGAGGACCCCGTGACCAGGACCACCTTGCCGCGCACGTCCTCTGTCATCGACGGTCCCTCCCGGCTGTCAACATCTGCGGGCGCACGCTACCGCCGTCGGGGTCGGCTCGGTACGGTGGCGCCGTGCGAGTGGCCGAGAACGACGGTGGCTGAAGCTGACCGCAGTGCGTCGTCGGGCGCCGAGGGTGCTCGGACCTCTCATGCCGACGCCCAGGCCTCCGATGCCGAAACCGAGGCCGCAGGTGGGGCCGGTGGCAGTACCCCGGCACCCCGGGCCGCAGGCACCGTGCTGCGCGTGACGGCGCGCCTTGCCATTCCTCTTGATGAGCTTCAGTGGCGCTTCACCACCAGTGGCGGTCCCGGGGGGCAGCACGCCAACAAAGCCAGCACACGCGCCGAAGTGCGCTTCGACGTGGCGTCGTCTCCCTCGTTGGGGCCTCGCCAGCGGGCCAGGCTGATGGACCGGTTGGGCCCAGAGGTACGCGTGGCGGTAGGGGAGGAGCGCTCGCAGGCCCGCAATCGCCAAGTTGCCCTGACACGACTGTCCGCTCGGCTCGCCGATGGTCTGCGCATCGAGCGACCGCGTAAGGCCACGGCCCCTTCAAAAGCAGCCCGGGCCCGACGCCTCAAAGACAAACGGCGCCAGTCCGAGCGAAAGCGCGACCGGACGTTTCGCGACAGCGACGATTAGCTGGCCCCGGCGACAAGCAGGTCTCGTCTCAGAGCCCGTCCGGCCGGAGTTGCGCATCGGTTCCACCGTCGACGAACAGCACGGATCCGTGGACGAACCCGTTGACAGGATCAAGGAGAAAGGCGATGGCGGCGGCGATCTCGGTCGGTGTGCCCCGACGCCCGAGGGGGATGGGTAACGCGTCGACGAGGGGGCCGAGGACCGGGTCGCGTCGTGATCCCGCCAGCAGCGGAGTGTCGATCGGTCCCGGCGCCACCGCGTTTAAGCGGACGCCGGCGTCGGCCCATGGTTTTGCCCGGCGCCGTATCGCTCGAGTCAAGGCCAGCTTGCTCATGCCGTAGACGGTGGCACCGTCGAGTTCGTTCGACAGGGCGCGGGCGGCCGCCTCGCCTCCTGACGCGAAGGCGTCGAGCAGTCCAAGATGTGGGGGAGTGATCCCGGCGGAATTCGAGGCGATGACCACCGCCGAAGGCGCCTCGCCACTCGCCAGGGTGGGCAAGAGCCCGTCGAGGACGTGCAGAGTTCCAAAGAAATTGACGGCCGCGATGATTTCGGCCGGCGCGATGTGGGGACCGACACCGGCGCACAACACGGCCCCGTCGAGCTGGCCTGCGGTGTGATCCACCACGTCGGCGACAGCGGCAGCGCGGCCCGGCGCATCGCCGAGATCAGCGGTGACCTCGGCGTCGTGGAGATCGACTCCGACCACCCGGGCCCCACTGCGCTCGAACCGAGCCCGCACGGCCGCCCCGATCCCCGAGGCCGAACCCGTGACCACGATGGTGCGGCGTCGCCGGGTGGGGGCCACGGTGGGATCGACAGGACCGGAGCCGATATCAGGGTTACTCACGGCCGCAGTTGTAGCGGACCGGATGCCACCGGGGCACATTGGCCACCGAGCTCGGTCTTTTGGAGGCGGTCGTCGCTCTTAAAAGGCGCAGTCGCGACAGGTGCGGGTGGCGGCGTCGGCCAGGAGCACGTCGCTGCGAACCAAGAAGCATGAGCGGCACACGAACTCCGTGGCCTGTACCGGTCCGATAGAGCCCGCCGATGCCGGTGCCTCGAGGCGCTCGTTTTGGTCTGACTCCTCGTGATCCGACGCCGTGCGGCGTTCGAGGATCCGGTCCAGACTCTCCTCGAAGTCCTCAAGGTCATCCAGATCCAGTTCGTCAAGGGAGTCGGCGTCGATGAGAGCCGACGTATCGATGCCTCTCGCTGCCTCGGTCTCGTCATTGTCGCTCTCGCCGCCGACGAGGTTCTCCAACGTCTCTTCCAACAACGATTCCTCAACGTCTTGTTCGAGCACGTCTTCGTTGTCGAGGCCCGCTTCGAGTTGGGCCTCCTCGTCGAACTCCCCGATGGCCAGCTCCTCAGGAGGCTCAAGCTCGGGCTCGCCCTCGACGAAGTGCTCTTCGATGTATATGGACAGCATCTGACGACGCTCCCATCGACGCGACGACAATCTCAGCTTCTGCCCGCCGACCCCCTATGGCAAGGGATTTTTCGCCCCAGGAGGCGCCCCGGTCCCCAGCTCGATTCCCGGTGCGACGAGCTCGTGCCCCCTTGAGCCCCACGAGGCGGCGGCCAACGGGCAGAATCCCTATATGCACATCCCCGCCAAGGTCGATTACGGCATGCGTGCCCTGCTCGTATTGGCCGACGAAGGAAAGCCGAGCACCACCGAGGCCTTGGCCGAGGGACAGGGGCTGCCGGCCAAGTTCCTGGGCGCCATCCTGAACGACCTGCGCCGAGCCGGGATCGTGGCCAGCCAACGGGGCTCCGAAGGTGGGTATCGCCTGGCTCGCCCGGCCTCGGCCATCAGCGTGGCCGACGTGATGCGGGCCCTCGACGGTCCGCTGGCTGAGGTCCGTGGGTTACGGCCCGAGATGACCGTCTACGAGGGCGCCGCCGAACATCTGCAAGACGTCTGGGTGGCTGTCCGGGCCAGCCTGCGTTCGGTTCTCGACCAAGTCACTTTGCAAGACGTCGTGGCCGGGCGTTTGCCCAAGCGAGTGGCCAAGCTCACCGAGGACCCTGATGCCTGGGCGCCCCGCTGACGGATTGACCGTCGAGGTGGCGTTGTCGTGTGTGCCCGACGAAAGCCGGTCAGGCTCCCCGGGCTCGAGCCGGGCGCGGCACCGAAGGTTGCCTCAGCCGGGGCCGGCCCCACACGTGGTCCAGGAACTGAGCGATCTCACCGGTGAGGCGATCGGGGAACACGCGTAGCTCCATGATCGAGTGCGCCTCGAGCAGGCGGGCATTGGGCAGCTGGCGGGTGAGGTGGTCGGCATCGGTGAAGGGGTGGATGAAGTCGACCTTGTGACCGATGACGAGAGCGGGAGCCTTGATGGCTTGACGTTGCTCGTAGGTCGGCGTAATCGGACCCACCAGCATGCCGTGAAGGACGGCCGCGGCTTCCTCGGGCTGAAGCGAGAACGTGGTGATGAGACTGTCGAGCGCACCGATCGATGTCTTGGGAACCTTGCGGGCCACCGAGGCGATGACTCTCGCCACCGGACTGATGTAGTGGACTCCAAGCAACATGGGCAAGAACACCACCGCGGCGCCAGGGACGGCCCACTCCAAGACAGGCATCTCGACAAGGAGGCCGCGCACCCTTTCGGGTGCATCCACAGCGACTTGCAAGCTGACGTTGGCGCCCAGTGACACGCCGCCGACAACGGCTTCATCGATGCCGAGCGCGTCGAGCAAGGCGACCACATGACGGGAATACGAGTCGATGCGGTGAGCCGAGGCGTGACGCGGTTTATCCGAACGTCCGTGACCGGGCAGGTCGAGCAGGATGACGCGAAAGTCGCGTTCGGCCAGATCCGCGGCCAAGCGGCGATTCATCTGCGTGTCCAGGAGCAAACCGTGCAAGAACACGACGACGCGAGGACCACTGCCGTGAGATTCGTAGTGGAGATACCGCCCGTCGACTTCAAAGCCACCTTCATCGAAGAGCCGTCGTTCGAAAAGCCCGGTGAAAGAAGAGAGCCATCCGCGGGACTTCGCAGTCACCTGCGTCGATTCTCTTGATTCTTCCGAGGCGCGTTGTCCTTGGCCAGCGGAGCTGGCGCCGCTACCGCGAGCGTCCGTCTCACTCATGCCACGACCCTACCGAAATGCTCCGGAGTGGGGAGCACCCCTGGTCAATGGGCCAAAGTCGGGCGCTGTGGTGTGGTCGCCCCCGGTGGCGCCAGCGCCGCTGCGGTTGCACCGCGGAGCGCCGACACCGACCGAGGACGCCACACGTGTGACGTTGGACATCACGTCACGCTGAGGTCGCGCCCACACACGGGCCACTGCGCCCAACCACTGCGCGCCTCGAGTTCTTGCGCGGCACTGTCTTGCGTGGCCGCGGGCGCACTCGAAGGAAGACCGCCCAGTCCGAGCGAGCGCCACGTGGCCAGCGAGAATTGATAAGCGCCGTAGTACCCGTTGCCGGTGTCGTCGGCATAGTTGTCCCTTGATTCACACCACCGCAGCTCGGCCCACGCGCCCGACGATGTTGAGCGCGCCGCGGGTGCCGTCACCGACGCGTGAGTAGCGGCCACTACTGGCGCCGGTGCCGGATGGGGTGCCGGTGCCGCTGGTGGTGGTGGCGGTGGTGGTGGCGGTGGTGGCGGTGGTGGCGGAACGAATGACGTGAGTGCCGTCAGCGTGGCTCCGTTGGCTGTTTCTGACTCAGAGAGGACGAACTTGTCCGTACCGGGTCGCTTCGACGTGGGGCGAGTGACCGCCCCCCGTTGATCGACATATACCTGTCGCACGGAATAATCCGCCGACACAAACTGTGAACCGGTCCGACTCGAGTCGGTACCGGTGATGACATGGGCAAAGATCGGTCGTGGGTTTAGTCCCACACCGAGAAGCACGGCGATGACAACGCCATAGAGTCGGTGCTTCCGCATCTTGCGCCTCCTTGAAGTCTCGGAATCCCCGGAGGGCTCCAGATCGGCTTGGGAATGCGGGCGTCCGTCGTCTGAGCATTCGTCTCGCGGCACCGGCGCCGCGACGCGGCGGGCGGTCCTGGACTTCAGTCCGAACGAGGTGCAGACGGAGCAGCCCTGGGTCTAGGCGTCAGGCGCCTCCCGTGCAGGGTCTGCGGTGGTGTCGATTGGTCATATGTGGGGTTGGACCCACGCCGAAAGCGGCGGACGCGTCGACGGGATCGGCCCATCGGCATGCCCACGCGACCGCACGTCCTTTGTGTCCAGAACGACAGACTCCTCAGGCTGTCGCCAAGACGTGGTCCGGCGTGGTTCTTCAAGAAGCGTAAGCAGCTTGTGCACGGGGGCGCAAACTTCGACCGCACCGGGTGAGGTTCGAAGGCCGGGGCCCGTTCCCGCTGCCACGCCTCGTTAAGGCGCTTTAACAGGGAATTTGTCAGAGATCCTTCGTCTGACGTTCCGTCAGGACACTACAGATCACGTCGCTCTTTGTGAGGATTCGGCGTCGCTCCGAGCGGCCCGGGTCACGCCGAGGGTCCCTCGGCAGGGGTCGGGTGGTCGGTACCGTGGGCCCGTGCAACTGCCGGGGCGTGGGTCTGAGGATGGGGTCGGCACGACGACGGTGTCTGCGGACAAAGCGGGGACGACGTCAGCGCCCGCATGCGATCTGTCGACGATGTGCTTGGCGTGCGGGTCGGCCATGGCCCCCGAGCACGCCCACTACCGGTGCCCGGCGTGTGGTTGGCGCGACAGCTGCTGCGACGGCCCTTACTGACGAAGGTTGCCATGGTCGGGGTCACCCGGATCGCCCGGATCGCCCGGACCGACACCAGCCACTAAATACAAGGCCTCGAGCGCGGCGGCGACCACATCCTTGGACTCCGGTCCCGCTTCACGTACCCCCACCAACGGCGTCAGTGAGGCGAACCCATGGGCCAGCAGCCCGCTGTCGGTACCGGGATCGTCGTCGCGGTTCGATCCGGGAGCGACCAGATCGAGTCGAAGCGTCCCTGATGGTGTCGCCGGCAATGAGAGGTGGGGGAGGTCGGCTCCTGTTGCGCCCTCTTGCACGGCGGATCGAATGGCGCCTCCCCGGCCCAGTGATCCGTGGCGCAGACCTCGGAGTTCGGTTAACGACACGTCAGGGACGTTCAGGTTGAGCATGGTGCCGGCGTCGGCATCGACCAGCACGGGAACGAGAGCGGCAGCCAACGACGCCGGGCAGTCCCAAGGCACGGGAGCGTCTCCGTAGCGGATCGACACCGCCAACGATCTCAACCCGAAGTGAGCGGCGGTGAGGGCGGCACCGACGGTGCCCGAGTGCAGTGCCGAGCGACCAACGTTCACCCCGTGATTTATGCCCGACAGCACGATGTCAGGCCGGGGCCCGAAACCTCCGACGCAGGCCAGGATTACCGCCAGCGCCGGGGGTCCGTCGATGCCAAAGGAAGGGATGCCTTCAAGACCGGCGATGGCATAGGACTCGTAGTCCACGCCCTCACGCGAGTGGATGGGGCCGACGGCGGCGCCGGCGCCGCTGTAGTCGACCATGGGGGCGACCACGATGACGTCATGGCCACTGTCGGCAGCCACATGCGCCAGGGCGGCGATGCCGGGGGCACGTACGCCGTCGTCGTTGGTGACCAGTATGCGCACTCGACCACCTCGCTGTGGATGCCGGGACGTCCAGGGTCAAGGCACTGAAATATGACCTGGCGTCTACCATACCGGTGCCCGCCTTTGGCCCGATGAAAGATGTCTCATGCCCGTATCGCCGTACCCGACGCTTCCTCCCTCGGGGGAGCAGCACGTCATCGGTCATGGGCGCCACGCCGCCGTCATCACCGAGATCGGCGCCACGCTGCGCTCGTACACGGTGGGGGATGTGAATGTCATCGACGGATTCGATGCATCGGAGATGTGCGGGGGTGGCCGAGGGCAAGTGCTGGCTCCATGGCCGAACCGACTCGGTCAGGGTCGCTACATCTTCGACGGACGCCATGCCCAAGCGGCGTGGGACGAGCCCGCCCGTCGCAACGCCATTCACGGTTTGGTGCGCTGGATGCCGTGGCGGCTCGAGTCGAGGGCTCAGAACGTGGTGACGTTGGGTTGTCGTTTGCATCCCCAACCCGCGTATCCGTGGGCTGTGCAGTTGTTCATCGAGTATCGATTAGGACGCGACGGGTTGAGTGTGACGGCCAGGGTGACCAATCTCGACGATGTTCCTGCTCCTATCGGTCTCGGGTTTCATCCGTACGTGACGGTGGGAACCCCGACCATCGACACCACCCGGATCCAGGTGCCCGCCCAACGGCGACTCATTACCGACGATCGCGGCCTGCCCGTCGAGGAGACTGCGGTGTCGCGCACGGAGTACGACTTCACGGCGAGCCGGCCTGTCGGGACGACTCGCCTCGACACCGCCTACACGGAACTGTGGCGCGATGACGACGGCGTGGCTCGAGTGGAACTCGACAACAGCGAAGGAACGCGCGGCGTGACGCTGTGGATGGACGAACGTTTCAACTACATCATGATCTTCACGGGCGACACCTTGGACCCCCAACAGCGTCGTCGTTCGATTGCCATCGAGCCCATGACATGCCCGCCTGATGCCCTGCGAAGCGGCACTGACATCGTGAGGCTCGAGCCGGCAGAGACGTGGCGAGCCAGGTGGGGAATCACGCCCCGCTAGCTGGGAGCCGCCCCCCGCCCCGGTCTCTCGGCGCGTGTTCTCTCCCGGCCAGCCCTGCTCATAAGCGACGGAGCCCACGTAGCCTGGGAGGATGATCATCGACGACGGTGCGTGGAGATCTCCCTCCCCCAAGCTGTGGGAGATGCGCTGTGTCGAGGTCATCGCCCTGGGCATCGTCACTGTCGTCATTGTCGGGGTCTCGTTGACGAGCCTTGGAGCTGTCACCGCGGTGGGTTCGGTCGCCGCCACGGTGGCATGCACGGGGGCAGCCCTGATGTTCGTGCACAACCGCTTCCGATCGTGGCGCTACACCGAACGCGACGAGGACCTGGTGGTGGCCCGAGGGGTCATGTTCCGGCGCATGTCCGTCGTCCCCTACGGCCGAATGCAGTTCGTCGACGTGACGGCCGGTCCCATCGAGCGGCTGTTCGGACTGGCCACCGTCAAGCTGCATACCGCCGCGGCGGCCACCGATGCCCGCATTCCCGGGCTCGATCACGACGAAGCCACTCGGCTCCGAGACCGATTGGCCTCCTTGGGCGAGGCGAAAGCCGCCGGTCTGTGAGCTCGGGCTGGCAACGGCTCCACCCGCTTTCGCCGGTCATTCGGGCCGGACGCGTCTTGGTCCCGGTGGTGCTGTTGTTGGCGGCCTCCGCGGCTCATCCGGGCGGAGGTGGTGACTCGTTGCCGTTCGAGTCGGCCTTGGTGGCCGTCACTGTGATCGTCGGAGTGATCCACTGGTTGGTGACGAGGTGGCGCCTCGAAGGCGCCACGCTGCAGATCGAATCAGGCCTCCTGCGCCGTGACTCTCGACAGTTGCCGGTGGCTCGGATCCAAGCCGTCGATGTCATTCAACCGTTGCTGGCCCGCATATTCGGCCTGGCCGAGTTGCGTATCCGTTTGGCCGGGTCCACGTCGGCGAGCGGCAAGCTGGCGTATCTCTCAGAACCGGTGGCTCTGGACCTGCGTGCCCGCCTCCTGGCCGGTCATCATGGCCTTGACCCATCGACGCCGGAGCCGGGCGAGCGCGTGGTGGCGAGCGTGCCCACGGGTCGATTGGTGGGATCGGTGGCTTTGTCCGCCTCCACGTTGGGCAGCGTGGTCCTCCTCGTGGCCGTGCTGGTGGCGTCGCACATCTCCAAGGCCGCCGTGGTGGCCCTGGGCGGCAGCTTGGTGATCTACGTGCTCGGACTCGTGCGTTCGATCTGGCGCCTGGTGTCCACGCAGTACGGCTTCACCGTGGCCGAAGCACCCGATGGCATCCGCATCCGCCGCGGCTTGCTCGGAACGGTGGCCGAGACCATACCTATTCGTCGCGTCCAAGCGGTGCGGCTCGTTGAGCCCCTGCTGTGGCGTGCCTTCGGGTGGTGTCGTCTCGAGGTCGACATCGCTGGATCGGCGGGGCGTGACCAGGGGCCACGATCGGGCACGGTGACTAAGGCGTTATTGCCGGTGGGCCCCGAGAGCCTGGCCCGTCACCTGCTCCAGACCGTGATCACGGCGCCGTCGCCCGCCCTTGAACGTCCACCGGCCCAGGCTCGTTGGAAAGCCCCGCTCAGTTACCACTTTCTCGCCGCCGGCCATGACGACGCCGTGGCCATGTCCGTCACCGGTCGTGTCCGCAAAGTCACGTGCTGGGTTCCCCTCGAGAAAGTCCAGAGTGTGCGCCGCATTCAGGGCCCGGTCCAACGCGCCCTCGGTTTGGCCTCCGTGCACGTCGACGCGGCGGGCCGCCGTGTCCGAGCCGAGTTCCGAGATCGCGGCACGGCGGAGGCGGATGCGCTGCTCGAGGCCATCGCCACATCGAGTCGATATGCCCGCCGGCGCGAGAGTCTCCAGGTCAAGACGCCTGTTGGCGCCAGAGTCGCCAACGGCGCCGCGGTCGTCAACGGCACCGCGGTCCCGGCGGTGGCTCCGCCGGGGTGGTATCCCGATCCCGCGGCGCGCCACCAGCTTCGCTATTTCGATCAAGGGCAGTGGACCGCTCATGTCGCCGACGACGGCGCCTCTGGGGTCGACCCTCTATGAGCTCCGAGCTGGCGCCTGGCATATGCGGGATGTGCCCGACGTACCCTCGAGGAGAAATGCCGGGTAGGCGCTCGCTGGGATGTTGAGCCACTGGTCATAGGGTCCGATGGTGACGAAATCGACTGCTGCTGCGTGCCATGCCTGTCCCGTTGGGTCCGTGGCGTCGACCGCTGCGTTGGCGGTGGTGAAGAGGACCTCAAATGTCGAAGTACGCCGGTCCGACGTCACCTGCAACGAGCCTGGGCTCCGCGGCGAACCTGGGGTTATGGCCAGGATCTTGGAGGTTTCCAGCGGCGCGCACAGCTCTGTGGAGCTTCGTGCAAAACCCATCGTCTGCGGGTACTTGGGCCCCGATGAGGCAAACACGCCGCGGACGCTTTTCTCGGAATAGAAGTCGGTCACGGCGACGGCGTACGGATGCCGGCTCGCTAGGGTTGCGGCCGCCGAGGTCGAGAACAGGCTGAGGCGCTTGTCCATAGCGATCACGGCCAGACGCCGAACAAGTTGGGGGTTATAGACGGCTTCGGCGAGCGTCACTTTGTCGGATGCCTGGGTGAGGTCGACAAGGTAGATCTCTTCGGTCTTCATAGATGATTGCCACTGCTGGGCTCCGGTCAGGCCGTGAGGAAAGCCGACAATCACTTGCAGGCAGATCACGCCGACGACGAGCGCGCGCATGACGAGGATGCCCACTTGTTGTCGGCTCGTCGGGGACGTTGAGGACCTAGGTGGTCGACTCAAGATGACGAAGTAACACCCCACCAGGATCAAAAGGTCCATGGTCGGGTAAAGCGGGGAGCGGGCTGCCTGCAGCCCGTAGGAAGACCGTCCAATGGCGATGGATGCGGCGAACAGCAGGCCGAAGCACACCAGGGCGACACCGATCGGTCGTTGGCTCAATTCGTCGCGCCGCAGGCCGTAGACCCCGACCAACGAGGCGGCCAGGGCGAAGATGACGATACCGAGGATGAAGACGCCGTTATTCGGTTTCGGAAGTCCCACGACATCTCCGATGGCGATGAAGAAGAACTTGAGAGCGACGATGGGGTGGTGGCTTGCGTAGGACCCGTTGTCGGCACCTGGTGCGGAGAAGTCGAAATCGATGAAGTACACGACTGCTGTTACGACACCCGTCGCGATCCATATGGCGATCAACCGCCATGAACGTCGGCGTTGGTACATGAGCAGCGCCCCCACGGGCCAGATCAGCAGTCCCTGAAAGAGCGAGAAGCTGCCCACAATGGCGCCCGCCAGTGCCCCGATCAGCAATGGCAGGGACAGGATGGGCCGATCCAGAAAGAACAACGCCGTCGTCAACCCGATCACGACGAAGAACCACGCCACCTGAAATCCCCACAGCGTGTCGCCGAACTGCACGAAAGAGAACATCAACAGTGCGACAGGCAAGTAAAGGATCCAAGGTGTGGATCGAGAGCGGAGACGGTGCGTGATGATGAGGATGCCGATCGAGCACGTCAGCAGCACCGCGCTCACGTACATTTCGACGACGACGTTGAAGTGAGTGGTCTCGGCCAGGAGCACCACGACGAGGTTCGAGAAGAAATTTCGCTCCTCGTTGTGCTGGGCCCATAAGGTGCCCAGGCTCAGTGTCCCCGAGTACAGGTGGTGGATGACCTGAACGTCAGCCCATTGGTCCCCCCAAATGGTGTTGACGCCATAGCCATGGATCAGCGAGAAGTACGCAGCGGCGGGAATGGCAAAGATCAGTCCGGTGGCACCGGTCCAAAATCTGCTCCCGCGGCGCTTGCCGTGCCGAGGCCCATGTTCTTCGACATCGGAGTCGGCTGCGTCAGGCGGAGGTGTCATTTCCTCGCCGCATCCCCACCACGTCGACCCACCACGTCTCCCCCCAGTAGATCAATGCGCCCGGGACCCCATGAGTTCTCGACATCGGCGACATCTCCGAGGAGGGATGTGGCAAGGCATAGGAGACACCCAGCTGGAGGGTCCTGCAACGCTGGCTTGACCTTTGGGGTCAAGGCCAGCGAGTGGCGTGTTCGCACTTCCACCTGACCTGGGACGATATGCACTTCTCTGGTGACCTCCCACGCGATAAGGAGGGTACCCTCCACAAGCCCTGGTCAGAGGCCATGGGGAATCTGGGCGCTCTCGAGGATCTGAAGCCGCAGGAGGCGTCGTTGTAGGTCGGACTGGCCAATGGGCGGCAACCCAACTGAGGCTGAGGCATGGGTCGCCGAACCCGGTTTGAGACCGGCGGCTTTGGCCCCCTGTGACGGGTAGGGCTCAGCATCGTCCGGATCGCCACCGCCAGCGAGGGCACGGACTGTGGGTTTGTTTCCTACGACCGCACCAGCTCAGTACCTGGCCTCACCCGCACGAGGGAAGAAGGAAGGATAAGGCACGGACAGAACGGGACCGAGGGTGCAGTCACGGCGATGCCGGTAGGCAGTGGAGCGGGGAACGGGCGGCACGGCGATGACAACGTCACGTGGTCTTGCTGGCTGATACCGCCCCAAACCACTTGCACAAGACGCCACGACCGAAGGACCTTCCGAAACGCCCACTGTGTCCAGACGCGAGGCGACCCCGGACCTACGTCCGGGGTCGCTGCCTAACTCGCGTAACGGCTACAACTAGGCCTTGAATTCGGCCCCGCCGTCCCCGAGAGAGTGCGCCGGCGTCGCCACGCTGGCCGACTCGGTGCTCGAATCCTCGGTTGCACACGTCGCACTCACTGTCATCGTGAATGCGCTCTCATCAGGAGTGACAGTGTCAAAGACCGAGTTGTAGTTGCTGATGCCGTTCGTGTTCACTGCAAGAGTGCCCAATACCGTCTCAAGGGCAGCGTCGGCATTAAGAAGCTTCATTGCGTCAGCCTCAACGTTAGCTGGAAACGTAATCGCTGTTACGGCCGAGTCGAACGTCATCCTCTGAGTAACTTCATCGTTGATCGCGGCTGTCGCACCAGCGGGGTCACTATCAACGTCATTCTGCATTGGAATGTCATCATTCACCGCCGCCGTCATCGTGTTGTAGGCAGACTCGTATGCAGACGCAGCCTTGGCAGTGGTCGCCGCTGTGCTGGTTCCTGTGTTTCCGGTGTTGGTTCCTGTGTTGTCTGTGTTGGCACCGGCGTTGGCAGCATTGTTGGATGGCTTCTTGCTGACGGCTACCACGATGCCACCGACAAGGGTGAGCACAACAACGGCCGCTGCGACCCAGAACCACCATCGTTGGTAAGGAGGCCTCTTCTTTTGAGGAGTCCCTGAAAATGGGGTAGCTAGCGCAGTTCCCGGAAAGGGTTGGGTAGGTGGCGTGACAGGGAGGGATTGGGTCGCGCCAAAAGGAGAGGACGGTGTCGGTGCAACCGTGGGAATCGGCCGGGTCGTTTCGACTGGCACTGGAAGACGTGGAGCAACGTAGTCGGGGTGCCTCTCAGCCGGATACCACTGACCGTCCGTTGCCTTCCACCACCCTGGACCCGGCGCTGCAACGGTTGGAGGCGGTGGCGGGGCGACATAGTTGGGGTGACGCTCAGGCGGGTACCAATGTCCGTCGGTCGCCTCCCACCAACCTGGACCGCCGGGTACATCGCTCATCATTCCCTCCACGTCATCGCATGTTGCCCGCATAGTGTTGCCATCACCAGTTTCCGTTCCACTCCTGGATGGCGGTCAACAGGGCCGTGTTGAGTTGGCTACTTGCAACTTCGAGCTTTGCCACCCCCTGAGCACGGTTACCCTCGCCGGTGACCGAGAGGTTACCTGCGGCGGAAATGGCGGATGGGTCAACGTTCTGACTCTGCGCTTCGTCGTTCAGAATATCCTGAGCAGCCTGTTGGACTTGCTGGTCGCCTTGGATAATGAGCTGGCAGCCGGAGGTGTTCTCGTTCAGCCACGCGGCCCAGTCGGAGTTGACGGTGGCGTTAGCGGTCGGCGGGAGAGATAGGGCTGATTTAGCATCGGTGACGACTTGCTGGCAGTCGGTCGTTATGCCCGAGACATTGTTGGACTGACCGTCGGTGATCTCGGCCTCCAAGTCATTCATGACGGTGTCGTAGGCAGATTGGTAGCCGGAGAGTGGGTCGATAGTGGTGGGAGGGGAAGTAACTGGAGGGGCCGTCACCGGGGGGGCCGTGACCGGGGGGGCCGTGACCGGAGGAGCCGTCGTTGTCGGTACCGCCAGCTTCTTCCTGCTGGCCCGGACATTCCGAGCGATGTCGGTCGGCATGCCCGCGACGGGGCTCACCTCAAAAGCCAACACTGCCCAGGCATCATTGCCTGAGGCTGTCGCAGACATCGTCACAGACCGTCCAGCGACCGTCCGGGCGCTGAGCCGCTGAACCCACATCGTTGCGTACTGTTTTTGGTCGAGTGCTTGCTGAAGGAGGGTCTCGCCTCGCCCAACCGACTTTCTGATTTTGTTGCTGTAGTCGTAACCCACGCCGACCACCAATGACCCACTGTGGTCGGGAACCAGGGACAGCTTTGGGGTTGGACTTCCACTCGTACAATCCGATTGAAAGAAGTAGCAGCCCTTTGCGACTGCACCGACGCCGGAAGCGTTACTGAGAGCTAAGACGGTCAGCGACTGGGACCATGATGGTGGGCCCGTCATCGCCGACGTAACTCGCAGGCCGTTTGGAAGAGCGCTCACTTGTGCCGTCCACACCTCAAGGTTCTCTCCAGCCGTCGTGGCGGTACCCTCGTAAGTCTCGGCCCGAGTCCAATGGAGCCCGCCACCCGAGATGCTCACCGACTCCTGGTACTCCGTTGAGACCATTGCAACGAGAAGGTCCACCGCACGGGACGAGCGGAGTACCGAAGTGGTCTTGGTTCCTTGCCCCGTGACTGTTACGAGACCATCGAGGCCAAGAGGCGATGCCGAGGCGGGAAAAACGGTGAGAACTGTTCCAACGATGGCTCCGGCGGCGAGGACAGCAATCGCAATAACCAGAGCGACCAGTCGAGACCTCCGCGTAGAGCGGCTCGACCTTTGCCGCACGCTTGGCCACCCTGCGGCATGGAGTGGTGAGGTTGCGGCAGAAGGGTATGCCGTTCGGTTGAATGAAGACGGCGGTGTTGTCGGCGACACATGTGGCGGCCGTCTTGGCGTTAGGAGTAACGCTTTCTGTACTTCAAACTCGGATTGCGTCAAGACCCCACTGTCACGAAGGTGCCCCAACTTTTGGAGTTCGTCTGCGATTGGCGGTTGCGTGGTCTCTATCGGAGGTGGAGGGGGCGGGATGGGAGCTACATAGCTCGGGTGCCGTTCTGGCGGATACCACTGGCCGTCAGTTGCCTTCCACCACCCCGGACCCGGCGTTTTATCGGGTGGAGGCGGTGCGGGAGCGACATGGTTCGGGTGGCGCTCGGGCGGGTACCAGTGTCCGTCGGTCGCCTCCCACCACCCTGGTCCACCTGAAGTGTCGCTCATCCTGCTCCCACGTCACCCCGTATTGCTCGCCAGTATGGGCCAGAGACCAGGTCTTCGTCACCCTCACTTTTGACGAGCCAGGTGGCCTGGCGCTCGCGAAGAAGTGATTAGCGACCGAGGAGCCACCGACCTCTGCTCATGGCGTCGTGCATGAGCTTCCCGCCCATGGCCTGACCCTTTGCAAGTTGGCGCCGAAGCTGTTGACCGGTGCGGAATCCCCGTTCATCCAGCGCCCGTTGCCAAGGACGACGTTCACGTCCCCAGTCGGCCAGTTGGAGTCGCAGGCGGCGAGGTGCATCGGCAAGGGCGAACAAGGTGATGCCGAACAACACCAGGGCACCACCAACGACTGCCGCCAACCGTATGTCTTTCCCTGGTCCAGTGAATGCCAGGGTTCGCGAAGGCGTCGACTCGGAACTTGGAGCAATCGCAGGCGCCACCGTCGTCGTTGTAGTCGGAGCTGGAGTGGTGGTTGGGACAGTGGTTGTCGTTGTTGGAGTTACCAAGGTACTACTTGTTGTCGAACTCGTAGTGGAGGACGTAGACGTCGTATCTGGATATGTGGAACAACAAAGACCTTGCTCGGGCGAATAATAGAAGAGGTCCGAGTAGAGGAATGCAGCCGTCACGCTCACAGAAGATGGATTCCCAATGCAGCTTGCAGGGAAAGTGACGTCATAGGTGTTACTGCTGAGATCGAATGATGTCTGGACGCCCGAGTTCTGGTCACAGATGAATGCACCAGCTGGTTCAGTTGTCACGCCGCCAACGAACTGGCCAGTCACGGGGTCGATAGCAGCAACTACGAATGTGGCTGTCGTTGCACCATTAACGGCAATGGTCCATTGAACAGATGCAGCACCTGACGTCCAAGTCGGATCGGAGGTTGGGTCGGTGGCAAGCCCAACGACCATGCCAAATGTGATGTTTGTCGTGGTGTAATCGGCCGTTATCTGCGAGATGCACACGCCGCTCTGAACACTGGCCGAACAAGGCCGAGGATCGCTGTAGCTGCCGGTAGTGGCTCCAGCGGGACTAGCGAGGATCATGGCTGACCCTCCACCCACGCTCATAAAGGCCGCTATCACCAGGCACCGCCGTACCCGCCGCCTCATTCGCAGACCACCAGACATCGCCAACCCTCCGCTCCGTTGCCCGCCCCGCCACTCAGGTGGACTCCACCAGTCTGCTACTTATAAGTATGTAGATCAACAGGTAGCGCTCCCGGCATGTTGCGTGGGTGCGAGAGGGCGAACTTCAGCGGAGGGTTGGCCTGAACCTGCGCTCATACAGGGAGGCCCGGGGCCTGAGCCAGGAGAAGTTCGCCGACAAGCTCGGCTACCACCGGACCTACGTTGGTGGTCTGGAACGTGGGGAGCGGAACCTGACGCTCAAGGCCGTCGAGCGCATCGCCAGTCGGCTAAGGCTTGACCCGCTGGAACTAATGCAGGCGCCAGGTCGGTAGGCGTTCGCCCATCCTCAAGAGCCCTATTCGGATGGTGGCCCCGACGCTTGAATCTCGTCTCTGATTGCATCGAACGCTTCAGCGACGGCAACCTGAATCTGCTCCCACCCCAAGGACCAATCTGCCATGGGATAGCTCAGTCCAAGCCGATGATGCGCCTCTACCGTTTTTGCGCGAGCACCGACGTGCTGTCCTCCGGCACGTAGCTGCCTAGCCGCATCCAGAATGCCGACAGCATCTTGTAAACGCGAATGGGACTCCGTTGGAAGATGAGATTCTAAGAACGGACCCAGCCGGGCCAACGGGTGGCCATCTATTCCCGGGACTCCCGGGACCCGAAGCCCCTTGAGAAGTTCCGACAGCGCACTCAGGCGTGTGTCGGCCTCATCGGGACCTGAGGCATCGAAGGCAAGCCTTGCAGAACGTTCCACTCCGGGCGGCACAACCAACGGTTGTCCGAACCGAAGAGTCCACACGACGTCGAGGTAGTCGACGGATGCGGGCAGGGTAAATGGGGAGTGAGACTGGCGAGACGGAGCGGACTGAGGCGGGGTCATATACGAACCCATCCGTTCCATGTAATCGTCAAACGAACTCACACCCGCAAACCGCCTTAGCTCAGGTGTGAGTTGAAGCGTCTCCCAGCTTTCCCATGAAGGGGTTGGTACACACGACCATGTAGCCGGTTCCTTCGTAAGAAGCGGCATGAGTCGTGCCTCCCAGACGGGTGATGGCAACCGACCCTCCATGACCTGTGCCCGCGTCACAATCGGCCGGGAGTCTGAGAAGGGGTCGAGTTTGATGCCAGCACGGATAGTGCCTAAGGCGTCGAGCAGATTAACAAACGCGTCAACCAATGTCCTCGCTCGCTCAACGTACGAGAGACCCCAAACTGTCACCGCTATTCGGTCGGTAGGTGCTGGCATGGTGGGCCGTATCGGCGATAGGTAGCTATATCCAACTGAGAACACGCGGGGGAACGTGGCGACGATTTCGGCGGCATTCAAGCTTTGGCGTTCGGCTGTTTCCTCCAACCACGCCCATCCTGGCCACTGCCCCTCGTTCAAATAAACGGTGGCAACTTCATCGAGCAGAAACCGCTGCTCCCTGTTAGGCAGTCCAACCATAGACAGCAACCTATCGGGAACAGCAAACCTGCGGTCAAGCGCTTGACGCTCATGCCGACGGCTCTGGGGAGGGGTTCGGACTCCCCGTCATCTGCGTGTCCAACGGGATACCGTATTGGACTAGGCGCCCGTCGAGGGGGGTTGGTATGTCCTCAAAACCGGCTGACCCTGGTTCCAGCATGCGAGAGCGATGGGGCAAGGGACAGCAAGCGACACCTCAACGAAAACGTGGTCAGGTCGTCAAAGGCAAGACAGGTGGTCGAAAGACTTCTCAGAACAGCACAACGTTCTTCGGGTATTCGTGGGCCATGTGGTTTCGGCTGCGTGACTTAGCCATCGTTCACTTGATTTCATGTGCGAGAGAACGGAAGCTTACGACCTACGGTGGGCTCTGGGACGCCATTCAGACAATGAGCGAAGAGGACATCGGCAGGCGCAATCGGCACAAGGACCGGCATTTGGCTGGTGCAGTGGCTGTTCACGTCCACGAGGCGCACGAACCGATGCTTACATCACTCATCGTCCACGATGCCGACGGTTATCCCGGACGTGGCTTCTTCTCGCTGGCCGCAGAGCAAGGATTGTTACCAGCTAAGTATGCGCCCCGTGAAGACGAGATATGGGCATTGACTCCGCATCAGCGTCGTTTTTGGGAGAACCAGCGAGACGCGGTGTTTGCCCAATACGCTGAATAGACAGGCAGTTGAGTCCCAACGAGTGGTGTACGAGCAGGTGAGCTGAGGACTATCCCCCAGACGCGACGGTCACCGCGTCAACCTCAAGAAGCAGTTTCCACACAACAACTTGAGGAGGAACACGGTGACTGTCCCCACCACTATCGACGCGTCGCTCTGGCTGAGCAAGTACCTCGAGGGCGCCGACGGAGACACGGACCTGGCCCGAGCGATGCTGGGCGCCTTCGCTGAGGCGCTCATGAGCGCCCAGGCCTCGATGCAGTGCAACGCCGGCTATGGCGAGCGGACCGAGGAGCGGGAGAACTCTCGCAACGGATATCGGCTTCGACCCTGGGACACCCGGGTGGGGTCGATCGAGCTGGCCGTGCCGAAGCTGCGCCAGGGTGTGTACTCGCCGGAGTTCTTGCTCCAGCCCCGCCGTCGCGCCGAGCAGGCGCTCGTGGCGGTGGTGTGCCAGGCCTATGTGGAAGGTGTGTCCACCCGGCGGGTCGACGACCTGGTGAAAGCCATGGGCATCGACGGGATCTCGAAGTCCGAGGTGTCGCGCCTCGCGGCTCATCTCGACGCCGTGGTGAAGGAGTTCCGAGAGCGTCCCTTGGACTCCGGCCCCTATCGCTACCTGTGGATCGACGCCGTGACCCAACGGGTGCGCGAGGGCGGCCGGGTTGTCAATGTCTCGGCGGTGATCGCCACGGCCTCCAACGCCGAAGGCCGGCGCGAGATCGTCGGGTTCGACATCGTCACCACCGAGGACACCGCAGCGTGGACCGCGTTTCTGCGCTCGCTCGTGGCCCGGGGCATGTCCGGGGTGGAGCTCGTGGTCTCCGACGCCCACGGTGGCATCAAGGCCGCCATCGCCGCGGTGCTGGCCGAGGCCACCTGGCAGAGATGTCGCACCCACTTCATGGCGAATCTCGCCACGCGGGTTGCCAAGGCGTCGTGGCCCATGATCGCCACACTGGTGCGCTCGATCTTTGAGCAGCCCGACCGCGACGCCACCTGGAGCCAACTCGGGGTCGTCGTCTCCAAGCTCACCGAGGCCGGGTTCACCGACGTGGCGCTCTACCTCATGGACGCCGCTGACGACGTGCTTGCCTTCAGCGCCTTCCCCCCCGAGCACTGGCCGAAGATTCGGTCCAACAACCCCCAGGAGCGGCTCAACAAGGAGATCCGCCGGCGCACCGACGTGGTCGGAATCTTCCCCAACCGCGCTGCGGTCATCCGCCTTGTCGGCGCGGTGTTGGCCGAGCAGTCCGACGAATGGGCCGTCACCAAGCGTTACATGAGCATCGAGAGTCTTAAGTCGCCACGCCGCGACGAGCCTTGCGAGTTCGACCCGAGACCGGCCATCGAAGACGCCGTCGGCGAAGTCGAAGGGAGCGCGCCTTTGGCCGTCGAGTAAAATGAAAGAGAGAACGGGTTGTCGACGTCAGTCGGTCAGCTCGGGTTGATGCGAGGGCCGTTGCGACTCACGACCTCGTACACCACTCATCGGGACTCGACCTGGGTCTGACGCGTATGAGGGAATAGTCAACACAACCAACCCTACAGTCGGTCGCCGAAGCTCAGGGGTCCAAATGCCTGGCGGGCGCGCTCGTCGGCGGTGGATGACGCGTACCTACCCACCATCTCCCGCGTTCGCCACCCCGCCAGCCTCATCAGGTCGTTTTCCTGTCCCCCATTGGCCAGGTAGTGATGGGCGAACGTGTGCCTGAACTGGTGTGGGTGCACTCGCCCCAGCCCAGCGTGCAATCCCCGCTTGGCCAACATGGTGGCGAGACCCGATTCCTGGAGTCGTCCTCGACCAGTGAGCCAAAACCACTCCGAATCTCGGCACGCGTGCCTCTGCCGTAGCACCTCGTAGCGGTCGAGTGCCCGTCCAGTCTTGTTGCCAAATGGAGCCGCCCTAAAGCGACGGCCTTTGCCCAGGACCTCTACGGCATTCTCATCGAGGTGCACGTCGCTACACCTCATGCCCAGCAGCTCAGCCCGACGGATTCCACTGTCGGCAAGGAGACGCATGATGGCTTCATCGCGGCGGTTCTCGAATGACCCACCCTTGCAGGTCGCGAGCAAGCAGCGCATCTGGTCCTCGGTGAGCACATCGACCGGCTGCTCCGGTACGTAAGGGGGGTGCATCCTGGCTATGGGGTTGTCGTCCTTGTAACCCTCGGTCTCCATCCACTTGAAGAACTGCTGGAGCGCTCGGAACCGGTTCGACACCGTGGCAGGGGCCTTGCGGCTCAAAAGGTGGACGAAGAACTCCTCCAGGCTCGCGGTGGTGATGGCGTCGGCGGAACAGATCCCAAGGGGGGCCAGGAATGCCACCAACTGCCCCACGGCCTCCCCGTAGGTGGCAACGGTCTTGGCGGACTTGTTCTCGGCCAGCAAGTGGCGGGTGAAGGACTTCGACAGTCTGTCGAGGTCACCTAGGCTGTCCATTGTTCCTCCGGTTCGAGCACTTCGGATTATGTGTGTTCCGTGCGCTGTGCTGAGGGAGTTTTTTCGGATCTGAGAGAAAATCCCAGGTCAGACGGGGAGTAGCGCAGCCTGGTTAGCGCACCTGCTTTGGGAGCATCAGAGGCTTTGCGCTGTGCTGACCTGGGTTTTTCCTACTCAGTTCCGACCGTAACTTCCGTTGTTATGAAATTCCTAACCGCGTCAAGGGGGCGTAGCCTCGTCACCTGAGCGAGCCAGCGCGGGGCGCCAATGGCGACCCCTATCTCGTTGGCTCGCTCACCGCGTCAGGGATTCGAGACCGTCGACGAGCAGCGGGTGGGATCGAGTAGCGCTTGGCGATGATCGCTCGGGCCTCTTCACTTTCGACCGGAGTGCCGTCGATGTCTCGCACCACGTAGAGCTGGCGTGAGCACATGCAGGCGGCGATCCGGGTGACAAGGGTCGTGGCCAGGTGGCAGACCGCCGAATAGTGATGCAGCCGGCGCTCCATGATCAGCCGGTAGTACTTGGCGGCCAGCTGGGGATCCTGATGGCGAGCCCGCTCGGCGGCGAGGTACAGATCCCGGCGCAGGCCGGGGTCTCCCTGTTTGGTGATGCCGGGTCGGGTCTCGGTGAACCCCGACTGGTTCACACCGGGCACGATCCCCGAGAACGAGCGAACGGCCGCCAGGTTGGCGAAGCGCGTCGCATCGCCCAGGCGCCCGGCGATCCCCGCCGAGAGCACCGGGCCGACACCGGGCGCCGAGCGCACGATGCCCTTGGGGTCGGCCACCTGGTAGAGCTCGGCGATGCGATCATCGAGTCGTTCGATCTCGACATCGAGCTGAGTGATGAGCCGAACCTCCTGGGCGAGGTCCCAGGCAAGCTCGTCGAAGTCGAGACCTCCGCCTTTCCACAAGGTGATGGCTTCCGTCGCCGCCTCGAGGAGCCCAGTGGCGTACTGGGCATCGAGGTGGCCACCGCTCGTCTTTCTCACCAGGTCGGTGAGCCGGGAAAGGCCCAGCCGACGCAGGGTTTTCGGGTTCCCATAGCGCTCGAGGACCACGGCCGAGGTCTTCGTCCCTCGGCTCCCGAGCGCCTCGTTGTAGGCCGGGCCCAGCAGGTCCAACATGGCATCGATGCGCTGGTGACACGCCCGACGCTGGTCGACGATGTCCACTCGCCGACGCACCGCTCGCCTGAGCGGCTCAGCGGGGCCGAGCCCGCTCACCTCGGTGAGCCCCTCGGGATGAAGAAGCGGCACACGCGAGAGCACGAGGGAGTCGAGCCGGTCGTTCTTGGTGTGCTTCTTGTAGTAGTTGCGCAGGTCCGCCGACTGCTCGGGGGCGATCATCACCACCTTGGCCCCAGCGGCCCGGAAGTGCGCAGCCACGACCACCCACGCGCTGCGGGTGGGCTCCATCACCACCGTCAGCTCCGATGCAGGTCCAATCGCCGCGCTCAGGGCCGCCAGGTCATGGGGATGGCTCGTAAAGCGCCGACGTGACCAGATCACCTCCCCGCGGTCGTTGCTCAAGGTGGCGACGTGCGGCGCCCGCACGGCCAGGTCGACTCCCAATGTGCTCACAGGCCCTCCTCGGCTCATGGTCGATGTCGATCCACGGCCGGCCGGTGATGCGCAAGGTCCCGAACATCACTAAGAGGGCTCTGGCGTCGCCAGTCCCGAATTCCTCAAACAGGGTCTCCACGCCCACCGGGCTGGCCCGTCCTGCCCGCCGTTCATAACACAGGAGTCGGATTACGCCGCTCCGGCGCTCTCGTTTAGACGAGACAGGACAGGATCAACCCGAAGCACCCTATGACCCCAGAATCCCGGGGTTTGGAGTGTTCGTCCTGTTTAGATGCGCTCTCTATCGGCGACGAGATCACCAACTCGTACTCACCTTGGAACGATGCCCTCATCCCATGATCCACGGAACGGTAGAGCTGGGTGGCCGCGACCGACAACCGTCCGCCGATTATGAGCCCATCTCGCTGGGAGCAGTGACGCCGACACCGAGCAGCTCGGGTGGCTTCCCTGCCTTTGCCATCCACGCCGCCTCCCACGCCGTCGCCCGTGGTCGAACTGTCACGTTGTTGCCACTCGCATCCGAACCCTCCGGCGAGGCGGAAGTCAACCGGGATCGGTGCGCATCGGCCCGCAACCCTGCGCGCTCTTCGGAACGCACCCACTGGATGAAGATCGGCACTAACCCCACGAATGTGGCGACCTCTGCCGAGGACCAAAGCAAACCGGCACCAGAATGCGTGCTGGCGACGCTGTACATCGAGGCCGCAGGCTTCGATGAGCCGAGGAGAGCAACCCCGAGAAATGTCTCGACACCGGATCCAATGAGCAACGTCAACAAGCGGATGCCATATGACATCTTCCAGTGGATCATTGGATCGATGCCTACCAGTGGCCACCAAAACAGGAGACCACCAAACAAGAAGAGCACGTTGAAGCCGTCCATGAGCGCCATGTGATTCATGGCCACGTTTATGAGTGGCGAGAGGAAGAAGGCGAACATGGTTCCGAAATACAGTGACCAGACGGTGATGGGGTGGGTGAGGACCGCGAAGGGCCGTGAGCGCAGCACCGCCAGCCATCGGGTCTTGTTCTGACGGCTGGCCGTCTGGAGCAACAGCGTCGACGGCGCGCCCAACGCGAGCAGCGGCGGTGCGATGATCATGAGTAAGAGGTGCTGAACGACGTGCGCCTGGAAATAGGACATCGTTAACGTGGCCACCGGCGACTGTAGGGCAAGGTCAATGGCGCCCAGGCCAGCGAAGAACGATGCAGTGCGAATACCTTTCCAGCGTCTACCGCGCATGGCGAGGTTCCAGTCGGCGCGCAGATACCACCAACCGACGAGGACCAGCACCACCAACACCACCAACGGGAACGGACTCCATTCCCAGCGTGTGAGGGCGTTGTCCAGTGTGAAGTGCATGGGCTGCATTGCTGGCATGAGTCAGTCCCTATTCACCGGCACGGGGCCAATCGACATCGCTCCCACTTCCGTAGGCAAGGCCACCACCTCTACCCTATCGGCCGTCAATCCCCGCAACAGCCTGCGCAACTTCTGGGACTGATGGCTGGGTCTGGACAGGACTGGCTCCGGTCCACGAGGCGAGCAGCTCCTGGCGAGCCCGTGCGACACGGGATCGGATGGTACCGACCGCACACCCACAAACCTGGGCCGTTTCGGCATAGGAGAGGCCGAAGACCTGGGTGAGGATCAGCGCCATGCGCCGATCCTCGTCGAGGTGATCGACAAGAACGCTGAGATCGGTCCAGATCTGGCCGTCCGATACCTCAATGGGTCGAGCCACTCGCCGTTCGAGCGCCACCACATCGCGTTTGCGCTTGGCCAGGCCCAATGCAGTCCGACGAGCAATGACGAAGAGCCACGTCCGAGCCGACGAGTCCCCCCGGAACCCTCGCAGCGCCCGCCAAGCGGCCAGGTACGTCTCTTGGGTGGCGTCATCAGCTTCAGCAGGGCCGACTAGGTAGGAGCAAAACCGCCAGATCTCGGCCTGCGATTTGGAGACGAAGGCGGCAAAGGCGCGCTCATCTCCCTTGCGGGCTTCGCCTAGCAGTTCGCTCAGCTCGTCCACCGGGCTGACCGTAACGGCAGGCACGGCCGACTGGCAATCTGACATCACGGCAACCTTGGAGGCCCGTGCTGGTGGACCAAAGCGACGGTACAACGGGTGACCGGGTGCGAAGGGACGATGTGGGGTTTGGCGAAGGCACCCGATGCGAGGCTCGAAACGGCAAGTCCGAGGGGGACGACGGCCATTGCCCATCTTGCCAATAGAGGTGCGAATGGGACTCTCGCCCGAGGAGCGACCCGTACTTCGGTTGAGACCGGTGTGAGCGCAGCAACGCGTTCGAGAATCTGTCCGGTCAAGTCGGGCACCGGTTCAAGGACGCTGATGCGCAGGTGACGCGTCATGGTGGTGGCGCGTTGCTCGAACGTTCTACAGTCGGCGCACTTCCTCAGATGCCGAGCCATGGCGGCAGGCAATGCGCCTCGTACCTCGCCATCAATAGCAGCCGAAAGGTGCTCTCGCACCGTATTGCACGTCGAGAGCCGGGCGTCGGCCCGATGTTGGAACATACGGTTACTCAGACCCGCGCGATGGGTTTAGCTCGAAGAACCATATTGGATCGGCACCTGGATCGACTGGATCGAGTACCAACTGAAACTGCCGGTGTCGAGGCGGAAAACATTCAACTTCGACCCGTTCACGGCGATGGCGTCCATGTTGCCGCTTGCATCAAAGGCGATCACTGCCGTTCGGGCTGCCGGTGTGGGAAGCCCGGCCCATCCACCTGATCCAATGCCGCTCACCTCGATAAGGGTACGTCCCTTGTCATTGAGGAGCACGACCAGCCCGCCATCAGCCGAGAGCCCCGAGGAGACAAGTCGCTCTGTGGGGGCCAATGCCAGCAACGACGGCGTAGACCAACTGGTGCTATCTGTGAAGCGCGCGCCGAGCAAGGCGGTGCCCCCGGTGGAATGTGCCGCCAACAAAGCTGACACTTCATTATCGCCTGCACGAAGGCGAAGAACGTTCGTGGTTGCATCGTTCTCGCCTACGGGGAGGGTCGGGCCTACCAAGCGCCAGCCACTTCCCGAAGCCGCGAAAACTCCGACCTTACCCGGACGGTCGCATGTCGCCCCCACCAGGAGCCGACCGCTGGGCGAATAGGCCAGCGCGGTGAGTGCCGATACCCCGCAGGAGCGTCCTGCTGATGACGCCGCCAGCTCTTTGATGGTGACGCCTGGTCGCCAGCTCGGCGAGAGCCCGCCGCTGCTTGTGACGACAGACGTTCCGGTCTTGCCAATCAGGGCCGCGATGTCGCCGTCTCCTGACGCGGCCAACGCGTCGGGCACGTCAGTCAATGCCCGGCTGAGGATGCCCTGCGACCAGTGTGTCCCCGCATCGGATGTCGCGGCTAGGGGGGAAAAGTGAATGAGCGCGCTCGGCTCGAAACCGGTGAGCAGGGTCGCACCCGATTGAACGCTCACGAGGCCACCGTTGTCAGCAACGCCGGGAGGCGTGACCAGTGACCATCGAGCGTTGCCCGCTGGCAGAACGAGGAGCTGCCAAAACGTATTGGCTGGTTGGTCGAGGTGACCGGCGGCGATGTCAGCCCAGGCGGCGGTCGTGGTAGTGAACGAGGCATCGAGGGGCGCATTGAACTGCTGCGTCCCCGTAGTGACGTCGTTTCCGCCACTAGCGATGGAAGATGGGGAGCAGCCTGCCACCCCCAACGCCATCACCGTCAGGACACTCCCGATTGATCTCCTGCGTCTCATACGGCGTCCGTCGGTATGTTTCACGATTGGGCCAGCACTCGGCTGATATCGCTGGAGAGGACCCCGGCGAACGATGATTGCGAGGTGGCCGTTCCTGGGCCGGGGTCTGCATTGAGCACGTAGCGGGTGCGGCCCGATGGGTTGATCACAAAGGCGATGTCGCTGTGGGCCACCATGGCACCGGCGGGTTCCACCACGGCCTGGACACCATAGGCATTCCAGACGGATTCCAGCTCCAGCACCGATCCCGTGAGGTAGAGCCAGTTCCTCACGCCGCTAAGGCCCTCCTGGTTGTCAAAAGCACGCGTGGCCGCAATTGAGGTGTAAAGAGGGTTAGCAACGATGGCGACGAATAACGCGCGTCGGGACTGCGCACCAAGCATCCGGTCGGCGTCGTGGAACTCCTGAGCGATCAGCGGGCAGTCCGTCGTGCAAACCGGATCGAGAAAGGTGAGGGCGACCGCCTTGTCCCGCAAGCTCTGCAATGACACCGCTTTGCCATCCTGGTCGATGAGATTAAAGGGAGCCGCCGAGTTGTTCGTGACAACTGGAAGACCGTCGATGGCCTCATTGAGGATCGGATCGGCGACCGGGTTGGTGGCGGCGAAGGCCATCGGAGCCATACCAAGCACGGTGATTCCGATGGCACCGATTGCGGCCAAGGCGCGAAGAGCGTAGGCGGGGCGGGCGAGGACTCGATCGCGCCATGAGGTCGGAAGCTCAGCTACCGCCCCAATCGTCGCCGCCACAGTGGCGGCAGGAAGACGCGTCATGGCGACATAACCGGCGAGGAAGATCAATGCCATCGGGATCATGCTGTTCGGATCGGTGCCCACACCCCCGAGAAAGCCGAAGTCCTCGATGAAGATCCAGTCCGCTAAGCACAAGACAGAGCCAGCGATGACGGCGGGAAAGACGATCTTTCGGCGTCCTGTGAGAAACGCCACACCGATGAGTGCAAGGGCGACTACCGCGAAGAGATTGACGGCCCAACCATGGGCGGCATCGAAGGAGGCAAAGTTCGACACCAAAGATGCCAGGAATCCCGGCTGGGAGGTCTGCGCCATGCCTTGCACCATGCCGGTCAGTGTCCCCACCATGGCGTGTCGGGTCGGCTGGCCCTGCCAGAACCCGCGTCCGGGCCACGCCTGGAGCACAGCCATGCCAAGAAAGAAGAGGCCCATGGCGGCGAGGATGCCGCGACCCAGTCGTGGGCTGTGCCAATACCGCTCTGGTAGGGCGATGAGCGCCCCTGCCGCGACGTAGAACACGACGCCGCCTGGCGCGCCGAACAGCCATGTGAGGCCGGGACCGAAAATGGATCCGAACGCCTCGCCGAACACCCAGACGACAAGACCCCAGCCGACACTGGCCAGGCCCGCCACGCGCAACCAGTTTCCCCTGGGCGCAACGATGAGCCAAACGCCGATCCCGACCTGGATCCACACTGCGGCCGCAGCGGCGGGTACGGGGTGGTTATTCCAGATCCTCACGCCCACATTGACCAAGTGTTGTACCCAGGATGGGGAAGAGCTGGCTGCCGGTTGGATCACCCCAGAAGCGAGTCCCAGCGGCATCGAAACCTGGGCTTGGAGGATCCCGTCGAAGATCCAGATGCACCCGAAAGAAATCCGTAGCAACCGGACGGCGGGCGGTTCACCGCCGATTGTCTGGGTGGTCACTTTGACCGATCCACCGGCGGCAACGGCTTGGCGAATCTGCATTGAGCGCAGGACGTTCCAGGCGATGGCCAGCAGACCAAGGATGGCCAGGACGTAGAGGGCCTGGTGAAGAAGGGCTGACTCGAACGCCGAGATGACGGTCTGGTTGCCTGTCTGGAGGGGCGTTCCCATGCCTGGCATCTGGGCTCCTGTCCATTGGGTCGACTTGCGAGGTCTTCCCGTTGGTCACGGGGTGCAGTCCCTCATCAGGTAGTGGCAGCCAACGCTTCAGAAGTTCCCAAAATCTTTTGGATTTCCTTGCCCCGCTACGCGTGGGGACCCGCTCCTGCTCACCGTCCCTCGCGCCCACCTCGGTGTCGTCCCTCACTCTCTCGGCCACGGACCCAGTCCCCAGCAACCATCGGCTTCGATGGTGGGATGTCGTGGGCGAATGGTCTGCGTCGCGCAACGCGGCGAGCACTTCGTCAGCGGCCCCACCTACGTCGTGGCGCAGCGCACGGAGGTGATCCACGACTTCTGGTCCACGTGTCGCGACGTGAAGGACCATTCCGACATCACTGAGACGAGTTTCATCCTTCACCGACCATCAACGTGTCGACCTGCCTACGACATCACTCGTTCGCGTCGCGTTATCATGGAGACCTTCCCTTCCGAAGGGCCACGCGGCTCCGAAAGAAGAGGAGGACTCCCAGTCTCGGCCCCCCGCCTTCGTGTTTGGGGTCGAGGCCGTCGGGGGGCGTATTGCTCCGCTCCTTTAGACAAGCGCTCACCAAAAGAAGAGAGGACTCCCGATTTAGGGCGCTAACGCGCACCGCTAAGGCTCATCGGGGGGCAAGCCCCCCAGACCCCCCCACCGGCAACGATGGCGGAGGTGCAAGGTGAGCGGTTGCGAGCAGAGCAGGAGCTGGTTGCGTGTGAGCCGAGCGAGAAACTGACCAAGGCACAGATCCAGCGCCTCGTCTTGCAGTTCAAGGACATCGTCGCCGTCTTGGCCACTGCGGACCCGAAACTAAAGACCGAGGTGTACAGGGAGTTGGGCGTGTCCATCATCTACGACCCTTACAAACACGTTGTGTCCGTGCAGTTGAGTCCCAACGAGTGGTGTACGAGCAGGTGAGCTGAGGACTATCCCCCAGACGCGACGGTCACCGCGTCAACCTCAAGAAGCAGTTTCCACACAACAACTTGAGGAGGAACACGGTGACTGTCCCCACCACTATCGACGCGTCGCTCTGGCTGAGCAAGTACCTCGAGGGCGCCGACGGAGACACGGACCTGGCCCGAGCGATGCTGGGCGCCTTCGCTGAGGCGCTCATGAGCGCCCAGGCCTCGATGCAGTGCAACGCCGGCTATGGCGAGCGGACCGAGGAGCGGGAGAACTCTCGCAACGGATATCGGCTTCGACCCTGGGACACCCGGGTGGGGTCGATCGAGCTGGCCGTGCCGAAGCTGCGCCAGGGTGTGTACTCGCCGGAGTTCTTGCTCCAGCCCCGCCGTCGCGCCGAGCAGGCGCTCGTGGCGGTGGTGTGCCAGGCCTATGTGGAAGGTGTGTCCACCCGGCGGGTCGACGACCTGGTGAAAGCCATGGGCATCGACGGGATCTCGAAGTCCGAGGTGTCGCGCCTCGCGGCTCATCTCGACGCCGTGGTGAAGGAGTTCCGAGAGCGTCCCTTGGACTCCGGCCCCTATCGCTACCTGTGGATCGACGCCGTGACCCAACGGGTGCGCGAGGGCGGCCGGGTTGTCAATGTCTCGGCGGTGATCGCCACGGCCTCCAACGCCGAAGGCCGGCGCGAGATCGTCGGGTTCGACATCGTCACCACCGAGGACACCGCAGCGTGGACCGCGTTTCTGCGCTCGCTCGTGGCCCGGGGCATGTCCGGGGTGGAGCTCGTGGTCTCCGACGCCCACGGTGGCATCAAGGCCGCCATCGCCGCGGTGCTGGCCGAGGCCACCTGGCAGAGATGTCGCACCCACTTCATGGCGAATCTCGCCACGCGGGTTGCCAAGGCGTCGTGGCCCATGATCGCCACACTGGTGCGCTCGATCTTTGAGCAGCCCGACCGCGACGCCACCTGGAGCCAACTCGGGGTCGTCGTCTCCAAGCTCACCGAGGCCGGGTTCACCGACGTGGCGCTCTACCTCATGGACGCCGCTGACGACGTGCTTGCCTTCAGCGCCTTCCCCCCCGAGCACTGGCCGAAGATTCGGTCCAACAACCCCCAGGAGCGGCTCAACAAGGAGATCCGCCGGCGCACCGACGTGGTCGGAATCTTCCCCAACCGCGCTGCGGTCATCCGCCTTGTCGGCGCGGTGTTGGCCGAGCAGTCCGACGAATGGGCCGTCACCAAGCGTTACATGAGCATCGAGAGTCTTAAGTCGCCACGCCGCGACGAGCCTTGCGAGTTCGACCCGAGACCGGCCATCGAAGACGCCGTCGGCGAAGTCGAAGGGAGCGCGCCTTTGGCCGTCGAGTAAAATGAAAGAGAGAACGGGTTGTCGACGTCAGTCGGTCAGCTCGGGTTGATGCGAGGGCCGTTGCGACTCACGACCTCGTACACCACTCATCGGGACTCGACCAGCAGCCCGGCCGCAAGGCGGTCCGAGCCTCCGCTGCGCTCCGGTTCTCCCGGCCTCCGGCTTCCCTTGCCCCCGTGCTTCTGCTCCGCGTCCTTTCGCGCCCATGAACCCGGAAGGGAGAGGAGTCGCAGCCATGACCTACACCGTTACCGATATCGCCGAACTGATCCGCCACCATCTCGTCCTCTCGGTCGACGACGACGAGATAGCCGACGACAACCTCCGCCAGCTCGTCCACGAAGTCGAGGCGATGGCGACAGCCCCGCTCTGGCGTCCGGCCGAGTGGGTCTTTTGCGACCGCTGCGGCACCAGTGTCGACACGGTCCTCATCCACCCGGATGGTCACCATTACTCCGACGACGGCGATTTCTACTGCTGCGATTGTTGGGAGGCCGAGCCTGGCACCTGACATAGTCATCACTGGCCTTCGCCTCGCGTTAGATCATCAGCATCACGCTATCCGTAGGTGGCAGCACCCCGAGTTGCGATCCATCGGTCCCCACGTCGAGGTCTACTGTCTCAGATCGTTACGCGACCTGATCGCGAACGAACAGATCCGCGAGTATTCCGCCGGCTGACGCCAAGCGCTCAACCCATCCGGCGGCGACCTCCTGCGACTCAAGCATCGTGCCGCCGGCGTCGCCGGAAAGGTATGCAGCGGGTGAGCCCGTGTTGACGGCCAAGCGCCAGCCAACATCACCCGAGAAGATCGCCACCCCGTCGCAGCGGCGGTACCGCCGGGCGGCAACGATGAGCTGGGGGATACGGGGGTCCCGAAGCGGCGCGTCAAGACCGCTGACGACGAGACGCACCGAGACGGCCTGGCCGCCCGAGACTGCCTGGAGCTGGAGAGCCTCCAAGTCAAGCTCCTCGCGGGTTCGCTCACACCAGAGATCGTCGTCAATGAACTCGATGCAATGGAGAAGATCCTCTTCGAGCTGACCTCGTGAGAGGGTGGCGTGTGTCACGTCGCTAACGAAGCGAGCGGTCTCTTCGCTGGGTTCGAGGAGCCCATCCCCGAGTGCGGCGTTGAGGACAGGTTGCCAGGCAATGGCCATATCGCGGCCCTTGTGCCTGACCGCCAACCAACAGAGCCCTGCAATCGTCTCCGGTAGGTCTCGCGGGAGCCGATTACCGACTGCTGGGTCGGTTAGGTCGAGTTGATCGAGCCAACCGTCGCCTCGACCAGTTCCCACGAAAGGCCGCATCCAGTCAAACCACAGCCCGTCGAGATCCGCCGCCTGCAACTCGCATCGATCAGGGTCGTCGCCTATGTCGCGCCAAAGTTGGGCGAACATGCTGGCGACCATGGCGAAGTTGCCGGCGGGTGCCAGATGATCGATCCAGATGAGGCGTGGGTCCGTCTGGGCGGCCGCCCAGCGCCGAAGAACGTTCCGGGCTCGTACCCGGACACGTGTCTCTACCTTCCAGCGTTTCTTAGGCGATCCTCACTGTCGCCTTCGGCGACGCCGGCCTCATCCTGCCCAGCGTATTCACGAAGCAGTGCGAGAATCGACATGGGCTCGCTGGCCTTGGCCAAATGCTCAGGCGATGGCACTCGGTCGCGCATGGCCTCAAGCAGTTCAAGGATTAGCTCGCTGGCTCCCAGTCCTGCTGGACGCCCAAGGACACGACCATAGGTATTGGCTCGCGGATCCCGTCCCAGCTTCTCGCGTTCGAGCCTCTCCCAAAGATCGTCGTCAGTGACGGAGTCCGACTCGTTGGAGCCAACTCCGCTACTCCCGGCCCCGGGTGAAGCGCGCTCGCTCACGTCCATAACCAGGTTGCGGTGCAACCACACCAGCGCCTTTCCGACCGGTGTGTCCAGGTCACCGGACAGCAGCTCGGGTGGCCGATCGTCGGTCGGACGCGCACGGGTGTGTAACACCGCGTCGAGCGCATCAGGGTCATCGACGGCAACCCTGTTCGAGAGGACGGCGCCATCGCTAGCGACGACGCAGACGAGACGACCAGTCAGTGGACCGTCTGTCAGCGTCTTTCCTGCCACGTTGACGAGATCCCTGCGCTCTGCCAGATCGTCAAGCTGTGATCCAGGCTCCGGCGCTGGCTCGCACCGGACCTCGACTCTTCCGTCAGCATGTGCTGTCGCTTGCAATAGCCGAATGGGCAACGCATCTGACTCGGGGTCGGATTCATACGTCAGACTCATGAGCGCTTCGAGCGCCAGCTCTCTGGTGGTCGTATCGGGTGGTATGAACAACGTCCGAACCTGCTCGGGCGTCGCCGACGTCAGCACCGCCAGCTCGACGTTGCCCTCGGACGCGGTCAGGGTCAGCGCAGCTCGGCTCAGGTTCGCGGAGCCAGAAAGAACCCAGGCCTGTGAGCCTGCAATCACTCCGACCAGCTTCGCATGGGTAAACCGGTCTGGTTCATAGGCGAACAGACCCACGTTCGCGCCGCTGTCTGCCAGCGCCTTCGCCAGAGACGAGCCGTCGACACTCGTCGTACTGGTCGTGTAGACGGAGATCTTCCGGGGGTTCAGTCGCCCGATCAGATGGCCTAACGCCAAGGCCTGCTTGTCGAAGAACGGAGCGGCCACCAACAGCTCGTCAATGTGGCCAACGATCGGTGCGCTGATCGCCTCCACCAATTGGCCTGCGATGGGCCGGTCAAGGTTGTCGAGGAGCGAACGGTCGCGAGCGACTCTCGGTTCAGTACCGCCTGGGATCTTCGGCTCAAGATCGGCGAACCGCTCCGCCAGCCGAGTGTCGTCGATACGTTCCACCAGCCGTCGCATCCACGATCGCCACGCGGCAATGGCATCGTCGCCCGCCTCAGTCCCGCTGACGAACTCGGTAAAGACCTCTCGCCCCTCATCAAGTCCCGACGTCGAGAGATTCCCGGAACCCACCAGCAACGTTGCCTTCGTCGGTGTCACCGCGAGGTACGACTTGGGATGAAAGCGGCCCCCTCCGAGTGGGGCACCGCGCAGTAGCCAGCGGCGGTTCACCATCGCGACCTGGCTAGCCTTCTCAGGAGGGATCCGCTCAAGCGTTGCGGCAAGTCTCTGCGAGTCAGCCAGAATCGCGACGTTGATTGGGGGGTCGCCCAGACGTCCGAGCAAGAACTCGTTGAACAACGCCAAGTCGATGTTGTAGGTCGTCGCCCAGAAGGCGATTACGTTCGGTCTAAACAGCTCCAGCACCGGACGAACACGAGGGATTCCCGGGCCATCGTCCGTCATCCGAACACCTCGGTAACAAACGCGGTGCCGTGCGCAGAGAGAGCGGCACCGCCATCTGCATCACGCTCCCAGAGCCCGAGGTCGTTGCTGAGCAATCCGAAGGCGCGCATGCGGATCGCCGCAAGCGGAAACCGCCCGATTCCGAGGTCGAAGAATCGAAGCAATCCTTCCTCCCACCGAAAGCGGAAGGTGAACTCTGGAAGCTTCGAATAGGCGATGCGCTCATGGACCTGGAGGACGAACCGCTCGACCAGCCACCACAAGGTGTCCGCCGACGTCACACCGCTGTCCATCTGGCCATGAAGCCCGTCACGGATCGATGCGACCGAGGGCTGCCACGCGGAGCGGACGCCGCTCGCCAACTGCCATCCATGGCCCTGCTGGGCACCAGCGCGACGATCCAGCTCCAAGAGGGTGACGAGACCCGAGGTGGCGGTGTCCGCCGAGATGGTCCAGCGTCGCAGAGCTTCGAGATCGAGTCGCGCCGGCCGGAAGGCATCATCGAAGGCGACGCTGTCACTGGCAAGTTGCTCCGCCAATTCCGCGGTCGTGGTGTTGCCGTCTAGGTCGGGAGGCCCGGCGACGAGCCTTCGCACCAGCTCTTCGGTTTCGGCCCACGTCAGTCCGCGGGCGAGTTCTCTGGTCCGAGCGAGACCAGAGCGGCAGAACTCGGACCACACGCTGCAAATCGCGTCTTGCCAAACATCCTTGGCGATGAGCGCAGACCATTGACCGGCCACAAGAGCATGTCCTTCACCCTTCAGGTCGGGCGGCGACCACAGGCCCTCGCGATATGCAGACTCGTCGTCGACGACAGCGGCGTTGTCATCGAGCACCGTCAGGTAGTGAGCGAAGCTTCGACGTCGCTGCAGGACGGCGCCACCCTGCTCCGCCACGAGCGTCTCAGCCGTGTCGTCCAGGCTGTCTACGACGCCACCAGCCGCGGCGCCGTCAACGGTCTGTGGGTCAGTGCCGAATAGCGCTTGGTGCACGGCGTCTCGCTCGTCGGCAAGGTGCGGAAGTCGGCATAGGCAGCCAACAGCGGCATAGTCGCGTAGAACCTCTCCCGGAAGTGCGTCGCTCGACAGCATCCAGCGCTGGTAGTACTCCGTGCCCTCGACCGCTGACCGGAAGGTTGCCGCAACCCGGACAGCCCGCACACTGTCGGCAAGAACGTCGACCGTGATCGGACGGTCACCCAGCAGCGTGCCGGCGCGCGCCACGATCCCGAACTCAGCGAGAGGGCTGCGGTAGTAGAGCCCATAGCCACCGAAGGGGCTCTCTACTGATTCACCACGCTCGTATGGCGGGTTCGACTGTCGCATCAGCGGACGCAGGCGATCGGCCCCCACCGGCACCGACCCGCATTCGTGAGGGCACAAGAGTACGGCCAGCCCGTACTCCCATTCGCGGTGCTTGATGAAGGTAGAGAGCGAGCGGCTGTCGGCCGGGAGCCGGCGCCGCCGGTACTCGTCGAGAAGAAAGGCGTGGAACGAGAGGTAGCGAGCGCGGACTGAAAGTTCCAAGACGCCTGGGAGTAAGAGCGGCATCAGCCGGTCCTGCGTCGTCGTCTGGAGACCGAGCGGATCGCGCCCTTCCTTGATCTCTAGGGACGCAGCGATCCACCGAGGGAGCGTGTCGATGATGTCGGTCATGGTTGGTCCGTCGACGAGATGCTGAATCCGGGCGCAGCACCTCTCATCGGAACATCCTCACGCTCGCTCGACGGCCCCACCGAGCCAGAGATCGGAGCCTTGTCGTGCCAAAGTCTCCTTCGCACGTTGGAACTGTGGCATCGCTCGCTCGACGCGATGCCAGAACTCTGGCGTGTGGTTCGGCTCGTGTACGTGGGCCAACTCATGCACGATCACGTAGTCGATCAGCGTGGGAGAGAGCTGGATCGTGGCCCAGTGGAAGTTGATCCGGTCGTTCTTCCCGAGTGACCCCCAGCGGTACCCGAGGTCGCGAACGTCGACCGCCGACGGCCCCACTCCCATCCGCTCTGCCCACGGCTTGATGCGCCGGGGCAGCCACCGGAGCGCCCGGGTTCGGTACCAGTCGACGATTGTGGCGCCCGCTCGTTCTGATGTCGCGACATCCCGTCGCATCACCAGGCGACCGCGCTCGAGCTTGACCGCCGATGGTGCATCGGCGCGGAGGAGCAGTCGGTGCGAGCGGCCCAGGTAAGCGAAACCCTCACCGGTGACGAACTCTCGAACCGGGCGGGTGGAGAGGAGCAGGTCCTTCTCGGCGAGCTTCTTGTAGACCCAGAGACGTTTCTCGTATGCAAAGGCCGCAAGATCTGTCTCGTCGCAGTCCTGCGGTGCGCTCACGATCAGGGAGCCATCCCGGTCGACTGTGATCCCAATAGAGCGGCGCGACCCCGACAGTTGCACCTCGAACTCCAGTCCCGCGACGGCCAGGCGCGCCGGCACCGACGGAGTTACGGCGCGAGTGGCGCCGCTCATGCTCTGCCTACAAGTTTCGCGTGGTTGGCTTTCGCCAGCTCCACGACCTTGTCGGCGACCTCCGGAAGGTGATCCAGCGAGAAGAGGTCATGGCCGTCGACCTGCTGGCCGTCGAGGTGCTGGACAACCCACTTGCGGAGGACCCCCTGGGCGTATGTGTTCTGCCAGAACCCGACGACGCCGATCTCGGTGCGCACATGGGCCACGAGCGTGACCGTCGCATTGCGGAGAACTGCGGCCTGCGCGGGAGGCAGTTCGGCGGGCGGGGCATCCTCCACGACAAGCTCGGTGCGGTCGGACGCCTCTCCCTCCAGCTCCTGACCGAGCAGTCCATAGAAGGGTGCCTCGGTCTGCGGGTCGAGGCCCGTCGAGTCGACCTGGCGTCCCTTGAGAGCTTCATCCACCAGGTCAGATAGAGCCAGTGCGAGCTGATCCCACTGCTCCTTGAGCGCTTCCAGGATCTTGTCGAGCTTCTCCGAGAGCTTGGCGTAGTGCGCCGGGTCCTCATCGAAGTGCTTGCGTATGTGGTAACGGACCGCGTGCTCCATCTCGGATGCCTTTGCCCGATCGGTCCGTAGGCCCCCGACCTTGGAGCGAAAGTCGGGCGCGGTGATCGACACGGGCGGGATCTTCTGCTCGACCCCGAGTGCGAGAACGTGGTCGTCGATGAGACTGCGCACCTTGTCGCCGTACAGGGAAACGTCGAAGGTGTCGCCTTCCCGGTATCTCCGGCGCGCTCTCACCTGGACCATGCCGAAGAACTTCGCGTCGCGGCTGAAGGGCAGTGACTCCGGCCGGGGCATGACGATATCCAGCGTGACGAGGAACTGTTTCAGCGCTACCTCGAATGCCGCACGGAGTCGTTCGTCTTCGAGAGCGGTCACACAGGATTCGACATCGTCTTCCGTGTCGAAGCGGTCGACGCCTCGCTGTAGGAAGAGGTTGCGGACACGCTGACACCGGTCGGCCAATTTTGGCAGCTCGTCGGCGATGCTCCGGAGCAGCCCTTCCAGATCGTCGCTGGAGTACGACGCCAAAGCCTGCTTCAGATGTTCGCCTACGCCGTAGTAGTCGACGACGTACCCGACGTTCTTCCCCGAGGCGGTGCGGTTCACGCGGGCGATCGCCTGGAGTAGCTCGGCCTCCTTGATCGAGCGGTCCAGATAGAGCACCTGCTCGACTGGTGCATCGAAGCCGGTCAGCAGCATCGACTTCACGATCAGAAACGCGATCGGCGAGACATTCCCCGGGTCGGTCGCTGACACCGTTCCCAGCGGGAGCTTGAAAGCGTCAATGTTCGTCTTGTGCTTGTCCCCGTCGGACCATTGAAGCCACGACGGATCGTCGTTGTGCCCGCCCGAGATGACCGGCACGAAATCCAGCGCTTTGATGAGCGGCAGGTGCGCCGAAGCTCGAACCAGGCGTGCCAACTTGGTCGGTAGCTCGCCGGCCCGGTCGATGGCCTCGGGAATCTTCTGCGACGGGTCGAGCCTCTCGATCTCGGCCACCAACTCGTCCCGGGCGGCCAGGAACGCTTCCCGATACCGGACCGCCGCAAGCCGACTGGTGGCGACGACCTGTGCCTTGAAGTGGTTTGGCATCACGATGTCGACGTAGTGGCGCAGCATGTCGCGCGCCTTGGCCTCGATCATCTTGGGCGCTTCGAGGACGTTCCCCTTGGTGGCCCACCGCTTCTTGATGGCATCAAGCTCCTGGGCGGTCCGCTCGGCGAACATGTCCTCGAAGACCTCGTCGAGGTCGCGCCCCTCGGTCACGGCGCCCTTGGTGGTCCGCCCTTCGTACAGGATCGGCACGGTCGCCCCATCCGCCTCGGACTCGCGGATCGTGTAGGTATCGATGAACTCGCCGAAGATCTCGTGGGTCCGCTTCTTCTCGCCCATGATGATCGGTGTACCGGTGAAGCCGATCCGGGCGCAGTTGGGAAGGGCGCTGAGGAGATTGGCGTGCAGATTGCTGGAGTGAGACCTGTGTGCCTCGTCGACAAGGACGACGATCGCATCGCTCTCGTTTAGGAGACCGAAAGGCTCCTTCTCGTCTGAGCTGCTCTTGGTCACCTTGGTCTCGCCAGCCAGGTCGGCATCGACCTCGCGGTACTTCTGGATCATTGCGAACACCAGGCCCGGACCGGGCCGGGCAAGCAGGTCCTTGACCTTCGCGACCGACTTGCCGATTTCCACCGTCTCGCCCGTGAGGGCTGCGGTGTCGCCGAGTTGGCGCTGCAGGTCGGTCCGGTCCGTGACCGCGACGACCTTGAACCGGCGAAGTTCGGGGATCGTCCGCATCTTCCGGATCAAGAAGACCATCGTCAGGCTCTTGCCGGAGCCCTGGGTGTGCCACACGATCCCGCCCCGGCGATCGAACTCGCCGTCCTCGACCCGCGTCTTCCCCGTGATGAGGCGCTCGATGGATCGGTGCACTGCCCGGAACTGCTGATACCGACCGACGATCTTGACCGTTCGCCCCTTGATTGGCATCTGGAGGCTGAAGTTCCGCACGATGTCAAGCAGGTGTGCTGGCCGCAGCATCCCGGCTACCAGGACCTCCTGGCTGGACAGTTCGTCGGGGGCCTTGCCCAGCTCTACCGCAACCACGTCACGCGAGACCGGCTCCGTTTCCTTCCACTCGGCGAAATGCTCACCCTCCGAGGTGAAGGTTCCAACCATCGCCTTGTCAAAGTATGTCGCAACCACGAATTGGTTGAAATGAAAGAGACGTTCGTTGCCCTCGGCGTCGAGGACGCGGGCTCGCTGGTTGGCGTAGCGCTGTAATTGGTCGATGGCCTCGACCGCTGGGTCGGTGATGTAGGGGCTCTTGCACTCGATCACGACGAGGGGGATACCGTTGACAAACAGCACGATGTCGGGAGCGACGTACTTGTGCGCCTGCCCGCCGGGCTCGTCGACCCGGAACTGGTTGACGGCCAGGAATGCGTTGCGCTCAGGGTGGTTCCAGTCGACATAGTGGACCGTCTGACCTCGACCACCGTCACGGCCCTCCACGCCATCCACCGTCGTGCCGGTGAGGAGGAGAGACGTCACTTCCTGGTTCGCCTCGATCAGCTTGAGTGCAGGCACTCGGAGCAACGCCGCCTCAGCTTGTGCGATCCGACTCTCGTCCAGCCATTCATGGCCCTTATCGTCAACGTTGATCCGGCGGAGCGCAGCACGCAGGTGGCCCGAGAGGACGACGTCGCGGAACGTATCCCGGTCGGACGCCGAAGGTTCCCATTTAGATCCCTCGATGTGTGACCAGTTCATCGCGATGAGCTGCCGGAGGAGCGGAAGCTCAACCTCCGTGTACTCATTCGGCAGCGACGACGTCATGCGGCGTCCTCATCGACGGCCACACGCACACGGCCAGTCAGCAGATCGTCCATGAGGCCCTGCTTCAGAAGCCGCAGCTTTGCCAGGGTCTCCTGCTCCGCATTGATGCGTGCGTCGGCGGAATCCACCGCGTCGGCAATCCGGATTTGCTCCTCGAACGGAGGAAGGTCGAAGCGCAACCGCCTAAGCCCAGCTTGCGTGAGCTTCGGCTGCGCCGACCCGATCACAATTTGGCCGTAGTTGGTTGACTCAAGAAGGTGCACGAGAAACCGAATGTCGTTCTGGGGAAGCGGACTGAATACGTGCGCGTGATTGTTTACCCAGAATCTTCCGCTCACGCGAAACGCAAGGGGTAGCTGCCGCGACACAACGTTCTCGCCATCTTCCCCAAGCAGGATGAAGTCGCCCTCGAAAATGAAGGCGTCGACGTGATCGATTACTCCCGAGGCACCGAAGTATCGGTATTCGCCGGCTCGTCGATCCCGGTCTGCTTGCTTGAGAGGGATTCGCCGTCCGTCGTGGATGACCAAGAAATCTTCGAGGGAACAGGCTTTCCAGCCCCTCGGAAGAAGCCGTGACCCGAGGCGAACGAACTCCTCTGGGCGAGCCACGGGGTCACGGAGTTGAAGATTCTCGTCCATTCCGCGTGTCAGCAATTCATCGAGCAAACCTTGCTTCACTTGGTCCAGCTTGGCGATGAGATCTTCGGTCGAGCGGATCGCGTCGTCAACGGTGTCGAGGATCTCGCCTATGCGGGGTTGCTCTGAGGTTGGAGCTACCCACACTTCGAACGGAAGAAGATCGCTTCTCTTTACATGCTTCATCGTGGTGCCATGTGACTGATTGGCAAGCTGGTCAAGAGCGGCATCGAGAAGATGATGTAAATAGGAAGGATCGATGGACGGACGTGGAATGACCTTGAAGATGTGCTGGTTCACCCATGCCGGAGGGCGATCCCAGACCAGCGCCATCAGGGTCGCACTCCATGACAGCAGGAGATCACCCGGAACGACCTTGAAGCGATCCGGAAGAGCGCCGTCATAGGAGTTCGCAGCGGCATCTGGGTCACGCATATTCTCAATCCGCACAATCGGCAAGCCACTTTCTGCCCACTGCTCGGGGCTGAATCCGAAACCATTGATGTATTCCGCAAGAGAGCCAAGCGGACGGCGCGACCATCCAGGCAGAGAATCAGTTGACATAGCCGAGGCCCGTCAGAAACTGAGCTAGATGCTGGCTTGATCGATTGCGTTCATCTTCAACTGAACGCAGAGCTACTGCGTACTTGTCCCACCAAATCTCCAAGGCCGCACTGACGAGTTGTCGGTGTCTGCCGACATAGGTGGTGAGGTGGTTGATGAGGTCGGCTCGCGCGATGGCGACGACCAGCTCCCGTTCCTGGTAGGTGGAGAGCTGACCGCGCGCCGCGGTGAGCTTGGCCACAAGCTCCTGCTCCAACGCCTTCGCCCTCTTCTTGGCTACTGTCAGCTCTCTCTTGAGTGCTGCCAGTTCGGCCGTCGACAAGCTGACTTCATCGTCGACATCGTCCTCGGCCTCCTCGTCGCTGGTGCCCGTGGCTCCCTTGATGGTCGCGTCCAGCTCCGCTCGACGAGCCTCTACCTGTTCGATTTCGCCGAGGTACTCCGGAAGCAGGACTCGGACTAGCCGGTGGTCAAGAGGGTCGCCCTTGATCATCTTGTCTTCGAGGGCAGTCGTGATCGTTGTGACCCAGCCGTCGATGACCGCTCCGAAGCCGCCGGCCGCCAGAGCACGCAGGTCGAACTGGATGTCCCCCCACCAACTCGCGATGACGCCAGCCACCTGAAACCGATCAAGTAGGCCGACCGGGGAGAGCGCTATCACGAAGCTATCAAGAAGGGTTGAACGGGTTGCCATGAGCGCCTTGGTCTCCGGCAACTCGATGATGAACTTGGTGTTTGCCTCCCACCACTCATCGACGGCGTGTGCGAGTTCACCCTCCCGAGTGGCGACCCCGGGGTCCGAGGCGACCAGGGTCTGGAAGTCTGCCTTCGACCCGACAGTGTCGGAGAAGTCGTAGTAGTCGGCGTCGCGTTCCACGAAGACATGCATTGGGTCGAAGCCGTGCGCAGCGAACAGGTCTGCCTTTTCGGCGACCTCGCGTCTGGGGATGCCACCGACAAGGTGGGCGCGAACGTCGTGTGGCTCTGGTGGCGGCGCGTTGTCGGCGTAGCGCCGGACGTTGAGGTTGACGTCGCTGGCGAGAAGCTCGTCGTGGGTCACGATGGTGGCGTAGCCGGGGATGTCGGCGAAAGCGTGGTACGCCGACACGATCTTCTCGACATGCTCGGGCAGCAGGAAGTTCTGTGCTCGCCCTGCAGTGAACTCGGCGTCGGCGTTGATGAATAGCACCTTGCCTAGACGCTCGGGCGGCTTCGCTCCCTTCGCACGCAGCACGAGGATGCAGGCGGGGATGCCCGTGCCGTAGAAGAGGTTCGGCGCCAGACCGATGACGGCGTCCAGGAGGTCGTCCTTGAGCAGGCCCTTGCGGATCTCCCGTTCGACCCCGCCACGGAAGAGCACTCCGTGCGGCATGACGGTCGCAACCGTCCCCTGCGGCCGAAGGACCGAGATCATGTGCTGCACGAACATGAGGTCGGCCTTCTTGCCACCCTCGGGGCACCAGCCGTACCGGAAGCGCTCGGGGAAGGGCATACCGTCCTTCGTGTAATTGAGCGAGAACGGGGGATTGGTGATCACCTGGTCGAAGCGCATCAGCTCGCCGCCTTCGGTGTGGAGCGGCTCGGTGAGCGTGTCCGCGTTGCGGATGTCCGCGTCGGGGATGCCGTGCAGGAGCAGGTTCATCTTCGAGATGGACCACACGCCGCCGTTGTTCTCCTGGCCGAACAGAGCGAGGTTCCGGGCGTTGCCACCGTGCTCCTCGACGTACTCCTTGGAGAGGATGAGCATGCCGCCAGAGCCGGAGCAGGGGTCGTAGATGCGCATGCCCTCGCGGGGCTCGATCAGGCGGACCATCATGCGGACGACGGACCGAGGCGTGTAGAACTCGCCGCCCTTCTTGCCGGCCGAGTCGGCGAACTCCCCGACCAGGTATTCGTAGGCGGCTCCCAGGAGGTCGGGGAACTCGAAATCCTCGTTGCGTAGCGGGTACTTCGAGAAATGGACGATCAGGTCCCGCAGCTTCTTGTCCGTGATCGAAGACTGGCCGACCTTCCGGGTGAAGTCGATGTGCTGGACGACGCCCTCAAGGGCGCTGTTGGCCTCCTCCAACGCCGAGAGGGCCTTGTTGAGCCCGTCGCCCACATTGTGGTGGACCTCGTCGCGAAGGTAGTCCCAGCGAGCCTTGTCGGGGACGAAGAAGGACTCAGTGTAGAAGTCGGGGCGACTGGCTCGCTCCGCCGCCTGCTCTTGGGTCCTGCCCTTGGCCAGTTCAGAGGCGACCACCCTCTGGCGTTCCTCCTCGAACTGGTCCGAGGAGCGCTTCAGGAAGAGCATCCCGAAGATGTACTCCTTGAACTCGGAGGCATCCATCTTCCCCCGGAGGATGTCGGCCGCCGCGAAGAGGTGCCGTTCGAGTTGGGGGAGGGTGAGCTTGCTCACGCGAGCCGCGTTTGACCTGGGCACATGGAGCCATAGCGTACGGCCCCCATGCGACGACGGTCGGGCCGATCGGGGGGTTCGAGGCCCTCGGCGCCTGGTGGGAGGCCGCTACCGCTTCGTAGCCAGGGCGAACGCGACGTGGATCATCACGTCGCCAGCAGCGAGCCGAGATGCCGATAGTGATTCGGTCTGACGGCCGCACTCAGGCTCCAGCGGTCGGCCGCCATCCCTAATCCAGCCCTACTTTGTCGGGACGGGCGTCGCGAATACCGCCCTGGTCCGAGGCCATCGAGTCATTGAAACTCCAGGTGAGGACCAACTTCAGGTCACTGCCCATCATCGGTTGTCACAGCTCAGACAGGTCAGATAGGGCTCATAACCCGAAGGTTGAGCGCGGGATCACTGACGCGACATGCGGGGGCGACCTGTCTGTCGTGCGTGCTGCGCAATCCACTCAGCAACCAACCTTCGCTTCCAGATGCGCCCGACGGCCAGCTCCGCCTCTGGAGCGGGGAAGTCAGGATACGCCCGGATGATCTGGTGGACGCGCTGGCGGGAGACCCCGAGCATCTCTGCCACCTCCGGAACGCTCACTAAATCCTGGGGCACTAAGAAATCCTAGAAAAAGGCTTGACGTACCACAAGTACCGATTAGTATTGACGTGCATCAAGTAATAGCGGCCCGGGCGGTGTTGGTAGCACCCCCGGGCCTGGCCAGCACCTAATGAGGAGGTACTGACGATGAGTCACGTTAATCAACCACGTCCACGTTCCGGGGGCCGTGCTCCCGGGTCTAAGGAGATCGGCGTCCTGGACAAACCGAAGACCTGGGCTCTAAGCCCCAGCGACTTCGCTTTCCTGTGGGATGAATGCGCTCGATGCTTCTACAAAAAGGTCGTGCTGAAGCAGCCCAGGCCCAGAACACCGTTTCCCAAGGTGTTCAGCATGATCGACGGAGCGATGAAGGACTTCTATGTCGGTGAACGTGCCGAGGCGCTTGCAGTGGGAGCACCCACCGGGGTGATCGGATCGCCCGACCGCTGGGTCAAGTCCGCTCCGTTGACGGTCCCGGCGTGCGCGTCCCAACTGGTCATTCGGGGGCGCTTGGACGCGCTTGTTGCGTGTGATGACGACACCGTGGGTGTGATCGACTTCAAGACGGCCGAGCCCAGCGGAAGTCACATCGCCACGTACTCCCGTCAGCTCCATGCTTACGGCATGTCCCTGGAGCGCCCATCATCGGGTCGCGGCACAACCGTGAGCAGTCTTGGACTCCTGTGTTTCTCACCAGACGAATATGAGGCTTCCGAAAAGCGAGCTGCCCTTCTCGGTGAGGTCACCTGGATCGAGGTCCCTCGAAACGACGACGCCTTTCAGGCGTTCCTCCGCAAGGTGGCGTTGGTGCTTGAGAATCCCGAACCACCGGAAGCCGCTGTCGGATGTGTCTGGTGCGGGATGGGACCCGATAAGAGACTCGCTGCCTGATCTCGACCTCGCCCAATTCAGGCACGACCAGGGTGAATGACCTTCAGATATGACCGTTATAATGGGTACGACAAAGAGACCGGAGACGGGTAAAGCGACCTCGCAAGCCACGGCCATGTACCGAAAGGCACATCGTGGCAAACGAGATGTCCCACAGACCCTCTGATCGCAGGCGGAGCAGTCGCTCGCGTTCCAGACGTCCGCTACGACTTCGCTCGGAAACAGCCGCGCCGCGGCATCCCGACGATCCTGTGCTCCGTTGTCTTGTGAGCTACCGCCCCTTGGGGATTGCGGAGAGCCGGTGGGAAGTCGTCAAAGAGTTCGTAACCTCCCACCTTGGTCGGCTCAACGTTGGGATCGCCACATTGAGACCCTTGCTGGCGACCATGGCGCGCCTTGCCGCATGGTGTGTCGACGAGCACATTCCCCTCAATATTGACGATGTCCTTGACCCCGACACCGTTGAGCGCTTCTGTGCTGAGGGGCTACACGGGACCGACTCATCCATCTCAACTGCACGATCCCATTTGCGCAGACTCGGCCCCGTCCTTACGACGACAGCACCTTGGGAGCCCCCACCCGTTGCGTACGTCCGTCCCAGACTTCCCGAGCCGTACACCGACGCCGAGCTGCGGTGTATCGAACGAGATATCAACCGGCAGGCCACTCCGGCGAGGTGTACCGCCGCCGAAGCTGTCGTTGTCCTCGGACTCGGTGCCGGGCTCGATGGCCGCTGGTACACAAAGATCTGCGGGCGTGATATCCGGGTTGCGGACGACGTTGTGGTCGTGTTGGTACCGGAGCCGCACGCCCGCCAGGTCGTTGTGCGCGCGAGCTATGTGGAGCGCCTGTTGGCGCTGAAAGATGCGGCCGGGGACAAACCCCTTGTCGGGTGCAAGGTAGATCACAGGAACGCAGCTCGGAACATCGCCGCCAGAACCGTCATTGACCAGGGAAGGCTTTCCTTTGATCCAGGTCGGTTTCGGTCGACCTGGATGGTCGCCCACATGGCACAGTTCCCGGTGTTTTTGCAGGCCGCAGGGCTGGCGGGGTTTGGGACCCTCGGGGATCTACTCCCGTTCGTTGACCCAGTGCCGGATGCCATCGCACGTCAGCAGCTCAGAGACGCGTAATGGCATCGGTCCGCGCCACATCAGGAGGACGGCGAAACTTGCCCAAGGGCAAGCGGCTGGACTTGTCGGGTGACGGACTGGCCATAACTGGTGCTTTGTTGGAAGGTGCCATTGACCATGAGGCTCGCAGCGACCGAGCGCACCCACTCGAAGAACGGCTCGGTCGACGTCGAGACGCCCGCCTTAGACTCTCAGTGCTTGGATACCTCGTCGCCTTGAACATCAACTGCTCGCGCCAAGGCCACAAGGGCTGTGTACTGCATGTCGTGCAGGTTTTGAATGGTCTCGGACCGGCGACGCTACGTCGGCTGGGAATGCCTGACTGGCAGAGCTTGGGCAGCTACGACCGAGTCCATCGTTTACAAAAGAACATTGCTCATGCGCTCGATCAAGGGTGGGAGCACGCAGATGTTCGAACCGGCCAGGCCGTTCGTTGCGATTGGAGTTGGTTCAAAAATCGAGGGATGAGGGCCGCTATTCCTGACGATGTGATGGCCCTCATGGTGGGGAACGTCGCGCTGGCAGTGGATGGCACCGAGGTGGAGAGCTGTGGCCAGTTCCATGGCCGCCCGTCGAGCATCGAACTAGACGGCGAGGTAGGGCGCCCGGACGAGTTTGAGACCGCAACTACTCCCGCTCGCAAACGAAAGCGACGTGTACCGGTGCCAAGCGTACAGGTTCTTGGTATCGGCGATGACGGGAGGCGGATCTACACGACGGATCACGACGCGCGCGCTGGGTGGCGTACAGGCAACGCCAACCACGATGGCGGCGAATACATCGGGCGTGAAGCGCACCTCGGCGTTGCCGTCCCAGCACTTGTCGACACGGACGGTGTCACCTACGCGAAGTTTGGACCGAATGTCCCACCGGTGATCTTGACCGCCGATCTCGTCCCAGCCGGGACTCACCGCGCGAAAGCAGTTGTTCCCTCAATCATTGATGCCCATGAGGCAGGTCTTTGTCAGGATCTCGTCGTCGATCCGGGGTATTCGCTGTCGTCGTCTGAGCACTTTCACCTCCCTCTCAAGGAAGCGGGTATCTCTGTAGCGATGCAGCCCGTCAATCATCAACGTGGCGAGAAGCCCGGTTTGGGTGCAGCGCGCCAGATTGATGGACACCTTTTTGCCGAACAGCTTCCCGAGGAGCTTGTTAATCTCTCTTCTCCACCACGCGGGGCGTCCAATGAAGAGAAAGCGCCTTATATCAGAGACTTTGAGCAGCGCGCAGCCTATCGTTACCGTCGCATCAAAGCCCCAGGAAACGACGGGACGACCCGATGGCGGCACCCCGTGAATGCGGGGAGCCTTCGGAGTCGGCAGGTCCGGCCGTCGATGAGACGAACTCGTGTGCCCCTGGTCAACATCGATCCCGGGGCGCAGCTCTCCACCGTGACCGCCAGTGCTGACACGTTGGCGATGTGGCAACCCTGCCTTTTTGGAACCACGGCATGGTGGGCCGCGATTGGGCGCAGGCAGTTGGTCGAGTCGACTAACTCTCTCCTCCATGGAGCGGTTGGGTCTCGTACGGACATAAGCCGGAAATACACGAAGCTCCGTGACAGTGGGCGCATCAAGCTCTTCTTCTATATGACCGTGTCGTGCTACAACCGGTGGGTCATACGACGTTGGAAGCAGGACCACTCATTTGATCCCTCGAACCCGGACGGGGCAACTCTTCGGCCCCTTCGTCGGGCTCCACGTCGTGGTCGCGTCAAGCGCTTCGAAGACCTACCTCGTCCCCCGGACGCACCTCGTATAGCCGCATAGATTCTCGGCCGGTTTAAACGCCGGGTTAGCGGCACGCGTGGATTGCGGCACATCCCGCTCGAAGTCGGGTCCTAGGGGTTCTGAAGGGCTCCCGTGGTGCCCTCGGCGGCGATCCCATCTTGGCCTTTTCGGGAAGGGGAGGCCGGTACCCTGTTCGGACTCCTTCCGCCGTGGACGATCCGCGTTTTGCGAACACATGGTCGTCTTTCCGCGAACACGCCCGAGTGCGCCCCGGGGGATTCGAACCCCCAACCTGCGGATTAAGAGTCCGTTGCTCTGCCGTTGAGCTAGAGGCGCAGGGGCGAGTGTATGTGATTCGACCGGCGTCCAGGAACGTCCGATCGAATGAATTTGGGGTGACCGAGGGGACTTGAACCCCCGACCTCCAGGGCCACAACCTGGCGCTCTAACCATCTGAGCTACGGCCACCGTGAGTTCACCAGCATGGCACACCGCTCACCGAACCCCCAGCAGGCGGCCGAGTATCCTGTGAGGTAAGCGGGGCTCTCCATCGGTTCTTGGACCCTTGCTTTCGCCCCTGTAGCTCAACTGGATAGAGCGGGTGGTTTCTACCCACCAGGTTGCGGGTTCGACTCCTGCCGGGGGCGCCGGTTGCCAGGGCAAGGCTCCGGGGGATGAGGCGGGGAATCCGACGCCCGGAGCCGGCCTGAGTCCGCGTTGAGGCGTCGATCGAAACGGGCTCGGCCCGGGAAGACTGCTCGCACCTGAGTCGCAGCTGAGTACGACTGGGGTGGTGACATCTCATGGCGTGCAAAGAGGTCGTCCCCGAGCATCTGCACCCTTCGGGATGGGCGGCCTTGACGATGGTTGCGGAGCCGCGAACATCTGTGCGTGTCGAGTCCGTCACGGCATGCGGTTTCGTTTTTCGGGTCCCGTGGGCCCGAGGGCGGCCACCATTCCTCCCTCTAGACTGCGCTCGTGGCACGGGTCGTGGCTATTGCCAATCAGAAAGGTGGCGTCGCCAAGACGACGACCGTTCATTCGCTTGGCTTCGCTCTCGCCGAGCTGGGCCGGCGGGTCCTTCTCGTCGATCTCGACCCGCAGGCATGTCTCACGTTTTCGGTGGGCATCAACCCGGACATGCTCGAGCACTCACTGCACGACGTATTCGTGCGCACATTGAAAGTCGCCGATGCCCGTCGCGCCGTCGATGGAGCCGTGGGCCTCGACATCTTGCCGTCGACCATCGATCTGGCTGGGTCCGAGGTGCACCTTCTCACCCGCACGGGGCGGGAGCATGTCCTTGATCGTGCCCTCGCCACCGTGCGCGACGACTACGACATCATCCTCATCGATTGCCCTCCTTCGTTAGGGGTTCTGACCATTAACGGATTAACGGCCGCCTCAGAGGTGCTCATCCCCTTGCAATGCGAGGCCTTGAGCCATCGCGGCGTGGGGCAGTTGCTCGAGACCATTGACGACGTTCGCATGTTTGCCAACGCGCAGCTTGAGGTGCGGGGCGTCATCGCCACCATGTACGACGAGCGCACTCGACACGGACGCTCCGTGCTTGAGGATGTCAAGGAGCGTTACGGGCTTCCCGTGCTTGAACCGCCCGTCAAAAAATCGATTCGATTCGCCGAGGCCCCGCAATTCGGTCGGTGCATCATCCAGCACGCCCCGGCGTCGCCGGGGGCGGCGTCCTACCGTGCCTTGGCCCGCGAACTCGACGCGGACCCTCGTCCGGTTCACTGAGCAGACAGGCGGTCATGGTCGATTCTCCTGATCCCCTCGGCAAGCGGGCCCTGTTTTGGGCTCCGGCCGAACGCGACGAAAGCGGACCCAGGTCCGGTGTCGACGAGGAAGCCTCGGGGAAGCACGCCTTGTTCTCAGCGCCTCCGGCCCGGGGAACGGCAAAAGGTCGTCGGCGCAGCCCCGCCGGTGACGGTGCAGAGCCGACCAGGCACCATCCCTCGGGGGCGGGCAACGGTGTCCGACCCGTTCGGTCGGCGAGCCAAGCGCCGAAGTCCGGTTCGGCCAACGGGCATGCCGGTACCCGCTCCGCACATGCCGCGCGTCAAAGCGCCGGAATGTTCGGACCCATCGGGGTGGAGTGCTCGTCGTGCGGCGCCCACAGCGACGTGGACATGCTCGAATTCGCCATTCTCCACCTGCCTTTGTGGTTTTGGCGACCGGGGCGAGGGTTCACCCAGTTCATGACGTGCCCAGCATGCCGGCGACGGACATGGGTGAGCACGACGTGGGCTCCTCGGTCCCGCTGAACGCATCTGATCGTGCCCGCCGGCTCTCGGCGGTTGAATGATCGATCGATGGCGTCGATGAGGCCTGACGCGCCGCCGTTGCTACCGGGATTGGCAGGGCCACGGTGATCGGCTCCATTCAATCGTGGCTCCTGCATTTACACGGGCCCGTCGTCTACGTCGTCATCGGCCTGCTCGTAGGGGTGGAGGCGGCCGTTCTCATCGGCTTTGTGATCCCCGCCGAGCTGGCCGCTGTCATCGGTGGGGTGATCGCCAGCCAACATCGCGCCAATGTCGTGGTGATGATCGTGGTGGTCGCCACCATGGCGTCGGTCGGCAATGTCGTTGGCTACGAGCTTGGCCGTCTCATCGGTCCGTGGCTCTTGAGGCATCGACCGCTGCGGGGAAACCGTGCCGTGGCCCAAACCGAAAAGTTGATTGCCGAGCACGGCGCCCCGGCCGTGTTCTTCGGTCGGTGGATCATCGTGGTGCGAGCCCTGGTGCCCGGGGTGGCAGGCCTATCGGGAATGACTCGACGGCTCTTCGTCTTGTTCGCCACGCCCTCGGCCGTGCTCTGGGCGGTGACCTGGGTGCTCGTTGGATATGCGGCGGGAGACTCGTACGGCAAGTTGGTGAACGCGTTCGGAAAGTGGTCCCTAGTGATCCTGGTGGCGGCCCTTGTGGTGGCGGCCGCTTTTATCGTCTGGCATCACTTTCACCGTCGTCGACGTGATCACTGACGCAGACCGCGCCTAGGCCGCGCCGCGTTACGAGCTGGCGGGTACGGTCACGCTCTGCACGGTGGAGACCGGCGTCCCGTCGGTATCCCCGCCGACGAGCCACATGGTCGTGCCCACGACGGTCACCCCGCTGTAGGACACGGCCACGGGCAGCTGACCGGCTACCGCCACTTTGGCGTCCTTGGCGGTGAAGCTCCAGATGGTGGTGGAGCTCCCCGTCGTTCCATTGTGGGTGGCGATGGTGGCGCCCGTGCCCGTGTTGCCCGTGTTGCCGGTATTCCCGCTGTTGCCAGCCGTCGTTGTGGTTGTCGTCGTCTTGGTTGTTACCGCCGCCTGGTTGTCTCCTCCGGCGATCACCACCACGTCTCCGATCATCCCGGCGGCGGCACCGGCCACGGGAGCGGGAAGTCGACCGGCTACCGACGCCTTGCCTTTGGTGAGGTTCACCACCTGAATGGTGGCGATCGGTTTCCCCGCGTCGGGCCCCGACAAGGCCACCCCACCGAACACGAACAGCTTGGTCCCGACCACAGCAACGGCAGCTGACCGCACCGCAATGGGCAATGTCGCCACCGTGGTAAAGCTCTGGCCATTGCTGCTCTCGATCACGCTGGGATCGGCTGACGTCCCGTCGAATCCCCCAACGAGGTAGACGGTGTTTCCCACCACCGCTACGCCTGCGGCCGAGCGAGGCTCGGGCAATGCGCCGGTGACGGTGGCGGGGGAGAGCTTGGCGGCACTGGTCGTCGACGGCGCGTAGGTCTGGATCGTGTCCACCACGCCGGGGGTGGCTCCCCCGAATGCGGTGGGCTTCCCGTCGACGACGGCCCCGGCGGCATCGTCGAGGTCGGAGGTGAGATCCCCGAGTTGCGTGAGGCTCCCGTTGGTCGTGTTCAGGCCGAAAATGCCGTCGGCCAGCAGGTCCCCTGACGTCGCCCCGCCCATGATCACCAGCTGTCCGGTCGATCCGGGCAGGAGCACCTCACCGGCCAGGGCGGCGGCGAGCATCCACGGCTCGGAGGCGGCTGTCGCCGTGACAGTCGTAGCGTGGTTGGGCGTCGATGAGGTCGTGGTGGCAGACGACGCTGCGCTGTGCTTGTTCTGGCTGGCATGAGCAATGGCGAGCACGGCGCCGACGGCGCTGACGACCACGATGACAATGGCCGCCACGGTGAGCCGGTGCATACGGCGGGCGCGCTGGGTGGCGTGTCGAGCCGAGTAGCCGGGAAGACGATGGGCAATGGCTTCGTCGTCCTCGCCTGCATGATCGCCTGGGGTCATGCCTTCACCGCCCGTTCACGTGCGTGGGAGCAAGTAGAAGCGCGACGGGAACGACCCCTCGCGTCCCACGCGTTCATGGTTCTCCAGGAGCACGATATGCGCCAGCGTCTCACCTACCGCGGCGCGCTGCATGAAGTCGGCGATCTCGTGCCACGGCCGCGACCATTTCAGCGCTACCGAGATGTCCCAGGCTGTCGATCCCGGGTGTTCTTCGATGAGGTGCTCGATTTCCGCCAGGCGCTCAGCATGGTGGGTGATGATCTCGTCGAGCCGGCCGCGCAGGTTGGCGAAGCGGTATTCATGGGCCGGGAGCACCTCGTCGACACCGAGGTTTTGCACTTTCAAGAGGGACTCGAGGTATTCGCCGAGCGGATTGGGGAACTGCTGGGTGTGGACGCCGATATTGGGGGTGATGCGTGGCAGGACGTGATCTCCCGAAAGAAGCAAACGGTGACGATCGCTGTAGAAGCACACATGGCCCGGCGAGTGACCAGGCGTCCATATGGCCTGAAGATCCCATCCCGGCACGTCTACCCGTCGTTGGTCCTCAAAGAGCACATCGGGCTCGGCCATGGTGACCTGACCCCGGATCATCATGGACGCGAAGTTGAGGTCGGGAAGCTTGGTGTCGGGTACGCCGGCGTCAAAGAGGAACTCGCGCATCCGAGCCAAGAGGTCGTCGGTTTTGATGTACCGAGCCTCGAGCATCTCGGCATCGGCTGGGTGCAGGCCGATCCACGCGCCTGACTCCTCACGGACCCGCCCGGCCAAGCCGTAGTGGTCCGGATGGATGTGGGTCACGAGAACAGCCTGAACATCGGTGATCGACCCGCCCATCACTTCGAGTCCCGTCGTCAGCGCCAGCCACGCGTCCTCGGTGTTCCAACCGGCATCGACGATGGCCACGCCGTTGTCGAGTTCAAAGGCGTAGACGAGCACGTAGCGCAGGGGGTTGTCCGGGATCGGCACCGGGATGGACCACAGGCCGGGACGTACCTTCTCCACCGGCGGCATGACGTTGCGGTCCCATGCCTCTTTCTGCAGTACCCCTGTGACCTCGATCATCATCGGGCACCGTAGGCGCCCGCGCTGGGTCCCGCACGCATGCGAAGGCGTCGTCGGAAGGACAAAACCGAACTTAAAGTGGTGGTGACGACTCGTTCAGTGAGTTATCGCCCAACCTTTAACTATTTTCACTTTGGTTGCATTGACCACAGTAGACACAACGCTTACGATTCGCCACGCTGAGCGCCGTCCTCTTTCTGGCACTGGGCACCGGAAGCGGGCGGACGAGGAGCGTACGACGGGCCGGTCAGTTGCAGGTGACAGCGGCTCCGAGCCGCCGTCGAGGCCGACTCGAGACAACGCCGACTCACGACAACGGAGAGCGATGGTGGCAGACCGGGTGACCAACATCCAAAGCGCCCGATCCGGCATCCGGGGAACCGACGAGATGGCGTTGGGGCGTTGGCGGACCCGGTTCCAGCACCTCCTTGATCTGTCACGCGATGGCTTCCTCGAAACCGACGGCGACGGCGTTCTCACCGAGTGGAACCGTCAAGCCGAGTTGATGTTCGGGTGGTCACGCGACGAGGTGCTGGGCCGAACGATTACCGATTTCCTCATCCCCGAGCGATACATGGGTCGCTATCGACACGACCTGGAAGCGGCGCGCACGTCGGTAAACGGGATGGAACGCACCCGGCCTCGGGAGTTGCAGCTGATGCACCGCGAGGGACACGAGATCCGGGTAACCGGCACCGCCTATGTCATCGGAAACGGCGCCGATCTTCGTATCGGTGGATTCGTCCACGATCACGACGAGGAAAAGGCGGCCGAGGAAGCCTTGGCCCATGCCTATCTGCACGATTCGCTCACCGGGTTGCCGAACCGGACCTTGTTCACCTACCGCCTGGCCTATGCCCTCGCCAAAGGCACCAGCGCACCGGGGTCGGTGGCGGTGCTCGTGCTCGACCTCGACCGTTTCAAGGCCATCAACGACGCTCTTGGTCATGAGGTTGGCGATGAGGTATTGGTGGCCGTGGCGGCCCGCCTCATGCAGTCCGAGGGGACAGCGGAGGTCGTGGCTCGCCTCGGCGGTGACGAGTTTCTCGTCCTCTTCGACGGGCACGACGCCGAGCGCGAGGCGGTCAACTTTGCCGATCGCGCCCTGCACGCACTCACCACCCCCATCTCAGCTGCGGGCGGAGAGGTGTTCATCACCGCCAGCGTCGGCATTGCCTGCACCACCGAAAGGATCACCGAGGCCACCCCGCTGTTGTCCAATGCCGACGCCGCCATGTACCAGGCCAAGAAACGTGGGGGTGGCAGTTTCGAGGTCTTCGGCGAGGCCATGCGGGTGCGGGTTCTCGATCAGATGCACACCGAGCACTCGCTTCACCGTGCCCTTGAACGCAGCGAACTTCGCCTCTTCTATCAGCCCGTAGTCGAGATCCGTGACCAGCAGGCCGTCGGAGTGGAGGCGCTTCTTCGCTGGGACCACCCCGACCACGGCCTGGTGGCGCCGAACCGCTTCATCCCCGTAGCCGAAGAAAGTGGGCTGATCATTCCCATCGGCGCCTGGGTGCTGCAAGAAGCGTGCCGTCAACTGCGCACGTGGCAGGCCGATCGGTGGAACGGTCCGCGCGGGGCGGTCGAGGTGAATCTGTCGGCTCGCCAGGTCGACCATCCCGAGATCGTTGAGACCGTCGAACAGATCCTGTCCGACACGGGGCTATCGCCGGCCAACCTCACTCTGGAGATCACCGAGAGTGCGCTGATGAACGACGCCGCGTCGGCGCTGCGTGTGTTGCGCGCCCTGAAGGACCTCGGGGTTACGTTGGCCATCGACGACTTCGGGACCGGGTACTCATCGCTGAGCTACCTGCAGCGCTTCCCGCTGGATATCTTGAAGATCGACAAGAGCTTCGTCGACGAGCTCGGTGATAACCCCGGCGGAGCTGAGATCGTCGCCGCGGTCATCAAGCTGGCCCACGCGTTGGGTCTACAAGTCATTGCCGAGGGCGTCGAGACCGAGCAAGAACTCGACGTGCTCCGTCGGCTCGACTGTGACTTCGCCCAGGGCTATCTGTTCTCGAAGCCGGTGCCCGCCCACGAGCTGGTGGCCAAGTACCCGCTGCGACTCGGAGCCTGAAGCCCAAACTCCCGTCCGACGGCCGACCCGAAGGTCCGCTCGTCAGGGCGAAGTGTGGTTGGTCCACTCCTTGCCGTCCCACCAACGCACTCGGGCCGTGCCGTAGGGATCGTGGTACCAGCCAGCGGCGGGCAAGTCCGATGTCTCAGTTGTCACGGCCGCCGCAGCGCTCTCGGTAGCGGCCGGCTCGGCCGACGCCGGCACGGTGGCTGCCGCGGGGACGGTGACCGCCGGGACCGTGGCCGCAGACACTGGGGCAGGACCGTTGTCGGACACCGCGGCCGCCTCGACGGTCACGGGAACGACGGCCTCCACGGGCACGGGCGCCACCGGGGCTACGGGAACAGGAGCGACCGCTTCCACTGGGATGGGGGCAACCGCCTCCACCGGTACGGGAGCGACCGCTTCCACCTGAACCGGAGCGACGGCTTCCACCGGTACGGGGACGGGCGCCACCGGGGCTACCGGAACAGGAGCGACGGCTTCCACCGGTACGGGGGCGACGGCCTCCAGGGGAACCGGCGCTACGGCTTCCACCGGGACAGGGACAGGGACAGGGGCCGGGGCCGGCGCCACCGGGGCTACCGGAACAGGAGCGACGGCTTCCACCGGTCCGGGGGCCTGCACGACCGCAGGGATGGGTTGGGGTGCAACGCCACCGGGTCGGTCGGCTTCCACTTCGTTGAGCTGACGACGAATGTCGGCTACGAGGGTGTTGGCGCTTACGTGGAAGCGGGCGATTCCCAACGTCAGTGAGAACCGGAAGGCTTCGGCATGGGCCGGGTCGTAGCGAACGCCTGAGATCTTTTCGCGTCCGGCCACCGGGATTGCTGTCCACGGGGGATTCTCGGCATGGAAGAAGCCGAGCACGTCGTCATAGGGCCACTCGTAGGTACCCTGCGTGCCGGAGAACACCACTCGACGGTCCGTCACCGTCGTGGTTCCCGTGTCCGTCACGATGGCTTCGTCGCCGTTGTCGGTGCCCGTCGTCGAGCGGTAGTGCGCACCGCGCTCGACCCAGAAGGTGAAGCCGGCGCCGTTGCCGATCCAATGCCCGGCCAGGCGACGGGGTTCGACCAGGGAGACCGTGGGTAGGACAAGCAGGGCGTGCTCGTCCAACTCGAGCTGGACCGGGATGGTCGGGTCCTCGGCGTTGGTCACGCCGGCGAAGCTTTCCGCCCTGGTCAGGAACCACTGCACACGTTCGTGCGCGGTGTTCCAGGCCGCCAGCTCGGCCTCTTGCTCCCTCTCACGCCGTTTCCCCCCGGGTGCCACGGAAGGTAAGCCTAGCTGCGGTGTTGGGGATTTATCTAGAGCCGATCGCGCCAGACCGGACAAAGCGGTCACGCAGAGGCGTTTCTGGGGTTGGAGGACGTCCCCGACGGATAGCCCCCTGGGCTGTCTTTCCCCAGGTCGCTGGCCCTATTGGGATCCGTCGCGCACCTTGCCGCCCGGCGAGCAAACCGGCGTGAGAACCTCTATAGGTGGGGTGACAGCGACTGTGGGTCGTGAGGTGAGTGAGGGTCACCACCGTTGGTGAGCGATCTCGAAATGAAGCAGGGCCACACGACACGGCGCTACTCGGGCCACTATGGGTACATGGAGGCTCACGCACGCGAGCGACGCTGCGGCCGGGAGCTCCGTCAGACCGTGCCTCGCAAGGCGCATGCGGCGTGGAGCCCCGCTGCCAACCGTCCTGATCCGCTGGGCATCTTGGAGGCGCAAAACGCCACCCGGCTGCCCGAGCTGGTGCCGGTGCGTTGGGGCCGAATGCTCGAGTCCCCCTTTGCTTTTTTGCGGGGCTCGGCCGCGGTGATGGCGATGGACCTCTCCACGTCACCGGTCACAGGCATCAACGTGCAGGCGTGTGGCGATGCGCATGTGGCCAACTTCGGTCTCTTCGCGTCCCCCGAGCGGAACCTGCTATTCGATGTGAACGACTTCGACGAGACGCACTCGGGGCCCTGGGAGTGGGATCTGAAGCGAATGACCGCCAGCGCCGTGGTGGCGGCGCGGGGCGCGGGACTCACCCGTGACGAGCAGTGGAAGGTGGCCCGCAACGCGGCGCGCTCGTATCGGCTCCATATGGCGCGCTACGGAAGAATGCCCTTGGTCGACATCTGGTATTCCAAAGTGGATGCCAAAGCGGCCGTAAAGCTGTTCGGCACGGCCTCAGTGCCCATCAAGGCGTCGGTGGCCAGTGCTCGCCGCCACACGTCGGCGGCGGCCATGCCCAAACTGACCGAGCTTGTGCGAGGAGGGACGCGGCGCATCGTCGACCATCCACCACTGATCACCCACGAGGGAGTGGACGAGCACACCGCCATCCTGCGGGCCTTGTTCGACGACTACGTGCAATCACTCGATGACGCCCACAGTGTTCTTATGCGGCGCTTCAAGCTCGTCGATATCGCTCTGAAGGTCGTGGGAGTGGGGAGCGTGGGGACCCGTTGTTTCGTGGCGCTCCTCGAGAGCGATGTTGGCGATCCACTGCTCCTGCAAGTCAAAGAAGCGCGCGCGTCGGTGCTGGCTGCCAACCTTCCGCACCTGCCCCACGGTGCGCAAGGAAAGGCTCGAGGGCACGTGCCCCGGCTGAGGCCGGTCCTTCCCCAGGGGCGTCGGGTGGTGGCCGGGCAGAAGATCATGCAAGCCGCCGCCGACAGTTTTCTGGGTTGGTCCATGTCACGGGGCATCGATTACTACATACGCCAGCTGCGCGACATGAAAGGTTCGATCGTCCTTTCCACCTTGGACGCCCGCTCGTTTTCCGACTACGTCGAACTTTGCGGTTGGGCCCTGGCTCGGGCCCACGCCCGATCGTTGTCAGCGACGCGATTGGCCGGCTATCTCGGTGGCAGTGCCGGTTTTGACGATGCCATCGCCGCCTTCGCTCTGGCCTACGCCGATCAGACCGACGCGGACTACGCCCTGCTTGTCGACGCTGTTGCCAAGGGACGCATCGAAGCGCGCACCGGGGTGTGAATACTGGCGCGCCTCGGCTTGTCAGGCGAGCGCTGGGGCGATGGTGTCGATTTCAGCCATGTCGGCATCGGACAACACCCAGTCGGCGCCCGCCGAGTTCTGGCTCACCTGTTCGGGCCGGGTGGCCCCGGCGATCACTGATGCCACCGCCGGACGCGCCAGCAACCACGCCACGGCCAGCTCGACGAGGCTGTGGTCCCGCTGGTTGGCGAATGCGGTGAGCGCTTCGACGATGGTGAAGGTTTCGTCGGTCAGTACCGACGCAGCACGATCGGCCATGCTGGCCAGGCGCGTGCCGGCCGGGACCGGTTCCCCACGGCGGTACTTGCCGGTAAGCACGCCCGACGCCAATGGAAAATACGGGATGAAGGCCACGTCGTCGCGGGCGCATTCCTCCAGCACATCGGTTTCGGGTTGGCGCTGGAGCAGGCTGTACTGGTTTTGCACGCTGACGAAACGGGCCGCTCCTGGTGTCACCGCCTCCTCGGCTTGGCGCAACTGGGCCGAGGAGAAGTTCGAGCAGCCGATCTCGCGCACCTTGCCGGCCTGGACCAATTCGTCCAGAGCACCCAAGGTATCGGCGATGGGTGTGTCGGCGTCGGGAAAATGCAGCTGGTAGAGGTCGACGTAGTCCGTCCCGAGCCGGCGCAAGGTGTCCTCCATGGCGCGCCGCACGTAGTCGGGCTTGGCCCCACGGCGTTGCTCGTCGATCTGCATGCCGAATTTGCTGGCCACCACCACCTCGCTGCGACGGCTTCCCAGCGCGGCGCCAAGGACCTCCTCGCTGCGGGTTCCTCCGTAGACGTCAGCGGTGTCGAAGAAGGTAATGCCGGCGTCGATGCACGCGTTGACGACGGACGCGGCCTGGTCATCGTCGATGCGGCCCCCGAAATTGTTGCAACCCAGCCCGACGACAGATACCTCCAGCTTTCCGATCTTCCTGGTACGCATCAGGGCGTCTCCTCTTTGTTGATCACGGCGGCGGGTATGACGGTGGAGATGTCCACGTTGTCGGGCCACCGACGGACGCTGATCGATTGGCTGGCGGTGGCCAGCAACGTGCCGTCTTCGGCCCAGAGGTGGGCGAGTCCCTGGGCGAAGCCGTTGGCCAGGGCGTGCATGCGAATGTCGCACAACACCCATTCGGTGGGGACGAGGCGAGCCATCCTGATGGAGTTGTCCAGGCTGCGGCCCATGGTGTGCACACCCAGCGGCTGAGACACCCCACCCGACACGTAATCGCCGATCACCGCCAGCGTGGCCGCCGACGGCTCGAGGTGGCCGGGCACCCGGGCCCAAAATGCCGAGTTCGGTTCGCCGGTACTGCCATCGAGCTCGCTGAAGAGCCTCCCGTGGGCCACCCGGTGCTCAACACGCTGAAGAACCGAGTCGGCGAACCAACTCGGGATTTCTTGAAGGCGGCAATCGCCCGGCGGTGGTGTGGCGGGCGGCGTCACCCAGGTGCCCTCCAAATCGAGGTCGTGTTGTCCGAGGGCGGCATTGACGGTGAGGACCTCTTGGTCGCCCAGCCTCCCAATGGCTCGGCCCTGGGTGGTGTAGCGGCCGGTGGCGGCGAGTATCACCTCCCAGTCCAAGGTGGTGCCGGTGGGGGCGTAGGTGAGGTACTGGGCACTGGCCCATACCGTGGGGCGCTGGGAGGCGATTTCCAAGGCGACGATGCCCGCCGCCAGGCCGCAGCCGCCGTAGAGGAAGCGCCCGGGGGTAGACACCGCCGGTGTGACCGCCAGCCGCCACCGCAACGGATCGTCAGTGGCCTCGAGGCCGAGAAAGTTGAGGGCGTCCATGACCGCCTCACCCTAATGGGGCCCGAATCGGGTGCCGGCAGCTGACCGCTCAGTTGACGGTCCGGTCCCGGCCTTCCCAGTACGGCTGGCGCAGCTTGTACTTCTGGAGTTTCCCGGTGGCGGTGCGAAGAAGGGCGTCGCGCATCTCGACGGACGTGGGGGCTTTGAAGTGTGCCAGGTGCTTCTTGCAGTGCTCGATCAGCTCGGCCTCGGTCACCGACGAGCCCACCGTGATGACCACCAGCGCCTTGACGGTTTCGCCCCACTTGTCGTCAGGCACCCCGATCACCGCCACCTCAGCCACGGCGGGGTGCTTGTAGAGGCAGTCCTCCACCTCGATCGACGAGACGTTCTCGCCGCCGGTGATGATCACGTCCTTTTTGCGGTCCGAGATCACGGTGAAGGCCCCGTCGAGGTGCCCACCATCACCGGTGTGGAACCACCCTCCCTCGAGCGCGGCCGCGGTTTCGTCAGGTTGCTGCCAATAGCCGGCGAAGACGTGATTGGAACGGGCCAGGACCTCGCCGTCCTCGTCGACTCGGACCCGCACGCCCACCGCCGGCACCCCGGCGCGACCGAGGAGCGCGGCGCGCTCGGTCTCGTCGAGCGCCCTCCACTCCTGCGGGGCGCGATTGATGGTGAGCAGGGGAGAGGTCTCAGTGAGCCCGTAGATCTGGATGAACTCCCACCCCAGCTCGCGTTCGACTCGTTCGATGGTGGTCGTCGGTGGCGGTGCCCCGGCCACCACCATGCGCACGCGACCTCGGCCCGGCACCTCCCGGCCGGCGCCGTGGCGAGCTTGGGCGGCGCTCAAGATGGCCGACACCACGGCAGGGGCGCCGCACAGCAGCGTCACGTCGTGCTCAGCGATGCGGTCGAGGATGTCGTCACCGTCGACCTTGCGCAACACGATGTGTTTAGCGCCCATGGCGGTCACCGCATACGGCATGCCCCAGCCGTTGCAATGGAACATGGGCAACGTGTGCAGCAAGGTGTCGGCTTCGTTGACGGTGGTGTGCCAGCCGAAGGTGACGGCGTTGAGCCAGCAATTGCGGTGCGTGAGGGCCACCCCTTTGGGCCGCGCCGTGGTCCCCGATGTGTAGTTGATGGAGCAGATGGCGTCCTCATCGTCTTCCCAGTCGGCCGGGGGATTGGTCGCTGCGCCCGTCGCCGGAGCGAACAGCGCGGCGTCATCGCCCGTGCCGTCGAGGACGATCCTCATCTTGGCCCGCACGCTGGACAACGCGTCATCGAGCTCGGGGTCCACCAGAAGCACGCTGGCGCCCGAATGCTCCACGATGTAGCGCACCTCGTCGGCGTTCAGCCGAAAGTTCACCGGCACGAGCACGCGGCCGAACCCGCTCACCCCGAAGTACGAAACGAGGAATCGGGCCGAGTTCGGGCTCACGATGGCCACCCGTTCCCCGCGGCCGACGCCCATGGCCTCGAATGCGCTGTCCATGCCCCGAGCCCGAGCGGCCATGTCGGCATAGGTGACGGTGCCCATGGTGGCCGCCGCGCCGGGCTCGTCGACGATGGCGGTTCGCCGGGGGTGGACGAGAGCCGCTCGGTCCAGAAACTCCCCGATGGTGAGCGGGACCCGCATGACGCCCTTCTTAGTCCTTGAAGTTCGGTGGGCGCTTCTCGCGCCGGGCCCGAATGGCCTCCTCGAAGTTCTGCGTCGTCAGTCGCACATAGAGCTGGGCCACGCCCTCGTGGCTCATGTGCGAGTGAAGGCTGGCGGCGTCGAGGCTCGACCACAGCAAGCGCTTGGTGAGTTCGATTCCGGGCCGGCTGAAGCCGATGATGCGATCGGCCATGGCGTAACACGTCTCGAGCAGGTCCTCGCCGGCCACCACGTTCGATACCAGGCCGATGGCGGCGGCCTCGGCCGCGTCGAGATCCCGTCCCGTCAGCATCAGTTCAAAGGCCCGAGACGAACCCACCGCCCGGGGCAGCAGGTAGCTGAGGCCGAGCTCACTAGAGGTGAGGCCGTTGTTGACGCCGGCGGCCCGGAAGTACGCGGTCTGCGACGCCACGCGGATGTCGGCGGCCAGGCTCAGGCAGAAGCCGCCCCCGATGGCCGGCCCGTTGATGGCGGCGATCACGGGCTGGTGCATCTTGCGCATGGCCAAGATGACGTCGTCGAGAAGTTCCATGGCTCGCAGCGCAATGGTGGGTACGGTCAGGCCGTCGATGTTGGGAATGGTGCCGGCATCCTCGAGATCAGCCCCGGAGCAGAAACCGGTTCCGGCGCCGGTGACGATGACGACACGAATGTCGTTATCGAGACTGACGGCTTCGAGTGCCTGGCGGAACGGAATCATGACGTCGAACGCCATGGCGTTCATGCGCTCGGGCCGGTTCAAGGTGACCAAAGCCACGTGCGGACGGGGCTGGTCGACAACGACGAATGACATGACGACGGGAACCTCCAGGCGGGTAGGTCGCTCGCAGGAGCGGGTCAGGCTTGGAGCGCTTGCTCCTGAGCCCAGCGATAATCAGCCTTGCCGGCCGGAGAGCGCACGATGTGGGGAAGAAAGACGATCGCCTTGGGGAGCTTGTAGCGAGCCAGGTGGCGTCCTGCTTCGGTGAGAATCTCCGAAGCGGTCACGATCTGCCCGTCGGCCACCCGCACAATGGCCACCACCTCGCTGCCCCAGCGCTCGCTGGGCCGGCCCGTCACCACCACGTCAGCCACGGCGGGGTGATGAAAGATGGCTTGCTCTACCTCCTCGGCGAAGATCTTCTCTCCGCCGGAGTTGATGGTCACCGAATCCCGCCCGAGCAGCTCGATCTGGCCGTCTTCGAGGAGGCGGGCGCGGTCACCCGGTATCGAGTGGGGTTCTCCATCAATGAACGGAAACGTGCGGGCGGATTTCTCCGGATCGCCGAGGTAGCCCAGGGGGACCGAGCCTTTTTGGGCCAGCCAACCGATCTCACTCTCGCCGGGCACGAGGTGCCGGCTCATGTCCGCGCTGACCACGACGGCGCCGGGCCCGGGGGTGAAGTGGGTGGTGCCCACTGACCCCGCCACCGAGATCTGACCTACCTGTACGCCGGTTTCGGAGGCTCCCGCCACATCCGAGATGATGAGGTTGGGCAGGCGCACCAGCAGCCTCTCCTTGAGCCCAATACTGAGGGTGGCACCGCCGCTTCCGAAGGCCATCATCGAGACGGGGTTGTAGTCGCCTCTCTCCAGCTCTTCGATGACAGGACGGGCCATGGCGTCACCCACCACCGAGATGCCGATGACCCGTTCGCGCTCGACGGTGCGCCACACGTCCACGGGATCGAGGGAACGCGTATTGGTGGGGAACACCAATGTTCCACCCATGGTCATGTAGTAGAAGGTCGCCCACTGGGCGGCCCCGTGCATGAGCGGAGGGATCGACATGACACGGATGATGCCGCCCGGATCGACCTTGGAGGCGATCTCGTCGTAGGAGGTGTGCAACTCCCACGTTCCGTAGACGCGTCCGCCCATGGCCGCCATGAAGATGTCGTGCTGGCGCCACATCACACCCTTGGGCATGCCGGTGGTGCCGCCGGTGTACAAGACGTAGAGATCGTCGGGGGACAGTTCGACGGGGGGAAGCTCGGGAGAAGCCGTTGCCAGTGCTTCCTCGTAGTCGACGGCCCCGGGAAGCAGGTCGTGGCCCGACTCGTCGGCCACCTGCAACAGCACCGTGAGTTCGGGAATCTCGGGCAGGACGCGTTGCAGGATAGGGGCGAACGATGCGTGGTAGATGATGCCTTTGGCCCCGGCGTCACGCAGGAGGTAGGTCAGCTCCTCTTCGACATAGCGGTAGTTGACGTTGAAAGGGACGGCCCGGGCCTTGTACGCACCGAGCATGCCCTCGACGTATTCGTTGCCGTTGTAGAGGTACAGACCGACGTGGTCCTGTCCCGATTCATGCGGCGCCAAGGTGCTGCGCTCGGCGCGCAGTCCCAGACCGCGGCCGTGGAGGTACGACGCCAACCGCCGAGAACGATCAGCGAGCTGTCCGTAGGTGATACGCCGCTCGCCCCAAACCACGGCCTCACGGTCGGGAATGACCGCCGTCACCGCCTCATGGACGAGGCCCAAGTTGAACTGCTGTCCCCCCACGCCCACCCCCGTTGCCCGGTCGCGGTGCCCTCACGCAGGGCACCGTTGCTTCGGCGGCACTCTACTGGCGGTAGTCCTCCACCACGGGCGCCGATCGCACCGTTGCCTCGTCGGGATCCTGGCCGGCACTGCGCCGGGCGCGGCGTTGGCGCAGGAGGTCCCAGCACTGGTCGAGGGCGACCTCGATGGTTCGGAGCTGCTCCTCTTGTTGTGGAGTCAAACCCTCTCCGACGTGGGCTCCTTCGAGGCGGTGCTCCTCGTCGGCGAGCTTCGAGATCTGGTTGACGATCTCCTCGTCATTCACGGTTTGCCTCCTTGGCGGTGATGGCACATCGACATGGCCTGCATCACCGTACCTATTTGATGAGACGGGAGAGACGACGGTCGGCCAAAGGCTTGCCGTCGGTCTGGCAGGTGGCGCAGTACTGCAGGGACTTGGTGGCAAAAGAGACTTCGCGCACGACGTCGCCGCACTCGGGGCACGGCTGACCGGTACGTCCGTGGACCCGCATCGACCGCTTCTTGTCGCCCTTCAGATCGGCGGCCGCCAATCCCTCGGAGCGGTCCACCGCCTCGGTCAAGATGCCGACCAGGGCGTCATGCAGGCGTTCGACCTCAGCGGCGTTCAGCTTGGCGGCCGACTTGAACGGCGACAGCCGGGCCACGTGCAAGGCCTCGTCAGAGTAGGCGTTGCCCACCCCGGCAAGCACCGACTGTTTGACCAACGTGTTCTTGATGGTGCCCGTCTCGTTAGCCAGCACCGCGGCGAGAACGGCGACGCTGAACCCGGAACCCAGGGGGTCAGGCCCGAGGTTCGCCAACGGCTCGACATCGGTCGGGTCCGCCACGACCCACAACGCCAATCGCTTTTCCGTGCCCATCTCGGTCACGTCGAAGCCCGAGCCGTCGTCGAAGCCCACCCGCACGGCCAGGGGACTGCGGGTGGGGCGCCCTCGGGTGGAGGGAACCATGTCCCACCATTTCACCCACCCGCCGCGCGCCAGATGCACGACTAGCCACGTGCCGCATATGTCCATGCAGATGAACTTGCCGCGTCGGGTGACGTCCATCACCGACTTTCCGACCAGCGATTCCAAGGGGGGGTCGAACGTCTTGAGGGCGGCGAAAGAGGCCAGCTCGCAACGCGTCACCACTCGGCCCGTGGTGTGCTCCTGCAAAAAGGCGCTCAGTGCTTCGACCTCGGGGAGCTCCGGCACATCTCAAATGTGGCACAGCTCTGCGGGGGCGCGCCGGGCACGGCAAGTGGTCATGCCACAGTGATCGGGTGCACATCGGACACAGTGCAACGACGCGCCGAGCTCGTGGCGGGCCCCGGCGAGCCGTGGCCGTGGTCCCTGGGCTCGCCTGGGCGGGAGCGGTCGTTGGCGCCGCGTTGTGCCTGACGGGGTGCACGGGGGGCGCCGTGGTTCGATCCTCACCCCCCATACGGCGGGTGCCGAGTAGCTCCACCACCACGGTGGCGACGACCACCACGACCACCGAAGCGCCCCTGCCCGTGACCCCGGTGCAGTGGTCGACCTGTGGCGATGGCCTCCAGTGCGGCTCGGTGACCGTGCCGCTGGATTACGCCCACCCCGACGGCCCCACCATCCAGATCGCCGTGGAGCGTCGGCCCGCCAATGACCCCGCGGCACGCATCGGGTCACTGGTCATCAACCCCGGGGGCCCCGGCACCTCGGGGGTGAGCGACATGGCTAACGAGTTGAGCGTGATGCCGCCGGCGTTGCTCGACGACTTTGACATCGTCACCTTCGACCCCCGCGGCGTCGACCGCAGCAGCCCGGTCGGGTGTGGTCCCACGACGTCGGGGGCGTCGCCGAATCCGGTGCCTACCACTCCCGCTGAGCAACAGGCGCTGTGGGCGGCGGACAAGGACTATGCCGCCGCCTGCGAGCAGTACAGCGGCAGCATCCTTCCGTACGTGGGCACGGTAGAGGCGGCCGAGGACCTCGATCGGATCCGCGCCGCTCTCGGCGATGCGCAGTTGACCTACATGGGGCAGTCCTATGGCACCTTGCTCGGAGCGACCTACGCGCAGATGTTCCCGACCCACGTGCGTGCCATGGTGCTCGATGGCGCCATCGACCCGGCCTTAGGCAGCGAGCAGTTCGTCATCGACCAGGCCGACGGGTTCGAGCAGTCCCTGGCGAGCTTTTTCTTGTGGTGTTCCACTGCGCACTGCGCGTGGCGGCCCACCGTCGACCCCACCGCCGCCGTGCTCGATCTCATCGCTCAGGCCGGTCAGTCCCCTTTGCCGGCCGGTGATGGACAGACGGCTGGTCCGGGAGAGATCTACGACGCGCTCCTCGCCGGCCTGTATTCCCAATCGGACTGGCCCCGACTGGCCGCCGCGCTGAGCCAGGCCGCCGCCGGCCAGGGCGGGGGAGTGCTGGCCATGGCCACCGCCTACAACACCGCCGGCTCGAGCAACCTGGTGGAGGCCAACACGGCCATCAACTGCCTGGACCATCCCACCGCCACCCAGCTGTCCGCCTACCCCCAGATGGCGGCCACGGCAGGGGCCAGTGCTCCGGTATTCGGGCCCCTTTTGGCCTGGGGCCTTCTCCAGTGCGCGGTGTGGCCGACACCACCGACCCGTCAGCCCGAGCCCACCACGGCGGCGGGGTCCAGTCCCATCCTGGTGGTGGGCGCTACGGGGGACCCGGCCACGCCCTATGAGTGGGCCCAGCACTTGGCCACCGAACTCCAACACGGCGAACTGGTGACGTGGCAGGGCGTGAACCACGTGGCGTACTTCTACAGCTCGTGCATTCGCGCCATCGACCAGAGCTATCTGGTTACCGGCACGTTGCCCCCCACGGGCACGATCTGTCGCGACTAGCGCGCGTCGCTTTGAAGCTTCAGCGCCACTCCGGCATCGGGTTCGATGACTCGGAAGGTGAAGCTCTCCTCGAAGTACAGGCGCACCGCCTCGGCGTCATGGTCGGAGTAACCGATGGCGATGTCCTGGCCGGCGTCGAATAAATAGTCTCCGCCGCGCAGACTGAGCACGACGCCTCCTTCGCACCCTGGTGCCCACACCACCGGCCCGCCCAGGATCTGGCGCAGGTGCTCGACGACGGGGAAGCCACCGTGCTCAGTGGACTCGATGATCCCCGTGTAGATACGGGGCCCGATAGCGAGGCCGTAGGGACCTCCGATGCCAGATTGGCGCAAGACGTCTACGGCCCGGGCCACCGTCGTCGGGTAGTGCTCGTAGTCACTACCGAGGGAGATGGGCTCGTGCGAGGTGCATTCGGTGATGCCCTGAATTCCCGCTTCGGCGTAGCCGTGGAACACCGCCGCGTTCTCGCTCAGTGCGATGCGCTTGGCGGCGGCGTCGAGATCGTCGAGTTCGAGGTCGGTAGCGCCGCGCTCGGCGTCGTCGATCTCGGATCTCGATACGGTGAACTCAGTGCGGATCTCCACCAATGTGAGTACCCGGCGGCGTTTGGCCGAAACCTCGTCGGCCGGTCCCACGATGTCCCCGGCCCTGCCGATATTTCGGCTTGAGTGCGTCCAGCCGCGGGGACCTTCAAAGTCGACCAGCTTGCGGGCCGCTAGATACGTGGTGAGGCGCTGCTTGGCTTCGGCCTCGATGGCCGACCAGCCGTCCTCGGCGATAGGCGCGAGCTCTCGCAAAAGGTGGTTCATCATTCGCTCCCTTTGAGGCTGCCGATGCCCAATGAGTCGTCGCCATAGCCCCGAGTGGGGGGATCGGCGGTGGCCTCCGACGAGGACGCCGATTCGGCTTCGGCTTCGATCTCGGTGATCGGCGCGGCGGAGAAGAGGTAGGTCCGGAGGTGCTGGTCAAGGACAGGGTCCCGCCGGCGTAACCACTCCAGGGTCATGGCCGCGTGTTCCTTCTCTTCGTCGCGGTTGTGCGCCAGGACGGCGGCCAGGCTGGCGTCGTCGGTGGCGTTGACCCGTTGGTCGTACCAGTCGACGGCCTCGAGCTCCTCGCCCAGGGACACCATGGCTCGGTGGTGGTCGATCGTCGACGCGCTCAGAAGCTCAATCGGCTCGTGTAACCCTTCGCTTGCCATCGCAATCCACCTCCTCACGTCGATCTGGTACTCCAGGCACGATACCCGCGTTGTCGGGTTACCTACCCCGAGTGGCTCGGGATTACGGTCGCCATGTGGCCGCCTCACCCATCGTCATCGTGGCGGGGCCGCCCGGCGCCGGTAAGACCACCGTTGCCAAGATCGTCGCCAACCACTTCGACAAGGCCATCTGCATCGAGACCGACTGGTTTTGGACGACCGTGGTTCGTGGTTTCGTGCCTCCCTGGCACTCTGACGCCGATACCCAGAACGGCGTCATCCTGCGGGCCATCGCATCGGCGGCGGCGGCCATGGCCACCGGCGGGTATGTGGTTGTTCTCGACGGCGTTTTCGGCCCTTGGAACTTGGACATCGTGCTTGAGCAACTCGACGTCGTCGGAGCTCGCGTCGACTACTTCATTCTCCGTCCGACGCGGGAGGTGACCTTGACGAGGGCCATGTCTCGCGCCGGTGAGGAACGCGTCCCCGGTCATCCGGCCCTGACCGACGAGGGACCGATTCTCCAGATGTGGGACCAGTTCTCGAATGTGGGTATCTACGAGGATCGAGCCATCGATACCACCGATCTCAGCGCCGAAGCAGCCGCCGACCTGATTTATGAGGCGATGTCGGCGAAAACATGACCGAGCAGGTACCGACGAACACCTTGCTCTCGTGGCTCTGGATTGTCCACACCATCGAGGTGGACAATGCGTTTGAGGCGGCTTCCTTCGAGCGCGTGGGCCGATGTTTCCGAATATCACTTCCCATGTGGACCAATGGTCTTCGCTTGATACCGGAAGACGGCACAACCGTTGCCTCGCTGCGTCAGGAGGCAAGGGCGGTGTGCAACTTGGCCGGCCTCGAGCGTTGGGGTTGGATAACCGTCGGAGACGAGGGCGCGACACGACGCCACGGGTTTGGCACCCAGCGGGGCATCAAAGACACTACCGTTGTTCGCCCCACGCGTGCCGGCAGCTATGCCCGTCGCCTTTGGCCCCGCGTGGTGACCGAAATTGAACAGCGATGGCGAATCCGCTTCGGAAACGACAACATCAGTGGGCTGACTGACATCCTGCTCACCAGGGCAACCGCCATGCCGTGGTCTGTGCCGGAGGTTCATCCTTCTGATGGGTTCTTCACACACATCGTGAGCGACGATGGGGCTGCCGCGGTCGAAACAGAAGCAATGGATGGCCCCCGTCCGCTGGTTGCGCTCCTCGGCCAGACACTCACCGAATTGACGTTCGATCTTGAGTGCGAGGCGGCGACCTCGGCACCGCTCAGCGCCAATGTCCTGCGCGTGATCGGCCCCGATGCCGTCGCCATCGCTGATCTGCCCCGACTCACGGGCTTGTCGCCAGAAGGGATCACCATGGCGGTCGGCTTCATGCAGCGAAGTGGACTGGCGACCCCAGCGCCCGGTCGCGCTGTCTCGCTCTCACCTCAAGGGGCCATCGCCTTGCAGGGATACGCACACTGGGCTGCTCGCCAGGATGATTCGGCCTTGCGAAGTGCGCTCGAGGTGATTGTGGCGCAAAGTAACGGGCTCTCGGCGGGCTTGGTGCCGGCCGCCGGATGTTGGCGAGGCGAGAAGCCCTATCTGGCGCACACCCAACGGCTGGTCGCTGACCCCACCGGGAACCTCCCCTGGCACCCGATGGTCCTGCATCGCGGCGCCTGGCCTGACGCCAGCTAAAGGCTTACAGTGCCCAGTGCCCGGAGAGGTGAGGTACATATGATCACCTTCGGTAGAACAGCGCTGGCTCTAATTCTTCTCATCCTGGTTGCTTCAGCGTGCGGCTCGAGCACTCCCATTGATACAGCTACGGCACCCGGCTTAATCAGCAAGTCGTATAACACGTTTTTCAACATGGCCAACGGAAAAGTCGACGCCAAGGTGGCCGTCGTGCAGGATGGCCCAGCGCTTGCTACTGCCGTGTCGACCGCCGTGCATACCCCGTTGGCGTTATCAGCAGTCGGTGCCGTGGTAAGCGATGTGAGGCAGTTGCCGACCTCGTCGTGCATCAGCGAAATGGTGCCTTCGCCGTGCGCCAAGCTCTCGTACCAAATTGTAACCGGCGCCAGCGGAGGTCCCACCTCGCCCCCAACCGGATACGCCACATTTGGTGGTGGTAAGTGGATGGTGGCAAAGACGACTGCCTGTCCCATCCTCGCCCTCCTCTACAAGGTCGCCAAGAGGTCGGGGCGTCCTCCCGGGTGTACCTAACGTCCTCTCCGGCATGATGTGCCGATGTCACACATGGATTCATTTGGATCGACCCCAAGGCCCAAAAGGGCTATTACCAGCCGACCGCGCCGTCGACCATCTCTCGGATGAGGTCGGCGTGGCCGTTATGGCGACTGTATTCCTCGATCATGTGCACGTAGATCCATCGCAGCGAGTACGGCGCGCCGCGTCGTAGGCCAGTGTCGTCCAAATCGTGTTCTGCGGCCGCTTGGCGGCTGGCTGCACACTCTTGCTGCCATGCCGACAGGTCTGACTCCCACTCGGCGTCGTCGAGTGGAACGAGCTCGCTGTCGGGTATGGAGCGATCTGCCCAAATCATGGGAACTTCAGGTTCTCGACCGAGGACCCGACGGAACCAGTTTCTCTCCACCTCTGCCATGTGACGAACTAAGCCGTGGAGGGACAGTTTGGATGTCGGTACGGGTCTGGCCTTGCGCTGGGCATCATCGATGCCTTCACACTTGAGTAACAGCGTGGCCCGATGAAATTCAAGCCATTCGTCGTACATCTCCCGCTCGGCGAGCAAGAACGACGGCTCGTGGCGACGAGGATCTTGGATGTCTTCAACCATGCCGGTTGCCTCCGAGGCCGTGGCCTCCACCTTGCCGTGCCGTGTCGCTCGTACCAACGCCCGAACTAGACCCCGATACGCGTGAGCTGGGTGGCCAGCGGTAGCACCAAGCTCGGTAGGGCGAGGCGAACCACGCCGCGCACCGGACCCGGCAGCCGGCGCGTGACCACCGCACCGCCGAGGACCAAGATCACACTCGCCACGGCCAGTGCCCTCGGGCTCGGGTGCTCGGGCCAGCCCACCCCTGTTGTCGCCACGGCTCTTATATTCCCGGCTCTTGCATGACGACGATGTTACGTCCGGCCCCCACCCCGACACGGGGGAGCGTCACGGCACGGGTAGGCTGACAGTTGACGTGAACGTAAAGTCCACAAACATCGCCTCCGCCCCGGCGGCGCCTAGTGGGGACAACTACCGCTGGATTGCCCTCGTCAACACGACGCTGGGCATGTTGATGGCCACCATCGACGGGACCATCATGCTGATCTCCCTGCCCGACATCTTCCGGGGGATCCGACTCGACCCCCTGCAGCCGGGGAACAGCTTCTACCTGTTGTGGATGATCCTGAGTTTCTTGGTGGTGACGAGCGTGCTCGTCGTCAACCTCGGTCGGCTCGGCGATATCTACGGGCGGGTGCGGATGTACAACCTCGGCTTCGCCGTGTTCACGTTCTTCTCGCTGCTCTTGACGGTCACGTGGCTCAGTGGGCCGGCCGCGGGGTGGTGGCTCGTGATCGTTCGCGTCTTCCAGGGTGTCGGAGCGGCGTTGCTTATCGCCAACTCGGCCGCCATCTTGACTGACGCTTTTCCCGCTCACCAGCGCGGCATGGCGCTCGGGATCAATCAAGCGGCCGGCATCAGCGGGACCTTCATCGGCTTGGTGCTTGGCGGTGTGCTGGCTCCCATCAACTGGCGCCTCATCTTTTTGGTCTCGGTCCCCGTCGGCATCTTCGGGACGATCTGGGGCTACACCAAGCTGCGCGAATTGGGTGAGCGAACAAAGGCGAAAATCGACTGGCCCGGGAACATCACCTTTGCACTGGGATTGATCTCGATCATGATCGGGATCACCTACGGCATCGAGCCCCATGGCACTGACACCATGGGGTGGACAGGTCCGGCGGTGCTCACCGAACTGTCGGTCGGTGTCTGTCTACTGATCGCTTTCGGCATCATCGAGACCAAGGTGGCCGACCCGATGTTCCGTTTGCCGCTGTTTCGGATCCGTGCTTTCACCGCCGGCGTGCTGGCCAGCTTCTTGTCGGCGGTGGGGCGAGGGGGCCTGATGTTCATGTTGATCATCTGGCTCCAGGGGATCTGGCTCCCGTTGCACGGCTACGACTTCGCTCGGACGCCCCTGTGGGCGGGCATTTACATGCTGCCGCTCACCGCCGGTTTCATGATCGCCGGGCCCATCGCCGGCATCCTGTCGGACCGCTTCGGCGCCCGTCCCTTTGCCTCTGGCGGCATGCTTGGCGCCGCGGCTGCGTTCGTTGCCCTCGACCTCATTCCGGTCGACTTCTCTTACTGGGTCTTCGGGACGATTCTCCTGATGTTGGGGCTGACCATGGGCTCGTTCGCCGCTCCCAATCGTGCTGGAGTGATGAACAGCCTTCCGCCCCAGCATCGAGGGGCAGGGTCGGGGATGAACGCCACGTTCCAGAACTCGGCGCAAGTGCTCTCCATCGGGATCTTCTTCACCTTGATGATCGTCGGTCTCTCCTCGTCGCTCCCCACCGCCGTGTTCCACGGCCTGGTGGCCCAAGGTGTACCGGCCGCGGCGGCATCAAGGGTGGCCCACCTGCCCCCTGTCTCCACGCTCTTTGCAGCTTTTTTGGGCTACAACCCCATGCAGCACTTGCTGGGCTCGGCGGTGCTGGCCCACCTGCCGCCCGGCCGGGCTGCCCATATAACGGGAAGAGCGTTCTTCCCTGCGCTCATTTCCGGGCCATTTCGCCAGGGGTTGCATGCGGCGTTCGACTTCGTCATCGCCTCGTGTGTCGTGGCGGCGGCGGCATCGTGGCTGCGGGGAGGCAAATACGTCTACCGTGAGATTTCGACGACGGACGTGGATGCCGGGGATGGGTCCGTCGATGACGGGGAACGTGTCCTTGTCGAACGGGGGAGTGCGTTGTGAGCGGTCATCGCGACGTCGTCAAGGGCAAGGCGTCGGCGGGTGACGCCACCTTGCGTATCGGCGAGGTCGCCGCCATGTGCGGACTTACGACCCGCACCCTTCGCTACTGGCAGGAGATTGGCCTGCTGTCTCCCAGCGCCCACCGCGATGGCGGCGAACGCCTCTATTCATCGGCCGAGGTGGAACGCACCACACGTATTCGCGAGCTCCAGGAGCTGCTCGGGCTTTCGTTGGCTGAGATCCGGGTGGTTCTCGACACTGAGGACACGGTGGACAAGTTGCGCACCGCCTACAAGACCAATGCTCGCGTCGAGCTGCAGCGCCGCCTTCTTTTCGACGCTATGGAAGCCAACAACAAACTCCTCGTTCGGCTGAACGACACACTCGAACGTATCGAGTCGTTTCGCGACGAACGCGCCGCTCTGGCTGACCGGATGCGTGGGCGCGCCGCCGAGCTCGGCGACCCGTCCCGATCATCTGTGGGGCGTTGACCTCAGGACGACCGGACTGTGAGGCTGAAGGCCTCGGTTTCCGTGAGCGGCGGTGCCGTGGAGTCGGTGACGGTAACGCCAAAGGTGAACGTTCCTGAGGTGGTGGGCATGCCGCCAAGTTCGCCGTCAGGGTCGAGCGTGAGCCCCAGAGGCAGCGATGCGGACGTGATCGACCAGGTGTAGGGAGGGGTCCCCCCGGTTGCCTTCAACGTCTTGCTGAAGGTGGAGCCGACGCGAGCACGCCCGAGCGACGTCGTGTCGATGGAGACGGCGATGTCGGGGGCGATGGTGATCGACTCCGTCTGTGTGGACTTCGAACCGGTGGCGTCGATCACCTGCAGAGTGAACGCAGAGGTTCCGGCGTTCTTCGGGCTCCCGCTGACAACCCCGGTCTTCTTGTCCAACTTCAGGCCCTTCGGCAGGTGTCCTTGCACCACCGTGAACTTGTAGGTGGGGCGACCGCCGGCCGCGTACACCGTGTCCGCATATGTCGTTCCTTGTTTCCCCGCCACCAGCGGCTCGGCGATGATGCTCACGGGGTAGGTCTGGTTGGTCATGGTGGCGTTGCAGAGCGCCCCGTCCGGTCCTGGCGCCCAGGAGTCGCAGACCGGGCCTGACTCTACGAGCCGGTCAGGCAGGATCGAATGCAGGAGCGACGCCGCGCTCACGAGATCGGGGTACGGCTGATCATCCACGTTGACCAGACCGAAGTCGTTGTTCTCGCCGTCGGGAACGCGGCCGTTGGCGGGCTCGTCAACGTATTCAAACCAACCATCACCGATGACCCAAGGCGCATCCTCGTACAGCGGGGCCACGAAATTCGCGTAGTCGTTCGCCCGCGCCTGTTGATTGGCCGAGACGTAGTAGATGCCGGGAACCGTGTTGGGATCAGCCCCGGGAGCAATAAAGGAGTACTCGCCGATCATCATGGGGCCGTTGAAGTACTTCTCCATGTTGGCCAGGTCGGGCTCAACGGCAAGGTATTGCGGCCACACCTTCTGCACGATCTGGGCAAAGTTGTCCTTGAGCGAGTAGTCCTCGACGCTGAAGACGTTGACGTAGCCCTGGGCGGCCTCGAGGAGCTCCGGCTGGATCTCCTGGCCTTCTGCCTTCACCCCCAGGATGAGGTGGTTGGGGTCATACATGTGGATGGCGGCCGTGGTCACCGAGAAGTACTGCTTCGCCAACGCGTATACGAAGCCATTTGGGTTGCCTTCGTACTGCTGCGCAACGGCGAGGCCAGGCGATCCCGCCGGCAGGTTGAGGTACTCCTGGAGTGCGGTCTCCTGATTGGGCGTGTTCGGAGGACCCCAGGTGAGCTCACTGTCGGTGAAGTAGCCGATGAGGTTGGGGTTGTCGGTGTATTGGGGGACTTGGGCGGCTGCCACCGCGTCTGCATTGGTCACAAAAGACGACGAGAACCAATCGTCTCCACTGGCCATGGAGAGCTGGACGGTGAACGGCATCTGCGCGCCAAGTGTGCTGTCGTCGGAGTAGTCGCCCAGGGTGTTGAATCCCCACGACCGCAACCGTGCCAGCGTCGCTGTTCCCCATGCCGCCGTACTCGGGTACTCGGCGGAAATTGTCTCGCAGTAGGGGCACTGCCCGGTGACCTGGTCGGTGTCGCCGCCGGCCGCGACGTGATCCACGCCATCGGCATAGAACGGCTGCCCCGTCGGCGTCACGAACCACCAACGGTCATCGGCCTGGGCCACCCGAAAATAGCCTGTGGCAGGAAAGCTCAACGTCTGCGCCGGCTTTTTCGAAGCGCTCGGTTGGTGAGATGCGACGTGGGTGTCAGTGGTCGCCGCGGCACCGGCCGTCGATCCGGCTCCCGCGCTCAACAGCACGGTGAGCACTCCCGATGCGAGCCCTACGGCAATCGTTGTATGCGTTCGGCGCATTTCCGCTCCCCCGACGGTCTTGCGGGTCGATCGTCACCCACGATGCTTTCACACCTGTCGACCCTCAGGTCGTCCCGCAGGCCCCGTGGTCTACTGTGCGACGCCATGGAAGCCAACAACACCCGGATGCGCAGCCGCGCCGTAGAGCGTGGCACCCAGACCTGTGCCACAGGCGGGGTCTGACCATGTCCGGCTCGGTTGCATCGTCGGGTGAGATCCGCACCAGGATCGAAGCGCTGGGACTGACGCTCTATGGCCCCCACCCGCCCCATGACCCTCTCGACGCCGTCGTTGTGCACGACAACGTCGCTCGGACGTCGGGGCAGCTGCCCCGTATCGCCGGCGAGCTCACCTGCATCGGCACATTGGGCTTGGACGTGACCGTGGCCGAGGGAGCCCAGGCCGCCGAGGTGTGCGCGCTCAACGCGTTGGCCGTCTTGGAGGTAGCCCTAGGCAATTTGGACCGTGTCGATCGCGTTCTGACCGTGACGGGCTACGTGGCGTCAGTGCCCGAGTTCCACGAGCAGCCGTCGGTCGTGGACGGGGCGAGCCGCGTGCTCCATGCCATCTTCGGCGAACGTGGGCGCCATACCCGATCGGCCATTGGTGTGGCCGCCTTGCCGCGAGGTGGGGCCGTGGAGATCGAGGTCATCGTGGCCGTCGAGGCCACTCGCTAACGGTGGTCGCCGGGCATCGAATCGCCTTGGTGGAGGGGCTGCGACGTCAAGTTGGCGATCTCGGGAGCGAGCTAACATGGACCGGTGAGCGAGCAGGAAGCGACGGAGAAGCCGTCGTTTTCTCCGAGGTACCCTCGCTCCACGGTTCGCCGTCGGCGTCGGACGCTCGGAGTGGTTTTCCTTGCCTTGTGCGTCGTCGCCGTTTTCTTGTTTGCCACAAGTCCTAGCGCACGCCCGAAACCAGCTATCAGCGCGGCACAGTCGCACGGCTCGCACAAGGCGCACGCGGCGACGACGCCGGCACCACCCGACACCGCGACGTTTATGGGGTCCTACGGCGAGGAGTCGAGGGCCGTCATCGCCGAGAACCGACTTCCCGGCACCTCGGCGTGGATGATCCAAAGCGGAGCTGCGGCGGGTTCGATCGAAGGCTTCGGCAATCTGAACTACGCGTCCGCCGGCCAAAGCGTCACCCTCTACGTGTCGACCACAGCATCCGAATTCCAAGTGACGGCGTACCGCATGGGCTGGTACCAGGGCCTCGGAGCCCGGGACGTGTGGAGCTCGTCGGAGACGCCCGGGCTGGTGCAGCCGCAGTGCCCGGTCACGGCGGTGACGAACATGGTGAGTTGTGACAACTGGACGCCGTCGTTGACGCTGAGCATCACCACTGCATTCGTCCCCGGTGATTACCTACTCAAGTTGGTGGGAAGCGGCGGCCAGCAGTCCTACGTTCCGCTCACCATTTGGGATCCGACCAGCCATGCCGCCTACTTGATCATGAACCGCTCCTTCACCGAACAGGGGTGGAACACCTACGGCGGTTACGACTTTTATCAAGGAGAAGGCTCCTGTCCGTCGGGCACGCCCACCTACCCCGTGTGCAATCGGGCGCGCGTCGTGTCCTTCGATCGTCCTTACGCCGAGGGAAATGGCTCCGCGGACTTCCTGACTGATGAATACCCGCTGATCGAGTTCGCTGAAGAGCACGGCTTGGACGTCTCGTATTGCACCGACCTCACCGTGGACCAGAACCCTGGTGTGCTGCTCCAGCATCGAGTCCTGTTGTCCCTCGGACATGACGAGTCGTGGTCATACCCCGAGCGCCAGGCTGCCGTGGCCGCCCAGGCGGCGGGCGTCAACATCGTCTTCTTCGGAGCCGCCGCCGTCCTTCGTCACGTTCGCATGCAGGCGTCGTCGCTGGGGCCTGAGCGTGAAGAGGTCGACTACCGGGACTCCGCCGCCGACCCCCTCAACGGCACGGCCAACCCCGACCTCGTCACCGGCAATACGTGGTCCGCACCCCCCACCAACTGGTCCGAGAATTCGTTTGTGGGCCAGATGTACAGCGGCTATCTCGATCCGGGCGCCTCCGCGCCGTTCGTGGTGACCGACGCGTCGGCATGGTTATACAAGGGCACCGGGCTGAGCGATGGGTCCTCGTTGCCCGGCATGATCCGATCCGACATAGATCACCTCGCCCCCTCATCTCAGACGCCCGCCGATCTTCAGGTGCTGGCCCATTCCCCCGTCTCGTTGATGGACACCTACACAAACCAGGGCCGCTGGAATGGTGAGACCTATTCGGACATGACGTACTACACGGACCCGACAAGCGAGGCCGGGGTGCTCGATACCGGTGACACCGACTGGATCAACGCCCTGACCCCATGCTCGGCTTCGGCCGCGGATTGCCCCGCAGCCAAGGTGGCCACCATGACCGGCAACATCCTGTGGCTTTTCGGCCAGGGGCCGACTGGTGACCTGGTTCCGTCGGTACCCAACTGGAAGACCATCACACCGGCGGGCTCCTGAGTCAGCACCTTGGCATTCACCGGTGGCGGGCATGGCGCCACGTACTGTTGGTCGACTTCGAATAGCCGGGATCGAAATCCGCCAGGAGTGTCATGACGCAATCGACGAGCACGGTGCCGGCGCCGGCGGCTGTCGACGTGCCCAAGGACCATCGTCGCCGTAGCGGATCGGGCGTGACGCCCACGGCCACCGCTCAGGCGTCGCGCTGGCCCCGCTGGGCGCCCATGTCGCTATCGGCTGTCATCTATGGCGCTATCGCCGTCTTCGGATGGTGGCACGCGTGGGGGTCGCACCCGAGTCAGTTCGCACTGTCGGGTGGGGGAGACCAGGCCGCGTCCATGTGGTTCCTGTCCTGGCCGGCCTACACACTGCTGCATCCGCACAATCCCCTTCTCGCCGGCTTCGGGAACTCGCCGTACGGCGTAAACATGTTGGTAAACACGTCCACCTTGCCGCTCGGCTATCTCATGGCTCCGGTGACCCTGTTGGCCGGGCCCGTGGTGAGCTACAACGCCATTTGCACCTTGGCTCCGGTGTTGAGCGCCTTGGCTGCCTACGTACTCATTCGCAACTTCAGCTCGTGGCAGCCGGCCGCCTTTTTCGGCGGACTGCTCTTCGGGTTCTCGCCCTACGTGGTGGCCCAGGGGGTGGGGCATATCCATCTTGAGTTCGTCGCCCTCCTTCCCCTCATCTTCCTCTTGCTCTACGACATCGTGGTGCGCCAGGGGGGCCGGCCGCTGCGCAAGGGGGTGTTGTTGGGATTGCTCGTCACCGTGCAGTTCTTCATCTCGAGCGAACTGCTCGTCGACACCGTGGCCCTGTCGGTGGTGGGGATCGTCGTTGTCGTCGCCCTCGGCCGCGCCGACATCGCCACGCACATGAGATTTGCCCTCACCGGGTTGATCGGCGCCGCCGTGACCGCCGCCGTGTTGCTCGCGTATCCGGTGTGGGTACAGGTAGCGGGCCCCGGACACGTGGTCGGGGCCCTGCAGGCCATGCCCGAGGCGTACCGGGCCGATCTTCTCGGGTCCATCGTTCCCGACAACCTGGAGCGCTTCGCTCCGTCGTCATTGGCTCGGGTGGCCAACCAATTCGCCGGCAACGGAGTCGAAAACGGCTCCTACCTAGGGCTACCGCTGGTCTTGTTCTTGGTGGTAGCCACCCTCGTGCTGCGCCGTAGTCGGGTGGTGCTGGTGACGGCGATACTGGCCGTGGTCGCTCTGGTCATGTCGCTCGGTTCACCACTCAAGATCGACAACCGTGTGATTAATGCCGTGCATCTGCCCGAAGCCATTTTCAACAAGCTTCCGTTGGTCAAAAACGTCATTCCGGTGCGGTTCTCGGTTTTCGTGGCTTTGTGTGCTGCCCTCGTCTTCGGGGTGGCCCTCGACCGTTTCCACACCAGTCATCGATGGGGACCGATGGCAAAGCTCTCGTCGGTGGCGCCCCTGGTGGTCGGTGCCGCCGTGCTCGTGCCGCTCATTCCGGCGTGGCCCTATCCCATGGCGGACGTCGGAGTCCCGACGTATTTCACGTCGCACGCCGTGGACGCCATCCCGGCGAACTCGGTGGCGCTCGTCTACCCGTTCCCTGATGCCAACTTCGCCAACCCACAGGTGTGGCAGGCCAGTGCCGGCCTTCGCTTCGCCATGCCCGGCGGTCGGTTCAATGTGGCCGAGCCGGGAACCTCTCTTGAAGGGGCCAGCCGCACGTCGCTGACCGACACGGTCCTGGCCAAGCTGGCGGCAGGAATCTCACCGGGCGAAAACTCGGCGTTACGCGGCGCCGTCGTCAGCCAGCTGAAGTCGTGGCACGTCGCCACGATCGTGGCCGTGGCGGCCGACGGAGCCAATCCAGCTCAAGCCGTGGCCTATCTGACCTGGTTGCTCGGCCAGGCCCCCACCCAGTCCGACGGCGTGACGGTGTGGTACGACTGGCGCTGAGCGAGCTTCAGCTCCGAGGGGAGAACCATGAGAACAAGGCTCTGGACGACCGGTGCCGTGGTCGGCGCCGTGGCGTTGACGGGGTTGCTGTTGGCCGGTTGTGGCGGGAGCACCCAGGCCGGCGGGGTCGCCACCGGCACGGTTACCTGCACCACCGTCACGGGGGCGGCCACATTCAATCCGCCGCTCACCTTGGTGGGATCCATGCCCGAAACGCTGAAGATCGCCCTCCACGCGTCGGATTGCACGACATCGAAGTCGAACGTGGCTCATGTCACCGGTGCCAGCGCGGTGACGTCAAGCAACTTGGGTACCAACGGCTGCATGTCCCTGGCTACCCCCAAAGCCCTGAAGGTCACTGTTCGGTGGACGCCGAGCTCCATTGCGCCCAGCGTCGTGAGCTTCTCGGGATTCTCACCTGGTGAGAGCGCATCAGGGGCTTTAGGGTTCACCTTCCCCGGATCCGACAGCACGGCCAAGACCACGGGCTCCTTTACGGGCTCGGACAACGGGACGGGCTCGACCGCAGCCGCGTACACCACCCAGAACCTCAAGCAGCTCATCGCGGCGTGCTCGACGGCGGCCGGCATCGCATCGATCGCCATCACGTCGGGCCACGTCACCATGGGGTGAGTGGCCCGTGCTGGCCCCAGAGGTGGCCCCGTGAGCCGTCCGAAGTAACCCCCGCGTGACGAAACGGTGAACGCCGTGCCCGCCCGCGCTCGTTGGGTACTGTTCTGCGCCAGGAGCGGGGATGTCGACTCCGGTCGAGTCGGGATGCCGCGGTCGCGTCCGACGCTGAGGCCCCGAGGCAGGTGAGCGACAACGGATCCGGGGGCCATAGACGTCGGCAGGGAACCTTGTCATCCCACGGCAATGCCCTCGACCGACTCGTCGACCCGCTTCGCATCCTGTTCGGTAACCGCTCGCTCACCTGGCTGGTGGTGGCCTTTGCCGGATTGACCATCGCCGAATGGGGATATGTCACGGCGCTGGCGGTTGATGCGTTTCGCATGCACGGCACCATCGCCGTCGGCTTGGTGGGCTTCCGGTTGTTCTTTGCTGCGGTGGGAAGCATCGTGAGCGTCCCTTACGTCGAGCGTCACCCCGGCGGCCGAATGCTCACCGCCATAGCCGGAACCCGGGCGGTACTCGTTGCCGTGAGCGCCGCACTGGCCGCGTCCGGAGCGCCGCTCGGTTTCTTGTTGATCTTGGTGGCTGTCGATGCGCTGGTGTCGGGGCCGTACCGCCCGGCGCAGTCCGCCATGCTCCCGGCGTTGGCTCGTACGCCCAAGGAACTCGCCGCCTCGGCCGCCGGGATCAGCACCGTCAAGACGCTCAGCCAGGCTCTGGGCGCCATTTCGGGAGGGTTCCTCCTCGTGGTGACCACCCCTGCCACGGTGTTCGCTGGGTCGGCGGTCCTTTTCCTCGGTGCCGCCGCGGTGACGCTGCGCTTCTCCACGTCGCCCGGCGCGCGGGTCGACGCCACCACCACGGGCGCCCTACGCGACGAGCTCCGGGCCACCCTCGCGGTCGTGCGTTATCCCCATGTCGCCGGGCTCATCACCGTCAGCGGCCTACGCACCTTCGTGCGGGGGATGTGGATTGCCATCGCCGTCATTGCGTCGTTGCGGCTCCTGCACGCCGGAAGTGCGGGTGTCGGCTTGCTGATGCTGGCGGCCGGCATCGGGTCACTCGCCGCCGTTCCCCTTTCGGCGACCTTGATCAACAGGTCGCGCCTCGGGACTCCCGCCGCGGTGGCGCTGGTCGCCTGTGGCGTCCCCCTGGGCGTGATCGCCGGAGTCCCCGTGCTCGACGTGGCCCTGGCATTGGTGGTTGCCTGGGGCGTGGGCATGGCGGTGGCCGACGTCGCCACCACGTCGCTGCTCTATCGATTGCTCACCACCCGGCTCCTGCCTCGAGCCACCGCCGCCATCGAGTCAGCCAAGCTCGCCCTCGAAGGCCTCGGAGCCCTGTTGGCCCCGGTGCTGGTGGCACTCATCGGCATCCGGGGCGCGCTGATCGTGGCGGGGGTGCCGTTGCCCATCGTGGTTGTTGTGGGCTGGAAGATGCTGCACCGCGCCGATGCCAGTGCCGGTGAGCACGCTCGGGTCCTTGCCCTCTTTCACGCCGTGCCCTGCCTGCGACCACTTGACATGGCCGCCCTCGAAGCGCTCGTGGCGCGGGCGGAGCCTTTGAGCGTGGCCCAAGGAACCGACGTTGTGCGTCAAGGAGACCACGGCGATCGCTTTTACGTCATCGAGTCGGGCTCAGCCGACGTTCTTGTCGACGGATTTTGCGTAGGCGAGGTCGGACCGCGGGGGAGCTTCGGCGAAAAGGCGCTGCTGCGAGATGTCGGACGCACGGCCACCGTCACGGCTCGCCAGCCCATGCGCATGCTGACAGTGTCACGCCAGGATTTCTTGCTGGCGTTGACAGGGCAAGAGGGGGTCAAGGAAACGAAGTCGGCTCCGTCTGTTTCAGGATCGTCGAGTTGGACGCGCCGCGAGCGTGTGGCCGTCCTCTCGCATGTGAGCCTGTTTTCCCACCTTGATTCTCCCGCGCTCGGCGCGTTGGCCGAGCGCAGCGCCGTTCATCGATGGGACGCCGGTGCCACCTTGGTCCGACGCGGCGACGAGGGCACTCGATTCTTCGTCATGCTCGAGGGACGAGCCGTGGTTTGCGTAGAGCAAGACACCGTGGCCGAGCTGCGCCCGGGCGACCAATTCGGGGAGATCGCGCTGCTGCACGGGGTTCCCCGGCGTGCCGATGTGATCGCCGACGGCCCGGTGGTCACCTTGAGCTTGGGGCGCGAAGACTTCGTGTCAGGCGTCCGGTCCGACATGCTGCGTGGGTAAGAGGCCCTTGCCGCTAGAACTTAGGTAAGGCTAACCTAACTTATTGATGCGGCTCGAAGACCGGTGCCCGGGGTGGTTGCGCCCACGACCTGGTCCTTTGTGCCCAACCCGTAACGGAGCATCTACCGACCGCCTGGCGCCGGCGGGACGTTGATGCGCTGGTTCGTGCCCGGGTTGGTGGTGGTGGGGGTCCTCGCCGCCTCGGTCAGCGGGTGCAGCTCGACGGCAGCTAGCGCAGGCCAGGCTGTGCGGGTCGAGTGTCAGCACGTGTCGGCAGTGCTCAGTGACGGGCCGGATCCGACCGCCGACCCCGTCGGGTACGCCGAAGCGCAGATCCTCCCCATGTCCCAGCTGCACATCACCGACGGCGCCTTGCGTTCGGCCGCCGACGAGCTCGACGCGGCGTTCCGGGCCGTCTACGACACCAACGGGTCGGCGTCGGCCACGGCTGAGCAAACACGGGCCGGCACCGCCGTGAACGCCATCTGCCCGGGAGCAGCCGGGTGACCGGCCTCGGTAGGCGGATGCGCACGCTCGTACGACGCGGGCGCGGCAGCGGTGCCAAAGCAACGGTCGGGCTGATGGCGGTGTGCGCCCTGGGGTTGGGCGCGTGTGGATCGTCCGGTGGACCAGCCACGTCGATCACCCTCTACAACGGGCAGCACGAGCAAACCGCCGACTCGCTGATAGGCGCGTTCGAGAAGAAAACCGGGATCACCGTCAATGTGCGTAACGACGACGAGGACACCCTGGCCGACCAGATCGTGGCCGAGGGTTCTCATTCACCCGCCGATGTGATCTTCACCGAGAACTCGCCCGCTCTTGAGTTCCTCCAGAACAAAGGTTTGCTCGCCCCCGTGGACCCGTCGACGCTTGCGCAGACGCCGTCGCAGTTCAACTCTCCGCAAGGGGACTGGGCGGGGGTGTCGGCCCGGGTCAGCGTCCTCATCTACAACCCCAGCTTGATCGCCAAGAACGCCCTGCCCACGTCGGTGTTGCAACTGGCTGATCCGCGCTACGGGGGCAAGCTGGCGGTAGCGCCGGGGGAGACGGACTTTCAACCCATCGTCACCTCGGTGGTGCGCACCTACGGGCAAGACGCCGCATTGCGCTGGCTCGAAGGGATCAAGGCGAACGCCGGCAACCACGTCTATCCGGACAACGAGACGATTGCCGACGAGGTCAATCGGGGCGCCGTCGCCTTTGGGGTGGTCAACCAGTACTACTGGTACCGGCTCGGAGCCGAAGTGGGCCAGTCCCACGTGCATTCGCAGATCGCGTACTTCGCCCCCCATGACCCCGGCTACGTCATCGATGTCTCGGGGGCAGCCGTGATCGAGTCGAGCACGCACAAAGCGGCGGCCCAGAAGTTCCTGGCCTTTCTGACCAGCGCCCAGGGGCAGGAGATCATTGCGCATTCGGAGAGCTTCGAGTACCCCATTGCCTCAGGTGTGTCGTCGGCCCAATCCGAAACACCTTTTGCCGACTTGGAGCCGATCAACATCACGGTGCCCGAGCTTGGTGACGGAAGCAACGCCATTGCGCTGCTGAAGCAATCGGGACTGCTTTGAGAAGCTCACCCGCCTAGAGTCGCCCTCGCCCGGGCCTTCGAGAGACGACAACAATGGCGACTTCAACGGTGACCGAGCCTGGTCCGATGCCCGCCCCGGCGCCCGTGTCGGGGTCCGGTATTCCCGCCCGGGGTCGCCCGAGTCGGCGGCGACGCCACGACCGACCCTGGGGGTTACGCGCCACGGCCTCGGTGGTGGCCATCATCCTGGCTTTGCCGCTGGTCTTCTTGCTCATCGAGGCGCGTGGCGCCGGCGTGCACCCGGTGGCCAAGGACATTGCTCGACAACTGACGCTCACGTTGTTGTGGAACACGATCCGGTTGACGATCGTGGTGACCGCCTTGTGTGCGGTGATCGGTGTGTCGGCGGCGTGGTTTGTGGAACGTACGGACCTTCCCGGTCGTCGGATTTGGGCGGTGCTGGTGGTGCTGCCGGTCGCCATCCCCGATTTCGTGGTGAGCTTCGGATGGGCATCGCTCACGACGTGGGTGCAGGGTTTCCGGGGCGCGGTGATCGTGATGACCTTGGCCGTGTATCCGCTCGTCTACTTGCCGGTGGCGGCCAGCTTGCGAGGGGCCGATCCCGGACAAGAAGAGGTCGCTCGTAGCCTCGGGGTGGGACGCCTTCGCACCTTCGCCCGTATCACTCTCGGGCAGGCACGTGGGGCCATCATGGGCGGCTGTCTCTTGGTGGCGTTGGTTTTGCTAGCCGAGTATGGCGCCTTCGAGATCCTGGGGTATCGCACCTTCACCACCGAGATCTTCACCGAGTACAACGTGTCGTTCAACGTCTCGAGCGCCTGTGGCTTGTCCCTGGTGCTCGTCGTTTTGAGCTTGGTGTTGCTCGGGGGCGATGCATCGGCTCGGGGCAAGGGTCGGGTGAGCCGTTCGGGGGCCTTCGCCCAGCGCGTCGCGGCACCCGCTCGGCTCGGTCGGGCCACCGGTCCCGTCATCGTGGCCATGGTGTGTCTGGTGGGCCTGAGCGTCGGGGTTCCCATTGGGTCGTGTATTTACTGGATCGTCGTAGGGAACCAATCCTCGATCACGGGGTCTTCGCTGGTGGCGGCGGCGTATCACACCGCCTCCTACAGCGCCGCCGCGGCGGCGCTGGCCACGGTGATGGCCTTACCGGTGGCCTTGCTCTCGATTCGTCACTCGAGTCGATGGACCCGGCTCCTAGAGCGCAGCACCTACATCGTCTTGGCCGTACCGGGCGTCGTCGTGGGCTTGGCCCTGTCGTACTTTACGGAGCGGTATCTGGGTGGGTTCATGTATCAAAAGGCCCCCATGCTGATCCTTGCCTACGCGGTGTTGTTCTTCCCCCTGGCCTTGGTGTGCGTGCGGGCGTCGGTAAGCCAGGCGCCGGTGACATTCGAGGAGGTTGGTCGTTCTCTGGGCCAACGCCGCGTCGGTGTCCTCCTGCGGGTGACGCTGCCGATCATTGGACCGGGCCTGGCGGCCGCCTTTTGCCTCGTGTTCCTGTCCGGAGTGACCGAGCTCACGGCTACGTTGTTGTTGGTGCCGACGGGTGTGCAGACCTTGGCCACCCAGTTCTGGGCCTACCAACAGAATCTCGCCTATTCGCAGGCGGCTCCGTTCGCCTTGGTCATGATCGGCATCGCCGGGGTCCCGAGCATCGTCCTCGGGCGGTGGTTCGATCGCCTGCCGTCACGCGCTTCGGTGACGTCATGACCGGTGTCGTCGTCGAAGACGTGACCAAGTCCTTTGGACCGGTGCCCGTGCTCGTTGGCATTGACCTATCGGTTCCCGCCGGCTCCTTCACGGCCGTGCTTGGTCCGTCGGGCAGCGGCAAGACGACGTTGTTGCGGATCTTGGCCGGCTTCGAGCGGGCCGATGGGGGTCGGGTGTCGCTTGGGGGTGTGACCGTCGAGGACCGTGATGTCCATGTCCCTCCCGAGCAACGAGGCATCGGCTACGTCCCCCAAGAAGCGGCCTTGTTCCCGCATCTGACCGTCGAGGCCAATATCGCCTTCGGGCTCCACAGCCATTGGCGTCGCCGGGCCCAAGGGCGCAGGCGCGGCAGTCGACCTGTCGAAGCGAGCCGTCAGCGTCATCACCACGACCGTTCCCGCCATCAGGGTCGCAGGCGCCGGGTCGAGGAGTTGTTGGAGACGGTAGGGCTGAGCGGTCTGGGTAAACGTTTCCCCCATCAACTCTCCGGTGGACAGCAACAGCGCGTGGCGCTGGCTCGGGCGCTCGCCATCAAACCTCACGTGGTGTTGCTCGACGAGCCGTTCGGGTCACTCGACGCCGGTATGCGAGCCAGTGTCCGCGCCGACGTGCGACGCACGCTGGCTGAAGCGGGCACCACGGCCATCCTTGTCACCCACGACCAGGACGAGGCCATGTCGCTGGCCGACCATCTGGCTGTCCTGCGCGAGGGGCGGATCGCCCAGTACGGGACCCCACGCGATCTCTATCTCAAACCCGTCGACGAGGAGCTGGCGACGTTCCTCGGTTCGGCCAATCTGCTCGACGGGGTGGTGGTGCCCGGTGGTGGTGCCGTCGATACGATCCTGGGCCGTCTTCTCCTCGATCGAGATCTTGGCGCCGCCGAGGGACCCGTACGAGTCCTGGTACGCCCGGAGCAGCTGGTGCTCCACGACCTCACTGACGGCCTCACCGACGGCCTCACCGACGACGTCACCGACGACGACGCCGGCCCTGGAGCTGGCCGGGCGGACCCGGCAACTGTGGCCCGTGTCGTGGGCTACGACTTTCACGGTCACGATGCCACCATCCGACTGGCCACCGTTCCCCGCCCGTCGGGGCGTGAAGTGCTCCTGGTGGCGCGCGCAGCGGGGTCGCCTCGCTTCGAGCATGGGGACGAAGTGGCACTCAGTGCGCTGGGCCCGGTCACGGCATGGTCGGCGGCAGGCGGCCACAAGACATAGACGACGCGCTACGGTGCCGACGTGCAGACCCGGCGCTTGGGACGCACCAACCATCAATCGTCTGTAGCCGTGCTCGGCGGGGCCGCCTTTTGGGACGGCGACGCCCAATCCACCGAGGTGGCTTTCAGCGCCGCCTTAGAGGCCGGCGTCAATCACCTCGATGTGGCACCGCAGTACGGGCGGGCCCAAGAACTCCTCGGGCCTTTCCTGGCCCCCGTACGCGACCGGCTCTTTGTGGCGTGCAAGACGTTGCGTCATTCCGCCGTCGGCGTCAGAGCACAGCTCGAGGAGTCTCTTCGCCTACTTGGCTGTGAGTACTTTGACCTCTATCAGCTGCACGCGGTGACGAGCGTGGCCGAGCTCGATGCCCGCGCCGAGGCGCTCGACGCCATCATGGCGGCGCGCCAGCAAGGGCTGTGCCGGTGGGTGGGCATCACCGGGCACGACATGGACGCCCCTGTCGCTCATCTGGAGGCTCTGCGCCGTTACGACCTCGATACCGTCATGTTCCCCGTCAACGCCCGGTTGTGGGCGCATGTCACCTACCGACGCCATGCCGAGGCGCTTTTGGCCGAGGCCGCCGCCCGCGATGTCGGGGTCATGGCCATAAAGGCGGTGGCAGCCCGACCGTGGGGACAGCGGCCCCACACGGCGGGCACCTGGTATGAGCCCTATACCTCCGAAGCAGACGTGGCCCGCGGCGTCGCCTTCACACTGGCTCGACCCGAGGTCCATGCGTTGTGCACGCCGGGGGATCGCCACCTGCTGCCGACCGTGTTGGCGGCCGTGGAGGCGTTTGAGGGCCAAGATGCACAACAAGAGCGCGACGCCATTGATTCCGCCAGGGAAGAGGAACTCATCTTTCCCATGCCCACCGCCTGAGCGGAGGACTATCTTCGTGCTGCCCGAGTCAACGGGCAACGAGGGGGCGACTGATGCTGTTCTTGCACGAGGTCCATCATGTGCGTGGCGCGTACGAAGACGAGTTCGAGGCGGCTTATCGCCACGAGTTCATGCCTATTTTGGCGGATGGCGACGACGCTCGGCTCCTGTGGTTCTGTCACCACGCTCACGGCACCGGGCCTGCCTACCATGTGGTGACCATCTCGGCCGTGCGTGACGGCGCCGCGTGGGAGCGTCTCTCGCAGCGGGTCCTGGGCGGCGATCTGCGGGACTGGGCGCGGCGTTGTGACGAGATGCGTCATGGCGTCAGCGCCAAGGTCTTGGTGCCGGTGCCTTGGTCACCCTTGCAGGAGGTCGACCTTGCCTCGGTGCCTTCCGACGGCGCTGAACACCCACCGTCGTTGTACATGGAGGACACCGGATGGCCCCACGTTGCCATTGACGACTACGTGTCGTTTTGGGAGACGGGGTACTACCGGCCCATGGTGGCGCGCGGATCGTCGTTGCTCGACATTCAGGTGGTATTCCAGGTCGCCTTCGGCGCCGGGCGGCGCAAAGAGGCCATCTTGATGCAGAAGATCGTCAATCACGATGTGCTGTTGCACCTGTTGGCCAGCGAGGCACGCCCTGAGCACCGGGCCCCGGGCCAGTTCATGCACGATGCGTTGGCGTATCGCGACCAGTGGGAGAGCAAGCTGTTGCGGACAAGCGCCTGGTCCCCCCTGTATTGAGAGACGGTCCATCGATGAGCGACGCCCTGAGCACGGTGAAGCGCACCTGGGATGACGAGGGCTGGTTCGTCTTGGACCGGGCCTTTCCTGAGGAGGTCCTGGTGCGCGCTCAAAACGCCCTCACCAAGTTGTTTCCGAGCGCCGAGGAAATGGCCGCGGGTGCGGACGCCACGCTCGACAAGTGGCGGACATGGGACGCGTCATGGCCGGAGTTCCCGTTTCGCAGCCGATCGTTGAACGCCTTGGTGGTGAGCGACGTCATGATCGACCTGGCCCAGACGCTGCTCGGCGCCAAGGATGTACGGATGTACTTGGCCATCGTCACCGCCAAGTACGCGGGCCAACCTTCGGACTACAACAAGCTTCTTCACGTCGACTACCCGAACCACACGCTGACGGTGCCCCGTTCGGAGCCGGGCTACCACCAGATGGAGACGTTCATCTACCTCAATGACGTCACCGCTGACAACGGCGCCACCCGTTTCGTGTCGCGCCGGCGCACGAATCTGGTGCCCGTTGAGGAGCACACGTTGAACTTGGCCGACTACGGGGCGCTGTATGACGACCCTTCCGACGCCTCGGGGCCGGCCGGGTCCATCGTGGTGTACCGCCCCGACGTGTACCACCGTTCCATCGATTTCGCCGATCCCACCCAGGCCCGATTCATGCTGCACGTGTCGTATCAGGACGCCGGCATGGCATGGGGCGGGTACCAGGCCTGGCCGTTCAAGGGGTTCTCGCCCGAGTGGCACTCCTTCGTTGAGGGCGCCACGGCCCGACAGCTGGCCGTCCTTGGTTTCCCGCCTCCCGGGCATCATTTTTGGACCGAGGAAACGCTGGCCAGTGTGGCCCGCCGTTACCCGCGCCTCGACCTGTCGGCGTGGCGGGCCGCTCAGGACGCGTCCACCTGAGACTTCGGTGACGGCCCGGCGGTGTCGTTACGAACCGGGCTCGAAGATGACGGGCACGGAGCCGAACTGACGAAAGAGCGTCGAGGGCCGACGGTCGATGGCGCCGGCCAGTTCGTACCGCGGCCAGCGCGCCAGGAGCTCGGAGAACAACACCCGTGCTTCGAGGCGAGCCAGTCCGGCGCCGATGCAGAAGTGTTCTCCAAAACCAAACGACAGATGAGGGTTTGGCGACCGGCTGATGTTGAATCGCTCGGCGTCAGGGGCAAACACGTCTTCGTCTCGATTGCCGGCGCCGTACACCATCAGCACGTACTCTCCTGACCCGACGTCGGTGGTCCCGATCTGCACGGGCTCGGTGGTGGTGCGCGCCATGGCCATGATCGGTGTCACCCAACGCAACATCTCTTCCACCGCCCCCGCCATGAGCTCGGGGTGGGCCACGAGGTCGGCTCGTTGGTCCGGGTACTCGGCCAGAGCCACGATCCCCCCCGACATGAGGGAGCGGGTTGTCTCATTGCCGGCCACCAGCAGCGTCATGCAGAAACCAAGGAGCTCTTGCTGGGAAAGATGCTCACCGTCAACTTCAGCGGCGAGCAGCGCCCCGAGGAGATCATCTCGGGGGTCTGTGCGGTGGGCTTCCAGCTGTCCATCGAGGTAGACGAACAGCTCCAAGGCGAGGGCGGCGTTCTCATCGTTGAGGGAGGTCGCTGCTTCCATAATGGCGTCCGACCACCGCCGGAAGTCCTCGGCATCTTCGGGCGGCAGACCGAGGAGCTCGGAGATCACGGCCAACGGCAGGGGGGCGGTGACTGCCTTCACCACGTCGATCGGCGCTTTGGGGTCGATGCGGTCCAACAGCGCCACGGTGAGCTCTCGGAGGCGAGGCTCGAGCTCCGCCACTCGCCGCGGCGTGAAGGCCCGGCTGACGAGCTGGCGGTATTTGGCGTGCCCGGGGGGGTCGAGGTAGAGCAGCGAGTCATCGGATGCCACCTGCCGATCTCGATCGGCGAGCAACACGCCCTGGCTCGAGCAGAACCGCTGCGGGTCTCGGCTCATGCTCTGGATGTCGGCGTGCTTGGTCACGACCCAATACCCATCGTCCTGGCGCCAGTCGACGGGACAGCGTTGGCGCAGATCCGCCAGGGCCGGATACGGGTCGCCGGCGAAAAACTCGGGGTCGCCGATGGCGGGTGTGGTGCCGGCAGTCATGACGATCCTCCCGAATGGGTGCGTTGGGTCACGTCGCTTGGTGTCGAGGCTTGGTCGATGGCGCCCATGTTGCTCCACATCACCGCCGTCAGGGCCAGCGCCGGGACCCAGATGAGCACAGCGGCACCACCGATCTCGTCGGCACCCAGCACAAAGGCCACCACCGCCAGCCACACCACCTCGACGTTGTAGGTGATCAACGCCACCAGGTGCGGGTGTTGGCGCCAGTGAGGGACGGGCCGATCGGGCTCGTGACGGGTAAGCCACATGAGCACCGATATGAGTATCCCGGCCGTCAAGGTGAAACCGGCTTGGCTGGCCAGGGGTAGTCCAAACCAAAACCCAGGGCCCCGGTAGTGAAACACGTCGCCGAGGAACCATCGCGAGCCCAGGCGCGACACGGGATCGATGATCCACAGCGCCCACACCGTCATGATCAGGGCGAGGAGGAACTCCTGCCAGGGGCGGCGGGCTCGCGTGTGGTGGGGTCCACTGGCCACCATCCGGCCCGCCGCGAAACCGAAGTAGCCGAGAAACGTATAGGACAGCGGCACCATGAGCGGGACGTCGCCCACGAAGATCTCTTTCTTGCGCAAAGCGGCGTTGAACGCGTAGGTCGTGTACGGAATGCCGAAGTGCACGGACCCGTTTTCGGCCACGATGCCAACGCCGAGGGCGACAGCCGAGTAGAGAATGGTGTTGCGCCAACCGAGCTGTCGTGACGCCCGCCACAAGAAGGTGATTCCGAGGGCGGTCACGTACCAGCGACCGATCAAGGTGCCATAGAGCTGAGTCACGGGCTGAAGCTAGCGGGCGCGACGCGGCGAGCGCTCACGAGCGCCGCCATGTCTTGGGCTGTTCGGCCAACGAAGCGAGATAAGCGTTGTACGCCGCCAGTTCCGGATCATCCCTATCGTCCCCATCCTTCGGATCGGCGGGCTCCATCTGGGGCGAAGGGCTGCCCGTCATCGGAACATGGGACGCGCCGGTGCCGGTGGCGGCATCGACGAGCTGGCTAGCGGCGCCGGCCTCTTGGGCGCGCCGTAGGCCTCGGGCCCCGAGGGAGTCGGGATCGTCGTGCACCAGGTACCACCAAAAGATGACGCCGAACACGGCGAAGCACGGCCACATGACGGAATAGACCCATCCCAGGCTGTCGCCACCGAGAGCGATCCCCACCTGCCACCACGCCGCCACGGCGCATCCCGGTACCCAAATCACCAAGGCGATGTGGGCGATCACGGCGCGTGTGCTCCACCAGTCGACGGTCCGGGGTTGGTCCTCGCCCGGGATGCCGGGCGCGGGGGCGATCGTCATGGCTCTGGTGCGTGCGCCGCCGTAGAGGGGGTCACCGCCACAACGGTGTTGTAGCGGCGAGTGAGGAGCCGTTCGGCCACGATGGCAGCGAAGGGCACCGTGCCGGCTAACAGGACCAAGATCATCAAGGGGAGGGGAACCCTCATCTTGCGCGTGAAATCGAAGGCGACGATCAAATAGACGATGTAGAGGTAGCCATGCAAGGTCCCCACCACCCGGACCACCAGCAATTGGTGGTCCCAGATCTGCAACGGGATCCCCACGAAAACGAGCACGATGAGCAGCACCGCCGTCGTGTACGCCATGACGCGATACCGCAGCAGCACGCGGCGGTCGAGGGTCTTGGCCATGGCCTCAACGGTAGTGGGCCGGTCGCGCCGGGGGAATCGAGCCCCCACTTTCGCCCACGAGCCCAAGATTGCGGGCGACTCAAGCATGGGCGGGGTGATTCGGTAGCGTGGGGCCGTGATCGTTCCGGAGGCCGACATGGCCCGCGTCGCCGATGCCAACACGCGCTTGTTCGCCGCTATCGAGGGGCTGACCGACGGTGATGTGCGCCGGGCCACGAGATTGCCCGGATGGTCCGTCGGCCACGTGCTGGCCCACCTGGCTCGCAACGGCGACAGCCACGTCCGGCGCATCGAGGCGGCGGTGCGGGGTGAGGTGGTCGACCAATACGAAGGGGGAGCGGCCGGTCGAGAAGACGAGATCGAGCGTGGGTCTCGTCGCCCTGCGGCGGAATTGATACAGGACGTGCGGACGTCGGCGCTCGCCCTTGATCTTGCGTGGCCCAGCGCCGCGTCGGAGGCATGGTACGGCCAGTCCCGGGACTCCAGTGGCCAGCGGCGTTTCTTGTTCGAGTTGCCCTCTCGCCGTTGGCAAGAAGTGGAGGTGCATCTCGTCGATCTCGACGTCGGCGTGTCGCATGCCGACTGGTCGGACGACTTCGTGATGGAGTGGCTCCCTCGGTCGCGCGAGCGCCTATGGCCGAAGTTAACTCCCGGTGTCGGCATCCCGAGCTTCGACGCTCCCGCCGAGGAGTTGGCGTGGCTCTACGGACGGTTGTGGCGTGACGGATTGCCTCCTTCTCCGGCGTGGGGGTAGGCGGCCCTCAGGCTGCGATTCAGCCGTGCCGGTGAGTTCGCCACGCTTCGGCGCGAAATGCCACGTCGACGGTCACGTCACCAACGACCCCGAGCACCTCGCATAAGAGCCGGCGCGCTTCACCAAGCACACCGGCACGCGTCTGTGCGGGCATCGTGATGATCCAGCTGAAGGTGCCCAACAGCCCGATGAGATCGTCGGCGGTGAGGCCCACATCCCACGTAAAGACGCGGCGCTCGGGCTGGTCGAAGGGAACACCAGCCGGGATCTCGAGAATCGATGCGGGGCGATCCACATCGCCCATGATCAACCCCGCGAACTCATTGCTCGACGAGGCGGAGGAGCCTGACTCTTCAGCATGGCCATCGCCACGTTGTCCCGCCATGAGGGCGCGCGCTTGCGCCACGAATGGACCCTCGGGATCGGGTCCGGACCACACCACGCCCAGGGTGCCGCCCGGCACCAACACCCGAGCTACCTCGTGAAGGGTGGGAACCAGGTCCATCCAGTGCCACGACGACGACGCCAGCACGGCGTCGGCGACCCCGTCGGGCAACGGGATCGATTCGCCTCGCCCGGACAGCGCCTCCACACCGGGGACCTCGTCGACCAAAACGGAGCGCATGCGGTCATCGGGTTCGACGGCGACGACGTGATCGCCCCTGGCGACGAGGAGCCTCGACAACGCCCCGGTGCCTGCTCCGAGATCGACAATGCGGTGCACACCTTCGCCCAAGAGCCAGTCCACCGCGGCCGGCGGCGGCCCCGGGCGGAAGCGTTCGTAGTGGGTGGCCACGCCTCCAAAGCTGCCGGCGCGTTTTGCCTTTTCCTGTTGTGGGAGGTGCGAAAGCGGGACACCGGCAGAAATCGGATCGCCATCGGCCACGATTCGACCTTACTTGGGGGCGCTGAGGCCCTGTGTGGTGGGGGCCGCCGCCATGGATCGCACTGACGCCACTCGCTAGTGTCCCGGGGGCGGTTCCCGAGGTGGATCGGCCGCGAAACGGGAGAGTGGTGTCGCCTAGCCCCATTGTCATCGAGGACCTGACCAAGCGTTACAGCCGCGACGTGTTGGCCGTCGATAGGCTCAACTTGACGGTCGAATCCGGAAGCGTGTTCGGGATGCTCGGTCCGAACGGAGCCGGGAAGACAACCACGATGCGCATGTTGGTGGGACTGATTCACCCCAGTAGCGGGCAGGTCCGCCTCTTCGGCGACGAGGTGAAATCGGGCGCGCGGATGCTGCGACGCGTCGGTGTCTTGGTCGACTCTCCGGGCTTCGTGCCGCACCTGTCGGGGCGCCGGAATCTCGAACTCTTCTGGCGGGCCGGAGGGGCCCCCATGTCGGAATCGAATCTCGACCGGGCCCTTGAGTTGGCCGCCTTGGGAAGTGCGATCGACCGGAAGTTCAAAACGTATTCGCAGGGCATGCGACAAAGGCTGGGACTGGCGCAAGCGCTCCTGGGACGACCCGATCTGCTCATACTCGACGAGCCCACCAACGGGCTCGATCCCCAGCAAACCCGCGACGTGCGGGGAGTGATCCGAGAGGCGGCGGCGGGAGGCACGACGGTATTGCTGTCGAGCCATCTTCTGAGCGAGGTGGAGCAGCTCTGTGATCATGTCGCCGTCGTGAACCACGGACGATTGGTGGCACATGGGGCGGTCGCAGATCTCGTCGGCGCTGCCACCACGGTCTCCTTGGAGGTCGACGACGTGGCCCGTGCGTGTGCTGTCCTGGGCGACATGCGCGGCGTTCGGTCCCTGCACGTACATGTCAGCGGCATATCGCTCGAACTCGAAGGGCTGGCGCGCAAGGACGTGGTGGCTGCGCTGGTGCATGCCCAGGTGGGCGTGGAGACCATTACGGCTCGACACCGGCTCGAGGACGCATTCATTGGGCTGCTCAGCGATACGGGCGACCAATGATCGCGGTGGAGGCAAGCAAGCAGGTGTGGCGGGTGCGCACCTACGTCGGCATGGGTCTCGTTGCCGTCATCCCAATCATTTTGGCGGCAGCGCTGAAGGCCCACCCTTCCCAAGCAGGCGTACCAAACTTCACCAATCTGGCCGCATCGTCGGGAATCAACCTGTCCATCGAGTCCCTCACCGCGGTGAGCGCATTTCTCCTCGTCGTGGTGGTGTCCCTCTTTGCCGGGGAGACCGTCGCCGGCGAGGCCGACTGGGGAACGTTGCGCTACCTATTGGTGCGGCCCGTGGGTCGGGGTCGCTTGCTCGCCGCCAAGCTGTCTGTGGCCGTGGCTTTGTCGGTCGTAGCCACCTTTGTCGTTCCCGTGGTCGGGTTGGTGGTGGGCACGCTGGCCTTTGGCTGGCACTCGGTGCAGACGCCCACCATGGTTTCTCTTTCCGCCGCCGGGGCCATTGGCCGCCTCGCCATTGGCGCGTTGTTCGTGGCCTGGAGCCAAGGCGCATACATCGCCTTGGCCTTCATGTTGTCCACCATGACCAACAAACCCATCGGGGCAGTGGCCGGGGGAGTCGGGCTCGGCGTGGTGTCGCAGATCCTCAACAACATCGCCCCTCTCAACGGCATCAGCTATCTCTTTCCCACGCACTACCTCAACGCGTGGCAGGCCTTGTTCTTTCAGACCAACCAGGGCTCGGTACTGCTGCGCGGGGTCATCTTGCAGGTGCCGTATGTGGTCGTATTCCTCGGTATCGCCTGGTGGTGGTTTTCGCGCAAGGACATCCTCAGCTAGACAAGAACCGACCCGTAGGTCGACGAACCTGAAACAGGAGATGAGCGTGAGCGAAGAACGCATCGAGGTACAGCGAACCATTGCCGCCGACGCGGCCGCGATCTTCCGGGTGCTGTGCGATCCGCAGGGTCACGTGGCCATCGACAGTTCGGGCATGCTCATGGACGCCGATGGCGCGTCAGTCACTTCGGTGGGTGACACCTTCGTCGTGCACATGGACCGCGAGGCCCTCAACGACTACCCCATGGGCCTGTACGACGTGACAGTGTCGATCGTCACGCTGGTACCGGATCGTGAAATCGCCTGGACGATCTTCGGTCAGCTCGATCCGCCTATCGGCCACGTGTACGGCTATCTCCTTGAGCCCCAGGACAGTGGGACGCTGGTCACTTCGTACTACGACTGGTCCACGATCAACCCGGTGTATCAGGGGATTTTCCCGATCATTTCAGAAGGTGCTCTGCGAGCCACGTTGGGCATTCTGGCCCGCACTGTCGTCAAAGGCGGCTACCGGCCCACACCACCAGCGGGCGTGACGCCGTGAGCGGGCGACGGCCACGCTACGGCGTCGCTGTGGACCTTTCGTCGGGCTGGAGAAGCTGCCAACACCGGCTCAAGCCGGCGGCCATGGCGGCAAATACGCCATAGGCAAGGGTGTCGACGTCGCTGCGATCGTGGGGGTGCATGACCAGCAGAACGCAGATGATGACCTGGTACACGTAGACCCCGAGCGAGAAGCCCAACAGGCTTAGCGACAACGCTTTGGCTTGCCTGAGATGGGATCTGAGCGACGAGTAGACACAAAAGAGGGCGACGAGGCCGGCCGGGTAACCGAGATTCACATGAGGAACGAGTGCCCATAACGAGACCGACAAGGCGTTGGCCAAGGCCGTAAAGGCGGCGTTGGCAACCGAGCGACTATTGGTCTGGCTCGTGGTTCCCAGGATGTCGTCGTAGCGAAGCTGGATGGAGACGAACAGCAGTCCGATCAATGTGCCGGCCACGGCTGAGCTAGCGGTGAAAAATACGGTGAGGTCGTCAGGGACCACCGTCGGCTCCTTCGCTCTGGGCTCTCGAACTGGGCTCTCGAACTGGCCGTTTCATGTTACGGGCGGCCACTGCGATCACGTAGATAGCACCTACAATAATCGGTAGCTACAAGTAATTAGCTCACTCGGAGACCCACCGTCCTCGCATGACCGCCGCGTGGTGCGGATCTCGTCAGGGCACGCCGCGTTTGAGGCAAGCTGTGGGTCACAGAGCCCCGCAACAGGTGTTCACCGGTTGCCACCGACCAAAGGAGGCTCGTCCATGGCCGTGCTTCGCCTTCGCAAGAACCAACGCGTCGATCTGCTGCGCCGCGTGGATCTCCTCTCGGCGTGCAGCACCACCGAGCTGGGCCGCATTGCTTCGCTTACCACTGAGCACCAAGTGGAAGCCGGTCACGTGCTGATGAAGCGCAACGATCCCGGCATGGAGCTCTTCGTCATCGTCGAGGGCAAGGCGCGCGCCTCGCGCAAGGGGGTCAACCTCGCCACCTTGGGGCCAGGGTCGTTTTGTGGTGAGTTGGCTTTGCTCGACGGTGGCAAGCGCACCGCCACCGTCGTGGCAGAGACGGATATGCGACTGCTGGTCTTGTCGCGCCAAGAGTTCATGAGCCTCTACCACCTGGTGCCGTCGGTGACGCGCAAGATCATCGCCGAGCTTGGAAAGCGACTGCGCCAGACCGACGATCTCCTCGATGCCGTGCCGGCGCTGGGCAAAAAGATTCCCCCCTGGTCCTTGTGACCAACGGGGAGGGGACGCACTATTGGCTTAGGTGAGCGACGGCGAGCCGGCTGGCGTGATCAACTGCGAAGACTCCAGACCTCCACGCAGGATCACGGATCAGCCAAGGAGCCGCACCGATGCCAGCGAGCCCGATTTACAGGTACAACCCGCACCATCGCACCAGAGCGCGCCTCCAAGGCGATGACCCTGGGCCTGTGAAGACCGCCGATCAAATGCCGCATGACACGGCGATGGCCCGTTTCAACGCTCGGTTCGCGGTCAAGATCACTAATGGCGTCGGCACCATGTGGTGTGCGTACGCCTTCGCCATCTTGGCCCTCATCAGCCTTCCCCAGGCCATCAAGTCACACAGTGTCGTGACATTGGTGTCATGGATCTCTCAGACGTTTCTGCAGTTAGTGCTGTTGTCGGTGATCATCGTGGGTCAGAACCTCCTCGCCGCCGCTTCCGACAAGCGTTCTGAGGCTACCTACAAAGACGCCGATGCCGTGATGCATGAGGCCGTGAAGATTCAAGAGCACCTCGAAGCGCAAGACGAGGTTCTGAGCGGCCTTGTCGACGAGCTCGGAAAGCTGGCGGCGGCACCGGGAAGCTGATCGAGCTCAGCCGGCCCCGGCGGCGACGGCCTGGGTCCACGTGTAGACGTACGCCGGGGTGCCGACGACAAGTTCGACCAGGTCGGCGTCATTGACATAGGACGACCCTGAAGGCTGCGCCTGCGCGGCACCCATGATCAGCGTCTGCCCGTCGAGCTGCGCCGAGGTCAGGTTCCACAGAATGTTGTCGCGATGCGCCCAGCAACCCGTCGTGTTCCCCGACTGGCAGGCGCTGTTGTCCCCACCGAGTCCGTCGGCGTACATCCATTGATAATCCGTCGCCAGGGGTCCGTCGCTCTCGGCGAAGTTGGACTTCCACGCCCGCAGTGTCACTCCGGCCGGCATCGTTCCTGGGCTCGGGTCTTCGTCAGCCCCGGCGGCCGAAGCGGCCTGTTGATCGAGGTCGTCGACGAGCCCCTCGATGGGGGCGAGTCCGCGCTCGACGCGTTCGGCGTTGGTGAGCACGAAGATCTGCTCGCCGGAGGTGAGAGAAAGAAAGTCCGAAGGCAGCTGGATCTGTCCAATCCCTTCGCCGTCAGTGCTGCGCGCGCCGGCGATGGCTTGCTCCACCTCGGTTAGGCACCCGGCGGTGTTCCCTCCGCCTTGGCACGCACTCTGGAAACTCGGATTCCCCCACAGGGGCGACTCGGGCGGGTTATCGGGAGGGACAATCCCCACCGTGTTCGACGACACGTGCGGCGCCGCGCTCGTCGTTGTCGTGACCGGCTTTGACACAACGGCGCGAGCCGGCACAGGCGGAGCCGCGACCTTGGGAACCGTGGTCGCCACCGTGGTCGCCACCACTGCGGGGGCCGTGCTCGTCGTGGTGGTGGCCACCCGGCCGGGGGCCAGCGCGCTCAGATCCGTGGCCGCACCTCCCACAAACGCGGCGGCGACAGGGGCCTTGGTGTGTGCGGCACTCGGTCGCTTGGCATCGCTAAGTGCAGAGTTGAGGCTTATAGCGATCACCGATGCCAGCACGGCACCGATCATCAGGATGCCGCCAAGAGGTATCCGCCGGCGGAGCGAGTGTCGGGGCGTGGATCGCAGTGCCCATCGCTTGGACTCCGGAGAGGTTTGCGGGCGAGAGACGACGACGGGGGGCTGGGGCGGCTTCGTGCCGGTGGGCAGCCGGAGCGCGTGGCGTGGTCCAGGGCGTCCGGAGTCGCGCTCGAGCGGAGCGATGGTCGGTACCCCGGCGTAGCCCTCGATGCGCGTCGAGCCAGGGGTCTTCGGAAAGAGGTTCTGGTCGGCGTCCATCGCTCAAGGCATCGGCTCGAACGGTCGCCTCGTTGAGCATCCCGGCGCCAACATCCGGCCAAATGCATCTCCACCTGGGCTCTAACCCCGACGTCCACGGGGCCGGAGTCATAGCTGGAGCCGTATCGTGAAGCGATGACGACCGAAGAAGCTGGCGCGGAGGCGGCCCGACAACGGGTGTGGAGTGGTGGGGGTCGCGAGGAGCTGGTCATGGCGCTGCGCAGGCTGATGACGATGGCGGTGACGTCGGCGGCGTCGCCTCCTTTGTTGGGCGATGTCTGTAAGAGCGTCACTGCTCTGGCCGACGAGCTTCAGGTCCATGTCCCCGCTCCCGATGCGGTCGCCCCAGTCCGGTTCCCTGAACCTTCGTCCGGCCCGGCGGTAGGCACCATGGCGGCGTGGATGCCCTTCGATGTGGTGATCGGCACTTGCAACCCGGTCGCACCGCCTCTGACCATCGAGTTCGCCCCGCCCAAAGCGATCGGAAGGGCAACCTTCGGTCTTCTTTACGAGGGCGCGCCTGGCTGCGTGCACGGTGCCGCGCTGGCGGGCGCCTTCGACTTAATGTTGGCCGCCGCCAGCGTCGTGGCGAACGTAGCCGGTCCAACGGCTGAGCTCGCCATTCGATTTCGAAAGCCCACGTTGATCCAGCGCCCACTGGCCATTGAGACCTGGGTCACCAAGACCGTCGGGCGTCGCGTGCACTGCGAAGGTCGACTCATCCAAGACGGCATTGTCACCGTTGAAGCTGAGGGGGAGTTTGTGGACATCGGTCGCGATCGTGTCGCCTCCATGCATCGCAGAAGCGACAGACGTTCTCGCAACGCTGGTTCCGATGGGGATGACGCATCACCGACGTAAGGCCCCAACTTCTGTGGGTTCGGTCGGTACCGGTGCCACGGGTCCTCCAGGTGGTACCACGCTGTTCTCCTTATGGTGACTCGCGTATGGTCATCGCTGGGCGTTCGTTCAAGGGCGCCGCTGTTGACAACAAACGCGCAATGGACCGATCGGGGTGGCTTGTTCAGCGCGCCCCCACAGCAGATATGAGTCATGTCGCCATACTTCCTCGGCGGTTCTCTTTCACCGTTGGGCCTCGCTATTGCGTTTTTGGATCGACCGCTCCCAGAGGTGCGCGACGCACTCACCACGTGTCGCGTCGACTCCCTCGGTCAGGCCATCGGGACCGACGACGCGTTGAGTTTTCCGGACTCAGTACGGGCGCTCGATCCTTTGGAGGCGCCGTGGACGACGGAGCTGCTGATCGACTGCGGCAAGTGGACCTGCTACCTCAACAACGGGATCGATGGTGGTGATCCCACCGCCGCCGCGCCCTATCTGACCAGGACGCTGTCGTGCCAATGTGTCATCGGCCATCATGTGCCGCCCTTCGGGCCTGGTCACTGTTCCACTCGGTTCAGCCTGCTCGGTCCGTCCGGTGCCCCTCCCTTGGGCTACCTACGCGTGATCTCCGCCCACCGCCACCAAGGAGGGTGGCGTTGGCAGTCCTCAGGAACCGTGCTGCCTTTTGAGCACGCCGACCGCTACGTGGCCCGCCGGATCAAGTGCCGCTTCGATCGGTCGCTGCTCGTGGAATACCTGGTCGCCTTGGGCATCCGAGTCGATGACGCCGATTTCTACGGAGAGGGCGTTGCCTTGCGCCAACTTGTCACCGGCGGCCGCCGTCAAGAGACCGTGGCCCAGGTTCGAGAGCGATTCGGCTGGACAGTGGAGTAGGACGACCGCGGGTGGCGGCGATCGGTTTCTACAGGGCCGCGCTCTCCATGGTCGTCTGGGTATCGATATGGGCGTGATCGCGCAGCGGGACCTCTTTGATGAACAAGGTCAATATGAACGCCAAGATGCAAAAGGGCACGCCCACCAAGAACACCGTTTGCAGCGAGTGGCTGAAGGCCTCGGCGTATCCGTGGCGGATAGGGGCCGGCAGGGCGTCGAGCTGTGCCGGGTTGAGGGAGATGTTGTGGCCGACGAGTTTGCGGGCCACCGAGGCGGGAAGATACTTCGGTATCTCGGCGTAGAGCCGGGTGCTGTAAATAGTGCCGAACAAGGCCACGCCGAAGGCACCACCGATGGATCGGAAGAACGTCGCCGACGAAGTGGCGGTGCCCAGCTGCCGATACGGGACGGCGTTTTGCACGGCCACGACGAGAACCTGCATCACTCCGCCCACCCCGAGTCCGACGACGGCCATGGCGATGGAGGACTCGACCAACGTCGTGGCCGGTGTCATCAAGGTGAGCAGGTAGAGGCCCAGCGACATCACCGCCGTGCCGGCGATCGGAAATGCCTTGTAGCGGCCCCAGCGTGTGATGAGGCGTCCGCTTGAGATGAACGTGACGAGCATGCCGGCCACCAAGGGCAGGAGCTGGAGCCCCGAACTGGTCGGGGTGGCACCGTGAACGGTCTGGAGGTACAGCGGGATATAGATGATGGCCCCGAACATGATGAACCCGACGACGAAGCCGACCACGCTCGAAAGGTTGAACACCCGAACCCGGAACAAGTCGAGGGGTATGACCGGCTCGGCTGCTCGTCGTTCCACGAACCAGAAGACGACCAACAGCGCCAGCGCCAGGCCGCCGAGGCCGAAGATCTCCCCCGACAGCCACTTATAGGTGGTGCCTCCCCACGTGGTGAGCAAGATGACGGCGGTGACGGCGGCCGCCAACAACGCCGTGCCCAGGTAATCGATGGCGTGCTCGGTTCGTTTGGCCGGGATATGGAGCCGGGTGGCCACCACGATCAACGCCAGGATGCCGATGGGGAGATTGATATAGAAGATCCAGCGCCAGGAGAGGTCTTGGGTGAACACTCCCCCGAGGAGCGGTCCGGCCACGCTGGTAAGGGCGAACACGGCCCCGTAGTACCCCATGTAGCGGCCGCGCTGGCGGGGGCTGATGACGTCGCCCGTGATGGCCTGCGCACCGACCATGAGCCCGCCGGCGCCTACGCCTTGGATCGCTCGACACAATGTGAGCTCGAGCAACGAGTGCGATAGCCCGGCGATCATGGACCCGATCAAAAAGATCACGATGGCGGCTTGGAAAAGCTTCTTACGCCCGAAGAGGTCGCCGAGCTTTCCCCACAAAGGGGTGGAGATCGTCGAGGTGAGGAGGTAGGCGATGACCACCCACTGCACGTGGTTCAGGCCGTGGAGGTCGCCGGCGATGGTGGGGAGGGCGGTGGCGACAATCGTTTGGTCGAGCGACGCCAAGGTCATGCCGAGCATGAGTGCGCCCATGATCACCAGGATGCGGCGGTGCTCGGCGCGTGAGTGCTCGTCCTCGCTCAACTCGGGCGGTTCGGCCACCCGGTCAAGTTCAACGGTCATGGTGCGTCTCACCTTCAAGCGCGATGGTCGATACAAAGAGTTGGAGCAAGCGAGCGAACTCCTTCTGATCCGTCTTGGACCACCCCTGGAGGTGATCTTCTAGCCAGCATTGCCGGGCCCACAGCAAGCTCTCGATTGCCTTGCGGCCTCCGGCGGTCAACGTCAAGCGGAAAGCGCGGGCGTCATGAGGATCCGGGGCGCGTGACAGCAGGCCGGCGCGCTCGAGTTGCTGCACCTTTCTGGTGACGGTGGGGGAGTCGACCCCCAGGCGCTCAGCTAGGTCCGTCAGGCGGGCATTGTCTCCATCGACATGCAGCTTGTAGAGCAACGCGGCACCACCCCGGTCAAGGTCGACGCCGGCCTGGCGGCAGAGCGCCTCATGCACGCGCACCTGGTTCATGACCCGGGCCACGGACAACAGTGCCGAGGCAATGTCTTCGGTCGTGCGGTTGGTCGTTGTCTTGGTCGTCACTGGTCGCGTCCTACGGATCGAGCCCCATTGATCGAGCCCGCCGCCGGGGCTCCGGAGGGGAGATAGTTATATGATACAGGTAACTAATCCTGAATCGTGCATCTCGGTGTGGAGATGTCACCACAGGTTCCCAACATTGCTCTGCGTCGGGGCGGCCGCGACGCCACGATCGGTAGAGCTCGACACGAGCAGGGAGTGACATGGCGAGCACGGTGACACTGGACGTTGGCGACGGGGCCATGGCTATGTACGACGCTGAGCCCGAGGGAGCCATCCGTGGCGCCGTGATCGTGGTGCAGGAGGCCTTTGGGGTCAATGAGCACATCGAATCGGTGTGCCAGCGGTTGGCGACGGAAGGGTACCGAGCCGTGGCTCCCCACCTCTTTCATCGCAGCGGGGACCCGATCCTCGATTATGCGAACATCGCCGCGGTGATGCCGCACATTCAGGCGGTGACGCAGGCGGGCCTTTCCGCCGATCTCGATGCCACACTGAACTATCTGGCCGCGGCAGGCATTGCGGGAGCACAGACCGGAGTGGTTGGTTTCTGCATGGGTGGGACGGTGGCCTTTGTGGTGGCGGCACAACGCACCATCGGCGCCGCCGTGACCTTCTACGGCGGCGGCGTCGCCGAGGGGCGTTTCGGGTTTCCGTCTCTGATCGACATGGCCGGCGAGCTCAAGACGCCGTGGCTCGGCCTCTTTGGAGATCTGGACCAAGGCATCCCCGTCGATCAGGTGGAATCCTTGCGCGCCGCGGTCATCGAGGCACCGGTACCCGCCGAGATCGTGCGGTATCCGGAAGCGGGCCACGGTTTTCACTGCGATGTGCGGGATTCGTATCACCAGGCCTCGGCCCTTGATGCGTGGAGCCGGAGCCTGAGTTGGTTCAGCAGGTTCCTGGACCCGCACTAAGGCCGCGCTGGCGCCGCGTCACGGCAGAGTCACCGCGACAGGGCGACGAACTGACGGAGCTTGCCGGAGTCCTGGCGTTCCAGATGAGCCACCGGCTCGACGGTCACGTCAGGATCGACAAGGCCCGCTCGCTGCAAGGTGTGCAGCGCCAAGTCTCGTACCTGCGCCAAGCCTTCGGGCTGGTCGGTGACCACCCGTATCGTCACCCCGCGCCGTGTTTGGCGAACCTGGTACTCGACCACGTGGCGGAGGTCGTGAAACTCCAACCGGAAGGCCATGGGTTGGACTTTCACCTTGTGCTCGTACTCGAACACATTGTCGGCACGTCCGGTGAGGTTGGTGATGCGTCGATGGGCCGAACCGCATGGGCACGCATCGTCGAGCACGGTCAGACCGTCGGTGATCTCGAATCGAATGAGGGGTTCGGTGAGGTTGTAGAGGTTCGTGAGGTAGATCTTGGCGGCGGGATTGCCAGGGGAGACGGGGTGACCATCGACGTCTACCGGTTCCACGATGACGAGGTCGTCGGGTAGGTGCATGGCGGTTCCAAAGCGACAGGGGAAGGCAAAGGCTCCTTCGACGACCGCCCAGCAATCGTCTATCTCGACGCCCCACAGTTCTCGAACGGCTGCCCGCGTGGTTTGCATGAGCAGCTCGCCCCCGGTTTCGACATGAGTGGGGGCAATCTGCAACCTGCCCTCCTGCGCCTCGTGCACGATCAGCTCAAGTGCAGATGGATAGCCCATGAGCAAATCTGGTTGGACGGCGTTGAGACCTCGGACCAACTCGTCGACCGGAAGCGTCATCGGAAAGTGGTGCATGGGATCACTGGGGTCGTCGAGTACGGAACGAACCTGCTTCGAGAGATGAGCGCCGTCGCCGGCAAAGAGGCTGGCCGTCGCCGCGCCCGAGGGTCGCGACGCATCGTCAACCGTGCCCAGGCGCGACCGGCTCTGCATGAGTGCCAATGTCGTCCATTCGCCCCAGTCATAGACAAAGACGCCCCGCCGCCCACTCGACCCCGATGACGTCACGGCTCTGAAGCGATCACACAGATAGGAATCCGGGCTGTGCTCAACGTGGTGCTCGACGACATCGAGGGTCAATTGCGGATCAGTGACTATCGAGTCGAATTCCGACATAAGGTCGTCTTTGGTCATCGGCGCCAGGGAGCTCAGTTGCGCCTCGGTGAAATGCGTGACGTCGATGCCCCGTAGACGTTCGGCGTGAAACGGCGACCGTTCGGCGGCCCACGCCAGAAGCTCGCGTAGCCTTGCTTCGCGTTCGACCTGCAAGCGCGGTGCTGACCACCGCAGTCTCCGGGCATGGGAGAAGATCCCGCCCGCCACATCGGCGCGGTGCAGGCCGTGTAACCCGTCGTCGTACGGGGACGAGGTCAGCTCGCGTCCCTCCTCGACAGATGTACTTCTGGAGTGGTGTTGCCGGCGGGGCGGTGGGCGGCCTCAGCGGGGGAATGCGCTGATTGATCCGCACCCGTCGAGGCGTAGTGCACCTTGGTATAAAGCAGCTGCCAGCGATCCTCGATGGCTCGATGGGTGGGTTTGATGGCACTCTCGGCATGGATGGCCTGGCAGTCGTGGTGGGCGGCATCTGTCATGCGAGCTGACGAGATTGCTTTTCGCAGCCCTCTGCCTCGGTAGCGCGGGTGGGTGGCGTCGAAGCCGACCCAGCCGAGCCCATCGCCGATGAACAGGGCTCCGGTGGCGACGAGGCGATGACCGTCGAAGACCCCGTAATGGTGAACGCCGGTGTGTCCAACCGTGGCGCCGAACCACGCCGCCATGACGGGCCGATCCCATGCGCCCCACGCCGCCAGGTTCAACGCCATGATGGCATTGGTATGGGATTGATCAAGCCTGCGAACGTCGATGTCATCGGCAATCGGCAGGGGAGAGGCGACGGGGCGCCACACTTTGAACGTCTCGGTGTGGTCACGATGGAGACCCCGAGCGTTGAGCCATTCCTCTAACCGGTCCGCGGGCCGGGCCAGAGGTGTCACCTCGACTCGGAAGTTGTACTGGCCGCAGGAGCGGTAGAACGAGCAGATGGCGTCGACATCTTCGACCCGGGCTGGCGAACGTATGCCGAGGGCTACGACCCGGTTGAGGGTGGAGCGATCCGCCGCGCCCAGTGCCACCAAGGTGAGAGCGGCGCGACGTTCGACGGCGACACGGAGCGGATTGCCGAAGAGCCCTGAGGCGGCGTAGGCACACTGTGTCCACACGTCGAGCTCGTGCTCCTCCGTCCGGAGCGCGAGCTGGTGTCGCTCGAGGCTGACGGTAGTCCCCGGCTCGGCGCTGTCGGCCGACGCCGGCCCTCCCACGCCGGCGCCGTCGGTCGGCTGGTCCCCGATCTCAGTGGCGCCGGTCACCACGCGGGTGTGCGCCTGGGCGGGTCTCGAGGCGCGGACGTTCATAGGAGCAATATCGGAATCTCCGGACCTGGTCTTAAAGCACGCCCAGTGATCGCCGTCCCCACCGCCGTGACCAGCACTTTCTCTGGGCTCAGGCCCGACGGCGGCAGGCCTGAGCGTGATGGGGTCGGCCCGCAGCCCAGTCGCACGATGATGGAGGCCGATGGAACCGATCGAGGGGAATCGAGCGTTGTGGGACGAGTTGACGCCGATCCATGTGGCGTCGAGCTTCTACGACGTCGAAGGATTCAAGGCGGGCCGGTCTTCGCTTCGTCCCATCGAGGTGCAGGAGGTGGGCGATGTGGCCGACAAGTCGGTACTTCATCTTCAATGCCACTTCGGACTCGACACGCTGTCGTGGGCTCGCCACGGTGGGGCTCGGGTTACGGGGTGCGACTTGTCGCCGAGATCGATCGAGGTGGCTCGGGATCTGGCTGGCGAGGTTGGGATCGAAGCTGCCTTCCATTGCGCCAATCTGTACGACGCGCCGGATCAGATTGACGCCACATTCGACGTCGTCTTCACCTCCATCGGCGCCTTGGCATGGCTCCCTGACCTACGGGCCTGGGCAGAAGTGGTGTCGCATTTCGTGGGACCCGGGGGCTTCTTCTACATCGTGGAGTTCCACCCGGTCATGCAGACTTTCGCCGCTACTGCCCTACCCGCCTTCGACGAGTCGTACTTCACTGTCGATCAGCCCGTGGAGTGGAAGTCGGAAGGCACCTACGCGCAACCGGGGGCCGAGGTGCGGCACCGCTCGTATCAGTGGCACCACCCCCTCGGAGACATTGTCAGCGCGCTGATCGACGCTGGACTCGCCATCGAGTTCCTTCATGAGCACCCGGCCGCCCCCGAACGCGTCCGGCCGTGGATGGTGCAGGACGCAGCCGGCTGGTGGCGGGCGCCCCACGATGCGTTACCGGCCTTGTTTTCCTTGCGGGCCCGTCGCCCCTGATCGGCCGGCTGGTCGAAAGCTCAGGAGTACATCACAGAAAGTGGTCTTACCACCACCTTCGGTCTCCCTGACTTTGTCGGCGACGATCGGCGATACTGAACGCAGGTGGGACGCGCCGCCCTGGGGGGGGAAGCGGTGGACCCGAGGAGGCACCTGTGGCGACGATCATCGACTCGGACCAGCATCTTTACGAGAGTCGCGGTCTGTGGGCTGATTACGTCGACCCGTCCTACCGAGACGAAGCCCTCACCATCGTGGACGACGATCTGGGCTACCCATGGCTCAGATGGCGAGACCGTCTCCTCGATGTCGCCGACGTACAGGCTCCCGGTGACACGGCCACCTTGGGGCGCCAGCGCCAGCGCAAGCTCCAGGGCCTTCCCCCCGAGTATTCCTACGACGAGACTCTTCCCACCGATTATTGGGAACCAGCAGCTCGGGCCGAGCACATCGTCGGCATGGGTTTCGACCAAGCGGTGGTGTTCCCGAATTTCGGGCTGTTGTGGGAGCGGCGGCTGTCGGACTGTCTCCCGGCGCTGACGGCGAACATGGGGGCGTGGAACCGTTGGTGCGCGACGGTGGTCACCGATAGCAAGGCGCGCCTCCACCCGGTGGCGCACCTGACCATGCGCGATCCCGAATGGCTCGAGGACCAACTGGTGGCGCTGGAGGCGGCCGGTGTGCACCTGGCCATGATCGCCCCCGCTGCTGTGGACGGGCGCCCACTGTCGCACCCTGCCCACGATCGCGTGTGGCGGGCCTTCGTTCGCCATGGCGTGACCCCGGTGTTCCACGTGGCCGATCAGCCGCGCCTGATCGATGAGGCTTTCTATACCGATCCCGAAGAGAGCTTCGTGCCTGTGCTCGAGTCTGTGTTCCTGTGGGTTCCGCCCGCGGTCGCCATCACCGACCTGATCGTCAATGGCACCCTGGCGCGCTATCCGGAGTTGCATATCGGGATCGTCGAGTTGTCGTCGATCTGGGTGCCTCAGTATCTGCTGATGCTCGATGGAGGGTGGGATTTCACCACCCGACTCAACGGCGCGCCGTTGGCGCCGATCGACATGCGTCCGAGCGAGTATTTCCGTCGCCAGGTGCGGGTGTCATCGTTCTCCTATGAGCAACCCGGTCGCTTGGCGGCCAAATCCGACGACCTGTACATGTGCTGCAGCGACTATCCCCATTCGGAGGGTACAGCTACGCCACTCGAGGATTACGCCCGCGGTGGGTGCCTTCCCGAACAAAGCTCCGGGCTTTTTGGCGACAATATCGGCATGTTGCTGAACGCGTAATGGGCTTGCCGCCGGCCGAGCCGGTCAGCGAGCCCAACCTTGAAGTCGATTCACGAAACGCTCCGTGCCCCGGGGCCGGCTGGCATCAGGGCAGCTGGGCGACGTCTATGGCTTCGACTTGTTGTGAGGCGTAGTTGGTCACTAGGTGGGATGAGACGAGCTTCACCCCCGCGAGCTACACGGAAGAAGGGAGTATGAAGGTGCTCTTCATCGAGTACGACGTGCACGCCGAAGGCGAAATCGAGGTCGTGGCGCTCATCAATGCCATCGAACAAGACGATGAGGATCCGGAAGGCGAGGCATGGTTGACGTGGCGTCGAGCCCACGAAGACCAAGGCATGGGTTGCGTGGGCGTGTCATCAGCAGACCTCATGGCCATGGAGCAGACCGAAAACGCGGAGCAACTCCAGGCCATCGTGGAGCGGATCATTCTCGCGGACCGGTTGACAAAGGAGAAGGTGTCGTGAGTACCACGCGCTCTCAGCTCTACCGTTTCGCCCGTGACCTCGGCAACGTCGAGGCCGTTCAACACGGGTACAAGCGGGGAGGGCTCTCTGGCGCCGCTGAAGGCGCAGCCACCCGCCAAGCCAGGCGAGTGATCTATCGGGAAGGCAACCGCCAAATCAACCACTTTGTGCGCGCCATCGGACTGGGCGGCCGTCGGTGAGGCGCGACCGGGCCTCTTTACAACGGCTGTGCCGTGTTCGCCGAGGTGAGAAGGTCCCGGATCTCTTGAAGCTGTGTCCTCATGGCCGCCAGTTCGGCCGAGTGCTGTTCCTGCACGAAGAATGACGCCACGGTGGCCGTCAAGAACCCGACGAGGCCAATGCCGGTGAGCATGAGCGCCACCGCCACGAACTTTCCTGCGCCGGTCATGGGGACCTTGTCGCCATAGCCGACGGTGGTGACGGTGACCACCGCCCACCACAGGGCGGTCCCGAAATCGTGGATCGCCTCCGGGCCGCCGGAGTGTCGTTCGAACACTGTCTCCAATGCGGCTGATGCGAACACGATGACGGTGACGGCGAGAAGGACGTATTGCAGGCTGTGGTGCTCCATCACGGCTCGAGCCCTCTTCAGTCCGGCCGAAAGTACGATCGCAACTCGCCCCAGGCGCACCAGCCGGAACAATCGAGCCAGACGAAGCGGCCTGAGGATCGGAACCGCCACGATGACCAGGTCGAGGAGGTGGTGTCGTACGAAGGCCCGACGATTTCGGGCGAGCCGGAGCTTGGCCAGGTATTCGACACCGAAGGCGGCCCAGACGCAGTAGTCGAATACATCGAACGTCACGGCGACGGCGCCATGCAGTGTCGTGACCAGAGGAATGATCAACACCTGCAACCAGGCAATGGCGAGCACCGTCATGGCGGGGTCGATACGTGCTGAGAACCGACTCAGGGCCTGGTCTTCGTCTTCAGTCGGGCTGTCCATAGTCATGGACAGCAACGGTATTACGCCGGGCGTAGCTCCCCGGGGTTGGGGCAGGGAACAGCTCTCGGTCTAGCCATCATTAGCTGTTACAGGTGACCTTTAGAATTTGATCGTGAACCTGGCCGAGTGGGCAGAAGAAGTCGGTATCAGTAGAGGAACCGCCTACCGTTGGTTCCGTCTCGGGGTTTTGCCCGTCTCCGCCCACCGCGTTGATGGCGGGCGGCTGATTCTCGTTGATGCTTCCCCGATGAAGTCGTCTTCGGGCCGAACCGTCTGCTACGCACGGGTCTCGTCACACGATCAAAAAGACGTCCTCGACCGTCAGGTTGCCCGCATTACTACCTGGGCGACCAACCACCTGAGCATCGACGAGGTGGTAACCGAGGTTGGGTCCGCAATGAATGGAAAGCGCCGGAAGTTCATGGCCGCTTTGGCAGACGAGAACGTTCGCACGATTGTCGTTGAGCACCGGGACCGCCTGGCCCGATTCGGCGTCGAATACCTAGAGGCGGTGCTGTCTGCTCAAGGGAGATCAATCGTCGTGGTCGACGACACCGAGGTCGAAGACGATCTGGTCCGAGATATCACCGAAGTTCTGACGTCGTTGTGTGCACGCCTCTATGGGCGCCGGGGAGCGAGGAACCGCGCCGTGCGGGCACTCGTGGCGACCAAAGGTGGACAGGCCGCCTGATGCTGGTCAACCAGGCATTCAAGTTCGAGCTTGACCCATCCAATGTCACCCGCTCGAAGCTCTCCTCTCACTGTGGGGCGAGCCGGCGTTGCTACAACTGGGGCCTTGCGTTGGTTCGTACCCGCTGCGCAGATCGCCAGAAAGTTCGCCAAGCCTGTTATGCCGAGCTGCTCACCGATGAACAGACAGACGAGATCCTGAAGTCCTACCCCGTGCTGTGGACCCTCCCCGCTCTACGCAAAGAGTGGAACCGGCAAAAGCACGAGGTCGCCCCCTGGTGGGCTGAGAACTCGAAAGAGGCATACAGCTCCGGCTTCGATGCTCTGGAACGGGCGCTGAAGGGTTACTTCAACACCCGCAGCGGGCAGTGGGGTGGCGAACGTGGCTTTCCCCGGTTCAAGAAAAGGTCTGCTTCTAAGAGCTGTCGGTTCACGACCGGGGTCATCAAGATCAAAGACACCCACCACATTCAGCTTCCGAGGATCGGTGTCATCCGCACCAAGGAGGAGACCACCGCACTGCTCACCCGGCTCAGCACAGGTGATGCCCGCATCCTGTCGGCGACCATCTCCGAGACCGCCGGCCGGTGGTTTGTCTCCTACGGTTGCGAGGTCTCGCGCCAGGATCTTCCCGCCAAACACCCGTTGGAAGTGGTGGGGGTCGACCTCGGTGTCAAAACCCTGGCCACGCTCTCGACCGGGGCGGTAATCGAGAACCCGAAGCCGCTCAACGGCTACACCAGAAAGATGAGTCGACTCCAGCGGGAAATGTCTCGTCGCCATCGTGGTTCTGGGCGCCATAGGCGCACCTGTCGCAAAGTCGCCCGTGTCCACCAGCAAGTGGCCAACGCCCGCAAGGACGCCACCCACAAGCTCACGACCGCTCTCACCTCGACCTACGGCACCGTCGTCATTGAAGACCTGAACGTCATGGGTATGACCGCCAAGCCGAAGCCTGTCCAACGTCGCGACGGCTCCTACGCCCAGAACGGGCGCCGGAGAAAGGCTGGCCTCAACCGGGCCATCGCCGACGCATCCTTTGGTGAGATCCGTCGCCAGATCGAATACAAAGCCAAGTGGAGAGGTGGACAGGTCATCGTCGTCGACCGGTTCTACCCTTCATCGAAGACCTGCTCGTCTTGCGGAGCTGCGAAAGCCAAGCTCTCCCTGGCCGAGCGAACATATAGCTGCGACGCCTGCGGTCTGGTCATCGACCGAGACCTCAACGCAGCACTGAACCTCGCCGCCTACGGGCGGCAGGTGGTCGCCGGGAGTGGCCCGGAGACTGGAAATGCGCGTGGAGGAGAACACCCCCGTCGAAGGTTGACGAAGTCTCCTGTGAAGCGTGAAGACGGCACCGGTCAACCGGGTAAGACCGCCACTGCTCTCTCGCAAGGGAGAGCTGCATGAGTGGTGCTTATGACCACTCAGATGCAACGGCTCAACAGCTCCACCAGGTGTCGGAACATCGCCGATCGAGCCATGACCTCGTCACAGCCGGCGTCCTTGGCGCTCTGAAGCAGAGCGCGCTCGACATGGCTGCAAAACCCGATGGTGCGAATGTCTCGAGCACCCGCCACGGCGTCAAGGGCATCTGGCGCCGAAAGGTCCACGATGACAAGGGAAGCATCGATGGCCTGGATAGCCGCCGGCAGCTCCGACGGATCACTGACAAACACCATTGGCGTGCCCACGGCGCGCCCCGCCGCGTCCAGCCGGGAGCGGTCCATGAGGTCGGGGACAAGGGCCACGACCGCCGTCACGATGATCGCCAGAGAGCAACAGTGCGAAGGGCCGACACGCTCAACGCATGTTACCGGGGAGGAGCTGCCAGCGAACGAGCACCTGCCTGTGGTGACCCATTGGTCGTAGTGTGTCTGGCCGGTGCCCGACGACATCGTTGACAGGTCGCACGACAGCTTGCTCAGCCGACGACAGGTGCTCAAAGGCGGCGTCATCGGTGCCGCCGGAGCCGTGGCGTTTCGGCCTCCCTGGCGCTCGGGCAGTTCGGATCCGCGGGCGGACCTCGACTCGACTGGCACCAGAGCGGCGGGAAACCCAATCGCCGAGCAAGCCGAGACACAGGCGGCGGCATCGGCGCCCCAAGCCCTGACCGTGGACGGACTGGCGGCTCCCATAGGCCTGAGCGCCAACGACATCCATTTTGCTTGGCAGGTCAACGATCTGCGCCGTGGCGCCGTGCAGGCGGCGTACCGGATCGTGGTGACAAAGCCAGCTCTGGCGGGATCGAGCAAAGGAACCGTGGACACCGTGTGGGACACGGGCCGCGTGGGCAGCTCCACGCAGAGCTTCGTCCCCTACGGCGGTCCTCTCCTGGCGTCGGACACGCCGTACCAATGGACGGTGCAGACGTGGGGCCAGGACGGCACCCCGAGCCCCTTGGCCCCCGCGGGGACTTTCGAGACCGGCCTGCAAGATGGCGACTGGCACGCCAGTTGGATCGGTCGCCCCGCCGATGTGGCCATCGAGCCCGATCAGTACACCTATGCCCGCAAAGCCTTCACCCTCGGTCCCTCAACCATTGTCCGGGCCCGCGCCTACGTCTCGGGGGACCAGCAGTACGAGATGTATCTCAACGGCGTGCGCGTCGGCAAGGGTCAGGCGTACAGCTACCCCGACGCCATGTATTACGAGACGCTCGACGTCACCACCGCACTCCAAGCGGGGGGCCAGAACGCGGCCGGGCTCCTCTATAACTGGCAAGGTCCGACCAAAGGCCATCCGGCCGGCGTACCGGGAGTCATTGCCCAGATTTCGGTGCACCACGAAGACGGCTCTTCGGAGCTGATCACCACCGACGGCTCGTGGAACGTCTTGGCGGGGGCGTGGTTGGCGGGGACGGAACGTGACATCGAGGGGGACCTGGTCGATTACACCGAGAACATTGACGGTCCGGCCATTCCGGTGGGGTGGGACACCCCCACCTTCGACGACAGCCACTGGCAGCCGGCCACGGTGGCCGGACCGGCGGGGACCAAACCGTGGACGAGCCTCGTATCGGTCCGTACCCGTATATCGGAGACCCCGGTCAACGCCGTATCGGTGACGACGCTGGCGTCGGGAGCGATCGTTGCCGATTTCGGCAAGGTGTACGCCGCCGTGCCGACGGTGACCTTTCACAATGGCGTTGCCGGTCGGCTCATCAACATGCGCGCCGGCTACCTGCTCGACGGTCAGCCCGGCCGGTTCTACGTGGGAGAGCCTGGTCAGGTCTCGATCCAGCACGGCACGCAGCACACGAACATGAGCTATTCGTACATTCAGCGCGGGGGAGCCGAGACCTTTCACCCCTTCGATTTCCTTGGGTTTCGGTACTTTCAGGTGGACGACCCGGGCGAGGAGCTGACGGCCGGGGATTTCGTGGCTCTCACTCGCCACACCATCGTGCCGGACGAAAACGCCGCCACCTTCAGCTGCTCGAACACGACGATCAACGACATCTTTGCGTTGAGCCGGCACTCGGCATTGTTCACCGCCCAAGAACAGTTCATAGACACCCCGACGCGAGAGAAGGGGCCGTGGTTGTGGGACGGCTACAACGAGTCCCAGACCACCATGGCCGCCTTCGGCGAGCAGAACCTGACCCGCAAATCGTTGCTGGAGTTCGCCCAGTCTCAGGCCCGCTACTGGCCCAGTGGAGCCGTCAACAAGATCTACCCGACGGGGCTCGGTGCCGAAGACATCAACGAATACACCGAGATCTATCCGGAATGGGTGTGGCAGTACTGGATGAACACCGGCGACTCCGCCCTACTGGAGGCCGTATTCCCCGCTTTGAAGAACGTGGCCGAGTACGTGAACCGAGCCATCGTGGCATCTACCGGTCTGGTGACGAACCTTCCTTCCACGGAAATGCCGGACTACTCGTTTCCGGTGGTGACACGCATCAACGTGCTGGGATACAACGTGTTCCGTCGTGTGGCCGACATCGCCACGGTCCTGGGCCGGCCCAAGTCCGAGGTCTCCGAGCAGCGCCGCCGGCAACGATCCCTCCTGGCTGCCATCAACTCGACGCTCACCCGTGCGGACGGGATCTACGTAGACGGTCTCGAGTCAGGTGGTTCGCAAACGTCTTCGGCCACCCAGGATCCCAACGCCTGTGCGTTGACATACTCGATCGTCCCCGCCCAATTCCGAAAAGCAGTGGCTCAGCACGTTGCCTCGCTCGGTATGAGCGTCGAGCCCCAGACGGCCCTGGACGTTCTTCGTGCCCTGGCGGACAACGGCCGAGAGGTTGACGTTATTGCGGTATTGACGGATACGACCAACAACGGGTGGGCCAATATTTTGGTGCGCGGTGCCACATTCACCTGGGAGGTATGGCAACCGTCAGACATAAACGGCGACAGCATGTCCCACGGGTGGGGTTCGAACGTGCTCATCGCCCTGCAGCAGGTCCTGCTCGGGGTGCGCCCGACCAGCCCGGGCTTCGCAACCTTCGACGTGACGCCACCGAGCACGGTTCTGGAGTGGTCCCAAGGCACCGTGCCGACGCCTCGGGGCACCATCGGTGTGTCGTGGCAACGACCCACGGCTGCGTCAACGAGGTACGAGTTAGCGGTCACCGTGCCGGCCAACGCCACAGCCACCCTGCACGTTCCCGTGGCGCCTTCGGGCTCCATGACCGAGAGTGGGGTACCGATTGACCGGGCCAGCGGTGTCGGCGTGGTGGCGATAGGAGCCCGACGGACGGTGCTCCGAGTGGGCGCCGGGTCGTACCACTTCGTCCACAATTCCGGTGCGGCTTGATGATCGGCGGGCGCAATGGCGGGGCCAGCTCCCGAACTCGAGGTGTCGCCCCGGCCTCAGCTGTGGTGCTGGCGCTGGCGGCGTTGGCCGGCTGCGGAGGCAGCCCCGGCAGCTCGGGCCCCTCGTCGTCAGCCACGAGCGCGCCGGCCACCTCGACACCATCGAGTACGACGACCACGTTGCCGTCGGTGGCGGTGTCGGACGCCACGGGTGCGACGTTCCTGGTGGCGACGGGGCCCGTGATGTCGGCTCCGTACATCGATGTGGGAAGTTTCTTATGGAGCGCGGCACCAGGCCAGCAGTTTTTCCGGGACACGCTGACGATGACGAACTCTTCGCGTGCCACCGAGAACCTTTCGGATGTCGACGACCTGACCAGTGGGCTCGCCCCCGACGTCCAGTTCGTCATGTCGAGCGCAGACGCGTCCAAGTCGGGCTTCTCCGCCGACTGCGGCATTGCTCCTGGCTATCCGTCGTCGCTGTGTCCGATCAGCGTCGGCCAGGGGGTCATGGTGGACGCCGACTCGGCCAATCACAAAGATCGTTCCGTTGTTCTGCTCACTCCCGGGGCGAGCGCGCAGGTCACATTGAGTTACGGGCCGATCCTTTCGAGCGTCTCACCAGCATCGGTGGGTATGTATTTCAGCTCGGGGCAATCCATGCCTGTCGATCTGACGCCCTGAGGTACGTCGGGGAGGACGGCGCCGTGTGCCACCGGTGCGCGGAGCCCAATATTGGCCGTTCAGCCTGGTATTTTTGTTGGCGCGGCTGACAGCCGATGTAGGGAGGTCGTCGTCATGCGGGTCTTGGTGGTGGAGGACCATCTGAAGACCTCGATGCTGCTCGAACGAGGTCTGCGAGAGCACGCCTATGCGGTCGATCTGGCTCGGACCGGCGAGGACGCCGTGTGGCTCGGTTCTCAGGTCGACTACGACGTTGTCGTCCTCGACATGATGCTCCCCGACATCGATGGATTCGAGGTGCTCCGCAGTCTGCGCGCCGCCGGCAAGCGATCGCCCGTGCTCGTGTTGACCGCTCGTGACTCGGTGGATGACCGTGTCCTCGGACTTGACGCCGGGGCCGACGATTACCTCGCCAAGCCCTTTGCCTTTGAGGAACTGTTGGCTCGACTCCGTGTTCTGATTCGCCGAGGACCCATTGAACGAACACCGCACATCGTCGTGGGCGATCTCAGCGTTGACCCGGCGTCGCTCTCAGTGCGGCGGGGAGAGACCGAGGTGCAGCTCACCCGCAAGGAGTACGCCATCTTGGAGCTTCTCGCCTTGAACGCAGGCAACGTCGTGCCTCGTCAGCGCCTTCTTGAGCACGTGTGGGACAGCCACTTTCACGGAGCCTCGAACATCCTCGACGTTTACATTCGCTACCTCCGTCAAAAAATCGATCTGCCGTTTTCCTGCGAGTCGATCGAGACGGTACGAGGGTACGGATACCGCCTCGTGGCCGTGAAGGGCCATGCGCCTTCCGATTAGAGCGAGACTGAGCCTCCGATTCGGGCTCGTCGTCGGTATCGTGATCACCAGCCTCGGTACCTACCTGTACTTCTCGGTGCGTACCGAGCTTCTTTCTGCCGTTGACCAGGGCCTGCGAGTGCGCGCCATTGAGGTTGAGGGCACCATCGAACGTTCCGCCACAGGCCTGATATCGCCCAACACCCGGTACTTCCATCGGGACAAATCGTTCATCCAGGTGTTCTCCGGTTCGTTGCAGCTCGTCGAAGCCACCCAGAACGTGGCCGGGAAGCCTATGTTGCCGCGGTCGTCCATTTTGTCGGTTCGGGGCTCAGGGTTCTTCACCCGGGCCACGGTGGTGGGAGACAGCGGGCCGGTGCGGATCTTGGTGGTGCGCTACCACCAACCCGGCCCCGATGGATTCGTGCTCGTGGGGCAGAATCTGAGTTCGACGCGCCATGCGCTCGGTCAGCTCTTCGTCCGCTACATCGTGGGGTGCATCATCGCCGTCATGGCCGTATTGGCCATCGCCTGGTACTCGATCAGTTCCACGCTGCGGCCAGTGGAGACAATCCGCAAGGAGGCACGAACGATCTCATCGGGTTCGTCGGATGTTCGTCTGCACGTACCCGATCGTGATGATGAGCTCACCCGGTTGTCGCGCACGTTGAACGAGATGCTCGATCGCATCCAAAGTGCGGGCGAACACGAACGGCGCTTTATTCTGTTCGCCAGCCATGAGCTGCGCACCCCTCTGACAGTGTTGCGCACGGAGCTGGATCTGGCTCTCAGCCAGCCCCGAAGCGCCGATGAGCTGCGGGCAGCCATTGAGAGCGCGGGGGAGGAGACCGATCGGCTGTCGCGGCTCTCCAACGCGCTCATCACCCTGGCCGACATCGAGAGCCGGCCCCTTTCCCAGCTCGTGCAACACAACGTCAGAGAGCTCGTCATGATCGCCTGCGACGCGTTGGCTCCGAGCGCCCAAGGGCTGGGCATCGAGCTGCGCATCAAGAGCGAGGACATCCGCACGGCGTGCGATCCCATACAGGTGCGCCACGCCGTCACCAACATCGTGGACAACGCGTTGCGTCAAGCGCCGCGCCCCTCGGTGGTGACGGTGACAGCGCGTCGGATAGCAGGGGTGATCCAGATCATTGTCGACGACGAAGGTGAGGGCTTTCGCCCCGACTTCCTGCCCCGGGCCTTCGAGCCGTTTGCCCGCGCCCAAGACGGCGAGGGCACCGGTCTGGGCTTGGCCATCGTGGCGGCGGTGGCCAAGGCCCATGACGGCCGGGCTACGGCCGCCAATCGGCCCCGCGGCGGTGCCCGGGTCACCTTGGAGCTGCCCGACCGCCCCGGACCCGGGTGGAAGGCGTCGACGTCGACGGTCACCCACCACCAGAGTTCCTCGGGGGGGTCTTCGGCTACGGCGGTGCGTGCCGATGCCGAGGTGCGACAGAAGAACTGAACTCTTCGCCCCAGGGGACTTTCCTCGTTTCTTAAGGTGAATTTAAGGCGGGCCCTCGTACATTTGAAGTGGGGACGTGTCGGGGGGATATTGAACATGGGGATGGACGGGGTCGAGACCCCGGCCTTTGTGATGGACGAACGCCGCGTGGTGGAGGCGGTGGACTTCGTCAACAAAGTCGTAGCCGGGACGGGGTGCCACCTTCTTTATGCCCTGAAAGCACAAGCACAGGCGGACGTGCTTCGTGCCATGCGCGGGCGTGTGGCGGGATTCGCGGCGAGTTCGCTCTTCGAGGCTGAGCTGGCTCGCTCCTTGCTCGGCGACGAGGGATCGGTGCACATCACGACGCCGGGCTTCCGCCCCGACGAGATGGCCCGGATCAACGAAGTCTGCGACTACGTGGCCTTGAATTCGTTGTCACAACTGGCACGTTATGCGACGCTGCTGACGACGGCGAGCGTCGGGCTTCGGGTCAACCCCGAGCTGTCTTTCGTGCGTGACGATCGGTTCAACCCGTGCCGATCCCACTCCAAGCTCGGCATCCCTGTGCGTGAGCTCGAGCAGGCCCTTCACAACGATTCCGTTGACCTCGCCAGTGTCAACGGGATCCACTTCCATTCGAATTGCGATTCGAAGGATTTTGCGCCATTGCTCAAGACTGTCCGTCGCATGTCGGGCAAGCTCGAGAGGCTCTTGCACCAGGTGTCGTGGGTGAATCTCGGCGGTGGCTACCTGTTCTCACCGGAGGCCGACGTTGAACCCTTGGTTGAGGCCATCAGTGTGTTGACGAACACCTACGACGTCGAAGTGTTCATTGAACCGGGTGCCTCCTTGGTGCGTGAGGCGGGATGCCTGGTCTCGACTGTCATCGACATCACCAAGAGCGGCCGGGTGTCTCTCGTCTACCTCGACACGACGGTGAACCACATGCCCGAGGTCTACGAGTACCAATACGAGCCGGACGTGGTCGGCCACGTGGACAAAGGCCGCTACCGCTACCGACTGACCGGGAGCACGTGCTTGGCGGGGGACATCTTCGGTGACTACGCCTTCGACGAACCCCTCGAGCTCGGATCCCAGGTGGTGTTTCCCAACATGGGGGCGTACACGACGGTGAAAGCCCACATGTTCAACGGGGTCAACCTGCCCACCATGTATTCGATAACCGAAACCGGAGACCTGGCTTTGCGGCGGCGATTCACCTACCGGGATTTTGCCGCCCACTGTGGAGAGGAAGCTGATGCGAGTCTGTGAGAGAGAGTTCGAGATTGAACGCCCGCAAGGGACTACGAACCTGCGTGATCACTTTGCCCAGGCGGTGCAGAACCGGCTCGAGCCCGACGAGGTCCCGGTTCGATTCGCAGTGAGCGCGACCGACGAATATGCCTATCGGTGCGAGATCGGGATCCTGTCGGGGACCGAGCGCCCCCTTGACGCGTCCGGCTCCATCTTCGAGCTCCACAAGCGGGCCGTAGTGAACCCCGACGCCTTCAACGTGGTGATGCTGATCCCCACCGGGATCGGAACCGAACTGGGCGGTCACGCCGGAGATGCCGGTCCCGCCGCCATGCTCCTGGCCTCTGTGTGCGACCGCTTCATCACCCATCCCAACGTGGTGAACGCATCCGACATCAACGAGCTGCCTGCTAATGGCCTCTACGTTGAGGGCAGCGTCATCTGCCGTTTTCTCATGGGAACGGTCGGACTGCAACGGGTTCGTTCGAATCGGGTGCTCTTCGTCGTCGACGAGCACAAGACGCCGTGGATCACCGACGCGGCGATCAACTCCCTCAACGCGGCGCGGGCCACCTATGGGCTGGACTGCGCTCGGGTCCTGCGGTTGAAGCCCGCCGTTGACCTGAAGGCGGGGTACTCGACCTCAGGACGGGCCAATGGCACCGTCGACGCTTTGGAGCACCTCGTCACCGCACTCGAACCTCATGCCGGTACGTTCGACGCCATCGCCCTGGCCTCAGTGATCGACGTGCCTCGCAACTATCACCTCGACTACTTCATGAGCGAAGGAAAGATGGTCAACCCCTGGGGAGGTGTGGAGGCCATCTACACCCACGCCGTGTCGATGCTCTACGACCTGCCTTCGGCGCACTCGCCCATGCTCGAAGATGAGGAGCTGCTGGAGATCGACGCTGGCATCGTGGACTCCCGCATGGCGGCCGAGGCCGTGTCGATGACATTCCTGCAGTGCATTTTCAAGGGCCTGCAACGCAGCCCTCGCATCGTCACCGGACCACAGGCGATGGGCTCAGCCGGTGTGCTCACCGCGGCCGACGTCTCGTGTTTGGTCATCCCCGACGGGTGTCTCGGGCTGCCCGTGCTGGCTGCACTCGAGCAAGGCATTCCGGTGATCGCCGTCAAAGAGAACGACAACCTGATGCGCAACGACCTGGCGGCGTTGCCGTGGGCGCCGGGTCAATACCGGGTGGTGCAGAATTACTGGGAGGCCGCCGGTGTTCTGTGCGCCATGAAGGCGGGCATTGCTCCGGAAACCGTACGGCGCCCGCTGGCCTTGGCCCCGATGGAGATGGCCTCCGATGTCCAACACATCGACGTCGGAGGTCTCGAGGAAGGTGAACGCGATGGCGCTGTCGGGAATCCAGCCGCCTGAGCCATCCGGCGCTGCCGCGCCCATGGGTGCCCGGTGGCTGGTCCACGGTCAAGACGTCACCGGCCACAGCGGATGGCGGGGAAAACTGTGGCCCGATGGTGTTCCCGGGGTGCTCAACCAGGGACTGGTGAGCCTGGCCGGTGATGGTTTCGTCTCTCCCTTGGGGTTCGCCTTTCGTCCTCCCACTTCATCCGAGCAGCCGCTCGACGACATACACATCGCCGTGCACGAGCACGCCGAGCCCGCCGCCGTAGCGGAAGCCGAGCGGCGTCGCCGGGCCGGGGTTGGCATGGTACGCACGGTGTCGATGACGGGCTCCAAAGGACGCCATGGTGGGCTCACGTTGGTCGTCGGAATCGATGGCGCCGATGTGTTTGCCAACGAGGCGACGTGGAAGGCCCTCGGTGAAGCTGTCCTGCTCGTCGTCGCCCAGTACGCCCGCTATGCCCGCGTAGAGCACCAGTTCCTAACCCTGCAGAACCAGGCCTTCGCCGATCATCGGCATGCCACCCGAGCCGGGCTGGCCACCTTGCGCGACCGCACCCGTCTTATCGACGAATCGTGCCTGGTGCGCGACCAGGTGGGGGACTGGATTGCGTTTGGGGGCCCGAGTGCCGACCCACGGCGATCGTGTTCGTCTGAGCTCGGTATCGAGGCCTACGGCGAGCTGAGCGAGGAGCTCGGGCTGGACGAATGGGCGAAAGGTATTGACGACATCGTTGTCGATGTCGAGCAGACGTACGAAGCCATCAGCGACAAGCTCCTTCACTACCGCCTCTTCATGTGGGGCGTGGTGATGGAGATCGTGATCATTGTGCTCATCGTCGGGTTGCTCTTGCACTGACCGGGTTGGGACCACACCGAATCGGCGTCGGGTTGCTACCATCCCGCCCAGTCGAGGAGGTCATCATGAAGCACGCTGGGTTGCGGACCCTGGTTGTCGCTCTTGCGACCGGTGCCATGGCGTCGGTCTTGTCGCTGGGAGCGCTCGGCCCGTCGGTGGGAGGAGCGGCTGCCCCGGTGATCACCCACGCGCCGCGCACGACCGTCGGTACCGAGACGCCGAGTCTGCATGGCGCCGTACGCGCCACCTGGTCGGCGTCCAACTGGTCGGGGTACGCCGAGACCGGCACCTTTAGCGGCGTGACCTCGACGTGGACAGTTCCGGCGGTGACGGCCACATCGTCGTCCACTTACTCGTCGACCTGGATCGGGGTGGACGGATTCAACGACGACGACCTCATCCAGAGCGGGACCGAGCAGGATTACTACAGCGGCTCGGCGCACTACGACGCCTGGTGGGAGATCCTGCCCGCCGCCGAGACGGAGATCTCGACGAGCGCATACCCCGTGGCGGCGGGGGACCGGATGGGCGCGTCCATCTACGAGACGTCGTCCACCACGGGCGGTCGATTCCGTCGCGGCAGTGAGCACGTCTGGTCGATCACCATTTCGGACACCACCCGGAACTGGAAGTTCACTACCAACCAGGCGTATTCGGGGCCAGGGTCCTCGGCCGAGTGGGTGATGGAAGCGCCCGAGGTCAACGGGGCTATCGCATCGTTGGCGCACTACAGCTTCAACCCACCGTCCAACACTGGCGATTTCGACAACGCCGGCTTCCTCACCGGCATCGTGAGCAGCGGCAGCCCGACCTACACCACCGCTGCTCTGAGTTATCAGAACGACGCCGGAGTCATGATTCAAAATGGCGCCCAGGTGTCGACGCCGGGCGATCCCGATGGCGCCAAGACGGCCTTCAACGCCGCCTATGGGTCGAGCTTGCCGGCGACGCCAGCCGGCTGATCGGCGGCACCGCGGTAGAGCGGCACGGCTCGACGGGCGAGCGCCGAAGTGACGTCAGCCCTCGCTGAGGGGATTGATGGCCAGGTGTCGATCCGACGGGGCGGCGCCGTGGAGGGAGTTCTCCAAGAAGCGCTCGAGGTCATCGGCGGGCATGGGCCGGGCGAAGTGGAAGCCTTGACCGAATCGACAACCCACAGAGCGTAGGGCGGCCAACTCGTCAAGCTCCTCGATGCCTTCGGCCACGCTTTTCAGACCCAGAGCATCGCCGAGGGCAATGATGGCTTCGATGATGAGGGGGACCTCCTCGCCCGTGCTCAGCGCGGATACGAACGACCGGTCGATCTTGAGCAGGTCCACCGGGAAGCGGCGCAGGTAACTCAACGACGAATACCCGGTGCCGAAATCGTCGAGCGCCAGTTGCACGCCAATATCTTTCAGCTCCTGCAAGCGGGCCAGGGCCCACTCGGTGTCTTGAATGAGGACGCTCTCGGTGATCTCCAAGACGAGCGATCCCGGGCTGAGGCCACCGGTCATGAGCGCTTGCGCCACGTCGGTGGCGAGGTCGGGATGTTGCAGCTGGCGAGCCGACACGTTGACGCTCAGCGACAACGGGGACGCGTCAGGGTGGCGCTGCTGCCAGGAACCGACCCATGAGCACGCCCTGATGAGCACCTGGCGGCCCAAGGTGACGATGATGCCGGTCTCCTCGGCCACCGGAATGAACGTCGACGGCGGGATGAAGCCCCGGGTGGGATGCCACCAGCGGGCCAAGGCTTCCACGCCGACGACTTCCTCGGTGGCGAGATCGACGATGGGCTGGAAATAGACCTCGATCTCGTCGCGATCGATGGCCCGACGCAACTCGGCTTCCATTTCGATGCGTTCGAGGAGGCTCTCGTACATGCCGGCCTCGAAGACCACGGCACAGCCTTTGCCGGCGCTCTTGGCCCGGTACATGGCCACATCCGCGTTGCGCAGCACCTCATCGGAGGTGATGCCGGCGGTGCTGGCCAAGGCGATGCCAATGCTGGCATTGACCGACAAGTCGGTATGCCCGAGGACAAATGGGGCGCGGAAGGCTTCGAGAATGCGTGTGGCGCCTCTCTGGGCATCACCGATGCCTCCGGTGTTCTCAAGGAGAACGGCGAACTCGTCGCCGCCAAGACGGGCCACGGTATCCCCGGAGCGGACAGCTCCGACCACCCTTTCGGCCGCCTCCACCAACAAGCCATCGCCGGCCCCGTGGCCGAAGCGGTCATTGACCAGTTTGAAATCGTCCACATCGATGTACAAGACGGCCACTTCGACGCCGGGCTGATGACGGACGCTCAGGGCGTGGTCGAGACGATCGAGAAAGCGGGTGCGGTTGGACAGCCCCGTGAGTGGATCATGCATGGCCTTGTGGAGCGCGTCATCGGCCGCCTCGTGCAAGGCGGCCACCGTGCGGGCATCACTGACGGCCATGCTGGCGTGCTCTGCGAAGGACTTGAGCACATCGCATTCGTTGGGGCTGAAGGTGCGGCCAGGAACCTTCGACGCCACCGCCAGCGAACCGATCACCTGTCCGTGCTCGTGGACGGGGGCGGCCATGGTGGCGTGCACCCCCAGGGCCATGGCCTTGGCCGTGGCATCAGGCGAGGTTGGATAGGTCTCGATTACCACCAGCTCGTTGTCCGCCATCGACCGTCCCGATGCCCCGCTCCCCACATGGCCACTGGTCAAACGGGGCGTGATCAACGCGTCGAGACCGGCGGCGGCCACCATGGTCAGCAGCGTGGGATCGTCGCGGTCCATGAGGTACAAGGCGGCAATGTCGTCGCCGAGGATCTCCGAGACGCCTTGGGTGATGGCGCCAAGGATCTCATCCATGGGGGCCCGGGTTGATATCAACCGTTCGATGCCGGCCAGCTTTTCGAGCAGCGTCTGGCGTTCGCGCAATGACGCCACCACGCGCAGGTTGTTGATCGTCAACGACACCACTCGATTCATGGCCCGCAGCAGACTGACTTCCTCGCGACTGAACCCTGATCCCGATCGGGCCAGCACCACCGCGGCGTCGTAGCCGCCGAGTTCAAGGGCCGCCGTGATCACCTGGCACAATCCGATACCGGGGACCTCTACGGCGTCTCGGTCCCGCCCCGCCGCCGCCACCAGGTCCGCCTCGGGTACGCGACCGACAGGAAAGCCAACGCTGGCCATGACCGTGCCGTCGCCCACGATGGCGACCGCCTCGGCCTCAAATGCCTCGGCGGCGCGTTCCACCGCACCTCGTAAGGCGGCGGATTCTTCGGTGTAGGCAGATACCGCCGCCACGAACTCCGCAAGCTGTTGGGCCGACCAGGCCGTTACGCTCTCCATGGCGTCAGGCCAGAGCCAGCACCACCAGGGTCTGGTTGTGGAACCCTCCGGTGCCGCGGGTGCGGGCGATCTCTCCGTAGGTGTAGAAGCCGGCCACAGGGGCGCCGGCGGCGTGATCGGCGATTCGAGCAACCTCTTGTTGGATGCCGACGTCGCCAAGGACGCCGCGTCGGGCGATGCAGTCAAAGGCCAGGAACCCGATGGGGTCAGCGCCCATGAGTTGGCTTACGGCGTCGCTGCAGGCACCGTCGGTGGCCGTAAGCACCGAGTCGCTGTCGCCTTCCATGAACCATGTCAGGCCGCCTTGCGGCACATGCGCCACGCAGACCAGCGAACGATCATCGAAATCGGCTCCGGCCACGAAGCGGACCTCTTCACCGCTGCGTCGCTGCAGGCCGAGCGGATGGGTCAGCGCGAAACGTGTGAACGCCTCGGCGTCATGGGCGGCTTCGGGCGGGGCGTTGAGGCCGCGCAAATACACGTCGAGGGCGGGCTCGTCGTCGAGGGTGAGGACGCGATTGGCGCTGCTGGAACTGACGAGCATGGGTGAGCCCACTCGTTGCCATCCGTGACGCACACCTACACCGAGAGGCGCGTCGGATCCGATGGCCACGGCCACCACGGCATTGGTCAACACCTCGGTGCCGTGGAATTGCGTGGTCGACTGCATCTTCAGGTCGTCTCCCGCACATCCACCGACGAGGGGGATCTCCGACCCCACCACGCTGTGGGCCCCACGGACGACTTCTTGCTGGTCACCAGCCAGGCCGTCGGCGAGCAGCAGCAGCACGCGATGGGCGCGGTCGTTGACCAGGTCGGCGCACTGAGCCACGGCGGCGCCTGCTTCGCGCAGCCCCGGCACGGCATCTTCGGCCGCCGTGGCCACCGAAAACCCGTCGCCGCCCAGGGCCACCACCACGACGCCGTTATCACCGGGCCCATCGGTGGCGATCTCGCCGGCCGTGGAGCATCCGATCAGCGGGACACCGGGCGCCTGGGAGCAGATGCCGGCCAGGAGTTCGTGGGGGTCATACGAATGTGCGCTGAAGACCACCAGCAGTTTGGCTTCGGATCCCTGCAACGCCTGGCCGGCGGCTTGGGCACCGGCGGCGGCGGCGTCGGGGGTATGCGAGTGACCGACGGAGATCCAACGAGTCTCGGTACGTGGGCTATGGACGGCGGGCTCCCGGAGCATCCTTACGTGCTTCGACCTCCACCGGACTCAGCTGGAGGGCGCAGTGCAGCACGCGTCCATTGTTGTGCTGTTGTGGTGTCGGCAACGCGACCTGGGACGCCGAGTTGCTTCTTTGTTGTCCGTCGGACCCGCAAGTTCTCGCCGGTGCGCTCCTTAGCAAGAGTGGAAGCCAACGCAAGGGGTGTGGCGACATGGGACAGTGCAGCGGATACCTGGTGGTTCACGCCGACGACACGCCGTTCTATTGCAGCGAGGAACTGGCGGGGGGCGTGTGCGAGGACTACAGCGCTGATCGTCACCACACCGTTCGGCAGTGCCAGACCCTGGTGGGTTATCGGTACTGCTCTTTCTGCGCGGTGGCGGCGTTGCTCGAGCACCTCGCCCCCGGCGTGGCCGTGGCCGTGTCCTAGGGCCGGGTTCCGCCACCCGCCACCGACACCGTGTCGGTGTCGCGACCTGATCGCAGCACGGTGCCTGGGGTGGCGTCGACGAGTTCGGTGCCCGCCACGATTTCCGTGCCGGCCACCATGACGTGGGACACCCCGACGGACTTCGCCACCAGGCGCATGCCTCCTCCAGGGAGGTCGTAGTGGGGCCGAGCTGCTTCGCTGGCCACCGTGGCGGGGTCGAAGATCACCACGTCGGCCACCCACCCCTCGGCAATACGGCCTCGCCCCCGCAGCCCGTAGAGGCGAGCGGGAACGTCGGTGCACATGTGGACGGCCTCAACGAGTGTCAATAGAGCGCGCCGGCGGACCACCTCACCGAGCACGACGGTGGGGTAGTTGGCATGGCACATGAGATCGAGATGGGCGCCGGCATCGGATCCACCGAGAACCACCCGGCTGTCCTTCCAGATGTCTACGCGACGACGCCACCCTTCGTCGGAGGTGCCCAGCTCGGGAACCAGCGTCGGGAACACCAACGTCAGCGGCAGGCGTCGCTGCGCCACGACGTCGATGAGCACGTCAAGCGGATCGGCGTGGCGCGCCTGGGCCACTTCGGTAATGGTTCGTCCCACCAGCTCGCCGTGGTCATCGTCGGTGCCACTGCCACTGTTGTCGCTGGCCCCCGGATGGGCTACTTCGAGGAGCTCGAGGCGCGTCATGGCGCCCAGGCCTCCGTTGGCGGCCCGAGCTGCCGCCTCTCGGAGTTGGCCGTGCACGGCGGGGTCGGCCAGCGCCCTACGGCGGGCATCGGGCCCGAGGCCGACGACGTCGCGCCAACCGGGCAGCGAGTCGAACAAGGTGCTGGCCCGCATGCGCATCACATCGGGGAGGGCCAAGGCCACCACCTCCGCCCCGCGCCCGCGCGCGTGGTCGGTGGCGGACAGTTGCTGCTCCACGATGTCGGTGGGAGACAGGCTGCCGAGCAGGTTCCAGTTGAGGGGACGGTCGGCGGCCAGAGACATGTCAGCCATGAGGCGGATCCGCTCTGCGGGGATCTCACCCATGGCGGCGATGAACTCGAGGGTGGTGCCGGGGTGGCGCTTGACCTCTGCCGCCAAGGCCAGGATCTCTCGGGCATCGGCGGCGCGTGACGGCACCGGGCGCCCGTCGCCGTCGGTGTGCGCTTCGCCGAGCGACGACGACAAACCCAAGGCGCCTTGAGCCATGGATGCTCCGGCCAGGGTGACCATGGCGGCGATGTCCTCATCGGTGGCCGCTTCACCGACGGCTCGCTCGCCCATCACCACGCGGCGCAAGGTGGAGTGTCCGACCAGGAATCCAGCGTTGACGGCAATCGACCCGTCCAGGGCGTCCAGGTAGGCGCCGAAGGTGGTCCAGTCCCAGGGCACGGCCCCCAACACGGCGGCGGGGATCCCCTCGACGCGCGCCATCATGCGTCGCACGTAGTCGACATGGGACGGGTCGAGGGGAGCAATGGAGAACCCGCAGTTCCCGCCGATCACCGTGGTGACGCCGTGGAGGGGAGACGGGCTCGCCCAGGGGTCCCACAACAGCTGGGCGTCGTAGTGGGTGTGGATGTCGATGAAGCCCGGCGCCACCACTTGACCCTCGGCATCGATGACGCGATGCGCCGGCTCGTCGATGGTTCCGACGGCCACGATGCGGCCATCGCGTATGGCGACGTCAGCCCGGCGCAGAGGTGCTCCGGTGCCGTCGGCTACCGAGGCGCCGGTGATGGTGAGGTCGAGCACGGCGGGGGGTACGGGCCAGCTTCCCGGCGCCGTCAGCCTTCGGCCAGGAAGCGGTCCACGGCGCTGTGAACCACGGTGTCGCGGAAGTAGTCGGGGTTGGCACCGGCCAAGAATCGCACCGGGTTGCTGAAGACGAAGTCACGGAAATCCGCCGTGGAGAACAGACCGTGATCGACCAACTCCCACGCCTCGTCCAGCACCTCGGACATGTCGGGCACATCCCAATGGGAGATGTCCGAGCCGAACATGGCTTGGAGGCGGGCGCCAAAGGGATTGACGCGGGTGTTGAAGGCCATGGTGGCCAAGGGGTCGTCGGCCTCGCAACCGAAGAAGAAGCCGGGGACGAAGCGGTCCTTGATGTCGTGCGCCTGCTCGATGCCGCACGGCGCCCACTCGTCGCGCTCGGACGGATCGATCGGTGCTCGACTGGCGATGCGCTGGGCGCCCGCGGGGGTGGCGGGGCCGTAGCGGGCCAGTAGCTCGGCGAAGTGTCCTCGATCGATGGTGGCGGGATCCAGGTGATTGAGGGCCCTCAGGTTGCGCTTCTCCCAGTGGCCGATCAGATCGACGTAGAGGGCGGCGGCCCAGGCCACCCCACCTTCGAGAAAAGCGAAGCGCAGCTCGGGGAAACGACGCGTCACCCCGCCCATGAACAACGACTTGGCCACCGATTGCTGGCCCTCGGCCAGATGACCCATGTGGTTGTACATGTAGTTCGACACCGACATGCGGCTGCCCCAACCGATGGATCCGGAGTGAAAGGCGACAGGCAGTCGCAACCTTCGACACGTCTCCCACACAGGGTCGTAGTCATAGGCGCTGTCGATCCCGTAGAAATCGAGCCACCGGGCGTAGAGGCCGGCGTCGGGGTCTCGGTCACTGATGGCTGCCACGGGGCGCTGGACGTAGCCGGCCAGGAGCACCGACTTGAACCCTTGATCGACGGCACGCTCGATCTCCTCGACCGCCTCCTGCGGCGTGTACATGGGAATGGCGGCCACGGGCGCCATGCGATCGGCTAAGGGGGCAAACGCCTCGATGTTGTAGCGATTGAGTGCTCGACAGGTGGCCCGGCGCTCGACCTCATCGGGGAGGTGCATGAAGGCCAGACCGACACTCGGGTAGATCACGGCGAAATCGAGGCCCATCTCGTCGAGGCGCTCGTACATGAGCTTGGGGAACATCGAGGTGGCGAGGTCACGGGTATTGCGAGCCGGTGCCCCCCACCACGGAGGGCGCGTCACCCGTCGGTTGGCCCGCTCCAATGGAGTGAGTGCTGACCATTCGGCGTAAGGCCCGAAGACAGCCGGCACCAGGCGCAGCAGGTTGGGGCTCGACAGGTCCACGCCTTCGGCCTCGAGGTACGGGACGAGGGCGGGAAAGTACTCGGTGGTGTGCCCGTCGGCGTCGATGACAGGGTGGTCCAAGGCGGCGTGGACCCGAGCCGATTTGGAGATGAGGGTGTCGGTCATGCGGTGGAGCCTCCGTCGATACACAACGCAGTCCCGGTGACCATAGCGGCCGCGTCCGAGGCCAGGTACGAGACGGCCTCGGCGACTTCGTCAACGGTGACGACACTCCCCAACAGCGCCGCATTACGAGCCAGCAACCGCATGTTGGCGTCTTCGGGGAGCACGAAGGAGCGAAGAAACGGCGTGTCCACCGAACCCGGGCAGACGCAGTTGGCCCGGACGCCGCGGTCGCTCAGCTCTACGGCCAAGGCCTTGGTCAGCATGATCACCGCCGCCTTGGACGCGCAGTAGGCGGCGTTGTAGGCGGTGGGTTTAATCCCTCCGGCCGAGGAGACGTTCACGATGGAGCCCTTGGTCTTGACCAGTTCGGCAATGGCCTCACGACACACGAGGAACGTACCCGTCAGATTGACATCGATGACCCGTCGCCACTGCTCGGTGGCGAGGGTTTCGGTGCGGGCCATGGCGCCGATTCCCGCCGTATTGACGACGATGTGCAACCCGCCGGACCCCGATGCGCGGGCGGCAGCGGCTGCGGCGGCGCCAGCCACGGCCCGGGCGCAGTCCTCGTCGTCGGTCACGTCGCAGGACACACTGTGCGCGTCGGCGCCCCGATCGCGAAGGGTGTGCGCGGTGTGCTCGGCGGCCTCGGCGTCGATGTCGGCACACGTCACCACGGCACCTTCCAGGGCGAGATGGCGGGCCACCGCCGCCCCGATGCTCCCGCCGGCGCCGGTCACCAATGCTCCTTGGCCGCTGAAGCGCATCATGGCTCCATGGTACGAGGCACCCGCAGACTCGCCGAGCCGGTCACGATCAGAAGCGGTGGTACCGTCCCCTGTCGATGGTCACCCCCGGTCATGGGACTCTTGACCTTGTTCGCCTGCGCCGCGAGCGGGTGCTAAAGCTCCAGACACACATGGCGCAACGGCACCTGGACGCCCTGGTGCTGCTCACGACGGGCGGCGTGCTCTACGCCACGGGCACGTGGACCCCGCTGTCGGACAATGGACAGAGCCTCCAGATGCGACCGGTGGCGGTGGTGCTGGCCGACGATCCTTGGCCGCACCTGTTCACCCCGTATCCGCTCGAGGCCCCCCCGGATCTTCCTGGCGATCACCTCCACGGCGCGCTGGCCCTGGAGCGGGTGGAAGGGGTGGCCGAGCTCGGGCGCCACCTCCACGACATCGCTGGCGCTGCCCCGGCCCGCATTGGATTTGATGACTACACCGTGGCCATGTTCCAGGAGCTGCCCGCGCGGCTGCCCGCCACCGAATGCAAGAGTGCGGTCGGGGTGCTGACGGCGGCGCGCCTGCACAAAACGGCGGATGAGCGTGAGTGCTTGCGTCGTTCGTGGGCCCTGTGTGAGGCGGCGCACCACGCCGTGGAAGAGGCACTGCGGCCTGGACTTCGCACCAGCGAGATGACGGCCATCTTCTTGCACCGGCTCTTCGAGGTGGGCGCCACGGGGAATTTCCTCGACCCCGTCTTTCAGGCCATGCCGCCTCGCATCGCTGACGGACCGTGGAGCACCAATGGCGACGTGCCCTTCGCCTTGGTCACCAACGATCACATTGCGCGCCACGGGGACGTCATCTGGACCGATTGCGTGACGAGTTATGAGGGCTATGCCTCGGACGTGGGCCGTACGTGGGTGGTGGGCCCTCCGTCGTCGCGCCAACGTTCCCTGTTTGCCCGCTGGAAGGCGGTGACCGACGCCGTGTTGGACCACGTGCGTCCCGGCACCACGGGGGCGGAGCTGGTCGACGTGGCTATCGCCGCCAACGGCGGGTCGAAACCTTGGCTCGATCATTACTTCCTGGCCCACACTCTCGGCCTCGAAGGCGGGGAGCCCCAGCGCATCGGATCGGATCTGGGGCGGGAGTTCGATGAGCAGTTCGTGCTCGAGCCCGGCATGGCCCTGGTTGTCGAACCCGTCACCTGGGAGGACGGGCACATGGGGTATCGCTGCGAGGAGCTGGTTCTCGTCACCGAAAACGGGTACGAGAAGGTCAGCCAGTACCCGAACCGGCCTTTCGAATGAGCTCATCGTCGCCCGACCTGCCGGGGCTGCGCGGCGGCTACGGCCCCTTGGGCACCGCCGCCACCGAGGACGGTGCCGGTGTCGACTACGCCATGCTGCGCGCCCAGCGCCGGCGCCGGGTGCTCGAGGCCATGGACGAAGCCGACGTCGATGCTTTGGTCCTGGGCCGGTATCCGAACATCAAGTACGTCGTAGGGCACCGGTCGTTGTGGCGCGCCGTGCTAACGCCGTGGGCGCCGGTGTGCGTGCTGGTGCGCCGTACCGGCCAGGTTTCCCTGCAGGCCAGCACGTGGGAGGACGGCATCCCGCCCGAGGTGCCCACCGAAAACCTCACCGGGCTCACCTGGAACCCCCGCCATGTGGTGGAGGCGCTCCAGCGCGTCGAAGGCCTGGCCGAGTCTCGTCGGGTGGGTGTCGACGGCGTCGCATCTTCGGGCATGGCGCTCATGGCCTTGCTCTGCCCGCAGGCCGAGATCATCGACGGGCAACGGCTCCTCGACGGTATCCGACGAGTTCGCCTCCCGAGTGAAATCCACTGTGTCCGTACGGCTCTGGCCATCGCCGAGGGTGCGGTCGCCGCCACCTGTCCGGCCGTCGTCCCCGGCGCCAACGAAGACGCGCTGAAGGGTCAGCTCGCCGAGGAGATCATCCGGTTCTCTCCGGTGCTCTTGGCCTCCGAACCGCTTGTTTGCGCCACGCCCACTCAGGCAGACGACGGGCGCAATGGGGCCGGAGAAGCGCTCGTGCGCCTTCGACCCTCAGAACGCGTGTTGCAAGCCGGCGATCTCGTCGTGCTGCGTGCCGAGGTGCTGTACACCGGCTATTTGGGAACGGTGATGCGCACGATCGCGGTGCCGCAGGCTCCCGGTGCTTCCGGCGTCCCCGGCGTGTCCGGCATTCCCGACGCACTGCAGACGCGCTGGCGGCGAGCCGTAAGCGCTGTGGTCGAGATGTGCCGCCCCGGGGCTGCGGTCGGCGAGCTGCTCGACGCCTGGGATAGCTCGGGCGAGCCGCGGCCGCCGGTTCCCATTGTCTTCGGGGTCGGACTCGGCATGGAGCCCCCCGTGGCGGGGAACGCCTTCGGACCCGAGGGCGCCCGACAAGATGTCCTCCAAGCCGGAATGATCCTGTGTATCCAGGGCTATGTGTACGAGCGCGGCGTGGGTGGATATCTGGTATCGGAGACCGTCTTGATCGACGACGGCGGCCCCACGCTCCTGACGCGCCTACCGGGCGGCCTGGTGCCTCAGGATTAGAACGATCGTATGGGAACGCTGCAAGGCAAGGTCGCGTTGGTGACGGGGGCCGGACAAGGCGTCGGGCGTGGCATCGCCTTGGCGCTGGCCGCCGAAGGAGCCCAGATCATGTCGGCTGGTCGAACCTTGGCCAAGGTGCAGGACACCGCGGCCGAGATCGAGCGCCGCGGCGGGGTGGGGACGTCGGTGGCGGCCGACGTAAAGGAAGAGGCCGACATTCACGGCGCTGTCGAAGCCACCGTGGCGAGGTTCGGCACCGTGGACATCCTCGTCAACAACGCCCAGGAAGTGACGATCGCGCCGTTGACGGATCTGACGCGCCAAGCCATGGACGCCAGTTGGAGATCGGGCCCGTTGGCCACATTCAGTTTCATGCAGGCGTGCTATCCCTACTTACGCGACGGCGGAGTCATCCTCAATCTGGCCACCGGCATGGGGTTACGAGCCGACTCGCAGCTCTACGCGGCGTACGTGGCGGCCAAGGAGTCCATCCGAGCCATGACCCGTACGGCCGCCATGGAATGGGGCCCTGAGGGCATCCGGGCCAACGTCATCATTCCGTTGGCAGGGTCGGAAGGTTTCACGCGCTGGGGCGAGCGCTTTCCCGAGCGATACGAAAAATTCGTCGATTCCATTCCGCTTCGCCGCGTCGGGGACACCGAGCAGGACATCGGGAGAGCGGCGGTGTTCTTGTGTGGCCCCGACGGTGACTACATCACCGGCACCACGCTCATGGTCGATGGCGGCCAGGCATACCTGCACTGACGGCGTGGCGGTGGCCTACAGCGCCACGTAGACGTTCTTCCAGCGCACGAACGCCTCGATGCCGGCGCGCCCTCCGAGGCGGCCGAAACCGCTGTGATGGGTCCCTCCAAAAGGAGCATTGGGCGAGAGCCCGGGAGCGCCGTTGATGGAGACGGAGCCGGCCTCAAGGCGCCCCGCCACCCGATGGGCCCGTGTGATGTCGTTGGTAAAGAGGTAGGCGGCGAGCCCGTAGCGCGTGGCGTTGGCCAGACGAACCACCTCGTCCTCGTCGCTGAAACGCAACACGCACAGCACGGGACCGAAGATCTCTTGTTGGGCGAGCTCGCTCGCGTGATCCACATCGGTGAAGACGGCGGGAGCAAGAAAATAGCCAGCGGCGAGCTCCCCACCGATCCTGGTACCGCCGGTGAGCAACCGTCCGGCACCCTGGGCTTGGGCCCGTTCGATGACGCCGAGAATGCGGCCGAGCGACGCCTCGGTGATCACCGGTCCCACGTCGGTGTCGGGGTCGAGGGGATCGCCCACAATGGCGGCCTCGACCGTAGTGACGACGCGCTCGAGGACTTCCTCATAGACATCGTCATGGACGAACAGGCGCGTCGGCAATGCACATCCCTGTCCCGACAGAAGGAGGGCTGCCTGGCCGGCTATGGGGATGGCCCGGTCGAGATCGGCGTCCTCGAAGACGATGTTGGCTGATTTGCCGCCCAACTCCAGCACCATGGGTTTGACCGTCGGCGCCGCGGCCTGCATGAGAGCGGTGGCAGTGGCCGTACCGCCGGTGAAGCAGAGCAAGTCGACGAGGGGATGCTCGGCCAGGGCCCGTCCCGCCACGGCACCGCCGGGTAGGACGTTGAGCACACCAGGAGGAAATCCAGCTTCCAAGGCGAGTTCGGCGAAGCGCAGGGCTCCGAAGGGGGCCAGCTCGGGAGGTTTCACCACCACGGTGTTCCCGGCTGCCAGCGCCGCCGCCGCCGACATGCCCATCCCCATGAGCGATCCGTTCCAGGGCACGAAGATCCCCACCACCCCAACCGGTTCGGGCACGACGTAATCGAGGCCGCGGCCGAGCAGGGCCGGCACCGTCTGCCCTTCGAGGCGGTCCACCCACCCGGCTTGGTAGCGCGTCCACAACGACGCGAAGAAGGCGCTGCCGAGTTTGGTGGCCGGCGTGCCGGTCTCCAAGGCGCTCAGTGCATCGCATTCCTCCGCATGCTCGGCGATGAGATCGGCGAGGCGGTGCAACATGGCGGCGCGCGCCAGCACGGGAAGTTTTCGCCATGCCGGCAGCGCCTCGCGCGCGCCCGTCACGGCCTGATCGATCTGGCCGGCGTCGGCCAAAGGCACCTGGGCCTGAACCTGACCAGTGGTGGGGTTGTGGTGCTCGTAGTAGCCGGCGTCGCCGATGGCCACGCGCTGATTGCCGATCACCATCCCTCGACGGGCCATGACCTCCAAGGTGCCCGCACCGTGTGCATGGTCCGACATGGCGCCGAGCTTACGGGTTAGCTCTGGATGAGGGCGTCGGTCAGCGCATTGATGCCGGCCAAGTTGGACGCCAACGTCGGGCTCAGGCCGTAGCGTGCGGCGAGCTCGTCGGGATCAACGTAGGACACCTTGGTCTCGGTGCCGTCGTCCCACACCACGACGCGCAGGGGTAGGTCGAGTGCGGCCAGCGGTGACGCCGCCATCACCGGCGTCCCCGCCATCGGGCTGCCGAAGATGACCATGGTGGTGTTGCGGAGCTCGAGACCGACGGTGCGTGCTTGCGCACTCTGGTCGATCACGGCAAACAGGCGCATGCCCTTGGACTCGACGAGTCCCGTAAGGCGGGCGACGGTGTCGGCATGGGTACGAGAGCTCGCTTTGGTGACGACGCCCTCCCCCCGGTATGCGCTTTGTCCTGGTGCCATGGTGGCCTCCCCGTGTTGTGCGTATGCAGTGTGCCTGGCCGTGGCCGCTGTCGTACTGCATAGAGGACGTCGAGGTGGTCGCCTATCATCCGCCTCGTGACCGCATGGCCCGTCCGGCTGGCGGCGCAGGAGGAGGTGTCGTGACATGCCGGCAACGCCGCTAACGGCGCTTCCCACGTGGAAGGCACTCGAGCAGCACTTCGCCGAGATCCAGACTCGACACCTGCGGGATCTCTTTGCGCAGGATCCCGGGCGCGGCGAACGGCTCAGTGCCGAGGCGGCCGGCATCTACCTCGACTATTCGAAGAACCGCATCACGGACGAGACCGTCGCCCTTCTCTTAGCACTGGCCCGCGACGTTGACGTGGCCGGGCGCCGCGACCAAATGTTTCGCGGCGAGCACATCAACGTGTCCGAAGACCGGGCTGTGCTCCATGTCGCCCTGCGGATGCCCCGGGGTACTTCGCTGATCGTCGACGGGGTCGACGTCGTCAAGGAAGTACACGACGTGCTCGACGCCATGAGGTCATTCGCCGACAAAGTGCGGTCAGGGCAGTGGCGCGGCCATACTGGCAAGCAGATCCGCAACGTGATCAACGTGGGCATCGGGGGATCGGACCTCGGGCCAGTCATGGCCTACGAAGCCCTTCGTCATTACTCGCGGCGTGACATGACGTTTCGGTTCGTCTCCAACGTCGACTCGACAGACTTCGTCGAGGCCACCCGCGATCTGTCAGCCGACGAGACGCTCTTCATCATCTCCTCCAAGACCTTTGGCACTCTGGAGACCCTCACCAATGCCACCTCGGCGCGGGCCTGGGTGGTGGAACAACTCGGCGACGAGTCGGCGGTGGCCAAGCATTTTGTAGCCGTTTCCACCAACGAATCGCGTGTAGCCGAGTTCGGCATCGACACCGCCAACATGTTCGGGTTTTGGGACTGGGTCGGGGGGCGCTATTCCATGGACAGTGCCATCGGCCTATCGACCATGGTGGCGGTGGGGCCGGACAACTTCGACGACATGCTGGCCGGGTTCCACGATATGGACGAGCACTTTCGCACCGCGCCTCTCGAAAAGAACCTGCCTGTGCTCCTCGGCCTTCTGGCCGTGTGGTACGGCGACTTCTTCGACGCCCAATCGTGCGGCGTCATGCCATATGACCAGTACCTCAAGCGATTCCCCGCCTACCTGCAACAGTTGACCATGGAGTCCAACGGCAAGCACGTCACCCTCGAAGGCCTGCCCGTCGACTACCAGACCGGAGCGGTCTACTGGGGAGAGCCCTGCACCAACGGCCAACACAGTTTCTTCCAGCTCATCCACCAGGGCACCAAGGTCATCCCCGTCGACCTCATCGGATTCGGCAAGACCCTGAACCCCCTACGCGACCATCACGACATCTTGTCGTCGAATGTCTTCGCCCAGGCGCAAGCCCTCGCCTTCGGGAAAACCGAGGCGGAGGTGCGCGCCGAGGGCGTAGCCGAGCACGAGGTGGCCCACCGGGTCATGGCCGGCAACCACCCCACCAACGTGCTGTTGGCCGAGGTGCTGACGCCGCGCCTGCTCGGGTCGCTCGTCGCCTTGTATGAGCACAGCGTGTTCACCCAGGGCACCATCTGGCACGTCGACAGCTTCGACCAGTGGGGCGTGGAGCTCGGCAAGGTGCTGGCCAAGGCCATCATTCCCGAGCTCGAGAGCTCCGGTGAGCCCAACCTTGCCCATGATTCGTCGACGAACACCTTGATCCGTCGTTACCGGGCCCTGAAGGCTCAGAAGTAGAGGAGAATTCCATGGCAACGCAGACGCCGATGCAACTCGGCATGATCGGGCTCGGACGCATGGGGGCCAATCTGGTGCTCCGCCTTACCGCCGACGGCCATCGGTGCATCGTCTACGACGTCAACGCGGCGGCGGTGCAGAAACTCGAGGGCGAGCGGATCGTGGGGGCCGCCTCGCTCCAGGATTTCGTGGCCAAGCTGGAGCGGCCTCGGGCCCTGTGGATCATGGTGCCTGCCGCCATCGTGCAAAGCACGTTGGATCAGCTCGCCGGGCTCCTCGAGGAAGGTGACATCGTCATCGACGGCGGCAACTCCTACTACCGCGATGACATCACTCGAGCCCAGGAGCTGGCCAAGAAGAAGATCCACTACATCGACTGCGGCACCAGTGGCGGCGTGTGGGGGCTCGAGCGTGGCTACTGCCTCATGATCGGTGGGGAGAGCGGGCCGGTGCAGCACCTCGACCCTATTTTCAAGACGATTGCTCCCGGTAAAGGAGAGGTCGAGGCGACTGCGGGGCGCACTCGCACCGACGGCACCGCGCCGGAGGGCTACCTGCACTGTGGGCCCAACGGGGCCGGGCACTTCGTCAAGATGGTCCACAACGGTGTCGAGTACGGGATGATGGCCGCCATCGCCGAAGGCCTGAGCATCATCCATCACGCCGACGCCGGTAAGACCGCTCCGGTCGAGGCCGATGCCGAGACCACACCGCTGCGCGATCCCGAGGTGTATCAGTACAGCATCGACGTGGGCGAGGTGGCCGAGGTGTGGCGAAGGGGATCAGTAGTGGGATCGTGGCTCATCGATCTGACCGCCGACGCCTTCGCCAAATCTCCCGACCTCGCCAACTTCGCCGGGCGCGTGTCGGACTCCGGCGAAGGGCGCTGGACCGTCACTGCCGCCATCGATCTCGGCGTTCCGGCGTCGGTGATCACCGCCGCCCTTTACGAACGCTTCGAGTCGCGTGGTAACGGGGACTTCACCGACAAGATCCTGTCCGCCCTTCGTTCCGAGTTCGGTGGGCACGCCGAAAAGACGAGCTAGCGGTGCATCACGAGCTCGTCGTCCTTCCCGACGCGTCGGCCTTGGGCGCCGAGGCGGCCAGATTCGTAGCGTCGGCGGCTCGTACGGCGGCGGCGGCTCGGGGGCGTTTCACTTTTGCCGTCAGCGGGGGTAAGACGCCGTGGACCATGTTCGCGGAGCTGGCTGACGAAGATGTCCCGTGGGCGCAGGTTGAGATCTTTCAGGTCGACGAGCGCGTCGCCCCCGACGGCGACCCGGATCGCAATCTCACCCACCTCCGACAGAGCTTGGGCCAGGCTCCGGCCAAAGTGACGGCTATGGCGGTCAATGATGCCGACCTCGATGCGGGTGCGAACGCGTACGGTGCGTTGCTCCCGCCTCGTTTCGATTTGGTGCATCTCGGATTGGGCCCCGACGGGCACACCGCCTCATTGGTGCCGGGGGATCCGGTTCTCGAGGTCACCGACCGGCTGGTGGCCGTAACCCAGCCGTACCAGGGGCTCCAGCGCATGACCCTGACCTACCCGGCCTTGGCGCGCGCCAATGAGGTTCTTTGGCTCATAAGCGGCGAGGACAAGCGTGACCCCTTGGCCAAACTGCTGGCAGGGGACACATCGATTCCCGCGGGCCGAGTCGAGGCCCGTCACTCCACCGTCCTCGCCGACGCCAGCGCGGCATGAAATGACGCTGACGATCACGATGTCACGGTGAGGAAACGGCGTCAGCGATGGGGCAGTTCTGTCTTGTCCACCGACCCATCGCGTCCGACGAAGATGGTCGAGACCATTTCCGGTGGGAACAAGCCATGCTCGATCACGCCTGGGGTTGCCTCCAGCCTGGCGGCCAGGGCCGCCGGGGACCACACGTCACCGGTGAAATCGGCGATGACGCCCCCATCGGGACTGAGAGGAACGTCGCGCCGCTCGACAGTGCCGAGTCGAGCCATGGTCGAAGCCAGCCCGAAGGCCAGGAGCTCCAGGGGGATGGGGGAGTGCAGGGCGAGGACCGGCTTGGTGGAATCGGCGATCACCACGAATCGATCGGCGGTGACGGCCACGAGCTTCTCGCGTGTGGGCCGCTCCTCCACCTTTGACCAACCACCCGTCGGGGCTGATCTGGTCGGCCCCGTCGATGGTGATGTCCAAGTGGTCCACCGTGAACGGCTCCACGGCCAGGCCCAGCGCGGTGGCGGCCTGCTCGGTGCGCGCAGACGTGGCCACACAGCGCACCGATAGGGCCCGAGCGGCCAAGGCCGACAAGAAGAACGTGACTGTTCTCCCCGTGCCCAGCCCCACGGTCATGCCGTCTTCGACCAACTCAGCCGCCGCCTGCGCGGCGAGCCGCATCTCTGCTTCCATGTGGGGGTCCATGCCGCCCCACAATGGGTCGGCGCGTCCAGGACGCGCAACCGCAGTCCCGCCGACGTTGCGACGATACCCAAAGTGAGGACACCATGAGCTCGAATTCGCCACCGCGCCCGGCGGCGCGCCGGCCCAGCCGGGTGCCCCCCAACCACGTGCTCGTCCTCTTCGGCGCCACCGGGGACCTGGCCAAGCGCAAGCTGCTGCCCGGCCTGTTCCACATGGCTCGAGCCGGTCTTCTGCCCGAGGGATTTCGCATCGTGGGAACCGCCCCGATCGCCGGCGCTCCTTCGCAAGAGGGCTTCAAAAAGCACGCCCACGATGCCGTGACCACGTTCGCCTCCACCAAGCCCACAGCCAAGGCGTGGAGTGCTTTTGAGGAACTATTGCTCTTCGCTCCGGCCGATCCCGGCGACCCCTCGAAGCTGGTGGAGGCGGTGCACAGCGCCGAAAAGGCCATCGGGGGCCAGCCCCAGCGGATGTTCCATCTGGCCATACCGCCAGTGGCCTTCGAGTCGGTGATCACCGCCCTCGGCGCGTCAGGGTTATCGGCAGGGGCCAAGGTCATCGTCGAGAAGCCCTTCGGCACCGACCTGGCGTCGGCTCGGGCTCTGGACGCGTCCATCCACACCGAGTTCGACGAGTCCCACATCTTTCGCATCGACCACTTCTTGGGGAAAGAGTCGGTGGACAACATCTTGGCCTTCCGCTTCGCCAACGGCCTGTTCGAACCGATTTGGAACCGCGAGCACATCGAATATGTCCAGATCGACGTGCCCGAGACCCTCTCCATCGAAGGGCGGGGGTCGTTCTATGACGGCACGGGCGCTTTTCGAGACATGGTGGTGACGCATCTGTTCCAGGTCCTCGGTTTCGTGGCCATGGAGCCTCCGACCACGTTGTCGGCCAAGTCCCTTCGAGATGAGAAGGAGAAGGTCTTCGACGCCATGCGGCCGGTGGACCTGACCCACGTGGTGCGCGGCCAATATGACGGATACCTGGCCGAACCCGGGGTGGCCCCCGATTCCACCACCGAGACGTTCGTGGCCCTGCGGGCCGAGGTGGAGAACTGGCGGTGGGCCGGCGTCCCGTTCTGTTTGCGCACGGGCAAGGCCCTGGCGGCGGGTCGCCAGACGATCACCATTGGCTTTCGCGAGACGACGCTGCGGATGTTCCCCGTGCACGCCCGCTCGACGTCGATGGCTCGGCACAACGAGATCACCATCGATTTCAGTGATCCGGGATCCATCTCGGCCAGCTTCTTGGCCAAAGAACCCGGCCCGGATATGCAGTTGGGACAGGCCAAGATGGTGTTTCGTTACCAGGACTCCTTCAATGTGGCCCACGATCTCGAAGGCTACGAACGCCTCCTGCACGATGCGATGTTGGGCGACCAGTCCTTGTTCACCAGCGCGGCGGCCGTGGAGCGACTGTGGGAGGTGTCGGCACCATTGTTGGAGCGGCCCACTGCCATCGAGCCCTATGCGCCGGGATCGTGGGGACCGGCCTCGATCGGGCGCGTCACGGCGCCGCATCGCTGGCACCTCCCCGACAGGGATTGAGATGGCGCAGAACACGGAGTTACCCATCCGCCTGATGCTCGCTGATGTCGACGGCACTTTGGTGACTTCGGAGAAGATATTGACCGACGACGCCATTGACGCCGTGCATCGCTTGCGCCAAGCCAACATCCTGTTCGCCATCACGAGTGGGCGCCCCCCTCAGGGCATGGCCATGCTTTTCGAGCCGCTCGACCTTCAGACGCCTATCGCCGGGTTCAACGGGGGAGTGATCGTCGACCGGGACATGCACATCCTCGATCAGAAGGTGGTGCCCGAGGACCTGGTCCGTCCCATCGCCGCCCTGATGGCTTCGTTTCACCTGACGGTGTGGATCTACCGGGGTGCTGATTGGTATGTGCCGGACCCAAGCGGCCCGCATGTGGATCGCGAAGCCTGGACCGTCAAGTTCTCACCCAAGGTCATGACGAGCCTCGATGGGCTGACCGACGGTGTGGCCAAGCTCGTGGGGGTCAGCGACGACCACGACGCGGTGGCCAAGGCAGCAGCGGCCGCACACGAGCAATTCGGCGACCACGTCACAGCGGCCGCCTCGCAGCCCTACTACCTCGATGTGACCCATCCCGACGCCAACAAGGGCTCGGTGGCCACGTACCTGGCTCAGCGCTACGGGATCAGCACCGACGAGATCGCCACCATCGGGGACATGCCCAACGACATCTTGATGTTCACCCACTCCGGCTTGAGCATCGCCATGGGCAATGCCGATCCTGAGGTGCAGCGAGCGGCTGGTCGGACGACGGGCACTAACGACGCCGAGGGCTTCGCCAGCGCCGTGCGCCGTTTCGTCCTGCCGTCGTAGGGCGACTCTTCGCACACACCGCCACGGCGCGGGGGTGAGCTGCCAGAATCATCCCGATGCGTTCATGGCACAAGGCCGGCGGCGTGACGCTGAGCTTGCTTGGGATCGCCACCCTGCTGGCCGCCTGCGGGGGGAGTCCGAGCGCAGTTCCCCGCCCCAATGGCGGCGGTCCGGCCAAGGAGTACGACTGCACCTACAACACGAGTACCCAAGCCTTTACCGGGGCCTACGCCACGGCGTCGGCGATCGGTTGGGAAGGGAATTTCCAGGGTGTGGTGACCTGTTTGGGCGGGACCTTCTATGTCCAAAACGGCATCGACAGGAACTACGGCTTCGGCATCTACAACGGCACGCAGACGACATGGACCGACGCGCAGGGCTATCTCCCCGCCCAGATCACGACGTTTCATGACTCCGGGGCCGTCGTTTCCATCACCGAGTTCGCCGACAAGATCGTTGTGGGCGGGAACGACTACGTGGCGGTCTACTCCCGCGTGGCAGTGGACAACACCACCGATCACGTCGTGGTGGCGAATCCGGATGCCTCCGGGGCGCTGATCCCGCTCAATGACGCACCCAACGCCGTCAAAGCACACCGGTCCGTAGACCACGACTACGTGGTGGCCGCGGACCGTTTCGGCAACGATTACCCGTGGCCCAGCGCCACGGCGCTGGCGGGCGCGGGGGGGTTCAATGAGCACTTCGCGCACATGCGTGCGTTCTGGAACCATCAGCTGGCCGCAGTCGCCGCCATCAACGTGCCCGATGTTTCGCTCGACAACGCCTATCGCAGCGGCTTCATCTACACCCAGATCGCCCGCAGCGGCGACGAGCTGCACTCCGGGGTCAACGGATACCAATACGAGTACAGCCACGACGTGGTGGGAATTCTCGTCAATCTGTTCACCCAGGGGTACTTCACCGATGCGCATGCCTTGCTCCTCGAGGCACGCAACGTGGTGACGGCCCCGCTGCAATATGTCGACGGCGTGTGGACGTACCCCTGGCCGTGGGCCGTCTACTTGATGAAGACCGGGGACGTGGCATTCGTCAAGCAAAACTTCAGTACGCCGGGGCCCATGGGCTCGTCCTCGCAACCGAGCATCGAAGAGGCCGCCCACGACATCGCCGCCGATCGGACCGGACCGTCAGGGATCATGGAGTCAACCGACGACATCGACACCAACGGCTACTGGACCACCGACGATTACGAAGCACTGCTGGGTCTGGCCGCGTACATCTACATCGCCAAGACCATCGGCGACGATTCCGAGGTCACCTGGGCCACGCAGCAGTACAGCAGCCTGTTGGCGGCGACCAACGAGACCCTGGGTGCCACCATCAGTCATTACGCCTTGGACTATTTGCCGTGTTCCATGCTCGAGCCCAATACGGCTGATCGGTGCGCCAATCCCGAGGATGCCAACTGGACGTCACCGTTCGCCCGGTGGGCCTGGGATGGTTCGCTGTTGGGGGCGGCACAAAGTGGTCCGGGCATCTCGTTGGTGGATGCCACCTACGCCTACGGCTTTGGGCGGCTGCAAGGCATCCTTCCGGCCGACTCCTTTGGCGGTTTCCCCGGCGACTACTACTCGAGCGGATACAACGCCGGAGATGCGAATGCCGCGCTGGCCGGCAATGACTACCGGGATCAGGGCATCCTCAGCTACGAGTTCATGATCAAAAACCCCCAAAGCGGACCGTACTCATGGTGGGAGAGTTCCTCGGCGCCATCGGCAAGTACGCCGTGGGTGGGGGAGCACCCCACCGCGGGACAGGGTGCTTCGCCCCATGCGTGGGGAATCTCTCAAGCGAACAAGGTCTTGTTGGACTCCTTGGTGGCCCAATCATCGGACGGCGCGCTGATTGTCGGACGGGGCGTGCCGTCGTCGTGGGTGGTCGGTGGCTCGTCTGTGGCGGTGACCAACTTCCCGTCCACCGACGGCCGCCGCCTCAGCGTGCGTATCACCTCGAGCGGACACTCGGTCACCCTGGCGTTGAGTGGCCAGCTGCCTCCAGGCCCCGTCCTCTTCGAGCTGCCATCGTTCGTGAACGCCATAGCCACCACGTCGGTGGGGACGATCGACGAAGCAACCGGGACGGTGACCTTGGCTCCGGGCACCAAAGGCGTCACCGTCGAACTGCAGGGGAGCGCGGCACCGGGTTGACGTTGACGATGCGGACGTCGAGCGTGGCGCTCAGCGCATCTCGACGTCGTCGAGGTATTCCTCACGCCAAAACGAGTAGCGCTCACTGGGAAGGTGCAACGCGTGGGTGGGCGCCAGCGCTTCGACGAAGGGGCGGTCGTGGCTCACGGCGACGATGGTGCCTGACCATGCCGCCAGCATCGCTCCCACGGCCTCCACCGAGGCCGGGTCGAGGTTGTTGGTCGGCTCGTCGAGGACGAGGAGGTTGGCTTGGCCGGCGGCCAGCATGGCCAGGCTGAGGCGGGCCCGCTCCCCACCGGACAGGGATCCCGGAAGTTGCGCGGCTGTCCCTCCGCTCAGCCCAAAGGAACCCAGCAGCTTGCGCCGGTCGGCTTCTTTGATGAGCACCGCATCGTCGATGTTGTCCAGCACGCTTACGGCGGGGTCGATCTGCTCGTGTTCCTGGGCGAAGTAGCCGACGGCGGCCTGGTAGCCGATCTCCACCGTTCCAGCCGAGGGTTCTTGCACGCCGGCCAGGCAGCGCAACAACGAGGACTTGCCGGCGCCGTTGCGCCCCACGACCACGATGCGCTCACCGCGCTCCACGGTGAAGTCGATGTCGGAGAGAACCTGATGCCGGTCGTAGCGGACCCCGATGTGATGCACGGCCAGAGGAACCGCCCCCGAACGCAGGGGGTCGGGTAAGCGAAAGCTGACCTTGCGGTCACGCTTGATGACCTCGGTGCGCCGGCCTTGCATCTTGACCACTTTGCGGTCGAGGACCTTCGCCTTGCGAGCCTGGGCCTCGGTGCTGTGGCGCCATTTGTCGGCCAAGCCGCGCATCTTTTGGATCTGGGCTTCCTCCATGGACGAGGCCTTCTCCCGTTGGGAGATGTCGGTCTGGAGCTGGGAGCGGAAGCTCGTGTACGTGCCTTTGAACTGCGACAGCCGGGCCTCGTTCAGGTAGAGGACCTTGGTGATGGCTTCATCGAGGAGACGCAGGTCGTGGCTGACCACCAAGAAGCTGCCCGGCAAGGAACGCAACTCGTCGATCAGCCAGCGCTTGGCCGCCAGGTCAAGGTGGTTGGTGGGCTCGTCGAGGACCATGGTGTCGGGCACCTGGAACAGCACTCGCATCAGGTCGACGCGCCGGCGTTGGCCTCCCGACAGCGACGAGACGTCTTCGAGGAGCAGGCTTTGGGGGAGCCCGAGGCCATCGGCGAGGCGAGCGATCTTCCCCTCCATTTCGTAGCCGCCGGCGTGGCGATAACGCTCCTCGAGGTCGGTGTACTCATGGATGTGCTCGTCGGTGGGGTCTTTGGCCATGGCCGCCTGGGCCTTGTGCAACCGGTCGTCAAGGTCGTCGAGACCCCGAGCCGAGAGCACATGCGACAGGGCGCTGGCATCGATCCCCAGGCCCCCGGGCACAGGAACCTGGGGCAGGTAGCCGATGGTGCCCTCGATCCTGACCTCCCCCGACATGCGCACGTGGGACGGGGTCTGGCCGAGGATGTACGCGATCAGCGAGGACTTCCCCGTCCCGTTTCGGCCCACCAGGCCGACCTTGTCGGCGTTGGCGATGAGGAACGACCCGTCACGGACGAGGGTCCGGTTGCCGATTTCGAGACTGATGTCCTGACCCGTGATCACCCGACCATTGGACCACGCCGTGGGCGGGGCTCCGAACCACGGCGGCAACGGGCCTCGACGTATGCTCCCCGCCGTGAGACGACGCCCCCGCACGCCCCCTAAGCGCTATGACGACACGATTGCCGTCGTGACCGGCGCGTCATCGGGAATCGGCCGGCGACTGGCGGTGGATCTGGCTCAACGGGGCGCCGTCGTGGTGGGACTGGCCCGGCGTGGCGACCTCTTGGCCGTGCTCCAGGACCAGCTCAGGGAATCGGCGGCGGCGAGCTCCACCCGGGTGTGCGATGTCGGCGACGCTGATGCGTTTCGAGGGGTCCTGAGCGATATCGCCGCCGAGCACGGGCGCATTGACGTCCTCGTCAATAACGCCGGAACCGAGCAGCTCACTCCCGTGGAAGACGGGCTCTCCGACGGATTCCGGCACATCTTCGACGTCAACGTCTTCGGCGTGGTCACGGGCACGCTCGCCGTTCTCCCCGCCATGCTGGAGCGAGGGTCCGGCATCGTGGTCAACGTCTCGTCAGACTCGGCCCGTGCTCCCGAGCCTCGCCACGGCGCCTACGCCGCTTCCAAAGCAGCCGTGTCGGCCTTCACCGAGAGCGTGGCGCACGAAGTTGCCGGTCGTGGCGTCCACATCCACATCCTGTACCCCGCCTGGGTGCCGACGGCCATGGGGCTGTCGGGCATCGACGACGGGGGCAAGCTCCCGCCCAAGGCAGTGCGCCGGAGCGAGGAAGAGGTGGCCGCCCTGGTGCTTGCCCGCATGGGCGGGCCCCGCATGGAGATCAATGCGGCCATGTTGCCGGTGCTGGCCCCCATAAGTCGCAGCCTGGCCCCCCTTTCGTACCAAAAGGCCATGCGGGCCCGGCCTCACTGAACCACTGGCCTTGCGGTAGGTGGTGGTGCCGCTACGCAGCGGGCCGACCTCGTCGAGGCTGTCTGGGCGGTCGAAACCGTCGTCACATTTGGGGAAGAAGCGGTGACCAGTTGTTGGCACAATGTCAGAACACGAAATCGCAAGGGGGGCCCATGCGAAACAAGAAGCGCCTGATGGCCGTGGCCATGATCGTCTTTCCGCTGGCCAGCGTGACCCTGGTAGCGGGGACTGCTTCGGCGTCGACACCGACCGCTTCCGGTGGGATTACATGCGCTCAGGGGGGAACGATCGATTTCAACCCGTCGCTCACTTTTAACGGCACGGCTGGCAGCAAGGAAGTTGTCACGTTTGAAAACCAGACCTTCTCCGGTTGCACGACGCACGACTCCGCGGCACCGGAACCGACGGCCTCCGTTTCGGTAAAGACCAAGACGATCAAGATCAAGGGTGTGGCGTGCCAAGGCACCAGTCCCACCAAGGCCTTCTACGACGCCTCGTGCCACAACGGCAAGCCGTTGATGACCGGCAGCTGCTCGGATTTCAGCAGTGACCTGGCCACGGTGACCTTGAGCAACACCACCAAGTGGAACGCGAAGATCAAACCCACCAGGGGTTCGGTATCGAATCTCACCCAGGACCTCACGCAGTACCCCCCGTATGTCGGTTCCACGGGAAGTGGTACGAGCACGGGCTCATTCGCGGGCAGCGTGTCGACTGCCACCTTCTATGAGGCGGCTTCTTCGACCGCCCTGGTGGCATGTAAAGGCGGTTCCAATACTCCCCTTGGCAGTCTGACCATCGACTCGGCCAAAAGCACGATTACGGACAACTAGTCGGGGCGGGCCCCGGGTCCCTGACGGGCTCTGGTTCGCCAAGATGAGCAGCGTCGCGGCGGGGCCTCTCAACTGGCGCTTTGAGCCCGGCGCGTGGTGTCCTGAGAGATGGCGTGGGTCACGATCTGCGCCTACGCGCTGGGGGCGGCGCTCGGCGTGGCAGTGTCACGCGGCGGGTCGCGCCTCCAGCGGGATTGGCCTATCTATCTGCGCATCCAGACGCTGGTCACGTCGGCGACTCTGGGCATCTTCGCCGCCTGGCGGCTGACCACACCCCGGGAGCTGATCGCCCCCGCCGTGGTGTCGGGAGTGTCGTGGACGCTGCTGGTGGTGGCGGTGTCGACGCGTGGTGAGCGCAGCGCCGGTGAGGGCGCTCTGGAGTCGTGGGCGGCCGGTCCCAACGGCGCCTTTTGGGTGTTGCCCATCGCCGGAGCGCTGGCCGGTGCCCCGGCCATCATGATCGCGGCCATCGCCAACATGCTCTACGGCGCGCCGAACTTCCTTTGCATTTACTTCATGCGCCGAGACGCGCCGCGACGCCAGCGTCGGGCCACGAGTTGGGTGGATCAGTCCGCCATGCTCGTTCTCGTGGCCGGGTTGCTCTTGCGGTGGGCGGCCCCGGCGCCGACGTGGTCGAACGTGGTGCTCAACGTGTCGGCCCCCGTCCTCGCCTTCACCGGGGCCGGGCTCGTGGTCGGATCCGCTATTCATCCGCATAACGTCGATGTGCAGCGGGGCGCGTCCGCCGTGCGCCGGTGGCTGCTGCTCGCCGCCATTCGATGCGCCTTTCTCCTTCCTGTGGTCGTCATCAGCCATAACAGCGCGCTGCGCGTCGTGGCCGTCCTCTCGGCGTTGGGGGCGCCGTCATTTTCGCCCGTTCAGCAATCGGTTCTTTACGGGTATCGCTCTGGCATGGTGAATGTGGCTGTGCGCTGGGGATGGGTGGCGCTTCCGATCGGCCTGGGTGTGGCGGCACTGTTGTCGTAGCGGCGTTCATCGGGCGTCGAACCGAGGAGTCCCGTGCCAGACTGACGAGGCCATCGAGTGGCGACCGGGACCGAGGGGGCACACGTGGGTCGGTGGACTCGTCAGGAGTTGGAGAAGGCGTTTGGTGACTACCAGGCGGCCGCCTTGCACGGCGGCACGTCGGGGAACTGGGACCAGTGGGCTGACCTGTTCACCGAGGACGCCACCTACGTCGAGCACCTCTATGGGCGCTTCGGTGGACGTGAGGCGATCCGCCGGTGGATTACCGAGACCATGAGCACCTACCCGGGCAACGCCATGCCGCATTTCCCCATCGAGTGGTATGTCATCGACGAGGACCGAGGCTGGGTCATTTGCCAGGTGTGGAACCGGATGGTCGACCCCGGAGACGGCAGCGTCCATCAGGCCTACAACTTCACCTTGCTCAAGTACGCCGGGGACGGGTTGTGGTCCTACGAGGAGGACATCTACAACCCGGCCGCCTTCGGCACCATGCTCGGTGAGTGGGAAGCTCGCAAACGCCAGCTCGAATCGTCAGTACCGCCCGGGTGACGCCGACGATGCTGGCGACAATGACGCCGTAAGGGGGTTGCACCGTGCATGACCTCGTGATTCGGGGAGCAACGGTTGTCGATGGCACCGGGACACCGGCGCGCACCGCCGATGTGACCGTCGACAAGGGCAGGATCAGTGCCGTCGGCCCGCCGCACCGGGAAGCGGCCCGCCGCTACCTGGATGCCGACGGCCTGCTGGTCACGCCGGGCTGGGTCGACATCCACACCCACTACGACGGCCAAGCCACGTGGGACGACGTTCTGGCGCCCAGTAGCCGTCACGGCGTCACCACCGTGGTCATGGGGAATTGCGGCGTGGGATTCGCCCCGGTCCAACCCGATCGCCACGACTGGCTCATCGGCTTGATGGAAGGCGTCGAGGACATTCCCGGTACCGCTCTGGCCGAGGGTATCGAGTGGGAGTGGGAGTCGTTTCCCGAGTACCTCGAGGCTCTGGGTCGCCGCCATTGGACGATGGACGTCGGGACCCAGATCGCGCACGGGGCCGTGCGCTCTTACGTGATGGGCGAGCGCGGGGCGCACAACGAGCCCGCCACACCGGCGGACATTGTCACCATGAAAGAGGTGGTGAAGGCGGCCATGGCGGCGGGCGCTCTGGGCTTCTCGACGTCGCGGACCATGGCGCATCGTGCCATTGACGGCGAGCCGGTACCGGGCACCTTCGCGGCCGAAGACGAGCTGTTCGGCATCGCCGGCGCGCTCGGTGAGCTGGGCGCCGGGGTGTTTGAACTGGCACCGGCCGGTGTAGCCGGCGAGGACGTCATTGGTCCGGCGAAAGAGGTCGAATGGATGCAACGTCTCTCGAGGTCCATCAACCGGCCCGTCACCTTTGCCCTGGTGCAGGTGGACTCGGCGCCCGAACTGTGGCGAGAACTCATGGACGAGTCGTTGCGCGCCACGGCCACGGGATCCGACCTACGGCCGCAAGTGGCCGGCCGCGGCTTCGGGCTGTTGTCCGGGCACTTCACCACGTTGTGTCTCTTCGATCAGATCCCCGCCTACCGGCAACTCAAGGCCGAGGGTCTGTCGCCGGCGGAACTGGCCCATGCCCTTCGCCGTGACGAGGTGCGCCAGGCCATTGTGCAGTGGCAACCCGATGCCGAGACCAGCGCCCGGATGGACGGCGCCTACCGAACGACGTACTCACTTGGGAGCCCTCCCGATTATGAGCCCGGGCCCGAGCGCTCCCTGTTCGGCCTGGCGGCGGCGGCGGGCCGGACGCCGATCGAGGTGGCCTACGACGCCATGCTCGAAGACGATGCGCAGGGTTTGCTTTACGTGCCCATTCTCAACTACTCCCACGGCGATCTCGAAGCGCAACGAGAGATGCTGCGCCATCCTCGGGCCGCCCTCGGGCTCGGCGACGGAGGGGCGCATTGTGGCGTCATCTGTGATGCCTCGCAGCCCACCTTTATGCTCACCCATTGGACTCGAGACAGACGGCGCGGTGAGCGCCTGCCGCTCGAATGGATCGTGAAGAAGCAGACCCATGACACCGCTCGTCTCTACGGGCTCGGTGATCGCGGCACCATCGAGGTCGGTGCGGTGGCCGACCTGAACGTGATCGACTACGAACGCCTGCAGCTGGGCAACCCGACGACGGTGACCGATCTGCCCGCCGGAGGCAGGCGGCTGCTCCAAGACGCCACCGGATACGTCGAGACCATCAAGTCCGGTGTGACTACGTGTGCCGATGGGCAAGACACCGGAGCGAGGCCAGGGACCCTCCTGCGCGGCGCCCGCTGACAGATGGAGACCGACGATGGCCCTACACCGCGCCACACCGACCCGTCACGAAGGTAGCCACCAGGTCAACCCCCTGGCGCTACTCGACAGCCCCGAGCTCGGCGAGGGCCTGGTGCTGCCCACCACCCGGCTCAGTGATCAGTCCATGCCGGCGGAGACGGCCTATCAACTCATTCATGACGAGCTGATGCTTGACGGCAACGCCCGGCTGAACCTGGCCACATTCGTCACCACGTGGATGGAAGAACCCGCCGGTCGGCTCATGACCGAATGCGCCGAGAAGAACATGATCGACAAGGACGAGTATCCGCAGACCGCCGAGCTCGAACGACGCTGTGTGAGCATTCTCGCCAACTTGTGGAACGCCCCGGACGCCGATCGGACCGTGGGTTGTTCCACGACGGGATCATCTGAGGCGTGCATGCTGGGTGGACTCGCCCTCAAGCGACGATGGACCAAGCGCCGCAGCGCGGCGGGGCAGTCGACGCAGCGACCCAATCTCGTTATGGGCGCCAACGTGCAGGTGTGCTGGGAGAAGTTCTGCAACTACTGGGAGGTCGAAGCGCGTCAGGTCCCCATGGACGGGGACCGCTACCACCTGTCAGCCGAAGAGGCTGTGGCGCGCTGTGACGAGAACACCATCGGGGTGGTGGCCATCCTGGGTTCCACCTTCGACGGCAGCTATGAGCCGGTGGCGGAGATCGCCGCCGCCCTCGACGATCTCCATGCCCGCACCGGGTTGGACATCGACATCCACGTGGACGGCGCGTCAGGAGCCATGATCGCCCCCTTTATCGACGAGGACCTGGTGTGGGACTTCCGCTTGCCCCGGGTGGCGTCGATCAACACCTCAGGGCACAAATACGGACTCGTCTACCCCGGGGTGGGGTGGGTGCTGTGGCGGGACCACGAGGCGCTGCCCAAGGAACTGGTGTTCAACGTCAACTATCTGGGTGGCAACATGCCCACCTTTGCGCTTAATTTCTCGCGGCCCGGCGCCGAGGTGGTGGCCCAGTACTACACGTTCTTGCGTCTGGGGTTCGAGGGATTTCGCACGCTTCAACAGTCGGCGCGCCATATCGCCATCCATCTGGCCCAGCAGATTGGCCAGCTTGGGCCGTTCGATCTCATCACCCGAGGCGACGAGCTCCCGGTCTTCGCGTTCACCACGAAATCCGATGTCACCGGATACAACGTGTTCGACGTCTCGCGCCGGCTGCGTGAGAGTGGCTGGCTCGTTCCGGCCTATACGTTCCCCGAGAACCGTCAGGACCTCAGCGTGCTGCGTGTGGTGGTGCGCAACGGCTTCTCGCACAATCTGGCGTCGCTGTTCATCGAGGACCTCGACCGTTTGTTGCCCGAACTGGCCCGCCAAAGCGAACCACTCCAGAGTGCCGAGAAGGGATCGGGCTTCCATCACTGAGGGCTCCGGCGTGGGCGCGACCCTCAGTGGGAGTGGTGATCTAGGCGCGAGGCCAGATCATGGCGACGGCACGCCGGGCCCAGTCGGGTGTGCTCGGGGTGCCAATGACCCGACGGGCAAACACCGAGCCCGCCAGCATCTGTACGGCCAAGTCGACGTCGATATCGGCGGCGAGCATGTCGAGGCTCTGGGCTCGCACCAGCAGTCCTCGAACGTAGGCGGTGCGAGGCTCGACGACGCGCTGGCGATGCAGATCCAAGGCGGCGCGTTCGTCCCGAGAGCCCAGCAGCGATCCGATCACCTCGACACAGCTCTCGCCGAAACGCTCGTCGAAGTCCTCGAGGTAGGCGATGAGATCGGCACGCGGATCGCTAGAGAGGTTTTCATCGGGGGCACCGCCGGGACCGGTGGCGATGGCCGTGGTGATCAGGTCGGCCTTGTCTCGGAAGCGCCGATACACGGTGGCGCGGGCCACGCCGGCTTCGCTGGCGATGCTCTCCATGGAGATACGGGCATAGCCGTGGGTGGCCAGCTGGCGCAGGGCCGCTTCGGTGATGGCTCGGGTGGCGCGTTCGTCTCGGGGTCGGCCCGGCGGGCGCAAGGCCGCCACGGGGCGTGTCGGGGTCGACGTGGCCACTTAGGCCACCGCCGCGTGCGTCGCTGCCGAAGCGTCGGTGGGGGAGTAGCTCGGCACAAAGTCCCGTTGGCGCACCAGGGTGAAGGCGCCGATTGAGCCGATGAGCGCCACCACCATGCCGATGATCATGAGGTGGTCGAGCGTGGAGGCAAAGCCCACGCGATAGGCGTGCAACAAGGTGGCGCGCGCCGCGGCCGACGGGATGGTGGCGGCCGCTTGGCGCACCCCTCCTCCGGCCAGTGCGCTGTTGAGCGCCGAACCACCGCGTGCCACCAAGACGCGGCCGAGGGCGGTGGCGTTCAGCGCGTGCAGTGTCCCGTGTTGGATCTGACTCTGGAACACCGCCCCCAAAGCGGCGATCCCGGTGGCGATGCCGACCTGACGGAAGGTGTTGTTCGAACCTGAAGCCATGCCGCTGCGTTCAGGCGGCACCACGCTCACCGCCGACGAGGCGAGCACGGGGTTGACCGTGCCGATCCCGATGCCGGTCACGATGAAGCCGGGGACGAGCGCGGTCCACCCCGATGCCGTGTGCACCATGGACATGAGAAAGAGCCCGATGGCGACGAAAAAGAGACCGGTGCCAAGCAGATAGCGCGCTTGGATACGGACGCTCAACTTGCCCGCCACGGGTGCCACGATGAACGAGAGCATGGTGATGGGAAGAAAGCGGATGCCGGCGGCCAGCGGTCCGTAGCCCAGGTCGTCTTGGATGAACAGCGTGATGTACAGGAACAGGGCGAAGATCGATGACGAGATGGCAAACGCCACCATGGATGCTCCCACCATGGCGGGCCGCCGAAACAGGTTGAGGTCCAACATGGGATCCGATTGGCGCCATTCGGCGATGAGAAACACGGCCAGGAGGATCGCCGACCCGGCCAGCAACCCGACGATCTGCCCGCTTCCCCACCCGTCGTCGTTGCCGCGCACCAAAGCGAAGACAAGCATGAAGAGCGCGGCCGAAAACGAAACGAATCCGATCCAGTCGATGCGGCGCTGGTTGCGTTCGGTCGATGCCGCCACCCTCGACAACGTGATGAAGACGGCCACGATGCCGACAGGAACGTTGACGAAGAAGATCCACCGCCACCCGAAGGCACTGGTGAGCGCCCCACCGATGAGGGGCCCTACAGCCACCGCACCACCGATCACGGCGCCGTAGATGCCGAACGCAGTGCCACGCTCTTTGCCTTGAAAGGCGGACGCGATGAGGGCCAGGGAGGTGGCGAACATGATCGCTCCGCCCACCCCTTGGGCGCCGCGGGCCAGGTTCAACATCAGCGACGAGTTGGACAGACCGCACACGAAGGAGGAAGCCGTGAATATGCCGAGCCCGATGGCGAACACGCCGCGCCGCCCGAACATGTCGCCGATGACGCCGGCGGTGAGCAAAAAGGCGGCCAGCGTCAACGAGTAGGCGTCGATGACCCATTGCAGGTCGCTGAAGGTCGAGTGCAGCGAACGCTGGATATCAGGCAGGGCGACGTTGACGACCGTGATGTCGAGCAAGAGCATGAACGTCGCCGTACATACGGCAATCAGCGTCCACCACTTGCGTTCCAGTCCTGGCATACCCACCCTCCTGATTACGATCCGAGACGAATCGTATTGAATCAATGAGGATGGGTCAAAACGTGGCCGACCTGCAAACGAGGTGGCGCTTCGTCAACGCCGCCGGGGCGCGGTCAGGTCGGCGGGGGTGGAGGTGGGGGCCAGGGGCTGGTGCCGTCTTCGCCCTCGACGTGAGAAGCGGCGGTCGATACGGCCGCAGGTGGTGCCCCCGTGGCCGCGGCTGGCGCCGTCGGGCTCGGCGCCTCGCCGTTGGTTACCCAGGCCGGTTCACCGGACGGATCGCCCTGCAACGCCCCTCGAAGTCCGTTGGCGAGCCCACCGAGAAGGTCCATGGGCACCACGATCTTGGTCGACGGCGCCGCCCCGATTTGCTTCAACGTCTCGAGATACTGGAGTTGCATGGTGTTGCGATCGAGGCCACGTCCGACGAGGAGGACTCGTTCCAGGCCGGCGGCCAGTCCTTCGGCACGGAGGATGGCCGACTGGCGGTCTCCTTCGGCACCGAGGATGGCGGCTTGCTTGGTGCCTTCTGCCAGCGTGATGGCCGCTTGTTTCTGGCCTTGTGATTCGGTGATGGCCGCCCGACGAGTCCGCTCGGCCGACATCTGCCGGGTCATGGCGTCGAGCACGCCGGCCGGAGGGTTCACCTCGCGGACTTCCACGGTGGTGACCTTTACTCCCCAGCGTTCGGTGATGTCGTCGAGGCGAACGCGAAGCAACGCATTCATGTCCTCTCGCTTGGACAGCACGTCGTCGAGAGCCATGTCGCCGACCACGCTGCGCAGGGTGGTGGCGGCCACATTTTGCGCGGCACCGGCGAAGTTTTGCACCTGCAACACCGACATGGCGGGGTCGACCACCTTGTAGAAGATGATGAAGTCGATGGAGATCGCCGCGTTGTCCTTGGTGATCGCCGTCTGGTGTGGAATCTCGAGGTACTGCTCGCGTAGGTCCACCCAAGAAGTGCGGTCGGTGATGGGGTTGACGAAGACCACGCCGGGTCCACGAAGCCCTATGGCGCGACCAAGGCGGAACATCACGATCCGTTGGTATTCACGGACGATCTTCACCGACGATACGGCGAAGGCGATCACGACGCAGAGCGCGATCACCCCGATGATGATGCCGATGATCATGAGCTGTGCTCCTTGCTTTCGCCTTCGTCGAGGTGAAAAGGATCCGGGAGGGACTGTGCGTCTACGTCCTCGCCCCATACGTCGAGGTGGACCCCCGACACACCGAGCACCTGGACCTTCCCGCCCGCCCGCACGGTCCCGTTGACCGATACCGCCGACCACTGCTCTCCGCCCACGCGCACGATGCCCTTGGGGGCCAGATCGTTGACGGCGATGCCCTCACCGCCTTGGAGGTTATTGAGGCGATGTCCGTTGGGGCTGCGGTGCGAGAGGCCGTACCAAGCCAAAATCCCGACGCCGGCCGAGACGACCACATCGGCACTGAGGAGGGCCCACAGCAACGGGGCGGCGCGTCCGTCCACCGCCATCAGCACGAGCCACAACGCGGCGATGACACCGACAACTCCGGCGACGACATGGGCGTGGGGTCCCAGATGGAACCCGGCCAGCGAGGCCAGGAGCACCACTCCGAGAAGGACACCAGCAACGAACCACATAAGCGCCTCCTAGGTTGGTTGCGCCACCGTCAGCATAACGTGGGCCGATGACGAAACCGGGTCCGCGCGGACTGCCACCGTCGGAGAGTTCACGCCCCACGCTGGTCGGCGACCATTGGATGGCCGTCACCGGGCATCCACTCACGGTCCAGGTGGCAGCACGCGTGCTCGAAGCCGGCGGCAACGCCGTCGATGCCGGAGTGGCGGCCGGTTTGGCCACCAATGTCGTCCAAGTCGACATGTGCAACGTGGGGGGCATCGCTCCGATCCTGGTGCGTCCGGCGGAGTCCTCGCAGGTAATGAGCGTGGCTGGGGTGGGACGATGGTCCTCCACGGCGACGCCGGAGGCATATGCGGGTCGTTTCGGCTCGACCATGGCGCCGGGGTGTGGGCCGTGTGTGGTGCCGGGCGCCTTGGCGGGATGGCTGAGTGCTCTCGACCGTTTCGGGACATGGTCGTTCGCCGACGTTGCCGCGCCGGCCATCGAGTTGGCTACCGTTGGATTCGTTCTCGACGCAACGACCGCCACTGCGTTGGATCTCTTTGCATGGGTCTATGAACAGTGGCCGTCCTCGGCGGCCATCTTTTGTCCGGGTGGCCGGAGGGCCGTGGCGGGGGAGCGGTTGGTGCAACGCGATCTGGGCCAGCTCTTGCGCCGGTTGGCGGCGGCCGAAACCGGGGGCGACCGCACGGCGCGCCTCGACGCCGTGCGGCGGGAGTTCTATGAGGGTGAGGTTGCCCAGCAGATGGTCGACTTCGTCATCGCCGAAGGCGGCTTTCTGACCACCGATGATCTGGCCGGGTTCCGAGCGGAGGTCGAACCCGCTCCCTGGCGCCGATTTGCCGCCTTCGATGGACTGACCATGCACGTCACGCCGGCCGAATGGTCCCAAGGACCAGCCTTGTTGCAAGCGCTGGCCATCCTGGAGAATTTCGATCTCGAGTCTCTGGGTCACAACTCGGCCCCGTATCTGCACGTCCTGGTGGAATCGATCAAGCTGGCCTTTTCGGATCGCGAGCGTTACTACGGCGACGGCGGCGTGGTGGACCTTGGCAAGCTGCTCGGCGACGGGCGCGCCGGCGAACTGGCCGCTTTGATCCAGCCCGACCGAGTACTCCCCGATCTGTTCACGCTTCGTCATGGCGCCGACGGCATCGAGTCGACCACGCATGTGGCTGTTGTCGACGGCCACGGCAACGCCTTCTCGTCGGCGCCGAGCGACACGCTGGCCATGGGGCCTGTCGTTCCCGGCCTTGGGGTTGTGGTGTCAGGCCGAGGAGTGCAAAGCCGTACGGACCCTGAGCATCCCGCCGCCCTGGGTCCTTTTCGGCGGCCGCGTGTGACGCCGTCGCCGGCCATCGTTCTCGATGACGACGGCTATGTGTGGCCCATCGCATGTCCCGGTGGCGACGTCATCGTGCAGGCCATGCTGCAGGCCTTTTTGAACGCGGTCGTGTTCAAGATGACCGAGCAGCAGGCCGTGGCGGCGCCGCGCGCCGTGTCTTTGGCCTGTCCGAATTCCTTCTATCCGCACGACCACCCCGAGGCGATGGTGGTCGTCGAAAAGCGTGTGCCCGATGCGGTCTTGCACGCCCTGGAGGCACTCGGCCACGACGTGCACCAGTGGCCTGCATACGAGTTCGAGGCGGGGTCGGTGGGCATGATCCGCCAACGGGCGTCGGCGTCGGCGGGTGGCCGGCCCACGTTGTGGGCGGGTGCCGATCCCCGGCGTGCCGCCTACGCCCTGGGCCGCTAAGCGCGTGGGTCCTCGGTGCAACTAGTACCGATTATTGACTGTCATAAATCTTGTCTATATTCTCGGGTCTATGACGCCCGAAGTACATGACCACGAAGAAGTCTCGCTCCCGGCCCTGCTGCGGGCGTCTCGGCGCACTTATGGGAGGTCCATCGCCCATGACCTGAACGAGGTGGGGATCGAGGACATGCCGCGCAACGGCGTCTTCGTGCTCAGCAGCATCGCCCGGGTCGGTTCTCCGCTCAGCGAGATCATCAGTGCACTGGGGATCTCGAAACAGGCGGCGGGTCAACTTGTGGACACACTGGTCACACGCGGCTACCTCGACCGTGCTCCTGATGCTGAGGACAGGCGCAAGATGACCATCGCCTTGACTGAGCGGGGCCGCCTGGCCGCCGTCACGGCCCGGGGCGCCATCGAACGCGTCGACCGCGCCCTGGTGGCACGCGTGGGAGTGGCGGCGGTGGCCAGCACCCGGACCACGCTCTTCGCCCTCATCTCCGACGACCTTTTGCCCGAGCAGTAGTCGACGCCGATGGCCCTCGGCCCGTCGTCCTCGACAGAGCGCTACGTCCCGCCCGCCCTGCTCGCCATCGGCGTGCTGGCCGGCATCTCCTACACCTGGGGTGCTGCGCATGGCAGCCTCGAGATCTATTACGAGGCGGCTGTGCGGAGCATGGGTTCGAGCTGGCACGACTTCATCTACGGGGCCTTCGACCCGGCGGGGACCATTTCACTCGACAAACTTCCCGGCGCCTTTTGGGTCCAGGCCCTGAGCGTCAGGGTGTTCGGGTTTCACGTCTGGGCCATTGTGCTTCCTCAGGTCATCGAAGGGGTTCTCACCGTCTTCATCCTGTTTCGAGCGGTGAGCCGCGTGGCCGGCGACATGGCCGGGGTGGTGGCCGCCGCCGTGATGGCCATCACCCCTGCCACGGTGGCGCTCAATCGCGGCAACATTTCGGATTCTTTGTTGATCCTTCTCCTGGTACTGGCGGCCAACTCGACGGTGACGGCGCTGGTGCAAGGGAACGCCTGGTGGTTGGTCCTGGCGGGTTTGTGGGTGGGCCTCGCCTTTCAAGCCAAGATGCTCGAAGCGTGGCTCGTGCTCCCGGCCCTCGGCCTGGCTTGGGTGGTGGCCGGACCCGGCGGTGTCGGACGCCGCCTCGCCCAATTGAGTGGTGCGGTCGTGGTCGCCGTCGTCGTGTCGTTGAGCTGGATGACGGCGGTGTCCCTGGTGCCCGCCGGCGACCGCCCCTATGTCGACGGGAGCACGCACGACTCGGTCTTCCAACAGGTCTTCGTCTACAACGGGTTCGGAAAGGTCAACACCGGCTCGTCGTTGCCAGGCCTGAAGTCAGCGGCATTCTCATCCCTGGTCGACTTCCGCCTGCCCGGCGCACCCGGTCCGGGTCGATTGCTCGACGGCGCCGGCGGGCGCGATGTGGGTTGGCTGGTGGTGATCGCGCTGGTGTCGGGTGTGGCCGTCATCGGCGGCCGCCGATTGCCACGAGGAGATCCCCTGCGGACGGGCGCGTTGTTGTGGGGGTCATGGCTTCTCATCGACCTCGTCGCCTTCAGCGCATTGTCGGGTCTCAACGTGTATTACTTGGCGGCGCTGGCCCCGGCCGTCGGTGCGCTGTGCGGTATCGGTCTCGAGCTGCTGCGCCGATCGAAGGACACCGGGGGCGCCGTCACCTACGCCGTCTTGGCCCTTGTCGGCGTCGACGTCGTCTACGGCTTGTGGCTCATGGACCAAGCGCCGGGCGCGTTGCGCGTCGTTCTCATCGTGGCGGAGGTGGTCCTGCTCGGCGCGGCGGCGTGGCTGATGCTCGGTTCGCGTGTCCTGGGGCCGGTACTTCTCGGTCGACCGACCGATCAGCCGACCGCGCTCACCCCATTGCCTGGCCTTTTCGAGACGACGCGATCGACGGCTGGCGTGTTCCTGGCTCTGGGTGCCATGGCGCTGTTGCCACTCAGCGCGGCCATGGACATCGTCGTCGCCGGCCTGGGGCCTTTTGACACACCATTCGAGTCGGCATCGGTGAGTCAGGTCACCCAAGTTGAGCCCAAAGAGACACTCGAATCGGTCCGCTCGGAGGTGGCACTGCTGCTCAAGGTGAACACGCACGATCGCTATGTGGCCGCCACGTTCACGTCGATCATCGCGGCTCCGTTGATCATCGACACGGGCCGGGAAATCGAGCCGCTGGGAGGATTCACTGGAACGAGCCCGGTGCCGAGCGTCAGGACGTTACAAAGGCAGGTCGACCTGGGGAGGCTGCAAACGATCATCGCCCCCGACGCCGACGATCCGCGCGTCGATTGGACGCGCTCGCACTGTCTGGCCGTGCCGACGAGCGCCAACGGTGGCCTCGGTGGTGGTCCCATCCCGGGCATCACCGTCTATCTGTGCCGGGCGCCCGCTGTCGCGCGGTAGCACTAACGGCGCGGCGCGCCGGCGGTATCGATGGCCGGTGCCTGACGACACGTTTACGAGGCCGGTGCTGGCGACACCCCCGGTCCGAGGCGGGTGCGCAGTTCAGCCTCATAGTCCCGGATGGCCGCCCCGGCATACTGCTCCTTCAGCTCGCGCAGCAGCGGATAGCCGGCATCGCGTTCGGCGTCCCACTCGTCGGCAAAGCGTCCGTTGGCGATGTCGTCGGCCAACGCCCGCATGGTCGGAAGCACAGCGAGATCGTCATAGCTGCTGCGCCGGCTGAGCTGTCCGTACTGACTGGTGGGGGAGTGAAATTCCGACTGGACCGCAAAGCCGACCTCACGTAGGAGGCGATAGGTGCGTTCCACCTCTCCCGAAAGCACCAGCTCCGTGACGATGGCCTCGATGGGGATGGCGTGCTCCACCATGGTCTGCACGAAGGCGTTGCTCACCGCCGCCAGCGCCGGGGATAGCACCTGTTCGACGCTCAGGTCCAACACCGCCTCCTGCATCGGCGTGAGCTCGAGGCCGCCCTGGCGGAGTCCTCCGATGGCCCCGGCCACCGCCAGCACTCGCTGAAGGGCACGACCGGTGGCGTCGTGGTGCACGCCGACCGCCGAGATGAAGCCGACGCCCTCTTCGTAACAGCGCCGCACTTCGGGTCCGAGCATGCGGGGTGCCACCATGCCGGCGTCGCCGGCGGGGGTGAGGCGGTCGAAGGCCAAGGTGTACCCGCTGGCCACGATTACACACGAATCCGGCCCCGGCGCCAGCCCCAGCAGGGGGATGACATCGTCGGGGACCAAGATGCAGATGACGTCGGCGTCATTGGCAGCCAGCACATCGTGGGTGGCGAAGCCCTCAGCCTCGGCTTGCTGGCGCGTCGTGTCATTGCGGACGCAGACCACCGGCTCGTACCCGCTGTCGCGGAAGTTGAGCGCCCACGAGCGTCCTTGATTGCCGTACCCGACAATGGCGATGGTGTCCCCGCTGAGGGCTTGGCCATCGGCATCCCGTTCGTAATAGATCTTCGCCATGGCGACATTATGACGGTGCTGACGGGACCGATGCCCGGCAGTGACATCGGGTGGGCTCAAGCGGACCCGGTGGATCAGGGGGAGCGCAGCGTGTCTCGCAAGACGTACTTCTGTACCTTGCCCGACGCCGTGCGGGGAAGCTCGGTGACGACGTGCAGCTCCTCGGGCCACTTTTGGCGGGCCAGACCGGCCTGCTCGAGATGGGCCTTCACCGTGGTGAGGTCCGGTTCGGCGGCACCCGGCATGACGCGCAGGAACGCGCAGGCGTGTTCGCCCAGGCGATGGTCGGGGGCGGCCACCACGGCTGCCTCGGCCACGTTGGGGATACGCAGAAGCAGCTCCTCGATTTCGAGCGCGCTGATGTTTTCGCCACCGCGAATGATGATGTCCTTCTTGCGGTCCACGATGCTGAGAAAGCCGTCGGCGTCGATCACGCCGATGTCGCCGGTGGAGTACCAGCCCTGCGCGTCGAAGGTGGCGGCCGTCAAGGCGGGGTCGGTGTACCCGATGCAGCAGTCCGGGCCACGGCTCAAGATCTCCCCGGGCACCAAGGTGTCGGTGGATACGCCATCATCGTCGACGGTCTTGATTTCCACACCGGTCAGGGGACGGCCGTCGGTGTAGCAGCGCTTGTCCATGGGGTCCTCGTGCCGGCTCCCCGTCGTGGACGGATGCTCGGTGGACCCGTAAGAACGGACGGCGGAGATTCCCAGGGCTGTCATCCGATCGGTCACCGCAGCAGGCACCGGCGATCCCCCCAGCCCAATGCGGCTCATCAGCCGCAGGTGCGCCTCGGAGCAGTCGGGGTGATCGAGCAAGCTGGTGAGGAAGTACGTGGCACCACTGCCCGAGGCAATGTTGTCTTGCACCATGGCGGCCAACACGGCGGCCGGGTCCCAAACGTCGATGAGATTGATGGGTTGGTGCTTCCACACCGGCACCAGCAAACCGCTGAGCATGCCGATGCCGTGGCCAACCGGCGCTCCCACCAACAGCGGTGGATTTCCGGTCTGCATGCCCGACAGCTGGCGGATCTCGAAGCCGATGGTGCGATGCGAGTGGACCACGCCTTTAGGGTCGGCGGTCGTCCCCGACGTGTAGGCGACCAGAGCCGGCGCCGATGGATCGACCGGGGCAGGTGCGCCCAGGGGTTCGCCCTCCAAGAGACGCTGGAAGGGCACGGCCCATGGGGGTACGGGGCTGTCACCCACCACGGCCACCAGCTCCAAGGCTGGGGTGTCCTCCCGCAGTCCTTCGAGGGTGGCGATGTAGTCGTTGCGGCCGAATCGATCGGCGGTGATGAGGGCACGGACCCCGGTGCGTCGCAGGATGTAGCCGACCTCTTTGGCTCCATAGAAATGGACGATCGGCGTCACCACCGCACCGACCAACGCCGCGGCCCAAAAGGTCACGGCCGCCTCCACCCAGTTGGGAAGCTGGAAGGCCACCACGTCTCCGGCCCCGATCCCGTTGGCGCGCAGTGCCCCCGCCACATGCGAGGCGGCGTCGAGGACGTCGGTGAAGCTGCCTTGCCAAGGGCGCGTGGCGGAATGGATCTTGAGGGTCAAGTCGGGCTGGGCCGCGATGGCGCCGGCCAGCAAGTGACCGAGAGATTCGTCGCGCCAGAAGCCTTCGGCGATATAGCGCTCAGCCAGGTCGGGGGGCATCGGTCGCAGTCCCCACGTGTCGCTCATCGAGGCGACCACGACCGGGTGGGGTCCCCATCGAGTTGAGGGACCGGTCCGCCCGGGCGCGCCCCATGGACGGTGTAGCGAGCCGGGTGTCCCATCGTCGCCGATCCGTGTTCGCCATCTGTCGTCTGCACCAACACGGTTCCTCGCTCCTGAAAATGGCTCAGCTCGAGCATCTCATCTCGGCTGAGGACGGGCGCCACCGGCACATCGCATTGCGCCAAGGCGGCCATGACGTCGGCCAAGGTGCGTCGTCCGATCTCAGCGGCGACGGCGGCATCGAGCTCGTCTTTGAGGCGGATCCTGTCGACCAGTCCGTAGCCCTCGATGCCGGTGAGTCCGAGCGCTCCGCACAGCTTCGACCAGAAATAATCCTCGGCCAGCACACCGGTGGTGACGTAGCGGTGGTCGGAGGTCTGGTAGATCCCGTAGCCGGGCAGGCCTTTCATGGCAAGGGGCGAGCCGGTCGGGGTGAGCTGGCCCACCGCCCCCGTCCAGGTGGCCAGGACATCGGCGATGCCGATGTCGATGCGTTCGCCTTCACCGGTGGCGCGCGATCGCAAACACCCCGCCAGCGTGGCCATGGCGGCGGTCATGCCGGCCCCCAGATCGCCGACGGGCAATGACGCGGCCGCCGGGGCCCCACCGCGGGGAGCCAGAACGCCGGCGTACGCCTGGTAGTTCAGGTCGTGCCCGGGAACCTGGGCCAAGGGGCCGGTCGCTCCATAGCCCGATATGGAGCAGTAGACGATGGCCGGGTTCAGCGCTCGCACCGACTCGTATCCCACCCCGAGGCGATCGACGACGCCAGGGCGGAAGCCTTCGAGCACGGCGTCGGCTTCGGCGGCGAGGGCCAAGACTTCCTGGCGTCCTTGGGGGTCTTTGAGGTCGACTTCCATGGACCGCTTGCCGGCGTTCAAGACGGCAAACAACGGGGGGAACACCCGCATGGGGTCGCCGCCCGGTGGTTCGATCTTGAGGACCGACGCGCCCATCTCCGCCAGCAGCTGGGTGGCATAGGGGACGGGACGCCAGATGCCGAGATCGAGAACCCGCAGACCTTCGAGGAGGGGAGTGGCCGGGGCTAGTGGGCTGGCGCCGTGGCTCGCTCCTTGGGCGGCCCCGGGCACAACGACAAATCTATCCGCACTCACGGCGCTCTTCGATGGCGTGGGCCCGCGCTGGCGTCGCATTAGCCTTCGGCCCTGATTCGGATAAGGAGATCGGCACGATGGCGCTCGGCGATTGGCTGGTGGCAGACAGCGACATGCATGTAATGGAGCCGGCGGATCTGTGGCAGCGATATATGGACCCGTCGTGGGGCCACGCCATACCGGTGGGATTGTCTGAGCTCGAGCGGGACATGCGGGTCAAGGTGAAAAACGCCGTCATGTTGCGGTTGGGGCACGTGCGGCCACGGGCGGCCGGCCGGGTTTGGACCCCTACGCAAGACTCGGCCTTCGCCCACGCCGAGGAGCGGAACTGGGATCCCGCCTCCCAGATGATGGCCATGGACATCGAGCACTTGGATTCGACTGTCCTGTTTCCGAGTCGGGGTCTGTTCGTACTGGCCATGCAAAGCGCCGAGCACATCGGTCCTGACGGGCTCGAGCCCGATCTGGCCGCCGCCATTGCCCGCGCCTACAACGACTGGATGGCCGACTTCGTCAGCGAGTGCCACGCGCCACAGCGCGTCTTCGGGTCGGCCATGCTCGCCCCCCACGACGTCGACGCCGCTGTCGACGAGCTGGCGCGCAACGTCGAGCGTGGTTTCAAAGCGGCCTTCATCGTCCCCGGGCTGGTGGACAACAAACCCTGGCACGACCCCAAGTACGACCCCCTATGGCGCGAGGCGCAACGCTTGGATGTGCCGGTGTGCTTCCACGGCGGGGGAACGACGTATTTGAAGCCCGACTTCGCCTTCAGCGAGCACCTCGACAAACTCATGTTGTGGCATTCGTTCAATCAGCCCCTCGGGATCATGTTCGTCACGGCGTGCTTCACGGCGGGGGGAATCCTCGAGCGCTTTCCCGATCTGCGCGTTGGGCTTCTGGAAGGCAACTGCTCGTGGGCCCCCTTTCTCCTCTACCGGCTCGATGAGCACTGGGAGTGGATGGGCAAGTACGAAGCACCCGATCTGCACATGAAGCCCTCGGCGTACTTTTTGCGTAACTGCTATGTGGCGTGCGAGGCCGACGAAGCGACGGCGCGGCACTATTTTGAGGACTTCGGCGACGACAATGTGATCTTCTCGACCGACTACCCCCACGCGGATTCAAAGTTCCCTCACGCGTTGGAGACGTTTCTTGAACTGCCCTTCGAGCAGTCCACCAAAAAGAAGATCCTGTGGGACAACTACGCCAAGCTCTACAAGGTGCCCGCTCCCAACGGAGCGTGATCAGGCGGTCGGGGCGGGACCCAGGCGCAACTGCACGTCGGCCAGGCGCTCCATGACCTCGACGAGATCGCTGATGTCATGGTCGGCCAGACCTTGCGCCTTGGCGAAGGTCAGCATCTGGTGGACGGCAGACGCCACCGGCATGGGGACTCCCACGTCGCGACCGGCATCGAGCATCAAGCCGGCGTCCTTGGCAGCGAGCTCGAGAGAGAACTCGGCGGGCCGACCGCGCTCGTTGATCTCCTCGACACGCCGATCGAGGTAGGGACTGGCCCCGCCTGACGTCTTAACCATGTCCACCAACGTGCGCAGATCCAAGCCGTACTTGGCGGCCAGTCCGAGGCCCTCGAGTGACACCCACATGGATGTAAAGGCCATCAGCGAGTTGACCAACTTGCCCACGTTGCCGGAGCCGAGCGGACCCATGTGGAAGCTGCCTCGCCCGAGGGTCAGCAAGAGGGGAGTGACGGCATCAACGGCGTCGTGATCTCCGCCGGTGATAAAGACGAGCTTGCGGTTTCTTGCTCCCGGGGCTCCGCCGGTCACGGGTGCTTCGACGAGCCGGGATCCTGTTGCGGCCAGACGGGCACCGACGCCGCGGACGACGGACGGCGCGTTGGTGGTGAGGTCGATGAGGATCTTGCCGCTGTCTCGCGCCCCCTGCTGCCACTCGGCCGCCACCGCTTCCATCACCGCCGGCGAGGGGAGGGAGAGAAACGTCCACTGCGAGGCGACGGCCACGGCCTCGGGGGAGCTCGCCGCCTGCGCCCCGGCGGCCTCCAGCCGTTGCACCGCAGCGGGGTCGATGTCAAAGACGCTGAGTTGGTGGCCGTCGGCGACGAGGTTGGCGCCGATGCCGCTGCCAATGTTGCCGAGCCCGATCAAACCAAGGCGCATCGGGGGACCCGTGTCGCTCACGTGCACACAATGACGTTCACGCCGATTTGATTCCGCTAGACGATCTCGAGGACCAAGGCGGACCCCATGCCGCCGCCGGCGCACATGGATATACAGCCGACTTGGGCGTCACGCCGGCGCAGTTCGTGCAACATGGTCACGACCATGCGTGTCCCCGTAGCCGCCACGGGGTGGCCGAGGCCACAGCCGCTGCCGTTGACGTTGACAATGTCGTGGTCGATCTCCAACACCCGCGTGCACGCCACCGCCATGGAGCAGAACGCCTCGTTGATCTCGAAGAGGTCCACATCCTCACGCTTCATCCCCGCTCGCTCGAGCGCCTTGGGAATGGCCAGCGTGGGAGCGAGGCCCGTGCGTTCGGGCTCGACGCCCACCGATCCCCACGAGCGGATCCGGCCCAGAACCTGCAGACCGTGGGCGGCGGCAAAGTCATCACTCGTCACCATCACGGTGGCGGCGCCATCGTTGACACCCGAGGAGTTGGCGGCCGTCACGGTGGCGTCGGGAAGCTCGGGGTGAAGGACGGCCAACGAGGCGAGTTTCTCGAGTGTGGTGTCCGGTCGGGGTTGCTCGTCGCGGGTGAAGGTCCTGCCGTCACCCAGGGGCACGGGGACGATCTCGGCGTCGAACAGACCACCGTCGCGCGCCGCGGCGGCACGCAAATGCGAGTGCCACGCCCACGTGTCGGCCTCCAGGCGCGTGATGCCGGCTTGGTGGGCCGTGTTCTCGCCCACGGTGATGGACATATCGCGGTTGGGCGCTTGGGCCGTCGGTGTATGGGTGGGGGAGAACCAGGGTTGATAGTCGCCCGTGGAAGCGGGCTCGGCCTTGAAGACCCGCGGTGACGAGCTCAGGCTCTCGGTCCCTCCGGCGATCACCACCTTGTCCATGCCGGCGCGAATGCTGCCGGCGGCAATCTGGATGGCACTGAGCCCCGCCGCGCAGTGCCGGTTGTCGGCCAGCCCGGGTACCGAGGTGAGGCCGAGACGCAAGGCCACATTGCGGGCGATGACGCCGCCGCCTTGGAGCGACTCCGCCAGCACGAGGTCGTCGATGGCTGCCGAGTCGACGCCGGATCGCTCGATGACGGCTCGCACCGCAACTTCGGCCAATGAGAAGGTGTCGACGTCAACGAGCGTGCCCTTATAGGAACGACCGATCGGCGTACGGACAGCGGCGACGATGACAGCATCAGTCACGGTGATTCTCCTGGTTGATTCGGCGACAAACCCACCGAACTTGTCGAAAGAGCGTACACCGCGTCGTGCCGGCCTGAGGCCCGGTGCAGGCCGGCCCCACGGGCTGCAAAGCGGGGCGCGCTTTAGAGCAAAGCCAGGAGCAACTTGGCCAGCGTGTCGGGTTCGTTGACCGGCAACATGTGATTGGTGGCGACCTCGTGGTAATTCCATGCCGCCGATTTCCGGGCGCGCGCCGCGGCCGCTTCAAAGGCGGGTGCTCCCGGCGCGTCCGGGGTGTCATCGGTGGCTCGGATGTACGTGCGCGTGAACGGGTATTCCTCGAGGGGATGCTCCAAAGCGACGTGCTCGGTGAAGCACCACAACGGGTGGGGACCCCCACGGGCATTCATGAACTCGGCCTCGGCCGGTTCGTAGTACGTACGCGGGAACGACGCCGGCACCAGCCAGTCCTGGCCCACGGTCAAAGGGGCGTCATCGTGCAAGGCGCGCGAGAGGCCGAAGACGGTCTCCCCGTCGCGCGGGACGAACGCATCGACAAAGACCAGATGCTGGACACGGTCGGCGACGTGTTTGAGGGATCCGGTGATGACGGCCCCCCCGTAAGAGAAGCCCAGCAGGACGATGTCGTGCAGGTCTTCATAGAGAATCACGTTGACGACATCGTCGATGTGGGTCGTCAGGTTGATCTGCGGACTGAGAAGATGAGCCCGCTCGCCGATACCCGTGAGACTCGGCGTGAACACCTCGTGTCCGGCGTAGCCAAGCTCTTTGCGAACGTGGCGGAATGTATATGACCCTCGCCACGCGCCATGAACCAAAACGAATGTGGTCATGCGTCCCCTTGGCCTCCGCCGTCCCACATATACCTGTGAATACACTGGGATTGTAGGCCAGTTCCCCCGACGGGTCGAATGTGTGAAGCGTCCCTCGCATGGGTAGAAGCCCTGGTTGGAGCGGCGTCACGGGCGCGCCAAAGCGCTACAGCAATTGACGGATCTCCATGGCAAAAAATGGCAGGCTGTGCCACGTGGAATGGCCGTTGCTCGACGATCTGAACCAGCCCGTCCGTGATGAAGTACTCAAAGGGGCGCGGCGGCGCCGATTCGAAAAACGCCAGGCCCTGTTCCATGAAGGAGACCCGAGCGACGGTATGCATTTGATGCAGCGGGGATGGGTGGCGGTGCGCCTCACCACGCCCGTCGGCGACGTGTCCACCGTTGCCGTGGTGGGACCGGGCGAGCCGCTGGGCGAGCAGTCGCTTCTCGAGGACCGCGGTCGACGTCTGACCTCAGCGGTGGCGCTAACGCCGGTCGAAACCCTGTACTTGAGCCGGGAGGTCTTTGACGAGCTCCGGCTGCGATTCCCATCGGTCGACCGCTTTTTGGCCGCCCTGTTCGACGACCGGTTGCGGCGGGTGACGGCGCGACTCGTCGAGGCGCTATATGTGCCGGCCCCCAAGCGCGTGCTCCGACGCATCGCCGAGTTGGCGGCCACCTTCGGCGCCGACATGGTGATACCCCTCACTCAGGAGGATCTCGCCAGCTTGGCCGGCACCACCCGGCCGACGGTAAATCGCGTCCTGCGCCAGGCCGAGGAGTTGGGTGCGCTGCAACTCGATCGAGGAAACCTTCGTGTCCTCGACGGCGATGCCATTGCCCGACTCTGTCGCTGACCGAGGGCATTGGCCAAAGCATGCACGCCGGGTCCGTCGGACCCCATTTCCAGCCCGGGGCCCGCGTAAGGGGTATCTCACCAGTGGGGCCACTGCCGTGCCGGCGGTGAGCCGCCCGCCGGCGGGCCGGTACTAGGGCTGTGTGTTGCCGACATCGCTCAAAGTGTGCTGCCCGGCACAGACACCTGCGTTGGCGCCGTTCATGCTGGCCTTGATCGGAAGCATGAGAAACGACCTGTAGCCAGGCCCAACCCACAAGAACCCGATTCGTCAGACATGAGGATGGTTTGGTGGAACTGAAAGCCCGTACGATACGGAGAGATCCCCGCCCAAGCTTTCCTCAATTTTTGTCAGGACCCGCCTATACGGCGACGGCCATCGTGGCCATGTCGATATGGGCGGCGCCAAGGAGGCCTCGATGACGATAAGACGAGCCCGGTCAGGCCGAGGTGGGGTGCGGGGTCAATGGGCCATGGTGGCCCGTGTGGCGATGGGAGCCGTGATCGTCGGCGGCACCATGGCCTTGGTGGGCGTGGTGGCGCCGAGCGCGGCCAACGCCGGCGTGGCCGTCGACTCGAACCCATTTACGTCGGTGTCGTGCGTCAATTCCACCTTCTGTGTGGCCGTCGACGAAGCGGGTCATGCCACTGTGTACAACGGCACGGCGTGGTCGTCACCCAAGTTCGTGGACGGGAACTCCTTTGGCGGGGTGTCGTGCGCCACGACCACTTTCTGTGTGGCGGTGGACGACGACGGCAACGCATTCACGTATAACGGCTCCACGTGGAGCTCGGGCACGTCGGTGGTCGACGGCGCCGCCCTCGTCGGCATCTCGTGCGCCAGCCCGTTGTTCTGCGTGGCCGTCGACACAGGCGGCAATGCCGACATGTACAACGGGGTCTCCTGGACGCTCGACAACCTCGAGGGCTTCGCCGAAACAACACTCGCCTCGGTGTCGTGTCCGACGTCATCGTTCTGTGTTGCTGTGGACGAATCAGGTGATGCATTCACCTACACCGGAACGTGGTCAGGCGCCGACGACATCGACAACTCCGGTTCGCTCAACTCGGTGTCGTGCCAATCGGCGTCGTTTTGTGCCGCTGTGGATGACGAGGGCAATGCCTTGACATACAACGGCTCGTGGTCGGCTCCGATTGGCATCGATGGATCGAACGCGCTGGACGCGGTGTCGTGTCCCACCAGTTCGTATTGCGTGACCGTCGACGACGTCGGCAATGCCGACACCTACGATGCCGGGCTGGGCTGGGCTGTTCCTGTCCAGCTCGACGGCACCAATGCGGTCTCCTCGGTGTCGTGCCCGACCGCTTCGTTGTGCGCCGGGGTGGATGGCGCCGGCAACGCTCTGGTCTATGGCCTGAGTTCATTCCTGGCGTCGTGCACGGGTTCAGGTCTGGGAACATTTGCGGTACCGACGACCGTCGTGGTCACCCCCGTGGCCCCTACATCACTGTCGGCGCCGAGCAGCTTCGAGTTCACGCCCGAGGCGGTTTTCACCGTGCCCGCCTCCACCGCCGATACCGCCATCATGGACGGCTCCCCCGATATCTCTTTTGACTCGGCCTCGTTTACCTTCGATCAATCGGGCGGGTCGGCCTTTACGACCACCAGTCAGCAAACATCTGCCAACAACCTCCCTCAACAGATGCACTTCACAGAAGGTGAGGGTACGCAGACCGAATTCACATTCAATCCGTTGACGTGGACGGCGGGGTCGGTCACTGAGCCCACGGCGGCCAGCTTCACGCCGAGCACCCTGGTGCTCGAGCTCACCTCGGACCAAGGGGTGACGATCACCGTCAACTGTGCGCCGAACGTGCCGAATCCCGCCCCGGCGTTCACCTCGACGACGGTAGAACCGGCCCCGGTCACCGCCACGGCATCGGTGCCAAGCACCATTGACCCCGAAACCGCCCAGGTCACCGCTGGCAACGACGCCTTGTGGGCCGTTCCCGTGACCAATACGTCGACCGCCACCTTGAGCTCGGTGAGCGTGGTGGCCACGGCCACGGCACCGTTCGATTCGACGGCCATGGCGAAATCGGGATCGTCGTGCAGCGCCTCGGGCACGGATCAGGTGACCTGCTCGTTGGGGACGATCGCGCCAAGCGCAACCTCCACTGTTTACGCGTTCGCCGACACCACCGGTCTGTCGGCGGGCGACAACGTGGCGGGAACGGTGACGGTCACCTCCAACGCTCCCACCGTCGGCACCTCCCTCGGCGAGGTGGATGTCGAGGTGATCGCCGGAACGATCGCCACCGGGGCGGCTCCGGGGGAGAAGGTGGCCAACACCACGGCTCCGACGTCGAACGCCAACCCCGTGAGGATCAAGCTCAAATTGCCGAAGAAGGTCCTGCGTTCGTCGTTGCCGGCCGCCGCCCAACGCCAGCTGGCCGATCGCCCCGCCGCCAAAGGCTCGTTGCGCAGGGTCGTGCGAGCATCGACCACCGTCACCCCGCCCCCCACGGCCACCGTGCTCGGGGGAGTGAGCCCGACGAGTGATTACCTGTTGTGTCCCAGCAACACCTCGTGCGTAGGCACCTTGGCCAAGGTCACCGGGAACTTCTCGAATTATCTCGACACCACCCATCCCGTGGCCATCACCATCACGTACTTCTTGGGCACCACCAACAGGTCCGTGCAGTTGTGGGAGGACGAGCAGCACGGTGGGGCGGCTGTTGAGCTGTCGACGTGCACCAAGTCGGGCAAGTCGTACCACACGCCGTGTTTCACCAAGGAGACCTTCAGCGGTTCAACACCCCACGCCAATGTCACCTACGCCGTCGACTTCGTGGGCAACGACCCCATTTTCGGGGTGCGGGGCTAGGCCAGCGCCGCCCTGGGCACGCGGCGGTCTGGGCCAGCCGCGGCGGCGTTGAGGTTTGCCGTAATGGCGGCCAGGATCACGTCTCGGGACTTGGCAGGATGCCGGCGATCACGTTGCTCACCATGGTGCGTACCGTTGCTCGGTCGGGCGCCATAGCGGTCCGATCGGCGAAGAGCAGGTGCCCGGCCCCGATCAGAGTGGGAGCCATCGTTGTTACGTCCGCGTTGATCCTCACGCGCCCCGCATCGCGCTCGGCGGCCAGGTACGCGGCGAGCATGGCGGCGGCGTCGGTGAGTATGGGCACGCCGGGCGAGGTGTGGGAGCGCATTCGCGTGCGGAGGTCGTCACGGAAGATGATGAGTCCGACGATGGCCACGGCCACCGATTCGAACAGCTCCATCAGGGCTCCGGTGATGTTGTCCGCCACCGAGCCGGCCCCGGCGCGCTCCAGAAGGTCGGCGGCCTGAGCATCGATCTTGGCCATGCGGTCGGTGACGAGTTCGACGAGGAAGGAGTCGAAGTCGGCGAAATGCTTGTGCATGACGCCTTTGGCCACGCCGGCCTCGGTGGTGACGGCCCGGCTGGTCAGGGCGCGCGGCCCATTTCGGCGCAGGACTCGTTCGGCCGCCTCGAAGAGCTGTTCACGTGCGTCGCGCAAGGCCACCCCGGTCGGCACCCGCGTGCACTCCTTCCCATGGGCGCCCCTGCAGAGGAAAGTGGGCGCGTGCCCGTTTATAGTGGGCACGTGACCACTTTACCTCCCGGACCGCCCCATCCTCCTGGCGCGCCGCCTCACCAGGCTCGAGCTATGGCCGAGTCGTTCGGCACTGACGCCGAGCGATATCACCGCAGCCGTCCTCGCTACCCGGCGGCGATGGTGGACCGCATCCTCGGCTCCATGGCCGGTCGCGATGTCCTCGACGTCGGCATGGGCACGGGCGTGGCCGCTCGGCCCTTTGCGGAGGCGGGGTGTCGCGTGCTCGGAGTCGACGTCGACGCCCGGATGGCGGACTTCGCTCGACGCCGTGGCTTCGACGTCGAAGTGGCGAGCTTTGAGGAATGGGACCCGGCCGGCCGTACGTTCGACGCCGTCATATCCGGACAGGCCTGGCATTGGGTCGACCCCGAGGCCGGAGCGGCGAAAGCGGCCGCCGTGCTCCGCCCGGCCGGCCGGTTGGCCGTGTTCTGGAATGCCTTTCAGTTCCCCACCGACCTCCACGAGGCCATTGCCGGCGTCTACGGCCGCGTCCTGCCCGATGCGCCGTTGTTCCGTGGCTCGTCCGGCGGCCCGGCGGCCTACTCGGGGCTGTCGTCGACAGCCGCCGACGGGATACGACACGTAGGGGCGCGGTTCGACCAGCCCGAGCAGTGGCAGTTCGACTGGGAACGTCGCTACACCACCGCCGAGTGGTTGGATTTCGTGCCTACGGCCGGGGGTCAAAGCCAGTTTCCACCCGCCACGCTGGCGGAGCTGCTGGCGGGCATTGGCGAGGCCATCGACGCGGTGGGCGGGAACTTCCTCATGACGTATGCGGCGGTGGTGGTCACCGCCCTGCGCACCAGCGCACCGGGAACCTGAAACGAATAGTGTCCGGAGCACACCACGTTACGAGGAGGCTGTCATGGCCCCGTTTCCTGCGATTACCCACGTCGCCCTGACAGTGAGCGACCTCGATCGAAGCAGGCCGTGGTATCGGGCCCTATTCGATACCGACCCGCTCATCGACGAGGATACGGGCCCGTTTCATCATGTCGTGTGGCTCATGGGAACGACGCTGGTCGGCATCCACCAGTTTCCTGATCTCAAGAGCGCCGACCCATTCGACGAGCGCCGCCCCGGGCTGGACCACCTCGCTTTCGGTTGTGCGAATCGCAGCGAGCTCGAAGCGTGGGAGACGCGTCTCAATGCACTCGAGATTGCCAACGGAGGGATCGTCGGTGCCCCCTACGGCTCCGGGTTGTCGTTTCGCGATCCCGACAACATCGCGTTGGAATTCTTCGCACCACCGGGTTAACGAGCGCGGCCCGCATTGCGTTGAGCGACGGCGTGCCTCGGGGTCGGCACCGCCTTTTCGTAGCCGGCTGTGACCCTGGCAATGACGAGTTCGGGCGCCGCCATCATGACAAGCTCGGCCCGTGACGCAGGACCCACTCACCAACGTCGGCACCCGGGTGGCGCGTCTGGCCGCATTCTTGACGGGTCGATTCGCCAGTTGGGTGGGTGTGGCCTTCTGGCTGGCCGTGGTCGCCGTGGCCATCCCTTTCGCCAACAAGATCGGCACCGTCGAGACAAGTCGCCTGACCGAGTTCCTTCCCGCCAACGCGCCCTCGACCACCGCACTGCTTCTCGACCGTAAGTTCCCCTCGGGCCGATCTCTGCAAGCTGAGATCGTGTTCTATCGGAGCTCCGGACTTACGGCTTCCGATGTGGCCCTCGCCACCGACGACGGCAAAGCCTTAGAGGCTCGGCTTCCGCGTGCCATTGGTGCTCCTTCGGCACTCGTGGACGCACCCGACGGCGACGCCGCCATCATGAGCGTTCCGGTGCCGGGAAGCGAACAGGCCGTGCAACACGCCGTGGAGGAGATCCGGTCCGTGGTCGGAGACGGTAAGGCCGGCCTCGAGATTCGGGTGACCGGAGATGCCGCCATTCAGGCCGACTTACTCGGCGCCTTTTCGGGCGCTGACCTATTCCTGCTCGTGGTTACCGCCATTTTGGTGGCCGTGCTGCTGGCCGCCACGTATCGAAGTCCGGTCCTGTGGCTGGTGCCCCTGGCCTGCGTGGGTATCGCAGAAGCGGTGGCTCAAGCCGTGATCTATGCAATGGGCCGAGTCGGGCTGACCGTCAACGGCGAGAGCGTCTCCCTCGTGACTGTCATCGTCTTCGGGGCCGGGACCGATTATGCATTGTTGCTCACGGCTCGCTATCGCGAGGAGCTGCGGCGTCACGCCGACTATCGCGTGGCCATGCTGGTGGCGTGGCGGCGGGCCTTTCCGGCCATTACGGCGTCGGCCATTACCGTGGCGGCCACCTTGGCATGTTTGCTTCTGGCGCGCCTCGACATCATCGCCGACTTCGGCGTGGTCGGCATCGTCGGTGTGCTTTCCGCCGCCGTCGTCGTCCTCGGTGCGTATCCGGCGTTGTTGCTGGTCATGGGTCGGGGTGTGTTCTGGCCGTCGGTGCCGCGCCACGCGCCTGGATTTGTCCAACGCGGTCCCTGGGCCCGGTTGGCTCGGATCGTCAGCCAAGGACGCCGCCCGGTGTGGATTACGGGCCTCGGACTCCTGGGCTGTGCGAGCGTTGGTCTTCTCACGGTGAACACCAACGTCTCTTCGCTGAGCGAGCTGCCGGCCACGGCGCCGTCGACGCAGGGTTATGCGCTCTTGCAGCGCACGTTTCCGCCCGGCGAGGTATCGCCCGTCGACGTGGTAGTCACCGATGCCCGCGATGTCGACGCCGTGCGCCGCGCTTTTGCCAAGCTCCCCATCACCGCCAATCAGGGTCCGGTGGAGCACGCCGGGCATCTGGCCCGTTTCGACCTGATCTTGGCCGTGACCCCGACGGGCAGCAAAGGCTTTGCGGCCATTGAGAAATTGCGGGCGACAGCCAGCCGGGTGGCCGGCTCTGACGTCGTTATCGGGGGCCAGTCCGCCGAGGATTTCGATACCGCTTCGGCGTCACATCGCGACACGTTGGTCATCGTCCCCAGCGTGCTCGTGGTCGTGCTGCTGGTGCTGTGGTTGCTGCTGCGGGCGTTGCTCGGGCCATTCGTCGTCGTCTTGACGGTGATCGTCACCTTCGCGGCGGCGCTGGCCATCGCCTCGGTGGTCTTCGTTCCGCTGCTCAACTTACCGGGGATCGATCCAACGGTCCCGCTGTTGACCTTCGTGTTCCTTGTCGCGCTCGGTATCGATTACAACATTTTCTTGCTGACCCGCATTCGTGAAGAGGTCGTGAAACACGGCATCACCACGGGGGTGCGCATCGGGGTGGAGAGCACCGGTGGTGTGCTCACGTCAGCAGGAATCATCTTGGCCGGAACATTCTCGGTGCTGGCCATCTTGCCCATCGTGGCCTCGCGAGAGATCGGCATCGTCGTCGCCCTCGGCGTGCTGGCCGATACCTTCGTGGTGAGGACGATTCTCGTTCCCACGTTGGTCGTTGACCTCGGGGCCCGCTTCTGGTGGCCGACGCCGGCGCCCACGGCGCCGAATACGCCGCCCAATGTGCCCCTGCCGACAAGGCCCCAAGCGGGGGAGTGAAGAGCGCGCTGATCAGGCGGCGTCAACGGCGACAGAGGTCCGATCATCGTGTCGGGCCAAGCGGCCCCGACGCACCATGGTTGCGGCGGCATCGCTGTCACTGACGGTGAGCGCGGCCGCCACGGCCACCAGAGCCACAACGGCGGCGGTGAGAAATCCGGCGTGGTAGGCGGTGAGGTTCGGGACAACCCCCAACGACGTCACCTTGGTGGGACCCACAGCCGCCACCACGGTGGTGAGAAGAGCGACGCCGATGGCTCCTCCGAGCTGGCGGGCTGTGTTGAAGAGGGTGGAGGCCCGACCGGTCTTCTCCGGACTAATGGTGGCGAAGGACGCCGCTTGGGCCGGAATGAACACGCACGCCATGCCCCACCCGAGCACGAGCAACAGGGCGCGGGGCACCCACAAGCTCGTGTGGAGGCCGACGGTCGCCATGGCGGCCATGGAGGCGGCCACGATCACCAGCCCCGATGCCATGAGACGTCGGGGGCCGATGACGGGATAGAGGCGGCGACTGACGATCTGGGCGCCGGTCATCACCCCCAGAGCTTCGGGGAAGGTGCTGAGCCCCGATTGCAGAGCCGACAGGTGCAGAGCGTCCTGGTAGAAGAGGGCCACCAGGAACAGCACACCTAAAAAGGCCACGGCCCCGAGGATCATCACCACGCTGCTCGAGCGGAAGAGCCGGTTCGAGTAGATGCGCAGGTCGATGAGAGGTTCGGAGATCCGCAACTCGACCACGATCAGCGTGGCCACGAGGGCGGTGCCGACGAAGATGGTGGTGAGCACGGTGGGGCTCGCCCAACCCTTAAGAGGTCCTTCTGACACGCCGTACATGGCCAGTCCCAGCCCCGCCGCGGCCAGGAGGAAACCGGCCCGGTCGAAGCGCCCGGGCTGGCTTTGGGCGTGGTCTTCGAGGAAGAGCAACCCGAAAATCACCGCCGCGGTGCCAATGGGGACATTGACGTAGAACACCCACCGCCACGACAAGTCGGTCACCAGGAGTCCCCCGAGTACGGGACCGAGAGCGGGGGCGAAGGCGGTGGGGATCATCAAGATGCTCGAAGCACGCACCCGCTCCGAAGGAGGGAAGACCCGAAAGAGCATGGCCATCCCGACGGGGGTCATGAGCCCGCCGCCGATGCCTTGCAGGACCCGGAAGAACACCAGCTCGCCCAGACTGCTGGACGCGCCGCACATGGCCGACGCCACCGTGAAAATCACCACGGCGATCAGCAGGATCTTGCGGCCTCCGAAGCGATCACCGAGCCAGCCCGAAGCCGAGATGAACACGGCCAGGCTGACCAGGAAGCCAATGGCCACGGTGTCCACCGAATCGGGACGGACGTGGAACTGGCGGCCGATGGTGGGCAGGGCCACATTGACGATGGTGATGTCCATGATGGCCATGAACAGGGCCGCCACATAGACGACGCCCACCGCGATTTTCTGGTTCATCTGACGAGTCCGCACGCCCGTATGCTCACATAAAATCAGTGAGTGTGTCAAACATATATGTTGCGGATCATTGAGTTTTCAGTATGATATGGAAGTGACCAGAGTCGAAAGCGGTCCCGGCGTCGAGACCACCCCATCAAGTGACATGGCGCGAGAGGCGTGGCGCCGGATGCGTGAGATGGCGCACGACCCGGCGCTGATGGGCCAGATTCACGAGCTGGCGGGGGAGGCGAGGATCATTCCCGGCGCCGCCAAGGCGCTGCAGTTCCTGTTGGATGATCAGGAGCTGCCCATGCGCCGACTGGCCTCACTGTTGCGATGCGACAACTCCTACGTCACCACGATTGTCGACAACCTCGAAGAGGCTGGACTAGCTCGCCGCGAGACGCACCCGACGGACCGTCGGATCAAGGTGATCGTCCTCACCGACGCCGGTCGGCTCCTGGCGACGCGTGTGCACGAGTTGCTGCGGACGCCGCCACCCGCCTTCGACCTTCTTGATGCGGCTGACACGGCCACCCTCGAGCGCCTCATGCGCAAACTGACCGACCCGACGCCGCCGTAACTCGCCGCTCGATGCGAGCGGTCCTCAGCGCAGGATCTCCACCATCAGAACCCAGGCATTGATGGACGCGGCCACAAAAGTCAGCGTGGTGCCTCCGAGGATCCAGTAGAGACCGCCACCGCTTTCGGCCACCAGGCTGACACCACCGCCGGTCAAGACCAGGACCGGAATGAGCAGGAGCGATAGGGCCCCCAACGTCCAGCTCCGGGGGTCGTCGGGTCCACGTTTTCGGACGGTGGCCCACGTCACGTGCACGGCGGCGACCAGTGTCAGCGCCGTGATCTCCCATCCCAAGGCCCGCGCACTTTGATGCGGTGCCAACCCGAAGCTGCAGACGATGAGAACGATAAGGAGCGTTGTCAGCGTCGCTCCCGCCCGGCCCGGGAGGTGGGGATACTTCAGGATGTGCTCGAGGTTGATCGACATGGTGACGAACAGCAGCCCGAGCAACGCCGCCGAGGCTCCCACGGCCGCCATGAAAAAGTCATGCCAATCGGCGGCCGTATACGCGCTCACCCCGAAATCCTGGCATCTAAATCCGGCGCCCGGAGGGACGATCTGGGCCCGCTAGGCCCGTGGCCGACCGCCGGTCACGCGAACCAGGACGCCGTATCTACCGTCAGGGTGCCCCCGCCGTCATTGAGGATTCCGGGATACGGCGGTGTCGATGCGCCCGTGTTGTTGGCGAAGAAGCTCCTCGTCACGCTGGTGGTGGCGGCGTAGTTGAAAATTCCTCCGCCCCCCGCCGAGGTGTTGTTCAAAAGCACGCTGTCCTTGACGGACAAGGTGGCCGGGATGGTCCCGTTGCTATTGGTCTCGTTGAAGAGGCCGCCCCCCACGCCGAGCGACGTGTTCTGCGCCACGATGGTGCTCTTGATCAGGGCCGCCCCTTCGTTGGTGATGCCGGCTCCCCATGCGGCGGTGTTGTTCACCACCGTGCTGGCGGTGACCGTCAACGACGCCAGCGCCGTGGGTGCGTCGCTACTGGCGATGCCCCCACCGCCATTGGTGGAGGTGTTGGAGGAAATCGAGCTGAAATTCACCGTGGCCGTGCCTTCGTTGGCGATACCGCCGCCAAACGCGGCCGAGTTATTCGTTACCGTGCTTCTCGTCACCGTCAGCGTGCCGAAGTTGTTGATGCCACCACCGCCGTAGGTGGCCACGTTGTTGGTCACGGTGCAATCGTTGATCGTCAACGTGCCGTAGTTGTTGATCCCACCCGCGCCGGCGGGGTTCCCGGGGCTGGCGCCGCCTTCGATGGTGATGCCCGAGAGCTCGACGGTGGAGGGGGCGTCGATCTGGAACACGGTGGCGAGGTTGGCGCCGTTCACCACGACCGAGCCGAACCGTGGGCCCACGATGTTCAGATCCTCATCGATTTCGATGGTGCCGTTGGTCAACGTGATCGGGTTTGACGGCGGGCAGGCGGTGGCAAAGCTGATGGTGGCCCCCGGCAGGGCAGCGGCGATCACCCCCGGAAGCGAACCAGCGCCACTGTCGGTGCAGTTCGTCACCTGGGCCGTGGGAGGTGTCTGGGTCCCGCCACTGGGGACGCCGACCACGGCGATCGACAACGATGCCAGGGCGGCGACGATCCCGCCTTTGACGACATGACCCCGAACACGAGTGGTGCTCTGCACGTTCGTTTCCCCCTTTTCCAAAGATGACGAAGCCTCATCTTCGGGCGAGGCGGGTCGTCCAACGCGTCTGTCCCCAACCAGCGGGCCACCGGCCCGCCGTGGCAGCAGCGTATGAAGGACGTCGTCGATCGATCATCCGTCATTTGGACGATTCACGATCGTCGGTGCTGATGACTCCCTCGAGTCACTCATTTGGTTGGGATCAGCGGTGCTCGCGCCATCCTCGTTCGAAGGGCAAACGCCACGACCGTGGAGCGATAAGGCCCTGGATCGCCACCGGACCCCACGATCCGACCCGGTAGAGCTGTACATCAGGTGGTGCGTCGAGGAGAGGTTGGGACACCTCCCACAGTCGTTCGATGCCCTCGGCGTTGGTGAACAGCGTCTGGTCGCCGCTCATGGCGTCGAGGATCAGGCGTTCGTAGGCCTCGAGCACCTCTTCGGCGTGACCGGTGTCATGGAGGGCGAACTGCAGGCTGAGCTTGTCGAGCTTCATGCCCGGGCCTGGCTTCTTGCCGTAGAAGGAGAGGGACAGCCGAGACGAGTCGGCCAGATCGAAGGTGAGGTGATCGGGGCCCTGCATCCCCACGCCGGATCCCTGCGGAAACATCGACTTGGGCGGCTCCCGGAAAGCAATGGAGACGATGCGGGCACCTTGGGCCATCTCTTTGCCGGTGCGGAGAAAGAACGGCACTCCGGCCCAACGCCAATTGTCGATCTCACAGCGCAAGGCGATGAAGGTCTCGGTTTCAGAGTCACCGGCCACGCCTTCGCTCCACCGGTACCCCTCGTATTGGCCCCGCACCACCTGCGTCGGGTCGAGGGTGACCATGGAGCGGAACACCTTGTTCTTTTCTTCGCTGATGGCGTGGGGCTCGAGGGCGGTGGGGGGCTCCATGGCGACGAAGGCGAGGATCTGGAAGAGGTGGGTGACGACCATGTCCCGGTATGCACCCGTTTGCTCGTAGGTCCAGCCCCGGCTGCCTATCCCTAACGTTTCGGGAACGTCGATTTGGATGTGGTCGATGTGCTGGCGGTTCCAGATCGGCTCGAACAGCCCGTTGGCGAAACGAAAGGCCAGGATGTTCTGAGCCGCCTCTTTCCCGAGAAAGTGATCGATGCGGTACACCTGGTCTTCGCGAAACACCTGCTGCACGGCGGCATTGAGTTGTTGGGCGCTGGCCAGGTCGGTTCCGAAGGGCTTCTCCATGATGATGCGAGCCCGTTCGGCGAGCCCGGCCGCACCCAGGGTCTCGACGACGACGCGCGCCGCGTGGGGAGGAATGCTCAGATAGTGCAGTCGCCGCGCTTCGCCTCCGAGGTCGGCCTCGGCGGTGGCGACGGCAGCTCTCAAGCCTGATGGACCGTCGGATTCCGGTACGTAACTCAGGCCGCGGCCAAAGTGCAGCCAATCCTCATCGGTGATGGCGCCGCGCACGAACTCGTCACAGGCTTTGCGGGCGAGGGCGCGGTACTCATTGTCGTCGAGTTCGTCGAGAGCGGTGGCAATAATGCGGCATTCGGGCAACAGGCCGGCGCGGGCCAGGTGGAACAGACCGGGCAGAAGCTTCCGGCGGGTGAGGTCGCCGGTCGCCCCGAACAACACGATCACGTGCGGTGGCAAGGCCGCTTCGATCGGATCCGAGCTGGCGCTGGCCATGGGCGATGGCGCCGCGCCCGTTACCTCCGATGACGAAGTCATCGGTGCGGGACCACGGTGCGCCAGTCAAGTGCCACAGTTTTCGCCCCCAGGGCTGAACCAGAGGTCACGATATTGGTTCATTGCTACTGGCGACGTTACCGGACCCGTGTTTCACGAAAGTTTCCAGGCACGCGCATTTTTGTGAATCCCCGAGAATATTGTTCGTTCTACGTCGGAACGGGCCCCGGGTGCGCTACGAGGGTGATTCGGCCACAGCCTTGATGCGCTCGAGGGTGCGCAGCATGTCACGTTGATTTCGCCGCTCCCGGAGGAAGCCGCCCAGAGGGCGCCAGATCTTGGTGAACACATTGTCCCCGAGGTCGAATGATTCGGTGACGGAGGTGCCTCCGTTATCCGTGGCCCGAAACTCGTAACGCCACGTGTTGACGGGCCGATCGCGCATCACCACGGCAAACTCAAACACCTTGCCGGGTTCACATTCGGTGATCTCACACGTCGTCCAGTACAGGACGGGCCAATTCTCGTTGCGTCTGACGTGGCCTCGGTAGCGGGCTCCGACCTTGGCTTCGCTCGCCCCGTCCATCCATTGCGCCTCGATCACTTCGGGGCTGTATTCACCCATCTTCGTGATGTCGCTGACCAGTCCCCAGACTTTGTCTGGCGGGGCCTGGATATCCAAAGTCACCGCGGCGCGCATGCGGAAACACTAGACCAGGCGAGGCGCCGATTCTGGGCCGTCAACCGGGTGCCGCAACAGTTGAGATGGCTCAGGCTGGTATGTGTTCTTTGGGTTCTGGTCCGTGGGCGGCGGCTTGTTGAGCCGTTACATTTTCGAACCCAATGTGGGGCAGGACCCGGTCCAGGGACTTGGGAAACCACCAGTTCGTCTTGCCCAACAGCAGCATGATCGAAGGCACCACGGCCATGCGGATGACAACGGCATCCACCAGGATTCCTCCGCTGAGGCCGAGGCCGAACTCCTTGATGACCCGCTCGCCGCCGAGAATGAACGAGCCGAAGACGAGGATCATGATCAACGCCGCCGCCGTGATGGTTTTGCCCGTGGCGGCTAGTCCATTGCGGACGGCGACACGGTTGTCACCGGTGTTGATCCATTCCTCGTGGATACGAGTGACGAGGAACACCTGGTAGTCCATGGACAGCCCGAAGAGGATGGCGAAGAGCATCACGGGGAGGAATGCTTCGACGGGACCGGCCCTGTTGACGCCGAATACGGAACCCAACCAACCCCACTGAAAGACGGCTACCACGACGCCGAAGGCCGCTCCAATCGACAAAATGTTCATGGCCGCAGACACCAACGGAATGACGATGCTGCGAAACACCACCGAGAGAAGCAAGAACGACAGCAGCACGACCAGACCGATGAACAATGGGAGCTTGGCCGACAGTACGTGGGCGAAGTCGATGTAGATCGCCGTCGTACCGCCCACCAGCACGGTGAGTTGAGTCCCCGAAACGGCGGCGGGAATCGTCTGTTGGCGGAGATGGTAAACGAGGTTGGTCGTGGCCGCGTCCTGGGGCGCGCTGTTGGGATAGACGTTGACGAGCGCCAGGGTGGTGCCGTCATGCGATGGGATCAGCACGGGTGGAGCGACGCTGGCGACATCGGGCTGAGTCCGCACGTCGGCGACCACTCGATCGAGCGTCTGGGTGTCGCTGCTGGTTCGCACCACGGCCACGAGCTCGAGAGGCCCATTGAATCCGGGCCCAAAGCCTTTGGCCAACATGTCGTAGGCCTCACGAGTTGTTGATCCGACAGGGTCGTTCCCCTGGTCGGCCGAACCGAGGCGCAGCGAGAAGAAGGGCAGGGCGATGAAGACGACGACGATCAGGGCCACGACGGCAGGCAGGGCGGGCCGACGACGAACGGTGTCGGCCCACCGGGGCCAGAACCCTTTGGATCCGGCCCCGACCACATGCGGCCCGTTGGCAGTCAGGTTCTTCTTCTGACGCCGCGACAGTACGCGCGGGCCGATGAACCCGAGCAAGGCGGGGAGCAAGGTCAGGGCCGCGATCATCGTCAGGGCAACGCCGATAGCGGCGGCCAACGCCAGGCCGTAGAGAAAATTGACGCCGAGTGCGAACATGCCGAGCAAGGCGATACAGACGATGATGCCGGCGAACATCACGGCACGACCCGAGGTGTTCACCGAGTTGATGATCGATTCCTCGGGGTCTTGGCCGGCGATGAGGCCTTGTCGATGGCGCGTCACGATGAACAGCGCGTAGTCGATGCCGACGCCCAACCCGATGAGCAGTACCAGGGTGGTCGAGAACTCCGGCATCTTCAGCACGTTGCTGAGCAGCCCGATGAGACCGATGGCCGTGCCCAACGAGGCGAGGGCCGAGATGAGGGGCAGGGCCATGGCGAACAGCGATCCGAAAACGAGCAACAAGACGATGGCCGCCAGCAGCACTCCAACCCCGGTGCCCCCGAAGGACGGCCGCACCGCCTCTTCGGCCAGCTGACCCGTCACGGCGACGTGCACGGTGGCGGAATCAGCCGACGTGGCCGTCTTCACAAGATCTTGGGCGATGGCGATGGTGAGGTTCTGCGCTTGCTTGTCGAAAGTGACGGTGGCAAAGGCAATGGTGCCGTCTTTGCTCACGCGTCCCACTCCCTGCGGGCCGTAGGGAGAGACGATGTTGGTGACGTGCGGCACCTTGGATTCTCGGGCCAGCATGGCGTCGATTTGCGACATGACGCCAGGGTCAGTGACCTTGGCGCCGCCCGTCGTCTCGAACACGATCTGATCGATATCGCCAGAAACCTTGGGCGACGCCGCCACCAGGAGATTGATGGCGTCGGTGGACTCGGTCTTGGGCAGGGTGAAGCTGTTCGTATAGCTGGTTCCCACGGCGTGAGAGATGACACTCACGACGATCAAGGTGGAGACCCAAAAGGCCACGACCAGCCGGCGGTGTCGGACACACCATGAGGCAAGAGAACGCATAGGGGGGGAATCCTCCGGGCTATGGGGAGACGTCAGGAGTGTCTCGGAAGACGACGACGCCGAGATACGGTACGTTACCGTATCGTTTATTCACGGCGGTCAGGAACCGGGCCATGAGTGTCTTGGATACGGCAGGCGAGGCGGGCACGGAGGTCCTTGACCGGGGCGTGCAGCACCGAGGGAGATCGCTGGACGCTGCTCGAGGGGCTGCGCTGCAGGCGGCCGCCCTGGAGCTGCTCGGCGAGATCGGCTACGACCGGTTGACGATGGACGCGGTGGCGGCTCGTGCCCATGCCAGCAAGACCACGATTTACCGACGCTGGCACGGAAAGGCCGAGCTCGTTGTCGATGCGCTCAACGGTCGCAAGGGACCGATGATCGTGCCCGACACCGGCTCCCTGCGCCAGGATCTCGAGACACTCGTCGAATCATCGAGCGGCAGCGACAACGTTTCTGACGCCCAAGTCATGCTGGGGCTCATCACCGCGTTGGCCAGGGATGCGGAGCTGCGCGAGGTCTTTGCCCGGCAATTCGTCGAGCCACGCAAGGTCATGTTCCGGGCCATCTTCGAGCGCGCCGTGGCTCGAGGGGAGGTGCCCGATGGTCGAAACCTGGACCTTCTTATCTCGCTGTTTCCGGCCCTGATGATCCAGCATTTGGTCGACACCGGCGATCTCCCCGGTATCGCTTTTGCCCAACAGGTGATGAACGACGTGATCTTGCCCCTGGCCACGGCTCCTATGGCCTCGACAATTAGTTCGAATTCACGGCCCTGAGATCAGCGGAACGCCGCAGCAAAAACGGTCGCTCGATGAACCGGTACGACAAAGCGGCGGCGCCGAGCGTCGTGGCCACGACCATGGGTACGGTCGCCACACCAAGGGACCTGAACCACGTGTTGAATACATATCCCCAGAGGTAAATGGCGTAGGAGCGCTGCCCGAGCCACAGCAAGATGGGCCGGCTGAGCATTTTGGATACGGCGTCATCACGTCGGCTGGCCAGCGTGGCCACGACGAGTCCCCCCGCCGCGGCCGCCAGCACCAGCGCGCCTATCCATGACCATTCGTGCACGTCACCGGTGAAGCCGACGCCGGCCACCAAAAGACAGCCGGCGCCGACGCCGATCATCAAAGGCGAGATTCCCCGTCGCGCCAGCCACGCACCGCGCCCTCGCACCCACCACAACGCCACGGCCGAGCCGAGGAGCAATGCGCCCGATCGGGTGTCGGTACCGAAATACAGGCGATGGGTGCCGTCGTGCCAAAGCACCACCGGGTCAGCGAACGCCAGCGCGGCGGCACCGCTCATGATCCAGTGTGACTGGCGCATCCGAAGCACCACCAACATGGCCGGGGCCAGGAAAAGGTAGAACTGCTCCTCCACGGCGAGCGTCCATAGGTGACCGAGCGGGACATAGCCCACCCACAGATGCAGGCCCGGCAGGGCATCAAACCAGTTGGTCATGTAGCCAGCCGCCACTCCCACTGCTTCGAGGGCGGTACGGGGAGAGATCCCCGTTCCCGCCCCTCCACCGGGAACCGACGTCATCCATGGCTCATGCCCGGCCAGGAGAGCCACGATGAGCCACACCAGGAGCAGCGCGCCCAAGGCGGGGAACAGGCGCCGGGCCCGCCGGGCATAGAAGGTACCGATGGCAATGCGGCCGGTGCGCCGGTGCTCATCGGCGAGCAGAGCCGTGATGAGGAAGCCGGACAAGACGAAGAAGACGATCACGGCTACCTCGCCGATCGCACTCTTGAACCGGCCCCCGTCCAAGTGATAGGCGAGGACGGCAGCCACGAGCACGGCGCGCAGCCCGTCAAAGGCGGGTACCCGGCCCAGGCGGTGGACGTCGTCTCCGGGCCCCGCCATCGGGGCCGCCTTCTTGTCGGCGAGCAGGGTCACGATCCCTGAGACTTGTCGGCAGCCCTGAGCAGATCCTGGGAGTGCGCCGGGTTCGGACTGTGGTCACGAACAATTGACCGCATTCCCAGGGATGTCCCAGCCGGGCACCGCACCGATGGCCCGAAGTAGCGTGAACGGCCTGATGGCCGGGGACATCTACTACGACCCGTACGACTTCGAGATCGACGCGGATCCCTATCCGGCGTGGAAGCGTCTGCGCGACGAGGCACCGCTGTATTACAACGAGAAATACGACTTCTACGCCCTTAGCCGTTTCGAGGACGTGGAAGCCGCTCTGCTGGACTGGCAGACGTACAGCTCGGCCCAGGGTTCCGTTCTGGAGATCATCAAGGCTGGCATGCAGATGCCCCCCGGCATGTTCATCTTCGAGGATCCTCCCGACCACAACGTGCATCGGGGCGTCTTGAGCCGGGTCTTCACTCCCCGCCGGATGGCGGCCATCGAGCCAAAGGTGCGGGACTTCGCGGCACGCAGCTTGGAGCCTCTTATCGGACAAGGTGGCTTCGACTTCATCGCCGATCTGGGGGCGCCCATCCCGATGCGCACCATCGGCATGCTGCTGGGCATCCCCGAGGAAGACCAGGAACTGCTGCGAGATCGATTTGACGATTTCATGACACTCGATGAAGGCGTGATGCCCGAGGTGGCGCTTTTAACGGATCAATTTGGCGACGACTACGCCCGGTACCTCGACTGGCGAGCCGAGCATCCTTCGGATGACCTCATGACCGAGCTGCTGACCGTCGAGTTCACCGACAAGGACGGGGTGCTACGCACGCTCACGCGCGACGAGGTGCTCCTTTATATTGGGTTGCTAGCGGGGGCGGGCAACGAGACGACGACGCGCCTCATCGGCTGGGCCGGCAAACTCTTGTGCGATCACCCCGATCAGCGTCAAGCGTTGGCGGATGACCTGAGCCTCCTGCCCAACGCTATCGAAGAGCTTCTTCGCTTTGAACCTCCGTCACCGGTGCAGGCCCGCGTGACAACCAAGGACGTGGAACATCACGGCACGGCTGTGGCAGCTGGAAGCGTGGTGCTTCTTCTCAACGCTTCGGCCAACCGGGACGAGCGCCAGTTCGCAGAGCCGGATCGTTTTGACATCCGACGCACCATCGGGCGCCACCTCACCTTCGGGCATGGGCTCCATTTTTGTCTGGGCGCATATCTGGCCCGTCTTGAGGCTCGGGTCGCACTGGAAGAAGTGCTGAAGCGGTTCCCGACGTGGGAAGTGGTCACCGAGCGCGCCGTTCGGGCTCGCACGTCGACCGTACGTGGATGGGAGTCGCTGCCTGTCGTCGTCGGCACATGAGCAACGAGGACAGCGGGCTATCGGAGGCTGACTCCGAGCTGGCCGAGCGCTTTGGCCGATGGTGGGCCGAACATCACCAGGTCCCCGGTCCCGTGGTCACCAACCTGCACCGACCGGCGGCCGGTTATTCGAGCGAGACAATCTTCCTCGACGTCACCTGGTCGACAGCCACCGGGTCGACACGGGTGCCCACGGTCATACGTCTGGCACCGGCCACGGCAGGAACCTTCGCCAACTACGACCTCGAGTCGCAGTGGCAAGCCCAGCACGCGGCGGCCGCGGCCGGCGTACCGGTGGCTGATCCGCACTTGGAGACGGAATCGCGGTGGTTGGGCGCCCCCTTCATCACCATGCCCCGGGTGGAGGGCCATGTGGTGGGCGCCGTGGCGCACAAGGACCGCTGGTTGGGCAGCCGGAGCCCGGCCGACCAAGCGCTGGTCCAGGCCAATCTTCTGACCGCCATGGCCGCTTGCCACCGGGCGGACACCGACGTCCTTTCGGCCGTGCCGCGGCGCGACAACGGCGACGAACTCGACTATTGGGAGCAGTATCTGGACTGGTCGAGCGACGGGGACCCCGTGCCGGCTCTGGTCTCCGCCCTGAACTGGTGTCGGGGCAACCGTCCCGCCGACCGCGCTACACCCGTGTTGCTGTGGGGAGATGCTCGCCTCGAGAACGCCGTATTCGGCGACGATCTGTCGGTTCGGGCCGTATTGGATTGGGACATGACGTCGATCGGTGCTCCCGAACACGACCTGGCCTGGTTCACCAGCCTCGACATCACCGTGCAGCGACTTTTCGGAGAGCGGACTCCCGGGTTCGTCGATCGGGACGCCATGGTGGCACTGTTCGAAGAGCTCAGCGGGCATACGGTCACCGATTTGGCGTGGTACGAGACCCTGGCCATGGTGCGCAGCACGGCCATCATGACCCGTATCGGTTACCTCCGCCGTGCTGCGGGGGAACCCTTGATGCTCCCCATCGAGAGCAATCCACTTCTCGACTTACTGACCAGCCGCGTCTCGTGACGACGCGGTCGTCGTTATCAGGGAAGGAGCGAGAAACCACCGACGCCGCTGCGTGCCATCTCGTAGCAAAGGGTGTCGTAGGGCTCGACCATCCCGTAGGTCACCTCGCCGTCGCACTCGAAGCGGGCGTGGTGTTGGTCGAGTCCGCAGATTCTGGCCCGGACCTGAGGATCATTGACGTCGAAGGTCTCACCGCTGACCACGTCGCCGACCGCCATGCCGTGCCAGATGTTGCCGTCGGGCGTGCCGCCGTTGGGTCCGCCATACATACCGCAGCGAAGAAAGGCGATCTGGTTGCCCATACGAGTGAACGTCATGGTCTTCTCCTCGCCGGAGACGAAAACCAGATCCACCTCGCCCGACAAAAGGAGATGGGTATCCTCTTCGAACCGGAGGCGATGACGTCGGCCCCGAAGGGTCTCGCTCCCACGGCGGGGATCACCCAAATTGTACAGAACGTGGTCGCCCCAGATCCCATATTCAGAGAACTCGACCCACTCACCGGAGTGGGGGTGCTGATTCCCGCTCCACAATGCGGGACCGCCCACGCTGTCCCTCGTACCCCAATGATGGTCGCGGCTGCCCCGGTGGATCTGCGGGTCCAGGGTGAAGTGCTCACCGTGGGCAGTCACCCATCCGGATTGGCGGCCAAAGCCGTCGTAACCGGCCACGCCGGCGAACGGCTTCGTCCCGATGAACAGTCCTCCGCCGATGAGTCGGTACACGGGACGCTTGGTGTCGAACCACGAGAGATCGAAGGAAATGCCGAAATCGTTGTCGTCGAGGGTGACCCTCCACTGCTTGAATGCCTCGACGAGTTCGAAGTGCAGCGGGCCGACATTCATGTCCATCCGATTGAGGCCCAGCTTTCGGTGCGCCCTTACCGTGGTGTGGCGACCGCGCACGTTCACAATGGCGAAGGCGTCAGCCGTTCCCAAGTTCGGATAGATGCCCATGCCGGCTACCACCAGGAGATCCCCGGTGGTGTCTTGACTGGTGAACCACATGCGCTCGTAGGCCTGAGGGTCCGATGTCCACATGACTCGTACCGGGTTCGGATGGTTGTGGATGAGGAACTCGTCGAGACCCGACATCGGATAGTGCTCGTAGCTGGCGTCGTAGGTCTCGCTCATGGTCGGACGCGCCATTTCTCAGGGAGTGCCGTCACGCCGACATGATCGCGCGTGCGTTGGGTCAAAGCTGGATTGCAGTTCCTGCCTCCGGCACAGCGGCATGCGCCATAGGCCGCCCTGGCGGCGTCAACCCGGGTTGCACAACTCCGCCATCGACGCCGAAACCATGTGCTTCGGAACATGGCGGGTCCACGTGCTGGCGCGCCGCGGTGGCGGGTTAGGGGAGCCGGGAGTCCGGGCCCTGTGCTGTTTCTTGTGAGCGCAAGGTACAGATCTCCTGCGCATCGGCCGATGACTGGATCATGCGACGGATTCGTCGACTGTTGTCGGCACGCGGGCGCGCTGAGTCCGGGATCACCCTCATCGAGGTGGTGATCGCGGTGGCGCTGATCTCGACCACGAGCGTTCTCGCCTTCAGAGCCTTGACCAGCGGCTTTAACGACAGTCAGTACGCGTCGCAGCGGCTGCAAGCCGCGCAACTCCTCGCCACCGAGCTCCGCACCGGCGGCTGTGGGACGTCAACGAGCGTGACCGAACTCGACACAACCTTCTCCGTCACCGTCACCCCGATGACGTGTTCCTCCGGGGCGACCGAAACGGGAACGGCGACATGGACCAGCCGAGGGTTGAGTCACAGCATGACAATGGTAAGTATTTCGGCATCGTCGTCCAGCGCCACGAGCGCGTACGCCGTGACAACGTGACGACGTGACGAAGGCGAGACCCGAAACTCGGGAACGATGCGATCAGGACAATGATGCCGGTTTCACCCTCATCGAGGTGGCGCTGACGCTTGTCCTCACCTTGGTGGCAGCGCTTCTCGTCTTTCCGGCGTTGAAGACGGTGAGCGATGGATCGCTTGTCCTTCAACAACAAGCCACTGACAACGTCATCATGGCGGCCACCTTTCTTCCCCTTACGAAGGAAATCTCATCGGCAGTCGTCGTGTACTCGCCGAGTCCGAGCAGTGGCACCAATTATTCGACCCAGGACACGGGAACCCAGGCGGGCGATGCCCTTGTCGTCCTCAGTCAGGCCGGAGGCACCTTGCGTTGCGACCAGTGGGCCATCTCAACGGCTGGTGAGCTCGAGCAGCGTTCGTGGCTGCCGAGTTCATCCACCGCTACTGCGTTCATCCCCGTTGAACCTGCCATCTATCCGCCGCCCACAACGCCATTTACGATGACCACAGGCACCCCAACCGCCGTCACGGTGGCACTGGACCTCCGTCCGTCGGCGAATCAGGCCTCACTTTCCATAAGCACGACGCTGAACGCGACCAATGTGGGTACCCTCGCCATGGCGACGGATTGTGAAACGGCACCGGCCGCATGAGACGGCGCCTGGTTGTCGTCAAGCGCCTTTTCGCTCTCCATCCTCGCAAAGAAGAAGGGGTTGCCCTCGTCATGGCGATGGTGATCCTGTCGGTGTTCGTCGTCACGAGCGCCACGGTGGCGATCTCGGTTGTGAACAACGTGACCAACGTCGAGACAGGCGTCCTTACAGCGTCGGCCACGCAGAGCGCGTCGGCCGGCGTGAATAATGCCTTCACGACGTTGCAGGCGGACATCCAAAACGGGAGCTCCTTGCCGTGCAGCCTCACGGGTACGGTCGCCACCGGCTCGGTCCCGCAGTCCTACAGCGCCACCATCACGTACTACAGCTCGTTAAGCTCGGCCTCGTTCCCGCCCACCGCCTCCGGTGCCATCGCGTGCGTGAGCGGGTCGGTGGCCTCCTCGAGCGGGGTCGCTGCCATCTTGGTCGTGGACGTCGGATCAGCAGGGAGCTCCCGGTCGAGTAGTAAAGAGACACTCGACTCGCTTTATAGCGTGTCGTCTTCGGGCGGCTTTCTCACTGGGTACGGCATCTACGACGACACCGGTCTCGAGTTGAACAACAGCATGGCGGCCACAACCAATACCGGCACGGTGTTCATCAATGGGCCGTTGCAGTGCAACAGCGCCACTGTCAACGGACCTCTGTACGTCAATGATCCCGGCGATGCCAACGCCACCACCGTTGGCAATGCCTCCAATATCGGGTTCTCTATGACCAATAGCTGCACGATCACTGGGGCACTCGACGTAAATGGCGACACAGGGGTGAACACCTCGTCGCCAAAGATTGACGGCAATGCCCTCATCAATGGGGGAGTGTCGTTCTCCAACACCGGGCCACAGTTCCAAGGGAACGTTACGGCGTCGGGAGTTGTGGCGCCGGCCAGTTCCTCGTACGTCAAGGGAACGATCACCCAAAACGCCAGCGTCACGCTGCCCACAGTGCCTACGTTCCCCGTCGTTACCTGGAACTCGTCAGCCTGGACGAGCGCGGGCTGGACGGTGGACAACTACACCGGGACGTGCGGAAGTTGGCAAAACTCCAATCAGACTCCGACCGGTGCCTATCTGGAGTTTGAAAACGATGCCACCTCGAGCACACCCACAGTTCTCTATACGAGTTGTGCCCTGGCCTTGCCGCAGAATCTCGTGGTTCAGCTCAAGAGCAACTTCGCCGTCGTCGACACCGCCACCGGTGGGCTGAATTTCACGGCCACCACCATGGAATCTTCGAGCTCGACGGTGCATGACCTCTACCTCATCGTGCCCGCCGATCCAACCAGCCCCACGACGGCGTCGGTGATGTCCCTTTCTTCTTGTGGGACCAACTACGAGATCCAGGGCACCAATCAGGAGGCTTTCGGTACCACCTCCTACCCGATCAACACGTTGATCTATGACCCGTGCATCCTGGCGTTCAACAACGACGGGGCCATCACGGGCCAGATCGTCGGAGGATCGTTTGGCACGTCACTGACGAACCAGCTGAACTTCACCTACGCGTCGGTGGGTTCGGTACCGGGGACCTCCAACGGACAATCCGGACTGACGCCGGTCGATCAGTACGTGGCGTCGGCCACGTAGAGCGCGACGCACCTTCAACGGTCGAGGCTGTACACCTCGGCAACGCGGGGTCCGGGGACGTTAGACATCTCCCAGGCGCGCCAGCACCAGGTCGAGCCCGAGCCCGAGCCAAGGTGAACTCCCGTCCAACATCTCCTGAACGCAGCGGGCGAAGAGCCACCGCCGGACCCGGTCGGCGTCCAGTTCGGCCAGGTCGGCCACCGTTGTGAGCAAACCGATGGGATCGCCCTGGAGCGACTTGGTGCAGTTGAGGACGTGCTGGAGGACGTCGTAATGAGGATCGCCCACATACGGTTTCGGGTCGATGAGTAACCATGGGAGTCGCTCCCCAGACAGCACGTTGCCGGCGTGCAGGTCGGTGAGCAGCAACACGTCAGCGGGTCCGCGACGCGAGAGTTCGCGAAAAAGCGCCAGGCCGTGGCGGGCGAGGCCGACGTCAAGTCGATTCTGGTTGTCAACGAGCCGCTTCTCGGCGTTGGTCACCCACTGATCAGCCATCACCGACAGGGGACGAAATGGGTGGCCCTCTGACAGCGTGACGGCCCACACCGGCCGGAGCAGACCGGTGATGACGACGTGCTGCTCGGCTTCAGGGCGGGAGCGCAGCTCGGTCCCGGGTCGGCACCGCTCAAGCAGCATGGCGGTGGTGCCGCCGACGGCCCCGTCATCGGTGCTGTCGTCGGGCCGTAGGGGTGGCACGTGCTCGAAGGCGTGCACCGCCACCGCCCCGTGGCCGTCGAGCGCGGCGAGGCCCTCCACCTCGTGTCGCGCTTCGGGGTGGTTCCACGCCACCTTTAAGACGACGTCTCGGCCATCGGAGTCGATTCCAGGCGCCACCCAGGAGCAGTTGCCACCCGGTTCGAACGGTTCGCCGAGAACCAAGCCCCACCGGGCCGTCAGCTCCTCGACCCGGTCAGGCAGCTCGGTCAGCCACGCCACGCGCTCGGCTCCACCGACGTCGGTCGAAGCCTGCAGGTACGCAGGAATGCGCAGCTTCGGGGCCATGGGGCTCATCGTACGAACTGGACGGGCGGGATTGCCGGGCGAAGGTAGTCTCAGTGCCGCCGTCCACACGGCACATGATTGATACGACGAAGGGGACGAGGATGAGCGAGTTGCTCTTGGCCGCTGAACGAGAGGCCGTGGCCAGTGCGAGCCGGCACCTGGCCAAGGAGGGCCTGGTCATCGGTACGGCCGGAAACATCTCCGCTCGCCAGGGCGATCTGATCGCGGTGACGCCTACCGGAGCTGACCTGGGGACGGTGACGGCCGAGATGATCACCGTCATCGATCTGAGCGGGCAGATTGTGGACGGCGACCTGGCCCCTACCTCGGAGGTGCCCCTCCACACTGGGATCTACGCCGCCACCAACGCCCTCGCCATCACTCATGCGCACGCCATGGCGTCCACGGCGGCGTCGTGTTGCCTGAGCGAGTTGCCCGCACTCCATTACAGCTGCTTGGAGTTGGGGGGCGTGCCTCGCACCGCGCCCTATGCCCGCTTTGGATCTCAGGAGCTCGCCGAAAATGTCATCGAGGCTCTGAAGGGTCGCAACGCCGCCATGATGGAGAATCACGGGTCGGTTGCCTATGGCCCGAACATGGCTGCGGCCATCCACAGTCTGGAGCTTCTCGAATGGCTGGCCGAGTTGTACTGGCGGGCGTCATCTATGGGAACCCCCCACGTCCTCACCGACAAGGACTTTGAGGACATCATCGTGGCGGCCATCGAGCATGGCTACGGCGCCCTGAAGAAGGTCGACAAGGGCTGACGCGCCTGCGGCGCACTGTCAGCGGCCGAGGAACCAATCGGCACCACGCCCCGCGCGCCGTGCCCTCGCGGGCCCGTGGTGAGACGCTCTCCACGGCTTCACCATCTCTGTGAGCAGGCGCCGAGGCGCGTCGATCACGACTAACAGCGCCATGCCCAGGAGCATCAGGGCCACGCCGACCACGGCCAGCCACTGAGCGAGCGGACCGGTTCCGGTAAAGGCGAGCGACCCAGAGTTGGCGCTCACTATGGGTGGGTCGCTCGAGCTGGAGGAACCCGCTACCGCGGCGGCCACCGCCGACGGCTGGCTCGCAGCGGTGGTCGTGGACCCCGCTGGGGACGACGTCGAAGGTGACGATGACGACGGGGTGGTCGTCGTCGAAGGCGCTGTGGTTGTGGTGTCGTTGGTGGGATCTGCGGTCGCGGGGTCTGTGGTCGTGGGGTCTGTGGTCGGATCCGCGGTGGGACCTGTGGTTGGGTCCGTGGTCGACGGAGTTGCTTCCTGGCCGTCGAACACGATGGTCGCATCGGCACTGTCGCCCGCCTCGTCACCAAAGCGGAGGCTGCACGTGACACCTTCAGCCTGTTGGGCGGGAGTGGGCGGGCAGGGATAGTCGGCCGCATCGGTAGCCGGATCCCCTCCCGCGCTATCAGTGCTCGGGCAGGTCACCACGATGTCGGCGGACGTGCCGCACGGCGGCCCTAGCGTGCCGGCGACGACGTCGTAGGTAGTCGAAAGCTCTCCTGTGGCCGAGGTGGAGGCCAAGACGTGATAGCTGGGGGACGTGCAACCGACCGCGAGCGGAGAGGAGACGGGCGCAGGCAGAGCGACCGTGGGCTGATTGAGAGCATCGTTGCACTCAAGAATGTTCCCGGTGGAGTTGGCTGTGAAGCCGCTGCCGGTGATCGAAACGCTCTGCCCACCACTGAGGCCGGTAGCGGGCGTCACCACCACATTCGCACCCGGGGGCGTGCTCGTGGCGCCGCCACCAGCGATGGCGATCACCGGCGACTGGGGTCTCCCGGGCGGAACGGTCTCGACGATGCCGGTAGGTGCACTGTTGTTGGCATACGTGGAGCAGTTCATCGTGAGACTGTTTCCCGAGACGGTGAGGACCAACTGGATCTTTCCGTCCTGAGAGATCGTGATGGCGCTACTGGAGGCCGTGAACGGCCCGATGGTTCCCGGTGCCGACGGCACGGTCACGGTGACACCGCTCTGCGGAACGGGACTCGGGAGAGGGTCGTCGAAACTCATGGCGTTCGTTGAGATCTGGGCGGGTGTGGCACCGTTGGCATCGATCGATGCGGTGGCGTAGCCGGCAATGGCTGTGTTCCCGAGCGCGGAGGCTGCCGTTGCAATCGCGAAGGGAACTGTGAGCGTGGTTTGGTAGCCGGTGAGGCTGAACTGCTGACCAGGCGTCGGATCTGATGGCGAGAGCGCGGCAGTCGTGCTGACGTCGTTCAAGACGATGTTACCGACCGGGGTGCCCGGGCAGTACAGCTCATAGGCCCCCGGGGGTCCTGGAGGCGGAGGGATCGTGGTGGCGCTGCCGGTGGCGACGAGTGGCTGGATGAACCCGTCATTGGGTTGGTGGATCGAAAGGCCGGTCGGCACGGTGTCGTTGACAAACGTGTTGCAGAAGAGCCCGAACTCGTCGCCGAACGCGCTGACATCGAGATTGGCGCCGTCCACCGACACGTCGATGGGGCCGCCGGCGGCGATAAATGTTTCCGTTGCGGAGTCCGGCGGCAACGTGGCTGTGAACTGCACGCCTGTCGGTGGCACTGGCGAGGGCAAGGTGACACTGAAGGTCATATCGTCTTCGCCGGGGTAAGGCCCCGGGTAGGGCTCATCGACACCCACCGTCGGTCCTCCGGGATTCACTGAGGTGCTCGTAGCGGTGGACGACGAAGTGCTCGTGCTGGTCGTGGTGTACGAAATGCCCTGAGTGCCCGATACGTCCAAGAAGAGCGACAGGTCCCCGCTCAGGGTGGTGAGGCCAAGGTTCTCGGCCTGTTGGGCCACATCTTGAGGAATCGTGAACTGCGTTTGCAGATTGGTCACCTGGAAGTCGTCACCTTCGTTGAGCGACGTTGGTGTGATCGATCCCGTGGTGACGACATCGTTGACGGCGATATCGCCCACGGGGGTGCCTGGGCAATACAGCTCATAAGGGGAGCCTGGCGTTTGGCTCCCGGTCCCGGGCCCGCCCGGTTCTGTGGTCGTGGTGATCGGTGTCCCCGACGCATTGGCCACAGCGATGATGGGCTCAATCGGCGTCGTGGCCGGTGGCGTTCCGGTAGAACCCGATGACGCCAGGCTGTCGTTGGGGTAGGCGGTGCACGACATGGTGAATCCCTTGCCCGAGAGCTCCGCCACCACCAGGACCGACTGATCTTGGGCGATGGTGACCGGTCCCCCCACCGCCGTGAAGGGCCCGATCGTCGTGGACGATGAGGGCAGGTCGAGGGAGAGCCCCGTTGACGGGATGGGGCTCGGTATGGGCACATCGAAGCTCATGGAGCCCGTGGCTAGTTGCGATGTGGTGGTCCCATAGGCGTCGACATAGCTGGTCGCCAGGCCTTCAAAGCTGTCGTTGCCGAGTCCAACGGCGGCGGTGACTGGTCCCAACGGGATCGGGATGGAGATCTGGTATCCCGTCACTTGGAACGGGTCACCGGCTGAGAGCGTTGGCGGCGAGATGGTGGCCGAGGTGGTCACGTCGTTGAAGTCGAGGTCACCGACCGGCGTGTGTGGGCAATACAGCTCGTAGGGACCCGTCAGCGTCGAAGGAGGCGGCGTTGTCACGTCTCCGGCGGTGGCGATCACCGGTGAGATCGGCTCCCCGGGCGGTGTGGCGCTGGTGAAGCCCGATGCCAAAGCGTCATTCGGGTACGTGGCGCAGTGCAAGTCGAGCAGACCAATACCGTCACCATCGATGTCCATGGTCTGAGCCTCGGGCGCTGCACTCATGGCGATGTTGTCGCTCGTCGCTGTGAACGGCCCGACGGTCACCGACGGGATCGTGATGGTGACACCGGAGGAGGGGATCGGATTCGGGATCGGAATGGTGAAACTCACGGGACCAGTCGAAAGCGACGTCGGCGTGGCGCCAATGGCATCGACCGTGGTTGTCAACGTGCCCGTGAGTGAGGTGAGGCCTGTCTCGGCCGCATCCTGCACGATTGCGGCCGGAAGCTGCTCTTCGGTTTGGAGACCGGTGAGATTGAACACCTGACCCGTCGTCGGGCTGGTAGGAGAAAGTGCCCCGGTCATGACGACGTTGTTGAGAACAACGCCGCCTAATGGCGTACCGGGACAAAAGACCTCATAGGGAGCTGAATCGGCGTAAGCCGAAGAGGAGAGGGTCTCGATGACAACTCCTCCCAGCAGTGCCGTGCCGGTGGCAAGGGTGATGACACCTGCCAATCCGAGCCGAGCAACAACGGCATGCGAACGTCCCATCGCATCCCCCTTGTAGGGGCGTCAGGATACTGCAGGTTGCACCGACTTTCACGGGGGATTTCGGTGATTGCGAAGCGAACAAAATTCGGCTGGTGGTTGCCGCCGCGACGTGAGCCGAGGGTGCCATCCTGGGGGCATGCAAACGGTGTACGAGGCGGCCGGCTCCATGGATGGCTTGGTGGAGTTGGCGGCGGCCTGGCATGCGAGGGTGATGGCAGACGAGATCGTGAGCCACGCCTTCAGCCATGGATTTCACCCTGATCACACTGAACGCCTGGCCGCTTATTGGGCGGAGGCTCTCGGCGGCCCGGCGGCATTTTCGGGTGTCTACGGCGACGAGACCTCGGTGGTGCGTATGCACAGCGGCAACGGTCCGCATGATGAGATGGATCGTCGTGCCGTCACGTGCTTCGACGAAGCCCTGAATGACGTCGGCTTCGTCGATGACAGTCCGGTCCGCCAGGTGCTTCACGACTACTTCGAATGGGCCACGACGACCTCGATGGCCAGGTATCACCACGGCGCTGACGAGGTGCCGGAAGCGATGAGCATGCCGCGGTGGTCATGGGAGGGGCTCGTCGGCGGGACCTGACCGCCTGGTCTTGCCGAGGTAGGCGATATTCAGTCCGGCCGGTGCCGGAGGAATAAAGTATGCGCATGGTTGCCAAGTACCGCCGGGGCTATATGGGCCGCGATTACCACGTGACGGGCGGGCACGAGGAGGAGGCGAAAGCGGCACAGAAGGCCAAGAAGCCGAGCCGTCTCGGCGTCTTCATTCTGAAGCGCTTGGGCTTCAAGGGAGTCGTGGCGCAGCCGCTCGACGCTCCGCACGACCGTCACTGAATATCAGCTTTCTCTATGGTCGAGCCATCAGGGCGCGCCGATGCCTACCTGATTTGCGCCACGCCTCGCACCGGCAGCTCGCTCCTTTGTGGGCTGCTCGAGTCCACCGGAGTCGCAGGTCATCCTGAGTCCTACTTCAGGCGACCAGACGAAAAGTTATGGGCCACCCGGTGGGGCATCCTCGACTCTTCTGGGAGATCGTTCCGTGCGTCGGACTTCATGCGTTCAGCCATGGTTGCCGGCACAACCGACAACGGCGTGTTCGCAGCCAGGATCATGTGGGGGACGCTGAAGGAAGTTGTTGACAGGCTGGGCACACTGCACCCCGATCTCGTGGGTGCCGATCTGGAACTGTTTCGTCGCGTATTCGGCCCCACCCGATTTCTCTACTTACGGCGCCACGACGTCGTGGCCCAAGCCGTCTCCTGGCTGCGCGCTGAGCAGACGAATCACTGGCAAGACGATGATCTGATCCAACCAGGGCAGGCTGAAATAAGTCCCCATTTCGACGCAGGAGAGATCCAAAGGCTGGTTCGGGTAATCGATGAACACAACACGGGTTGGCGAGCCTGGTTCACTTCTGTAGACGTGGAGCCGCGTGAGGTACGCTACGAGGATCTTGCCGATGATCCGATTGGTGTGACTCGAGGTCTCCTTGATTACCTCGGCCTTGACCTACCTTCAGGGCACGAGATTCGGGTACAACATCGGCGACGGGGTGACCACCTCAACGCCGATTGGATCGTCCGATACGGCAACCCCATCAGCGAAGGTTGACTCGGGCCCAGTCCGACGCACCTATATTTCGCACGCGTCGAGTTGATCGGCGGCGAGGGGCTGTTGCGTACGCAACTTGGTGGTCTCGATCAGCCCGAACATTCGGTCGCGGTGCGGTGCTTTCAAGCGGCGGGGTGGAATGTCGGGGGAACAACGCCTACGGCCAGTTCGGCATCGGCAGCACGGGCGGCCCTGATGGCGAGGCTGGATACGACGTGGCCCAGGAGGTAACTGGCATCACCAACGCGGTATCGGTGACCACCGACGGCGGCGGCCTCGGCTATTGCGCCGTGCTTGCAACAGGCCGAGTGGACTGCTGGGGGGACAACTCCTACGGCGAGTTGGGCATTGGGATCATGAACGGACCTGACGGCCCGTACCACCAAGACTACGACTCGCCCCAGACCGTCAGTGGCGTCACCACCGCTGACTCTGTAGCGAGCGAAGGCGACAGCTACGGCTACGGCGCGGTCCTTGAGGCTGGTGGAGTGGACTGCTGGGGTTACAACAACTACGGCCAGGTGGGCAACGGCACCGTCAACGGCGCCATCGACGGGCCTGACTATTACGGCTATGACACCCCGCAGCCGGTGACCGGCATCGCCAACTCTGACTCTGTCAGCAACGACGGCGTCAATGGCTACGACAGCTTCTGTGCCGTTCTCAAGACGGGCCCGGTGGAATGCTGGGGTTACAACTCCAACGGAGAGTTGGGCAATGGGGCCCCCGGCGGCCCTGACACGGTGGGCGGTTATGACGCGCCCCAGGCGGTCGGGTCGCCATAGCCGCAGATGTACATGAGGCCTTGGGCCGACGAGTTGGAGCGGTCGGCATCGAGGCCCCCGCGAATCTCCATGGTGGTCGGAGTTCAATGTGGGGGAGTTAGGGCCCTCGGCTGCCGCACACCGAGCGGTCCTCAGGACCGCTCAGGGAATCGCAGGGCATCTCACGGTGTTGAAATGTCATTGCGAGTGCAAGGACCTGCGAGAAACGAATAGGAGAAGTGGTTCGGAGTGACCAAGGACAGGGTGCTAGAGCTGGGCCTTGACACCTTCGGCGATGTGACCGAGGGCGAGGATGGCGCGTTGGTCTCACAGGCCCAAACCATCCGTGACGTGGTCGCCGAAGGCGTCTTGGCCGACGAGGTCGGGGTCGACTTCTTCGGAGTGGGCGAGCATCACCGTGCCGACTTCGCCGTGTCGAGTCCCGAAATGGTGCTGGCTTGCATCGCATCGCGCACGGAGAGGATCCTCTTGGCGTCAGCGGTGACCGTTCTGAGTTCTGACGATCCCGTGCGGGTGTACCAGCGTTTTGCCACCCTCGACGCGGCCTCGAACGGCCGGGCCGAGGTGATCCTGGGTAGGGGAAGCTTCACCGAGTCCTTCCCCCTGTTCGGATTCGACCTCGCTCAATACGACGAGCTGTTCGAGGAGAAGCTCAACCTGTTCGTGGAGCTTATGAAGGAGGGGGAGGTCACGTGGTCTGGAGCCACGAGAGCCCCCATCGAGGGCCAGCGGATCTATCCGACGACCGAGTCGGGTTCGGTCAAGGCGTGGGTGGGTGTGGGCGGCAGCCCTGAGTCCGTGGTGAGAGCAGCGCACTACGGACTTCCGCTCGTGCTCGCCATCATCGGAGGCGACCCTCGTCGATTCCGTCCATACGTCGACCTCTACCGCCAAGCCCTGTCGGAGTTCGGGCACGCCCCGTTGCCGATCGCGGTGCACTCGCCGGGGTATGTGGGCGAGAGCGATGATCAAGCGCGCGAGGAGTTGTGGCCGTACTTCAAAGAAGGCCGGGACCGCATTGGAGCCTCGCGTGGTTGGCCGCCCATGACCAGGGCGCAGTTCGACCAGGAGGCTTCTGCCGATGGGTCGCTGTATGTCGGGTCGCCCGAGACAGTCGCCGCCAAGATCGCTCGGACCGCGGCCGCACTGGACATCGACCGCTTCGACCTGAAGTACAGCTCGGGCCGCCTTCCCCATCAAAGGCTGATGCGCAATATCGAGCTCTACGGTACGCAGGTGGCGCCCGTGGCTCGAGAGCTCCTCGTCGAGCAGTCGGAGCTCCTCGTCGGTTGAGAGCCCGAGATCAGGGTCGATCAAGGTCGCTGAGCAGCTGGTCGGGATGAGCCGGCGTACGGACGAAAGCGGCCAGCACGGCTGCCGCCAGGCATGCGCCGGAGCCGACCAGGAGAGCAACCCGCGGACCACTGGCCGAGATGATCCAGCCCGTGAGGATGCTGCCGATGGGCGTAGTGCCCAGGTAGACGAAGACCCACAGCGCCATGATCCGGCCTCGAAATGCGCTCGAGCTGTGCAACTGCAGTGTGGTGGAGCACAACGTCACAAAGCAGAACGCGGCCGCACCCATGACGAGCAACGTCACACAGGCCACGGCAATGTTGGGTGCCACTGCCGTGGCCGCCGACGTGACCCCAAATCCCAGGGCGGCTAGCAGCAGGTACGGGCGCCGTGGATGATGGATAAGACCGACGGCCAGAGAACCCAGGACGGCCCCGACGCTGAGCATGGTGGTGAGCAGCCCGTAGGTGCCGGCGGTGCCGTGGAACGTGTCTTTGGCGAATACCGGCAGGACCACCGAAAAGTTGAAGGCCAGGAGCCCGACCACAGACATCATGAGGAGGGGCAGCCACAGCTGCTGACGGCCCGCCGCGTACTTCAGACCCTCTTTGACACCACGGCGTCCCGCCGGCACGGGGCCACCTGCTTGGCGGGGCCGGATAATGAGCAGTGCAACGATCACGGCCAGGTAGGACAACGCATTGAGCCCGAAGCAGATCGTCGTACCCACCGTGACGATCAGCACACCAGCCAAGGCGGGGCCGACCACCCGAGCACTGTTCACCACCACCCCGTTGAGGCTGACGGCGCTGGACAGGTCGTCGGGCGGGACGAGGCGACTGACGAGGGCCTGGCGGGCCGGAGAGTCGGCGATCTGGACGACACCGCCCGCCACGCCAATGGCCACCAAGGCCGTGACACTGGCCGCGCCCTCCACGGCCAAGGCCCAGAGCAGGGCCGCCAAGAGGCAATAGAGCGTTTGGGTCACGATGAGAAGCTTGCGCAGGTCCACCCGGTCGGCCACCGATCCGCCCCAGGGACCAAAAAACAGAGAAGGAATCCCACCGGCGGCCATCACCAGGCCGAGATCGCTGGGCGAGTGCGTCAGCTCAAGGACGAGCCAGCCGATCGCCGTCTGCTGGAGAAAGCTGCCGCTCGCCGAGACGACCTGACCGCCGAAGTACAGACGGAACGAGCGAGACCGTAGGGCGCGAAACGAGCCCCCGGCTTTGGACGCCGGTGCCTGTTCCGATCCCGGTACCGGTCCTGCCTCGGGCATGGCGGCCAAGGCGTCACGGTCCACGGTGAATCACCTTTGTACGTAGTGAGGTCATCGACGGCGCCAGAGGATGAAACTCTTTCATATCATCTCCAACGGTCAGCAGGTGATCGAAATCACGATCGTGGTCTCGCCTGGATAGGGTGATGCCCGAAATCGTTGTGGACACGTGGGAAGCGGCGCCTCCTCGAGGCGCTTAAGGACGGGGAGACCGCGTGAAGACCATGAAGGTACACACCGTCGAGTCGACAACTGACACGGTGCGGTCCGGGTTCTTGGACCCCACTGCACCAGCGGTGGCCACGGTCGAGTCGAACGACATTGTCAGCTACCCCAACACGTGGACCCACTGGGGGAACGAAGCCACCTTCGGTATGACCTTTGCCGAGCGCGAGCCGCTACGACACCGCTATCCGAACGGGCCTTATTCGATGCTCGGACCGGTCGAGGTGACCGGCGCCAAGCCAGGTGACTGCATCGAGTGTCGTCTTGTTGCGCTCCGGACGAGGGACTGGGGCTGGAACTCTTTTCCTCTTGGAGTCGGCGCCTTGCCATCGGACTTCGCTGAGCCGTATGTGCACTACTTCCGCTTCGGCGAATCGAGGAGCGTGACCGAGTACGTGCAGGGGATTGCACTCCCGCTGGCGCCATTTCTGGGTGTCATGGCGGTGGAACCCCCGGGGAACGATCCGGTGAGTGCCATCCTCGCCGGCCCCTACGGAGGCAACCTCGTGCTCAACGAACTCACCGTGGGCGCTTCGCTGTTTCTTCCGGTGTTCAAGGCGGGTGGGCGTATCTGGATTGGCGACGTCCACGCCTTGCAGGGCGACGGGGTAGTTGACCAGACCGCCATCGAAACCGCCGCCGAGGACTTGCAGCTTCGTTACACCCTCCACAAGCAGGTGCCGCTTCAAGGGCCCTGTGGCTGAGACCACGACCCACTGGATCGGCCTCGGCTTCGCCGACTCTCTCGATGACGCCTTGGTGACATGTCTGCGCAGCTTGATCTCGTGGCTTCATGTTGCCGCCGACATCACCGAGGGCGAGGCCTACGCGTTGTGCAGCATGGCCGTCAGCTTCCGCGTGACCCAGTACGCCCATCAGACCGGATCGGCGTATACCTCGGCCCCTCCGAAGACCGTTCATGGAATGGTTCCTAAGGAGCTGTTCCCCGCTGAACTACGGGATCGGATCGGCACCTGGCTCCGCCCAGGGGACTCGACGTGACGTTGTCGGTGACCGACCGCGTCGACATCTTGGAGCTGTTGGCGGTGGCGGACAATGCCGCCACCCGACGCGACGTGGCCGGCTACATCGCCTGTTTCACCGATGACGCTGTCCTCGACGGCGGGAAGGGGGAACACCGGGGGACAGCGGCCATGGAGAACGCCGTTGGGCCAATCTGGCTGGCCGAAGGAGTGGCCAGCGTCCACCTGACCACCAACGCCGTCATCGAGCCGGACGTCGGTGCCGACGATCTGGCGGTAGCGCGTTCAGTGCTGGTGATCCTGGCTGGCGACCCCGCAGTGGTGCAGAGCGTCTCGAGCATCACTCACCACGTCGTGAAGCAGTCGACGGGCTGGCGGGTGGCGCGACGCACGGTCCAATAGTTACTGCCTGGAGTTCAAAGCCCTACCCACTCGTAACCTGAAATAGGAAGAACTGAACATGGGCACGATCACCACCACCGATGGCACGAAGATCTTCTTCAAAGACTGGGGGTCGGGGCAACCGATCGTATTCAGTCACGGCTGGCCACTTTCGGCTGATGACTGGGATACCCAGATGCTGTTCTTCTTGCACCATGGCTACCGGGTCGTCGCTCATGATCGCCGAGGTCATGGCCGCTCTTCGCAAACTGATGGTGGTCACGACATGGACCATTACGCCGACGACTTGGCGGCGGTCACCGAACATCTTGATCTCAACGGCGCCGTGCACGTCGGGCATTCGACCGGCGGTGGAGAGGTGGCCCGCTACATCGCCCGCCACGGGGAGAGCCGGGTCGCCAAGGCGGTTCTTATCAGCTCGGTACCGCCGCTCATGGTGAAGACTGACGCGAACCCGGGCGGTCTTCCCAAGAGCGTGTTCGATGATCTGCAGGCACAGCTGGCCGCCAACCGGTCCGTGTTCTACCGGGCGCTGCCGTCGGGTCCTTTCTACGGCTTCAACCGGCCCGGTGCCGAACCTTCCGAGGCGATCATCGAGAACTGGTGGCGCCAGGGGATGATGGGAGGGGCCAAGGCCCACTATGACGGCATCGTCGCCTTCTCTCAGACCGACTTCACCGAGGACCTCAAGAAAATCACGGTGCCGGTGCTCGTGATGCACGGGGACGACGACCAGATCGTCCCCTACGCAGACTCAGGGCCACTGTCCGCGCAGCTCGTGAAGAACGGAACGCTGAAGACGTACGCCGGTTTTCCCCACGGGATGCCGACCACCCAAGCCGAGACGATAAACGCCGATTTGCTCGCTTTCATCCGGTCCTGACGCCGGTTCTTTGGCCCCGACTGCACCTCTTGAGTCGGCGAGACAACCGGCTTGAAATGCAGGAGGTAACCAAGCCGTCAGGATCGGTCGCCGTCGGCGGCAACCGAGCGTCCCGTCCGACTCAGAGCCGCATCTGCCCATCTTCGGGGAATGAGAACTTGTCGAAGCTTTCGTCGAAGGTGCCCGTCTTCATGAATCTCTCCATGATGGGGCGATCGGCGTCGTCGATGAACTCGATGATCACCCCGTGGAGATCTTCGGGGTTGTTGAAGGCGGTCAACAACGATCCGTCGTCGAGCAGCACCCGCGCTTCGAGCCGCATGCCCTTGGCAGCCAGTTCGGCCATTCTGGATTCGATGTCGGTCTCCCAGACGCCGACGTGGTGCATGCCTTCACCTCCACCATGCATGGAGTAGATGCCGTGATCCTCGCCCTGAATTAATTCGTAGTGGGGCGGCCCTTCGACGGAGTAGGCGACCGTGATGGTACCGGTTCGTTCTTCGTCGGGATTGTAGAGGTGATCGAGGGTCACGGTCTTGGGTGGATTGAAGGTGACGCCGAGGATCTCGCTGAATCGACTGATGGCAACGTCGATATCTTTGACGATGAATCCTACGTGGGACGCTGGAATGCCTGTCATGGGTGATCCTCCCGCATGTCGGTGCTGTTATGTCTTAACGAAGGGTTGGTGGTCGCCGCCTACGAAAATGTTTCGGGTTGTTCGCGCTGCAGACGTCGGATCCACCCGTTCCAGAACACTTCGGGGACCCGGTCAAGCAGGGCAATCTTCATGGGCCCGCGCACGGGCGCAGGGATCGGGCGTGCTGAGGCTCCGGCCGCGACCGCCACCATGACGTCGTAGGTTCGCCGGCACTGGCGGTCGAAGACCGCTGACTTGTAGGTGGCCTCCTCGATGGTCGGCGCGGTCACGATGACACCGTGGTTGGCGAGAACCGTCACCGAGGCGTTTCCGATCGATTCAGCCAGATCGGCTCCGAGCAGGGCAGAGTCGATCTCGCCGTTGTACTCGTCGACAAAGGTGGTCTCGGCGTCAAACATGCATCCGGTCTGATGCAGCACCTCGGGCACCATGCCGACGGCGGCGAGCACGGTGGCGTGGTATGGGTGATTGTGAATGACCACCCGAGCATCAGCCCTGCGCCGATGCAGCTCGGTATGGATATGAATGGCCGGGGTAACGTCCCATTTGCCGCGCACCACGTCACCAGCGGGGGAGACCTCGCAGATGTCGGAGGCGGTTACCTCGTCCCACCACAGTCCCCACGGGTTGACCCGGAGATTGCCGTTGGGTTCTGCCACCGTGATGTGACCGGAGATGTGCTCGCTGAAGTGTTCGCCGGCCAGGATCCGAAAGGCGGCGGCCAGTTCTTGGTCGGCATCGAGCGTGATACCGACGGGAGGCATGGCCCGGGGCTCCCAGCGCCGCAGCGGGGGAGCGTCAGGGTCGACACGGCTTTCGTCAATGGCCATCATTCATGCTTTCGTGTTGGAGGCGGTAGGAGTGGTGCGGTCGCATTGCTGACGGAGTAAGAACTTCTGCACCTTTCCGCTGGCCGTCTTTGGCAGCTGTGCGACCACGACGACGCGTTCAGGCAGTTTCTGACGCGCCATACGGTGCTCTTCGAGGAAGGCGCAGATGTCCTCCAAGCTCGGCGCATCGGGCCCGGCCGGGACGATTACGGCGCAGACGCGCTCACCGAGTACATCATCAGGCGTGCCGATGACGGCAACTTCACGAACCAATGGGTGTTCGAAGATCAGATCCTCGATCTCCTTGGCACTGATCTTCTCGGCGCCCCGGACGATGATGTCCTTGATGCGCCCTCGGATGGTGATGGCTCCATCGGAGTCGATGGACGCCAGGTCGCCGGTGCGGAAGTGGCCATCGGGGGTAAAAGCAGCGTCGTTCAGCTCCGGGTCCAGGTAGCCGAGAAACAGTTCGGGCCCCCGCAGCAGCAGCTCACCCACGCCGCCCACAGGGTCGGAGATGATCGTCTCAACCGGGCCGATCGGACGGCCATCGGTCTCTGCTGCGATCCGTTCGGAGTCTGCGGCTGTGCCGCATGAGGCCGTCGGAAACTCAGACGATCCATAAACCCGCACCACCGACGTGCCCATGACGTGGCGAGCGCGTCGTATCAGCTCGGGTGGCACGTCGGCACCTCCGCAGGGAAAGACTCGCAGCGCCGAGGGTGAGCTGTGTAGTACGTACTGGTCGACGAGACCGATGAGGAACGGCGTGGCGGCAAGGGTGAATCGACACTGTTGTGCCTCGATGAGCTCCAAGGCGATGGCCGGGTCCCACACATCGAGCAGGACCGACGCCACCGCCAGCATGGGCGGCATCAGGACGCCGTAGAGAAAGCCGGTGATATGGGTAACCGGTGAAGGCATGAACACCGTGTCGTCAGCCGTCAATTGGTGCAGGGCGATGATGGACCGGTTCTCGTAATCGAGGGTTTGGTGGGTATGCAGAACGCCTTTGGGGTCAGCGGTGGTGCCGGAGGTGTACAGCAGCAAGCACACGGCCCCCGGGTCCACCTCCGGTCGATGACGGGGGAGAGAGGAGGCGAGTTCGTCCCAGCGGAGAAATCCGGCGGGGAGGTCGCCCATGGGCCGCACCACGACCACCGTGGGTGGGGTGGGGAGTTGCTCACAGAGGCGGGCCATCATGGCCACGTAGTCGAAGCCCCGAAATACGTGCGGGATGATCACCACCCGGGGTGTGCCTTGACGGAGGATGAAGTTGATTTCGCGGTCGCGATAGATCGGCACAACCGGATTGACGATGGCACCTTGGGCCAAGGTGCCTTGCATGGCGACGAGTGCTTCCCACCAGTTGGGGAGCACCACGCACACGACGTCGCCGACTCCCACGCCCAAGGTGGACAGACCGTCGGCTGTCATACCCACGCGGTCGGCGAACTCCCCATAGTTCAGTCGAAAGTCCCGATCGACGATGGCGGGAGCGTCCGGGTAGTTCTGGGCGGTGTCACTGAGGTATGACGACAACGTGCGTTCATGCCACTGACCACGGGCACGGTAATCAACGGTGCTCGGGTGGGTGGCGTCAATCATGGAGCCGGGTGCTTCATCTCAACCGCACTTCACCGCGGTTACGAGCCACCGGAGAACGGAGTCACCAGGTGCTCAACGAGCCAAGACGAACCTTGGATGGCGGCCACTTCCAGTCGGGTCTTGTTGCTGTAGAGGGTCATGTGGCTGGTCTCATCGAAGATGAAGAGTCGCTTCTTTGTGGTCGGAATCAGGTTGTACATCCGGATCTCCTCGTCCCACGTCGTGATGTCGTCGCGCTCGGCCACGGTCATAAGCGTCGGGATATTGACGATGCGCTTGACGTAGGGCTCGACGCTGTAAGCCAGCAGATGTTCAACGGAGGCGATCGTGTTGCGGTGCTCGTGATTGGGTGCCTCCGTGGATTGCAACGTGATGAAGGCGTCGGTGACCTCGGGGAAGGGCCACGTCACCAGCTCGCTGTGCGGTGTCTTCGAGGACATCGGGAGGTAGCCGAATGAGCCGCTCTCGAAGCGCTTGCGGCGGTCGTCGAGGATCAGATTGCTGAGGGCGCGAAATCCCAAGGAACCGTGGACGAGTTGCATTGTCTTCAGGCCGTCTACGACCGGGATGTTCGACACCACACATTTCACGCGCGAGTCGGTGGCAGCGACGACGAGCACGTGGCCGCCGCTGTAGGAGATCCCCCACACGGCGATGCGCTTGGCATCGAGCTCTGATCGGGTCTCTACGAAGCTGATGGCGTTGTGGTAGTCCTCGATCTGCTCCCACGGGTCGATGTGCTGGCGCGGCTCGCCGGTACTGTCACCGAAATTCCGGTAGTCGAACACCAGAGCGGCTAGGCCATCGGCCACGAATCGCTTGGCGTAATCAGGCTGGACGAGTTCCTTGACGTAACACCAGCCTCCGGCCATCACCACCACCGGAAAAGGACCCTCGCCTTGGTCGGGTAAGTAGAGGTGAGCCCGCAGGGTCTCGCCGCCACTGCTGAATTCAACATCGTGTCTCACGCGTACCTCCGAGTTCGAGATCCTGACCTGGTCAGTGTTTCGATTTGCATCTCCGTTATTTCTGCACGAGGTCGAATTCACCAATGGGCGGCGGTTCCGGTGCGCCCGCGCTCACGAGGCGTGCGATCGTCAGTCCGAGCTCGGCTTCCATATCGGGAATCGGGATGGAGTCGTCTTGGCGGCCGGCCGCCTCCTCATTGGCACTGATGGCCTCAGGCGTGATCCCCAAGCTGAAGAACCCGGAGCCTTCACCGATAACGACTCGGCTCACCCGACCGCCTTGGGCCGCATAGACCTGGCCCGTCTCTCGACAAGACTCGTGCACCAGCCAAGTGGCTGCGGCCGCCACGGATTCCGGTGTGAAGTACTTCGAGTACCACTCGAGAAAGGCACCGTCGAGCACGTCCTGATTCGACCGGGTGGAGGCGCCCGGAGCCACGGCGTTGACGTGAATGCCATGGGCAGCACCCTCAGCGGCCAGGCTCCGGGTCAAGCCGAGGACGGCCGCTTTAGCGGCGCAGTAGTGCACGCCCTGGGGCATCCCGAACAGGCCGGCCGAAGAGCACGTGTTCACCACGCGCCCGTATCCCTGGTCGATGAAATGTGGCCATGCCGCTTTGGTGACCAGGAACGGACCGAGGACATGCACGTCGAGCATCCCCTCGAAACGACTCAGCGTCACGTCCAGGAGATCGGCATAATGAAAGATCCCGGCGTTGTTTACGACGATGTCGAGCCGGCCAAAGCTGTCGATCGCGGTGGCGATGATCGCCGCCGCGCCCGACTCTTCGGTGACGCTCTCCACGTTGGCGACGGCGGTGCCTCCCAGATCGGTGATCTCGTCAACGACGCTTTGGGCCGGTGAGGTGGGCAGCTTGTCGCCTTCGAGCGAGGCGCCGCGGTCGTTGACGACGACTTTGGCCCCTCGCGCCGCCAACGTCATGGCGTGCGCTCGCCCGATGCCGCTGCCGGCTCCGGTAACCACGGCGACTCGATCCTCAAAGCTCAGTTGCGCCACGAGCGAATCCTCTTTTTGCGTACCGGGCCGGGCCGGCGGGCGGTTGTGTGCGCGGCCAGTCATCCGGCGCTCACTCCGCCGTCCATGGTCACGATGGATCCTGTCATGTAGCGACCCTCGTCAGAGAGCAGAAAGGCAACCAGCCCGGCCACCTCAGAGGGCTGCGCCGTGCCCATGGCCGAACCCAGTCGCGCAAACTTGTCCATGTTCACGCCTCCGGGGATGGCGACGTCGGTTATGAGGGGAGTCTCGATGCCGGCCGGTGCAATGGCGTTCACGGTCACGCCTAGCTCCACGTACTCGGTGGCAAGGGACCGGGTGAGGGCAATGACGCCGCCCTTGGAGGCACAGTAGGCCGCGTTGTAGGGCTGTCCGATCAAGCCCGCGATCGAGGCCATGTTGACGATCTTGCCGCGCGACTCGAGAAGGCGGGGGAGTACCGCCTGGCACATGAAGAAGGTGCCCGAAAGGTTGACGTCGATGATGCGCTGCCACTCGGGGACCGGTTGATCGATGGAGTGGGCCAGGTTCCCGATACCTGCCACGTTGACCAGGGCGTCGATGCGAGGGAACTGCTCGAAGATGGAGTTGACCACAACCTTTACCCGCGCCGCATCGCTAATGTCGCATTCGTAGCGCGAGAACGTGCTGTCGCTGTCGGGAATCAGGGTGGCGGTCTCGTCGAGTGACGATGCGACGTAGTCGATGCCGGCGACGCGCCCCCCTTCTTCGATGAGCCGGAGTGTGGTGGCCCGGCCAATGCCGGACCCGGCCCCGGTGACGATGATGGTCTTGCCGCCAAGACGTTCCATCTAGAACGTCGCGATCGGGTTGACGGGGCTACCGGTACCGCCCAGCAGTCGCCATGGAGAGACGGTCATCATGAACTCCCATCGTCGAAGTTGGTGACACGTTGCCGCCAGTTCGTCGAGTGCCACGTTGTCCAACAACCACAAACCCATGGCGACGAGCGAGACGATATGGATCGGAGCGGCGAAGCCGAGATCCTCGTAGCCCGATGGCGCAGCGTCATTCGAACCGTCGTGGCCGATCATGGCCACCCCGCGCTCGCGAAACCATGGAAGGCACGACGCGGCCCAGCCTGACTTCGGGTCCCGCCAGTTCCACTGCGCCGTCTCGTCGCTCGCCGATACGAATCCCTTGCCGGTGCGCAGCAGCACGATGTCGCCGGGCCGAACCTCGACTCCTTGCTCCGCCGCGATGCGTTCGATCTCCTGGGGCTCGACCCGGGTTCCGGCTTCGACGCCGTCGTTGCCGCGCGAGCCGACGACGTCGATGAGGATGCCACGTGTCGTCGCCCCGTGGGCGAGGGCGCTGACGGGAAGATCGATGGCGCCCGTTACCGCGTTGACGCGCTCGGCCGGATAGCCGTTGTAGACCTTGCGGTCCCAGGCCATGTGGGAGGGAGCGTCGAGATGCGTGACGCGAGGTCCATGGAACACCATGCCTATGTACTCGCGCGATGGGCTCCACCGTTGATGCGGATCGGCGCCGGCCATGTGGGGGACCCGATGTTCGTCGGCCAGACCTTCGCCGGAGACCACCATGTAGCGGTGGAACTGGTGAATGGGATCAAGCACGGTCGGGTCAATGTCATGGGCACAGGACACGCTGATGCCCTCGGTGACGAGACCGGCCGCGGCGCGACGGGTCTCGGGTGTGATCAGGTTGACGGTACCGAGTCGATCATCGGGGCCCCAACGGCCCCAGTTGCTCAAGGTCGTCATGTAGTCGACCACGGTTCCATTCTCGGTCGCGGTCATGAGTTCCCCCCTGTGTCGGTGGCGGCAGAGGGAATGCCGGACCCGAGCCCGGCGATCTCGGGATCGTTGAGCCCCCTGAGCTCATGAAGGACGCGCTCTAGCTCACTGTCAGTCGAAGGGAGCAAGGGTCGGCGCATGTGGTGGCCGGGGAGCCCGAGAACCTTCATGGCGGTCTTGGTCCACCGCACGCTGCCAGTGGCCGATTGGTTGGCACTGAACAGGCGGATGACGCGGTCATAACCCGCTGACATGAGGTCGGTGTTCTTGTCTCGAAAACCATCGATGATCGACTGACACGCGCCCGGGATGAGGTTTGCCTCTGAGCTGAGAAAGCCCTGCCCGCCCATGGCCATCACCGACAGCGCCTGCATGGCCCCCCCGACGTGGACATCGGCCCTGTCTTTGGCCACCTCAAGTACCCGGACCACGTACTTGAGGTCGGGGTTCGTGCAGTTGATGCCGATCAAGTGGGGATAATCCCGCAGAAGCGAGGCCATCATCGGGATGGGAACCGCGTAACCGCCGAAGATGTGGCTGGAGAGAACGGCGGGCAGGTGCATGGCCTCGAGCAGGTCACGGAAATAGCGCTCGAGTTCCGCATCGGAGGGCTTGTTGCTGTGGCCGAGGTCAACGCAGTAGAGCTGCATGGCATCGAAGTCGTGTTTCTCGGCCAGGCGCACGTAGGCGAGGAGTTCATCGGCCGATCGAGGTTCCACACCCATGGCTCGGACCGGAACGACCCCTTTGAGTGTCTCCACCGAAAGCGCGTACAGCCGCTCGACCTCATCGAGGGAGAGCGAATACCCCTCGCCCGGTGAGGAGCTGCCCACGTAGACGCCTACTCCGGCACGACCGATGCGTTCGAGCAGCGAGGACATCGCCACCTCGTCGAAGCTGCCGTCCGACGAGAACGTGGTGACCGTGCAGGCGAACGTGCTGTGTTGGAGTGGTCCGGGCTCGGTGGCGCTTGAGTCCGAGGACATCGTCAAGTCAGGCCGGCGGCGGCGCGCACGGCGTAAATGGCGTCCGTCTGGTCGCGCCGCGACTGCAGGGCACCAGTGATGGCCGGCTGGTCGCCGGCAGGGTCGAGGGGCCGGGTGAACACCAAGGGCACGATGCGATCAGCAATCCGCCAGCCCCCGTCGGCCCGGTATTCGAACCGGTCAAGGTAGCGGCACCCTGCCGTGGAGTAGACCAGCGCACCGGACTCGTCCGGTTGCATCTGGTGCACGGTGACATAGGACTCGGCTACAGCCACGTCGCCGTTCAACTCGATGAGGATGTTGCTGATCACGTGCATGGTGGTCGGTACGTTGGCGTGCCAGTCCCGACTCCACTCGATCAAGCCATCCACACCTCCGTCGTAGGCGCCGTGATCTTGATGGGCGTCGGGGTGGTAACACTCTCGGACCAGGTCCCAGTCGCGCCGGTCCACGCCGCGCACGTAGCGCAGGAGCACGTCGGTGATGGCGTTGCGTGCTTCCAGTGCCGCTATTGCCGATGCTTCATTCGAGGTCACACTCACACTCCCGCAACTCTTGTCACAGCTGGAACTCGGTCACCATGAAGGACTCGACGGCGTCGCCGACCACGGCGCCGAACGCCTGGTGAGCAGGACCAACCGCCCACCGCTGAAGCGCTTCGTCGTCGTCGAAGTCGAGGGAAAAGCTGTAGTCCGCCTCAGGGGCACCGAAGTGGGCCATGAGTTGGAGGCCTGATCCGACCTGGCCGGCGCGAATGTCGGGGTCGGCCTCGATCATGGCGGCGGCGGCGGCCACGATCGGGGCGATGTCGGTTCCTTTACGGACGGCGACGAGGCTGACAAAGCGGAGCACACGCACTCCTTGGGATCCAGCGCGCCGACGATGTCGCGCGAAGGGAGCTTAGTCGGCCGGCCGTACAAATTGCAAGGGAGCTCATCGGCTATTCAGCGTGTTCGACGCCCAGTGAATCCAGGGCCATGGCCGCCATCTTGCTGGCAATTTCCTGCTCACTGACCGGCCCGTCAGGCGAGTACCACTCGTAGATCCAGTTCAACATGCCCAGTACGGCACGCGTTTCGATACCGAGAGCAGTGGGAGGCTCATGCGGCCGCGTGACGGCCACGTAGTCCCGGATCACTGCTGTCATCCCACTCTCGTACAGGTCACGTTTGCCAATGACGACCAAGCGGCGCGAATCGGTCAGAAAGCGGAAGCTTTCATAGGTGACCCGCACCTGCAGTCGACTTTGACACACGAGAGTGGCGTGACCGAGGAGGACCGACTTCAGACGTTCGACAGGCGTCGAACCGGTGGCCGACCAAACCGAGAAGGCGGAGTTGAAGTCGTTGTGGAGATCGTCCACGATCTCGAAGAGGATGTCTTCTTTGGCGGGGAAGTAGTAGTAGAGGTTCCCCTTGTTCATATCAGCTGCGTCGGCGATTTCCCGAATCGATGCCCGGTCGTACCCTTGCAGCGCAAAGACATTGATGGCGGCGCCAATGATGCGTTGGCGCTGGCGGGCCCCATGCCTTTGAAGAGGCGGGCTCGTCATTCGCTATCCCCTGTCCGCCTAATGTGTGAATTGTCAGTGGGATCGTCTCCTAACGGTTCGGAATTGTCAAGGATCAACCGTTGGCGGATGTCGGATCGCAGCACCGCCTTGGCTACCTTGCCACCGTCTGAAATCGGGAGTGCATCGACGACGACCAATCGTTCGGGCAACCACTCACGACTGACGCCGCGTGCGGTGAGGTGGGCGACAAGATCGCCGAGGGCGACGGTCGCGCCCCGTCTGACCTCGACGTACACGCATACCCGTTCACCGAAGACGTCGTCCGGCATGGCCACGGCGGCACATTTGAGGACGGCCGGATGAGAGCTGACTTCCGCTTCGACGGCGGCCGCGCTGATGTTCTTCCCGCCGCGGATTATGAAGTCTGAGGTTCTCCCCACGACCCGGAGGTAACCCTGGTCGTCGATGGTCACGAGATCCCCCATCAGCATCCAGCCGCCACCGGTGAACAGCTGATGGTTGGCGGCTTCGTCGCCGTAATAGCCAAGCGAGCAAACCTCGCCCTTGGACCCGGGCTGCCCCGGACCTTCCGAGCGATCGATTTGGTTGCCTACCTGGTCGAACAGCCGCACGTCGAGCTCGGGGACCACCTTTCCGGCCGACCGCAGGCGGTGTTCCTTGGAGTCGCGCAAGGTGGTGTAGCTCTGCACGCCCGTTTCGTTGGACCCGTACATGTTCAGCACCATCGCCCCAGTCCGTTGCTCGAACTCGACTCCCTTGTCGTACGGGATTGCCTCACCTCCGGTGAAGAGCACTCGCAGCGCGCTGAGGTCATAACGTTCCAGGTTCGGCACGCCAAGCATCATGATGAACTGCGTGGTCACGGCCATCAGAACGGTCACCCGCTCGTTGTGCATCAGCTCGAGCATGCCGATCGGATCGAACTTCGGCATGACCACGACGGGCACACCCAAAAGAGTGGGCGTGAAGTGCGACGTCCAGAGCCCGAATCCGAAGGGGGCGGGAATGACGCTCATACAGATGTCACTCGAAATGAGGTCGCCGGCATCGACCGCGTAGTCGTGATAACGGATCCAGCGTCGTTCGCTGTGAGCCACACATTTCGGCAGCCCCGTTGTTCCTGAGGTCGAATTAATGAGGCAAAGACCGTGTGGATCGCGGTGGTGGCCGGCGATCTCCTGCCTGGCGGCTTCGATCTCATCAGGCTCAGCGGCCTCAAGAATCGCGCCCTGGTGCAGCGGCATCGTCTCTTCGATGTGCAGGAGCAGGCTGAGGTCGGGGAGATCAGTTTGAAGCCTGGCGAAGGTCGTGGCCGTTTCGATGCCGCGATGCTCCGACTCGGTAAGCAAAGCGCGGGCCCCGGTCGTCCCCAACAGGTGGCCCATCTCGAGCGCACCACTACGCGCCCCGATTCCCACGGGCACCACGCCGGCTCGTAGGCACGCGTTGAGAGCAACGTGTACGGCGACGCCGTCCTTCAGCCACACACCGACCCGATCCCCGGGGGCCAGCCCCGAGGCGAGGAGACGACGTGCCGCCAAGGTGATGTAGCCGTCGTACGCCAACCAACTCATGCGTCGGGTCGGCTCTATGTACGCGATGTCACCGGGTTTGGTCGTGGCGTGGCTCGAGATCGCCTCGTCGAGGGTGCGCCAACTCGACGCAGATGCCACCATTCGCCCGTGCCTCCCCAGTGGGGGAGCCAACCACCAAAGGCGATTGACTGCCCGACTTTGAGAAATCCTCGACAGTTCGAATCTTACGCTGTATATTTCGCGAAGTTGGTCAGACGGCCGACTTAATTCGAGAACACTATCTAAGGGGGATGGTCCATGGGGAGGCCTACGGCAAAAACAGTGGGCGGGTCTCGAAGGAAGCTTGCCCCGATCGTGCTCTCGGTGGCAGGAGCCCTCGGCCTGGCTGCCTGTAGCAGCAGTACGGGGACGAACGCTTCTACGAGCGGGTCGTCGGGGACGGGTGCGCATTTCTTGAAGGCGCCGCTGAAGATCGCCCTGCTCTGGAGCATCCAGGGTGAGGACTCGGCTTCAGCGGACTACTACAACCAGGGTGGCGTAATGGCCATCAACCAGATCAATAAGGCGGGCGGGGTCGGGGGCGAGAAGATCCAGACGGTCCGCTACGAGTCCTCGCCCCTCGACCCTCAAAATGTCATCACGAACTTCCTCAACGCCGTGGATTACGACCCGGCCTTCATCGTCGGGCTGCCCGCTCCGGACGCCGAGGCGGCGTCAAGTGATGTCACCAAGGCGGGCATTCCCACCTTCAGCATCACCCAGGACCAGAATTTGAACCTGGGTGCCTCGGCCGGCAGCCCGTGGCTGTGGACGACGACGACCAACGACGGCCTGCAGGCGGCGGCAGCGGCAAGATTCGTGGTCAACGACCTTCACGCCAAAAGCGTCGGACTCCTGCACACCAATGAATCCTTCGGCGACACGGGATCGGGCATCCAGACGACCGTGCTGGGAAAGCTCGGGGCCAAGATCGTGGCCGACGAGTCGTACGCGGTCGACGCTACCGACCTGACCGACGACGTTCTGGCCGTGAAGTCCGCCGACGCCACCATCGACTGGGGCTATCCCAACCCGGTAGGTGTACAGCTCAACCAATTCATCCAGAACGGCATCGACCAGCCCACCATCACGGGTGGCGCCGCCTCCTACGTGGTCCAGGGGAAGTTGGCCAGTGCTGCCGCTCTCAAGAAGCTCTACTCGATTGATGTCTGCAACCCGATAGGCAACAACAGCCCCCGCGTCGTCGCATGGCGTAAGGACTTCCAAGCCCTTTACGGGTACGTGCCGACGGCCAGCTCGGCGGAGTCGTATGACGCCGTCAACCTCGCCGTGGCCGCCATTGAAAAGGCGAAATCCATCAGCCCGGACGCCATCAAGAAGGCGCTCGGTAGTCTGACGTACACCGACGGGATCTGCTCCTCCGATTATCACTCTGACGGCGCTCACAACTTCGAGCACCTCATCACTGTGCTGAGTTGGGCATCGGGAACCGCGCAGACAATCGACAACCTCACCACAGCAAACGAAAACGCAGGCCAGCCTGACCCAGCTGGGTGATCGCACGCCGGAGGCTGACACCACGTAAGCCTCGAGACTGACGAAGGAGAAACGGTGGCAACCTTCATCGCTCTCATGGCCAGTGGTGTCAGCTACGGCGCCATCATTGCGCTGGTGGCTTCGGGGTTCTTGGTTCTGTACAAGGCGACTGGCGTCGTCAACTTCGCTCACGGCGACCTCGTCACGGCTGGCGCCTTCGTGGCGGCATGGGGTATCGACAACCTGCACCTTCCGATGGTGCTTGCCTACCTGTTGGCGCTGGCGATCCTTTGGGTCGTCGGCATGCTGATCGAGCGGCTCGTCTATACGCCCCTTCGCCACCGACCCATGATCGTGATCGTTGTCGGCACCTTGGGCGCTGCCTTGGTCATCCGCTATTCCCTGGCCATCTGGCAGGGGAGCAATCCCCGGGTGCTCCCGACTCCTGTGGGCGCCGACAACGTGTGGCACGTCGATGGTGCCGCCATCGCCTATCAGCGCGGGTTGATCGTGGCGGTGGCGGTCGTGGTCCTGGGCGGGCTCCACCTGCTGTTCGAGCGGACCTCATTCGGTCGACAGGTGAGAGCCCTGGCCTCGGACCGCGAGACGGCCCAGCTCCAAGGCATTCGGGTCAGTCGGATGTCCCTGATCGCCTTCGGGTTGTCGGCCGCCATCGCCGCGCTGGCCGGAGTGCTGATCGCCCCCCTGACGTCGGTGGACCTCACCCTGGGCTTCAACATCATGCTGACCGCCTTCGCTGCCGCCATCCTGGGCGGATTCGGCAACCTCACCGGCGTCATCGTCGGGTCTTTGGTGATCGGGCTCGTGCAGCAGGTCATCGGGGGCTACATATTCCAGTCCGTGAGCGAGGCCCTGCCGTTCGTGGTCATGCTGGCGATCATCGTCGTCAAGCCTTCAGGCCTGTTCAGAGAAGCTGCCAGTGCCCGCCTCTGATTCCACCGCTGAACTCGTGGCCGGTCGAAACCGCACTCCGTGGCGACGTCGGCGACCAGATCGCGACCTTCCTTCTGTCTATTACCGCAAAGATGCCAGCCGCATCCTCGCCTTCATCGCCATCGTCATCGCGCTGCGCATAACGATCATCCACGGTCAGGCCACCCAAAACTCCATCAACCTCTGGCTCCTCTATACCGTTGTCGCCCTCGGCTTCTATCTCGTCTTCGGCATCGCCGGAAGGTTCGCTTTTTCGCAAACCTTCATGATGACCCTCGGTGGGTACGTGTCCGCGTGGGCATCGCTGCACCACTCCATGTGGCTGGCGTTCGTCGTGGCCATAGTGGTGACGGCGGTCGTGAGTCTTGTCTTCGCCATGTGTCTGATCCGGGCCAACGAGTTCTATTTCGGAATTGCCACCCTGGCCATCGCCAGTATTGGCACGATCGTCTTTCAAAGTTGGAACGGATTCACCGGACAAAGCGGCCTGCGCTACAACATCGTCGCCATCGGCATCGGTGGTCATTCGGCCAACACCGAGACCCAGGTCTTTTGGGTGTTCGTCGTCTTTTTGGTCATCGGGCTGTTGATCACGGCACTCGTCGAGCGGTCACCGCTGCGACGAGAGGCGATCGCAGCTCGCGACTCAGCCGTAGTCGCTCAGACTTTGGGCATTCCGGTCGCTGTCATTCAGGTGGTGATGTTCATCATCGGTTCGACCTTCGCGGGTGCCGCGGGATCTCTGTATGCGCACTGGCAAGGTTTTATGACGCCAACTTCTTTTGGGATCGACCTCTCGATCGGCATTTTTCTCATGGCCATCATGGGGGGCCTCGGTTCCATGTGGGGAATGATCATCGGCGCCGCCTTCTACGTGTTCATCCCACAGTTTCTGTCGTCGCTCGACAATTACCAAAACATCATCTACGGCGGGTTGCTCGTCGTGGTCATCATCCTTTTGCCCGAAGGTATCGTCGGTGTGGCGGGGCGGATCCGGGACTTGAGACGGCCACCGTCCGACGCCACCATTGAACAGCGAACCTCCCAGGGCATCCTCGCTCGGCTCGGAAGGGTGGTGGCCCATGCTCAACGCCCTCGATATTGAGGTGAGTTTCGGCGGCATGCGAGCCGTGGATGGCGTCTCGCTCGCCCTTCAGGGCGACCAGATAATGGGATTGGCCGGACCGAACGGCAGTGGGAAGACCAGCCTGCTCAATGCCTTAACCGGCGTGGTGCCCGCTCGAGGCACCGTCACCATCGATGGCTCGCCCGTTCATCTCGGCCGTCCCCGATTGGCGCGCAAGGCCGGCGTCTTGCGCACGTACCAGACACCCCAGGTGTACTCGAATCTCAGCTGTATTGAAAATGTGATGCTGTCCACGTCGCAACGGAGCTGGACCGGTTTGACGGCGTCGCTGCTGGCGCGACCGACCATGCGCAAAGCGGAGCGGACGCGTTGGAGCCACGCCGCCAAGACACTCGAGGGACTCGGCCTTGACGAGCTCATCACGAAATCAGCGGCGGGACTCAGCTACGGCAATCAACGCATGCTTGAGCTGGCCCGCGCCATCTCCGGTGAACCGAAGGTCCTCCTGCTCGACGAACCGAGCGCAGGACTCAACGAGCAAGAGACTGCTCAGGTCGGTCAGATCCTCGGAACGCTGCGGCATTCGCGCCTTGCGATTCTGATCGTCGACCACAAGATCGACTTCCTGTCTTCGATGTGTGACCGCATTGCCGTACTGGCCCAAGGCAGCCTTATCGCCGAGGGCACGCCGGAGCAGGTGTGGGCCGACCAGCAGGTCATCGACGCCTATCTGGGGGTCGAAGGTGCTTGAGGTAGAAGGGCTCGAAGTCAACTACAGCGCCGTGCGGGCTGTGCGCAACGTCTCGCTCAAGGTGGGCGAGGGGGAAGTGGTGGGCATTCTCGGTTCCAATGGCGCGGGCAAGACCTCCACACTGAAGGCGATCACCAGACTCGTGCCCAGTCGAGGCACCGTCACTTTCGACGGGGTCAACCTGCGCCGTATGGAACCCGACGCTGTCGCTCGGATGGGTTTGTTGCACGTACCCGAGGGGCGTCACGTGTTTCCCGGTCTGACGGTGCATGAGAACCTGCAAGTTGGCTCGATCGCCCGGTGTGGACGCACGGGTGGGCTGTCGATGGCCGAGGTCTACGACTTGTTCCCGGCCTTGACGCCCCTCAAGAACCGCAGCGGCTGGGCGCTTTCTGGCGGGGAGCAGCAGATGGTGGCGATCGGGCGCGCCCTGGTCGGCGCCCCGCGACTGCTTTTGTTGGACGAGCCCTCGCTAGGCCTGGCGCCGGTAGTGGTACAAGCCATGTTCGGCGTGCTGGCTCAAGTCAAGAGCCAGACACCGATGCTGATCGTGGAGCAAGCCACGACCATGTTGCTCCGGATCTCGAACCGTGGCTACGTGTTGTCCGAGGGAGAAGTCGTTATGGCGGGTGACGCCTCGGAACTCGGCGATCGCAAGTCATTGCTCGACTCCTATCTCGGCCGCCGCCAGACGGTGGCAGCTGAGTCCGACGATCACGCCCACTCTGTCAAGAAGGGTTCATAGCTATGGCCAGCATCGACGACCTCATGGTTGATACGGACTTCACCACGGCGGTCAAGGGCAAGGTGACCTTCCTCGAGGAACCGGGCCGGGCCATCCGCCGCTACACGCTAATTTCCGTCGACGACCACATCGTCGAGCCGCCGCACACGTTCGTGGCTCGGATGCCTTCCGCTCTCGAAGAGCGCGCCCCTCACGTCATCGAGAAAGACGGCGCCCATGTGTGGGTGTACGACGGACTGGAAATTCCCAACGTCGGCTTCAATGCCGTGGTGGGCCGCCCTGTCGACGAGTGGGGCTTCGAACCACAGCGATTCGAAGACATGCGCCGTGGTGCCTGGGACATCCATGAACGCATCAAAGACATGAACCTGTCGGGCGTCTACGCCTCACTGAGCTTTCCGTCGTTCCTGCCCGGGTTCGCGGGCCAGCGGCTGCAGCTCGGCCACGATGCTGACATCGCCTTGGCGGCCACCAAAGCGTGGAACGACTGGCACATCGAAGAATGGTATGGCTCCTATCCAGAACGGATCATTCCGAGCCAGATCCCGTATTGGCTCGATCCTGAAGTCGGCGCTCAGGAGGTGTACAGGAATGCGGCGCGCGGATTCCGGGCCATCACCTTCTCCGAGAACCCGGCGCTTTTGGGGTTGCCTTCCATCCACAGTGGCCATTGGGATCCGATCATGCGCGCCTGCGAAGAGACAGGCACCGTGATCAACCTGCACATCGGATCTTCGGGCACGTCGCCGAGCACGACACCCGATGCTCCTCCTGATGTAACCGGTGTCCTGTTCTTTGGGTATGCCATGTACGCCACGGTCGATTGGTTGTACTCCAAGATTCCCGTGCGCTTCCCCGACATCAAGATCGTGATGAGCGAAGGGGGTATCGGCTGGGTGCCGGCCTTGCTGGACCGCCTCGACCACATGGCGAGGTATCAGTCGATGTACGGCACGTGGGCCGGTGTCGAGCTCACTCCGGCCGAAGTCCTCAAGCGCAATTTCTGGTTCTGTGCAGTCGAGGATCCCACTGCGTTCGTGCTGCGCGACCGCATTGGGGTCGATCACATCTTGCTTGAGGAGGATTATCCGCACTGCGACTCGTTGTGGCCCTACACCCAGCGCGTCGTCCACGAGTCGATCGGGCACCTTCCTGCCCACGATATTCGCCGGATGACATGGGAGAACGCGGCTGAGCTCTACCGTCACCCCGTTCCTAGCCACGTCATCGAAGATCCCGACAGCTTTTGACGACCGAAGGACGAGAGACGACCGTGGCGGCGGCCGACCTATCCGCGTTTCGTGACGAGGTACGACGATGGTTGTCGACGGCCGAGATCCCGGCGGACACGCCGGATCTCCGGGCCCGGTTCTGGCGACTTCGGGACTGGCAACGCGCCCTATACGGCGCCCAGTTGGTCGGCATCTGGTGGCCGCGGGAGTGGGGTGGTCGAGGCCTCAGTCCCATGCACCAACTGGTCCTAAATGAGGAACTGTGTCGAATGAATGCTCCTCAACCGATCGGTCTGATCGGTCTCGAGGTGGTCGGACCGTCGATCGCGCAATTTGGAAACGACAGCCAGCGGGCCCTTCTTCCGGCCCTCCTGGCCGGAGAGCAGATCTGGTGTCAGGGCTTTTCAGAGCCTGATGCCGGGTCTGACCTGGCCTCTATTCGGACGTCGGCTCGCCGGGAGGGTGACGAGTACGTCGTCTCCGGACAGAAGGTGTGGACCAGCTGGGGCCATTTCGCCGACCTTTGTGCCCTTCTGGTCCGTACCGGCGGCGGACCCGGTCGACGCGGCATCAGCTACTTGATCGTCGACATGCGCTCTGCGGGGATCACGGTTCGGCCCATTCGGCAGATAACAGGAGAGTCGGAGTTCAGCGAGATCTTCTTCGACGAGGTCCGGGTGCCGGTCGAGAACGTCGTGGGAGAGGTCGACGATGGCTGGCGCATCGCCATGGACACCCTTTCGCACGAGCGCGGCACCTTTGCTCTGCGTCGTCACGTGGAGATCACCGTTGCCTTCAACAAATGCATCGACGCCATGCGGCGACACCAAGGTGACGGCCGGCGTCCTCCGAGCGATGGCGAAGTCGAGTCGATCGGGCGTTCCTTCGTGGCCCTGGCCGTGCTGGGTGCCCAGAACCGGAGCACCATGCAACGCATGACCCGCTCTCGAGTCCCCACGGCCCTCGATTCCATCGACAAGCTCGTCCTCAACCGGGTCGAACAGCAAGTCTTTCGGTCCTTGTATGAGTTCCTGGGACCGATGGGAGGCACGGACTCCTTTGACAGCTGGGGTCTCAACGCCACTGCGGTCACCGCCGACTATCTGTATTCCCGGGCCATCTCCATCTATGGCGGCACCGACCAGATCCAGCGCAACATCGTGGCGGAGCGACTGCTCGGCCTGCCGAAAGGCGCCTGAGTGGTCGAGTCCGTCGAAGTCGATGTCGATGCGATGGTGCCGGAGCTGCTTGGTGTGGCGCAACAGCACCTGTCCTCGATTCTGGAAGACGTCCACGCCAGTGCCAAGGACCCCGCCGCCTCCTACCAGCGTCTCGCGCCGGGCTTGGTCCACCAAGGGTGGTTCGACCTGCCGGGCGAGGAATTCCTGGGGGGAGTGGGGGCGCCCATCCTCACGGCGGGATTCTTCGCTCTGGCCGGTCGCTACCTGGCCCCGGGTCCTCTCCTCGAGTCGATCGTGATGGCTCCCGTTATCCGGGGCCTGCTTCCCTCCACGTCGGGCGCCCTGCAGGACACGGGCAGCGTGGCGTGGGTCGATGGCGTCGAGAGCGTCGACTGGCAGGCAGCCCGTGGATCGGTCCGCCTTGTCGACCAACGCCTCGTCGGCAGCATGGGCCCCGTCTTTCACCTCGCCGAGGCCGAGCACCTACTGGTCGTGGCTGACGCGGCCGGGGAGATCGTCCTGCTTCTGATCCCCGGACACCAGGTCGGTGTCGAGCGCGATCCGCTCATGACGATCGATCCGTGCAGCACCGTCGGCCGGGTCATGTTCGACACTGATGTTGTCCCCGATCACGTGCTGGCGCGCGGTCCCGAAGCGCTCGAAGTGGTGCTGACGATCCGTGCCCTGTCCCGAATTGCACTGAGCGCGGAGCTCCAGGGGATCACGAGTCGTCTCGTGGAAATGGCCGTCGGGTACGCCGGGACGCGCCAGCAGTTCGGCCGACCAATCGGATCGTTCCAGAGTGTGAAGCACATTCTGGCTGATATTGCCGCGCAGTCCTTGGCGCTCGGCAGCCTGGTCGACGCCGTGGTGGAAAGCCTGCCGCTCGATTCGCAGCGGCTGACGATCTCGGGATGTGTCGCCAACGCCTTCGCCAGCGAAACCGCCGTCGCCGTCGCCCACGCCGCCTTGCAGGTGCACGGGGGAATCGGCTTTACCGAAGAGCATCCTCTGCACTTGTTCTTCAAGCGGGCGCTGGTGCTTGAGACCAGGCTGGGAACCACGGCCGAGCTCCATCGCCTGGTGGGTGCGGCTCGGCTTGCCACGGGCGTTTCGGACTGATCACCGAGATCACCACTGGCGCCGTCCCCGGCGCCAACCGACGACGGGAGTTCCTCGTGTCTTCTGCTTCGCAGACCAAGTACCTCGATGTCGAAATCGACGGGAGGGTGGCCACAGTCACGCTGAACCGGCCCCCCGTCAACGCCGTGAATCACAAGATGTATCAAGAGATACGTGACTACTTCGGCAACTTCAACGAGGTCCTGCCCGATATCTCCGTGGTCATCATCACCGGGACGGGGAAGCACTTCTGTGCCGGAAACGACCTCCAAGACTTCGCCACCATGACGCCGGTGAACGCGCCGGCCCGTATGCGACTGATCCGTGACGCCTTCTGGTCGATTTACGATTGCCCCGTTCCCACCATTGCCGCGGTCCGTGGTGTGGCGCTCGGTACCGGGTTGGCCATCGCCGCATCCTGCGATCTGATCGTTTGCGGCGAAAGCGCCAAACTCGGAACGCCGGAGGTCGGCGTGGGAGTGATGGGGGGTGCCAAGCACCTGGCCCGGCTCTTGCCGCAACCATTGGTCCGTCTGTTGTATTTCACCGCCGAACCCATGTCTGCGTCAGATCTCGAAAAGTTCGGAGCCGTCCTACGCGTTGTTCCTGACGAGGAGCTTCAGGCCACGGCACTGGAGCTGGCCGGCCGTATCGCTCAGCACAGTGCGGTGGCCCTACGTGAGGCAAAGGAAGCGTTGAATGTCATCGAGTCGATGGATCTGAAGACCGGATATGAATATGAACAGCGCTTCACGGGCAGGATGTCGGGCACATCAGATGCCAAGGAGGCCCTTGGCTCGGTACAAGAACGTCGTGCGCCCCACTACGGCCACGACTGGAACCCCGGCTCGTGAGCAAGGGTCATTTCATCGGCTGGGAAAGTGATGGCTGAGGTCGCCCCCCAGGTCAGGGAAGTCTCTTCTTTCGACGAACCGCCAAGCTCCCTCCACCCGAGCAAAGCGGTCTTCGTGGCGACCAGCAACAACCGCCTGGAGCGCCAAGGCGGGCGTTGCCTGCACGACGGTGATGTAGCTCCGCGCTGATGCCGTGTCGCCCCCCGGCTCGATCGTCACGTCGATGTTGGTGATGAGATGGTGGGTGAGCGGTACACCGGCGTACAGCGTGACCCCGTCCCAAAGGCGCCGCAGGGTGTCCCGGCCGGAGAAGGTTTGGCCCGTGGCGGTCACGATGGTGGCATGCGCGAACAAGTCGGCCACACCGTCGAGATCCCCCGTGTCGATCCGGTGCGCATAGGCATGAATGAGGCTCCGGATCTCGTCACGATCGTCAGCGGCGCTGCTCATGGTGTTGGCGTCGAGACAACCCGCGTGGCGCCGTTGGCGACGAGGGTGCTCGCGAGGCACAGGGCCGCCACTGAAGGCATGAACGTTGCGGAGGCGGGCAATCCCCGTTGGCCCAAGGCCGATGGCATCTGGTGTGTCATGCAGGGGGTCTACAACGATCCTGCGGACCCGTCAACGTCTTCAAGGGCCCGGGCTCAAGCCGTGGCGACGGGGACGACGTCCACTGTTGACCGGTGCGCCGACGACGTGGGTCCGGTCCCATTAGGGTGACCTGCTATGGCAAAAAACGTAATGATCACTGGCGCCGGATCAGGGTTCGGCAAGCTGGCCAGTCTCGCCCTCGCCGAACGCGGCCACCATGTCATCGCCACCACTGAGACAGACGAACAAGCCGATGCCCTGCAGGCCGAAGCGCCGGAGCTGACGGTCGAACGCGTGGACATCGCCAGTACCGATGTCGCCAAAACCGCCCATTGGGATGTCGATGTCTTGATCAACAACGCCGGTGTCGGTCAATCCGGTCCAATTGTCGACATTCCTATTGAGCGGGTCCGGCGGTTGTTCGAAGTAAACGTGTTCGGCACGCTGGCGGTGACGCAACAAGTCGTCAAGGGCATGGTGGCCAGGGGACAGGGCCGCGTGATCATCGTGTCCTCCATCGCCGGGGTCTTGTCCGCGCCGGGTTTCGGGCCCTATTCAATGACCAAGCACGCGCTGGAGGCAATGGGCAAAGCAATGCGTGGTGAACTGGCGCCGCTCGGGGTCGACGTGACGTTGTTGAATCCGGGGCCTTACCTCACCGGCTTCAACGACCGCATGGCCGATTCGATGTGGGAATGGTTCAACGATGCGTCGGTCAATGGGCCCGCCGCCGATCTCTTTCGATCCATGGGCGAACTCGTCACCAACGGACAGATGGATCCGATCGAGGTGTCGCAACGGATAGTCGAGCTGACCGAGGCCGAGACCACCACCGAAAACAACTTCGTTCCACCCGAAATGGAAGCCCTGTTGGGCCGCTGAGCCGTCGCCTTTAGCTGCCGTCGGCGATCCCAGCCGCTGCCGAGGCCTGGGCGGCAGCCGGGAAGCGCTTGCGTCAATAGTTGAGCGCCTGGCGGACGTGGTCGATGGCGTCGGACGGGTCGATGGCAAGCTCCGCGGCGACCGCCGCGTAGGCGGTGGCGGCGTCGCGAATGCGCCGGCCTCGCTCGGCGGATTGGGGAAGCCGCGGTGCGCCCTTCACGTGGGTGCCGTGCCTACCCCTTGACTCGATGATCCCCTCGGCTTCGAGCTCTCGGAATGCCCGTCCCACCGTGCCCGGCGCGATGCGGAGATCGGCGGCGAGCTGGCGGACGGTCGGCAGGCGGCTGCCAACGGGCAGCGCTCCGGTGGCCACGAGCTGGCGGATGGCGATGCGCAGCTGTTCAAAGGGTGGGGTGGGCGAACTGGGGTCGACGGAGACGATCACTGCGGTAGGGCGCGTTGTACCCGCCAAGGGGATCCTCGGAAGGTCCAGGCGGCAACCGTTCCGGTGAGAGCGCCGAACCCGGCGACACCTCCGGTGATGTGCAGCCATTCGGGGGAGGCGTAGCCCCCCATCTCGAACAAGCAGGCGCTCGTCCCGAGGAGTGCGACGGCGATCCCGGCACCGGCGAGGTTGTGAACCGCCTGTGTACGCACGGCGTCGTCCACAGCCACCAGGCCAGGAGTGGTGAGGGGTTGGGGTCGAGCCACGACAACCCGGACGGCGACAAACGTGGCAATGACGGCCACCGTTGTGAGCCCGAGCCCGTTGGCCGTTCCGCTGAAGTCAGCGAAGCTGCGATGGGGTTCGAAGTGGTAGGCAATCACGGCCAACGTACTGACGGTGATGGCGAGCACGGGCATGATGAGCGCCGTGCGCGGGAGATAGTCGCGGGCGCGCCTTGGTACAAGTGACGCGCGCCGGTTCTCCGTTGGCGGCAGCCCCGGAACCAATGCCATAAGGAACGCTCCAAGAAGGTAACCGCCCAACCCGTAGTAAGCGCTCTGATTCGGGATGGTCAATCCGATCCCATACATGACCGGGTACAGGCTGAGACCCAACGCGGCGCACGTAAAGCGGCCGGCCCTACCGCGTCGGATGGATCGGGTGATTGCTGGGGTGGTCTCCGGCGTGACCTCGAGGCCATAACGGCTACTGAATCGCCGTTGTTCGCGCACTGACACCTTGCGGATGGCGAGTACGGCGAGCAAGACCGGCAACAGCGCCCACAAACCGTCGATCACCCTGTACGCCCACATACCCGCATCTTGTCCGATCGGCCGATATGTGTCAATGTATTGATACAGTGAGTCAATCAGGAGCGGTCGTGGCATCCAATCGCAAGGAATTCGGGCGCCGATGGCACCAAGCATTTGCGGTCGGCCTCGTGGTCGTCACCATTTTTGCCGCCGCGATTCAAGCTGGTTTCCTCGCCCCCAGGTTCGAAACTCTGGGCGAGGGCAGCGGTGGCGATGATCAGGTTGCCAGCTATTTCAGCGATCTTCAAAATGTTTCGTGGCGCTCGTGGACGATCACCGGAGTCCATTTCAGTGACGGCCGTTCGACTGCGGCGCGCCCTCAGAGCCAGGCCATCGCACTCAGCGTGCGTCGTGGCAGCACCGGCCAAGGGCCAGCGTTGCACAGGCTCACGGTCGGTCCTGGGCAGAAATTCACGGTTGATCTCGTGGAGAAGAGGCAGATCTGCCACGTGCCGAGCAGGTATCGAACGAGCGCTCAGATTTCTTATTACGTGCAGTCGCATGTCGCACACGAACCGAACATCCGGATTGCGATCGGGGTGGCAACACCATTCGGCACGCGAGCTATTCAAACCACGTTTCGCAGCGGGTGTTCGAACTTTGAGTCCGGGGTCGGGTCGCACTAGGCGCATGTGTAATGGCACTTGACGTTTCCTTGAAAGCCCGCACGTGACACAAAGCGATCAAAAGAAATATAAACACCATCGGTGGTGTATGGCGACGGTGCTGGAAGGAACCTCGCGTTCACGGTTGAGGGGGAGCAGTACTCGAACCATCGAGGGTGACACGAGGGTATGACGCGGCGCGAAACGCGAAATCTGCCGACACGAAAAACGGGCAATGGCGGGTCATCCACCGTCGCGGTTGACATTTAGTGCCGATCGAGGCGAGATGGTGATGTCGTCGCCGGACCTCGATGAGCTAACGGGTGGGCCAACGAACGTCACGGTACACGTCTTATACACCCTACGTGTATATTAGGTGTATGGGCAGAGTGCGAACAAACATTGAGATCGAGGACACGTATCTCCGAACGATCATGGACCGATACGGAGTGCACACGAAGACCGAGGCAGTAGACCTTGCGCTGCGACACCTGGCCGGACAACCCATGACGCGTGACGAAGCTCTAGCGATGCGCGGAGCACGCGCCATCGGCAAGGTTCCCGCGGACAGCAAGCCACGCTCTTCGTGATACTGGCGGATACCTCGGCTTGGGTGGAATATGACCGCGCCACGGGTAGTCGCGTCGATCGACGTCTCACCGACCTCATTGCCGCCGATGGCCCACTGGCCGTAACCGAGCCTGTCATCATGGAGGTGGTTGCTGGTGCTCGGAGCGACGATCGTGAGACTGACCTGAGGCGGTTATTGCTTCGATTTACGCTCCTTGCCTACGACGCTGCCACCGACTTCGACGCCGCTGCAACTATCTTTCGTCGCTGTCGACAAGCAGGCGTAACTCCCCGAGGCATGGTCGACTGCATGATTGCCTCAATAGCTCTGCGGCACCGAGCGTCGCTACTAGCTGCCGACGCCGACCTGAGCAGAGTCGCCTCCGTTGCCGGGATCGATCTCGATGACGCATCGATCAGGAGTTGATGCGGCCCAGACTCACGAAAACGCGTTCGTGCCGTGACGCGAAAAGTTGATCGGTCACAAAGCAAACTGCCGGCCCTGAGGGCCGGCAGTTTGACGTTTCCGGGGCGGCGGACGAGTCCTGGGACTCATCGCTACCTCCAACGAAGGGGTCATGAACACCCAAAATTTCGTGGAGGCGGCGGGAATCGAACCCGCGTCCTTCAGCTTCTCATCGGGCCTTCTCCGAGCGCATCCAGCAGCTAGATCTCGGGTCCTGCGCCGCCGCTGGCGATTTCGCAGGTCCCCAGCCAACCTTTATTTTCCCCGAAGGCCAGTTGGCAACTCCGTCAGGTAAGTCCCGCTAGATGACGCCCGCTACCGACCCGTAGGACTGAGGCCGGACGGACGGGCTACTTATTAAGCAGCCAGCGCGTACGTGTTGTTCGCGTTTATTTTTTGTCCCGGCTCTTTAACGTGGCTCCGGGAACCACGGCTCGCTTCTCCCGACTTGACGACCAAAGTCGAAACCAATCGCCCCCTTTTTGCTGTGTTGCTCACCCATTCTACTGCCTTGTTATGACCATCACGGCCGGTCGGCGAGGGGAAAGACCAGGTGCAGCGATTCACCGGCGGGTAGCGCCTGCCATTGACGGTTCGTCGCCGCCAGTGACTCTCGGATCTGAGGCAATGACGACAACTCGAGGAGTGCAGGGAGATCGGCGCCGTGCGACTCGACGATCTCTCGGGCTCGGTCCATGTAGTCAGCGTCGTCGACCGACCCGCCTACCTCAGGGTCTCGGAACAACGTGACCAGGCCCTCGGCCACGAGCAGCTCGGCGACGTGGGCCTCGATGACGGGGTCGGTGCGTCGCAGTGGGCGAGACCCGGCCGCGGCCCTATGCAGGGTGTCGAAGGAGGCGCCCGCCGCCACCAGGCCCCAAAAGCCATAGAAGAGCTCCAGCATGGATTCGACGACGACATGGGCCAGATCGTGGGGGATCTCGCTCCCGTAGTCCGCCATGGGCAGGCCCGCCACGGTCTTGTTGTCGCGCACGACGGTGATGTTGTGGCGAGGGCTCTCGGTCTTGGTGAAGGCCAGCTTCACGTTTATTCGATCTCGCGGCGAGCGCCCCGGGCCACGCTTTTGCCCGCCGCCCGGCTCGCCTCGCGAGCTGCTTCCCGATCCGCGTCGCGCGCCGCGATGAGATGGCGCTTGTCGTAGAGCCGACGGCCGCGCCCCAGTCCGAGTTCGACCTTGGCTCGGCCGTCCTTGAAGTAGATCGACAGGGGGACAAGCGTCAGCGACTGCTGCTCGGTGCGGCCCAGAAGCTCGTCGATTTCGGATCGGTGCAACAAGAGCTTGCGCTTGCGGTCAGGATCATGGGCCCCGAACCCGATGGCGTTCGCGTAGGGAGGGATGTGGACGCTGAAGAGCCACGCCTCGCCGCCCTCGACGCGGGCGTAGCCATCGGCGATGGTGACGCGTCCGGCCCGTAGGGACTTCACCTCGCTTCCTTGGAGGGCGATGCCGCATTCGAAGGTCTCGAGGATGTCGTATTCGTGGCGGGCCCGGCGGTTGCGAGCGACCTGCTTGTACCGCACGGCGTCGTCAGCCGAGGCTTTCGCCTTGCCCGTCGGTGTCGGCTTTTTCTTCGCTGATGCCACGCGCCGGAGGGTAACCGCCCCCGGTGCCGCCGTGTGCACGCACTACTGGCCACCGGCCCGGGGCACATGGACGACGGGGTCTACCGGTGGCGCGGTCCGCAGAACGCACCAAGGCCGCCGGTAGCCTGCCGGGAGCATGTTGCGGCTACCGACGGCGGTTTACAGCGAAATGGTGGGGCACTGCCTGGCGGGGCTCCCAGACGAAGCATGTGGGTTGTTGGGGGGGAGGCCCGAAAATGGCCTGGCCGCCCAGTGCTACCCGACTCGGAACATGGCCGCCTCGGCCAAGCTCTACACCGTCGATCCCAAAGCGCACCTGCAGGCCGATCGAGACGCCGAGTCCAGGGGCATGGAGATCATCGGCGTCTTTCACTCTCACACCCATACCGACGCCTACCCATCGCCGACCGATGTGGCCCAGGCTCCCGATCCGAGCTGGCATTACGTCTTGGTGTCGCTGCGCCAGAGCCAGCCCGTGGTGCGCTCGTACCGCATCATCGAGGGGCAGATCGAGGAGGAATCGGTCATCCTCGAGTCTCAGTAGAATACCGACCAGGTTCGTCAACATTTGAAAGTCCAGGCCCATGCTCACCGGACTCTGGTGAGTGCCCGGCTAGCCAGCCGGCGACAAGGAGGACCGCGTTGCCCGTCGAAGTCCGCCTGCCCACCGTGTTGCGGCCCCACGCCGGCGGCCAGGCCACCGTGAAGGTTCCCGGCGCCACCATCGGCGAGGTGCTCATCGCCTTGACGACGCAGTACCCCGGCTTGTCGGGCCAAGTCCTCACCGACGACGGGGCCTTGCACCGCTTCGTGAACGTCTACGTCAATGACGACGACGTTCGTTATATGGACAAGCTCGAGACCAAGGTGGCCGACGGCGACACCGTGTCCATCTTGCCCGCCGTCGCCGGCGGCTGAGCCGCACTCACCCAGCCCAAAGAGACGAAGCCAACGTGGCTGTGTACGGCAGCGTGCTGGATCTGATCGGCAATACGCCGATGGTCGATGTCAGCGCGCTCAGTCCCAATCCGGACGTGCGCATCCTCGTCAAGCTGGAGGGGCAGAACCCGGGTGGGTCGGTCAAAGACCGCATCGCCCTCTCCATGATTGAAACCGCTGAAAAGGACGGGCGCCTTGTTCCCGGTGCCACCCTCCTCGAGCCCACCTCCGGTAACACCGGGATCGGGATGGCGTTGGTGGCTCGCATCAAGGGGTATCACCTCACCGTGGTGCTGCCTTCCAACGTGTCCGTCGAACGTCGCCAGCTGCTTGAGGTGTGGGGGGCGCAGATCATCGAGTCTCCCGGTGCCGAGGGCTCCAACGGGGCCGTTGTCATGGCCAAGCGGGTGCACGAGGAGCACCCCGAATGGGTGTTTCTCTACCAGTACGCCAACAGGGCCAATCCGCAGGCGCACTACGAGGGGACGGGGCCTGAGATCTGGCGTGACTGCCCCGAGGTGACGCACTTCGTGGCCGGTCTGGGGACGTCGGGCACGCTGCTCGGGGTGGGACGATTCCTCAAGGAGCGCAACCCGGAAGTCCAGGTGTGGGCCGTCGAGCCCCCCGCCGGCGAGATGGTGGACGGGCTGCGCTCCCTCGACGACGGCTACATCCCTCCCATCTTCAGCGAACTCGGAGGACCCGATCTCCTTGATCGAAAGACCATCGTGGATCCCCGCCAGTCCATCGAGTGGACGCGCCGGCTGGCCGAGGTGGGTATCTTCGCCGGGATCTCGTCGGGTGCAGCCATGGCCGGCGCGGCCCGCTGTGCGGCCGCCATCGAACGAGGTGTGATCGTGATCGTCTCTGCCGATGGGGGATGGAAGTACCTGTCGGCGGGGGCGTGGACCGACGACATCGACGTGGTGACCGAACGCGCCCGGCGCACCATCTACTTCTGAACGTGCCCCGCCGTCGTAAGAGCCCGGTTCAGGCGCTACCCGAACACCTGCAGCGAGAGACGTCGTGGAACGGGCTCAGCACCGGTGACCCCGTCACCATCGAAGGAGTGCCGGTGCGCGCCGCCTCATGGCGGTTCCAGGCCTTTGTGCGCAACGTTCGCAACGGGGCCGAGTCGGTGGAGGTGGTAGGCGGGCGTCCCGGCGAGCACCAGGTGCGGTCGTTTCTCCCCGAGCAGGTCTTTCCTCTCGGCGGTCGCAAGGCCGGGCTTCCGTCTCTGGCCGACGCTCCGCGTCTGCCGCTGCAGTGACGCCACTAGCCTCCTGGTCCGTGGACGACCGTCCCATTGGGATGTTCGACAGCGGTTTCGGTGGGCTGAGCGTGGCCCGTGCCCTCATCGACCTGGCCCCGGCCGAGGACCTCGTCTACGTGGGCGACACCGGGCGCTACCCCTACGGGCCGCGTGACCTGGCCGAGGTGCGCGCCTACGCCGTGCAGATCGGGCAGTGGTTGGTGGCCGAGCACGACGTGAAGTTGGTGGTGGTGGCGTGCAACACGGCCACGGCGGCGGGACTCGACGCCTTGCGTGCCGAGCTGACCGTGCCGGTGGTGGGGGTCATCGAACCCGGCATGCGCGCCGTGGCCAAAGCGACGCGCAATGGGCGCGTCGGCGTCATCGGCACGGTAGGGACCATCTCCTCAGGCGCCTACCAGCGCGCCGTCATCGACCTGTCCGACGCCGTCGAGCTGACGTGCGGAGCGTGTCCGGGCTTTGTGGAGTTCGTCGAGCGGGGCGAGACGAGATCCGATCAGCTGTCGGTGTTGGCCGAACGGCTGCTGGCCCCCGTGCGCGAGGCAGGCGTCGACACGCTGCTCCTCGGATGCACGCATTACCCGTTTTTGGCCCGCACCATCGCCGATGCCATGGGACGCGACGTCGTGCTGGTGTCATCGGCCGACGAGACCGCCTTTGAGGTGCGTGCCATTTTGGCCGAGCGGTCGTCCATGGCCACGTCGTGGCGCGCCGCTGGACGCACTCGCTTCTACTCCTCGGGAGACGTCGAATGGTTCCGCACGGTGGGCAGCCGGCTCTTCGGGGCTGAACTCGGCGAGGTGGGCGTGCTGTCGTGGGGGACGCCCACGCCCACGCCCGCGCCGGCGGCTGCCGCTGCCCCCGCCACCGCGCGCAGCAACGGTCGAGGCCAACGCCGCACCAAGCCCGACGCCGCGGCGGGATAGAGCGCCATGCTCACGTTGACGGTGCTCGGTTGCGACGGCAGCCACGCCGGGCCCGGCGGAGCGGCCAGCGGGTACCTGGTGCGCTCGTGGTCCTCGGGCACCTCGTTTTGGATGGACGCCGGTTCAGGCACCTTCGCCAACCTGCAGCGCTTCTGCAATCCGCTGGCCCTCGACGCCATCGTGCTCAGCCATCAACACGACGACCATTGGAGCGACCTGCAGGGGTTCCTCGTCATGGCGCGGTGGACGGCCACCTTTGCCCGCGCCCCCATTCCGGTCTATGCGGCAGCGGGCATCAGGGCGCGACTCAGCGACGATATCGATGGGATCCTCGATTGGCATGAGGTGGGTGACGGTGATGGCTGCACCGTCGGTGATCTGACGCTCTCGTTCTCGCGCACCGATCATCCGCCGCCCACACTGGCTGTGCGCGTCGAAAGGGGCGACAAAGCGCTGGGGTACTCTTCGGACTCCGGCCCGGCCTGGGCGCTGGCGTCGCTAGGCCACGGCCTTGACCTGGCCTTGTGTGAGGCCACCTACACCAAAGACTTCGAGGAGACGACCATTCACATGAGCGCGCGACAAGCAGCCCAATCGGCCCACGACGCCGGCGTGCGGCGCCTGGTGCTCACGCATCGCTGGCCCACCATCTCCGCTGCCGCCATCGAGGCAGAGGCCTCCGCTGTCTTTGGTGGCGCGCTGCAAAGCGCGGCCATAGGCCGGGGATACTCCCTATGAGGGCCGACGGCCGTGACCTCGACAACCTGCGGCCCGCCTCTTTCGTGCGCGACTTCACCGAGTTCGCTCCCGGGTCGGTGCTCGTGTCCATGGGGCGCACCAAGGTGTTGTGTACGGCGTCGGTGGAAGACCGGGTGCCACCGTGGATGCGCGGCAGCGGCAAGGGATGGGTGACGGCCGAGTACTCGCTGTTGCCGGGCTCCTCGGGCGAACGCATCGCCCGCGAGGCAGCCAAGGGCAAGCAGTCGGGTCGCACCCAGGAGATCCAACGCCTCATCGGCCGCTCCCTGCGCGCTGTCACCGACATGGTGGCGGTGGGGGAGCAGCAGGTGGTGGTGGACTGCGACGTGCTCCAGGCCGACGGCGGCACGCGCACGGCGTCGATCTGCGGTGCCTACGTGGCCCTGCATGACTGCTTCACCCGTCAGCTGCAAAAGGGGCTCCTCGCCAATCACCCGCTGACCGACTCCTGTGCGGCGGTGTCGGTAGGGGTGGTCGAAGCGCTGTGCATGCTCGACCTCGACTACTCCGAGGACTCCCGGGCTGAGGTCGACATGAACGTCGTGATGACGGGATCGGGTCGCTTCATCGAGGTGCAGGGCACCGCCGAGGGCATGGCCTTTTCGCGCAGCGAGCTCGACGAGCTTTTGGCCCTGGCCGAGCACGGCATCGCCACCTTGCTCGAGGTCCAACAGGCCGTGCTGGCCGAGGCGCCGTCACCGCGCTGATATGGCACCGGATGCGCTTCGACTGGTGTTGGCCACGGCCAACCCCGACAAAGCAGCCGAGATCGTCGCCATCGTCACCGAGGCCGCTCAGAACTCCGGGCTCGCCATCGAGCTCGTGGCCCGACCGGACCAGCTCGGCGAGGTCGACGAGACCGGAGACACCTTGGAAGCCAACGCCCGGCTCAAGGCCCAAGCCGTAGCGGACTATGCGGGCATGGCCGCGCTGGCCGACGACACCGGACTCGAGGTCGACGCCCTCGATGGCGCGCCGGGCGTGTACTCGGCCCGCTTCGCCGGCGAGCACGCCACCTATGACGACAACGTGGCCAAACTGCTGGCCGAGCTCGACGCCCGGGGAGCTACCGGCCCCGAGGCCCGCCGGGCCCGCTTTGCCACCGTGGCCCTGGTCGTCTTCCCCCATGGGGCCGAGGTGGCGGCCCGCGGCACCACCGAGGGCACCATCGCGCTGCAGGCGCGTGGCGCCGTCGGCTTCGGCTACGACCCCTTGTTCGTCCCTGACGGTGGCGACGGACGCACCTACGCGCAGATGACGGCGGCCGAGAAACACGCCCTGTCTCATCGCGGCCGGGCCTTTCGGGCCCTGGTGGAGAAACTCACAGTTCCCTAACACGAGTCATACGAGCCGATCACGCCCACCGCGTTGAATGGCACCATGACCAAGTTCCTCGCATCGCTGGCAAAACGTTTGGGGAGTCGCACCGTGATCGTGGCGGCGGTGGCGCTGGCCTCGGTGGCCAGTGTGGGAGGGATCTCCTACGCCCTGACGGCCAACACGCAGTCGGGGCCGGCCGCCGCCAGCGCCGGGGGCTTTGCCTCTACGGGTACCGCGGCAACGGCCGGCGCCCTGCACAAGCAAGTGGTGCGGGGCCGCATCGCCCGTCTGGTGCACCGAGCCGTGCACATCGACGTGGTGGTGCCCGCCGCCGGTGGGGGATTTCGCACCATCGACTTCGATAAGGGAACGGTGAGCGCGGTGTCAACGTCATCGATCACCGTCGACCCCGCCGACGGCGATGCCCCGATTACCGCGGCGATCACCAGTACCACCCGGGAGCCCAAGGGGGCGGTGTCCGACGGTCAGTCGGTGCTGCTCGTGTCGTCCGACGGCAACGCCCTCATCATCAGGCCCCACGCCCAGACCTCGCCATCGAGCGCAGCGGGCTGAGCGTCAGCGCAGCCGCCACTCCACCGCGCGCTCCTGACGCGAAGCGGGCTTGGCCCTCGGCCAGCGCTTCGGGGTCGTTGCCCAGGCCGACAAAGGCCCATCCCAGGCCGAGCGCCTGTGAACGCGACAGCTCTCGCCCCGCCCACAGGGCTCGCAGTGTGCCCTGCACGGCCATGGGGTGTCCCTGGGCGATGACGCCGGCCGCCCACCCGGCCCGATCGGCCAACTCGGCCGGTGGCACCACTTCGGTCACCAACCCGATCTGCAGCGCCCGCTGGGCGCTCATGCGTTCGGCGCTGCCTAACAAGGTGAGGCGCACCAGGTCCCCGAAGGGCATGCGCCCGGTCATCTGCAAGGGCTCGAACGAGGCCGCCATGTTGAAGGTGAGATGGGGGTCGAAGAAGGTGGCGTTGTCGGAGGCGATGATGAAATCGACCTCGCCCAGCATGTAAAAAGCCCCGCCGCAGGCGATGCCGTTGACGGCGGCGATGACCGGCTTCCACAAGTCGTTGCTTTTCGGACCCAGGTTCGAGCCGGGGTCGTCGAACATAAAGGGAGTTGTGCCCGAGCCGATGTGCACGGTGTCGTCGCCGATCTCCGGCCCTACGTCGCCGCGGCGTCCGGCGCGCGGGCCCTCGGCCAGCGCCTCGCCCCGGTCGATGCCGGTGCAAAACGCCTTGTCGCCGGCCCCGGTGAGGACGACCACGCGCACGGGGTCATGGCGCCGCAGCCACCGCCACAGGTCGCGCAACTCCTTTTGCATGACGGTGTTGAAGGCGTTCATGACGTCGGGCCGGTTCAGCGTGACCCAGGCCACGCCATCGGACTCCTCGTACGCAAGCGTTTCGAAATCGGGCATGGCCCACCTCGACCCTCGGGTTATGGCTGCGTCGGCCCTGGCGCAGCCGCCGGGGACGGTAGCAGGACGCCGAGCGCCTTGGACCCGAAGTCGCCTTGCCCCGAGCCCCCCGGCTACGGTTCTCGCCCGGACGCGCTGCGCACGAGGAGGCACCGACATGGCGGATGACGAGCTGAGCAAGATCATCGGGAAGCCCATGAGCAAGTCACGGGTCGTCATCGAGCGGGGACCGGTGGCCAACTTCGCCACCGCCGTGTGCGACACCAACCCCGCCTATCGCGACCCCACCGTGGCCAAGGCTGAGGGTCTCGATGCCATACCGGTGCCGCCCACCTATCCCTTTGTCATGGACACGTGGGGCAAGTTCGCCGAGATCCAGCCCTCTGACGTGCCCACCGGCAATCCCATGGGTGAGGTCCTGGGGCCGCTCATGGCCAAAGGCGGCCTGATCCTCCACGGCGAGCAGGAGTTCATCTACCACCGGCCCGTGGTCGTGGGCGACGTGTTGGTGGGCGAGGGCAGCGTGGTGGACGCCTACGCCAAGCAGTCCAAGGACAAGACCATGACCTTCATCGTCACCGAGACGCGCTGGACCGACGAGAAAACGGGCGAGCCCGTCGTCACCACGCGCTTCAACGTCATCCACCGCGCCTGATCCTGCCGGGGCGTCCACGGCTGGGGCGCACGACGGACTGCTCGGACCGGCCTATCGCCGGTTGACCGTCGGCATGGTGTTGGTGGTCTCGTTCGTCGCCTTCGAGGCCATCGCCGTGGCCACGGTGTTGCCGGTGGTCTTGCGGCATCTGGGCGGGCTGCGCCTCTACGGATGGGCGTTTTCGGCCTTCATGCTGGCCCAGCTGGTCGGCATCGTCGTGGCCGGACCCATGGTCGACCGCATCGGCTTGGCCCGGCCCATGGTGGTCGCCGCCTCGTTGTTCGCGGCGGGCCTCGTCATCGGCGGCACCGCCCCCACCATGCTGGTGCTGGTCATGGGCCGGGCCGTCCAAGGCGTGGGGGCGGGTGTGTTGACCGTCGGCGTCAACGTGGCGGTAGGGCGGGGATACCCGCCCCGGCTGCGCCCCCGGGCCTATGCGGCACTGTCGAGCGCCTGGGTGCTGCCGAGCGTCGTAGGCCCGGCCGTGGCCGGCATCGTGGCCGAAGACGTCACGTGGCGCCTGGTGTTCTTGGCTCTGGTGCCGGCGGTGGCGCTGGCCATGTCCATCGGCTTGCCCTCCATCCGCCGCGTCGACGCCGCCGCTCGAGCAGCGCAGTCGCCACTCGACGCCGTGGCGGCCGGGGCCGGCGTGGCGGTGGCGCTGGCGGTGGCGGGGGGAACGGCGGTGTTTCTCGACGGGCTCTCCACCCGCCAGGCCGCGGTGGGCCCCCTGTTGGCGGTGGCCGGCGTGGCCCTGGCGGCACCGGCCCTGGCGCGTCTGTTGCGCACCGCCCGCTCGAGCGGGGCGCCCCGTCAGCTCGGCACCATGGGTGTGGCCGCGCTGGCCAACGCCGCGTTCTTTGGCGCCGAGGCGTTCTTGCCGCTGGCGCTGACGTCCCTGCATCGACGCAGCGTCACCCAAGCCGGGGTGGTGCTGACGGTGGCCGCCTTGACGTGGACGGCGGGGTCGTGGGCCCAGGCCCATCTGGTGGGGCGCATCGGGCCGCGGCTGCTGTCGGCGGCCGGGCTTGGTCTCGTCGCCCTCGGCGTGGCCGGGGTGGCCACCTTGGACTGGCGCAGTACGCCGTGGGAGGTGGCCTTTATCGCCTGGGCCGTGGCGGGGTGCGGGATGGGCCTCTCCTATGCGACGACGACGTTGGTGGTGCTGTCGCGCGCCGAGGAGGGTCGCCAGGGTGCGCCCATCGCCACCATGCAGGTGCTGGTGACCCTGGGCGTGGCCCTGGGGGCGGGCATGGGCGGCGCCGCCCTGAGCTGGTCGGTGGCTCTGGGCCACGGCCGGGGACCAGGTCTGCGGGTCTTCGACGTGGCCGCCGTGGCCGCCGCGGTGGTAGGCCTCGGGCTCACTTCGACCATGCCGGCGCGCCTGGCTGGCCACAGCTCCGACGATGGCGCCCCCACCGACGACGTCGGCGGCACCACCGCCTAGAAGGGGCAGGCCAGCAGCAGCCGCCCGCCGCCGGCATGGTAGAAACGCGGCGATGAGGACCTCATTGCTCTCCGGGGCCCACTGGGCCGCCGTCTTGCGCATCGGGCTCGGCTTGTGGTGGCTGGAGAGCTTCCGCCACAAGAACCTCGAGGCGTGGATCAAGCGTCAAGCGGGGATCAAGTGGGCGGGCGACATCGCCGCCAAGCACAAGTTCGCCATCGTCCGCAGCGGCTTCGACGCCGTCGTCAAGCCGCACCCCAAGGCCATGACGTGGGTGATTCTCATGAGCGAGTTGGCGCTGGGACTGGGGATCACGCTCGGGTTGTTGAGCCCGGTGGCCCTGTTCGCCAGCATCGCCCTCAACCTCTTGTACTTCGTGCTCATGATCCACGACTGGGCCGAGCAGGGACAGAACCTCATGATGGTCCTCATCGCCGTGGCGGTTCTCGGGCTGCACGGCTGGCAGACCTGGTCCCTCGACCACCTCATCGGGATCTTCTAAGGAGCGGACATGCCCATCGGGATCGGCGAGGACCACGAGGAGCTCAGGCGGACGGTCCGTCGCTGGCTCGAGGAGCATTGTCCGCCCGACGTGCCGAGGGCGACCCTCGACGCCGAGACGGAACAGCTGCCTCCGCTATGGGAGGCCCTGGCCGCCCAAGGCTGGCTGTCGGTGCACGTGCCCGACGAGTACGGCGGACAGGGCTTCGGGCAGCTGGAGCTGGCCGTCGTGGTCGAGGAGATGGCGCGGGCCATGGTGCCCGGGCCGGCCGTCCCCACGGCCTTGGTCGCCTCTCTGGTGGCCGCGGCCGGGGACGGACCGGCGCGTAAGGAACTTCTCCCCGGTCTGGTGGACGGCACCACGCCCGCCGCGTTGTGCCTGCCGGGCAGCGGCATCCTCGAGGCCGAGGAGTCTGGTGACGGGAGCCTGATCGTGCGCGGCACGCTGCGCCCTGTGCTCGGCGCCGTCCTGGCCCGACTGGTTCTTGCCCCCTTCGCCCTGTCGGGGGCAACGGCGGCCGCCAACCCGTGGACCTCTGATGACGGGTCGCGTCCCGGCGCGCTGGGGTGGTGTCTGGTCGACCTGAGCGACAGCGAGGTTGAGGTCACCGCGATCGCCAGCCTCGATCTCACCCGGCGCCTGGCCGGCGTGACGGTGAACGGTGCGGTGGTGCCCCCCGTGCGGCGGCTACCCGCCTTGACGGGCGCGGCCGTGCGCGACGCGGCGCTGGCGGTGTTCGCGGCCGAGTGCGCCGGGGGAGCCCGGTGGTGCTTGGAGGTGGCCACCCAGCACGCCATCGACCGCCGCCAGTTCGGCCGGCCCATCGGGCAGTTCCAGGCTGTGAAGCATCGCCTGGCCGACATGTTGGTGCTGGTCGAGCAGATCACTGCGGTGGCCTGGGACGCCGCCCAGGCAGCTGACGCCGGTGACCCCGACCAAGCCGGCCTGTCGGCCATGTTGGCCGGAGCACTGGCCCTCGACGGGTATGTCGAATGCGCCAAAGGCGCCATTCAGATCCTCGGGGGCATGGGATTCACGTGGGAGCACGACGCCCATCTCCACTTGCGTCGGGCTCTGTCGGTGCGCCAGCTGCTCGGCGGCAGCGCCACGTTGCGCGTCGAGTCGTCGCGTGCCGCCTTGAGCGGTCGCCGCCGCCACCTGTCGACCACATTGCCCGACAGCGCCGAGGCCGTGCGCGACGAGATCCACGACGTGGTGGCGTTTGTGGCTTCGGCCGAAGACAGTGCGCAGAAGCGCCGGCGGCTGGTCGAAAGCGGTTTGGCCGCCCCCCACTGGCCCGCACCCTGGGGCCGCGGGGCCGGGCCTGTGGAGCAGCTCGTCATCGACGCCGAAATGGCGGCGGCGGGGCTGCACCGCCCCAACCTGGCCGTGGGGGCGTGGGCGCTGCCCACCATCATCGCCCACGGCACCGACGAGCAGCAGCAGCGCTGGGTGGGGCCGACGCTGCGCGGCGAGTTGTGGTGGTGCCAGCTGTTCTCCGAACCGGGGGCCGGCAGTGACCTGGCCGCCTTGTCGACGCGCGCCACGCGCACCGAGGGCGGCTGGGTGCTCGACGGGCAGAAGGTGTGGACCTCAATGGCCACGCGCGCCGATGTGGGGATCTGCTTGGCGCGCAGTGACCCCGATGCGTCCAAGCACGAGGGCATCACCTACTTCATCGTCGACATGCGTTCACCGGGTATCGATATCCGCCCCCTGCGGGAGATCACCGGCGACGCCATGTTCAACGAGGTGTTCTTCACCGAGGTGTTCGTTCCCGACGACTGCGTGGTGGGGCCGGTCAACGGCGGCTGGCGACTGGCTCGCACCACCTTGGCCAACGAGCGGGTGTCGATGTCGTCGGGGGCCACCTTCGGCTTCGGGATCGAGTCCATTCTGGGGACGCTCACCGCTCGGGGCACCGCGCAAGACGACGTGGTGCTCGACACGGTGGGGGCGCTTTTGGCCGAGGCGCAGTCGGTGGCCCTGCTCTCGGCGCGCACCACTTTGCGCTCGGTATCGGGTGTGGAGCCGGGTCCTGAGGCGAGCGTCCGCAAACTTTTGGGGGCTGAGCACGAACAGCGGGTCCAAGAGCTCGGTCTGGTGCTGCTCGGACCCGAGGGAGCCTCCGTCGAAGATGACGCGGCCCGTTGGAGCCGAGGCTTCCTCTCGACGCGGTGCCTGACCATTGCCGGGGGGACGAGCGAGGTCCAGCGCAACGTGATCGGGGAGCGGATCCTGGGGCTGCCCCGGGATCCCGAGCCAGGCCAGTAAGGCGCACTCGCACTTCGATAGGAACGGGGCTCCGGCCCTGACGGCGGTTTGACACGCGGTGGGCGGCCCGCCCAAGCTGCCCGGGCTCAGCGGTGGGGCCGATGGCCCGGCAAGGAGAGGGGAGTCACATGGGAGGCACGATGCTCCAGTACGAGGACGTGAACGTCGACGACGAGGCGCCGGCGTTGCGCCACACCCTCACGCGCACCGACCTGGTCCGTTACGCGGGGGCGTCGGGTGACTACAACCCGATGCACCACGACGAGGTGCTAGCCACGTCCGCCGGTCAGCCCAGCGTCTTCGGCCACGGCATGTTCTCCATGGGCCTGCTCGGCACGGCCCTGACCGACTACGTCGGAGCGGGCAACGTCGTGCACTACAAGGTGCGCTTCAGCCGCCAGACCTGGCCGGGCGAGGAGCTTGAGACCAAGGTCGTCGTCACCGCCAAGCGGGTCGAGGACGGCAAGCACCTGGTGGACCTGACCTGCAGCCTGGCCAACGGCGACGGCGAGGTCAAAGTGGTCGGCGAGGCCACCGCCAGCATTCCCAGCCGGGGCTGAGTCCTCACGCGCAAAGGCGCCGCAGCGGGGCCAATCCAACCGGCCCAGGTGCGGCGCCTTTGGCGCATCAGAAAAGCTGCAGCAGGATCAGCCGCATCCCGGGGGAGCACCCGAAGCCCCGCTGGCCTCGTAGAACAGGCCCAACAGGCTGCAGATGGTCGGCTTAGCCACCAGCCACTTGCTGTTGACGTAGACGGCGTAGCCGGTCTCGTTGCCGAGCAGCGACATGCCCCCGGCCCCGAGGATGCTGTAGACGACCTTGGCACAGGGCGTGTCCACCTTGGCCTTGGTGCACACCGCATCGGAGGCCACGCTCACACTCATGAGGTTGGCCCCCTTGGCCGACGCGGCCAAGCTCGAGTCCAGGGCCGCCTTCACCGCCGTCTTCAGGGCGGCGCCGTCTTGGATGACGGCCAGCTTGGGCGCCAGCGAATTGTCGCCCAGATTGAAGAAGGTCTTGTAGGCGGCCGTGACCTGGGGCACGACGGTGGCTGCGTTGATGCTCGGGCTCGAGCTACAGGCCGCGGCCGTGGCGACAATGCCCAACGCCAGGGCCACGCCCGCGATGGAGCCGAAGCCGTGACGCCGGCGAGCCAATCGGCCCATGGCGCCCTCGGTGCGGGCCCGCTGTGGAGCGACGGTGGTCATGTGGGTTCCCCTCCCCTTCGTTTCTGTCGGTGTTCTGGTCAAGATGTCTGGTCAATTTTTCTGGACCGGAGGTTACACAGCGCCGGGGCCAACGGCTCGCCAACTTCCTGGATGCCGGGCTCAGGCACCCCGGCGGGGCACCCTCCGGGGTGGCGCCGTGTCTAGAAAAAGCTGAAGGGCGGCAGGCCCGAGGGATGGGTGGCGAAGAGCGTCGCCTTGCTGGCGGCCAGCTCCTCGGGCGTCCAGCGGCTGTCGCGTGTGATCGATCCGGCCGGCCCCCAGCCCTTCATGACCCACACCGAACCGCCGAAGACGACAAAGTTCTGCCCGCTCACATCGGCGGCCTCGTCGCTGGCCAAAAAGGCCACCAGGGGCGCCACGTTTTCGGGACCGAAGGCGTCGAACTTGCCCTCCACCACCTTGGCCATCTCGCCGAAGAGCCCCTCGGTCATCCGCGTCCGGGCCCGGGGGGAGATGGCGTTGACGGTCACGCCATAACGCTCGAGCTCACGGCCGAGGATGATGGTCATGGCGGCGATGCCGGCCTTGGCGGCGCCGTAGTTGGCCTGGCCGGCGTTGCCGAACAAACCCGCCTCCGAGGCCGTATTGATGATGCGGGCCTTGATGTCCTCGCCGGCCTTGGAGCGGTTGCGCCAGTAGATGGCGGCGAAGTGCGCCGTGGCGAAGTGACCCTTGAGGTGGACCCGGATCACGTCGTCCCAGTCCGACTCGTCCATGTTGAAGCTCATCTTGTCCCGCAAGATGCCGGCGTTGTTGACGAGGATGTCGAGCTGGCCGAAGGTACTGACGGCCTGGTTGATGAGCGCCTCGGCCCCCGCCCACGAGCTGACGTCGTCGGTGTTGAGGGCGGCCTGGCCCCCGGCCGCGATGACGTCGTCCACAGTCTGCTGGGCGGGGGACTTGTCGTCGCCTTCGCCGGTGATCGATCCACCTACGTCGTTGACGATCACCTTGGCGCCCTCAGACGCCAGCAACAGCGCCTCCTCGCGGCCGATGCCCCGGCCCGCACCGGTGACGATGGCGACCTTGCCGTCGAGCATGCCCATCTCTTGACCTCCTGCGGTCCTACCACTGACGTCCGGGCCCGGCCCGGATCGACGCCACGTTGACGCCGGGTGAAGAACCCGGGCAGCATGGCCGATGGTCTGCACAAGGGTCAACACGGCGCCCCTGCACGCCATCACAACCTGTTCCCCAGACGAGCGAGGGCGACTGCGTGGCGGCTCCCCGATTCGACCTGCCCACTCCTGACGACACCACCCAGGCGTGGTGGGATGCCACTGCCGAGGGGCGCCTCCTGGTGGTGCGCTGCGGGGCGTGTGGGAAGACCCACTTCTACCCGCGCCCGTTTTGCCCCCGCTGCGGCTCATCGGTGGTGGCCTGGGAGGAAGCGGGCGGTCGGGCCACCTTGTACACGTGGTCCGTGGTCCATCGAAACGATCTGCCCCCGTTCAACGACAAGGTGCCCTACATCGCCGCCGTGGTGGACCTGGAGGAAGGACCCCGGATGATGACCACCGTGGTGGGCGTGGAACCTGACGCCTTGGCGGTGGGCATGGAGCTCCAGGTCGAGTTCGAGGAACACGGCGAGGGATTCCACATCCCTGTGTTCCGGCCCGCGGCGTCGGCGTCATCGTCAGCGTCGTGACCGACACGGCCGCGGCGCGCGTGGCACTGGTGACGGGCGGGAGCCGGGGGATCGGACGCGCCTGTGCCTTGGCGCTGGCCGCCGACGGCTGCGACGTGGCCGTGAACTACCGGCGCGACGCCGATGCCGCCGCCCAGACGGTGGCCGACATCGAGGCCCTCGGGCGCCGGGCCGTGCCCTACCAGGCGTCGGTCGATGTGGCCGCCGACGACGAGTCCATGGTCGAAGCCGTGCTGGCGGACTTCGGGACCGTCGATGTCTTCGTGCACGCGGCGGGCATTGCCAGCCGGGGCCGCTCGGTGGTGGACACCGATCCCACCGAGCTAGAGCGGGTCATGGCTACCCACGCGCTGGGTGCCCATCACCTCTGCCGTGGCGTCGTACCGGCCATGCGCCAGCGCCAACGAGGCGACATCGTGTTCGTCTCCAGTGTGGCGGCCCGGATGCTGGCCGGCTTCGGTGGCCCTTACAACATGGCCAAGGCCGCCCTCGAAGCTCTCGCTCTCACCTTGGCCAAGGAGGAGCGCGGCCATGGGATCCACGTCAACGTGGTGGCCCCCGGCCTGGTCGCCACCGACATGGGACGGCGGCTCGTCAAAGCGGCCATGGGTGTCGACGACATCGACACGCTGAACGCGACGGCGCCATTCGGCCACGTGTGCCAGCCCGAGGACGTCGCCGACGTGGTGCGCTTCTTATGTTCCGACGCGGCTCGCTACGTCACCGGGCAGGTCATCACCGTCGACGGGGGTGGTTGACCACACCAACGAAGTGGACCGCTGGCGAGTGCTGATGTTCCAGCGTGCGGGCGAGAGGAGTCGAACCTCCACCCCCGAAGGGACCGGGACCTAAACCCGGCGCGTCTACCAATTCCGCCACACCCGCTCGCAACCGGCGGTACCCGAGGAGCGAGCGGCCCATCGGGTAGGCACCGGATCGATGCTACTGCCGGGTAGCCTTTGGCCATGGCACCACACCTCCCCTCCGTTTCCCCTGCCGCGAGCAACGTTCCCGGCTCCCCCCTCATGCGCGGCTCGAGCCTGTCTGACGGCGCCTCGGCCGAGGTCTTCCAGCGGCTGCTCAAAGAGCGCATCATCTTCTTGGGCAGCGCCATCGACGAGACGGTGGCCAACTTGGTCTGTGCGCAGCTCCTGCTGCTGTCGGCTGAGAACCACGAGCGCGACATCGCTCTCTACATCAACTCGCCCGGAGGTTCGGTCACCGACGGGTTGGCCATCTACGACACCATGCAATACGTCAGCTGTGACGTGAGCACCATCTGCGTGGGGTTGGCCGCCTCCATGGGCCAGTTCCTGTTGTGTTCGGGGACTCCGGGCAAGCGATTCGCCTTGCCGCACTCGCGCATCCTCATGCACCAGCCCTCGGGCCAGATGCAGGGCCAAGCCGCCGACATCGCCATTCAGGCCGAGCAGATCGTGTACCTCAAGCGCATGATGGCCGAGCGCATTGCTTTCCACACCGGCCAGCCGCTCGAGCGCATCGAAGCCGACTCCGACCGGGACCGCTGGTTCACGGCGGAAGAGGGCAAGGACTACGGGTTCATCGACAGGGTGATCGAGAACTCCGCCGCGGAGGCGGAGGCCGTATCGCGTTGAGCGCCTCAGTGCGCTTCGGCGCCTACGCCGAACAGGTCGACCCATGACCGACGTTCAAACCGAGCGCAGCGCCGGGTCCGACGCCGCCATCGGCGGCGACCCCAGCCTCGAGTTGGACTCGCCACGTAGTGCCGAGGACATGGCACTGCTCGAGGTCCGGGAACGCTTTGCCGCCACCCGCGGCAACAAGACGACACGGGTGGTGGCGGCCCGGGTCGGGGTGGGCACCCGGGTCCTTGAGTTGTGGCGGTCGCGGGAGCTGTTCGTCTTCCTGGTCCGCAAGGAGATCAAGGTCCGCTACAAGAACTCCGTCTTGGGGTTCTTGTGGTCGATGCTCAACCCGGCACTGACCCTGGCCGTGTTCTACGTCCTGTTCACGTTCTTCTTGCCCAACGGCACGCCCAAGTTCGTGATCTACCTGTTCTCGGCCATGTTGGTGTGGAACCTCTTCCAAAGCGCGGTGATGGGGGCCACGGCCTCGGTGGTGGCCAACGCCGCCATTGTGAAAAAGGTCTCGTTCCCCCGCGAGATCCTGGCCCTGGCCTCGGTGGGTTCGTCGTTCATGTTCCTCGTGTTCCAGTCCATCGTGCTGCTGGTGTTCATGCTGGCCTTCTGGCATCGCCCCGACTGGCCCATCATGTGGCTGGTCATCCCCGCCCTGGCGTCGGTGATCGTGTTCGCCTCGGCACTGTCGGTCTTCCTCGCTGCTGTCAACGTCTACCTGCGCGATACCCAGCATCTGGTGGAGGTCATACTGATGGCGTGGTTCTGGGCCATTCCCGGGATTTACGCGTTCTCGGGGCGGGTCCACGACGACTTGGTCTCCCACAAGATTCTCGGCATCCGCCTTATCTGGGTGTACTTCGCCGATCCCCTGGTGCCGGCGGTCATGAGCTTTCAGCGCGTCTTTTGGAACATCAACCATCCGCGCTCGACGCTTTACCCTCATGGGTTCATAAAAAATGGCGTCTTGGCCCGGTATCCGCTGCACTGGTACGTCGGGGCCGATCTGACCGTGCTGGGCGTGTCGCTCGTCCTGCTCTACGGCGCCCTAGTGGTGTTCGGGCGGCTCGAGGGCAACTTCGCCGAGGAGCTGTAGCCATGTCTTCGAACGTGGCCGTCGACATCGTCAACGTCTCTAAGCGCTTCCGGCTCTACCAACAGAAGTACCAGTCGGTCAAAGAGCGCTTCATTCACATTGGTCGTAACCCGTATCAGGACTTCTGGGCGGTGCGAGACCTGAATCTCGAGGTCTACGAAGGCGAGACCATCGGCATCCTGGGCCGTAACGGATCGGGAAAGTCGACCTTGCTGAAATGCGTGTCGGGCATCCTCCAGCCCACGTCGGGCAAGGTGGTGGTGCGAGGGCAGCTGGCCGCCCTGCTTGAGTTGGGGGCCGGATTCCAAGTGGAGCTGACCGGTCGCGAGAACATCTACCTCAACGCGTCGCTCCTCGGCATGTCCAACCGCGAGATTCAGCGCCGTTTCGACGAGATCGTGGCTTTCGCCGAGCTCGAGCAGTTCATCGACAACCAGGTCAAGTACTACTCATCGGGTATGTATGTGCGTCTGGGGTTTGCGGTGGCGGTCAACGTCGATCCGGACATCTTGGTGGTGGACGAGGTACTGGCTGTCGGCGACGAGAAGTTTCAGCTCAAGTGCATCGACAAGGTCAAGACCTTTCAGGACGAGGGTCGTACCATCTTGTTGGTATCGCACTCGCCCGATCAGGTGCGCGCCCTGTGTGACCGGGCCGTGGTGATCGAGAGCGGGATCATGGTGGGGGTAGGAACGCCCGGCGAGGCGGTGCGCTTGTTTCGTGAGCACCTGCTCGAATCGGGGGCGCAGCTCATCCCGACGCCAGTCAACGAGCCCGAAGCCCCCGAACCGGCCCCCGAGGCCCCGCCTGATCCCGTGACGGGCTGGCCCGTCGACACGGGGTCGACACCCGCCCAGCTGCGTTCGGTGCGCCTGGGCGAGGTGACCATGCTCTACCCCGGCGTCGAGCACCACCCCTACATGGTGACCGGCGACCCGCTCACCATTCGCGTCGAGTTCGAAGCGGTGGCCCCCACCGAGGGCGTCTCATTCAGTGTGGAGCTGCTCGACAAGCTCGGGTCGATGTTGGTCGGTGTGGACACCGAGGTGGCCGAACACGCCTTCGACTTGCCCGGTGGCAGGGGAGTGGTGGACGTCACCTTTGCCTCCATACCGTTTCTCGACGGTGCCTATGACGTGACGGTGACCATCAAGGGGCACCACGGCGGCGTCACCTATGACCGACGCGAGGCTGCGTGTCGCCTCGAGGTCATGAACCCCACCCGCTCCATCGGCCTGGTATCGCTGCCAGTGCGCGTCAGTCTCGAGACCGCCGTCATGGGTGACGAGCAGTTCGTGCGCGAAGCCCGCTGAGCGGCGTCACCGGCTCACTGGCGCGCCGAGCCGAGCCGCCGAGCCGAGCCGACCGGTGCGTGCACCCGGGCCAGGATGCTCTCAGCCAGTTCTTCGTAACGCTCGACGATGATGGGCCAGTCGAACTGGCGCTGCGCATAGGCGGCGCCGTTGGCGGCCAGCTGGGCGCGCAGGGCGTCGTCATGGCGCAGACGGTCGATGGTCGCTTCGAACTCGCCGTAGTCGCTGAACCACACCCCGCCGGTGCTGCGCATGCAGTGCTCGACGGTGGCCTCACAGCGCTTGTTGACCACCACCGGCGCGCCGGCCAGCCACGCTTCTAACACCACCAAGCTGAAGGACTCCCACGCCGAGGGAGCTATCAACATCTGACAGGCGCGCAACGCCCCCCACTTGACCTCGTCGCTCTGACTGCCGCATACCAGCACGTGTTCGTCGGCCTCGAGGGCGTCGTAGACGGGGCCCATGACCACGAGTCGGGGAGCGTCGGGACGACGGCGGCAGTACAGGCGCCACATGTCGGCCGCCGCGTGCGTGCCTTTGGAGCGTTCCACGCGCCCCAGGCACAACACGAAGGGCTCGTCGACGCTCAGTCCCAAGGCGGCACGCGCCTCGAGGGGATCGCCGGCGCCCACCACCACGGCGTTGCCGATGACACTGCCGGGAAGATGGCCGACTTGGAAGGTGCGCTCCACCAAGGCGCGTTCCGAATAAGAGTTGAAGGCGAATCCACCCACCGACGCGTAGACGTCGCGCATGATCGGCAGGTGCAACTCGGGCTCGTCATGGGCGGCCCCGTGGAAGATGACGCGGCGCCCCAATCGGGCCACGGCGTGCACGGCGGGCCAGAACAAGTACGGGGTCACGGCCACCAGATCGCAGTGGGAAGCGGCGGCGTGGTTGATCACCTCGGGGCACACCGGTCCCACCAGGTCTATGTAGTGGCGGGCCAGGTCATCGGGGACCAGCTCGGGATGACCGGCCATGACGCCGTCGAGCAGGCGGTAGCGGGGATCACGTCCGGAGCGAGAACGGTGGCGGTGCACGGTGACACCGTTGATCACGCTGTCACCGGCATCGAGTTCGTCGGCCCACGTGTTTGCCGAGAGCGCGCCGGTGGTGAAGACCTCGACGTCCCACCCCTTTAGGGCCACGAGGTGCTCGCACAGCAGGCGCAGCCAGTGCTCGGTCCCCCCGATGACCCCGGTGCCGTAGCGGGGGGTGACGAGGCCCATTCTCACGACGTGGCCCGGGCCACCACCCGGAAGCTATGGCCGTCGGCGTCGTATTCGGCGCTGCCAACCAGCCCGACTTCTTGCATGGCATCGAGCCACGTGTCGGGCTCCACCGGTCCCACCACCGACAGATCGGCACGTGCCGCGCCCAGCCGGCGACGCCACCACCACGGTGCTTCAGAGACGACCACCACCAGGCGCGCCGTACGGGCCAGCTCGCCCACCAGCGCCCCCAACGTGCGGGCGCCGACCGCTTCAGGAGGACCGACGAGTACGGCCGCCGCCAAGGCGCCGTCGGGCACCGAACCCAGATGCTTGAGCACCTCGTCGTGGCGCACGTCGGGACCGGGCGCAAAGCGCTCGCCGGCCAGCGTCACGGCGTAGGCGTCGACGCCGGCTGAACGCAGAGCCTCGACGACCACCTCGCTCTGCGTATCGGCGTAGAGGACCCGGCCCGACACCGCCATCAACGGTTCGAGGAGCCGGTCCTTCCACCTGTCGAGGGTGCTGATGGCATCGGCGGCGGGCACCGCCGGAGTCGTGCCATCGGGTTGGGCGCCGAGCCCGAGGGCGGCCTCGAGCACGCCGAGGCGCGCCTGGAGCTGTTCGATCTGATCGGCGGCGGCCCGTAGCGCCTCGCCCAAGGCCAGACCCAAAGCGCCCACGGGAGTGGTGACGGGTTCGGCGTCGCGGTCGGGGGCGAATCCCGGCGTCGATCGCCGCCGCCCGCGGCCGGTGTCCCTGGCGCTGTTGGTGATGCCGGTGACGGCCCTGTCACCCAACGCGTCGACCGCTGCTTCAACTTCGGTGGCGATGAGGCGCAGTGACGCGCCGTGGTGATGCACCGGGGCGCGCCGGGCCAGCTCGAAATGGAGCTGTGCGTCGGCGTCGTGCGGGTAGTCAGGCGCGGCCCGCCGGCGGGCCGCTTCGGTTTCGAGTTCGCCGATGAGCTGGTCGAGGTCTTTTTCGGGGGACCGGTCCGTGGGGTCGTTGCTCACACCGTGACGGCCGACACTAGCGTGCGCACCAGGTCGGAGAACTGGTGCGCGGCGGCGAATGCCGCGCCCGCTTGCGACAACGCCTGTCGCGCCTCGACATCATCGAGCAGGGATCGGATGCGGGCGCCGACCACGTCCGGGTTCGTCGAGGGCACCAGCGCCACCGTCCCCGGAGGAAACTCGGTGGCACTGGCCAGGTTGGTCACCACGGGCACGCCGGCGGACAGCGATTCGAGGATTGCACCCGAGGTCTCCCCGCTCGCCACGTCACGCAACTGCACAGCCATGGTGGCCCTACCCATCCACTGCCGCCACTCGCTGTCCTCGACGGTACCCACCACTTCGACCTTGTCCGAGATACCCCGAGCCCGAGCTCGATCGGCGACGTAGCGGGTCAAAAAGGGCGGGCACGGTCCCACGAAGGCGAGGCGGCACCCCGCCAATGCGGCGGCATCGACCAACAGGTCCGGGCTCTTGGCCATCGACACGGTGCCGAAGGCGACCACGACGTCGTTGTCGGTGACGGCGCGGGCCGGCGGCCGCGCCTCGGCGGTCATGGGCGGGCACGGCGGAGGGAGCACCACGATCGGCGGGTGATGGGCCAAGGGCGCCAGATCGAGCAGCAAGAGATGGCGGGCCACCTCGGAGTTGACGAGGATGCCTTGGCACCGCTCGGCAAGCAGGGGGACAAGCCCGACCCCGGCGCCCACCAGATCGACCACCGATCGTCCGGCCCGCCGTGCGCTCAGGCGCGGGGCACGCCCCGGATAGGCGCGATCAAGCAGCCACCCGAGCGCCTCGTGGAACGCATCGTCATCGACGTCTTCCAAGGCGGTTACGGCAATGCCGGGGAGGCGTACCTCGTGCAGCCATAACCATCCGGGATACCGCAAAGCAAGCTCGACGGTGGCCAGGTGGCCATGAGAGTTGCCCAGCGAGTAGACGACGGCGTCATACGAGGCCGGGCGGACATCGGGGCCAAAGGCGTCAACAGGCACGTGGCATACGCCGTCCGCCAAGGCCGCCGGGCTGTGGCCCGGGGTGACGAGGTCAATCGGAGTGTCGAGCTGTTGCGCCGCCACGTTCACCAATCGCTCGTTGAACAGCGCGATGCCCGCGCCCAGCGCCGCACTCGGCCCCACCACCGCCACCCGAGTTGGCGGTGCGGTGATGGGGTTGGCGGCGCGTCGAGGATCACCTTCGAGGCCGTCGATGGCGTCGATGGTGCGCTGCGCCACGGCATCCCACGTGGAGGCGGCCGCCAGCCGGCGTTGAATCGTGAGAATGGCGGCCCGGTGCTCGTCGTCGCCGAGCAGGCGGGCGATGGCGTCGGCCATGGCGTCGGTGTCGGCGGGATCGAATGTGGCGGCCGGTGTGCCGGCCGCTTCGGCCAGCGCTGTGCTCGACGACGCCAGGGCGGGCGTCCCGCACGCGGCGGACTCGAGGATGGGGAGTCCGAAGCCTTCGGCCAGCGACGGCATCACCGTCACCGCGGCGCGCCGGTAACAGGCGCGCAACAGCTCGTCGACGATGACTCCGGTGAAATGCACGCGCGCACTGACCCCCGCCGCCCCGGCGGCTTCTTGGAGCCGGGCCCGCCACGCCGAGGTGAGATCGCCCACCACCACCAGGTGCAGCTCCAGGCCGCCCCGGACCAGGCGACCGAGCGCGGCGATGAGCCGCTCGGTGCCCTTGCGGACGTCGCTGCCGCCCACGGTCAAGATGAACGGTTGTGACTCGACAGGGCCGAGATAGAAGCTGAACAACTCGTTGTCGGTGCCGTCAGGAGGGGTGAAGTACGGCGAGACGCCCGCCCCGATAGTCACCACCTTGTCGGGATCGCACCCGAGCCGCGCAATGGCGTCTTGGCGGGTGTGCTCGGAGATAGCCACGATGAGATCAGCGCTGGCCACCCATTGGGCGCGGGCTTGGTATCGCTCGACGTGCGCGGGAGTGGGAAGGTAGTGGCGCGGCGCGTGCAGAGGAATGAGGTCATACAAGGTGACCATGCGGGCCACGCCGGTGCCGGCCCAGTGCGGGACGACCACCAAGTTAGAACGGTCCGTTGGCGCGCAGTGCAAGAACGGCGCGGCGACGTGGTGGACCAGAGGGCCGCCGCCGTCGAGCGCGGCGCGCATGGTGCGCACAGATTCAAAGTGCACCAGCCCGGCGCTGGCCAGCTCGGGGGGAAGGCCCATGGGCGGGGGAAGTTCGGGGGCGAGCAAGGCCACGGCCACACGATCTCGGCGGGCCAAGGCAGCACTGTGGGCGGCCACGTAACGCCCGATGCCGCGATCAGCGAAGCCGTCGACCTGCAAGGCCTGCACGTCGACGGCCAGGCGCGTCGAGGAGCTCAAGGTGTACCGGGTGTGGTGGCCCCGAGCAGTCGCTCGATGTCCTCGACGCGCCGGGTGACGCGGGCTTCGGTTTCCGCCGTGCCGTGCGCGTACTCGATGGTGGCGGCCGAGCGGGCCGCGGAGGTCTCGGCGGCCGCCTGCACTTCGTTCAGCCGGCGTTCAAAGGCATCGAGGCGCGTCGAAACATGTGTCTCAAGCGCGTCCATGCGTCCGAGTAGCTGCGAGAACAGTCGACGTTCCATGGCACCGAGCACGCGTTTCACGAGGCGTTTCACGGTCCCTAGGATGGCCACCCCCGCCGATGAGGGTCAAGGCACGTGCCCAGGAGGCTCAGGCCGCGCCCCGGCGAGCACGGTGGCGCTCAATCACCAGGCCCAGAAAACGCTCATAGCGGCTGATGAGACCGGGCCACTGGAAGTACTTCTCCACGTAGGCGTGGCCGTTGGCCCCGAGCACGGCGCGCAACTCGGGATCGGCGGTCAGGTGCTCCAAGACGGCTTCGAACTGCTGATAGGACCCGAACCACAAGCCGCCGCCCGAACGCTCGCAGTGCTCGCGGGTGGCCCCACAGGTGGCGTTGACGACCATGGGGACCGACTTCACCCACGATTCCACCACGACGAGCGAAAAGGCCTCCAAGGCCGATGGTGAGATCGACACCATGGCGTCTCGCATGATGTCCCACTTGTCGGCTTCGCTCACGGTGCCGGTGAGGATGACGTCCTCATCGGGCTCGATCAATGCCGCCACCGGTCCGACCAGAGCCAAAGCCAGGGGCCCGGGGTGGCGGGTCTTGTAGGCGCGGAAGAAGGCGGCCAGCATCGAAGATCCCTTGTGATCATCGACGCGTCCGACGCTGACGACGTAGGGGCGGTCACCGATCCCGAGCACCTGGGCACCGGGCCGACCTCCTTCGACCACCTCGGAGACCCCCAGACCCAGGAGGATCTGGGGGCTTTGCCCGACGCGATGTACCTGCTGCACCAGGCGTCGTTCGGCCATGGTCTGAAAGACCAGCGCGTCGGCGCCCGCAAAGGTCTCTTCGAACACGGGCAGATACAGCGCCGGTTCGTCATGGGCGGCGGGATGCAGGACGCACGGGGCCGATACCGCCGGCATCCCGAAGACGGTGGGGTAATAGAGGTAGGGGTAGAAGACAAAGACGTCGGCGTCGCTGTGGCGAAGGCCGTCGACGAGATCGGGGGTGACCGGCCCGTTGAGCTCTACCCAGCGCCGGGCCTGCTCGGCGGTGGCCTCGCCCGGGGCGGGCCGCAGGCGACCGTCGAGTTCGTAGAACTCGGGCTGGCGTCCCGACGTCGACGCGAGGCGGTGGACGGTGACCCCGTTCAGGGTGCTGTCGCCGGCGGGCAGGACGTTGTTCCACGTCAGGTGATCCAGCGCGCAGGTGGTGAACACTTCGACGACGGCGTCGGTCTGCGCCGTGAGGTGCTCGGCGATCTGGCGGGCAGCGGCTTCGGCGCCGCCGATGACGTCGGGTCCGTAGCGAGGGGTGACGAAGGCGACCTTCACCGGTGCGCGTTGGTCATCCGGCGCCCTGTGCCGCGTCGGCACGCACCGTGCCCACCACGAGGTAATCGCGCCCGTCGGGACCGTCGGTGACCGTCGCCTGCAGTCCCAAGTCGCCGAGGATGCGGTGCCAGGAGGCCGGACGCGGCGGCCGGGCGGGCACGAGGTCGGCTTCGACGGGGGCATCGGCGGCGTCCCACCCCGATGGCGAAAGGCTGTGGATGATGAGCGTCCCGGTGGGGGCCAGGCCGGCCACGGCGTGTTCGAGAAGACGGCGCCGCTCGACGTGGTCCGCACCTTCGATGACCCCGGTGAGCACGAGGCCGCCCAGCGTGTCGGTCTCGACACCTTGGAGGTGCTCGAGCACTCCTTCGGCGCGGAGATCCATGCCGGCCAGCTCGGCGCCGTCGATGCGCTGGGCCCGGGGGTCTACCCCGTAGGCGTCAACGCCGGCGGCGGTGAGTTCTCCCACCAGCCATCCGTTGCCGCAGCCGCCATGCAGGACGCGTTCGGTGCTCGCTGTCAGGGCGGCGGTGGCAGTGCCCACCCACCAGGCGCCGAGCCCATGGGCCCATTCGACGTCCACCATGACCGACGGTGGTCCCTGCACGGCCTCGAGCCGTCGGTTGAGCTCGCTTACCTGCATGTCGATGACGTGCAGGGCGCGGCTGACGGCGGTGGTGAACTGGCTGACCTGAGCGGTGACAAAGCTGAGGTACCACAGGCTGGCCGAGCGCAACGTGCGTTTGATGACAGCGCCACCGGGACGGTTGGATTCGACGGGAACCACGGGATCGATGAAGGCCGCCGCATCGACAACGCGCAGCACGTCGCGCAAGGTGACCCAGCGGCCGCCGTGGGGCGAATAGCGCAAGAAGAGCTCGTCAAGCTCGTGCTCGACATGCAAGGGCAGCGCGCCTGAGGCGCGCTTGGCGCGCGCCTCTTCCTCGATCTGGCGCCGCACGGTGGCCAGGTACGCCGCCATGTCTTCGTCTTGTTGTGCCACCGACTGGGCGTCGGAGATGGCCGCGTCCTCGCTCAGGGTCGAAACCTCCTGCCGGCGATCACACTACCGGTGGTCACCGGGGCCCGGGGTGTTCAGCGCACCCTGGGTGTTCAGGTTGCCGGGGTGCGGCAGATATAGCTGAGGAGGTAGCAGCTCTCGATGTCGGCGTAGAGACCGCGATCGGTGGCCACCTCGGACAAGGAAAACTCGCCGCGCGCCAGTGACCGCCCGGCGTAGTTGAGTCCTTTGGATTCGAGGATGTCGAAGCCCGCCCGCTGGAACTTCTCCACCATCTCTTGGTGCGTGTATTCGTAGTCGTGGTCGGGGTTGATCAACTCCGGTTGCTGGAGCCGACACACCCTGGCATTGGGCGTGTCCAAAGCCAGAAATCCCCCAGGGCGAAGGACGCGGGCGGTTTCTCGGAGCACGACGTCGGCTTCTTCTACCGGCACATGCTCGATGCTCTGGCCGCTATAGACGAGATCGAAGCTGTTGTCGGCGTAGGCGGAGAGATCCGACATGGAGTGGTACCGGTATGAGACCGGTCCGAGAGCGGATTGAAAGGCCTCAAGGGACTTCTGCTCTTGGTACAGCTCGTTGCGTTCGTCTTGGGGCAGGTCGATGATGATCAGCTCTTCGAAGGCGTAGGGGTATCCCATGAGGACCATCGCCCCTTGCGGCGACCCCAGGGACGTACCACCGAGATCCAAGATGCGTTTTGCTTTGGGCAGCGAGCGGACGAAGACGCTGCGGCTGAAATGCAACGACGGCAGCAGTTCGGTGAACTGCACACCGCCCCACCACTCACCTGACGCCAGGACCCACTCCGCCAGCTGAGCCGGCGTTTGCGTGCCGGCGCGCAGCGGGGGCAGATACGTCGCCGTCCCCGCGGCATCGGGACGGCGGTGCAACAGGAGCTCGTAGACCACCGTGAGCCACTGCTCGGGGCTGAGCTTGGCGTTGGCGGCCCGACGTCGGTAGCGCCGCACCGGTTCCTTGGCCACGTTGATGACCCGCTCGGACACGGTGGGTTCGGCCATGGGTGGCCGACCGTAGCAGGAGCCCTTCTGCGCACGCTACCGTCGGCGTCATGCCTGGCGAGACGTCGCGGACCATGGTCACCACCGCTCGCCGGGCGCTGCGGCGCATGGCGGCATCGAGCTCACTGGCGCGTGCGGCCATGGCGCGTACCGGCCACGAGTTGAGTGCGGCGTCGGCCGACGCCGATCCCGATGGGATCTACGGCGCCGCCTACTTCGGCAACGGCCGTGACCCCGGCGGCGATGGTCGCTCCGGGTATGGGTCGTACGATCGGCAGAGTTCCAACGCCGATGTGGCGGGCTGGCTCGTGTGGCGCAACTTCTCCGGCGTCCGTCGGGCCGCTGACGTGGGCTGCGCGTCAGGATTTGTGGTGGAGGTTCTGCGCGAGCTCGGCATCGACGCGCAGGGCTGTGACGGAAGCCGGTATGCCATCGAGCACGCCACACCCGGGGCGCGCGGTCACGTCGTTGTCAACGACCTGCGCAACGGACTGCCGTGGGGTGACGGCGCCTTCGATGTGGTCACGGTGCTCGAGACGCTCGAGCACATTCCTCCCGACGATGTGGCCGGGGTCGTGGCTGAGCTGCGCCGGGTGTGTGGCGGCTACCTCTACGCCACCATTCCTTCGTTCGGGCCCAACAACGACGCCGGTCCCGATGGTTTCTACGAGGGCAAGGTGCGCCCCGAGCGACTCGAGCACTACCGCTCGTTGGGTCCTGACTACGACGGCCCGGTGGCCTATGAGGATCTGGCTCGAGATGTGGAGGGCCGTCCCGTGGAGGGGCATCTCACCATCGCCTCGTATCGGTGGTGGACCAGCCGTTTCGCCGAAGCCGGGTTCACGCGGCGTGCGGACATCGAGGCTCGCATTTACAAGGACATCTCCCCTTCACCGATTTTGCCGGTGGCGTGGAATGTCTACGTCTGCGCGGTGGAAGGCGCCGACGAGTCGATGGGGCTGCCCCGAGACCCCGACAAAACCCTCGTCGAGCTGGGACTCCATCACCCGTTGCTGTCGGGTTGAGGCCCAGCCCGCCGGCTTTTCACCGGCGGGCTGGCTCACGTGTTTAGGGGGCGCCGGCGATGCCCACGATGTTGTTGACGTGCACGCCGATACCGGGGAGCGATCCTTCGTACCCAGCGTCACCGAAGGCGAATGTCCCGCCGTCGGTACCCACCATCCAGTACCCCCCGTTGTTCGAGGTCGACGCGATACCCACGATGTTGTTTACGTGCACACCGTCGCCGGGCAGTGATCCCAGATAGGAGGCGTTGCCGAAGGCGAAGGTGCCCCCGTCGGATCCCACCATCCAGTAGCCCTCGTTGTTCGATGTCGGCACGATGCCCACGACGTTGTTGACGTGCACGCCATCACCGGGGAGAGAACCAACGTAGTGGGCGTCGCCGAAGCCGAAGACCCCACCGTCGGATCCCACCATCCAGTACCCCTCGTTGTCCGACGTCGGCACGATGCCCACGATGTTGTTGACGTGCACGCCATCACCGGGCAGTGATCCCACGAAGCCGGCGTTGCCAAAGGCAAAGGCACCCCCGTCGGATCCCACCATCCAGTAGCCGCCGCCGGAACGGGTGGGCACCATGCCCACGATATTGGTGACATGCACCCCGGCACCGGGCAGTGATCCGACGAAGGCGGCGTCGCCGAAGGCGAACGTTCCGCCGTCACGGGCGACCGTCCAGTACCCACCGGCGTCATGGGTGGGCACGATAGCGACCATGGGTTGGGCCAATGTGATCGAGCCTGTCGACCCGCAGAACGGGAGGTTGCCGAAGTTGAACACTCCACCGTCTGACCCGAGCAAGTAGTAGCCCTTGGGCGTGGCCGTGGGTGCGCTGCACGGCACCTGCAAGGTAAACGGGGTCCCGGCGTCGCCGGTGAGCTGGGGGTCGTGGTGGAACATGGGCCATGCCCCGGTCTCGTTCACGTTGGCGCCACTGGAGCTATTTACCTCGTAGTGGGCCACGATTCCCTGGTTGGCGGCGTTGTACCCGGCCAAGGTGATGCCGATGGATCCGTTGGCGTCCTCGGTCACGAGGGGGGAGTTCTGCAAGAAGATCCCTTGGGACAGGTCAGAGCCCAGGGACGTCACGATCTGGCCGGTTTTTCCGTCGAGGATGTCAAGCCCGTTGAGCGAAGGGCTTCCCGACAAAGGCACAAGGACATCCTGGTAGCCGGAGTTGGTGAGATCGGCGGTAACGACGGAGCCGGTGACGGGGCCGACGCTGGTCTGCCAGTCGGTGGCGCCGTTGGCCCCGTTGAGTGCCCACACCGAGCCGGTGGTGGAACTGGAGCTGGTGCCTTCGACGACCTGGAGCCCTCCGTTGCCGAGGACGTCGGCCAACGCGGGGCTGCTGGCCGTGCTCCCGTCGAGGGTGTGGGACCAGGCCAAGCCACAGCTCGAGTTGACGGCGAGCACCTGGTCTTCGTTGCTGACGCCCCCGTAGGTGGTGCCGGTGCCGAAGACGACGCCCACATTGCTGTTGCCAAAGAACTCGCCCACGGCGGGGGAGGACTGCACCGTCTCGTTGGTGTTGTACTGGCACACGAGCCCGTCGTTGGGTTCGCTCGTCCCGGCGTTGCCGTTGGCGCTCAAGATGCGCAGATGTCCGCCGTTGGAGTACGTGTACTGGTACGCGGTGCCGGCGGTGGAGTCGCCACCTTCGACGATCTGGTTCTGGCCGTTGTGCAATACGTCGGCGATGGCGGGCGTGGTGAAGTTGCTGTCGGCGTCGAACCACGGGAACCCGTTGAGCACGCTGCCGTTGGTGGCATTCATGGCGTACTCGTTCTCACCGAGCGATCCGGCCACCACGTCGGTGCCGCCCTGCAGGTCACCGACGGCCAGTCCTGCTTGCACGCCGTTGTCGGTGGTGGGGTCGGTGGTGGGGTTGGTGGCGTTGTGGAACCACAACGACGAACCCGTCGGGGAGATGGCTTGGTAGCCGCCGGCGTTGGGATCGGCAGAGTTGCCGACACCGACGTAGACCGAATCAATGCCGTTGGCGTTGATAGGGGCCACCGAGGGAGGGGAGTCGACGGGTACGCCGCCGGTGGAGAAGTCCCAGTCCTCGGCGCCGGTGCTGAGGTTGTAGGCGTAGACGTTGCCGGCCCTGTCGCCGAAGACGGCCGCCGGCCCGCTGGGAAGATCGGCCACTGTGGGCGACGACAACGCCACCGGGCTGTGGGTGTCATTGAGCAGATGCGACCATTCCAACGTGAAGGTGGGCGTGGGAGAGGCGCTCGCCGGCACCACCGTCGTGCCGAGGTCGGTCACCACTGCCACCGAGGCCAGGCCGAGCACGGATCCCGCCGCGGCGACGCATCGCCGCCATGTCCGGGTGTGTCCACGTGCCGCTTGTCCAGACGAGTGCCCGCCATGGTGCTTCGTCGTTGGAACAGGAGAAACCGTCACGCGCGCCTCCAAGGGTCGTGAACTGTCCTCTTCGTCGCGCCAGGGGCCAGACCTGAGTGAAATTCAGCCAATCGACGGCGCCGTCCAGCCGAGCGTAGGGGCGTCCCCGGTAGCATCGGCTTTTGTGTCGCCCAAAGAACGGACAACAAACGCGTCATCGTCCGACGACGTCGACAAAATCATCGCTGTCGACGCGTCAGCGCCACGTGAGCACGAGGCTGATGAAGCAGACGAAACGGCGTTCGTCGACGAGCTACGCGACGCGTTTCGTCGATTAGCACCGCAAGGTTCGTTGTCGTGGGCGTACCAATCGGCGTATGACGATTTGGCGCGCCAGTTCGGCGTCAATCGCAGTGCGCCAGGGACACTCGACGCGGCGGTGCCGGCCCAACCTGGCAGCGGTGCGGGACGGCGTGCCCTGGAGCACGTCGCACCCCGATTGGAGAGCTGGATCGATGCGCGCATCTCCGCGGCGGCGGCCACGGCCACACAGCGGGCGTTGGCCGACAGCCGAGAAGAGATTGCTGCCGGCTTGGCATCAGCTTCCGAAGCCTTGCGATTCCTAGCGGCGCGCGTGGCGCAACTCGAAGCCGACGCGGCGCGCCGGCGGGTGCCCATCGATGACATGGCCGAGCTCTTCGAGCCCGTGGACGTCAGCGCGTGGATCGATGCCAGCGTGGATTGGATGACCGGTGACCGACCCGATGGGGACGTCGTCCACGCCGAGTGTGGTGACGGTGCGCTGGTGGCGGCCTTGGTGAGTGCGGCTATCGACGCCTATGGCGTCGACCCGCGCGGCTCGTGTGCGTTGGCGGCATTGCGACGCCACGTGAGCGTGCATCTGGCTGACACCGCCCCGTATTTGCGCACATTGTCACCGGCGTCGATGGCCGGCATGGTGTTGAGCGGCGTGGTCGATCGCGTCGCGGTGGCCGATGTCGTCGACCTGGTGGACCTGGGCACGTCGACACTGCGCGCCGGTGCCCCCCTCGTCGTCATCGTTGCCGGCGAACATGCCGAAGACGCGTGGACGCCGAGCGCCCGTGATCTGGCGCCGGGACGCGCCCTGGGCGCCGAGACGTGGGATCGTCTGCTGCGCCGAGCCGGATGTAGCGGAGTTCATCGGCTTGATGCCGCCTCCCGAGGCGATGCGGAGTCGGGCCAATCCCCGGCGACGGTCGGTTTCGCCCTGGCGGCGCGGTGGCCGGGGTGAGCCCGTCGGCCGCGGTGCACCAGTTCGTCCCCATGCTCCACGAGGGCGATGCCGTCGGTCAGCACACTGTGCTTGTCCAAGACGAGCTGCGCCGGCGAGGCGTGATGTCGGACATCTTCGTCGAGAAACAGGACCCGGCCACGGCTTCCCGGACACGGCTAGCCGAGGAGTACGAAACCGACGAGCGCCCCGAGGACCTGTTGCTCTATCAGTTCGCCACGGCGTCGCCCCTGGCGACGTGGCTGGCGGCACGACGCCAGCGTGTGGCGGTCAACTATCACAATGTCACGCCTCCCGAACTGGTAGCGGCGTGGGACAACGCCCTGGCCCGGGCCCAGCTCCGGGCCCAAGGCGAGCTGGCGGTGCTGGCGCGCCGCGCTGAACTGGCCGTGGCGGTGTCGGAATACAACCGCACTGACTTGGTGCGGGCCGGGTTCAAGGCCACCGAGGTGATCCCGCCCGCCCTTCGTCCCGGGACTCTGAACGCGGGGCCTCACTCCGGTGGCGGGGCCGATGCGGGCGAGCACTCGCCGCCCCCCGCCTCGAGCGGGCCGCGGCGTTGGCTGTGTGTCGGTCGGGTGGCCCCCAATAAAGCTTTCGAAATCGCCATCGACGCGCTGTTCTTCTACCGCGCCAAGGTCGACCCCGACGCGCAGCTCGTCGTGGTGGGCTCTCCGGCGGTCGAATCGTACGTGCGGGCGCTGGGCGCGCATGGCGCTCATCTCGGTCTGGCCGATGCCGTCCATCTCGTCGGCAAGATCAGCGACGAAGCGTTGCGAGCCGCATACGAAGCCGCCGAGGTGCTGGTGGTCACCTCGCAGCACGAAGGGTTTTGCGTCCCCCTCGTCGAAGCCATGGCACGATCGGTGCCGGTGGTGGCCTGCCCGGGCGGCGCCATTGCTGAAGTGCTGGGCGATGGTGGCGTGCTCCTCGCCGATCGCAATCCACTGTCGATCTGCGACGCCGTGACGCGCCTCGGTGCCGCCGACCATCGCCGGCAGGTGGTGGAGGCAGGACGCGCCCGCCTAGCCGCGCTTGACCTCGACACAGCGGCGGCTCGCTTGGCTGACCTTCTGCTCTCGACGCAGTCCGGGGGGACTCGCTAAAGCGACGGCGGAGGACTGAGCCCGGCGGTGCTCAGGCGGCCACCGCGTCGCGTATCAGCGCCACGAACTTGTCGCAGGCCGGGCCGACCGCGTAATGCGCCACGCGACGGGCCGTGGCCGCAGCCAGACGGGCGCGCAGTTCACCGTCCTCGATCACCTTGGCCACGGCGGCGGCGAAGAGCAACGGTTCCTTGGTGGGCAGGACGATGCCGGCGTCGCCGACGGTTTCGGGCACCGCCGTCACCCCGTAGGCAACCACCGGAAGACCCCGTCCCATGGCTTCCACGATGGGCACGCAGAACCCCTCGTGGTCCGACGCGCAGACGAAGGCATCGGCGCCCTGGTAGTACGCCTCCATGGCTGCCGGGGTTACTGATCCCACCATCGACACAGCATCGCTGAGCCCGGCATCGGCGATAAACGCCTCCAGCGCGCTGCGGTAGTACTGCCCAAAGAATCCGCCCACCAGATGCAGACGTGCCCGCGGGTCATAGAGGCGTCGGTAGACAGCCAGCATCTTGATCAAATCATGCGGGGCCTTATGCGGTGCCACCTTGCCCACGAAAAGGAAATCCGCTCCACCGCGCGCCTTGGCTTCAGCCAGGCGTGACGCCACGGCGCGGTCGGGGGCTGCGCCCGTGGAGGTCATGTCGATGAGCAGCGACACGACGGCGGTGTGCTCGTAGCCGGCCGCCACGAGCTCGGTCTCGTTGAAGGCCGAGTCCGCCACCGCCAGAGGGCAGTCGGCGGCGAGGCGCTCGAGTTGGGATCGTCCCAGACTCGCCTCGTAACCGACCTGCGGCTCCCACGCCTCGACGAGTCGCGCCGGGGTGATGTTGTGATAGTTGACCAACTTGGGCTCGGGCCGCGCCGCCATCATTTCGAACACCGGGCTTCCGATGGAGGACTGGTACAAGAGCCAGCGGTCCTTTTGGGCCCGGCCCAGTTGGGCCAGTGGCCGGCCGCGGCCGGACACGTCGGGGGCGACCTCTCCGTAGTAGATATCCGAGTCGATCCCGGCTCGGCGCAAAGCGTCGGTGAGGGTCATGGTGTGGACACCGATGGCGTCCCGGCTGGCCAGCATGGGGATGACCTGGTCCACGCGCACGAGGCGGAGTGTAAGGCGTCTCTTCCTCCTCTCTAGGCCATTGGACCCAACGGTTCCCAGCTCGAGAACAAGCCTGACACAACACCACGGAATGTGGTCAGGATCTCGCTCAAACGGAGATTTGCTTCTATAGGGTGACAAATATCCACCCCATCACCCTCAATCACCCCATTCGCCACAGGCACAACATTGGCCTCAAGGTGCTCGTTCAGCGAGCGGTCCGCGCCTGTCTGGCCGGAGCGCTGGCGGTGGCGATTTGCGCGCTTGCAGTGGTTTCCGGGACCGGGCCGGCAGCCGCCTTTCCCTATGCCAACGTCAATCTGACCGGTCACGGTTGGGGCCATGGCAAGGGCATGGGGCAGTGGGGAGCCCTCGGATATGCGCTGGGCGGTTCGACGTACCAACAGATCCTGTCGACGTACTACGGGACCCTCAGCGCGGGGGGCACCACGACCCTCGGGAACCTTCCCAACGGTTGGAGCGACGCATCCACACCGGTGAGCGTGGCCCTTACCGAGAACGGCGCCCAGGACGTCATCGTCACCTCGAACTCTGCCTTCACCGTGGACGGCCAATCGTTGCCGGCGCACTATGGCGCGCTGTTCCATTTGGAAACGCCGGGGCCGAGCGATGTGTGGGAGGTCTTTACAAGCTCGGGAGGATGTGGGGGACCCTGGGGGAGCGCGGTTGCTACAACGACCACGCCGGAGGCGTCGCCGGGATCGGAACCGTTTCCCTCGGACGGGAACTTGGCCAACGAGGTGCTGCAACTGTGCGAACTGCCCACCAACATCTCGGTGCGCGGATCGATCGAGGGAGTGGTGAACGCGTCTGACGCCGGCCGCACCATCAATGTGTTGCCGCTCGGCCAATACGTGGCCGACGTCACGCCTTCGGAGTCGCCCACCGGTTGGGGATCGCTCGGGACCACGGGCGCCCAGGGCGAGCCCGAAGGATTTCAAGCACTCGAAGCCCAAGCGGTGGCCGTGCGGGGATATGTCATGAGTTCCTACGGTGGGTTGCAGGGGTATGGCGGTTACGCCGACATCTGTGATTCCACCGCCTGTCAGGAGTATCCCGGCATCTCCAACGAGAATGCCTTGGCCGACGCCGCCGTGGCCGACACGGCCAACGAGGTCGTGTTGATGCCCGGCGGCACGGTGGCCACCACCCAGTACTCGTCCTCAACGGGCGGCTACACCGCGGCGGGGACATTCGCGGCGGTACCCGACCTGGGTGACTCGATCTGTACGGCCCAGGCGTGCAATGCGCACCACACCTGGCAGGCCAGCGTTCCGGTGTCGTCAATCCAATCGGCCTATCCCCAGATCGGCACGCTGTCTTCGGTCGAGGTCACTGAACGCACCGGCCTGGGGGACTACGGCGGCCGGGTGCAGGAGATGGCCCTAGTCGGCAGCGGCGGGAGCGTCACGCTGACCGGCGATCAGTTCGCGGCGCAGTTTGCCGGCGACAACATGCAGTCGAACTGGTTCGAGATCACCGACGAAGCCAGCGGCGGCGTGGCGGGGTACTGGTTGATGGGCAGCGATGGCGGCATCTTTTCTTTCGGCAATGCCACCTTCCATGGTTCCATGGGGGGCCAGCACCTCAATGCGCCCATGGTGGCAATGGCCGCCACCGACGATGACAACGGCTACTGGACAGTGGCCTCGGACGGCGGCATGTTCTCCTACGGCGACGCCGGGTTCCACGGATCGATGGGCGGGTCGCATCTCAATGCGCCCATGGTGGGCATGGCGGCCACCAACGACGACGGCGGCTACTGGACCGTCGCCTCAGACGGCGGCATGTTCTCCTACGGGGACGCGCATTTCTATGGATCGATGGGCGGCTCGCATCTCAATTCGCCCATGGTGGGCATGGCCGCCACCAACGACGATGGCGGGTATTGGACCGTGGCGGCTGACGGCGGCATCTTCTCTTATGGCGATGCCCCCTACCACGGGTCTTTGGGCGACATTCACTTGACCCAGCCCATCATCGGCATCGCCCCCACCCCCGATGACGGTGGCTACTGGTTAGTGGCTGCCGACGGGGGAGTGTTCGGCTTTGGTGACGCTCCTTATGAAGGGTCGCTGCCCGGCGACGCCATAAAGGGCACGGCGGTGGCCATCATCCCGACCGCCGACGGACTCGGGTATCTGATCGTCACGGCCGGCGGGAGAGCCGTGCCCTTCGGTGATGCACCCCAATTCGGCGACGTCGCCAGTGTGGTGCCGAACTTCGGTGGACACCTCGTCGACGGTGTGGCCACGTCGTAACGACGGCCGCCACGTCGCTAGTCAGTGGGGTCGCCCACCACGGCGCCGAGGCGACGAAAGCGGCGCAACGTACCGGCCCGACCCAGCCCTCCCACATTGACGCCGACGTCAGCGGCGTGCAGCAGGGCGCGGTCACCGGCGCTGTTGCCGTAGGCCCACAACTCGGAGGCGGGCGTGTCGAGATTGTCCGCCATCCACGCCCGTAGCCGGGCCAGCTTCTCGCTGCCGCGGCAGTTGCGTCCGTCGTAATGCCCGGTGAGCCGGCCGTCACTGCCCACTTCGAGGCGGGTGGCCAAGACGCCGTCCACACCCAACTCCCGGCCTACCGCCGTGATGTAGCTCTCGGGTGAGGCCGACACGATCACGAGACGGTGCCCCTGGCGGCGATGCCATTCGAGTTGGTTGCGGACGTCCCCCCGAGCGCGGCGGCGGTAGTGCGAGCGTCCGAATGCGGCGGCGCGTTCGGCGGCGACGGTGGCGTCGAGGCCGGCCAAGGTGCGCACGAACAACGCCTCTTTGGCGTCGTCGGCCCATTTCCCGCCGAGGACCGCAGCCAGCACGAAGCGCGGGAACACCACCAACCCGGCCAGCACGACCCGCGGTGCGCCCACCATGGCGGCGAGGAACTTCCACACGCTGCCGCCATGGGTCAGCGTCCCGTCGAAGTCGAAGGCAGCCACGGCCGGGCCGGAGGTGACCGGGCTCGGCGCGTTTGGATCGTTCACGCCGGCGGTGCCTCGTCAGGTACGTCGCCACCGTGGCGCCCGGCACCCCCGGCAAAGCGCCGCGCCCCCGCCAGCGTCTCGCCGCTGGCGATGGTGGCCCGCCCGAGCTGCGCTTCGACGACCATGGCATCGGCCTCGCTCAGGCCCCACTGCGCCAACGCCGAGCGCCGATCGTTGCGCATGCACAGCGGCGGCAACGCGGCCAGCGTGTGGGCCAACTCGAGCGCATCGGTGAGAGCGTGGCCGGGCCGGCTCAAGCGGTTGACCAGACCCATGTGGAGCGCTTCGGGGCCGCTCACGCCTCGACCCGTGAGGATGAGGTCCATGGCATGGCTATGGCCGATGAGCCGGGGGAGTCGTACCGTTCCACCGTCCACCAACGGGACTCCGAAGCGGCGGCAGTAGACACCGAGCACGGCATTGGTGGCCGCCACCCTGAGGTCACACCACAAAGCCAACTCGAGCCCGCCGGCCACGGCCGGCCCTTCGATGGCGGCGATGACCGGCTTGCCGAGTTCGAGCCACGTCGGTCCCATGGGTCCGGGACCCTGGTCGCGCACCGGGCGTTTGTCCCCGGCTTCGAGCGCCTTGAGGTCGGCGCCCGAGCAGAACGACCCCCCGGCCCCGGTGAGGATGGCGACCGAGGCGCTGTCGTCGGCGTCAAAAGCTTCGAAAGCCTCGATCAGCGCCGTGGCTGTGCGGGAGTCGACGGCGTTGCGACGCTCGGGCCGGGAGATTGTCACCACGGTGACTGGACCGTCCTTGGTGACCACCACGGCGTGTTCGGGAGAGATGGGCGTGTCCATGGCGAGCCATTCTCCCAGAGGGCTCACCACCCTCACCGCCCATCACCGTCCCTAAAGCCGACTGGCTGGGTCGACAATTGCCTGGCGCCCCGGTACACTCCCATCGACAAGCAGACGACCGAGATTCGCAGTGACGCGAATGTAGGAGGATCGACACATGGCAGTCCGTCTGGGCGACATCGCCCCCGACTTCACGGCCGAAACGACCGATGGCACACTCAACTTCCATGAGTGGCTGGGTGACTCGTGGGGCGTGTTGTTCTCGCACCCGAAGGACTTCACCCCGGTGTGCACCACCGAGCTCGGTGCCTTCGCCAAGGCCAAGGGTGAGTTCGACAAGCGCAATACGAAGCTCATCGGCCTTTCCGTTGATTCGGTGGAGTCCCACAACGGTTGGAAGGGTGACATCGAGGAGACTCAAGGCTCGGCGCTGAACTTCCCTCTTATCGGCGACCCCGACCGCAAGGTGGCCGACCTTTACGACATGATCCACCCCAATGCCAACGACACCGCCACGGTGCGTTCGGTGTTCATCATCGGCCCGGACAAGAAGGTCAAGCTCACCATCACGTACCCGGCGTCGACGGGTCGTAACGTGGACGAGGTGCTGCGCGTTCTCGACTCGCTGCAGCTGACGGCTGACTACCAAGTGGCGACGCCGGTCAACTGGAAAGACGGTCAAGACGTCATCATCGTTCCCGCCGTCTCCGACGAGGATGCCAAGAACAAGTTCCCCAAGGGCTTCAAGGCGCTCAAGCCCTACTTGCGGGTGACCCCTCAGCCCAACCGGTAAATCTTTCCACGCAGTAGTCGTTTTTTTGCGCGACAAGGGCCGGCCCGCTGCGGTCGGCCCTTGTCGCGTGCTCATGCGGCCCGTACGACTTGGACCTGACCTACGCCGGCTTCAGCGTCGACGACGATGCGCGCCCCATGACCGGGTGACCCCCGAACGCCGAAGGACTGCGTCGTCTGGTCCGAATCGAACCCGCCGTTGTTCTGTCCGAAGATCTGCAGGCCACCAAGGCCGCTGTGCGCCGTCACGTTCACACTGGGGCCGGGCGGCAGCTCGATGAGGACGCGTCCGATGCCGACAGTGGCTTTAACGTCGGTGGTGCCGCGGCTGAAGTCGACGGCGCTCAGGTCGACGACGAGGTTGCCCATGGCCAGCTGGTAGTGGGGCTTGACCTGAGAAGCCGAGGCCGGGTGCCACTGGCTTAATCCGATGCCGCCGCGTAGCGGCACGCCGCTTATGGCTTCCACCGTGAACACGGTGGCGGCTGCCACCGTCGCCACCCCCACCGTGATGACGAGCGAGGTGACGACGAGCCAGTGCAATCGGGACCTCCCGAAACCGTTGCCCCGGTTTCCCCCCATGAGCACGACGACGGCTACCAAGGCCGCCAGAGCGAGGAAGAACCCGAAACCGCCATCCCAGTGCGGCCACCACGGGCCCGAGGAGAACAAGTCCGACAGCGCCACCAGGGCCAGGACCGACCCGATGACGAACACGATCAAGCTGCGGCGCGGGGGAGGGTGGAGCACCCAATCCTGAGCCACGCTGCGCCCCGAGTGATTGGAGGGGATGAGCAGCCAAGCCGCCATGTACAGCAGCACGCCCGAGCCGCCAAAGACGGCCAGCACGACAAAAGCCACCCGCACGATGCCAGGGTCGATGCCCAAGTACTCGGCGACTCCGGCCGCCACTCCACCGACGATCCGGTGGCGCAGGTCTCGGTGCAACGTGCGGGGTCCGGCGTCCTCCGTGGCCGTCGTGGCCGTCGTGGCCTGGGGACCCGTGGGGTCGCTCGTGGGATCGTCGGCAGGCTGGTCGACGTCGCGCGGCGCGGGTGCGGCCACGATGGCAGGGATGTCAGGGATGTCAGGGATGTCAGGGATGTCGTACGGAGGTTCCATGCCCCCATCATCAAGACGATGGCGCCGCGGCGACATCGGGGATGACCCCGAATCTCCCCTGAACACGACCTGCCCACGTCGGGGGTCATCCCCCGTGGTCGATGACAGCCGGTCATGGGATCATCGGTAGATCATCGACTCCGCCCCGCCACCGTCGCCGCAGCCACCCCCGTGGCAGCCGCCGCCGGCCTCGCCTCCGACATCGGGCCACGAACCCGCCGGCCGTCACCGTCGCGCCTGGTGGCGTGCCCCCAGACACGCGGGACCCCTTCGGCGCAGCACCACCGATCGCATGGTGGGAGGGGTGGCCGGAGGGATCGCCGCCCGAATGGGTCTCGACGCCACGGTGGTGCGCGTCGTATTCGTCTTGCTCACCATCGGTGGGGGAACGGGTCTGGCGCTGTATGTCCTGTTGTGGCTCTTCATCCCTCGTCCGCATGACGACTCGGCCATCATCCAGCGTGCTTTCGCCGATCGGCGCACCGTGACGCTGGTCCTGGCCTTGGGCGTCGCCCTGCTGGCCTTGTGTCTGACCGTGGACGCATTCGGAACGAGCATCATCTCGAGGTTCGTGTGGCCGGCTTCGCTCGGAGTCGGCGGCCTCCTCGTGGTGTGGCGGGGGGCTGAAGACGACGAGAGGGCGTATATCCGGGATCTGGTCCTGCGAACTCCGCCGGGGGACGCCCCTCGCAGTCGCCGCCGCCGACGCACGACGGTGGCGCGCGTCGTCGTAGGTGCGGCCATGGTTGTCGCTGGGCTCGGGGCGCTGGTGGCGTCGCGTCACCCGACCGGTGCCGTACTCGACGCGCTGGCCGGCGCCACTGTCGTCATCGCCGGCTTCCTGGTGGTGTTCGGGCCGTGGTGGTCTCGTGTCGTCAAAGAACTGGCCGAAGAGCATCGTGAGCGCGTCCGCGTCCAAGAGCGCGCCGATGTGGCCTCCGCTGTCCATGACTCGGTGCTCCAGACGTTGGCGCTCATCCAGCGCGCTGCCGGGGACCGGCGAGAGGTGACGCGTCTGGCGCGCGCTCAAGAGCGCGACTTGCGGGCGTGGTTGTTCGAGGGTCGTCCGCCCGGGTCATTCGACGGCGACATCACCACCGTCGTGGCCGCCATCGCGGTGATCGAGCGCGACGTGGAGGCCGCGCACGGTGTCACCGTGGAATCGGTGGTGGTGGGGGACTGCCCGCTCACCTCCGATCTCGAAGCGCTGTGCACTGCCGGGCGCGAGGCGGCGGTCAACGCCGCCAAATGGTCCGGAGAGAGCAGCGTCTCGCTCTTCGTTGAGGTGGAGTCCGAGCGGGTCACGCTTTTCGTGCGCGACCGGGGCATGGGTTTCGACCCGGCCGCCGTGGCACCAGACCGGCGAGGCATCAGCCAGTCGATCAGAGCGCGCCTGCAGCGTCACGGTGGGAGCGCCACCATTCGCAGCGAACCACAACAGGGAACCGAGATCGAGTTGGTCATGCCGAGGCGAGGGCAGACCGCTCGGGCGCCACAGTGACGACGTCGGACCGGGTACGGGTGTTCTTGGTCGACGACCACCATCTCTTTCGGGCCGGGGTGCGCTCCGAGCTTGGCGATGCCGTGGAGTTCGTCGGAGATGCCGATGAGGTGGGGGCCGCCATCGAACTCATCGGCGAGCGCCTTCCTGATGTCGTGCTCGTGGATGTGCACATGCCCGACGGTGGCGGCCAAGCCGTCATCGAGGCCGTGGCCCGCTCCCACCCCGATGTCCGCTTCTTGGCCCTGTCGGTGTCGGATGCCGCCGAAGACGTCATCGGCATCATCAGAGCCGGAGCCCGGGGGTACGTGACCAAGACCATCTCGGGTGCCGAACTCACCGATGCCATCACCAGGGTGGCCGAAGGTGATGCCGTGTTCTCGCCCCGGCTGGCTGGATTCGTGCTTGACGCCTTTGCGGCCGATCCGGCCGTGACCGGTGGTGCGGCACCCACCTTTGATCCCGAGCTTGACCTGCTCACCCCGCGCGAGCGCCAGGTACTCCGGCTCATCGCCCGGGGCTACGCCTACAAAGAAGTAGGACGTGAGCTCTCCATCTCCGTCAAGACGGTCGAAAGCCACGTGTCGGCCGTGTTGCACAAGCTGCAGCTGTCGAGCCGGCACCAGCTCACGAGATGGGCCAACGAGCGCCGCATGCTGTGACGTCGGCTGTCTTGCCTTAGTTACCTCGAAAGAACCGGTCGAAGAGCCCGTCGACGCCGGCACCGTGCAACGTCATCCCGCCATCGACGACGATGGTCTGACCGGTGATGAATCGGGCCAGGTCCGAACACAAGAACACCATCACGTCGGCGATGTCGCTGGGATCGCCAATACGGCCTACCGGCGTGGTGCGGATGTAGCGCTCGACCTCATCAGGGAGCCCATTGAGCAACGGTGCCGTCAGCGCCGTGCGGATCATTCCCGGTGCCACCGCGTTGACGCGCAGGCCCGGTGCATATTCGAGCGCCGCTGACGCCGTCAGGGCGATCACCCCGGCCTTGGCGGCCGAATACGGCGTTTCACCCGCCGCCGGCCGGGTGGCGCTGATGGAGGCCGTGTTGACGACGGCGCCGGCTCCGGTGGCGAGCAGGTGGGGCACACCGGCACGCATGCCGTTGAACACGCCGGTCAGATTCAGCCGGATAAGCCGGTCCCACTCGTCGAGATCCCATTGCGCCAAAGGAGCCATGGTGGATCCGCCGGCATTGTTGACGAGAAGAGACAAACCTCCGAGCTGGCGCGCCGCATCGTCCACGACGGCGCGCAGCCCATCTCCGTCAGTGACATCGGCTTCGAAGCCGATACCGCCCACTTCATCGGCCACGGCCTTGGCGCCGGCTCCGTCGATGTCGAGCACGGCCACGGTGGCTCCGTGGGCGGCGAAACGGCGGCAGGCCTCGCGGCCGATACCCGATGCGCCACCGGTGATGACGGCTCGATGCCCACTGAGAAGGTCCATGTCATCTCTCCTTGGTGAGGCTCTCGCGCAGCTCGCGCTTGAGCACCTTGCCCTGCGGATTGCGCGGCAATGGTTCGGATCGGAACCACATATGGGTGGGCACCTTGAAGCTCGCCAGGTGTTGGCGCACGAAACGGGACAGCTCCTCGGCGGTGACACCGGCCCCCGCACGGAGCACGACGGCGGCACCAACCTCTTCGCCGAGGATGTCATGGGGCACGCCGATCACGGCCACGTCGGCCACGGCGGGATGTTCGAAGAGGACCGACTCCACCTCGACGCAGTACACATTCTCGCCACCGCGGATCACCATGTCCTTGGCCCGGTCGACGATATAGATGAAACCCTCCTCGTCGATGCGGGCCACATCGCCCGAATGCAACCAGCCGGCGGTGAACGAGGCGTCAGTCTCGGCTGGCTTATTCCAGTAGCCGCGCACCACATTGGGTCCTTTGATCCATAGCTCCCCGATGTCGTCCGGCCCGCTCGGGTGAAGTGCAGTGGGGTCGCTGGCGTAGCCGTCGGGCACGATGCGTGCCTCGCACACGGGTACGGGAGGCCCCACGCTGTCGGGCTTGCGCACGTAGTCGTCGCCGCTGTTGATGGTCGTCACCGACGACGTCTCGGTCAGCCCGTAGCCGTTGGACGGAGCACTCACCGGAAAGTGCTCTTTGATTCGGCGGACGAGATCAGGAGGCGCCGGTGCTCCGCCGTAGGCGACGGCGCGTACCGACGAAGTGTCGCGCTGGGCGAAACTGGGACTGTCGATCACTTGCATCACCATGGCGGGCACGCCCCCGAAGGTGGTGATGTGCTCACGTTCGATGAGTTCCAAGGCGCGTTCGGGATCCCAGTGGTGCATCATCACGAGCTTGTTGCCCGCCGCCGTATTAGCCACGAGCGTGGAATGACATCCCGTGGCGTGAAATAACGGCACCGACAGGAGATACGAGTTGGAGCCGAGATATGCGGGCTTCTCGCCCTCAGGCTTGGGGCCCTCGGGCTTGGGGCGTAGGGCAGCTGACCGGGAGTTGACGAAAAACAGACTCATCAAGTTCGTGCACATATTGCGATGCGACCCAACGGCCCCCTTGGGTTTCCCGGTTGTCCCCGAGGTATAGAAGATGGAGCAGTCGTCGTCGGGCTCGATGGCGACTTCGGGAAAGCTCGCTTCGGATGACACCTCGCCCATGAGGTCGGCGAAAGACATAACGGGCACGGCGTCGCCGGTCTCGGAGGTCGCTTCGGTCCGGTCTTCGTGGGTCACCACCACCCCCCGCAAGCCTGGGAGGTCGCCGAGATGAGGCCGCAGTCGCGCCAGGCGCTCGGCATCGACGAAGGCGATGGCCGTGCCCGAGTCTTTGAGGCCGTAGTGAAGCTCGGCACCCGTCCACCACGCGTTGAGCGGAACGACGACGGCCCCGGTGGCGACTGTCCCCCAAAAGGCCATGGCCCACTCCGGCAGGTTGCGCATGGCGATGGTGACTCGCTCGCCTTTTTGCAGGCCGAAACGACGAGCGAGTCCTCGGCTGATGGCCGCCGCGATCCGGTAGTGGCTTTCGAAGGTGGTGCGTTCGTCCTCATAGACCAGATAGTCCTTCTCACCGTGGCTGCGGGACAGGTCGAGCACCGCTTTGAGGTCATCTGGAGCGTTCTTCCACACGCGGGTGGGAACGCCACGAATCAGGATCTCCTCCATCTCGAAGGGCTGTCCCGGAGCGGTGAGCTGGCTAGTGACCTGCTGGATCGACGCGGTCGGCGTGGTCGACGTGGTCGTATCTGCCATCGGACTGTCCTTCGATGCGTTCGACTACGGCCGCGACGCGGCTCGTGTGGACTCCGGGCGACGGCGTCGCCACGCGTCGGCGATCCACGGTGGGTTCCAACCCGCGTCACTGGGGTCGATGGTGACACCCGGGGCCACGATGGCGTCGATCCGATCAAGGGCATCATCGCTCAGGCGCACCTCGACCGATCCCAGGGTGTCGAGCATCTGCTCCATGGTGCGGGGCCCGATGATGGCGGCGGTGACCGCCGGGTGGGTCAGGGTGAAGGCCAACGCCATATGGGTGAGTGCGACCCCCAGGTCTTCACTGAGCGTCACGAGTTCCTCAACGGCGGCGAGCTTGGCCGCCACGGCGGGAAGCGATGGGTCGTAACGATCGGGGGCGCGGCTGGCCCGTCCACCTTCAGGCAGCGGGGCATTTTGCCGGTAGCGCCCGGTGAGGAGCCCGCCATTGAGCGGGCTCCACACGATGACCCCCATGTCGTGGCGCTGACAGGTGGGAAGGAGGGCGGTTTCGGCGGCACGAGCCACGATCGAATACGGAGGCTGCTCGCAGACGAATCGCTCACGCCCCCGACGTTGTGCTGTCCACTGGGCCTCGACCACCAGCTCGGCGGGGAAGGTGGAGCTTCCGATGACTCGCACCTTGCCTTGGTGGACGAGATCCGACAGCGCCCCCAGGGTTTCGTCGATATCGCAGGTGGGATCGGGCCGATGGACCTGGTAGAGGTCGATCCAGTCCGTACGGAGTCGGCGCAGGCTGTTCTCTACCTCGCGCATGATCCAACGGCGGGAGTTGCCGGCCATGTTGGCATCGGCACCCATAGGCGCGTGGAACTTCGTGGCCAGCACGACGTTGTCTCGGCGTCCTCCCGACAGAGCCTTGGCCACGATCTCTTCGGATTCTCCCGCCGAGTAGATGTCGGCGGTGTCGACGAAGTTGATGCCGGCGTCTAACGCAGCGTGAATGATACGGATGCAGTCGTCGTGATCGGTGTTCCCCCAGGCGCCGAACATCATCGCCCCCAGGCATAGGGGGGAGACCCGAATGCCGGTTCGTCCCAAGGTCCGCAGTTGCATGCCCGTCACTCTGCTTTCTCAACGCGCAGCCGTGGGACGAAAATGGTCTGCCGGTAGTAGTGCAGCTCGGCCACGGATTCCCGAATGTCGTCCAGAGCGCGGTGCGCGGTCTTTTTGGGCGGGGCTCCGGCCAGGACCGATGGATACCACCGGCGGCACAGCTCCTTCACCGTCGATACATCCACCGACCGGTAATGCAGCCACTCCTCGATCTGGGGAAGGTAGGCAGCGAGGAACCGTCGATCGGTGCCGATGGAGTTGCCACACAGCGGCACCGTGGCGCGTTCGGGCACGTGCGTCTGCAAAAAGGCCAAGGTTTGGCGTCCGGCCTCCTCCAGTGTCAGGGGCGACGACTCGATGGCAGCCAGGAGGCCGGATTTGGTGTGCATGTCGCGCACGATCGGCTCCATGGCGGCGAGCTGGTCCGATGTGGCATGGACGACGAGATCGGGACCCTCGGCCACCACATTCAGATCGTCGTCTGTGATCAGGGTGGCGATCTCGACGATGGTGTGGCGCCCCGGGTCGAGGCCGGTCATCTCAAGGTCCATCCAGGCGAGCACGACGGGGATGCTACTGGGGCAGCGCGACTCCACCGAGGGCCTGGAGTCCTCGCGCTAGGGTCACTCGGTGCTCGAGGTACCTCTCGTCCGGCTCGACGCCGACCTGCCGCTGCCCTCTTACGCACATCCCGGGGATGCCGGCGCCGACTTGTTCGCACGTGAGGACGCCACCCTTGAGCCCGGCGGGGGTCGCGCCCTCGTTCCCACCGGCGTGGCCGTGGCCATTCCGCCCGGGTACGCCGGATTCGTCCAGCCGAGAAGCGGCTTGGCCCTGCGCCATGGCGTGACCTGCCTGAATACCCCCGGTCTGATCGATGCCGGCTATCGCGACGAGCTGCGAGTCATCCTCGTCAACACTGATCCGCATAGCGCCTACGAGGTGCGACGTGGTGACCGCATTGCCCAGCTGGTGATCCAGGCGGTGGAGGAAGCCGACTTCGTCGAAGTACTGCCTGACGATTTGACCGATACCGAGCGCGGTGTGGGCGGCTTCGGTCACACTGGCAGGTGACGTGGAACGACTGAACGGGCTTGATGCCGCGTTTTTGGCCATGGAGACGGACCGCATGCATATGCACATCTCCGCCGTCATGGTTTTCGAGCCGTCCGACGAGTCGGCCGCGGAGCCTCCGGTTGTGCAATTCGAGCGGCTCCGGCAAGTAATCAAGGAACGAATCCATCTCGTCCCCCTTATGCGACGGCGGGCGGTGCGGGTGCCCTTCGGGCTCGATCATCCCTTGTGGGTCGAGGACCCGATGTTCGACCTGGACTACCACGTACGGCGCGCCAATCTTCCGGCTCCGGGGGGCCCCGGGGAGTTGGCCACGTTGGTGGCCGATATTGCCAGCCGACCACTCGACTTGGACCGACCACTGTGGGAAATGCATCTGGTGGAGGGCCTCGAGTCTGGGCATGTCGCCGTGGTGTCAAAGCTTCATCACGCCGCCATCGACGGCGCCTCGGGAGCCGAGACCATCGCCACCTTCCTCGACCTCGGACCCGGTCCTCGATTCGTGGCGCCTCCGAGTCGTGCCTGGCACCCCGAACCCGTGCCGTCTGAGGCCGAGCTCATGGCCATGGCACTGTCCGCAATCGCACGGCAACCTGAGCGCACGGTGGGGACACTGCATCGCACGTTTGGGATGTTGCGAGATCTGGCCGAGCGCAATCGTCGCTTGAAAGAGGAAGACGACATCACGCCGCCGCCAGCACTGTTCTCGGCTCCTCGAACATCGCTCAACGGAGCCATTTCGTCGTACCGGCGGTTGGGTTTCGTGCACGCCCAACTGGACGAGCTGCAGACGGTGCGAAACACCTTTGGTGGCACGTTGAACGACGTGGTGCTCGCTGCTGTGGCCGGGGCATTGCGGCGCCTTTTGATCGAACGCGGCGAAGACGTCGATGAATCACTGGTCGCCATGGTTCCCGTGTCGGGGCGTACCGAGGCCGATCGGGGGACGCAAGGCAACAAGGTGTCGGCCATGTTGGTGTCGCTCGCTACAGCAGTGGCCGATCCCATCGAGCGGTTGAGGCTGGTAGCCGAAAGCTCACGACTGGCCAAGGAACAGTCCAAGGTCTTGTCGGGCGACATCATGCAGCGGTGGGCGCAGGTGGCGCTGCCCGCTCTCTCCTCGCGTCTGGCACGTGTGGCGGGCAATCTTCGGCTCTTCGATCACATGAAGCCCTTGTTCAACGTCGTCGTATCGAATGTGCCGGGGCCTGACTATCCCTTGTGGTGCGCCGGCAATCGATTGGTGGCGCTCTACCCGGTGGGTCCGATCGTCGAAGGTGTCGGCCTCAATGTCACGGTGTTCAGTTACATGGGGACCATGTTCTTCGGGATTCTGGGGTGCCGGGAGCTCGTCCCAGAGGTCGACCATGTCGCCGATTTGCTGTCCGAATCAATCACCGAACTTGTGAAAGTGGCCCTCCGTACCGGCAGGCACTGGGCATGACGGCTACAATGGTTCGTACGCGGACGTGGCTCAGCTGGTAGAGCATCACCTTGCCAAGGTGAGGGTCGCGGGTTCGAATCCCGTCGTCCGCTCCAGAGAGATTCCAGATTCGCCCGGCGCTTGACCTGATGTGGGCCCCTCGTGGCGTCTTTGGCTACGTCGCGCACATCTTTTTACCAGAGCTTCTGCGTTTTGTCGTGCAGTCGTTGACGGTATTCTCTGCGCGAGAGTCACCCGCTCGATGTGCGGACGTGAAAACGGCGGGTTACTTCGCGTGCCGAGTGTCGGGGACGGGGAAGTGGCCATTCGACTGATGGCCGACAGGAGGACGTAGCTCAATCCAAGAGCACGTTGATTCCCGAACCGACTTGACACCCGGTATCAGCGCAAATCAAAAGTGACCTAAACGAACGTGCGCGCAATATTCGAGTCGGCAATAGTGCCCAGTCGCTGTCCAAGACGGTTACGGAATCTGCCGACGGTCCCATCCGACTCGTCGATCGTGTGTTCGAGCTTGGTCATTTCCTGCCGAGTCAATTCCACATTCTTGATTCGGGCTTCGTAGATTTCTCAAGCTGATGCGACCTGGGTCCGAGGTCGGTCGCCCCGGAGCCCCCAGCCCTCGCAGGGCGGCAACGTTGTGGAGGAACGCGTCCTGTGGAGGTGGCCACAGACGTCTTGAGCGATCGTTTTATGCCGGAGCTTCGTGCCGAACTGCGTCGTCAGTTGTTCGACCTCGGTGTCGACCTACTCCTTGGAAGCCCATTGCGCGAGAAGCCGCCCACGGCTCCTGGAGAGTTCGGTGCTTTCGACGTAACAACGGAAACTGGTCAAGAGATCACCGCGGACATCTGGTTCCAGTGCTTCGGAGTCAGTCCCGTTAGTGACTATCTAACCGGCACACTCAGCAAGGCTCGGGCGCCAGACGGATTCCTCAGGGTCAATAAGCCTCTCCAATTAGAGGGCCAGAAAACTGTCTTCGCGCTCGGTGACGTCTCGTGTGCGGACGCCAAGATGGCGGGATTCGCAGGGCTCCAGGCCGGCGTGGTGGCTAGCAACATCAAGGCCCTTATCGCAGCGGGGAGCGAGCTCACTCCTTACGTATCGTTGGGGCCGCCATCGCAGTGACGATTGGGCCCGAAGGAGGTGCGGGACAGTTCCCGGGCCAGGACGGCGTGGTTGGACGAGAGGTGATCGCCGAAGCAAAGGGCCGATCGATGATGGTCGACCGCTATGCCGAAATTCTCGGCGCGTCGATTCCATCGTGAGCACCGGCACGTTGCGGCATACCCACGGGCACGGCCATCGGTTCGGAGATTCCAGGTCATGGTTGCGCTCGGCGTTAGACGGATCCCCCGCCCATTACCGCAAGGTGAGCTGGCTTGCGAGAGATGCCAGGTAGTCGATGTGGCTGCCCACCGAGTCCAGGCCCAGACCCATCGTGACCACGGTGACATGGGTGCCGCCTCCCTCACCCCAGGTATCAATCTCCCTTGTGAGTTCGCCCACGTCGGCGCCACTGAGGGCCACGTAATCCCCGCCGAAGTCTTCGACGGATCTGCCGAGATCGCTCACTCGCTCACGCAACCGTTCCCAGGAGTCGATGGCGTGATCGACACCACCACCAAAGAAGATGAAACCGTCAGCGAGCCGGGCCGCCCGGTCAAACGCCTTCTCGCCGGATCCACCAAGCCAGATCGGGATAAGTCTGGTTGGTTTTGGCACGAGCGAAGCCCTGGCAATCCGATCGAAGCGACCCGCGAAGTCCACAACGGGCTCTGTGAACAACCGGCGAAGCAGCCCTATCTGCTCCTCCTCCCTTGGACCCCGGGAATGGAAATCCTGCCCCAGCGCCTCGTACTCCACGTAGTTCCAACCAATGCCCACGCCGAGGCGTAGTCGGCCACCTGACAGGAGATCAACGTCGGCCGCCTGGCGGGCCACAAGTGCGGTCGGGCGCTGCGGAAGGATCAGGATGCCAGTGGTGAAGTTGATCCGCTCGGTGATGGCAGCGAGATGGGCGAACATGACGAACGGGTCGTGAAACGGGTCGTGCTCGGTATAGGGGCCCATCAGCTGTGGAGTTCGATCGGCGTGAACCGCCCCAAGAACGTGGTCGTAGGCCAGAATGTGATCAAAGCCCAGTTCCTCAACCGCTCGTCCGAATTCGCGAACGGCGGCGGGATCGCCTCGAAGCTCGATCTGAGGGTATGCCACACCAATCTCCATGAGCAGAAGCCTCCCACAAGCGGTTTTGCACACCCATAGAGAAGCTGTATCTGGTTTCTCCCTACAGCCGACCGGGATCATCCGATCGGGGGCTAGACGGTGCTGACCGCGGACCACGAAATAAACGGTTCTGCGCTGAGCGAAATGACGCGTTGTCGCACCTAGGCGGACGGGACCACCGGAGGGCGATATTTGCGCGCTTGTGCACGGGTCGACACACCGCCATGGCCCGCCGCGATCTCCAGATCGGCGATCGACCGGGGACTGCCCTCGTTTCGGAGTCATCGGCCGCCTCGCCTGTCACCTTCTCCGACAGTAGGATAATCAGACAATCTAATAGTCGGATTGTCTGCTAGGCTGTAACGATGCCAAGGATGACGCTGCGGGCCAAAGGGCAATTGACGCTCCCTGAGGAAATACGCGTCGCCGCACATCTCACAGAAGGCGACCTCCTCGACGCCGAGATCACGGCCGAAGGAATACTGCTCCGGCCTCAGAAGGTGATCGACGCTACCCAGGCGTGGTTTTGGACGAAAGAGTGGCAGGAGGGGGAGCGAGAAGCGGACACCGATCTTGCCGGCGGTCGTCTAGAAGTCTTCGGATCCGGCGACGATCTCCTGACGGCCCTGAAGAGTCGGGCAAAAGCTCCGAGGCCACGACGGCGCGCTCGCTGAACAGAGCATGCCCACCTTTGCCTGGTTGGCCCGATTCGGGGCTGACTTCGACGCGCTCTCGGCTGACCAGCAGGCGGCCTTTTTGGCGGCGGTCCGTCAGTTCGTCGTCGATTTGAAAGCGGGCGCGTTTCGTCCGAGCCTACGGGTGAAAGGCGTGAAGGGGGCAACCGGCATCTTCGAGATGACGTGGGCCCCTGATGGGCGGGCGACTTTCGAATATGGAAGCGAGATCAACCCTGGTGAAACTCACATCATCTGGCGACGCGTGGGTACTCACGATGTATTCAGGATTCCCTGATAGCGGAGGACGGTGGCAGTGGTTCGGAGACGTCTCTTCGCGCTGGTTGCGGTCACGAACAGTTCATTTGTGGATTATCAAAAAACGCCGAACCTGCTGCATCTACTTGCAATGGCGGAGGTGAGGGGTTGGTCCCCGTCTCGGCCTTCTACGGGCACGTGTCCGAAGATGATTGAGAAATGGATACGAAATACGGGTTCTTCGTCGCCAGCTCACCGGCCACTGCCATCGTAGGTGACTTCGACGGGCCGTGGTAGACCGCTCTACTACAGGGGAGTATCCGGGCAGATTCAATGGAAACTGGGTGGATGCAGTCGCACGCCAGGGGACTGGAATGGACTCGGTGGACGGAAACAATCACCCTGCCAAGGTGAGGGTCGCGGGTTTCGTGCCCGCGATTTTTGAAACTCCCCAGAGATGATCGAGAGTGGGGAGTTTCGGAAATCTGCGGCATTCGAATTCCGTCGTCCGCTCGAGAGAAGCGCCCATCTGGGTGTCGCAAGCCCGTGGTGGTGCGTCGACACCGTGTCAACCGACGAGCACGTGACGCCAGTTGCGCTCGAGATCAGAAGGGCAAAAGGCGACCTGTAAGCGCTTTGCTTTCAAGGAGAGGACGGCACCGAGGCGGCTCTGAGTGGTCACGTCATTCGCAATGGTTCAGCCCCGCGAACCCGGAGCACGTCATCCCTGCCTGGGGACGGGCACGAGGATGTCAGCTTGCCTAAGTGTACTCATTTAGGTACACTTAGTCTATGAGCAAGACGGTTCCCATTCGAGAGCTACGAAGCGAACTCAGCCAGGTGATCGATCAGGTTGCTGACCTCCGAGAGCACGTGATCGTCACTCGAAGGGGTCGCCCCGCGGCTGTGCTTGTTCCCGTGGACGAATACGAGGCCCTGGAAGAGACCGCCGAGATCCTTTCTGATGCCGAAGCGCTCGCTGCCATCGAAGAAGGTCGTCATGAGGTTGAGCGAGGGGAAACCGTGACGCTCGATGAACTTCGCCGAGAGCTCGCCCACCCACAGCGGTAGGTGAGCCGGGTTGAGCTCGCCCGGCGGGCCCGCAAGGAGATCGTCGATCTCGACTGGCCGCTGGCGGACGCGGTCGTCGAGGCGCTCGGCTTCCTGGAACGCGAACCGAATGCGGGCCACCAGCTTCGAGGTCGTCTTCACGGGCTCCGGTCGCTTCGCGTCGGTGCGTACCGGATCATCTACCAAGTGGACGGCGACCAGCGCGTCGTCCGGGTCCTCGCTGTAAGGCACCGATCTGTGGCCTACGTAACGGATCCACGCTGATGCACAATGGATTGGGAGCGCGCTGGCGTGAGCCATTCGTGCACGCCTGGCGATCCACGAGTTCCTTCGGAAAGATCACCTTAGGGGCGATGACCAAGTAGTCGGCAAGCTCAGCGTATCCAACGCTCACTTCGCCAAGCGTTCGAGAAGTTCGCGGTCTTCCTTGATGATCTTGGCCAGGCGCGCCTTGAATTTGGGATTGTTCCGCCGCCGCTCCACTGCCTCAATGAGCGATTGCTTGACGGTCTCGTTCAGACTCGTACCTTCGACCCGTGCAAGCGCTTCGGCGTCAGCGGCCAGCTCATCGGGGAGGCGGATCGTGAGGTTCTTCGTCATGGTGTCATGATGCCACATCACCATATCCCGTTGAAACGAACCGACGGCTACGAATCACGGGTTCTTCGACGGCTCACCGGCTGGCACCATCATGGGTGACGTCGGTGGCGTCGTAGTAGACCGCTCTACTACAGGGCGGTATTCAGGACGATTCAATGGAAACTGGGTGGACGGAACCGCACGCCAGGGGACCGGGGTGGACTCCCTGGACGAAAAAAATCACCTTGCCAAGGTGAGGGTCGCGGGTTCGAATCCCGTCGTCCGCTCCAAAGAGATTCCAGACCCACCCGATGCGGAAGCTGACGTCGGGGCCTTCGCACCGGGTCGATGTTGTATTCGACGACGACCCCGGACACCTCGGCTGACCCCGATGGCGAAACTACGGCCGTCACCTATAAGCCTGGAGGCGACACCGAAACGTCCACTACACCGGCCGGAAAAGCGACCGACTCCTACGACGCTAATGGCGACCTCACCTCGGTCGACTACTCGGACACCGCCTCGGGGTACTCCGCTACTCCTAATGTGAGTTACACCTACAACCCGGACAGCACCCGGGCGTCGATGACCGACGGCACCGGCACGACGTCCTACCTCTATGACAGCGCCGGCGAGGTGACCGAACAGCAGTTGAGCGCTGCATCGGGTACCGGGCTATCCGATACAACTGTCGACTTCGGCTATTTCTCCACCGGAGCACTCAATTCGCTGACCTACCCCTCCTACGGCGACACCTCGGACCCGCAGGCCACCTACACCTACGACGCCACTGGTCAGATGGCCTCGGTGACCGACTGGCAAAGCAATACGGTCTCGTTCAACCACGACGCCGACGGGAACGAAACCGAACAGGCAAATGAAAGTTCGTCGGAGAATCCCGATGGCACCAGCAACATGACCCTCACCTACGACAATGCCGACCAACAGACTGACATGCTGTTGAGCACGAACACTGGTTCTTCCGACGATGATGCCATCGGCGTCCATCGAGGGACTTCCTCAGGCATATTTGGATCGCTGGGCGATACAGATCCCTTTGGCTCCTCATCTGGAGGTGCGTCGCCTGATGCAGGGTGGTTTGGGGGAGGCGAGGGAGGCGCCTGCGACAGTCCGATTGATTCTCCGGGGGCTGAGGTGGCTACTGGTTCGGCTGATGGGGGATCACGAAACGCCGATGGTCAGGTGACCTCGATCACGAATGTTCTAACCGGTGACGGATGCCTGGGAATGACACTCTGACTTGGCCCCTCCTGGGACGGTTTTGACGGCTTGATTTGGCCCCACCCGGGGCCGCCTACCCAGGGTCCGCGTCCTCGGGAACTCCAACGGGGACCGTGCTGGGCATGGCGAGAAGGTCACGAGTGGAGCTCTACGAGCAGATCAGGAAGGCGCACGAGCGCGAGTCGTTGTCGATCCACGAACTGGCTCGGCGCTTTCAGACCCACCGTCGCTATGTGCGGCAGGCTCTCGAGTCGGCGTTGCCGCCACCGCGCAAGGTCCCTGAGCGCAAAGCCCCGGTGCTCGGCCCCTATCAGAAGATGATCGACGGCTGGTTGGTGGCGGATCGAACCGCCCCGCGCAAGCAGCGCCATACCGCCCGCCGTGTCTGGGAGCGCCTGGTGGAGGAGCACGACGTCAAGGTGGCGGAGTCGACCGTGCGCGACTACGTCCGAGCCGCCAAACGACGCCTGGCACTCGACCACGTCGAGGTGACGATCCCCCAGCACCATGAGCTCGGGGCCGAAGCAGAAGTCGACTTCGGTTCGGTCAGCATCTACCTCGCCGGCGTGCTCACCGAGGTGGAGCTGTTCGTCATGCGCATGTCGGCCTCGGGAAAGGCGTTTCGCCACGCCTATGGCAACGAGGCTCAAGAGGTGTTCTTAGACGGCCACGTCCAGGCCTTCGAGAGCTTTGGCGGTGTGCCCAGCCGCATCCGCTACGACAACCTCAAGACGGCCGTGGTGAAGGTGCTCCAGGGCCGCAGTCGAGTGGAGTCCGAGCGATTCGTGGCGCTGCGCTCGCACTACGGGTTCGAGTCGTTCTTCTGCCGGCCCGGCATCGACGGGGCGCATGAGAAAGGCGGCGTGGAGGGTGAGATCGGGAGGTTCCGCCGGCGCCGGCTCGTGCCGGTGCCCAAAGTGTCGACGTTGGCCGAGCTGAACGCGATCCTGCACGCCGCCGTCGAGTCAGATGACGCCCGGCATATCGACAGTCGCTTCATGACCGTCGCCGAGCACTTTGCGATCGAGGCACCGACGCTCAAGGCACTGCCCGAGCCCTTTGATGTGGCTCTGGACCTCAGTTGTCGGGTCGACACCAAAGCACGGGTGTGCGTCCGACAGAACTTCTACTCGGTGCCCGTGCGCTATGCCGGGCGCCGCCTGGGGGTGCGTCTCGGAGCCGAGTCCGTCGAGGTGCGGGACGGGCCAACCACCGTGGCCCGTCATGCCCGGGCCATGGGAACAAAGACAGAGACCTTGGTTCTCGATCACTACCTCGAGGTGCTGGTTCGCAAGCCCGGAGCCCTGCTCAATGCCACCGCCCTCATGACAGCGCGCGCATCGGGAACCTTCACTGCGGTGCATCAGCGCTTCTGGGACATCGCCAGGCGTCGTCTGGGCGACTCCGCCGGCACCAAGGCCCTCATCGAGGTGCTGCTGTTGCATCGTTCGCTGCCCAGTGTGTCGGTGTTGGCCGGCGTCGAGGGAGCACTCAGAGCGGGCAGTGTCGACCCGGCCGTGGTGGCCATCGAGGCGCGCCGGGCCATGGAGGCCACGCTGACAGCACCGACACCCATCGCTGCACTGGCGCGCTTTGACCGACCTGCTCCGACTCTCGAGCACTACGACAAGCTCCTGGAGGCCAGATGACGACCAAGATGACCGAGACCGCCGCGCTGGCCGCCATCGGGGCGGCCACCCGGGAGCTGCACCTGCCGGCGGTGCGCACCGAAGCGCCCCGTCTGGCTGAAGAGGCCAAGCGATCGCAGATAGGACACCTCTGCTTCCTCGCCGAGGTACTCGCCACCGAGATGGACGAACGCTCAGAACGACGTCGCCAGCGGCGGGTGCGAGAGGCCCACTTCCCGCGCATGAAGCGACTCTCGGACTTCGACTGCTCGGTCACCGCCCATGTCGAGCCGGCCACTGTCGCCGTGTTGGCCTCAGGCTCCTACCTTGCCGCTGGTGAACCGGTGGTGTTCCTGGGCGATTCGGGCACAGGCAAAAGCCACCTGCTCATCGGCATGGGGGTGGCCGCGTGCGAGCAGGGACACCGGGTGCGTTATGTGACTGCGGCACAACTGGTCAATGAGTTGGTGGAGGCCGCCGACGAACGGCGTCTGTCGCGCATCGTGGCCCGCTACGGGCGTCTCGACCTTCTGTGCTTGGACGAGCTCGGCTACGTCCAGCTCGATCTTCGTGGGGCAGAGCTCTTGTTTCAGATCATCACCGAGCGCGAGGAGCGCGCCTCGGTGGCCACCGCCTCGAATCTCCCCTTCAGCGAGTGGGGCAACGTCATCCCCGATCCGCGTCTTGTCGCTGCGATCGTCGACCGGCTCACGTTCAATGCACACATCATCGAGACCGGCACCGAGTCCCACCGTCTGCGCACCACCAAGGCTCGTCCCCGCCGCAAATGACCATAAGCCCTGCTCACGTTCTGGCACCTCGGGCCGCATCTCTCTCCTCAGCGCCTTACACAGAGCTACAGCGGGTCCCTTCGGTCCGCCCCATCAGGTGGGGCCAAATCAAGCCGTCGCTCTGGGGCCAAATCAGGTTGACATTCCCAGATGCCACGCCGACGTTTCCGACCAGGTCATGGCCTACGACCCGGCAGGCCGTCTCACCTACCAGAATTGGGGCGACACGGTTCCCTCTGAACCGACTGGAAACAGCGACTATGCCTACGACGCAGCTGGCAACCCCACAGCCATTTCAGAGCTCGGCGGTAGCGACGAGGCGCAGACCTTCGACGCCGCCGGCGAGGTCCTTACCAGTGATCAGGGCGACAGCTTGTCCTACACGTATGACACCATTGGCGACCGCACCAACGTCACCGATGAGACCGAGGACTCTGACGTCGGTGACTACGGATTTGACCAAACTGGGCAGATGGTCTCGTCGTCAGTCTCTGACACCGATACGGCCTATCTCTACAACGGAGATGGACTCGAATACGGCGCCACAAGTGGCGCCAGCACTCAGGAGTTCGTGTGGGCTACCTTGAACAGCGAGCCACTGATTCTGTCTGACGGCGTCAATGCCTATATCTATGGACCAGGGGCGACGCCTGTCGAAGAGGTCGATATGAGCTCATCTACTCCGACATTCGTGAATTTCAATCAAGCAGATGGGCTCTCGAGCTACGCCATGACCGATTCGTCGGGTGACGCCACAGAAGGGTTGGAGTACAGCGCCGACGGTGCCCAACTAGAACTCGACCTCGGTGTGGTTCCCTCAGGCTTTGGATATGCGGGGCAATATCAGGACGCGGCAACCGGCTTGTACAACATGCGAGCACGGTGGTATGACCCGTCGACGGATGTGTTCACGAGTGTTGATCCGGACCTCGCAAGCACAGACCAGCCATATTCCTATGCGGCCGACGATCCGGTGAACAACAGCGATCCGCTGGGATTGTGGTGCGTCTTCGGCCACAACCCGAACGGCGGCTGCCGGGGCAAGGCGACTGTGGTCAACGCGTGGCACAACGCCGATAACGCGTATCAATGCGTCAGTTCGGCCTGCTATGCGAACAGGACCGGTGGTGCGAACGCAGTGGCAGGAGCGCACAACACGTTCAATAACCTGGCCGGCTTGCCGTCAGTTCCGGCCCCGTATCCATGCTCCAATCCCGACGCATATGACCTCGGCGGCCAGCTGCCATATTACGTGGGAGGTCTGCTAGTTCCTGGAGCAGGTGAGCTGGGAATAGCCGAAGTGCCGTTTACGGAAGCTGGAGCGGAAGTCGCTGCGGAAGGAGCGGCATCAAATGCGGCCTCGATCCAGGAGGTGTTGTCTGGTCTTGAGATGGGTCGGAATTATCCAGTTGTGGGTAGTCAAGCTGATCTAAATCAGGTGTTTGGCCAGTTGGCGCGGGGCGGCCAGGTAACTCAAAACACCGGGGGAAGACTCCTCGTCGGGTTGCCTGACGGAACAACAGTCCAATACCGCACGTTCTCCGGTTCGGGTGGGGACACGATCGACGTTCAATATCCTGATGGTTCTGAATCAAAGGTGTATATCCAGTGAGCAATTCTCTTGAAGGAGAAATTCTGAGTCGTGGACTAGACGACATAATTCAACTGTCAGAGATCGTCTCTGTTGCTCGATTCAAGCTCGGGATTGAGGAAGGTCCTGACCTTTTCGACATCGTTGGAAAGTGTTTGCGTGTTCTTGTTGGCGAGACCCTTGCCATCTTCGGCGATCTTGACGAGAGCAAAGCTCCTCTCACGATCCAAGCCTGGTCGGGTGATGCGGAAGCAATCGCCGACCGGGCGGTTTCAGAGTGGAAGGCACTCAGTCGATCACCGGGACTCGCGGAGATCGGATGGTTGGAGCTTACGGACGCAGGTCGAACCGAAGCGCGTCAACGCCTCTCCTGACGCTCCCTGAACCAGTCTGAGCCCCTTCCCCGGCAGTCCACCCGGCTCCGGCGCGCCCATGAGATGATCTTGAACACGATTGCAATCGCCCGCGGGCGGGGGTTGCCCTGCCTGAAATGCCCGCTGCGGCCGTGATCCCGGCCGAGGGTGAAGCGGGTTTGCTCTTCGCCTCGTTCTCGCCTCTGCGGCCGTTCTGGCGCCCGCTGGTGGGCTCCCGGCACCGTCGCTGCTCCCCGCGTTCCAACCGGCGCGACGTGAGCCCGTGTGCGGCGGTGATCGAGAGCGCGTCCAGGAGGTCCTGTCGGCGCCGGTCACGAAGAGCGGCGACCAGACGGGCATCGAGCCCGCCGGGATCGCCGGTGCGAATGTCACCCTCGTTGCCGCCAGAGGGGGTCAGTCAGAGTCCACACCCGTGCACTCGCCAGTGCCGCCTTCCGGGCGCTCTTCGTCGGTGCCGCGTCGGGCCGTTCTGCAGGGTGACGCTCAGTGCTCGTTCCGGCCGATCGGGAGCTGTTGCCTAGAACCTTCTCTACTCTTTCAAGCCGCCCCACCCTCCGTCGGCGGCTCCGCCGCCGCCTTCGGGCGGTGCGGATGCGAGAAGGGGCCGACGAGCTGGGAGGGTGACGTTCCCGGCAGGCGTCAGCTGATGCTGGCGGTGTGGGCCTTCATGCGGGTCTTGGCGACGAGGGCGTCGATGAAGCTGACAACCAGGTTCAGGTCCTCGTCGGCGAGTTCGGCGACCACGGCGAGCCGATCACCGAGGGCGTCTTCTGCGGAGTGCAGGGGACGGCGCGGAACGCCGTCGATGAGCAGGTAGTCGATCGAGACGTTCAGGACCTCGGCGAGACGGACCAGGCTCTCTGCGGCAGGGGCCATCCGGCCTGCCACGTACTTGTTCACGCGGCCGGCGTCAGCGGCGATCTTCTCGGCGAGTTCGGCTTGTGACCATCCGGCTTCCTTGCGGAGCTGACGGATGCGTTCTCCGAGGGGCATGGCTGGACAATCCTCCTGGTCGATGTGCCAGCCCGTAAGGTCCGAAAACTCGATCGGGCCTCAGGCGACAAGCTCGTACTCGTGAATAAGACCACCCAATCGGTCGTGGCGTTGGACTCGTGGGAGATGGCGGGGATGACGCTGGTTATTACCACTGAAGAACGAGGGTGCTGTCAATCGAGTCCCTGATCCGGACCCCGGGATTTGTTGCGAAATGCCTTGGTGAGGACGGTGGCAGTTGTAGTGGCGTAGGTAGGTGCGCAGTACCCGTTCTAGATGGCGAGCGTTCACAATGATCAGGTGGTCGAGGCATTCGGCCCTGACCGTCCTGACGAACCTCTCGGCGTGGGCATTGGCATTCGGGGTCCGAAACGGAGAGCGCAGCACCTGAGCACCGGTCCCGGTGAAGACGGTGTCGAAACCAGACACGTACTTTGTATCCCGGTCCCGGAGGAGAAACTCAACCTCGACACCGTCGTCTTCGAGGTTGCTCGTAACATTCCTCGCCTGCTGGGTGACCCAGGCACCGTGGGGATGGTCGGTCACCCCCGTGATCCATACTTGTCGTCGGCCGAGTTCGATGACAAAGAGCACGTAGAGCTGTTTCATGGTGAGCGTGTCCACTGTAAAGAAGTCAGTAGCGAAGATATGGGAGGCCTGCGCTCGCAGGAAGGCCCGCCAGGTGGGGCCTTTGCGCCGAGGGGCGGGAGTGATTCCGTGGTCCTTCAGAATCCGGGCGATGGTGCTCGGCGCCAGGCGGAAGCCGAGCTTGAACAGCTCGCCTTGGATGCGGCGGTAGCCCCACCGTGGATTCTCCTTCGCCAGCCGGACAACGAGCCCCGTCGTCTTTTCATCAACCAGTGGCCGCCCCGGGGCGCGGTGCGGATAGGTCCAGTGTCGGGCCACGAGCCGACGGTGCCATGCGAGCAGCGTCTCGGGCGTCACCGTGAAGCAGGGCTACGTTCTGCCGGTGGCGACTCGGATTCGAGAAGAAGGTGGCACGTCACAAGTTCCCCGCGTCCCGGATCGTAAGCGGGACTTGTCGACGACTTCTGATCCTTCTGAACTGCGGCGCATACTGGGCGATACTCCAGACACTGTCACGCAGTTCCTCGAGACGCTGACGGGCGAGCAGCTCAAGGCTGACGTGGTTCGCCAGTTCCCGGTGAGAGCTAGAACTCAAAATGACCTCGGAGTCGCCGCTGGCCATTGGCTGACTCACCGGTGCGCTTTGCTCAAGGGATGTAACACTGGTCTGTCGTATCTCTATGCGGAGTCGATATTCGTACCGGAACGACTCCCCCGACACTTACGTGTCCAGCTAGCACAGACTACCGATCCGATCGGCCGCGTTCTTGTTGGCCATGGCATAAGGCTGGATAAAGAACCCCTCCCACAACCTGCTTCATTTCCAGAGAATGCCCCCAGCTCCGTTGCCGAGTTTGCCTCGGAGATCGAATGGTCACGCGCATATCGGTTGATGATCGATGGGCTGCCGGTATTTGCCATCAGAGAATGGTTTCTTCGTCAGGTCCTCCTCGCGTTCGACCGGCAAGCGCGAGGCTGAGCTCGCCACTGTCCCGTCGATGAGGAGGAAGGCGGCAGGTCGCAACAAGGGAAATCGTGCCTGCAACGATGGGCTCTCTCAGGCCCCCACTGTTTGACCCTCAACCCCTCACGAGGAAAAAATGGGAGCGCCCACCCGCCCGATATCGGCCACTCCTTTCCTGGGCCACGACCCAATGCCGACAGTCGCAGCAACTGCCAGGTCGTGGAGCCGCAAGATGCCGCAATTCGGATCCTTACATGCGCGGGATCGCTCAGGGGGCTCAACGGATTGCGAGCGGTCAAGAGTCACGAGCTCGAAACTCGATCACGCCCTGGCTTCCGAGAACGGAGTTTCGTGATACGATATATCCTACGTGGAGATCGCCGATTCGGCTCGCAAGCATCAGATCGAGGACCGGTTCGAGGATGGCGACATCCTGCACGCAATCGATCACGCGCTCTATGTGGCCGACGACGGCGCAGATCAGGACAAGGCGCTCTACCTGGTCCCGATCGAGCCGCCCGCTTGTTTGAAATCGTGGTGGCTGTTCGTGTGGATGGAACCGAGGTCGTGATCCACGCGATGAAGATGCGTGTTGAATATGAAATCTTGCTTCGTGGAATTGGAGGTGCAGATGACTGAGAACAAGAAGCCCTACGGCAAGTCTCGCAGCGGCAAAGAGTTGACCGAGGAGGTGATTGAACGGATGGCCGACGAGGCCGAAGCGGGGCTCGACGTCACAAAGCTCCGTCGGCGCCCAGGGCGACCTCGGATGGGATCGGCCCCGGCCGAAGGCTTGCCGGTCCGTTTCGACCCCGATCTCCGAGAAGCGATCGAAGAGCGTGCGGATGTCGAAGGGGTCACAGCCGGAGAAGTTGTCCGAAGGGCAGTTCGCGAGTACCTGAAGACATCCTGACGGAGTCGGATCGCAGTTCGGACGTGGGCCGAAACTGTGATGCGCGTCTTGTGAGAGTCGCCAAAGCATGCAACTAAGTGTTTGGTCGTTTCCATCTCTGGAACTCCAGCCCGCTGTTTGAGCCCTCTGGTGGACAGACGCCGCAATTTCGACGTGGAGTCGTGACGGTCGTGTCCGATCAGCCCGACGATTGCAAAGGCAACGGACGTCACGGCAAGAGATCCAGCCTCTATCGAAAATTGTGTGAGCCACAAGGTGTCCGAAGATGATCGAAACACGCGTGTGAATCACGGGTTCTTCCAAGCCGGCTCACCGGCCGTCACCATCGTGGGCGACGTCGACGTTTTGTAGTAGAGCGCTCTACTACAGGGGAGTATTCGGGCCGATTCAATGGAAACTGGGTGGACGGAATCGCACTCCAGAGGACTGGAGTGGACTCCCTGGACGAAAACAATCACCTTGCCAAGGTGAGGGTCGGGGGTTCGAATCCCGTCGTCCGCTCGAAGAGGTTCCAGATCCACCCGGTACGGGGACTGACGTCCGGTCCGGCGTGGCGCATCCGAAACCGTCGCGCGCTTTCTTCTTGCTACATTTGCTGACGTTCTTGTCGGTGCGGATGTTGACCTTACTTTTCTCACTTGTTGGTCATCGATCCGAATGTGCGCATACGGGAATCAGTCCCTCGCGTGGAACCAACGATGAGAGAACATGACTTCGAGCTGAGCGGATGTTTCGATTCCGATGGACCACTTGCGTGGAGAGCGGCGCAACATCGATCGGTGTTTGTTGTTGTGGCACGAAGCATGGACCAAACGCGGTGGACTCTCGATGACCGCCAGACTTCGATCCTCGACAGGAAGGCCGTCGCTCACCCCAGGCCGTGTTCATCTTGAGTGCCGGCTAGGCACCCGGTATCCGCGGGAATCCAAGAGTTTGCATATCAACTTCGAACGGTAGGGACGGAGGTCTAAGATTCGCGATAGCGATACCGTGCGGTTCGCGTCGATCCCAGAGTTTCGTGTGGGACACCGACGACGGCACGTCCTGCTCGGCCCCGATGGGATACACGACCCACCGCAACCCCCGATTATGTGTGCCCCTTACCTGTCCTCAGCTTGGCCCTCGCCTCCGCAACGGGTACATACGCGTGTGCCGGGATGAGTCTAGAGACCGAACAGTTGCTACTAACCGGTGTGACTGTCGCGGGAGCGCTAGTCGTTGGTGGGCTCAAAAGGTTTGAGTGCGAAAACATCACTGGTGAGCTTGATCGAGTCCCGCAGGCGCTCAGCAAGGAGCCTCATCCGGGTCAGTGGGTCGTGTTCGAGCGGCACGATTCCGTCCCAACGGCGTTCATAAGGATCGAATCTCTCGATTCCAGCGTCTGCGGTTGCTCGGTTTTCTAGGACCCACCCCGCGACGGCTCCTTCCCGTTCCCCTATGACAGATGCGCGCTCCACCAGGTCGAGCCCGAGGACCCAAAAACACTCAGCGAAGACAATCATCAACAACGTGGAATAGTGAACGTCGTCCTCGGCTCTCCTCCTCGTCATCGCGAGAACGCACTTGCCATGCCCAATCTCGAAGATGGAAACCTCCAAAAGGCTTGGTAACCCGGTTTGAACGAACTCCCTCATCTCGTCCGACAGCTCCAAATCCTCGATCCGAAAGGTCGGAGACTCCATGAAGCCCTGGAACTCCGAGAAGCCCCGTCGTATCTCGTCGGTGTCCCACACATGCAGGTCTGGGGGAGAATCAAAGAATCGTTCGGTGAGGGTGGCATCTTCGCTCTGCCAACTCCGGAATCTTGCGGCGTTCTTCGACATCGCCCATCCGAAGTTGTCGAAGCCTATGGCGTTCAAGTGCCGGTCGGTGACGTCGATCTTCCTACGAAGCGAGGCCAGGGAATCGGCAGCCTTAAGGTCCCCAGCGTCCGCAGCCCGCCGATACCAAGCTTCCGCCTCGGCAAGATTGCCTATGTCTCTCTGGATGAGGCCGAGATTGCGCATGGACACAACATCACCGGCATCCGCACCGCGCCGGAACCACTCCTCTGCCTCGGCGAGATCACCCCTCCGGTGGTACAGAGCGCCGAGGGCTCCCATGCCGAAGGAGCTGCCCTGTTCGGCTCCACGCGCAAACCACTTCTCGGCATTTTCGAGATCGCCCTTGGCCCTGAGTATGTGACCGAGGTTGTCCATACAGAGGACGTGCCCTTCGTCGGCCCCTCTCCGCAACCACACCTCCGCCTCACCTACGTCACCCCTTGCGAGAAGCAAAAAGGCCAGATTGGCCATCGAGTAAGGGCTGCCCTTTTCGGCCCCCTTCGCGAACCACTTCTCGGCACCCTCGGGGTCGCCCTTGTCTTTGAGCATGTGCCCGAGGTTGTCCATGGCGGCGCGCTCACCGGCTTCGGCACCGCGCCGGAATGACTCCTCTGCATCTTGGAAGGCTCCTCTTTCCAGGAATAGGAGTCCAAGATTGCTCATGGCGGCGGCATTCCCGCTGTCGGCCGCACGTCGCCACCACTCCTCGGCGGCGACGACATCGCCCTGGTTCTTGGAGGAGAACCCAAGGCTGGACATAGCGAGGGTATCTCCCGCATCTGCCGACCGCCGGTACCAGGCACGGGAAGCGTCAAGATCACCTCTTTCCTCAAGGAGCTTTGCGAGGTGATTCATGGACTTCGTGCTCCCTGCCTCGGCGGCTCGTCGATGCCAGACTTCGGCTCCGTCATGATCACCTTGGATCTGTAGCCGATTGGCGGGGTTACGCATGGCCGCGACGTCTCCCCGCTCAGCGGCTTGGAGGGTGCGGTCACTCAGGCTGTTCTCTTCCACCGACACATGATTCCAGTTCGCACCCGATGCATGCCGGGATCTGTGAGAACGCGTATAAGACCCGCTTGCGGTGCGCCTGAAGACGACCTCGGACAGCGAACAAATGCGGGGTGTTGTCCTGGGTCCCGCCGGGTGGTTGATGATCGAGGCCGACCAGCGTCGCGCAGTGCCGGCAATCCCGAGCGGGTTGCTGTTCGCCCGGAGGGTACGCGATCCATCGCCTGTCGCCAGACAGGGCTACGTTCTGCCGGTGGCGACTCGGATTCGACAACAAGGTGGCACTTCAGCAGTTCCCTGCGTGCCGGGTCGTGAGCCTGACTTGTCGACTACCTCTGATCCTTCTGAGCTGCGGCGCGTATTGGGCGATACTCCAGACACTGTCACACAGTTCCTCGAGACACTGACCGGCGAGCAGCTCGTGGCAGAGGTGGTTCGTCAGTTCCCGGTGAGAGCTAGAACTCAAAATGACCTCGGAGTCACCGCTGGCCATTGGCTGACTCATCGGTGCGCTTTGCTCAAGGGATGTAACACCGGTCTGGCATATCTCTATGCGGAGTCGATATTCGTACCGGAACGACTCCCTCGACACTTATGTGTCCAGCTAGAACAGACCGCCGATCCGATCGGCCGCGTTCTTGTTGGCCATGGCCTAAGGCTGCATAAAGAACCCCTCGCACAACCTGTTTCATTCCCAGAGAACACCCCCAACTCCGTTGCCGAGTTCGCATCGGAGATCGCATGGTCGCGCTCATATCGGTTGATGATCGATGGGCTGCCGGTATTTGCCATCAGAGAGTGGTTTCTTCGTCAGGTCCTGCTCGCGTTCGACCGGCAGGCGCGAGGCTGAGCTCGCCACTGTCTGTCGATGAGGAGGAAGGCGGCAGATCGCAACAACGGAAACCGTTCCTGCAACGATGGACTCTCCCAGCCTTCCACTGTCTGGCGCTCAAAAGAGAGGGGGCCATGCGCCCGATATCGGCTGCTTCTTTTCTGGGCCACGACCCAATGCCGACCAGTTGCAACAGCCGGCTGCCGCTCGGAGGCTGGGAGACGCTCCAACGATCGCAGGGCGCGCAAAGCGTCAGGATTCGCGTTATTGCTCTCGCCGCTTGCGGGCCAAAGCCCCGACCGACACCGACACTTCTCGCCGGGGCCGGTCGCTCCTCCCTTGATTCGCCCATTGCTGCCAATCGCCGCCGATGGCGGGCGAATGATCCGAACCACTCGTTGTGCAACGGGACCCACAGGGAAGACGAGCGGCGAAGGGCCGGACCCAAATTGTCCCGGGGCGTGTCGCCTGAGGACATAACTCGGACTACTCGGCGAGCAGGGTGGCAGTCCGTCGCGTGTCATATATTTGAAACAAAACATCCAGGTCAAAGGGGGACTCACTGTGAACCACCGCATAGATGAGCGGATCGGTGCCATGAGTGGACTCGCTTTTGTCGTACTTGCCCTACTTGGCGGGTTCCTCTACCCGCAGCAGCCGCGTGTTGACTCCACGCCAGCGACAACCTTGGCCTGGGTCCATGATCATCGTGTTGCCCTCCAAACAGGAATGATCCTTAGCTTCTTCGCCGCCGGGGTGTTCGTATGGTTCGTCGGGTATCTACGTCACGTCATTGCCCGATCTGAAGGTGGTGCCGAGTCACTGTCCCCGATCGTGTTCGGCTCGGGCATGGCAGTCGCCATCATCTCAGCCCTGGCTGCGATGCCAACTGCGTTGCTCACCTTTATGGATGCTCAAGCCGGCGGCCTTCATGATCTCGCCCTTGTTCGCATGCTCGGCGACCTCAACATTGTGTTCTTCTCCGCCACCTCGGTCATGACGGCGGTGTTTCTATGCAGCTTGGGACTGGCCATGGTGCGGCGGGAGCTGGCGGCGCCCTGGCTTGGATGGGTAAGCCTGGTTGTTGCGGCCTTTAACGCCCTTGCGGTCTGGATCGGGGTGACCTTTAGTAGCTACCACGGCAAGGGTTGGATGGTTGTCGGCTGGGGTGCCTACATTGGATTCGTTGTCACTGTGACTGGGACAAGCACCCTCCTTCTCGGTCGCCGACAGCCCGCACCCGTGCGATTTCCTAGTTCCAACTCGACACCCGGTATCCGCGGCAATCAGAAAGTTGCATCCCAACCTCGAACACTAGACACGGAGCTCTAAGATTCGCTGGACCGACACAATGCGGGTCGCGTCGAACTCAGGATCGTGCGTGCAGAATCGGCAACGGCACGTTGCGCCTACTCTTGTTCATTGTTATCGGGTCGTCACCGACCGGCACCCTGTGGGATAGAGGTCAGTCGTTGGGGATGACGTTCTCCTTGCCCAGGAGCAGCACGTAGGGATCGTCACTTTCCCCGAGACCTTCTGGCATGTCGTAGTAGGTCTTGATAACGAGGTCGCCGTTCTCATCCCAACGGAACGTCTCGATGCTGAAGGTCTCGTGGATGTGGTCTCCGGTGCCGAAGTGGTTCTCGATCACCCAGGCCATCTCGTTGCCGTTGACCTTGACGGTCAGCATGTACATCTTGTTGATTGCCTGGAACATATCGAAGGCTTCGCTTGTGGCGTGGTCAAAGCCGTGCTTCGCCTTCGTGCCCACGGGGTCGAACATCGTCACGCTGCCCTTTGCGATTGTCCGCCAGGAGGCGACCCACTCGTCTTTCCTTCCTGCATTCCAAAGCTGACAGTGCTTCGCCGCATGAGCCAGGCGTGCCTCTCGACTCGGAACCGCCATGAATTGGCCTCCAGGTATCGGGGTTCGGACTCCCAACGATAGTGCCCTCTCGGACACGCTTTGGTAGTAGCTCAGCTTGTCGTTTGGCCGACCGCATACTGTCCCGACGGACGGCGTCAGTGGTCAACGTCTCGTCGGATGAGCGCTCGGTGCTTCCTCTTGTGAGCGGCGCTGAACTCATGGCGCGACTTGCGCGCAATCGCGCTTAGCGGCGAATACGGCACTGTCTCACACGTCAGGTTCGGGTTTTCGGTATCGGCACGTCGTGCTCGGCCCGGATGGATACATGACCGACCGCGAGCCCGAGTATGCGCTACTTGGGCCGCACCCTCAGACCGGCTGCGGTCTGACCGTTCTGTCCTCATCGAGGGGGATATAGCTCACGGCTGACACGCCGTCGTCATCTATTGCGGGGAATATGCCGAAGTAAACCACTTCGTCGAAAGGAACGCTCGCCAACCGTTTTGAAAGTTCCTCATGATCGAGGAAGTCCATTTCAAGTCCCAGCCCCGGAGTCCGTTCCCTTCCGAGCAGCACCTCGCCGGTGGTCGTGGCGATATCGGTCATCTGCTGGCGAATGCGTTCGGAAAACGGCTCTCGTCGGATTCGGTCATCGAAGAAGAATCCGACCCGACTACCAGGTCGAAACGTTGGAAGGATTACGCCGACTTCAGCCATCGTGCGGCAATAGAACCAGCGGGTTTCACCAGCGCCTCGGGCAACTCTTTCCAAGACGACAGCACCTTTGGAGACCGTCATGAGTGGTGTCAGTCTCTCGATGAGTCGGGCCCGGGGGTCATTGGTCACCCATCAATCATCGCTCAGGACCGGTAGCCCCGTGGGGCTTGCTTTCCATGTCCTCTGGGCTGCCGACCCAGGCTGTACTACCCGGACCAGCGCGGGTCGCCTCTGGTCTGACGATGTCGAGTCAGCACGAAGGCGACGGACTCGTATCCGATCTGACCCATGCGCTATCGCTCAGCAACGCGAATATGGCGCCGCGCCTTCCGGTCCGCTTACTCGATGCTGACGAAGTTGCTCGTGGCGCAGATGGCTATGACTGTTATCGCAACCCCTGGCTATCGGCCGCTTGAATCTCCACCTCAGGTCCATTGCCCATGTCGCTGACCGGCAGTGAAGGTTCAGGACCGCACGGCGAGGGCATCGAGCATCTCGCCGAAGTGGTCGAAGATGCCGAAATGCCCCTCCCCAGGCCGGAGCGTCAGCTCTGAGGTCGGCAAGTGCTCGTGCAGCCACTGGCCGAGAGCGGGTCGGGCGGGACCGTGGTCCTCTTCGCCGTACCAGAGGTTGACCGGACAGGAGATTGCCGCCAGGTCGATGTCCCAATGCCCGACCCAGGCCACGTTGTCCCAGCCGCATCCGGCGGCGCCGTTGCGAAGACCTTCGCGCAGCGAGGCATTGAAGAGTGGCCCAAAGGACGGGTCGGCCAGGATCTCTTTGTCCCGCGGGCTGAAGGGAGGTTCGATCCCGCCCTCGCCGTCACTCTCGTCCGCGGAGTCGCTTGTGCCCTCGGACTCGTCAGCGTCGTCAGCAAAGATGTTCGCGATCATCGGCCCGAACGACTGGGCGAACATGGCAGCTGCGGCCACGGGATCACCCGGCAGGAGGGCATGCGCAGCCCTGTCGGCGTCGTCGAGGAGGTCGTCAGACCCGGGAACCTCCATGATGGGGCCAACCCCCGAGGCCACGCCTACAACTGTGACCCGCTCGGGCGCCACCGCCGCTGTCGCCAGCGAGAACGGTCCGCCGCCGGACATGCCGAGAGTGGCGAAGCGGGGGACGCCGAGTTCGTCCGCGATCTGACAGGTGAACTCGCCCACCGCGGTAAGGCCGAACGGAGACACGCTCGAGCCTCCGTAGCCCGGGCGGTCGAAGGTCACCAGCCGCACATGATGCTCGGCAGCCTTGTTCTCGCCCCAGACAATGTCGAGCCGGGAACCCGGCGTGCCGTGGAAGTAGATGATCGGGCTCCCATCGAGATCACCGGCCTCACGGACCCGGAACACGCACTCACCGATCCGTACGTCGCGTTCAATGGCTGTCATGTTCCGAGTGTTGCTCCCGGGAATCGTGTGCGCAACTTCAAGCGAAGTCACGCACCGAGCCCGTCGCGCCCAAGCTGGCGAAGCGTGAGAGGTCAGCATTCGTTGGCTGACGCCGCCAATGGAGTTCCGTGAACCGAGTAGAGCGATCACAGCGTGTCACCCGACCGGCGTGAGTATTCATCGGATCTCGAGTGCGTGGTCGGTATCGCAGGTGTTTCTCAGTGACTTCGGTGTGCCGTCTTCCATTCGACCTTATGATGGGAGAAAATGACGTCAGGTCCTAGCAAGAACTGACCAATGAAAGGTGACTATGGATGAGGGTGTAGGGCGGCCCACCGTTGTGGTGGTCGGCGGCGGATACGGAGGCGTCAACGTAGCCAAGGCGCTGGACGAAGTGGCCGACGTCGTCCTGGTCGAGCCCAAAGATGCCTTCTTCCACAACGTTGCCGCCCTGCGAGGGCTGGTGGATCCGACCTGGCTTCCGAGGATCTTCATTCCCTACGACGGGTTGCTCACAAATGGCCGGGTTGTGCGCGGGCGCGCTGCCTCCGTCGATGGCTCGATGGTGGTGGTGGACACCGGAGAAGAGATTCGGGCCGACTACGTCGTCCTGGCCACCGGGTCTAGGTACCCATTCCCGGCCAAAGCGGATGCCGATCTGGCACGCGATTCCGAGAGCCGGATTCGAAGGACCCACGAGGCGCTGGCTCAGGCAACGAGTGTGCTTTTGCTCGGAGGTGGTCCGGTCGGTATTGAGTTAGCCGGGGAGATTCGAGTCCGGTGGCCCGACAAAGCTGTGACGATCGTGGAGTTGGCCACCGACGTCTTGAGCGATCGCTTTATGCCGGAGCTTCGAGCCGAGCTGCGTCGTCAGTTGTCCGACCTTGGTGTTGAGCTTCTCCTCGGAAGCCCGTTGCGCGAGAAGCCGCCCACGGGTCCTGGAGATTTCGGTGCTTTTGACGTAATCACGGAAGCGGGTCACGAGATCACCGCAGATATCTGGTTCCAGTGCTTCGGAGTCAGTCCCGTCAGCGACTATCTCACCGGCACACTCAGCAAGGCTCGGGCGCCAGACGGATTCGTCCGTGTCAATGAGTTTCTCCAGTTGGAGGGTCAGGAGTCTGTCTTCGCGCTAGGTGACGTCTCCTCTGCTGACGCCAAGATGGCGGGTTTCGCAGGCCTGCAAGCCGGCGTGGTAGCCGGCAACATAAAGGCCCTTATCGCACGGGGGAGCGAGCTCACTCCTTACGTATCGATGGGGGCGGCCATCGCAGTGACGATTGGGCCCGAGGGAGGGGCGGGGCAGTTCCCGGGCCAGGACGGCGTAGTTGGACGTGAGGTCATCGCCGAAGCAAAGGGCCGATCGATGATGGTCGACCGATATGCTGAAATCCTCGGCGCGTCGATTCCATCGTGAGCACCGGCGCGTTGCGGCATACCCACGAGAACCGCCATTGGTTGCGGAAAGGAGCTTGACGATCTGACGTGTTCCGGACTGCGTATCTTGTGGAACGATGAACAGGCAGGATGATGCCGACGTGGGACGCGCACCCATTTGCCCTCATTGTGGCGTCACCGCGCTTCCGGCAGACCTCTCGAATGTCATCGACTCGGACTTCGTGTGCGACAACGCCGATTGTGATGCCTACGGAGAGGTCGTTCTTTCTTCGGGGTGACCGTCCAGGAGAACGGGCGGCACCGTGAACCTGTCCGGGCCCGGACACGCGTAGAGTCGTCGCCTATGGACCCGGAGATGGAGGAAATCCGCGACGGTGACACGATCTGGCGCTTCGACCGGGACTTCCTGACATCGAGGTGGGAATGTCTGTGGGGTCGGGGTTGCCAAGGCATTGGTCCTGAACCGGCGGAGAATCTCGGTCTCGGATGCTGCTCCATCGGAGCTGATCTTGGCGATGAGGACGAAGCTCGAATGATCGCCGCTCTTGCGGCCACCTTGTCACCGTCCCGCTTCGAGCACTACGCCGAGGCGTCGGACGGAGGCATCTTCAGCCACGAGTCCCGCACCCACACCCGGGTTGTCGATGGCGCGTGCATCTTCCTCAACCGCCCCGGCTTCATCGGCGGCGCGGGCTGCGCCCTCCACCTCGAGGCCATCGAGGCGGGCGAGTCACCCATCGAATGGAAGCCCTCCGTGTGTTGGCAGTTGCCGATAAAAGTGGACTGGGAAGGAGGTGTTGATGACACCGAGGTGGCGACTGTGCGCCGATGGACACGGCGCGATTGGGGCGCGGAGGGTGAGACCATGGCGTGGTGTTGTACTGAGGAGCCCTTGGCCTTCGCGGGGGTCCGTCGGGTGATCGACTCGCTTGGACCGGAGTTAGAGGAGATCGTCGGCAGCGAGGTCTTCGTCGAGTTGCGTCACCGGATAGTGGGGCAGTGACAGACTGACGAGCCGTCGCGTACTGTGTGGTCGCTGCGAGCTTCGGGGATTGCGCGTGGTGTGAGGGTCATCAAAGCGGGCAACTCCGCGTTTGGCGGTTTCCGTCTCTGAAGTTCCAGGATCGCCCAGGGACGTGCCTTGCACGCGTTTCGGCGTCAGTGACGGTCCGTTTCCAAGAGGAGGGCTCAGTCTGTCGCGGCCACCATCGCAATCGAGACCAGAAGCCCTGGCCGGTCCACACCGATCTTGCTGACACAACGCGGCGGCTTCACGTCGGGAAAGAATTCGTCGAATACGTCGGCAAGGTCATCAGCGTCTTCAGGGTGCATGAGCAACGTGTGGACCATGACGGCGTCGCTCAACTCCGCACCCCCGGCACGAAGAATTGCCTGACAGTTGAGCATCGACTGGCGTGCCTGATCCTTGACCGTGGCACCGGCGAATTGGCCCGTCGTGACGTCGACTCCAGTGGTTCCGGCGACGTAGATCGTGTTGCCGACCTTGACAGCCTGGCTGTAAGCGGAGGACTGGGGTGCCTCAGTAGTGCAGATGATCTCTTTGGGCATCAGACGTAGCTCCGGTCTGGTGGGCATCTGCTTTCTGAGGCGATGCTGCTCGATTCAGAAGAACCGGTCCATCTTGCAGCAACCTAGGTCCAAGCGCTGTGAGGTGGGTGGACACGTCTTAGGGTAGTCGAGCGTTACGGGCAGATACTCTCAGTCGCCCCTAGCGCGCGTCACGGGTAATTGCACCCTGAAACAGGCGAACTCGGGGTAGGGGTCCCACATATCCCCGGTGTTCGTCTCATTGAAGCTGTCGTAGCCGGAGTCATCCTTGATGGAGTGAGGCGCAGCTGCGGTCATCGGTTCCTCCCCGTAAGCGTCCGCCTCCCACCAGGCTGTGTCCCTCTGCCATTTCTTTCGGGCGCTGGTCCTCCTTCCGATGCACCTTGGAAGGTCGGCGGCCGATTCTTTCATCGATCCAGGGCAGATCAGCACGAGTCCGGATATGTCGGCGCGCCGGATTGTCTCATGTTTGACTGCGTGAACGCAGGAATGAACTTGGTCCCAACATTGTTGGCCGAGGCGCCACAGGAGAGGAGAGCTGACAATGCCATTAGCAGTGCGATTCGATGAGTACGGAGACGTCGATGTTTTGCAGGTCATGGAGGTACCGCGCCCAATTCCCGGTCCTGGCCAGGTCCTCGTCAAGGTCATTGCCGCAGGAATCAATCCGGGTGAGGCTTCCATCCGAAAAGGACTGCTTCACGCAGTGTGGCCGGCCACGTTTCCCTCCGGCGAGGGAAGTGATTTCGCCGGTATCGTGGGCGAGGTGGGCCCCGACGTGGCCCGCTTTAACGTGGGGGACGAGGTCCTCGGTTTCGTCGATACGCGTAGCAGCCACGCCGAGTTCGTGGTCGCCGATGCCGGCAAGGTGGTCATGCGCCCCAACGATGTGCCGTGGGACGCGGCCGGTTCGCTGTCGGTTGTGGGGACTACCGCGTTTGCTGCTGTGCGGGCCGTGAACCTCGTCAAGGGCGACGTGGTGGTGGTGTCTGGGGCGGCAGGAGGAGTGGGTTCGGTTGCCGTGCAGCTGGCCGTGGACGCCGGCGCCACCGTGATCGGTCTTGCCAGCGAGGGTCATCACGAGTGGCTCGTCAGTCACGGTGTGATTCCGGTGCTCTATGGCGAGGGGGTGACCTCGCATATCAGGGAAGCGAGTGACGGGCCCATCGATGCCTTCATCGACACCTTCGGCGGCGGGTACGTCAAGATGGCCGTCGAGTTGGGAGTGGCACCCGACCGCATCGACACAATCATCGATTGGGCCGCAGCCGAGGAACACGGAACCAAGACTGATGGTAGTGCCGCGGCCGCCACCACCGAAGTACTGAACGATCTGGCGAGTCTGATCGCGGGCGGACGTGTCGAGATCCCGATCGCCAAGACCTATCCCCTCGCCGAGGTGCGTGAAGCTTTCCGAGATCTTGAACGGCGTCACACATTGGGCAAGATCGTCCTCGAACCCTGAGGGCCGTAGCCACAGCGCGACGAGCAGAGCTGGCTGCGGACGATCGCCGAATCGGACGACGCATTTGGGCGGCCGGTTCCGACCCGGCTGCGAGAAATCGCAGCGATGAGGATGTCGCTCGGATCACTCCCCTGATAATTCGCAGGGCTCGTCATTACAGACCGTCCAGCGCCCGGAAACGTTGGCATCCGTCTCACCAAAACGGAGAGAAGCTCGACCGCTATGGCCGGGTTGCGCGACCCCTTGGCGAGGCGACTCAGACCTGGACGCTCGCGCGAATGCAGTGAGTGGCAAACGGTGCGCAGTCGGCTGTCGAAACCGTTTACGGTCATGAAGCGACTGTCGATATGGCGGGCGTCATCTGACTCGACTGCGGCGTGCAGGATCGCGTTCAGCTCGGCCAACGTCGACACCTTGGGCACCGGCACGAGCCGGCGCCGGCGGAACCTCCCGATCTCGCCCTCCACGCCGCCTTTCTCGTGTGCCCCGTCGATGCCGGGCCGGCAGAAGAACGACTCGAACCCGTAGTGCGAGCGCAGCGCCACGAATCGCTCGGACTCCACTCGACTGCGGCCCTGGAGCACCTTCACCACGGCCGTCTTGAGGTTGTCGTAGCGGATGCGGCTGGGCACACCGCCAAAGCTCTCGAAGGCATGGACGTGGCCGTCTAAGAACACCTCCTGGGCCTCGTTGCCATAGGCGTGGCGAAACGCCTTTCCCGAGGCCGACATGCGCATGACGAATAGCTCCACCTCGGTGAGCACGCCGGCGAGGTAGATGCGGACCGAGCCGAAGTCGACTTCTGCTTTGGCCCCGAGCTCATGGTGCTGGGGGATCGTCACCTCGACGTGGTCGAGTACCAGGCGTCGTTTGGCGGCTCGGACGTAGTCACGCACGGTCGACTCCGCCACCTTGACGTCGTGCTCCTCCACCAGGCGCTCCCACACCCGACGGGCGGTATGGCGCTGTTTGCGCGGCGCGGTTCGGTCCGCGATGACGTCTGAGTCCTGATCGACCGCACCATCACCCACCACGAAAAGGCTCGCGGCGGCGTCATGGTGAGGGTGCCAGTACCCCTTGGACGGCAGGGGTGGCGCCCTTGGCGCAAGGGCGAAAGCCGGGTCAAATGGTGCTCATGGCGTCGGCGAGACCGAAGCGGAAACTTGAACGGCCCTGGACGGTCCTGGCCGCGGCCCTGACCGCCGTTCACCATGGGTTCGAGTTGAGCAGCGGCGTCGGCCTTGTCGGTCAGCCAGAGCTTGGGCTTGTCGGAGCGAGCTCACTTTGGGGGGCTCAGATTCCCCTCTGGATCACCCTGGCTGCGAGAGGGAGCAAACGCTGGGACAGGCTGCTTGCCGTGTGGTCCGGAGCTGCGCTTGGGGGAGCGGTTGTCCACTTCCTGCTGTGGCCATGGCGACGCAACAACCTTGGAGTACCCGTCCTAACCGAAGCTGAGGGCCTCAGGGCTTCTCGACTTCCGGCCTACAACACGCTCCTGTACCTCTGGGGCGCCGCGTCGGCGCTTTCGATTGCTCGCGACATTCCCGTGCGCGAAAGGCGCTGGGCTCTGGTGGGTCTCGCGACGCTGCCGTTCTTGCGTCTCTCGGCGCGGCACCATTTCTCCTGGGTAGTCGAACAAGCCACGGTAAATCCAGCGTGGTGGAACCGAGGCGTCCGAGTCAACGTCTAAAGAGCTGAACGAACGCCTCAGCAAAGGTGAAGCGGCTGCCCCTGGGATTGATCGGTCGAAGAAAGCATACGTTCCGCGGAGGAACTGCCGACGGCCACAGGGACAGCACCACGCGACCCCGACCGAGCTGCATGCCCAGTCGATAAGCCCGACCCAAGTCTCGTATGGCGCCTCGGACTGACGAATCAGAGTTCGACTCGAGCACCCGTGTCCATGCGATCAATCGACTCATCGAAAACGACTTCATCCACATCGATGGATTCGGCCGGAGCCACGGGATAAGCCTCGGCAAAATCGAGCCTTGCAACTTCATAATTCTCGATTGCGCGCAATAGCGTCTTATGGTCCACCATCGTGATCGGCTCGAAGCCGACGATAGATCGAACCGCGTCGGCTATCTGCCCCTGTGGGGCTTTGCACGAGCGACTGTCTAGGTCCAGACGGAGGGCGGTTCGGGGGGCGACACGCCAGGGATGCCGATCAGAGAGAGGGCGCTCGTCGTCGAGGCACGCCGAGGCGGACCGGAAGTTCAGCGAGGCCGCGGAGCACGAGCCCGTCGCCGTGGGTCCAGCTCAGCTCGCGGCGCTCAACAGCGAGCTCGAGATCGGGGAAGCGGCCGAGGAGTGCACCGAAGGCGATCTGCGCCTCGATCCGAGCGAGGGATGCACCTAAACAGAAATGGATGCCGTGCCCGAACCCGAGATGGGGACGTGGCTCACGGCTGATGTCAAGCACCGCGGCGTTCTCATAGAAGTCCGGATCGTGATTGGCGGCGCCGAGGCAAATCAGTACCTGCTCATGCGCCGGGATTTCCACGCCGGCCAGCTTCATGGACTCTGTCGTGACACGGAAGGTTGCGTGTGGAACCGGTGTCGAGAATCGGATCAACTCCTCGATTGCAGCTGGCAACTGCGACAGATCCTGACACAGGATTCGCCACTGGTCCGGATTCTCGAGAAGGTGAACGACCCCGTTGCCGATCAGGCTGGTGGTTGTGTCGTGCCCCGCCACGATCAGCTGAAACAGGCTCGAAAGCAGCTCCTGCGCGGTCAATCGGTCGTCATCATGGCTGGCCGTCACCAGTACGCCGACAAGATCGTCTCGGGAATGGTCCCGATGGGTGGCGACGAGGCGCTCCAGTGACGCGACGATCACGTCAGACGCCGCCCCTGCGTCGGGAGGCGGTGAGCCGCTCCATGGCTGGAACAGTGTGCGGAACGCCTCTCGCAAAGGGGCACGATCCTCCTCGGGGATGCCGAGGAGCTCGCAGATCATCCGGAAGGGCAACGGATGGGCGAACCCGGCGACGAGGTCCACCACCGAGTCCGGTTCCCCCGTTTCGAGATCATCGAGTAGCTCTTCGGCAGTGCGCTCGATCGACGGTTGGAGCGCAACGATCCGAGTGGGCATGAAGGCCCGCGACACAAGGCGGCGCAGTCGTTCGTGGTCGGGGGGATCGAGGTTCATCATGTGGTGCGCGAGGGCCGGGCCCGGAAGACCCGGGTCGACTACCCCGGGATCGTCTTCAAGGGCAGCCACAATGTTCTTCGACAGCCGGGCGTCCTTCAGGGCTTGGTGCGCCGCCTCATGACTGAGGATGAGCCACGCGCCGTGACCGTCGGGGAGCCGAACCTGACGTACTGGGCACTCGGCCCGTGTCAACTCGAACAAAGGATACGGATCGTTGCGGATGTTCTTGTCCCAGTCACCCCAGGAGATGATTGGCGCAGCCACCGGGGACCCCTTTCTGCCTCGCCAACGAAGGGTACTCGGCAGGGTACTCAGCCATTCGGGGGCGGAATAACAGGCGGGAGCTCGATACCTCCTCGGTCTACCGTCTGGGTGGCTTCAGTGGCTAAGCCAAAATTTTTGTTTTGAGCGCTTCCTAGCTGGAAATCTCAGACCCAAGTGAGCGCGCAAATGTTCTGACCAGCGAATGGTGTGCCGGTCGGGTTCAGAGCCTGCCGCGCTCACGGACCATCCCGGCAAACGTTGACCCGGCATCGGCGCATACCGCCAGGAGACGACTGCTCGGGGCTAGACACTTGCCGTGGAATTCGTCCTGGCAGCCAGTGCCGCACTATTGGAGGCCATCGCCGTCGTGCTCCAGCGAGTGGCGCTCGAATCGGCCCCTACGGGGTCCAGCCTTAGTCCTCGACTCATAACCCACGCCGTCAAGAATCGGGGCTGGTTGATTGGCTTCGGTCTCCTGGTGGCTGCGTTTGCGGTGCAGGCGTCGGCGTTGCGCGTCGGCCAACTCAGTGTGGTCCAGCCGGCGGTCACAATCGAGTTGGTCTTCGTGGTCGCCATATTGGTGGTGGTGTTTCATCGCCGCGTCGGCTGGCGAGAGGTGCTGGGAACAGTGGCCATTGTTGGCGGACTGGTGGGCTTCTTCGCATCGGCTTCACCTGCCGTCGGCCAAGGCCAGCCCGATGCCAGAGCCTGGGTGATCGTGTCCACCGCGACCGTGATCTGTGCGTTCGGGCTGGTGGCGGCGGGTCGCCGTGGCCCTCGGTGGTGGCGAGCGGGCCTACTGGGGGCGGCGTCTGCCCTTCTATTCGCGTACGACGCCGCCTTGACGAAGACCGCAACCACGCTCCTGCGACATGGCTTGGCGCACGTCCTCGAGAGTTGGGAGCCATACCTCGTCGTCATCACGAGCCTGTCTGGCTTATTCCTCCTTCAGGGCGCGCTTCATGCCGGTCCAATCACCGCGTCGCGAATCACCAACGTCATCTTCAACCCGATGGTCAGCATCGTCATCGGTATAACGGCTTTTCACGAACGGGTGCGGGCAGGAGTCGGCTTTGTGGCGTTGGACGTTCTTGCCATAGCGTTGTTGTGCGTCGGCGTGGTCGTGCTTGTCCGCTCTCCATTGGTCTCCGCTATGGGCGGAGCCCCAGGCGACGAATACCTGGGAGCGGGTCCACTCCAATCCCCCGTGAAACAAGGCACGACGGGGAGCGCCGATACCGGGCCGGTCTCCATGGGTTGACGACGTACCAGTGCGGCACTCTGAAGGGAAGGTGACCCTTTCTCAGTCGGATGGCTTCTTGGCCGACAACTCAGCGATCTGGGCTCGGGCCGCATCGACCAATTCGGCGTTGGTGTGGGCATGACCCCAGAGACCCCAACCGCCATCGACCGCCTCGCTCAGGAGGACCCACACTCGCTTCGCGTACGTGGGGTCGCCGGCAGCCTTCACCACCAGTTCCGTGAACTGTTCGACGACAGCGAGCTGCTTGTCCCGGTCGAGCGCTCCGGCATTGGTGAGCACCTGGACACGGACGTAGTTGGACTCTCCGTCGACGTTGGAGAGCGCCCCATCGGGGAGATCGTGGACGAAACCCGCCGTGTTCTGGCGAAACATGGGGATGTCGGGTACCTGCTCGATGGTCATCAGGGTCCGGGCGAGGTCAGCGGCCAGCGCATGAGGATCCGCAAAGGTGCCTGCGGATGCGTACACGTCGATCATTGGCATGGTCTATCTCCCTGTTCTATGTATGACGGCAGGCATAACATAGTCGGATTATGGCGGCGTGCATAGTCTCGTCTGGAGCCGGGCGGGAGCCCTTCGAGGCACGAGGAGAACGAGTGACCCCACGAGAGAACGTTCGTTCCAACATGGTCGAAGGCGCGGTGAGACTCTTAGCCACCCGGGGCGTAGAGGGAACGTCCTTTAGTGAGGTCCTAGCTGCTGCGGACGCACCACGGGGATCGGTGTATTACCACTTCCCCGGGGGGAAAACGGAGTTGCTTCACGCTGCCCTCGATCGAGCCAGCACGCGCGCCCTTGGCGCCATGGAGGCGACCCGGGGAAAGAGTGCGACAGAGGTCCTCGAGCGCTTCCTCGCCCTGTGGCGAGGACTCCTTGATTACTCCAAGCTCAGCGCGGGTTGCGCGGTTGTGGCCATCACCGTGTCGGGTCCCCAAGGAGACGTCCTCGACCATGTTGGCAGCATCTTCAGGGTGTGGACGGACCTGCTCAGTGAGCTCTTCGTGGCCGGCGGGATGCCTGAGGACAAGGCGCATCAGATGGCGACGGTGGTGATCGCTGCCACCGAAGGGGCGGTGGTGCTCGCCAGGGCGCAGCGGAGCAGGGATCCGTTCGATGAAGTTGCCGGAACACTCCTGAACCTATTTCAGAGTATCTGATGGCACCCGAGCCCCTGCCCGTTCGGGGGCGCTAACAGAAGAGCATCTCGGGCGCATCTCCCTGAACCACGTTCCGCCGCTCTGTCAGTCCTTAGTGATGGCCATCCTCACGGCTCTGCAAACAGTTGGATGTGAGCGCGTAATTCGTGGTCAACCCGGAGCAGTACTGCTCTTGATCCATCATCGCTCTGCTCCGCGAGCGCGGCGGCAAGATGCGTGGAGAGCAGGTTGAGTTTGTCCTCGACGAAGCGACGAACCTCCCCGTCGGAGGCGCCGGTCGGCCAGAGGTTCGGCGGTTGTCGGCCTGCGACGCTCGGCATACGCGCAAGGGGCGAGGCGCCGAGTGCTTCGTCCTCCACGATTAAGGCCTGGGCCCAGCCCCGTAGGGCGTCGAAGAGCTCGTCGAGGTCGGCATGCAGCTCATGTGTTTCAGAGACCTTGCGATGAGCCTGCTTTACGTCCTGCACCAGGTCGATGGCCTCGCTGAGAACTTCATTAAGGGCGACGATCGGGTCTTTGGCCAAGGGAGATGTCACAAGCAGAGAGCGTAGAACGCTCGGCCTCGTAGCGGCTCAGGATGGCCTCGAGCACGGGGCCGACGACCAGGCCTGATTCACGCTCGGCCTCGGTGCGCAAGGGGAGCGCCGAACGGCGACATCACGGATCGGTGCCACTCGAACCCTGAGACGCCGAATAAGCACTATGACTACCCATGGGTTTGTTGCCTAGCTCTGCGGGTGGATGACCTCTCCACGGGCGAGCATGGCAACGAACTGCTCGATGCGGCGCTGGCGCGTGTCGGCTCGCTTTGCTGTCGTGATCCGATACAGGATCGAGTACCGGTTGGCAGCGCTCAAAGTGGCGAACATGGCCTCTGCTGCCGGGACCGCTGTGAGAGCCGAGGCGAGGTCAGAGGGAACCTCCATCTTGGCCTGGCCCTCATAAGGGGAGTCCCATATGCCCTCTGCCTTCGCCCGCGAAACCGCGGCAAGCCCCGACGGCCGCATCCGACCTTCCGCCATCAGCGTTGTCGCTATCGCAACGTTGCGCTTCGACCATCTGCTTCCGGGCTTTCGAGGCGTGAATTTCCGGCGAAACGTCTTCTCGTCGCCGCGGTCGAGTTGGCCGTCAATCCAACCGTGGCAGAGTGCTTCGGCGAGGGCGTCGTCATAGATCAGTTTCGTTGGCTTCGAGGTGCCCTTCTTGGCTAGGACCAGCCAGACACCGTCCGAGTCCCCCTCATGGTCCTTGAGCCATCGAGCCCACGCCGTGGCGTTTGGCACCGTCAGCACCGGCAGGTCATGTGTCATCAATGAGAACTCTTGCGTCCAAGCGGTGGTCGGGGTTCTCCTGTAACGCTGCCATTACCGGCGGTTCGGTCCCCGAGGCCGGCGATCTCACATGGCACTTTTGTGCGGGATCAGCCAACGACGGCGAACAAGTGCCATGCGTCCGGTACGCCTTTGAGTTCGTGTTCTCCTCGGTCCTGGAATTCGGTATTCGACCCGACGACGCTGTCCTTGACGGTCGATGACACCAGGACCTCGCTAGGACCGGCGAGGGCAGACACCCGAGCGCCTATGTGCACGGCCATCCCGGCCACGTCGTTGCCTCGGACTTCGATCTCACCGGTGTGGATCCCCACCCTCACCCCGATGTCGGACGCGTGCAAGGTCTCTCGGATGGCGAGGGCGCACTCGATGGCCCGGCTGGGGCTGTCGAACGTCGCCACGAATCCATCGCCCACCGTATTGACCTCACGCCCGCGAAATCGCCCGATCTCTATGCGCACACGCTGATCGTGGCGATCGAGGAGGTCGCGCCAACGCCTGTCACCGAGGTGGGCGGCCCGGTCCGTGGACCCGACGATGTCGGTGAACAGCAAAGTGGCCAGGACGCGCTCGGCACCGTGTCCGCCCCGAACCCCGGTCACGAACTCCTCGATCTCGTCGAGGAGGACCATGGTGTCGCCCACCCAGTAGAGCGCATCGGCGCCAGGTAGCTCGACGTACTTGGCGTCAGGGATCTGCTCACCGAGATATTGGCCGTGTCCGACCTCCAGGAAGGTTGCTGACACCTCTCGGCGTTGGAGGACCAAGGTGGGTACCCGGATCTGCGCCAACAGCGGGCGGACGTCGTTACCGAACACCTCCACCCAGTGCGCCTCCGCCATGGCGGGCGTGGCACCGAGGTTCCCAGCCCGGTCGAACCACGCCCGAAAGGCCGGGTCGCCCGCGGCACTCGGTGCCACCATCGTGAGGATGTCAAATCCTTGTTCAATAGCGTCAGGCTCGACCACCCCGCGCACAAAGTCGTCAAGGCCGTCCTTGCTGAGGCCATGGGGGTAGTCGTGCGCTGTCATGAGGCGAGCCGCGCCGTTGACGATGATCAGGTGCGATACCCGCTCGGGGTGGATTGCTGCCAGCGTGATGCCCTCCGCCGCGGACAGATACGGGGCGACGACAGCGGCGCGCGGTGATCCGGCCGCATCAAGCACCGCCACCGCGTCTTCTACCCAGTGCATCCCTGTAGGGGCAGCGGCCAGCGATCCCCGGTCGGACAGGCCCACGCCCCGCTGGTCAAAGCGAATCAGCCGGCCGAAGGAGGCCAGCCGTCGCACCAGGCGGGCCATGGACGGCTCTTCGTCCATGCACTCGATTGGTACGAGCAACCCCGTGAACAGCAGGAGGTCCACCGGACCATCGCCCAGCACTTGGTAGGCGATGTCCGTTTCTCCCGCCCGCGTGTAGCGGGTCCTCGTCGGTCCAGGCATCCACGAAATGGTAACGGTCTCTCCGAGGATTGCCAGCTTTGATCCGTTCCCCGCTGTGGTGAACGGAGATCAAGGCGGGCCATCGTAGGGAGTCGGAGCTCGGCGGGGGGGTGTCTGGGCATGCTGGCTTCGTGTATCCGGGCCGAATTGCCTTGTTGGTGGTCCACTTCTTGAGGTTTAGATCAGAAGGGGTCTCAAGACTCGAGCCGATACGGGACCCTCGTGGCGCGCGTGCCGGTCGGGTCGCCACGCCCTTTCGGTCTAAATAGCGATCACCCATACCTATTTGGGAGGAACACGCTCAGATCGGTGAGATAGTCCTTGCTGTCCACTTCCGCCAGCGGATTGATCTTCCAGGTTGGGTTCAGCCTCGCTGAGCGATTGGGCCGACGAACCCGAAGCCGACCCGCCATCCAAGCAACGACCAGGAACCGAATTGCCCAGCCAAGTTGACCTTTCGACACGCGAGCCTGGGAACCAGCAATCTCATCCAAATCGCATCAACATCCCGGTTGCTCCTCCCCTTACCGCGGGGACCGTGTGACTCGTCAGGATCGGAAGTGTCTGGTCGGGGATCGGGGACGCCTACTCGAGAGGGCCAGGGAGAGGCCAGCGCCTCAAAGGTCCCACGCTTGGTGTCGTCCGCTGGACTGAAACGCCCGACGCAACGCATCCTCATCGTCCGACGTAAAGGTGCGGTAAGAGTCTTGTCCGCGGTTGCGAACATAGATCGGATCGCCAGCTACACGGTCGGAGCGAAACTTTTCGTGCGCGAGGGTCCGGGTGAGGACCTTGTTTGTCGGAGTGGTGGGAAGCAACGAGCATCGTCGAACATAGCGAGGGCGCCACTTGGCGCTCAGGTCGGGTTGCTCATCGATCCACGCGGCGAAGGCCCTGCCATCGAACTCGGTCCCAGAACGCAAGGCCAACGCCACCATCACCTGATCGCCTGAATCGGCGTCGGGCACGCCGTACACGGCGGCCAAGACGACATCACGATGGCGGCCGATTACGGCCTCGATGGTAGCCGTGGGGAAGTTCTCGCCGTCCACGCGCAGCCAATCCGATGTGCGACCGGCAAAATAGACCCAGCCCTCGTCGTCCACATAAGCCAGGTCACCACTCCAATACCAACCATTACGGGTGGAACGCCCCATGGCGTACTCATTGCGGTAGTAACCCTCGAATGGCCCCACCCCCAGGGTATTGACGATCTCACCCACGCACTCGTCGGCGTTGACGAGCCCGCCGTTGTCGTCGAACTGTGCCCGTGGTACTTCGTGGCCAGCGGGGTCGACCGCCAGTATCCCCTGGCGTAGTCGTCCGACCGAGCCCCGGGGCGGACTTCCCGAACGGTCAAGCGCAATAGAGCCTTCGGTTGATCCGAAGACATCCACGACACGGATCCCAAATCGTCTGGTGGCCCCTTCCACGACATGCGGCGATCCCTCGTTGCCGAACGCAATCCGCAACGTGTTGTCGTTGTCGTCATCGCGCTCAGGGGTGGCCAGAAGATATGCGAGGACCTTTCCCGTGTAATTGAACCATGTGGCACCGTAATAACGAACGTCAGTGAGAAACCTCGAGGCGCTGAAGCGACGCGACAAAGACACTGAAGCACCGGCAACCAGCGCCGGCGCGAGCCCAGCCATCAACGAATTGGTGTGATAAAGCGGCATGGCGACGTATCCGACATCGTCGGAGCTGAGGGCGAGCATCGTGGCCATCCTGCTGCCCGTCGTCAGGAGCCGGCGCTGTGTGCACCGAACGGCTTTTGGCGCGCCAGAGGTACCAGAGGTGAATAGCAGCACCCACAGTGCCTCAGGCGAACGCTCCTCATCGGGGGAGAGTCCTTGGACTGCGCTGTGACGATCACGTTCTAAGGCGAAGGTGAGCGCATCATCTAACGAGTCACCCATCGAAATGGGAGGATCAGTTGCATCGGAAAAACGGGAGGAGACGAGGACGCCACCGGGAAGGTCCAATCCCTTGGTGGCGGGTTGGAGCAAGGCCTGATGACGGGGCTCGGTAATAACGAGCTGCACGTCGGTGTGCGAAATATCATCCGCCAGGTGCTCTTCGCGCCGCGTGTGGTTGAGCCCGACGATGGCCGCCCCGACGATCCCGGCGCCACACAGCGCGAAGACGTAGTCGGGGGTGTTGTCGAGCAGAAGCGCGACATGGGGTGGTCGATCGCCATCGAGCCGGGTGCGGAACAGGGCGGCAAAGCGTTGTGCTTCTTGAAGAAGCTCTCGATGAGTCCAGGTTCGGTGGCCGAAGACAACAGCGGGACGATTGGCCGTCGCCGGGTCGAGGCCGTTGCGCCTGAGGAGGGCGGCGACGTTGGGAGCTGGGAGCGCTACCTCAGCAAGAGGAGGGGCGAAGTCGGGTGCACTGGGCGCATCGGTTGTCTCCTGGGGCACTCCCGGCATGCTCTGTTGGTCCATCGGCTATGCCAGTGAAAGAGCGCCGCGAATCTCTTTCAACTGTTTGTCCTCCTCGATCAAATCCGTTCCAGGATCGTCCCGGTGGCAAGACCGCCGCCGCAGCACATCGAAACGAGCGCCACGTTGGCGTCGCGTCGCTCGAGCTCGTGGAGGGCCGTGGTGATGAGGCGGCTGCCGGTGGCGCCCACGGGATGGCCGAGAGCGATGGCGCCACCGTTGACATTTACTTTGTCCCAGTCGACGTCATGGGCTTTCTGCCACGAACACACCACTGACGCGAATGCCTCATTGACCTCGAAGAGATCGATGTCATTCACTGTCATATTTGCCTTGGCCAGAACGTTGGCAGTAGCGGCAATGGGCCCATCAAGCTGGTAGTAGGGATCAGAACCGATAAGGACTTGGGCGAGAAGTCTGGCGCGAGGCCGCAAGCCGGCGCTCGTCGCCTTTGATTCCGACATCCACAGGATCGCCGCCGCACCATCGGAAATCTGGGAGGAAGTGCCGGCCGTATGGATGCCGTCGGGGAGCACTGCCTTCAGAGAGGTGAGTCCCGATTCCGTGGTGTCACGCAGACCTTGGTCGCGCTCGACGACTTGCCGATCACCAGTTGGGCCGTCGGGGCCCATGACCGGTGCCTCGATGGGGAGGATCTCGCGCGCAAAGCGCGCTTCGGCCCACGCCTGTGCCGCTTTGTGTTGGGAAGCCAGCCCGAGGGCGTCGGCGTCAGCGCGGCTGACCGAGTACTTCTCGGCGATGCGCTCGGCGGCACCGAACTGATCGGGCGTGTCCACTGGGAAGCCCGGCGGAAACGGCCTGCCCGGACCGTTCGTAACATTGGCCCCGAGACCCACCCTGCTCATGGCCTCGACGCCACACCCGATGGCGACGTCCACAGCGCCGGACGATATGAGACCCGCCGCCAGGTGGTTTGCTTGCTGGGAGGAACCGCATTGGCAGTCGATGGTGGTAGCGGCGACCTCATGGGGGAGGCCTTCGTTGAGCCACGCCGTGCGGGCGATGTTGAACGACTGCTCGCCGACCTGCGTGACGCATCCACCGAAAATCTGTTCCACCTCGAGTGGATCGAGACCCGTACGCTTGATCAACTCGACCTGCACCGCGCCGAGGAGCTGTGCGGGGTGCAATCCCGACAGGGACCCGTGGCGCTTTCCAATCGGGGTCCGCACTGCCTCGACGATCACGGGCTGGCTCATGTTGGTTCCCTTCCGCGTGGCCCTCGCCGAGCCCCGCTGAGTATAGGTTCGACGATTTGGGCCCGCTCGACCTCGCTGACTGCATCGATCCCGGCGTCACGCCGACCTAACATGTTCTTAGATCATCCTCACCAATCGGCGGATGCGAAGAGGGCGCTTGGTTTGAAAGGGGATGGGGAAACGGTCCTCGTGGGACGACGTTCCCCTCGGCAACAATGAGCGAATTCAAACTCAAAGGTGTTCTGGTGGGCGACAACGAAGCGGTCGCCCGCGCTCGATACACGAGCGTGGAGTTTGCTGCATTGGAGTTCGAGCGCCTATGGGCACGCGTGTGGCAAGTGGCATGTCGGGAGGAGGAGATCGCCGAGGTCGGCGACTTCTGCGAGTACCTGATCGGCGATCAGTCCATCCTCCTCGTTCGCTCCGGCAATGATGTGGTCGACGCATATCTGAACACGTGCCTCCATCGGGGAACTCGTCTCGCCGAAGGTAACGGCCGCTTCGCCGAGGGGTTGATCCGGTGTCGCTACCACGCCTGGTGCTATGACCTCAGCGGCAAGCTGACCGAGGTCGTCGATCCCCAGGAGTTCGCCCCCATGCCAGCGGGCGTCTGTCTTCCGCCGGTGCAGGTCGGCCGGTGGGGGGGATTTGTGTGGGTGTCACTGGACCCTGCCGCACCACCACTTCTGGAGTACCTGGCGCCGCTGCCCGTGCTGTTGGCCCCCTACCGCCTCGATCAAATGCGACTGCGGTCCTACTTGTCGACGGTGCTCCCTGCGAACTGGAAGGTCGTGGTCGACGCCTTCAACGAGGGCTACCACGTCCAAGGCACCCACCCGCAGATCCTGCCGTGGACCGACGACGTGAATCTTGACTATGAACCTCTGGGCATCCATTCCCATTACGGCCGGCTTGCTGACGCCAGGCGAGAGCTTCGCCCGAGCCCGCGTCTCGGACTCGGCCACGACGAGTACGACGAAGGCGAGATCCTGGCCAAGTTCATTGAAGGACTCGGCGGCTTGTTCTATGACGAAGAGCGCGCCCTCGTTGAGAGGATACGTTCGACGCCGCTGGACGGCGAAACAATGTTACGGAGGTACCAAAGGGGCCGGCGCCAGCTGCTGGCGGCCCGAGGTGTCGCCGTCGAGGAATTCGATGACGACCAGCTCACAAGTGCGAATGACGTGTTCTTCTTTCCCAACATGGTGGGTCCCATCTATCCCGGGTCGGCCATTATCTTCAGAGTCCGTCCCAATGGGCTTGATCCGGACAGTGCCATCAAGGACACGTGGTTCCTTGAATCGCCACCCGAAGGTCGAGCCCCGAAGAAAGTCGGTCGGCGCTTCTACCCTGATTGGACCGAGCGCGACTGGGGCCTCATCACGAACCAGGACTACGCCAACATGGAGCACGTCCAACGAGGTCTGAAGTCGCGGGGCCCCGACCTGCTGCTCAACCGCCGTCAAGAGAGCAACGTGCTGCACATGCACCGAATGATCGATCGCTACTTGACCGAGAGCTGACCGGTCTGACGCACATTGATAGGCGAGGGCGATCAGCTTCACACGGCCTGAAATTTCGAATGGGGATGAACGTTCGGAGGATTCCGTTCGTAATCAAGATCGATGGTGACCGTGGCGCCTCAGCCGGCGATGCAGAGCTCGGGGCCTGGCCGCGATGCATGGCGAGCCGCGGCACCTGCGGTCCGGTGGTGCCGGAATCTGTGGGCACGCGCTTCGGTGGTGAAGGCATCGGGAATCCTTCTGGTGACCCTGGGGTGGACTGTGTCCATCGCGGTGTGGTCGTTGCCCGCAGCCGGAGCGTCGAGCGACCCCACGGTCTTGGTAGCTGCCAATGCCACCTTCGGCCCAATCCTCACTGATGCTCAGGGCTTCGCGCTCTACACCTATTCGGGTGACAACAGCGGGATCGGGACGTGTACGGGCAGCTGCGCGGCCGTCTGGCCACCGCTGACTGTCGCGACGGGGGCGACGCCGAGTGCCGGACCCGGTATCTCAGGCACCGTCGCTGCCGTGCTCCAGCCCAACGGCGCGTACCAGGTCACATACGGCGGCTCGCCCCTGTATACGTTCGTGGGCGACTCCAGCCCGGGCCAGGTCACGGGGAATGGCGCCTCCGGCTTTACCGTGGTCAAGGTAGCAACGCCGCCGCCATCTCCCACGACCACAGTGCCCACGTCTTCCACCCCAACCACTTCGCCTGCTGCTTCGTCGTCGCCAACGACCACCCTCCCCGCCACGTTGCCAATCTCCTCCTCACAGCCCGCCCCTGCGATCAGTGCCGAGCCTTCATCTTCTGCCGGCACCTTGGCATTCACGGGATCTGGAGTCGGCCTCCACGTACTGTTCGTCATGGCGTTGGCGTTCATCATGACAGCCTGTTTTCTCTTTGCCGCCGTTATCCCGATATGGCGACGTCGTCGCTACGCGGCGCCACGACCGTGAGGCTGCTCGGTGAGGGTGCTCCGCAGATCGCAGCCGAGTGCAAACGGGAGACGGTTGTCAGTGGAAGTACGCCGATCTCCCCGGTACGAAATGGGCTCGATCTCCGCGCCGTGGTGCAGATCGTCGTTGTCATGGATCGTAACGGTCATCATCACGTGGCCCCCGCTGGGCCTGATCCACATGCCATCGGTGTCCCCAGCTCGACGCTTTGAACCTTCCGCACGGGTGGTCGTCACTTCCATAGGATGCGCCCATGACCGAACTCAGCTTCGCTCAGCAGGAACGCACGGCCCTCTGCGACCTTTTCGTCGAGCTTGGTGCCGAGGCGCCCACCTTGTGTGAAGGCTGGTCCAACATCGACTTGGCTGCTCACCTCGTGGTGCGAGAGCGGAGACCCGATAGCGGGCCCGGACTCGTTTGGCCCCCCCTGGCCCATTACACCGACAAAGTGCGGCGCTCCGTTAGGGATCGCTCGCCGTGGGAGAAGCTCGTCGAGACGGTGCGACGCGGTCCGCCTTTGTTGCTCCGCCCCTTCGACGAGGCCATGAACACGGTCGAATTCTTCATCCATGTGGAAGATGTACGTCGCGCCCAAGGTGGCTGGGAACCGCGGCGGAACTCTCAGAATTCTCTGATGCCCTTTGGGCACGCGTGGGTCCGGGCACGATGGCGAAGAGAGTCCCCGCCACGATCGTGCTCAGTTCCCCGGGACGAATCGACAAGGAAGGTGGCACTGGGCCGCGCCTTGTCCTGGCCGGCGACCCGGGCGAACTCGTCATGTTTGATGCCGGTCGCCAACAAGCGGCCAAGGTCGAGATCAGCGGCGATGCCACGCTGGCCGCCCAGCTGCGCGCCGCGTCGCTGGGTGTCTGACCACTGAAGTCCGGCCCTGTCCGGCCAACGCCTCGATCGGTGTCTGGATAGCGCCCCGGAGACTCCCGATGCTGCCGTGATCCTCTTGATTCCGCCTTTGCCCTCGCCAGGCCGAACGGGAATTCGTTACGAGCCGATCGAACACACTTCAGAACGGCGTTAGAGGTTCGTCTCGGGTAGGCAACGATTGGTGGACCCGCTCACAAGGCCTGAGTCTTGGGCCGACCGCGTTGGCGATCGGGGTGAAAGGGGCGCCTTCAGCCGGATGATTCGTTGGCCCCATCATTTCCATGATCGCCACCCCTCGAATCCGCATCTCGTCGTGCCAGGCGGCGTCTCTTCGAATTAGTCAGATTTGACCTTGTGTGATTCAAGGGGAGCCAAGCTACGGTGACACCACGACCATCGAGGACTTCGAACAGGTTCTGGGTGCAGCCAGCGCCGGACAAGAGTGGGCCGCGGTCATACTCTTCAATGCTCTGCACCCGTCGTTGCTGCGCTATTTGCGATGGGCAGAGCCTGGTGCTGCCGATGATCTGGCAGGGGAGACCTGGCTGGCCGTGGCCGAGCGCATCCACGATTTCGAGGGCGACGAGTCCGCCCTACGAGCCTGGGTGTTCTCAGTGGCCCGCCGCAGGCTTGCTGATCATCGTCGGCGTGGCGCACGACGCCGAACCCATTGTGTGGCCCCCCAAGATTTCAATGAGTTGCCGGGGGGAACGGACCCGTCCGATGTCGTCCTCGACGCGTTGTCGGCGCAAGCGGCGATAGATCACCTGGTCGCAACGCTGAGTCCAGGGCAGGCTGAGGTCCTCGTGCTTCGCGTCGTCGCCCGCCTTTCGGTAGCGGACGTCGCCCAATTGCTGGGCAAGCGGCCAGGCACGGTGCGGGTTATTGAGCACAGGGCCCTGCAACGTCTGAGTCGACAAGACGTCGACCGCACGCCCACAGGGCCAAGGACGTAACGCAATGGACACCTTCGACGATCTGGACGACGTGGCCACGTTGGACCTCGACGCCACCGATCTGTTGATGGCCGGCGCGCTCGGGTTGGACGACGTCCCCCCCGGGTTCGAGCGGGTCGCTCGGTTGATTAGCAAGGCCCAGGGCCTGGCCACCCTTGAAGAGCAAAACACACGAGCAGCAACCGTGACGAAATTTGCCGAAGCAGTGCGGTCCGGCTTCGAGGGGAGGGCAAGAACCAAGCGCAATTGGGCGTTTCCGAAGTTCGGTGCCAAGGTCCTGGCCCTGGCCGTTCCCGTTGTTCTGTTAGGTGGAACAGTAGCGGTGGCGACGAACTCCTTGCCCCCCACGACCCAGGCGGCGGTGGCGCGAGCATTGTCACGTCTCGGCATCTCGGCGCCCAAACCACAGACCGGCGCACCAACCACGACTGGATCGGCGCTTTCGAGTTCAGGAAGTGGCGCTGGCGCGGCCACCGGTTCCGACGCCAGCTCGAGAGGTCAGGGCACCGTCGCGCTCTGCCGTGCTTTTAGGACGGGGAATCTCGACCAGCCCAGCGTCGCCTACGACAAACTGGCCGCCGCCGCTGGTGGCGCCGGGCTGGTTTCGGCATATTGCGAGCACTCCGCCGCCTTGCCGGCGCCTCACGAGACGGTCCGCCATGGGGTCGAACCGTCGTCTGGCCACGTCGAAGGCGGCCATAGGGCGACAGGGCGCTCAACGAAGGATGGCCAGAAGACCGTCAGCCACTCGGGCAGTTCCACGGTTGCCATAGGGCTTTCGCCGCCGGGGCGAACCCACCGGACCAAGGGGATCATCGCTCGATCGCGCCGTAACCCGTCGGGTCCGACGGTCAATACCTGCGAGGTGCCCGCCTCCATCCCAACGACCCAGGTGGAAACGGACACGACTTCAACGGTCGCGGGGGCGACTTCAGTTTCGTCGCCAACCGCGCCCGGTTGCAGCCCAACCAAACACCACGCTCCAAAAAAGCGACCACTGAAGTGTTCTAACCCGACTCAGTCCGGGCGTGGTATTCACGCTCGTCGGCACTGCCCATCCAATACGACTACCGGATCGACGAGAGACGACACCGCTGCCGGATCAGGGTCGCACCATTTTCAGCCTCCGCACCGGGCTTCATCGGTGGGTGACAAACCACGGTCCGTGACATCGAAACACCCTGTAACGAAAAGGTCGGCTCGAACGATCAGACGTTGAAGGTCCGAAGCAGCCTCGTCGCCAAATGGTGTCGTGGTGCGTGAAAGGGGCAAAGATGCGTCTCAAGTTGATGGCAGCGACCCTGGTGCTCGTCGCCGGTGCGGCGGTAGCGGGAGTCGCCAGTGTGGCGGTGGCCAGCGGTTCGAGCGCTCCAGTGATCAAGTCGGTGTCCCCCGACGTAGGGCCACAAAGCGGCGGCACTGCCGTACTCATCCATGGCAAGAACCTCCAATCCGTCACCAACGGTGAGGTGGACTTCGGCTCGACAGTGGCCACTGACGTCATCCCTCGAAACAAGCACGAGTTCCGGGCCATCGCGCCCTCTGGAACGGGTGAAGTATCCATTTCGGTCACCATCGACGGCCAAACGTCCACGCTCGCCAACGCGTTCACCTATGAGGACATCCCCACCATCCAACACGTCATCCCCCGGCAGGGTCCTTCCGCAGGAGGCAACCGGGTGCAAATCAGTGGCGCCGGATTCACAGGAGCGACCGCAGTGGAATTCGGCTCCGTGGCAGCCACAAGCTTCCAGGTCGATTCCGACCAGGCCATTACCGCCGTCGCCCCGGCCGAAGCGTCAGCGACGACGGTCGAGGTGACGGTGTCGACGCCCGATGGCACCTCGCCCACCAATGAGAACGGTGGCAACAACTACACGTTTGTGCCCGATCTCCCCGAGGTGAGTTCCGTGGCCCAGGATTTCGGTCTTGCCACGGGCGGGCAGTCGGTCACCATCACGGGGTACGGCTTTGTCTTCCAGCATGTGAATGCGAACGCTGTTGACTTCGGGGGCGTGGGAGCAGAGGCGTTCACGGTGGTCAATGGCAACACCATCGACGCCACCGCCCCTCCGGGGTCAGGGACCGTCGACGTGACGGTGACGACCGACGCCGGTGTCAGCTCTGACAATGCTCCCGTCGACAGCTTTTACTACTTGAACTCGTTTTCTTCATAGGGCGAGAGTTCGGATCTCTCGACCCAACCGGGCTGGGGGCACGCTTTTGGGGGCGTCCTGCGCGGGTCGAGAGATCTGTTCGTGGCCACGACTCGGATCGGCGGCGTGACGGCTCACGGACGCCGGGTAGTCGCGGTACACGAACCCACCCCGGATCCCGAGGGCTGGCCGATGCCAACAGGGGCCCATCACGGCCTGTAGACGAACCCCGAGAACGTCGTGTACGCAACGAGGACCAGCACCATCACGCCGGCGCTGGATGCTAGGAGCATCTGAAAGCGTCGTCCCCGGAGGACGATTGCGGCTCCGATGGCGAGAGGAAACGCGCTCAGAAGCAAGCGCGGTGTAAGCCAGAATGCGGAATCGAAGGTTACCGATGCCAGAAATGGCACGGTAAAGGCCCACCATGTGGCGGGGACTCGTGCCCTGCGCATGAGCCATAGACCGCCGATGGCCACCGCCAAAGACAACGCTTCGACGAGCGTCACTCCTGACCAGGTAGCAAACCAGTGCAGTGGGGCAAGGATGTCGACACGATGTCCCCACCCGTTGCGCTCGGCCGTAAACCAGGCCAGGGGCGTGCCGACGTGAGCCCATAGGTAAAGGCAATACGACGCGAATCCCAGTGAGGAGAGTACGGGCGCAATCCATGCGGTTCGCTGCCTGGCTTGCCAGGCGCCCCATGCCGCGGCAACCACGATGGGTAGCGCCAGAGGCGAGGTGGCCGTGGCCAAAGCACCGATGACACCGGCCGCCAAGTACTTGCGTCGGTCGAGCATGAGCAGGGCAATGGCTGCCAGTGAGATGGCCAAACCTTCGGCATAGGCGGCACTGAGAAACGCAGCCCCTGGGGCGAGCGCAACAAGGCACCCCGCTCGAACACCGGCTGATGTGCCGGCTCGATGACGAGCCAACGCGCCAACGGACAAGCACGCCGCGGCACCAGTAGCGAACGACACGATGACCCCAGCCATGGCCCAGTTGTTCCCAAAGACGTGGGCAACGCCCCGAACGAGAAGCGGGTAGAGCGGAAAGAAGGCGATCAACGATCGGCCCATGGGCGGCACGACGGACGGATAGCCGTGCGCCGCAATCCGCAAATAGTGCGTGCCGTCCCATATACCGGCAAGCCCTATCAGGGCACGATGCTCGCCGTAGATATCGAACAGCACTCCCAGGAGGATCACGCGGCTGACCGAGTAGACGGCGAGAATCGGGGCGATGAAGGTGGACCGGGGCCCGTGACCTTGGCGCGCTCCAGGCAGAACATCCGCTTGTAGCTGGTCTGGCACCGCCACCCCCTACGTTTCCCATTGTGACCTATCTCCATACGGTGAGGCATGGGTCCTCGTACCTATAGAGGTCCCGGTTCGATCTAAGACGGTTCGATCTGTGACGAGATTGACCGACCGGGATTACCGCAGAGGAGTGTGCCCCGGCGCGACCCTCAGCGGCGGTGCCGGCCAGAAAATGCCCCCGGCGCGGCATGCCGCTCCGGCCACGTAGCTGGGGAGCGAGGAGAGAAAGGGCTCATGGAGCCCGGCCGGACCGGCATATGGCGCGCGTAACTGATCGGTGGTTTGAGGCATCCTGCGGTCGTCACCCGGATCGTCGCCGTGGACGATGCTTCAACGCCCGTTGCGCCCTAGGGTCTTGAGCCAAGACCCGAGGAAGGATCACTATGAGAGGTGTCACTCACAGCATCCGGCCCCGGAGCATCCGGCCGCCGAGAACGCCGCGTCGCTTAGTGGGTACCGTCGTTGTGGTCTTTGCCACAAGCGTCATCGGATCTTTGGCTTTGGGCACCTCGGCCGCGGTCGCTGCTCCGTCGAATTCATCCCGCCTCTACGGAGCAACACAGAGCACGGCTACGTCGACCGACGAGCAGGAGGCGATCTCGAGCTATCAAGCCCTCCAGGCGAACCTTTATGAGCCTTCGGTGCAGCTCTATCAAGGGCTGTCCTTCAACAGTTGCGATCCCTACTCATGTCTGTGGCCGTTCACCAACGCCATGGCCGGGACAGAGTTCCTCTACGCCAGCCCCGGCGGCTCGAGCTATTCCTCGGACGTCTTGGCCCGGCTCAATGGGCTGCTCTCCTACGCCGATCTCCATGAGATCAACCCGAGCGGAGCGAGCCAACCCCGGGCGTTCGAATCGGCGGTGGCAAAGCCCAAGGGTCCCGGTGGGAATACGTACTACGACGACAACGCGTGGTCCGCATTGGACCTTCTCCATGGTTATCAGCTCACCGGGAACACGACCGACCTCACCCTGGCCCAAGACACGTTCAACTTCATCGTGAGCGGCTGGGACACGAGTCAGACCGACGGCTGTCCGGGCGGAGTGTTCTGGGAAGACGTTGCTGGGAGCGAGCGTAATGCCACGGCCAACGCCGGAGGTGCTGAGGTCGGCTTGGAGCTGTACCAGCTGACGAAGAGCGCCTCGGACCTGGCATGGGCGACCAAGATGTACCAGTGGGTCAAGACCTGTCTCACATCCACCTCATCGATTGGACTCTACGACGACCATGTGAATCCGGGCGGCAGTGTGAACACCACGATCTGGAGTTACAACCAGGGCACGATGGTTGGTGCGGGAGTGCTCCTTTATCAAATCACGGGTAACTCGAGTTACCTGACTGCGGCTGAGAGCACCGCCCAAGCCGCACTCACATATCTGGGAACCGGGACTACGCTGCAAAGCCAGGGGCCGGCGTTCAACGCCATCTACTTTTGCGATTTGTTCGTGCTCGGCCAGATCCAACCAAATAGCGCCTACGGGACCGAGGCCCAGACGTATGCAACGTACATGTGGACCCAGCGCGCCTCGAGCGGGCTGTTTCTGCAAAACGGACAGACCTACGGCGTGAATGGAACGGCGCCGATGGTTGAGATCTACTCCCTGCTGGCCGGGAGCACCGCCCGGCCTTAGGTCTACGCGCCGACCCAGCAGGGCACGTACGGCACGGTCCGGGCGAATCGATGGTCCCGGTGGGAGGTTGTATGCCACTTTGCAGGAACGCAGGCGAACCTAATGGCGGCACGCGCGTTCGTCGGGATCAGTCAGTATTGGAATTGCGCTCGCCGATGGATTGCGTTCGTGGAGCTGCGTTGCAGCGCGGCCAGTAATGTCGCCAGTTCCGTCATGGCAACGATCATTGCCTCAATCAGTTCGTCTTCGGCGGAGCTCGACCAGGATGGTCGGCTGAGCCTCTCCAGCAGTTCCTCGTTGGTCGAACGCGGCAGGAGTCGATCGAGCGCCTCGCTGAGCGACTGAAGCAACGAGGGCAGCCGTTCGTCCTCTGTCATATTGCCTCTCCCTCTCGCGAGCATCGATCGTCGCGCTTGCGGTTGGTGATGAACTGCCGGGCTTCTGCGGCTTCGCAAAGGTCGAGAGGCTCTGCTCGTTGGCAATCCACGATGGAAACTTGAGGCATGGTTGGCAGCCTTTCCATGGCACGTGAGGGCCCTCTCCCAGCGGCCGGTAGCCCCGAGACCCGGGCCCGCGCTATCAGGTGCGACGTACGTGAATGGTCGGTCGTCCTTCTTCGGGCTCAACCTCAACATGCACCGGATCGCCGTGATCGAGTTCGGCATCAGTAACGGTGCAGTCCAGGGGTATCTCGTACTCCGTGCCATCGAGCATGACGAGGATCGCTTCCCGGATGTCGGCCACGACCTCAGGGGAAAGGTCTTCGAGGATCTTGCGAATCTGGGCGCTCATGTCGTCCTCGAGGCCGAGAGCGTCCACCATCTTCACCAGCGGGTAACCCTCTGCGTGCATCTGGCGGACGCTGGCACGAAAATTGGGGTCTGCCAACGCAGCATTTGAGGCCATGACCAAGGGATTGTTCGGCACCCTAGGCCGAGGGTGGGCACCGGTCGGCGACGGCTGCGTGGGCATGGAGGACTCCTTTGGCTACGTCGTGAGGATCGCCCCAGAGGCTGAAGGCGACGTGCCCTTGTCTTACGGCCTGGGACGTAAACGGGGCGTAAAACGGCAGGTGGACGTCCACCGGTTCGGCACGAGGAGTTTGCTTTCAACCCTGGTTGACAGTGGTGTAGCTTCCTTGAACCAAAAGTGGAGGAGGTCGTGGACGTAAAGGTTCTCGGGCCGACGGAGGTGCGACACGACGGATCGCCATTGGCGCTACGCGGTGCCAAGCCCAGGCAGTTACTCGTCCTCCTCGCCATCCGAGCCAATCGTCCCGTCCCCACGGAGCAGCTCATCGAGGAGCTGTGGGAAGGAGACCCCCCTCCGAGCGCGCCCACGGCGCTACGCGTGCACTTCGGTCGCCTTCGGGGAGTCTTAGAGCCTGATCGGGGCCCAAGCACCCCCAGCACGCGGCTGCCGGCCGGACCGCACGGCTATCTCCTGCGGCTAGAGCCTGATGAGCTCGACACGGAACGGTTCGAACGCAAAGTACTGGCGGCTCGGCGGGCCAATGGCAACGGAGATCCGGCCCGAGCCATTCCCCATCTGACCGAAGCGCTCGATCTGTGGCGGGGCCCGGCGCTCATGGACGTACGAGATCTCAGTGCCGGACGTTCAGAGGTTGTCCGCCTTGACGAGCTTCACGCTGGCGCTTTTGAGGAGTTGGCCGACGCCCGCCTTGCTCTGGGCGAGCATACGCTCGTCATAGACGTACTCGCCGCCGCCATCAATGAGTTCCCTCTGACCGAGACGCTTACGGCCCGGCTCATGGTGGCGCTGTATCGCAGTGGCCGGGCAGCAGATGCGTTGCGGGCGTATGCCGCGTTAGCGACGAGGCTTGACGAGATGGGGACGGTTCCCTCGGAAACGCTGAGGAAGCTCGAGGAGGATGTCCTTCTCCAACGGACAAGCCTGGACTTCATTGCCCCGCCCCAGATGGGACCGATTCACCTTCATCCCCCGACGGTGCGAATGATCGGCCGGCGCGAGGAGTTGCGAGATCTCTTTAGTGACACGTGTGCCCCACCAAGCGAACAAGTGCCGCTCAACTTGGTCGTTGGTCCCGCCGGTATCGGAAAGTCGGTTCTGGTCGGAGCGCTCGGAGCCCGAGTAGAACGAGAAGGCAGGCGCGTCGTGGTCGGCGCCTGCGAACTCCACCCATCGCGCCCATACGCCCCGTTTGGGACGATCCTCCGTACGATGCTCGGACCCTTTGCCGCGGCAGACCTTCGCAGCAGTGGGGGATTGGACATTTCGTTCTTCGATCACGGCCGCACGCCTGACCGGGACGAGGGCGACGTAGATGGGCGAACGGCGCGCTTTCGCCTCTTTGAGGCTGTGGCAGATGCAATCGCTAGCCACGGCCCGGGCGCCATGGTGGTGATCGAGGATCTGCATTGGGCGGAAAGACCCACGTTGGCGCTGCTACGGCACCTGATACGACACCCAACACTCACGGGCGTCTCATTCGTGGCCACCTACCGAGATGATGACATCAGCGGGGAGCGCCTCGAGATGATCCAGGCCCTGGCGCCACCGGCCCAGTGCCGAATCCACAGCCTTCGCCCCTTTCACGACGGCGAAGTTCGGAGCCTCATTCATGCCATTGCCCCTCCTGAGGTCGCCGGGCTCTTGGCTGATCATGCCTCCACACTTCGCCATACCACGGGGGGAAACCCCTTCTATCTGCGGGAGCTCCTGCGCGAGGTCGATGACGAGTTCCTGAAACATGCCACCGACAATGATGTGATCGGAGCGCTTTCCCAACTCGCCCCGGCCGGCGTGCGCGCCCTGATGGACCGGCGCACTGAACGCGTCACCCCGTCGAGCCGAAGCGTCCTTGAGGTGGCGGCCGTTCTCGATGAGGGCATCACTACGGAGTTGCTCGCCGAGGTGTGCGATATGGCGCCGGAAGCGGTCATGGATGCTGTCGAGGAATGCCTGGCCGTGCGACTGTTGGTGGAAGATCTTGACGATTTTGCCTGCTTCTTGTTTCCGCACTCCCTCGTCCGCAATGCCGTCTACTCAGGGGTGCCCGAGGATCGACGTATGGAGATCCATCGGCGGATCGCGCTTGCGTTGTCCCGGGATCCCAGTGCAAGCGTGCGGATTGCGACCCTGGCCCGTCACTTCTGCGAAGCGGCACCCCTTGGACTCCATCGAGAAGCAGCCGCACATGCCGAGCGGGCCGGTATCGATGCCGAAGAGCACCTGATGTTCCCCCAGGCCATTGCCTGGTACGAGCAAGCCATCACCCTGCACGAGGGTATCGAGCGCGACGAGCGGGCTTGGGGCCAGCTTCAGCTCGCACTGGGACGGGTGTACGGACTCGATAAACGACCACGCCGAGCACAGGAGGCGTTCTTGGAAGCGGCCGACGCAGCGAGGCGTGTCGGTGATCCGACCCTGCTGGCCGACGTTGCCCTTGCCGCCGATGGGCCCTGGAGCGCGGGGTCGGACTACCAGACTGCGACTCTTCCACTCCTCGAGGAGGCCCTTGAAGGCCTGAAAGATAGCGAGGGGAGCAGGCGGGTGCGCCTCTTGGCTGGTATTGCTTCTGACCTTTATTACGTGGACGCCGAGCGCGAAGGCCAGGTAGCGCGTCGGGCCGTGGCGATTGCTGCCGATCTCGACGACCTCGAGGCGAAGGCTGCGGCCCAGGTCGCACTCCATCGGTGGTCGACGCACGACCCGTCGGCGCGATCGACCCGCCTGGCCCTGAGTCGTTCTGTGCGCGACGCGGTGCAGCGATCGGGGCCTCCCGGGGAGCTCTCACTTTTGCTCCAGCGCTCGTTTCTGTCTGACCTCCTTGAGAACGCCGAGATTGCGGAATTCCACGATGTACTTAACCAGTACGAGGAACAGGCATCAGCGGTGGGGAGTCCTCGTGACATTTACTGGGCCATGGCCCTTCGGGCCACGGAAGCCACCCTTCACGGGCATCTGTCTACGGCAGACCAGCTGGCCCGTGGGGCTGCACTGCGTGGACATGAGCTTGAGCAGCTCTCTGACGGAGCCCTCATACTGCAACGCTTTGTCATTCGATACCAACAGGGTCGCCTCGCCGAGGAGCTTCCTGTGTTGCGAAAGATCCACCGACCGGACTCGGTGTTTCGGGCCGGAGCGGCTCTGGCCGCCACCGCCTTATCGGAGGCCGAGCGTCACGCCCCGGCGACGGAGATTGTTCGCAATACCCTCGGGAAGGACGGATCTGCCCTTCCTCGCGACGTCTTTTGGCTTGGCGCCGTGGCCCTCTTTAGTGGCGTGGCCGCTCGGAGTACGGACTATGAACTCCAAGGCCTCCTGCGTCAACTCCTTACCCCTTGTCGTGACCATGTGGTCGTCTTTGGATTAGGTGGCGCTGTTCTTGGGCCTGCTTGCTACTGGCTGGGGCTCCTGAGCGCCGCCCTCGGCGAGCTTGACACCGCGTGCTCTCAACTTGATCAGGCGGTCGTCGTTGCCGACGCCATAGAAGCACCGTTTTGGTCCGTCCAAGCGCGCCTGGCCTTGTCGCTGCTTCTCGCCCAGAAAGGGGCCGCTGATTCCTCCGACCGGGCCGCCCAGCTTGCTTCCTCCGCCCGAGTGATCGGGCAAGGGCTGGGTTTTGGGCGCATTCTCGGCGAGCCAATTGAGACCATCTGACCGCGTCCCGGATAGGAGCGCTCGCTCGTCCGGGGGTCTTTACTGATCTTTTACGCGCTGAGCCCGAAGCTGGGCTGGCGGGGCGAAACCCGGCCTCTTCGCAGGATTGGTTGACTCCTGCGACGAACCGTCTGCGGGGATCCTCCCCAACCCCGCAGACGGTTTGGCCGGTGCCTCGTCCTGGTCGACTCGTTCCCGAAGGCGCCATGAGATCCGATGGTGGACACGTTGGTGCACTCATGTTGGCCCCGGAAGGGGACCCGGCTGCCTCAGTGTGTTTTGGAAGAAGTGCGTGGCGTAAGGGTTGTCGTTATATCTGGCTATCGGCAGGTACCCGGCCCGCTCGTACATTGCGATCGCCTCGCTCAATGCCTGGTTGGTGTCGAGGCGCACGGCGATGTGGCCCAGTCCGGCCGCTCGAGTCTCGAGGTGCTCTCAGAGCCTGGAACCCAACCCGGCCCCACGCCACGATGCACTCACCCACATACGTTTTATCTCGCCGACCGACGGCTCCAGTGTCTGCACTGCGCCGCAGGCGACTGATTCGCCGTCGCTGATCGCCAGCACGAAGATGCCATGGGGCGGGCGAAGTGCGCTGGCCTCGTGAGCATCGAGCCCGCTGTCGATAAACCCGAACCGGTCGCGCAGTTCGGCAAAGTAGCGACCAATGGCCTCTTCGGCCCGATGGGATGCGGGGTCAGCGTCCTCCATGGTCACGGTTGCAGCCCGGAGCAAAAGCTCCGCATCGCTGAGCGCCATTGCCAGCCAAGCCCGTTTGTCCTCTGGGAGCGGCTCGAGCAAATCCCGGGTGCGCTGTTGGGAGCGGGAGTCCAGCGCTTCCCATTGTTGCTGCCCCTCGAGCGTCAACGTCACGCGACGACGTCGACCGTCGCTGGGGTCCGGTACCAACGCCACAAGGCCCTTGGTCTCCAGCTGTCGGAGCAATAGCCGGAGTCCAGCTCCAATCTCGCTCGTAGCGCTCGGATCGTGTCCGGCGCCGTGCCGATCTCAAACGGCAGCTTCATGGCTCCGAGCGGGAGACCCATCCCCAGAAACGAATCCTCCAATGCGCCGATCCGTTGGGTGTAGATCCGGTTGAAATGCCGAATCGACTCGATCTGTTCCGCCAATGTCACTTCTCTGACGTTAGTCAGCAATTATCAGTCAACGGCCCCGATGTCGAGCGCCAGCCACGGTACCGCTCCTGAACTCACTGTGTCCGGAGCAACTGCCCCGGGCGCGAACGTGCCGCGATCAGAGCCGGCACGACCGCCAGGAGGTTGGCTACGACGAGCACGCCAACAACGAGCACGCTGATAAGCCAGGTTTGCACCACCGAAACCGGGACAACGCCCAGATTGTTGGCAAATGCGTTCCACACGATGTGGCCGACCACGATGCCCACGGGAGTGCCGATCACAATTCCGATGAGTGCCAAGGTCGTGGCTTGCCAGATCACCGCCGACGCCACCTGGCTGTTGACGAATCCCAGCGACTTGAGGAGGCCGATTTCCCGTCGGCGCCGCGACACGCTCACTATCAGCAGGTGAACCAACGTGGCGGCACCAAATACGGCCAGCATCGCACCGAAGATCAGGGGAAAGTTCACGGCTTCGCCAAAATTCACCAAGGACGTCGGCGTCACCGGCAGAGCGGTGATGGTGCGGTAGGTCGCAAGGTAGTGGCTGACAGTCGCTCGGCCCTGCGCTCCGGGCGCGACGCGCACGAGCACCCCTCCGCTCGCCAGGCTGGCCGAGAACGCTTGATGACAGGCGGCGCTGTCGGGGCCCGGAGGGCAGGCGGTCTCCAGATATGCCGCTTGGGTAAAGGCGGCGCCGGAGCCGAGTCCAACGGTCCCGCCCAGCACGGGAAACGAGATCTGCGAAACCACGCGATACGACCCGGTGCGTTTGGCGCCCGTCGGCGAAGGCAAGGTGATGCGGACCACCGAGCCAATATGCGCTCCTACTTGGCGCATCGTCACCGCCCCGAGCCCGATCTGACCGTCGCCGATGGGCGCATGCCCTTGGACTGAGGACAGCAGGAGGGGGCCCACCACGGCATCTCCCGCCACGGCTCCCACCGGCACGTCGTTGACAGAAATCTCGAAGGCCAGACCTTCGGTGACCCCGGTAACGGTGCTGTCATGGGTGAGGCTGCGCAGCAATCGCGCATCGGGCCCGGTTCCATTGGGGTTCGTGAAGTTGAGCTGAAAGTCGTCCCCGTAGAGGCGTGGTGTGGCTGTGAGGTGCGCCAGGCTGGCCCCGAACACCGCTGTCCCTGACAGCGCCACCACCGCTAGGACCGTGCCCATGAGCGCCGAGCCAACCGGGACCGTCCCCCCGCCGCTTTGGCGTTGCAGCGCGTCGCGTACGCCGACGACGGCACTGGGTGGGGCCCCCATGGCGGCCAGACGTGCCACCACCACCGAAGCCGAGGTTCCCTGACGATCACCGGTCGCCGGTTTCCTGGCGGCCCGCATCGCCGGCCATGCGCCGAGGGCGACGACGACCACCACAATGGCGAGCGCCCCGAGTCCGATGACGACAGGGTCGACGGTAAGTCCCGTAGAGCTCTCGGCATCGCGAGCTTCGCCGAGGGGTGCGATGGGGGATAGGGCCGTGGCCACGACAATGGCGCCGGCCGCCCCCGCCAGAGCCACGACGGATGTGCGCACCATGCTGGCCGCTACGAGCATCCATCGGTCAGCGCCGAGGGCGGTAAGAACCGGATAGTCCTGGCTCTCGACCATGCTTTGGCGCAGTAGGGCCTGCCCGACCATCACGATCCCGACCAGGGCTGCTAACGCGGCCAGGATCCACCACCCGACCGCCTGGGGATGGATCGACGATTCGACCGACGCGATGACTCCATCTTCGGGGCTGTCCTGCGCGCCCAGGACTCCGATCTGCTGGCCGAAACGTGGCAAGTCGGCAGCACCGTGATGCAGCTTGACGAAGTACACGTTGCCGGCGGCCACGCCGGGGAGAACAGTCCGAGCGAAAGCCGGTGTCGCGTACAAGTCGTAACTCGGTGTGGTGCCCGACGGGAATTCGTATTCGCTGGCCTCGAAGCCGACTACTCGCAAGGACACGGTCGGGCCGCTAGGCGCTGGGAGCGCCCCGGTGGCATTGTTATAGGCCTCCGTCTGTGACCGCGCGTACATGGGAACGCGAATGATCGTGCCGAGGCGTACCCCGTTGTCCTGCTGCAGCGTGTACGAAGCCAGGACCTGGTTGGCGGCGGCGGGATCAGGGAGGCGGCCCGAAACGAGCGTGAACGCCGTTCGGCCCGTCAAGGGCGTAACGATGACCCCGAACTCGCTGGGATTGATCGGTCGCGTGCAGCGGCATGCGGGCTGGCCCGTGTCCACACCGAAAATGGTGGTGGACCGGGCCACCTCGGGGAGCGCGGCAATCTTCGCGGTGCTCTGGTCTGCATAGACCGCGGCGTCAAAGCCGTGGGCAGCGACAAAGCGTGGGAACGCAGACGCCGTGCGCCGCCCGGCGGCAGCCGCGCCGAGAACCACTCCTCCGACGAGAGCGACCAGCGCGGCCAATGCCAGCCACGACCGCCATCGGCGACGCCCCTCGGCGCGAAACACCAGCCATAGAGCTTCCACAAGGACCTCCGGGCCCAGTGTGGCCGATCGATGGTACGCAGACCAAGGGAGACAGCCGGTGTGGCGAGGTCGTGCCAGCACGAGGTGTTCTCGGTGGCACCACCTGAGCTTCGAACGGCCTCCGGCCAATTCGCACGAGATGGGTGGCCTCTGAATCGGATCGATTCGGCTATCGGGATTCCATCAGGGCTCGACGGTATTGAACTTCAGTACTTCTATGCGTGTTGCCGAGAGTGCCCTAGCATCAGCCACCGACCCCAGGTAAGAGGGTGCGAGAACCACCACATGGAGGCATCAGATGGCCGAGTCCCCATCGCTCGAGACGGAAATCGTGCTGGCTCACTTCATCGTCTCAGACGATGTTGAGCGCTCTCGACGCTTCTACACCGAAGTGTTGGGCGGCAAGTTGGCCTTCTCGGGCGACGTGACCTATGTCGCCCTATCGAACAGCTGGATCATCATCAATGTCGGTGGCGGCCCTACCGACGATAAGCCCGAGGTCACCTTGGAAACGCCCCGTGATCCCGACCGGGTCAGTAGCTTCCTCAATATCCGGGTTAAAGACGTCCACGCCGTCTATGCCGAATGGAGTGCCCGGGGCGCCCACTTCCTGACGCCGCCAAAGCAACATCAGTACGAGATCCGCTGCTACATCCGCGATCCCGATGGACACATCATCGAGGTTGGTCAAACGACAGACCCGGCGGGGGACTGGTCGCCCGCTCACTGGCCGTCGGGTGCGCCTGGGATTGGGTCCGAGTGACGGGCCAGATCACGGCGCTGTCCACATGACCACGGCGGTTATCGGTACCGGAGGCCTTGGATCGGTTATCGCTCGCCGGCTCGCCTCGGGTGGTGAGACCCTGCGGCTGTCGAGTGGCAGCAGCGATGCGGCGCGGACCTTGGCGCAACAGATCGGGGAAGGTGCTACTGCGACCGTCGACAACTTCGACGCGCTGTCGGGCGCCGACGCCGTCGTTCTGGCCCTGCGCTTCACCGTGCTGAAAGGTGTCATAGACGAGATCGCCGACTCGCTCACAGACAAGCTCGTGGTTGTACCGAGTAATCCACTTACCACTGACGCCCAAGGCAAAGTCGTACGCGTCTTGGCGTCCGGACAGGCCTCTGGTGCAGTTGTGGCCGGCTGGTTGCCGGCCGGCACGCGCTTGGTCCTGGCGTTTGGGACGATGTCGGCAGACCTGTTGGAGTCGGCCGGGAGTCGAATACCGGAGCCGGCCGTCCTCTTCTATGCCACGGACGTTGATCGTGGCGCCAAGGAAGTGGAGCCATTGATCCGCACGGCGGGATTCGAGCCGATGAAGGTCGGAGGCCTCGAACTCTCGGGTCGACTCGAAGTGGGAGGCGACCTTCACGATCTGGTCGTCGGTCTTGCTCAAGCACGGGAGCTGATGGCAAAGACCTGACCGTCTGGGCCAGTCGGCGTGTAGAGCGTGGCAAGTGTGGCCCATCGCCGGACCGCACCGGTTATCGGTCGAGCGTGGCGCCGGTGGGAACCTGCACGTCGAGGACGTGGCTGATGTCGGCCGACGATCGGCCAATGAGAAGTTGGTACCGACCGGGGTCCATCGTCCACCCTGGTTCTTCGATGAGGGCGGGCCGACGCGCCCAAAAGACATCCTGAGCGAGTTGCGCGGCCAGACCTGGAAACGCCGGATCAGGGTCGGCCCAACGGGCGAAAGCTCGATCGTCAAGGCGCACCTCGACAATGGTCGATTGGCCCGGGGCGAGCTCAGCTTTGGCGAAGCCCTTGAGTTCTTTGCGCGGCCTGAAGGCGCGGGTGCTGGTGGGGGCCACATACACCTGCACGACCTCGGTACCGGCCCGCTCGCCGCTATTGGTCACCGGGATCCGGACAAGGATGCTGCCTCCCGGCTCCATCGTGTTCGTCGAGAGTTCAGGCTCGCCAATGTCGAACGTGGTGTACGACATTCCGTGGCCAAAGGGGAAGGATACGGCGATACCTCGCGACTCGTACCACCGGTAGCCGACAAGGATGCTTTCGGTGTAGCGAATGCGTCCACCTTCAGGTGTCATGCTTCCCCAGCAAGGGTTGTCGGTCAGAGACATGGGGATCGTCGTCGGGAGCCGGCCGCCGGGATCGGCATCCCCCAACAAGATGTCGGTGAGCGCGTCGGCCATCTCCTGGCCCCCGAACCAACACTGGACCACCGCCCCCGCTTGCGCCGCCCACGGCACGGCGACGGGAGCTCCGACGTTCAGTACGACAACGGCGTTCGGAGCCACGGCCAGGACGCGCTCGACGAGCTCGTCTTGGGCCCCGGGAAGTCGGAGCGACTCGCGGTCAAAGCCCTCGCTCTCCCAATCCGCGTCGGTGCCCACCACGATCACCACGGCATCGGCGTCACGCGCCGCCGACACGGCGCGATCGATACCGTCAGCAGGGGGAGAGGAGCGGATGCCCAACTTGGCGCCCGTCACCATGGCCGGTGCGAGCACGGCCGATTGGACTTCGATGTGCACGGGTCCATCGGGGGCGAGATCACCCGTCCAGGTGAGCTCCTCCTTGGCCAAGCCAAAGAAGTCGTGGCCGGGTGGCGACGACTCGTTGAATCCGTCGAGAACAACGATGCCGTCGATGAGCAAGCGAGCCGGATCTGTCTGCACCAGCGAGATTGTCCAGCGCCCGGCCTCCTCGACGACGAGGTCGGCGTACGCCCTCCACGAGAAGCTCGGCCCCACTCGGCGCGGTGTCGAACCGAACCACGTGAGGGCACCGGTGGCATTGGTCGTGGTGTGCACGACTTCGCCGCCAAGATCGCCTTGTCGATAGAACTCGACCCTCATGCCCGGCTCCCCATCAACACTGAGCCACGCAGCGGGAATCTCCGGACTGGACCGGGCTATGTCCACGGCCGGTTCATGGATAATTTCCACCGCGGATCCCAGGCGCTCTCGCAGCGCGTCGAGGGGGCTGCGCCAATAATGAGCGGGCACGCTGGCCGACCCACCACCCATGATCACGGCCCGCCCCGCATTGGGACCGATGACGGCAATGCGCCGCAACTGGGTTCGGTCCAGGGGCAGGACTCCGGTGTTCGTCAGGAGAACCGTCGCCGCGATGGCGGCATGGCGCGCAATGACCCTGTGCTCGGGCTTGTCCAGCGCCCGAGGTATCTCGTCGGGGTCATCGTCGAGGGCCCCTACGCCATCAAATGCCGACAAGAGCCGGAGCAGCGCCGCATCGACGTGCGACTCGGGAACCTGACCGAGTCGTACGGCCTCGGCCAACTGGGGACCGTAGGCTCGGCCGGGCCCGGGCATCTCCAGGTCGAGGCCGGCCTCCATGGCCTTGCCGGTGTCGGCGAAGGCGTACCAGTCGGTGATGACGATGCCCGCAAAGCCCCATTCGTCCCGGAGGATGTCTTCGACGAGCCAGCGACTGTCGGCGCAGTAGTGGCCGTTGAGCCGGTTGTAGCTCGTCATGACCCCGAGCACGCCTCCTTCCTTCACCGCTATTTCGAACGGCAGCAGATGAAGCTCACGAAGAGCGCGCTGGTCGATAATGGAGTCGGCGATCAATCGATCATCTTCGTATTCGTTGCCGGCGAAGTGCTTCACCGTGCAGATAACCCCGGCCGACTGAGCCCCACGGATGTACGCCGCGCCCATGCGGCCGGCCAGCAGCGGATCCTCGGAATACGACTCAAAGTTCCGACCACCCAGGGGAGAGCGATGGAGGTTCACCGTGGGGGCCAGGAGGACGCGGCACGCTTTGGTTCGGGCCTCTTCTCCGACGAGCCGGCCCACCCGTTCAACTAAGGCGGGGTCCCAGGAAGCGCCGAGGGCGGCCCCGCATGGCACGCATGCTGCCGTCAGGGTCTTTTCGTCTACGCCGGTCACCGTCAGGCCCGCGCCGCGGGCGCCGTTGGGTCCGTCTGTGAGCCGGACCGACGCAATGCCGTGTCGGTCCAAGGCGACGGTGGAGAAAAGGTCGGCGCCGGCCAACAGTGCAGCCTTTTCGTCGAGGTCGAGTTGGGCGACAAGAGATGTGAGGTGGCGGGCCATGGATGTCTGCTCCGATGCCGTTCAGTTCGGTTGGGTCGATGCACGCTTTACTGGCTGTTGGGCTGCAAAACTAAGACCATTCGCGTCAGGGAGGTCTCGACATGGCTGAGTTGGTTGTCGAAGGTGACGATCTGGTGGTCCAGCTTCGCACGATCGAAAAGGTTGAGGCGGCCCACGGCGAACCGAGAGTTCCCTTGTCGGCTGTCAAAAGCGTGGAAGTGCTTGACGACGTCATCGGAGCCGTGCACGGATTCCGGGTCGGTACGGGCGTTCCTGGAGTCGTGGCCATCGGGACCTTTACGAGCCGCGATGCCAAGATCTTCGCCGTGGTCCATCACGACACCGCCCGAGGTGTCCGGATTCTCCTGGAAAACGCCACTTACGACCAGCTCATCATCGGACTGGCCGACCCCGAATCGGTGGCGGCGCAGGTGACCCATTCGGCCGGCCTGTCCCCGTAGTCGCTTTAGCCGCTGGCCGTTTTGGTAAGTACCAGCTTGTCGACCTCGAGCGTGGTCGACGGCTGGACCTTCATTTCGAACCAGAGCGTGCTCATCGGGCAGTGCAGAGGCTGTGCTACGACGTGCGATCCCGGCTCCAGAGCGGGGTTGAGGGGCGCTGACGATTGTGTCGAGGCGGGCGTTGCTGCGGCGCCGCAATAAGCGGCGAAATCGCCAGACCCTGTATCTCCGTGCAGCGTGTAGACGACCTCGACGTTGTAGGTGCCGGCTCCGACACCCACCATCGGTACGGCGCGCATGCCACTGCCCGCCGCGGTTGATCGAAGCGGTCCGCCCACCTCGGCGGTCAGAACCAACGGGTGAGCCGGCAAAGGGTAAGGGGTCACGTTGGCGAGCACGCCCAATGCGATGCATAGCGCCACAGAGGCCATCACGACTCGGATCATTCCCTTTCGTTTGAGGCGGGCGGTGACCCCCACGATGACAACGGTGCCACCCAGCACGAAGAGCGCCATCGGGAGGCCAAACCAGGGGCCGCCTAAGAGGCGGTTTCCGGGAACGAACTCGGGAAGGAGGCGGTCAAAGCCGCCCCACCACCCCGGATACGTCGCCGGGTCCCACGGGGCACCGCCGGCCAGCTGGTTGTAATAGACGTGGTCGCCCAGGAGTATCGGGACCGATTCGAGCGCCCACAACACGGCGGCCACTGCTCCGAGGCTCCACAATCGGGCCCGGGAACGGCCGTAAGAGGAGATCACGAGCGGGCACCAGGCCAGCAAGGGCACCAACGAGGACCACTCGAAGCGTCCGGCCAGGCTGGCGCCGCCATAGGGGGCGCCGGTGAAGGTGCCGTTGAGGTAGAGCAACGAGGCCGCTGCCGCCAGTGTGGCCATAACGGCGACCGGAGCGATTCGCCTTCCCATCCACAGCCCGACACAACCGAGTGCTGCGGTGGGGACCTGCACGAAGAGGCCTTGATGGCGGTCCACGAGCAACCCGAGGATGTCGGTTATGCCGGCACCGTGGAGAGACGGAAACGGCTGAGGGAGGCCCAAGGCATGCCCGTACGCGTAGACGTTGTAGCCCACCAGCAGGAGCCATGACGCCACCGATACCAGAGCCACGATGACGAAGGTCCGCCATTGTCGGGCGCGTCCGGCCACCACCGCAAAGGCGATCACGATGAAGATGGCAGGAATGAGATTCTGTTGATGCAGCCACGGAAGAGCGGCAAGGGCCACGCTGGAGATGGCGATACCAAAAGCGTCCAGGCGCCCACGCATCTCAACGGCGGCGACGTCCACCAGTGTGCACGTCATCACTACCCCAGTAAAGAGGTCAGGGTAGATCTGAGTCCCGGCCAACCAAATGGCGGGGCTGGCCAACAGCAAAGCGAAGACCACTTTGGCCCGGCTGCTCAAACGAGCCAAGTTGGCGGACCGGATGAAGAAGTAGATGAATCCGGCCGTGTTGAGGGACATCATTGCGAGGCGTCCCAGCTTGGCCCCGCCGACGGCGACGAACGGCGCCAGTAGGGCGGACAAGCCCAAATTGTGGGTGCCCACCGCCCCGTGAGGTCCGTTGTACAGCTGGAAATTGAGGTTGGTCGGTTGTGTATTCGGCGCCCAATTGAAGATCTGGTGTGTTCTCAGGTCGGCCTTGTAGGCCCCGAGGGGATGGAAATTCAAGTGGGAAAGGGCCTTGGCCACGATCAGGTAATGCGGCTCGTCTCCGGTGGTCGACACCCCCTTCGATTTCATGACGCCATACACGAGGGCCTCGGCGAATACGATGACGACAAACGCGCCCGAGATGCACACCCACTTCAGGCGACCCGATGGTCGGTCGGACACAGATGCCTCAGCCATGATCGTCGGTGTCAGTACGGCAGGGTGTACGTGTTCTCGAGCTCGTCTTGGAGCACGGTGGCGATGGTCGCCGACGTGTCGATGATCAGCTCTTCGTCGATGACCCGAGCACCGAAGCTCCAACCCGCGGGAAGCTGGAGACGATCGCCCAACCCGGCCAGAGTGTGCTCATTGAGGCCGGGGTCCACACCGGTGCAATACGCCTGCATCACATACGTGGCTCCGAACGGGTCGAACAACTCGTAGATAGTGGTATCGGCGTCGAAGAAGAAGATGGCCCGGCGGTCGACGTGTCGGACGGTGTAGGGGACCTGCGTTGGGTCGGTCCCAAGGTCCAACACGGCGATCCGACGCATGAGGATGCCGTTGAAGTCCCGCAACACCGCCTCGATGGGTTCACCCTTCGCTCCGATCCCATCGATCACCCAGAACCGTGGTCCGTTCAGCTTGACCATCAGCGCGCCGAGATCGTCGCCGATGTGCGAGGCGTCGAGCGCATCCCACAACTCGGGTGGGCAGTCGTTAAGGCCTTGGGTCCCGTAGACGTGAGCGAAGAAGCGGTCCCCATCATGGAACACGGCGATGATCTCGCCGTAGCGTTCGCCCCGTTGATGGGTCAGGAGCCGGGCGGGAGCGTCCTTCGTCATGGGTGAGTTCTAGTCTCTGGACCGACGTCGTCGGGCGACTATTGCCGCCACCTGCTGACGGCCAGGGCGAGCCGAAAACCGGCCGGCGCCGTGTTTGCACTGTGGAGACCGTGCCCGGTCAGGCAGTGGAGCAATCCGTGCGGTCGATCTGCCCCGCCTTACCGGAGGTCACCGAGCGTCAGAGCCACGGGAGTCCGCTTTCTTCGTCAAGAAGCCGTTCGTCATGCTTTGGCCCACAGGCCACCACGATCACGTCTTCCCACACCTGTGGTGTGCGGCGCCCCCCGGTGCTCAGGAGGTACGGGTGGGCTCGGCATCCAAACGTATATTCCGGCCCCCTTATGTCGGGCAGAGTGGGTGGCTGGGTGTGCGCCTCGACGGGCGAGTGCCGTGGGACGAGATCGCCATGTTCTGCGAGGACGCCTACCGCACTGTGGCACCGCCGACCCTGGTCCGCCGACTCGACGAACAGATCCGCTCCAAAGCGCCCTGGTCTCGATTGATCTCGAACCCCGTCCGACTCAGCCGGCCGCGATGGTGATGGTGAAGGTGGCCGATGCCGTCTGAGCGGGGTGTGTCTTGGCTGCCTTAACGGTGGCCGACACGGTGAAGACGTAGTGACCCGCCGCGTCGGCGTGCTTGCCCGTCTTGGGGGTTCCCGACACCGCACCGGGGTGCACCTTCAAGCCCTTTGGGAGGGTGGTCTTGGCGCTGGTCAGCTTCCACTTCACCGGACCGTCAGCACCGGCGGTGGCCAGCGCCACTGAATATGGTGTCCCGTCGGTGGCGTTGGTGAAGGCGGATTGGCTGGTGGTGATGTAGAAGCTCGGATGGATGATGACCGTGCCGTTCACGTAGGAGATCGTGTAGTTGGGATCGGTCGCACCTGAGCAGGTCGAGGTGTAGTTGCCCGAGGGCGACGTGCTCGTGGCCGCCGTGGAACATGTCGGCTGCTTCGTGAGCGACGCGGGCGTGTCGCTGTTCACAAACCCCGAGTAGCCAGCGGTGACGGACGCCACCGCGGATCCCTGGGTGACCGACTGCGAAGAGGCCGTGATGGTCAGGGCGGCCGTGGTGACGCGAAGGGTGAAGTCCTGTGTGACCGGCGACCCCACGCCGTTGGTGGCGTGGATGGTGATCGGATACGTCCCCACCTTGCCGTCGGCCGGCGTGCCGGCCAACGTCGCCGTCCCCCCGCTGTGAGCGCTAAAGGTGACGTTGGCGGGAAGAGCGCCGGATTCCGACACTGTGGCTGCCGGGGAACCCGACGTGGCGATGGCGAAGTTCAGGGCCGACCCCACCGACACGGTGGCGCTGTTGGTGCTGGTGATCACTGGGGCGGTTCCACTCGATGACGAGACCAGGAACGGATTGGAGAAGACATGGGGAGCGGTGAAGTTGGTGTAGTCCTCGCCGACGTACCACACGCAGGGATTGGTCGAGTTGCACACGATGCTCGACTGGGGGAACTGCGAGTCGGGGAGGGCGTAGATGCTGAGCAGGTCGCCTTGATTGTCGGCGGTGTAATCGAAGCTCCCGTTGGCGTGCACCGAGTAGGGAAAGTCCTCAGCTGCCGTGGGGGCGCTGCAGTAATTGTCATTGGGAGGATCACCCGCACCTCCGACGCCGTTGGTGTACTCGCACTCGATGGCGGTTATGTCGCCGCCGTGGGCATCCGTCGATGAGACCAACGTGTTCGGCCCTATGGCCAAATCGATCTGCTGTTGGTCCGTATACGTCGAATACGGCGTGGAGGCGGGGGGGACCGCACAGTCGATGTAGACCGGCGGGGTGGCCCCGCCCGACGCCAGAGTGCCGCAAGGGCCCGTGGAGGCGCTCGCCACCCCGAGAACGACCGTGAGGCTGGCACCGATCATGATGGCGATGACCCCGCCGATCACACCGAGCCGGGCGGACTTCCTCATCCTCGTCAGCGTGTGCACCATGTGAAACCACTCTCCTCGTTGGATTCGGTTGCATTCTCGGTTGCAGACACAACGGCGACAAGCACCAAAGGGCAGGTCGCCAAGGTTTCATCGCGAGTTCGCGTTACGCGCGCGTTCTCGTCACCATCTCGGAAAGCGCCGGCCACCGGACAACACCCACCCCACTACTCACCGTGGTTTCGGCCCCGACGCGGTTCATTGTCGACATGGAGTGACGCCAAGGGTCGTCGCATTCAATGTGTCCGAGGAGGCTCGTGTCGAGTACAAAAACAACTCTCGTTGTAGATGGAAAGGTAGGTGGTGCAGTCCAAGTCTCGGCATATCCGGCCCTTTGGGAACACGCGCAGATGCGCGGTGAAGTGCTCGATCTTCCAGCCGCCGATGGCGGTATTGCCGGGGAGGCGTGCATCCATGGTTAGCGAAGAGCGCCGGATTCGAGCAGCATCATGACGGTGGCGTCGAACTGGACCACGTTCAAGGGCTTGGTCACGTACGCACTGGCTCCGGCCCTCACAAACCGAGTTTCCTCTTGGGGGTCAGGGCTGTTGGACAACACCACGACAGGGACCAACGGCGCCGCCTGTCGGATGCGGGTCATCACGTCGAGACTCAGACAATCGGGAAGGTGCGCGTCAAGCAAAATCAGACGAGGCTCGTGACCGACCACCGTGCGCATGCCGGCGCGACCACCGTCGGCAACGAGAAGCCTCGCAGTGCGCCACCGCCGTGAGATGCGGCGCAGGATGATTCGGTTGTCGCAATCCCCGTTGATGTAGAGCACCGGTCCCGTCGCGCCCGCACGTAGCGAGGGATTCCGCGTCTTGTTTGGCGTGGGGCGCGGCGCTGCCCGTTGTTCTCCGTGGACCAGAGAAAGGTGGGACCGGCGTTGCTCCGCGAGTTCGGTGACCTCAGCATCCACGCAGGGCACGGTAATAAGTGAAGGTGAACCCCACGCGACGAGACGGTCCGCCTCAGACGAAATCTTCGTGACGGCGCCAACGCATCAAGGTCAGGACTGCTCGAAGACGACAGGAGCCTCAAAAGCCGCTCGACGAGCGGCGCGCCGGAAGGTGGCCAGCATGGCGGGGCCCAACACGATGATGCACACGAAATTGGTGATGGCTCGACCGGTATCCCAGCCGAGCGAGGTCGTTCCGTCGAAGACCAAGTAGCGCCCGACGTTGGTGGCAAAGGAGGCGCCCGGCAGATAGGCGATGGTGCTGTGGGGATCGAGGTAGAAGGGCCAGAACGACAGGTTCAAGAGGAAGCCGAAGAAGTAGCCGGTGACGGCTCCGTAGACGGCGAGCATCAAGACTTCGCGTCGACCCGTCACTCGGGGCAGAAGACCTGCGAAGAGTCCGACCCAGGCGCAACCGAACATTTGGTATGGCATCCACGGCCCGACGCCTCCGGTGAGGAGGGCCGAGGCGAACAGTGTCGTGCAGCCCAAAGTGAATCCGAACCCAGCTCCGAACACCCGCCCCGCGATGACGATGGTGAACAGCACCGTTTCGATCCCCGCCGTGCCGGCTCCCAGGGGGCGCAGAGCGGCACCGACGGCCGAGAGGACCCCCAGCATGGCGATGGCTTTGGCGTCGATACCGCCATCGGCGATCTCCGAGAAGACGATGGCGAGGACAAGAACGAGTAGCGCTCCGAACATCAATGGGGCCATGGCGGCGTCGCCAAACGTTCCCGGCGCGATGACAAAGGGCCAGAAAAACGCCACGAACCCGACGAACGATGCCAAGGCAATCATCAGGCGCGAGCGGTGTCCGATCCGGATCACAATGGGGGACTTCGCCATCACATGACCGCCGCTTGCGCCTCGGCCACCTGGTCCGTCGTGAGGTACCGCAGGGGGGCCAGGATCTTGGCGACCTGGGGGGCAAAGGCCGGCGATGCCACCACGACATCGGTGGTCGGTCCGTCGGCGACGATGTCGCCGGTCGCCATGACCACGACGCGATCCGCGCCGGCGGCGACGAACTCGACGTCATGGGTAGCGATCATCACGGAGGCGCCTTCGCCGGCCAGCACATCGATGATGCCGATGAGCGAGCGCTTGGCCTCGTAGTCGAGACCTCGGGTCGGCTCGTCGAGGAGTATCACCTTGGGAGAGGCGCACAGTTGCACGGTGAGGACGAGGGCGAGGCGCTGCCCCTCGGAAAGGTCTCGAGGATGAATGTCGGGCGCGATGTCGGGGGCAAGGCGCTCCAGGAGCTCTTGGGCCGTCATCGGCGACGCTCCGGCTGACTCGCGATCAGCCTGATCGCATTCTTGGGCGACGGTGTCGAGATAGAGCAAATCGGCCGGGGTTTGGGGCACGAGTCCCACGAGACGTCGAGCGTTGGCGGCCGACACCGATTTGGGATCGGTCCCCCCGACAGACACCGACCCGCTGTGACGGGGCCCTGATCCTTGCAGCGCCCACAGCAGTGAAGACTTCCCCGAGCCGTTGCGGCCCATCAAGGCCGTTACTTCGCCCCGGGCCAGGTCGAGGTCGACGCCGCGCACCGCGGCCAGCGCACCGAAGCGAACGCTGACGTGGCGCGCCCGCAAGGCCACGCCGCCGTTGACGCGTGGCACGGCGCGTCGCAGGGGGGGAATCGCCACCGGTGCCAAGCGCTCCCGCAGGGGCGCCGCTTGTCGGCGGGCATCTCGCACCGACAAGGGCAAGGGGTCCCATCGGGCCAGTCGGCCGAGCTCGACCACGGGGGGCGCCACCGGCGCCGTCGCCAGCAGACGTGCCGGAGGGCCCATCGCCACCGAGCCATCGCCACGGACTTCGATGACGCTGTCGGCATACTGGACGACCCGCTCGAGGCGATGTTCGGCCAGAACCACCGTGACACCAAGGTCATGCACGAGCCGGGTGACGGCGGCGAGCACTTCCTCGGCCGCGGTTGGATCCAAAGCGGACGTCGGTTCATCAAGCACCAAGATGCGTGGATGCGCCGTCATCACGGCTCCGATGGCCACCCGTTGCTGTTGGCCCCCCGAGAGCTCGTACAGAGGGCGATCCCTCAGGTCGGCAATACCGAGCAGGTCGAGGGTCTCCTCGACTCTTTTGCGCATCACGTCGGGGGGGATGGCGAGTTGCTCCATGGCATAGGCCAACTCTTCTTCGACCGTATCGGTGACGAATCCCGACAGAGGGTCCTGGCCCACCACACCGACCAGGTCGGATAGCTGACGCGGCGGATGCGTGCGCGTGTCGCGGCCGTTCACCAGCACGCGCCCGGCCAGGGTGCCTCCGGTGAAATGCGGTACCAACCCGTTGATGGCACCGAGCAGCGTGGTCTTTCCCGCTCCGGTGCGACCTATCACCAGGACAAGCTCACCTTCTTCTACACGCAGGTTCACACCTTGCAAGACGGGGCGTGGCGCGTCGGTGTAGGTGACCGACACGCGGTCGAATTCGATCATGCCGACACCGTGACGGACCGACGCGTCCGGTTGGTGGAGCTTTTGAGGTCGCTGCCGCCTGGTGGAGCTTCGAGTTCGCCGCTCGTTTGGCCCCGGCGCATTGGAGGAGGAGCGGCCAGGCCGGCCAGGGCCGCCACCACGACGCTGAGCGCCGGGATGATCGGCAACGAGGGCCAGGTGAATGGCTCGAAGGACGGATTGAGGGCGGCGGCTGCACCGGAGTTGGCGGTGACCAACAGGACGACGGCGGGGACGACCCCACAGGCCACCACGATCAGCTCGGGGATCTTCCATGGGTCAGGGCGGTACTGGGAACGACGCACTCGACGACTTCCGAGGGCCAGGCCGACGCAACACAGGATCGCTCCTCCCGCCAGGGTGGGGAGGCCGAAGGATCCCGAACCGGCGCTCCCGAAGAGGCCGTAGACACCAATGCACAGCCCGCACATCCCGCCGATCATGAATATGCCGGTGGCACGCCGAAGCCGTGGTGACGCCGCCGCCGTCCGCCCATAGCCCCGTGAGTCCATAGCCGCGGCCAGTCGCAGTGATCGTTCTAAGGCGTCTTCGAGTACGGGAATGGCGATTCCACGCAGGCCATGCAGGCGCCCGCTGGGGCCGCCCCGAAGCTTGCGGGCGCGGCGCACCCGTTGCACGCTCTCGACCAACTGAGGGGCAACGCTCAGTGAAACAACGGCCGCCACTCCGAGCTCGTAGAGCGCTCCGGGCAGGACGCGAAGAGCTCGTTTGGGATTGGCCAGGGCGTTGGCGGCTCCGAGGCAACACAACAGTGCCCCTAACTGCAGGCCCTGACACAACGCCGACATGGTCCCTTCGAGGGTGACCGGACCGCCGAGCTGAACCCCCGCCGCCCACTTCGGCAGGGGGAGATGAGGCAGCCTGAACAGCACGTGCATGTGGGTGGTCTCGATGTCACCGCCGAAAACAATGCGGAACACCACCCGTATGGCCACGACGGTGAGCGCCAGGTAGAGGTAGTACTTAAAAGCCCGGGCCCACGGGGCCTCGCCGCGACGACTGGCGATGACGTAACCCAGTACCGCGAGAATCAACACGAGCAGCAGCGGATTGGTCGTGGCGCTCACCGCCGTGGCCAGGCCGATGGCCCAGGCCCACCAGGCCATGGGGTGCAGGGTGCGAGGACTCCGGCCTCGAGCCGTAGCACTGCGCCGGAAGGTACGGGGCGACGCTTTCAATGGGCTCCGCGTCGCCGCCATGCCACGACGGCGCCACTTGCTATCGCTCCGGCCACCACCACGGCCCCGATGATGAACGCCGCGGGAGATCCATCGTTCTGCTTCCTTGCCGGAGCTCCCGCGATGGTAACGATCTTCGGACTCGAGTCGGCTCGGGTGGCCGGACCACCGTTACCCGCGCCGGAGCCCATCGGCGCCGACGAAGGTGGCGGACGGGAGACCGCGCGTGACGGCGAGTTGCTGGCGGCGCCAGGCGAGGCCGTCGTTGGGGCCGTTGACCGTTTTCCGCCGCTGAGGTCAGCCAACGTCGTGGCCGTCGAGCCCGGCGCCCGTGTGGCTGGCGGTGACGTGCTCTGGTTGGGTGGGGGAATCGTCGACGCCGTCGTCGTCGTGGTGGTAGTCGACCCGGTGCCCACCGGATCCGTGTTCGCAGCCATGACCGCGCTCGGTGGAAACGGCGGCGGATTCTCGGCGCCGAAGGTCCACGCATCCACGCTGCCCGGTAACGGGTGGTAACTGGTGGCGCCTTGCTGGCTGAACGTCCATGAGTCCTGCCCGGCATCGGCATGCCAGTACGACCAGTATGCCGACGCCGATGGCGTTGTGACGCACGGGTCTTGTGACGGAGGTGGTTCATCGTCGATGCGGCAGATGAAGGCGTTCCCGTCGGCGTTGTCGCCCGCGGTGGTAAATCCGGCCGCCTGCAGCGCGTCGTAACCGGTTGTCAAGGTGGCGTCGCAGCCGCGTTCGACGTCGCCACCCCAAGACGAGAAATTCACGGCGACGATGACCCCGACGGTGGTGCTGCAGCTCGCGATGGGATCGGCCCAGGCAAGGCTTGAGGCACCGACCGTGAGGCCCACGGTCACAGGTGTTCCCACCAGGGCAACCGCGGCGCACAACGCGGCCACCGCCCACCGCGATCGAGCCCGCCTGGTCGAGGTATTCGACGCTGAAACTCGAAGCTGTCGGGGGCCGGTCACGTCGACGAACGATCGGGGCTACACCGGTCGTGTCGGACTGGCGGCGACGGCCACGATGTCCGAGACGCCGGTGGCGGACGCCGAGCCGCTGAAGACGGCATCACCGAAGGCGAAGACACCCCCGGTCTTGCTCACGAGGGAGTACCCACCCGAATCCGCCGTAGCGGCGATGCCGACAACATTGGCGACGTGCACTGCCGAGGCCGGAAGGGACCCGTGGTATGCGGCGTCGCCGAAACCGAAAACGCCACCGTCGGATCCCACCAGCCAGTAGCCGGCGCCATCGGCGCTGGAAGCAATGGCCACGATGTTATGGACGTGCACCCCCGAAGCCGGAAGGGACCCGTGGTACGAGGCGTCACCAAAACCGAAAACGCCACCGTCAGACCCGAGCAGCCAGTAGCCACCGCCATCGGGCGTGGCGACGATGCCGACGATGTCGCTGACGTGCACCCCCGAAGCCGGAAGGGACCCGTGGTATCCGGCGTCACCGAAACCGAAGACTCCACCGTCAGATCCCACCAGCCAGTAACCGCCGCCGTCAGAGGTAGCTGCCATTCCGACGACGTCATGGACATGGACGCCGAGACCGGGAAGTGACCCATGAAAACCCGCATCACCGGAATCGAAGATTCCTCCATCGGATCCCGCCAGCCAGTACCCCTTGCCGTCTGCCGTGGTCGCCACCGAAGTGATGTCGTGTACGGAAACACCAAGCGAGGGGAGAGACCCGAGGAAACTGGCGTTTCCATAGCCGAAGACTCCGCCGTCGGCCCCAGCCAGCCAGTAGGAGCCCCCCGACGGCCCGAAGGGGACGGCCAACCCGGCCAGAGCGGGGATTGCTTCGTAGGTGGCGATGATGTCGGCCGGCGCCGGCGCGGGCGGAAAGAACAAGCCACCCGATCCAGTGCCGGAGGTGAGCTGGAACGACAGCAGGGCGGAAACGGGCGTCGCCGATCCCTGTGCAAAGGTGGCGCTGGTCGGGGACTCTCCGAGCGCCAGCAAGGCTTGGATGACCACAGCCGTCGAATCGGGATCGGTCGACCCTGGTGTGGCATTGGTGTTCGGGTAGTACGACCATCCGCCATCGGTGTCTTGACCGGCGGTGAGGAAACTGAGCGCTCTGGAGGAGACGGCCGAAGTGAGGGCGCCTTCAGCCGCGAGCCCCTCGACGGCGAGCGCGGTGGAGTTGGTGTCCGGCCCGGCGTAGTTTCCCGGGAGGCCGCTACACGCGTTGTTGGCGTTGTCGGGGCTGGTCCAGCCGCCGTCAGGACATTGCTCCTCGTTCAGCCAACTGACCGCCGCGGTGATCTGGCTTCCGCTTTTCACTCCGACAGCGGCCAAAGCGGCGAGGGCGAGGCCTTGCTGATAGCCGCCAGCTGCGTAGTTGAGGGCTTGATTCTCGGTGCCGAAGAGTCCGGCGTCGGAACCGCTCGTCTGCTGCGTCGCCAACAAGCGCGTGACCAGGTTGCTCCCGCCAAAGCTTTGGGGGTTGGCTCCAAGCGCCACGGCATCGAGGATCAACAAGGCGAGTTGCCCCGGGCCGTCGGCACCGTTGTTGGGCACGTAGGTACCTATGTTTTCGGCCAAATAGTTGAGGGCAGTACGTGCGCCTGCCAGGTCGACATTGGCTGATGACAAAGCCAGCACGCTTTGTGCCGTAGACGCCAGATTGGCGACCCCCGAGCCCGGAGACGTGGGGATGTAACCCTGAGAAGTGAACTGGCCGGCCAGCCATTGCGCCGCTTGCTGCGCCGGTTCCAACTGCGGTAGCTGCAGTGTCGTAGTCGACGCAACCGAACCCGCATGCGCAGGGAGTGCGGGAATCAGGGCCAACAGCAAGGCCAACGGGGCTGCCAATACAACGGCACCCAAACGGCGGGTCATGGTCATCGTTACTCGCTTCCCGGGCCAGACCCGGGAGCACATCACCCATGCTGGATGACGAACCACCGAGCCCCGGTCCATGTGTCTCGACAGTGGGAGCTCACCCACCACTCCGGAATCCCGGCTCACGGCTCGTCCATGGGGCGAGTCGCCTACGGTTGCGGACCAGCGCCGGACTTTGACCGGCTTCCCCTTTGCGGCGGTTTTGCTTGGTGTTGCAGGGCCCAGGGTAGCACGACGCTTTTGAGCCCGCCCTTGGTGCCCGGGGCGTGCTTGTGGGTGCTGACGTCGGTGTGTTGCCTATCGTCGCCAATGACGTTGTCACATGACGGGTACATCGGCCTGTTTTGGTAGCGCGTGATCTTTGTTGTCAAAAACGACGGCGCGGCTTCACGTCAATGCTGCTACCTTCCGTGCCAGCAGTAAGTGGTTCGTCGGGGAAGCCGGTCAAAGTCCGGCACTGGTCCGCAACCGTGGGTGATCGAGCGCACGCTCGTCACAAGTCGGGATACCGCCGCTCCGCTCATTGAGTCCATATCCGTCGAGAAATGCGGCAAGGGACTCGGTAGGTCTCGGAGTCCGCGTGGACTGGGAGGCTTCCGGGTCGTTTGCCCGGAAGCGAGGAATGTTCCGTGTCCATCAAAACCCCTTTCGCGTCAGCAGCCTTCGGGCTCTTGCTGACGTTCGCCGTTGTCGCGGTACCGACAACAGGTGACGTAGCTTCAGCGGCGTCACCCCAACCATCACTTCCCCAGGTTTCCTCAGCGCAACAAGGAGCTACCTGGTTGGCCGATCAGCTCAGGCCCGACGGTTACATTCCGTCGTCCACGACGCCGGGCCAAGCCGATTTGGGATCAACCGCCAACGCTATTTTGGCTCTGGCCAGCGCCGGCGTGGATCCGGCCGGTGCGCCGGCGGCGCTGGCGTACATGCAGGGTCAGGTCGACAACTACGTCCCCCAAGATGGCGCCGATGGTCCGGGGCAGTTAGCCCTTCTCATCCTTGACGCTCACGCGCTGGGAGCCAATCCGGCGTCTTTCGGCGGGACGGATCTTGTCTCTCGCCTGCTTGGCACCGAGCAGACGTCCGGTACCGATGCAGGGCTCTTCGGAACCGAAGACCAGGTCGACAACTACGCCGCCGGTGTGTACGACCAAGGCCTTGCCCTCGCCGCGTTGGCCGGAGTAGGGGTCACCAGTGGCTCCGACATCGAAGCCGCCGATGTGTGGTTGCACCAACAGCAATGCCCCGACGGCGGGTGGACCAGCTACGAGAACGTGGACAATCCGTGCAATGGCTCTCCGGCCGACTACGAGGGCCCGGACACCAACTCGACCGCGCTGGCTATCGAAGGGTTGTCGGCCGAAGGTGATCTCGGAGGCCGAGACGCCGCCAAAGCGCTGAGATTCATTACGCACGCCCAAGACGGCGACGGCGGGTGGGGCTACGAGCCGAACGCGGCTGACTCACCAGGTTTCACAGACCCCGATTCAACGGCACTTGTCATTCAAGCCATCCTCGCTTTGGGCAAAACGCCCACGATCGGATTGTTCGATCATGGGACGGCCAATCCAGTAGCGACGTTGGAGTCCTTTCAACTCTCCGGAGGGTCCGGCAATGGCGCATTTACCTACCCGGGGATCAGTGGCCCCAACATGCTCGCCACCTACCAGGCCGTACCGGCGCTGTCCGCGGTCTTGTTTCCGTTCGACGTGAAGGTGACAACGACTTCGTTGCCCGCCGCCACCGTGGGAGCGCCTTATCGCGCCACGCTGAGCGCCACCGGGGGTAGTCCTCCGTACAAGTGGACAATCATCGGCGCCACAGGAGCGCTTCCGGCTGGGCTCAGGCTCAGCAAGTCCACGGGCACCATCTCGGGCCAGGCCCGTGCGTCTGGCACGGCGAGCTTCGCAGTAGAAGTGAGTGACGCCAAGACGACGTCGGTGCCGCATACGCACAACGTTGCCTGGAAGGTGCTGTCGATCACGAGCTGATTTGGCCGTTCACGCGCCTGGTGCTCTGCCGGCCACCCTCGATCGTCGGGCGTGGTCGGCAGGGTCGCCATGGTTGACGTCTTCGTCCCTGTTCGTTTCGTGCCGTGAAGGAGCACCATGAGAAGGATTGCCATCCTCGTCGCCTTGGTTGTGGCCGCCTCGATTGCCTTGATGGTGGCTGGACCGGGTGCGCTGTTGCCATTCAGAGCGGCGGCACAAGCCGTCGAAGATGTGAGTGTGGCCTTCGTCGTCGACTTTGGCAGTTCGATCGGTGTCAAAGTGGCGTGCGTCACCGTGCCGAATACGGACACGGAGTACCAGGCCCTGGATGCCTTTACCCAACAAGAGAACGAGGCTGCTCCGACGTACAGTGACAGCGGGCTGCTTTGCTCCATCTACGGCGTCCCCACCAGTGGCTGTGGTCAGGCCGACGGAAGCGGTTTCATCTACTGGGCCTATTGGCTGGGCGATTCAGGCTCCTGGAAGTACGCCACCACGGGAGCCAGCGGCACTGTCCACAGCTGCAACGCCCAAGGCCAGGATTGCGATGTCGAAGGGTGGAAATTCGAGAATCCGGGTGCCGGGAATCCAAGCGATCCTCCCCCGTCAACCGCACCGGACTACGCGGCCATTTGCGCCGCCACTCCACCGCCCACATCGACGGTCCCCACGACAACTACCACGCTCCCCACCACAACAACGACGATTCCGACCACCACCGCCACAACCACCACGACCGTGCCGATGGCGTCGACGTCGCCAGGCGATGCCCAGCCCCCAAGCCAGACCGAAGTGTCGTCAGCGCCGCCCGCCTCTTTGGCCCTGACCGGACCAGGTTACGGCTTCTTGTGGATGGCCAGGATCGGTGCGGTCCTGGTCCTGCTGGGGGCAGCGATACTTCTGGCCGCCGCCACACGATTCCGACGGTTGAGAGGTTGGTTGGTTGGGCGCTGACATGCGAAATCCACGTTGGATCGGGTCAACCTGAGATAATCGGCCGTCGCCTCGACGAGGAGGAGCGAGCACGCCATGGCCCAACGGACGCAGCGTCGCCTGCTCCTCATCTCGGTACTCATTGGCGCCACGGCCGTCGTAGTCGCCCTGGTGGTGTTCCTGGCCACATCCTCCTCGTCTCCACCTCATGCTGAGCTCGCCCCGACGCCCTATTCGTATGAATTCCACCTGACCTTTGATCACTTAGATCGCAGTTACGTTCTGCATGTTCCGCCGGCGGCCGCGAGCGGCCGGGCCTTGCCCCTCGTGCTCAACCTCGCCGGCGCCACGCAGAACGGGTCCATCGAGCAGATTCAGACCGGGATGGACAATTCCGCCGATCAGAACGGCTACCTCGTCGCGTATCCCAACGGCACACGCATCTCGACCGTGCTCACCCCTGACCCTGTAGCCAAGCAGGCACAATACGGATGGAACGCCGGTGAATGCTGCGGTCTGCCGGTGACCAACAACGTGGACGACGTGGGTTTCTTGCTCAAGGTCATCTCCGATATCGCCAAGCGCACACCGGTGAACCTGCGCCGCGTGTACGCCACCGGCATATCCAATGGCGGGATGATGGCCTACGCCTTGGCCGCCGAGGCGTCCAATCACTTTGCCGCCATCTCGTCGGTGTCAGGGCAGGTGGAGCTCCCCACGATCCACCCCAGCCGCGCCGTGCCCACGCTGGAGTTCCACAGCGTGAATGACCCCATTGCACTGTTCAATGGCAATCCAAATCCGAACCCCAAGCTCGTCTTGTCGGTGATGGAGGGGATCGACCAGTGGGTGAAGGCCGATGGTTGTGCTCCCACGCCCAATGTCGGCAAGACCATTGTGGGGACGGGGTCCGTCTCGGCCGGCGAGACGGCCACGCTCATCACTTACACCCACTGTCGATCCGGGGCCGAAGTAGCACTGTGGCGTTTCACCGGATCCGGCCACGTGTGGCCGGGTGCGACGTTCAACACGGGACCCATGAACACCTGGAGCCTGGCCGGTGTCGGGCGCGGCATTGTGTTGGTGGACGCCAACGAAGCGATGTGGCGGTTCTTCAGTCATTACGAGCTCCCTAAAGCACCGCCGGCCACGACGTAGGCGCCACGGCTCATATCTAGACTCGGGCCCATGGCGACTTCTTTCGGGGATCACGTGCGGCCCGTTGAGCTGGCCGAGGTCGGCCCCTTCGACATCGAAACCGACGTTGTGGTGGCCGGGTTCGGCGCCGCGGGGACATGTGTCGCCCATGCGGCTCGACACGCGGGTGCCGAGGTTCTGGTCACCGAGCGGGCCTCGGGAGCGGGAGGTGCGGCGGCTCTGGCTGAGGGCATCATCTACCTCGGTGGGGGAACGCCGGTACAACTCGCCTGTGGTTTTGAGGATTCCGTCGAGAACATGACGCGGTACCTCCTGGCCGCCTGTGGACCTGAGCCTGACGAAGCCAAGGTGGTCGCCTACGCCGAGGCCAGCCTGGGACATTTCGATTGGCTGGTCGCCCAAGGTGTCGAATTCGATGCACGTCTCGATGATGGAACCCAGATGGCCCCCAAAGGCACGGAAGGTCTGGTGTGGTCGGGCGGCGAGAACGCCTGGCCCTTCAACGAGATCGCCACCCCGGCACCACGCGGCCATCTGGCCAAGACCAAGCGGTCGACGGGGTGGTTGCTCATGAAGACCCTGGCCGAGGCGGCCGTCGCCATGGGGGCCGAGGTGTCCTACGACACACGCGTCGAGCGCCTCGTAGTCGATGACGGCCGCGTTGTCGGGGTGATGGCCACCCGCTATGGGGAGCACGTGGCTATCAAAGCCCGTCGCGGCGTCGTGGTCACCACCGGCGGGTTCATTTGGAACGACGAGATGCTGCGCCGTCACGCCCCTGCTTTGTTGCGCGGCACATGGAAGGTAGGGACCGAAAACGACGACGGCCACGGCATCGAAATGGCGCAGGCGATCGGGGCGCGGGTGAAGAACATGCACGCCGGCGAGGTGTCCCTTCCTGTCATCCCGCCCCGCCATCTCATCGAGGGCATCATCGTCGATGGCAACGGCCAGCGGTTCATCAACGAGGACACCTACATGGGTCGAGTCGGACAGGCGGCGTTGTACGAGCACGACGCCACGTGCTTCCTTGTCATCGACGAAGCCGGCTATGAGCCCAACTGGATGGGACTGGTTGCCTCGTGGGTGTGCGAGACGGTGGCCGAGCTTGAGACGGAGATGGGGCTGGCGTCCGGCGCGCTCGAGACCACGCTGGCGCTTTACAACCGCCACGCCGAGGTCGGCGCCGATCCCGTGTTTCACAAGGACGCCGCTCACGTCCGACCACTGGCGGCTCCGCTGGGGGCGTTCGACCTCAGGGCAGGGTCAGGGGCGGGGGCCGTGCCCTACGCACCTTTTACTCTCGGCGGTCTCGAAACGACGGTCGCCGGCGAGGTACTGGATCTGTCGGGCGCCGTCATTCCCGGCTTGTACGCGGCGGGCCGGGCCACGGCGGGGATCTGCTCGTTCGGCTACGCCTCGGGCCTGTCCATCGGCGACTCCACGATCTTCGGCCGTCTGGCCGGCACCGCCGCGGCCAAGGCCGCTTCTGTCATCTGATCTCGGTGGCCAGGCTGACGTGCAATCCTCCGTGGTGTTGCACGTCCAGGGATGCCGAGCCGTCCTCGTTGCGTGAGACGACAATGTTGGCTCGGCTCTTGCCAACGCCCAGGTTCTCCAGACGCACTTCCTCGAGCCAAGGCGGCAGGACCGGGTTGACGGTGAGTGTCTGGCCGGGGCCATCAGCATCGAGGCCGAGCAATACATCCATGGCGTGAATCACCGCACCCGAGGCCCACGCCTGGGGAACGTTGGCGCCGAGGTACTGGGTGGGAAAGCCTCCGTCATCGCGCTGCACGCCGGCAAAGAGCTCGGGCAGGCGCCGGGAACGGAAGCAGTCGGCCGCATCGAAGATTCCCCGGATGACCTTGGTGGCGAGATCATCGAGCCCGTAGCGGCGGAAGCCCGCCGCCGCGATGACGTTGTCATGCGGCCACACCGCGCCCAGCTGGTAAGAAAACGGGTTGAAGGAAGGGTGCTGCCTCGACAAGGTACGGATTCCCCACCCCGACCACATGTCGTCTTCCATGAGGCGGGTGGCGGTACGGCGGGCCCGGTCGGGGTCAACGACCCCGGCCCACAGCAGGTGAGCGGGGTTGGACGCCACCGTACGCAGGGGGCGTTTCGAGCCGTCGAGGCCCAGATAGTACGTACCCTCTTCCTCCCACCAGAACAGCTCCTCGATCTTCTCCACCAGCCGGTCGGCTTCGGCTCGCAGTCGCGTGGCCGTAGCGGTATCGCCATAGGCGTCCTCGAGAACTCGGGCCCATTCGCGCTTGGCCGCCACCACATAGCCCTGGTGCTCGCACAATGCAATGGGCAACGAGGCCAGCTCGCCGGTCGCGTCCACGATGGCCTCGCCGGAGTCCTTCCATCCCTGGTTGTAGTAGCCCCCGGTCTTGGCTCGGGTCTTGTACTCCTGGAGCCCGTCCTGGTCGACATCACCATCCAGATCGATCCATGCCAGGGCGCGTTCCACATGAGGGCGCACGGCATCGAGCTCGGCCCGATCTCCGTGCCAACGCCACGCCTTGGCCGCCGTCCACACGTACAACGTGGTGGCCTCGTGAGTCCCGTAGTAGGGCGTGTGGGGGATCAGATGGAGCAGTGCCAGCTCCCCGTGGCGGATCTCGTGTTCGATCTTGCCCGGTTGCATGTCGCGACTGTCGTCGTAGCTGTCAGCCTGCAGCCGTCCGAGAGCCCGCAGCGCACCGAGGGCGAAGCGAGGAGACAGGCTCAGCGTCTGCAACGACACCACCAGCGCGTCGCGACCGAACAGCGACACGAACCACGGGATGCCTGCGGCGGGAATCCAGCCGTCCAGATCCTGCTCGCCGTGGCCCCATGAACCTGCCTCTTTGTCGTGGATGTGCAGCCGCAAGCTGTCGAGGTCGTCGACGGCTTGGTCGACGATCCGGGTGATGGTCGCGTCGCTGGTGGTGTATGTGGTCGTCGTGGCCGCCCACCGGTCCCGGGCCCGGTGCACGTTGCTCTCGATGCCCAACAGCGGAGGACATTCCTGCGCGGGCTTGGCGTGCGAATGGGGCGGACCGTCGAGAAACAACGTCCAGGCCAGGCACGTATGCCAGGTCTCGCCCGGTTCCAGGGACAGGCGCCAGATGAGATCACCATTGGCGAACTCGGTGGGGGAGCCGGCGCGCAACGCCTGCATCTCGATGCCGCGCTGGAATAGCCCATTTTCATACGCGGTGGTCAGCGCTTCGCGCTTCATGCTCCACACCGACTGCAGTGATCCCCGGCGGGCCCGGCGGCCGGCCTTGACGTCGAACAGGTCAGCGAAATCCGATTCGATGCTTACCTGCAGTTCGACCTCGACCCGCTTCGGGCCGTGGTTGGTGACGTCGTAGTCCTCATGGAGACCGGTGCGAATGGTCCTGTCCAGCCGAAGGTGCAGGGTTCCGGCGGGGATCTCTCCGGCGGCGACGTCGAGGACGGGATTGGTGAATTCGAAGCGGGCCGAGAACGGCATGACTTCGGAGCTGTTGAGCAACGTCGGCGCCACCCGCCCGAGCTTCAGGCGATAGCCCGACACGAGCCGGGTGTCGCGAGCAAATAACCCTTGTTGTTCGCCGCTGGACATGTGTCCGTTGGGCTCGCACACCATCACGTGGTCGTCCAGGTGCATGGTGATAACCGGCGGCCCTACCTGTACCTCCACGGTGCCCCTTCCCACGCGCTTTTTGGGACGCGCCATCTTTGGCGGCAGCATATGCGAGCGGTCTAAGGCTCCCCCCGTGTGCGATAGCGGGGGCGGCTGGCGCCGAGCGACATCTTTGACCATCATGCGGGCAGCGCCGAGATCGGAGGACCCATGACCGAGCAGTCGCACCAGGCCCGTACTGCGCTTGTCCAGCGGTTCGTCGAGCTCGTCACCCGGTCCGAGGTCCACGAGCTCGTGGCCTTGCTGGCCCCCTCGGCCACGTACCACGTGGAGGGAGCGGTGTTCCCTTCGGGGACCTTCTCGACCCCCGAGGAGATCGTGAACCATGTCCTCGCCCTTGGTGAAGCCACTAAGGGGACCTTCGAGGTGACGAAATGGGATGACCTTTTGGTGGGGGAGTACCACGCCGCCTGCATCGCCCAGGTGCGCATGCAGTCCCAAGGCCGACGGTTCTCGGGCCGTGTGCTCTACCTGCTTACCTTTGACGGCTCGGATCGCATCGAGAGGATCGCCGTGTTCATCGAAGACCCCAACAAGATCGCCCGCTTCTTCAACGGGTGAAGGGGTAAGGGCGTGCCGAGCTAGAGACGAGCCGAAGCGGGCGTGCGCAGCCCGTCGAAGACCACTTCGACCATGCGCTGCACGTTCACCTCGCCGGGCGCCCCGTGCGATACCGCCTGGCAGGCACCAGACAGAAGCCCGATCATCTCCTCGGTCGAGACATCGGAGCGCACCTCGCCGGTGTCGACAGCTCGCTGGCGCAAGTGGTCGATGGATCGCTTCATTTCGTCGACCATTTCCGAGCACTGCGACTTGATGTCGAAGCCCGCCGAGTTCAGCGCCTCGAATAGGTCGCGCTTGGCGGACGCTTGTCGAGCGAACTCGCGCAGGAAAGCGAACAGTGCGTCGGCTGGATCGCCCCCCTCACTGTGGACCGTCGCCGACTCGATCAGCTCCTGGAGCCGCAACATCACGATCGCTTCGAACAGCGTCTCTTTGGTGGGAAAGTGCCGGTAGAGGGTTCCCACGCCCACGCCGGCTCTTTCGGCGACCGTGTCGATGGGCACCGACACTCCTTCGGCGGCGAAGACGGCCTCGGCCACCTCGAGGATGCGCCGGCGGTTTTTCACGGCGTCGGCTCGCATGGGCCGTGCCGTTGCCGACGGCACCGCGTCGCTATCTCCGCCGCCCTCTTCGGGGTCGCCAGCCGTGGGCCGGGTAACTCCAGCCGAGATCACGCGTTCACCAGTCCCCATGAATCATGCCCCCGTCCGCTGATGTCTTGACAAGCGGAACCATCGTTCCGTATAGTACCCAAAGAAACGGAACTACGGCTCCGATTGTAACCAACCAGCTGCCTTTTGGCCAGGGTCTGGCGCACTGAGACCCGAGTGACACCCTCGACACACCCACCGGAGGACCCATGACCACTACCGAGACGAGTCCCATCGCCACGGCGCCGAGCGCGGCCCTCGATCCGCGCCGCTACTGGTCGCTGGCGGTGATTGTCCTGGCCCAGCTCATGATCGTCCTCGACGCATCCGTGGTGATCGTGGCGTTGCCGTCCGCCCAGCATTCGCTGCACATCTCCACCGGTGACCGGCAGTGGGTCATGAGCGCCTACACCCTCGCCTTCGGCAGCCTCCTCCTACTTGGGGGGCGAATCGCCGACTATCTGGGCCGGCGCCGGATGTTCATCGTGGGCCTCATCGGGTTCGGTTTGGCATCTGCCCTTGGAGGTCTGGCACAGAATCCCGCCATGCTCTTCGGGTCCCGTGCCCTGCAAGGCGCCTTTGCCGCCGTCATGGCACCCGCCGCCCTTTCGCTGCTCACGGTGACCTTTACCGAGGCCCATGAGCGCGCCCGAGCCTTTGGGGTCTACGGGGCCGTGGCCGGGAGTGGAGCCGCCATCGGCCTTGTGCTCGGTGGGACTTTGACGCAGCTGGCGTCGTGGCGGTGGACGCTTCTCATCAACGTGCCCATTGCCCTGATCGCAGCGGTGGCGGCTACTCGAGTGCTGAGCGAGAGCCGCAGCGAGTCCAACGAGGGGTACGACCTCGTCGGTGCGGCCACAGTCACCGGTGGGCTGTTCCTTCTCGTTTACGGATTCACCACCGCCGGTAGCGACGGATGGAGTGCCCCCATCACGATGGCGCTTCTGGCCGGGTCGGTCTTGCTTCTGGCCTTGTTCGTGCGCACCGAGCTGCGCACCGCACACCCCCTTCTTCCTTTGCGGGTCGTACTCGATCGCAACCGGGGCGGATCGTTTCTGACCTCGTTGCTGGTCGGTTCCGCCATGCTCGGAACATTCCTCTTCCTCACCTACTTCTTCCAGGCGACGTTGCATTACCCGGCGCTCAAGACGGGTTTCGCTTTCCTGCCGTTCTCCGGGGGAATCATCATGGGTGCGGGCGTGGCTAGTCGCCTGCTGCCACGCATCGGTCCCCGGGCCTTAATGGTGACCGGCCTCCTGCTGGCGCTGTGCGGCCTGGTCTGGTTCACGCAGCTGGGTGTGCACAGCACCTACCTGGCGCACGTGTTGCCCCCTGAGGTTCTCGTCAGCTTGGGCATGGGGATGACATTTGTCCCCATGAGCTCCACCGCATTGATCGGCGTTGATCCTCACGATGCCGGCGTGGCCAGCGCCTTGTTGAACTCCACCCAACAAATCGGCGGATCACTGGGCACGGCATTGTTGAACACGGTGGCGGCCACGGCAACGGCCTCTTACCTGGCCACCCACGTCCACAGCGCGGTGACCACGCAGGTCGCCTCGGTGCACGGCTACACCATCGCCTTTACCGTCAGCGCGGTACTTCTGGCTGGAGCGGCCCTCGCCGCCGGCGTGCTCGTGCGGCCGTCACGACACCAAGACACGAGCGATGGCGACCATGTCACCGAGGCCATGGGTCCCATGCCGCCCAACGGGGCGAAAGGGGTCGACGAGCCCACTGCGTCCCTCGTCGATGAGTTCGTGGCCTGACGCCACATCGGGGGCAGAACCGGGATCCGCTATCCAGTCACGGTGGGTGCGCCTCGCCTAACCTGAAGCGGTGGCTGTGCGGATCATCCTCGCTGAGGACAATTACCTTGTACGCGAGGGCTTGGGGAAGCTCATCGACATCGAGCCCGACCTCGAGCTGGTGGCCGCGTGCGCCGATTTCGATTCGCTCATCGAGGCCGTCACCACCGAGCAACCCGACGTCGTGGTGACCGACATCCGCATGCCACCCACCGGAACCGACGAGGGGATTCGGGCCGCTGGGATCATCCGTGACCGGTTTCCGGACATCGGTGTCGTGGTCCTGAGCCAGTACTCCGAACCCGCCTATGCGCTGTCGTTCCTTGATGGCGGGTCACGAGGACGTGCCTACCTTCTCAAAGAGCGCGTGTCGGACATCGGTCAGCTGGCCGCCGCCATTCACGAGGTAGCCGATGGCGGGTCGGTGATCGATCCCGTGGTGGTGGACGCGTTGGTGGCGGCACGCGCCAAACCGGTGGACTCACCGCTGCACCGTCTTACGCCGCGTGAGACCGAGATCCTTTCCGAAATGGCGCAGGGGAAGAACAACGCCGCCGTGGCGGCCTCGCTTGTGCTCTCCGAGCGCGCCGTCGAGAAGCACATCAACTCGATCTTCTCCAAGTTGGCCTTGTCCGAGGAGCCCGATGTCCACCGGCGGGTCAAGGCCGTTCTGCTCTTCCTGTCGGCCCAAGGAGCCTGAGGGAACGGGTGCTGCCACCCCGTACGTTCGGGTACTACCTTCCTTTGACGGGTCCATCGCCGATGCAAGGATGGAGAGGTGTCTGACGGCGACGTTTCCGTATTGATCGTCGACGACCAGCTTCCCTTTCGCGTGGCGGCTCGAGCCGTGGTGCGGGCCACGCCGGGATTCGAGGTGGTGGGGGAGGCCGCCTCGGGGGAGAGTGCGGTCGAGCAGGTCGACGAGCTGCATCCCGACCTTGTGCTCATGGACATCAACATGGAAGGCATCGCTGGCATCGAGGCGACGCGCCGCATCACCGCCGCCCATCCCTCGACCCGGGTGGTGTTGCTGTCCACCTATGACGCCGAGGACCTCCCTGCCGACGCTCGCACCTGTGGTGCCATCGCCTATGTGCACAAGGAGGATTTCGGGCCCGACGAACTCGTCAACGCGTGGCCTGACGAACCGGCGTAGGTCCGCACCCCGCCATCACTGGTTGATGGGAATACGTCCCAAAATGGTGGTGCCTTTACCGAGCGCCGAATGTACGGACAGGGTTCCTCCGATAGCACCCACCCGGTCGCTCATGTTGACGAACCCCGCACCGCTGCCTTTGGCTGACGAGTCGAAGCCCTGACCGGTGTCTGACGCTTCAAAGAGCAGAGCACCGGGTTCCACCCACACCCGCAGCTTGGCCGACGCGCCTTCGCCGGCGTGCTTGCCCGAGTTTTGCAGCGCCTCCATGCAGCAGAAGTAGACGGCGGCCTCCTCCTCGGGCGTGTAGCGCTCCAAGCCCTCGGCGTCGACGTTCGTGGGCAACGCGGCTCGACCGGCCGCCGAGCGCAGTGCCTCGGCGATACCCCGGTCGATCAACAAGGGCGGGTAGATGCCATGCGCCAGGGCTCGGAGCTCCTGCACGGCGTCTTGGAGACCGATGCCGAGCTGATCAAGAATTTCGGCGGATGCCGCCGCATCGGTGTCCACAAGTCGTCGTGCCAAGCGCACGTTGACGGCCAACGCCACCAAATGCTGCTGGGCGCCGTCGTGCAGGTTCCGCTCGATCTGGCGCCGGGCTGCATCGGATGCCGCCACGATGCGGGCGCGCGACTCCTGGAGCTGCTCGGCTTGGCGCCGCACCTCGTCCAGCGATTCCTGCAGGGCCGAGTCAAGCTCGACGTTGTGCAGGGCCAATGCCACCTGCCGGGCCAACTCGGTGAGCATGGAGTCATCGTCGGCGGTGAACGGGTCGCTGCCCGCCGGGCGCACGGCGACGATGAGGCCGAGCACCTTTCCTGAATGGGTTGTCGGCGCCACGCGCACGACGGCGTCCTCGCGTCCGGCCAACAACGAGGGCAACCAGATCTCAGCCCAGGCGGTGCCGTTGATGCCCGAGTGGGCCACCACCTGCTCCTCTTCGCTGCTCAGGGTGAGGCTCTGGAGGGGGACGTCGGGGACCGACACCGTCCGCTCGAGCCGTCCGCCTGAACCCGTCCACACTTCGGCCGCGGCCAGGCTCAGGGTCTTGCGCAGCGATTCGGCCACCTGCAAAAGCAACTCGTCCATGGGAATGGCACGTGACAACCGGCTGCCGAAGGTACGGAGCACGGCGTCGGGCGCTTCGCGCTCTCCGTAGACGATGCGGTTGGCGTACTGCGTCAGACGATGACGCGCCGGCCCGTAGAGAAGGGCGGCCACGGCGGCGGCGACCATCGACAAGGCCAACAGGGACCGTTGCTCGTGCGTCGGCGTATGACCCAGGCCGACCACGATCACGACGTACGCGCCCAGCACCACCACCGTGAGGCCGGCGAGCGACACGGTGTGGGCCAGCAGCCGGTCAATGCGGCCGGCAAAACGACGCGAGCTCCCGAGACCCACCGCCACCGCCAGCGGGAGGGCGGCCAACGCGGCGACCAGCGCCAGACGCGTCGGCCATCCCCACAACAGGCGCAGCGCCAAGGAGACGAACAAGACCTCGGCGGCGAGGGCCACGGCCCACCCGAACCACTGCAAGCGGCGGCGTTCGAGGCCCTTGGAGCGGGCATAGCGACGCTGCGATCCCGCCACGCCGATCACGCCGGCGATCACGGCTTCCACGGCGACGGGCCACAACCGCAGGGCAGGTCGCTGCGTCCACATGGCAATGCCAATGGCACCGCCCACGATGTAGCCGCCCAGGATGGCCCGACGGCTCCACAGACAGCTGCCGTCGGGGATACCTAACAGGACATGCATCACCGCCACTGGGAGGAGGGCGAGGCTCAGGGGTTCGGCCCCGCGGGCGGTGCTTACCAGCCACGGTGCTGGGCCCGTGGTGGTGCCGTGGTGCGCGGCTACGTGGGCCGTCACGATGGCCGCGCCCAACGTGGCCACACCGCCCAGCGCGCTTGTCCACAGCACCAGGGACCCCTGGCGCTCGTCGGGGCGCCGGAGAGCGGCCATGGCACCGGCGAGCACGAAGACCAGGACCAACCCGGCCCGGACGAGTTCAGCGCCACGGTCTCGATGCCCGGCGATGCTCGGCGCCACCGCGATGCATGCCACCGCCACGGCAAAGAAGACGGCCGCCGCCAGTGGTGGGGCGACGCGCCTCTCTTTTGTGACGGCAGCCGGCTTCTCCAAAGGTGGAGCGGCGAGCTCGATGCTCATCAGCTCACTCGGCCGCCGATGCGGACAGCGCGGTGGAGCTGTCCTCGATGCGGCCATCGCGCATACGAACGATGCGCGATGCCGATCCGGCCACGGTGTCGTCGTGGGTCACCATTAAGATCGTCTGACCTCCGACGTGGAGGCGGCGGAAGAGCTCGAGCACTTCGAGGCCACCGGCGGAGTCGAGCGCGCCAGTGGGTTCGTCGGCGAGGAGCAGCGTCGGCTTGTTCGAGAGGGCCCGGGCGATGGCCAGGCGCTGGCGCTGGCCACCGGAGAGCACACCCGGGGCGGCGGCATGTTTGTCGGCCAACCCGAGCATGTCGAGGAGGTCACGAGCGCGGGTCTCGGCTTGGCGGCGCCGCATGCCGGCAATGACGGCGGGCAGCGTCACGTTTTCGAGCACGCTCATACCCTCGAGAAGGTTGAAGAACTGGAACACGATGCCGATGTGGGTGCGGCGCATGCGGGCTAAGCCGTTTTCGTCCATGTCGGCCAGGGATTCGCCCGAGATGATGATCTCGCCCTCAGTCGGCGTGTCCAGCCCGGCGATGAGGTTCAACATGGTGGACTTCCCGCACCCCGAAGGACCCATGATGGCGACGAACTCTCCGTCTTGCATCGTCAAGTCGACGCCTCGCAAGGCCCGGACGGGACTGCCCTCAGCCTCGTAGGTCTTGCGCAGCCCTTTGGTTTGCACAACGGTCATGCGAGCTCCTTGTCACGGTCGTAGTTGGTGGAATGATCGACACGCCACACCGGTTCGGCTTCGATGCGCCACGCCGACACCGGCGTCGAGCGGCCCTTGACGAGTTGGGGTTCGAGCTCCTCGGCCGCCGGTGGTGTCGACAGAGCCTGGTGTGTTGCCTCTGACAGCACGGTCTGACCGGGCTCGGCCCATTGTTGCAGGCGCTGGGACAGATTCACGGTGTCACCCACCAGGGTGTACTCGAGGCGCTCGGCCGATCCCAACAGCGCCGCGGCCACGAGGCCGGTGGTGATGCCGATGCCCAAGCCGAACTCAGGGAGACCTATTTGGCGCCATTGGGCATTGACCTCGGCCTGGGCGCGGTGCATGGCCAGCGCGGCTTCGACGGCCCGCTGGGCGTGGTTCTCGATGGGGACGGGGGCGCCGAAGACGGCCATCACGGCATCGCCCACGAACTGCATGACGGTCCCGTCGGCGTCGAGGATGGCGTGGTTCATCTCGGCCCGATGGGCGTTGAGCTGGCGGGCCAAATCGCTCGGGTTGGCCCGCTCCGCAATGGTTGAGTAGCCACGGATGTCGCTCATGAGCACGCTGACTTCGAGCTCGTCGGTCTCACCGACGCGGCGACCTTGCTCCTTGAGCATGTCGGCTACGCCGCCCGGAAGCAGGCGACTGAGCGACTCGCCTTGTTCTTCGCGGTTGACGATGGCCTCGTGCAGCATGCGCAGACGGCGCAGGGACATGTCACCGCCGGTACTGGCCTCCTGGGCGATGCGAAGGAACAGCCGCTCGACGGCCTCGGCAGCCGCCGCCGGTGTCGTACCTTGAACGGCGGCGATGGCCTTGATGGGTTTGCCTTCCGCCACAAAGCGGAGGAGCTCCTCCTCGGCCTCGGTCAGGGCGCCGGAGGTGGTCACCGGGTGGACCATGGCTTCGACGATGACCGGATCGAGGACCGAACCGCCCGTAGCGACGGCGCGCACGGCCCGGGCCAGTTGGTCGCCTTCGGCGATGCGGTCCTTCAACAGGTATGCACACCCTGCCGCCCCTTGGTCGAGCAGCGAGATGGCGTATTCAGGATCGTCGAACTGCGACAGGATCACGATTCCGGTCCCGGGGTGGCGCTTGCGAATCTCTCGGGATGCCTCGATGCCTTCTTGTTGGAAGTTGGGCGGCATGCGGATGTCAGTCACCACGACTTGGGGGGCGGCTGCTTCGGCCCCGGCCACGAGCTCGTCGTAGTCGGCGGCGGCCCCCACTACCTCGAGGTCCTCTTCGAGGGCAAGCAAGGCGCGCACTCCCTCGCGGACGATGAGATTGTCGTCGGCGATGAAGACGCTGATCCGGACGTCGCTCACCCGTCCATTTGGCCCTAGGACGGCCAGGGGGTCAAGGGTGCGCACCTCATGGCCTTGGGGGTGCCTGCCTCTGGGGTCGACGGTGGGTGGGCCATACCGTTGAGCGTGGGCCGAGGCGGTGAGCTGCTCTTTCGTCTGCGCGGCGTCGCTACCATGCGGCGTACCCGGTGCCGTGGGAATGACAGGCCGCCGTCGATAGGGGAGTGCGCTATGAGCGAGCTTTGGCAGCAGTCAGCCGGAGAGCTGGCCCGCGCCATTCGAAGTAAATCCGTCAGTAGCACCGAACTCCTCGAGATCGAGCTGGCCCGCATCCAACGCTACGACACCGATCTGAACGCGGTGGTGACGGTGGACGCCGAGGGTGCCCGCCGAGGCGCTCGGGCCGCCGACGACGCCGTGATGCGTGGCGACGCGCTTGGTCCACTGCACGGACTGCCTATCACCATCAAAGACGCGCTGGAGACGGCCGGCATGCGTTCAACGGGGGGAGCCACGGAGCTGCGTGACCACATCCCAGCGCACGATGCTCCCGCGGTAGGGCGCGTCAAGGAAGCCGGGGCCATCGTCTTCGCCAAGACCAACGTGCCCAAGTGGTCGGGAGACAGCCAGACCCATAACGAGCTGTTCGGTGTTACTCGCAACCCCTGGGACCTGACACGATCCCCCGGCGGCTCGTCGGGAGGGCCGGCGGTGTCGGTGGCATGTGGCTTCACGCCTTTTGAGATCGGTACCGACATCGGCGGCTCCATTCGTATGCCCGCCCACGTCACCGGGGTATGCGGGCACAAGCCGAGCTTCGGGATCGTGCCGTCGCGCGGGTATTTGGACCATGTCGGTGGAGGCCTGACCGAGGCGGACATCAATGTGCTCGGGCCACTCGCCCGTTCCGTCGCCGACCTCGAGCTCGTGCTCGACGTGCTCCTGGGCGACCACGGGGCCCGGTCCGACGCGTGGCGTCTGGATCTGCCTCCGGCCCGCACGCCGAAGAGAGTTGGGGTCTGGCTCGATGACCCTGGGTGTCGTGTCGACGCCGAAGTGCTCTCCATCTTGGAGGGTGCCGTCGAACAGCTCGAAGCCGACGGTGTGGAGATCGACACGGTGGCCCGCCCCGTGGACTTCGAGGAGTCGATGCGGGTGTTTCGGGGCCTGATCGCCTCCGCCACGTCGCCCGGCCTCGCCGACGATGTTTTTGCTGCCGCCCGTTCGTTGGAGTCGATTCCCGTCGAGCCCGATGAGGACCCGTTGCTCGAGTTGGGTCGCGCCACCATCATGCGCCACCGCGACTGGATCCTGATGGACGAGCGCAGGGAACGTCTCCGGCGCCAGTGGGCGTCGTGGTTCACACGCTTCGACGCCTTGTTGTGCCCGGTCGGGCCGGTGGCGGCCCAACCGGTGTCGGAGGCCGACCTCATGAGCCGGACCATGACAGTCAATGGCACGACGCGGCCGGAAACCGAATTGATCCTTTGGCCGGGGCTGATCGGGGTTGCTTACCTGCCGTCCACCGTGGTGCCCGTGGGATGGACATCGACGGGACTCCCGGTGGGCATGCAAATCGTCGGCCCGTTTCTTGGTGACCGCAGCACGCTGCGATTGGCGACGCAGTTGGAGAGTCTTTGCGGCGGCTACCGGCCCCCGCCGCTGGGAGATCCAAAACGCTGAGCCGCAGCCATGACGGCTTCGGCCATCCCTGGCTCCGACAGGCCATGGCCGGCCCCGGGCACCACAACCAGTTCGCCGGTCGGCCAGGCGCGGTGGAGCTCCCATGCCGTGATGAGCGGGCTGCCGAGATCGAGCCTGCCGTGGACCATCACTCCAGGTATGGCGGCCAAGGCGCCGGCTTCTCGAAGGAGGACTCCTTCGTCGAGCCAGGCGTTGTGGGTGAAGTAATGGGTGACGATGCGGGCCCGAGCCAACCGAAAGATGGGGTCAGACCACCGGGCGTCGGGCTTCGCGGCCGGGTCGAGAGATGCGGTCGCCCACTCCCATTCTGACCAGTTCTCGGCGGCGTCGGCACGCACCTGGGGGTCGGGATCGTTCAGCAGCCGATGGTAGGCCTCGATCACATCTCCGTCGCGTTCTGTTTCGGGTATACCGGCCAGAAACCGGTCCCACTGCTCAGGAAAGAGCCGAGATACACCGCGATAGAGCCACTCGATCTCGGCGCGTGTGGTCGTGGTCACCCCGGCGAGGATGATCTCGGTGACCCGACCGGGATGGCGCTCGGCATAGGCGAGACCGAGCGTCGAACCCCACGACATGCCGAAGACAAGCCATCGATGCACTCCGAGGCGACGGCGCAGAGCATCGATGTCGGCCAATAGGTATTCGGTGGTGTTCACGGCGAGATCGGTGGACATGTCGCTGGCGTTCGGTGTGCTGCGGCCACAGCCTCGCTGGTCGAAGAGCACGACCCGAAAGACATCCAAGTCGAAGAGGTGGCGGAGGCTTGACGAACACCCCGACCCTGGTCCGCCGTGCAGGACGATCACCGGCTTTCCACCTGGATTGCCCCACGTTTCCCAGTAGATGGCATTGGCATCGCCGACGTCGAGCATGCCGTGCTCGACGGGGCTGGTACGGGGGCGAGAGGTCTTGGTTCCAGGCACGACCAGAGCCTCGCATGCGTGCTGATCGACGGAAACAACCAGGGATGCCGGAGGGGCGATCGACAGCATGCAAGAGGTGGTGACAGAATCGGGGCGCTCTTCCCGTGGTGGGACGACGACCTCCGGCGTGGCGCAGGTGCGAAGCTCGCCCCCTGCGCATTGAGGTCATAGGGAGTTGGTGGGACCGATGGCAACGAGCGGAACATGGGCGAAAGCGACGCGCGCGGCCGGTGCGCTGCTCGTTGGGGGCGTGATCGCCGTCGTCGTGCTCAGTGGGCCGGCCACCGCCGCGCCCGCCATGAGCCGATTGAGCCGACTGGATCCCACTCTGACGCCGCACGGGGTGACGTTGATCGGACCCCTGGCTCGGTCCCGACAGATCGAATTCGACGTGGTCCTACCGCCGTCACATCCGCAGCAGCTGACATCACTTCTCCATGCCCAGTACACGGTGGGTTCGCGGCAGTACCACCGGTGGTTGACGCCGGCCGAGTTCGGGCGCGCTTTCGATCCCGCCCCGGGAACCGTCTCCCAAGTACAGGCGTGGCTGGCTGGCGTCGGTCTGACGGCGACCTACTCATCGGGCTTCTCCGTGCGCGTGTCGGGGGCGGCCAACACCGTGGAGTCGGCCTTCGGGTTGTCTCTCGACAACTACCAACTCAGCGGCGGCCAGCGTGCCTATCGTGCCGATGACGCACCCCTCATCCCCAGCGCGCTATCCGGTGACGTGGTGGGCATCCTCGGGCTCGATGACCTGCCCCTCATCCCCCCCCACCTCAGCGCCGCCACGTCGACATCGACCCCGGCCGCGTTGCCCCACGAGGAGGGCTTAACCCCGTGCGCGCCAGCTGAAGATACGGCCGGTCTCGATCTTTCCTACACGCCCGATGAGGTCGGCTCAGCCTATGACGTCGGTACCCTGACGGGCGAGGGGGAGACAGGTGAAGGGCAGACGGTGGCCATGTTCGAGCTGGCTCCGCATACCACCATCGACGTCGATACCTACGAGCAGTGCTTTGGTCTGAGCAACGCCGTAGGTACCACCTTTGTCGATGGTGGCGGTACCCCCAGTGCCGGGGGCACGTCCGAAGCGGATTCAGACATTGAACAGGTGGCTACGCAAGCGCCCGGTACGTCCATCATGTCCTACGAAGGGCCCGACACCGGGCAAGGGCAGTACGACACGTGGTGGACCATTATCAATGCCGACACCGCCAGCGTCGTGTCGACGAGCTGGGGCCTGTGTGAACCGCTGGCCGTGCAAGGCGGTGCCATGGCAGCCGATGACACCCTTTTCGAACAAGCCGCCAGCCAGGGACAAACCATCTTGGCGGCGGCCGGCGATGCGGGATCGGAGGATTGCGATCCCCAGAACTCGAGCACGAACCTCGAGGTTGACTTTCCTGGATCGGATCCGTGGGTCACCGACGTCGGCGGTACCGACCTGTCGTACTCCGAAACGGCGTGGAACACGAGTCAAGTAGGTGCGGGTGGAGGAGGGGTGTCGCGCTACATGTCGTTGCCGTCGTGGCAGCCCGCCGATTGGGAATGGCCCAACGGGGACAATGCCTGTGCGACCAGTTGCCGCAACGTCCCTGACATTTCGGCCAATGCCGGGGTCGGAGAAGTCTTCTTCACCAACGACGAGTGGGGTGCCTTCATCGGCACCAGCTTGGCGGCGCCTCTGGTGGCGGGTTTGGTGGCCGACGTGGCCGGCGGATGTGTCACCACGCGCCAGGGAGATCTCGCCCCCGCACTGTATGGGCTCTATCGGGACGGGACCTACGGGTCGGCGTTCACCGATATCACCGTCGGCGACAACGATTTCACGGGGACCTATGACGACGAGCTGTATCCGGCCACACCCGGGTATGACGCCGTCTCTGGCATCGGCTCGCCTCTGGCGGCGGGTTGGTCGTGTCCCGAGGTGTCGAGCCTCTCGTCGTCCGAGGCGGCGCCGGGGAGCGACATCACCGTCTATGGACTCGGGTTGGAGACCGCCTCCATCTTCTTTGGCGGCACCACCGCTCAAGTCGTCAATGCCACAGCCACGTCAGCCACGGTGGTTGTTCCGGCGGGCAGTGGCACCGTCGATGTGAGTGCCACCAGCATCGTGGGCGACGGCATCACCACGTCGTCGTTCAGCTACCCGGCGCCGCCGGTGGTGTCGTCAGCGTCGGGATCGGGTTACGACCTCGTCGGTGACGACGGCGGTGTCTTCGTCTTCCCGACCGGCCAAGGATCGGGCTTCTACGGTTCGCTCCCGGCGTTGGGCGTGCACGTGCATGACATCACCGGCATGGTGCCGTCTCCTGACGAGCGGGGTTACTTCGTCGTAGGGCGCGACGGGGGCGTATTCGCCTTCGGTGACGCACCCTATGAAGGATCGCTGCCGGGACTCCGGGTCTCGGTCGACGACGTCCAGGGCATCGTCCCCACCAGCGACGACGGTGGGTACTTCCTCGTTGGCAAAGACGGCGGAGTGTTCGCCTTTGGGGATGCGTCTTATCTGGGGTCCCTGCCCGGTGAGGGGATCCATGTCGATGACATCATCGGCATCGCTCCTGACTCGTCGGATCAGGGGTACTGGGTGGTCGCCGCCGACGGCACGGTGTATGCGTTCGGCAACGCCACCAATTACGGATCGGCCGTCGATCCGCCTTCGCCCGTGGCGGGCATCGCCCCCACCCATGACGGGGCGGGGTATTGGATCGTGACTCAGGCCGGAGGCGTCTACCCCTTCGGCGACGCCGGGGGGTACCGGTCGTTGCCGCTTCTGGGTGTGACGCCGACTCATCCGATTATCGGGCTGGTGCCGACGGCCGATGGTGATGGCTACTGGCTCATCGGGTCCGATGGCGGGATCTTCGCCTTTGGGGATGCGCCCTTTGTCGGATCCCTTCCGGGTCTCGGCATCGGCATCGCCGACATCGTCGGAGCGGTCCCGACGACGCTGTAACGCGTCCGGTTCGGTCTTGGCGTTGCCCGATTGGGAAGCCATGCAACCAGAGCCCCGTGTCATCAAAATAGGGGAGAGCGGGAACACGCGCGCATCGTTGCATGAGTTCACCATGGCGCCGTGGTTGCATCCATGTCAGGACTATCGAAATTTCAATGGCGTAGGACTAATGTGATGCCGATGACGAGTTCCCATCGCCGACCGATCTCCGGAACTCTTCCCGCCCGACGCAATGCCTGGACGAAACGTATTGCGGTGGCGGCTTCGATGTTGGTTGTTTTGGGGTCTGCCATTCTCGGCTTGTCTCTCACTGCCTACGCGGCCGCCACCTTGACCATTACTCCGAGCACGGGTTTGACGAGCGGTCAATCTGTGTCGGTCACCGGCACGGGCTTTACCCCCAGCTCGATCGGCAACATTCTCGAGTGCAGCAACGCCGCCAACATCCCAACCGTGATGCTTCCGGCACCGGTGAGTTCGGCAGTGCCCGTGGCGTGTAGCGCCATCTCCTATTCGCTTCTGGTTTCCACAACGAGTGCGGGCGCGATTTCGGCGAAATTCACCATCATCCAGGGGCCGGTCGGACCACCGTGCGGGCAGAAGACTGACGCCATTACGGAGTGTCCGGCCACCGACAGCGCCGGCAACAGCCCGGCTACCGATGCCGCTCTCTTCCCCTGCCCACCGACTGCCGCCCAACAGGCCGCCGGCGTCACCTGTTCCCTGACCTACGGCGACCAAGCGGGGGACTCGGCCGCAGGGAACATCACGTTTGTGGGCGAAGGAACGACCACCACGACGACGGGCGCGGCGACGACGACAACAACTGCGCCGACAAGCACCACGACTACGTCCACCACGACGACGACCACCACGCCCACCTCGACGACGACCACCACGCCCACCTCGACGACGACGACAACGTCGACGCCTACAACGACCACAACGACGACGGTGGCACCCACCACGACGACGACGGTGGCACCAACGACGACAACCACGGCGTCGACCACCACGACAACGACAGCGCCTTCGTCAACGACGACGACATCCCCGACGACAACGACAACGGCAGCGACGTCCGCCACCACGACCACCGCAGCTACGGGTACCTCGGCGACTACCTCGCCTACCACCACTCCTCCGGTGGTTGCGGCGTCATCGGGCAGCTTGGCCTTTACGGGCACGGGCCCGGGCATCGGAGTTCTCAGCATTCTGGGGGCATTGCTGATCGCGATGGGTTTGGTGCTCTTCGTCCTCGTCGACGCGCCGCGCCTGGCTCTCGTCAACGTGGTCCGGCTCGGTTCGGCGGGAAGCCGTGAGCTCAAAGACATGAGCGCGCGCTTCACTCAGCGTGTGGCGTCCTGGTTCCTCGGTCGTTAAACGCGTCGGCGGCGATCCTGGCGTCGTGTTGCCAGTCGCACGAAAGTTCCTGGGAAATTGCTGAGCGTATTGCCCCTGTTTCCTGACAAAAGCAGGCCCTACACTGCTGCGGCGTGGCGCCAGCGCGAATACGAGAGGCCTCGGATTGGGTCGGTTTCCTCTTGATCGCGGGGATCGCTGTGCTCTACATCGCGGTGAGCTTCATTGCTTTGTGGGCCTTGGTGCCGGCTGTGTTGCTTACCCTGCTTGGCGTGGCCTACTGGTTGGGCGACGACCGCCGAGGCGGCGGCTCGACTCCTTCAGCCCCTGCAGGCAAAGAGTGATCCGATTGCATGGACCCTGTGGCGGATTTCGACGGCGAGGCCTATCAGGCCAAGTTTGACGGGCTGGCTGCTCAGGGGGTCGATGTCCACGGCGAGGCGTCATTGGTGCTTTCGTTTGCCCCCGCGTCGGTCCTCGATGCGGGTTGCGGAACGGGACGGGTGGCCGTCGAACTGGCCCGACACGGAGTCGACGTTGTTGGGGTGGACATCGAGCGCGTCGATGATTGCCGAGGCGAAGCGGCGAGCGCCTAACCAGGTGTGGTTGGAGGGCAACGTGTCAGCGCTGGACCTGGGGCGCCACTTCGATGTGGTGGTGATGGCCGGCAACGTTCCTCTGTTCTGCGCCGAGTCCGAGCGCATGGCGCTTGTCGAATCCTGCGCCGCCCATGTTGCCTCGACCGGTGTCTTGGTGGCCGGGTTTCAACTCGATCACCGCTACACGCTTGAGGAGTATGACGGCGCCTGCCTGGCAGCGGGGCTGACGTTGCGGCGCCGTTGGGCCACATGGGGCGGCCAGCCGTTCGTCGCCCCAGGCACCTACGCGGTGTCGGTCCATCAACGCTGACCTGCTGCTTGGAGCTCACAGCGCGAAGACGAAGGCCAACTGTGGTCAGGGAGATTCAGGCCGCTTTGAGGTGGCGATCGAAGAACTCGATGATTCGACGCCGTGCGTCGGCCGCGGCCGCCTCGTCATAGCCGATCCCGGCCAGTCTTCCGAGCACAGCTACGAGAACGCCAGCCGCACCGTCGTGCTGGTTCAGAAACCCGTGACCGGCTTCGGGATACTCCTTCACGTCACCCGGCACCGCATCGGCTTCCAAGGCCTTGGTGAGCTTGGCGGCAGTGCCCTTGAGGCGGCGATCCTTGGCTCCGAAGCTGCCCACGACGGGACAGGCGCCGGCGAGGACGGCTTCGGCGTCATCGGGTACGTCGCCGTAGTTCACGCTGGAGGCCGAGAAGCCGTGCCCAGCGGCGAGCAGGAGCGAGAACCCGCCCCCCAAGCAGTAGCCGATGACCCCGATCTGCCCGGTGCAGCTGGCATCGGCCGAAAGCCAGATCCGGGCCGCCTCCAGGTCGTCAAAGGTCCTGCCGCGACGAGCCCTGAGATCGGCGACGGTGGCGCGCAGGCACGTAACGGTGCGGCCCCAGGAGTACAGGTCAGGGGCCAGGGCGAGATAGCCGCTGTCGGCGAGCCAGTCGCACTGATTGCGAAGGTCCGCGCCCATACCGAAGACATCGTGGATGACGATCACGGCCGGCCATGGTCCGTTGCCGGCCGGACGCGCCAGGCAAGCCTGAAGGTCGCCTTGAGATCCGGGAAAGGTTATGTCAGCCATGGGGCACGTCGATTCGTCCGAAAAATGGGAGAGTGCTACAACCGAAGGGTGACGATGGTAGCCGTGCCGCGCGCTCCGTTAGAGCGCGGTGTCGACAGGAAGCACCTCATCGCCACCGCGTCGTTCGGAGTTCGTCGGGTGTGACGGATCTGGCGTGGTGCTCACCATGGTGTGTCCACCGCGCAGGGACGACGCGATCCCGGCCACGACCGCCAATCCCGCTGCTACTGCGAACACCACCACCAAGCCTTGGTGGAACGGCCCTGAGATCAGATCAGGAAAGAATGTCCGTCCCGTAAGAACGAGCTGTTGCGTTCTGGACACCTTCGAAAGTGCGAAGCCACCCAGCGTCAGCAAGTGGCGGACTGGATTGACGCCGAGAAGCGCGGCGAATAATGACGATACGGGCGGCAAGGTGCCGATCTGATGAGCCACACCATGAGGAATGCCCTGGTGCTGCAGACCCCGCGTCAAGGTCTTGGGAAGACTGCCGGCCAACCCCACGATCATGAGCGAGAAGAACACACCGATGGACAGCGCCGTACCGGAGTTCTGAAACGTCGACCGCATGCCCGATGCCACGCCGCGTCGGTGGGCGGGGACGCTGCTCATGATTGACGACGTGTTGGGGGCGGCGAACATGCCCGAACCGATGCCGTTGGCCACCAGGAGTAACGCAAAGGGCACATAAGGAAAATCGACGGGGAGCAAAAGCAAGCCGATGAAGCTGGCGCCGAAAAGGGCCATGCCGGCAGTGGCGAAACCCCGAGCTCCGAAGCGATCGGAGAGGAACCCGGCCGTGGGACCGGCGACGAGGAAGCCGGCGGTCAGCGGGAGGAGGAAGATGCCGGCCCACAAAGGCGTCTCGCTGTAGTTGTAGCCGTGCAGAGGCAGCCACACGCCTTGGAGCCAAATCACGAGCATGAACTGCAGGCCGCCCCTGGCGATAGAGGCAGCCAGGCCGGCGATATTGCCGGCTGTAAAGGCTCTGATGCGAAACAAGTTGAGCTGGAACATGGGCTCGGCGATCTTGCTCTCGATGGTGGCGAAGATCGCCAACAGCACGATGCCCGTCGCCACCAGGGCCAGAACCGCAGGGTTCGTCCACCCCATCGTGTGTCCACCGTGAGGTTGGATCCCATAGGTGATGGCGATAAGGAGTGCGCCCAGACCGACGGCGAAGGTGGCGTTTCCCCACCAGTCGACCCGACCCGGGCGCCGTTCACCGTTGTCTCGAAGTTTGAAATACGCCCACAGCGTCCCGTAGATCCCCACGGGGACATTGACCCAGAACACGAGTCGCCAATCCAATGCCGCCAGCACCCCACCGGCCACCAAGCCGACGAATTGCCCAGCCAGGGCGGAGACCTGATTGATGCCCAAGGCAAAGCCGCGTTGTTCGAGTGGAAAGGCGTCGGTCAGGATGGCGGCCGAATTGGCGATGAGCATGGAGCCACCCAGGGCTTGCAGCACCCGCCAGCCGATGAGCCATTGGGCGCCTTGAGCGCCCTGGTAGGGATCGAACGAGAGCAGGATGGAGGCGACCGTGAACACGGCGAAGCCGGCGTTGTAAATCCTGACGCGGCCGAACATGTCTCCGAAACGGCCCACAGTGACAACGAAGACGGCCTGCACCAACCGATACCCCATGATCATCCAAAGCAGGTACACCACATTGGCGGGAGCAAGGGGATCAAGGTGGATGCCACGAAAGATGGCCGGCAACGCAATGATGACGATGGACCCGTCGAGTTGCGACATAAAGACGGCGGCCGTCGTGTTCGATAACGCCACCCACTTGTAACGGTCTTCAGGTGCGGGCGATCCTGGGGGGCGGTTCGACATTCCCAGGCGGCGTCGGACGGCCGATATCAAAGCGTTTGTGCCAGGCGCTCGAGCAGCGGCCCCACCGCCTGCAGTTGTCTCAACTCCAGTGGTGTGAACCCGCTCGCCAAGGCTTGGGCCAATGCTTCGGTCCGGGCGTTGCGGTTGATCGACAAGGCACGGCGCCCTTCGGCCGATACGGAAACGACCGCCTTCCTGCCGTCGTCGGGATCCGGGTCGCGCTCCACGAGACGGCGCGCCTCGAGGGAGGCGAGGGTGGCTCCCATTGATTGGGGGCTGATTTGCTCGAGCTTGGCCAGCGCTGTTGCCGTGGTGGACCCACCGCGCTCAAGACGGGCCAGGGCCGATATCTCGGGCATGGTGAGGTCCCCGTGGGGCTGTACTTGACGCAAGCGTCGCACCAGCAAACCCATGCTCACCCTGAGGGTGGCGGCCACCTGATCGACGTCGGGTTCGTGGGCCATCTCATAAGGTTAGCCTTATAAGGTAAGACTGACTAATGATCAGAGGGAGTCTCCGCCCTCGGCCAGGCGCTTGAGGCGCTGCAGCAACTCCTCAAAGGCAAACGGCTTGCGCAGGAAGTCATCGGCGCCGGCGTCCAGGGCCAGGAGACGGTCCTCTTCCGAGTCGCGCGCCGTGACCACGATGACCGGTGACGTGGCACCGGCACCACGGATACGACGAAGGACTTCGAGCCCGTCCACATCGGGCAGCATGAGGTCGAGCACGACCACGTCGTAGTTCGTCTCGCTGCCAAGGCGCGTGGCTTGCTCTCCGGTGGGTGCGACGTCGACGGCGAAACCACGCTCCTGGAGACCGCGTGCCAACAATGCGGCTGTCTTTGGATGGTCCTCGACGATGAGGACGCGTGTCGTCACGATCTTTGTTCCCCCCCGAGGGACCCGGGGCCAGCGGCACCCGATGGTTCGGATCGAAGCTGACTCCGGTCGGTGGGGGTGCCCCGGTTGCGACGCCGCCTCAGGACCATGATGGCGGAACCACTACCGATGATCACGAACGCGAGGATGACGACGAGCGGGAGTTGGCCGCTGCCCAAAGCCAGACCCAGACCTTCAGATGTCCACAGAATCCCGAAGGTCGTAAGCACCATGGCCACCACGAGCTTGAGCGTGTTCTCGGGAACCTTCGCCAACGGCTTGTGGATGGCGATCCCCGCCCCGGTCACGATGACGACGGCACTGGCGGCTCCGAGCGATGCCAATGCCAGATGGTGCTGGGCGGAACCGAAACTCACCACGATGAGCACGACCTCGAGGCCTTCGAGCAACACACACTTGAATGTCGTGGTCATGGCGTACCAGTCCGCGCCTCGCGCAGGCCGGGCTACTGACTGCGCATCGCGCTCGCTGTTGGCAAAGATGGCGTTCTCGTCGTGGATTGCTTTCACGCCGCCGGCTCGTCGGATCGCCTTTTGCAGCCACTGCAGACCGAAGACGACGAGAAACGCCCCGACGCCCAGGCGCAGAGTAGCGATCGGGATCTTCGCCAAGCTGGAGCCCACGATGGCGACGGCCAGGCACAAGACGAGGAGGGCCCCGGCCGCTCCGGATAACGCCGAACGCCACCCTCGCGTGGCGCCGATGGCCAAGACGATGGTCAGCGCCTCGACCATCTCAACGGTGCAGGCCAAAAAAGAAGCCGCCAACAGCGATGCCTCATGCACCGTTGTTAGTGCCCGTAGTAAATGCTACATTTAGCCTGATGCATGTCGCAGAGGCTACAGATAGCTGGTCGGCTCGTCTACAGCGGGTGAGCGGGGCCACGCAACGACAGGTGGCCGAGTACGTCATCCGCATGGGCGCCCGGGCGGCGTCCATGACGGCGCAGGAGATTGCTGCCGCGGTGGGCACCAGCGATGCCACCGTGGTGCGAACGGCCAAGTCCCTCGGTTTCTCGAGTTTGCGCGAGCTACGTCGCGCCGCGGGGGAGTCCGAAGAGTCCGATCTCACCGCTCGCTTTCACACCGCCATCGAGGACGGTGCGGGAGATCGGAGCTTTCTCGATGCTGCCATCGACCAGCAGGTGGAGGCCCTGCGTGCGTTGCAGCGCCGTATATCCGCCGACGGGTTTGCGGAGGCGTGCGCGGTGCTGGCCCAGGCGCAGCGTGTGTGGTGGTGTGGCACCGGCCCATCGGCCAGCCTGGCCGAATACGCGGCGTTTTTGTGCCGGCGGCTGGGCACACCGTCAGGAGCGTTGACCCATGCCGGCACCGATCACGCCGATGAACTTCTGGCCGTAGCGGGTGACGATGCCATCGTGCTGCTCGCCTACGGCCGCATTCATCGCTATGTGCGCGTGCTCCTGCGTCATGCCGCCCACATGGGGGTGCCGGTCGTGCTTGTCACCGACGTGCTTGGTCCACGGCTGGCCGAACCGGTGCGGGTACGGCTCGACGCCGGCCGGGGTGCACCGGCGTCTTTTGCCAGCCACGGTCAAACCATCGTGCTGCTCGAGTCCCTGGTGCTCTCGGTGGCCGCCGCCGATCCGCCCCGATCGGAGCGGGCCTTGGCCACGTTGAATGCGTTGCGCCAATCCCTGGCCGGCACCCCGATGGATGTCGATCCGGCCTGACGGCCATTGGGTGGCGCCGACCACTTCCCGAAGATCACCGGATCGATGCGGTGAGGACTATGACGCCGCCGTCTCCGGGGCCGACGCCCGGGGCATGTCATGCGCGTCCACGTTGCGCACGTCCACGGCGACGTCGAGATGGTGCGACGATCCACCTCCTTCGACTGACCCGCGCAGCGGCGACACGTCCCAGTAGTCGCGACCCCACGCCGTGGTGATGTGGGAGTCTCCGACGACCTGATCGTTGGTCGGATCGACGTCGAACCAGCCCCAACCGGGGAGGTAGACCGAAGCCCAGGCGTGCGACGCATCGGCACCGACGAGGCGGTCCTGGCCCGCGGCGGGAAGGGTCTCTATGTAGCCGCTGACGTAGCGAGCGGCCAGACCCAGCGATCGGACGCAGCCGATCATGAGGTGGGCGAAGTCTTGGCACACGCCGCGCCGCTGTTCGAGCACGTCGAGGAGGGGAGTGGAAATCGACGTGAAGCCCGGCTCGTAGTGAAAGTCTCCGTAGATCCGGGTGGTGAGGTCCACGATGGCCTCGACGAAAGGCCGGCCGGGCAGAAACGAGGGGTGTGCGTAGTCGGCCAGCGCATTCGAAGTCGGCACCAACCGAGAAGGCGCTCGACACCGTCGCGCGTCTCGAGCCGTGGGTTGGCGGTCGATCTCGAGCAGCGCTCGAACGGATTCCCACGGGGGACCGACAGGAGGCGGGCTCGGTGGCCACACCAGCACCTCGCTCGTGGACGTGACCGCCATGCGCTCAAAGCCGCCTTGCACGACAAATGTCGCCACGTGGTTTCCGAACGGGTCGACGCTTTCAAAGCGCGCACTCGGGGTGGGATCGATGTCGAGGTCGTAGGACCGGCACTGCTGATGGTCGCTATCGCGGGGGCGCAAATGTGCTTCGTTGTACGACTGTTCGACCGGCGCCGCGTAGTCGTAGGTCGTGACATGAGTGATGCGGTAGAGCTTGCCTTCGGGCACGGCCCCGATTGTGCCTCTGGCTGGCCCCAGACGGGGGGACGGCCCGGTTTCGGCGCGCCACGCCTCATGGCGGGGCGAACGGGCGTAGTCGGGCTCAACCAGCGACGGCGCCGAGACCGGCGCGAAGAACGAGGCGACGATGTGGTCATGCAGGTTGCCCAGAGCGGGCTGGAGCTCTGTCAAAAAGGCGCGCAGGGCCGCCGCGGTGGGATGTGCCACCGGTGCGCCGGAGACGAGGACCGACGTGTCGGTGCAGGCGGCCAGGATGGGTTCATTGTGCGGGAGTGACTTGACGAGGTCTTGGAGTTCGGCCAGACAGGCGTGCACCGCACGCGGAAAGGCCTCGTCTTGGAGCAGGAACTTGAGCGTCGACGCGCCGTTATGGCTGGCCGGGGTGGCGCGTCGGAAGGGCTGATAGGACGCCAGTGATCGGAGCAGGGCCATCTGATGCACTTCGTCATAGGGGTCGCCAGTAGCTCCCAGCACGGCGCTGTCAGCCCTGACGGTGAGCACCCGGCAGGTAAAGTCGGCACGCTCGAGTTGCTGGCCCATGCGAAAGAACGCCAGCGCCTCATCGCGCCGCATGGTGTTGTGGAGGACGCCGTTGATCCGGTGGACGTCGTCGATGACGCGCTGAAGCCACAGCACGCGCCGGTTGCGCGCGTCGATGGCGGTGGCATCACCGCTCAACGCCAGCCACAGCTCGTTGCAGAGCTCCCACACCTCACGGGGCACCACCGGACGAGCGTCACGCAGGTTGGCGCGAGCTCCGGCGATGGACGCCAGAATCGACGAGGGATTGTCGAGGTCGGTCAGAACGAAGGCGACGACGCGGGATTCGAATGATCGCCGGGCATCGAAGGTCGGGGCCGCACTGGGGCTTCGTGGTGCGGCGCTGGCGTGGAAGGCGGCGGGTGTCCCGGCAATCTCCACCAAAGGACCCCAGCCCACGTCTTTGCCCACGGGCAGGTCGATGTGGGTATCGCCATGGACCTGCACGACGCGAGCGGTGTCCTCGGCGCGCTCGAGGTAGCGCCCGGCCCAGTAGACCGCTTCGGCCATTCGTGCCAACAACATCACGCGCTCCTCTCTCAAGTGGTGCGCTCCTACGTGGGTGGGGGTCTACTGCCCGAGCTCTTGAGCCGTGGCCAGCGACAATGCCTTGGCCCGTGGGCGGGCGGAGTCAGGGGGACGGGGCCCGGTGTCGGTCGTGCTCGCCATGGCTCCCAACGCCCCAAAGCCGTCCACGTCGGCGATGGTGGCACCCACGATCCATGTGTCCTTGCTCCCGCCTCCTTGAGACGAGTTCACGATGAGGGATCCCGCGTTGCGCGCCACGCGTGTGAGCCCGCCTGAGGTGACGTAGGCGTCCTCGGGGCCGAGCAACGTGAAGGGTCGGAGATCAACGTGACGAGGAACGACGGTTCCGTCGCACAACGTCGGCATGGTGGATAGTGACAGCACGGGTTGGGCTACCCAGTTGGGTGGGTACTGGGCAATGCGCTGGGCCACCAGCGCCAAAGCATCCGCGCCGGCGGTGGGGCCGATCACCACTCCATAGCCCCCGGACTCGTTGGCCGGCTTTATGACCAGGGCATCGAGGTGAGCCAGGACGAACTGGCAATCGTCAGGGTCCCCGCAGCGCCACGTGGGCACGTTGGGCAGGATGGGATCCTCCCCGAGGAAGTACCGGATCATCTCGGGCACGAAGGAATAGACAGCCTTGTCGTCGGCCACCCCCGCCCCCGGGGCACTGACCAGGGCGACGTTGCCGGCCCGCCAGGCGCGCATGAGTCCTGGTGTTCCCACCAGGGAGTCGCGCCGGAAGCACTCGGGGTCGAGGAACGATTCGTCGATGCGGCGATAGATGACGTCGACACGCTCGAGGCCCCCCACGGTCCGCATGTACACGGTGTCGTCATCGAGCACCACCAGGTCGCTGCCCGTGACGAGTTCCACACCGAGCTGCTGGGCCAAAAAGGCGTGCTCGAAGTAGGCGGCATTGCAGATGCCCGGCGTCAGCACCACCACGGTCGGTTCACGACGCTGGGGTGCCAAAGAAGCCAGCATCGAACTCAGTTTGCCGATATAGGTGTCCACCGGCTCGATGCTGTAGGCACGAAAGAGCTCGGGGAGCACACGTTTGGCCACCATGCGATTCTCGAGGAGGTAGGACACGCCCGAGGGGACACGCAGGTTGTCCTCAAGGACATAGAACGTCCCGTCCTCGCCGCGTACCAGATCGCTGCCGCAGATGGGCGCCCACACCCCGCCAGGCGGGTTCACCCCCATAGATTCGGGTCGAAAGTTGGGTGAGCCCGTGACCAGGTCCGAGGGCACCACGCCGGCCTGCACCGACCGTTGGTCGTGGTACACGTCGTCAATGAACAAGTTAAGGGCCCGAAGGCGCTGGACGAGACCCTGGCGCACGCGGGCCCACTCGGAAGCGGGCAGCACGCGAGGGATGACGTCAAAGGGCCAGGGCCGGTCCACGGCCACGTCCCCCTCGTAGGTCTGATAGGTGACGCCGATGGTGCGAATCTCGCGATCGGCGGCCTGCTGGCGCTCGAGGAGGGAATCGAGCCCCAGCTCAGAGAGATGACGCCATAGCCCTTCGGCGGTCGGACGCGCTGAGCCGCCCGGTTCGACGATCTCGTCGTAGCCCGGCCCCGGCTGGTAGGAGAACAACATGTGACCGTCCGGCATCCTCGCAAGTAACGCCATGCGGCGTGGTACCTGGCCAGGCTAAAAGGAGGGGGTGAACGCCGTGGGTCGCCGGGATGACGGCTCTGTTAACGCCGAGGGTGCTTGAGGCGCAGTCCATGGCTCGAGCGGCGGCTCCATGGCAGCCGGGGACCGGCGGGGGGCGCCATTCGCCGGCTGCGAGTTCGGACCCTGGACACCGAAAAGTCTATGTTGGGTCTCCGGCGAACGGCAGTGGCGACACGTCGGTAGGGGCGGGGCAAGGGGGAGAGACATGGCAGGCCCGCAGGGGGGGCAATTGGGTCGATCATGGCGACGGTTTCGTCGCCGTCCGGCCGGGGTGCAGGCGCTGTCGGTGGTCGTCATTATCGCTGTCATCGTGGGCGTCGTCTTTGCCGTGAAGCCCGGCTCCTCGGCCAAGGCGCAGGAGCCCACCACGACGGTGCCCGCCAATGTCGCTCCGGGCCAAGCGTCCACCAGCGCTGTTGGGGTCACGGCCCACTCGATCAACGTCGTGTTCCCTGTCACCAACCTGTCGGCGTTGGCGGGAAACCTGGGCTTTGCCGGAGATATCGAGTATTCGGAGCAGAGCAAGGCGATCAGGCTTTTCGTCAAGCAGATCAACGACGCGGGCGGCATCAACGGGCGCATGATCAACCCCATGATCGTCACGTTCGACCCCACCAACGAGGCCGACATGCGGGCTCTGTGCAAGCAGTGGACCGAGGGCGGTGCGCAAGTGTTCGCCGTACTCGACGGGGTGGGCACGTGGAACGGGGACAATCAGCTGTGCATCACCCAAGAAGGGCACACCCCCCTGCTGAGTCAGTGGACGACGGTGACGAACTGGACCCAAGAAGGAGCGCCGTATCTATGGTGGACCGGCCCTGACGACGCCGCCATCTTGCAAGCGGTGGCCACCTGGGGCATCAGCTCCGGCCTGCTCGGCCCAGGGCGAAAGGTTGCCGTGGTGGCGGGAGACCGAGCGAGCGATCAGTTGGCCCTCAACGAGTACTTGCTCCCCGACCTACGCCAGCTGGGGGTGACGCCGATCGTCGACACCATTCCGGCCAGCACCACCGACACGGCGGCTATTTCGGCGGCGGCCCCCTTGATCGTGCAGCGCCTCAAGTCGGCGGGTGTCGATTCGGTGATTCCGCTCATGCCGTTCAACTCGTTCCTTCCGTACATCGCTCAAGAGACACAACAGAATTACTTTCCGAAACTTCTGTTGTCGGACTACGAGTCCTCAATCGAAGTGGGTCTCGGCCTCATCCCGTTCCCCTACGGACAGGCCCTCGAAAACCAAGAGGGGGTCACCACCGAGACGCTTGGCGGCGTCGACGACACCCGGCCTGAATCTGAAGGGGGATATGACCCCGGGGTGCGCGCCTGCTTCGCGGTCTGGCACAAGGCGTATCCCGAGGTGCCGCCGGGCAACCTGAACTACTACATCGAGGAACAGGGGCCCGTTCAGGGGTGGTGCCAGGAAATCAACCTATTCGCGGCGGCGGCCCAAGCGGCGGGCCGGAACCTCAACCGACGTACCTTCACCGAGGCAATGGCCAACATCACAAACTTCGCGGGCGGGTATTCACCGCTGCTGAGTTTCGGTCCGGACAAGCACTATGGGCCCACGCAGTATCGCGTCGTCGCCCTGCACAACAACCACCCACCGACAGACGCGTGTCGGCCCCCTATGCCGTCCAATCTGCCGCCGCAAGGGGTCTGTTGGGTCATTATGCAGAACTGGGAGCCGTTACCGGCAGCGTCATGATGGTGAGCTGACGACGGAGGTCGTGACCTCACCCCGCGTGGGTGGTGGGCGAGCCGTAGCGATCAACAAGTGGCGCGCGGCGACGTCCTACACTGCCGAGCATGTCGACTTCTTCGTCGGAGCGCGCAGCGCCATGGTGGCAATCGGCGGTGCTGTATCAGATCTATCCACGTTCATTCGCCGATTCGAACGGTGACGGCGCCGGTGACCTTCGAGGGATCATCAACCGGCTCGACTATCTCCAGTGGTTGGGGGTCAACGGGATCTGGCTGAGCCCGATCACGGCGTCGCCCAACGCCGATTGGGGATACGACGTCTCTGATTACTGTGCTGTTCAGCCCGACATGGGCACCATGGAGGAGTTCGACCTGCTCGTCGAGCAGGCCGGGACACGAGCCATACGCGTGCTCATGGACTTCGTCCCCAACCACACCAGCGCCTTGCATCCCTGGTTCGTCGAATCTCGATCCTCCATGGCCTCGCCCCGACGTGACTGGTATGTCTGGGCCGACCCCAAGGCGGATGGGACGGCGCCGAACAACTGGGTCAGCAGCTTTGGGGGGGCGGCATGGACCCTCGACGAGACCACCGGCCAGTACTACGTCCATAACCACCTGATCGAACAGCCCGACCTGAACTGGTGGAACGAGGACGTCAAGACGGAGTTCGACCGCATCATGCGGTTCTGGCTGGACAAGGGAGTAGCCGGTTTCAGAATCGATGTGTGCAACGTGATCATCAAAGACCGTCTGCTGCGCGACAACCCGCCGGCGACGGAGGAGGACGATCTGGAGGCGCAGCTCTTTGGGCAACGCTCGGTCTACAACGCCAATCGTCCTGAGGTCCACGAGGTCATCCGCCACTGGCGTACGTTGGCGCAGTCCTACGATCAACCCCGGCTTCTCATCGGCGAGACACCGGTGAGAATCGAGACGCTGGCCGACTACTACGGCACCGGCGATGATGAACTCCAACTCGCCTTCAACTTCCCGTTCATCAGCGCACCCTTTGATGCCAACGTGCTGAGAGACATCGTCGAACGGACCGAAGCGGTGCTGCCTCCGGGTTCGTGGCCGGCGTGGACCGGATCCAACCACGACATGTCGCGCCTGGCCTCGCGCTGGGCCAAGGGTGATCCGGCCCAGGCTCGGCTGGCCGTGCTCATGCTCCTTTGCCTACGGGGCACGCCCGTGCTGTACCAGGGCGATGAGATCGGACTGGGCGACTCGCCGGTGGCGCGCGACGAGCTGCGAGACCCCCTGGGGGTCATGTACTGGCCGGCGTATATCGGGCGCGACGCCATGCGCACCCCGATGCCCTGGCATGACGGGCCGGGCGGCGGCTTCACCGAACCCGACACCCGGCCCTGGTTGCCGTTGAATGACACCGCCCAATGCAATGTGGACGACCAGCGCCGAGATCCGGGGTCGATGCTCAACTTCACCCGTGATCTGCTTCATCTGCGTCGCCGCACGACAGAACTCCAGAGCGGTTCGTACACGACGATCGCATCGCCCGAGGGGGCATGGTCGTGGCGCCGAGGCGATGGGGTTGTGGTGCTCCTCAACTTCTCCGATCAGGAAGTTGCCATTGACGACGTCTACGGCAAAGTCCTCATGGGCACCGACCGGAGTCGCGACGGCGAGCAGGTGTACGCGCCGGTAAAGCTGCGCGCCTCGGAAGGACTTGTCCTCGACGTTCGCTGAAAGAGGGCCGGCTCGTGGCGGAGGCGGTTATCGGTGCCGGCGCGGCCCGGAACCCCGGAGCTGCGGCGTCCAGTACTCAAGCGGCGGCACTATCTGACCCAGGACTTTGGCGGCGTCGTCGGCCTTACGCAATACCAAGGCCTCCGCCGCGTAAGGGCCTGACGCAAACGCCTCGGCCTCCTGGGGTGACAACGCTCCGCCTTGAAGCTCCAGCGTGTGCACACTCGTCGCCGACAGGACCGACACATACGAGGGGTCCGTGCCGACCAGATACCGCTTCGCCGGCACATGCGCTTCTACCAGGCCCGCAATCCGGTCGCCGAGGGCGTCGCGCACATGCTCGGCACCGAGGCGACCGTGCGCCTCGTCGGGGCCGAACTCGTGGCCGATGTCGTGCACCAGTCCGGCCAACTGCAACTCGATGTCCGCGGGTCGAAGGCGCGAGAGCTCGAACGCGCACTGGAGTGCGTGGTCGAGTGCGCTCATACCCTCGATGTCATCGGACGGCACGTCGGCCAGAGCAGCCAAAAGATCGAGCAGCTCGCTGCGAGTCATGACGCGCCGGGCGGCACTCGACCGATGCCCCCGTCCATGGCCAGCATGTCGGTGAGCGTCCTTTCGGCGTGGCGTGACCGCCACGTCAGCAGGCGTTGGGCCTGTTCGAGGAGCACCGACGGATCCGACACCTCGCTCTGCCATGGCGGGTCGACGTGGAGGTCGAAGCAGCGCCAATCGCCGTTGTCGAACTGCACGTAGGCGACCGTGTCGGACCGGGAGACCACGAGGTGCTTGGACTCGAGGCGACGGTCCCACGGCCAGGGGTGAGGCCCGAAGGGGATGTACTCCCATCGCCAGTCGTACTCCCAGTGCGCTTCCTGTCGCCACCACGGCGGCGCGTCGCCGTGCAGAAATGGCGTCAGAGGTAATCCGTCACACTGCACCGGCACCTCGATGCCCATGACGTCGCAGATAGTGGGGAAGAGATCGACGTTCTCCGTGAAATCCTGCACCACAGTTCCGTGCGCCTCGGGATGGCGGGGGTCGGCCACGATGGCGGGGATGTGGTAGCTGGACTCGAAGAGCCCACCTTTGCCCAGCGTGCCTTGGTCCCCGAGTTGTTCCCCGTGATCAGCACTGAGCACGATGACGGTGTCGTCGTGCATGCCCAGCGCATGCAGAGCATCGAAGAGGCGGCCGAGCTCGTGGTCGACATCGGAGATCATGCCGTAGTACTGAGCCGCCAGTCTGCGGCGCTGCCCCTCGTCGGCGGGCGACGCCAATGCGGCCAAGCGCCCGCTAAAGGGTGTGGGGCGTTGCGGACGCGCCAGGGGAGCCGGCACGTCGGCCGGGTCATACGCGCGGGACCAATGACCGGCCGCCGCATACGGCGGGTGCGGTCGCCAGTAGCTGGCATGCACGAACCAGGGATCGTCTTGGCGCACCATCCACTCGATGAGCTGGTTGGTGAGAAAGGCGGATACGCCGTGTTCGGCCGGTCGCTTCGCCTCGGTGGCCAGCGCCGCGTCACCGTCACCGAAAGACCCGTAGCCGAGACCCTCCAGCCACGTCCGCCACGCGTCCTGCTCGTCGGGCAGGTCGAGACCGACATCGAACCCGGGCGGGAAGCCTTGGTACGTCGACCGGCGGGGATCGGACCGGTCCGTGCACACGCGGGGGTCGATGCTTTGGTCGGCGTAGCCGAAGATAGTGGGGACATATCCGGCCCGGCGTGCCGCGCGCGCCACGTTGTCGAAACGGTCGTCGAGCGGTGTGCCGTTGCCGACGACTCGGTTGTTGCACTGATACATCCCGGTATACAGACACGCCCGGCCCGGTCCGCAAGGGGCGGCTTGGCTGTAGTGGCGCGCCAGGCGAACACCTCGGGCGGCCAGGCCATCGAGGTTCGGAGTCCGGACCACGGGGTGCCCTGCGGCCGACAGGCAGTCGCCCCGGAATTGGTCGAGGGTGATAAGTAGCACGTTCATTGCCGTCACCCCCGCTCCCATTGCTCCGCCGCCCCCATGCTGCCTCGCCTCCGCATCGTCGACAAGCACCCGGGCCAGGTCGTCATCGGACACCGACCCGGCCACCCAAAACGCTTCTGACCAGCTCCGGGGCTTCGGCGTCCTGGCGGGCAGGGTCTGTTTGTTTTTGGGCCTTTGTCCTCAACGTCCCTGGTCATCGTGCCGATAGAGCAACGAGGGCTGACACGCCGTTTGTCGGTCGAGGAGACCCGCATGGATCCCAACAGCCAAGCTCAAGGTGTCGGCGGCCTGCGCACGCGCCGGGCCATGCCCGGCGACCTGTCCCACGCCGCGCCGGCGACCCCAGCCACCATCCTCGTCGTCGACGACGAACAGGACCTCCGCCAGTCGACCGCGGCGATCTTGCGGGCCGAAGGTTTCGACGTGTTGGAGGCAGCTGACGGCACGGCGGCAACATGGCTGCTGGCGAGCGAGCATATTGATGTGCTCCTCCTCGATCTGCATCTTCGGCGTCAGGACGGCACCGCCGTGCTCGAAGCGCTCGAGGAAGCGTCGACGGTGGTCGTCTTCTCGGCGTTTGAATACTTCGACGAGAGTGACATACGCCGAAAGTTCGGTCCGGTCCTTTTCGACTGCCTTCGAAAGCCGGTCCCGCCGCAACGGTTGGTCGGAGTCATCTCCGCCGCCGCCATTCATGCCCAGAATCGGGGCCACGAGCCGAAGGTGAGGCCGATCGGCCCGCGCATGGCGCTCGGGTTGGCCATGGCCGGCCTGTCGCGAATGACGCCGGAGGCTGAGGGTTCGTAGCTCGGAGCGTGCCTTCGGCGAATGATCCGTAGGTCTACCTGGAGTGCCGCGTCAGACGACGACTGCGTGGCCGAGTTCAGCCATTGATGAGAGTCGATGCTCGCCACAGGTCGTCTCCGTACTCGAGGACGAGCCCGGAGTAGGGATCAGTGACAAGCTCGAAGTCGGAGTCACCCGACCGGTATCGCCAACGGTCGCTCGAAAGTCGCGTGTACTGCTGCTCGTTGCCAACGATGTCCAGCTCGGGGAACCGCATCCACGCCGCGTGAATGCTCGCACTTTCTCCTACCTCAAGCTCAAGGCGGCGGATCGGGATGGTATTCGTGGCAGGCGTCCAGCCGAGGTCGATGTCGTCGCATGTCTCGAGGTACGGCGCCGGTATGCCGTCCAGCTCCCATCCGTCTGTGGGATGGGACCGGAGGACGGTTTCTCGAACGCCAGACGGAGTCGTGATCACTGTGCGCGCCTCCCGGGCACGCCATTGGTGGTCGACAGCCACGGCGTATTCGATGTGGCATGGAACTTCCCCGAGTGGGACCACAACGACTCCCTGAAACTTGTGGCCTTCCTCACTCTCGCGAAGCGTTGCATATTCGCTGCTCGAACGAGTGAGCAGTGCCAGAGGACGTGGCTGACTAACGTCGTCTGACGCGACACTTACGTCGGTTCCATGCCATGGCGACGCATGAGCGCAGCCTCCGCGTCGGGCTGGGGTGGCTCCGGTGCTGCCCACAGTTGCTCCAACTCCTCGAAGTAGCCATCCAAGGCGGGAGCGTGCAACACCAATAATCGGGCCGGCTCGTTGCTCGTGTTCCCGAAGGTATGAGCTTGGCCGGCCGGGACGAGCACGAACGCCCCGCTCTTGCCTGGAAAGACTTCGTCGGCGACACGAAACTCGACCAGTCCGTCGAGAACGAAATATGCCTCGTCGTTGCCGACGTGACGGTGCGCCGGTGGCAACCTTCCACCCGGCGGTAACGTCCGTTCCATAAGGGAGAACCGACCGCTGGTCGTGGCGGCGGTGGCCTTGAACCACATCTCGCTTCCACGTGCCTCACGGCGCCGTCCCTCACCGCTCTCCCAACGGATCATGGGCACCTCCGCGTGCGTCTGTTCCGAGATGGACTCTACAGGCAACGTGGTGGAGTACCTTCGGGCTTGGGCGGAGAACCGCTACGCGTCGTGGTTGGAGGCTGCACGTGACTTCTAGTGCTCCGAACATCGTGCTGGTCATGTCGGATCAGCATCGTGCCGACATGATGGGTTGTGCCGGGGATGCCGGGATGCTCACGCCTACCCTGGACCTGCTGGCCGGCGAAGGCGTGAGGTTCTCGAGGGTGTCGTGCCAGGGGCCGCTGTGCATGCCGTCCCGAGCATCGTTCATCACCGAACGCTACGTCCGTGATCATGGTGTCTATACAAACTGGGCCGAGATCTCCAGCGACTCGCCGACATACGTATGGGCCCTGCGCGAGGCCGGGTATCACACGACCTTGCTGGGCAAGGCCCACCTGTACCGAGACGAAATCGCCCAGGCGAATCACATCGACGAGCTCGCCGGACGGCTCACGAGCCTCGGGTTCACGGAAGTTCATGAGACTGGTGACAAGTTCGTGAGCGAAATCCCCAGCCGCTATACGGACTTCCTGCACGAGCGGGGCCTGTTCGAAGCGTACAAGGCGCATATCGCGGATCGCAGTTATCAAGGAGATGACGAAACGGGGCGCAATGCCACCAAGCGGGCACCTATGTGGGACTCCACGCCCATGCCCGTCCCCCTGGATGCGTACATCGATACCTGGCATGGCGCCGACGCGGTGCGTTGGATCGAGCAGTACGAGAGGTCGGAGCCTTTTTTCCTCTTCGTCGGCTTCCCGGGTCCGCATGATCCCTGGGATGCCCCTCGGGCTGCTGTGGAGCGTTACCGCGATGTAGAGGTCTCGATGCCGGCGACCACGCGGCGGCCGAGCCTCGAATCGACGGGCCGATATGGCGCGTTGCTCAGCTCATTCTTGTGGTTGTCGGACTCCGAGACCATGACCGATGAGGCGATCAGGGGCATGCGTCGGGCCTACAGCGCCGACGTCTCCATCATCGACCACGCCATCGGCAACATGTTGAGCGCGCTCGACCAGCGTGGGTTCTTGGACAACACCTGGGTGATCTACACGAGCGACCATGGCGAAATGGGTGGTAACCACGGGCTCATGTCCAAATGCGTGCTCTATCAGCCGGCGGTGCGCGTGCCGCTCATTGTGCGCCCGCCGGGTGGGTGTGCACCGCGGGTAGTCGACGCTCTCGTCGAGCAACTCGACGTGCCCGCGACGCTGCGCGAGATCGCCGGTGCGCCTGCGGTCCCCGCCGGCGAGGGCCGATCGATACTTGAGGCTGTGCATGGAGACTCGCCGCATCCCCGGGAGGTGTCGATCAGCGAGAATTGGGGGTTCGCATCTTTTGAGACCGAGCGGTACAAGATCGTCGTCGATGAGGACGCCGGTGCACCGTGCCAGCTCTTCGACCTCCGTGACGATCCGCTCGAGGACCATGATCTCCTTCCTGACCCCTCGGCGGGGTCTGCTGTCGACGAGCTGATGGAGACGTATGTGCGACCGTTCTTCGAGACCTCACCGGTCCGCCCTCATCCGAGCGTTTTCACCAGTTGACCGCTGCCGCCGGCGGGGTGGTCCCTGCCGGCGCGTGGCGCAGGACATGATGGGCACCATGACCAGTGAAACCGTCTTGCTCGCCCATCGCCCCGTGCGTCGGATGGGGTTCGGCGCCATGCAGCTGCCGGGCCCGGGAGTCTTTGGACCAGCGAAAGACCGCGCCCAGGCCCTGGCCATATTGCGCCAGGCCGTGAGTGCGGGCGTCAACCATATTGACACCGCCCAGTTCTACGGGCCCGACGTCGCCAACGAGCTCATCCACAGTGCGCTGCATCCTTATCCCGAGGATCTGGTGCTCGTGTCGAAGGTGGGGGCGGCGCGCAACGACCAAGGACATTGGCTGGCGGCCCAGCGTCCCGACGAGCTTCGGGCCGGGGTGCAGGCCAACCTGGCGGCGCTCGAGCTGGAGCAAGTTCCCGTCGTGAACTTGCGTCGCCATCCCGACTCGGACGTGCCCTTCGACGAGCAAGTCGAGGCCATGATGGCCATGCGCAGCGAAGGCGTGATCGGGGGCATCGGCCTGAGCAACGTGACCCTCGAGGAATACCACGCCGCCGCGGCGCGCACCGAGGTGGCCTGTGTGCAGAATCCTTACAGCGTCGCCGATCGCACCGGCCAAGACGTCTTCGACGCGTGTCGCGCCGATGGCGTGCCGTATGCACCGTTCTTTCCGCTCGGTTCGGCCTTCAATCCCGAGAACCCCGTCCTGGCGGCCCCGGCCGTGGTGAGCACGGCACAGCGCTTGGGGGCCACCGCCGCCCAGGTGGCGCTGGCATGGTTACTGGACCAAGCACCCCTGGTCCTGCTTATTCCCGGTACCTCCTCGCTCGAGCATCTCGAGGACAACCTGGGCGCGGTGCGTCTTTCCTTGGACCCCGAGGCCACCGCGGCATTGGCCTCCGTCGTCGCCGACTGACGCCAAACCTGGTCCGGGTCCCGATCCGGGTCGGGGTGCGGTGGCGATCAGCGATGCGTGCGTCGACGTGGCGGCGCCGTCTCCTGTCGGGGCATGGAATTGCTGGTGGGAGACGGGTAGTCGACGCCGTCGTCCTCGGTTCCGGCCAGTGCGTTGATTACCGCCTGCTCGGCCACGGTGGTGTCGCCCAGGGAGGTCGCCGGCAGATCGGGAACAGACGTATTGGGCCGGCGCTTCATCTCCAGCGCGGCGGTGAGGTCCCCGGTGACGCTTCGTCGCCACGTCGACAGGTTCGGCACCTCAACGCCGAAACGTGTTTCGAGGAACCGAAGAACCGACGTGTGGTCGAAGGTGTCCGAGCAGAAGTAGCCGCCACGACTGAACGGCGACACAACCAGACAGGGAGTTCTGAAGCCGAGCCCGATGGGTCCGGCGATACCCGATGCCGCCAAGGGTAACGGGCTTACCGTGAGGAACTCGCCGTCGGTGCCGGACACGGGTGTGGGCGGCGGCACGTGATCGAAAAATCCACCGTTCTCGTCATAGACGATGAAAAACACGGTCTGCGCCCAGACGTCAGGGTTGGACACCAAGGTGCTGAGGATCTGCGACACGAGGTACTCGCCGTACTCGGGCGGGGCGGCCGGGTGTTCGCACTCAGCCAAGGGCGGCATGATCCACGACACCGACGGCAGCGTTCCCGCCGCCACGTCAGCAATGAACGACGTCGGGTAGACCGGGCCCAGGGCCTGCGCCGCCAGGGCTGCTTCCGCTGGTGTGGACGGGTCGGTGAAGGTCTTGAAATACGGAAAGGGGCTGAGTTCGAGGAGCGCGGTGGGATCGTTGTAGACCTTCCAGCTCACCCCCGCGGCCGCCAGGCGTTCAGGCATGGTCTCCCACGTAAAGGTGCCGTAGTGCGTCTGACGGTCCGACGTGTAGGTCTCCAGCACGGGGCCACCGGCCACGCCGGCGGCGTCGATGCTCGCCGAGATGGACATGACGCGATTGGGATCCGTAGGTCCGAGTACCGAACAGTGGTACCCGTCGCAGATGGTGAAGGCGTCGGCCAAGGCGTAATAGAAGGCCAAGTCCTGTCGGGTGAAATAGCCCATTGTCACCAGCCCGTTGGCCACGCCGTCGGCGGCCATGTGGGTGGTCACAAAGCCGTCCATGGCGCCCTCATTCCAACTGGAGTGCTGCGGGCCCCAGTTATGGGTGATGTCGTTGGTCGTCTGTCCATCTGCTTGGGGCGGATCGCTCACCAGGTGGAACGGCTGCAGGTACCCACTGGCATCGGGACCCAGTCCCGGTTGATAGCCGAACTGATCGAATATCGGGTAGTGCTTGGCGGCCACGGTCTGCTGCATGACGTGGCGATCAGAGAAGCCCCGTGTGTGCGACAGCGTGCCGAAGTAGTGATCGAAGGAGCGATTCTCCTGCATCAAGATGACGACATGCTTGACGTCGTTGATGTCGCCAGCTCCTGAGGTGTGCGACAACGCCCTGTCGAGCAATGCACCGGAATGTGCGTTCAGCCCGGCACCGGCGATGCCGGCGGCCATCGTTGTTTGCAGGAAGCGACGCCGGCTTATCGGTGTCGTGAAGCCGGCTAATCCGCCATGGTCGTCGCGTGACCGTTCGTCGTCGCGACTGTTCGTCATCAACATCCTCCTCAGAGTTACTCGGGCCCGGTTGGGACTCGGTAAGCCTCACCTATGGTGATGGCACGTTCGTGACCCACGGGTGAAATCTGCGCGAACACTTGGCGGTTAGTACCGCCGCGCGTGATGAAGGTGAGAACTATCACTCGGGTGATCCCACATACGTTGGCGCGGCATCTCGCGATTAATGCTTATCAATGGCCCTCAGACGGCCAAGTGCCCGCCTCCACCAGATGGTGTTGGAGGCGGGCACTTGTGATATCACCCAAGGCAGGGCGCGCCCCTGACGCGCCGTGCGTCGGTTGGTTAACTTAACGGACTCGTTCCCGAGCTGCTGGGCGCGGAGCCCGTTTGCACGGGGGAGTTGACGTTGACGATTGACCCCGTCGTTGACGAGCTGCCGCCGCTGGCGCCAGGACCGTCGACAGGAGCGTTGGCGGCGATCCACGGAGAGCCGAAGAAGCTCGACCCACTGGAATCAGACGGCGTCTGCACGGGGGCATCGGCGTTGACGAGCCGCCCTGTGCTCGACGAACCTCCGCCGGTACCGTCCACCGGAGCGTAGGCATCGATCAGCGGGTTGCCCGACCGGCCCGAGCCGCTCGAACCTGAACCGCCCGAGCCACTAGGACTTGAGCCGGTCCCGCCCGACGCCGCTGTAGACGACGTCGAACCACTGCCTCCGTCCGACGCGCCGTTACTGGCGGTGCTGCCGAGGGCCCCCACGGTCGCCGGTGCACCCGACAGCTGGGACGGTTGTGCTGCGCCGGATACCGACGTCGGCACGCTCGGGCACGTCGTATCGGCGTTGGCAGTGCCGGAGAGGGCTGTGGCTAGGGCAATGCCGACCACAAGGGCACCAGTGCCGGTGGCGATGGCCACAGGAGCTCGATTGAAGAACTTCAACATGGTGGATCTCGCTTTCTAGGAGTTTGGACTGCGTGGATGAATGAGTGGCCGCGGTCGGCCTGAAGTTGGACAGGACCTCTACCCCGGAGGTGCCCATCGGCTGCGGTGCAAGAAGCGCTTGCTGCGGCGGCGTGCGTAGGCCAACGCACCGATGATCAAGACAGGTACCAAAAGGATCGTGGGAGGCAGGCCATCGAAGGGCCCGTTCCCGTGGGTGGGGGAAATGGTGGCGTTCCACCTGGCGGTGGGAAGCGACAGCGGAGGCAGTGGAGAGATACCGGTCAAAGAAACCGGCACCACCGCTGTGCCGTCGTCACCGTCGCCACTGTGGTTCGTTTGGTTGCCGGTGCGGTCGTGTGATCCCGTGATCGGAGTGGGGGATTGGTGGCCCGACCCCGGCGTCGAGGTCGTGGGGCCGACGCCATTGTGCGCAGTGTCTCCACCGGGCCCAGCTGTGTCACCCGTACCCACCTGCTTGGCGACCACGCCGTTGGACAACGTTGCCACCACCGCACCCACAGGGGTGTTCGACACCTCAGATGGAATGGGTGCGGCGTTCGCCACTGTGGAGACGAGATGTGGGGTGCCGATGGCGGTGACGTCCGATACAACGCCAGAAGGGGCAATGGGTCCGATTGCCGACACCAGGCCGGCGGGCAAGGTCGCCGCGTCTGCGGGTCGAGCCAATGCGCCCGAGAGGACGAATGTGACAACGGCGGCACCAAAGACGATGCCGAGGCAGCGAGTGGCGTGTCCCAGCTCCATCGTCGAAACGGCGTCCGGCGTCGCGTCGGCTGGGCCAGGCAATGCCTTGAGATCCAACCGATGGTGACGACCTGTCAACTGAGGCACTGCGCTCCGACCTTCTCGTACTCGATTGCGCAACGACCCCCGGAGGAGGTAGGTCCCGGGGGTCGTTGACGCTCGGCATGGAGGGACCATGGTGAGTATCACTCTGGGTAGTGGACTCACTACTAGAACGGTAGGAGAGAGGATGCTTGCGGCCCAGGACCGCCGTTGTTCTCACATTGTGTCGAGCCCGGCTTCCTTAGGGGCGGGGCGGGGCGCGTGCGATGAGCGAGGGTCAGCGCCGGAAGTGGCGATCGATTTCGTTGGCGTAGCGGCGGCCCAGGGTGTCGGCATGTTCCGTGACCCACTGCGACACCGACACGCGGCCCGTGGCCGGGGCCGACGAGTCGGCCAGCCCGAGTGCCATGGAGTGGTACTCGTCGGCGGTGAGCAACACATCGCGCATGGCCACACCGAGCACCTTCGACATGCCCAAGAGCAGCGGGGGAGGCACGCGCACGACGCGGGCTCGACTGCCAATGGCAGCGCGGATATGCGTCACCAACTCCATAAACGTCGGTCGCTCGGGGCCCACGGCGTCAATGGTTTGCACGCCGGGCGCGGTTGCCACCTCTAGCGCCAGTCGGGCCAGATCGTCCACGTGGGTAGGACGCACGCGGTAGGCGCCGTCTCCGCCTATCGCGAACACAGGCAGGCGCCGCAACAACCAGGCGATGTTGTTGATCAGCACACCGCCCTCGTCAAATAACACCGACGGGCGCAAGGACGCGTAGGGGAGACCGGTATCGGCCAACGCCTGTTCGACGAGGGCCTTGCCGCGGAAGTACGGGTAGGGAGACGACGCCGAGGGGTTGAGGATCGAGACGTGGACGATCTTGCGCACTCCGGCCCGCCGGGCCGCCTCGAACAGCGTGCGCGAGTTCTCTACGGCCACGGAGTGATCGATGTCGCCATGGGCGAAGCGGACCCAATAGGTGTTGTACAAGGTGGTGGTCCCGACGAGCGACGCCACCAATCCGGAAGCGTCCTCGAAGTCAAGGGCGTGGACGTCGATGTCGTGTTGGTCCGAGCCGCGTTCGGGATGGCCTGTCAACGTGCGGACGCGGCGACCGGCGCCGAGCAGGTGACGGGCGATGGCCTGGCCCGAGTAGCTGAATGCGCCCGTGACGACGTCGAGGCCCGTGTCGGTATCGGTGGCGAAGGATGGGGGAGCGGCCTGCTCGGGGGGACGGCTCATGTGTTCTCCTTTTCGACCGGCGAGGGACTCGTCGGTGTCAGCGATACTCCGGCCAAGAGGTCAGCGACGCCAGCGAGCTGTCGGGCTCGGTCGAACAGGGCCAGTGCCGGAACACGGTCACCGTCGAGATGCGACAACAACTCGAGGCCCAGGTACAACGACACGACCACCAAGGCGAGCTCGGATGTGTCGACCATGCCGCCCAGCGGAGAGCGATCGAGGACCGTCCCCAACGCGTCGGCGGCGAAACCGATCCACGGTTGCACGCGCGCCTTCACCTCGGCGCCGAGTCCCGGTGTGGACGTCGAGCCGGCGATCATCTCCACCAACAGCGCGGCGTCCTTGGAGTCGAGATCTTCTCTGAATACTCGGGCGGCCAGCTCGACCAGATCACTGGGCGAGCGCACTTCGGCCAAGGCCGACTCGTAGCGGGCTCGTCGTTGGTCACTCACCTCGTCGAGGGCGGCCAGCAGAAGGTTCATCACCGACCCGAAGTGATAGAAGATCAGGCCCTGGTTGGAGCCCGCTCGACTGGCGATGGTACGGGCCGTGGCGGCACTGAAGCCGTCGTGGCGAAGCACGTCGATGGCCGCTTCGACCAGGGCTCGACGGGTGTCGACGGACCGCTCCGAGGGCCTCCGAGCACTGCCCGCTCTCACCACGGCGATCCACCCAAATGTTGAGCGCCTGAATTGAGCATCTGCTCAAGAATAGCACCGAGCGGCTTCGACAGCCTGGGCGGGAGATGATGGGCGCCGTGATGACCTGCGTGGCGACGACGGCGGCGCCGTGACCGACGAGGCGACGGCCGGAGCCAGGACCGGTGCGGTGACCTCGGGCCGGGGCAGCATTCGGCGCCAAGTGAGGGTCGGCGCCCCGGCGCGCCACGTGTGGGCGCTCGTGGGCGACCCGGCCCGGATCCCTGAATGGTTTCCGGGCATCATCGAGTGCACCGTTGAGGGCACCCAACGTGTGGTCACGACCGGCAGCGGCATTCCGATTCCCGAGGAGATCGTGACGAACGATCCGTTGCAGCGCCGCTTTCAGTACCGAATCACTGGTCCGATTATGCGCGAGCACCTCTCAACTATCGACGTCATCGACCTCGGTGACGACACGAGCTTGGTGGTGTACTCGGTCGACGCCGATCCTGCCACCATGGCGCTGGTCCTCGGTGGTGCCGCCGGCAACGCGCTCGACAATGTCCGCCACATGTTGGAACGGGGGTCCTGACTCATGGGCCGCAAGATCCTGTTGGTGACCACCGATCAACAGCGCTATGACACCTCGGGGTGTAACGGCGGAACACTGGCACGAACCGATGTCGTCGACGCGTTAGCGGCCGACGGGATTCGCTTCGAGCGGGCGCATCCGCAGGCGGTGGTGTGTATGCCCTCGCGTGCCACCATCATCACGGGCCAGTACCCGATCACCCACGGGGTGTGGATGAACGGCGTGCCGCTCCCGGTGGACGCTCCCTCGGTGGCGGCCACCTTGCACGACGCCGGATATCGCACCGCACTGATCGGCAAGGCTCATTTCGAGCCGTATCTCGACCCGTTCCTCCGCTTCCTCGAGAATGCTCTGGGCACCACGGGAACGGAACCGCCCTTGGGGACCCACCGTGGCTTTGAACATCTCGAGTTCGCCACCCACGGCGCCGTGGGGCCGCTCCACTACTCGCGCTGGCTCATGGCCGAACACCCTGAGGCGCTCGGGGCGTATTACCCCGTGCTCGACGCATCGATGCAAGTCAACGCCCTCGGCGGCGGAGACACCGGCGCTCCGCAAGTGAAAGCAAATCCCATCGCCAAGGAGTGGTATCACACCGACTGGGTGGCCGATCGCACCATTGCGTGGCTCGACACCCTGTCCGAAGGCGATGATTGGTTCGCCTGGATGAGCTTTCCCGATCCGCATCACCCCTGGGACCCGCCGGAGTCGGAGATGCGTCGTATCGACTGGCGTGACGTGCCCTTGCCGGCCGGCTACCCGCAGCAAGCCGATACCCGCGAGCAAATCCTCCACGACAAGCCTCGTCACTGGTCCCAGTGGTACGAGGGGACACTCATCTCGAACTACGAGGCCCCCGCCCAGTGGGTACCGGCCACCCTCACCGCCGATCAGGTGCGTGAGGTCAACGCCCGCAACGCGGTCGAATGCGAGCTCATCGATGAGGCGCTCGGCCGTGTGCTGCGGCGTATCGGCGAGCGCGGCTGGGGCGAGGACGTCGACGTGCTTTTCACATCGGATCACGGCGAACTGCAAGGAGACTTCGGTCTGTTGTTCAAAGGGCCATATCACGTCGATGGTTTGATGCGGGTGCCTTTGGTATGGCGTCCCGCCCCATCGGCTGGTGTGGCCCCCGCCGTGGTGAGCAAACCTGTGGGACTTGTGGACCTGGCCCCGACGTTATGCGCCATCGCCGGCCTCGCCCCCCAGCCCTATATGCAGGGCAAGGCCCTTCCCGTCGACGAGGCCGATGCCGAGGCACGCCGGTTCACTTCGGTGGTGACCGAATGGGACAGTGAGCTCTTCGGCGTGGACGTGCACATCAAGACGTTGGCCACCCCGGGGTGGGTGTGCAGCACCTATGGGCGCGGTGCTGTTCACGATGGCACCGAAGGTGAGCTTTATAACCTCGTCGAGGATCCGCTGCAACAACGTAACCTCTGGGAAGAGACGTCCATGCGCTCGGTGCGTGACGACATGGTGGTGCAACTGTCCGATCACCGACCCCAACCCCACGTTCCTCACTTGGCGCTGCAGGCGCCGGTGTGATCGCCAGGACGTGAACGACTACTGGCCGAGTCGGTGGCCGTGTGAGGATGGCGACGCCACCCGTCGTCAGGTCCCCCGTGGCGGCGCAGGGCCGGGGATCATGCCCGGAGACCACCTCGAGGTCACCCATCGTCTGGCCCCGCTCGTCACCATGGCGGTCCTACGCGACCCGGGTGAAGTCTTCCTCTTGCGCCACAGCGCCGGCGAGGGCGCCTTTTGTCTTGTGGAACGTATTGACCCCGAGTCCTTGGAGCCGCAGGCGGTGTCCTGTGAACTGCCGGGCGGGCCCGTATGGCCGGGGGGCATGGCTGCCCACGCCAACGGATCGTTGTACGTCGTCTTCGGTGAGCACGCTCATCGGCTGGACACAGATCTCAACGTTCTGTGCACCCGGCGTCTGCCTCGTTCGAGGCCGTACAACAGCTTTGTCGTACTCGCCGACGGTCATCTGGCCACCAAGGACTTCGCCGGCTCTCGTCCTGGTATGCCCATTGCCGTCGGCGATCGTCGACATTCCGAGCTGGTCATTGTGGAGCCCGAGCATTTGGACATCGTTGCCGCCGTGGAGCTGCCCGAGCCGTCCATGGCGCGCCTGTCGTCTGACGGTGCGGACATCTACGCCATAGGGGACACGAGCGTGTGGCGCGTGCGGTGGGACGGGTTGTCACTGCGCGTCGATGACGACTTTCGGGCCCGTTATCGCACCGTGGACGGCCAGAGCTACGGCTGGGACTGTGTCCTTGTCGATGGGGCGGCGTGGTTCCTCGACAACGGTGATGGCAGCGAGCGCTATGCCGGGACGCTGCGAGGACAGGGGGTGTCTTCGGCCCCTTTGCATCTGGTGCGTGTCGACCTTGGCTCGGGCGCCATCACCATGGCCGAGGTATGCGGGCAGGCGGGGGGTCTGGTGGCCAATCCTCCTGTCATCGACAGCACCCGGCGGATCGCGGTTGGGTATGACAGCGGTAATGGTGTGCTCTGTGCTTTCGACTTCGATGATGAAGGCGGGCTCACGAAGCGGTGGTCACGACAGCAGAATCACGGTGGTCATTTGCTGTTGTTTCCCGACACCGGCGAGTTGCTCACCGGTGATCACGACGAACTGCGCCACGCCGAGCAGGCCGTGTTTCTCGATATCGCCACCGGCGAGGAGCATGCCCGTATCGACACGGGGAGTCCGGTCCAGTCGGTGCTGTTTCCCGCCGCCGGCTTCGGTCGAGACGTCTACCTCTGTTCGTTCACCACCGTGAGCCGGGTGGTGGTTCAGTCGGCCTGATCCCAGCGGCGGAGGTGTCGGCTTCTAGACTGGGCCCAGTACGAGGAGGTCATATCCGTGACATCACCGGGACCGAACGACCATGTCGACGCCTGGAGGGCGCAGCGTCGCCGTTGGATGATCATCCGGATCGTCATGCTGGTTGGCATCGTCGTCATCGGAGCCACCTTGCATCATCAAGGCACGACCTATGACGTCATCCGTATCGCCTACTTCGCCCTGGTGATCGGCTTCCTCATCTACCGGATGAATGCTCGTGGTGGCGTTGGAGGGCGGGGAGGCGGTTTTGGCCGGGGCCGAGGGTATCCCCAGAACGCCCCCTATCCCCAGAACGCGCCCTATCCCCCGCCCACTGCGCCCGGTCCGACCTCCGCCGGCACGGCCTACCCTCCGACTCCCCCGGATCCTTCGGCCCCCCCGGGTGTGCCGCCGACGGCCGAGCCGAGCTGAACGGCCGTGTGCGTCAACCCAGTGCTGAGGTACCGGCGAAGAATCCCACCAGGGCATGGGCCACTTCTGTCGTGTGTGTGAACACGCCCAGGTGGCTGGCGCCGGCAATCTCGACGAACTGTGATCCCGGGATCTCAGCGGCGGCCTGGTGGGAGCGCGCCGGCGGCGAGTCGACGTCATGTTCGAAGGCGAGCACCAGACACGGTACGGATAACGAAGGCCAACGCTTCGTTCTTTGCACATCGAGGGACCACGCCAAGGCGGCTTCGTACTGTCCGAGGCGACCGGGGTTGGGCCACGGCTCGAGGTCGCCGATCAGGGCCATCCAATCGTCGACGACATCGTCGCGCTGCAACTCGCTGTTGGGGAGGTAGCGCATGGTCTCCACCGCATTGAACCAATGCGGCAGGGTGGGATCGATACGAGCCAGGTCGCGCTCCACGGTGGTGATGACCTTTTCCCATGACGTGGCCAGGTTGCAGCTGCCGATGAAGACAGCCGAGCGGACCCGTTGTGGGTGCGCCCACGCCAACGTCTCCGCCACCCACCCGCCCATGGAATAGCCGGCAATGTGGACCGCAGCCAGGCCCAGGTGGTCGATGAGACCAAGGGTGTCGTTGACCATCTCGTCGATCGTGTACGGAGCCGGGGGTGCCGAAGAGGGCGATACGCCCCGGTTGTCGAAGGTGACGACGCGGTATCCCGCACTCGTCAGAACCGGCACGATGGCAAAGTGCCAGCCGACCGAGGGTTGGCCCAAGCCGCACACCAGGACCACTGTCTCGCCGGTGTCGGGGCCGAAGACGTCATAGGCGATGGTCACGCCAGGCAGATCTACGAGTGGCATCGGTGCATCATGCTCCAGCCGTGGGCCCGACCGCAGCCGTTTCGACGGCACCTTTGGTGTCCGCCACCGCCGCAGTCGCGGCGGCCGCCGCCTCGTTACGGAGCCTGTCTCTGACGGGATTGGCGTTGATGAGAATCCCTCCCGCCAGGGCACCCATCACCATCGACCCCGTCGCCCACGCGCTGGCCACGGCGAATCCGTGCACGGTGGCCTGCCCCAGCGCAGACGCGCTGTGGACATGTGACGCCAGGTAGGAGGCACTGGCGGTGGCGGCAATGGTGTTGAGCAAAGCCGTGCCGATAGACGCGCCGATCTGTTGCGACGTGTTGGTGGTGGCCGATGTAACGCCGACGTCGCCGGGCTCGGCGTTGTTGGTAGCAGTACTGATGCACGGCACCAAGGCGAGCCCGAGGCCAAGACCAAGCAGGAGCTCGGTGGGCAGGACATGAGTGACGTATGACGCGCCCGGGGTCAACTGCGTCAGAAGAGCCACGCCGATGGCGGCCAGCAGTAGTCCGGGAACGACCAGCATCCGAGTGGGCAAGAACGCCATGAGTCGACTGGCGAGTTGGGTGGCGGCCAACCCGTTGACGGCCATCAGGGGCAAGAACGCCACTCCTGTTTTGAGAGGCGAGTAGTGATCGACGGTCTGCAGGAGATAGGTGAGAAAGAGGAACGTTCCGTACATGCCAAGGACAGCGAAGATGATGGTCAGAAAGGCCCCACCGCGGTTGCGACTGGCCGGTATCCGCAGCGGTAGCAGCGGATTGGCCACCTTCGTCTGGACTATCACGAAGAGTCCCAGCAAGACGGCCGCACCGATGAGCGGACCGATCACCGCCCGCGAGCTCCAGCCGTCGGCGCCCGCCTCTCCCAACCCGAAGACCAGCGCCACCAGACCACCGCATCCGAGGATCACGCCCGGGATGTCGAGCCGTACCCGGAGGTGTCCGGCGTGTTTCGGCAAAAGGGTGAAGGCACCGAAGGCGACCACCGCCGCTATGGGCAGGTTCACGTACAAACACCAGCGCCAATCGAGATACTGGGTGAGCAGCCCACCGAGAATGAGTCCAAAGGCGGCTCCACCGATGGCGATGGACGCATAGATCCCGAACGCCCGGCCCCGCTCTCGGGGGTCGGTGAAGGTCGTGGTGAGCAGAGACAGGACCGAAGGGGCCAATAGGGCGCCGAACATTCCTTGCAAGGCCCGGGCGCCGATCAGCATGATCGTGTCCTGTGATGCGCCGCCCACGGCCGAGGCCGCCGCGAAGCCCACCACCCCGATCATGAGGGTGCGCTTGGGTCCGATCATGTCGGCGATCCGACCACCGAGGAGAAGCAGGCCACCGAAGCCCAAGGTGTAGGCGGTGACGACCCACTGCCGTTGCGTGTTCGAGAAACCCAATGCGCTCTGAGCTGACGGCAAGGCGATGATCATGATGGTTGTATCCAAGACGACCATGAGCTGTGCACACCCGATGACGACCAGGATCCACAAATGGGCGCGTGACAGTGCGTGGGCGTCGCCCACAGGCGCGGCCGGTGTGTCGACGTTGGGCATCAGCGCACTCCCGTCTGGTGGTGCATGGCTAGCGACACGTCAACGAACGGGCGCGCCACAAAAGTTGTGATGAGCGAGATTTGTCACCACGGTCGACCCCGGTGCAATGGACCCCGCCGAGTCGATGCGTAAGCCCACGCAAAGTAGCACAGCCCTTGTGGCGACCCGAGGCGCCATGGTGGTGCCGTTCACGGTTTGGTCACGAAGATGACCGACGCCGCGACCACGCGTTGGCCATCAGCCCTAAGCCGATACCGAGCATCCACACGTCCTTGCTGACCGGCGTGCCGGCCGGGGTAGGTCGGATGCTGCCCGGCAGGTGCAGCGCCGGCGTGCGTCCATACATGGCGAGCAGGGCGCCCGAGAAACCCGTAAGAGCGGCCCCCGCCACCGAGCTCGAGATGAACGGATCGAGCAACACGGCGCCGGTGGCCAGCTCGCCGACGGCGAGCATGCGCAGGAACCGCGTCGGAGGGATCGAGCTCAGCATCGGAAAGGCGTTGGCAGCCATGGAGTGGATGGTTGCGGCCTGCTCGTCGGAGCCCTTCCACTTGCCTACCCCGGCGTTGACGATGAACGCCCCGGCGGCCAGTCGGCCCGGGATGTCGCTGAAGGCGAGACGCAGACGCATGATGCGGGATCCTCCCGAAGTTGTCGATCGTTCGAAGCACGTGCACAGCAACGCAGGGCCACGGCGACCCCGCATACCTTCAAGAGCGCCCGGGGCGGTGATTATTCCCGTAGGAGCGCCCGGGCCCGGCCCGAGATCTCGTGGCTGCCTGCATCACCGCTTGCCCCGTAGAGTGTGCCATGGGCAAAACGTGGATGCGGGCCGGCCGGGTGGTGGTCGTGGCCGTGGTTGGCGTCGTCCTCTACGCCGTGGTGTTGCCCTCGACCCATGCCGACCGATCCTTGCTGGCCACCCTGAGCATTCGCGACACGCACGTAGCGGGACTCAAGACCAAACCGACGACGGCCATGTCGGTCTCCGCCACCAAGAACACCATAAGCACGGTCAAAAAGGCCGCGCTTCGAGATCCTTCTGAGACCGGGGTGTACGAGGTGGAGTGGGAAGGCACGAGCACATCGGCCGTCAGTGAGGCCGGCCTCCTCGTGCAGGTCCTGCCCACCGTGAGCGACGCCATGGCGGCCATCCCGGTGGCGGTGTCGGTCTACGCCAAGACGGAACCGGGCCAGACGCTGGTGTCGCACTTCCCCGTGGCCGGCTCCCAGGCGTCGGGCAACGCGTATGCCATCAAGGGCTCGAATGCCAGTGAAACCGGCACCGTGTACACGGCCATCTTTCGGGTCGATCGGGCCGTGGTCATCGAACTGGTGGAGTCGTCGCGTACGACCGTGGCGCCCGCCCCGGTGCAGACGATCGCCACGGCCGAGGCAACGCTGCTCGCCAGTCGTATGCCGTCGTTCTCGTTGGTGAAGACGAGTAGACCGCTGTGGGCTGTGGTGCTTGTCATCGTCGCCGCTATCGTCATTGCGGCGGCGGCCTATTTCGGTCCCGAGCTGTTGGCCGATAGACGAGTGGCCCGAGATGTGCGCGCCCAAGAACGGGCGCGCAGCCAGTACCGGTCCCGAGGTCGAGGAGCCGTCAAGCGGGGCCAAGCCCCGGCCTGGCGGCAAAGGCAGAAGCGCTGATGGCTCATCCCCGCCGTTTTCGTTTCGCCGCCCAGCTGTCGAGGGCTCCGGAGGCGAACGCGGCGTCATGGGCCGAACAGGCCCGTAAGGCCGAGGACCTCGGCTACTCGACACTGCTCATGCCCGATCATTTCGGCGACCAACTGGCCCCGGTGCCCGCCCTCATGGCGGCCGCCAATGCCACCGAGCATCTGCGCATCGGGACATTGGTCTTCGACAACGACTACCGCCATCCCTTGGTGTTGGCCAAAGAAGCCGCCACCTTGGATCTGTTGTCCGATGGCCGTCTCGAGCTTGGCTTGGGGGCGGGGTGGATGCGGTCGGACTACGAACAATCGGGGATCGCCTACGACCCGCCGGCGGTACGCGTCGATCGCTTCGAAGAGGCTGTGGCCATCATCACGGGCTTGCTCGAATCCTCGGAGCCGTACTCCTTTGCCGGCCGGCATTACACCGTCACCGATCACCTCCCCACGCCGCGACCGGTGCAACGGCCTCGTCCTCCCATCATCATCGGAGGCGGGGGCAAGCGCGTGCTGTCCATCGCCGGGGCCAAGGCAGACATCGTGAGTATCAACGTCGACCTGCGGGCCGGCACCGGGGGAGCCGAAACCGCCCCCAACGCGGCTCCCGACGCCACGCGTCAGAAGATCAGCTGGGTACGCGAAGCCGCGGGCGACCGCTTCGATGACATCGAGCTCAACACCCTGATTGGGTTCGTCGTCATCACCGCCGATCCCGGGCCGCTGGCGGAGGCCATGAGCTCCACATTCGGTGTCGAGGCGTCGGAGATCATGCACGTGCCTTTGGGCCTGATCGGCACGCTCGAGGACATGGTGGAGGAGCTTCGCTGGCGCCGCGACGAGTACGGAATCTCGTATTTCTCCATAGAGGGCGACAGCTGGGAGACCCTGGGCCCCGTCGTCTCGGCGCTGGCCGGCACCTAAGTTCCCGAGGTTCCGGCTCAGCAGTCGCCTCCCCCGTAAGGTGGCGCCATGGGCCTGAGTGGGTACGAGGACTTCGAGCACATCGAGTTCGAGCGGCGTGCCGACGGGGTGGTGGTGGTCACCCTCAATAGACCCGAGGTCCTCAACGCCGCCAACGTGCAGATGCATCGGGAGATGTCTGAGGTGTGGTCGGTGATCGATGCCGACGAGGACGCCCGGGTGTCGGTGGTGACGGGCGCCGGGCGCGCCTTTAGTGCCGGGGGCGACTTGGACATGATCGACGAGATGACCCAGGACTACAACGCTGTGCTCGTGCAGTGGCGTGACGCCGGTGCCATCGTCCAGCGCATGCTCGATGCCCGTAAGCCGGTTGTCTCGGCCATCAATGGCGTGGCGGTAGGTGCGGGCCTGGCCGTGGCGCTGCTTGCCGATGTCAGCGTGATGGGACGATCGGCCCGACTCTCAGACGGACATGCCCGGCTGGGGTTGGCCGCCGGCGACCACGCCGCCATGCTGTGGCCGCTGTTGTGTGGCATGGCCAAGGCAAAGTACTACCTCCTCACCGCCGACTTCGTCGATGGCCCCGAGGCCGAGCGGATAGGCCTCGTGACCCGATGCGTTGCTGATGACGAGGTGCTGTCGTATGCGCTCGAGGTGGCCGCTCGCCTCGCCGCCGGCAGCGCCACCGCCGTGCAGTGGACTCGCCACGTCATGAACAACTGGTTGCGCCAGAGCCTGCCGATCTTCGGCGAGTCCATCGCTTTGGAGATGCTGGGCTTCCTCGGTCCCGACGCCGCCGAAGGCCTGCAGGCCGTGCGTGAGCGCCGCCAACCTCGTTTTCCTTCGGCGCCGGGAGCGTAGGGGCTGTGGGCCTCTTCGCTCAGGCGTTCGTCACCATCCTCGTGGTGATGGACCCGCCGGGAAACGTGCCGGTCTTCCTTGCTCTCACCCGCGGTCAAGACCGCCGTGCTCAAGGACGCGCCGCCTGGCAGGCCACCTTGGTGGCGGGCATGGTGGTCTACGTCTTCGCACTCTTCGGCCAGGAGATCCTGCACCTCCTGGGTATCTCGGTGGCCGCCCTCGAGGTGGCGGGTGGCATGATCCTGGTGGCCGCGTCACTGGAGCTGTTGCACATGGCGCCGGCGGGGCGCGACACCTTGCTGCGCAGCTCGGGCAATGTGGCATTTGTCCCCCTGGGAACGCCGCTGTTGGCGGGCCCGGGCGCCATCGCCGCCACCATGGTCTACGTCCGGCGTGCCCATGGGGCCGGGGGCATCGTGGCCGTGCTCTTAGCGCTGCTGGCGGTTCTCGTCATCATCTTCCTGGCGCTGCGCTACGCGCATCTGATGAGCAAGCTCCTGCGCGACAACGGCATCGAATTGCTGTCGCGTATCGTGGGATTGCTGCTTGCCGCCATCGCCGTGCAGATGGTGGCTACGGGCGTCCAGTTCTGGATTCGCCACGGCGTGTGACGGGCGCGCGAACTCTCCCCCGCCCAACCTTTAGGCGATGGTGACCAGCGTGCCGAGGGGTGTGAAGGGGAAGACCACCCCGGCGTGGGCGGGAGGCATCTCGACGCATCCCAGGCTCTGCGGATAGCCGTAGCTGGAGCGGTTGAAGCCGTGGAGGGCATCCCCACCGTGGAAGTAGCTCACCCAGGGGACGCCGGGGTCGTTGTAGGTGGTTCCGTCGGGGTTCGTTCCGTGCATGGTGGTCGATACGTAGCGGGCGTACACCGGCCACGTTCCCTGCTCGGTGGGTGCGGCCTCGATGCCGGTATTGGCCAGTGTCGTGTAGACGATCTGACCGTTGCGCCAAATGTCTACGTGCTCGGGCAACGATGTCGTCACCGATGCCCAGTCGTAGTACGGGTAGTTGTCCATCTGCCCGGCATTCACGGCGGCCAACAGCGCTTGCCATACCTTCGGTCCGGCGATCCCGTCGGTGGTCATGTTGTTCTGGCTCTCGAACGCCATGATGGCGCCTTGGGCCATGACATTGGTTACGCCCGGCGACCACAGGTTCGTAAGGCCCGCCGGCAAGGTGTCCCACTTCCACGCGAACGTGCCGACCTGATCCACGGCCATGTCGGTGGGGGCGACCGGGCTCGAACTCGCGGGCGTAAAGGTCAAAGGGAGATAGCCGAGCTCGGCCAGGAGTTGCTGCACACGCAATGTCGACATGGGCGCCACCGAGAACGACACGGACTGCGTTTGGGTAAGGCGCTCGCCGGCCGCGGCCGTGACCCCGGCCGAGCCACCAGGGACGGTGATTGTCTCGGTCGCTCCCGGTGGCAGCGGCGCGGACGCCTCGAAGGCCATAGTGGTCGGCGCCGTCTGCACCCAGGTCCCGTTGACGGCTGGCGTCAAACTGGGCGAGGGGCTGGCACTCGCCAACGGCTCACTGAAGCTCACGCTCAGCGTGGCGTCAGGAGCAACAGCGTCGGATCCCGATGACGGTTGCGTGGAAATGAGCGTCAGGTGCGGCTTGATCACGGGCGAGGCCATGGCCGAAGGGGTGCCGGCTTTGGAGACGCCAAGGACAACACCGGCGGCGACAAGCGCGGCGGCAACAACGACGATGGAGGCGACGAGCCACGGGCGCCTACCTTCGCCCCCGCGGCCTCGAGGTGTGTCCGGCATGACAGAGATCTCCGGATGATGGCGGTCGACTGAAAGCGTACCAGCCGCCGCGCGCTCGTTCGACGTCATGACCGGGCAAAAAACCCGGATTTTTGGGGTCAGAGCTGCTCGGATACGGGTGCGGCGGCAGTAAACAGGGCCCGTTCGACCTGGGCGATGCGCTCCTCGTCGGTCAGCTTCCCTCCGGTTGCCTTGTCACGCACATAAAAGGCGTCCACCACTTCGTGGCCCAAGGTGGACACTCGGGCCGCGGTGACGTCGAGGTTCAGCTCGAACAACGAGGTGGTGACCCGATGCAGGAGCCCGACGCCGTCCGCGCTGCGCAGCTCGATCACCGTCGAGCTCATCGACGCCGCGTTGTCTACGGTCACGGACGTCGACGGTGGATGGGGTGCCGTCGGCCGTCGTTCGCCGGCATAGACACGGGCTTGGTCGGCCAGGCGTTCTTCGAGGGGGAGTGTGCCCCGTAAGGCCGCCTCGAGCTCGTCGCCGACGAGTTCGAAGTCGGGCCAGCGGCCCCGGGTGGGCTCCACCACGAACACCTCCACGGCAAAGCCGTCTTCCCCGGCGACATCAGCCGAGCGCACGTCAAGACCGCGTAGGGCCAGGACTCCGGTGACGGTGGCCAGGAGGCCAGGTCGGTCTCGGGCCACCACGATGACCGACGGTGCGTCAGCGGCCACCACGGAACGGCCCAAGGTGTCGGCGCGCTCGATCAAACGGCGGTGTCGATCGGTGATGAGCGTGTCGGCGCGCGACGGGACCTCGGCCCCCGAGAGTTGGGCCGAGGCTCGGTTGGTGAGATCGGCGACGAGCCCCGCCTTCCACGGCCCCCACGCGGCCGGTCCTGTGGCCAGGCTGTCGGCTTCGGTCAAGGCGGCGAGGAGTTCGAGGGTCGATCGACTTCCCACCGCCGCCACCACCTTGGCCACCGTGGCGGGGTCGTCGAGGTCGCGCCGGGTGGCCACGTCGGGAAGCAGGAGATGGTTACGCACCAAGGACATGAGCACCTCGACGTCGTCGGGTGCGAAGCCCATGCGTCGGGCGATCCGCCCGACGATGTCGATGCCGACGGTGGTGTGGTCGCCCGGGAACCCCTTGCCGATGTCGTGCAGCAAGGCCCCGATGAGCAGAAGGTCGGGGCGCTCCACCCGTCCGGCCAGGGCGGAGGCCTGAGAGGCAGCCTCGAGCAAATGCCGGTCGACGGTGAAGCGGTGGTAGGCGTTGCGTTGGGGACGGTTGCGCACCGCCGCCCACTCCGGAAGGAGTCTGGTGACCAGTCCCCGTTGGTCGAGCGCCTCCAAGGCGGTGATAGCGGGCGGGCCGGTGGCCAGTACCCGTACCAAGGCCTGGCGCAGGGCGTCGGGCCACACCTCGGGCGGCGCCGGCGCCCGTTCGGACAGGGCATCGAGGGTGGGCCGGGCGATCGACAGCCCGCGTTCGGCAGCCACCGCCGCCAGCCGCAACCCCAAGGTCACGTCCCCGGCGACGTCGGCGTCGGCGGCCAGGGCCACTTCCACACGGTCGGTGCCGTCCTCCCCGATGAGGACGATGCCGGGCTCGACGTGCACCCGAGCGAGCTCCGAACCCGACGCCTGGTCGCCGCTACCGGTGACGGCGGCCGTAGAGGATCCCCGCCGCCGGCCTCCTTTGCCGGTGCGGCGTTTGCCTCCCGCTGTCCATAGAGACTCGCGCCGCCACAAGTCTTCGGCCACCCATGCAATGGTGCGTCCGGCCTCGGCGATGGCCGCCATCAAGGCGTCGGCGTCCGCATAGGCGAGAGCGGCGGCCACCTGATCTTGTTCTTGGAGCAACAGTCGGTCGGTGGCCCGGCCGGTCGCTCGGTGCAACTCGACACGCGCCGCGGTGAGGACGCTGCGGGGCGCATCCAACGATGCCAGGTCGACTTGGTCGGCCACCGCCGGTACGGCCCGGGCCGCCGCTATCACGGCATGGACATCGCGCAGACCCCCATGAGCTTCTTTCAAGTCAGGCTCCAACAGGAAGGCCACGTCTCCATGCGTGCGGTGGCGCTCGGTGATCTGCCGGGCCAACACGGGCAACCAGCGCTCGGCGTTGGACTGCCAGTTCTCGAGCGCCAGTTTCGGTAACGGCTCGACGATGGCACCATCGCCGGCCACCAGTCGCCCGTCGAGAAGACCGAGCACGGCCCGCAGATCGCCGGCGGCCACCTCGAGCACTTCTTTGGGCCGGCGCACCGAGTGATCCAGGCGGATGCCCTCGTCCCACACCGGGTACCACACGGCGTCGGCGATGGCCTTCACTTTGAGGCGCCGGTCGTGCACCATGACCACGTCGAGGTCGCTGTAGGGGCACAGCTCGCCGCGTCCGTACCCGCCCACAGCCATAAGGCCCAGACCTTCGATATGAGCACCGCCGGCGCTCTCCAACAGGCCCGTCAGCCAGATATCGGCGGCCACCGACATGGCCGTGCAAAAGGCGTCGCCGTGGAGGTCGGCGCGCTCCATGAGTTCTTGACGGAGGCTGCGAAGCGACAGCGACGACACGGGCGAAGGTACCACCCGGCGCCTCTCACCTAAAAGCGATGGGCCGGCGTGACAGGGAATAGCCGAGCCCGACGTCTAGCCTGGAGTCGGGACCTGAGGCCGATCAAGCCCTCGGACCCGGAGGACTGCCATGAGCGATGAGCTGACGAAGAGGTCGAAATTCGGGGTGCTCGACACCGTGCTGGTGGGCGCCGGCGTGGTCGGAGCCGTGTTCGTCCTGTTGTGGGTGGTGGGGGCGGTGGCCCATCTGGTGCTGTTTGCTTTTAAGGTCGCCATCTTTGTCATCGCGGTGATGCTGATCATCCGCCTGGTGCATCTCTTCACCCGAAGCCGCAAGTAGGGCCGGCGCCGTCGGTCAACGACCGATGAGGTCCTCGTAGAGATCCACGTGCTCGGCCACCATGCGCGTGGTCGAGAAGTAGCCCTCGACCGCCGCTCGGCAGTCGGCGCGCCGAAGCTCGTGGACCTTCCCGATCGCTTCGACCATGGCCTCTTCGTCCTCGCAGATAAACCCGGTCTTGCCGTCTTCAATGACCTCGGGGGCGGCGCCTTCGGCAAAGGCGATCACGGGGGTGCCGCAGGCGAAGGCCTCCAGCATGACCATGCCGAAGGGCTCGTTCCACCGGATCGGGAACAGCAACGCCCGGGCGTTGGCGAGAAGTTCGAGCTTGCGCTCGTGCGGTACCTCGCCCAGATAAACAGCGTCGTCTCCCAAAAGAGGAGCAACCTGTTCATCGAAGTAATTGCGCTCCCACGTCTCGCGCATCTTGGCCGCCAGCAGCAATCGATACCCGGCCATGCGGGCCACGGCAATGGCGCGATGCGCGCCTTTGTCGGGCGCCATCCGCCCCAGAAACAGCAGGTATTCGCCGTCACGATCTCCGGTGCCGTCACCCACGACAAAGTCGTTGGCATCGACTCCGTGGTGAATGACCCGGGCAATGGGTATGTCGGGAGCGGCGGCGCGCTGGGCATGGGAAATGGCGATGATGGGCACGGTCGGGGCCAGCGAGGCGTAGAGGTCGGTCAGCTCGTCGTTAAAGGGGCCGTGGATCGTCGTCACCACGGGAAGCCCTGGGTAGCGGGCCGCGTAGAAAGGCCCCATGATGGTGTGGTCATGGACGATGTCGTTGTCGGCCACGGCCTCGTAGGCGTGGATGACGTGGCGCATTTCGGGCACGGCCATGCCGATACGCATTCCCTCGGCTTTGGGCAGGGCCCACTTCAACGGCACCGGACACGTCGAGTCGCCCGTGGCGAACAGGGTCACGTCGTGGCCGGCGGCGGCCAGGCCCCGGGCCATCTGGTCGACGACGAGTTCGATGCCGCCATAAAGCGGCGGTGGGATCGGTGTCCACGGTGGGGCGATGAGGGCGATCCGCATCATGCGATTCAACCACGACCCCCGGCACCAGGCGCGCCGTCACCAGCCGGGTAGGCTCTATCGCTCCGGCGGCGTGGCCGAGTGGTTTAGGCAGGGGCCTGCAAAGCCCCGTACGGCGGTTCGATTCCGCCCGCCGCCTCTGTTACGGGCTCCCGGGGCCCGAGGATCCCGTGTTGCCGACCTCGCCGATGAGGTCCCGTATGCACGTCGCTTGCTGGGTAGGACTCGGGGGATCCCCGTAGCTCGAGTCGCGACCTTCAGCGCACAACTTGATCTGTGTTTGCGCGCTCGACTGACTGAGGATCGTTGGGTTGGCCCCCGGCTTCGCGCTGGTGCCGCCGCCGAATTGGTTCAGGCCGACCACCAGCAGGACCGCCATGAGCGCCAATCCCACCGCCGATGCCACCAAGCCGGCGCCCGCCGAAAATCCCTGTTCGTCACGATTACTGTGGCGTCGTGGCTTCATGGGTCGTCCCTCCGGGTGCCTCCGCCCGTACCTGCCCTGACGCTCGCTGAGCGCCGCCGGTTTTCAGCAATTCATCGGCTGCGCGAGGTTGCTCCTGAAGCGTCGTGCCGCCTCCGGCCCGCCCTCGATCTATCCCTTGGGGGCTTTGGCGGCCACGTTACGCTTGCGTGACGACGGCCTCCGAGGGGGGAACGGTGAGTTTGCGACGCATCACTTCCAAAGCTGTGCCCGCCCTGGTCCTTGTGGCCCTGGGCAGTCTGGCGGCGTGCGGGGGAGGCTCGGGTGCATCCAGTGCCACCACGGCGCCAGGTTCATCGAGCGCCACCACGAGTTCGAGTGGGTCGGGCCATTTGCAGCCCTCGGCCTTAGGGGACGGCCAGTGCTACGCGGGCGCCGGTACCGGAGGTGGCGTGTACGCGCAGGTGGCCGAGACCAACACCACATGTGAGGTAGCGGTGACGGTGGCGGCAACCGCGGGTAACGCCAAGGGAACCGCTTTCAGTCTGGACGGCTTCTCTTGCACGGCCGTAGTGGCGGGATCGTCGTCGCCGTGGGCTTCGGCGTGGAGCGGGACCTACTACACGTACTCCTGCAAGAACGGCGACGAACAGGTGGCCTTTAACTGGGGATCCAACTACGCCTACGGATCCGGCGAGTCGACGCCGACGGCCACATCGAGTCCGGAGGTGGCGGGCACGCTGCAACCGGCCACGGTCGGCAACGCACAGTGTTCGGCCGGAGACACGAGCGACGAGGGCACCTACGCCCAACTGGCCGTAGCCGGCACCGCGTGCCCGCTGGCGAGAACCGTGGCGGCCGCGGCTGGTCCGGCCCGGGGGGGCGCCTACAGCGCCGACGGCTACTCCTGTACGGCGAATTCCGAGGGAGACGGTTCGCCGTGGGCATCGGCGTGGGGGGGCACCTACTACGCCTACTCCTGCCACAACGGCGCCGCGCAGGTCGCCTTCAACTGGGGAACTGATTACACCTACTCCTAGAGGTCGGTCGGAAGGCGCATCGCCCCGCTAACGCTGCCGACAAGCTTGGCGGCGCCGTGGCCGTCATGACGAAGGTGGGACGACCCGAGACCCGACAGGTGTCGATCGAGGAAACGTGACCCGGAAACATCGTGTGAAAAACGGCGGCCGCCCTGCCCATGGGCGACGCCGGGGAACAAGGCGGAACGAGGACGTCAGTGTGGCCGCGCCTGCCGCGTCTGGAGCCCTGGTCACCTCCGACGTGCCGGCGGCGCCCGAAGCCGCTGAGCCCGTGGCCGGGGGTCGGTCGACGACGCATGTGCTGCGGTGGGTCATCTTGGCTGTCGTCATCGTCCTCGTCGGTGCCTCGGCTGGTGTGCAGCTGAGCCGGAGGGTTCCCGTGCCGGTATTTCATTCCACGGTGGTGACGTCGATCCGCTGGGCGGGATCTGCTCCCGCATTGCCGTGGCCTGCGGTTGGTTCGGCTGAGCTCACGGTCCCTGGCGCGGGCATCTTGGGCCAGGCCGGAAACACCACCCCGGTACCCATCGCCAGCATCACCAAGGTCATGACTGCCTACGTGGTGCTGCATGATCATCCCCTGAGCATCGGTGCTGCGGGGCCCGCCATCGCCGTCACCGCGCCGACACTGGCGGCCTACCAGACCGGTTTGGCCACCGATCAGTCGGTGGTCAAAGTCACCGCGGGGGAGTCGCTGACCGAACTTCAGTGTCTCGAGGGAATGCTCATCGCGTCGGGGAACGACATGGCTTCGATGCTCGCCGATTGGGACGCCGGATCCGAGACGGCGTTCGTGGCCAAGATGAATGCCGATGCCGCCAGCCTCGGCTTGCGGTCCACGCATTTCGACGACGTCAGTGGATTGGACCCCGGTTCGGTGAGCACGGCGGCTGACTTGATCACCCTCGGTCAGGCGGCCATGGACAATGCGGTGTTTCGCCAAATCGTGGCCATGGTGGATGCCGATCTTCCTGTGGCCGGCGTCGTGCAGAATTTCAACGGCGACCTTGGCCAAGACGGCATCGTGGGCATCAAGACAGGATCAGACACCGCCGCGGGCGGCTGTCTGTTGTTCGACGCTCAACAACGCGTCGGCACCAAAGACGTCACCCTCATTGGTGTCGTCCTGGGACAACGGGGAGCCGATCTTGTGGCCGCCGCCCTGAAGTCGGCGGGTGCTCTGGCCAAGGCTGCCTTCGCGGTTTTGCGCGTGAAGCCCGCTCTCGCTCCTGGCGTGGTGGTGGGTCACGTGGTGGCGCCGTGGGGGGTCTCGGTACCGGTGACCGCGGCGCCGTCGCCGGCCGTGGTGGGCTGGCCTGGGCTTGTTCTGCCCGTTCACCTCGTGCCCAGGGTGCTGACGATTCCGGTGTCGGCGGGTACCCATGTCGGCCTCTTCTACGTGGGCTCCCCGGGGATGACCATCGATGTCGTGGCGCGCTCCGCTCGGCGCCTCCCGGGGCCGTCGCTGTGGTGGAGACTGACCCGGCGCTAGGCAATGGACCCCGGCCCGCCTTGGCCGAGTTGTGGGGTGAAAACGCTTGTAAATCGCAACCCAGGTGCCGATGACCGCACAGGACCCAAGCTCGGTAGAATTGGGTTGGTTTAGAAGGGGAGATGGGCACAGTGCGAGGCGGTATACGACCGCGGTGGACGCGTGCTGCCGTGGCTGTTCGTCCGGCCCGCCGCGGTCGGCGAGGAGCCCGGCTCATGGTGGCCGTGGTCGCGCTCGCTCTGGTGGCGTTCGTGCTCCCGGGCCGAGCCGCGCAGGCCTTGTCGGAGTCGGCAACCGGATCCTCACCCGTGCATCTGGCCAGCAGTACCCGTCCTGCCACGTACCCGCAGGGCCCGCTTTCTGATCCTGGCGGTCCTTTCTTGCGCGACGCGTCGGGTCGGGCCGTCTTCTTGCACGGTGTCAACGCCGTCTATAAGTACGCACCTTTCGAGCTCTACCCCGATGCCGGCAAGCCCTGGGACTTCTCCGCCACCGATGCCTCGGACATCGCCCGGCTGGGTTTCAACGTTGTGCGCCTCGGCATCACCTGGGCCGGACTGGAACCAGGAACAGCAGGGCCCAATGATCCCGCCATCTGCACGCCGGGAGCGGCCGGTGATCCTGGTCAGTTCAGCTCAAGTGTGGCCGACGCCTACCTTGCTCACGTCGAACAGACCGTGGATCTGCTCGGCGAGTACCACATCTACACATTGCTCGACATGCACCAAGACCTCTACAGCGATGTCTTTGGGGGTGAGGGTGCACCGGCGTGGGCCGTGTGCACGGATGGTTTTCCCATCGTGCGAGCCCCGGGCCGGTGGTCGAACACGTATTCCACCGGGGCGCTGGACGCTGCCTTCGCACACTTTTGGCGCAATGACGTCGTCGGCGATCTCCAAGGACAGTACGACAAAGCTTGGGCAACGGCGGCGTCGTATTTCCGCTCCAATGCGTGGGTGGTTGGCTATGACCCCATCAATGAGCCGTTCTCACAGGACCTGACCCTCGATGGAACCCACAACCTCGACACCCAGATCGAGTGCCTTTACACCGGCGCCGCCCACCCCGGGCTGACCTCGACGGGGGCTCCGTTGTCGTGTCCGGCGCAGGACCCCGCGGTGGGGCTCATTCCCACCATCCTGGCCGCCGATTCCCGGCACCTCGTGTTCTACGAGTCCGACATCTTCTCCGGCGGTGCGGGCGTGCCCAACTACGTGGGGGCGATGGACTACCCCAACTTGGTATTCAACTTCCACGACTACTGCCCGTATCGCAATCCGTCCACCGGTGATCCCACCAGTGAAACGCTCTGTGATCCCCTCGTCCTGGGCACCATGACCCATCGCTCCAATGAGCGGGCCGATTTGGGTTCGGCGCCCCAGCCGGGCGGTCCCGGGCTCTTCATGAGCGAGTTCGGTGCGACCTACGACGCAAGTCTCGTCAGCCAGATCGTCTCTGATGCCAACCAGGACATGATCGGATGGACGTACTGGGCGTGGAAGGACTACGACGACCCGACGGGGAGCTCGCACGAAGGGTTGATGAGCGCCACCGGGCAACTCGAGCCCACCGCTGACGCGCTGTCGATCACCTATCCCCAAGCGGTGGCCGGTACCCCGGAGTCGGTGACCGACGACGCCGATGGATCTTTCAACCTCACCTACCAGGCCGAAGACGACATCACCGCACCGACAGTGATCTTCGTCCCTGTCCAGCTGCACTACCCCCACGGGTACTGCGCCCAGGCCACGGGAGCCAGCATCGCGTCGCTTCCGAACGCGTCGTACCTCGACGTGGTGAATCATCACGACGCCCGCACGGTGGTGGTCAGTGTTCGTAGCGGTTCCTGCGCGAGCTGACCACAAACCCCTCCGGATCCCACTCAAGGGTCACTGGGGACCGACCGTGAACAAGTGCTCCGAGGGCCGTCTGGTGCCCGTGGTGCACGCCATGGCGCAGGTCCCGTAACGTGGGGTCAGAGGCTCTCGTCGAGGAGGATTGATGACCGTCGCCAAAGGTGACCGTGTTCCGGATGTCGAAGTGCGAGTGATGGGGGCCAAGGGCCCGGAGTCCGTCCGTAGCGGTGAGCTTCTGGGCCAAGGAAAAGTCGTCCTGTTCGCGGTACCGGGCGCGTTCACGCCCACGTGTTCGGACTACCACCTCCCGGGATTCGTCATCCGAGCCAACGAGCTGCGGGCCAAGGGTGTCGACAAAGTGGTGTGCATTGCCGTCAACGACGCCTTTGTCATGGACGCCTGGGGAAAGGCGCAGAAGGTCGGGGACACCGTGGTCATGGTGGGGGATGGGAACGGTGAGTTCACCCGAGCGATGGGCCTCGAGATGGATGTCAGCGTGGTTGGCCTTGGCGAGCGTTCCCAGCGGTATGCGGCGGTGATCGACGACGGGGTCATCACCTCGTTGTTCGTCGAAGAGCCTGGCAAAGGCCTCGATGTGAGCTCGGCGGAGTCAGTTCTCGCGTCGTTGTAGCTCCGGCGGGCGTTGTCGTGGACATCCGCGTCGAAGCCCTTATTGCCGCGTTTCTGCCTTCCTTGGGGTTCTTGGTCCTCGTCTATCGGCGCGACCGTTTCGAGCGTGAGCCCAAGCTCCTCATCGCCAAGCTCTACGTCATGTCCGTGGTGGCGGTGGCCGTGGCCGCCGCCTTGGAATCCGCCACGGGAGTCACGCTCAAAGGTGCCGTCGGTGTCATCGTGGCCAGCGCGGCGGCTGTGGGACTCATAGAGGAGGGTTCCAAGTTCGCCGTCATGGTGCTCGGCACGCGGCGTACAACACATCTCAACGAGCCCGTCGACGGCATGATCTACGCCTCGGCGGTCGCCCTCGGCTTTGCCGCCATCGAAACTCTCACCTACATCGTGCGGGCGTATGACCAAGCCCTGGGCGGAGATGTCACGCCTAGCCAAGCCGCCCACCTCGCCATTGTGGTGGTGGCTCCGGCGCGCGCCATCACCGGGAACCTGGGTCACATGGCCTTTGCCGGCATTATCGGCTACGCCTATGCCCGCCACCGACTCGGGGTCGGGTCGCGCCTGGAGGTCTTCGGCGCTTATCTCGCCGCTGCTGCCCTCCATGGCGCCTATGACGCCTTTTTGGCTCTGAATGCACCCGTGCTGGCGTATTGCGTATTGGTGGGCAGCATCGGTGTGTATGTGCTGCTCTTTCACCGCGCCCTGGCCGCGTCGCCGTTTCGTTATCACCAGCTGAGGCCGGCGCCTCCTCCACCGGTGGGTTTGCCGTTGCCGGCCCATCCCTTCGCCCCCACCGATGTCGTCGTCCACGATCGAATACCGGTGTGGGCGGTGCCCAACGGGTCCAGCCACATGGTGGCCACCTTGGCGGCCGGCACCGCCGTGCAGACGTTGCGGCGACTGGGGGACTGGTCCTTGGTTCTCGTGGCTTCAGGGTGGTCGGGCTGGATCGACGGACGGCTTCTTGTTCCCATCAACCAGGCGTCTGCGCCGTCACCGTAATCAGGGGGTTCGGTGATCGGGCCTGGCGTAGTCCCACACCAAAGAGGCATCGGCGTGGGATCCGAGGACAGCTCGCCGGGGGTCTTGTTTGTCGATGTGGCCCATGAGCCCGCGGTAGATGGAGAACCCGCACAGCTCCTGTAGTCGGGGCGAGAAGCCCCGGAGGGTCTTGAGGGGAATCCCGAGCTGTTGGTTCTCCTGTTGGCGGATATAGCCGGCGCAGTAGTTCATGGCGATGCCGACGCGTGGCGTGGTGGTGGAGTTGGCACCACCGCCATGCCACAGGCTTCCCACCCATACAAGGACGCTGCCCTTGGACATGACGGCGGGGGTTGAGTCATAGGTTCCGCCGAAGTCGGGGGAGTGATCGCCGAGATGCGTCCCAGGACACAACCGTGTCGCCCCGTTTTCCTCCGTGAAATCGGTGATCGCCCACATGGTGTTGCAAATGAGGGGAGGGTGGGGTTTCGGGATCGGGATCAGTTGATCATCAGCGTGGATCGGTTGGGCCGCCTCGTCGGGGCCGATGGCGATCGAAGAGAGAGAGGAGATGAGCAGGCCGGGGTCGAGCACCTCCTCGACGACAGGCAAGACGTTGGGATGCACGGGGATGCGCTCGTAGAGGGAGCCGTGCGCCAGGAGGTTGTAGATACGGGTGGTGCGAAGCCCCTCGAAGAGGTTGCGGGCGGGCACGGCACCGAGGTCGTGCTCGAGACGAAGGAGGTCATCGTGGATCGCATCGGCGAGATCGAGGGAGAAGGCCTCTTCGATCACCGTCCAGCCGTCGTTGCCGATGGCTTGGGCGTAGGCGCTGATGGCCGGTTCGTTGATCGTCCTCTCATCGCCAGGGAGGTCCACGGCTCAATGGTGCCATGGCCATCGCCGGGGTGCGCCGGTAAGGGCGACGCTTCTCGACGAGTTCGAGCGGAGTGGTCCGCTTCCATTCACCAGCCTTCGGCCCGTGCGAGTAACCTGGCTGCCACGGGGCCGTTAGCGCAGTCTGGTAGCGCACTTGCATGACACGCAAGGGGTCACAGGTTCAAGTCCTGTACGGCCCACCACGTTGAGCAGCCCTGGCACCGCTTCCAAGACCAATCGGGAGTCCGATCGTTACTACCACGAGCTTTCCTAGGGGAGACTCAGGCCGCGAGGACGGCAACGCGATAAAGCTGCCACGTGCCCGGAATGCCCTTCAGTTCGCGGGTACCGCGATCCTCAAGGCCAATGCCCGAGCCTACGATGAGATCCCGTACCGTCTGAGAGACGAGTACTTCGCTTGGACCTGCCTGCGATGCGACCCGAGCTCCTATGTGGAGGGCGATTCCCGCAACTTGGCCGTCGACCATCTCGCACTCACCGGTATGCAGCCCCGCTCGGATCTCTAAACCAAGCGGACGTACCGCCTTGGTGATCTCGTCGGCACATCGGATCGCACGGGCAGGGCCATCGAAGCGAGCCAAGAAGCCATCTCCCATCGTGTTCACCTCGATCCCCCGGTAGCGGGCTAACAGGAGCCGAACCGCAGCATGGTGGCGATCGAGCAGCGATAACCAGGCCCGGTCACCAAGTTCGACAGCCTTGTCGGTGGATCCGACGACGTCGGTGAAAAGGATCGTCGCCAGGACGCGGTCAAACTCGGGGGAGCTTTGCTTGCCGTCCCAGCTCCGGGTAAGGAATTCTTCGATGTGTGCGAAGGCCCTGGCGTCGTCACTGCCAAACGGCAAGTGACCCTTGCCCGGCAGCTCCACGAACACCGCCCGAGGGATGAGATCCGCAAACGCCCGGGAGCCGAAGGTGATGTGCGGTGGTTCCTGTTCCCAACAGGTCACCATGGTGGGGGCACTTATCGCCGGCAAAGCGGCTCGGACGTCCATATCTCGATTCATTTCGTCCAGGACTCGCATCGACTTCTCGTCCGCCCCGGCCATGAGCATGTTGATGAGCGCCTGGCGTTCCGCAGGCGTTCCCCGAGGGAGCATCCACTCGGCTTGGCTCTCCATGCGTTCCCGGTCTCCCCACGGATGTTGCTCGAGCCAAGTATCGGCTTCAACCAGTTCTTCGTCAGTAGGCCCACCTCGATAGTCGCGAGCAAAGCGAAGACGGGGAATTGAACCCCAAAGCACCAAGGCCCAGCACCTATCCGGGAACGTTGCCGCAAAGAGCGCACACATCGTCCCGCCTTCAGAAGTGCCGATGAGCGCGGCTCGCTCCGATCCGGCGGCGTCCATGACGGCACGGATGTCGTCCATGCGCTCCTCCATGTCGGGAAGACCCACGGAACGGTCCGACATTCCGGTCCCGCGCTTGTCGAAAACGATGACGCGGCCAAGCCCCCCGAGGCGTTCAAGAAACCTTGCCCATGGCTGCACGCTCCACACCAGCTCGACGTGAGTGACGTGCGATGGGGCATACACAATGTCAAACGGGCCGCTTCCGAACACTTGGTATGCAATGCGCACGCCGTTACTGTCGGCATACTGAACCGGAGGTGGTCGCACCGCCAAAGCGTAGCGAGTTCGCTCGGCTGCGTCGACGAAGCTCATTTAAGGGGCCCGACACAAGCCACCGAAGACCTCTCGCCGTTGGAGCGCTGACGAGCAGACGAGGCTCGCTGGCCCGATTGGCATCTGGCGCGTAGCCCCGTGGTGGTCCAACGGCCCGCTCGAAGCTGCTGGGTTTGCTCTCGTGCCCTGAGGTAAAAGCATCCGATATCGCCACCAATCGCGATTCCGCCGGGGAGCGATGTAGGGAGCCATTCGTCGAATGGACTCGGATCTCATCCAATAACGTGCAGTACCGTCGAACCGGCTCAGACCTGATCTCGAATGTCATCGAGTCGTATCGATTGACACTCTGACGTCCTATGACACGCAAGGGGTCACAGGTTCAAGTCCTGTACGGCCCACTCGTGTACGGCCCACTCGGTCACGGCTCACGGGGTAGACGGGTGAAGCTTGCGGAGCTGCTTGCCGCTGGATTCGCCGCCTAAGGCAGCTCGACGACGCTCCAGTTGATTGATTCGGCTTCCAGCACGTCGGCGAGCTGGCCGCGAGCGGTTGGGGCAGTGAGTACGAGGCGGGCGTTGAGGAGAAGTGCTGCCGCAACTGCCTCCGTGTTGAGCAGGGTTAGCTGCGGATGACGACCTTGGACTTCAATCATGACGGGTACCAGAGAGCGCGGGTCTGGGAGCCCAACGTCATCGGGCAGCGCCAACATTTCTCCGAGCGCCAAGGCTTGACGTTCGGAATCGAGCGCTTTGAACGGACCTGAGAGCTTTCCACTTGCGCCCAGCACGAACGCACGACACGCCCGAAAGTAGAAGTAGGAAGTGGTGAAACGCTCTGAGGATTGAGAAATCGGGAGGCGTTCTCCGATGAGAAGCGCTACGAGAACTCTCTCGTCGAAGAGAACGGGTCTCGTCGGCAAGGTCTGGGTCGGTGAGAGAGGCGACTCCCTCATCGTACGCACCGGCGGCAAAGACACGACGCGACTCGGCCCGTGCAGCCTTCATGCCCCCGGGGAGCAGTAATGCTGCCTCACCCAAATCGATAAATGCCACTTCACCGCCGTCGTGTATGCCCCAGCGTCGACGAAGGTCAGCAGGCACGTTTACAAGGCGCTCCTGATCGCAGAGGGGAGCCAGCCCAAAGAATCGAGCCCGCCGCGCTGTGATGCAACGGGCAGCAACGGACGGATCCCTCCGTCGATTGGCAGTGGCTTGTCGACGCGCGCGCCTGCCGACGTCGTTCTTGTTTGCGCCCCGCCACCACTACGGGCTGTTGGGAACGAAGCCCCAATCGGAACCCATCTGGGAACAGGGTCCTGCCGGCGAACAATCCCCGTCGGTGGCGGATTCTTCACTCCCACTGTTTGTCGTTGGATTCATCGTGATGGTGGCAAATGAGTACACCCCGTACACGGTGGTGGGATCGGTCAGGGTCACCTCGACTGGAAACTTGGCGTAGGTGCCCCCCGCGCAGTCCGGCTCACAATTGTTGATGTTGTGTATAGCTGTGCCCGTGGCGCTAGTCGGAGTCCAACTGGTCCACTGAAGATTGCTCAGAAAATCGGCGCTCGTGGCGCAGCCGATGAAGATCTCGGTGGGTTCGAATCCAGAACCGCCGGTGTCACAGTTTGGTGCGGTTGGGAGAGCCGAAGATGGCAGCGTCGTCGTGGTGCTGGGCTCTGTGGTCGCCGGCGGGCTGGTCGTCGTTGTCGTTGTGGACGTCGGAATGACTATCGATGTATTTGGCGGGCTTCCCGGTCGGATTCCCGGTGCCGAGTTTCGTGGGCCGTACGCAAGTGCGAGGCCAAAGGCCGCGCCGCCTAGGGCGACGACGGCTCCGATCGTTAGCAGACGTATCGGCGCGCCGTGTCCAGCCGCTCGCGACTCTACGGGAAGCTCTGCAATGGAGCGGAACGTGCGCCGCAGGCGCTGCTCGAGGTCATCTGCTTCGGTCATGACAGGTCGTGTCTCAATCTCGATAGAGCGCGATGCAAAGTTGACTTGACCGTTCCCGGTCGACAGTTGAGGACTCGGGCGATGTCGGCCTCCGTCATGTCTTCATAGAAACGCAACGCCAAGACGGCCCGTTGGCGAAAAGGCAGGCGACACACCGCTGACCATGTCTCGTCAATCTCAGGGTCGGAGATGGCGACCCGAGGCGCTACTCGGATGCGTTGCTCCACCTGGCGGTGGCGCATGTGGCTCCGGGAGAGATTGGTGACAACGGTCCGGAGATACGCTTCTGGGTTCTGGGGTGACGGCATGGCGCCATGCATCTTCAAAAAGGCCTCTTGGACGACGTCCTCGGCGACGGCATTTGATCCCGTCAACAAGCGCGCCAGGCGGATCATCCCAGCTCGCTGGCTGAGATACAGCGTTGCTAAATCAGGTGGGGACACCGGATCTAGCTCCACGAGTACAGTCTCCTCTTCGTAACCCACTGTCACAGTGATATGACGCACGAAGGGTCCGAAAGGTTCCACTAATTATCTGACCCGCTAGGGTCACCGAGCCAGGCGGACCAACGACGAGACCGATGGCCAACCGCCCCGGTACTTCACCGCACCTCAGTCGACTGAGGCGTTAGGCAAGAGGCGGTGGCGTTCCTTCGACACTGGCGGCCAGAGTCGGATCCCATTCACAGACGACGCACGCGTGGCGAAAGGCGGAGCGGGCAAACTCGACTCCATCTCGATGCGGGTCGGCGCTCTTGCCGAGGTCGGCCCAGTCGAGGACGTACTCGCCCAGAGTGGCATTCCAATGGGCTGACGGTGGAGAGAGTGTCGCCGCCGCGAACGCAGCCGGCGCCGGGTGTGCATAGGCATAGAAGGCGGCGCTGCCGTATCGCTGATCTCCTGGCCACCAGCCGACGGCTACCTCCTGGGAGTCCATGGCGTTACGCATGATGAAGTCATTCGATGGTGGCGCGGCGGGGAGCCCGGAGAACAGACTGACGGCGATGTCGAACGACCCCCACCACGCGTTCACCGGTGTGGATCGTCCCCGAAACGGCGCACGGTATTCCGCCAGGATGAGGGCGGCCTGAGTGGCGGCGGCGAAGTACGAGGCGACCTGATTCGGGTCATAACGCCCGTGCTCGTCGTCCTCGTCCAGCGGCACGGTCCAAGGCACCTCCTGGGGAATCGGGTTGATGGCGACGGTGCCGACGAGGCCACCGACAGCGTCCAGAACATCGCGCGTAACCGCGCCCACGGGGCGATCGGGAGTGAGCGCCACGCGGCGCGTGCCCCCGTTGCTGGCTTCCACCGCCACTTCATGGGAATGGAGGTCGATGGCGCCGACGACGGTGCCCGAGCCATCGGGCGCCGGCAGCGGCGAGGTCTCCCATCCCCGGGCCGTCAGACGTAACGCCGCATGCTGGAGCTGTGGCTCGGGTGGCGCCAGGGCCACGGCAAGCTTCCCGAGAAGTTGCGTGTAGGCGTGCAGCGTGTCACACGTCTCGTGCCATTGCTCGTAGGACAGGTCCGGCCATTCGAGGGACACATTGACAAGCTAGCAATCGAGTTTGGTTCACGCGTTGGTGTTGTGGGGAGGTAACGACATCGGATCGGACTGTGACTCGGTTGGCCCGCGACTGTCACCGCTCTCCCGGTGTACCGTGATTATGGGCCGTTGAGGCCCGATGACTCGGGAGACGCTGTGGACATGCCTAACGACGCCCAGACAAGGTGGGGGAGCTGAAGTGGTAGACGGTAAGGGACTTGATGCGCACCACCGGGCGACTGTGGAGAAGATCTTCGGTCATCCCGTCAGTCACAACATCCAGTGGCATGACGTCCTGTCACTGCTCGAGAGTGTCGGCACCGTGACCGAGAAGAGCGACGGCCGCTACGCAGTCACGCTCGGAGCTGAGACCCAGACGTTCGACGTCCCTCACCATCACGACATTGACGAACAGCAGGTCATGGACCTGCGACGGATGCTCAGAGGCGCGGGGATTACCGAAGCGACGAAGTAGTCAGCAAGACGTCACGACACGGTGAGGCTGAGCGTCTTCGTGGTGATCTCCCTGGGGTGCCCTCGAGACCCATGGGTGGTGGCCTTTACCGTGAAGGAGTAGGTGCCGGGGGCGTCGCTGTGACGAGGCCGGCCCGAGAGCATGCCGTCGAGATGCACCCGCAAGCCCCTGGGAAGGGTGCCGCCGCCGGCCACGATGTGCCAACGGTAGGGGGTGGCCCCGTCGGTTGCCTCCAGCTGGGTGGCGTAGGGCACGTTCGGGGTGGCTGCCGGGAGGTTGGCACTGGTGGTGGTGATGGCAAAGCCGGTCACCACCGGGATGCCAGCGCCGAACACGGTGCCGTCGAGCTCGCTCAGCGTGGGGCTGGTGGAGCCGTTCAACGTCACCGCCAGGCACCCGCTGCTGAAGGTGGCGGCCGGACTTGTCGGCGCCCAGGTCGTCAGGTTCGAGTCATACCAGTAGAGCTGATCGCCACTGGCAAAGCTGGCGCTGCACACGCTGATCGCGGCGCTGGTGAAGCCGGTCGGTTGCGCCAAGGCCACGTCCACATAGACGCCCGAGGAGTTGAATCCCGACGGTGCCCCCACGGGATCGGCGGGATATTGGGTGGCCGTGACCACGTCGGTGGCGCCTCCACCTGACGCCGTGACACTCACATCGCCAGCCGTAGCGCTGGCCGTGCCGCTGGCGGTGGGTTCGGGGTCGACGCTGATGGTGCCCGAGGCGGGCAGGTATGTCAGGTCGCCCGAATAGGAAGCGGTGACCGTGTACGGACCACCGTAATCACTCTCGTCGGCGACGGTGCACGTCCCGGTCCCTGTCGCCAGAACGATGTTGGCAGGGCAGGTATTTCCGGCATCGTCGGCGACCATCACAGTTCCGGTTGGGGTGCCATTGCTCCCGCTCACCGTCACGGTGTAGGTGCCCCCCGTCGAGGCGGTGAACGGCGTCGGGACGACGGTAACGGTGGCGGTGTCGCCGGCTACCTGTACGGCGTTATCCAAAAGCCCTTCGACATTATTGTTGACATCCAGGTAGTCGCCCAAAGCCGTGCAGCCGGTGGTCACCGACACAGCGCACGAAACCGCTGTCAGCTCGTCGACGGACTCGGGGGCGGCATCATTCGGCTCAGTAGGCGGATAGGGGTAGGCACTCCACGTGTTGTTCTGGTAGGTGTCCACCAGGGCATCCGCGTTGCCGTTGTCGTCGTAGTACTGGCCCACGGCGGCACACGTGCCGTCAGGGGCACATGTGACGTTCTCCAAGAGACCTCCGTCGCCGTTGGCCGGGATAGGTGCGGCGGCCTGGTTCCAGGTGTCGTTCGCGAAGGTGGCCACCAATGGATTTTCTACGTGCGTCGACGGCCGTGAGTCCCCCACCGATAGACACACTCCAGCGGTGGGACAGGCTGAGGTGTACACGCCGTTCTTGTTCGGGAATGTCGCCCCTATGGTCCAAGGCCCTCCCTGGTAGCTGCCCCAGACGACGCTGTCCGTACCAGTCGACGACGCAACCTCGTACTGCCCAGTGGCAATGCAAGTGTCGTCGCTGGCACAGGCGAGTGACCCCGGCTTGACCACATTGAGGGGCGCGGGGTTCGAAGGCACAGGGAGCTGAGCACTGCTCCACGAGTTGCCGAACCCGGTGTACACCACGGGACCGTTGTTATTGACGCCAATGGCGGTGCAGCTGGTGGCCGATGCACAAGCCACCTGCGATAGAAAGTTCGGCGCGGTGCCGACATTGTTGGTCGGCACCGTGTAGGTCCAAGACCCACCTGACAATGTCTCGATGAGCGGCTCAGGATAATTGTTCTCCATCGCATCGTCGTAGCCGCCGACGGCGACGCAGGTGCCCACGCCCGGACAGGTGATCTCGTCAAGTTCGGTGCCCTGTTCACCAGCCCCGATGCTGGCGGTCGCCGGTAGCGGGGCCACCGTCGTCGTCCACGCGCCGTTCGAGAAACTGTTCAGGATCGACTGGTAATTGTTGGTCCCGGAGCCGTCCAAGGCGCTGCCGACGGCGACGCAGGTGCCGTAAGGAGTGCTGTTGTAACAAGCCACCGCGTTGTACCCAGCGAGTTGATCGCCCGTTCCACCGGGAATACCGCTGGGCACAGGAGGTTCCGTTGCCGTCCAAGTCCCGCCTGCGCCCGGATACGTGGTGTCGAAGGTCTCGTAGACCATTCCGCCGGAGTCATACTGACCAAGGCCCAGGCATGTCCCGTCGGAGGAACAAGCAAGGTTGGTGAAGTTCACTTGTGGGTTCGTGTCCGGGGCATCGGGACCGCTCGGCAGGGGAAGCGCACCAGCCGGAGAGTTTTGCCAGCCAATCACGCCAGAAGCCATCCCCGGTAGGACCAGTCCAACTATGCCAACCGCACCGACGAACGTTGCGAACGCCAAGACGAATCGCAAGTGTTTCGTCCGAGCGTGTCCCGTCATCGTCCCCCCCTTGCAACGGCCCATCCAACCGGATACAGCCATTCGCTGGCGAATGTTTAACTCGGGAGCGTCGGCCGACGCCAGTGTTTGGTGATGTTCGGCACACAGGATCTATTGATGCAGTGCGCAACTGACTGGGCGGCGTTCTCGCCCGCGGCCTGCTTGAAGTTCATCGAGGAGCACCGGTGAGCCTTACACGGCATGCGGGAGTGACACTCACCGACCGACCTGCACCACCTGTTGCGGGGTGACCCGGTTGCCTGGCCGTCACCGTGTTCGGGAACCGATGATGAGATTTGCGGCTCCGCGGTCGAGCATGGGCAACTCCGTCGCCCTGATCTACACTCAGCCGCCTACGGGAATGCTCGGCATTGGAGTCGCCCACGGGCCGCGACCACCATGTCGAGTCGACGGGGGGTCGCAAAGTGGGTCTAGTCAAGAAGTCGCCGGTCCTTTCGATCCGCGTAATCGTGGCTGTCGGGCTTTTGCTCGGTGTCCTCGTCGTGTCCGAATCGGCCGCTAGTGCGGCACCTCCGGTGCTCGCCCCGGGGGGGACTCTGGCTGTCCCGGGCGGTGCGTTGAACTTTGGCCATGCTGTGGCCATCTCGGGCAGCACCGCCATCGTTGGTGCTCCCGACAACGGCTCGGTTCCAGGGACGACGTTTATTTATGTCAGGGCAAAAAATGGTGTTTGGCCCGCCAGCCCCAGTTTCACTCTTCCCGACCCCGCCAATACTGTGGGCGATTCCTTCGGAGACTCGGTGGCGATTTCCGGCGCTTACGCCATCGTCGGTGCCGCCGGCACCAGCGCCCTCACTGGTTCGGCCTACATCTACAAGAGGGCAGGCTCGACCTGGCCCACCGCTCCGGCAGCCACACTGACATATCCGTCGTCGGCTCCGGGAGACCAGTTTGGCTTCTCGGTGGCGATTTCGGGGACGACGGCAGTCGTCGGTACCGGGAACTACGCGCCCAACGGTGCTGCTTTCATCTATCAAAAGGTGGGCGCAAGCTGGACGCTTGTGTCCACCTTGACTGATTCCTCGGCCAGTCCCAACTGGGGGTTTGGTCAGCCTGTGGCCATCGCTTCGAACACCGTTGCCGTGGCGGCCGCCGGTGCCAAAACGGGAAGTTGCACGTTTCCTCCGTGCGGGGCGGTCGATGTGTACGTGAAGCCGCCCAACGGTTGGGTCTCGACGAGTACCCCCACTGCTACTTTGTCCGACCCCGTTGGACAACAAAATGACTACTTCGGCTATTCGATCGCCATGTCAGCGAACACGATTGTCGTAGGTAACCCCGGAGGGGGACCCGTCTACATCTTTGTCAAGCCCCTAAGCTGGGTATCGACGAGCACGCCCACTCAGACACTGAATGACCCTGCTCCGCCCAACAACAGCTTCGGTGTTGCTGAGGCGATCTCCGGAAGCGTGGTGATCGTCGGCGCTTACACGGCTTCGTCCGGCGTTGGGGACGTGTATCTGTATAAAAAGACGAACGCCTGGCCCGCTGTGCCTACCCTCTCGAAGAACCCGTGGCCGGTTCCGGCGGGTACAGGGTTCTTCGGCATCGCCGTGGCCATCTCGGGTGGTACCGCCATCATCGGTGCACCCGCTGGATTTGAGGATTCGTACATTTTCAAGGGGGCTTGAGGAGCCATCTGGCCTGTGGCGACTTCCTGTGAGAGTTGACGATGAATGAATCGCACCGGACCATCGACAGTCTCGGGCACGGCGAACTGGCGTTGCTCGCTCGTGAGCACCTGCTGGCGGGCCACCTGATCGATCGGGCGGGGATGCCCGTGGTCGTAAGCCACGGCCTCGATGTCATGCGAGACGTGGCCATCGACGAGTGGATGGGCGCGAGTCCGATTTACACGAAGCGGATGCAGCGGTTGTTGGATTTCGAGGGAGACACCGTCGAAGTCTCGCTCAAAGGAATGCAGCTCGACGTCGGCGCCCCGCCTGAGTTCATGGACTTTCGGTTCACGGTGCACGACGACCACCACGGCGAGTTCCACCTCGATCACTGCGGTGCCCTGTTGGACGTGGAGCCGCTGGGTGACGATTACGTAACGGCCATGTGTCACCACATTGAGGACCCGACGTTCGACGCCACCGGTTGGGCCACTAACCCCCGCCTGCGGATGCGGCCCATTCATCGGCCGCCGCGGGTGCCAGGGAACCGGCACCCGCATTGCGCCTGGACAGTGGTGATAGATCCGGATAGCCCGGAGACCCCCATGCCGCAGCAGATGCTTCGGATAGAGAAGACCAGAGCAGCGCTGTTGCCCATTGCGTCTCGGCGGGGAGTGTCGGACGACGGTGATGAGCACTACCGAGGGGCGCTCGACCCCGATCTCCACCTTGGGCGTTTCACGAGCGGCACTCTCAGGGCCTTGGTTGATGAGATCTGCCTCCAGGGACACCTTCTGGCTCTTTCCTTCGGCGTCGCGGTAGCGGATCGCCTAGGCGATGAGCAAGCCATGTCGGCGCTGAACCGACAGTTCACCGGGGTGGCCGGCGTGGCGTCCGAGCGCCTAAGACACGTGTTCGCCCTCGGGGTGAGTGCTCAAGACGTCGCCAGCGTGTTCGACCTCCACCCCGCTTTTCACCCGCGGCAATACGTCAACTGGCGCGTCGCGGTAGAAGGAGACGCTGTCGTTCTCGAACTGGGGGAGTGCGCGGCCGAAGAAGAAGGCATGGCGTCGTGGATCATGGAGTTGGCTGAAGGCCGCGACCGCGCTCTCAGCGCCATTGCCGCGGGCGTAGACCCGCACTGGTGTGTTCGGCCGGCTGGAGCCCGACGTTGGTACGTGCAATGGCAGGATCAGCCGGCGCGCGAACTCAACGAGGTGACTCTCACCAAATTCTCCGCGGGGGCACGTTTCGAGTTCGCTCGTTGAGGCGTCGGCAGAACACTTGAGCCGACCGCCACATCACGCCAAATCAGGTCGTCGGAAGCACCTGGAATGTGAAGTCATCGGCATTGCCCGTGTCCATCAGGCTGGTGTGGAGGTACCACTCTTCGACGTCAAAGTAGTTGTTGGTGCCCGAGTCCGAAATACCTGAGATTTCGGTGACCACGTTCTCACCAAAGGAACCCACTCCACCGGTGGCAACGGTGGGGATCATCGATGTGCTGTAGAAAACGCTTCCCGATGGGAAGGTGATCTGGCAATCGGTGCCGTTGACAGCCGTGACTGAATATGACGACGAGGCAACGTCCTTCGTACAGTTCGAGCCGTTGACGACGCCGGTGACCACGTGGACGGGGCCGGCCGCACCCTGCGATCCCGTTGCGCCCTGGACGCCCGTCGCACCTTGCGGGCCAGTCCCACCTGTCGCACCCGTCGCACCTTGCGGACCCGTCGCACCTTGCGGGCCCGTCGCCCCGTAAGGCCCCGTCGCACCCTGTGAACCCGTCACGCCTGACGCACCTGCGGCGCCTTGCGCACCTGCGGCGCCTTGCGCACCTGCGGCGCCGGTCGGCCCGGTAGCGCCGGTCGCACCGTGGACACCTGTCGATCCTTGTGGCCCCACCGGGCCGGCGGCGCCAGTCGCCCCGGCTGCGCCCTGTGTGCCCTCCGCGCCAGTCGCCCCTACCGAACCGGCAGTTCCCTGCTGGCCTGCTGGGCCTTGGAGACCCGCGGGTCCTTGGGGCCCTGTTGCACCCGCGGCACCGTTACAGGCATAGGTGACTTCGGGGATGGTCCCGAAGAGGGTCCCGCCATTCGGGCAGTTGCTGTCTTGCCCTGCCGTAAGCGCTTCGACGGTGATGCTGGTCTCGTCGGCGCCCGCCGCACCAGTGGCTCCCTGCGCACCGCGCTGACCTGTCGGTCCATGCGGGCCCACCGTAGATTTCGTGTTTGCCGGTGAAGACGTCGCCGCCCATACGGCTCCTCCACAGGCTCCGACACCGACAAGCGCGCCGCTCGATGCCCAAAGGAGCTTCCGTCGGAATGAGCCTCGCAGGATGTCAGCGCACATCGGGGTACCGTCCTCTGGTTGTGTGTCCGTAGTCAGGTGGTCGAGGGCCAGAACTGCCGGCGGCTTTGACGCCGTCCTCTTGGTTATCGGAGGCGTTCACCCCGGCTTTAACACCTTCGTCACACGCGGCGGCAAAGGTCACGCAGCGTGGCGAAAAAGTTGTTATCCCGCCCCACGACAACTGAGCGTGCCGATCAGCGGTGTGGCGCCGCTACGTCCCGTATTGGCGGGGTTGTGCCTCGTCCACGGTATTCACGTTCCGACGGCGCCGGTGCAGGCGAATCGGATTGCGGTGCTTGAACAGGCCGACGGCATTGATGACATCGACGGCCGGGTCCTGAGCCGGATCGGAGATGTCCACGGCGCAGCTCGAAAGCACCATCACCATGACGTAGAGCACGTAAACGAACACGACCCGCTCAAGGGCTGACGCCTGTGTCCACCAGGAGATGGTGGGCCCACCCAACGGAGCGACGAATCGAGATCCTTCGTGGGCGATTGCCCCCACCCACTCTTCAAGAGTTGCCACTTCATCGGGGGAAAGTTGAGCCACCAACGTGTCGGCATCGTCGGTTGCCGCGTGCGCCATGCTGGCCACGGCGTCCTTGGCATGGGTGGTGACAATCCGAGCCAGACGATCAAAGTCCAGCGGCACGAACTGTTCGAGCTGTGTCCACGCCGGGGCGGGAACGACCGTGGTGAGCCGACGCGTTGGTTCTTGTACGTCTTCGATAACTCGTCGGGTTTTGTGGCCAAGGGCGCCGAGGGTCTGTGGGTGATGAACCGGCACTGCATTACCAGCGTCGAGGTTGGCGGTCATCTTTCGCAGCGGCGTGATCATCTGCTCGAGGTTTGCCAACGTGGTGGCATGAAGTTCCGCCATCGACTCAGCGAGAGACATCACGTTCGGCACGCTATCCCGGTGTTCTTGCGCATGCGCTTGCGCGAGCTTGGTGATGTCGATGCCCAAGATCGTTCGGAGCCGTTCGGAGCCCTCACCCCGGGTTCCGTCGCCCGATACGTCTCTTGCAAGGGTCATGCTCGTCCTCACCGCCAGGGAAGAGGCGCCGCCGGCGCTACCCAGGAAATTTCCTGTCCTATTACCTCGACCAGCAGGCCCTTTGTCTTTAGTCGGTGAGCGTCAGCCGTTCGAGGAGCGACTGGGGGCCGGGGCGCAGCGAAGGTTAGGTGAGGCCGGACAGGCGTCAGGGTCGCGTCAGCGCAAAGACCTGACCGATGGCGGCTATGCCTGGCTCGTCGACAAAGGGGGCACTGAAGATGACCTCGTCGGCCCCGGCTTCGATGTGCCCGGCCACGAGATCAGGGATCTCGTGCGGCTGTCCGACGGTGAACCCGGCGACCTCGTCGGCTGGGGAGCTCGACGCCAGCATCTCGCGCACCTCCGCCGTGTTCTGGTCCGATGTGGTGAGAATCAACGGGGTCATCCAGGTGATCTTCACCTCGGCCGGGTCGCGGCCCACATCGGCGCAGTGACGGTGGATCACCTCGATCTTGTGCCGGAGCGTGTCCACATCTCCGGTGACATTGCACATGTCCGCGTACATGGCCACCAGTCGCAGGGTCCGCTTCTCGCCACCGCCTCCGATCATGATCTTGGGACCGCCCAGTTGCACGGGGCGAGGCAGATTGCGGGCATGGTCGAGGCGATAGTGATCCCCGAAAAACGAGACGTCGTCGTCGGTGAACATGGCTCGACATACCTGGACCGCCTCTTCGAGCATGTCCAATCGCAGCCGGTCCGAGGGGTACTCGATACCAAGGCCGCGGTGCTCCACGTCGTACCAGGCACCCCCAATGCCGAGAATGGCTCGCCCCCCGGAGATGATGTCCAATGTCGTGACGATTTTGGCCAGGATGCCGGGATTCCTATAGGTCACGCCGGTGACGAGGGTTCCCAGTTGCACCCTGTGCGTGCGGGCCGCCAACCCCCCGAGAAGGGTGTAGGCCTCCAACATCGGCTGATCGGGACCTCCCAGAGGCGGCAGTTGGAAGTAGTGGTCCATGACCCATACCGAATCGAAGCCGGCGTCCTCGGCCGCCACCGCCAAGCTGGCCATGTGCTCGAACAACTCGGCCGAGGCAAAGCCGGAAAAGTTGGGTAGTTGAATACCGATGCGCGTCATTTCGTCACGGTATCGCTTCGACGTCGCACCGTTTGGTCATCACCCGACGACTCGACCTCGGGGACGCTCCTCAGGGTAATCCCTGATTGTTCGATTCTTCGCCAGCACTGAGTATGGCGAGATGCACAAAGGCTCCCGATGGTGACAACGACAAGTCCACGCGTGTCCCGACCCCCTTTCGGCGGGAGCGACTGGGCGGTGGAGACGCATGGCCTAACCAAGAGATTCGGGGACAACGTCGCTGTCAACGGGGTTGAGCTCCTTGTCCCGCGCGGATGTGCGTTCGGGTATCTGGGTCCCAACGGGGCGGGAAAGACGACGCTTATCCGAGTACTGCTGGGCCTGACGAGTGCCGACTCGGGCACCATGTCACTGCTCGGGCTTCCTGTTCCGAAGCTCCGAGCCACGGCCCTGGCCCGGGTGGGGGCCATTGTCGACGAACCTCGATTTCACGGCCATCTGACCGGTAGACAGAACCTCCAAATCCTGGCGGCGGCTCGTGAGCCGGCGGCGCGGGACCGCATCGGACCCTCGCTCGAGCGAGTCGGCATCTTGCAACGTGCGGACGACCGGGTATCGAAGTACTCCATGGGCATGCGCCAGCGTCTGGGCGTGGCCGCCTGTCTCATTGGCGATCCCCAGCTGTTGATCCTGGACGAGCCGATGAACGGCCTTGATCCCGGCGGCATGCAAGAGATGCGGGCCATGATCCTTTCGTTGGTGGCGGAGGGACGCACCGTGGTGCTGTCCTCCCACCTGCTCGACGAGGTTGAGCGCACCTGTGATGCCGTGGCCATCGTTGATCGAGGCAACATCATCCGACAAGGTCCTATCGCCGAGCTGCTGGCTGGAGCGGCCCTCACTATTCAGGTCGAATGCACCGACCCCGAGCGCGCCCTACACCTTCTCGAGGTCACCACCATGGGGGCACAGATAGATGCCGGCCCACTCGGGCTCGGCATCACGTTGCCGTCGGGCACGTCGCGAGACGTGATCGCCGAGATCAACCGCGTGCTCGTCGAAGGCGGGATACGGGTTTATCGGCTTCAGCAGATTCAAGCGTCGTTAGAGGAATGGTTCCTCCAGGTGACGAGCAGACTGGGAGCGGCGCAATGACGAGCAGCACCGATGTGAGCCCTGCCTTGGCGCCGACGCCGTCCATTGCCATCGGGCGTGACGCCCGAGGCTCGTGGATTCCGACCCCGGCCATGATCGCCACTCGTGTCATGGAACTGCGCAAGCGACGTGGACTCATGGTGGCCCTCATCGTCGTGACCATTGGGATCCCGGCTGTCTTTTTGGTTATTCGACTCCTTCTTCACGCCTTTGACCCACACTCCTACGGGCCGGCGGGCGGATATGCCATCTATAACGCGCTCATCGCCGGCGTCCTCTACGTCTTTGGATTCATCGTGGCGGCCATGTTGGGTTGCACGGCGGGATCTGTCGATCTCACTGAAGGGATGTTCCGCCACCTCGTGGTAACAGGACGATCGCGGGTGGCGTTGTACCTGGCCCGGATACCAGCCGGTTTGGCCATTGTCGTGCCACTGGTGGCCATCGGATTCATCGTCGTCTGCACGGTATGTGTGTTTGCCGCCCCTTCCCAGGTCAACTACGACGGCGCCACCGTGCCTGCGGGTCTCTCTCGCGCCGGGCTCGAGTCGTGGGCGGCTGAGCATCCTGCCGAAGTGCTATGCGATCTTGCCTATAACGCGCCTGAGCCGATGAACGTCCAATGCGGTCCTGGTGGTCCCGGGCCCACCACGTTCAACAACGGCGTTCCCGTCGTCTCGGCGCCCGGTGCGTTCGATCGGAACATGGCCAGGCACGTGGCCGGACAGGATTACACCGACTACCACCGGGTCTTTTTGTATCCGTCGACGCCGTTGATGATCCGGACCGGGTTGTGGATCGAGCTCGAGGTGATCGTCGGGTTCGTGGTCGGCCTTGGGCTTGGCTCCCTTTTGGGGCAGCGAACGGTGGCGATGGTCCTAATGATCATTCTCGAGGTCATCCTGACGGCTCTTCTTTCCCGGGCCAATATCCCTCACCTGATCGACCTGCAACGCTCCGTGGTCGGTTTGGCCGTGGCCCATCTGGAACCCGCTGGTCTCGGGTTCGTATTCGGAGGAGGCGGTGGGCCCGGGGGAGCAAGCGGGACCTCATTGTTGGTCCCCGAGTCACACACTGTTGCCATCGTCGTCATCATTGCCTGGCTGGTGGGCTGGTCGGTCCTCGGCGCATGGCGCATGATGACCAGGGATGCGTGAGCGGGGACCAAAGACCAAGGACACCGGCCTGCGTCGCCTGCCCTTGGGACTGTGCGCAGTGGTGGGGTGTGTCGGTGAGCTCTGCATCTTGGCCGGAGCGTCGCGATCCGGCTCGCCGTTCACCCTGACGGGGCCAGGAGCCTGGTTCTTCGGTAACGGAGCCCACGCGGCCTCAGCCGGCACCACGGGCACGGCGCAGTTCCTGGCCGTCATGCTCGTCTACGTCGGTATTGCCCTCATGCTCGGCGCTTGGTTTGAGATTGTGCGAACTACGCGCTCTTGCGTCGCAGGACGGCTCTCATCGTTGGTGGCCATCTTTGCGGCGTGGGGGGTTCCGATCGTCGTCGTGCCCCCGTTGTTCAGTCGTGACGTCTACTACTACGCGGCGCAAGGCGAGATGGTGTCCCGAGGGATGAATCCCTATAGCCACGGTCCGAGCGCACTGGGGTCGAACCCGTTCCTTCGACTCGTGGATCCGTTGTGGCGTCACTCGGTGGCGCCCTATGGGCCCGCGTGGGAGCGAGTCTCAGGATGGGTCGTCGAGGCGTCCAACCACGACATCCTTGCCACTGTGGTGGGATTCCGAGTGGTGGCCCTCCTCGGTGTGAGCATGGTCGCCATCGCCGTGCCGGTGCTGGCGCGCGGGGTCGGTCGCAGTGCGTCGGTTGCGTTCGCACTGGCCGTGCTCAACCCGCTTGTTCTCTTGGTTCTCGTAGGTGGAGCGCACAACGACGCGCTGATGCTCGGACTCCTCGTGGCCGGGTGCGCGACGGCCCGAAGGGGTCATGTGCTCGCCGGCTTGGCCCTGTGTGCGCTGGCGGCTGAGGTGAAGATCCCCGCCCTCATCGGTATCGTGTTCATCGGGTGGTGGTGGGCCGGCGAGGGTGCCCTTTGGCAGCGGCGAGCGGCGCGACTCGCAGCGGCTGCTGGTTTCGGGATCGGTGTCATGGCGGCTCTAAGCGGCGCGGCATCGTTTGGATGGCGGTGGGTGACCATCCTTTCCACTCCCGGATCGGTGGTGTCCTGGCTCGATCCGGCTACCGGATTGGGATTGGCCTTGTCGCATGGGGCGTCGGCACTCGGATGGGGTGGGCATGCCACGACCTTCGTCAATGGGGCGCGAGCCTTTACCTTGGGCGTCGCGGCCGTCATTGCCGTTGTGTTGCTGGTTCGATCCCGGGTGGGGGATCCAGGACCGATTGGTTGGAGCCTGCTCGTATTCGTGGCGTTGGGCCCCGCGGCGTGGCCGTGGTACGACACGTGGGGTGTCGTCTTTCTGGCTGTCGTTGCCGAGGGATGGGTTCTGGGCCTGGTCTTTGTGCTCTCTGCCATCGCCTGTGTCGTCGATGTCCCTCGCCCCCGAATTTTAATCGCAGGCGACCCGACGGTGGTCGCCATCACGTGGGCGGCGTTTGTCACTGTCTTCTGTCTTTATGTGTTGACACGCGTGCGCCCTCTGACGGCGGTCGAACCATCGACGACGACGGATGGGCAGCTGTTGAAAACGTGAGCGAACAGAACGCGTCCATGGCGGTTCACCTCGCTAAATCGCGCGTGGCGTGCGGTCTCGTAAAGATGGATGATTGCGCCTTGAGGTGATTCCGCCTTTGCGGAATTGGGAATCAACCAGGCATGTCCTAGCTGGAATGTAATTCCGTTGGATGAACCGCTAAACTGTTGAAAACCACGCTCAATCCCGCAAGGTGAGTTGACACTGAGCCGTTGTGTACACCGCTGCCGATGAGTGAACCAAAGGAGAAGGACCGTTGCTGAGAGACACTACTGTTCGCACGCGCATTATCGACTTTCTCCGTTCAAACGGGCCAGTCGATGACTCCAGCGGAAGAGCGACGGCCCGCTTGAAGGACGCGGTTGCGTACCAGGGTGGTGACCAAGGATTCAGTCAGGTCATTGGCAGCATGGCAGCGGCCGGAGAGCTCACTCGCGATGTGCGGGGCAAGCGAACGTACCGGATTTCCGCTTCGAAGATGCCCGAGGGTGCGCAGGTCAGTAGCGCTACCGTCGGTGGTACCGCTCTTGACTACGACGAATTGGCTGCATCTCTGCTGGCCAAGGTGACACGCGTGCTTGCTACCTCTGAAGCGCAAGGCTCGGCCGCCACGTCAGACCAAGCATCGTGGGCGCGGCGCCGTATTGACCAGCTCGAGACGCGCCTTGGCAATATGCAACGCGACCTGGCCCGAGCCAAAGCCGAAGTTGAGGCTGTCGCCGGAGAACGCGATTCTCTTCGGGGCCAACTCGAGGCGGCCACGCACAATCTGGGTCTGCTCACCGATCGCATGGAGACGACGCGCCGGCCTCCGAGCCGGGCCGCCGAACGCCTTGATGCTGACGACCAGGCCTTGCTTTACCGGTTGGGTGGACGTCCGCAGCCGGCGTCGCCGACGCGGGTCGGTTAACTCCGACAAGTCCGGCTACTGCGCCCTCCCGCACGGTTCCCACGAGATCGCCAGTACTAAAAAGGCCGAGCAATACCCTCCATACTGTGGCCTATGCCGCAGCTGAGCCAACCGACGGAGTTCGTGCGGGAGTCCTTCCTGGCTGCCATGGACGAGCTACGCGCCGAAGGGCGGGGCCAACCTGACGACGGCACCATGCTTGGATGGGAGATGCGAGGCTGGAGCGACCGCTGGACGGAGCCGGTCGGTTTTGGTGCCTATGTATCCTCGCTGCACGCCGACGCATTAGAGGCGACACCCCGACCCGAAGGCTGGGTACCGGGCACGACTTGGTGGTGGGTGGACGGCTCGGACTACCTCGGCCGAATCTCCTTGCGCCATCGTCTTACCTTGAGACTCTTGGAAGTGGGCGGGCACATCGGCTACGACGTCCGACCGTCAGCTCGGCGCCAGGGTCATGCCACCGCCATGCTGCGAGCGGTCTTGCCTCTCACCCATGCCATGGGTATCGATCCGGCGTTGCTCACCTGCGACGTGGACAACGTGGCATCGCGGCGAGTGATCGAGACAAACGGGGGCGTCTTCGAGAACGAGCTGCACGGGAAGTTCCGCTTTTGGGTACCTACATACGTGTGAGCGATGAGCGCAGTTAGCGCGGTGTCTCGGCGTCAACGTTGAGTACGTCCCCATGGATGTCGATCCGGTCGAGCGGGTGGACGGGGAGTGCCTCGAGCCGGTTGTCGGCGAGGAGGGCGTTGGCGCATTCGTTCGACGTTGCCACCAGCGTTGCATCGAAATCGACGTCCGTGACCACGTACCACGCCCGGTCATCGGGCCAAGCCAGGTTGGCGGTGAGGTGCAACGGCGGCCGTCCCAAGGTGGCGATCGATGCAACGGGGGTCCTGGCCAAAAGGAAGCGGTGCCCCCCGAGAGCAAAGCGTGGGGCGCGTCTGGCCAGCTCGGCCGTCTCCGCCCAACGTTCGGCCGCATCGGGAGCGTCCGTCGGGTGCGGATGATGATGGCGTGCATCGTCAAGCGCGGATGATCTTGGAAGCGGCGCGGTCAGGTTCTGTTGGCCTTCCCATAGTCCCACCCAACAGGTTTCAGGTGTGCTCGTCCACCGCGCCAGTTGCGCGTACAACACCTCGCACAGACCCGTTGCCAGGTGGCCCTCCGGCGGCGGCTGGTCGAAAGGGGGAGGGCCCGTTGAGGACAAGCGAGGTCTACTCAGGCGCTCGAACTGCATCAAAGGGTGGTAGGTCCGTCCGCTCCAGGCCGCCACGTCACGCCACGGTGCGCCGGGCGAGGAAACCGGATCGTCGGTTGGGTGCAGGATCCTCACGTACGCCGGGTATCCCAGGGGGGCGATGCTCGCCACCGGAGTGCCGACAGCAATGCCCCAGGGGAGAAAGCGCGGCGGGCTCCACGAGATAGGCGACAGGTCGGTTTGCAGTTGCACCGCATCGGGCCACGCCGAAACGCAGGGCGCGTCGGTGTGGGAGGGCGAGCGGCCCGAATCAGACAACGAGTCTGCCGGCACTACGAGTCTGCGCTCCTCGCTCAGTACCGAGCCGTCCCAGTGGCGGGCCAAGGTGGGGTCGGCGGCGTCCTGGTACCAGCCGGTTGCCAATCCTCTGTAGGCGGAGACATCCTCCACCGCTGCCACGCCGATGAGCGAGCGAACCTCGGCACTCCCTGTACTTGTTGGCGCCACGAGCTGGGTGGCGCTCGGCAGGGCGCGCAAGGGCACCTTTTCGGGGGGATACCACTTCCCGTCAGGGGCCCGCCACCAACGTGGGCCCTGCGGCACGTCGCTCATGTCCTCATTCTCCCCGCCAAGAAGAGGGCCGTTGCTGCGGCCAATTAAAATTCTATGCGACCAGGCGCCCGCTGTCACCCGTGAAGCAACCCCATCGGCGAGGATCGGCTTTCGGGTCCCCTTACGGAGACTTCAGGGGACAACGGGCCCAGCTCCCGTTGACGACGACCTTGCCGTTGGCCTTGTTGCCCTGAAGTGACGTCGGCACCAATGTCACGTCCATGGTGCCCGACGATCCCTGGCTGGCGATTGTCATGGTCCCCGAAGATTGGCCGAACAAAACGGTGGGTCCCGCCCCCCACTGGTACTGAGTCGTGCCGCTGGCGGTTTCGAGGAAGACCGAAGTGGTATTCGATGTGCCTGGGAACGTGAACGTACCGCCGAAGGGTGTCACGTTGACGATCATCGAGAGCACGATCGCTTGGGTGTCACCGGGCACCCGGCCCGATGCTTCCTTGAAACTCACCGCCGTGGTCGCCGGCCCCGTGCTGCCGGCCAGACAGTCACTGGTGCGGTTGAACACGCCGGTGATCTGCCCGGTGATACGCAGCACCGTGGCTCCACCGTACAGATCGACGGGTGCCGAGCCGCCGCAAGCGGCCGCCACCGAGGCCAACGCCACCAGGATGGTCAAGGCAATTCGGCGGGACCAGAGGCCGTGATGAGCAGGGTCAGGCATGGTGCGTTCGTGCGTCCGTATCTGTGTCTGAGTCTGGTTCCCGATGAATGTCGACAGGCAACCACGTTACGCCACGGACCAGGGCTATCCGCACACAAAAGGCCCCGGGCTTCTGCGCTCAGGCGGTCATACTGGTGTTTCCTCGAACAAGGTGCCACGCGGTTGTGAAGGTCAATTCGGCAAGCCGGCGTTATCGGTGACCGCGGGCCAGGGCCTCGTGCGTGCCTGGCGCCGTGATGGGGGCCGATGGCACACCAGTGACGCCCACCTGCTGCCCTCATTCGACGGGATGCCGACAATAGGATGGCCGGTTCCATGATCTGGTCCGTCTCCGAGCCGTTGGCACTCGGGGGGCTCAACATCTTCCGTCATCGACCCGGCGGCGGTCTGATTTCGATCGTCCTGCTTTCGCTCGTCAGCGCGGCTTCCTATGGACTGGCCGCCGTGCTCCAGCACTACGCTGCCGTCCGGGAGCCTCCCGAGCTCTCGATGCGCGCCGGACTGCTCGCCCGACTTGTGAAGCGTCCCATGTGGCTTGTGGGCAGCTCCCTCGATGCCGTTGGGTACTTATTTCAATTTCTGGCATTACGCCGAGGTTCGTTGACGTTGGTTGAACCACTGTTGGTGCTGAGCTTGGTCTTCGCCCTACCGGTTGCGGCTCGGCTCGACCACCGTCGCATATCGCGCTCTGAACTCGTGTCATCGCTTGTCGTTGTCGGGGGCTTGGCCTTGTTTCTCACCGTCGCTCGGCCTGGCGTGGGACATCCGCGCGCATCGGCTGCCGCGTGGGCGCTATTGACGGTGGTGATCGCCATTTCGTGCGGCCTGACGGCACTGGCGGCGCGGGGCCGGTCGAACTTACGGGGGGCGGTGATGTTGGCGGTGGGTTCCGGCATCGCGTTCGGCTATGTAGCGGCTGTGACCGAGCGTACCGGCCATCTCCTGAGCCACGGAGCGCTTCATACGCTGGCGACATGGGCGCCCTACGCGTTGTTGGCTGGAGGGTCGGCCGCACTTTTGCTCACCCAGAGCGCCTTTCAAGCCGGTGCCCTGCGTCTGTCGCTTCCGACCTTGACGATTGCTCAGCCACTTGTCGCCGTTGCTATCGGTCTGTGCCTTTTCGGCGAGCACATTGATTCTGCTGGGGCAGCACCCGGGCTTGAAGTCCTCGGATTGGCCCTCGTCTCCGTTGGGGTTTTTGCCTTGGCCCGTTGGGAAGGAGTCGAAGCGCATCCCAACTCGGCGTGAGTCGTCGCGCACGATGCGCGACGAGGGCCGTCCACTTGCGCGCTATGACGGCGACGATGACAGTATGGGCGCCAAGCCCAATGGCTTCCGTGCGAGGAGAAACACATGCCCATCGTGGGTGACCGAGTCCATGTGGCATCAGTGAAGCTGGGGCAGCTGCCCCGGGATGGAGTTGTGACCGGGGTAAGCGGCTCCCTTTTGCGCGTCAAGTGGTCAACGGGGGAGGAGTCGACTGTTGTGCCCGGCGTGGGAACCCTCGCGGTGATCGGCAAAGCGAAAAAGACGTCGACAAAGGCCTCCAAGAAGAAGGCGGCCGCGGCCAAGAAGGTGACCAAGAAGAAGGCCGCCGCGGCCAAGAAGGTGACCAAGAAGAAGGCCGCCGCGGCCAAGAAGGTGACCAAGAAGTCGGTGAGCGCGTCGAAGAAAAGGGCAACCGCCGCTAAAAAGGTGAACAGATCGTCGAAGACGCCCTCGAAAACGAAGAAAACCGCGAAAAGGCGAGCCTGAGAGGACACCCATGAAGGCAGCCGTCTACTACCGCACCGGGGGGCCCGAAGTCCTCCAATACGAAGACGTGCCCGATCCCGTGGTCGGTGATGGCGATGTGCTGATTCGTGTGCAAGCCGTCAGCATCGAAGGAGGCGACACCCTCAATCGGTCCGGTGGTGAAATGGCCAAGAGCCCGCACATCGTGGGCTACCAGTGTGCAGGGACGGTGATCGAGGTCGGTCAGAATGTCAGCGCCATCGGTGTTGGTGACCGGGTGGTGACGGTAGGACTTGACGGGTCACACGCCGCTCTGCGAGCTGCGCCCGAGCAGTTCTGCTGGACAGTGCCCGAAGGTCTCGGTATCGAAGAAGCGGCCTGTGTGCCCGTGCCGTTCGGAACGGCTTCCGATTGCTTGTTCGAATTTGGACGACTCCAAGGCGGTGAGACAGCCCTCATTCACGCCGGTGCCAGCGGCGTCGGCATTGCCGCCATTCAGCTGGCTAAGCGTGCCGGTGCCCGAGTACTCGCCACTGCTTCGAGCGATGACAAACTTGAGCGGCTGGCCGCCTTCGGCCTTGACGATGGCATCAACTACGCGACGTCCGATTTCGTCACCGAAGTGCGCCGGCTCACCGATGGACGGGGTGCGGATGTGATCGTCGACTCGGTCGGAGGCACCACTCTTCAGGGCAGCATTTACTGCCTGGCCTACCGGGGCCGGTGCGTGACCGTGGGGGACGCCGGCCGCGAGGGTACCGATCGGCTCGACATTTCGACACTGCGCCCCAACAATCAGAGCCTCACCGGCTACTTCCTCGGTGCCGAGCTCTTTCTGACGTCGCGACCCCACCCTCTGATCGCCACCTTGCTCGACGACATCGCCGCCGGTCGGCTGCGCGTCGTGATCGACCGCCGGTTCCCTCTGTCTGAGGCGGCCGAGGCCCATCGCTATATCGAGAGCCGTCAAGCATTCGGGAGGGTAGTCCTGGTTCCTTGAACCCGGCGCGGCGGTGGTCGAAGGCGCCGTCGACTGATCGTGACGTGCCGGTTCGAGCGGACTGAGGCAGGTTTTGTCACGCGTTGTTCACCTAAGCGGCAGATGGCGGAACGCCGGTCTCGGTCGAGGGATCATGGTTTATATGTGGCTCGTTCTGGCTCGTCACGGCCATGCTGGTCGCAAGGATCAGTGGAGCGGCGATGATGCGGCGCGACCGCTCGATGCACGTGGCCGCCGTCAGGCTTCCCACCTGGCCAAGGTGCTCGAGCCATTGGCACCGATCCGGTTGATCTCGAGTCCGGCGCTGCGGTGCACCGAGACGCTCGACCCCCTGGCCCGACAAGCCGGAATCTCCGTCGAAACCAACCAGGTGCTCGTGCCCGATGCCGACCCCAATGCTGTTCTCGATTTGGTGGCAGCGCTGAGCACGGCCGACGCGCCAAGTGGCACCGTGATCTGCAGCCACGGCGAGGTACTCGGATCGCTGCTGGCATCGTTGATGGATCGTGATCACATAAAGCTGGCTCGCCGGCCGCCAGGATCAAAGGGATGTGCGTGGGTGCTCGAGTTCGATGACGCCATACTGACCGCCAGCCGCTACATCGCTCCGGGGCGTTGACCGAAAGAGAGTGACGGCGTCCGAGGCGCCCAGCCGGTCACGGCTCGACAACGACCTCATCGGGGACCTTGTCAGGTCGTAGCCCCCGCCATGAAGGCTGACGAAGTCGGCCCTGGGGGGTCCATTCTCGAAACGAGACCTCTCCCACTAAAATCGGTGTGACCCACGTCGCACCGGCAGACTCCGACCGCGTCGGCAGCGGTGAGAACGGGGACGCCGGTTGGGCCAGGGGCGCCAGGGTGCGGCGTAGGGCATCGAGCATGGCGTCGGTGAATCCGGTCCCTACCTTGCCGACGTACGTCAGGCCCGATGGTCCGGGGAGCCCGACCATAAGCGCACCGAGGGCACCGGAGCGACGACCGGCTCCCGGTGACCAGCCCCCGATCACGACCTCCTGGGTGCGAAAGTTCTTCACCTTGCGCCAGTCCCCGCTTCGGCGGCCCGGGTGATACGTACTGCTTAGACGCTTGGCCATGACCCCTTCGAGTCCCTGCTCTTGGGAGGCGCGCAGGACGTCAGCTCCTCCACCTCGATACCAGGGCGGGCAATGCCAGCGTGTGCCGGCAAAGTCGAGGCCGTCGAGTAGGGCGCGGCGCTGTTCGTAGGGGAGTTCCACGGTGTCGGCACCATCAAGATGAAGGATGTCGAAGACCAGCAGATCGACCGGCGTAGTGGAGGCGCCCAGCCGTGCTCGAGGTGCGTCGGTGACGTGCATGCGGGCTTGCAGTCTCGAGAAGCTGGGCCGTGAGGAATCGTCGAAGGCGACGACCTCACCGTCGAGCACCACGGTATGCGCACCGAGGTGGGCGCCAATGTCGTGGAGCTCCGGGTAACTCGACGTGGCGTCTCGGTCGTTTCTGGTCATGAGCCGCATGTCCGCACCCTGGAGATATGCGACGGTGCGCACCCCGTCCCATTTGAACTCGAAGCCCCAGTGGGCATCGTCAGCCGGAAGTCCTCCGGCTATAGCCAGCATGGGCTTCACCAGACGAAGTGACAGGTCGACCATGCATCAAGGTTGGCCCGGCCATTGCCGCTGACTCAACTCCGAAGGTAATCCAGGCTGGCGGGGCCTAGCGGGCCGCGGCGACGTCGGCGTAGATGCTGAACAAGTCGTGGAGGCCGGTGATGGCGAAAACCTTGAGGACGCGCGGCTCGGTGATGACGAGCCGCAGGTCGCCACCGCGTTCGCGCTGCTGCGCCCGGGCGCTGACGAGCACACTCAACGCCGTTGAATCGACAAACAACACGTCGCTGAGATCGACGATGACCACGGCGTGACCCTGCTCAACAAGGTCCCGTAGCCGAGCGTGTAACTCCGGCGCGGTCGAAACGTCGATCTCACCGTGGACAACAAGTACCGGCGCCGCATCACGATCGATGACGGCCTGCTCGAAGCTAGGAGCTATCCCCATGGTGTGTTCTCCTCTCGTCACGACATCAGTCATGGCGTTCACTGACCATCACCACGATGCACATGGCCACAACGTAGGTCGATGGGGGTCACGCGTGAAGACTTCGATCCGCAAGTGGGTGACCAACGCCGACGAGAGTTACGTTCGCCGGACGTCGATGAGCTCTCCGGCCTGCACCGTCAAGGCCCATGACAACAGACACACAATGTTGTCGCCGTGGTCAGATTCGGCCGCGCTATAGGGCCGTACACCCGTAGAACAACTATGTGGGACGAGGGGACGACGCCGGCGTCGAAGGACGGACCTGGCCGCGCTCATCGAGTGTGTCGAGGGTGTCGAGTTCTGTCCTTACCCGAGCCACGACGATGTCAGGGCGGTCGCGCAAGGCTCCCCTCAACAGATAGTCCATGTGGTTGTGGAGAAGCCGGTAGCGGATGCGTCTGGGTACCACGACAGGGATGAGGACGACCAGTTGGCGGTCGTGGTGAGCTTGATAGTCGTCGATGAACGCGACGATGGGGTCGATCACCGACGAGTAATCACTGTGCAAGACCCGGAGCCGCACGTCGGGGTGCCATTGCTCCCACTCGCGTTCCAGCTCGGTGGGCGCCTCGGATCCCACCTGGCCAGGATGCGTTGCATCTGACGGGGCCGCGCCGGCCTTGGGGGCGCCCTCGGTGTCAGTGTCGAGCATGGCGTTGACGACGGTGACGGCAATGACTTCTGAACACAGCGACAGGGCCTCGGAGAGGACGTGCGCGGTCAGCTTGGACACGCTGATCACGGGCACGATCACGGTGGTCGGCCGCCCTTGGGGTTGGGCCGGAATCTGTCCCAGTCCGAGCTGCTGACCAACGCGTCGGTAGTAGCGCTCGATGCGGTCGAACAGCAAGATGAACGCCGGCACCGCCACGACCACGACCCAGGCGCCCTCGAGGAACTTCGATACGAGGAAGATGATGGTCGACAGTGCGGTGACGGTGGCGCCGAAGGCGTTGATGGCGGCGCGCTGGCGCCATCTCGGGGGCCGGCCCCGCCACCAGTGCACGACAAGCCCCCCTTGGGCCAAGGTGAAGCCGACGAAGACGCCGATGGCAAAGAGGGGGATCAGAGAATTGGTGTTGCCTCCCACTGCGATGAGCAGTGCACCCGATAACACGGCCAAGGCGATGATGCCGATGGTGAAGGTCTGGCGATCGCCCCGCACCCCGAAGATATGGGGCACGTAGTTGTCGCGGGCCAGGAGGCTGGCCAGTACCGGGAGCCCTCCAAAGGAGGTGTTGGCCGCCAGTGCCAGCACCAAGGTGATCGTCAGAGAAACGACGTAATACGCCCAATGCCGTCCGACGGCCTCACCCATGATCTGACTCAACGATGTCTGTCCGCTGCGGGGCCCGATGTGAAAGCGCCGGGCCAACACCGCCAAGCCGAGCAGCATGATGCCGAGGATGAAGCCCAAAAGCATCTCGGTGCGCTTTGCCCTTTTGACGCGGGGTTCTTTGAACAGCGGAACCCCGTTGGCAATCGCTTCGACACCGGTGAGGGCGCTACATCCCGCCGCGAACGCTTTCAGTACAAGAAGGACGGTGACCGCCTGCAATGTGCCAGTGGGAAGCAGGCTGTGACCTGGTTGCGGCACGTGCAGGGCCAGGGGATGGACGAGTCCGACCACGATGATAGCGAGGAGTCCGATGATGAAAATCATGGTGGGAATGAGAAACGCCCGAGCGCTCTCGGACAAGCCGCGCAGGTTGAGGACGGTGATGAGGGCCAAGATGCCAAGACACATCGGCACGGTGGCGCTCGACAGACTTGGGAAGGCGGAAGTGAGCTGGCCGACGCCCGCCGCGATGGACACCGCCACGGTGAGCGTGTAGTCCACGATCAACGACGCCGCCGCCACCTGTGAAGCACGCGGACCGAAGTTGGCACGCGACACCGCGTAGGCCCCACCGCCCGAGGGGTAGGCGTCGATGACTTGGCGGTATGAGAACACCAGGATCACGAGCAGCGCCACGATGGCGATGGTGATGGGCAGGATGAGGTGCAGTGCCGATCCACCGGCGACGGCCAGAACGCCCAATATGGCCTCGGGGCCGTAGGCCACCGACGTCAAAGCGTCCAGCGACAGGGCGGGAAGCCCTTCCACCGGGGTGATTTGTTCCTTGGAGGCCTCGTGTGCTCCCAAGCGGCGGCCGAAGACAAAGCGTCGCAGCCCGTTGCCGGCGCGCTGGTCTGATGGGCCTGGTCCCGACACGACGTGCACTATGCCTCACGGGTCATGAGAAGAATCTGATGCCGCCACGCAGGCACCCATGTTGAGACTGCCGACCCGGCTCCGATAGACCCTGGCCATGTCCGTCCTCGAGGCCCTGGCCATTGTGGGGGTCGGCCTGGCGGCGGGGACGATCAACACCATCGTCGGCTCGGGCTCACTCATTACGTTTCCCACGCTGCTCGCCTTCGGGTTTCCCGCCCTGGTGGCCAATGTCAGCAACAACGTGGGGCTGGTGCCGGGAACGCTCAGCGGGGTGGTGGCCTACCGGCGCGAATTGCAGGGTCAGGGAACGCGTGTGCGAAAGCTGGCGGTGGCATCGGCGGCTGGAAGCGCCGCCGGCGCCGGCGTGCTGCTGGCGTTGCCGGGCAACGTCTTTCGCCACGTGGTGCCCATACTGATCCTCGTCGCCTGCGTGCTTGTCGCCCTTCAGCCTCGCCTGGCTCGGCGCGCCGCCCTGCGTCCTCGACGACCCCACGGCGGTCCGTGGCTGTTCTCCACCGTGTTCGCCACCGGACTCTACGGTGGGTATTTCGGCGCTGCCCAGGGCGTCATCCTCATGGCCCTGCTCGGAATTTTTATCGAGGACGACCTTCAGCGGCTCAACGCCGTGAAGAACGTGCTGGCTCTCGTCGTCAACGCGGTGGCGGCCGTGTTGTTCATTGTCTTCTCCCACATCGCCTGGGAGGCGGCCGGTCTCATCGCGGCCGGGGCCGTGGTCGGGGGGCAACTCGGTGGCGCGCTCGGTCGGCGCCTTCCAGCCCCCATGCTGCGCGTTGTCATCATCATCGTCGGGGCGACGGCGGCCATTGTCTTGTTCGTCAAGGCACCGTGATGTTCGTCACGGCACCTTGAATCCCCATCCCATGTCGGCGATCCAGCTCTGCCATGGCGCGCAGCCAGGTTGACGTTGGCCTGACAAGAAGCGGTCGATGACGAGGTCGGCGGCGCCAGACGACGCCAGATGCCCGTGACTCACCTCCAAGGGGCAGCTCAGCTGGGCGCGGGGGAACGGTCGCGTGGCGCTGAACAGGATCTCGTCGCTGGCGGCGGGCACCGCCAGAGCCTCCACGCCACGCGGTAGGCGTCGCTCGTAGAGGGTGGCGGACGCGTGGGAGTTGCCCAGAAGCTGGCGCGCCAAAGGAAGATCGGCGTCGAAACGCGAGAAGCCCACGCTGCGCCCGAGCTGTGTCAGCGCCCGCATACCCGACGCTCCCACGGCGCCGGGTCCGTCGCGCCCCGGCGGCGGGTAGCCATGGCCGTCTTGAATCGGGGCCAGGAGCACGATGCGGCGCACCGGCGTCGAGGGGTCGCCCGCCACCGCCGCCCACACAACGAATCCGCCCGAAGAATGCGCAACCACCGTGACGGGGGCGCGCAAATGGTCGACCTGATGACGAAACGCCGTCACCAGCTGGTCGAGCGGCCGCTCGGTGGCGCGTCGTTGATAGGGAGCCCCCGAAGCGATGGCGCAGGCCGCCTGACCTCGCCGCCCCCCGGCCCCGGAGCCGGCGTAGGAGAAGTACACGACGTGGGCGCAGCTGAAGCCGAGCAGTGCGGGCTGGAGGGGGAACACCCCGCCATGACCCGTCGAACTGTCCATGCCCGAAACGACGACGAGCTCCCCGGCCCTCGACGGAGGGTGGGGGATGGCGGGTGCGCTTTTATCGAGCGCCACCAATCCGATCACGGCGAGGACGGCGGCGACCGTGCCCACCCGAGCCGGCCATGGCGATGAGCCCGGGCGTGCCAATCGTCGGGCGAATGCAAGTGTGGCGATGAGCGAGATGACAACGCCGACGCCGGCGGCGGCCGCGCCACCGGCTCGGACGAAGACGCTCAGTGCAATCAGGACGACGAGGTAGGCGGCCACAGTCGGGGCTCGCATCCCGTGCACCACAGCGCGTGCCAAGGTGGCTGTCACGCGCCGCGACCTTTGCCACGGTGCGTGGGAGAGCCCAAGGGCGCCCAGGACGATGACGATGACGCCCGCCCAGAACACCGCCGAGTACAAGGTGGCCTGCCCGTCGTAACACAGCACGGCACCGATGCCGGCGGGCACCAGAGACACAAGCTCGAAGCGCAGGGCCATACCCCAATGGCGCAGTGATCCCAACATCAACGCCAAGACGGTGGCCCTGGCTGTGACAGCCAGAACGAGACCGGCGACGAACCAGATAGGCGAGGTTGCTCGTCCGAGCAGCAACGACACATCCGCGGTCAAATCGAGCGGTGGGAGAGCCACTTCGTGGGTCAGGCCGGGCTGAGCGGGCACGACACCGGTGGCGGCCAGGACCTCAAAGGCCGCCGCCACTGCTACCAGCGGCCAGGCTCGGACCCGCACAGCCTCCGACCTGAACACGTGGCCAAGCTAATCGGCCACCCTCGAAGAATCCGCAGTGGTTTGCAATGCACGGCGGTTCGCAATGAAACCGCGGCGAGGTGCGTGGTGGCTACGATCGCTGCGGATGCCCGGTGCCCGTCGCTCCCTGGTGTTGACGGCGCTGCCGTCCCTTGTCGTCGGCACGGTCCTGATGGTGGCGCTATCTGGATGCGGCGGTGCTGGGGATGCGGGCAACGGTGCCACAGCGGGCGCTGCCAGTGTCGTCTCTCGACCTCAGTCCCTGGTGGCGGTCACCACCCAAGGTGCCGTTGAGGTGCTCGATGCACGACGTGGCACGGTACTGCGCACGCTGGCGGCCGGAGCGGTAGGCGACGAAGTGTCGGTGTCACTCATGAGCCAGCAGGTCTACTTCGAACAAGGCACCGGCTGTGAGCATCAGATCGCCTCGGTCCCACTGGCGGGCGGTCCCACGACCGTGGTGGGAAATGGCAGCGTTCCTGTCGTTAGTCCGGACGGCAACGAGTTGGCCTATATGCGCCAACCCATTTTGTCCTCACCGGATTGTCAGAACGCCAACCTGGCTCCGAACGCGTTCACGCTGGTGATTCGTCGACTGGCCACGGGGTCCGAGACCACGTTTCCTCTGTCTCCCCAAGTCGCCGCTGACGGCTTGCCGTACGCGGTGGACCACCTGTCGTGGTCGTGGAACTCCGAAGAGCTGGCCGTGTCTGTCGCCGCCCCCGAAGACAATGAAGGGTGGCGCCTCGTCGTCGTCGACCCCAGTCGCGATCACTATTACTTTTCAGGTAACGGTGTGCCGGTAACGGGCGGTGAGCCAACAGATTCGTACTATAGCGAAGGGGTCTTCCTCCCCGACGGCGATCTGTTCGTCGATCGGGTGTGCTGTGCGGGAATCCCGGTGAATGTGACTTCTGATGCGTTGCTCGAGATCGCCCCGACGACGGGCTCGGTCACCCGTGACCTCGACACCGACACCGACGCGCAGGACCATTCCAGTCTCGCCACCGATGCGAGCGGGCGCTGGTTCTTGTATCTGTCGGGAGATGCCCTAGTGGTTTCCGACCAAGGCCATGCCCCCACCACGGTCGCGACAGGATTCGTGGCGGCCGACTGGTCGTAACGGCGATACGCCGGGCGGCCGTGGGTGGAGATCAGCCTGACGAGGCCGCCTCGATGAGGGCGCCAGGTAAACGCTGAGCCAGTGTTTCTACGGGGGCGAAGAGATCGCCGGCGGCGTCGATGCGTTGGAGCACCTGGGTTGGATCGAAATCGACGGGGCCGAGGGGGCGATCCGGATCGATGGTTGGTCGCAGCAGGGCCAGGTCCTCCACTTCGCTCCAGTGCAGGGGAGTGGACACCGACGGGCGCGGTCGAGCCCGCAGCGAATAGACGCTGACGGTCGTCTTGGTCCGATGGTTCTGACTCCAGTCGATGAAGATGCGCCCCGCTCGCGCCGACTTGGCCATGGAGGTGAGGACGAGGTCCTTGTGTTCCTTTTCGATGAGCGCGGCCATGGTGTGGGCTACGGCTTTTATGACGTCGAAGGTCGCCTCGGGATATAACGGAACATAGAGCTGCAGTCCCTTGGAGCCCGAGGTTTTCGCAAACGCCACGAGCTCGAGATCGCTGAGCATGTCGCGTATGGCACACGCCACCACGGCGCACTCGATCACTCCGGCCGGGGCGCCCGGATCGAGATCGAACACCATGGCCGTGGGCCGGTCCGGGTCGGTGGCGACGAAGAGGGGAGGGTGTAGCTCGATGGCGGCCAGGTTCGCCAGCCACACCAAGGTGTCGACGTCGTTGGCCATGCACGCCTCGTAGGCGGGCCGGGACCCGGCCCGGCCCACCGATACCGTCTGCACCCATTCGGGCCGGTGCGGCGGGCAGCGCTTTTCGAAGAAGGCCTGACCGTCGACGCCGTTGGGATAGCGCTTCAAGGTCAGAGGACGGCCTTCGAGGTGAGGCAGGATGGCAGGAGCGACGGCGGCGTAGTAATCGATGAGCTGACCCTTGGTGAACCCCGTGGCCGGGTACATCACCTTGTCGACGTTGCTGGTGGGCACCTCGGGCATGCTGTGTTGTATACCCGCAACGGCAGTGACAACCGTTATTGGTCCACCCAAGGCTGCTGGGCGAGCGAGAATAGGAGCGTCGTGACGTCGCCTCCGAGTGCACCGCCATCTTGATGTCCACCTCGACACTGCTGGTGGCGTCGCCTCGCCTGGCTGACTCGAACTTCGAACGGTCCGTGGTGCTGCTACTCGACCGGGGCCCCGAAGGTGCCTTTGGGGTCGTGCTCAACCGACCTACGGGCGTGCCCGTCGACGAGATACTCGAGCCGTGGCAAGACCAGGTCGACCTGGCTCCCCCCGGGGTCCTCTTTCGCGGCGGGCCGGTGGCGCGCGACGCCATCATCGGACTAGCTCGCGCCGGAGGCGCCGCCGATGACAGCGGCGGGCAGGAGCTCTTCGAAGGCGTCGTGACCGTCGACCTGGCGCTGTCTCCTTCTGACCTGCCCGGCGCGCTCACCGGGGCCCGCCTGTTCTCCGGCTACGCCGGGTGGTCTTCGGGTCAGCTCGAAGAGGAAATCGACGAAGGAGCCTGGTTCGTCGTCGACGCCGAGGCCGACGATGTCTTTGTGGCCGACCCCGAGCGGCAGTGGCACGATGTTTTGCGACGTCAACCTGGACGACTGGCCTTATTGGCCACGTATCCGCCCAGCCCGTTGGTCAACTGAGTTCCCGGTGCGCCAAGCTGCGCGCGTGAATTCCCGCCCCGCCGTGCCGGTTGTCCGCCGAGCCGACCCGGCCGATGTTGGAGCATTGGTCAAGGTGTTGGCCCGCGCTTTTGACGATGACCCTGTGCCGAACTTCCTGTTTCCCGGTGACCGTCGCCGGCGGATGGGACTGCGGCGCTTCTTCGCGGTCCAGTTGCGTCACATGTATCAGGGCCGTGACGAAGTGTGGACCACGAACGACCTCGGCGGAGCCGCGTTGTGGGCACCCCCGGACAAGGCGCGGCCCGGGCTGAGCGAGCTCCTGCATTTGTTGCCGGTGGTTCCGTTTCTCGTCGGCCTCGGCCGTCGCGGTCCCGATGCCGGTCGCCTGCTCGCCGCTGTCGACCGAGCCCGACCCCGGGAGACGCACTGGTATCTGGCCACACTGGGCACTGATCCCGATCGCCAGGGGCAGGGCATCGGCTCCTCGCTCGTGCGTAGCGTTCTGGAGAAAGTGGACGCGGAAGGGCTCCCCGCCTATCTGGAGTCGTCCAAGGAACGCAACCTCGCGTTTTACGCCCGCTTTGGGTTCGAGGTGACCGGTGAGATCCATACGCCCAAAGGCGGCCCCACGTTGTGGCTGATGTGGCGAGAGGCGCGGCCCGCCAACTGAGTGGGCCGAGCTGTGCGTCGGCTCACCCGTTGGGCACACCGAACAGGCGCACGGCACCTTCGGGGCGCATGGCATCGGGGATGGCGGGATGCAGGCCGACAGGAAGGTCCTCCGACGTCGCCAGCAACCGTTGCAGGGCGGCGATGACGGCACGAGCGGGGGCGGACGGCATGCCGCGACTGCGGGTGGAGAGACCCACCCGCCGGGGCGGGAGATCGTCGACCTTGACGAGGCGAAACCGATCCAAGAGGTGGGGTGGCACCGCCGCGGCGGGAAGGATGGCGGGGCCGTAACCCTCAAAGGTGAGCGAGGCCAGCAGGCGCACGCCGTCGATCTCGGCGCGGGGCCGCAGCTTGATCCCCGCCGGCCGCACGGCCGCTTCGATCTCGGATCTGAACTGTGTGCCGGGCGAGGGGAGCAGAAGCTCGAAACGAGCCAGATCGGCGAGCGACACATGGCTCGCCCCGGATAGGGGATCGTCGTCCAGCGCGACGACCAGGACGAGGTCCTCTTCGAACAACGGTTCGAAGGTGAGGTCGCGCCCGGGAACCGGGAAGGTGAGTACAGCCAGATCGAATCGGCCCGCGGCCAGTTGGAGCTCGAGGGCGGCGGTGGTGCCATCGGCCACGAGCATGCGGAGCTTCGGGTGCCGAATGGCGAGGTCCGACAGCAGAAGGGGGACGAGCCAGCGCGCCGTGGTGCCGATCATGCCGGCGCGGACGGTACCTCCAACCTCCTCGCGCAACGCCCCCAAATCGGCCGTCAATGCCTCGATCTCGCCCAGGACCCGGTAGGCACGCGCCACCACCACTTCGCCCTCGGGGGTCAAACGCCCCCCAGAGCGCTGCACGAGCTGCGTGCCGAGTTCCTTCTCCAGCCGGGCCACATGGGCCGACACGTTGGATTGCACGGTTCCCAACGAGTCAGCGGCGGCCGAGAACGAACCGTTCTCCGAAACGGCCACCAGGGCTTGCAGGTGGCGGACCTCCATCGGTATTAGTGATACCACAAATCTGTAATAGCTGTTTGACTGATCACGTCGGATCCCGCAGAATGGGTCACAGACCACAGGAAGAGGCGCCCCCCTCCGTTTCCTGTCGAGTCGGTGCGAAGGGACCGGGCCCCCCCTCCGGTCCCTTCGCCGCGTAAGCCCCCTGATCGTTCTCGGACGCGCATGCAAAAGTGAGCGCGTCCAATTCCGAGCGGTATCGTGCGTGGCATGGCGAAAGGTCGGACATCGGGCCCGGGTCAGACGGCGTCCAGGCTCTCGGCCACGCCCTCCGATGAAGCCGTCTTCGTTGATCTCGACCGGACATTGCTCCGGGGGGCCAGTGGTCTCGTCCTGAGCGCCGCCATGCACGCCGAAGGGCTCTTCGAGGGGCGGCCGTCTATTCCGGGCGAGAGGTTCATCTACGGCGCCTACGACGTCATGGGTGAGTCGCTCGCCTTTATGGCCATGGTGCGGGCCGCCGCCCACTTCGTCAAAGGCTGGTCGGTCGATGCCGTACGCCGGGCCGGAGTGAGCGCAGCACCAGGGCTGGCTGATCTGGTGCAGCCGTACGCGCCGGCTGTGCTGGCCGAGCATCGCGCTGCGGGTCGCGCCCTGGTCCTGGCCACGACGTCGCCCATCGATCTCATCACGCCCTTCGCCGAGTTGATGGGGTTCGACCATGTCCTGGCCACGCGCTATTCCCAAGCTGATGGACGCTTCACGGGGGGAATCGACGGCGAGTTCGTGTGGGCTACCGGAAAGCTGACCGCGGTTCGGCGCCTGGCGTCGGAACGGAACTTCGATCTGGCCAAGAGTTACGCCTACTCCGACAGCGTCTTCGATGTGCCGTTGCTGCGCGCCGTAGGGCATCCCCATCCCGTGAACCCCGACCCGCGTCTCCGGGCCTTGGCTCGGGCCGTGCGGTGGCCGGTGACGCATTGGGATCGGCCCGCCGGGGTCCCGAAGGTCTTGGGTTGGGAGCCGTACCACGCGCTGCGGCCCGTCGTTCGCCCTGAGCTGTTCCCCTATGCGCGCTTCGACATTGCCGGCCTCGAGGAGATTCCGTCGCGTGGACCGGTGCTCCTAGCCGCCAACCATCGCAGTTACTTCGACGTGGTGGCGTTGGCCATCGTGGCCGCCCGCTTGGGGCGACCGGTGCGCTTCCTCGGCAAACGCGAGATATTCGACGCGCCCATCGTGGGACAAATCGCCCGCGCCCTGGGTGGCATCAGCGTGGACCGGGCCGGACGATCCGATCAGCCTTTGCGCGACGCGCAGCGTGCCCTTGAAGCTGGCGAGGTCGTCGTCGTGCTTCCCCAAGGCACCATCCCCCGGGGCGCGGCCTTCTTCGACCCGGTGCTCACGGGGAAGACTGGCACGGCGCGCCTGGCTGCCAATACCGCCGCCCCCGTTATTCCCATCGGGTTGTGGGGCACCGAGTGTGTGTGGCCCCGCTCGAGCCGGGTACCTAACGTCACCGGCATCGTCCACCCTCCGCTGGTACGTGTGCGCGTCGGGCGTCCCGTGGCATTGGGGTTGCAAGACGCCGCCGCGGACACCCGCAGCATCATGACGGCCATCACCGAACTTCTCCCTGACGAGGCCAAGGTGCGCCACGAACCGTCGGCGGAAGAACTGGCCCGCACGCTTCCGCCGGGGCACGCTTCGTCGTGAGCAACGCCGAAGGCGTCCCGGCGTTGCCGTGGAGCGCCCGGCTGGCGGCGCGAGCCGCCGTGGCGGTGGGCGGTACCTCCCGGCGTCTCGGTCGCGGTGGGGGCTCAGTCATCGGCGGACGGGTCGGACTGCTGATCGATCCCCGGCTCCTGGCCCATTTGGCCGTCGGCCGCGAGGTGGCGCTGGTAAGCGGCACCAACGGCAAAACCACCACCACCCGCCTGTTGGCCTGCGCCATGGGCGGGCCAGGGCAGGTGGCCACCTCGTCGGCGGGCGCCAACCTCCCCGGAGGACTGGCTGCCGCCTTGGCCGACAGCGCGCCGGGCACGACGGCGGTGCTCGAAGTAGACGAGGCGTACCTGAGCACGGTGGCCCGCACCACCGCGCCCAAAGCCGTCACGTTGCTCAACTTGTCGCGCGACCAACTCGACCGGGTCAGCGAAGTCCGCATGGTGGCGGGCCGTTGGCGTCGAGCCCTGAGCGGCCTCGACGGCACGACCGTGGTGGCCAACGTCGACGACCCGTTGGTGGCGTGGGCGGCGGGCGAAGCGACACGCCGGCGATGGGTGGCGGCCGGCGCCATGTGGCGGGCCGACGCCGTGGGGTGCCCGGTGTGCGACGGCGCTATCACCTTTGACGCCGGCGATTGGTGGTGTGAGTGCGGCTTTCGCCGTCCCGAGCCGGACATGGCGTTACAGGGAGACGATCTCGTCACGAGCGATGGTCGGTGCATTCCGGTGGAGCTGGCCCTCCCCGGGCGCTTCAATCGGGCCAATGCCGCCATGGCGGCGGCGACGGCTGAGGTACTCGGGGTCGACCTCGGCGACGCCGTGGCCTCGATGTCGGCGCTCACCGAAGTCGAAGGGCGTTTTGCCATGGTCGACTACGCCGGGATCACCACGCGGCTCCTCTTGGCTAAGAACCCGGCCGGTTGGGCCGAGCTGCTCGGCCTGCTCGAGTCGGGGCGCGATCCGGTTGTCATCGGCATCAACGCGCGTGTGCCGGACGGTCACGATCCGTCGTGGTTGTGGGATGTGCCTTTTGAGCGATTGGCGCCGCGCCTGGTGGTGGCCACCGGCGAGCGCTGCCGGGACTTGGCGGTGCGCTTGCGCCACGCCGGCGTGCCCCACACGACCGTCGAGGATCAGTTGGATGCCCTGCGGGAGGCGGGTTCGGCGCGGGTCGACTACGTCGGCAACTACACGGCGTTCCAGGATCTACGCGGGCGGTTGGCTCGTGCCGATGCCTCGGCCATCGGGACCCCGGCGCCCATGAGTGTGGTGCCGGCCGTGGTGACGACAAACGGGGCCGAATCAAACGGGGCCGAATCGAACGGGGCGCTCCCTCGTAGACGCCGAAGGTCGGCAGGACCATCGACGTTGCGCGTAGTGGTCGTCCATCCCGATCTGCTGGGCACCTATGGAGACGGCGGCAACGGGTTGGTGCTGGCGGGCCGGGCCGGCTTGCGTGACATTCCCACGGAACTGGTTCTGGCCTCGTCAGATGCCCCGCTGCCGACGTCGGCCGATGTGTACTGCCTCGGAGGAGGAGAAGACGGACCGCAGGTGCGGTCTGCGCAACGCCTTTGCGACGGTGGTCTTGCTGGCGCGGTGTCGGCGGGGGCGGTGGTTCTGGCCGTCTGTGCCGGATATCAGATCGTCGGTCAGGTCTTCGCCGGGCCTGACGGCCGCGCTTATGACGGCCTTGGACTGCTCGACATCGTCACCACCAAGGGCAACGGCCCTCGAGCAGTGGGCGAGGTGGTGGCCGATCCTGTGCCGGTTGCCGACGTGACCGATCCCATCGTTGTCCCTCGGCTGACGGGTTTCGAGAACCACTCCGGGGTTACTCGCCTTGGCGCCGGGGCCGCGCCGCTGGCCACGGTGCGCGTCGGGGTAGGCAACGGTGTCGGGCGCGGGGGAGCGGCCACCGAAGGAGCCCGGGCCGGCCGCGTGATCGGCACCTATCTGCACGGTCCGGTGTTGGCCCGCAACCCGGCACTGGCCGACATGCTGTTGGCTATGGCCATGGGAAGCGTTCTGGAACCCCTGGAGGACGTCGAGGAGACGGCACTGCGCGCCGAACGATTGGCGAGCGCCCTGGGGATTGCGTGGGGAGGAGGCGTCAGGGATGCGGGTCGACTCCCGTTGGTGCGCCTGCGGCGAGCATGAACGACCAGCCGGGTCCCGCCCATGAAGGTGGTCGTCCCGTGCGCGACGGTGATGCCGTCGCCGTGTTCAGCGCCGCCGCGCACTGGTTCGAAAACCTTGTGGCCCGGGTCGAACCCGGACAATGGGATGACCCCGGCCTGGGCGAGTGGAACGTCAGAGACCTTGTGGGCCACGCCAGCCGGGCCCTGGTCACGGTGGAGGAGTACTTGCGCGTCGATCCGGGCGACGCGGACAGAGTCCTCGAGGCTGGCTCAGGCGCTTGGGCCCAAGCCGTCGACGCTGCCGGCGAATACTTCCGCGGCACGCATGACAATCCGGAGCTCCACGTGCAGGTGGCGGCGCGCGGCCGTCAAGCCGGCGTCGATCTGGGCGCAAAACCTTCCGATGCCGTGGGGCAGCTCGTGGCGCGCGTCGTCGCCCTCGTCGTGCATGCCCCCAACGGTTCGGTGTTCGTCAGTCGCTTCGGGACGCACCCCTTCGCCACCTATCTCGCCACGCGTACCGTGGAGCTGGTCGTCCACGGAGTCGACGTCGCCGATGCGTGCCATCTCGATCCCGACGTCCCCGTGGCCGCGGCCCGGCTCACCCTGCAAGTCATGACTGCGGCGGCCCAGTACACCGGGCGCGGCATTCAGGTGCTGCGCGCCCTGGGCGGCCGGGCCACACTTCCGGACGGTTTCAACGTGTTCGGCTGATCAGCGACGATCGTTGTCGTTCGTCAGCGCCCATCGACCGGGATCGGCCTCGTCGATGTCGTGCGGTGACGGGCCCAGGGCCCAAGCCCGGCGCCACGGTGCTGCCACCGGGCCGCGTGGCGATGGGGTGGTGCCCGACGCGGCGCGCTTGCGCGCCGTCCACCAATCAGAACGGGCTTCGTCGGCCATGACGGCGAGCGTGGTTTCGATGCGTCCCTCGAAACGGCGGGCGTCCTCGCCCTCGGCCAACGAAAGCGGTGTCCCGAAGGTCACGGTGGTCGGACTGCGCCGGAGCCGGTGGGCGTCTTTGGGGAGAATCCGGCCGGTGCCGTCCAGATGTACGGGCACCACTTTTCGTCCTGTGCGCTTGGCCAGATAGGCAGCGCCGCCCCGAAACTCCTGGAACCAACCATCGGGGGAGCGGCTGCCCTCGGGAAAGATGAGCAGGCTCCATCCTTCACCGATCAGCGTGGCGGCCACGTCGGCCGAGCGTCGGTTGACCTTCTTGCGCTCGATGGGGATGCCGGCGAGCAACAGCGCCCACAGGTGCGCCTTCCAGCGGCGATCAAAAAAGTGGTCGGCGGCGGCGGCCACGACAACCCGGTGACGAAACCGCAGGGGCAGCACCGACAGCAGCAATCCCGTGTCCACGTGGCTGGTGTGGTTGGCCACGAAGATGGCCGGCGCTTCCAGCGACTCGAGCATCTCGGCCCCGCGTACCCGAGGGGTGGCCAGGATGTGGGTGAGGGGGCGAGTGACATTGTCGAGCACCATGGCCCGCAGGAGTCGAGCCGGATAGCGCCGAGTCCACTCGGTGGGGTAGTCGACTCCCAAGTCGCGCTCGGGCAGTGGTCGCTGCACTGAGTTGGGCCACGTGGGTGCGGCCCACGGAAATGTGTCGGGAGGCGCCAGGCGCAGCTTCATCGCACGTCGGCCAACAGCAGCGGTGGGGTGTGGATGTGGGTGAGTGATGGGCTCGGTCCCACCACGTCGCTGGCCAGTTCGAGGGCGTCAGCCATAGACGAGGCCGGCTTGAACCCCAGGCGCCGTACGGCGGCACGGTCCCCACCCACCACGATTACGGCGCCGAGATGGTCGAGAGCGTGGGCACACCAGTACCACATGTAGAACGGGTGTACCCCGTGATACGCGTTGCCGGTGCGATACAGGTGGACGTACCACGGGTCGGTGGCGTAGGCCTCCTCGTACTTGCCGATCTCGGCGGGATCGGTGGTTTCGGCCAGGACCTGTTCGAAGAAGTCGATGTAGCTCGGATGGTGGCCGGGGTGAAACGCCCACGGGGTGGGATGGCTCATGATGAGCACCCCGCCGGGGCGCACCAAGGGCTTACCCCGGTACAGGTTGAAGAAGTATCCGAGCCCCAAACAGGCCACCAGAATGGGGTTCATGATCGAGTTGACGTTGTAAGGACAGATGTACGGCAGGCCCATCGTCAAGATGTCGGTCTGCCCGTCCACCTCGAGGAGCTGTTGGTCATAGACATGAGCGGTAGTGGACGCGTGAACCGCTTCTACTTCGCCGGCTTGCACCGATGACATGCGGTGGGGTGACTTGATGGAGTGGAAGATCGAGCGGGCCAGCTTCGGCGGTGTGCGCTCGAGCGCTTTGGAGCTGGCCATAAAAGCGGCCCGGTCGCGCGCCGACCACTCCCATTCGCGGCGCTGCAGGAACCGGAATTGCTCGGGGAACGTGTCGGTATTGAGCGTGGTCTCGATCTGGAACACCTTCACGCCCGAGGCGGCGATGAGCTTGCCCATGCGCCAGTTCGACGAGTGCAGCTCGGAGCGGTGCTGGTCCATGAACGAGCGGCTGTTCTGCATGGTGCGGGCGTTGTGGTGGTGGCGCAGGCTGCGGTAGCTGGCCAGCCCGGTGGCCACCGACTTGTGACCCCCGTCCATGGCCACCAGGTTGATGTTCACGTAGATGAGCAAGTCGGAGGTGGCGGCCCGCTTGTTGATCTCCACGTCCTCACCCTGGTCGGTCTGGCCCAGGTGGATGAGGTTGCTCGGGTCCTCGGCATCGTGTTGCTGCAGCAGTCCATGGGGTTCAAAGGCGTCGTAGATGCGATCGCCCAAAGCGTGGCGGAGCTCCGCTGCGGTCAGGCGCCGGTGCAACGCCAGCGCGGCGATGAGCACCACGTCGTCGACCCCGGCCGCGGCGGCAAGTTCAAGGACCTCCTCGATGACCAGCTGACGGATGTCGGGGCGTCGCATAGGCGGCAACGGCAGCGAGATGTCGTCGAAGGCGATGGTCAGCTTCATGCCGGCGTGCAAAAGCGACGGCAGGGGCGCGCTGTCGCCCAAGGGATGGAGCAAGGCGTCGCGAATGGCCGCCGACGGGTCGGCCAGGGCGTCATGGGGCTCGGGTGCGTACAGCACCCGACTGCCCTCGGGAAGGCGCTCCAGCCGGTATCCCTCGCCGTGCCAGAACAACGTCGGGGGCGTGGAGTGGTCGACCTCGAGGACGAACCCAGGTCGAGGGCTCATGACGCGTCTCCTTGTGTGTCGGCTCGTGTGGTGGGTGCGCTCCGGCGACCGGAGTCGAGGTCGAAGACGATCTTGGTCGCCCCCCGCCGTCCGGCTGCTCCGGCGTGCGCCAGTGCTTCTTCGAAACGATCGATGGGATAGCGCGCCGACACCAGTCGGCCCAGGCGTCCGGCCCGCACGACGTCCATGGCGATGTCGAAGGTGCGCCGCAGCTGTCCGTCGATCTCTTCGGTGCCATAGGCGTAGGCACCGACCAGGGTTACCTCGCGGTGCCACAACGACGCCAGGTCGACGTGGACCTTGGCGGGCATGCCCACCAGCACGATCCGCCCCCGGGGACGGACCATGGCTAGACACTGGGCCAGCGACTCCGCTGATCCCACGCAGTCGATGACGACGTCGGCTCCGCCGGTCAGCGTTCCCGACACCGACAGAGAACGGGCCTGAAAGCGCACGGCGCGCGCCAGTTGCCCGGGGCCGACCACCACATCGGCGCCCAACTCCTCGGCTAGACGCCGTTGGTGGGGGTACTTGGCTCCCACCAGCAGAGTGCCCGGATCTGTCAGCGTGCGCAGGGCGCTGACCACGGTGAGCCCGAGGGTGCCCGCTCCCACCACGGCAACGGTGTCGCCAGGTCGGACGCCGGCGTCGATGGCGGCGTGCACGGCGCAGGCCGTGGGTTCGACCATGACGGCGTCCTCATCGGAGAAGTCGTCGGGCACGACGTGGAGTTGCATGCCGTGGGCCACGAGCCCCGACATCGACCAACCGCCGCCGGTGTCGCTGCAGTAGCCGATCTGCAGTCCCGGGGCCAGGTGCCCGAAGGCCACCCGTTCGCATCCCCCGCTGCGTCCCATGGCGCACGCCGGACACGGCGGGGTGATGCCGCGAGGGATGCAGCCCAGCACCGACTCCACCACGACCCGGGTGCCCACCACCAAGGCGGCCTCGTTCCCATCGGCAACCTCGATGATCTCGCCGGCAATCTCGTGTCCGGGGACGAAGGGAAAACTCACGATGTCCTCGAAGTAGCGCGAGCTGCGGCCGTCCAAGGTGGCCAGATCCGACCCACAGATCCCCGCCAGACGGGGCCGCACCCGATACCAGTTCCCCTCGAAGAGATCCGGTGCCTCGACATCGGTGAGTCGCAGCGGCCCGATGCTCGCTCCTCGTCCCGAACCGCTCACCGCTGATGCCAGTCGCGACGCCGCGAAGCGCGGCAGGTTGCGTTCGAAGAGCAAGGCCTTCATCGCCGTCCCTTCGACAGGCTGTCGAGCATGACCTCGACACGGTCCCACCACGGCGACGCCCCGGGGTCCACCGGTCCCATGGGGAAGACGGGTCGAGCTCCACCCCCGGCTTTGTCCCACTGTTCGACGGGCCACCCGCGTCGGCGAGCGACCGAGGCCAGTTTGGGCTCCGGGTTGATCGCCACGGGGAAGCCCACGCATTCGAGAAGGGGGAGATCTGACGTCGAGTCCGCGTAGGCCACCGACTCGCCCAGATCGAGACCTTCGGCGGCGGCGTACTCGGCCAGCACCAAGGCCCGGGCTTCGCCGGTGGGGGGGAGGCGGTCAAGTTGGCCCGTGAGGCGCCCGTCGGCGTCGACGCCCAAAGAGGCGCACACCACTTCGTCGAAGAGCGGTTGCAGCGGCTCCACCACGAAGTCCAAGGCGCCGGTGATCAGTACGGTGCGATGACCCAGGGCTTTGTGGGCGCGCACACGCGCCATGCCGGCCGGGAACGACTTGTTCAGGAGCAAATGATGAAACAGCTCCCAGGAGTCCTGGCGCAAGAGATCGACGGGGGCGCCCTCGTAGCGTCGATAGAAGCTGCGCAGAAAATCGCCGCGGTCGCGGCGGTCCAAAGCGAGCAAGGTCGGTGCTTCTCTCGCTAGCCGGGCCGTGAACTTCACCCGTTCGCCCACCGGCAGGTGCCGGCTCGCCAGCCACGCGTAGGACTCCACCACGTTCGATGCAATAAGGGTGTTCTCCAAGTCGAAGGCGGCCATGTGGCGCTCGGGGGCTAGCACGGCGCGCCGTGAGCGATCCGACCGGCTCTCCATGGTCGAGCGACCCGGTGTCGAACGAACCCGGGCGTGCTCCACGATCGACGGCAGGTGGACGTTCTGGACGTAGCGGTCCCAATCGATGACCGCCGGATCGAAGCAGAAGGTGGCGCGATCCGAGCTCGACAGGCGATCCCACAATGTCATCAGCCGGTCGATCGAAAAACGAGCATCGGTTTCTGCATAGGCACCGTAAAGCTCGACATAACCGAGCGCCCGCGTGGCGAGGATGCGGCGCTCCTCCACCTTGGCGGCGAAGGCGGCTCGTTCTCCGCGTACCGGCAAGGCACCGAGGAGGCGTTCGGCGGCACCGAGGGATTGGGTGGCGCGATGCAACTGGCGTTGGACTCTTCCCCTACCCGGGAAGCTCCATTCGGGCACCATGATCGGCTGCCCGTCGCTGTCGTAGAGGGGATGCAGGGTGAACCACGACTGGACCAGCTTCACCAACTGGCCGTAGCGCAGCGGGTTTCGCACGCTGGAGGCCACCTGGTACACCGATGGTCCGTTGGGGTCGGGCCCCGCCGCGGCCACGGCGATGATGGCGGCGACGACCATATCCACCGGAATGACGTCCACCACGCCCTCGGGGACGCCGGGAAACTCCTTCAGGAGCCCTCGGCCGTAAGAGATGATGATCGGCTCGGCCATGCGAAAGCCGCGGATCCATCCCGGCACGGGCTCGGCCAGTGCCGATTCGATGACCGACGGCCGCACCACGGTGATGGCGACATTGCGATGCCTGGTGACCAGGGCCCGTTCGCCGAGGGCTTTCGTAAAGGCGTAGGCGTCAGGCCATCCCAGCGCTTGGGCTCGGGCCCGACCGGCGTCGACGAGTTGGGTGCGCACCCACTCGTCACGTCGCTTCTCGCCTCTTTCGGCGATGACGTGAGTACCGGCCGCGCCGAGCTCGTGTCGGGCGTCGTCGGTGAACTTCTTAAGGCGTTGCGGCCGGCGCGATTCGGACTCGAGGTCGGCGCGCAGTCGCCGCGCCGAGGACACTTCGGCTTCGACATCGACTTCCGTGGTGACGGTGCTGTGGGTGCGCGCTCGAGCCCCCGAGCCCATCGCATCGGTGGCCAACGTTTCGGAAGCAAAGCCTTGATGGGTGCCGGCCACGTAGGCAGTCGACACCGACACGAGATGGATCGGAGTCGCGTCGGGGTCAGCGGCCACGCGCTGCGCGGTGACGGACTCGATGGCGCTCGCCACCCTCGATGGCCCGAGGAGGTTCACCTCGACGGCGGTGTCGAGGGGGGAGTCGAAGGCGACGGTGGCGGCGGAGTGCACGACCACATCACACGACGCCAGCACGGCCCGTCCGTCCTCATCGAGGCCCAGGCCGTCCTTGCTGATGTCCCCGGCCACCGATGCCAACCGGGCTGTGATGGTGTCGTCGAATGCCTCGCCCAGCTCGGCGCGCAAACGATTGAAGCAGTCGTTGCGGACGATCTCCTTGGTGGTGCGTTGGGCGGCGGTGGTACGCCGGGACGGACGCACCAACACGACCACGGTGCAATCGGGGACGCTGCGCAAGAGGCGCTCGACCAATGCCGTGCCCAAGAAGCCCGTGGCTCCGGTGACGAAGATGCGCTTGCCCGCCAGCGCGGCCGCCACCGACAGGTGGAGCGCAGCGTCCTCATCCGCGAGGCCGGGAGGGGGTGGCACCTCAGGCACGATCTTCTGTCTACCATATGGTAGATGAATCGGTCGACCACCAGCCGAGGCCGCGAGGCGGGGGGAACGGCCGACCGCATTCTGGATGCCGCCCTGATTTCGTTCGGTTCTCGCGGCTACGAAGCGACCTCGTTGGACGCCCTGGCCGAAGGCCTAGGGGTCCGTAAGCAGTCCATCTTGTACTGGTTCTCGTCCAAAGAGGTGCTCCTCGAGGCGATCATCGACCGCTCGGCCGCCGAGCTGACCGGCGCCTTGGAGCAAGCCCTGGCCGGTGCCGGCGACGGGTGGGCTCGGGTCGAGGCGGTGGTGCGTTCGGTGTTCCGGTTGGCGGCTCGACGGCCCGAGCTGCTGGGGCTGGTGCGGGAGATGGGACGACTCGGGCCGCCCGCCGCCACGCGATTCATGGCCGCCCTCGACCCTTTGGTGGCTCGAGCGTCGTCTTTCCTCGAGGCCGAAATGGACGCCGGTCACATGCGGCGACACGAGCCGCGCCTGTTGCTCCTGGCCATTTACTCCACGGTGGTAGGCATCGTCACCGAAGTTGAGGTCCTGCGTGCTCTGGGAGAGGAGCCGTCCGTGCGCTCATTGGTGCGACGGCGTCAGGAGATCCTGCTGCTGCTTCGCTCGGCGCTGGTTGTCGAACCTCAGGCCGGCGGTGGGGGCTTGGGGCGCGTTGGTCTCGGAGGCGTGTAGCGCTTCGAAGGGGGCGGCCCGGTCGTCGGCAGCTGCTTCTTGCGCCGACTTCGTGCCGCTCCCGCTGCCCTTGCCTCGGCCAAGGTGGCCGGCCGGTTGGTGCCCTTGTTGGTCCCGCGTCCGCTGTCGCGCCCGGCGGCAGGCTTGCGCTGGCGACCTACGGTTCCGCCCAACGCAGTGAGCTCCCGCTGGTACTTGAACACCCGCCAGATCAACCATGCTCCGAGCGCCCAGAACGGCAAGGCGAAGGGAAGCCCGAGAGACGTACCCAAGAAGAGCAGCGCGAAGCCAACGAACGAGCGCCGACGGGTATAGGCCGCGGCCAGTACGACACCTGACAGCAACACTCGGGCACCACCTTCGAAGACGACGATGGTGACGAACGTCAGGTGGTTCTTGTGGTGAAGCGGCGGGTTGAAGTGCACGGCCAGTACGGTCAGCAGCGCCCCCACCACAACGCCGATCGGCGCCGACAAGATGGCCAACAGGCGCTCGCGGTCGTCGATGCGCTTGATGGCGTGGGTCAGCTCCTCTTTGCTCAGACCCGACGTCTTGCCCCGAGGGGGCGCCTTTGTCGATGACGCGGTGCCGCCGCCGTCTGCCTCTGGCCCGGTGCCGTTGTCGCTGGGACTGGCGTCGTCGGCACCGTCAGAAGTCGTGTCGACCTTGGCGGGTGCCTTGGGTTTGCGTTGGAGGTCCGGCAGCGAGGTGAGGAGGCGCTGGCCCATGGTGAGCTTGGGCGCCGTGCCGCTGCTCTGGTCGCTGCCGTTGTCGTCGCTCACGGTCGAAAGGCTACCCATCGGCCCCGGTTGACCTGAACCGCCGGACGTGCTCACGGGTTGGGCTCCGAACCGAGAAGCACCAACCTGGTCCCAAGGTTGTGCTCTGGTTCGATGATCTGACCGTCTTCGCCGTCGAGGAGGCCGGGCTCGGTGGGCGGCGACGGATTTCCGCGCTGCGGGTGTGCCCTGACGAGCCGAGAGCGAACGCCAGGTGACGCACACGGCCCGGCCGATCTCCGAGCCAAGAGGTCAGAGGGCCCTCACCACCGGCAACGGGGGCGATCAACCGGACCCGGAGGGGTCCGGACCATGCCATTTCGGCGTAGGTCCACGAGCCGTCCGAAGCGGCCCCGGTGCGGCCTATGTTGCCCCCGAGTAACCCATGAAACAGGGCCAGGCCCCGGCCCATGTCGGCCACGGCATGGGTGACGCGAACGAGGGATGCGGCGGGCTCCGCCGGGTGGGCGGGAAAGCCGTGGGGCGGGGGCGAGGTCCACTGACCGTCCGCTTGGGCCAGCTGGACGACGATGCCGCTGGCCTGTCGAGGATGAAGGAAGGCTTCCTTCCACCCGGGGTCACTCAGGTCTATGCCCACGGGATTGAAGCCTTCGGTGGCAACGGCCTTTAAAGCCGCAGCGATGTCGTCGACCTTGAAGGTCATGTGATGCGGCCCCGGACCGTTGCTGTCGAGGAAGCGGCGCAAGAAGGGGTTGTCCTCCGGCTGCCAGGGCTGCAAGAGCTCCAACCGGGCTCCGTTGGCGAAACCGAGTTGCGCCGGACCGAAACCGACGTTCAGGCCACCGGAATGCCACCTACCTCCCAACGCTCCGACATAGCGGGGCCAGGCATCGGACCAACGTTCCACGGCCACCGCGACGTGGTCCAAGGTGGCACCGTCTACGGGCGAGGGAACTTCGCCAGGGGACATCGGTCCAGGTTGCCGTGTGCACGGCGTCACTGTCGAACCAGCCGGTGGATCGACGGGGGTGCCGACGGTCCGGCCCGGGCCGCTACCATCGCTGGGTCCGGGCGCATAGCTCAGCTGGTTAGAGCGCAGCCTTCACACGGCTGAGGTCGGGGGTTCGAGTCCCTCTGCGCCCACTGCGTGGACAACCGACCCGATGGCAGCCGGGAGGATCCGGAACTTGCGGCGGATCTGATCGCGCTGGCCGGGCGGCGGGCGAGAAGCGTTGCCGCCGCCGTGATCGATCTCGCCGCTGCGGCGCGTACCAGGTTCGCCTTCATCGACGCGCTGCCGGAGACGCGATTCGAGATTGGCTCGATCACCAAGGCTCTTACCGGCATGCTGCTGGCCGACGCCATCGATCGCGGTGAGGTCTCCTTGGACACCACCATCGGCACGCTTCTCCCCGACAGCACCAAGGCCGCATTCGCATCGATCTCTCTGAAGGAGTTGTGTACCCACACATCTGGCCTGCCGCGGCTCCCCCAAGGTCCCCTCACGTTGTTGCGGGTGGCGCGGTTCGTGTTGTTGGGAACGGATCCCTATGGGCCGACGACGGCGAGAGGTGTGCTGGCAACGGCCGCTCGCCAACGGCTCTCGGGCCGGGGAGCGTTCCGGTATTCAAACCTGGGCGGTGCCGTCGCGGGACAGCTCCTGGCGCGGCGCGCCGGCGGCGACTACGGGCCTTTGATGACCGAGCGGATCTTCGCCCCGCTCGGGATGGGCGCGTCGGTTGTGGCTGATCCACAGCAGCCTGCTGCGCCGGGGTGGTCACCGACGGGCCGCCGGCGCCAACCATGGACCATGGGTGGGTATGCGCCCGCGGGCGGCGCCATCAGCACACTGAACGACATGGCCCGCCTGGCCGTGGCTCTGTTGGACGGCTCTGCGCCTGGTCGGGCCTCGTTGGCCGCCATCGACGGGGTTGCCACCGGCCGGCCTAACCGAGCCCGAGGGATGTTCTGGGTCATCGACTCCCAACCCGGCACCGACCGCAAAATGATCTGGCACAACGGCCAGACCGGTGGATACTCGGCCTTTCTGGGGCTCGCACCTCGCTCAGGTCGAGGGGTGATTGTGTTGGCCAACGTGGCCCGATCCAGCGACCAGCAACGAATCGCCTTCGGACTGGCGCGCCATTTTTCGAGAGGCGTCAGCAGGTAGAGCAGGGTTCCGTTAAGGGGCTTACGTTTGTCGAAGGGTCAGCCATACCGAAGAAATCGTTGAGATAGCCAATCTCGGCCCCAAACTCGTTGTCCGCATGGCTCCCGTCGGGCCCGCCACTCGAAGCGATATCTGCGGCGGTGGCGGCTTCGAGGCCAATGAGGTCGTCGACCGCGGCTGGATAGCACGCCGTGCCAGACGGATCCTCGGCTTCGGCTGTCTCAAGGTCTGAAACCGTCGTCGTCAGAGGCCCCAAGGTGACGCCCGACGTGGTGTTGTCGGGTTCCGTAAACCACGCCACGGCAGCGTCCTTGGTTGAAGCCGACTGCTCAGCGCCACATCCATCCAACGTCGTCGTGTGGGGCAGGCCGAAGAACGTGTTGACGAGCTCGATGTCTGAGCCACCCTCGGCGTTCAGTGCCGGCGTAACACTCGTAATAGGAAGTCGCTCGAAGTCTTCGATGGCCGCGATGACCGACGCGTATTGGGACCGATTGCCTGTGTCCGCGGCCTCACCTCGTTCGAGATCGATGACGGCCAGGGACAGGGCGCTGTTTTGCAGGTAGCTCGACGCCACCAAGCCGTCACCAATCCACTGTTGCCTGGCACTTTCATAGTTTGGTCCAGAAGGCGCGCCAGATGTCGTGGTGGTGCTTGTTGTGGTGGTGGCGGACATCGTTGTCGGCGATGATGTGCGGGGAAGACTCGCCAGATGTCGATGTGATGAGCCGCTACACCCGGACAATACGATCAACAGGCCTATCACCAAAAGGGCTCTGGCACAGGGCCGGTGTCGCAGCTGGTCACCAACGAGATGAGCATGAGCGGCCACGGCGGTCAGTGTAGAACTGGGTCGAACGGGCCAACCGGTATGTGCTGGCGTACTTCAGGGTTGAGGGCTCCGTGTCGATATGTGGTGAATGTCGGACACCGTGTCCAAAGCGGTTCTCGCATGTCTGGTGGGTGCGTTCACCTTCACGGTAATGATCCAAGCGGGCGTGTTCGGGCTTCACCAGCACGGCCGCACTGGCGTGCCTGGCGCATGCGTCGCCAAGGTCACGTGTACCCGAGTCCTCTTCATTGGTGACAGTCTCACCTTCGTCAATGACTTGCCGACCACGTTCGCCAATGTGGCATGGGCCGGTGGTCATCGCGTCGACGCGCGCACGCTGGCATCAAGTGGAGAGACGCTGGCCGGGCACGTCGCTGACTCAACGACTGCACCGACGATCAAGTCGGAACACTGGAACATGGTCGTCCTCCAAGACCAAAGTGAAAATCCTTCGCTTGCCTACTACCGTCAAAACGAGATGTACCCGGCCGCTGCGCGGTTGGTGGCGATGATCCGCCAAGACGACGCGCAACCGCTTCTCTTTCTCACCTGGGCGCACCAGACGGGATGGCCGCCGGCCGACCTGCCTGACTACGCCACCATGCAAGCGGCCGTTGATCAGGGCTACCTGGGTCTCGCCTCCGATCTTGATGTTCCCATCGCGCCCGTTGGAGACGCGTGGCAATCCGTGACCACAAACCCAAGAAACCCAGACCTCTGGCAGTCCGATGGTGTTCACCCCACGCTGGCGGGAACATACCTGGCTGCCTGTGTCTTTTACGCCAGCATCTTTCACCAGAGTCCAGTGGGACTTTCGTTTCACGGCGGTGTAACGGGTTCCGTAGCAGCACACCTGCAGGAGGCCGCCGCGTCCACAGTGTTCAGTGATCCCACTGAGTGGGGATTATCACCTCAGCGTTGACGTCTCGCTCAGCTGACGGTGTCGTTCGATTACCACCAGGCCCAACGATTGGCTGGACGGGGATAACTTGCACCGATCGTCACCGGACTTGGGTCCGAAAAGAACACGGTCCCGTGACACCGTCCTCGGATCAAAAAACGTGCCCGTTAGCCCGGACCTTTGCGTCCGAGGAGGTGAAAGACCCGACTGAGTTGTCGATAGGGGTCGCGACGGCTCGCTTCGAGCTCGACAGCCGCGGTCGCCTCGACTTGGGCTTCATCGTTGGGGTCCAACGCCACCCCTCCGAACTCGAGCCAATCCACGAACAGCCATACCCCGTACCAACCGAGCGGTTCTACGCGGCGCGTGGCCATGAGCTTGCTGAGCTCCTCCACCGTGTCGGCTCGTCCCGCCACGCCTAGAACCCCGATCTCCGTGGTGGAGTCAAAGGCCGCCAGGGCGTCGTCCCACCGCCGTTCCAAGGCGGGACGCACCGCCATCGTCTTGGCGTTGCCCGTCATGATGGACACGAGACCCCCGGGGGCAGCACACCGACACAGCTGATCGACCACGGGCTCCGGATCCTCGAGGTATCCGAGGACGCCATGACACAAGACGGCGCCAAAGCGCCGGTCGCCAACCGCTTCGACGGCGTCCTCACCGTGGGCCTGCACGAAGGTAACCCGTCGTTGAGCTTCGGGGGACAATCGTTGGTGGCGCTGGCGTGCCTTGTCCAGCATCGCCGAGGACGGATCAAGCAACGTCACGTCGTAACCGGCTTGGGCTAAAGGGAATGATTGATGGCCGGCCCCGCCTCCGACGTCGAGGACGTCCACCGGTGGGGGTGGGAGATGGTCCAGGAGCTGCTGATGCATCACGTAGGTGCGCACACGCCCCTTTACCGTGGCGTACGCCCCGTCAACGAACTGGTCGGCCAAGGCGGCCCATGAGTCGTGGCTCACCACACCCACCCTACACAGGGTGATCCGGACCACCACCGGCTGAGCCGAGCCGCATGTGGTTACGTGTGCGTCCATGTTCACCATGCGATTTGGGATGCGTTCGGAAACCTTGGACTCCTCGGCGCGCGCCGACCTCTACCAGGCGGCCATCGAGATGTGCGCCTGGGCGGAAACCCACGGCGGCGTCGCCGCGGTGGTTTCGGAACACCACGGCGTCGATGACGGGTACCTTCCCTCGCCGATCCCACTGGCCGCGGCTATCGCGGCCCGCACAACGACGATCCCCATAACGGTGGCAGCTCTGTTGCTGGCGTTGTACGAGCCGATCAAATTGGCCGAGGACATGGCCGTCGTGGATCTCATCAGCCGAGGCCGAGTGCTGTATGTAATCGGCATCGGTTATCGCGACGAGGAGTTCGCCATGTTTGGCGTTGATCGCTCTCGCCGGGCGCAATCGGTCGAGGAGCGCATCGGGATCCTGCGTCGATTGTGGGCCGGTGACGAGGTGGAATGCGACGGCCGTAAGGCCCGCGTCATGCCCCGGCCCTTCTCGCCTGGCGGCCCCATGCTTGCCTACGGAGGTGGCACCGAAGCAGCCGCTCGACGCGCCGGGCGGCTCGGTATGTATTTCATCGCCGAATCACACGATGCGACGTTGGAGGCAGCGTACCGAGACGAAGCACAGCGACACGGGGTGGCACCGGTCGGATGCGCCTTCCCGCCGCCAGACGTTCCTCTCACCGTGTTCGTGGCCGATGACCCCGAACGAGCCTGGGCCGAAATCGGGGAGTACCTCCTCGTTGACGCGGCCGGCTATGCCCGCTGGAATGCGCATCGCAGCGGCACCGCGTCGATGTCATTCGCCGACACCGTGGCCAAGCTCGAAGCGGAACGGGGTGCGTACCAGATCCTCACGCCTGACGAGGCAGCCGGGCAGATCGCCCGAGGTATTCCCCTCAACCTTCAGCCCTTGGCCGGAGGCGTGCCCCCCGATATCGCATGGCGTTATCTCCACAACGCGGCGGCCGTCGTGGCCACGGGCCGTCCGTCCTCCTCCTCGTAAAGTGGCCGGCACCGAATGGTTGGCGCCTTTGCCCCGCTAACGATGCGCATGGTTTGGGACGCGCGCGAAGTTGGGTAGGGCAGGGCCCGTGCCACGTGACGGATACGCTTGTGTCGGTACGCCCACATTGGTGAACCTGGCCGGGACGGTCGGCAAAGATGAATTCCGTCGTGAATGTTCTTGTGGTCGACGACGATGAACCGGTGCGGTCTTCGTGCGCCGAGATGCTCCGCTCGTCGGGGTACTCGGTGATCGAGGCCGAAGACGGAGAGGTTGCGCTCGGCGTTCTGCAAGCGATGGACGTGGGGATGGTCTTGCTGGACCTGAAGATGCCGCGCATGGACGGCGTCTCCTTGTTAGAACGTCTCGACGATCCCCCGCCGATCGTGCTCCTTTCGGCCTTCTCGCTCGACGACGAGGCTCAGGCTCGCGTCGGTGCCAAAGTCAGGACACAACTGCGTAAGCCCGTCGGCGCCTACCGCCTTCTGCAAGTAGTTCTGGAAACCTTGGGTTTCGCTGGTTGATCTAAGAACGTCCGACCAGCGACCAGGCCATGACGGCCCGGACATTGTTAAGAGGCCACCGTGGTGGCGTCAGCGCCGGTCTCAGGCGCGTCGGGTGACGTGGACGGGTCTTCTTGGCGGCCAGGCTGAAGGCCGCGCATGGCGATCACGGCGGCCAACGCCATGACGCCGGCCATCACGTAGAGAACGACCTGAATGGCCGAGGCGAACTCGTGGCGAAAGAAGGCCGGAATGGGACCGCTGGCGCCTCCGACACTGGAGCCGTTGAGCCCTTGGGCCAACTTGGCCGCCAACGACGTGGCCTGAGCGCGGGCCATCCCGAGAGACAGGAAATGGGTCGTCAGTTGAGAGCGCATCTGGGTGACGAGGATCGTGCCGAGGATGGCCAGCCCCAACGACGCCGCGTAGTTCCGCGCCGTCTGGGTGATGCCGGTGGCCTCACCGTAGGAATAGCGCGATGCCCGGTTGACCGCATCAGTGTTGGACTGGCCCAGCATGAGTCCCATGCCGAATCCAGAGACGATGATGGGCAGTTGTTGCGCGCCAAAAGTCAGATGCGTCGATGAGTGTCCCCACAGATAAAACCCGATGGCCCCGATGAGGCACCCGATAACGACCGGTCGCTTGGCGCCCACCCGGTCGAGCATGCGGCCGCCGATCTGTGCGGCGATTACGAACCCTATGAAGAAGTAGAGCAGGACGATGCCGGCGTTCGACGATGACTTACCCAGAGAGATCTGGGCGTACTCGCTACCGAAGAAAAAGACGGGAATGAAGACGAACATCGTCACGAAGAGCACGAGGTTCTCCACCAAAAAGGGGCGATTGGCGAAGATCTTCATGTTCATCAGCGGAGAGGCGGTGCGCACCTCCATGAGGTAGAAGACGAGGAGGAGGGCCAAGCCGCCCCCGATGCACAACCCAATGCCTGGGTTTTGCCAACCCCAGACGGAGGATTGCTGGAAACCGAAGACGCTGAGAGCCACTCCGGCGGCGATGATCCCGGCTCCTCGCCAGTCGATGGGCGACGGCTTATGGGTGCTGGTCGGTTTGGACACCACGATCAGCACCAAGGCAATGGCCGCCACAGGCAGGTTCACCCAGAAAATGGCCCGCCACGTCCATTGGGTCAGATAGCCGCCAAGGATGGGGCCGACGGCGGTGAGGCCCCCGGCGATGCCGAAGAAAACGGCCAAAGCCTTGCCCCGTTCACGCAAGGCAAAGGTGTTCACCACGATGGCCAGCGCGGCGGGGTACATGATCGCTCCGCCGGCGCCCTGCAGAATCCGAAACCCCACGAGCCAGGCTTCGGCATAGCTCCCCTTCGGGGTGAAGCCGCACATGGCGGAGGCGCCGGCAAAGACGACCACCCCGATGATCACCATCTTGCGATGGCCCAAGGTGTCGCCCAGACGACCCCCGAACGCGAACAGTGCGGCCAGAGACAGCAGATAACCGTTCACCACCCATTGGATTCCGGTGCTGGTGAGGCCAAGCTCCCGTTGAATGTTCGGGACTGCGATCGACACGATTGTCTGGTCGATGAACGTCATGGCGACGGCAAAAATCATCGCCGCCAGGACGAGATTCCTCGACCCCCCGTTGGTGCTACTACCGGCTGCCACGTGTCCTCTTTCGGTCGGCTGAGATCGCCGCGCACCATAATCGACGCAAGCCTCAACATGCTTGTCAGCTGCCCCTCGCGTCACCAGCGACCAGGAGTGTGCGTGTTGTCGGCTCGACCACCGCCCGTGGTCGGAGGGGCGGTTCGTATGACGCCACGGCTGTGGGACAACAGCATGATTGGTCCACGCTGCGAGTCCGACGTGTCACCATGGGAAAGCGGTAGCCATGGTGCGTCTCCTTGGACGCCTCGCGGGGGTGGGTGACGCTTACTCAGAGCACGTTTGCCGCCGAGTTCGCCGAATCCGCGTGTGTTGCTCGCGTCGAGGTGCCCAGATCGGAGCCACGGTTAGGATCACCCCACCAGCGACAGGGAGAGGACATTGCAGGGATACGTGCTGACCGTCCAGCGGAAGATCGACGCCCGATCCGAGGATATTTTCGCCATCCTTTCCGATGTAACCAAGCACAGCCTGATCGACGGCTCCGGCATGCTCCAAGGCAAAACCCCTGAAGCCCCCCAGCAACTAAAGCTCGGGACGACGTTCGGGATGTCGATGAAAATGTTGCGCCTGCCGTACTCCACCGTGAACAGGGTTGTGGAATTCGAGGAAAATCGACGGATTGCTTGGCAGACCGGACCGATGGGTTTCATGGGTCGGGTCCTGGCCGGGCGCATTTGGCGCTACCAGCTCGAAGCCGTAGATGGAGGGACGATGGTGAGCGAGAGCTGGGACATCACCCCCGATCATCAGCGCGCCCTGCTCAAGCTGGGAAACATCTACTCGAAGAAGACCCGCCGCGATATGGAACGGACTCTTGAGAGGCTCGGTCAGCTTGTCACGAGCTCCTAGCGAGCAGACCTGACCGTAGAAATCGAGCCAGGTACATAGTCCGCAACGAACGCGCTGACCCAAGAGCAAATTAAGGACGGCGAGCCCCGGTCACCCTTGGCGATATCGTCGTGAGTTCGACGCCGACGCTGCGAAAGGGGAGTCAACGATGGCCGTGGCGAGGACCCCCGACGCATGCTTCGCGTCATTGCCTGGCTACCCGTTCGAACCCCGCTTCGTCACCGTCGAGTCTCGAGGCGTTGAACCCGTACGCATGCACTATGTGGATGCCGGTCCGGCCGATGGCGAGGTGGTCGTGCTGCTGCATGGCCAGCCCACTTGGTCATACCTCTATCGCAGCGTCATTCCCGTGCTGACTGATGCCGGTCTTCGAGCCATCGCCCCCGATCACATCGGCTTCGGCCGCTCCGACAAACCCACCGAAGCGACGGATTACACCTTTGCGCGTCACGTCGACTGGATCCACAGCCTCATTACCACCCTGGATCTACGGGAGATCACCTTGATCGTCCAGGACTGGGGCGGCCCCATCGGACTGAGCGTCTTGGCCCGTGAACCGGACCGTTTTGCCCGTGTCGTCGCTACCAATACGGTGCTGCATACGTCTGATCCGGACCTGGCGGGCCGGCTGACATGGGCCAATCATCATGAGGGAGACAGTCACGTGGTGCTGGAGGAGGGCCTCGTGGACTACGTCCGTTTTTACCAACGCGCCCCCGACATCACGCCCAGCGTGTTTCTCAACGCCGCCGCCGGCCCGCTGCCGGCCGAGGTCCTGGCCGCCTACGACGCGCCCTTTCCGGACCCGACCCACAAGGCCGGTCTGCGCCAGCTCACCGCCTTGATCCCCCTGACCCGCAATGACCCCGGCGCCGCCATTGGACGCACGACCATGGCCGCACTCGAGCAGTGGGAGAAGCCGTTTCTCACAGCGTTTTCCGACGGCGATCCCGCCACCCGAGGATGGGAGAGCGTGTTCCAGGCCCGCATTCCCGGCGCTCAAGGTCAGAACCACACCACCATTGCCGGCGCCGGCCACTTCTTGCCCGAACAGCAAGGCGAGCAACTCGGCCACATCGTCACGCGGTTCATCGATGCCAACTGAGCAAGACGAACCCCCGTCGCCGACGGCAGAGGGCGAAGGGCCAGCGTCGGAGATCGTCATCGCCGTCGACGATCCTCGAGCCGACGACATACGGGGACTGTTGGCGACACACCTGCTCTTTGCCCGCGAGGAATCGCCTCCCGAGGACGTCCACGCCTTGGACATCGACGGCCTTACGGATCCCGCCGTAGCCTTCTACAGCGCCCGGCGAGGGGGCGTGCTGCTGGGGATTGGTGCCCTCAAACGCATCGATGCCTTTCACGCCGAGATCAAATCGATGCACACCAGCGCGGCGGCGCGGCGCCAAGGCATCGGGCAGGCCATGGTCCAGCGCCTGGTGGCCAGCGCCGTCGATCAGGGCTACCGACGCGTGAGTCTGGAGACCGGATCAATGGATGCGTTCGCGCCGGCTCGGCGGCTGTATGAGAGGGTTGGGTTTGTTCCCTGTCCGCCGTTTGCGCACTATCCCGACAGTGTCAACAGCGCCTACATGACCATGAGCCTCGGGGATGACAGCCGCCGCGAGCCCGCCTAGCCGAGCCGTTTCGAGAGGAGCTTCATGACCAATCTCGTTTCCTATACGCGTCGCGACGCCGTGGCCCTGATCGAGATGGACGACGGCAAGGTGAACGTGTTGTCGCCGACGATGCTTTCGGAGCTGGGTGCCGCTCTCGACCAAGCCGAAACCGATGGTGCTGTTGTCGTGGTGGCCGGACGCACCGACATGTTCTCGGCCGGCTTCGATCTCAAGGTGCTCCAAGGCGGCGGCCCTGAGGCCCTGGACATGCTGCGATCGGGCTTCGAGTTGGCGGCCAGAGCGTTGGCGTTTCCCACTCCTGTCGTGTTGGCCTGTACCGGACACTGCATCGCCATGGGCGTCTTCCTGCTCCTGTCGGCGGACTACCGCGTGGGCGGCAGCGGCCCGTATCGGATCGTCGCCAACGAGGTCGCCATCGGACTCCCCATGCCCAGAGCCGCCATCGATATCTGCCGACAACGTCTGACGCCGGCACACTTCCATCGAGCGGTGACGCTGGCCGAGACGTTCTCGCCGGAGGAGGCGTTGACGGCGGGGTTCTTGGACCGGGTCGTGGCGGCGGCTGACGTCAAAGAGGCGGCCGTGGCCAGCGCCGAGGCTCTGGCCCTGCTGAACATGCAGGCGCACCGGATCACCAAAGAGCGAGTTAACGCATCGTTGCTGCCGGCATTGCGGGCCGACATCGAGACCGACGACGCCGAGCTTCGGGCCTTGCTGTAATCGGAGCGGTCGGGCCGTGGTGCCCGACGGGAACTGGCTGACCCCATCCGTCGTCAAAGAGATGTGGCCCGGCCCCAAAAGCTGCCTTGGTGGATGGCAAGGCTCCCGATGGCCGCCGTCAGCGCGGTGATGATCGCCATCCTCGTGCTCATGGCGGGCCAAGCGGGCCAGGTGTCGACGACGTTGTCTCGGGCATCGGCTCGGGCATCGGCTCGGGCCCCGGCACTGCCACCGCCTCCGGCCAATGTGCCCGATCCGCATTTCGTGTCCGCCCAACTCGCGGCGGGGACGCTGCTCACCGCGGTTCCCCTGCCAACGGGTGCGGAGCCGGCGTCTTCGCCACCACCGGGGTCCCCGGCTCTGGCTCATCCTGGCGTGGTGCCTGGTTCGCCGTATTTGGTTGACCGATCCGCCTGGTGGACGGCGCCGGGCTCGTTGCCGGCGGTGGTGGCGTGGCTGCGGGCGCACGCTCCGCCCGGTGCGGACATGGCGGCCACGGGGGCCTCCTTCTTGCACGGCGTGGTCGAGTGGCAAGGCGTCGGCTGGAGTTTCGCGTCTCAGGGCCCCGCTGTGACCTGGATGCAGCTCGCCGTCATGGTGGCCCCCGACGGGCCCGGCATGGTGGGCATGCGAGCCGATGCCCAGGTGATCTGGGATCCGCTGCGCACCCGCGCTTCTTTGATCCCCCCCGACGTGGATTCGATCACGGTGACCGAACTCCCCGGGTCTGACGGTGTCACCGCCACCAGCACCACGTTGGCACCGCCGGTCACCTCCACCTCTGGCGCTGTCGTGGCGCGCTACGTGGCCGTCGTCGACGCTTTGCCCGTAGACGACGTTCCCATCCTCAACTGTCCGGCGTGGACGGGCCTGAGATTCCAGGTCGTGTTGGCCAATCGACAGGGGAGCGCCGTCGCCTCCATCACCGGCGACGCTGCCCAGTGCGGCGGCTACGCGCTCAGCATCAACGGGATGCGCCAATCGACAGTGAGCGATCCGAACCAGACGTTCTTGCACATGGTGGCCAGCACATTGGGCGTGGCGCTCACATCAAGCGGAGCGCCGCGTTCGTGAACAGCCCGACGGCGAACCGGGTCCAGTAGCCTCGGCACCGATGCCAGCGCGCCTCGACGTCGAGTTTCCATCTCACGGGGCAACGCTTCGAGGCTGGCTCTATCAAGCCGAGCGCCACGGTGCCCCCGGCATCGTCATGGCCCACGGTTTGTCGGCCGTGAAAGAGATGTTCCTGGACGACTACGCCACCGCCTTCGCGGGAGCCGGATTCACGACGCTCGTCTATGACCACTTCGGCTTCGGCGCCAGCAGCGGCGAGCCCCGCCAGTCGGCTTCACCGGTCCTTCAGCATCAGGGATATCGCGACGCCGTGTCCTGGCTGGCGGCCGCCCCCGCTGTTGATGGCGATCGGATCGGCATCTGGGGATCGAGCTTTTCCGGAGCCCATGTCATCACCCTTTGTGCCGAGGAGCTCCCCATCGCCGCCGGCGTGGCGCAGGTCCCCTTTCTCGGCGTGGGGGGATCCGAGCCGCCGGCGGGGGTCATCGATGCCGTGGTCAAGGCCGTCCACGATCCAAGTGCCGTGGTGCCCGCCACCACGGACCAACCCGATGGGGTCGGGATCATGTATCTCGACGGCGCCCATCAGTGGTTCAGCGACGCGGCGGCCACGCGCGCCCCGGCGTGGCGCAACGAGCTGCTGGTGGCCGGATTTCTCGACGCTGCCGATTACACGCCTTTCGATTCCCTGGCGCGGCTGCGGGTACCTCTCCTTGTCGTGGCTGCGCCCGGCGATCACCTGACTCCGCCTGACGCGCTACTGGCCATGGAGCCCCAGGCTCACCATGTCGAAGTCGTCGAGATTCCCGGGAATCACTTTGACGCGTACTCGTCAGGGTTCGAGGCGAGCAGCGCGGCCGCCATCGAATTCTTCCGGCGTCACCTCGGTCAATGACCGGAGGCTGACACTTCGATGTGGCCCTGCTCAGCCGTCCTCGGCCAAAAGCGTGGCGCGCGCCGCGTCCAGGGCCACCCGGCTTTCGGGGGTGAGTTCTGGCAAGTGGAGGTCCAACTGACCGAGTGCACCGGCGAGCACTCCGGCCACCAGGGCGCGCATCAGGTACTTGTGATCAGCGGGGACCACGTACCACGGTGCCCACGCCGTTGACGTTGCCGTCAGCGCCTCTTCATAGGCGTGCTGATAGGCCTCGAAGTGGGCGCGCTCGCTGACGTCGCTCACCGAGAACTTCCAGTGCTTGGCCGGGTCGTCCAGTCGCTCCAGGAGCCGTTTTCTTTGGGTGGCTTTGGAGACGTGGAGGAAGAATTTCACGATGCGTGTGCCGCTGCGAGTGAGGTGGCGCTCAAAGGAGTTGATGTCCCCGTAGCGATGACGCCACAGCCGCTCGGTCGCCGTCGCTGCCTCACCCGCTGACTGCGCCGGCGTGGTGGGCAGATGTTGGGCGGCCAGGATCTCGGGATGGACCCGAGGGACCAGGACCTCCTCGTAGTACGAGCGGTTGAAAATCCCGATCCGGCCCCGTTCGGGTAACGCCTTGACGCAACGCCACAGGAAGTCGTGGCTGAGTTCCTCGGTGGACGGCTCCTTGAACGACGTCACCGAAAATCCCTGCGGGTTGACCCCCGACAGGACATGCGAGATGGTGCCGTCTTTGCCGGCCGCGTCGAGTCCCTGAAAGATGATCAGCAGCGCCCAGGTGCCACTGGCATAGAGCAGTTCTTGGGATGCATCGAGTTCGTCGCGCCACGTCTCCAGGTCCCTTTCGGCCGCGGCCCGTGCGGCGCCACGTCCCTCGGCGCCAGGCCAGGACGAGGTGGCGTCGGTGGCCCGTGTGGGGAGCGAGGCGGCATCACCGGGGTGCACCATGAGTTCCTCGACGACGTGGTGATCCAGGCTCATGGCGCGTTGTCCATACGCCACGTTACGACCCGGTGCGCAGGTAGCGCTCGCCTGGTTCTCATATCGTGATTGTTAGAGTGCTCCGGTGCACCTCTATGCAGCCTTCCTCGGCGGCCCCATTGCGGGGGACCGTATGGGCGAGGACCACGAAGTCGTCTTCGTGGTGGCCGACGATGCCGTCGATGCCAAGGCCAAGGCCAAGACCAAATGGGGTGGAGTGGGGCGTTGCCACGTCGACGCCGTGCAACGCGTTGACGTGGTGGACGGCTTCGAGGTGGCGTTAAGCCCGGGCGCCGACCCCGACGGTGAGCCGGCGGACGTCACCGTGATTGAGAACTACAACTGACTGCGCCTGACTGAGCCACCCCTGAGACACCGGTGCCCCGGTGCCCGCGGGTGAGGCCTCGGGTGAGTGTCCAGAGTGCCGATGGCGCCGGGCAGTTCAAGAAGACCCCGCAATTGGCCGATACCAGGACGCCTGCCTGTATCCGAGGCGAAAGGCTCGACGCCGTTGCCCATTGCCAGGGTGTCAGATCTCGAGGTGTCCGAAACGGCCACCGAGGACGACTCAGCATCGCCGCGCCCCGACGCCAAGTCGTCCCGCAAGCTGAGTTTGGACCCCATGGTGCTGAGTTACATCATGGGCCCGGTGGCCTTGGTAGCCATTGTGCTCCTGCGGCACTTGGGCCTGGTGGCCAAAGAACCCATTTGGCTGTGGGTGGCCATATTCGTGGTCATCCCGGCGGGGTCTGGCTTCTGCGAGGTGCTGTGGCGGCGCCGGCCCTCCACGTTCTCGTTGCGACTACGGGTGGCGTGGCACGTGGCCGCCGTGACCACGGTGATCTACCTGTCGGGGTGGGGACCGGCGCTCATCGGCGCCTTCGCCTTCATCGCCCTCGAGAATGTGTCGCACGATGGTTCACAGACCTGGAGGGTCACGGCGTTTTGGAGCGTCATCGGGATCAGTATCGGCCAGATAGGCATTTGGCAGGGTTGGATTCCGTCTTTCTTGTCGTTGCCGAGGAGCACCGCCCTTGGCGTCATGAGCGCGTTCGTGCTCCTTTTCATCATCCGCATGGCCGGCGCCACCATCGAGCAAAAGGAGAAAGCCGAGGCATCCATGGCCACCAGCGAAGACCGCTTTCGGTCGTTGGTGCAGAACTCAAGCGACACCACGCTGGTTATGGGCGAGAGAGGCGTCATCACCTACGCCAGCCCGGCCATTACGGCGTTGTTGGGGAGGGCGCCCGACCAGGTCATTGGGCTGCGGGCCACCGATCTGGTCCATCCCGACGAGAGGACGACCGTCGAGCAGCGGTTCGCGTCGCACCTGCAAGAGGTGGGGGCCAACGAGCCGGTGCAGTTCAGGATGAAGCACGCCGATGGTGTGTGGCGCCACGTCGAGGCGGTGGTGAGCGACCTGCGCCTGCGTCCGTCGGTGGCGGGCTACGTCGGCAACGTGCGCGACGTCACCGAGCGCAAGGAGGCGGAGGCGCTCCTGGCCCACCAGGCCCTGCATGATCCGTTGACGGGGCTGCCCAACCGGCTGCTGCTGGTGGACCGGCTCCGTCAAGCCATCAGTCGGAGTGCTCGCAAGGAAGGGCCTCCGCCGGTGGTGATGTTCTTGGACCTCGATCGTTTCAAGCTCGTCAACGACAGCCTGGGTCATGGAGCCGGTGATGAGCTGCTGGTACGCGTGGCTGACCGCCTCCGAGACGTGCTGCGTGACACCGACACGCTGTGCCGTTTCGGCGGCGACGAGTTCGTGATGCTGTGCGAGGGGATGGTGGATCACGATGCGGCACTGGCATTGGCCGAACGGACCCGGGAGACCTTCGACTACCCGTTCACCCTCAAAGGCGAGCAGTTCCATATCGGCGTGAGCATCGGTGTGGCCTTCGTGGACGACACCGACGCCAGCCCTGAGGAGCTGCTCAGCGACGCTGATTTCGCCATGTACTTGGCCAAGGCCCGCAGTGGGCCGGGCCGCATCCAACTCTTCGACCAGAAGACGCGCGCCTTCGCCCGCCAGCGCGTCCACACCGAAACGGCGTTGGCGCGCGCCATCGAACGCAACGAGCTCGTGGTCTACTACCAGCCCATCGTCGACGTGGCGTCGCGCCGGACCGTCAGCGTGGAGGCGCTGTTGCGCTGGCAGCACCCCACTCGAGGCCTCTTGTTGCCGGCGTCGTTCCTCGATGTGGCCGAACAGACCGGTCTCATCGTGCCCATCGGATCCTGGGTGCTGGCCCAAGCAGCGCAGCAGGTGAGCGAGTGGAACGCCGCCTTGGAACCGAATGAGCGGCTAGGCCTGAGCGTGAACCTGTCCGGGCGCCAGCTCATCGAGCCCGACCTGGCCACCAGCGTGGCCACCACACTGCGCAACGCCGGCGTCGACCCCCGCTCGGTGAAGCTCCAACTCGAGGTAACCGAGACGGTGCTCCCTTCTGATCGTCAGGAGGCGCGTAAGCACCTCGAGGAGCTCAACGCGCTGGGCATCGAACTCGCCATCGATGACTTCGGCACCGGCTACTCCTCGCTGCGCTACGTGAAGGAGCTCCCCGTCAGCATCGTCAAGATCGACCGATCGTTCGTGGCCGGGTTGGGGAGCTCGAGCCAAGACGAAGCCATCGTCAACGCCGTCATCCAGCTGGCGGCCGCCCTCGGGCTCGAAGTGGTGGCCGAAGGGGTAGAGACGGAGCTGCAATACGAATTCCTGGCCCGGGCTGGGTGCGCCTTTGCCCAAGGATTCCTCTTCGGTTATCCCGAGCCGGCCGGAACTGCAGTGCCGTCGTCAATCACCACGTCGGCCTAGCCGACGCGCCGCCAGGCGGGTCAGGCGAAGGCCCGGGACTCCTCCACGCGGTGGCGCCACGTGACGGCCAGGCCGAGCAACGCCGCGTAACCCAGCAATACGGCGCCGTCGGCGATGCGGGGATCGTGCCCGGCCACCACCGCCCATCCCAAGGAGGCGTTGTGGAAGCTGGGCAGGAATTCAGCTACTTGGCGCAGCGTGGCGGGGAGGTCCTTCACCGGCGTGAACAGTCCACCAAAAAAGCTCAACAAGAACATCAAAGCGGTGACAAGCGGGTACGCCGTTTCACTTGAGGCCACGAATCCGACCAGCACGCCCAGGGCGGCAAAAGGCAGGGCGCTGACCCACATCACCACGGTGAGCGCCACCCAGGTCCCGATCCCCAACTGCACGCCGCCCATAAGGCGACCCGTCAGCTCCACCAGAGCGATGACGGGCAAGGTCATCACCATGGAGGCGGCGATCTTGGTGGTGACGTAGCTCCACGCCGGCAGCGGGGTGACGCGTAGTTGGCGGGTCCAGCCCGAGGCCCGCTCGGCGGCCAGCCTGGTGCCGCCGGCGTTGAGGGCGGCCACCATGGCGCCGAAGCTGGCCATAGAGACCATGAAATAGGTCTTCCAGTTCGTTCCCGCGATGGGTGTTCCCGGGTGCTCGTTGTGGAGGAACAGGATGTAGAAGACGACGGGGAAGCCCACCGTGATCCCCACATAGCGGATGTTGCGCAACAGGCGCAGGACTTCGAAGCGCAGAAATGCGCCCAGCTCGGTCACGAGGTGGGCCGCGTCTCGGCTTCGGCCACGCGTCCCGACACGGCGTCGTCGACGGTTTCCGCTTTGACGAGATCACACGTCAGCGCCATGAAGGCTTGCTCGAGATCGGCGGCGGTCACGGAAATGTCGCTGAAGGCGACACCGGCCGCCACCACGGCCCGCACGGTGGCGTCGGCGTCAAGGGAGTCGAGCACTACCTCCGAACCGCGCACACAGGCCGTGTCGACCCCGTCGAGCTCGCGTAGCCGAGCCACATCAGCGTTCGGACACACGAAGCGCACCCGGCGGGTAGGGGCGGCGGCCTTGATGGTCGAGGCGGCCCCGTTAGCCACCACCGTGCCCTTGCGCATCACGACGATACGGTCGGCGACGGCGTCGGCCTCATAGAGGTGATGGGTGGCGAAGACGACGGTGCGTCCCTCACCGGCAAAGCCGCGCATCATGTCCCAGAAGCTGCGCCGGCCCTCGACGTCCATGGCCACGGTGGGCTCGTCGAGGAACACAAGTTCGGGATCACCGGCGATGGCCAAGGCAAAGCGGACCCGTTGGGCCTGGCCTCCCGACAGGCGATGCACGTGGCGGTCGGCGAGCTGAGTCAGACCGGCCCGGGCCAGCGTGCGAGCCACGGGGGCGGGACGGCGGTAGAGCTTCGACACCATGGTCACCAACTTCGCGACCTTGACCCCGTGGGGGAGGCCGCTGCCGCCCCCCACTTGGAGCATGGCCCCGACCTTTCCCGAGGCCATGGCGGTGTGAGGGTCGGTGCCGAGGACGGTGACGGCGCCGCTTTGGGTGCGCTGCAGCCCGAGGAGCAAAGAGATGGCCGTCGACTTACCGGCGCCGTTGGGGCCCAACAAGGCGAGGGTCTCCCCCCGGGCCACCTCAAAGTTGAGGTTGTCCAAAGCCACGACCGAGCGATAGCGATGTTCCACGCCCGAAAAACACAGTGCCGGGCCGCAGTGAACATCACCAGGCCGATCGGAGCCGCCACGAAGACCCATGATGCGATAGGTCATCGGCGCCCGAGCCCGGTCCATTGAGTGCCCAAAGGGTGGCAGGTGCGGATCCGTCACTCTACGCGCGCGCAAAGTCGCCGCGCTGGTCGCCCCCCGTGATATCGAGCTAGGTCGTGCGACCTATTGCTGCCCCCGGCGGGGCGCGGTCCCTCTACACCCGAGCGGTGGCCGCCAGCCGGTCCACGGCCTCGGCGTACTCCTCGGCCAGCTCGTAGATGACGTCACGGGCCTTGCGGACGTGGGTAGCACGCCCGACGATCTGTCCGCACGGGTTGAAGGCGATGTCCTTGGCCTGGTCAGGGAAGCGGTGTGTGGCCCCCACGGCATCGATGGCCACCATCATCTGCAACGGCATCGGTAACGGGTCGGGCGTGTCGCTCCGCTCCCACGCCTCGGTCCAGTCGTTCTTGAGCATGCGGCAGGGCTTGCCCGTAAAGGACTTCGAACGCACCGTGTCACGCGAGGTGGCGGCCAGGTAGGCCTTCATCTGGCCCGGGGAGGTGTCAGCTTCTTCCACCGTGAGCCACAACGTGCCGGACCACACGCCCTGGGCCCCCATGGCCAGCGCGGCGGCGATCTGGCGGCCGCTACCCACCCCACCGGCGGCCAGCACCGGCAGCGGGGCCACGGCGTCGATCACCTCGGGCCATAGCACCAGCGAACCGATCTCGCCGGTGTGCCCGCCACCTTCGGTGCCCTGGCACACGATGAAGTCGAGCCCGGCCTCCTTGTGAGCTAAGGCGTGCTTGACCGAGCCGGCCAGCGCCCCGATGAGGCGGCCCGAGGCCTGCACCTCGGCGATGATGTCGGCCGGCGGCGTCCCCAAGGCGTTGGCGATAAGGCGGACCTTGTCATGACGCAATGCCGCGGCCAGCAGCGGCTTGCCGGTGGCTTCGGTCCATCCCATCATCCCGCTGCGCTTTTGGTCGGCCGGCGTCTCGGGCACGCCGTGCTCGTCGAGCAGGCGCCGGGCGAAGCGCCGGTGGTCCTCGGGAACCATCGATTGCAGCTGGGCTTCGAGCTTCACGGGGTCCATCTCGCCCATGCCCTCGTACTTACCGGGAATGACGATGTCCACGCCGTAGGGGTGGTCGCCCACGTGCTCGTCCAGCCAGGCCAGCTCGATCTCGAGCTCCTCGGGGGAGAAGCCGATGGCGCCGAGCACGCCGAAGCCTCCGGCGTTGGACACTGCGGCCACGACGTCGCGGCAGTGGGTGAAGGCGAAGATCGGGAATTCGATGCCGAGGCGATCACAGATCTCGGTGTGCACGGGAGTCTCCTTTTTCTTTCGGTTCAGAAGGTGGGGATTGTGAGAGGGGGGCTGAGGACGGCGGCGAGCGCCATGACGGCGGCATCAATGTCGACGGCGGCGTCGTCGACAAGGGCTTGCATCTGGAGGCCCACCACCAGTGCCCATACCACCGTGGCCAGCACGTCGGGTGAGGCCGCCGGGGTGATGACGCCGTCAGAAGTCCATGCGGCGAGACCGCGCGCCAAACGCTCATGCGAGTCGCGCCAGCGAGCCCGCATGGCGGCGGCCACATCGGTGTCGCGCGCGGCGCGCAGGGCCAGCTCGCGCTCGAGCAGCAAGAGGCGGCGCGTCTGGGCGGTGGGTTCGGTGATGACATTACGGACGACGGCGCGCAGCCGGTCATCGAGGCTGGGAGCGATCTCGAACTCTGCGGTCATGACGGTCACCAGCGAATGGGCCCACTCGTCCATCAGGGCCACGAGCAGTCCTTGCTTGGAGCCGAAATGGGCGTACAGCGCCCCTGAGGTCCGCTCGGCGGCATCGGCCACCGCATCCACCGATACGGCGTTGATGCCGTGTTCGGCGAAGAGCGTGGCGGCGGCGTCCAACAGCCGCCTCCTCGTCTCGGCCTTGCGGTCCTGCTGCGTTCTCGACAGCGCCCGGCTCCTCTGGGTCGAATTGTTGTGACTGGTGTGGTTTGTGAGGCTGGTGAGGTTGATGTAGTCAATCGCGCCCACCGCGGTTGTGTTGATCATTCCATATATGTAGGGACCGCTATGAAAGTGCTCCCCAACGCCGTCACATATCGAGGATGAGGCCGTACACAAAATCTCGAAACATGTCGATCACGCTGGTGGAACGGCCCTCCGCCCGGGGTCGTGCATCGGGGTCGAACACCGGCGGGAGGACGACCACCTCGGGGGGAGACGGGCGGCGACAGCAGCACGGAGCGACGTATGCAGTTGGCAACGACGTTCCGAACCGGGGGGCCGACACGCCCCCGGCAGCGGAACGAGGGCGGCGGGAAGAGTGAGGATGGCGTCGGGCTGATCGATGCCATCTTGGCGTTGGTGGTGCTGCTCGTGGTGCTCGTGGCCAGCTCCAGCCTGGTGGCTGACGTGGCCAAGCAGGCCGCCCACGCCAAAGAGCGGGTCTCGGCCACCGAGATCGCCGAGCAGTGGCTCGAGCGACTGGCCAACGATCCGCTGTCTACGTTGCAGAGCGACATCAACCACGACGTGGCGCTCACCAGCACCCCCGACGTCATCGCCGGTGTGGGCTATTCGGCCATCGCCCACCTGGCGTGGGCTGACACCGGGGCCACCCAGAACGCATGCACGTCGGGCAACCCGCCTCAGGTCGTGCTGGCGACGGTGACGGTGGACTGGGGCCTCTCGCAAACCTTGGCCGAGACGACGGTCATCGACCCGCCCTACGGCACCGCCGTTCCCACCGACGGCTACATCTCGGTGCAGATCATCGGGGCCACCGGTTCATCGCCCCCGGCCGGCGTCACCAACTTGACGGTATCCATCAACGGCACCACCTACGCTCCCGATGACAACGGCTGCGTATTTCAGCAAGAGACGCCCGGTACGTACCCGGTGACGTTGACGAGCTCGGCCGGTGGCTACATCGACTGGCAGGAGAACGCCGCTCCGAGCACGAGCTTGACGGTGGTGGCCGGGGTGACGGCCCCTTACTCGTTCCACTACGACCAGGCCGCCACGGTGAGCTTTACGTCCGGGTCATCCCCGGTCGCCACCGGACTTCCCGTCGCCCTCGGCAACGGCCAACTCCTCCCCGTGCCATGGAAGACCGTCATCACGGCGGGATCCACGGCGACGTCGGCCAACCTCTTTCCCTATCAGTCCGGATACTCCGTGTGGTACGGGGATTGCCTCGCCGAGGAGCCCTCCAGTCCGACGTCGGTGGCTGTCACCCCGGGCGGTTCGAGTTCAGCCACGGTGACGGGATTGGCGCCCCTCGAGCTACAGGTGAAGACCACGTCGGGATCGCCGATGTACAACGCCACGGCGGCGGCGGTGGTCAACGACAGTGCCCACAGCTGTGCGGCGGACAGTTTCGCTTTGCAGGTCTCCGCCGGTACGTCCCCCAACCCGGCCATCAGCCTCACGCAGCTGCCGCCCGAGACGTACACCGTCACCGTCACCGATCCCGCCAACGGCCATACCACCTCGGTCTCGGCTCAGGTCTCCACCACCGGCGCCACCGTGGGCGGCACCAGCTACCCCGACGGCACTCCGGTGCCGGTGACCGTCTCATGAAGCGCCTATTCCAGCGGGTGCGAGGGGCTAGGAGCGACGAGGACGGCTTCACCCTGATCGAGGCCCTCATCACCTCGGCGGTGATGGTGGTGGTCATCGCCAGCGTGGTACCGGTGGTGCAGATCTACTTCGCCGAGCAACTGGCCGTGCAACGAACGTACTCGGGCGCCGACGAGATCCTGCTTACTTCCGAGGTCATGACGCGCTACATCCGGGAGATGGTGGAACCGGCGCCGCAGACCTCGAGTGGTGTCCCCACGCCGCCCTTCGCCTCGGCCACGGGCTGCGCGGCCACCTTCTACGCCGATGTCGGCAACGTCAATGGCCCTGACAAGGTGATCGCGGCGGCGTCGCCGTGCACGGGGACGGGGCAGAGCTTCACCATGACCATCACCGCACCTGACACCAACAGCTGCCCGGTGACCGGTTCCACGGGTACGGCGTGCACCTACACGACCCATGCCGCCAAACGAGTGGTCGGCATCACCAACATGATCAACAACACCACCCCGGTGTTCACCTACACCCTCGAAGGAGGCAGTACCACGGCGACGTCCGGCACCACATGCTCAGCCAGCGACAGTTGGTCTTGCACCACGCCGACCACGTCCTGCACCTCGGGCGCAGGAAACTGTCAGCTCGATGAGGTGATCGCCGTCACCGTCAACATCCAAGCCGACATGGCCCCGGGCTCGCCATCGGGATTCCAGACCTTGGCCTACGCGCTGGCCCCGAGCTACAACATCAACGCCGGATGAGCGCCGTGACCGATCGCACGCGTCGTGGTGGCCGCCAGCAAACGGGTCAGGCCCTGGCCTTGGTGCTCGGCATCGTGGTCATCTTGACCCTCGGTGGGACCATCTTGGTGCAGAACTTCGAACAGCAAAGCCCCATCGTGGAGACCGACCTCATCCAGCACCAGGCTTATCGGGCCGTGCAGGCCGGCATCGACGAGTACCTCTACAAATCCAACGTCAACTCCGACTACATCATCTGTGCATCCTCGAACCAGGGCACGGGGTTCTGTCCTGGATTGACCTTCGCCCAGTGGATCCCTGTGCAAGGGGCGAGCTCCATCAACGGTCCGCCGTCGTGGTTCTACTTCAGCGACCCACAGCTGAACTACTCCACCGGCACGGTGTCCATGACGGTGGAAGGTGCATCGGGGTATCCCAACGACTACAGCTACCAAACCGCCACCATCACGTTGCAGCCCCTCAACAACTTTCTGCTGAACGTGTTGTGGATCAACTACAACCAGATCGACCCCGCCGTACTCAACGCCAACAACCCGCCCAGCTGTGGCTACTACTGGCAGGTGGGCATCGAGAACGGGTGTTCAGACGTGGACTTCGTCAACGGCGACTCCCTCGACGGCAACCTCTACGTCAACGACAGCATTTTCACCTGCGGGAGCCCCCAGTTCGAAACGGTGCACACGGCTGACCCCAACGAGCAGTTTGTGAAGGACTGCGCCGGCAACCCCGGTGTCACCGGGTCGCAGGGCTACGGCGTGGCCCAGGAGATCATCCCCCAAGACGACAGCCAGCTGGCGTTGGTGGCGGCCGAGGACGGCTGTCTGTACGAAGGACCCACCACCATCACCTTGTCGGGCACCAACATGTCGGTCGACAGCCCTGATACGCCCACCGGCGCCCCCAGCGGGGCGCCCAACGGCTCGGCGTCGAACGATTCGATCAACCAGGCCGGCGATACCAGCGCCTGCCTGAACTCGACCACCCCCAACGGCGGGTCGGTGGCGCAGCCCAACAACGGGGTCATCTTCGTGGAGAACTGCCTGAGCGGGGACTCGTCGTGCACGGGGGGCGGTGCTTACAACCCGATGTCGGGCGAAGGTGAGACAGGGGCGACGGGGCCCACCTACGGTGACGCCATTGTGAACGGAACCCTGAGTGGTCCGCTCACCATCGGGGCGCAGAACAACGTCGTCATCGACGGCAACATCTGCTATTCGTCGGAGACGACGTGCGCGTCGACGACAGGAGAATCCGGCGGCCCGCCCACCTCGGCCACCGACGTCCTCGGGCTCATCGCCTACAACTACGTCGAGATCAATCATCCGGTGAACAACGGCAACAACATCTCGTTGTGCGGCGTCGGCTCGCATCCTCCTGCCGCGCCGGCGTGCGACCTCGGGACGTCGGGCGGTCAGGGCTCGGCCCTGGTCATCAACGCCGTCATTCTGGCCCTCAACCATTCGTTCCTGGTCAATAACTACGCGTCCGGCTCGACGTTGGGCACCCTGACCGTCAACGGCACCGTGTCCGAGGACTGGCGCGGGCCCGTGGGTACGAGCAACAGCGGCACCATCGTGTCTGGGTACGCCAAGAACTACCAGTACGACAGCCGGCTGCGGTACTTCGCCCCTCCGTATTACCTGAGCCCGGGCACTGCCTCATGGGGGATCGCCTCCTTCAGCGTGCAAAGCGTGTGCACGGTGTCGTGCACGAACCCGTAGTCTGTCGCTGACCGGCGGGGGCGCTCGGGATCAGCGAGCCGACGGCCAAACATGGAATAGTGGCGCTCCGTCTGTCGTGCTGACGGGCGCCACGCGTGCGCCCCTACCGAAGGAGGTGCCCATGTTCAGGACGTCTCCTGTCGTAGCCGAGGACGAATGGCACATCGACTTGACCGTCGAGGGACACGTGGCCGTGCTCACGCTGAACCGGCCCGACAAGCTCAACGCCTGGAGCTGGGAGTCGACCCGCCAACTGGGGGCGCGCGCCGATCAGATCCGTTTCGATGAACGGGTGCGCGCCGTGGTGGTGCGCGGCGAGGGCCGGGCCTTCTGCGCCGGCATCGACTTGGGCATGCCCGAGGACCGAGTCACCGGGCGGTCTCCGGCGGAGAAGGCTCGCAACTACTACGAGGGCATCCGCTGGGCCCATGAGCGTTTTAAGGTGTTCTCCGAGTTGCCGCAGCCCATCGTGGCCGCCGTACAGGGCTACTGCCTCGGTTTTGGTTTCGAGCTGGTGCTCATGTGCGACATCCGCATCTGCGCCGACGATGCCAAGTTTGCTTTGCCCGAAGCGCAGGTGGGGGTGAGCATCGACGCTGGCGGCGACCTGCGTCTGGCCCATGAGGTCGGCACAGGATGGGCCAAGATGCTGGCGCTGACGGGCCGTCGCATCGACGCCGCCACGGCCGAGCGCATCGGCCTCGTGCAAGAGGTCACCAGCACCGAGGAGCTCCTGCCCAGTGCCATGGCGCTGGCCAACGAAATCGCCGCCAACGCGCCGTTGGCCGTGCAGAGCATCAAGCGGAGCATCGACGCTTTTGCGTTTCGTGGACTCACCGAAGCCATGCGCTTCGAGGCTATGAGCGCGTCGATCGAGTTCGTCTCCGACGACATGCCGGCCGGCTACGCCGCCAAGGCCAAGAAACAGCCCATCGAGTTCGAAGGCAAGTAAACGGCCATGGCCCTGCAAGACCCGCCCGCCGAAGGTACGGCCATGTTGCCGCCCGGCACCTTTGATGACGTGACCGTGGTCGTCACCGGCGGTGGGACCGGGCTGGGCAAAGCCATCGCCGTGGAATTCGCCCGCCTGGGCGCCAAGGTGGGGATCGTGTCGCGCCAAGCCGAGCACCGCCAAGCCGGCCTGGAGGCGGTGCGTGCGGTGGGCGGTACGGCGGCCGCGGCGGCGGCTGACATCAGGGAGCCCGACGAGATCGCCGCCGCCTTTGATGCCTTGGAGACCACGCTCGGCCCCATCGGCGTTCTCATCAACAATGCCGCCGCCAACTTTCCGGTGCCGGCCGAGGACCTGAGCCCGAACGGTTGGCGGGCGGTCACCCGCATCGTGCTGGACGGAACGTTCTTCTGCTCCCAAGAGCTGTTTCGCCGGGCCACGGCGGCCGGCGCGCCGGGGGCCATCGTCAACATCCTCGCCACCCAGGCCTTCACAGGCGGGCCCGGCATGGTCCACACCGCCTCGGCCAAAGCCGGCGTCGAGAACCTCACCAAGACCTTGGCCGTCGAGTGGGCCCCGTCCGGGGTCAGGATCAATGCCATCGCCCCGGGGCTGTTCCCCCACGAGGACATGCGCGCCGACTTGCAGGCCCTTCGCACCGAAGGTGAGGACGTCGACGCCCGCCGCTCACCGGCGGGGCGCCTCGGGCAGCGGCGCGAGATCGGCTGGGCGGCCACCTGGCTGTGCTCACCGTTCGCGTCGTTCGTCACCGGTCACACGTTGGTCGTCGATGGTGGGAATTGGTTGCGGCGCCATTTCGTCATGCCGGAGTTCACGCCCGTGCGCGACCAGCTCAGCGCCGTGCTGGGGGACCGCCCCCGCTGACCGGCGGCGAGCCTGGGCGCTGCGCGCTGGCGGCGCAGCGGCTCTCGTAGGCTCGGAGGATGCTCCCGGGCGATGAGGCGACGCCCGCTGACGATCACGCCATGTCGGTCGGCGACCAAGCGGCGCCCGTCGGCGACGAAACCGCACCTTCTGCCGGCGGTGAGCGGATCGACAAGCTGCGGCTGCGCAGCTTCCTCGGGCTATCGGTGGGTCTGGTCGGGCCCCGCGCCAACCTGGCTGTTTCGGGCGTGCTCCTCACCTTGTTGGTGTCGTCGCGGGTGTCGAGTGCGGTGGCCATCACCTTCGCCCTGACCTCCAACCGGCTGGTGGGTTGGATCGCCTACCCGCTGCTCGGTCGCGCCAGTGACCGCACCCGCAGTCGAGCCGGCCGGCGCGCCCCGTATATGGCCGTCGGCCTTCTCATCATGGGCGTGTGCACGTGGGCCTACACCTTGGTGCCCGGGTACTGGTTGCTGGTGATGCTCATCGTGTTCGTGAAAACCGCCAGCGTCGTCTTCGGCTTGACCAACGTGGCCGTCATTCCTGAGACCTTCGGCAAACGCCGCAGCCTCAAGGCCATCGTGCTCATCGGGATCGTGGGGGCGCTGGTGAGCCTGGTCATCAAGGCCACGGTCATCGCCACCTGGAAACCGCATGACCCGGCGTCGTGGGACCTTTCGTTCAAGGTGGCCGGCGGATTCATGGTGGTCGTGGGCATCCTGGTGTTGCTTTTGGTGCGGGAGTCCGCCGCGGCCGGACAGGTCGCCGCCAAGGAACGCCGCGCCCCGGCCCGACCGTGGCGTGACGAACTGGCCTCGATTTGGGCCGGCCCCAATGCTCCGGTGCTGTTGATCGGCACGCTTGTGTTTTGGGCGGGGTTGAGCGCCACGGGCTACCTGGCCATCGTCTACTTCGAAAAGGTGCAGCACGCCGGGGCCAACGTGCAGACCATCGCCAGCTACGCCAGCGGTGTTCCGGTGGTGATGCTCGGCCTCGGGCTCGGGTACTTCATCTCGCGGGCCCTGACCCGCAAGCAGGTGGCCGTGCTCATGCCGCTGGCCGGAGCAGTGGTGTCCTTGGTGCAGTACACCACCACGCACATCTGGCAGACGGTCGTGCTCGCCTTTGTCGGCGGGCCTATGTTCGCGGCCTTTGTGATCTCGCTCGCCCCCATGCTCTTGCAGTTGTTGCCGCGTTCAGGAGGAATGGGGGAGTTGCTCGGAAAGTTGGTGGCCCCCTTCAGCTTGTTCGCGGTGGCGTTCTCGTTCCTGGCCGCCTGGGCTGTCGACGTCACCGGCAACTACCGCGTCATCTGGTTGTTTCCCGCCGTGGCCGGTGTGGTCCAGTCCGTCACCATGTGCTGGCTCAAGGTTCCCCGTGGCCACGAGCGTCCCGAGCTCGACGGGCTCGTGCAACGGATGAGCGACTCCATCATCGACCAGGTGACAGGCAAGGACCGGCCCCTGTTGAGCGGGCAGGTGACCGCCGAAGACGCCGATTCCGCTTCTTTGTTCGAGATCGCTCGCGACATGCTCGGGAATCCGTATGAGGACAGCCCGCCCGACGAGCTATCGGCGCCGTAGCATGCGCACGGCAGGGGGTTGCGGCTGATCGCCGCGACGTGGTCACCAACAGGAGGGGTCATGGAGATCCGCGACAAGCTCTACATCGACGGCTCGTGGCAAGCGTCGACGGGGACCGAGACCATCGAGGTCTTCAACTCGTCCACCGAAGAGGTGATGGGGACCATTCCGGCAGGGACACCCGAGGATGTCGAGCGCGCCGCTCGGGCCGCTGCCGATGCGTTTGGCGCATGGTCGACAACGTCGGTGGAGGAGCGATCCAAGACGCTGTCGCGTATTAGCGAGGCGTTGGCGGCGCGCACCTCTGAGTTGGCCACCCTCATCTCCCAGGAGGTGGGGATGCCCCTGACGTTGTCGGGTCGCGTGCAGGTCGGCCTGCCGACTATGACCTTTGCCAACGCGGCGGCCTTGGCCACCGCGTTTGCGTGGGAAGAAGAGATCGGCAATTCCCTCATCGTGCGCGAGCCGGTGGGGGTGGTGGGTGCCATTACGCCGTGGAACTATCCGCTACATCAGATCGCCGCCAAAGTGGCCCCGGCCCTGGCGGCGGGATGCACGGTGATCGTCAAGCCCAGCGAGGTGGCCCCCCTCAACGCCTTTGTGCTGGCCGAGATCTTCGAAGAGATCGGGGTGCCGCACGGGGTGTTCAACCTCGTCACCGGGTTCGGCCCCGTGGTGGGGGAGGCCATCGCGTCGCACCCTCTCGTCGACATGGTGTCGTTCACGGGATCGACCCGCGCCGGCAAGCGCGTCATGCAACTGGCCGCCGACGGGGTCAAAAAGGTGGCCCTCGAACTCGGTGGCAAATCAGCCAACGTGCTTCTCGAGGATGCCGACTTCTCCGCCGCCATCAGCGCCGGTGTACCCGGCTGCTACATCAACTCGGGACAGACCTGCTCGGCGCTCACCCGCATGCTCGTCCCCCGGTCACGGTTGGCCGAAGCCGAGGAGATGGTGGTCAAAGCGGCCGAGACATTCACCCCTGGTGACCCCTTCGACAAGGCCACCCGACTCGGACCGCTCGTGTCGGCCGCGCAACTCGAGCGGGTGCGCGGTTACATCCGCAAGGGCATCGACGAGGGGGCCCGCCTCTTGACGGGCGGGCCGGAGGCACCCGAAGGACTGGACAAGGGATATTTCGTGCGCCCCACCGTCTTCTCCGACGTGCGTCCCGATATGACAATCGCCCAGGAGGAGATCTTCGGGCCGGTGCTGTCGATCATCCCCTATGACACCGAAGACGAAGCGGTCGAGATCGCCAACGGCACCGTCTACGGCCTGGCCGGCGCCGTGTGGGCGGGGGACACTGAGCACGCCGAGCGAGTCGCTCGCCGGCTTCGCAGCGGGCAGGTCGATGTCAACGGCGGCCGGTACAACCCCGCCGCCCCCTTCGGCGGCTACAAGCAGTCCGGTATCGGCCGTGAGCTGGGACGTTTCGGCCTCGAGGAGTACCTGGAGGTGAAGTCCTTACAGCGTTGACCTCTCCGAGCCTCGGTATCTCCCGGGGCCTTATCTGGAACCTCTGGACAGGCTTGTTCCGACCTATTACGATATATCGTGATACTACGAACGAGGAGCGGCTCGCCGCGGTGCCGATCAGGCCCCGGAGCCGCTCCACAAGGAGGAACAGATGCACGGACATGGACAATCAACAGGCCGCCACCGCCGAGGACCGGGGTGGGAGGACTTCGGACCTGAGTGGGCCGAACTGACCGGAAGGGGCGGCGGCCGGCGCATGCGCCGGGGTGACATCCGCACCGCCCTGCTGGCCGTGTTGGCCGAAGGCCCCGGTCACGGCTACGAGATCATCACCCGCCTGGAAGACAAGAGCGGAGGTCGGTGGCGGCCGAGCCCGGGTTCGGTGTACCCGACCCTGCAGCTCTTCGAGGACGAGGGTTTGGTGCGCTCCGAGGAGCGTGACGGGAAGCGGGTCTACGAGCTGACCGACGCCGGGCGAGCCGAGGCCACCGAGCGGGCCGAGCGCTACGGCAGCACGCCGTGGGAGCCGGGTCCCGACGCGGGCCGAGGCGGACCCGAGGACGGGTTTCGAGGGATGCGCAAGGCGGGCGAGTGGATCCGACCGGCCATTCCGCCGCTGCTTATGGCCGTCAAGCAGGTGGGTATGAGCGGTACCGACGCTCAGCGCGACAAGGCGACCAAGGTGCTCCAAGATGCCACCAAGGAGCTGTACCGCATCATGGCTGACGACTGAGCCCGAGCGCCGAAGCGCTCTGCGCCCAGCGCGCGTCGGGCGCCTAGGCGCCCATGGCGTGGACGCCCCCGTCGACATGCACCATCTCGCCGGTGGTCATGGGGAACCAGTCCGACAGCAATGCCACACACGCTTTGGCCACCGGGACGGAGTCGGCGACGTCCCAACCCAGCGGGGCTCGCTGGGCCCAGGTGTCTTCGAAACTGCGGAAGCTGGGAATCGACTTGGCCGCCATGGTCCGAATGGGCCCGGCCGCCACCAGGTTGACCCGTACCCCTTTGGGGCCGAGGTCGCGCGCCAGGTAGCGCGCCAGGGATTCGAGGGCGGCCTTGGCTACCCCCATCCAGTCATAGGCGGGCCACGCCACGGTGGCGTCGAAGTCGAGAGCGACGACCGAGGATGTTCCAGCCGCCACCAGCAGGGGCGCAAATGCCTCCACGAGGGCCTTCAACGAGTAGGCGGAGACCTCCACGGCGACGGCCACGTCTTCCCATTGCGCTTTGAGGATGTCGCCGCCCAAACAGGACTCGGGGGCGAAGCCGATGGCGTGCAACACACCGTCGAGCCGTCCCCAGCGCGCCGCCAGCGCGGCGGCCGCCGCGGCGAGGTGGTCCTTGTTGGTCACGTCGATCTCGATGACGTCGACTGCGACGGGAAGCTTCCGGGCCGTGCGCTTGGTGAGTGACAAGCCGCGCCCGGCCCCCGAAAGGACGATCTCGGCCCCTTGCTCCTGGGCCATGCGGGCCACGCCAAAGGCCAACGAGGCGTCGGTCAGTACCCCCGTGACGAGGATGCGCTTGCCGTCGAGCATGCCCACGGCCCGGACCCTACCTGAGGGAGGTGGGCCGCGATGTGGCTCCGAAGGATGTGAGTCGGTGTGCAAGGGTGATGCCCATGGAAGTGGGGATCGTGGGAGGTACCGGTCCGCTCGGTCGCGGCTTGGCTGTGCGCCTGGCGGCGGGCGGTGTACGCGTCATGGTGGGGTCACGAGAGCCGGAACGGGCCGAGGAGGTAGCGGCATCGCTGCGCGCCGCATGGCCGCAGCAAAGCCTGGCCATCACCGGTGCCGGCAATGACGCCGCGGCCGGAGCCGAGGTGGTTGTGGTGGCTACGCCGTGGGACTCGTTGGTGAGCACGGCGGTGGGTCTCTCCGACGCGCTGGAGGGAAAGGTTGTTGTATCGGTGGCCAATGCGCTGGTGCGCGACGGCCGGGGCTTTGCCGGACTCGTCCCCGCCCGTGGCTCGGTGGCGGGCGCATTGCAAGCGGCCTTGCCCAAAGCCCAGGTGGCCGCCGCCGCTCACCACCTGCCGGCGGCCACGCTGGCCGACCTCAACGCCGAGCTTCTGGCCGATGTGCTGGTGTGCTCGGATCACGCCGAGGCCACCGCCACCACCAGCGATCTGTTGGCGGGGATTGCCGGGCTGCGCCCCCTCGATGCCGGGAGCTTGGCCTCGGCCGGTGCTATCGAATCGTTCACGGCCGTGCTCGTCACGCTGAACATCCGCTACAAGGGCCACAGCACATTGCGCCTGGGGGGTCTCGATAAGGCCCCGGGCGGCGACCCGCGCCCGTGATGCGGCTGTTCGATACCGCTCGCCGGGAGCTGGTCAGCTTCGATCCGGGGCCGGTGGTGACGATGTACTCGTGCGGCATCACGCCCTATGACTCTGCCCATCTCGGCCACGCCCAGGTGTACCTCACCTTCGATCTGCTGCAACGGCGCCTGCGAGACCTCGGACATGAGACCCGCTTGGTGCGCAACGTCACCGATGTCGACGACGACATCCTGCGCAAGGCGCGTGAACTCGGCGTGCATTACTTGGACTTGGCCGCCGAAGAGATGGGCCGCTTCGATGCCAGCATGGCTGCCCTCGGGTTGTTGCCCGTCTACAAGGAGCCGCGCGCCACTTCGGCCATCGCCGACATCCTGTCGCTCGTGGGGGCCTTGCTCGAGTCGGGCAACGCCTATCAGTCGGGGGGCGCCGTCTACTTCGACGTGAGCAGCTTCCCCCGCTTCGGTGAGGTCAGCCACTTGCCGCGTGCGGAGATGTTGGTGTTGGCAGCCGAGCGCGGGGGAAAGCCCGAGGACCCCAACAAGCGCGATCCGCTCGATTTCGTCTTGTGGCAGCCGTCGGCCCCCGATGAGCCAGCGTGGGAATCGAGATGGGGCCCGGGCCGGCCCGGTTGGCACATCGAGTGCTCGGCGCTGGCCATGCGCGAACTCGGGCCCACGTTGGATCTGCACGGAGGAGGCCGAGACCTCGTCTTCCCCCACCACGAGTGCGAAACGGCCCAATCAGAGTCCGTCACCGGCACCACCTTCTCGCGCCATTGGCTGCATGTGGGCATGGTGGGCCTGGATGGGACCAAGATGTCGAAGTCCCTCGGCAATTTGGTCTTCGTCGACCAGGTGCTCGAGAAGTGGGAACCGGCCGTGTTGCGTTTGGCGCTGCTGTCGCATCACTACCGCTCGGATTGGGAGTGGGAGTGGGCCGATTTGGAGCGGGCCGCCACGCGTTTGGCGCGTTGGCGGGCGGCTGGTGACGGCGACGCCGGCCTGGAGGACGTACGCCGGCACCTCGACGATGATCTCGACGCTCCCGGTGCGCTGGTGGCTTTGGACCGGGCCGCCGACTACGGCGGCGCGCCGGAGGCGCGAGGCGGCGTCGGCGCGGGGGCGGCGCTGCTTGGCGTTACCCTTTGATGTCGTTCCGCGGGCCGGGCTGAGACCGCCCGGCGCCTCCGACCAAAGGACACTCACCATGCCAGGCGTTATCACCGTCCGCCTCCCTGACGGCTCCGAAAAGGAACTGCCGAGCGGCGCGACGGCCTTGGATCTGGCCCGCGCCATCGGCCCGCGCCTGGCCGCCGCGTCGGTGGCCGCCACCGTCGATGGAAAGGCTGTGGACCTCGATCACGAGTTGGATGACGGCTCGGAGGTGGCCGTCGTCACCTCGACAAGCGACCCCGGGCGCACCGTGCTTCGCCACTCCACCGCTCACGTGTTGGCCCAAGCCGTGCTGGAGCTGTGGCCCGGCGCCCGCTACGCCATCGGGCCTGCCATCGCCGACGGCTTCTATTACGACTTCGACCTTCCGGGCGGGGCCACGTTCTCCGACGACGACCTGGGCCGCATCGACGCCCGCATGCGCGCCATCGTGGCCGAGGACCAGCCCTTTGTGCGCGAGGAGCACACCGTCGAAGACGGCTTGGCGCTGTTCGCCGACCAGCCCTACAAGGTCGAGATCATCAAGGGTGTGGATAAAGACGCCGAACTCTCGGCGGAAGCCGCCGCCGATATCGCCCCTGACGCCAGTGCCGTCAGCGTGTACCGCAATACCGAAACCTTCGCCGACCTGTGCCTGGGGCCCCATGTGCCGTCGACGGGACGCCTCGGCCATTTCGCCTTGCTGCGCGTGGCCGGTGCCTACTGGCGCGGCAATGAACACGGCCCCCAGCTCCAGCGCATCTACGGCACCGCCTGGGAATCCGACGCGGCGCTAGCCGAACACCTGCATCGGCTCGAAGAGGCGACCAAGCGCGACCACCGCAAGATCGGTGCCGAGCTCGACTTGTTCTCCTTCCCGAGCGAGATCGGCTCGGGGCTGGCCGTGTTCCATCCCAAGGGGGCGTTGATCCGCAGCCTCATGGAGGACTACTCGCGCCGGCGTCACATCGAAGGTGGCTACAACTTCGTGTACTCACCGCACATCACCAAGGGCGACTTGTTCGAGATCTCGGGTCACCTGGAGTGGTTTGCCGAGGCCATGTACCCGCCTATGGAGCTCGACGAGGGACAGCGCTACTACCTCAAGCCGATGAACTGCCCGTTCCACATTCTCGTGTTCAAGTCTCGCCAGCGCTCCTACCGAGAGCTGCCCTTGCGCCTGTTCGAGTTCGGCACTGTGTATCGCTACGAGAAGTCCGGTGTCGTCCACGGTCTCACCCGAGTACGAGGCATGACCCAAGACGACGCCCACATCTTCTGCACCCGGGAGCAGATGGCCGGTGAGCTGCGGTCGCTCATGACCTTCGTCCTCGATCTCCTCAAGGATTTCGGTCTCGAGGACTTCTTCTTGGAGCTCTCGACGCGGCCTCCCGGCAAAGCCGTCGGCAGTGACGAGGACTGGGCCGAGGCCACCGAAGCGTTGGCGGCCGTGGCCACGTCCATGGGCCTCGAGCTCGTCATGGACGAGGGTGGCGGCGCCTTTTACGGACCCAAGATCTCCGTCCAGACGCGCGACGCCATCGGACGGCACTGGCAGATTTCGACCATCCAGGTCGACTTCCAGCTGCCGCAGCGTTTCGGCATGGAGTACGTGGGCGCGGACAACGGCCGCCATCGGCCCGTGATGATCCACCGTGCCTTGTTCGGGTCCGTCGAACGCTTCTTCGCCATCCTGCTCGAGCACTACGCGGGGGCTCTGCCCACATGGCTCGTGCCCATGCAGGTGGTGGTGCTCCCGGTACGCGGTGATCACGCGGCCTACGCCGACGAGGTGGCGCTCGCCTGCGCGCTGGCGGGGTTGCGCGCCGAGGTGGATCTGGCCGACGAGCCACTCGGAAGTCGGATCCGCACCGCCAAGCTCGACAAGGTGCCGTACATCGTGGTGGTGGGCGACGACGACGTGGCCGCCGGCACCGTGGGCGTCAACGCCCGAGGCTCGGCCCATCCGCAGCGGGGCGTGACACTCGGCGATTTCATCGCCGACGTGGTGGCCGAGGTGGAGTCCAAGGGTTCGCCGGAAACGAGCCGCGCCGTTGCCGACGGAGCGGCGTGAGCCTCGAGGTCCTGTGGGCGGGATGGCGCCATGAGTACGTCGTCAAAGCCACCGCCGAGGGGCGCTCGGGCGAGGAAGAAGCCGGTGGGGAGCCCGCCTGCGTGTTCTGCCGCATTATCGTCTCGGGGCCACCCAGTGAGGACAACGCCATGGTGTGGCGCGGCGAGCACGCCGTCGCCGTATTGAACGCGTACCCGTACGCGCCGGGTCACCTCCTGGTCATGCCCATCCGTCACGTGGCCGAGCTCTCCGAGCTCAGTGCCGACGAAAAGGCCGAGTTGTGGGGGATGCTCGAAACCGCCACCGACGTGGTGACCGACGTCTACAACCCCGACGGCTTGAACATGGGGGCCAACTTGGGACGGGCCGCCGGGGCCGGCATCCCCGCCCATCTGCATCTCCACGTCTTGCCCCGGTGGTCCGGCGACACCAACTTCATGACGACGGTGGCCGGGGTGCGCGTCATACCCGAGTCGCTGTCGGTCACGTGGCAGCGGGTGCGGGCCGCCTGGCCGAACTCCTAGCTCGCCTTGGCCTTCAACAAGCGCTCGGCGATAGGAGCGGGCACCACGTCGTAGTGGTCGTGCTCGGTGCGAAAGCGGCCCCGACCCCCCGTCAGCGAGCGCAGGTCCACGGCATAGCGACCGATCTCGGCGGTGGGGACGAGGGCGGTGATCATCTGCAGGCCGCCCGCCACGGCGTCGGTTCCCTGCACGCGCCCGCGCCGCGAGTTGAGGTCGCCCAATATGTCGCCTTGCATGGAGGCGGGCACGGTCACCTCGAGCCGTGATACGGGCTCGAGCAGTGCCGGTCCGGCCCCTGCCATGGCTTCTCGAAAGGCAAGCGACCCCGCCATCCTGAAGCTCATCTCCGACGAGTCCACGCTGTGGAACTTGCCGTCGTACAGCGCCACCTGGACATCGACGACGGGGAACCCGAACACGCCACCTTGGCTCATGGCTTCGATGACGCCCTTCTCGACGGCGGGGATGTACTGCTTGGGAATGGCGCCCCCGACCACCTGGTCGACGAAATGAAAGCCTTCGCCGCGCTCGAGGGGACTGATGCGCAGCGACGCCACCCCGTATTGGCCGTGGCCACCGGTCTGTTTCTTGTACTTGCCTTCGGCCTCTGACTGTTTGGTGATGGTCTCGCGATACGCAATGCGCACGTCTTCGGTTTCCACCTCCACGCTGAACTTGCGGTGCAGGCGGTCGCAGGTGACGGCCAGATGGGTCTCGCCGGTGCCGCGCAAGATGGTCTGGTGCGTCTCGTCGACGCGCTCAACAGTCAAGGCGGGGTCCTCCTCTTGCAACCGGTGCAGCCCCGTCATGAGCTTGTCCTCGTCCCCCTTGGATTTGGGACGGATGGCGATGGCCAAGGCGGGAGGCTCGGGCTCAGGCGGAGGCACGCGCACCGGCGTGCCTTTAGGCGCCAAGGTGTCGCCCGTGGTGGTGTCCGAAAGCTTGGGCACGGCTACCAAGTCGCCCGCCTGCACCTCGCTCATGGTGTCGGTGTCCTTGCCCCGCAGGAGTTCCAGGACATGCAGCCGCTCGTCGGTATGGGTGCGTGGGTTGGTGAGCACGGTGTCGGGCCGGATCGTCCCCGACAGCACACGCAACAACGAGATCTTGCCGACATAAGGATCCGAGATGGTCTTGAACACCCGAGCCAGGGGAGCGGCGGCAGGGTCAACCGGCACCTCCTGCATTGATTCTCCGGCCAAGACCTCGGCGGGGGGCCGACTCGTTGGTGCGGGTGCCACCTCGGCCAGCAAGGTGGCCAGGCGGTCGATGCCCACGGCGGTGAGTCCCGACGCGCACACCACGGGAAATACCAAGCCCTGGAGTACGCCGGTGGCCAAGGTGGCCTCGAGCTCCTCGCTGGAAGGTACATCGCCGTCGAGGTAGCGCTCCATCAAGGCGTCGTCGCCGACCACGATGCCCTCGACCAGTTGCTCGCGCACTTGGTGTTCGAGCTCGGCCAGATCGTCGGGGATGGGACCCGACACGGGCTTGCCCCCGTCATAGGTGATGGCTTGGTCGGTCAAGAGGTCGGCGATGCCGCGGAACCCGGCCTCCTCACCGACGGGAAGTTCGAGCGGGGCGATGCCGGCGCCGAAGCGGTCGCGCAATGCGGCCAGGGTGCGGTCGAAGCTGGCCCGTTCGCGATCGAGCTTGTTGACCACCACCAGGCGCGGCAGCCCTATCTCCGCCGCCCACTGCCAGGCCGCTTCGGTTTGCGCTTCGACGCCCTCCACCGCGCTGACCACGATGACAGCCAGGTCGGCCACCGAACAGGCGGCCCGCACCTCGCCGAAAAAATCGGCGTAGCCCGGCGTGTCGATGAGGTTGACCTTGACGTCACCGACCACGAAAGGCGTCATGGCCAACGACAGCGACATGTGCCGTTTGACCTCCTCGGGCTCGAAGTCGCTGACGGTGGTCCCGTCGTCGACGCGGCCCTGGCGCGATGTCACGCCGGTGGCGAAGAGCAAGGCCTCGGCGAGGGTCGTCTTGCCGGCACCGTTGTGCCCGACCAGAGCGACGTTGCGGATCTTCGACGGTGGATAGCTCGGCACTTGGCGAACCCCCCCTTTGAGACCGTGACGGCTCCTGGCCGCCACCGCTACGAAAAGCCTAACGGGGTGCCGGCGCCCGGGGTAGGGCCGGTTTCGAGGGCAGGGAGACCCCTCCGGCCAGCATGGGGGCACCATGAGTAGGTCGCCGGGATGGCCGGGTTAGGCTGGAACTGCTTTTGTTCGGGAGGAACTCAAGACATGTTCGATGGTCGCTGGCGCCACGCCGTGGACCGCACCACCAAGCCCGTGGGCCATGCGCTCGTCCGGGCCAAGATCAACGCCGACGTATTGACCATCTTCGGGCTGGTCATGTCGATGGTCACCGCCGTGGTGGTGGGTGCCGGCCATCTGGTGATCGGCATCTTCCTGCTCTTTCCGACCGGGCTCCCCGACTTGTTCGACGGGCCCGTGGCCAAGGCGTCGGGGACGGCCTCGGTGCGGGGGGCGTTCTTCGACTCGGTGGCCGACCGCATTTCGGACGCCTTTTTGTTGGGCGGGGTGGCGTGGTATCTGACCGCCCATCACCACGGCACCGTCGTCCTGCTCCCGTTCTCCATCTTGGCCATGACGTCGCTCATCTCGTACCAGCGGGCCAAGGCTGAGCTGCTCGGGCTCTCGGCCAAGGGCGGCTTGATGGAGCGCGCTGAGCGATTCATCTTGCTTGGCTTGTGTTTCATCGCCGGCGCCGTCAATGCCAGCGCTTTCGTACCCGCCTTGTGGGTGTTCTTCGGGCTCATCACCGCCACCGCCGTCGGTCGCTTCGTCAAGGTGTGGCAGGAAGCCGAAGGGCCACCGCAGCGCTGGCGGCCGGCCCGCGTCGATTCGCGCTGGAGTGCCTGGCGTGCGGCGCGCACCCAGACCGACAGGGTGGGTGGCCGCCAAGTGCGCCGACACCGTGTCGAAGAGCCTCTGGGGCGCTGGCGCTCGCGGCGCCAAGGCGTCCCCTCCAGCCGCTCGGGTCGCATTTGGCGGGCTCGGCGCGCCGAGCGACCTCGTGAGCGAGCACGCGTCGGTGGCCGTCACGCCGCCGGCGACAGCTGACGCACCGACCGATCGTCCTCACCGCCATGACCGACGGCACTGCCGACGGCGCGCCCGGCCCCGCTCCCGGCACCGACGACCCCCCGGCCGTGCCCGACCCGAAAGCGCAGCTCACCTACTTCCTGTACCGGTCGCTCGGCACCGCCATGCGTTTGTTGCCCGAGTCCGTGGCCGCCGTGGCCGCCGGCTCGGTGGGACTGGCCATGACCGCGGGCCGTCACGATTCGCGTGCCATGTACGCGCGTCATCTCCGACGCGTGCTCGGAAGTGATCTCTCTGACGCCGAGGTGCGGGAGTGGACCCGCATGGCTTTTCGGGAGTACGCGCGCTACTGGATGGAAGGGGCCCGCATGCCTGGCGTGGCGCCCGCCACCATCCAGTCCCGCATGTTCGTCGAGAGTGGCTGGGACCACGTCGTGAAGTACATGGCGGCGGGCCGGGGCGTGATCATGGCGCTGCCCCATGTCGGTACCTGGGAATGGGGCGGCGCCTGGTTGGCCCTGCAGGGCTATCCCATGACGAGCGTGGCCGAACCGTTGGAGCCGCCCGAGTTGTCCGAGTGGATGGTGGCCGAACGCCAGGCCATGGGACTGACCATCGTCCCGCTCGGAGCTGGGGCCAGCACGGCGCTGTTGCGGACACTGCGCGCCGGAGGTCTGGTGGGCCTGCTGTGCGATCGCGACTTGTTGGGCAACGGTGTGGAGGTCGAGTTCTTCGGGGAGCGCACCACCCTCCCGGGGGGACCGGCCACATTGGCGCTGCGTACGGGGGCGGCGTTGTTGCCCACCGCCGTCTACAGCGGGCCGGGCCGCAATCACACTGCGGTGATCATGGCGCCCATCCCCACCGAGCGCACCAAATCCTTGCGTGACGATGTCACTCGGGTCACCCAAGACATGGCTCACGCCCTCGAAGGTCTGATCCGGCGCGCCCCGCATCAGTGGTACCTCTTTCAACCCAACTGGCCGAGCGACTTCGCTCCGCGCTGAGCAGCAAGCACCCCGAGGATCGTGCGCATCGCGCTGGTGTGCCCCTACAGCCTGAGCCGTCCGGGCGGGGTGCAGGGTCAGGTTTCGGGTCTGGCCCGTGCCTTTGTCACCATGGGTCATGACGCCGTGATCCTCGCTCCCACCGATGGCAATGTGGTCATCAACGGCATTCGACCGGGTGCGGTTGTTTCGACCGGAGGTTCCATCGCGATACAGGCCAACGGGTCGGTGGCTCCCGTCTCGCTCAATCCCGTGGCGTGGCGACGCGGGGCGCGCGTCGTCGACGGCGGCGGGTTCGACGTCGTCAACATTCACGAGCCCTTGGCACCGGGATCGGGGTATGGCTGTTTGTTTCTGAAAGACGTTCCCAAGGTGGGGACGTTCCACCGCGCCGGCGCCAGCACGGGCTATCGGGCCCTGGGACCGGTGGCGCGCTGGGCCGCCCATCATCTGCAGGTCCGCTGCGCCGTGTCGCCCGAGGCGCGCGCCACTGCCGAGGCGGCCCTGGGCGGGAGCTATGAGATCCTCGGAAACGGGGTCGAACTCGACCGCTTCGCTCGGGCCGAGCCGTTGCCGAAAGACGGCCCCACCTTTGTCTTCGTGGGGCGCCATGAACCACGCAAAGGGCTCGCCGATCTTTTGGCCGCCTTCTCAGCTGTTCGTCGGACTCACCCCGCCACGCTGTGGATCTGCGGCGTGGGGCCCGAGACGGCGGCGTTGCGGCAACAATTCCCGGCTGACGACGGGTTGGTGTGGCTCGGCGCCGTCAGCGACGACGAGTTGTCGTCGCGCCTGGCCGGGGCCGATGTCGTGTGCGCCCCGTCGCGTTTCGGGGAATCTTTCGGGGTGGTGCTGGTCGAAGCCATGGCAGCGGGCACGGCGGTGCTGGCCAGTGACTTGCCTGGCTACGCGGGAGTGGTCGGATCCCACGGCCGCCTCTTCGGTGCCGGCGATGTCGGGACCTTGACAGCCGCCTTGGCGTCGGCGGCCGCGGACGCCGAGTCGGGGACCGGCATGTGTGCTCCCGATGCCTTGGCGGCGGCGTCGGCCCATGCTCAGCAGTGGTCGATGGAAGGCCTGGCCCGCCGTTATCTGCACATCTTCGATGGCCTCATGGGCCCTTCGCCCTCGCCCTGAGCGCGTAGGCTTCGACCGTCATGGCTGGCCCTTCGAGTTCGTCGTCCTCTGGGGGCCGGGGGTCTCATCGACCGTCGGGACAGTCACGCCCCTCCCGGCCTCGCTCGTCATCGGGCGGATCGTCGCGATCATCGTCTGGCTCATCAGGATCGGCCAAGTCATCGTCCGGGTCGCGCTCTGGGGGCTCGTCAGGGTCCCGGTCCTCTTCACGAGGCGGCGGCGGGGGCGGCGGGCGTCGCCCGTCCGGCCAGACCGGTGGCGGGTCGGGGTCTCGTTCGCAGCGATCACCCAACCCCGCCGCCGTGGCCGTGGCCCCTGTGGCCGCGCCCGCCGGTTTGAACCCGGGCAAGGCCGATGCCGTCGAGGCGAGGCGCAACCGGCGTCACGGACTGGGCTTGGCCGGGCTTCCGGCCGTGGTGATCTTCGGTGTGGTGGCCCTGATCCTCGCTGCCGCCGTGTCTCCGCTGGTGGGGCTGGTGGCCGGAGCCGTGTGCGGTGCCGCCGTGTTCACGCTGCTGTGGTGGGGCTCGACAGGCTTGGTGCTGCGACGCTTGGGATGTCGTGTTGTCGAGGACGAGGACGACTTGCCGCGCGTCTTCAATCTTGTTGACGGGCTGTGCGCCACCATGGGCTTGGCTCCACCCCACGTGTGCGTCATCGATGACCCCACTCGCAACGCCATCGCCGTGGGGCGCCAGCCGCAGAGCGCCAGCCTCATCGTCACCACCGGCCTTGTCGACGCTTTGGACCCGGTGGCCTTGGAGGGAGTTCTGGCCCACGAACTCACCCACATCCGACGTGGCGACGTGGCGCCGGCCACGGTGGCGGCCGCCATCGGCCTGACCTTGGCCCCGTTTTGGCCGGGCGTCGGCGACAAGGTGCATGCCCAAGCCGGGCGGGGACGCGAGTTCCGCACCGATCAGGCGGCGGTGGCCATCACCCGCTACCCGCCGGGTCTGCGCGATGCACTGGCCGTCATGGACAGTGGGCCTCCGCCGGCGGCGGGCGGCCCCCTCGCCGCCAAGGCGCTGTCCAGCGCCACTCGACGGTTATGGACGGTGCCGCTGCCCAGCACCTCTCGCCGCACACTCGACGCGGGGGACGAAGTCGGCGATCTTGATGCGACGTCGGCCCGCATCGCCGCTCTCGACGAGGCCTGAGCCGAGGCCGGGCCGGTCCGGTCCGGGGAGAGAGCCCAGCCCCGGCGGTAGACTCGGTTTATGGAACGCACCGGCACGTTCACCGTCAAGCGCGGCCTGGCTGAGATGTTGCGGGGCGGTGTGATCATGGATGTTGTCACCGCCGAGCAAGCCGCCATTGCCGAGGAGGCCGGCGCCGTGGCCGTCATGGCTCTCGAACGCGTCCCTTCCGACATCCGCGCCCAAGGGGGCGTGGCCCGCATGAGCGACCCCGCCCTGATCGAGTCCATCAAAGAGACCGTGAGCATTCCGGTCATGGCCAAGGCCCGCATCGGGCATTTCGCCGAGGCCCAGGTGCTCGAGGCCCTGGAGGTCGACTACATCGACGAGAGCGAAGTGCTCACTCCTGCCGACGAGTCACACCACATCGACAAGTGGGCCTTCGCGGTGCCCTTCGTGTGTGGTGCTACCAATCTCGGCGAGGCGTTGCGGCGCATTTCTGAAGGTGCCGCTTTAATCCGTTCCAAAGGCGAGGCCGGCACCGGCAACATCGTTGAAGCCGTTCGTCACCTGCGTTCGATCATGGGCGACATTCGCAAGCTGACCCAGGCCGACGCGGCGGAGCGGTACGCCTGGGCCAAGCAGTTGGGGGCGCCCATCGGGCTCGTCCATGAAGTGGCCGATACCGGTGCATTGCCGGTGCCCCTGTTTTGTGCCGGAGGGATCGCCACGCCGGCCGATGCCGCCTTGGTCATGCAGCTGGGCGCCCAATCCGTTTTTGTGGGCTCGGGCATCTTCAAGAGCGAGGACCCGTCACGCATGGCTCGGGCCATCGTCGAGGCCACCACTCACTACACCGACGCGCAGATCGTGGCCAAGGTGAGCCGAGGTCTGGGCGCGGCCATGCCTGGTCTCGAGATCGGCGGCCTGGAGACACATCTGGCCGATCGAGGGTGGTGAATCGTTGACGACAACGGTGGTCACGACCGCCGAGGTGCCTCCAGGTGGAGGTCGGCGTGCTGGCCCTACAGGGGGACGTCGCCCAACATCGCGCCGCGCTGGCTGACCTCGACGTCGCCACTCGGCCGGTGCGCCGGCCCGACGATCTGCTCGGCCTCGACGGTGTGGTGATCCCCGGCGGAGAGTCCACCACCATGTCGTTGTTGCTCGAATCCTCGGGCCTGACCGAGCCGCTGGCCGCGGCGCTGGCGGACGGGCTTCCTGCCATGGGAACTTGTGCGGGGATGATCATGCTCGCCGCCGAGGTGACCGACGGGCGGCCCGATCAACGGTGCTTCGGCGCCATCGACGTGACGGTGCGACGCAATGGCTACGGGCGCCAACTCGAGTCCTTTGAGTGCGAGCTCGACATCGACGGCATTCCCGGTTGCGGACCCATGCACGCCGTATTCATTCGGGCACCCAAGGTGGAGCGCACCGGGCCCGACGTCGAGGTCCTGGCCTCGCACCGCGGTCCGGTGGTGTGCCGACAAGGTTCCGTGCTGGCCTGTGCGTTTCACCCTGAACTGACCACAGATCGCCGGCTGCACCAATTGTTTGTGTCCATGATCGAGCAGAGAGGACGGTAAGACGATGTCGGGTCACTCAAAATGGGCGACGACCAAGCATCGCAAGGCGGCGGTCGACAAGGCCCGCGCCAAGGTGTTCGCCAAGCTCATCCGTCAGCTCGAGGTGGCGGCGCGCGAGGGGGGTGGCGATCTGACCGCTAACGCCACGTTGCGCACCATGTTCGACAAAGCCCGCGCCGCTTCGGTTCCCACCGACACCATCGAGCGCGCCATCAAGCGCGGCACCGGTGAGCTCGAAGGAGTGACCTACGAAGAGGTGAATTACGAAGGCTATGGACCGGCCGGCGTGGCGGTGATGGTCGAGTGCCTCACCGACAACCGCAATCGCACCGGCGCCGAGGTCCGCAACCTTTTCACCCGCAACGGCGGGTCGACAGCCGAGCCGGGTGCGGTGTCGTGGCAGTTCGCCCGCAAGGGGATCGTCGAGCTGCCCCGCAATATCGATGAGGACCGAGTCATGGAAGTCGCCATCGAGGCCGGCGCCGAGGACGTGACCGACGACGGCGATCGCTGGACGGTGACCACGGTTCCGGCCGACCTCAACGCCGTGCGCGATGCCCTGGTGTCGGCCGACATGAAGGTCGAATCGGCCGAACTGGCCATGGTCCCGTCGGTGACGGTGCCGGTGACGGGGGAGGGGCCGGCCCGCCAGGTGCTGCGCCTGCTCGAAGGGCTCGACGACCACGACGACGTACAAAACGTGTGGTCGAACTTCGACATCCCCGACGAGGTGCTCGCCGCCGTAGGGGACTGATCGACCAATCCACCCCGCCCCGAGGCCAGCTTGCTAGGGTCGAACGCGTGTTCGTCTTAGGCGTGGACCCGGGCTTGTCACGTTGTGGCTATGGGTTGGTCGAACGCCGGGGATCCGATCTCCGGGCTGCCGCGGGGGGTGTGATTGCCACCGATCCGGCCCTCCCGCTGCCCGAACGGCTGCGCACGCTGTTCGCTGAGTTGCAGGCCCTGGTAGCCGAAACCCAGCCCGACGCCGTGGTGGTCGAGAAAGTGTTCTTCCAGACCAACGTGCGCACGGCCATGGCCACTGGGCAAGCCGGAGGCGTGGCCTTGCTGGTGGCCGCGCAGTCTGGGTGTGAGGTGGCCCAGTACACCGCCAACGAGGTGAAGATGGCCGTGGTCGGCTTCGGCGCCGCCACCAAGGATCAGGTGCAGCGCATGGTGGCGTCGCTGTTGGGGCTGCCCGAGCCGCCCCGCCCGCCCGATGTCGCCGACGCCTTGGCGCTGGCGGCCTGTCATTTGGCCTCATCGCCGTTACGGGTCGCCCTCCACGCGGCCGCGCAACGAGAGGCAACGGCGGGGGTACGTCGATGATCGGCTGGTTGCGCGGCGCCCTCATTGCCCGCAGCGCCGAGGCCGAGGTGCTCATCGACGTGGGCGGTGTGGGCTATCGCGTGCAGGTGCCCAGTCCCACCTTGGCGGCCTTGGGCGAGCTCGGCTCGGAAGTTGCCATGCACGTGCACACGCATGTGCGCGAGGACGCCATCGTCTTGTACGGCTTCGTCGGCGCCGAAGACCGCCGCTGTTTCGAAGCCTTGCTGTCGGCCCATGGCGTTGGCCCGTCACTGGCGTTGAGCGTGATGTCGGCTTTGAGTCCCACCGAGTTGACGAGGGCGGTCATCGAAGAAGACCTCGATGCCCTCAGCACGGTTCCCGGGATCGGGCGTAAAACGGCGGCGCGGCTGGTGCTTGATCTGAAGACCCGACTCGAAGTCCCCGATCTGCGCAGCATGGCTGTGCCTGGCAGCTCGAGCGACCGTCCCGAGGCCCGGGGCGAAGTCCGGGCCGCGCTGGCGGAGCTGGGCTATGGGCCCGATGAGATCCGGCGCGCCTTGGATGCGGTGGCGGCCGAGGGGGCCGTGGAGGAGTTGTTGCGCCAAGCCCTACGCGAGCTGGCCGGGGCTCGATGAGCGCGCGGCGCGAGGTCGTGGCTGTCGCTGCTGACCCCACCACGCCTGAAACCGTGGCGGCGCGGACCGTTGATCCCGCCGTCGATCCGACCGAGGTGGCCGACGAGGTACGCCTCCGACCTCGCCGGCTCGACGAGTTCCTCGGTCAGCCGCAGCTCACCGAGCACTTGCAGATCGTCTTGGAAGCGGCTCGCCGTCGCCAGCAGCCCGTTGACCATCTCCTGTTCGCCGGGCCTCCGGGGCTCGGCAAGACGTCGATGGCCGGCATCGTGGCGGCCGAGATGGGCGTCGGGATGCGGGTGACCTCAGGACCTGCCCTGGTGCGCACGGGAGACCTGGCCGCCATCCTCACGGATCTCCAACCCGGCGACGTGTTGTTCATCGACGAGATCCACCGTCTGCCCCGGGCCGTCGAAGAGGTTCTCTATCCCGCCATGGAGGACTTCCAACTCGACATCGTCATCGGCAAGGGGCCTACGGCCCGTTCCATCCGGCTGGACCTCCCGCGCTTCACCCTGGTGGGTGCCACCACGCGTACGGGGTTGTTGTCGGGCCCCCTGCGCGACCGCTTCGGCTTCGTGGGCCGGCTCGATCTCTACGCTCCTGAGGACCTGCACGGCATCGTGTTGCGAGCAGCCCGGATCCTCGGTGTGGACGTGGAGTCCGAGGGGGCCGCGCAGATCGCCTCCCGGGCCCGGGGTACGCCCCGTATCGCCAACCGGCTGCTGCGACGCGTCCGGGACTTCGTCGAGGTCCGGGCCCAGGGTGTGGTGACGGCCCGGCTGGCCACCGAAGGCCTGGAGCTCTTCGGCGTCGATCACCTCGGCCTCGACAAGGTGGACCGGGCCATCCTCGACACGTTGTGCCGCCGCTTCGGGGGACAGCCCGTGGGACTGGTGACGCTGGCCCAGTGCGTGGGTGAGGAGCCCGACACCGTGGAGGACGCCTATGAGCCGTACTTGCTCCAGCAAGGTTTGGTCCAGCGCACGGCGCGGGGGCGGGTGGCCGCCCCTCGGGCTTTCGAGCACCTGCAGCTGGAGAGGACCCTGGTCCAGAGTCGAGTGATCGAGCCGTCGCTGTGGTGACCGGCGTCGTGGCTCGGCCCCAGTTCGGGCCCCGATGCCCGAAGGAGATGGCACCGCTGGAGTAAGGTCAGGCGCTTCTTATCGCGGGAGTCAGACCACCTCAATGACCATCTTCAGCGGGGCCGCTGTCATGCTGGCCGCCAGCTCCAGCACCAAGCCAGCCACGGCGGGGTCCAGCCTCGAGTCGTTGCTCTTCATCGTGGTGCTCTTCGGCGCGCTCTACTTCTTCTTCCTCCGGCCTCGCCAGCAAGCGGCTCGCCGGCAGCGTTCCACCTTGATGGAGCTGTCACCGGGGGATGAGGTGCTCACCGGGGCGGGGATCTTCGGCACCGTTCTCGATGTCGAAAATGACCGGGTCACCATTGAAACTGCGCCAGGAACGAGGATCACGGTGCTGCGCTCTACCATCGCCCGCCGCATCACCGAGGACGCCTCGGCCGATGACCACGACGAGCTCGACCATCACGACGATGACGATCACGACGCGTTGGATGACCATCACGACGGCGACACTTCGGGTGACGCCGCCGATCATGGCGACGGGGTGGCCAAGTGAAGCGGTCCATGGTTGTCAGCCTGATCATCGTCGTCGTCATCGCGTTGGGCGCGCTGGCGGGGACGCTCGGAGCGAAATGGTCGCCCAAGCTGGGCCTTGACCTGGCCGGTGGATCCGAGGTCGTCTACAAGCCGGCCCACACCATCGGCAACGGCGAGATGAACACGACCATCGACATCATCCGCAACCGCATCGACGGGGCCGGCGTGTCGGGGGCGGAGGTGGGCTCCCAGGGCGGCAACGTGGTGGTGCAGCTCCCCGGCCTGCGCAACCCCGGCAAGGTCATCGGCCTCATCGGGGAGACGGCCCAGCTGCAATTCCGGCCCGTGCTCTGCTTCGCCAACCCCTATACGGCGCCATCGGCCAAGACGGTGGTGCCAACCACGGTGCCTTCGGCCTGCTCGGCATCTTCCTACGATCTGACGGCCGCCAATCTGGCCGTGAACACGAGCACGGGCGACCCGGCCAACAACATCGGGGCCGATCCCGTCCTCACCGACTACCAGTCCTCGACGGCCAATTACAACGACAGCCATCCGTATTTGCCCGTGCTTGTCCCCGCCGCCCCGCAATCGGGGCAAAGCGGACTTCGCTACCTCCTCGGTCCTACCGGGCTGCTCGGCAGCGCCGTCGCCCCGGGGGGAGCGCTGGCCGAGTTGAGTTCCTCGACCTGGGTCGTGGATGTGACCCTCACGGGCACGGGCTCGGGGCAGTGGGACAAGCTCGCCGAGCAACAGTTCCATGCCTACGTCGCCATGGACCTCGACGGCCTGGTGTACTCGGCGCCGTTGACGTTGCCCAACCAGGCCACGTTCACGTCTTTCGCCGGCAAGATCCAGATCAGCGGGAGCTTCACCCAAACCGAGGCGCAGAACCTGGCGCTGGTGCTGAACTACGGCGCCCTGCCCGTGCGTCTGAACCCCATCGATCGCGAGTCCGTCTCGCCCACCCTGGGCAAGTCATCGCTCAAGGCCGGCCTGGCCGCCGGACTGGGTGGACTGCTGCTGGTGCTGATCTACACGATCCTTTATTACCGGGCCCTCGGGGTGGTGGTGGTGTCGGGGCTGATCGTCAGTGGCGCGCTGTTGTGGAGCATCGTCTCGGCCTTGGGGCATTCGTCGTTGAACCTGACCTTGGACTTAGCCGGCGTCACCGGCGTGATTGTCTCCGTCGGAATCACGGTGGACTCCTACATCGTGTATTTCGAGCGATTAAAAGATGAGGCGCGCGCTGGGCGCTCCATCCGCACCAGCGTCGACAAGAGCTTCCGCGGGGCGTTTCGCACCGTGCTGGCCGCCGACCTGGTGTCGCTGGGCGCAGCGGTGGTGCTGTACTTCCTCGCCATCGGCACCGTGCAAGGGTTCGCCTTCTTCCTGGGCCTGTCGACCATCCTCGACATCGTGATCACCTTCTTCTTCACCCGCCCGCTGGTGATCCTCCTCGGCCGCAGCAAGACCGTCACCGACGCCCGGATCATCGGGATCGCTCGTGGCCTTGCCCTCGAGAGTGGGAACTGAGATGACCACCGTCGAAGACGCCGTTTCTCCTGCGCAGACCCGTCCCAATGTGTTCGTCCGCCTCTACCGGGGCGAGACGTCCTTCGACTTCGTGGGGCGTCGACGCCTGTGGTACTTGATCTCGGCCATCATCATCGTGGCCGGAATCGGCTCCATGGCCACGCGAGGTTTCAACTGGGGCATCGACTTCAAAGGGGGATCATCCTGGGAGGTGACCGCCCCCGGGGTGACCACGGCGACGGTACAGAACGCCATCACCAAGACGGGGGTAACGGGGGCCACCATCGAGATCCTGGGCGGGCGCACCGTGCAGGTGGAAGCCGACCTCAACAACCTCTCGCCCGCGCAACAGCAGGTGAAAGAGGCGGCCGTGTCGGCGGCCATGGCCCAGATCGGCAACGTCCCGGCTGCTGGGGTGACGTATTCGAACGTCGGACCCACCTGGGGGAGCCAGATCACCAACAAGGCCATCTTGGCGGTGGCCGTGTTCTTCGTGTTGGTGGTGCTCTACATCACGTTCCGTTTCGAGTGGAAGATGGCCATTGCCGCCTTGGTGGCGGTGATCCACGACCTGTTAGTGACGGCCGGGATCTATTCGCTGACGGGGTTCCAGGTCACCCCGGACACGGTGGTGGCCGTCCTCACCATCCTCGGGTACTCGCTCTATGACACCGTTGTGGTGTTCGACCGCGTCATGGAGAACACCAAGGGATTCGGTGCCTCGGGCCGCATGACCTACGAGGACGTCGTCAACTTGTCCATGAACCAGACGCTGGCCCGGTCGATGAACACGTCGCTGGTGGCCATTTTGCCGGTGCTGTCCGTCTTGGTCATCGGGGCCCAGGTGCTTGGCGCCACCACGTTGCAGTACTTCGGGTTGGCCTTGGTGATCGGGCTCACGTCAGGGGCGTACTCGTCGATCTTCATTGCCTCCCCTTTGTTGGCCGGTATGAAGGAACGCGAGCCCCGCTACATCAGCATCCGTTCCAAGCTTGAGAACCGGGCCGATAAGGCCGGCCTGCTCACACCCAAGGCGGCCGCCCTGTTGACGGCCACGGCCACCGGCTCCTCGGCACGAAGTGGCCGGGCCCCGGTGACGCCGTCGAAGCGACAGGGGCAGGTCCTGCGCCCCGGAGGGGCGCGTTCGGGACGGCCCGTGCCCAAACCCCGCCCCGCTCCAGTCGTTGATGACGAGGCTCTCGATGACGACGCCGACTTCGATCTCGACGTCGACGAGGGCGGATCGGGGGCTAGCGCCCCGGCGACCCGACCGGGGCCGGCGCGATCGACCGGAGCAGCCAAGCGCCCCGCCGCGTCGGCCAACGGGCGCCCGGCGCCCAGGCCACGCAAGAAAAAGGGTGGTCGTCGGCGCTGAGTCGATCGCACCCGCTCGTTGAAGGAGACGGGTACCGTAAAGATGTGACTTCTCCGACGGCGGCAGCGGGTACTCCGGCTGGTCCGGCTGGAGTATCCACCGTCGATCGACTGTCCGCACCGCAGCGACGGCCCGCCCCTTTCGACGATCTGCTGGCCGGAGTACTGGCCGCCTACGAGTCACGACGCCCCCAACCGGCTCCCGCCGAGCGCGAGGTGCTGACCCGCGCCGCCGAGGTGGCCGAGACGGCCCATCGGGGCCAGCTGCGCCAGACCGGGGAGCCGTACATCACCCACCCGGTGGCGGTGGCCACCATCGTGGCTGAACTCGGCCTCGACGCCCGTTCGGTGGTGGCCGCCTTGCTGCACGACGCCGTGGAGGACACCGGCCTGACCGTCGACGACGTGGCCGAGCAATTCGGGGCCGAGGTGGCGGGCATCGTCGACGGCGTCACCAAGCTCGACCGCCTGCAGTTCGATTCCAAGGAGGCCCAACAGGCCGCCACCGTCCGCAAGATGCTGGTGGCCATGGCTCATGACTGGCGCGTGCTCGTCATCAAGCTGGCCGACCGTTTGCACAACATGCGCACCATCGCCGTCATGCCGGAGTGGAAGCAGCGCCGTACCGCCCAGGAGACCTTGGACATCTACTCGCCGTTGGCGCACCGCCTCGGCATCCAAGAGCTCAAGTGGCAACTCGAGGATCTGGCTTTTGCGACGCTGCACCCCAAGCGATACACCGAGATCGAGCAGATGGTGGCCACGCGGGCCCCCGAGCGCGACGAGCACCTGGCGCGCGTGTTGGTGGCCGTGCGCGAGCGCCTGGCCGCGTCGGGAGTCAAAGCCGAGGTGACCGGTCGCCCCAAGCACCTGTGGAGCATCTACGAGAAGATGGTGGTGCGGGGCAAGGAGTTCGCCGAGATCCATGACCTGGTGGGAATCAGGGTCATCGTCGAATCGGAAAAGGACTGCTGGGCCGCTCTAGGATCCATCCACGCCATCTGGAGCCCGGTGCAGGGGCGTTTCAAGGACTACATCAACAGTCCCAAGTTCAACCTGTACCAATCACTGCACACCACCGTGATCGGCCTCGAGGGCAAGCCCATCGAAGTGCAGATCCGCACCACCGAGATGCACCGTCGGGCCGAGTACGGCATCGCCGCCCACTGGGGCTACAAAGAAGGCTCCAAGGACAGCGCCGCCACCACGGCCGAAATGGCGTGGCTGCAACGCATCGTCGACTGGCAGCAGGACACCATCGACCCCCTCGAATTCCTCGAGACGCTGAAGCTCGACTTGGAGCAGGACGAGGCTTACGTCTTCACCCCCAAGGGCAAGGTCATCGCCCTAGTGGCCGGAGCGACGCCCATCGACTTCGCCTACGCCATTCACACCGAGGTGGGCCATCGCTGTATCGGCGCCAAGGTCAACAGCCGCTTGGTGCCCCTGGACACCACGTTGCAGTCGGCCGACACCGTCGAGATCATCACCTCCAAGGTGCCCTCGGCGGGACCGTCGCGTGACTGGCTGCAGATTGTGGCCTCGCCCCGGGCCCGCAACAAGATCCGCCAGTGGTTCAGCCGAGAACGCCGCGAGGACGCCATCGAAACGGGCCGCGACGAGCTGACCAAGGCGCTGCGTCGCGAGGGCCTGCCCATTCAGAAGTTGGCTGCCTCCAACACCCTCGAACGCCTGGCCGCCATGATGAACTACTCCGATCTCGACGCCCTGCACGCGGCGATCGGCGATGGCCATGTGTCGGCGCGATCGGTGGGTCAGCGTCTGGCCCGCGAGCTGCGCGGCGGTGACGGCTATGAGGAGCAGCTCCCCACCACCGTGGGACCTGGTCTGCGCTCGCGCAGCCGGCGCGGATCACCCACCGGCGTCTACGTCGAAGGTCTCGACGATGTGATGGTGCGCTTGTCGCGCTGTTGCACGCCGGTGCCTGGAGACCACATCGTGGGATTCGTGACCCGGGGCCGCGGCGTCAGCGTGCACCGTGCCGACTGCGCCAACGCCAATGCCTTGGCCGCCGGTGAAAACGAGCGCCTCATCGAAGTGGAGTGGGACCGCGAAGGGGCCACCGTGTTCGTGGCCTCCATCGAGGTGGTGGCCTTCGACCGCTCACGTCTGCTCTCCGACGTCACTCGTGTCGTGTCCGAGCACCACCTCAACATCGTGGCCTCCTCCAGCCAAACGGCCCCGGACCGGGTCAGCCGTATGCGTTTCGATGTGGAGCTGGCAGATCCCGGTCATCTCGACTCGTTGATGAGCTCGCTCAAGCATCTCGACGGCGTCTTTGACGCCTTCCGCACCCTTCCTGGCCGGAAAGGCTGACCGCCCATGGCACAAGAGGGGGGTGCTCGGGAGGCGCTGCGCGCCCCGGTGGGGACCAAAGACGTGTTGTGGCCCGAGTCGGCCCGCTGGGAGGCGCTGGTGGCGACCTTCGCCGGCCAGGCCCAGCGGGCTGGTTTCGGCCTGGTTATCAGCCCCATGTTCGAGGACGCCCGCCTGTTTCATCGGGGCATCGGTGACGGCAGCGATGTCGTCGGTAAGGAGATGTACGAGTTCACCGACCGCGGCGGCCGGGATATGGCGCTGCGTCCCGAAGGCACGGCGTCGGTGGTGCGCGCCTTCGTGCAGCACCATCCCCCAGTTCCCTATAAGGCCTGGTACGTCACCCCGGCGTTTCGCTACGAGCGACCCCAGGCGGGCCGGTACCGCCAGCATCACCAGCTCGGGGTGGAGGCGCTTGGAACCGACGACCCCGACCTCGATGTCGAGGTGATCGTATTGGCCTCGGACTTCTACGGGAGCCTCGGGCTGCGTCACGTGGACCTGGCCGTCAACTCCATGGGCTGTGGTGACGATCGCCCCGTCTATGTGGCCGCCCTGCGGGCCTTTCTGGCTGAGCACCGCGCCGAACTGTGTGACGAGCACTCGACGCGCTTTGACGACAACCCGCTACGCGTCCTCGATTGCAAGAAGCCCGAGTGTCGCGACGTCACCGAGAACGCCCCTCGCCTCGTCGACTTCCTGGATCCCTCCTGTGCCGCCCATCTGGCCCGGGTACGCGAAGGACTCGACGCCCACGCCGTACCCCATCGCCTCGAGCCTCGGCTCGTGCGGGGCCTGGACTACTACACCCGCACCACCTTTGAGTTCGCCGCCGCCGCCTTGGAGACGGCCCAAAACGCCATTGGTGGAGGAGGACGTTACGACGGCCTCAGCGCCGCGATCGGCGGCCCCGACGCGTCCGGTATCGGTTTCGGCATCGGCATCGAGCGCCTGCTGTTGGCCTGTGATGCCGAAGGCTGCTTCGCCACCTCGCCCCCGGTACTCGACGCCTTTGTGGTCGACGTCACCGGCGGAGCCGTGGCCCGTGACCTGGTGCTGGAGCTGCGACGGGCCGGTCTCGGCGCCGAGCGCGCCTACGACGGTCGATCGCTCAAGTCCCAGCTGAAGGCGGCGGACCGCTCGGGAGCGCGTTATGCAGTGATCGTGGGGCCCGAGGAGTTGTCGGTGGGAACCGCTACCCTGCGCCCGTTGCGCCACCAAGGTGAGCAAGTGCCCGTGCCTCGTTCCGAGGTCGTCGGCCGAATTCGAGGAGAGCAATGAACGCGACGGGCATGCGCACGCATCTGTGCGGTGAGCTGCGTGCCGGCGACGCCGGCACGCGTGTGGCGTTGTGCGGGTGGGTGGCACGCCGGCGCGAGCACGGTGAACACCTCGCCTTCGTGGACCTGCGCGACCACAGTGGGATCGTCCAGTGCGTGGTGGACGGGTCGGTGGACATCCGCGCCGAATGGGTTGTACGCATCGAGGCCACGGTGAGTGCCCGGCCCTCGGGCAAAGCCAACGCCGATCTGGTCACGGGCGACATCGAGCTCACCGACTGCCAGGTCGAGGTGCTCAACAGCGCCGAGGCCCCTCCGTTTCCGGTCGACGACCGCATCGACACCGATGAAGGGGTACGTCTGCGCTACCGCTACATCGACCTGCGTCGGCCTCGCATGCAGGCCAACATGCGCCTGCGCGCTCGCGTGCTGGCGGCCATGCGCGGGGCCATGGAGCGCCAGGGGTTTTGTGAAATCGAAACCCCCCTGTTGTGGACACCCACGCCCGAAGGGGCGCGCGAGTTCGCCGTGCCGTCGCGTCTGCATCATGGCGAGTTCTACGTACTGCCCCAAAGTCCGCAGATCGCCAAGCAGCTGCTCATGGTGTCGGGTATGGACCGCTACTTCCAGCTGGCCCGTTGCTTGCGCGACGAGGACTTGCGCGCCGATCGCCAGTTCGAGTTCACGCAGCTCGACATCGAGGCATCGTTTGTCACGGCCGCTGACATCCAAGAGGCCGTGACCGAAGCAGTGGTGGACGCCACCGTGGCCGCGGTGGGCCAAGCCCCCGGGCCCGTGCAGTGGATGAGTTGGCACCACGCCATGGACGTCTACGGCACCGACAAACCTGATGTGCGTTTCGCCATGGAGCTGATCGATCTGGGGGAGGTGTTCGCCGGCACCGAGGTACGGGCCTTTGCGGCGCCGACGGTGAAGGCGCTGGTGGTCTCCGAGGGCGCCGCCTTGGGGCGCAACCGTCTGGACGCGTTGGTGGACCGGGCTAAGGAGCTGGGCGCCAAGGGTCTGGCCTGGTTCAAGGTGCAGCCGCCCGAGTCCGGTGGCGGCGTCGTCCTCGAGTCGCCCTTGACCAAGTTCCTGAGCGAGCAGGAGCAGACCGGCTTCGTGGCAGCCACCGGGGCCGTTCCCGGCGACTTGGTGGTGGTGGTGGCCGACGAATGGAAGCTGGTGTGCACCGTGCTGGGCCAGTTGCGCCTCGAGCTCGGGCGTCCGCCGCTGGCCAACGGGGAACGGAGCTTTTGCTGGGTCACTGAGTTCCCTATGTTCGAAGGGCTCGACGACGAGGGCCGGCCTATCGCCGCCCATCATCCCTTCACCATGCCGCACCCCGACGACCTCGACCTGCTCGCCACCGACCCGCTGCAGGTGCGGTCCCAGGCCTATGACCTCGTGCTTAACGGATGGGAGCTCGGCTCAGGCTCGATCCGAATTCACCGCGAGGACATTCAGCGCGCCGTCTTTGACGCGCTCGGCATCGCGCCCGACGAGGCCCAGTCGCGTTTCGGGTTTCTTCTGGGGGCGTTTCGCTACGGGGCCCCTCCCCATGGTGGCTTTGCCGTCGGTGTGGACCGGCTCACGGCCCTGCTTGCCGGCGAGGACAACATCCGTGAGGTCATTGCCTTTCCGAAGACGCAGTCGGGCATGGACCCTATGACGGGCGCCCCCAAGGCCCTTGCCGACGCGGCGGTGCGCGAGCTGGGCCTGAAGTTCACGCCCAAGCGCGACTGACGACGGAGACCACGGCCGTGTCCGCTCGAGGCGGAGGTCCACATCGGTCGGCGCCGGGAACCGATCTGTTCGACGCGGCCGCTTCCACACAGCTGCAACGCCGGGGACCGCTGGCGGCGCGGCTGCGCCCACGGCGTCTCGATGACGTGGTGGGACAGAGTCACCTGGTGGGGCCCAAGGCGCCTTTTCGGGCGCTGGTGGAACAAGACCGCCTGACCTCGGCCATCTTGTGGGGTCCCCCGGGCACAGGCAAGACCACCTTGGCGCTGGTGGTGGCCACCACGACGGCCAAGGAGTTCGTGGCACTGTCGGCCGTCAACGCGGGGGTGGCCGACGTGCGTCGCGTCTTGGAAGAGGCGCGCCGGCGCCTCGGTGAGCAGGGTCAAGGCACCATCCTCTTCATCGACGAAGTGCACCGGTTCAATCGGTCTCAACAAGACGCCCTGTTGCCGGCTGTCGAAGAGGGTCTGGTGGTGCTCATCGGGGCCACCACCGAGAACCCGTATTTCTCGGTCAACTCACCCCTGCTCAGTCGCTCCACCTTGTGGCGCCTGGAGCCGTTGAGCGTCACCGAGCTGCGCACGTTGGCTTTGCGGGCGCTTGACGTCGAAGAGTCCTCTGCCGATGACGACGCCATTGACGCCTTGGCCCAGATCGCCGATGGGGATGCCCGAGTGGTGCTGGGCACCCTTGAGATCGCCCTCGCTCTGGCCGCCGGCCAAAGCGTCACCGAAGACGATGTGCGGCGGGCGCGCGCCGGCCGCCTGTTGCACCAAGGTGATGACGCGCACTACGACCAGATCAGCGCCTTCATCAAGTCCATCCGCGGATCGGACCCCGATGCCGGGTTGTACTGGCTGGCGCGCATGCTCGACGCCGGCGAGGACCCTCGCTTCGTGGCGCGGCGGCTCGTCATCTTGGCCAGTGAAGATGTCGGCCTGGCCGACCCGTTGGCTCTGGTGGTGGCTGACGCCGCGGCCCGGGCCGTGGAGTTCGTGGGGCTCCCCGAAGCACAGCTCAACTTGGCCCAGGCGGTGGTGTATCTGGCGCGCGCCCCTAAGTCGAACCGGGTGACCGTAGCGCTCGGACGGGCCCAAGACGACGTGCGCCACGGGCCGCGCGGCGACGTGCCCAGCCATCTGCGCGATCAGCACTATCCCGACGACGCCACCACCAAACGGGGCCAGGGCTACGTGTATCCGCATGATGATCCCCGCGGCTGGGTCGACCAGCAGTACCGGCCGGCCGAAGTGTCGGGCCACGTGTACTACGAGCCCAGCGGTCACGGCGCCGAGTCGAAAGGCCCGCGCCCCGAGGATAAGGAGCCACGTGCGTAAAATGGGACGGCAATGACGGGCTATGACGTCCTGGTCCTGGTGGCCAGCGGCTGTGCGGCGGTGGCCACGGTGGCGACCGTGGTGGTGGGTGTCGGGTTGTCGCGCCGCACCCGGGAACTGAGCCAGCTGATCGACGAGCTGCGACACGAGACCCTGCCCTTGGTGCGTGATGCGCGCGTCGTGGTGGACCAGGCCGCCACGGAGATGGTGCGGGTGGGCGACGTCCTGGGTTCTGCCGAAGCGGTGTCGTCGACCGTCGACTCTGCCTCGCGCCTGGCCTATCGCGCCTTTTCGAATCCCTTGGTGCGGGTGTTGGCCTTCGGCACCGGCGTGCAGGCGGCGCTGCGGCGCCTCTTCGGCCGTCCTGTGCCCGAGACACGCATTGCCGCCGTATCGGCGTTTCCGAAAGCGCTGGCCAACGGCGACGCCGCGCCGGCACCGTCGGGACGATCGGCGCGCGCCGCGCGCCGGCATCGTCGGGCCGGGGCCCAGAAGTGATGCGGCGCGTCGGGTGGCTGGTGGCGGGCGGAGCGCTCGGGGCGGGGGGGACCCTGTGGGCACGGCGGCGCGTGGAGCGTCTCGCGCAACGGGTGCGCAGCGGCGACGTCGTGGGTGACATCGCCGCGGTGGCCGAGAGCGGGGCCCGTGCCGCGGCCCGGAGAGTTCAAGGTGCCGTCGACGCCGGGCGCGTCGAGGCCCGCTGGCGGGAGGACGAGCTACGGCGCTCGTTCGTGGGCGGCGAAGAGAGAGGGGTGGCGCCGGGCGCCCGGTAGAATCGCCCGTCGTGATGAACGCCAACCAGCTCCGTTCGGCTTTCACCGGCTTCTACGAGCAACGGGGCCATGTGGTGGTGCCCTCGGCCAGCCTCATTCCCCATGACCCCACCGTGCTGTTCACCATCGCCGGGATGGTCCCCTTCAAGGCGTATTTCACCGGCGACGAAGCGGCGCCTTGGCGCCGAGCCACGTCGGTGCAGAAGTGCTTCCGCACCCTCGACATTGACATCATCGGGCGGTCGCAACGCCACTGCACATTCTTCGAGATGCTCGGGAACTTCAGCTTTGGCGACTACTTCAAAGCCGATGCCATCCCCTTCGCCTGGGAGCTCGTCACCGAGATCCTCGGTGTCGACAGCGACCGCATCTGGGTCACGGTGCACGTCGATGATGACGAGGCTGAAGCGCTGTGGCTCGACGGCGTCGGCTTTCCCCGAGAACGCCTGCAGCGATTGGACGCCGACAACTTCTGGAGCATGGGTGATGTAGGTCCCTGTGGACCGTCGTCGGAGATCTTCTTTGACCGCGGTGAAAAGCACGGGGCCCCCGGGGGTCCGGCCCATGGCGGCGAGGATCGCTTCGTCGAGATCTACAACCTTGTCTTCATGCAGTACAACCGCCGCCCCGATCGCAGCCTGATCGACCTGCCCCATAAGAACATCGACACCGGGGCGGGCCTCGAGCGCATCCTGCCCGTATTGCAAGGCGTCGACAGCTTGTTCGACACCGACGTCTTTCGTCCCATGGTGGCCATCGGTGAAGAGGTGACCGGCGTCCGCTACGGGGCTGATACCCACACCGACGTGGCGCTGCGCATCTTGGCCGACCATGCCCGGGCCATGGCCATGTTGGTGGCCGATGGCGTCCTTCCTTCCAATGACGGCCGCGGCTACGTGCTGCGCCGCATCATTCGCCGCGCCGTGCTGCGCGCCTTTCAGCTGGGCGTCATCCAATCGGTGCTGCCGCGCTTTGTGTCCACGGTGGCCGATGTAATGGGAGAGGCATATCCGGCCCTGCGCCAGGACCTCGATCTCATTCAGGCCACGGTGGAACGCGAGGAGGAGAGTTTTCGGCGCACGCTGGATTCGGGTTCCGCCATCCTCGAGGAGGAACTGGCCAAGGCGACGGGCTCGGTGTCGGGTGCTGTTGCCTTCAAACTCCATGACACCCACGGCTTCCCCATCGAGCTGACCATGGAGATGGCCGCCGAAGCGGGTGCCTTGGTCGACGCCGAGGGGTTCGAGCAGCACATGGCAGGCCAACGCAGCCGGGCCCAAGCCGATGCTCGGGCGCGGCGCGCCGCCATTGGGGAGGAGGCCACCTACCGGGAGGTGCTCGACAGCGCCGGACCCACCCGGTTCACGGGCTACCAGCACTTCGAGGAGCCCACCACGGTGGTGGCCGTCCTGGCTGGGGCGGAGCCGGGTACGGCCGAGATCATTCTTGACCGCACACCTTTTTACGCCGAGTCCGGTGGTCAAGTGGGCGACACCGGCGTCATCACCACCGAAACGGGACGAGCCACCGTCACCGACACCCAGTCACCGCTGGCGGGGGTGGTGGTGCACCGCGCCACCATCGACGGGGAGCTGTTCCCGGGCCAAGACGCTTTGGCCGTCATCGACGGCGGCCGGCGCCAAGCCCTGCGCCGTAATCACACCGCCACCCACATCCTGCACAGCTCGCTGCGGGCCATCCTCGGCGACCACGTGCGCCAGCAGAGCTCGTGGGTGGGTCCGGACCGGTTGCGCTTCGACTTCTCGCATCATTCCGGGTTGCGTCCCGAGGAGCTCGACGAGATCCTCACCGCCGCCAACACCGAAGTCCTCTCCGATGCCCCGGTGGATGTGGTGGAGGCGACCAAGGCTGAGTCCGAGTCCATGGGGGCGTTGGCCTTTTTCGGGGACAAGTACGGCGACATCGTCCGCGTGGTGCGGGCCGGTCCGCACTCCACCGAATTGTGCGGGGGGACCCATGTCGATGCGCTCGGCATGATCGGGCCTATCACCATCGTCTCCGAAGGCTCCATCGGATCCAATACCCGCCGCATCGAGGCCGTCACCGGCACCGGATCGGTGGCGCTGCTCGAAGAGCGCAAGCGCACCGTGGAGGAGGCCGCCCGCATGTTGCGCGTCGAGCCTGACGGCGTCCTTGACGCCTTGGGCCGGCTCCTCGAGCGCCAACGCCAGGCCGACAAGGAGCTGACCCGCCTGCGCGGTTCGCAGCTCGACGACCTGGCGGAGCGCCTGGCACAAGGCGGCCCGGCCACCGTCGTGCATCGCGAAGATGGCCTCACGCCCGATCAACTGCGCGACCTGGCTCAGGCCGTGCGCCGCCGGGGTCCGGGGCTCGTGGTGGTGGGGGGGACGCCTGACGGCGTCAAGGTGGCTGTGGCCGTCGCCTCGGGAGGAGAGATCAACGCCGGCGCCTCGGTGAAGGAACTGGCCCAGATCGTGGGCGGCGGCGGAGGAGGCTCGCCCGAGCTGGCCGTGGCCGGGGGCCGTGACGTCTCCAAGATCGACGACATGCTGGCCGAGGCCCGCCGGCGTTGGGCGGCGTCCTGAGCCGGTGCGAGCCGTAGGGGTGGACCTGGGGACACGCCGCATCGGGGTGGCGGTATCGGACTCGGCCCGCACCGTGGCCATGGCGCGCTGCACCATCGAGCGCAGTGGCGACGAGGCCCGGGACCGGCGTGCCCTGGTGGAACTGGTCGTCGAAGCCGAGGCCGACACGGTGGTGGTGGGCCTGCCCATCGCTTTGAGCGGCCGCCACGGACCCGCCGCCAAGGCCGCCGCTCTCGAAGCCGCCGCCTTGGCCGCCGCCCTGGCCCCATCGGGGATCACGGTGGAGACCTTCGACGAGCGCTTTACGACGGTCATCGCCGAGCGTTCGCTGCGAGAGGCGGGTCGCAGGGGACGCAGCCGCCGCCGGGTCATCGACCAGACGGCAGCGGCCGTGTTCCTGCAGGACTGGCTGGATGCGCACAGGGGCGCCGGTGGGTGAGCCGGCGGGACATGCTCGCCCTCGAGTCCCCCTGCGCCGTTGGATGGCCACCCATCGCCTGCGCAGCGTGGTCATGGGGTTTGTTGTGGTGGTCGTGGTGACGCTGGTGTGGGCTGTCACCTGGTTCGAGGGCGAAGCCAACCCGGGGCGCCAGGGCGCCCAAACCGTCATCGTGGTCCGGGACGGGTCCTCGGTGTCGGCCGTCATCGCCACCCTCGCTCGCCAGGGCGTGGTGGGGAGTTCCCTCGCCTTTCACCTCTACCTGACCCTTAACGGCACGCCCACGGTTGTGCCCGGGGAATACCTGCTCTACCGGCACGAGTCCTTTGGTGCCTTGCACACCGCTCTGGCGGGGGGCCCCAACGTGTTTCTCCTCGCCATCCCACCCGGTTTCTCCGAGTCAGAGACGGCGCAGCGGGTGGCCCAGCTGCCCGGACGGGACGCCACCACATTTTTGGCCGCGGCGGCAGGGGTACGAGCCCCGCTCGAACCGGTGGGGTCCACCAATCTCGACGGGCTGCTTGGCGCCGGCATCTACCGCGTGCTGCCCACCGAGAGCGATACCGTCCTGGTGCAACAGATGGTCGACCGGTTCTCCTCGGAGGCGGCCGCGGCGGGGCTCGACACCAAGGCCGCCGCCCTCGGCGTGACTCCCTACCAGGCGGTGGTGGTGGCTTCGATCGTGCAAAAAGAAGGCGTCTACGAAGACAACGACGGCAAGGTGGCCCGGGTCATCTACAACCGTCTGGCCCGCGGCATGCCACTGCAAATGGATTCGACCGTGTTGTATTCCGAGCACCGCGACGGGGGACCGGTGACATCGGCCGATCTCGCCCTCAACACGCCCTACAACACGTACCTCCACGCCGGCCTCACCCCGACACCCATCTGTTTCCCTTCGGCGGCGTCGCTGACGGCGGCGTTGTCGCCTACGCCGGGGGACTGGCTGTATTTCGTGGTGGTGTCCAGTGATGGGACCGAGGCTTTTTCGTCGACGTTGGCCGGTCAAGAGGCCAACGAACGGCTGGCTGCGTCGCGAGGGTTGGGTTGATCGTGACCGACCCCACCCCGCAGGACCCCGGTTCGTTTGTTCGTCGGTCCCCGATGTGGCCGTCGGCGGCTTCGGAGGTAGTGGGCGTGGTGGGCGACCCGGTGCGCCATTCGCTGTCGCCGCTGTTGCACAACGCCGCCTTCGGCGCCCTGGGGCTTGATTGGGTGTCGGTGGCATTTCCGGTCGCGGCGGGCGCCTTGCCCGCTGCCTTGGACGGGATGCGGGCGCTCGGCGTGCGGGGGTTGTCGGTGACCATGCCGCACAAAGAAGTGGCGGCCACCAGTGTCGATGAGTGCAGCGCGCTGGCGCTGCGCCTGGCGTCGGTGAACTGCATCACGCGCCGGGGTGAGGATCTGATCGGTGACAGCACCGACGGGCCTGGGCTCATCGCCGCCCTGCATCGGCGTCTGGGATTCGACCCCCGGGGTCACCCCTGTCTGGTCATCGGGGCCGGGGGCGCCGCCCGGGCTGCGGTGGCGGCCCTGGCCGACGCGGGGGCGGGCCAGGTGGTGGTGGTCAACCGGTCCCCCGGTCGCGCCGCCATCGCCGCCGCGTTGGCCGGCGAGGCAGGCCGGGTCGGAGGCCCCGCCGACGTTTCGGGAGCCGACCTCATCGTCAACGCCATTCCTGTCGGCATGGGCGGCACCGCCACCGGCACCGCAACCGGCCAGGGGCCTGCGCTCTACCCCATCGACCTGCACGAACTCCATGCCGGACAGCTGGTGATGGACCTCGTCTACCGCCCGGCCCGAACCCCGCTGCTCGAGGCAGCCGCCGCCCAAGGGGCCACCGTGGCCAACGGGCTGGGCATGCTCGTGCACCAAGCGGCCCTGGCCGTCGAGCAGTGGACCGGGCGTGAGGTGCCCGTTGACGTCATGTGGGCGGCGGCGGAGGCGGCCGAGGCTGACGGGGGAGCGCCGTCATGACCCGGTTAACCTGGTCGCCCGGAGCCCATCTGTGAGCACCACCACTCTTCCCCACCGCTCGTCATCGAGTCGGATCCCGGCTCTGCGCATCGACTACGCGTTGATTCTCTCCACGTTGGTGGTGGCCGTCCTCGGTGTGGTGATCGTGTACTCGGCCACACGTTCGAAGCTGGTGATGGCCGGTTTCGACCCCCATTATTTCTTGGACCGCCAAGCGGCCTACGTGGTGGTGGGTGTGCTCGTCATGATCACTCTGGCGGCCACGGACTATCGCTGGTTGGAACACGCCAGTGCCGTGCTCTATGTCGGCATCGTGTTGGCCTTGTTGGCCATGTTCACGCCGGTGGGTTCCCGGGCTCTCGGTGCCACCCGCTGGTTGCAGGTGGGGCCCGTGCAAATCCAGCCGTCGTCGTTTGCGGCGCTGGCGCTCATCGTCACCGTGGCCACGTTCTGCGCGCGCCGGCCCGAAGGCCTCGACCGGGGTGACCTGTTCAAGATCCTGCTCATCGCGTTGGTGCCCATCGCGTTGGTGGTCAAGCAACCCGACCTGGGCAGCGCCATCGTCATGTGCATCGTCTTGCTGGTGATGCTGGTAGTGGCGGGCATACCCAACCGGTATTTGGTGGCCCTGCTCGTCTCCGCTGTCCTGGGGGCGTTTCTCATCGTGCACGCCGGGCTCCTCAAGCCCTATCAAGTCGAACGGCTCACCAGCTTCTTGAGCCAGTCCAAGGACCTGCAGGGCAACACCTACAACTTGCACGAATCGGTGGCCGCCATCGGATCGGGGGGCTGGTGGGGGACAGGACTGTTCCACGGTCCGCAGACCAATCTCTCCTACGTGCCCGAGCAGCAAACGGACTTCATCTTTTCGGCTGTGGGTGAGCAGCTCGGTTTCGTCGGCGCCGCCTCGGTGTTGGCCTTGCTGGGCGTGCTCAGTTGGCGGGTGCTTCGAGCCGCGCAGCTCGCCGCCGACCCCTTCGGTCGCCTGCTGGCCACCGGCGCCTTTACGTTGCTGGCCTTCAGCATCTTCGAGAACGCCGGCATGTCCATGGGGATCATGCCCATCGCCGGCATCCCTCTGCCCTTCCTCAGCTACGGCGGTTCGGCCACGGTGGCTTTCTTCGCCGCCGTGGGAGTGTCCCTGTCGGTGCACTATCGGCATCAGCGCCGATGACCAACGTTGCTGACGGTGACGGCCTGGCGTCTCCGGCTGATGGTCCGCCCGCCGCCGAGGCACCATCGTGGAGTTTGATGGTCATGGCCGGGATCCGGGTGGAGTTGCCCAGCGAATTCGCGGAGTTGTTGTTGCGCGAGACCGAAGCACCCTGGCGTGATCTGGCCATTCCGGTCGGCCTGGCCGACGGCAAGGCCATTGCCTATGCGTGGCGGGGAATCACCACGCCACGGCCGCTCACCCACGAGCTGTTTGCCACCGTGCTCGAGCGCCACGGTGTCGAGATTGAGGCTGTTCGTATCACCGAGCGCCACGGTACGCGTTTTGTGGCTGAGCTCGACACCACCGGGCCCGGCGGGCATCACAAGGTGTCGTGCCGTCCCTCCGATGCCATCGCTATGGCGCTGCGCCGGAAATTGCCGACGCCCATTCTCGTGGCTGAGGACGTGTTTCCCCTGCCGGGGGACGACGCCGATCCCACGTAAGGCGCTGGCGGGTTAGCTCGGTCGCAGCGCCGGCGGAGCCAGGTAGACGAACTCGTGGAGCGTGGTGCCATCGGCGAAATGCGTAGCCACCTGGCCGGCGCGTACCCATGCGCAGTGCTCGTAGAGGTCGACGGCGCTTTGGAGGTGGGTGGCCACGTCCAGCATCGGGTAGAGACCTCGTGTGACGGCCTCAGTGGCGGCGGCGTGAAGAAGGGTCTGGCCGATGCCTCTACGACGTCGGTCGGGGGACACCAGCAGTCTGGCCACGATCCCTAGCTTCTCGGTGGGCACACCAAGGCTGGAGGCGGCGCACTCCATGGCCCGCGTTCCCGTGTGGAGATGCACGGCGACCTGTCCCATGATCTCCCCGTCGACCTCGCACACCCATGCGGCCAGAGTTTCATGGCCAAAGAGCAGAACCTGGAAATCGAGATACGGAAAGTAAGGCGGGTAGCCATCCGTGTGTGGTGCACCCGCTGGGCCATGGCCAGCAAGGACACGGAGTCAGACTCCGCTCGGGGCCGAATGAACATGTCCAATGCTGGATGAGATCCGCCGTGCGGAACTACCGGCGTGGGCCAGAACGCTTGTTGGCTGCATTAGTCACGGTCTTCGTGGCGGCAGCAGCGGACCGACGTTGGGTTGCTGCTGATGATGGAGCGCGGGGAGCTTGCTTCGTCTTGGGTTTCGTGGGACTGGGCCGCTCTCGCCCTTCCGCAGTCGTACGAGTACGCACTGACGCGGCTTTGTCGGGTGCGGAATCAAGTGGCGCCGGCGTTGCCACCACGACAAGCAACGCCGTCAGTGCTCCTATTTGAATCGTCCACCACGGAAGCCAACCAAGCTTCCATTGGGCGACGATGGTGCCAGCAATGGCCAGGACAATGGCCACGGAGAACCGCCAACGACTGCACCTGGTTGCCACCACTACGCCTACGGCCAATGCTGCCCACGGGTAGTACGGGTCCATGACGGACTCCGTATAAGAACGCAGCGCAAAGGCGACGGCACACGCCAAGACCAGGAGCTCGGGGCGTTGGCGCCACCGCTTGGCTACCCACACGCCGACCAGGACGGCGAGAAGGATGGCCACCACGCGACCGGGGCCACCGGCCACCGCCAAGGTCAGGCCGTGTCCTCCGAGATGCGGCGATAAGGCGGTCCACGGGGTGGCGTGGTCGCGATTGGGGTAGTTGGGCTGCTTGGCCAAGGCGTTAAAGGTGGCTGAAAAGTTGGCGATGAGCGGTACGGCCACCAAGACTGCGGCGGGGACGAGGGAGCGGATGGCTACGGCGAAGGCGCGGCGACGCCCGGCCATGGCGAGAACTACAGGCAGCGCCAGGAGGACCAGCGGCTGGAATGCCACCGCCGCACCAAAGAGCCAACCGGCTCCGACGAATCGTTCGTCAAAAGCGAAAATGAGCGCGTACACGGCCAACGCCACGGCCACCGCATCTTCGGGATGACCCCACAGGACGGTCACGTTCCACAGCAGCACCGCCTCGACGACACTGAGGATGGCACGACGCGCTTGAGAGACCTGAAGTCGTCGGGCCAGCGCATCACAGGCAAACAGCGCTGTGCACCCCAACAACAGGGCGTAGACGCCGACGGCGATGGCCCACTGGGGGTCGGCAACGAACAGCTTGCCCCCGAGGACAAGCCATCCTGGGGTGAGAAAGGGAATGGCGCCGTAGTTAATCGAATAGTGATGGACGACGTAGACGTGGCCTCCGATCACCTCCAATAGGGTGGTGTGAAATACGTTGCTCAACGCTCCGAGCGGCGCCATGGCGAGCACGATCCCAGGAAACTCGACGAAACTCACATGGGCGTTGTAGATGGCGCCAAAGTGTCCGTGTGCCAGTTGGGTCGCCGCTAAGTACGTGTACGCGTAGTCATACGGCATTGTCCACGACGACGGGATGTGCTGAACGACGGGCCCCCAGCGGAAGAAGTAGCCGAGGGAGAGGCCGATGTAGACAACCGAGGCAAGGACGGGCCAGGCTCGTCGTTGGAGAGGTTCAGTAACTCCGTCGAGGTATGCGGCGACTTTGACATTCGTCGGCGGCCTCTTCTGCGAAAGCCGGTAGTGACCACGAGAGCGCGTCGGCACAGCGGAAGTGTTCCACAGCTGTTGACTCGCGTGCTGCGTGTCACTGCGTGCCAGGGGTCAAGCATGCGATCGGACCAGACAGTCGGGAAAAGCAGACGCCTCGTTGGGCGGATCTCGACGAGATGGCACGTGGCTGTCGATGAGCCGACACGGATTGCCCGTCCGCCGTAGCGGTTTAGGACACGGTGGTTGCCATCGCCGCGCGTGCTACCACTGGTCGTTCGCCTTCATCGGAGATGCGCATGAGGAGCGCTATCAAGATGTAGTTCGCCACCAGCGACGATCCTCCATACGCCATGAAGGGCAGCGTGATACCGGTAACGGGGAGGAGCCGCACAATGCCGGCCATGATGAAGAAAGCCTGCATCCCCAGAATCAGGGTCAGGCCCGCCGCGGTCAGCTTCGAGAACTCCGAGCGCGCCGTCTGCGCGATGCGCAGACCGGCGCCTACGAACAAGACGAACGCGAAGACGATGAACGAGGTGCCGAGGAGTCCCATCTCGGTGCCAAAGGCAGCGAAGATGTAGTCGGTGCTCACCTCGGGGATGTGATTGACGAGGCCGAAACCCAGCCCAGTACCGAGAAGCCCGCCCGAACCGAGGCCGTACAGTCCCTGCATCAACTGGTCGGTGGCCCCGGGATGCAACCAGTCCGTCACTCGTGTACCCACCTGAGAGAAGTATCGGTTGGCCACCACGGCACCGATGGCGAAGAGCACGGCGCCGAGGACGAGATAGTTCCACCGTCCGGTGGCCAGCCACAGCATTCCTATGAACAGAACGAACATGAGCAACGCGAACCCGATGTCGTGTTCGGCGCCGAGTACGAGCATGCAGAAGCCCCACGCCACGATCACGGGTCCGAGCGGCCGAGGGTCAAGCACGAGCCGGTTGCCTACCCGCATGGTGGGCACTGACAGCAACTCGCGTTTTTCGGAGAAGTAGGAGGCGAAGAAGATGCACAGCAAGAGCTTGGCCAGCTCCACGGGCTGACCGTTGATGGGCCCGATGTAAATCCACAGACGCGCCCCGTTGACGTTCTTGCCGAAATGGGGGATAAGGGGAGCAAGCATCAAGAACACAGCCGCCAGCAGCAGAAGGTAGCGATAGCGGTCGAGATCCCGTGAACGCCGTACGAAGGCGAGGGTCAGGATGTAGGCGCCCACCCCGACCGCCGTCCACACGGCTTGGAGGCCGGGACGCGCGTTGGGATCGTTGATGCGGCTGAGCATGACGTAGCCGAGCCCGTTGAGCAGCGCCGCAATAGGAAGGACCACCGGGTTGGCGTCGGGAGCGAAAATCCGGTTGGCGACGTGGGCGGCTAACGCCAGGCCGAGGATGACGCCCAGGAACACGTCGACGTCAGGGGGGATCTTGGCGTTGGTCCCTACCTGGGCCAGCACGTAGATAGCCACCACGATGACCGACCCGAAGATGAGGAGGCCCAGCTCGGTGCGGCGGCGCGGATTGGGGCCGTGACGGGTCTCCGCGCCTTCAGATGACCGACGTCGGACGAGGAGGGCCACCGTCATCGAGCCTAGGTGACGAGGCTCCGCCGCCCATGGACACACCGAGTAGGCAAAACGTGGACCAGGCGTGCGACCAGGGCGCAAAGGGCAGGGGAGGAGGGGGAGGGCAGGGTAGTTTGGGGGGTATGCCCAGCCCAGAACCGGCCTCGACCGTCACGGTGAGCGCGTCGCTGGCTTCGAGGGGTGTTGACGACGTCACCGCTGGTGCCATCACAGCCGATGACCTCGCCGCCATGGGCGCCGAGCGGTTCTCCAACCGTGAGCTCTCCTGGCTGGACTTCGGTAATCGACTCCTCGACCTGGCCGCCGATCCGAATACCGCCCTGCTCGAGCGGGCCAAGTTCCTAGCCATCTTCTCCGAAGGACTGGACGAGTTCTTTCAAGTCCGAGTGGCCGGCCTCAAGGACCAAGTCGACGCCGGGTTGCGCACGCGCTCAGCCGACGGATTGCGACCCAGCGAAGCGCTGCGCGCCATCGGCGACAAGGTGCGTGAGCTCGTCGCCCGGCAGTCGGACATCTTCGTCGATCACATCAGGCCGGAGCTCTCTGCCGCCGGCGTGCGGTTGGCGGCGTGGTCGTCGCTCGACGATGACGATCGCGACTACCTCGTCGATGTGTTCCAGCGTCAGATCTTCCCGGTGCTCACCCCGCTGTCGGTGGACCCCGGCCACCCCTTCCCCTATATCTCCAACCTGTCGCTGAACCTCATCGTGCGCGTCGGCGACCCCGTCACCGGCGAGGAGCGGGTGGCCCGGGTGAAGGTGCCGCCCTTGCTGCCGCGCTTTGTCGTCATGCCCGATGGCGAGCGCTTTGTGGCCCTGGAGCAGATCATCGCCGCCCATCTGGCCACGTTGTTCCCCGACATGGTGATTGGCGAGCACAACGCCTTTCGGGTGACGCGCAACGCCGACCTCGCCTTGGAGGAAGACGAGGCTGATGACCTGTTGGCGGCGGTCGAGATGGAGTTGCGCCGCCGACGCTTCGGTCGAGCCGTGCGCCTCGAGGTGGCCAGCGATACCTCCACCGACATGCGCGACATGCTCGTACGGGAACTCGATCTCGGTCCCGACGATTTGTACGAGACCGCTGCTCCGCTCGACCTAGGCGGGCTGTGGGCCGTACACGCCCTCGATCGTCCTGACCTGCACGAAGAAGCGTGGACACCGATGACGCCGCCGCGTCTGGCCAACGCCGGCAACGAGCCGGCCGATCTTTTTGCCGTCCTTCGTGAGCGAGACGTGCTTGTGCACCATCCCTACGACTCCTTCACGACATCGGTGGAGGCGTTCATCTCCCAAGCTGCCGCTGATGACGATGTGTTGGCCATCAAACAGACCCTGTACCGGACGTCGGGTGACAGCCCCATCGTGGCGTCGCTCATCCATGCCGCGGAGACAGGCAAGCAGGTGGCCGCCGTGGTCGAGCTCAAAGCGCGCTTTGACGAGCAGGCCAATATCTTGTGGGCCCGAGCGCTCGAGGAGGCCGGCGTCCACGTCGTCTACGGCGTGGTAGGGCTCAAGACCCACTCCAAAGCCGCCCTGGTGGTGCGGCGCGAGGAAGATGGCATCCGTCGGTACTGCCATCTGGGTACCGGGAACTACAACCCCCGCACGGCGCGTCAGTACGAGGACCTGGGCTTGTTGTCGGCCGACCCTGAGCTCGGGGCCGACGTGGGGGACCTCTTCAACTTCCTCACCGGCTACAGCCGCAACGTGCGCTACCGCAAGCTCGTGGTGGCGCCCGTCGGCCTGCGCCACAACGTGATCGAGCGCATCGAGGAGGAGGCTTCCGCCGGGCCCGAAGGCCGCATCACCATCAAGGTCAACGGGTTGACGGACCCCGACGTGATCGACGCCTTGTATCGCGCCTCGTCGGCTGGCGTTCCCATCGACTTGGTGGTGCGAGGTGTGTGCTGCTTGCGGCCCGGGGTGCCCGGTCTGTCGGAGACCATCAAGGTGCGTTCCATCGTGGGCCGCTTCCTCGAACACTCCCGCATCTACCGCTTCGGCGGAACCGCCGTCAGGCCCCTGACGTTGATGCTCGGGTCTCCGGACCTCATGGAGCGAAATCTTGACCGTCGCATCGAATTGCTTTTCCCTGTCACCGACGTCGAACTGCAGGCCCGCGTGCTGGAAGTTCTCGAGCTGAACCTCGCCGATGACACCAACTCCTGGAGGCTCGGCCCTGACGGCACGTGGGCGAGAGTCCCCAACGTCACCGATCAGAGTGCCCAGCGCCGCCTCCAAGAGTTGGCCCGTGAACGAGCCCGCCGCCGTCGAGAACCCGATCCCCTGGGAGCTGCGTCAACCTGACCGTGGTACCCGGTGTTCAGGTCCCGGAGTCGTTGATCTGGGTGGGCTGGCCCTGACCCTGTGTGTCGGATTCGCCCGGGCTTGGTTCGGGTGAGGTGCCGTTGGAAGAGGTGGAGGCGGCCGGGGGATTCTTGAGCCCCGAGCGGTGCCTTCCCAGTTGCTTGAGCCGGGTCTGGGGGGTGTCGCCACCATTTGTCTTGGCGCTGCGGTCTTCGACGAGGTCTTCGCGCGCTTCATGGAGCCGCTGTCGCCACCCCAGTTCTTCGAAACGCAACGACAGATACGCACCCCCGCCTACGGGGATGGGCAACCAGAAGTTGATGGCGCGATACCCGAGTACGGCGGGGACAGCCACGAAGAGGGGCACGCCAAAGCCGTGCAGCGCGGGGATGAGCACACCTTCGACGATTCCGAGACCACCCGGGGTGATGGGAATGACGGCCAGGATATTGGCCAGTCCATAGGCGACGAGAAGGTTGATGGGCGAGATGTAGTGGTGGAAGGCGGCGATGAAGACCCACAGTGAGGCCGCATCGAGCAGCCAGTTGGTGGCCGCCCACACCACCGCTCGCCACAGCAGCTCGCGATCATCGGCCAGCATGCGCAAGCGTTCGGCGACCCGTTGCACTCCCTCGGCCAGCCGATCGGCGTCAAGGAAGGGCACCTTGCCCGCCCATTGCCGCACGATCTCGACCGTGCGATGGCGACCCTTGGTCAACGCCACGATGACGCCGGCGAGGGCGCCCATCAGCACCACGCCCGACAGCGCCGCGTAGGTATAGAGCGGGTCGAAGCCGTGGGTGAACAGCGAGATGATGAGCGCCCCCCAGAACAGGACGTTCAACACAACCGCCGAGCCCACCCCTTGCATGGCCAACGCGAAACCGGCGTCGGCCGGACGCACTCCGGCCTGCGAGAGCAGGCGGTAGGAGAGCCCCACTCCGGGAGCAGTCCCTCCGGGTACGACGTGGCTCAGTGCCAAACTCGACAGGTCGATGCGCAACAGCCGCCAACGACGCGGCCCACCGGCGGGGACCACGGTGTAGGTGAGTTGGGCATACGCCACCAGCGAGGCGGCTTCGAGACCCACGCCGACGAGGAGATATCCCACGTTAAGGCGTGACACTTCGCGCAGCGCGTGACTGAGTCCACCCAACCTGGGCAGGACGAAGTACTCGACCACGAGCACGAGGATGATTGCGCTAAGGGTCCACTTCACCTCTCTGCGCAGTCGCCGACGCCGACGCCGCCCGCTCGTGGAATCGGCGTGCACGCCCGCCATGCTTGCACGTGACGAGTGGTCCCACCTGCCATGCTGGGGTGATGCCCGACGACGACCAGTCGCCTTCCACCAGGCGCGCTCGGCTGTGGGAGTGGGCCGATGAGCGCCGGGTGCCGGTGCAGGCGATTCTCTTCACGGTGGCCGTCCTGGTGACGGTGGTCCTGGCGGCCAAGGTCATCTACAAACTGCGCGAGGTCATCCTCCTCATCGTGGTGGCAGCCTTCATCGCGCTACTGCTCAACCCCGCCGTCGCCCTCTTGCATCGGTGGCGGCTCAAGCGCCGGGGATCGGCCGTGGCCGTGGTGACGCTCTTGGGAATTCTGGTGTTCGGCGGACTGGCCACCGCCTTCGGCTACCCGTTGGTGAACGGTCTGACGCACCTGGCCGGGAAACTGCCCGCGTATTTCACCCAGGCTGAACACGGCAAAGGCGCCTTAGGCCGACTGTTGCGGCGCTATCACGTGGAGCACTGGGTGCAGAAGAACTTGGCGCCGAAGTTGTCAGACTTCGCTAAGAACTTGTCCAAGCCGGCGCTCACGTTGGGCAAGGGCGCCTTCTCACTCGTGTTCGCCATGGTCGCCATCTTTGTGTTGGTGGTACTGCTCCTTCTGGAAGCGCCCAAACTTCGCCGCGGGGTGCTGAGCTTCTTCACGCCGGTGCAAGCGGCGCAGATCACCCGGGTGGCCGGCGAGGTATCGAGTTCGGTCACGGGGTACATGTTGGGCAACTTCATCACCTCGATCATCGCCGGGGTGGTGGTCTTTATCGCCCTTGTCGTCATGGGCGTGCCTTTTGCGTTCTTGTGGGCACTGTGGGTGGGGCTTTTCGACTTCATCCCCATGATCGGCGGAGCCATTGCGGGCATACCGACGGTGGTTTTCGCCTTCACGCACTCCTTTTCCGCCGGCGTCGTCACCCTGGTGGTGTTCGTTGTCTATACCCAGGTCGAGAACCACATCCTCAACCCCATCGTGATGAGCCGCACTGTCCACGTGAACCCGCTGCTCGTGCTGCTGGCGGTGCTGGTGGGAGCCAATATCGGTGACCTGGTGGGCGGATTCTTCGGCGGCTTCGTGGGCACGCTGCTGGCCATTCCGACGGCCGGTTCCCTGCAGGTAATTGTGCGAGAAGTGTGGCACGACACCGGCGACAGGGCCCCGCCACCGGCCCTGACGACAGAGTCACCAAGTACATACCACGGTGTCCCCTAACATGGCCTTAATGAGGGTCTTAGTGGTGCTACCCACCTACAACGAAGCCGAGAACATCGACAACGTGCTTCACCGCATCCACCACGCCATGCCCGATGCCGGTGTCCTCGTCGTCGATGATGGCAGCCCCGACGGCACCGCTGACATCGCCGAGCGCTTGGGCAAGGAGCTGGGCGGGATCGAGGTGCTCCGGCGCCACGAGAAGTCCGGCCTGGGCAGCGCCTATCGGGCCGGTTTCGCGTGGGGCATCGAGCAGGGGTGGGACGTGCTCATCGAGATGGACGCCGATCTGTCTCACGACCCCGATTCCCTGCCGGCGCTGGTGGCGCCGGTGGCGGACGGTTATGACCTCGTCGTCGGATCGCGCTACGTCCAAGGCGGCTCCATTCCGAACTGGAAGTGGCATCGCCGCATGCTGTCCCAGGGCGGCAACATCTACGCGGCGGCGTTGCTGGGTTTGCACATCACCGACTCCACCTCTGGCTTCCGTGCCTATCGCGCCGACATCGTGCGCCACCTCGACATGAACTCGGTGCGGGCCGAGGGATATGGGTTCCAGATCGAGATGGTCTATGAGGTCCTCAGGCACGGTGGCCGGGTCACCGAGGTGCCCATCTGTTTTGTAGACCGCGTCGAGGGCAAGTCCAAGATGTCGATGACGATCGTGGTCGAGGCCCTGGCCCTGGTCACCTTGTGGGGAGCCCGGCGGCTCTGGCATGGGCGCTCCGCCGCCGGCGTACCGAGGCGAGCGGTGGGCCGGGCCGGCGGAGGCGCCGCCCGGGTCTGAGCACACGCTCGATCCAATTTCGGGGGTGGTAGTCCGTTCGCACGGGTCATCTGCGAAAATACAAGGGTGCCCACCACCGCCCAGATCCTTGTCGTCGACGACGAGCCCTATATCACCGACCTTCTCGGGGCTGCCTTGCGCTTCGAAGGCTTCAGCGTGGAGGTGGCCGCCACCGGAGCGGCGGCCTTGGAGCTGGCCGGGGGGAACCGTCAGGATCTCGTCTTACTCGACGTGATGTTGCCTGACATCGACGGCACCGAGGTGTGTCGACGGATGCGCACCATGGGAATCGGAACACCCGTGCTCTTTCTCACCGCCCGCGATGCCACCGAAGACAAGGTGGCCGGTTTGAAGGTGGGGGGCGACGACTATGTGGCCAAGCCCTTCTCCTTGGATGAGCTTGTCGCTCGCATCCATGCCGTGTTGCGGCGGACGACGCGCCTGAACGCCGGTGACAAGAAGCGGTTGTCTTTCTCTGACCTCGAGATGGACGACGAGACCCATGAGGTGTGGCGTCAAGGCCGGCTCGTCGAGCTGACGGCCACCGAGTTCAACTTGCTGCGTTACCTGTTGGAGAACGCCCGGCGGGTGCTGTCCAAAGGCGACATCGTCGACAAGGTGTGGGACACCGACTTTGACGGCGATCCCAACATCGTCGAGACCTACATCAGCTATCTCCGCAAGAAGGTCGACTGCGTAGACCCACCGCTCATTCATACCGTCCGGGGCGTGGGCTACAGCTTGCGACTGCCTCGGGACCGGGATTAGCCGGCGCCCGACCGTGTCACTGCGAGGCCGTCTTGTGGTCGGCATGCTGGTGGTGTTGGTGGCGGCCATCATCACCACCGACATCTTCACGTCCTCCTCCGTGCGTTCGTTTCTCTATGGCCGCGTCGACGAGCAAGTCGACGCCGCACAGAACCAGGCCTACGAGTACATCGAGACGAACTACCTGCGCGACCTGGCTGCCAACGACAGTGTGGCCAAGAACGATCCCTCGCAGTGGCTGACGCAGCTGGCCGCCCCATCGCCGGGCTCGGTAGGCGCCGGCACGTCAGGGGGATCGGGAGTATCGGGCACCACGTCAGGCGTGGCGAGCGGGCCGACCGCCGACACCATTCCGTCGCCGGTCCAGCCCTCCGCGGCCGCGCTGGCCGTCCCCGCCACGGGTCTGGGTGGTCGAGGGGTCTTGAACGCCGGAGCGCTGTCGGCCCGCCTCAGCCCTGACGTCTATGTCGAGGTACTTGACGCCCAGGACCAGCTCGTTTTCCAGCGCCCCTCAGGATCGCGTGACAGCCAGGACCCCGCCCCGGTGCTGCCGGCGTCCTTCCACGTGCAGGCGTCGCCGCTCGTGCACACCTTCGGACGCGGCCACGGCGTCTACGCGCCGGATCGGCCCGCATTTGACCTTGCCGCCCAAGGCAACGGCGGGGCCTACTACCAAGCCGAAGCGGTGGCCGTCCCCGGGGGGACGTTGGTCACCGCCGTGGCGCTGGCCCCCACGGAGCAGACCTTGGGGTCACTCACCCATGTGGAGCTTTTGGTGTCCTTCATCGTCGTGCTGGTCCTGGTGGCGTTGATGTTGATCATCGTTCGTATCGGGCTGCGGCCCCTCGATGAGATGACGGCCACAGCCAAGGCCATCGCGGCGGGTGACCTGTCCCAGCGAGTGCGCCCTTCGGAAGAACGCAGTGAAGTGGGACGTCTCGGCGAGGCGCTCAACGGCATGCTGAGCCAGATCGAAACGGCGTTCGGAGAGCGCACCACCTCCGAGGCACGTTTGCGGCGATTCGTTGCTGACGCGTCGCATGAGCTGCGCACTCCCTTGACGTCTATCCGCGGGTATGCCGAACTGCTGCGTAAAGGGGCCTTCGACGATGAGCCCGACCGGCGGCGCGCCGCCGAACGCATCGAGCACGAAGCGGCGCGCATGAGTCTTCTAGTCAATGACCTTCTTCTCCTGGCTCGACTGGATCAGGGTCGCCCCCTGCAACGGGCCCGCGTCGACCTCGGTCACGTGGTCACCGAAGCGGTGGAGGCGGCTCGCACGGTGGATCCGGCCCGCCCGGTCTCGTTGACGGCCACCGACGGCGTCGTCGTCGAAGGCGATGCGTCGCGGCTGCGCCAGGTGGCTGACAACCTCCTACGCAACGCCGCTGAGCACACGCCGCCGGCCACTCCCGTACACGTCACCGTGGCCGCACAGGGCGCCTGGGCGGTCCTGGAGGTAGCCGATGAGGGGCCGGGCCTGGGGCCCGAACAGGGAGCTCATGTCTTCGACCGCTTCTACCGGGGCAGCGAGGCCCGCACCGGCGAGGGCACCGGGCTCGGACTGTCGATCGTGGCCGCCCTGGCCGTCGCTCATGGGGGCGGGGCCCGCGTCGGGGACGGGTCCGGACCGGGAGCCGTATTCGTCGTGGAGCTGCCCTTGGCGCCAGAGCCTGGAGCCCAGGAGCCCGATAGGGCCGGCGATGCCGATGGGTTCACCCAGGGTCAGCCGGAGGCCAGAGGTGGCCCCGGAGACGAGCGCACGGGGGACAGCACGGCCCCGTTGGCCGGCGGACCCGGCACCGACGAACGAGTGACCGGCGAACCCGTGGGACGCCAGGCCCGGTGAGTGCCGGACCCGACGGCCCTGGTCGTGCTGTCGTCTTCGTGCACGGGCAGCCTGGCCTCGGCAGCGACTGGGACCCTGTGGCGCAACGCCTTGGAGCTGACCATCGGGTCTTGGCACCGGACCGCCCCGGATACGGCCACAGCGGGCGCCCACCCATGTCGATGGACGACAACGCCGAGCTTCTGGTGCGGGCCCTCATCGATCAGGACGCCGCACCGGCCACCGTTGTCGGCCACAGCTACGGCGGGGGCATCGCCATCCTGGCTGCCGCTCGCCACCCTGACGTGGTGGCCGGGTTGGTTCTGGTGTCATCGGTGGGGCGCAAGGGGAGCGTGGGGACCTTCGACCACCTCCTGGCCTGGCCCGGGGTGGGGGATGCGCTTTCCGCCGCCAGCCTGTTCACCTTGAACCTCGTCCTGCCCCGGCTCCAGCACCTCAGGGATCGGCGCACGCCGGATTCGTGGGCGTGGCTCGAAGCGGTACTGCCCGACAAGGGCTACGGGCCGACCCTGTGGTCGGCGCAGGTGTGGCGCACGTTCGTGGCCGAGCAGCGTTCGCTTTTGCGCGAGATCGAGGACGTCGAGGGGGCCCTGGCCCAGGTGACCGCACCTTGCGTCGTGATCACCGGCACCCGAGACGTGGTGGTGCCGCCGTCGGTGGCGGTGCGGATCGCCACCGACGTGGCCGGAGCCGAACTGGTGATCGTGGCCCAAGCCGGGCACTTCGTGCAGCGCCAACACCCGACGGTGGTGGCCGACGCCGTGCGACGAGTCGAACAGCGCGCCGCTCGACGTTGTTGACGTCGTCGCCGTGCGAAACTGCGCGCCATGGCCATCGACTTCACCTTCGCCCCCGACGTCGAAGAGGCGCGCCTGCGTATGCGGACGTTCATCGAGGACGACGTCCGAAGCGCTGAAGACGACCTGATGCAGCAGGCCGCCGGTCGAGCCGACTGGCGGGCCGAGCTCGACCGGTTACGCCAGCGCGCCAAGGAGCTCGAGCTGTGGATGCCACACATGCCCACGCCGTGGGGCGGCATGGGACTGGGCCCCACGGCCTTGGCGGCGGTGTCGGCTGAAGCGGCCAAGACGCGTTGGGGTTCCTACGTGATCAACTGCTACGCGCCCGACGAGGGCAACATGCACACGCTGCTGCACTGGGGCACCGACGACCAGAAGGAGCGGTACCTCCGGCCTATGTGCGAAGGCACCATGCGGTCGTGTTTCGCCATGACCGAGCCCGAGGTAGCCGGGTCAGATCCGACGCTGATGCAGACGAAGGCGGCACTGCACGGTGACGAATGGGCGATCAACGGGCACAAGTGGTTCATCAGCGGGGCGCGTGGGGCGCGCTTCGCCATTCTGCTGGCCCGCACCGAAGACGACCCGGAGGTGCCGCAAGCGGCCACCACGGCCTTCATCGTCGATGTGCCGTCGCCCGGGTGGGAACTGGTTCGTGACGTCGAGACCATGGCGGGCGGCCACAATCACTGCGAGATCCTCATCACCGACCTGCGCGTGGCCGACACCAACCGCCTGGGTGGACGCGGCCAGGGGCATCGGTTGGGTCAGGCGCGTTTGGGCCCCGCCCGACTGGCGCATTGCATGCGCTGGCTGGGGCAGATCGAAACGGCGCTCGATCTGATGGTGAAGCGTGCCACCGAGCGGTTTTCGCACGGCTCCTATCTGGCCGAAAAGCAAGGCATCCAGTGGATGATCAGCGAATCGGCCATCGAGCTCTACCAGGCCAAACTCATGGTCCTGCACGCCGCCTACCTGATCGAACGGGGATCTCCGTTCACCACCGAGGTGTCCATGGCCAAGCACCATGTGGCCAACACCCTGTGGGGGGTGATCGACCGGGCCGTGCAAGTGCATGGCGCATTGGGCTACTCGAAGGACTCGCCGTTGGCCGACATGTTGCTTCAGGCCCGCTGGAGCCGCTTTGCCGACGGAGCCGACGAGATCCACAAGTGGCGCGTGGCCGAAGCAGTGATCGACGCCTACCGCCAACACGGCACCACCCGCAGCGCTACGGGGAACCTCCCGCTGTAGCGCCCGTCCGCTCAGAGGTTCAGTCGAGGTAGCGGTAGACGACCTGGGCCACGCACGACGGTTTTTCGGCGTCCTCGACTTCGAGGGTTACGTCCAAGGTGACCTGCGCCCCCCCGGGGATATCTTCGACCGAGGCCACCGTCGCCCCCAGTCGCAACTTGGATCCAACTTTGACGGGGGAGGGGAAGCGCACCTTGTTGCAGCCGTAGTTGACTCCGAACGTCATCCCCTCCACCACGAGAACGTCGTGGAGCAGTACCGGAGCCAATGACAAGGTCAAATACCCGTGGGCGATGGTCGTTCCGAAAGGGCCGGTGGCGGCCCGTTGCGGGTCGACGTGGATCCACTGGTGGTCGTTGGTGGCGTCGGCGAACAGGTCTATCTGGGCCTGGTCGACGACGTGCCAGCTGGACCAACCCAGGTGTTTTCCGACGAGGGGTGCGAATTCGCTGAGGGCATGAACGGTCGTGGTCACGGCGCATGACCCTAATGCTGCGGACGGCCCCACGGCACGCCGCAGGTCAGCGGAACCAGATGCGCTTGTACTCGCGGCTCTGAGGATTCAGCAACAGGGCAACCAACAGGACGGCGAAGGCCAAGGAGAGGGCGAACGACAGGGCGATGGTGAGTACCCCGAGGAGGCACAATGCCGCGTAGGCGATGGCCATGATGACATCGAGGCGGTATCCCCAGCGTTTTTCGTTGGCGATGCCGTAGGCACCTGGCGCCAAGGCGATGGAGACCACCTGGAGCGGCGAATGGGCCCCCAGGAGGTAGAAGAACAGGCCCAGGGCGGCGGTGAAATAGCTCAGGAGCACCGCGCTTTGGAGGGTCTGAGGCTGCGAATTGTCGAACCAATGGCGAGGTCCCGGCACAGGTCCATTGTTGCAGGTCACAGTGATGACGAGGTGATCGCCCCGGTCAGTAGGCTTCATGTGGTGGAGGACGCCACCATTCCCGGACCCGCCGAGCTTCGGCGCCTCGATCGCAAGGCAGGGCAGGAGAAGCACCCGGCCCATCGCCACGGTGTCGAGCTGCAAGCCCGAGACCACCATCACCGCGGCGTTCAGGCCGGCGGGGCACGCGCCGCCGTGTTCGGTGTGAGCGACGGCCTGGTGACCAACGTGTCGCTCATCCTCGGTTTCGCCGGTGCCCATCCGGGGGGATCTGTGGTGCGACTGGCCGGGGTGGCGGGACTGGTGGCGGGCGCCTTCTCCATGGCGACGGGGGAGTACGTCTCCATGCGAGCCCAAACGGAGTTGTTCCAGCGCGAACTCGCCCTCGAGAACTACGAGATCCGCCATCGCCCCGAAGGCGAGCGACGCGAGCTGGTGCGCATCTACGAGAGCCGAGGCATCGAGCCCGAAGTGGCGCGACAACTGGCCAGCGAAATGATGCGCACGCCCGAACTCGCCCTCGAGACGCATGCTCGCGAGGAGCTCGGCATCAATCCCCGTGATTTGGGTTCGCCGGTGCAGGCGGCCACGTCATCGTTCGCCACCTTTGCGGTGGGCGCCTTGTTGCCCTTGATCCCGTGGTTGATCACCAGTGGCACCGCTGCGGTTATTGCCTCGGTTGTCATCGGCGCCGCCGCTGCTGTGGCCGTGGGATGGGCGCTCGCCGTCTTCACCCATCGCTCTCGGTGGTGGACCGCGCTTCGCCAGCTCACCTTGTCAGCGGTGGCGGCGGCCATTGCCTTCGGCGTGGGCCACGCCGTAGGGGTTTCCGGCCTGCACTGACGCATCGGGGTACTTGCTGTTACGCGGCGGGAATGTCTCCGGTATAGGCGCGATCGACGTGGTCGATGTCAAAACCCAGGGCCCGGTACAACCCGACAGCAGCTTCGTTATCGGCGTCGACATAGAGCATGCCGACGGTCAGTCCCCGTGCGGTGAGGTGATCGAGGCCGGCCAGGACCAAGGCACGCCCCAGTCCAAGTCCTTGAAAACCAGGATCGACTGAGATCACGTAGATCTCCCCCAAGGGTGGCTCATGATCGCGGTGCACCTTGGTCCAGCACGAGGCGGCCAGCTGCCCATCGCGTTCGTGCAGACGAAACCCTTCAGGATCGAACCACGGCTCGGCCTCGCGCTCGAGAATGGTGTCGAGCGTCCACCCTCCTTGTTCGGGGTGTGAAGCGAAGGCCCGGTTGTTCACCGCCAACCACGTGGCCTCGTCGACACCCGGCTCGAAGGCCCGTGTCGGCACGCGAGGACTGTCGTCGTGGAGAGGAAGAGGACGGCGCATCTGCAGCAGGTCTCGCCCGCGCGCCAACCCGCCAGCGGCGGCCATAGCGTCGGTGTCGGCTGTGGGCTTGGGAACCCAGAGATGCACGTGGCCTCCGCCCAGGTGTTGCACTTCGGCCAGCGCGGCGGAAAGCAGGTCGATGCCGACGCTGTGCCCCGGTCCCCGATGGTCCGGATGGATGACGACCTCGAGCCCCCAGGTGTCGTGGCCCCGGCTCAGCTGGGCGTAGCCGATGAGTGCCGTGTCACGTCCCTCGCGTGCCACGAAACCGGCGAAGCCCTTGCGACCACCGTGGACGAGATCCAACCACTTGTGCTCGCCGAGCGGCTGATGGCCGTCGGCCACCGTGACCTCGTGCAGCAGGCGCGCCACCTCGGCCACATCGGACTCACCCATGCGTCGTTTGACTTCGACCGGGTGCATCGAAATGCACGCTACCTTTCGGTTATGGCGCGACCGCGCAGCATCACAGGCCGGGCTCGAGAAGTAGTGGCCCGATTGAGCGTTCTTTACCCCGGTTCGGCCAAGGAGTTGTGCGCCCTGCGTCACAACAGCCCCTTCGAGCTACTGGTGGCCACCATCCTGTCGGCCCAGTCCACCGACGAGCGGGTCAACATGGTCACCCCGGCTCTTTTCTCGGCCTTTCCGACCCCTGACGCGCTGGCGGCGGCTCCGCCCGAGGAAGTGGAGAAGCTGATCTATTCGACCGGGTTCTTCCGAGCCAAGGCGCGCAGTGTGATCGGCATGGCCGCCGACGTGAGCGCGCGCTTCGGCGGCCAGGTGCCGTCGGCCATGGAAGACCTGGTGACGTTGCCCGGCGTGGGTCGCAAGACCGCCAACGTCATTCGCAGCGTGGACTTCGAGCTCCCGGGCCTTCCCGTGGACACGCACGTGGGACGGCTGGTGCGGCGCCTCGGTCTCACCGAACAGACCGATCCGGTGAAGGTCGAAACCGAGATCTGCGCCCTCGTCCCCAAAGCGCAATGGGGCGCTTTGAGCCTGCGCTTGATCCTGCACGGACGCCGCGTGTGCGTGGCTCGTACGCCGAAATGCGAGGAGTGCGAGCTGGCCGACATCTGCCCGTCGGCTCGGTTGCCTATCCGGGCTGCGGGTACCACCTGAAATTCGGCTCCCTGGCACCCGAGCTGGCCTGGGGTTTTACGGGAATGATTGGATCCGGACCCTTGGGCGTGCTGTTCTAGTGGTCACCGGAACCGGTTCCCGCCACCTGGTTCCGTGAGAGCACGGCTGGGATCCGCCGCCCGGCCCGCTCGCACGACGGCGCCCGCAAGGGCGCCGTCGTCGCGTGCATGATCGCCATTTCCGCGCCGCCCCCAATCTCAGCGGGGATTAAGCGGGCTCTCAGTTCGAGATTCAGCGCAACCGGCTTCCACCGCCGCTACGGCGCGGATCGGTGAGTCTCGACAACCGGCGGCCGGCGCCGGTCAGGGCGCGTTCGATGGCGAACAACTCGGTGGCGGAGTCGTCGTCGTGTTCCGCGGCGGCCTGGTCAGCCATGACCGCCAGGCGGCGGGTGAGTTCGGTGAGGGCGGTGGAGACCGAGGAAAGCTCGGCGGTGCGCGCTGGCATGCCCCGATGATGGCCCACCGGACGCGTTGGCGCAGGTCGCCGGGCGGTGAGCAGGCCACCCCCGAGTACCATCGGGTGGCTGTGCTCCTCAACCGCCTCGACCTGCGTGGCGTGCCCGTCTCCGAGCTGGCGGGAGCGTTGCCGCGTCACGACGTCGTGGCCGACTTCCCCACCGAATCGGTGCGCGCCATCCTCGAGCAGGTCCGCAGTGGTGGCGACGAGGCCGTGCGCGCCTGCACGCGTCGCTTCGACGGGGTGGAGATAGAGGCGCTCCGGGTGGCCTCCGAGGACATTGCTGCTGCGGCCAAGCGCATTGCACCGGCCCTGGGAGAGGCCTTGGAGCGGGCCTATGAGCGCATCCTCGCCTACCACCGCCACGAAGCGACCCCGGCAGAGGACTTCGAGCTCGACGGCGTACGGGTCCGTCACCTGGTACGACCGGTGCGACGGGCGGGCCTGTACGCCCCCGGCGGGCGCGCCCGGTACCCCTCCACCGTCCTCATGTGCGCAGCTCCGGCCCAGGTGGCGGGCGTCGAGCAGTTGGCTCTGTGCGTGCCCCCCGGCCCCGACGGGGCGGTGGCCGACGAGACGCTGGCTGCCGCTGCTCTGTGTGGGATCGACGAGGTCTACCGGGTAGGCGGGGCTCAAGCCATTGCGGCCATGGCCTACGGCACGGAGTCGATCGCCGCCACCGACGTCATCGTGGGCCCAGGCAACCGCTACGTGGCCGAGGCCAAGCGGCAGCTATCGGGCATCGTGGGAGTGCCCTCCGCCTTTGCGGGGCCATCGGAGGTGGTGGTGGTGGCCGATGACACCACCCCGGCGACGTGGGCCGCCATCGACGTCATGGTGCAAGCCGAGCACGGACCCGACGGCTTGGCCTGGCTGGTGACGTGGTCGGAGTCCTTGGCCGATGCCGTGGCCGAGGTCGTCGACCAGTTGGTCCAGACATCACCGCGACGTCGCGACCTCGAAGCAGCCCTCAGCACCGGCGGCTACGCCGTGATTGTGGACGGCCCCGTTGCCGCCATGGAAGTGGCCGCCGCCGTGGCTCCTGAACACCTCGAGCTTCTCGTGCGAGAACCCGAGCCGCTCCTCCCGCTGGTGCGCAATGCCGCCGCCGTATTTCTCGGGCTCTACGCACCAGCCAGTGTCGGCGACTACATGGCCGGACCGAACCACGTGTTACCCACGGCCCGCACGGCGCGTTTTGCCTCGGCATTGCGACCCGACGACTTTCGTACCTTCGCCCACGCCGTGTCACTTGACGCCGGCACGTTGGCCTCGTTGGCGCCCTATGTGGCCACCATCGCCGAGGCCGAAGGACTCTCGGTGCACGCCGAATCGGTGCGTGTGCGAGGCAAGCAGTGATGGCCACGCGTGTGCCGCGGCGCGTCGAGGTGGAGGAGATGACCGGCTACCACTCGCCCCAGGTCGAAGTGGAGGTGCGGCTCAACACCAATGAGTCGCCCTACCCACCGCCTGAGCAGTGGCGGCGCCAGCTCGCCGACGAGATTGGCACCATCGACTTCCACCGTTATCCCGATCGCCGCGCCACCGCACTACGTACCGCGCTGGCGGAGTTTCACGACGTAGACGTCGCGCAGGTGTTCTGCGCCAATGGATCGAACGAAGTCCTGCAGTGCCTGCTGCTTGCCTATGGCGGCGCCGGGCGCACGGCGGCCATGTTCGAACCCACCTACGCGTTGCACAGCCACATCGCCGCCCTGACGGCCACCACGGTGGCATCGTGCTGGCGCAACCCCGATTTCACGTTGGATCTCGCTGCTGTCGACGAGCTGCTCGAGCGCACTCGGCCCGTGATCACGTTTCTGTGCTCGCCCAACAACCCCACCGGCCGAGCCGAGCCTCCTGAAGTGGTGGCGCACGTGCTGGCGCGTACCGAGGGCCTGGTAGTGGTGGACGAGGCCTACGGCCAATTCGCGCCCCACAGCGCCCTGGACGTGGCCCGTTCGTCCATCGATGGCGCCGAACGTCTGGTGGTGGTGCGGACGTTCTCCAAGACGTGGTCGATGGCAGCCTGCCGGCTGGGGTACCTGGTGGCCGCCCCCGATGTGGTTGAAGCTTGTGAGATGACGGCGTTGCCGTATCACCTCGACGCCGTGACGCAGGCGGCCGGAAGACTGGCGTTGCAGCACACCGCGGCCATGGAGCAGCGGGTGGCCATGTTGACGGAAGGACGAGGATCTCTGGTCGGCGCGTTATCGGAGCTGGCCGTGCAGAGTTGGCCATCGGATGCCAACTTCATCTTGTTCCGGCCCTTGGCGCGACCAGCCCAAGAGGTGTGGCAGGACCTCCTCGATGCATCGGTACTGGTGCGCGACTGTTCGACGTGGCCGGGGCTCGATGACTGCCTGCGGGTCACAGTAGGCACGCCTGAGGAGAACGCCCGCTTTGTCGCCGCACTGCGCACCAGTCTGGGAGGACCGTCATGACACCCGCCACAGCATCCCCAGCCCGTCGTCGGGCCGTTCGGGTGCGCACCACCAAGGAAACCGTGATCGAGGCGGAACTCGCCCTCGACGGTGGCGCCGTCAACGACGTATCGACGGGGTTGCCGTTCTTCGATCACATGCTGTCCCAGCTCGGACGCCACGGGGGCATGGATCTGAAGGTGGCGGCGACCGGCGACTTGCACGTCGACGCCCATCACACGGTGGAGGACGTCGGCATCGTCATTGGGGAGTGCTTGGCCGAGGCGCTCGGTGACAAGTCCGGCGTGCGGCGCTTCGCGTCTATCGCGCTGCCTCTGGACGAGGCGCTGGTGGAAGTGGCCCTCGATCTTTCCGGCCGCCCCTACCTCGCCTACGACGTTGACTTCGGCGAGGACAGGGCACCGTTGGGCTCGCCGGGTTTCGATCCGCAGCTGGCCGAGGAGTTCTGGCGCGCCCTGGTGACCGCCGCCGCCGTGACGCTGCACGTGCGCCTGGTCACGGGCAAGAACACCCATCACATCCTGGAGGCCTCGTTCAAAGCGGTGGCTCGGTCGCTGCGAGATGCGGCGCGTGTCGAGGGAGGGGGCGTGCCCTCGACCAAGGGCACCCTTTGATTCGATGATCGCCGTACTGGACTATGGCATCGGGAACCTGGCCTCGGCCCACAAGGCGCTCGTCCACTTGGGGGCCGACGCTCGCCTCGTCACCGATCCTGAAGACGCCGCTGACGCGCAGGGGGTAGTGCTGCCCGGCGTGGGGGCTTTCGGCGCGTGTGCGCGAGCACTACGCAACAGCGGGCTGGAGGAGGCGGCCCGGATGGCCCTGGAGTCGGGGCGGCCCTTCCTGGGCATCTGCGTCGGGTTCCAACTCCTCTACGAAGGATCCGAGGAGGATCCCGACATCCCCGGCCTCGGGGTACTGGCCGGCACCGTGCGGGCGCTGCCGCCGGGCGTCAAACACCCCCAGATGCAGTGGAACCGGCTGCAACGCCGCGGCGAATCGAGCGCATTGCTGGCCGGATTGGAAGCCTCACCGTGGGTGTACTTCGTACATTCCTACGCGCCGGTACCCGACGGCGGTGCGCACGTGGTGGCCACCTGTGACTACGGCGGCGACGTGGTGGCCGCCGCCGAGGATGGCCCCGTGTGGGGCACGCAGTTTCACCCCGAAAAGTCAGGGGCCCAAGGACTCGCCATTTTGAGGAACTTCGTGGCCGCCTGTCACGCCCCGGTGCCGTGTCCATGAGCACCTTGGAGCTGTACCCCGCCATCGATCTGCGCGCCGGTGGCGCGGTGCGCCTCGTGCAGGGAGACTTCGATCGTCAGCGCACCTACGGCGACCCTGTGGCGCTGGCCCGCCGCTACGTCGAAGGGGGTGCCAGCTGGATCCACGTCGTCGATCTTGACGCGGCGCGTACCGGTGAGCCGGTGAACCGGGCCACGGTGTTGGAGGTGGCGCGATCGGTCGACGTTCCCGTGCAGAGCGGCGGGGGAGTACGCACCGAGGCTGATGCTGCCGAACTCCTCGGCGGTGGGGTGTCCCGGGTGGTGTTGGGCACGGTGGCTCAGGAAGAACCCGAGCTTCTCGACCGCCTGGCGGCCCGCTTTGCCGGCCGCATTGCGGTGGGACTCGACTACCGGCGCGGCGGCGAAGAAGTGTCGGTACAGGGATGGGAGCGACCCGGGGGCAACAGCCTGCGCAGTGCGCTCGACAAACTGGCCGAGGTGCCCCTCGCCGCCGTGGTGGTGACGGCCATCGAGCGCGACGGCATGATGGCCGGTCCCGATATGGCCGGTCTGGCCATCGTGCTCGAACGCAGCGCCCACCCGGTGATCGCCTCGGGCGGCGTGCGCTCCAGTGCTGACCTCGTGGCACTGGCCACTTTGGTGGACGGCGAGCGTAGGTTGGCCGGCGCCATTGTGGGCACCGCATTGGCCGAAGGCACCCTCACCATGCAGGAGGCGATGGCGGCGTGCGCAGCATCCGGGTGATCCCGTGTCTTGACGTCGACGCCGGGCGCGTCGTCAAAGGGGTTCGGTTCGTCGACTTGGTCGATGCCGGCGACCCCGTCGAGTTGGCGGCGCGCTATGACGACGAGGGGGCTGACGAGTTGGTCTTCCTCGACATCACGGCGTCGGCCGACGAACGCTCCACCATGGTCGACGTGGTGGCCCGCACCGCCGAACAGGTCTTCATCCCTTTCACCGTGGGCGGCGGCGTGCGCAGTTCCGATGACGCTCGTCTTCTGTTGCGAGCCGGGGCCGACAAAGTGGGGGTGAACACGGCCGCCGTGGCCGAGCCGGAACTGGTGGCCCGCTTGGCGTCGGAGTTCGGCGCTCAATGCATCGTGGTCGCCGTCGACGCCCGTCGCCGGCCCGATGCCAGCGGTTGGGAGGTGTATACCCACGGCGGGCGCCGGGCCACCGGGCTCGAAGCGGTGGCGTGGGCGGAACGCTGCGCCGCGCTCGGGGCCGGAGAGATTCTCCTCACATCCATGGATCGCGACGGCACCCGCGACGGCTTTGACCTTGCGCTTACCGCGGCGGTATCCGATGCCGTTGGTGTACCGGTGGTGGCGTCAGGGGGAGTGGGGACGCTCGACCATTTGGTGCAAGGGGCCGTCGAAGGAGGTGCGGACGCCGTGCTAGCGGCATCGATCTTCCATCTCCGAGAGCACACCGTGGCCGAGGCCAAGGCCTTCATGGCCGATCACGGTGTCACCGTCCGTCCCGTCGAAGCTCATTCCCCGAAGTGATGCGCACACCGCCTGTGGCGGAGTAGCTGGTTGTTTGCGGTACCGTGCCAGTGTGGACTCCGCATCGGCTGGTCCGTCCAAGCAGGCCATCACCATGCTGGCCGACCGGGTGTTGGCCCAACAGCCCCAAGCTGAGGGCGAACGTCGTTCGCGCGCCGGCATTCTCATCCCCGCCACCGCCCAGGTGTCGCGGCGGCTGTTGTGGGCCGAGGTCATTGCCGTGGGACCGCACGTACGAACGGTCAAGGTGGGGGACAAGGTCTTGTTCAACCCCGAGGACCGCTTTGAGGTGGAGGTACAAGGAGACGAGTACGTGATCCTGCGCGAGCGCGACATTCATGCCGTGGCTTCGGAGCGCATCGACGGCGGCACAGGGTTGTACCTGTGAGCGCGCCTGGTGGCGCCCAGGCCACGGCGGTGGCGTACTCGGAGGCGGAGGTTGACGCCGTCGCCTTCGATGCCAACGGTCTGGTGCCGGCCATCATCCAAGACGATGCCGACGGAGCCGTGCTCATGCTCGGCTACATGAACCGCGAAGCGCTCATCCGCACGCTCACGACGGGCCGCAGCTGGTTCTGGAGCCGCAGCCGTCAGGAGTACTGGTGCAAAGGTGAGACGTCCGGGGATCGCCAATTCGTGCGCAGTGTGCACTACGACTGTGATGCCGATGCAATCCTCGTGCGTGTCGATCAGCACGGCAAAGGGGCGTGTCACACCGGGGAGCGTTCGTGTTTCTATCGTGCCTTTGGGGGCGTGGTGGTCCTCGACGCCGCGTCGGTCGATGCTGCGTCGACTGCCGCAGCGGCGGCCGCCGTCCACGACTCCGCCTCGTAGATGGCAGCCCAGGCGTCCGCCGGCGAGCGCGGCCCGGGCCACCAGGCGTTCTGCGATCTGGCTCGAAACCACCGCATTGTGCCGGTGTGGCGGGAGCTGGTGTCCGACACCCTCACACCGGTGGCCGCCTTTTTACAGGTGGTGGGAGATGGGCCCGGGTTCCTGCTCGAGTCGGTCGAAGGTGGCGAGCGCTGGGGTCGGTACTCGTTCGTGGGGCGCCGCCATCTAGCCACCATCGTGAGTCGCGCCTCGCAGGTGTCGGTGCGCGGTGCGCTCACGTTGCCCCCCGAGGTGGCCGCATTCACCAGCGGCGGCATTTTGGCCACCATCGAGGCGCTTCTTGACGCGTACCGGTCCCCTGTTATCGCCGGGCTGCCTCCGCTGCACGGGGGGCTGGTGGGGTATCTGGGTTACGACGTGGTGCGGGAGATCGAACGCCTCCCCGACGTACCGCGTGATGACCTCGGGTTTCCCGATGCCGTATTGGCGGTCATCGGGCAGCTGTGTGCCTTCGACCACTGGCGCCAGCGAGTGGTGGTGATCGACAACGTCGTCATCGGTGACGACTGGGACGACGACGAGGCCCGGTCGGCCTATGACGGCGCCCAGGGGCGCCTTGATGAGCTGGCCGAGGAATTGTTCAGACCTCTGCATGTGGCGCCCCTGGCTCCTCCGATACCCGATGAAGATCTGCCCCCCGTGACGCGCACGATGGGGCCGGCGTCGTACATGGCCGCGGTGGAAGAGGCCAAGGAGCACATCAGGGCCGGGGACATCTTCCAGGTGGTGCTGTCGCAGCGCTTCGATCTCGAGTTGGACGCCGATGCCTTCGATCTCTATCGCGTGCTACGACTGGTGAACCCGAGTCCGTATCTGTACTTCTTGCGTGACGAGTCGGGCACGGTGGTCGGTTCCTCCCCCGAACCGATGGTGCGGTTGCGCGACGGCGTGGTGGTGTCGCGTCCTATCGCCGGTACCCGCCGGCGCGGCAAAACCGACAGCGAAGACAACCGGCTCGCCGCCGAGTTGGCCGAACACCCGAAGGAAGTGGCCGAGCACGTCATGTTGGTGGACCTGGCCCGCAACGACGTCGGGCGCGTGGTGCGGTTCGGGACGGAGCAGGTCGACGAGTACATGACCCTCGAGCGCTACAGCCACGTCATGCATCTCACCTCACAGGTGTCGGGCACGCTGTCGGAGGGCAAGGGCCCCATCGACGTGTTGCGCGCCACCATGCCGGCGGGGACGTTGTCGGGGGCACCCAAGGTGCGGGCCATGCAAATCATCGACGATCTCGAACCCACCAAAAGAGGTGTCTACGGTGGGGTGGTGGGGTATCTCGACTTTTCGGGCAATCTCGACACCGCCATCGCCATCCGCACCATGGTGGTGGCTCCCGATGGACGAGCCTCGGTTCAAGCCGGCGCCGGCATTGTGGCCGACAGCGATCCGGCCGACGAGGACGCCGAATGTGTGAACAAAGCGGCCGCCCTGCTGGCTGCGGTGCCCGCCGCCCGCCGGGCGCGAGTGGCGCGAGGCGGCTCGTGAGCACCGACGGCGCGTTGGTCGCCGAGGAGCTGGCTGCCGACGACGATGCGTTGCGCCACGGCGCCGCGGTGGTGCCCTTGGAACGCGACGTGGTGCGGGTGCGGGGTGCCGACGCCATCGACTTTCTGCAAGGCCAATGCAGCCAGGATGTCGCCGCCTTGGCCGTGGGTGCGTCAGCTGATGCGTTGGTGCTCACGCCTCAGGGCAAGCTCGATGCGCTGGTGCGCGTCACCCGAGTAGGAGACGACGACGTCCTTGTCGACGTCGACGGCGGCTGGGGCCAAGCTGTCGCCACTCGCCTGGAACGCTTCAAGATCCGGGTCAAGGCCACCGTCGAGCTCACCGACTGGACATGCGTGGCCCTGCGTGGTCCCTCGGTCGTGGGGGCGGCAAGGGCGGACGCCGGGGCGTTGCACCTGGCCTTTGCGTGGGGACCGGTTTCGGGTGTGGACATTCTCGGACCCTCCCCGATACCACCGCCGGGCGTGCGGCTGTGCTCAGCGCAGGCCTGGGCGGCCTTGCGGATCGAAGCCGGCATCCCCATCATGGGTGCCGAGCTCGACGAGCGCACCATCGCCGCCGAAGCGGGCCTCCTCGAGCGTTGTGTCAGCTTCACCAAGGGCTGCTACACCGGCCAGGAGCTGGTGGCCCGTCTCGACGCCCGGGGCAACCGGGTAGCCCGACACCTGTGCGGCATTGTGGCTGGAGAGCCTGGCGATGCCGCCGGCGGCCTGGCCTTTGCCCCCGGGGCCGCCGTATTTGGCGTCGATGGCGATGGCTCCAAGGCCGTTGGCACCGTCACTTCAGCGGCGTTCTCCATTGCTCGAGGGACGACCGTTGGTCTCGCCTATCTCCATCGCGACCTGACCCCGCCGGCCGCCGTGGAGGTCGAGGAACCCGGATCTGCAGGCCGAATCGGCGCCAAGGCCACCGCATTGCCCATGGGGGCGTAGCGCCGACGGCGCAGGTGTATGGCGACCGGCCTCGGCCCCTCTCAGCGAGGCCCCACCAAAACGTGCGTAAACTGTTGGGGATGAGAACCCGGCTTTTCACTCCCCAGGACGCCACGCGCCCCCGTTTCTCGAATAACCGGCCCCATAGCTGGATTGTCGAAACTGAGCCCCCCTTTGGCCGTATGAGGGGCGGTGTCATCGTGGCTGCCATCGACACGCAGTCATCGCGCTGTCGGTGGTGCGGTTCACGGGCCAGCACGATCGAAGCCCGCACGTTCATGGACGCCCGGGGATGCCCGGGCCGGACGAGCAACTAAGAATTCCCTCTAGGGATCAAGGCGCTGGCGTCGCCGTCGACGTCGTAGGCACGCCACGTGACGGGATCCACACCACCATGCGGGTCCCTCCTTCGCTGGTAACGGGAGACTGTGCTTCGGCTGATCCGCCCATGGCGACAGCCAGTTCGGCCACAATGGCGAGACCGAGCCCCGATCCGACCGGTCGCGACGATCGTCGATCCGAAGTGAAATGACGCTCGAAGACACGCTCGAGGTCGGCTGAAGCAATCCCGGGGCCGTCGTCCATGACCCACAGCGCGCTTGGTTCACTGGCGGCCGGGTCCCTGGGACCAGGACTACCGGGTGGAGGACCGGTGCCGATCACCACTTGCGACGTAGCGAACTTGAACGCGTTCTCGACCAAGTTGGCGACGATCTGCGCCAGACGATCCGGATCGGCGTCGACCCATGTTGTGGGGCGTGGCGCCATGTCGGTCATCAGTTCCAGATGAAGCTCGTGGGCCTGGGGCCGAAACCCGTCGGCTACCGACGACACCACGCTGGTCATGTCGGTTGGCTGCAGATGGAAGGAGAACTGTCGGGCGTCCAGTCGAGCCAGATCGAGAAGATCTTCGACCAGACGCTCGAGGCGTTGGGACTCGGTGCCGATGATGGTCAGCGCTCCCGTGATGTCGTCAGTGGTTCCGTCGGTGACGGCATCGGCGTAGCCGCGGATCGATGTCAACGGCGTGCGCAATTCGTGGGACACCGACAGCAGGAATTGCCGTTCCAAACCGCGTGAACGGCTGAGACTGTCGGCCATGGTGTTGATCGCTTCGGCCAGCTCGGCCAGTTCGGGATCGTCGTTGCTGTTGACGGGAACCTGAGCGGTCAGGTCTCCCGCCGCGATGCGGCGCGTGGTTTCCACGGCGCGCACCAAGGGCAGGCTGATGCGGCGGGCCAACACGGCGGCCACGGCTACCCCGACGAGCAATACCACCCCGGCCACGAGGAGGAAGTAGCCGAGTCCGTTGACAGGGTCTTGCACCGTGCGGGTCACGATCAGCACGGGAAGATCGGCACGGGGGATGCCGCCCAGGTTGCGTCGTTGGCGGGCGGTGAGCGCCACGGGGACAGCCACAAAAACGACGTTGCGGACATTGCCGGCCACGGTTTGGTCGTCTTGCAAGGCGGGGACGTCCATGACCGGCAACGTCAGGGGGGCGGGAAGGCTCGCAAACTGGCCCCCGGCGCTGAGGCCCACGGGGTGGAGGTAGTCATAGCGACCCACGCCGCGTAGCAGCGCCAAATCCCCTTGGGCGTCGCCAGGGCTGACATACGTCAGGCCCCCGCTCGACAGGAGGCGGGCCACGGTCTGCGCTTCTTGGGTGATCTCGGTCTCGCCAGTGGTGATGGCGGCGCGCCGGATCAGAAAGAGACTGCCCGCCACGGTGAGCACCAACGTGCCGACTACGACGGCCAAAATGGCAACGGTAAGGCGGCGGCGCACGATACGCGACGTGCCTACTCAGTTGAGCCGGTAGCCGACGCCCCACACGGTCGTGAGAGGAAGGTTGTCGCCGAGCTTCTTGCGCAGTTGGCGCACGTGGACATCGACGGTGCGTTCATCGCCGTACCAACCCTCGCCCCACACAGCGTCGAGCAGTTGGCGACGCGACAGGACCAAACCCGGGTTGGTGACCAGATGGACCAGAAGGTCGAACTCGCGCGTGGTCAGAGCCACGACATCGGCGCCGATACGCACCTCGCGCCGTCCCGTGTCGACGACCAGAGCGCCGAGCTCGATGACGGCGACGTGGTGGCGTGGCGGCTCGGCGCTGCGACTCGAGCGACGGAGAATGGCGCGTACGCGGGCCACCAGTTCGCGTGCCGAAAAGGGCTTGGTCACATAGTCGTCGGCGCCCAGCTCCAGGCCCAGTACGCGGTCGATCTCGTCGTCGCGTGCCGTCAGGATGATGACGGGGATGTCGCTGGAATCTCGCACCCTCCGGCACACGTCCAGGCCATCGTGCTCTCCGGGCAGGCCGATGTCGACGATCACGAGCTTGGGTCGGTCGCGCTGCACGTACTGCATCCCGACGTCGGCGTCGTCGGCCTGCAGGACCCGATAGCCCTCGCGGCGCAGATACATGGCCACCAGATCCGAGATGTTGTGGTCATCCTCGATGACCACGATGGTGTCGCCGTCGCCGGGCACGGCTTCCAGCCTGCCACGCTCGGCCCGCAGCGACAGGGAGGTGGGCGCTGCGATGTCCTGGTCCATGGCAGGACCATTGGATGACGGAGTCGTCAGCTGGGTGTCAGGAAGACGTGAAGGAAGTGTGAGGAGTTCCCGTCCCAGTAGGCTCAAGGCGGTGCCGGCCGACACCTACCTCGACGAGATCCTTACGTTCCATCGGGCCCGGGCGGCGGCCGATAGGCGGGATGTCCACGCACTGATTGCCGCTGCCGAGGTGACCGGCGATCCACGAGGCTTCGCATCGGCGCTGGCGACCCGCAGCGGTCACGAGCTGGCCATCATCGCGGAGATCAAGCGACGGTCACCTTCCAAGGGCGACCTTGACCCCGGCCTCGACCCCGCCGGCGTGGCCGGGCAGTACGCCGAGGGTGGTGCTACCTGCCTGTCGGTTCTCACCGACGAGCGCCATTTCGGCGGATCACAGGCGGACCTGGCCTCAGCCCGAGCCGCGAGTGCGCTGCCGGTCCTACGCAAAGACTTCACGGTGTGCGAGGCCGACGTCTGTGACGCCCGCATCATGGGTGCCGACGCCGTGCTGCTGATTGTGGCGGCACTGTCGGACGCGCAGCTGGTGGCGTTGTCGATCCTGGCCCACGAGCTCGAGCTCGACGCTCTGGTCGAAGTCCACGATGAAGCCGAGCTGGACAGGGCACTCGAAGCCGGCGCCACCCTGATCGGTGTCAACCAGCGGGATCTGAGCACCTTCGCCGTGGACCCGCGTCGCGCCGTGGCCCTGGCCCCGCATTTTCCTCCCGAGGTGGTGGCCGTTGCCGAATCAGGCATCACCGGGCGCGACGACCTCAGTCGGTTGGCCGATGCCGGCTACCAGGCCGCCCTCATAGGCGAATTCCTTGTCAAGGCCCCGGATCGCCGCCAGGCCGTGGCCGACCTGACCGGACTCCCCGTCGGTACCCGGGCCGCGGCCCGGGCATGAGGTCATGACGTGCTGATCAAGATCTGTGGGATCACCTCCGAGCCCGACGCCTTGTTAGCCGCCGCCCTCGGCGCTGATGCCATCGGGTTTATCTTCGCTCCTTCGCCGCGCCAGGTCTCGCCCCAAGCCGTACGCCGGATCGTGGAGCGCGTACCGCACGGCATCCTCACGGTGGGGGTGTTCCGCAACGAGGCGCCGGTGCGAGTGGTGGACATCGTCAACACCATCGGGTTGCGCGCCGCGCAACTCCACGGCGACGAGTCGCCCGGCGACACACGTTTCGTGGCGGCGCGCGTGCCCCTCGTCATCAAGGCCTTTCCCGCCGGGCATCCCAACGTGGCGCGCTTCGACGAATACGGCGCCGCCGCCATTTTGATCGATGCACCATCGCCAGGATCGGGGGAGGTCTTCGATTGGCGCCTGGCCGAAGGGGTGGTCGACCCCGATCGCCTCATCGTGTCGGGTGGTTTGCACGAGGACAACGTCGCCGGGGCGGTGAAGCATCTGCGACCTTTTGGCGTCGATGTTTCCACCGGAGTGGAGTCGTCTCCCGGGGTGAAAGATCCCCGCAAGGTGCGGGCCTTTGTGGTGGCGGCACGTCAGGCCGCCGAAGAGGCCGGTCTCAAGACCAACCTCGCCGTGTTCGCCGAGCCGTGGGGTGCGGTGGGCCAGGGGGGCGGCGCCGAACTCGGCGGAGAAGCCGGCCGCGACGACGGCATCGACGTGGGTGCCCCGTTTGACTGGCAGGACGACGAATGAGTGCATCGCCTATGGGCACCCCCGGCCCTGACGGCCGCTTCGGAGAGTTTGGCGGCCGTTTTGTGCCGGAGCCTCTCATGCCGGCCTGCCTTGAACTTGAATCGGCTTTCATCGACGCCTGGGCGGATCCCGCTTTTCATGCTGAGTTCGAGGCCATCCTGCGCGACTATGGCGGGCGCCCGACGCCGGTAACCGAGTGCAAGCGCCTGTCTGAACGCCTCGGCGTCCGGCTGTTGCTCAAACGCGAGGACCTTGCTCACACCGGCTCGCACAAGCTCAACAACGTGATCGGGCAAACCCTGTTGGCCCGGCGCATGGGAAAGAGCCGCCTCATCGCCGAGACGGGTGCCGGCCAGCACGGCGTGGCCACCGCCACCGCCTCGGCGTTGTTCGGGATGCAGTGCGTCGTCTACATGGGTGCGGCGGACACCGAGCGCCAAGCCTTGAACGTTTTTCGCATGGAACTGCTCGGCGCCGAGGTGCGGACTGTCTACAGCGGGGCCCGCACACTCAAAGACGCCATCAACGAAGCCATGCGCGACTGGGTGGCCAGCGTCGAGCACACCCACTACTGCGTGGGCTCGGTCATGGGTCCCCACCCCTACCCCTGGATGGTGCGTGAGTTGCAACGCATCGTGGGTGACGAAGCGCGCCAGCAGTGCCGCGCTTTGCTCGGCGGTGCTGACCCCCAGTGGGTGGTGGCGTGTGTGGGAGGAGGCTCCAATGCGGCCGGCACCTTCGCCGGCTTCGTCGACGGCGATGCCCGGCTGATCGGCGTGGAGGCGGCCGGTGGCGCCGCCATCGCCCGAGGGGTCCCCGGCGTGGTGCACGGGATGAAGTCGTATCTCCTGCAAGACGAGGTGGGCCAGATTTCCGAGGCCCACTCCATCTCGGCCGGGCTCGACTATCCCGGCATCGGCCCCGAGCACGCCTATCTCAGTGCCACCGGTCGAGCTCGCTACGAGCAGGCCTCTGATGACGAGGTGCTGGCCGCCTTTCGGCTGTTGTCCGAAACCGAAGGCATCATCCCCGCGCTCGAATCCGCCCATGGCCTGGCGTGGGTGATCCGAGAAGCGGGCCAGAGCATTCCCACGGGTTCGACAGTGTTGGTCACGCTGTCGGGCCGCGGCGACAAAGACGTGGCCCAAGTCCGCGAGCTGTTGGCGTGATGGCGCCGTCGACATCGCCGCACCTCAACACGGCACCCGGGTTGGAGTCGCACCTGCGGGCGCAACGTGCCCAGGGCCGGAAACTCTTAGTGCCCTATATCACCGGTGGTATGAGCCCTGATTGGTTGGACGTCGTCTACGCCGTGGCCGGGGCCGGCGCTGATGCCGTCGAGGTCGGCATCCCGTTCTCGGACCCGATGATCGATGGAACCGTCATTCAGGCCGCCTCGGGCCAAGCCCTTGAGCGGGGGACCACGCCGGGTGTGGTGCTCGACGCCCTGTCGCGCGCCGACATCGGTATCCCAGTGTGCGTGATGACCTATTACAACGTCGTGTTCCGGGCCGGCCACCGGCGCTTTGCCCGCGAGCTGGCCGACGCCGGGGTAGCGGGCGCCATCGTTCCTGATCTCTCGCTCGAAGAAGCCGGTGACTGGTGTGCCGAGGCCGATGAGGCCGGGGTGGCCACCATCTTGCTGGTGGCGCCGACGACCCCGCTCGAGCGAGCCCGCACCATCTGCGCGCGGGCTCGTGGCTTTGTCTACGGGGTGGGCCGGATGGGCGTGACCGGCGAGCAGGCCGAGCTGGCCGATTCGGCCCGCGACGTGGCGGTGCGGTTGCATGCCGTCACCGATCTGCCCGTGTGCATCGGCATCGGCGTCTCGACGCCCGCGCAGGCGCGCCAGGTCACCGCCGTTGCTGACGGGGTGATCGTGGGCTCGGCGCTGGTGCGCCGGTTGCTCGATGGGGGCGGTCCGGACGCAGCGGCTGCCTTTGTGGCCGAGTTGCGCGCCGGAATCGACGCCTCGCAGTAACTACCGGCTCTTGGTCTCACGCTGTGGCCACAAAGTCACAGGGTGCGCACAGGTTGGTTTCGTATGTTGACACGATCAGTTTCGGATCGGGTCAAAGGAGACCGCCATGTTGGACGCCTCTTCATCCACGATGGACCCTGGAGCGGGTGCCTCTGAAGCCTCGCCGACATCAGGTTCACGTCGGCCTCGGTGGATCAAGGTGGCCGTCGGCGTAGGGGCTGCGGTGGGAGTAGCTGTTGGTGCGACTGCCATCGCCAGTGCGGCTACATCTTCTGCTGCCAATCCGACGCTGGCTGCCTCTACGGGCAACACCGGCCCCAGTGCTTCGTCTGGGTCGAACGACGGCACATCAAGTGGCACCGGATCGAGCTCGGGATCAACGGCAACTCCTAAGGGACCCGGTGGCCGCGGTGGGGGATTCGGCCGTGGTTTCGGAGGCGGCTTTGGTGGGGCAGGGTTCGGCGGGCCGGGTGGCAGGGTCATTCACGGCGAATACACCGTTGAGGGCCCCAACGGGTATGAGACCTTGGAGGAACAAGTCGGCACCGTCAGCGCCATTTCCGAAACGGACAGCTCGACCAACACGTGGTCGCTGACGGTGACGAGTGCGGACAAGACGGCTATTACCTACGTGGTGGACTCAGGGACCAACGTCGACTCCGGCGAGATCGGCGTCTCCGCTATTTCGAGCGGCGACACCGTCAACGTGACGGCGGTGCTCGCCAGCGGCACCTCGACGGCCAAGGAGATCAACGACACCACCAAGGACCAGTCCAACGAGCACTCGTGGGCTCCGAGCGGTCCGACCGGTCCGCCGTCAGGTTCTTCATCGAGTTCGTCATCGGCGAACGAGCCCTCGTCTTCGTCGGAGTAGCTCTTGCCCTCTGAGGTGACAGGGGGGCCTCGGGCCCTTGCCACCTCGGCCCCTGCCACCTCAACGCGGTGCCTGCTCGGTAGGGTCGGGCGAACATGGCCCGCTTCAACCCGGCCCCTATCTTCATGGACCGCCCGGGCATAGCCCGTCCTGGCCAAGGCAGTGCCGGCATCCTGTGGGCAGCGGCGGCCACGGTGCCAATGATGATCGTTGCCGTCCGAGCCCTGTTCAGCGGCGGTCACATCTACCTCAACGGCGATTTCGCACTGATGGACATACAGGTGCGCGCCGCCTTGCACGGGAGCCTGTCGGTGGGGGTGCACGGCCGCTACGGCTGGCATCATCCTGGACCCCTCTACCTCTACTTGATCTCGATAGTTGAGCGTTTGACGGGCACTAACCATGGCGCTCAGGCTCAGGTCGCTACGGCGGCGCTCATCGGCGCCGGGTCGCTGTTCGGTACGGTTCTCGTGATCGGTCGGCTCGGTGGGACGTCGGCCGCGGCCGTGAGCGCGGTGGTGGTTGCCGGGGTAGTCATCGCCAGCGGCAGCTCGCTGGGGAGCCCGTGGAGCCCCAACGTGGTGGTCCTCCCGGTGCTCCTGCTCGGCGTACTGGCCCTGGCGGCTGCTCGAGGATCACCAGTGGCGTGGGCGGCGGCGGTGCTCGTGGCGACCCTCGTCGTGCAAAGCGATGTCGAGACGACGCTGTACGCAGTTGTGGCCGTGGCCGGCTCAGGGATGCTCTTGGTTCGCCGTCGGCGACGCGGACAACGCGGCGCCACCAGTGCGGCGAGGCACCCGTGGATGGTGGGCGCGCTCCTCGTGCTTGCCGTGGTGTCGTGGATTCCACCACTGGTCAATGAGGCGAGTCCGTCGGGGGGAAACCTGACAGCTATTGCACGATTCCTCCTGCACGCACGCGGCCGCGCCGGGTTCGTCACCGGTGCCGCCACCGCGGCCAGCACCGAGGTCTCGTCGATCGGGCTCAAAGCGCCTGCCTTTGCGACCGCATCCATGGCAACGGGGATGCTGCGATTGGCTGTCATTGTCCTCGTGGCCGCCACACTGCTGTTGTGGGCGCGCCGCGTTCGAGACGAACTGGCTTTCGGGCTCGCTGTCGCCTTTGCCGTTGGCACTGTCACGGCGGTGATTTCTGCGGCCGGCATTGTGGGTCCGCCGCTGCTTTACCTGATGACGTGGTCGTCGGGGGTGGGAGACATCGGTGTGCTTGCTCTGGTCCTCTTGTGCGCGCGCAGTATCGCCACCCATTGGTCTCTGAACGATGCCGTTGCCGTCGTTCATGTGGCAGGCGCCATTGCCGTTTCCTCCTTCGTCGTGGTGTCGCTGCGTGCCTCTCCGGTGGCGCGCCTACACAACGGGGAGGTGGAATCGACATGGAAGGTGGTTTCCCCTCGCCTCGATGCCGACGAGCCCATCCACTCGAACGGCGGTGGGCAACACGCCGAGGGAGTCTTCGTCGCTCAGCACACAACCGGCGTCGTCGCCTTGGCGGGCCCCCTGTGGGGGCTGGTGGACGAGCTTGACCTGCACGGGTTTCGCCCCCGCGTTGGTCGCCAATGGCTCTCAACTGTCGGCGCCTCGTACGTTGTGTCGGGATCAGAGCCAGTCACGGTGGGCTTGTATCCGCCGACGGCCCACTCCACCCACCTGGTGGGGTTTGTCGGCCGCACTCCCTATGCTGACGTTGTCATACGCGTCGGCATTTAGCCGCACGTGACAGTAACGGGGCTCGCATCCAGGTTAACGAGAACGCGGTTAGCCAGGTGGTGCTGTAGATGGGCGACGACCTCGCGGCGATGCCCAACGAGTCGGCGCGGACCGGGCGGACCATGGTCATCTTCAATGGGAATGATGACGACTGCTTGTTCGGTCTCAATGACCTCCGAAGTAGGGAAGTCCACCCACCTTGGATCGCCGCCTGTGAACTCGAAGTGCAAGGTGCGGTCATCGGCTTCGATATTCGATCGAGTGGATCGATAGAGGCGCGCACCACTGGGGGCCGGGCGCGGTGGTGCAGTGGGTTTCCACCGTGATGCAGCTACCTCGGAATCAATCACCCAAAGAGGGCCGAGCAAGTCCTCGCTCTGAAAACGCCAGGCAGGCAGGAGGCGCGGACCTCTGTCAGTCGAGAAGCTTGTTTCGGACTTCGTCCCGCCGTTCAGGGCAAGTGGGGGGATGTCTGGACCGGAGCGGTGTGTCCGATCATGGAGGATCGCAAGTACTTCGTTTGGCACCCAGCCCTCTACCTCGACGTCTCCCCTGAGGAAGGCCAGCTTTGCGTCGCCGGTCCTGAAGCCCTTTTCGGGACACACGATGGGGCCGGTGAAGACCCAAGGGCGAGGGTCTTGCTGCACTGGAAAGTCTGCCCACCGTTCAACGGCCCAGGTGGCTTTGGCCATTTGTGCCTGCAGACTCACGTCACCGGGACTTTGCGACACCAAGGACCAAGTATTGCGGGTAGAACCGACACGGGGATGCAGCGGCGTCTACCGACGCCAAGCCGCATCCGAGTTGACATTGCCGCCGAGCGCGCCGAGCTGAGCGAGAGCGGGTATACCGAAATTGACCGGTCGGGCCGCAAATCAGCACGGCCCGACCGGTAGTTCCCAACATGCGCCATTCGGCTAAGTCACCAAATGGTCAGATCCAATCTTCGGTCCAGCTGACCGGATTCAGGGGCCAGTCGGAAAGGGTTCGTCGCCAACCAAGGGGCACTGACCGATGGACCAACCGCCCACGACATTCACCTCGCCGATGAAACCTGCGGACTCAGCTGGCGCCAGGTTCCAACACACGAGGTTCCAACCGATCGAATTGTTAGCGACGTCGATCGTTTCTCCTGGTGCGATGGAGACGTTGGCGAGAAACACGTTGCCACCGATCTTGTTGACGACCACACCGAGCCATTCTGGCGTCGCCCCGTAAACAATGAGGCTGCCATCGATGGTGTTGGTCTTGATGGGCCAGGGAAGCCCAGCCTGGTCGCCTCCTCCGATCAGCACAACGTTCCCCTCCACCGTGACGCCGTTCAGCCAAACGGTGTTTGCATCTGAGGCGAAGATGCTGCCGTGGATGGTGATGTGGGAGAGCGCAGTCGGATCGACGTTGTTCAGGGGTTGCTGAGCCAGAGTGGTCCCGCACGCATGGCCAGTCTGGTGACCCACCGGATTAGGCAGGCAGCCTAAGGCGAGGAGCGAGCCCTTGGCCGCCGTGACGTTGCCTCGGACGGTGATCGTCGACGGGTTGCCCTGCGCGTCGAGCACACCGCCGCCGGCAACGTTGATGTTGCCAAGCACGTTGATCACGGCGTTCAGTGCTGGTTCGCACACTCCCGCAATCGTGATGCTGGAGTAGGTCCCCGACGGGATATCCGGGGCGTAGGTCGACAAGGTGGGGTCGGCGAAGTTCACTTCACCACCGGTACACGTATACGGTCTCGGCCCCCAACCGTGCGGTGACGCCGTGGCCGAACCGGCCGACATGGCCAACGTTCCCGCCAGGACAAGCGCTCCCACACCCCCCAGCCGCATCACTGCTGCAATAGATCTGAATCTGTTTCTCATGGCCTTGGCCCTCCTGTCGGTCATTCGCCCACCGCTCACGATGCCGCCCTGCATGGGCGCGCGTAGGAGTCAGTTTGTCCTTGGGTGATTTGTCACGCAATCACGCAAATTGACTAGAGAGCAACCACCGCCAAGGGGGCGCACATCGACGCTTGATGGACAAGGGTGGCTACCAGCTTCACATGGTCGTAGCAGCACCCGTGTTCGGTGCTGTTGCCGCGATCAGAGGGCGTTCCAACGCGGCACGCGTTCACCATGCCCATTCGGAAAAATTATCGGACCTGATGGGCCTGCGAAATGCCGGGGGCGAACTGGGACGGCGGTGTCGCCTGGTAGTGCAGACCCCCGGTACCCGACGCGGGCGGGTTGCTGGCTATAACCTCGATCGGGCCATCACCTCGTATTGTGTCGGCATGGCGACCGCCAGTTTCGAGGTCATTTGTGAGGTCGAGCCAGCAACCCGGCCAGATCTCATGCATGTCCGGCATCAAATCGGGGTGATGAGCGCAGTCGCCGACGCCTTCCTTATTCCGGACAACCACATCGGCCGGGCCACCGTCTCGAGCATTGCCGTGGCGCATGAGGTCGCACGTATGGGCGGGCGGTCGATCGCGTGCTTAAACGCTCGTGATCGCAACGTTCTCGGCTTTCGACGTGATCTGCTCACGGCAGCGGCCTACGGAGTCGATGAGTTCCTGTTCGTATACGGTGACCGGCCCGAGACCGGTGCCCGGTCAGATGACCTGACGGTCCGGACGATGATCCTCGAAGCGCGGCGGTTTTCCCAAGGTCGGGAGGGTGCAAGCGAAGCCCTTCGAGTTGGTGTGACTTCGGGGTTGCAAGCCCTGCCCGACTGGAAACGTGAAGCCGATTTCCTCCTGACCCAGGTGGCGTTCTCTGCCGATGAACTCTTGAAATGGCGTGGATCTGTGGATTTCGATGGGCCGATCTATGCGGGTGTGATGGTGATTGCGAGCGCACCAATGGCGCGGAAGCTGTCCACGGACATTCCTCAACTCGCCGTTCCTGAGTCGATCATCAACAAGATTGAACGTGATCGCAACGCCGGGGTGGAGATCGCGTGCGACCTCATCACCAAAATCCGAGAGTCGGGCGCGTTTGACGGCATCCATCTGATTCCGGTGTCGCGGTATCGAGAGATGGCAGCTCTGCTCGAATCCCGGCTCTAAAGACACGGATATGACAATCCGGTCGGATTGCCGAGGTGCCCCCCGGGCGCCGTAGAGGTGTGGCGAGGGCGCCCAGGGCCGACATCGCCACACCTCAAGAACAGCGGGCAGCAGGGATCCTGTGATGAGATCCTGACATGAGGTGGCGTCTTGGGGTGGGGGCGACGAGCATCGTCATCATCGTTCTCGGAGGCTGCTCGGGGGCGAGCAACCCTGCCGCCTCTGCAAACATGGCGTTACTGGGACCGAACTCATCTGCGACGAAGACGGCGCAAGCCATTCTTTTCAACCTGGACCATGGTGATGCCAACGTGACGTCGCCACCAACGCCCTGTTCTTCGGTGGCATCGGGGAGCATCGGAACGGTGACGGCCCCCTACGAAGAATGTCCGGTGGCGACACCAGAGGGTCACTTTGTGACCTTCACCGCCAAGTCGGACCCAGATGGCGGGATTACCTTTACCGACATCGGACCACGAACATTTCTCGATGAATGCTATTCCCATGTTCGCAATGATTGGTTTGTGTGGATGAAGGCCGATCAAGACAATCCCGAAGAACCGTGCCCTAGCGGTTGGTTGTTCCACGGCGGTCCTTGAACCCACGAGTTGCGTGCGCTCCCGCCGTGGCGCCCGGCCAGTATCGGCATGCCGGCCTGACGAGATGAAGCAGGCCACCCCACGAGGGGGGAGTCGGCCACCCTTACGTCTCGTGCGACGGCGGGCCCGTTCTCCGAACAAACGGAAGAGGCGTCCCTAGCGGTCGGGAGAACGTCGGGACCGTCGTCGTCTCCAGCGCCGGGCTCGCCCTTGTTGGTGTTGCTCGAGCCGGCGCCTGATTAACTCCCGGCGCTCTTGAAGTTCCTGGTACGTCAAACGTTCCACGGGTTCGGTGACACCGAACGATGCCCTGATGCCGTTGAGGTCAGGCGGCGGCAGAGTCCCGGGCTCCAAACCGATCTCCATGGCAATGCGCTCGCCGTGGTGCTCCTGAAAGTACGTGAGGATCGCCACGATCTCGCCGATGACGTCGATGTTCGGCGCCATGATGGCCATGGCCCCGTCCAAGAACAACATGTCCTTGATGAACAGCATGAGCTCTTTGGGCATGCGAGCCCCGTAGCCGAGCAGCGCCTTGGTGACGTCACGGATTTCAGAGGTGAGCTCCTCGGCGCTCAAGGTGGTGGGGTCAACCAGGGGACGATCAAGTCCGAGGTCGGTGATGACCGCCGCCACGTCGATATCGGCTGGCAGCGCCCCCAGGTCGCGCATAGCCGCGATCTGACCGGGAATGTCGTTGGCCGATCCCGCCATGATCAGGCGCAAAAAGGCCAGGCGCTCAGGCTCGTCCAGTCGGCCCGTGATGCCGAAGTCGAGCAACGCCACGCGCCCGTCATGACGGACGAAAAGGTTGCCGCCGTGCAGATCACCGTGGAACACGCCGTAGAGGATGGCGCCCTCCAAAAAGGCGATGAGGGCGGCGCGCAGCACCTCCTCGGTGTCGATACCCGCGGCGCGCATGGTGGCCGCGTCGCCCCAGGCGTAGCCGTCGAGGCGCTCCATGACCAGGACGCGTCTGGTAACCAGGCGAGGATGCGGCCGGGGGATGACGAGAGCGTGCTGGCCCGTGTCGGCCAGGACGCGTGCTACGTCCAGCATGTTCTGGGCTTCGAGGCGGAAGTCGAGTTCCTCCACGATGGTCTCGGCGAACAAATCAACCAACGCCGGCGGGTTGGCCAAAGCGGTGACCGGGATGCGTCCCACCAGCAGGGGAGCGAGCCAGCTCATGGCGGCCAGGTCGCGTCGCACCAACTGCGCCACCTGCGGACGCTGCACCTTGACGACAACCGATTCGCCGCTGTGCAGCCGGGCCGCATGCACCTGTGCAATGGAGGCGGCGGCCAACGGCACCGGGTCGAAGGCCGCGAAGAGTTGGTCGATGGGTTGACCCAGATCTTCCACCACGATCCGTGTGACGTCGGCGAAGGCTTCGGCCGGCACCCGGTCGCGCAACAAGCGGAACTCGGCCACGAGCTCTTCGGGGAACAGACCCTCTCCCGAGGACAGGATCTGACCCAGCTTGATGTAGGTGGGGCCAAGTCGTTCGAAGGCGCGCCGCAGGCGCAAGGACAACCCGGCGCGCGAGGCGTGTTGCCCGCCCCGGCGATCGATGAGGTACCAGCCCGCCACGGCCATCCCCAACCGGCTTCCCACGGTGAGGACCCGTGCCCCGGGGGGAAGGCGGCGACGGCGCGTGAGCATGGGGGCTTCGGCCCGCGTGGTGGCCCGCAGTGCGGCGATGCCGGTACGCCAAGTAAAGGTGTCTGGGTCGACGAGCCACGGTGGCTCGGAGGAGAAAGCCCCGATGGCCAAGTCGGCGGGAGCATTCGCCTCGGCGTCGCCGGTGGGAACAGGAGTCACCAGGCGACGGTATCGCCTCGGAGAGACGACCCCGACCACACGGGCAAAGAGAAAAACTGACTAGTTGACGACCGGGCCGATGACCAGACAGCCGTTGTGACCGCCGAAGCCAAAGGAGTTCGACAGCGAGGGCGCCGGTTTCCACGGTCGAGGCGCACCGTGGACGACGTCGAGGTGGATCTCGGGGTCGGCGACTTCGTAACCGGCGGTGGGGGGGATGAGCCGACGGTCGATGGACAACGAAACGGCCACCGCCTCGATCCCTCCGGCTCCACCCAGGGCGTGGCCGGTGACACCTTTGGTTGATGTCACCGGCGGTCCGGGCGAGCCGAAGACCTTGGAGATGGCCTGGGACTCGGCCAGGTCGTTCAAGGGGGTGGAGGTCCCATGGGCGTTGATGTGGCCGATGTCCGCCGCCGTCACGTCGGCATCGATGAGGGCAAGCTCCATGCAGGCAGCCGCCCCGTTGCCGCCGGGTGCGGGGGCGGTGATGTGATGGGCATCGGCGGTGGAGCCGGCCCCGAGCACCTCGCCGTAGATGCGCGCCCCGCGGCGACGGGCATGATCGAGGTCCTCGAGCACCAGCGCCCCGGCGCCCTCGGCCACCACGAACCCGTCACGTCGGGCGTCGAAGGGACGCGACACACCCTCGGAGGACAACGCCGTCATGTTGGCGAAGGCAGCAATGCCCACCTCTGTCATGGCCGCCTCGGATCCACCCCCGATGGCCACGTCGCAACGTCCACTGGCCACCAACCGAGCGGCGGCGGCCACCGCATGAGTGCCGGCCGCACAGGCGGTGGTGATCGTCTCGCACGGACCATGCCAGCCGGCGCGCATCGATATCGACGCCGCGCCCGCATTGGGCATGAGCATGGGGATGAGGAAGGGCGACACCCGGCGCGGCCCTTTCTCCAAGTACACCTGAATCTGATCCTCGAGAGACTCAAGGCCCCCGATGCCGGTGGCGAAGATCACCCCGGCCCGGTCGGGGTCGGCCCCGATGTCGCCGGCGTCGGTCAACGCCATGTCGGCGGCCGCCACCGAGAACTGCGTGAAGCGGTCCGCCCGGCGTGCCTCCTTCGGCCCGAACCACACCGAGGGGTCGAAATCAGGCACCCGGCGTTCGCCCAGAGGGGCGGGTGCCAAGAGCCCATCCCAAAAGGCGTCGATCCCCATGCCGCAGCACGCCAGCACCCCGAGCCCGGTGATGGCCACGCGTCGACCCCGCACGGGACCGTCGGGTCCGATGCCGAGATGCATTAGAGCTTGGCGCTTATGAGCTGGTAGGCCTGGCCGATCGTTTCGATGCCGTCGAGCTCGGATTCCTCGACGGTGACGTCGAACGCTTCTTCCAGGGCCATGACGAGCTCGACAAGGTCGAGACTGTCGGCGTCGAGGTCGTCGCCAAAGCGCGCCTCGAGTACCACTTTGTCGGGTGCGACCTGCAGCACCTCGACCGCGCACGCCTTGAACTTGTCGAAGGTGGCGTCGTCACTCACCAGTTGCCTCCTTGCTGGTTTGCATCCCCCGGCGGTCGGGGTCATACCGGTGGTGAAGCACAAGCGGGTTGTGCCTCACAATCCCATCGCCAAGCCACCGTCTACCGGTAAGACGATGCCCGTCACATACGCGGCGTCTTGCGATGCGAGGAAGGCCACTGCTCCGGCTATCTCGTCGGGCGTCGCCGTCCGGCCGAGGGGCACCATGGAGCGGAGCTGCTCTACCCGCTGTTTTCCCAGGGTGGCGATCATATCTGTCTCGACCACGCCAGGGGCCACGACATTGACCGTGATTCCACGTGTGCCGACCTCTCGAGCGAGCGACCGAGCCAGGCCCATGAGCCCGGCTTTCGCCGCCGCGTAGTTGACCTGCCCGGCCGAGCCCAAGAAGCCCACCACCGACGACACGATGACGATGCGGCCGCCGTGGGCCCGCACCATGGGCCCGAGCGCCCGGCGCACCACCCGGTAGACACCACTGAGGTTGGTGTCGATCACCTCCTGCCAGGCCTCTTCGCCCATACGCAGCAGCAAGGTGTCCCTGGTGATGCCGGCGTTGGCCACCAGCACCTCCACGGGCCCGAGTTTCTCCTCCACCTCGCTAAAGGCCTGAGCCACTTGCTCGGGGTCGGTGACGTCGCACCGTACGGCCAGGAGGTCGGGGCCGGAGCCGGTGCCGGTGCCCGACAGCTCGGGGGGCTCGCTGCGGTACGTGATCGCCACGCGGTCACCGGCGCCTTGGAAGCGGCGAGCGCAGCTCAGGCCGATGCCTCGGGATCCGCCCGTGACGAGCACGACGCGACCCGCTGCCTGGTCCTCTGATGCCGTCGTCACCGGTGACCTCCACCGAGATTGGGGGACCAGCGCACCACTGCACTGGCCCAGGTCATGCCGGCGCCGAATCCGGACAACAGGACGTACTGATCGGGCTTGATGCGTCCGGAGTCGGCCGCCTCGACGAGGGCGAGCGGGATCGACGCCGAAGAAGTATTGCCGGTGCGATCGAGGACGACGGAGGTGCGCTCCATCGGTATGCCCAGGCGTTCGCCCACGGCCTCGATAATGCGGACATTGGCTTGATGGGGGACGAACAAGGTGATGTCGTCGGGCGTCAGGTTGGCCCGGGCCAATGTGGTGCGGGCCGACTCGACGGTGATCCGCACGGCTCGACGGAACACCTCTTTGCCGTCCATCTGCATGAATCCGCCGTGCTCGCACGTGAGGAGGTCGTAAGCGGTGCCGTCAACGCCGAGATCGGTGGCCATGAGCGACGGCTCATCCCCGGTGCCGTCCACGACCACCGCACCGGCTCCGTCGGCGAAGAGCACGGCGGTGCCACGGTCGTCGGGATCGGTGACCTGCGACATGCAGTCGGCACCGATGACGAGCACCCGGCGCGCCCCCGTGGCCAAGGCACCGTGGGCCATGACCAAGGCGTAGACGAAGCCGGCGCACGCCGCGTTGAGATCGAAGGCCCCGCCCCCAAGCCCCAACAGATGGTGCACGCGCGCCGAGGTGCCCGGCATGACGAGCTCGGGTGTGCTGGTGGCCAGCACCAACAGATCGATGTCGGCCCCGGTCACACCGGCCTTTATGAGGGCGTCATGTCCGGCTTGGCGGGCGAGATCGGAGACCGTGCCGCCCACCCGGCGTTGGCGGATGCCGGTGCGTTCCACCACCCATTGGTCACTGGTGTCCAGGCGAGCAGCCAGATCGGCGTTCGTCACCACGGTGTCGGGAAGCGCGCTGCCCCACCCCGTGATGGCGCCCGTCACCGCCACTGTCGCCGTCGCCCTTCGGTGCGGGATCGAATGGTCAAATGCCGACGGCCGCCACGCGCAGCCAGGCAACGGGCTCGCCGCCGGTGACCCTCTCCCCGGGATGGGCCAGGAAGCCCACCAGCCTGCCTTCGAAAGGTGTGCGCACCTCGGCCGACCCCACATGACCCAACAGGTCGCCCACCGACACGAAGACGCTCGGGATCTCGGGCTCCCCGGCAATCGGGGGCGCTCCTGGTGCGCTGTGGATGGCGGTTCCTCCCAGAGCACCGGGTCCGGGGGCGGCCAGCCCGGCGGCCGGTTCGAAGATGCCGGGCCCGGGGGAGACCACCACGCGCTCGGAGGTGTAGAGGTGTTCGCCTTGGTGGGCCGCCGCGTAGGCCTGCAGGTTCTCGTTGCTCGAGACCAGGTCCACCAACGCGTCGAGGTCATCGGGAGCGGCTACCGCCACGGCCCGGGCATCGGGCAGGGTGCGTCGCACCAGACCCGTGAGCACGCCGCCGGCCCCGACCTCGACAATGCGAGTGGCGCCCATCTCTCCCAAGGTGGTGAGGCACTGGCGCCAGCGCACCGGGCTGCAGAGCTGCGCGGAGAGCAAACCGGGCCACTCGTCCTTGTCCATGTGCACGCGGGCGTCCACGTTGGCGAGCACGTTGAGTTCGGGCGCGGCGAAGGGGGTGTCGGCGATGGCTTTGCGAAGGCGCGCCTTGGCCGGCGCCATGAGGGGAGTGTGAAACGCTCCTCCCACGGGCAAGCGCATGACCCGTTTGGCCCCGAGGTGTTTGGCCAGCACCGAGGCGGCTTCGACGGCTTCGACGGTGCCGGCGATGACCGTCTGGCCGGGCGCGTTGTAGTTCGCCACCCACACGTCGCTTTCGGCTCGCTGGCAGGCGGCCGCCACGGTGTCGTCGTCGGCACCGAGGACCGCCGCCATGGTGCCGGGCATCTCTTCGGCGGCGTGCTGCATGGCCTCGCCGCGTTCCATGACGAGGCGGACACCGTCTTCGAACCCGAGAGCCCCGCTGGCGGCCAACGCCGTGTACTCCCCAAGGCTGTGTCCGGCACAGGCGGTGGGTTCGATGCCGACGCGTTCGATGGCATCGAGAATGACGAGGCTGAGGACGAAGGTGGCCAACTGAGCGTTGGCCGTCAAGGTGAGTTCGTCCTGATCGGCAACCAACAGAAGGTGGTCGAGGTCTCGGCCCGCTACGGCCGAAGCCTCCCCGACAACTTCCCACGAGGGGTGCTCGACCCATGCGGCGCCCATGCCCGGTCGTTGGGAGCCTTGACCTGGGAAGGTAAACGCCAGCAAACCAAGCTCCTTTCGCCCTGCGCTTCTCGGATCAGGCGTCGCGCCCCAGGGTGACACGGGTAGTGGGGGGCCGTCACGTTACCGAGGGGTAATGGCGCGCCGACCAGCCCCGGCCAGTACCAGAGCGTCCGTTACCATGACGGGTCGCGCCCGAGTGGCGGAATGGCATACGCGGTGGACTCAAAATCCACTGTCCGTAAGGGCATGCGGGTTCGAATCCCGCCTCGGGCACGCGCGAATTTCGGCGAACTCCCTCGTCACGGCGCTGTGATGGCGCGTCACGGCGCGTTGTGGTGTCCCTGCGGCCGTAGGCTCGCCTGGTGAGTGAGATCGAAGGCCTGCACGGCGCCGCCTTGGTCACGCGGGGAGGCTCAGTCGCACTGGAGTGGGCCGGTGGCCCCGCAGGGGACGCGGCGGGCTCGTCGTGCACGATCAACACGCGTTTTCAGATTGCCTCGGTCAGCAAGCAGTTCGCGGCGGTGGCGACCATGCTCTTGGTCGACGACGGAACCGTGGACCTCTTTGATCCTGTGGAGCGGTGGCTCCCGCAGTGCCCGCCCCGATGGCGCACCATCACACTTCGCCATCTGCTCAGCCACACGGCCGGAATCTCGCACTGGGGTGACGCGCCCGGATTCGTGGCCAACGAGGCCATGCCCCTCGAAGAGCGGGTGGCCCTCATCTGCAACGCCCCGCTGCTGAGCGAGCCGGGCACCACGTGGCACTACAGCAGCCCCGGCTATTTGCTCGTGGGTTACATCGTGAGCCGCGCCGCCCAGCAGCCCTACGGCGAGTTTCTCACCAAGCGTGTGCTGGCCCCGCTCGGCCTGACCACGACCACGGTGGGGGAGGTGACAGAGGCGCAGGCGGTGGCCCACGGGTTCAATGCCGGCATTCCCGTCGAACCGTGGGATCTGGCCGACATGCCGGGAACGGGCGACATCTGTTCGACGGTGGGAGATATGGCCCGCTACAACACTGCCCTGCACGGAGGGTCGCTGCTCAGTCCGGGGTCGCTCGACGCCATGACCACCGGACACGCCGTGGTGCGCGACGACGATGACGTGCTGGCCACCAATGGCTACGGATACGGCGTGTACCTCGGCACGTCCCGCGGCCACAGCGTGCTCTACCACCCCGGCGACAATCCCGGCTACAAGTCGTTCGACGCCTGGGTCCCGGACTATCAGGCCAGCGTCGTCATCCTTTCCAACGACGAAAGCGACGTCCTTGGTGATGTCGTCGCCCAGCTGCTCGACGTGGCCCTGGCCACGTCCTAAAGGGGTCGGACCGACTCGGCCCGATCGTCTTCAGCCCCCGCGGCCGGAGCGACGAGGGCTTCGGCTCGTTCGAGGAGCAGTTTTGCCCTGAGCTGGCGCGCCGTGATCAGCGCTTCTTCGACCAACGCCAGCGAACCTTGCCGATCATCGACGGCGGCCAGGTACTCGGCATAGTCGAGAAGGCCGTGGGCCAGGTGATAGGGGCTCGGCGCAGCGCGCAGCGCCGCCACCGCTTCTGCCAACGCGGCGCCGGCCTCAGGGCTCTCATCGATGACAGCGAGGCGGGCCCGGGCTAAGAGGCGTTCGCCTCGCAACAGCGCCGGCAGGTGGCCGACAGGATGGGCATCGAGCAACGCGCACAGCTCGATGACGCTGTCGCGGTCGCCCAGGTCATGAGCGGCGCGCGCCGCCATGGGCCACGTCCACTGGACCAGGAAGATGCCGATACCGAGTGTGGGGGCCTCGGCGACGACGACCCGGGCGAGACGAAGCACGTCAGCAGGCTCGTGGCGCAGCGCCGCGATGAGCGCATCGGCGAGAGCCACGGTGACACGGTCTTGGGCATCCTCACTGCTGCGCATCGAGGGCAGGGCCGCGAAGCTGACGGCGTTGTCGGCATCACCCCGAAGGGCGGCCAGGATGGACGCCTCGAAATCGACGATGCCGACGTAATCCAGACGGTCGACCTCGAACGCATCGTGGACCACTTGGTCGGCGAGGTCCCATTGCCCGCACAGGATGTAGGCCTCCACTTCATTGCCCATGGCGACATCGAGTTGCCTGATTTGGCCGGTGCGGCGCAGCAAGTCGGCCGAGGCACGAGCCGCGGCGGCGGAGGCCACGGGGTCGGTTCTCGCTAACAGGTCGGCCAGGTTGAACAGGGCGCGGGCCTGTCGAGAATTGTCTCCGGCCTCCCCGGCCAGCTTGGCGGCGTAATCGAGATGGGCGGCCCCTTCCAAGACTCGATCAGAAAAACTGAGAGCCAACCCACGGCCGATGAGGAGTTCGGCCATCAGTCCGGCATCAACACCGAGTGCTTGACCAAGCGCCAGTGCCTCGGCCGATAGTTGGTCCTTTTCGGACCCGCCGGCAAACGTCTCGACCACCGCCAGCCAACCGAGCGCCGTCACGGTATCGGCGTCGGGGTCAGGGCGAAGCACTTCCAACGCGGCGACGAGGTATTCACGGGCTTGACCGTTTCGACCCGATATTCGCAGCGCCTCGCCGGCGAGGGCTTGGGACCGGGCCGCCGCCCTGTCCTGTCCGTGGGCGGCGTAGAGGGCAATGGCTCGCTCGGAGTATTCAACGGCGCCTTCTACGTCGTGACCGGTCAGGGCGACGCGTGCCGCGTGTTCCCACATCCCCGCCGCGGCCACAGCAGTCGTGGGCGCATCGGAGCCGTCCCCACCGCTTTCGGTTTCCTGGGCGGCGGCGCGATAGGCCGACGCCGCGGCCCGAGGGGCACCGGCTCGCAGTGACCGTTCGGCCGCCCGCACCAGCATGGCGATGGCCTGAGCCCGGATGCCGTTGACGTCAGGGGCGTCAGGCACCGCCGCCAGGGCATCGAGATAGTGACGGGAGATGACTTCAGCGACTTCGTCACCGTCGTCTCGGAACACGGCGCGGAGATGGGCGGCCACGGCCAGATGTCGCGCCTTGCGGTCGCGACGCGACATGGTTTCGTAGGCCACCTGTCGCAACAGGTCCTGGGCGAAGCGGTAGTCCCCGCGTTGCGGCGAAAGCCGGTCGGCATGGATGGACAGCACCTCGCGTCGCAGCAACTCGGCCAGACCTTGTCGCACCGACACCTCGTCCTGGGAGGAGACCGCCACCAGTGACTCGACGGGAAACGTCGATCCCAGCACGGCCGCTTCGGACAAAAGCGACCGCTGATCAGGGTCCAAGGCGTCGAGGCGCGCCGCCAGCAACGCGCGTAGACCATCGGGCACCGACAACGTCCCCAGGTCCCCGACGAGCCGGTAGACGCCATCGTGAGGGATCACGATGTCCCGATCCACGAGGGACCGCACGGTTTCCACCGCGAACAACGGGATGCCTTCGGCTTGGCCGGCAATGGCGAGGCGCGCCGATTCGGGCATGTCGGGCACCAGCGCGTCGATGAGGGCGTCCATGGAGACGTCGTCGAGAGGGTCGAGGGTCAAGGTGGAGCGGTTGCGGCCCGTGCCAAATCCGGGTCGGACCTGCTCGAGTTCGGGACGGGTGAACACCAGGACGAAGACTGGTGAGTTCCGGGCCCAGTCCACCAGGTGATCCACGAAGTCGAGCAACCCGGTGTCCCCGTACTGCGCGTCTTCAACGAGCAGGACCACTGGCTCGGTTTCGGCCAGACGCTCGAAGAACAGCCTCCATCCCGCGAACAGCTCTTCGCGGGCCAGGTTCACGCCGCTGTCACCGGCGACGGTCACCCCCAACAAGCGGCCCAACCGAGGGCCGATATAGGCCCGTTCGGCGAGGTCGGGCACGAACGTCGCTAGCCCCTCGGCCAATTTGGCGGCGGCCGTATCAGAGGGATCCTCCTCGGCGATGCCCAGTCGTTGGCGCACGATCTCGGTTAACGCCCAGAAGACGACACCCTCGCCATAGGAGAGGCACCGGCCCCGGTGCCAGTACACGCCCTCGGCCAAGCCGTCGATGTACTTCTCAAATTCCCAAGCCAACCGGGACTTCCCGACGCCGGCTGGACCTGACACCAGCACCAGTCGGGGCACGCGTCGTTCGGCTGAAGCGTGGAACAATTCCTTGACCGTCCGCAGCTCCGCGTCTCGACCCAGAATCGGCGCCTCGAGTCCGTCGGTGCGTTGTGACCCACCCACCCCCGACAGCACCCGAGTGGCCGCCCACAGATGGACAGGTTCGGACTTGCCCTTCAGCTCGTGGTCCCCGGTGTCGGTGAACCCGATGGCTGCTCCTGCCAGGCGATAGGTGGGGGCATCGACCCACACCGCGCCCGGAGTAGCCGCCGATTGCACCCGGGCGGCCGTGTTCACGGCATCGCCGGCCACACCCTCGCCGCCGAGGCCCACCGTCACCGCCACCTCGCCTGTCACGACACCGGCTCGGGCCGTGAGATTGGTGGCCCCGACCTCTCGACCGAGCTCGCCCACAGCCGCCACCACATCGAGAGCGGCTCGCACGGCCCGCTCGGCATCGCCTTCGGTGGCCACCGGGGTGCCCCACACAGCCATGACGGCGTCACCGATGAACTTCTCCACCACGCCGCCATAGCGGCCGATCACCGTTTTGGCCCGGTCGAAGTACTCCGAAAGCAGCTCCCGGACCTCTTCAGGGTCCCGTGACTCCGAGAAGGGTGTGAAACCCACCAGGTCGGCGAAGAGGACGGAGCACACCCGCCGCTCGGCCACCTGGCCTGCCGATCCGGCCTCGCCGTAGCCGGGAGCTGTGGCCACCCGGGCCTGGGCTTCTGCCCCGGAGCCCGAACGCAGGGAGGTGCCGCAATCTCCACAGAACGCGTCGCCGGGTTCGATGGCGGCGTGGCAGCTGGGACAGGTCACGGCCAGCGCCGCGCCGCAGTCGCGACAGAAGCGCTTGTCGTTCGGGTTTTCTGAGCCGCAGACCCGGCACTCGGCCATGGCCCAAAGCTATCGAATCGGCTCGGCGGAACGGATGAGGAAGTCTCCAGAACGCGAAACGGGAGGGCCGAAGCCCTCCCGTTTCGAAACGTTTCCCGAACTCCCTGTGGGGAGTCAGCCGGGTTGAATCACTTAATCTTCAGCGGCTTCTCGAAGCTGATGACGCTCGCGGCGCTGACGCAGACGAGACCCGAGTACGAGCCTGGCATCTTGAGCCCGCTGGTGTCGGCCGTGATGGAGCCGGTCAGCGAGATCGCGGACGGATTCTCCGCCACCGTGTTCTTCTTGCTGTAACCAGGGCACTTGGTGTTCTTGGCACCTGATCCCAGGGTGGGCGCACCGAAGGTCGTGGTCTTCCCACTCTGCCAGGTGAGCGTGCCACCGCCAAGCAGCGCGCTATACGGGAACACCGTGGTTCCAGGGCCGCTGTCAGCGGAGCCTCCGTCGGAACACCCCAAGATCTGGAGGTCGGTGCCAGTTGGGTTACTCAGGGTGCTGCACGTGATCTTTCCGTTCGGCGCCTTGGTCTTGGCCCACGCCTGGCTGCTCCCAAAGGCCACTGAGGCACTCGCCAGCGGAATCGCGAGCGCTGCCACCAGCATCATCGTCCTACGTGTCCTACGCATACGGTCCCCCTACTCGGTACGCGGATCATCCCCGTCCGCTGATCCGGAAACGTTCCGGTGACAAGCACATTACTGATTTCCCAACGTCTGATCAACGCTATCGAGGGACCCCGAAAGTCGTGGCACGGTGCACGAACTTTCCGTTGGTCGGTGGACCTTCCCGATGGGGCACGACGGGAACAGGTGTTCCCCTCGGGCGCCACGACAGGGCAAACCGGGGCGCGGGGCCCGCTCCCCGGCGGGCTGCGTACAATTCGCCGTACCATGCGTCGCTCCGTTGTCGAACGTTCCTTGCGTGACGTGCACGGTCGCCTCAAAAAGGCGCGCGGCGAGCTGGCCGTGTTCGACGAGCAGCTGGCCGTGTTGAACGACGCCGCCGACGACGCTCGGATTCGGTCATTGGTTTCGGAAACACCACTGGCGGGACACGAATACTCAGACGCTCAGCGCCACGCCGATGCCGGCAACCGAGCGCGCCAAGCCCTCGTGGATACCATCGGCGAGCTCGAACGTCGCCAGGACGAGCTGCTCGGCCAGTTGGTCGTCGAACCCAGGTAGAACCCATGCAGCAGCCAAGCGAGAAGAGGGACAACCGAATGCCGAAGCGCGTCGTGATCGCCGAGGACGAGGCCATCATCCGCCTTGACCTCAAGGAGATCCTCGAAGCCGAGGGCTACCAGGTGGTGGGAGAGACGGGCCGCGGTGACGAAGCTGTGGAGCTCGTGGCCCAGCACCAGCCCGATCTGGCCATCTTGGACGTGAAGATGCCCGGCATCGACGGCATCGAGGCGGCTCGCCGGATCTCCGCCGACCAGAAGGTGGCCGTGCTTATCCTCACCGCCTTCAGCCAACGCAATCTCATCGAAGAGGCTCGCGACGCCGGCGTGGTGGCGTATCTCGTGAAGCCCTTTGAACGTCGAGAGCTGCTGCCGGCCATTGAGGTGGCTCTGGCCCGCTTCGAGGAATACCGGGCCATCGAAGAGGAGCACGCCCGCCTCTCCGAAGAGGTGGCCACGCTTGAGGACAAGCTCGAGACACGCCGGGTTGTGGACCGCGCCAAAGGCGTGCTCATGGATCGCCACGACCTGGGCGAAGCCGACGCCTTCACGTTCATTCAGCGCACCGCCATGGATCGTCGGACGCTCATGAAGCACGTCGCCAACGAAGTGCTCGACGGCACGCTCGAGCCCTGACGTGGCCGGCGACGGCCCGCTCTATCTCCTCGACGGCAACTCGCTTGTCTTTCGGGCCTTCTTCGCCTTACCGACCGATCTGGCCACCACCTCAGGACAGGTGACCAACGCCGTCCACGGTTTCGCCTCGATGCTCGTCAACGTGTTGCGTGATTTCGATCCCAGCGGTATCGGCGTGGCCTTCGATCGCCCCGAGCCCACCTTCCGCGACGCCATCGTCGAAAACTACAAAGGCAACCGGCCTGACACCCCGGATCTGCTCATCCCCCAGTTCGCCTTGGTGCGCGACGTGCTCAACGCCATGTCGGTGACGACCGTCGAAGTGATTGGCTACGAGGCCGACGACGTCCTGGCCACACTGGCCACCGAGGCGCGCGACGCCGGGCGTGACGTGGTGGTGATCACCGGGGACCGCGACAGCTTCCAGTTGGTAGAGGACCCGCATATCAAGGTGATGTACACCCGCAAGGGCATCTCCGACACCGTTATATACGACGAGGCGGGGATCGAAGAACGCACCGGCGTGTTGCCGGGGTCGTACGCGGTGCTGGCGTCGTTGCGCGGCGATCCGTCTGACAACCTGCCCGGGGTACCCGGAGTGGGGGAGAAGACGGCCGCCAAGCTGGTGACCACTTACGGCGACCTCGACACGCTCTATGGCCATCTCGATGAGCTGACCCCCAAGCTGCGCGAGAGCCTGGTCGCTCACGAGGAACAGGTCCGGCGCAACGCTCAAGTCATCCCGCTCGTACGCGACGTCTCCTTGGAGGTGACCGTCGGCGATCTCGGTATCGGCACGTGGGACCCCGACGAGGTGCGCCGGGTGTTCGGCGAACTTGAACTGAAGTCGGTGTGGCGTCGGGTGGCGAGCCTGATCGGGGGTGAGGCCGAACAGGCCCTGCCCCGCTCGGCCGGCGCCGCGCCGGTGGTGAGCGTCGACCTGGCTCAGGTGGCGGCCTCCGTACCCTCTGACCCTGCCGCCGCCGCCATCGCCCTTAAGGCACTGGCCGCCGCGCCCTTTGTGGCGTTGGCCCCGGTGTGGCAGGGAGACCCCGGGCGCTCTCCGCTGGCTGGGCTCGCCATCGAGGCCGGGACCGGCCCCGTGGATGAGATCGTCGCCGATGGCACCAACCGACCGGCACCGGTGTGGCTCGATGAACAGGCCCTGGCCGACTCCGCCGTACTCGGCGCCCTGGCCGCCCTGGTGGGGGCCGACGGAGTGCCCGTGGTGGCCCATGACGCCAAAGAGCTCATGCGCATCTTGTTGCCGGCCGGCGTGGACGTGACCGGTCTGGCCATGGACGTCGCCGTGGCCGCCTATCTCTTGGACCCCAGCAGCGGGCGCTACCAACTCGACGACATCGCCGACCAACGCATGGGGGTGCTTCTCGACAGCACCCCCCCGGCCGCCGCCACGGGGCAACTCGACCTCGACACCGGCGTGGTCGACGAGGCCCCCCAGCGCGCCGGACGCGCTGCGGTGGTGCTCAGCCTCATGGCCGGCCACCTGCGCCACGCTTTGGCGGCGTCAGGCATCGAGCGTCTGCATGACGAGGTCGAGCGGCCCCTGGTGCGCGTGCTGGCCCGGATGGAGGTGGCCGGCATTGGTGTGGACGGCGCCGAGTTGCGTTCGATTGCCGACCGCTTCGCGTCGGAATGCCGACAGCTCGAGGCCCACATTCACGAGCAGGCCGGCGAAGTGTTCAACGTGAACTCCACGCAGCAGCTGCGGGCCGTGCTCTACGAGAAGCTGGGTCTGGCCCCGGGGCGCAAAACCAAGACGGGATTCTCCACCGACGCCACCACCCTCGAACGCCTGCGAGGACAACACCCCATCATCGAGACGCTGCTGCGCTACCGAGAGGTCGAGAAGTTGCGCTCGACCTATGGCGTGAGTCTCGTGTCCGAAGTGGCCCCCGACGGCCGCATCCACGCCACCTTCGGGCAAACGGTGGCACGCACCGGCCGGCTCTCGTCCGACCGACCCAACCTGCACAACATCCCCGTGCGCACCGAGGAAGGACGCCAGCTGCGACGCGCCTTCGTCCCCAACCCGGGCACGGAGTTCTTGGTGGCCGACTACGACCAGATCGAATTGCGGGTCATCGCTCATCTGGCCCAGGACCCCGGGCTGGTGGCCGCCTTTGCCGAAAAGCGCGACATCCACCGCACCACCGCAGCCCGGGTCTTCGCCGTGGCCCCCGAGGACGTCACCAGTGCCCAGCGCAACCGGGCCAAGATGGTCTCCTACGGCCTCGCCTACGGCATGGAGGCCTTCGGTTTGGCCTCGCGTCTGGCCATCGAGACATCCGAGGCGCAACAGATCCTCGACGCCTACTTCACCGCCTTCCCCGCCGTGCGCGCCTATATGGACGTGACGGTGACCGAGGCGCGTGCCAAGGGCTTCACCGAGACGCTCTTCGGCCGTCGCCGTCCGCTGCCGGACCTCAACTCGCCCAATCACAACCTGCGCATGGCGGCCGAACGCCAAGCCATGAACGCCGGCATCCAAGGATTGGCGGCCGACCTGTTCAAAGTCGCCCTGGTGCGGCTCGATGGCGCCCTGGAGGATCAGGGTTTGGCCTCGAGGCTGGTGCTCCAGGTCCATGACGAGGTCATCGTGGAGGTGCCCGCGTCCGAACGGGACATCGTGGGCGAACTGGTCCCGGCTGTGCTGTCGGGGGTGGCCGACGTCCTCGATTCGGCTGTGCCCCTGGAGGTATCCAGTGCATGGGGCACGTCGTGGGCCGACGCCAAGCACTGACGGCCGGCACTGCTGAAATCACGGAAACCAGGCGCCGCGACCCTCTTTGCTACTCTTGTCAATTGGCCGTCACCCGGCGGCTTCCTCGCGCACTCTCGATGCGTGGAGGATCCATATCCCCGAAAGCGAGCACCGAAGTTTTATGCCCGACGACGCGGCCGGTAATTCCGGCGCACCACAAGCGGCGCAGCCCACCACCGCTACCACCGGGAATGTTCCCGGTATGACCGCACTGCTGTCCAACACCCCCATGGGGACCTTTGACGAGAACGGGGTGTACACCCCCCGAGCCGTCACGGAAGACGACCTCGACGGCAAGTCTCTCGAAGACGCCATCGACGCCACCATCGTCGAGTTCGACGACGGCGACATCGTCGAGGGAACAGTGGTCAAGATCGACAGGGACGAGGTCCTCCTCGACATCGGCTTCAAGTCCGAGGGCGTGATCCCGGTCCGTGAGTTGTCCATTCGCAACGACGTCGACCCCGCCGAGATCGTCAGCCTCGGTGAGCGCATTGATGCGCTGGTCCTCCAGAAAGAGGACAAGGAAGGTCGCCTCGTTCTGTCCAAGAAGCGGGCCCAGTACGAGCGGGCCTGGGGAACGATCGAGAAGATCAAGGAATCCGACGGCGTCGTCAAGGGACCGGTCATCGAGGTCGTCAAGGGTGGCCTCATCGTCGACATCGGACTGCGCGGCTTCTTGCCCGCCTCGCTGGTCGAACTGCGCCGCGTGCGCGAACTGCAGCCCTACGTGGGCCGCTCCATCGAGGCCAAGATCATCGAGCTCGACCGCAACCGCAACAACGTCGTGTTGTCGCGTCGGGCCTGGTTGGAAGAGACGCAAAAGGAGCAGCGCGGCGAGTTCCTCGTCAACCTCAAGCCCGGCGAACGCCGCCGCGGCGTGGTGTCGTCAGTGGTCAACTTCGGTGCCTTCGTCGACCTGGGCGGCATGGACGGGCTCATCCACGTGTCGGAGTTGTCGTGGAAGCACGTCGACCACCCCTCGTCGGTGGTGTCGGTGGGTGACGAGGTCGAAGTCGAAGTGCTCGACGTCGACCTGGACAAGGAGCGCATCAGCCTCTCGCTCAAGGCCACCCAGACCGACCCGTGGCAGGACTTCGCCAACAGCCACCAGGTGGGCGAGCTTGTCTACGGCCGCATCACCAAGCTGGTGCCTTTCGGCGCCTTCGTGCAGGTCGGCGACGGCATCGAGGGTCTGGTGCACATCTCGGAGATGGCCGGCCACCACGTGGATCTCCCCGAGCAAGTGGTCACCCCGGGTGAGGAGTTGTGGGTCAAGATCATCGACATCGACCTGCAGCGCCGGCGTATCAGCTTGTCCATCAAGCAGGCCGCTGAAGGTGGCGAGGTCTCCGAGGAGTACCGCGAGGCATTCGGCGAGCACGCCTATGACGAGCAGGGCAACTACATCGGCTACGACTACACGGCCACGGCCACCGACTTCACGCCCGAAACCGAGGCCCAGGCCGCATGGGCGGAGTATGTCGCCGAGCACGGCGCTCCTCCCGAGCACGCCGCGGAGGCGGCGGCTCCGGCCGCGGAAGCCGACGTGTCGGGCGGCGAGGCTGTCGTTGCGGAAGCGGCGCCCAGCGCCGAGCCCGTCGCCGAAGCGCCTCCGGCCGAACCCGTCGAAAGCTGAGCGCTACCCCCGCCCAGCGCTACACCGCAGAGCTCTAGATCGCAGAGCTCTAGATCGCAGAGTTCGACAGAACTCCCGAAGCAGCCGACGTGGCCGCGTCGCGGGCAATGGGGAAGTGACACGCCACGAACTGACCCGGTGACAGTTCGCGCATCTGCGGTTCCTCTTGCGCGCACCGGTCTTCGGCGCGAGGACAACGCGTGCGAAAGCGACAGCCCGACGGCGGGTCGATGGGCGAGGGCAGGTCGCCGGCCAACGTGGACGGAACCTCGATGGCCTTGGTGGTGGGATCAGGGTCGGGGATGGCGGCCAACAGGGCCGCCGTATACGGATGGGCCGGATGGCGGTACAAGGTGTCGGGCGGGGCGATCTCGCACAGCTTGCCGAGATACATCACCGCCACTCGGTCGCTGACGTTCTTCACCACGGCCAGATCGTGGGCGATGAAGACCATGGTGAGGCCGTGGGAGGTCTTCAGGTCGTCCAGCAAGTTGAGGATCTGGGCCTGTACCGACACATCCAAAGCGGAGACGGGCTCGTCACACACCAGCAGCTTGGGTTCGAGCATGAGGGCGCGGGCGATGCTGATGCGCTGACACTGGCCCCCGGAAAACTCTGCCGGGCGCTTGCGGGCCGAGGTGCTGACGTCGATGCCGACGGCATCGAGCATGGCGTTGGCCTTGGCGCGGCGCTCTTGTTTGGTGCCCATCCCCCAGATAGACAGCGGCTCGGTGACGGCGTCGAGGATGCGTCGACGAGGATTGAGCGACGAGATGGGGTCCTGGAAGACCATCTGGACCTCGATGCGCGCTTTGCGCAACTCGCTTCCTCGCAACGTGGCCAGGTCGGTGCCCCCCAGATGAATCGATCCGGACTTGGGTGTCTGCACCAGGGAAATGGCCTTCCCTGTGGTGGACTTCCCACATCCTGACTCGCCCACCAGCCCGAGGGTCTCACCGGGCAACACGTCGAAAGACACGTCGGAGACGGCCTGGACGCGATGCGCCCCGGTGCCGAACTCGACGACCAGGTGTTCGACGCGTAAAAAGGCGTCGTCGCCACGTAGCTGGGCGGTGCCGCTGCCAGCCATCAGGCACCAGCTCGCGTCAAAGGCGCGGTGAAACTGACCGCAGCGGGCACGCCGGCCTCCACGTTGCGTTGCAGCGCCTCGGTGCCTTCCGCCGAGCCCACCGGAAACCAGCAGGCGAAGCGATGCTGCGGACCGGCCGTGCGCAACGGCGGTGCCTCGCGGCGACAGCGGTCCTGGACATAGGGGCAGCGGGGCGCGAACGCACAACCGCGCGCCATGGCCACCAGATCGGGCGGTCGCCCGGGAATGACTCGCAGCCGCGTGTGGCTGGGGTCGGTCAGGCGCGGTATCGAACGCAACAGCGCTTCGGTGTAGGGCATGCGGGTGTGGGCGAACAACGTGGCCGTGGTGGCGTGCTCCACGATCCGCCCCGCATACATGACGGCGATCTCGTCGGTGCGATTGGCCACCACGCCGAGGTCATGGGTCACCAGCACCATGGCCATGGAACGCTCGCGTTGGGCAGCGGCCAGCAATTCGAGGACCTGGGCTTGCACGGTGACGTCCAGTCCGGTGGTGGGCTCGTCGGCGAGCAGGAGCTTGGGCCCACAAGCGATGGCGATGGCGATCATGACGCGCTGGCGCATGCCCCCCGACAGCTCGTGCGGATAGGCGCGCAGGCGTCGCTCGGGACTCGGGATGCCCACCGAGGTGAGCAGGGCCACCGCCGTGTCGCGCGCCGCGGCGCGGTCGAGGCCGAGGCGCTGGCGCAGTCCTTCGGTGATCTGACGCCCGACCCGGACCACCGGGTTGAGTGCCGTCATGGGGTCCTGAAAGACCATGGCCATCTCGGTGCCCCACACGTCACGCAAGGCCCGAGGAGACAGTGAAGACAGGTCGCGTCCGGCGAAGCGGACGGTACCGGTGCGCGTGGCGGTGGTGGAGGGGAGAAGACCCATGATGGAACGAACCAGCACGGTCTTGCCCGAGCCCGACTCGCCGACCACGCCCAAGGTGCGACCCCGGTCCAAGGAGAACGACACGTCCTCCACGGCGTGCACGGTGCCCCGAGGGGTGGCAAAAGTGGTGCGCAGACCGGCCACCTCGAGCAGAGGGTTGGCCAGGTCGGCGGCGTCGGGGAACTCCAGGTGTCGGCGCCGTCTCACACGCTCACCTCGCGCACGTCGAAGCGGGCCCGCAGGCGGTCGGCCATGAGGTTCAAAGCCGTGATGATGAAGAAGATGTAGGCGGAGGGAAACAACACCGGGTAGATGTTGACCGACAGGTTTCCCTGCGCCACCCCTTCATTGATGATGTTGCCGAGCGAGGCGGTGGGCAGCGACACCGAAAGCCCCAAAAACGCCAAGGATCCTTCCAGCACGATGGCGATGGCCACACCGATCAGGGCGAAAGAGATGGCAGCAGGAAGCACATTGGGGAGCAGCTCACGAAACAAGATGCGCGACGTCGAAGCCCCCATGGCCCGGGCACTGGTGACGAACTCTCGATTGGCGAACGACATGGTGGTGGCCCGGATGACCCGAAACAGCTGGGGGGCGGCGGCCACGGCAAAGATGATGGTGAGCTTCATCAGGGTCTGACCCCAAAACGCCTCGACCACCATGATGGCGAGCAGGGGGGGGAAGGCCAGCACCACGAAGGATCCGCCGTTGAGCACGGTGTCGGTGACCCCGCCGCGGTAGCCGGCCAACAACCCCGCCACCCCGCCGGTCAGCATGCCCAAGGCGATGGAGACGAAACCGATGACGAGGGAGACCCGCGATCCGTAGATGATGCGCGACAACATGTCGCGCCCGAGGTCGTCGGTGCCGAGCCAGTTGTGCAGTGTGGGGCCGACGTTGAGCGCCGAATAGTTCTGGACATCAGGGCCCTTGAGCGGGAGTACCGACGCCAGGGCGGCCAGGGCGATGACCAGGACGATCCACGCCAACGAGATCCAGAAGACGACCCCGAGTCCGCGGCGTCCCGAGGATGGCGCCACCTCAGCATCGATACCGACGCCACCACCACGGCCGAAATCGGTCTCGCGCTCCAACGCGTCCGGCGCAGCGGGCTCGAGCATCTCCAGCACCTCGACGTCAGGCCTCCGAGGTACGCCCATGAAGGCCGAGCCGGTGGCGGGCACGGCCCCGGTACCCACGCTGCGGTGGATGTCGTCAGGCACGGGTCACCCGCGGATCGATGACCGTGAGCAGGATGTCAATGGCGAAATTGATGATGACGTACGCCACCGCGGCGACGAGCGCCATGCCCTGGACCATCAGGTAGTCGCGCGAGTCGATGGCGTCCACCAACTGGAAGCCGATACCGGGCAGTTGGAAGAGGACCTCCACCACGAACGCGCCCGTGAAGAGCGATCCGATGCTGATCCCCGCCCCCGCCAACAGCGAGAAGGACGACGGCCGCAGCGCGTGACGCACCATGACGTAGCGCGTCGACAGACCTTTGGCCCGGGCCATGGTGATGTAGTCCTCTTGCAACGTGGCCACCAAGTCGGCGCGCAACAAGCGGAAGTAGACGGCCACCGACCCCACTGCCAATGCCACCGACGGCAAGATGGCCGACCGCAGGTTGGCGCCGATGCCTTGGGAGAGCCGGTTGAAACCGGTGGCCGGCACGGCGTGGAGCTTCACTGCGAAGATCAGAACGAGCACGACCGCCACCACAAAGGTGGGCAGCGACAACATGCCGAACGTCGAGGTGGTGGCGATGCGGTCGAAGAGGCGGTTAGGCCGACGCGCCGCCATCAGCGCCATGGGGATGGCCAGACCGATGGCCATGACTTGGGACAGCACGATGAGTTCCAGGTCGATGGGTACCGCTTCGCCCAAGGCGTTGGTCACCGACTGCTTGGTGATGAACGATTGCCCCAAGTTGCCGTGCAAGATGTTGCGGATCCAGATCCAGTACTGGTCGACCAGACCCTTGTTGAGTCCGAGCTGACGCAGCAGTTCGGCCCGGGCTGACGGCGTGTCGTTGGGCCCCAATATGGCCAGGGTGGGGTCGCCGGGGAGCAGATGGACGAGCAGGAACGTGAGCACCGAGATGATGAACAAGATGACGACCATGAGGCCCACCCGTTTTGCCACGTAGCGAGCCATGACACCCGACCTCAGGCGGCGAGCCAGATCTGCGTCGGCATGAACACTCCGGCGGAGAATCCTTGGGCGGTGCCACCGGCCGGCAAGGTGGGGTTGGCGAAGTTGAGCACCTGGTTACTGGCCGTGGCCGACCAGGTGGCCTGGGACAGCCACAGGTAGGGGAGGTCGCGCGCCAGCTGCAGATCGACCATCTGATACGCCTGCGCTCGGGTGGCCGGGTCGCTGCTGGTGCGACCCTTCTGCAGGGCGGCCTCCAAGGTGGGATCGGCGTTGCGGGAGAAGTTCAAGGCGATGTCGCCCGGTGCCTGGGCGGTGGTGGAGCTCCAGAACACGTAATTGATGTCGGGGTCGGCGGCCGAGAACTGTTCGTCGGTGTACGCCTCAAAGGTGCCCAGCGCCATGCTGTCGATCAGGGCCACTTCTTGCACCTGCCCGATGGTCACCGTGAAGCCGGCGGCCTGCCACATGGATTGCAAGGCCTGGACGATGGAGACGTCGCGGGGATCGGTGATGGTGTCCAGGCCGATGACGAGCTTGCCGCCATGGGAGGGCAGGGCCTGGGCCACTAGGGCCTTGGCCGTCTGCAGGTTGTAGACGGGGTACCCGTTGTCGGGGTTGTGATAGGGGGATCCCACGGGAAACGGGCTGGTGGCGGGGGTTGTGATGCCCTGGGCGAAAATCCTGGAGATCTCGGCGGCGTCGGTGGCATACGCCAGGGCCTGGCGGACGACGAGATCGTTGAGCGGCGGGACGGCGGTATTCAAGATGATGAAGTCCATATCGGGTTCACCGGTTGTTTGCTTGAGGTCGTTGACCTGTTGAAAAGAGGGGTTATGGCGCAGATCGGCGATGGCCATGGGATCGCGCGACACCATCAGATCGATGGTGCCCGCTTGCAAAGCGGCCTGGCGGGACTGGTCGGCCACAATGGGCTTGTAGGTGATGCTGTCGAGATAAGGGAGACCGCGGCGCCAGTAATGCGGGTTGCGCGTGACCGTGAAGTGGTCGTTGGGTTCCCATGACTGGTACACGAAGGGACCGGTGCCTATGGGGTGGGTGGAGTTGGCCTTCTTCAATTGCGCCATGGCGATGATGTACCCAACTTGCGTGGACAGGTAATACGGAAAGGCCACCAGGGGCTCATCGCACGTGTAGGTGACCTGCAGAGCACCGCTCGCCACCACCCCCGTAACGGGCGTGATCGCCGCGCTGGTGAGCGGCGACTGCCGCAGCGATTCAAAGTTGGCCACCACCACGGCGGCATCGAGTGACGACCCATCGTGGAAGACGACCCCGGGGCGCAGCGTCACCGTCCACACCGTCATGTCCGTGTTGGGCGTCACTGACTGCGCCAAGTAGGGCTGGGCCGAACCGTCGGCGCCCACCACGGTCAACGAGTCGTAGACGCTGTTGGCGTAGACGTAGCCGGAGTTGTCCCAGTGGTCCATCGACGGCAGGAACCCATCGATCTCGGAGTTCAGCCCGATGGTGATGCTGCCGCCGCGACGAGGTGACCCCACCCCCACACCGGGAGTGGCCACACGCGCAAACGAAGAAGGCGAGCCCGAGGAGCACGACTCAAGGAGCACGCCGCCGGCACCGGCCAATGCTGCTGCGGTGACGGCTGAGGCTCCCCGGGCCAGAAACGTCCTCCGGTCGTAACGGTCGGAGTGCGCCACACAAGCCCCCTACTCGTTGTCCGTGCACGCCCGGTAACGCCGGTGTGGTCAATCTAGACGTCGGTACTCGCTGCGGCCGGGCATGGAGGATCCGCCGTTTTAGGCATGGCGCGTAGTTAGCATCCGCTCAGCTCACGCGAAGGGACGCCATGGCTGCTCCGTTGGACGCAAAGGCTCATTGGTACGGCGTCCGCGACTCCACGCCGCAGCTCGTGGTGGCGCCGACCCCGGGCGCCCCGTCAGCGCTGGACGCCGCCGTGCACCGGGCCACCGCCGTCGGCCTACGGCGCATCGACATGCTGGCCTGGCGCGACCTGGAGGATCCTGAGGCCGGCGGTTCGGAGATCCATGCCCATCGCCTGGCCTCGTTGTGGGCGGCCGCCGGTCTCGACGTCACCTTGCGAACGTCGGCCGTGGCCGGACAGCCTGAGCTCGTTACGCGCCACGGGTACACGGTGGTGCGCCGGTCAGGCCGCTACGGCGTGTTCGCCACCACCGCCCTACGCGGTGCCACCGCGGGCCGACACCGACCCGATGGCGTGGTCGAGGTGTGGAACGGCATGCCGTTCTTCTCCCCCTTGTGGGCGCGTTGTGCCCGCATTGTCTTCCTCCATCACGTGCACGCCGAAATGTGGAGGATGGCGCTGCCGCCGGCCACGGCGCGCGCCGGTGCGGTGATGGAACGGGCCCTGGCCCCCCCGCTGTACCGCCGCACCCGGGTGGTCACGCTCTCCCCGTCATCGCGCGCCGACATTGTCGCCACCCTCGGTCTGCGCCCCCAGCGCGTCAGCGTCATTCCCCCCGGCGTCGACCCTGCCTTCACTCCGGGTGGTCCCCGCTCACCGGTGCCCATGGTGGTGGCCGTGGGACGGCTGGTTCCCGTCAAGCGCTTCGACGTGTTGATCGACGCCCTGGCTGAGGTGCGACGTCGGTTTCCCTCGCTGCGCGCCGTCATCGTCGGTGAAGGGTACGAGCGCGCTGTGTTGGAAGCCAAGCGCGGCGCCGTGGGTGCGCAGGACTGGCTCGAGCTGCCTGGCCGTGTCGATGACGCCGAGCTGCGAGCGCTCTACCGCCGCGCCTGGGTGCTGGCCAGCACCTCCCAGCGAGAAGGCTGGGGCATGACCATCACCGAGGCCGGTGCCTGCGCCACACCGGCGGTGGCCACGCGCATCATCGGCCATCGCGACGCCGTGGCCCACGACGTGAGTGGCCTGTTGGTCGATCACGTCGGTGACTTCGCCGGGGCGCTGGAAGCGGTACTCGGCAACGACGTCTTGCGTCGGCGCCTGGGGGCAGGAGCCAAGATGATGGCGGCGCGCTTCACGTGGGAGGCGGCCGCCGCCGGCGCTCTCGGGGCGCTCGTCGAAGAATCCACGTCACGAGCACATCGGCGCCGAGGAGCGCCACCGCCATCCAGGTGAGCACATCGGCCGGTTCGAACTTCGCCGGCCACCCGCCCCCGGCGATGACGTGGCTACCCCCTTGGTGGATCACCACGTAGACACCCGCGGCCACCACGAGAGCGACGGCGCCGAGCGTCATGGCTCCCCGCCCCCGGTGTAGCCGCGCCGTCACCAAGGCGGCCACCCCCACCACCACGGCGACGAGCGTGCCCGCCACCGCGGCACCGAGGGCGGCGGCCATAACGGTGACCACAACCGACGCGGGCCACGACGGGCGGGACCATGCCCCGTGCAGCGGAGAGACGAGCACCGGCGCGTCCGGGTCCTCGTGCTCACGTCGACGCCGCCGACGCCGGCGGGGAACCATGACCAGCCCCACGCACACCACCGCACCGGCGGCGGAGACCACCAGCGCGTCGTCGACGCCACGCTGCGGAACCCACGTCAACGACACCGTCATGTTCGGTGTTGTGGGATCGATGAGCCAACCGTTGGCGTAGCCGTCCACCAACGTGGGCGACCCCAGCGATCGTCCCGCCACCGTGGCCTGCCAGCCGGCGTTGAGACTCTGACCGAGCACGAGCCAAAAGGGCGCCGCCGCCTGGGCGACATGCACCGTCATGGCCGTCGTGCTTTGAGTGACGACATGTGTTGTGGGAGGACGCGCCGACCCGTCTGCTGTCGAGGCGCCCCCGAGGTCGGGGGCCGAACTCATGTCGAGTTGGTCGAGGTCGATCCCTACCACCGCACCGTCGGCGCTTTGCAAGCGGTGGGTACCCGCTCCCAGGCGGAGACCGCCGGCGTCGGGGCCACACAGCGACACGTCCAGCGCTTGACCGGCCAGCGCCGTGGTGGTCGTCCCCAACACCCGCACCGACACCGGCCGGCCGTCGATCGACAACAGGTCGGATCGACACGGCGTCGGCAGGGTCGCCGGCGGGGGAGAAACGGTAACCCCGGGTATCCCGACCTCGTCCACGGCGATGGGCAGTTCGAGCGGTCCCAGGCCGAAATACTTGGTCGATTCGGCCCGCACCGCCGTCACCGTGATGGTGATGTGCCGCCCCGTCAGCGTCGCAAAACGCAACGGCATCGTCACCGTGGCGTTGTTGGCCCGGCCGTCGGTGACGCTCGGAAGCTTCACGTTCACCGAGCCGTCTTCCGTCGAGATGCGCAGCGCGGTGGGCACCGAATGACGGCCGTCCGCTATCACTTGCAGGTTGAGTTGGTCGAAGGTGACCGGTGTGGGGGTGGTGACCGACACCCACTGGCCCACTTGGTCGGATCCGAAGGCGGTAGTCCAGGCCGTGGCCGGATTGCCGTCAAAGGCGGCGGCCGGACCGGCGTTCAGATCACCGGGGAGTCGGCTCGACGCGTCCACCGTCGTCGGGCCTGTGGGGGACAGCAACGTCGCCAACGTGGCCGACGGCACCATGGCGTCGATGCGAGCCGTTCCGCTGAGCGTGAAGGTTCGGGGCGTGGGAAGCCAGAAGGAACGGTCCATGTCCACTTGCGCGTCTGAGCCGGGCTGGGCCGGATCGCCGCGCAGACGAGTGAACAGAAGCACGAGCCGGTGGCGACGCGACGCAGTTCCCATGGACCGCAGCAGATCTTGGGGCATGTCGATGACTTCGGTGGCGCGCACCGCCCCTACCGATACCTGGGCGAAGCCCACCGGCGAATTGCCCTGCGCCGTGGTGGTGTCGATGACGATGCGCAGGGTCCTGAAAGTGCGCCTCGAGAACGTGATCGTTTGGCCCCGCGCCGAGCGCGAAGGCGCGCCCAGAGCCACCTTGAGGGGACGTTGGCCGTCGAAACGCAACGTGACCGACGTGATCCAACGATCGATGTCGCCCACCTGAGGCTGCGTAAGGGTGACGTGGTCGGTGGTGATCGGGGCTTTGGTGGTTACCTGCCACCACTGGCCATCGGGGTCGGCGGCGGCGCCGGTCGCCCACGCCGTGGCCGGGTTCCCGTCGATGGCCAGCACGGGGCGGTACTGGGGCTCGAAGGTGTCGTCGCTGCCGTAAGAGGAGGCCTGCACCGACGCCACCCCGTCGATGGTGGCCGTGGTCTGCGCGTCGGGAGGAGCGGAGGGGAACAGGTCGAGAGGGACGTCGGTGGGATCGGTGGGTGCTCCGGCCCCGGCGGTTTCGATGTAGCCGGCGTTGTCCGTCAGCGTGTTCCACCGAAACCCTTGCTTGGCGTTGGTATCGGTCACCACCACGGTGGCGTTGCCATCGACCGCGGCGTGATGGGCCGGGGTGTCGGTGTCGAGTGTGCCCGCCAACATGATGGCGTCGTCGGTGTTGAGGAGCCCCACCTGGGCCGCATCGGCCAAGCCCACATCGTCCCCATCGACCGCGAGGCCGGTGGAAGCCGATTCGGCGCGCACCAGCGGGCGGGGGTGGGCCACGGCCATGGTTTCGAGCAGGGCCGGCACCGGGTCGGGGCCGGTGTCGGCCAACGCCTGCTCGTTCACATCGGCGATGAGAGAGTCGGACGGCGTCACCGTGCCGAAGGGCACGCCCGCCGACAGTCCCGGGGGCGGGGGATCAAGCTGCTTCCACAGGTGTTCGGGCGACGGTTGGTTGTAGAGCTCGTAAGCCAGGTCGTTCTGGACGAGCACGTCCCCGACACTCATGAGCCGTGCCAGCGGGGCGATGGTGTCGGGGTCGAGCGTTCCCTGTTGCAGGGGGCTGTCCAAGGCGTAGAGCAAGTCCAACGACGGGAGCGACCCGAGTACCTGTTGCTGGCGCGTCACGAAGGGGCGTGTCAGCAATGCCGGGTAGAGCGGATCACTGGTGTTGCCATAGCGGTAGTACGCGAAGTTCTGCCCGGGAATGGCGAGCACCCGGCTGGCGCGGTGCTCGCCGTCAAGCGCCTTGGTGGCGGCTTTGACATAACCCGGCACCGCCGCCGGCTCCAAGATGTTTGACGTCAAGGTGGTGCCGTTCCACATGGCCGGGTTGGCCAGCACCACCACCGCGGCCGCTCCCGCTGCCCCCAGGACCCCCACCGGGGTTTGCCACCGCCGCAGGGCCGGCCAACGTCCCAACGCGGTGACCCCGCTGCCGAGCAGCATGGCGATGCCGAGCACCACCAACGGCGTGGCCCGGTCCGTGGAGCGCAGGGCCAGCCCGGCTGAGGTGCGGGTCATAAAGGCTTTGAGCACCGCCCCCACGGGCGTGGGTGAGGCATAGGGATGCGTGCCCACCGCCAGCACAATGCCGATCACGACGAGGATCACGAGATAAGCGCGCTTGCTCCAGCGCGTCACCGCCGCGCCCACAAAGGCCAAGGCCGGCACGGCAAAGCTCAGCGCCAGGACCGAGAGCTCTTGGGTCAGCTGGACCGACGACACCATCCATGGTCCGAAGTTGTCGCCGCCGTAGTAGTACCAGTAGCCAAGCCCGCGCAGGACCTCCGATGACAGTGAGGTGGAGGCGATGGCGGGAATGGTCTCGGTGTATTTCAAGACATTGAGCCCGTAGGCCCCTTCGACGCCGAGGCCCGCGATCCACCACGCGCACAGCACGGCGCTGAGCACACCGATGCGAAGCACGGCCGCCAACGCGGCGCGCCATGACGATTGCTTGGTGACGAAGACGGCATAGAGAACCCACAAAGCGGGGGCGAGTCCCACGTACAGCAGCGACGTGGCGTTGATGCCGCTGATGACGAGCACCACCAGCGCGAACGCGGCCGGGTAGCGCCAACCCCCCCGCTCCACGCCCCGAGCGGTGAGCGCCACCATCCAGGGGAGGCCGGCCCACGGCAGCAAGATGACCGACTCGTGGCCGGCGTACTGCAAGAAGTAGGGCGACACCATGAAGCACAAGGCGGCCACGGGCCGCCCCGGTCCCGACAACCCGAAGACGCGGGCCAGGTACAGCACACCGGCCCCCGCCGCCAAGAGGATCGACCCCATCCACAGGCGTTGGGTGACCCACGTAGCCACACCCAGGTTGTGGGCCAGCCAGAAAAAAGGCCCCATGGGGAAGAGGTAGCCGAGCTGTTGGTGCGTCACCGTCCCGAGACCCACCGTCGGGTCCCACATGGTGGCCGATTGGCGGACGAAGCGACCCGGGTCGAAGTAGAGGTAGCTCTTGGTGTCGGCGTCGAGGGCGCCGGGCAGGGCCCGCAGTTGCGGCACGTAGGCGACTACCGCCAGGACCACGTACTCGACGGCGGCCACGACGTCCGCCCTGAGGCGCGAACGGCGCCCGGTGGCGCCCGTTCGTTGCCGTGCTGCTGGCCCCAAGGCGTTTGTCCTCTCGTGGTGTCCGCCCGCGGCCGGTAGTGTAGGCAGCCGCTCGAAAACGCTGGTGGGCGCGTTGTCCACGTGCTCACAGGAGGCACCGCCGTCGCCATGCTGGCCGTGGGGTTGACCGGAGGAATTGGTTCAGGCAAGTCCTCCGTGGCCGATCTGCTGTGCGCCCGGGGCGCGGTGCTCATCGACGCTGACAAGGTGGCTCGCGAGGTGGTCGCTCCCGGGGGCCCCGCCTACGCGCCGCTCATCGAGCGCTTCGGAAATGCCGTCGTGGCCGCCGACGGTTCCATCGACCGCGCCGCGCTGGCGGCGGTGGCCTTCGGTGATCCCGAGGAGCTGGCCGCCCTCAACGGCATCACCCATCCGGCCATCGGCATTCTCATGATCGAGCGGCGCAACGCGCTCGAAGGCACCGACGCCATCGTCGTCCTCGACATCCCCCTGCTGCGGGCCGTGCACCGCGACGTGCTGACGTTGGCCCTGGTCGTGGTGGTGGACTGCCCCGTCGAGGTGGCCCGGGAGCGATTGGTCTCCCAGCGTCACTTCACCGAAGAGGATGTGGCCGCCCGCATGGCCGCTCAGCCCAGCCGGGCCGAGCGCCTCGACGGCGCCGACCTTGTCATCGACAACTCCTCGGACCGCGCCCAGCTCGAAGCCGAGGTGGACCGCGTGTGGGCGGAGCTCCAACGCCGCCACCACCACCAGGAGTAGGCCCGGCGCCACCCCCGTCCGGCGCCGCTCCGGCCCGGGTGTTACACCCCCCCGGTACGATCGATCGAGTGCCCAAACTGGAGGTTGTGACCCCGCTGCGCCCGGCCGGGGACCAGCCGCGCGCCATCGCCGATCTGACGGCCGGCATCCAGCGGGGGGACCGTTACGAAACCTTGTTGGGGATCACCGGCAGCGGGAAGACGGCCACGATGGCGTGGACCATCGAGGCCGTCCAGCGACCCACCCTCATCATCGAGCCCAACAAGTCCCTGGCGGCCCAACTGGCCGCTGAGATGCGGGAGTTGTTCCCCCATAACAGGGTGGAGTACTTCGTCTCCTATTACGACTACTACCAGCCCGAGGCGTATCTCCCCACCACCGACACGTACATCGAAAAGGACTCGTCTATCAACGACGAGATCGACCGGTTGCGCCACGCCACCACCTCGAGCCTCCTGTCGCGCCGTGACGTCATCGTGGTGGCGTCGGTGTCGTCCATCTACGGCCTGGGATCGCCCGACGAGTACCGCTCGCGGGTGCTGGTGGTGCGACCGGGCGACACCGTCGATCAGCGCAGCTTGCTGCGGCGGCTGGTGGAGCTGCACTACGACCGCAACGACGTTGTCCTTGGCCGGGGACGCTTCCGGGTGCGGGGCGACACCGTGGAGCTGCATCCCGCCTACGAGCAGGATGCCGTGCGTATCGAGCTGTTCGGGGACCAGGTGGAGCGCATCCGCCGTTTCGACCCCCTCACCGGTGATGCCGGCGAGGACATCGAGGACCTGGTGGTGTTCTCGGCCACCCACTACGTGGCCGGTGACGAGACCATGCAGCGCGCCATCATCTCCATCGAGGACGAGCTGCGGGTGCGCCTGGGAGAACTACAGGCCGAGAACAAGCTGCTCGAGGCCCAGCGCCTGCGCATGCGCACCCAGCACGATCTGGAAATGCTGGCCGAGGTCGGGGTGTGCAACGGCATCGAGAACTACAGCCGGCATCTCGACGGCCGTTCCGCCGGCACGCCGCCCTACACCCTTCTCGATTTCTTCCCCACCGATTTCCTCACCGTCATCGACGAGAGCCACGTCACGGTGCCCCAGATCCACGGTCAGTACGAAGGGGACCGCTCCCGCAAGATGACGCTGGTGGAGCACGGCTTTCGTCTTCCATCGGCTCTCGACAACCGACCCCTGACCTTCGACGAGTTCAGCGCCAAGGTCGGGCAGGTGGTGTTCTTGTCGGCCACTCCGAGCGCCTACGAGCTGGGCATCTCGACGCAGGTGGTCGACCAGGTCATCCGGCCCACGGGGTTGGTCGACCCCGAGGTGGTCATCCAACCCACCACCGGACAGATCGACGACCTCCTCGAGCGCATCCGGGTGGTCTCGGCGCGCCAGGGACGGATCCTCATCACCACCTTGACCAAGAAGATGGCCGAGGACCTGACCGACTACCTCCTCGAGCTGGGCGTGCGGGTGCGCTACCTGCACTCCGACATCGACACCATCACCCGCATCGAGCTGTTACGCGACCTTCGCCTGGGCGAGTTCGACGTGCTGGTGGGCATCAACCTGCTGCGCGAGGGTTTGGACCTGCCCGAGGTGCAGCTGGTAGCCATCCTCGACGCCGACAAGTCCGGCTTTTTGCGCTCGGCGTCGTCATTGATCCAGACCATGGGGCGCGCCGCGCGCAACGTCGAGGGATTGGTGGTGCTCTACGCCGACACCATCAGCGACGCCATGCGAGAGGCCATCTCCGAAACCCAGCGCCGCCGCAGCCTGCAGCAAGCCTACAACATCGAACACGGCATCAACCCCACCACCGTGCGCAAGGCGGTGACCGACATCCTGGCCCGCCTGGCCCCGGCGGCGGGTTCCGGTGATAGTGCCGGACGAGGCCGAGGTGGACGAAGCGGCCGCGGCCGTCCTACCGGGCTCCCGGGCCGGGCTACACCGCCCCGCTCCCGGCACGATCGCACCGGGGTGTCGGCTTCGGTCGTCGCCGGTGACGGGACTGAGGACGGTGAGACGGCAGGGGTGGCCATCGACGACCTGCGCACGCTGGTGGTGCGGCTCGAGGCCGAAATGCGTATCGCCGCCGCCGAGCTGCGCTACGAGGAGGCGGCGTTGCTGCGAGACGAAATCTCCGAGCTGCGCTTGGTGCTGGTGGAGTCGGCCGAGGGGGCTCCCGTGCCGGTGTCGGTGCCTTGACCACGGCTCGGGCCCCCCGCAAGACCACCCCCAAGCCCCCCGGTAACCTCCCCGCCATGGCCGACCGGTTGGTGATCCGCGGCGCGCGAGAACACAACTTGCAAGACGTGTCGCTGGAGCTGCCCCGCGACCGGCTCATCGTGTTCACCGGGCTGTCGGGTTCGGGGAAATCCTCCTTGGCCTTCGACACCATTTACGCCGAGGGTCAACGGCGCTACGTCGAGTCGCTGTCCGCCTACGCCCGTCAGTTCTTGGGGCAGATGGACAAGCCCGACGTGGACTTCATCGAAGGGTTGTCGCCGGCCATCTCCATCGATCAGAAGTCGGCCAGTCGCAACCCGCGCTCGACGGTGGGCACCGTCACCGAGATCTACGACTATCTGCGGTTGCTCTACGCCCGCATCGGACACCCGCATTGTCCTAACTGCGGACGTCCCGTGGCCCGCCAGACGCCTCAGCAGATCGTCGACCGCATTCTCGATCTGGCCGAGGGCACCCGCTTTCAGGTGCTTGCCCCCGTGGTGCGCGGCCGCAAAGGCCAGTACGAGGCGCTCCTCGATGATCTGGCCAAGCAGGGCTTTGCCCGGGTGCGGGTGGATGGCGAGGTCGTCGAGCTGTCCGACCGCGGCGGCGAGAAGATGGCCCGCTACGAGCAACACACCATCGAGGTCGTCGTCGACCGCCTGGTGCGACGCGATGACATCCGCCAACGTCTGACCGAGTCCATGGAGACCGCCCTACGGCTGTCTGATGGCGTGGCCGAGGTGGGCGTGCTGGCCGAAGACGGATCTGAGGAGCTCATCACCTTCTCGGAGCACTTGGCCTGCACGTTCTGCTCCTTGTCGTTCGAGGAGCCCGCCCCCCGAAACTTCTCGTTCAACTCCCCCTACGGCGCCTGTCCGACGTGTGACGGCCTGGGCACCCGCTTCGAGGTCGACCCTGATCTCGTCGTCCCCGATCCCACCAAGTCCTTGGCCGACGGTGCGCTGGTGCCGTGGGCGGGAGGACGCAGCCGATGGTTCGATCACATGCTCGAAGCCATCGCCGAGGAGTACGGGTTCTCGGTCGACATGGCCTGGGAGAAACTGCGCAAGGCGGACCGCAAGATCATCCTCCATGGCGCCGGCCAGAAGCAGGTGCAGCTGCGCTATCGCAACCGCTACGGCCGCCAGCGTTCCTTCACCACCCACTACGAGGGCATCGTCCCCTGGTTGGGGCGCCGGCATTCCGAGTCCGATTCGGAGGGCATGCGTGAATGGATCGAGTCCTTCATGCGCGAAGTGCCATGCCCCGCGTGCCACGGGGCCCGCCTCAAGCCGGAATCGCTGGCCATCACGGTGGGGGAGCGCAACATCTTCGAGGTGTGCAGTTTGCCCATCAACCGCGCTTCCGAATTCGTCGACGCCCTGGAGCTTTCCGAACGCGAGCACCTCATCGCCGATCGCGTCCTGCGCGAAGTGCGGGCCCGGCTGCGCTTCCTCCTCGACGTCGGCCTCGACTACCTGTCCATGGCGCGTGGCACGGCCACCTTGTCCGGCGGTGAGGCCCAACGCATCCGGCTGGCCAGCCAGATCGGCTCCGGCCTGGTGGGTGTGCTCTACGTCTTGGACGAACCGTCCATTGGCCTGCATCAGCGCGACAACCTGCGACTGCTCGAGACCCTCGAGCGCCTGCGCGACCTGGGCAACACCGTCATCGTGGTCGAGCACGACGAGGAGACCATTCGCGCCGCCGATCACGTGGTCGACATCGGTCCCGGGGCGGGGGAGCATGGCGGACGCATTGTCTACACCGGCACCTTTCCCGGATTGCTCAATGCCAAGGAGTCGGTCACGGGCCGCTACCTCAAGGGGACGCGCTCGGTGCCCGTCCCCGAGTTGCGGCGCGCGGGATCGGGCGAGCGGCTGGTGGTCAAAGGGGCGCGTGAGCACAACCTTCACGGCATCGACGTGGCTTTTCCCCTCGGGTGTCTGGTCGCCGTGACCGGGGTGTCGGGATCGGGAAAATCCACCCTCGTCAACGACATCCTGTTGCAATCACTGCTGGGGCAGGTACATCGGGCTCGCACCACACCCGGGCAGCACAGCACCATCACGGGGGTCAAACACATCGACAAGGTGGTCGCCATCGACCAGTCGCCTATCGGGCGCACGCCGCGCTCGAACGCGGCCACCTACACGGGACTGTTCGACCATGTACGCCGGCTGTTCAGCCAGACCTCAGAAGCGAAGGTGCGCGGTTATCTGCCGGGGCGCTTCTCGTTCAACGTGCGCGGCGGGCGCTGCGAGGCGTGTGCCGGTGACGGCACCATCAAGATCGAGATGCACTTCCTCCCCGACGTGTACGTGCCGTGCGAGGTGTGCGGCGGGGCGCGTTACAACCGGGAGACCCTCGATGTCACCTTCAAAGGCAAGAACATCGCCGAGGTGCTCGACATGTCATGCGAAGAAGCGCTCGGCTTCTTCGCCAACCAGCCACCCATCGCCCGGCACCTGCAGACGCTGGTCGACGTCGGGCTCGGCTATATCCGCCTGGGCCAGTCTGCTCCCACGCTGTCGGGAGGGGAAGCGCAGCGGGTGAAGCTGGCGTCCGAGCTAGCGCGCCGTCCCACCGGCCACACGCTGTACGTGCTCGACGAGCCCACCACGGGTCTGCACTTCGAGGACGTGCGCAAGCTGCTCGAGGTGCTCAGCCGGTTGGTGGACCACGGCAACACCGTGGTGGTCATCGAGCACAACCTCGACGTCATCAAAACCGCCGACTGGATCATCGACCTCGGGCCCGAAGGCGGCGAACGCGGCGGGCTGGTCGTAGCCGAGGGCACCCCCGAGCACGTGGCGGTCATCAAGGGGAGCCACACCGGGGTCGTGCTGCGGCCCGTACTCGAGCGCGCCGGCAAGAAGCTTCCCAAGCGCGCCACCACACGGGCTGCGTCCACCCGGGCCACCACGGCCTCTTCGGCTCCTAAAAGACGCCGCGCCGGATAATCAGCGGGCCAGGCCGCTCGAGACGTTCAGGTGATCTCGAGCATGCGCTGCAGAGCCACCTTGGCCCACGTGGCGATGTCAGGGTCGACGCTGATGCGGTTGTGGACGACTCCGTCGGCCAGACCTTCGAGCACCCAGCACAGATGGGCGGCATCGATGCGGAACATGGTCGAACAGGGACAGACGATGGGATCGAGGGACACCACCGTTTTGTCAGGGTGCTCGTGACCGAGCCGGTTGACCAGATGGATCTCGGTGGCAACGCCGAGCACCGAACCGGCCGGCGCCTCCTCCACGGTCTTGATGATGAAATCGGTGGAGCCCACGGCGTCGGCCATGACCACCACGTCATGGGCGCACTCGGGGTGGACGACCACCATGCCGTCGGGGTGCTCGGCCCGAAAGGCGTCGATGTGGATGGGGCGAAAGCGCTGATGCACCGAGCAGTGGCCTTGCCACAAGAGCAACGTGGCCTCTTTGACGTCGGCCTCTTGGAGCCCACCCAGCTCCCGGCGCGGGTTCCACACGCGCATGTCGTCCTCGCCCCAGCCCAGTTGATAGCCCGTGTTGCGGCCCAGGTGTTGGTCGGGGAAGAACAACACCTTGTCGCCTCGGGTGGGCGCCCCCCGGCTGATCTCGTCCCTGGTACCCAGCGCCCACGTCAACACGGCCCGGGCGTTGGACGACGTGCACACGGCCCCTCCGTGTTGTCCCACGAACGCCTTTAGGGCCGCCGAGGAGTTCATGTAGGTGACGGGCACGATGCGCTCAACGTTGGTCACCCGGGCCAGTTCTTCCCAGGCCTCGGTGACGGCGTCGATGTCGGCCATGTCGGCCATGGAGCAGCCGGCGTTGAGATCGGGGAGAACGACTTGCTGGTGCGCGGCGGTGAGGATGTCGGCCGACTCGGCCATGAAGTGGACACCGCAGAAGACGATGTACTGGGCGTCATGGTGATCGGCGGCCAGGCGCGACAAGCCGTAGGAGTCGCCGCGGGCGTCGGCCCATTGCATGACCTCGTCGCGCTGATAGTGGTGACCCACCACGAGCACCCGTTGACCCAGGGCGTCTTTGGCCGACCGGGTCCATCGGTCCAGCTGTTCGGGCGTGGCGGTGGTGTAGCGCTCGGGGAGCGCACGCTGGAGGCGGAGCATTCTGTGACCCCCTTCGGGGAGCGCTCCGATGGTGGCCGGCGGGGACAGCCTGGTCGCCCATCCGCGGGGTTGTCGGCCTCGAAGCGGTTATGTACGCCGGGATACCAGGCCGGCGCTCACTTGTCAGTGTAGGTGAACGCCGCATTGACCGCACCGTGACGGCACGATGGCGGTCACCCGTACGGCACAGTGGAGGTGTGCGTGTGCGACCTCCGGCCGGAACCATCCCCGACACCCCGGGCTCCTATCAGTTTCTCGACAGCCACGGCCGGGTCCTCTACGTGGGCAAGGCCAAGTCCTTGCGCAGCCGATTGTCGAGTTATTTCGCCGATCCCGCCACCTTGACCCCGAAGACCGCACAGATGGTGGCGTCCGCCGACACGGTGGAATGGATCCAGGTGGCCAACGAGGTCGAGGCCATCATGCTCGAGTACTCCCTCATCAAGGAGCACCGGCCCCGCTTCAACATCCGGCTCACCGACGACAAGAGCTATCCGTGGCTGGCCGTGACGTTGCCCGACGAGTGGCCCCGACCGGTGGTGATACGGGGACGGCGCCGCCCCGGCATCCGCTACTTCGGCCCCTATGCCCACGCCTATGCCATTCGCGACACCTTGGACCTCCTCATCCGGTCCTTTCCGGTGCGGACGTGCTCGGACTCGAAGTTCAAGCGCCACGCCGCGTTGGGCAAGCCCTGCCTGCTCTTTCACATCGACCGGTGCTCGGGCCCGTGCATCGGGGCGGTGGACCACGAGCGTTATGACCGCATGCTCGAGGACCTCATGGCCTTTTTGGCCGGTGACACCGACGAGCTCGAACGACGGCTCCAGGGCGATATGACCGAGGCCGCCGATGCGCTCGACTTCGAGCGGGCCGCCCGTCTGCGCGATCAGCTGGCCACCTTGCGCACCGCCTGTGAGCGCCAGCAGGTGGTGACCGAGCGCCCCGAGGATCTCGACATCATGGGGATCGACGACGACCCCTTGGAGGCGGCCGTGTGCGTGTTCCACGTGCGGCGCGGCCGCATCGTGGGGCGTCGGGCCTTTGTGGTGGACAAGGTGGAGGACGTCACCCCGGGCCAGTTGGTGGGCCGGCTCCTCGAAGAGCTCTACGGCGACGCCGAGCCGTCCACCCCCGGACCACGCACGGCTCGGGTGCGCGACGGCGACCGCAGTGGCTGGACCTCGGGAGCGGGGGATCCCGGCTCGTGGGGAACCGAGGGCCCGGCTGCCCCGGGGGTGCCCCGCCAGGTCCTCGTGCCCGAGCTCCCCGAGGACGCCGAGGTCTACGAAGGATTCCTGGCCGGGCGACGGGGCGGGCCGGTGACGCTGGCGGTGCCCCAACGTGGCGGCAAGCGGGCCTTGATGGAGACCGTGACCCGCAACGCCGGTGAAGAGCTGGCCCGTCACCGGCTGCGCCGCGCCTCGGACCACGACAGCCGGGCTCGGGCCCTTGAAGCCTTGCGGGTGGAGCTGAATCTGCCTCAGGCCCCGCTGCGCATCGAGTGCTACGACATGAGCCACCTACAGGGCACCGACTACGTGGGGTCGATGGTGGTCCTCGAAGACGGCCTGCCCCGGCGCTCGGAATACCGGCGCTTTCGCATCCGCGACGTTCCCGGCAACGACGACTACGCGGCCATGGAGGAAGTCCTCACCCGCCGCCTGACCGCCCTGCTGCGGGCCCGAGAGGCCGCGGGTGAAGCGGAGCCCGAAGCCGAGATCGGCGTCACTCGCCGCCCCCGTAAGTTCGCCTACCCGCCCCAGCTCCTGCTCCTCGATGGCGGCAAGGGCCAGCTCGGCGTGGGCGAGCGGGTGCTCGAGCAGCTCGGTCTGAGCGAGGAGATCCCGGTGGCGGCGCTGGCCAAGACCTTCGAGGAGGTTTTCGTGCCCGGCCAATCCGAACCGATACGGATCCCCCGGGGATCCGATGCGCTGTTCATGCTGCAACGGGTGCGCGACGAGGCCCATCGGTTCGCCATCACCTATCACCGCACGCTGCGGGCCAAGCGCATGACCCGCAGTGCCCTCGAGGGCGTGCCCGGGCTCGGTCCCGCTCGCCGGACCCGACTGCTCAAAGAGCTGGGCAGCGTACGGGCCGCCCGCGAGGCCTCGGTCGAGGACCTGACGGCCTTGCCGTGGCTCCCCGCACCCGTGGCCCGGGCCGTCTATGACCATCTCCACGCCGGGGCCGCCGGGCGCTCGCCTCGGGCACCGGCGGCGCTTCCCAGTGCAGTGCGTGCCGAAGTCGCCCAGGCAGGCGAGGATGGGGGTGATGCCCCGTGACTGACTTCGTCCTCATCGCCGGCATGTCAGGGGCCGGGCGTTCCACCGCCGCGGCCGCTTTGGAGGACGCCGGCTGGTACGTGATCGACAACATGCCGCCGTCATTGCTGTCGGAGGCGGCCGAGGTGGTGGGTAGCCCCGACGCCGGCCAAGAGCGGGTGGCGCTGGTCATCGGACGCGGCGGCGGGGCCCAACCCAAAGAGGCGGTTCCCGCCATTGAGGCGCTCACCGCCCAGGGCCACACCGTGCGGGTGGTCTACCTCGACGCCCCTCTCGACGTGTTGGTGCGCCGCTTCGAGGGGACCCGGCGCCGGCACCCCATCGCCGGCGACCTGGTGGAGTCGGCCATCGAGGACGAGCGCGAGATGCTCAAACCGCTGCGCGACCGCGCTGACATCGTCATCGATACCGGCGAGCTCAACGTGAACCAGTTGCGGCGGCGGGTGATGGAGCTGCTGGGCGAGGAATCGGGCAATTCCATGCGGACGTCGGTGCTGTCCTTTGGCTACAAGCACGGCGTTCCCCTCGACGCCGATCTGGTCTTCGATTGCCGCTTCCTGCCCAACCCGCACTGGGTGGACCGGCTGCGCCCGCTGTCAGGGCTCGACGCCCCGGTACGGGACTTCGTCATGTCCCAGGAGGCAACGGGGGCCTTTTTGGGGCGCGTCGACGAGCTGATCGGCGTGCTCCTGCCCGCCTACGCGGCCGAGGGCAAGTCGTATCTGACCGTGGCCCTGGGCTGCACGGGCGGGCGCCACCGCTCGGTGGTCCTGGCCGAGGAGCTGGGCCGCTGCCTGAGCGCCCGAGGGACGACCCCGGCCATCTTCCATCGGGACCTCGACCGGTGACCGACGCCACACCGAACAACGGTCCGCGCGTGGTGGCCGTGGGCGGGGGCCATGGTCTGGCCGCCACGCTGCAGGCGGCACGTCACTACGCCGGGTCGATCACCGCCATCGTGTCGGTGGCCGACGACGGGGGATCGTCGGGGCGGCTGCGCCAGCAGCTCGGCATCATCCCCCCCGGCGACCTCCGCAAGTGCCTGGTGGCCCTGGCCGCCGAGGACTCGGCCTTGGCCGTGGCCTTCGAGCACCGCTTCGAAGGCGAGGACCTGGCCGGTCATGCGCTGGGGAACCTGGTCATTGCCGGGCTCAGCGCCAGCGCCGGTGATCTGCAGGCCGGGCTGGATGAAGCCGCTCGCCTGCTCGGCTGCACTGGTCGGGTCGTCCCCGCTGCCACCGAGCCCGTCGTGCTCAAGGCCGAGGCCGATTCAGGCTCGGTCGAGGGACAGACGGCGGTGGGCGGTACCAGCCAGATCCGCCACGTGTCGCTAGTGCCCGCCGATCCCCCCGCCCCCCAGGAGGCCCTGGATGCGCTGGCGGTGGCCGACCAGGTCATCATCGGACCGGGCTCGCTGTTCACCAGCGTGCTCGCCGCCGTGGCCGTGCCCGCCATCGCCACCGCCATCGGCACCTCGCCGGGGCGCACCGTCTACGTGGCCAACCTGCATGCCCAACCGGCCGAGACCGAGGGCTTTGACGTGGCCGACCATGTGAGCGCCCTGACCGAGCACGGCGTAAAGATCGACGTCGTGCTGGCCGACACCGCCTCTATTGCCCTGGGGGATTTGGCCGTGCCGGTGGTGCGAGTGGACCTGGCCAAGGCCAACGGGCGGGCCCACGATCGGCACAAACTGGCGGCGGCCCTGGCTGGTCTGGTCGGATAGGCGGCCACTGACCGTGGCGCGAGGGAAGGTTCTATGACGGTTCGGGTAGGGATAAACGGTTTCGGACGGATCGGGAGGAACTTCCTGCGCGCCGTGCACGACGGCGGGGCCGACGTGGAGGTGGTGGCTGTCAACGACCTCACCGACGCCGCCACCAACGCCCATCTCCTTCGCTACGACACCACCTTGGGACGCTTCAAGGCAGCCGTGTCGGTCGAGGGCGACGAGATGGTGGTGGACGGGGCCCGGATCAGGGTGCTGTCCGAACGCGAGCCCAAAGAGCTGCCGTGGGGCGAGCTCGGCGCCACCGTGGTTCTCGAGTCGACGGGTCGTTTCACCGCTCGTGACGCCGCCGCCGCCCACATCGAAGGAGGGGCCAAGCGCGTCATCATCTCGGCACCGGCGCCCGATGTGGACGCCACCTTCGTCATGGGCGTCAACGACGGCGACTTCGATCCCGATGCCCACGAGATCGTGTCCAACGCGTCGTGCACGACCAACTGCTTCGTGCCCTTGGTCAAGGTCCTCGACGATGCCTTCGGGGTTAAAAGCGGGCTGATGACGACGGTGCACGCCTACACCAACGATCAGAACCTGTTGGACCTGACCCACAAGGACCTGCGCCGAGCGCGCGCTGCGGCCATGAACATCGTGCCCTGTTCCAGCGGGGCGGCGCGGGCCACGCGTCTCGTCCTCGAGTCCATGGACGGTCGCCTCGACGGGGCGGCGTTGCGGGTGCCGGTCAGCGACGGTTCAATCACGGACTTCACCGCCGTGGTGACCGGAAAGCCCACCGTGGCCGACATCAATGCCGCCTATCGGGCCGCCGCCACGGCCGGGCCGCTGGCGGCCGTCCTCGATTACAGCGAGGAGCCGTTGGTATCGAGCGACATCGTGGGCAGTCCGGCTTCGTGCACCTTCGACGCCGGGCTCACCATGATCGTGCCCATCGATGACGACTCCACGTTGGTCAAGGTCCAGGGTTGGTACGACAACGAGTGGGGCTATTCGAACCGACTCGTTGACCTGGCCGTACTGCTCGGGGGCGCGTCCTCCGGGCAGGCGTGACCCCCACCGACACGAGCGTGGGCGACGCCTCGCCCACGTCGGGTCCGCTGGCCGGCCTGCCCCTGCTGGAGGACCTGCCCCCGCTGGAGGGCAAGCGCGTCCTGGTCCGTGTCGATTTCAACGTCCCTCTGGGCCATGACGATGGGAGCGACGGGCCCGCCGTAGTGGAAGACGACTTCCGTATTCGGGCTGCCTTGCCCACCCTGGCGTGGTTGACCGAGCGCGGGGCGTCGGTGACGGCGTTGACGCATCTGGGACGGCCCGGAGGTGTCACCGACGCCCGCTTCGATGTGGCCCCCGTGCGCGCTCGTCTGAAGGAGCTGGCACCCACCGTCGAGCTCCTCGAGAACGTGCGTTTCAACCTCGGCGAGGAGGAGAACAACGCCGCCTTTGTGGACCAGCTGGTGGCCGGCTTCGACTACTTCGTCAACGACGCCTTCGGCGCCTCGCACCGCGACCATGCGTCCATCGTCGGTCCCCCGCAGCGGCTTCCGTCGGCGGCGGGCCGGCTCCTGCAGCGCGAGGTCGAAGTGATCGGCAGGTTGCTCACGTCGCCAGCTCGACCCTTTGTGGCCGTGGTGGGCGGGGCCAAGTACGCGGACAAGCTGGGCGTATTGCACTCGTTGGTGGCGCGTGTCGACCTTCTGGTGGTGGGGGGCGGCATGGCCTTCACCTTCCTGGCCGCCAAGGGCCACGCCGTGGGGGCCTCGATGCTTGACACGGTACGCCTGGCCGATTGCCGAGCCCTGCTCAACGCGGCCGGGGGACGCGTCTTTCTTCCGAGTGATCTGGTGGCCCTCGAGCCCAGCGGCACCATCGGCAAAGGCAAGACGGGCACCGGCCAGGTGAAGATCATGGGCGTGGAGTTGCCGCCCGGATGGCGTGGCCTCGATATCGGACCCGGCACCGCCGCCGCCTACGCCGATGCCGTGGCCGGGGCCGGCACCGTGTTTTGGAACGGCCCCATGGGTGTCTTCGAAGATGATCGCTTCGCGGCAGGAACGCGGTCTGTGGCCGAGGCCATGGCGGCGTGTAAAGGGTTCACCGTCGTCGGGGGCGGCGATGTGGTGCACGCCGTGGATCGCACCGGGTTGGCAAATGATTTCGACTTCGTGTCGACCGGTGGGGGAGCCACCCTCGAGCTGCTCGAGTACGGAGACCTTCCCGGGCTGGCCGCACTGCGAGCCGCCTCCAATGCCCCGGGTCAGAGGAGGACGACACATGGCTCGTAAGCGGACGGGGCGTCGCCCCCTCGTCAGCGGCAACTGGAAGATGCACCACGATCATCTCCAAGCCATTCGCACTGTGCAGGATCTCGGGCTCCGCATCACCGCCGCCGATGTGGCCGGCCTCGACGTGTCGGTGCACCCGCCGTTCACCGACCTGCGATCGGTGCAGACCGTGCTCGAAGATCGCGCCATCCCGGTGGCCTTAGGCGCCCAGCACTGCAATGACGAGGACACTGGCGCGCTGACGGGAGAGGTGGCTCCTCCCATGTTGGCCCGTCTCGGGGTGACGTACGTGATCGTGGGCCACTCCGAACGCCGACAGTTCTTCCACATGACCGACGAACAAGTGGCCGCCACCCTACGCGCCGTGCTGCGCCACCACATGACGCCCATCGTCTGTGTCGGCGAAACCGAAGAGGAGCGCGAGGACGGCATCACCGACGACCGGCTGGCCACTCAGACCACGGCCGCCCTGGGTGGGTTGTCAGCCGAGGATCTGGCTAAGGTCGTCGTCGCCTACGAGCCCATCTGGGCCATCGGCACCGGGCAGATCGCCACCCCCGAGGACGCCGCCAAGGCCACCGCCCACATCCGCTCGGTGCTGGCCGCCATACACGCCGATGCCGCCTCCGCCGTGCGCATCCAGTACGGCGGCTCGGTCCAGCCCGACAACGCCGCGGACATGGTGACCCTCGATGACGTGGATGGGCTCCTCGTCGGGGGGGCCAGCCTGCAAGCAGCCTCATTTTTGGGCATCGTCCAGGCCGCCGGGGAGGCGCTTCGGTGACGGGGCGGCCTTTGCTAGCGTTACTCAGCCCACCGCGCTCGGGAAGGATCACGCTGTGCTGACGATCATCTTCATCATCCTCCACATCGCCGCTGCGGCGTCGCTGATCTTCCTGGTCCTCATGCACTCGGGCAAGGGCGGCGGACTCTCGGACATGTTCGGCGGATCGGTGGGCCAGGCCGCGGCCGGCTCGACCGTGGTCGAGAAGAACCTCGACCGCATCACCATCACCGTGGCCATCATCCTCGCCTTCACCACCATGACGCTGGACCTGCGCCTGCATTGAGCCCGCCGGTGGGCGACGACCTCGGCGCGCCATGGGCCGCTGAGCACCTCGTTGCGCACTCGTCGACTTGATGGGAACCCTCTTGGCGCGTCGCCTTCGGAGCATCACTCCCGTCGCGGTGTTGGTCGCCGTTGTCGTCATGGTCGTGGTTGGCTACCTCGTCGGCTCCAGCTCGATGGCTTCGCCGGCCTTCGCCGCTGCTTCTCGGTCCCACATCAAGGTGATGAGTCACCGCTCACCAGCGACGTTGGTGGACGGTCGCGGGGGCACGGTGACGGTGGACGTCGGCCCGGTTCCGGTGACGCTGAACGACCACACCGTGGCCGGCGCCAACGCCACGGGTGAATTGGTGGCCGACTACATCTGGGCCCAGGTCTTCGAGCTCGGCCCCGGCACGCAGCCCACCGCCAGCCCTCAGCTCGACACCGCCGTGGTGCAAAGCGCTGAGGTGGTGAGCGTCAACCCGCAAACGGTTGTGTACCAGATCAACCCGAAAGCAACGTGGTCCGACGGCGTGCCGGTCAATGCCGAGGATTTTGTCTACGCGTGGCAGTCACAACGTGGCGGTGCCATCGACGTCGACGGTAACCCGGACTCAGTGGCCTCGACGTTGGGCTATGGCGATATCAACTCGGTGACGGGGACCAACGGGGGTCGCACCGTCACCGTGATATTCCACACCCCCTTCGCCGATTGGGAATCATTGTTCGACGACCTTCTTCCCGCTCACGTCGCCGCCCAAGTGGGCTGGAACAGTGGCTTCAACAGCTTCGATTCCACCACGCTGGTGTCGGCGGGCCCGTTCAAGGTGGCGTCGTGGACACCCGGTTCCCAACTCGTGTTGGAGCGCAACCCGCACTGGTGGGGCACGGTGCCCACCCTCGACAAGATCGTCCTCAACGGTGGGGGGGAGCCGCCGCCGATATCGCCGCGCTGCGGTCAGGCCGACTGGCCGTCGCCAACGAATGGGATTTCGACACCAGCTTCTTGGCGCAAGTGTCTTCCACGCCGACGCTCGAGAGCCAAGTCGACCCGGGGACGACCATGCTGCAACTGGACTTCAACCTCCGCCATGACCCGTTGTCGTCCCAACCGGTGCGTCAGGGCGTGGCCCGCGCCATCGACCGCTCTGCGGTGGTGTCCCAAGCCATGGGCGGCCTGCAGCCCGGTGCGCAGCCCGACGACAACTACCTCTTCGCCAACGTCCAGTCTGATTACAACGCCGACGGCACGGCCTATGACCGGGCCGACGTGACCGACGCCGCTAAATTGCTGGCCCAAGGCGGCCTGGTGGCCAACGCCCAGGGGACCTGGACGTTGCACGGCACACCGGTGACACTCGAATTCGTGTGGGCTTCGGATGACCCGTGGTCAGAAGCCGTGGGCCCCTTGATCGCCGCTGAACTCGTGACCGCCGGGTTCGACGTCTCCACCGATCCCGTACCGAGCGCCACGCTCATCGGCACCGTGTTGCCGCAAGGCGATTTCGATCTGGCTCTGGTGCCGGTGGCGGCCGGCATATATCCCACGTCCATGGCACAGGACTTCTCCACGGCGACGACGGCCAATGGCACCGGGGTGGCGCCCGACTGGTCGGGATTCGACGATCCGAAAGTGGACACGTTGTTCACCGCCGCCGCTCAAGACCTCAACGCGGCCACGGCGCAGTCCACCTATCAGCAGATTGATCAGGATCTGTGGAGTGAAATGCCGTCATTGCCGCTCTTCGCGGAGCCGACGCTTCTCGTGTCGTCCACATCGGTCGACGGCGTGCAAGATGACCCCGGTGCGCTCACACCACTGTGGGACATTTCCCAATGGGCGCGACGGGTGGTGGCATCCTCCAAGGGCGCGCCGGACGCCGCCACGGGCGCGACCTGAGGTAGGAGCCGCGCTAGAGTTCCTGGCACGCCGGCTGTAGGGCGCGCCCGTCGGAGTGGCGGAATAGGCAGACGCGCTAGCTTGAGGGGCTAGTGTCCGAAAGGACGTAGGGGTTCAAGTCCCCTCTCCGACACTGGATCAAAGTGCAGGTCGCAGGCTATTTCGGTCTCCCGGCTCGATCCGACCCAAGTCGAAACCCAGGGCTCATCGCGCGTTCATCGCGCGGACGTCCTATCGTTGGCTTCAGCGGGCGGAGGTGCGGACATGGCGAACGTTGTTTCGAGGCAGGTCACCGACGGCGTCAGGTACGACGTGCGGACGCGTATCGACGGGCGAGTTGTGACGCGGACGTTTGCGACGCGGCGAGACGCTCGTGCGTATGCAGCGACGGTTGAGGCCGACAAGCTGCGCGGTGCTGCCATCGATCCCAAGCGGGCCAAGGTGACCGTGCAGGATTACGGCAACGACTGGCTCAAAAAGCGCACCGACCTCGCCGCGACGACCGCTTCGCTCTACGCCCACTTATTCGATCATCACGTCGTGCCGGTGCTCGGCTCGATTGCCGTGGGCGACCTCTCCACGGCGCGGATCAAGAGCTGGAACGCCGGGATCGCGAAACGCCAACCGACCACCGCCGCAAAGGCGTATCGCTTACTGGCCACGATCATGCGATCTGCGGTCGACGACCGACTCATCGTCCAGAGCCCGTGTCGAATCAAGGGAGCGGCCACCGAGACGTCTCCAGAGCGCCCGGTCGTCTCGATCGCGGAAGTCGACGCCCTGGCGAATGCCATGCCCGACGAGCTCCGACTGGCAGTCCTTCTGGCCGCGTGGTGTCAGCTTCGACGAGGCGAGCTCCTCGGCTTACGCCGGCGGGACGTCGACCTCGTACACCGGACGCTGTCGGTAACCGTGACACAAACTGCAACCCTAGATGGCTCGCAGGTCGTGAAGGACCCGAAGACGGCGGCGGGCAAGCGCACTATTGCCGTGCCTTCGAACCTCGTTCCGGAGATCACCGAGCACCTGGAGCAGTTCTCGGGTCAAACGAAAGACGCCCGCGTCTTCGACGTTGACACCGACGAACTGCGTCGGGCATGGGACAACGCTCGAGCCAAGGTCGGAATGCCCAAGGTGCACCTCCACGACCTTCGTCACTCGGGACTCACTTGGGCGGCGGCCACGGGTGCGACCGTGGCCGAGTTGATGCACCGCGCTGGACACAAGAGTGCGACAGCGGCGATGCGGTACCAACACGCGACAGCCGACCGCGATCGGGCGCTTGCCGATGCTCTGGCTGCGCTGGTGCCGACTGCCAAGGTCATTCCAATCGGATCGGTTGGGAAGTAGAGGTCCGCGGTTTTTATCGCAGAGAGTCGTACAGTCCTGCCTCGTGGCAGCGGACTGCGATTGGGACTACGTCGATTGGGACGAAGTCAACGCGCTCGACGAAGCTTTACGCCATGCCGAGGTCCGGTGCGAGGAGCTGCTCGACGTGATCGACGCGGCGTCTCTGAACCGAGCAATAGCGCGAGGGTGCCTACAAAGGCAACAGCGGGCCCAACCTGACGCCGTCCACTTCGACCCGCGAGATCTGCTCAGCCAGAATCGATTCTTAGTCTCGAGGGGATGGTGGGAACACGACGGCCCGCTGAACGATCCCGAAGGGTTCGATCGTCGAGCAGACGCCATGGAGGACAGCTTGCGCAGGTTCCTGGCCGCCATCGACGAGATGGTCGCCAGCGGAGTGCTCGATGTGCTGATCGCACTCCTGGCGGAAGTCCTCCTCGAGGTCGTCGCAGCAGCCCTCCCCGAAGACGACCGCCCGCATTCGCCACGAATAGTCGCACTGCCATACGCGTCACAAGCACCTCCCAGCCTGACCACCGCGCCCCTCGAATGGGTGCGAGCTGGTCGGCTCGCCGCATAACACCCCGGCAAATCCCGCCGCGGCGAGCCCTCCTGCCCGACACCCGGGCGCGCCTCTTGACCGGAAAACCCTTCGCGGGGCCGGGAGGAGGCCGTGATGGCCACGAACACACGGGACGCCGGTCCCGCGGTTGCAAGCGTTGAGCCCATCGAGTCCGTCGCTCCTGTCGAGCGCATCGCGTTGGGAGTCGAAGGAACGTCGCTCGCTCTGGGTATTGGCAAGACCAAAGCCCGCGAGCTGATCCGATCGGGTGAGCTCAAGTCGATACGGATCGATCGGCGCATTCTCGTGCCGCGTTCGGAAATCGAGGCGTTCGTCGCTCGGCGGCTAGCGGCGTCATGACCGCGCCCAGACGCGGCGACGGCGACCCCTGGGAAGAGTCGCCGGCCGAAAACACCACGTCACCACGACGCGCTTCGCAGGCTAGTGCTGCCGCCGAGGTGGTACTGGCCACCGATGGGCAGCTCGTTCAAGCGTACGACCCGGTCTTGCGATCTCTCTCGCTTCGTGACTTGCTCGAGCTCCTGGTGGCATCGGACACGCGGATGCTCTGGGAGCTCAAGGCGCAGCGCATGAGCGAAGAGTGGCTGGAAGCGACGTTCGCAAATGAAGGCATTCCCGAAGCGTTCCCGGGTGAGGGACACATGTCCGACGTCCGCGACCTGCTTCGCCACATCGCGGTCGGAGAATTCGAGCCATCACCGAGACTGTTCAAACGTGCGGCCTGGCTTCTGTTGTTGGCCGCTGAACAGCTTGCGAATGAGGAGCGAACGATGGCTCGATATTGGAACGCCGCGTGACATATGCACCCGGCGAGAGGATCGCCGCCGGCCCTCGTGGTGTGGTCTGGTGCGCCTACAAAGCTCAAGGCACTCTTTGGGCGGCTCTCTATGTGCATGGCGGCCTCGTGCAACCAAAGCGACACGGGATCTGGGGCCGTCTCGACGGCAGTGACCCTCCGCAGCTCGTCGACCTTGATGCTCGTGACCTTGAGTCGATTCGTTCGTGTCCCGTGCCGGACGATCTACCGGTATGGCCGCCGCAAGCGGACCTGGTCAAGCCACCGGACCACGAATCGACGCTCCACGCACGATGGCCGGTCCTACGTTCAGAAGCTCGCTACGGCCTCGCTGGTGGGTCGAGTCCCGATGAGTGGTGTACGAGGTCGTGAGTCGCAACGGCCCTCGCATCAACCCGAGCTGACCGACTGACGTCGACAACCCGTTCTCTCTTTCATTTTACTCGACGGCCAAAGGCGCGCTCCCTTCGACTTCGCCGACGGCGTCTTCGATGGCCGGTCTCGGGTCGAACTCGCAAGGCTCGTCGCGGCGTGGCGACTTAAGACTCTCGATGCTCATGTAACGCTTGGTGACGGCCCATTCGTCGGACTGCTCGGCCAACACCGCGCCGACAAGGCGGATGACCGCAGCGCGGTTGGGGAAGATTCCGACCACGTCGGTGCGCCGGCGGATCTCCTTGTTGAGCCGCTCCTGGGGGTTGTTGGACCGAATCTTCGGCCAGTGCTCGGGGGGGAAGGCGCTGAAGGCAAGCACGTCGTCAGCGGCGTCCATGAGGTAGAGCGCCACGTCGGTGAACCCGGCCTCGGTGAGCTTGGAGACGACGACCCCGAGTTGGCTCCAGGTGGCGTCGCGGTCGGGCTGCTCAAAGATCGAGCGCACCAGTGTGGCGATCATGGGCCACGACGCCTTGGCAACCCGCGTGGCGAGATTCGCCATGAAGTGGGTGCGACATCTCTGCCAGGTGGCCTCGGCCAGCACCGCGGCGATGGCGGCCTTGATGCCACCGTGGGCGTCGGAGACCACGAGCTCCACCCCGGACATGCCCCGGGCCACGAGCGAGCGCAGAAACGCGGTCCACGCTGCGGTGTCCTCGGTGGTGACGATGTCGAACCCGACGATCTCGCGCCGGCCTTCGGCGTTGGAGGCCGTGGCGATCACCGCCGAGACATTGACAACCCGGCCGCCCTCGCGCACCCGTTGGGTCACGGCGTCGATCCACAGGTAGCGATAGGGGCCGGAGTCCAAGGGACGCTCTCGGAACTCCTTCACCACGGCGTCGAGATGAGCCGCGAGGCGCGACACCTCGGACTTCGAGATCCCGTCGATGCCCATGGCTTTCACCAGGTCGTCGACCCGCCGGGTGGACACACCTTCCACATAGGCCTGGCACACCACCGCCACGAGCGCCTGCTCGGCGCGACGGCGGGGCTGGAGCAAGAACTCCGGCGAGTACACACCCTGGCGCAGCTTCGGCACGGCCAGCTCGATCGACCCCACCCGGGTGTCCCAGGGTCGAAGCCGATATCCGTTGCGAGAGTTCTCCCGCTCCTCGGTCCGCTCGCCATAGCCGGCGTTGCACTGCATCGAGGCCTGGGCGCTCATGAGCGCCTCAGCGAAGGCGCCCAGCATCGCTCGGGCCAGGTCCGTGTCTCCGTCGGCGCCCTCGAGGTACTTGCTCAGCCAGAGCGACGCGTCGATAGTGGTGGGGACAGTCACCGTGTTCCTCCTCAAGTTGTTGTGTGGAAACTGCTTCTTGAGGTTGACGCGGTGACCGTCGCGTCTGGGGGATAGTCCTCAGCTCACCTGCTCGTACACCACTCGTTGGGACTCAACTCGCTGGTGAGGTTGTGGCGGCGATTGAACCTCACTCAGAAGCCGATCCAGCGGCGGTGCTCACGACATTCCTCGCCGCGTTCGGGGGATTGGTCGGCAGCGGACCGCACGCTCTTGCCGACGGGGCGGAGCATCCGGCGCGCATTTGGCCCCTGATCATCGGCGACACCTCGAAGGCTCGCAAAGGCTCGAGCTTGACTCAAACCCGTCGCGTCCTTCGCTCGGCCGATAAGAGGTTCGACTCGGACCGTGTGCTTGGTGGCTTCGGATCGGGGGAGTCGCTCGTCGATGCGGTCGCGGCTGGTGATGACCACCGATTGATGGTCGTCGAGTCCGAGTACGCCCGGGTGCTCGCCGTGTCCAAACGTGACGGCTCGACGCTGCCGGCGCTACTGAGGCAGGCCTGGGACGGCGATCGGCTGCAGGTACGGTCTAGAGCAGGTACAGCCGTCGCCACCGGCGCGCACGTCATTGTCGTTGCCCACATCACCCGTGCTGAGTTACTTGCGAAGGTGGCCGAGTCTGACGCACTTGGCGGGTCGCTCAATCGATTTCTTCTCATTCCGGCGAAGCGATCGAAGCTATTGCCGTCGGGCGGGAACCTCGACGACTCGGTGGTGGGTGACTTTGGTCGCAAAGTCGCTTTTGTCGCAATGCAAACTCGGAAGTTCGGCATTCTCCGACGCACACCTGACGCCGATGACTATTGGTCGGATCTGTATGAACAACTGGCTGAGGATGATCCTGGCGGACTACTCGGTGCGGTTATCGCTCGGGACAGTGCCCAGTTGCTTCGCCTATCGGTCACGTACGCCTTGCTTGATGAGACAAACCGGATCGATGTTCAACACATCAGGGCAGCTCAAGCCGTGTGGGATTACTCGCGGGCAGGTGCTGCGCTGATCTTCGGTGAACACACGGGGGACGTCGTGGCCGACAGGATCCTCGCCGAGCTCCAAAGGCGAGGACGGGATGGACTTGATCGCACCGGCATTCGCGATCTGTTTGGGAAGCACGAGAAGAAGGAACGAATCGATCTGGCGATCGCACTCCTTGAGAAGCAAGGACTTGCGACAAAAGCGACAAAAGGTACGCACGGGAGGCCGAGAGAAGTCCTCACCCTTGCGACAAAAGCGATAAAAGCGACAAAACTCGCCGACGACTTGGACCTTGATCCTCTGGACGACTCGGGCGGTCCCCCAGCTCTTCGTGATGAAGACGAGATGTGGTCAGACGAGGAGAGTGCTTAAGGGGGCGTCGCTCGACGACTAATGCAACCAATGAAACGAATCCAGGCACGGAAGGGAACCGCTAGCAAACCCGTCGATCGCCATCGAGCGGGGAGGGCCAGAGAACCATCCAGATTGCCCCGGTGTGGGTGCGAGATTCGGGAGTCAGAGGACCCAAGAGGAGCCTGGAGCGCCGCTGTTGCATCGCTATGGGGGGGGCACATCAATAATCGTGAGATCGCCTATAGGCACCCCCGCATCAGGACTGCGTGTTTGCGGCCGAGTTGTGCGGGTTTTTGCCCGCGATCGGGAATGATCGGGCCCGTGAAGCCAGGCCCAAAGCCGCGACCGACCGCCATCAAGATTTTTCGAGGTGAGCGACCGTCGCGCGTGAATCAACTCGAACCAAAGCCGCGACCGACCGCGCCACGAGCGCCGACGTGGCTATCGCGTGAAGCGAAGGCGGAGTGGCGACGCCTGATGGCCGAGATGGTGGAAGGTCTGCTCACACCCGTCGACCGGCAGGTAATGACGACGGCCTGCGAGACGTGGGCCCGGTGGGTGGCCGCGACGCAGCAGGTTACGAAGCTCGGGGTGTTGGTTGCCGGCGATCGCGGCCTGGTCAAGAACCCTGCTGTGCAAATCGCCCGAGACGCCGAGGCGACGCTGGCCCGATGTTGGGCCGAGCTCGGACTGTCGCCGGCGGCACGGGGGCGCCTATCAATGCCCAGGCCCGAGCACGACGACCTCGAATCCCTCCTCGGACCGAGGACCAGCCGCTAGCACCCGACCATCGTGCACCGGAGCAGTGGGAGCAACCGGAGGGCCGATGGGTCAACTCGAACAACGGATCAGGGCCGTGATTCTCCTCTCGCCCGGATGCCGGCCGGTCAAGGAGCGCAAGGACCTGCGAGAGATGCCCTGGTATCTCGAAATGCGAGAGGAGCAGCTCGACATTGCCGGATGGTGGAAGCGATCGACTCCGAGACGCCGACGGGTGACGTGGTCACGGTGATCCGCCTCATCACCTTCAATCCTCGGCCGAACCCCACCGTCCGCTGGCAGTGCAGCGTGCACACCGAGCGAGTCGGCGAAGGCGTCAAGGGGGACCCGCCCTTATTGCGCGACTGGGTAGTCCGTCCCGGCACCTACATCGGCTACTTCGCCGATGACGCCGGAAACCTGGTGTGCCCGAAGTGCGTGAAGGCGGGGATCCTCGCCGGCGAGCTCGACATCGCCAACGTCGACGAATTCCGCAACCCGCCGGCACCGTTCAAGCGGCCCGAACCCGAAGTCAAGTACGACGGCCCGACTCTGTGGCAGTACAGCTTCCAGAGCGTGAAGCCCGGGCCCGGCGGTCGCGCGCAAACGATCCGTCAAGGTGGCTTCCAGACCAAGTGGCAAGCCGAAACTGCACTCGCCGACGCTCGCTGCAAGGACGCCGGCGTCTCTTCCGTCGCAAAGATCCCTGGCGTCGAAACGGAGCCGCCCGACGTGGCCACCGTTCGGGACGCGCTCGATATGTGGGGCAGCGAAGCGCTTGCCCTCCTCGAGCGGGCCCTCACCGCCGCCGAGCGCGCCGGAAGGCTGGGTGAGCTCGCCCGGCGCATCATCGACGCCGCCGATATTCGTGACGAATCAAAAGCCTTGGAGAGCTCCGGTTCAGGCCCGGAGTCATCCAGGAACGCTGGAGCACCGGAAACTCCTGCCGGGCCTTGTCAGCAAGCTCCAGCGAGCGGGGTCCCTCGGTGAGTAACCCGGTACTTCGCAGGTCGCCGGCCCTCACCGAGGGCGCCCGCGTCTTGGTCGGTACTTCGCAGCTCGCCGCCGCGGCCGGCGTCAGCCGGTGGACGATCCGCCGCTACGCCGAACGGGGCTTGATCCCAAGTGCCCGACGTGTCGCCCTCGGCTATTGGCGTTTCGACCTCGAGGCCGCCACCGACTGGCTGCTCGCAATCGAGAAAGAGGCACAACATGTCAACACGTGAACAGACTCGGTCGCGACTCCTCGCCAGCGGCAAGGCCCGCACAGCATCGACTCCGGGCGTGCGATTCCGAACGTCAGAGCTCGGCCAGCGGTTGGCGTCGAAGGTGCCTCTGTCGGGCACCGAGGGGGTCGACGTCACCGACGGCCCCGAGCATCTCGCCGCGTTCCTGCGCTCGTTCCGTCAGCGCGCCCTCAACGCATCCGAGCTCGCCCTCGAACCCGACGCGCCCCGGATCATCCAGACCGTCCCCGTGCCGGCGGCGTTGTTGTCGCTCTGCACCATCGTCCCGACGGACACGGTCAACATCCCGACGGTCCCCGAGTCACTCCAAATCGAGGACGCCGGCTATGCCGCCGACGCGACGAACCTTCCCGGCCTGCTCGCTGACTACGACGTGGCCAGTTTCAGCGTCGACATGCTCGAGGCGGTGCGCGTCGGCCGGGTCATCCCGGTCCCCCTCGCTGTCCTCACCGACGAGGGCCAGGCCGAGGCCGTCATCAACCGACTCCTCTCGATGAATTGGGCGCGGGCCGTCGAGAACTACGTCATCCAGGGTGGCGTGGCCAATCTCATGGGCATCACCAACACCGCCGGCGTCACCACGATGCCCGCCGGCAGTGCGCCAATCGATGCCCTGGCCACCGCAGCAGCGTCGGTGACAGCCGACGGCTGGTACGGACCTCACGCCGTCATCGGCAACCCGTTCACGTTGTACGAGCTCTTCACCCTGAAGGACAGCACGGGCAACTACCTGCGGCGCCACGAAGCTTTGCCAACAGTCGGAGCGTGGGTCCCAGCTCCCGGGATGACGCCAGGCTCGGTCATCGTGTGCGACCCATCTGAGGTCGACGTTTATCTCCAGGGGTCATTTTCCGTTGCCGTCAACCAGGGCTACCTCGACTTCATGGCCCGAGGAATGGCCCTCGTGAGCGGTATGCAGCGCGCCGCGATCTGGGTAAAGAACCCGGGCGCCTTCGTCGTCGTCGACGAGCTCTAAGCCGGACCGTGCGGTTCCGTCGTCGGGCTGCGCCGCCTCCGGTCCCCGATTGGTGGGATCACGTCACTGGACATGTCGTAATGGTGCACCTCCTCGACGAGGGTGACACGCATCGGGGGGTCCTCGACGACGTCGTGCCGGCCACCGATGGGCGAATGGGCGGCGTCGTGCTTTCGGCCGTCGAGCTTCTTCCCGACCAGGGACCTGACATTCCGCTCGGCGGGCGCGCCTTCATCTCGCATGACCGGATCGCCTGGATCCAGGAGCCGTCCGGATGACCGTCATGCTGTGGTGCGGGCCCGGTGCGGCTTTGGTGCGGCTCGGGCTCCCCGCGGCTGGGATCCAGCGCCCAGACGACGTCGTCGTCGGCCACCCTCGCCTCCGGTGGGACTGCGAGTTCGATTCGGATCACGAGGCGCCCCCGGCTGACGCGAGGGTCCTTGGTCTTGCCGAGGCGCCGCCAGATGTCGTGGTAACTCATGCTCCGTATCAGCGATGGGCCCTTGACGCCCTCGTCCATCTGCAGAAAGCCGGTGTACGGGTCGTTGTTGACGTCGACGACCTCTATGACGATGCGCGTCTTCGGAACGATCTCGAGGGTTCCCACCGGGGGCTGGCAATGGCAGACGAAGCGTGCCGGATGGCCGATATCGTCACTGCCTCCACACCGGTGCTGGCCCGTCGTTTCGGTTTCGGCCACAGCGTCGTGCTCCCGAACCTCGTTCCCGAGTACTACCTAACGATCGACCCAAAGGAGCGCCGGAACGAGATCGGCTGGACAGGCGCGGCTAGTTACCATCCTGGTGACCTCGAATCGACCAACGGGGCCGTCGGCCGAGTCCTGGCCGTTCATGACGAGTGGCGCATGGGCGTTCTCGGGGAGAAGCCCGAGAACGCGCCTCAGATCAAAGCGGCGCTCGGGTTGCGTTCGGAACCGGCGCTGCAGGGTTTCGTCGACCTCCAGGAATACCCGCATCGGATGGCTGAGTTCGGCGTCGGTATCGTGCCGCTCGCTGACAACTCGTTCAACCGCGCCAAGAGCGCTTTGAAGCTCAGCCAGTTCGCCGCGCTCGGTGTGCCCGTGGTAGCCAGCCCGACACCTGACAACCGACGCGTGCACAACCTCGGCGTCGGCATGTTGGCTCAGAGCCCGAGCCAATGGCGTCGCAAGCTCAACCTTCTCGTCGGTAACGAAGATGCCCGCGCCGAGCTCGCCGGCAAAGGCCGCGACGTCATGGCGACGCAGACCTACGAATCGCACTGCGGGCGCTGGTGGGAAGCATGGACCGGGGAGGTGACCCCATTACTAAGAAGCTGACTCTGACGCCCATTGTTGACCCGTCAGGGGCCTTGAAGGGCTTCGCCCGCATCCAGTCGGGCGCGGACAAGACGAGTTCGGCCTTCGACCGCTTCAAGGCGCGTGGCTCGGCCGGGCTCTCGAGCATCGAGTCCGCCTTCGACAACTCCGGGCTCTCGAGCGACTTTGGACAGGTCGACAGTCTCGTCCAGGGCCTCTCCGGCAGCTTCTCGATCATGGGGGATGACGGCAAGCTCAACCTGGGCATGATCGCCTCGAGCGCCGGCGTCGGCCTGGCGGCCCTGGGTGGCGTGGCCGAGACCATGGCGGGGCCGCTGGAGGCCGCTCAAGCCAAGCTGCAGCAGTCGGTGAAGAACACCGGGACGGCGTGGAAGACCGTCGCCCCGGCGGTCACCGACCAAGACAAGAAGATGCAGAAGCTGGGCTTCACCTACCAAGACACGGATCAGTCGCTCGAGCTGCTGACCCAAGGTCTCGGGAGTCCGAAGACAGCGCTCGAAGACGAGTCCCTGGCCGCCAACCTGGCGGCACGCGGCAACATGACCCTCTCCGAAGCGGCGCAGACCGTCGTCAAGGCATACGCGCAGTCGCCGATGGTGCTGCACCAGTTCGGCATCAACCTCACGAACATCACGGCCAAGGGGACGGCCGCGGTGGCGGCCCAGAAGGCAGCCGCCAAGGCTCAGCTGACGTTGCAAAAGGACCAGCTCTCAAACCAACAACTCCAGGCCCGACTCGGTGCCACGTCGACCACCAAGTCGACGACGGCCACCAACTCGCTTGCCACCGCCCAGGGCGAACTCCAACTCGCCGGCGAGAAGCTGCAGGAGACCCAGGCGAAGATCGACGCCGGCACGCTCCAGGGCGTCACCGCCGAAAACGATCTTGAGTCCGCCCAACAACGCGTCGCGGCCGCCACCCTCAAGTACCAAACCGCTCAGTCCAAAGTGGGCCAGGCGACCGGGCTGACCATCTCGCAACAACAGCAGCTCGCCAACTCGAATGCCAAGGTCGAGGCCGCCCAAGCGCTCGTCGCATCGACGGCATCGACGGCCGCTGCCGATCAGGGGAATCTCGGCGACGCCAACCTCACCGGCGGACAGATCCTCGACATGCTCAAGAAGAAGACCGAGGGCCTCGCACTCGCCCAGTCCAAGACCTTCGGTGGCGACCTGCGCATGTGGAAGGCCCGCATCATCGACTTCGGGGCCACCGAGGGCGAGAAGTTCGCCAAGCCGCTGATCCTGCTCGGGCCCGCTATGGCCGGCGTGGGCGCGCTGATCCAGACGGGCTTCTTCAACGTCATCGGCAAGGGCCTGAAGAACATCAGCGACCTGGCCATCCAGACCGCCAAGTCGCTCCTCGGCATCGGTGACGCCTCGGCCGAAGCGCAGTCAGCGGCTGCAAAGGCAAAGGCGCCGACCACTTCCGGAGTCAACGGCAGCGCTGCGCGCGCTTCGGGCGCAGCTGGAGCTGCCGGCGAAGGGGAGAGCACCGACGTCGCCGCCCAGCTGCAGACCGCTGCCGACTCTTTGATCACTGCCGGCGAATCGCTGCAGACCTCTGCGCTGGCGCTCAAGGGCGCTGCCGGTGCCGAGACGACCTCGGCCGAAGAAAGTGGCGCGTCCATTGACGCGGCGGCCAGCCGAGTGGTTACGGCCAGTACGGGGCTCACAACATCGAGCGGTGATCTCGATGCTTCGGCAACCGCCCTCGAAGCTGCCTCTGCCAAGTGGGGGACTGCCAGCCTGGTCGAGGGTGGCGAGGCGGGCGCTGCAGCAGACGCGGCAGGCACCGCCGGAGTGGTGACCGCAACCGGAGCCGCCAGCGCCGGGGGGGGAAGCGGGAGCCGCCAGCGCCGGGCTTCTTAGCGGCGCATTGGGTGGTGGCCTGATCGTCATCGGAACGATGATCGGCGCCGCCATCCTCAAAAAGCTCTCACCGAGCAAGACCTCTCTGCTCAACATCATCGGTCAAGGGCTCTCACCAGGTAAGGCGATTTCGAACATCGAGGGCACACCCGCGAACGTCGGACACTGGTGGCACAACGTCGCGGCGGGACACGTCTCGACGCACATCGCCATGGCAGCCACGCGGTTGGAGGGTTACAGCTCTAGCGGGAAGCCTGCGCGAGGGAGCGCGGCGGCCGCGTTTGCGAGCCACAACATCGCGGCAATGGCCACCTCGTTGGCCGAGATTCAGGCGGCACTGAAGACGGCCGAGCACAAACACGACACGACCGGCGCGGCGATCGCCCAGAACCAGATCAACCTCCTCACGATCGCTATCGCCAAAGCCGTCAAGCCCAACTCGGCGCGAACGGTGCGGGCCCGAGCCCAGGGCGATCTCTCCAAGGCCGCCGCCGACATGTCGAAGGCGGCCACGAAGCACGGCACTGCCGCGGCCAAGCTCCAGAGCGCCGCCGAGAACGAGGCAAAGGCGGCGGCAGCCCTCTTGGCCGTCGTCCCGTCCATCCAGAAGCAAGAGCAGCTTCGGCATGAGGCGGGCCGGGTCCCGAAATCGCCGCAAGCTCCGGCCGCTGCCGTCAGCATCGGCATCTCGAGTTCCATCACGAAGTCCCAACAGCTCGCCGCGCAGGACCAGAGCAAAGCGGCTGCCGATCAGACCGCCTCGAGCCAGGCTTTCTCGCTCGCCGTCCAGGACTACAAGAAGGCCTCGGGCACGAGCGGGACGGCGGCCACCAAACTCATCACGGCCGGCAATACCGAGTCCTCGAGCGCCGTCGAGCTGCAGGCGGCCGCGATCAAGCTGCAGGGCAGCCTCGCCGTCCTGGCGCCGACCTCGAAAACGAACACGGTCGCCCCAAACCCATCGAAGACGGTGAACATTCCGGCCTTCGCATCGGGCGGCATCGTGCGGGCCAGTCCCGGCGGCACGATCGTGCGCGTCGCAGAGGCCGGCCAGGACGAGCTCGTGCTTCCACTTCCCTCGGGGGCCGCTGGCGCGTTGCCCGCACTTGCGACGGCAATGGGGTCGGCAGCGCGCCGTTCGGTACCGGCAACAGCTTCGTCGGGCGCCATCCCAAGCCTGGCGGCGGGCGGGATCGTGCGCGCCAACCCAGGCATCGCCCAGACGTCCTCCTCTAACGCCGTGATCGCCCCTGAGGGCTTCGTCTCCGCGTCCTCGAGGGAGTCGTCGGGGGGGCTGGCGCCGTCCGGGTCCTCGCCGGCGTCCGCCAAGCCCGGTGCCACGGCGACCCATGTGCACTACCACGAAGAGCTCAGCGTCTCGGGCAACACGTTCCAGGTGGCCAACTTCGACGATCTGCGCCGGCAGATGACCAAGGAACAGCAGCGCGCCAACTTCAGCGGGGCAGGACTCCCTGGTGGCGGTGACTGACGAATATTCGTCACGAATCAGGCATCCGGAAATCGTGAACTTCTACACGATCTGTGGACTTCTACACGATCTGTGGATCGGTCGCCTCATACACGCTTTGTGTATGAGGGAACGCTTACACGGTCCGTGTCAATGCCACGTGACAGGTCCGTTTATTTAGACGTAGCCTGCGTGAGTGGCGACAGTCTTTGACGAGGGAGACGTCGACAGCGAACAAGCTGCCGAATATGCCGCGGCGCTCTTGGATCCTGAGCTCACTGGCCGTTGCCGCGACCTAAGCGCAGAACTCGACGGAATCGCCCCATCGATCGCCGACCTTGCGGGCCGGTTGAGTGGACTCCTCGAAGCCTCCGTCAAAAACGAAGACCGGATGACGACTCGGGCTTGCATCATCCTGCATGGCGTCGACACCACAATGACGTACCCGACGCTTGAGCGAGCTCGAGAACTTTTAAACGCGTGGTCGGGCCACGCAACCCTTTGGGCTCGAGCGTGCCGGCTAGCGAACGTCCTCAACGGGGCCCTTGGGCTACATGAGCTCCTCTTCGACGACGAGCGGATCGAGGGGCTGTTGACTCAGGAGCGCGGACGGTGACGGATATCGAAGCGCTCCAGGAGGTCGCCAACGGCTTCGTGCAGGTCGAGGCTGAGATTGACGGCATCTCCGAGGCCTTCACCGCCGAAATGAGCGCCTTGCGAGACTACGCGGAACGCGCACGACAAGACCTGGTGAGGGCAGTCGACCAAGCCCGCCGCATCGCAAATGCTCTCCGCGTCGCCGGCGGTGAGAGGCCTCTCCATTCAGTTGGTGAACCGTTTCCACCGGTGCCACTGGCGCTCGTTGGGAGCGAAGCTGCCGCCCGACCCAGCGACGACGAACTTCTAGCTGGGTTTCGGCTAGCTCAGCAGCGTCGCGGTCTTTCACCGAAGACGATCTACGTCCGTGAGCGGTGCATCAAAAGTTTCATGGAACGGTTGGACCGCAAATCGATTCTCGAAGCTTCCCAAGCCGACGTCGAGTTCCACCTCGACGACGTCGGCGTCGGGAACCGGGCCCGTGGTACGTACCTGAGCCACTATGCCTCGTTCTATCGTTGGGCCGTCAAGGCGGGTTTCATCCCGTCCGACCCCACTGCAGAGATAGAGGCCCCAAAAAAGCGTGTGGGCGTGCCGAAGCCGATGACAGACAGCGATCTGGGCAAGATGCTGAGGCTTGCAGATTGTTTCGCCGACGACCTTCCAGGCCGCCAGCGTCGCTGCTTCCTGGTCCTCGGCCTCTTCGCTGGCCTACGTGCCCAAGAGATTGCTGGCTTGTGCTCGGAGGATGTTGACCTCGACAACGGGGCCATCGTCGTTCGTAACGGCAAAGGGGGCAAAGACCGGGCCGTGCCACTACACCCGGAGATCAGAGCCGAGCTCGAAGCGCTCCCGATGCCGTCGAGGGGAGTGGTCTTTCGACAGCGCGACGGGTCCCCTTTGAACCCTCACAATGTGAGCCACGCTGTCGGTCGCTACTTTGCTCGCAACGGGATCAGCGGGTCTTGCCATAGCCTTCGGCACACGTTTGCGACCAAGCTCTACCGCTCGACTCAGGACATCCTCCTCACGCAGAAGCTGCTCGGCCATTCGTCGCCGACCGTGACCCAGGTCTACGCCGAAGCAGACATGACGCGCGCCGCGCCGGCTGTCAACGCTCTCTCGATCGACAGAACCTGATGGATATCCGAGTTGTCGAAACGGTCCTCGATTGCGCCGGCTTCGTCCTAGTGATCGTGGGTGCGTTCATCGTGCTGTCCGAGGTCCGTCGGACTGACCGAGCGCTCGAGGCGGTGGTTATTACCGCCCAGGGAGAGCCGACTGGCGAGGAGACACACGACCAGTACATGCAGCGGATCATGGGCGATTCCGGCGTCCATGCCACATTGGCGATCGGGAAGCTCGCTGAGATGCTGGGCAGCCCATCACGACGTCTTGAGCGATTGGGCGTTTCGATCGCAGTCGCTGGTGGGATCGCAGCCCTGACCGCCAACCTTCTGGGCGTCTGGGTGCATTAATCCCTGGGGCTTCCGCACCCATGGTATGACCGCTCATCGCGCGTCCATCGCGCGGACGCCCAAAATCGGGGAGTGTCGCCGAATATCGGACCCTTGCTCTGACCTGCCGTTATGGGTCGGAGAGTGTCGCCGAATATCGGCCTGGCAAGCTTGAGGGGCTAGTGCCCGAAAGGGCGTAGGGGTTCAAGTCCCCTCTCCGACACGCTTCTTTCCGTACCAAGCCGTCGTAGACCGACTTCCGCAAGCGTCACGACCAACGGGGGAGCGCCGACCACCTTGACCTCCAGATGGTCCGGAAACACCACTACAGCGTCGATCAACTCCTCAACGAGTATTCGGCGCTCTGCATGTGTACCCGCCACTGTACCTGTTACCGGGTACTCCTCAGCCCAACGAGTCAAGATCCGCGAACAGCTTGCTGACGCGCTCGAAGTGGAAAGAGGGGCGCTTACGCGTCAGGAGGTCACCGAAGCTGTTGCTGAGTTGGAAGGGGCTCGGCACCAGGTCCGTCGATCCATGTTTCTCACTGGCGAAGGAACAATGCACGACTATTAGCGAGCTGTCGAGACAGCTTGGGATCAGCCGACAGTTGGGTTCGCTCTTGGCCGGGGAAGTCAACGGTAGGACGAGAGTTCGTCCGTCAGATCCTCGTTTGGGTTCGACGAGATGCTGACACCGTGAGATAGCGCGTAACACCAGCAATCGGTGCGTCGAACGACCTCACCGGTTGGGCATGCGTTTACTACGGCGTCACGGATACGGCCATTGTCCACTTCGCTGCCTCCATGGCACTGAGGCTGTATACCGTTCCCATGCGGTTACCGAACGTGACGCTGTAGAAAGAAGACGAGGTAGGCACGCTTCGGACCGTGAACGAGAACCGGCAACCCCTCCCGTCCGGCGTAACGATGCTGTTGGAGAGTGTTCCAGTGCCCAAGGCCTTCCCCATGGTGTTCACCACAGTTATTTTCTCGCCGTCCCTCTCGCCCCCGTCGGTTGGTGGGACATCACACGGACCTCCTCCCGCCCTTCCCAATCCGAACGTCCCCAAGGAAACGACGTCCACGGTCCCTCTGATCGTGTTCGTGCTGGTGGAAGAGTTGTCCACCAGGAACAAGACTGCTGCACCCACAACGGCGAGAATCACGACCATGGCCACTCCTACGAATACCCGTCTCTGACGGAGGGTAGTGGAATGGCGTCGTGCCCTACGCATGGCCACACGTGAGGTGGGAGGGCGAGCAGACACCCTTGGAGATGGGGGTAGCTCGAATCTCGGGCGCATTTCGGGTCCACGCTCCTCGGAGGCGAGCCGTCCCCATGGTTCCTGAGCTTTGGCACGCGTAGCCGGAGGCGCAATGGCTCGCCGCTCTTCGCTCAACATGGTGCCGTCCCAGTAACGAGCGGTGTCGGGGTTTGTCGAGTCTCGGTACCACCCAGGGGCACGGTCGCGGTAGACGGCGAGATCCTCATCAAGGCGAGGAAGTGAAGTCGTTGTAGCCGGTGTTCCCGGTCCAACGTCGGCCGTTGGTGGTGGGACGGCAATTTCACTCTTGACGTACGTCGGGTGCATCTCGGGTGGGTACCACTTCCCGTTCGTTGCCCTCCACCATCCTTGTCCGCCCGACGTGCCGCTCATCTCAGTCTCCGTGTTACCCGTGTGCCAGGCAGTATGGGCCGGACAGCGGGTCTCCGTCACCCTCAGTTTTGACGACCGATGGCGTCACTCACGCCGACGATGGCGGCGCGGCTACCGGAGGTTCGGGTTCCGAATGCCTCATGCTCATGAAGGTCCTACGGGCCTTGAATCGCAACTCGCTCGAGTTCGGTGCCATCCGCCACAATGAGCCGCTCACCGAGCCCCACGGCCTCCCAGTCGACCCCAAAGGTCACAGGCCCCGATGGGGGGAGCGGCCAAAGCCAGAGACCGCCTCGCTGCCATCCCCGACCGCCAGCCCCTTGCCCAGCAGCCTGGAGGACGGGACCTTCCCCGACCCGCCACGAGTATGGGCTGTGTCCCAAGACCACCTTTCGGCCGTCTGCGAATCCGACTCCCAGCCTAGGGGAGTCGCTGTCGGTCCCGTTGACGAGCAGGCGAGGAGGCTGGCCATGTTTGGAGCCACCAAGGCTTCCCGCCGGGTACCGCAACAGCATCGTCAACTTCAAACCGGTCGCGTAAGCCATGACATCGCTTAGGACGACGGCGTAGTCCTCTGTGTCGGCGAGGACGATGTGCCACGCAACGGGGACACCCGCCACTCCTTCAGGCCACTTCATCCAAGGGGGCTCCTCACCACGGAAGTGTGCGAAGAAGGAATGCCAGTCGTCCCGTGTCGGCTCCGGTGGCGGAGGAGGGGCGTCAGCAAACCAGCTCACGACTTAAGTCTCGCGCCGCGAGTCCAAATGGCCTTGGGCACCGGAGGCATCAGGCTGACAGGTCCGAAATCCACGCATCGCAAGTTGCGGGTACTTTTGCAGGGTCGCACCCGTACGAAGCCCCCCTGGCCGGTCCCGGTCCTTGGCTCTCACGACGCCAGGAAAGCAATCATTGCCGGTGTATGGGTCGCCCAGAAGGTGTCATTGTGCCCACCCGGGGCAAGTAAGACGTCGCCCGCCGGCAGCAGGGTGGCGACCTTGGCCCGCCACCGGGTAATCATGCCATTTCCCGACCACGAGAAATGCTCAATGGCCGAACCTAGGCTTCCAGGAGCGCCCAACCCATACGTGTGTTGGGTTCGACACGTTGCGACGCTTGCGTACGTGATTGCGAAGAGGGTCAGGTTCCCCGTGGACAGTTCAGTTCGTGGGTTCAGCGGCCTCAACCCGACGACACCGGATCTCTCAACTTAGGACGCAACCCCAAATTCCCCGCGCCCTTCAGTATCGAAGCGGAAGCCCACCCCCCGCACCGTTACGAGGTAGGCGGGGTTGGCAGGGTCACGTTCGAGCTTCAGCCGCATTCGGCGGATATGGGAGTCGAGCGTGCGGGTATCGGCGAGATCGTGTCCCGACCACAGGCGGTCGATGAGGTCCTCGCGGGTACATACCTGACCGGGGGGCGAAAGCAGCACCGCCAACAAGTCGAACTCGCGACGCGTCAGGTGCACCAGCCGCCCAAGGAAGGACACCTCGTGACGGAAGAAGTTCACTCTGAACGGCCCCGCCTCGATGGCGATCGCCGGCGCCGAGAAGGCGGTGCGGGGGTGCGGGGGCAGGGGAATTGGCGGTGGCGACACCCGCCGAAGCACCGCCTGGATGCGGGCAACGAGTTCGCGCATGCGGTAAGGCTTGATGATGTAGTCGGCGGCTCCCGCCTCGAAACCACGGACCACGTCTATGTCGGCGTCGAGGGCCGTGACCATGATCACCGGCACCTCGGCGACGCTGCGCATGCGCCTGCACACCTCAGTGCCCGCCATGCCAGGTAGGAGCACGTCCACAAGCACCAGATCGGGAGGGTTGTCGACGAACACGGTCAAGCCCTTGGCGCCGTCGGTGGCCAGCTCGACCTCGTAGCCCTCCGTGGACAGACCCGATTGCAACGCCTCGCCGTCGGACCCCTCGTCTTCGACGACCAAGATGCGAATCACATTGGAGACGCTCATGCAACAGCGCTCTCGTTGCTCATATTGATCAGAGCGTGATGCCATCCTCCCAGCACGACCGGAAATCCTTTTTTCGAAAGCCTCATTCCACAGGGATCGCTGGCCTCACCAGATCGGAGCAGATGCCGGAAGTATGAAGCGTTTCCGATCGCGGTGAGCTTCTTCCCGCCGCCGTCCACGCATCGAAGCACTGCCACCTGAGGCCAATTCCCGATACGGCGAACGGCCGCAGGCGTCAGCCCCAAGCTCGCGGCCTCACCCGGCGGAACTATCTCGTAGTCGATGGGCCTCACGGTCCTTGGTTGCAAGGTCATGCCTACGTGCACCTGACCTCCCCCCCCGAGGGCGCCACCGTACGGGCGCAACCTGACTTTGTCAATAGGGTTGGTAGAAATACTCAGGCTGGCTCTTGGGTGGTCTGACCCCCGGTCAGGAATACATGTCCTCTTCGGTTCTTAAGCAGCCCTTTTGGCCCTCATTCTCGGAATCACCTTCAAATGATGCTGAGCGCAGTAGCTGCTGTCGTTATAGATGGAGAGGCGTGTCGCACAACCCGAGTCTCGACACAGTCTTCCTCGTGGAAACGTCGTGACGGGTAGACCGCCATGGTCCAGCTTGTGTCCAGTGACGGCGTGGCGTTGGTAGTCCGAATCCTCCATTTCCCTTCCCCCCAAAGTCGCAGCCAGTGTGTTCATCTGGATAGGTACCCGTAACATCCATAGCTCACACTGAGACGCGAGGCATTGATTACAAGGGTCAAACAACCGCGACCGCCAAGATCATTCCTTGTGAAGTGACGCTCATGTCAAGACTGATGCCGACGTGGCGCAAACGCAACTGCATTATCAGTTGTCAGTGCCCATGAGCAATCGTTCCCTGCTTTGACATTGAGGTGCATCATCCGCTCGTTGACCGATGTGGCCAATACCGATCGGGTTCCCATCTGGCCGAGTCGCTGAAGAACGGCTCATGTCGCCGTGATGAACAGATACTCAATGCGACGGTATCTCGATCGCGCCCGACGGCCCCCACGTCGGGGGCCGGGTCGACCTGATGACTCGTTGTCCTTCTACCGGGAACACGTGACGTCACCCCCGTGACGCTTGGGTGTCGGTCGATACATAACGACGGTGTCGACGACGACAGACAGGTTCGCCGCGATGGATCAAGGTGGACACCGAAGGCACCCATCGAGTGTGGGTCGAATGAGGAACCGAGATCTCCTGCAAGGGGGGGTGAAGCGAGGTGGGAGGGGTGGGGCACCCTCCCACCTCGCGGTACGTGCAGCCAGTCGAGGACGAGTCGGACAATCGATTTGAGAGACCAAAGGAGTTGAGGAAGATGGGCCAACTCATTACGGCGGCCGATCGGATTCTCTTCCGGGCGGGCGGCTTTACCGGCTTAGCGGCAAAACGTGGCGACCTAGGTAACGTTGAACGCCACGCTGTTGAGGTCGACGACGACGGCCGAGTGTCGGCATTGACCATTGCCGGGGAGACCTACGAATCCGCTTGGCTACGGACACAAGAGCCGTGGGATGCCTTCAGCAGCATGGGGGCCTGCACCGCCTGTTGGTACGAGTCACTTCGTCGAAGAGTGATCGATTAGTCCTGTCAAGGCCGTCAGACCCAGCGCGCAAGACCCTTCAGACGCTAGGCTTGGCTCCGAAGCCAGCTCTACCGGGCATCCCGTGACCTCCGGAATGCCCAAGCCGCCAACGTGGGACCGGACCGGGTATGACAAGGGGGCGCTGTGGACAGAGGCCTATCGGTCGTCCTACTGCCGGCACCGACAATCGGGGCTCCGTCACCCTCCTAGGGACTGAGGAATGGCGTCGACAACGCCTTCGTGTCTCTACCAGTTCACGTCTAGTGTCACATCTCCGCTGGGGGTTGCCGTGAGGGTCACGTTTACTGAGTCGCAGGTTTGCGTTGCAACGTCGTCATCGCCAATGGCTCTCACCTGTTGAGCCATCCAGCTTCCACATTGGCTACCAGCCAGGTGCTGTGCTGTGCTGACGAGGAACTGAGTTGAGATGCCGTCGGATTGCGGGTTGCCGACCCACCCAGCAACGGAAACGTCGGTCACGGGAGAACCCGTCAGCTCGATAAGCCATCCGTCGTCGAGGGAGCCCTGGTCGACTCCGGTCAAAGGTGCGTTCCCCTGCCACTGGAGCCCTGAGTCAAGCGAGTTGAAAAATACCTTGAGTGCTTGAGGCGAATCGGGTGTACCCGACGGTGAAGTCGGAGGAGCCGTTGTCGATGTCGAAGGCGCCCTTGCCGTCGCCGTCGCCACTATCGGTTGGCTGTGCGACTTATAGCTGACAATCACCCACAATCCAATGGCGATAGCGACGATGAGGAAGAGTGCGACGATGACGTTGGCCAATCGCAAGACAGAGAATCGCGTCTCCCGAGCGGGCGGACTCTCGAGCACAAACCACTGCGCGATTCTTGCCTTCTGTTCATTGTTCGATTGTGGCGATAGGCCAAGCCGTGGAGTACCGCACACTGGACAACAGATATGGCTCGTGATGATGGTATGCCCTTTCGGGCACATGACAGCTTGGCTGTTCTCGTTCATCGCCATTTGCTGCTCAATCGCTAGCTCCACCCGCCGAGTGGAAATGCTATAGCGATACGGCTAACAGCGTCCATCACACTTTCGGCGCAAGAACGGAAACGCAAGACGCCTCGCCGGGTCGAATTCGGGGACCGCATTCGCCGTTACCGGGAGCAAGAAGGTCTGTCTCAAGAGGCCCATGCCCTACAGGTCAAGATCAACCGGACGTACATTGCTTCGCTGGAAGCCGGCCAGCACAATCCCAGCCATGACCTCATGGCGCGGTTGGCGAAGCTACTCGGTGTCGACGTAGGGGACCTGGTCATGCATCTGGTGGTGAATAGCTCGTATTACCGGGAGGACCTGCATGTCCACGACCAAGATCCGGGCGTACGCTTGGCCCTGTGATCGACCCCAACAAGGTGACAGCAATACTCCTTGTCGATGGCTGGCATCATGTGGACCCGAGCGCCTCGCCAGGCTTTGAACTGGTGAACGACGGGTGGGCAGCGGGGAGCGAGGCGGGCGGCAAGCCCTTATCTGCCTTCCTCATGTCCGAGGTGAATGTCACGGCGACAGTGCTTACTGGCTCGTTGTCATCAATCCTCGCCGTCAGGTGCAGGGCTGAGAAGCGCTAACGACGGCGGTAGATAAAGGAGCTGTTGTACCCAGCGCAGCTACGTGGACAGACGTGCCGATGGGCCTCCTAGCGATGAGGCACTTGCTTGTTGCTCCAGGTGACGCCGCATTGCCAGCCGAGCGCTGTAGTTCGACACCGTCTTCTCAGACCAGTCGCACGAGCAGGAGGTCACCCAAAGATCTCGACGTTGGCGCACCTTGGTCCGGTGCTCCGGCGGTTTGGGATGGGTGGCCACGCCGGCAATGATGGCAGATTGGCGGTCAAGCGGCATCTCCGACCGTCAACTCGGTTGTATTGAGACCGTGTCGGTTAGCGGCCCTTTCAACACCCGAACTACGAGTTGACCGTTGGTGAGGCTGGCCTCGACGCTGCTGCCGTAATCATCGGGGAGGTTGACCTCTCGTTCGTATCCCCCGTACTCCCATTCGTGCAGTAGGTACTCCCTGGGACCTGCACTCCGAAGGCGAGCTGAGATTCGCAGGATGCCAGGGCGAAGCTCGACTGTTACGTCATCCGGCGTCACCGCTGGAAATGGTGCGACGACAACGAGAGCTTCGGTGGCCTCGTACATATTCACAGGAACCGATTGTGGGCGCATCGTCCTGCTAGTCGCTTCAGTGGCCTCTTTGACTTCGTCGTGGCTGGGTTGTGTCACTTCAGGATGGTACTTCGGCAAGCGACCCGGGCGCGCCTGGGATCGTGGAGCGATGAACGAACCATTGGCAGACAAGGGGCTACGTCGGGCCTTGTAACGATATTCCGGGCAGCAGTTGATGCATCGGGTGAGGATCCGGGACCCGTACGAGGGGTCTCGAGCCGATTCGCCATATCTTCCAACCGAAAACCTTAGAAGCCGAGATCAGGATAACGGCGGGATCGTGTCGGATCTCGGAGGATTGGCTCAAGTAACTATCCGTGCACGCCGATGCATACAGGGAAGACCCCTGAGAGGGGGAACGCCTGGTTTGGACAGGGCACCGAAATGTGCCCGCCGCCGAGGCTCGACGCGACGCCTCTCCCGCTCAACGGAAGAGTGCACCTATGGCGTCATACCGCACGCTCGCGTCTCCAAGCGTTCCACCCATGAGTCTCACGCGACAGGCCCTCCGGATTGCTCCTCTCACGGTGATACCCATGTCTGCCGGGACCGAGCCACGAGCCGGCGGGTGAGGGTCTCTCCGCTTCACATTCCGAGGCCGAACTCATGAAGACACCGAGGGAAATCTCCACGGATTCCCCCATGGCGACGAGCGCTGACACCGTCACAGTGCGTAGTGCGAAGCACGTTCTTCGCATGTGGTCGGCATTAGCCGTCGTCGTACTGATCATGGGAACAGCCGGTTCGGTGCTCACGGCAGAGTCCGTGGCGCGAAGTGATGCGGCCAATGCGCACCGAGCATTTGCCACTGCCTCGACCGAGATTGTCTCGAAGCTGACGCTCGCAACGCAACACGAAGATGACATGGTGGTCAATGCGGGAGCCTTTGTAGAGGACGAACCCGGCGTGAATAATGCTGAGCTCCGCTCCTGGGCGGCTGCGACGAGCGTATTTCGGCGCTATCCGGAACTCTACGGCTTCGGCTATTCAGAGATCGTCCTTGATTCACAGCTCAAGGCCTTTTCCGCACAGGCGGAAGCCGACCCGTCGGGGCCTCTAACGGCCAACGGCTCCTTCCAAGTCGAACCGCCGGGGTCTCGACCCTTTTACTGCCTGATCGTCGCGGGTGAAGCCCGAAGCGCATCCTTGGTGTACCCGGCCGGTATCGACCTCTGTGCCGGCGCACGACCCGGGGTTATGGCATCACGCAATTCTGGCCAGGGCGACTACGCTCCAATCACCATCGAAGGGATCTCTTCGCTTTCGATTTCAACCCCGATTTATCGCGGCGGGGTGGTCCCGGGCACCGTCGCGCTTCGTCAAGCGGCGTTCCTCGGTTGGCTCGGCATGTCTGTCGATCCGCAGGTCGTGCTCAAAAGCGCCTTGGCTGATGACCCCGACATCGCCGTCGCCATGCAGTACCACATCGGCTCTTCGAACGTGACCTTCCTCCGAGGGACCTTGCCGTTGGGTGCACAGTCGGTAACGACGAGTCTCCATAATGGCTGGACGGTTACGACGTTTGGCGACCCCGTCGCGACCGGATTGTTCCTGCGTTGGGCGACGATCGGATTACTCCTCGCGGGTATTGCGCTAAGCGTGTCTCTGGCCGCTCTCGTGTTCGTCTTGTCCACTGGGCGCGTGCGGGCACGACGCGAGGTCGCCCAGAAGACCGAGGAGTTGCGCCACCAAGCGTTGCACGACACATTGACAGGTCTTCCCAATCGGGCCCTGATCACCGACCGCATCGAACAGCTCCTGGCCCGCAACCGGCGCAACGGAACTATTGGCGCGCTGCTCTACGTAGACGTGGACGAGTTCAAGAATGTCAACGACACACTCGGACACGCAGCGGGTGACGAGCTCCTGCGCGCCGTGGCGGACCGGTTGACGACAAGTCTGCGAGACGCCGACACCGTGGGGCGGATGGGTGGAGACGAGTTCGTGGTACTCATTGATGGCGCTGCGGTGCACTGCGTTCCGGAGTTCGTCGCCGAACGCATCCTTGAGGTCATGCGTCAGCCCTTCGAGTTGGGCGGAGCCGTCGCCCCCATGGTGGTAACCGTGAGCATCGGCATCGGAGTCGGGGACCACACCGTCCCAGGCGATTTGTTGCGAAGCGCTGACATGGCGTTGTACGAGGCCAAAGCCGCCGGCAAGAACTGCTACGAAGTCTTCGGTGCCAAGATGGAGACCGACATCCGCCACCGCTACGAGGTTGAGTTCGATCTTCGTTCAGCGCTGGAAGGTGACCAGTTCCATCTCGTCTACCAACCCATCTACAACCTGGACGACCTCTCTATCATCGGGGCCGAAGCCCTCATCCGATGGGATCACCCGACCCTCGGGATCGTCATGCCCGACGATTTCATTCCTTTCCTCGAGACGAGCGGGCAGATCCTCGAGGTCGGGCGCTGGGTACTGCGAGAAGCCTGTACTCAGGCGAAGGCATGGAGTGACCGCGGCCGTGTGCTGACGATCTCAGTGAATGTCTCGGGGCGCCAGCTTGACCATGACGTTATCGTCGAGCACGTCCGGGAAGCCCTCGACATCAGCGGACTCGATCCCAGCGCTCTGATCATCGAGATCACTGAGACCGCTCTGATGAACAACGTCGACACGACAGCACATCGGCTCAGAGACTTGAAGGACCTTGGGATCCAGGTCGCCATTGACGACTTCGGGACGGGCTACTCGTCGCTTGCGTACCTCCAACGGCTCCCCGTTGACTGTCTCAAGATTGACCGGGCCTTCACCGATACCATCGCCCGCTCGTCGGCGTCTGACGCGCTCATCCACACTCTTGTCCAGCTCGGAAAGGATCTCGGGCTGAAGACGCTGGCTGAAGGCGTGGAAACCAACCTCCAGGTCCAGTACCTGCGAGGCGAGAACGTTGACGCCGCTCAAGGGTTCCTTTTCGCCACTCCCCTCGACCCGACCACCTTCGAGGAACGCCTTCTGGAAGCCCCTTATGTGGTTACGACACAACCTCACAACGCGACTGTCGCTGTAGGTGTGTCCCCATCAACCAACATTAAGAAAGAGGACCGAGGGCCGGGTTGGGATCCCCGGCCGCCTCCGGCCGTTTGTCAGACGAAGGTCGATGCGACGCGTTGATCCCCATCCCGTGATCCCGAATCACTCACGTTCGATGGGACTCCGATAGCGAGAGCTGCCATTAGCTTCGCGCTTTGTGCATCCTAATCATCCTCGGTCGAGACGCGGCCGTAAGCCGCGCACCTAATCACGAGGTGTCACCTTCTTTCGTTCGTGGTTGTTCGCGTGAGGAACATGTCTGCAAGGTCGTTCGAGGTCGCCGCAACGATCCGTCCCAATACACGGCCCCGGCCCCATCGCGATCGATGGTCGCCCAGAACGTGGCTTGCTTGGCCTTATGGTGGGAACGCTTAAGGAGGCGTTTCAGTCCGGCTGATTTACACACACCTGGGTTGTGAGAGGCTTTTCAGGATGACAAGGCGGACTTCCGACGAGCGGAGACATTGCCCAGCACTCACCAAGCGTTGGTGCATTTGTATCCTTGTTGTTACCTACCTTGCCTTGGCTATCCCTTTTGGCATATTGACTCGGGCGTGGGAGGCAGATGACGAGCAGGCGCATACACAATACGTCGAGTACATCGTTCGCCATCACGCCATTCCCCACATCAGTGCCGCCAATGGTTGGGAGTCACATCAGCCGCCGCTCTACTATTTGTTGGTTGCCCAGTGGCAGCATCTCCTTGAGATTCCCGCCTTTTCACCTCAGGTCATAAGCCTGCCCACGTCTCTCCACAGCGCCACCGACGCACTACCACTGGGACACAACTACACGCCCGCAGAACACCGGGATGCCATCTATCTCCGGTGGCTGCGGCTCCTATCGGTCCTGATGGGCCTTGGCACTGTTCTCTTGAGCTATGGCGTTGCCAAGGTCTTCGGGATGAACGAAGCAGGCGCGCTATCTGTTGGTCTCTTCGTTGCCCTTTTACCGAGAGAACTCGTAATTTCATCAGCGGTGACAAATGATGCGCTCGTCGTTCCACTGTGTGCCTTGGGCTTATTGCTCTTTCTTCTCTCGGAACGAGCCCGCGTATCGGCACGTGTCGGTCGGCGAAGGCTGTATATCACCTCGATGGGACTTGTACTTGGGGCTGCAGCCATTACAAAGTTCAGCAGTCTGCCCGTAGCTGCAGTGTTAATCATTCTTGCTATGACGCCAGCGGTTAGCAGATCGCGTTTACGCAACCATCCGAATGCCGTCGTGCCTGAACCGGGGGACACTCTGCTTCGGTCCAATGATCCCGCCCTGCATGCAACCGCGAGATTGCCCCGGCCCACACGAGATCGATTGTCCGGACTGAAGGTCGAATGGGGGATCGTGCTGGACGGTGGCATCGCCGTCGTGGCGTTCACGGCAATGTCGGGATGGTGGTTTATCCGGAACAATCGTCTGTATGGGCAGGTTCTCGCCACCAAGGTGAGCGAGCAGTATCTACGGGGCCTGACGCTCAACCTCCTTCACCCTGTGCCATGGAGACTGAGCATCTTTACCAACGAGATTCCGGCCACCTTTCGAGCGAGCATGTGGTATCTCCAGCCCAACCTCGAATTACCTGCGTGGATGAATGATGCACTAGGAGTCCTCGCCCTCGTAGCATTGGTTGCGGGTGCCTGGACAATCCTCGCGAATCGGAGGGCATCAACTTGGTCATCTCAAAGGGGTGCGGCTCTCGCCCTTCTCGGATGCATCGGAGCTGGCATCACTTCGGTGGTGCTTATCATCAAATCTGTGGGGTACAGCGATGCGCGACTTAGCTACGTCGCCCTAGCTCCTATTGCTGCGGTCATGGTGGTTGGGGCTACCCGCCTTACTCGAATAAAGATTCAGCTTGAGCCGATTGGTCTGATGATGTGGCCGACCATCCTCCTGGCAGTCGACGTTTATGTTCTCGTCCGCTTTCTGATTCCGCTTGGGGGGCTCTGAACTTGTGCCGAGACGTGATTCTTCGGCGAAGGCTTATCCATTCCTCCGTCGGCCTACAGCGAGTAATCGTGCACGAAGATCTTCAGGACCAACCCGCCGAGCAAAAGGACGGTGCCGAGAAGTAACCGCGGGTTCGAATGTCGTCATTGACGAGGCGGTAGTAGCCGATGGAGATGAAGAAACCTGTCAGAACGAATCGCAGTCACCTATCGGGATCCGGAGCCGAAAATAAAGGCCCATCCCGTGGTCGTTACATCAATGTCCCAACCAAGCTCGGCTAGCCGCTCTCGGAGCCGGTTGGGCTCCCACCAGACCTTGATCAGTTCGTACGACTTGCCATCAGCGGCCGTCCGTCGAGCGATCCCGGTATCCACGTCCGTCACGCTGTCGATGCCGCGCACCTCTCTGCCCTCAATCGACCATTCCTCCCCGTAGAACTGGGGTGCGATCTGGGCCGACCTCTCAGGGTGGGAGTTATCCATGAAGATGACCCGACCGCCAGGCCTGACGCACGTACCCACCAGCTCCCAAAAGGCCGTAAAACGATCGATGGGGACATGCGACAGCCAAAAACTGAAGAACACCACGTCATACGCGTGCTCAGGACGAAACTCGAAAATATCGGTCAGCTGCCACTGAACGTCTCCGGAAACCTTTGTGCGAGCGATATCCACCGCCTCAGGTGAGGCGTCCACGACGGTTACCGACTCGGCCAAAGAAACCAGTTCCCGCGTCCAGTTCCCCGTCCCTCCAGCGAACTCGAGCACATGGCCCAGCGGAGCCAAGGCCGTTAGCTTTTGGCGGAGGACATCGATTTCATCGTTCCAGCCGTTGCGACGCTCCGGGCCGAGATCATGGCGCCCACGGCAAAGCCACCAGTCGTCGTACTTAGGGGCGTGAGCCCGGTAATAGGCAATCTGACTAGCCACAACATCGTCAGCCATCCCGCCAAGCCTAACCCCGTGAATCGTCCTCACCCCGACGAAACTCAACGCCCCCGCGCTTGTTCCGATCGCGACCGATGGGGACGGAGTAGGAGCGCTCAACGTTCGCCGTGCTACGTCCGGGCGTGACCAAATGGACCAGTCCGCAACGTCGACACCACCTTGCCCGGACCGCCTTAGTTCCAGGATGCGACGTGTGTGGGATTAAGGGTTGAGGCAAAGCGTCGGCCCCCACATGCCGGCGTGAACCCCGTGTCGCTTCGCCGGGCGTCCCGTCGTTGCTGCAGGCCGTCCGCAGGGTGCCATGCCGTTGCATCTGAGTGGTCATAAGCACCACTCATGCAGCTCTCCCTTGCGAGAGAGCAGTGGCGGTCTTACCCGGTTGACCGGTGCCGTCTTCACGCTTCACAGGAGACTTCGTCAACCTTCGACGGGGGTGTTCTCCTCCACGCGCGTTTCCAGTCTCCGGGCCACTCCCGGCGACCACCTGCCGCCCGTAGGCGGCGAGGTTCAGTGCTGCGTTGAGGTCTCGGTCGATGACCAGACCGCAGGCGTCGCAGCTATATGTTCGCTCGGCCAGGGAGAGCTTGGCTTTCGCAGCTCCGCAAGACGAGCAGGTCTTCGATGAAGGGTAGAACCGGTCGACGACGATGACCTGTCCACCTCTCCACTTGGCTTTGTATTCGATCTGGCGACGGATCTCACCAAAGGATGCGTCGGCGATGGCCCGGTTGAGGCCAGCCTTTCTCCGGCGCCCGTTCTGGGCGTAGGAGCCGTCGGGACGTTGGACAGGCTTCGGCTTGGCGGTCATGCCCACCACGTTCAGGTCTTCAATGACGACGGTGCCGTAGGTCGAGGTGAGAGCGGTCGTGAGCTTGTGGGTGGCGTCCTTGCGGGCGTTGGCCACTTGCTGGTGGACACGGGCGACTTTGCGACAGGTGCGCTTATGACGCCCAGAACCACGATGGCGACGAGACATTTCCCGCTGGAGTCGACTCATCTTTCTGGTGTAGCGGTTGAGCGGCTTCGGGCTCTCGATTACCGCCCCGGTCGAGAGCGTGGCCAGGGTTTTGACACCGAGGTCGACCCCCACCACTTCCAACGGGTGTTTGGCGGGAAGATCCTTGCGCGAGACCTCGCAACCGTAGGAGACAAACCACCGGCCGGCGGTCTCGGAGATGGTCGCCGACAGGATGCGGGCATCACCTGTGCTGAGCCGGGTGAGCAGTGCGGTGGTCTCCTCCTTGGTGCGGATGACACCGATCCTCGGAAGCTGAATGTGGTGGGTGTCTTTGATCTTGATGACCCCGGTCGTGAACCGACAGCTCTTAGAAGCAGACCTTTTCTTGAACCGGGGAAAGCCACGTTCGCCACCCCACTGCCCGCTGCGGGTGTTGAAGTAACCCTTCAGCGCCCGCTCCAGAGCATCGAAGCCGGAGCTGTATGCCTCTTTCGAGTTCTCAGCCCACCAGGGGGCGACCTCGTGCTTTTGCCGGTTCCACTCTTTGCGTAGAGCGGGGAGGGTCCACGGCACGGGGTAGGACTTCAGGATCTCGTCTGTCTGTTCATCGGTGAGCAGCTCGGCATAACAGGCTTGGCGAACTTTCTGGCGATCTGCGGAGTGGGTGCGAACCAACGCAAGGCCCCAGTTGTAGGAACGCCGGCTCGCCCCACAGTGAGAGGAGAGCTTCGAGCGGGTGACATTGGATGGGTCAAGCTCGAACTTGAATGCCTGGTTGACCAGCATCAGGCGGCCTGTCCATCCTTGGTCGCCACGAGTGCCCGCACGGCGCGGTTCCTCGCTCCCCGGCGCCCATAGAGGCGTGCACAGAACGACGTCAGAACTTCGGTGATATCTCGGACCAGATCGTCTTCGACCTCGGTGTTGTCGACCACGACGATTGATCTCCCTTGAGCAGACAGCACCGCCTCTAGGTATTCGACGCCGAATCGGGCCAGGCGGTCCCGGTGCTCAACGACAATCGTGCGAACGTTCTCGTCTGCCAAAGCGGCCATGAACTTCCGGCGCTTTCCATTCATTGCGGACCCAACCTCGGTTACCACCTCGTCGATGCTCAGGTGGTTGGTGGTCGCCCAGGTAGTAATGCGGGCAACCTGGCGGTCGAGGTCGCCTTTTTGATCGTGTGACGAGACCCGTGCGTAGCAGACGGTTCGGCCGGAAGACGACTTCATCGGGGAAGCATCAACGAGAATCAGCCGCCCGCCATCAACGCGGTGGGCGGAGACGGGCAAAACCCCGAGACGGAACCAACGGTAGGCGGTTCCTCTACTGATACCGACTTCTTCTGCCCACTCGGCCAGGTTCACGATCAAATTCTAAAGGTCACCTGTAACAGCTAATGATGGCTAGACCGAGAGCTGTTCCCTGCCCCTAGTGCGGCCGGGCCGGTTGATCGAACCGCCCGGTCGCCCGTGTACCGACGGCCACACCTGTGGACGTCAACCCCTGGTGCCGATACGATTGAGCCAGGGACGCCGGATACGGAACTCCGTCGAAGGCGCAACGGCGTCCACGGGTAGGTCAGAACGGGGAAGGCGGCAGCGGATCGGCTGGGGGGTTCCAACCTCTGTGGTCCTAGGACCGCGGCACCAGGGGAACATTCGGTTGACTTCGGATTTGATTTCAGCCTGACGTATTCGAGGAGAGGCGTGACGGCGACACGAACTGACCTCCTGACAGATGAGCGAGGTCTCCACACTCGGACGCCCACGTCGTCTCCACGGCGCATCGTTGACTACTTGCCGCGGAGACTCGTGAACATCCTCACGGTGATCGGATTCGGCCTCCCGATTATCGGTTACTTCCGGTTTCTCAGTGATTTTCGTGTCAATGCCATCATCGGAGACCAGTGGTCCAACGTCGCCCTAATCAAGCAGTCATATAGACACTTCTTCGATTGGGGTCTCATGTGGACTCAGCACAACGAAAACCGCATGTTGTTCCCCAACATGATTGTGTTGCTCCTGGCGCGCACCGCGCATTTCGATATTCGGCTGGAGCTCACTCTGAGTGCAATCATGCTGATGACGGCGACAGGCTTGATCGTTTGGACAACCAAACGACGGTCGTCATCGACTCCGTGGCTTTACTTCTGTCCGATTGCAGTGCTGGCTCTGTCTGTCGCGCAATCCCAGAACACACTGTGGGGGTTCCAGATTGCCTGGTACATGGTGCTGCTGGCTTTGGCAACGACGCTCCTGATCCTGGACCGAGACACCCTTACGTGGTTAGCGTTGGGCGCCGCCATCGTGGTCGCCGTGGTGGGAAGCTTTTCTTCTCTCCAAGGCCTCCTCATTTGGCCATCCGGCTTGGTTCTCCTTTACTTCCGGCGCCGGACTATGACGCAGGTCGGGGTGTGGATTGCAGCCGCCATTGCCACGACGGTCTTCTACTTTCACAATTTTGCGTTCTCCGTCGTCCCCTTTCCCCATTATGTACAAGATCACCCCCTTGCCTCCGTGAAGTTCTTCCTGTTCCTCATCGGCGATGTAGTCGGCAAACCTGCGACGTATGGTCCGAACACCTTTGGCTACATGCTGGTGGTGCTCTTCGGACTGGCCCTCGTGGTGCTCGCGGTGGGGACAGTGCTGATCGGCGGGTTCCGAGCCACGGACAAAAGCAGTGGCCCTGTCGGCATTGCGCTGATCCTTTTCGGCCTTTTGTTCGCGGCGTTGGTCACACAAGGCCGAGCGTTTTCGGGTTACGTGGGGGCGAGCGCCTCAAGATATACGACCTTTGACCTCCTCATCCCGATCGGCATCTACGTGGCATTACTGGGTCGCCGCCAATCGCCGACCGCAGCCATGGCCCCACCTGCGAGCGCCCGTGGGTGGCGCGTTCGAGATGTTGGTGGGTGGTCTGGTCGAGTGGCACTCCCATATGCTCGAATCTTGGTCCTTGTGCTCATCGCGGTCCAAGTGCCATTCGGAATCGAGTATGGACTCCAACGAGCAAGAGGTGCCTCTGCTTACGACACCAAGTCGGTTAGCGTGTTGCGGAACGTTGATCGGGCCACAGACGGTGAAATTGACTTCTACCTTTATCCGTTTGCACCGCCGTCCTACATTCGTGAGCTGGCCCGCACGCTCGAAGTGCATCAGCTGAGTGTGTTCGCAACCAAGTAGATCACTGCCAACTCGCACTTGGGTGTCTCGCGGTGTGCCAGCCGTTGCGCGGCAGCGCGCCGTTGCGACCCGACCGCCTAGCATGTGGGATGGATTTTGACCGGTTTAGCGTGGCCCTGCTTGCGCTTCGCCTCGATGCGCCACGACCAGCGGAGTCTGAAGCGGCCGCTCTCCACAATGCCCACATGTCCTACCTCGCCGATCTGCATCAAGCGGGACATCTCTTGGTAGCTGGCCCCCTCGCCGATGATTCTTTGAGGGGCTTGGTTCGTGGTTCTTGTGGTCAAATATGGCGCGTGTTGGAAATGCGAGGCGAGTGCGAGCGTTGCCAGACCATCCTTGGGGATGACGCTCACGCCATGATCTGCAGCTACGAATGTACGTTCTGCGCGCCCTGTGCTTCCCACATGGACGGCATTTGCCCCAACTGCGCAGGAGAGCTGGTCGCCCGTCCTCGTCGTAAGGCGTGAGCGTCAATTCCTCGGGCTACAATTGGCTGTCATCAAGGGCGTGCGTTCCTGGTGTTGGACGTGGTTTTGGGAGGGAAGTAAACGACAATGGCCGCCACGTTCCTCTACGACGTCGACTACCGGCTCTTCGCTTTCTGGGCACCGTTCGGCCTCCGGCCGTGGCATGACGGCGTCACCATCACCGCCGACGAGCATTTCGTGGCGACCTTCGGGCCCCTTAGGGTCGACGCCGCGCTCACCAACGTCAAGGGCGCCCACATCACCCGGGGATACCGATGGTGGACAGCGGCGGGAGCCCGTCGTTCGCGTGTCGACGATGGGCTTACCTTCGGCACAAACCGCAATGCAGGCGTGTGCGTCCACTTCATCGAGCCCGTGCCTTCCCTTCTGCGCCCCAAGGGCCATTCAGCAGCCACCGTGACAGTGGCCGATCTGAGCGGGCTGGTGGGAGCGGTGACGAGAAGCGTGACATCGTGACTAGATCCCTGACACTCATTGTTGAGAATTTGGCGTTCCCCGAGGGTCTGCGCTGGCGCCACGGGCAGCTGTGGTACTCAGACCAGCACGCCGGCGAGATCCATGCCTGGTCGCCGGCCACGGGGGACAGGGTGGTTCACACGCTGAGTGGCGCCGTCTCCGGACTTGGTTGGACACCGGACGGCGATCTCCTCGCCGTATCGATGGACGACCGCCAACTGCTCCGGGCCGAGGCCGACGGATCACTCGTCACCGTGGCCGATCTGGCCCAGTACACCCCCGATCCGATCAACGACATGGTCGTCGACGACGGGGGAGTCGCCTACATCGGTTCGTTCGGCTTCGACCTTCATGGCGGCGCCACATTCGCAACGGGACTCGTGCTCCAGGTCCGACCCGACGGCTCCCATGGCATTGCCGCTGATGACCTTTCGTTTCCCAACGGCATGGTTATCACCGACCAGGGCCGCACCCTTGTCGTCGCCGAGACCTTCGGGGCCAGGCTGACGGCGTTCACCATTGACACCGATGCTTCGCTTCGCGACCGGAGGGTGTGGGCGGCGCTTCCTGGTGACGTGTTCCCCGATGGTATTGGCCTCGACGTCGAGGGAGGCATCTGGGTGGCATCCACCACCACCGCCGAGTGCATCCGCGTCGTCGAAGGTGGCGAGATCACGGACCGTGTCTCGTGTGAAGGCACCAGCGCCTACACCTGTGTGCTTGGCGGTGACGATGGTTGCACCCTCTTTATCGCCACCAGCGGTGACCTCTCGCCCGACGACGCTCGAGCCCACCGTTCGGGGCGCATCCAAGCGGTGGATGTGGGCGTCTAGCTCGGCTTCTGCTGCTAGTCGGTCCTGCCGCCGTTTACGCCGTCGGTGGGGGAGCGCCCATGGGCTAACTCGACGATCCGTATTGAATCGGGACGTCGAGCACTTGAAACTTCTGCCAGCTGCTGGTGCCGGCGTTGAGACGGTACGCCGTAAGCATGGCGCCGTCCACGGCGAGAGCATCGATGGCGCCGTCGGTTTCGTAGGCGACCGTGGCCGTGTGAGCAGGAAGCCCGGGGAGCTCGCTCCAGGAATTCGTCCCGGGGTCCAAGACATCGGCGGAGTCGATCCCCCGTGCCCTGAGCATGACGACGGCTGCACCAGTGACTCCGAACCCCGACGACACAAGGGTGTCGTCGGGGGCAACGGTGAGCGACGCGGGCCGTGACCAATGGCCATTGCTGGTGAGATCCGATGCGAGCAACGCCAGGTGGTGGAGGGAACGAACCGACAGCAACATCGACACCTCGCCGCTCTGGCTACGAAGGCGAATGGTCGAGGTGACGGCGAGATGTTCAGACTCGGGCAGCGAGGGGCCGACAAGATGCCACGCTCCTGCGGCGTCACTCCAGATACCCACCTGACCAGGTCGCCGGCATGACGCCCCCATCATCAATTGACCACTCGGGGAATAGGCCACTGCGGTGAGAGCCTCGACGCCGCAACGCCGACCCGACGCCGAGCTGGCCAGTTCGCGGGCGGTCACGACCCGCTGCCAGCTCGTGGGGCCGTTGTCGAGCACAACGGCGTCCGACGTTTTATTGGTCAAGGCGGCCACGTTCCCGCTATCGGTGGCGGCCAGCGCATCGGGCACGGGAGCCAGACCGCGGTCGAGGACACCTTGGGTCCAGCTTGATCCGGTCGTTGTCGTCAGGGCGAGGGGGGAGAACTGGAGTAACTGGCTGGCCTCGAATCCCGCCACGAACGTGGCGCCTGCCTCAGTGTCGACGAGTCCCGTGTTGTCGGCTACGCCGGGGGGTGTCACCACCTCCCAGCGCGACGCCTGCGCCGGCAGGACGACCAGCTGCCAGAACGTGTTCGCCACTTGGTGGGTGTTTCCCATGGGGACGTCGGCCCACGTGGCTGCGGTTGTGCCAAGCGATGCCGCCAGCGGGGCGGTCACGATGGGGGGTGCGTCGTCGGTCCGGCGTGCCCCATGTGATCCGGGCGACACCGCCGAACATCCCGCCACCCCGAGCGCGGCACCGAACAGGATGAGGGTGCATGCCCTCTGACGTGTGGGGGGCCGGCCACTGACCCTTTGCCGCCGGGGTGTGCTCACGATGGCGTCAGGGCGTGGCGAATGGCCGCCGTGAGGACACCGGCAAATGACGACTGCAGTGTTGCAGTCCCTTGTCCGGGATCGGCATTAAGGACGTAGCGGGTGCGACCGGAACGGTCGATGACAAACGCGATGTCGCTATGGGCCACCATGGCGCCGGCGGGTTCAACCACGGCTTGTACTCCGTAGCCGGCCCACACACGGTCGAGCTCGGCCACAGATCCCGTGAGGTAAAGCCAGTTCTTCACTCCGGCCAGTCCTTCTTGCGTGTCAAATGCACGCGTGACGGCGACCGACGTGTAAATGGGATTGGCCACGATGGCGACAAAATCCACTCGGTCCGATTGCGATCCCAGCATGTGGTCGGCGTCGTGGAACTCTTGGGCGATCAGGGGGCAGTCGGTGGTACACACCGGATCAAGGAAGGTGAGTGCCACCACCTTGCCGCGCAGGCTGGTCAGGGTGACCGATGTGCCGTCCTGGTCGACCAAGGCAAAAGGCGCGGCCGGCGCATTGGACGGCAGCGGGTTCCCGTCGATGGCTGCGTTGAGGATGGGGTCGGCCACCGGGTTCGTGGCGGCCAGGGCCATCGGGGCGGCGCCGACCAGCGTGATAGCGACGGCTCCGACGGCGGCCAAGCTCCGAACCACGTACGCGGGCCGGGCCACTGTCCACTGGCGCCAGGCGCTCGCCGCGGCCGTTGGTAGCTCGGGGACTGGGATAGCCACGGCGACAGGCACCTTCGTCATAGCCACGTAGCCGGCGACGAAGATCAGAGCCATCGGAATCATGCTGTTGGGATCCGTCCCCAGCCCGCCCAGAAATCCGAAGTCCTCTATAAGGATCCAATCGGCCAGACAAAGCACGACGGCTGCGATGGCGGCCGGGAAGATGATTCTTCTTCGCCCCGTAAGGAAGGCGCCGCCGATACCCGCCAGCGCCACCACGGCAACGAGATTCACCGCCCAGCCGTGAACGGCATCGAAGGAGGCGAACCAGGACACGATGGATTTCAAAACACCCGGCTGAGAGGTTTGCGCCATGCTCCGGACCATCGAGGTCAGGGTGCCCGCGGTGGCGTGGCGCGTGGCCTGACCCTGCCAAAAGCCTCTCCCCGGCCAGCCTTGGAGCACCGCCATGCCCACGAAGAAGAATCCCGTCACGCCCAGGATCTGTCGTCCCAGGCGCGGGTTGGCCCAACGTCGTTCGGGCAGCGCGATCAGTGCCCCGGCCACCACGTAAAACACCACGCCACCGGGAGCTCCGAACAGCCAGGTGAGGCCGGGGCTGAAGATCGAACCGAACGCTTCGCCGAAGACCCAGACGACGAGTCCCCACCCGACACTGGCCATCCCCGCCAGCCGGGACCAGTTCCCCCGCGGCGCCACCAAAAGCCAGAGGCCGATGCCCAGCTGGATCCACACCACCGCCGTGGCGGCCGGTACGGGGTGGTTGTTCCATATCGTGACCCCGACGTTCACGAGGTGGTGGACCCATGCGGGCGAGCCCACCGTGGCCGGTTGAATCACCCCCGAAGGGAGCCCAAGCGGCATGGAGGACTGCACCTGCAGGGCCCCGTCGAACAGCCAGAGACACCCAAATGCGACTCGAAGCAGATGGCGTGCGGCCGGCTCTGGCGTTGCGGGGGCCGTCATCGTGGCCGAGAGATCGGCGCTGATGGACGTGGCCTGGCGACGCCGCACGGCCCGCAGGACGTTGCCGGTCACCACCAGCACGCCGAGGATGATGAGGACGAACAAGGCCTGGCGAAGCAGAGCCGACTCGAAGGCCGAAATGACCGTGTGATTGGTCGTCTGCAGCGACGATCCCATCCCAGGCACGTGCGACTCCTTCGTTCATGACCGCTCAGGGCGTCATGCAGTCCTTGGTGGGCGAAGGTGCGAGGTGAGCTCGAACCGGCCGAAAGTTCAGGGCTTCTTGCTCGCCACCAGAACCGGGATCTCCCGTTCCGTATTCGCCTGGTATTCGGCATAGGGGGGATAGGCGGCCACGGCGACCTTCCACAGCTCGGCACGTTCCTCGCCATCAACCTCCCTGACGCTTACGTCGAAGACGTCGGGGCCATCCTGCAACCGCACACTGTCGGGCGCGGACTTCAGGTTGAAATACCAGCCCGGGTGCTTGGGGTCACCACCTTTGGAGGCGACGACGATGTACTCACCGTCGCGTTCGACGCGCATCACCGGTGCCTTGCGGACCTTTCCGCTGCGATGACCCGGCATGGTCAAGATCACGACGGGCATGCCTGTATCGAACAACGTGGTTCCCTCGTGCCCACCCGAGGCCTCGTACTTCTCGACCTGATCCCGGACCCAGTCCCAGGTACTCGGCTCGTACTCTCCCTGAAGTGTCATGGCTAAAAGGTAGGCCAAATCTGCTTCCGATTCACGATGCCGATCGATCCTGCATGCTACGGCGCCCCGCCCACACCCCGGTCCACACCGAGGTGAAAGTAACGTATCGCCGGTGAGTGACCCACCCCTTGACAATCCGCAGCCACGACGACGGAGGGGTCGCCTTGTCCTCATGCTGTGTGGCGTGGTCGTCGTGCTTGGTGTGGTCTTGTTTGTGACTCACAGCGGACGTTCCGGACCTTCTAGAACCGATACATCTCCCGTGGACCTGGCCACGCCTATTGATATGGAGAATGGCGTCGCGCACAAGGCTGCGGTGGTACGTATCGGAGACGCCCGCATCGAGGTCTTGAGTGCTTCCCTTTTACGTCTGGAGTACGCGCCGTCCGGCCACTTCGAGAACACGCCAACGGTCAATGCCCTGAACCGCCGGATGTCGGTGCCTGCCTACAGCGCTCACGTGGCCGCCGGGTGGCTCACCTTGCGAACCAACCAAGCCACCCTTCGGTACAAGGTCGGATCGGGCCCATTCACCCCGGCCAACACCTCGGTCCAGTACATGGACGGCACCCAAGGTACGACGGTGCATCCCACCTGGGACTGGGAGTGCACCTTCGACGAGACGTGCCAAGCCGGGGCGGCTGTACTGCACCACGGAGCGGGGCTCAGCTGGGGTCAAAGTGGCTATCAGAGCAGTGCCGGCTACATCAACCTTTCTCCCCAGGGGGCCAGCGCGCGGTGGACGATCCTGGGGGCTCCCCGCGCCCGCGCTGTTCTCTCCATCCGCTATTCCGACGTACCCAGCTCATCTGCGACCGATGCTGCAGCCGCCCTTGGTGTTCTCGTCAACGGCACGACGGTGTCCACACTGGCGTTGCCGGTGACGTCGCGCCAGCAGCCATGGGCCACGGTGACCACTGTGGCGTCGCTGAATAGCGGCGCATCGGTCGAGCTTCGTTGCAACTCGGCGCCTGGCTGCCATCTCAATCTCGACACGCTGTCTGTGGGGCCGGCTGGGACCCCCACGCCCGTGATACCCCAGACCAACCCTTTGGGGGGCTGGGTACGTGGATTCGACACCTTTACCTACGCGTCCGAACCGACGTGCACACCAGGGACCTCCGGGGCCACGTGTGCCAACACGTTCGAGCCCCTGCACACCGATGGTCTGCTTGATCAAGCCGGGTGGCGATTGCTCGACGATACGCAGAGCGACGTGTGGACCAAGGCGGGGTGGATCGAACCGCGTGCCAAGCACGGGGACGTCGAAGATGGCTACCTGTTCGTCTATGGCCACAACTACACGGGGGCACTCCGCACGCTGGCACAGCTGACCGGGCCTGCACCGCTCCTGCCGCGCAACATCTTTGGCGTGTGGTACTCCGACTACACGCCCTACTCGAGCCGGGCTATCGAGGACACCGTCTATCCCGACTTTCAGACCAACGACGTTCCCCTCAATACCCTGTCCCTCGACACCGACTGGAAGGCGCCCAACAACTGGAACGGGTGGGAATGGAACACATCCCTGTTCCCTCATCCCACCCAGTTCCTACAGTGGGCCAAGGCACGAGGCGTCTCCGTGACCTTGAACATTCACTCCGGAATATCTGTCTCCGATCCCGACGTCACCACGGCTCAGAACGTGGCCGGCAACTCCATGGCCACTTCGAGCTGCATGATCGGAATCTGCCTGATCTGGAACTGGAGTTCGGTGGCCCAAGCGGAGTCCAACTTCGACATCCAAGCGCCACTGCAGAAACAGGGGGTCTCCTTTTTCTGGCTCGATTGGTGCTGTGACTTCTCGACAGTGTCCATGCCCGGGGTCACACCGGACTCTTGGATTGACCATCTCTATGCCCAGGACATGATCAATGCGGGCCAACGAGGCTTCCTCCTCGGCCGCATCGGGTCCTCCAACGGCAATCCCCAGCGGGTGTACGCGGCGGGGCCCTGGTCGAACCACACTTCGGCCATCGCCTTCACCGGTGACGCCTGGGGCACGTGGGCCACATTGGCTCAAGAAGTGGCGCTCACACCCGACGAGGCGACCATCGGTGAGCCCTATGTGAGTGACGATGTGGGCAGCTTTCTCGGGCCACCCCCACAGACAACCCAAGACCCTTCCGACCTCTACGACCGGTGGGTGCAGTTCGGCACGTTCCAACCAATCCTGCGGCTTCATTCCAACGACGAGCAACGGCTGCCGTGGCAGTACCCGCAACCAGTCCGCTCCATCACCGAGTCCTTCCTCCGCTTGCGCGAGGCGCTCATGCCGTACACCTACACCCTGGCCGCCCAGGCCCACTTTGACGGCATGCCCATCGCGCAGCCCCTTTATCTGCAGTACCCCGACACCGCCGACGCCTATGCACACCCCGGTGAGTACCTGTACGGCTCCAACGTGCTGGTGGCACCGGTGACGACACCGGGGCCAGCTGCGCCGGCCACCATCTGGTTCCCCCCGGGCCGCTGGGTGGACTACTTCACGGGGGCCACGTTCACGGGGCCGACCACAACGACGATGACCGTGCCACTGGACCGCATGCCCGTATTCGTTCGAGCCGGGGGGATCATCGCCGAGGACCAGCTGTCGACGCCCACCTCGCACCCCACCCACCTCGACCTGAAGGTGTTTTCCGGATCATCGGGATCCTTCACCTTGTACGACGACAGCGGATCCGGGCTCGGGTACACCAAGGACCAGTACGCCGAGACACAGATCACCGACTCGACCACCGCTTCGAGTGGGTCGAGCGCCCTGTCGACGGTGTCGATCGATGCGGCGCACGGGCACTATCCAGGCCAGCCGAATGCCGTGACCTACGAGATCGATGTCGTGGATATGACGCAACCCACGGCCGTGTCGATAAATGGGATGTCGCTCGAGCAGCGGACGTCTGGCTCCAGCGTCCCAGGCTGGCACTACCAGGCCGCCTCGGACACCGTCATCATCACCACCCCGGCCCTAGCGACGAATCACGCGGCCACCATCGCCTTGTCGGGACCTCGAACCCTCGACCTCGCTGAGCCCCAAACGACGCCGTAGACTGGTCACGGTTACATGTAACCACTGGGGGGGGAAATGAGGACGCTCAGGCTACTGGTGCCTTTGGCTGTGATTTCCTTGGCGGCAGGTTGTTCAGGCGGGACAATTCCGGGCCAAGGACTTCATAAGACGAAGACCCCGGCCACAACCGCCACCACGGCACCGGTCGCGCTACACACGCCACCGCCCTCAAGCGTGCCCGCCTCTACGACGACGACGGCAGCGAGTTCGACAACCTCCACCACCTCAACGACCACGGCATCCACGCCATCAACAACGGTGACGACGGTGGCCTTGACTGCAGCGAAGGGACATCACGGACATCATCACCGGAAGAAGTCGAAGAAGGGACACGGGTCCGCCAAAACCAACAGCCAAGAGCGGGTCGTCTGAGTCTCCCGCATCCGATGGCACCGGGGGAGGGGAGCAGGGCTTGATTCCCGTGATCTCAAGCCGCCAAAGTTGGCCATCGGCGGACGAGCACTCGCAAGTTTGAGAATCAGAAGCCCGTGGGTTCACCAACGTCAGTCGATAGTGGTGGCGGTTGCGCGCAGACGCAGCCTTGAATTGCGGACGATCGCTCACAAAGGCAACGCACCGAGGAGTCATGGGTGTCGCGGCAGTGGTCCCGGCCATCAGACGCGGGGCATGATGTCGAGATGAGCCGGAGAATTGCCGCAAGGGGCGTCGGCACTCTGGTGCTCGCCGGATTTTTGGCGTCATGCTCCTCCGCCGTGGCTCCCGGAGTGGCGCCACAGACAGCGGCACGATGCCTGACGTCGGCGGCTTGCAACCGCCTGGCGGCGCAATCCGGCGTACCAACCCCGATCGTCCAGATTGGCGGACCAAGGAATCACTTCGTGGCGGGATTTATCTACGCCAAGACGAAATCGACGGGCACGTGGTCGTTCCGACTGGATTTCACTGATGCCGCCGACAAGGTGACTCTCGAAGAAGATGCGTTTCAGCTCCAGTTCTCGCCTTGTCCGAGTGGCGGGCGCGTGCAGGACATCACCCTGGCCGCGGGGCAAACCGTCTGCTACCTCTCGGAGGGCAAGCACTCGACGCTTCGCTATGACGCAGACGGCATCCTCTACCAGCTGTCCCTGCTTCCGCCTTTCTCGGATCTCAGCGACGCTCAGACCGAGGCAGCGTTGGTGGCGGCGGCAGGCACCATGAGTCCAGCCGGCACGTAACGCACGGGTCCACCAAGGGCGTCGCTCCCAATCGGTGGCCTCGTTCTTCGTAACACCCGACGGGTACCGTATTCCCATGGCAGCGAGGCGGCGCCACGGTCCTTTGACTCCGGACGCTCTGCGGTGGGTACGGCATTGTGGGTGACGCGTTCCACGTCGGGAACCCGGGCGCCTCCGCACAGCGAGAGTACGACCGCCGTCGTCGGCGGGAGCGGGCCCGGGCGCGCCAACACCTTCCCATTGGCGTCGCCGTGGTGGTGGGTGCGGCGCTCATCGGTTACCTCGGCGTCCAGCTTGGCGCCAAGATTCTCAACCACGTGGCGCAGCTGCACCACACCAGCCCGGCCACAGCACCGCTCACACCGACGACGGCACACGGATTGGGGCTCCTCGCCGCCGTGGTTGCCGTCGTGGCCGTGGCACAGTCTCTGTGGGGACGCCGTCAGACCACCTCGGCCTGGGCCACCGGCGCACAAGGAGAGCGCGTCGTGGGTGGCCAACTGAATAAAGTGGCGTCACGGGGCGTGTCGGTTCTCCATGACCGGCGCATTCCGGGTTCGCGGGCCAACATCGATCACGTCGCCGTGGGCCCTCGGGGCATTTTCGTCATCGACACCAAAGTGGCGCCGGGCCGTATAGCGGTGCGCAGAACCGGCCCGTTGTGGAACCGGGGACCGCTCCGGCTGTTTGTGGGTGGTCGAGACCGCAGTCGGTTCATCGAGAGCATGCGGTTTCAAGTCGAAGCGGTCGGGCGTGCTGTTGCAGGTGTTCCCGAAGCCGACAACGTACCCATCACGCCGCTGGTGGTGCTGGTGGGCGGCGGTAGGCGGCGGCTGACTCGGTCCATACACGTGCGTGGTGTTTGGGTGGGAACACCCAGGGAGATGGCGAAGGCGCTCAGCCGCTCCGGACCTTTAGACGCACGCACAACCAGCCGGCTGGCTCGGATCCTGGCCGCGAGACTGCCCGAGGCATAAAGGAAGCGAACCACGCCACCACGACGTCACCAGATGACGATCGACGCCGGCTCGGTGGTGGAGTCGTGCACGATCTTTGGCTTCGAGGCCGCATTGCTTGCTTCATTGTCGAGAACCTTCAGCGTAAAGGTGGCTACACCGCTGGCGGTGGGTGTTCCCGATATCACCCCGGTAGAGGAATCGAGTGCGAGTCCCTTGGGCAACTTCCCCGAACCAACGACGACCTTCCAGGCGTACGGCGGGGTGCCTCCGGCCGCGACCAGAGTGGTGGAATAGTGCCAGCCCACAATGGCGGCGGGGAGCCGGGACGCCGTCGTGATCACCAGGTCGTTGTCGAAGGATCCGAGCAACAGTGAGATCGGTTTGGAGGTCGGAGGCGACGTCGTGATGCCGGTGGCAAGGCCGTCGTTCGGAAATGCGATGCAGATCATGGTGAGGGTCTTCCCCGACACCGACAGGGCCAGTTCGATGGCGCTGCTTTGCAACACCGAGACGTTGCCTCCCGACGTGAACGGGCCGATGGTGGCGGCCCGACTCGGCAGTTCAAGATCCACTCCCGCTGCCGGTATGGATGTCGGTATGGGAACGTCGAAGGACATGGTTCCCACCGACAACGAAGAGGGAGTGGCACCGGTGGCATCGACGGCGGTGGTGGCGGTTCCCGCGATGGCGGTGTTGCCCAATACCGCCATGGCCTCAGCCAAGACCGGAGGAATGGGCAAGGTCGTCTGGTAACTGGTCACCGTGAACGTTTGGCCGGTGGCAGGGTGACGCGGTGTGATGTTCCCGGATGTCACCACGTTATTGATGACCAGGTTGCCCACCTGGGTGTTGGGGCAGTAGAGCTCGTACTGGGTGACAGCGGCCGAAGCAGGAGACCCAGCGCCGGGGACGGCGATCGCCGTCACCAGGCCGAGCATCACAACCGGAGCGCCCAGCCATAGTCGGACGCGCCTAGTCCCACCTGGGTTCCTGCGGTGGCCGGTCACGCCCGGCAACCTAATTGTTGAATGTGAACAAGACGCGACGAAACGTTCACCCTTCGGCGAACCGTCGATGTCGAGTGCAACGATTCCGCACCCAACGGTGTCATCTCAGAACGTGACACCCGCCCAGGCCGCGGCCACAGCCTGGTCCCCGGCCACGACGAGGGCATCGTCTTCGGTGCTGTGTCTCCCCAGAATCCATAACAGAAGGTCGGAAGCCGTCGCGCGCACCACGGCGTCGGCTCCATCGAGCCCGTGGCGACGTTCAACGTGATCGGGCTCGAGCACGAGCGTGTAGGACACGGGAGAGTCGGTGACGTCGAGGCCGAGCGCGCCCGCCAGCTCGACCTTAGGTGCTCGCTGCAATCGCGTTGACACGACTGCGAGGTATTCGTCGATGCCGTCGACGGCAAGGTTGGTGTCGATGGCGAGCGGGGCCCCGGCCGCGTTCTGTGCATCCCACCGGTGCACGGCCGTCTCATGTGCCATGCGTCGGTGCCAAAAGCGTGCTGGTCCCGGTCCCTGCTCGGCCCAGTTCCACACCGGCTCATCAGGTCCGATGCCCTCCAACGCGCCGACGAGCAGGGCCAACCCCTCTTCGTACCAACCGGCACGCTCGTCCCACCCCTCGGGAGCGGCGGGGAAGCGGCCCGCCACGACAGATCGGTCCCGCACCATTTGCTCGACCCACCGGTGCACGCCTCCGACGTGTCCGACCAGCTCGGCCATTGTCCACTGCGGGCAACTTGGCACCCCGACACCAATGGCCCCGTTGGCGGCCACCAACAACGCAGGGCCGTCATGACGCAGGTGTGCGAGGTAGGCGGCAGTATCCACCGCATGATTCTGACACGACGCGTCGTCGGCACCTCTCGGCCCCGGTGACGCTCCGCGTCGCATGTGGCGCGCAAACCAGTAGTTCCTGACACATGGGACGACCGTCCTCTCATTGCGTTCGCCCGGTACGCAAGATGCCGACAGCGAAAGACGCGCCTTTGTGCATTGAGCGTTATACCCTGGTGCCGCGTTTTCAAAACGCGCATGATGACAACACCAAAACGACGACAGAGCCCCAGGGGACTCCGGCGTCTCGGAGATCCACAAGGAGCGCAAGGGGCATGGTGAAACAGCTCGTCGCGAGTCGGACACCGTCACGCCAACGCCTTGGTATAGGCGCCGCGGTTGATGTCCGGTGTCGGTTCATGGGGGAATGGAGCGAAGGCTTCGAAGTGGCAGAGCGCCTTGATAGTGGATTCCGGATCCGGCGCTTGTCAGACGGCAGCACATTGCCCGACGTCTTCGGGTTCGACGATGTCAGAGCCCGTTGCGCGTTGGCGTCGTGGTTCGAGCCACCAGTGGCGCCATGACGAGCAGCCAGTTCGTCGTGTGGGCGTTGGGCGCTCTAGTCGTCGTGGCCGTTGCGTTCGGATGGTCGCTGTGGAGACTGGGCCAACAAGACGACGGAGCGTAACTACATCTCGTTTGTCTGCTCCATGGCTAAAGCGCGCTGACGACCAAACGGTAGGAGTCTGGGGCGGCCGATGACGGGGGCTGGAGCCCCGGTCAGGGTGAGCCAGAGCTGAATGCTCGGACCGATGAGAAGTCCGGTGATCACGGTCCCGATGCCGACGGACCCACCGAGAATCCAACCAACCACGAGCACCGACCCCTCCATAGCCAGTCTTATGGGTGCCAGGGGGCGATCGAATCGTCGCGCCAAGCCCAGCATGACGGCGTCATAAGGCGAGACGCCCAGCGCGGCCCGGATGGTCATGGCCGCCCCGAGCGCCATGGCCACAGTGGCACCTACCACCACACCCATGCGCAAAGGCCAGCCGTGCAGGATGGGCATGTGGGGGAGGACAGCATCGAGGGTGACGCCACTGATGATGGGAATGATCAACGTTCCGGGACCGGGCCGTATCCCTAGCCCCATGGCGATGCCGACACACGCAAAGCCAAGCACCGTCACCGACGTGCCGATGGCAATGCCGGCATGCAGAGCAAAGCCGCCCTGCAATACGAACAGCGGCCCGAGTCCCAGGCCGGCCCGAATGGTCAGGGCGTAACACAGGGTCCCAATCGTGGACCCGGTGAGGAGGAGCAACGTCCGGCCTACCAGCGCGCCGAGCCGCCGGAGCCGAGCGTCTTGTGCCGGTCCAGGGCTCACGGCCAGCGATGTTATGGCATGGCCGGCATGGCCCGAGATCCTTTAGGCGTTCGCGGCCAGTGCGTTGGTGATCTGTGCCATGTCGAAGTAATCACGCCACGCACACACCTTGTCCCCTCGCAGTTCAAACGTTCCCATGACAGGCAACGCCACGGCGATCTCGCCAAAGGTCAGGGTGTCGATTCGCTCGGTGAGCACGACATTGTCCTTGACGGCGAGGTGAAGGATGTCGATCACCGTGCTCTCACAGGCGGCCACGAAGCCTTCGATGAAGGCGATGCTGGCGTCCATCCCGACGGAGGGGTCCATGGGAATGTTGTGGTACACGACATCGTCGGTGAAAAACGGTCGCAATGCCTCGGTGTCATGCTTCTCGAGCGTGGCCAGGAGATCCCGTACCACCCGCTCCGCCGATTCCTGATCTCCCATGGCGCACCTCCTGGGTATGACTGGCGCTCGGCGGTCAGGCTAGCCGACCTCCCCGTCGGTTCCCCGCTCGGCGGGGCGGCTCGCAGACACATGCGTCGTGTTCATAACCGCGTTTTTTGCGGTGGCGAGCAGTAGCCTCCGAGGCCATGGGCGTCGCCCCGCATGGTCAGCCTGGCGACAAAAGCCTGTTCTCTCTTCGAGCCCGCCGCTGGGGTCTGGCCCGCTATCAATGGGTGATCGTGGTGGTAGCGGCTGGCCTGGTAGTGCTTCTCGCCTCCGACGCCACTGGTGGCAACGTCGAGTTGGTTCACCAAGCCACCACGGCGCCGACACCACCGTCACCCTCACCGTCACCGTCGTCCACCGTAGCCGGGGCGGCGGTAGCTTCGACGCCTACCTCGGCTGCTGTTCGCTCCGACCGTGCCGCGTCCGTGGCCACCACGACAGTGGCGAGGGCCGCTTCCGGCGCCTCGTCGATCACTCGGGCGAGTACGCAGCTGCCGACGGCTCCGAGCACAACGCTGGGTGCCGCCCCATCAGTAGCCAGCACCGGACACAGCACCGGTTTCTGCACGGCCATCCTCGCCGGCTCGCCATCGGCGCTTGGTGCGGACGAAACCGTGTTTGTGAGCTCCAACGTGATGAACGCGCCTGTTGTGGTCACCATCATCGACACGTCGACACCAGCACACTTCTCGGGAATGACCAATGACAAGGGCTTCGCCTCCATCACCCTTGGGCGAGGGCGCGACACCCCGGGCAATGGCACCGCTTCGGTTCACCTGAGCATTGGTGACGGACAAGCCGCCTGTGCGGCCACTCGGACCGAGCCCGGATCACCTCCGAGGCCGCCTGGGGTGGGGACGCCGCCGCCGTCTTTTCCGGGGATCACCGTACCGACCCTCCCCCGTAGACGTTGAGGAGTAGAGCTCGACGAAACCGCTAGCCGGTCACATTGACGTCGAGGCGCCACAACAATGCGAGGGCGGGGCAGGCGACTCCCGGGGCACATGCCACCGTGCCCGTCGCCGTGATCACCGCTTGGCCCCCGTGCAGCGCGTACAGGTCGGCATCCAACCCACCGCCCGATGGACGCTCGATGCTGCTTACCTCGATGGCGGCGGCCGTACTGGCGGGATTGCTCCAGTTGTAGCCCGCGGCGAGGTCGGCATGAATAGTCACGCCGACGTGGGTGGTGACCGAGCACAAGCCAGTGGTGGAGATGAAGGTGACGTCCGGGTTCGGCTTTATGTCACACAGTGAAGTCGACGGCGTCGACGTTGATGGTGTGGCGATGGTCGTAGAGGACGGCATCGGTGCGCTCGTTGGTGGGGGAGTCGACGTGGTGGTGCGACTGGCCGCCGATGTCGGTGTGGTTCCGCACGCGGCGGCGAGCACGGCCGTCGCCACCGCCACCAACCCGGCCGCAATGGGCCCGATGGCACCGTGGTCGGCCCGCACCATGCGCCGAGTCTCGCACCTGAGGGTCGCACGCCGGAAGCCCGTCGGCATCGGCTGTCCATATCTATTGACAGTACGGGAAGCAGTGGGCCCGGCCGGAGTGCTGGCGGCGTCCGTTACGGGCCTTCGGCCCGAGCTTCGCTGGCGAGCCGGGAGGCGAGTTGACGGGAGATGGACAACAGTCGTCCTATCTCACTCATGCTGGCACCCTCGTCGAGGCACACGCGGAACATGGCGATCCGAAAACGATGCCGAGACACTTCGTACTCATCGAGACAGTCCGTCACCCGCTGCCGGTGCCTGGCCGCGTCCACCTGCCGGAGAGCCTCGACCCCGAGTTCGCCGGCGGCGACAAGCGATGCCGTTTGCACGATGGCTCGTTGGTTGTCGAGCAAAGCCCGGCGTAGGGCGTGCGACGTGGTGTCGACGTCCAGGGCGAGTTTTTCGAGTTCATCGTGGCCTGGCGTCATGACGTCCTCCTCATGCCAGCCCACTCAACGTATCGCCGCTGCCGCTCGGGAGTCAGTCTCAGGTAACTCCGAGGCTTTGGGCGTCCTGATCGAGATCGCCCTCCCACGTGCTGGCGTCGTGGAAATCGTCGAGAGCCTGCGTCCACGGTGACGGGCCCGAGCTGGCCGAGTTGGCGTAAATCGACTGATTCACGGCGGTCTGCGCGGCCTGTTCTTGGGTCAGCAGGTTCGTCCAGTCGTACTCCATGGTGGCGTCAGGTATGGCCGGAGCGCTCTGGCCGGCCTTGATGTCCGCTTCGAAGGCCGCGTTGGCGGCCAGGGTCACACTCAGGGTGGCTGTGAACTCGTCGTTTTCGAGGGCGATCTCGTCGTTGAGCAGCGCCGTCGTCAAGCCGGAGTGCTGCCCCCACCAGCTTTGGACGGCTTGGGCGTCGGCAGAGGTGCTGGCCGGCGGTGGCGGAGGCGTGGTCGGTGACGTTGTCGGGATCGAGGACGTCGTGATGGGGATGGTCAGTGACGATGCGGTGCCGCGGGCCGCCGCCGTGGCCGCCTTGACAGGGGAGTCGCGAATTTCCGCCTTCAGCACCAGCAGCCCGATGAGGATGAGCCCGGCCACAATGGTGATGTACACGTGCGGCTTACGGAGCTGGCTCGCCCGTTTCTTGGAAAGGTCCGACCCTGCCGCCATACCTGTTCAATCCGCCCGTCACTCCCGCTGCCTGAGAGACAGCACCCAACCCCACCGCCGTGCCAAGAGTAGTCAAGGTTGCCCACAATGGCGATAGAGGTCATCTCCCGCAATGCCCACTTTCACTGTTGACCCGAGGGGGCGTTACCCCTGCAACAACCCTCAATTCGACCATCCGGCCCCCAACGTCACCTCGGCGCTCCCCACCTGATACAGCTGTCTCATCGGCCACACCGCCCGCATCGTGGCAATCCCGCTGGGGTGGGACCTCAGCGCTCGGACCCCACCCGGCATTCATTTCGTGGCCCGGGGCGAGTCAACCCGGCTGGCGCTCGTACTACCTCGATGAGCAGGGCTAATGGCTGCGCACCGCGCGAGGTGGGGCCAGGAATTCCATCCTGAAGGACCGGGGCGGCCCGATCCAACATCTCGAGTGGAGGTGACGGTACCCTGACGAGCTGAAAGGGGTTGCTGATGACCAACGGATACCTCAAACGGAGTCTGAAATATCTCGGGCTCATTGACGATGAGTACGAAGACGATGACAGTGCTCCGCCGGAGTATTCCGACCCGTCCCTGCGCTCGTACCCATCGGGCAGTGGTGGACGGCACCTGTCGAAGCGATCGGTGCAGACCATCAACCCGTCCAAGCGTCAACCCAGTTCGGCGGTGTCGATGATTACGCCACATCGCGTGCGAGACATCGCCCCCGAGCCGATAGCCCCGGTGCGCACCGTGACCCCGACGGAGTTTGCCGACGCCACCCAGATCGCCGACCGTCTCAAGGCGGACCAACCGGTGATCGTGAACCTTCAGGACGCCGATCGCGATCTCAAGCGGCGCATGATCGATTTCTGCAGTGGCCTGACCTACGCGTTGAGCGGCGGGATGGAACGCGTCGGGGACAACGTCTTTTTGATCACCCCACCAGGGGCGGACCGTACGGTGGAAGTCGAAGAGGACGAGGAAGAGCGTTGGGAACAACTGGGCTGACAGCGCCGTCGGCGACTGCGGTCACCGACTCGTCAGTGTTCTCCGTTCCGCCTCAGGCTCACTCTTAGGGATTTAACGACGCCGCCATATCGGCGATGGTGTCCGCGTATTCCTGCATGATGTCGAACACCACCTGTCGCGCCGGTCGAATGGTGTTCATCGACCCCACCACTTGGCCGACGAAGTAATTGACCAGCTGGGTGGCCCCTTCGTTTCCGGCGCTGGCCGCCCTATCAATGCGAGCCAGGGCCTCTCCGACGAGCAGAGGCTGCAGCGGCATCGGCAACGGGCCTGGGCTGCCTGGTGCCTCCCATGCCTCTGTCCACGCCGTGCGGAGCTGGCGGGCGGGCTTGCCCGTGCGGGACTTCGATCTCACCGTGTCTCGCGACGAGGCAGCCAGGAGCTTCTCTTTGACCACCGGATGCGTCTCGGCTTCGTCGGTGGTGAGCCATACCGATCCGGTCCAGATGCCCTGGGCACCGAGCGCCATGGCGGCCGCCATCTGACGACCCGAAGCGATGCCGCCCGCGGCCAGGACCGGCGTCGGTGCCACGGCGTCGACCACCTCGGGCACGAGCACCATGGTGCCAATCTCGCCAGTGTGGCCCCCTGCTTCGGTGCCCTGGGCCACGATGATGTCGACACCCACGGCCTTTTGGCGCAGCGCATGTTCCACCGTGCCGACGAGGGCCACCACCGGCACGCCGCGGCTGTGCGCCGCTTCCACCACGCTGGCCGGGGGCGGGCCCAGCGCGCTGGCGACGAGACTGATGGGGTGTGCCAGCGCCACGTCCACCAACGCCGTGGGTAACGACAACCCGCTGATGCCCCGAGCCGAGGGCTCGCCCCGGTCAGCAATAAGGGGAACGCCGTATTCCTTCAATATCTCGTCAACGAATTGGCGATGCTGGGCCGGCAAGACCTCGTTTACGTCCACCTTGGCCAGGTCGTCAGGCGTGATGTTTTCGAGGCCCGAAAGGCTGGCCGGAATGAGGACATCGATCCCATAGGGTCGGCTGGCGACGTGTTCCTCGATCCAGTTGAGCTCGACCTCGAGTTGACCGACGCTGTAGGTGACCGCGCCCAACACACCCATGCCCCCCGCATTGGTGACCGCCGCCACCACGTCACGGCAGTGGCTAAAAGCCAGGATCGGATATTCGATCCCCAACATGTCGCAGATCGTGTTCACCCGCGTGTCTCCTGTTCCCGTTCAGTGCCCTAGGGGGCGATCAATTCGTAGTCGGCCCAATTGGGCTCAGCCATCTCGTGGCGAAAGCGATCGAAGCCCCAGGGCCAGGCGGCGGGAATACCACGATCGTCCAGGTACCAACTCCGACAGCCCGTCATCCACACCGTGCGTTTGGCGGCTTCGACCCGATCTGCCTCGAAGCGTTCGGTGGCAGCAGAAGTCGCCGACACCTCGCGATATCCACCGCTTACCAGCGCCTCGACAAGTTGGATGATGTAGCCGAACTGCAGCTCGGCCACGTCGACGAGGGAGAAGTTTCCCACCGGACCGTTGGGCCCGTTGAGCATGAACAAGTTCGGGAACTGCGGGATCGAGATCGACAAGTAGGCCGAGGGCCGCTCCGCCCACACGGCATCGAGGGCGACCCCGTCACGACCGAGTATCTCCATGGGGCGCATGAAACGGTCCACGCGAAAACCCGTGGCAAGCACCAGCACGTCGAGCTCATGAAGCTGGCCGTCGACAGTGCGAATACCCCCCGGTTCGATGCGTTGGATCCGCTCGTCGATCACCTCCGCGTTGGGTCGCTGCAGCTTTTCGTAGAAGTCCGGCGAGATGACCAGTCTTTTGCAGGCGGCGCGGTAGTCGGGACGGAGCTTTTCTCGCAGCTCGGTATCGAACACACTGCCCTCGAGGTTGGCCCGACATATTTCTTCGAGCATCTGCATCTGGGGCGAATCAGCGTCCACCACAGCATTGGCGAAGTGTTCCTCGAACAACTGCGCCAGCTCTCCTCGTGCGGCGGCCATCAGGCTGGGATCGCGGCGATACTGCTCTCGTTGCTCGTCGGTGATGGGGGGATTCGGCGCCGGCACGATCCACTGCGCCGTGCGCTGAAAGAGCCGCATTTGCCCCACCGTGTCAGTAGTGGCGGAAACGATCTGCACGGCGCTCGACCCCGTACCGATGACGCCCAGGCGGCACCCGGCCAGCTCGACAGAATGATCCCAGCGAGCACTGTGGAACATGGGGCCGGCAAAAGTGTCCATGCCCTCGATGTCGGGGTAGGACGGCTGATGGAGCACGCCGGTGGCGGCAATGACGATGTCGGCCGTGTCGTGGCCTCCATCTGCCATCGTCAAGTGCCACGACCCATCCTCAAACACCAAGCGGGTGACTTCCGTGGAGTAGTGCACGACGTTGTCGACGTGGTGACGATGGGCGACATTCTCGAAGTAGGCGCGGATCTCGGCGCCCGAGGAGAAGGTCTGGCTCCATTCCGGATTGGGAGCGAAGGAGTAACTGTAGAGATGCGAGGGAACGTCGCAGGCGATGCCGGGGTAGGTGTTCTCGCGCCAGGTGCCGCCCAGCCCGTCGGCTTTCTCATAGATCGTCACGTCGGTGAAACCGGCTTCACCCAGCTTGATGGCGCTCAGTATCCCGGCCATCCCTCCGCCGATGATGACGAAACGGGGCGTCCTCACATGCAGGACATTAGGTCACCAGCCGCGCGCTCAACCTTGATCTGCTCCTACAGGTGTCCTGTCAGGATGCGCCGCAATGGGCGCCAATGATCAGAAGTCGGAGCGCGACGCATGGGAGGCCAATCGGCCTCGCCACACCCTGGGGCCCACGAGCCACAACACGCCCGACAGCGCGATGAGCATCAACCCGACAAAGAGCATCCACCACAGGGGCGGCCCGGCGCCGGTCGTGGCCAGCGACGAGGCCGTCGTACCACCGGCGGCGGTAGTGGCCCCTGTCCCCCCTGTTGCTCCGGTCGCCCCTCCGCCTGTGCTGGCCGCTGTGGTTCCCGTCGTCCCTGCGGCCGTCGTCGAGGTGGTCTTGGCGACGGTTGTCGACGTTGTCTTCGCCACCGTGGTCGTGGTGGCGGCCGCCGTGGTCGTTGTCACTGCCGTGGCTTGGAACGAAAGCGTCAACATCGCCGAGTCACCGGCCTGATCGCCGTAGCTCAACTGGCAGATAACGCCCGCGGCCTGTTGCGCAGCGGTGGGGGGGCAGGGATACAGGGCGGCATCAGCAGCCGGGCTCTTGCCGTTGCTGTCAGTAGCCGGACAAGTGGCGCCGATGATGTCATTGGCATGGCCGCAGGGAGGACCAACCGTTCCGGACGAGATTATGTACGTACTGGAGATCGTGCCGGTGGCCGAGGTAGAGACGAGCTTGTCAAAGTTCGGAGACGTACATCCCACCGACACTGCGCCCGTGAGCGCTGAGGTGACGGTTGGCTGGCTCGTGTCACTGTTGCACTCGAGAAGGTTCCCTGTGGAGCTATGGGTATACCCGCTCCCGGTAACCGCGACGCTCTCACCACCGGTGAGGTTCGTGTTCGGTGAGATGGCCAAAGTACCCGTGACGCCGGTAGCGAATGCCGTGCTCGCCAAGCCGCACGTTGAAACGCCAGCCACCATTAACGCAGCTACAACCCACAGATGTCTGCGCCCGATCCCACTGCGCCTGCCCATACGATCAGCCACGGCAACTACTCCCCCCGCCCCGTAAGTCCGCTCCGAGGCGAACTTTATCCCTTGCACACCTACTCTAAACGGTCCGACTGAGATTTGACTAGCTCGTGTGTTTGATGCAGAAGTGACCAACGGGTACAAGTGTTTTCACGCCCCGAGAGACCCATCCATGATCCGTGCCGACCGCCGGATGTGCACTTACGGGCAATAATCGGCAGCCTATGGCCGTGAAGAAGTTGCGCCGTGCACTCGTTCTGGCCCCGATGAGCTCAGAGCTTCGGCCTGTCGTGAAGTACGCAAAAGCTCATCGATCAAAATCGGACGACCTGCGCGTCTACCTCGGCCGAGCCGGAGACACCGAAGTCGTGGTGACACAACTTGGCGTTGGCCCGGAATCTTCGCGGCGCGTCACCGAGCGCGCCTTGGCGCAATTCAGCGTCGACCACGTGGTGGTGAGCGGTATCGCCGGGGGCCTGCACCCTGCATTGACGATCGGTACCGTCATCATCCCCGAGTCGGTGCTCGATGTTGGCAGCGGTCGACGTTACGAGTCGGCGCCGATGGAAGGCGTTGAGCGCAAGGGGCTGATTGCCACTGCTGACCACCTGATCATGGACGACACGCGTCTCGCCGAGTTGGAAGCTCTCGGTGTCGTGGCCATGGAGATGGAGTCGGCCGGCGTGGCGATTGCATGTGAAGCCGCCGGTGTCCCGTGGACCACATTTCGCGTCATCAGTGACCGGCCCGACGATGGTCTGACCGACGACACGATCATGTCGTTGCTGCGTCCGGACGGGACGCCGGACGTGCTCGCCGCCATTCGACTGATGGTCTTGCACCCGAGCCGCATCGCCGGCATGACCCGGTTGGCCCGAGATTCGACCAAGGCAGCGTCCAAAGCGGCCCACGCCGCGTTAGGGGCGCTGCGGGCCAGCAGCTGACCCAGGGGAGTAGTCCTGAGGCGAGCCAATGCCACAGTGGAAGCCCGCTGGTCCAAATTTGGTGGCATTTCCCAGGTAACGAGGCCCTCGAGGCCGGGTCCCAGGGGCGAGGTGCGAGGTCGTTTCTCAAGTGCAACCCTTGACCCGCCGATTCTTATCGCCGGGGTCCGCTGTCGACCACCCTCGGTGGCAGACGGCGAGCCAAGCAGCAACACGAAAGGTGACGACATGGCCCGGTGTCCGGTAATGGGTTGCGAACGACCCGTTGGACTCGGAGGGAGATCGCTGGCTCGCGATGCGGCGATCCTGGCTGCGTTCTTTCCGGTCTTCGAAAGAGGGGGCGACCTCGCACCGGGCACGGCCTCGGAGGACTTCCGCACGGTCGTGGACGAAGGACGCGGACTCTTCGGACAAGTCCACGATCGGGCCCACGGCGTGGCGCGCGGGCACCTCCGCGGGAAGCAAATCAACGATTGGCGCAAATCAGCGGCGACGTTGTGCTCGGCTGTCGCCGCCAGCGATCCCGAATGGTTCTGTCACTACTGGGACGAGGTCGCAGGGCGCGGTCTCAAAGTCCCCAAGCCGGTCTTGCAAATCATCAAATCGTCGGGAGTCGACGTCGAAATTGACGCCGACGACGATGGCAACGAGACGACGGAGATAGACGAGTTCGTCCTCGATTCGTCCATGCCAGAACCGCCAGTCGCCCCCAAGGTGCCCAAGGCTGAGGTGCCCAAGGCTGAGGTGCCCAAGGCTGAGGTGCCCAAGGCTGAGGTGCCCAAGGCTGAGGTGCCCAAGGCTGAGGTGCCCAAGGCTGAGGTGCCCAAGGCTGAGGTGCCCAAGGCTGAGGTGCCCAAGGCTGAGGTGCCCAAGGCTGAAGTGCCCCCGCCGGTCGTGATTCCCAGACCCGAGATTCCCGTGGCCGTCGACCTACCGAAGGCCGAATCGCTCAAAGCCGAAGGACCAAAGCTGTCAGCCCCGCCGACAGCGCTCCCCGCGCCCAAGACCGTTGAGCCTCCCAAGGCCGTCGAGCCCATCGAGCCCCCGAAAGCCGTTGAGCCTCCCAAGGCCATCGAGCCCATCGAGCCCCCGAAACCCGTTGAGCCTCCCAAGGCCGTTGAGCCTGCGCCCATGATCGAGGAGCCCACGGCACAAGCTCCGAGCCCGGTCGAAGCGCCTAGGGGCCTCACACTCATCTATGGCACGGCCGTGGGGTGGGTCGAGACCAAAACCCTCGAGGTCGTCGAAGGGACCTTTGAGCTCGATGCTCTCGGAGTGACGTTCACCCCTGGGCTGGACGACTCGGAATACGGCCCCTCGGTGCGGTACCCGTGGTCCTCGTTCCTCGGTGTGCAGGTCATCGCCACGGGACCTGAGGACCCGCTACTGACACCTCATGCTCGAGTTCTGGACGACATCGGAGTCGGTATTCCAGAGGAGATGATCGTGGCCTTTGCCGAACTCGAGCCTTCCGACGATCGCCTCCTGGCCATCATCCCGTCGAGCTCCTCGACCGTGAGGAAATGGCTCCAGCGACTCGACGACGCTCACGTCAAGATGCAAACCGCCGCTGATCCCCTTCCCGATTGCTTGCATCGAACCACCCCGAGATTGAGCAAGCGTGGTGGCCCTGTGCGCCAGGCGTAAACCCGGTCCCTGCTTCACTGGCGTAACGCCGCCCGGAACAAAATGGTTATAAGGCGAGGGCCCCCGCTCCTAATGGGCGTGACCCTTCTGAGCCGTATGCCGTGACGCTGTCACCGCCGCGTGCGGATTCGGGCTCGCGCAGGCCTCGCATTCCGTCTCCAGCGTGGCGTGCTCGATGCCGAATCGAGACTGCAAACGCGCTTTGACTCGTTCGGCCGTACCTTGCGCCTCCTCCAACGTGGGGTGACCGGTCAGAACCAGATGGGCTGAGAGCAAGGGCACATCGGACGACAAATTCCAGATGTGAAGGTCGTGGACATCCTCGACGTCACCGCCTTCGAGCATGGACGACTCCACGGCGCCGACATCGAGGCTCTTAGGTGTCGATTCGAGCAGCACGTCGGCAACCTCGCGCAGAAGCCCGACGGCCCGGAACCCGATGATGGCGGCCACGACGAGCGCCACCGTGGGGTCAAGCCAGAACAGGCGCCCCGTCACGACAATGATCACGCCCGTGGCAGCAACGCATGCCGCGGTGGCGGCATCGGCGGCCGTCCCGAGCAGGACCGAACGCACGTTTAGGTCGTCATCGCCTCGCAGAATGAGTGCACCGACGAGCATGACCACAGCCGCCGTAGCGCTGACTGCGATCACAGGACCGCCGTGTACATGCGGCGTACCGTTCGACAGGCGCTCGATGGCGGCCACGACGACGGCCGAGGCGACCGCGACGACCAGAGAGGCGTTGACCAAGGCGGCCAGAATGGTGGTGCGCTCGTACCCGAATGATCGTTTGACCGTGGCCGCTCGCCGGCTGAGGCGAATGGTGAAGATCGACAGGCCGATGGCCAAAGCATCAGCCAAGTAGTCACCGGCGGCCGCCAACACGCCAAGCGAATGGGCGGCCACCCCCACGATTCCCAACGCGACAAGAAGAACGGCGTTGAAGCCGAACACCAGCCCGAGCCGGAGTTCACGTGACATCAACCCTCAGCCTAACGGACGCGGTGTCCTTAGCTCCCTGCTTGGCACCCCTAAAGCGCCGAAACCATCACGCCGACGCAGTATCTCTTGGTTCCATGCGAAGTGCTCCCGACGGGCACCGTTGCACCTGAGCGATGACCTTTTCGGCGGTGGCGGCGTCCGGCATGATCCACGGGGAGCGTCCTCCCTCGAACACGGCCGGCAGGCCTTGGACGCACCTCGCCGAGTGTTGGCACACCTCGGGATCGAAGCTGACCGTGACTTCCCGCCCTACGTATAGCTTCCGGCTCATGGTGTCTCCTCGTGCTCCTCGCCACACGGTATCGCTCAAGGTGGGAGCGAGTCTCAAAACCTCCGGCCACTAACATCCCGACGGATCCCTGTGTTTGATTTGGGTTCGTGAAAGAGCTCATGGCATGAAGCTCAAGCTGGACTTGCACGAGATCTATAACCGGGGCGAGGACATCGATCGGGCCTTGCGCGCCATCATCGACGAGGCCGTGGAAAAACGAGCGCGCCTCGTCGAAATCATTCCCGGAAAGGGGAGTGGCCAACTCAAAAAACGAGTGTTGCGGTTCCTCGACCAGAAGGAAATCAGGGCGCTGTATGACCGGGTCGAAAAGGATTCCCGCAACTTCGGACGAGTGTTCGTCCACTTTCGCTGGAAATGAGACGCCCTCGTCCGACTTCGGTCAGCCCTGGTCTTCAGCAGCTTGCGCGGCCAGCCGGGATGCCAGTTGCCTCGAGATCCCGAGCAGTCGTCCGATCTCGCTGATGGAGGTGCCCTCTTCCAGGCACAACGAGAACAACGCCAATCGGACTTGGTGGCGTGCCGCGTCGAACTTCACCAGACCTTCGGTCACGTCTCGACGCTGGGTGGGTGCGTCAAGGGCCTTCAGCGCTCCGGCTCCGGCGTCACCTTTTTCGATGAGCTTGGCCAGGTTGAGGTTGAGCTTCCGGTAGCGCAGGAGCAGCTCGCGCAACTCGTCGTCAGCTTCGACGAGGTCCGAGATTCGACGGAGCAAGCGCTGGTTTGATGCGGACATCGAGACCTTTCCAGAGGGTGAGACCGAGCCGTCACGTTACTTTGCATCACAACTAATAGACCGTCATTCTGCCACCGTGAATCCCGATAGTCATAGTTTCCTGCGCATAGGAGAGAACCCGAGGAAATGCCCATAAGCTGGGAATTAGCTGAATCAGGCCACGATCCTTGGTCTTGTTGTGAATCGCGTGGCCTTTGGTTGCGAAGCCGTCGAAGAGCTCTCCACCACGTGTTCAGTCGCCCCGCGTGACCATGGGCGTTGACATGAGACGGCGGCGCGGGCAGGCTGTATGCCGTCGTCTGAGGATTCTCGTCCACCCCCTGGCCCGGGAAGTTCCGGTAGACGGCTGAAACTGCCCCCCGGGACGACGAGGGGGCAGTTTCGCGCCTGGGGCTCCTACGAGACGTCAGAGGTCGTACAACGGGATCTGGACGCCTCGGAGGTCCATCGGGCGTAGAATCGTGGTTTCAGGACGGGGGGGCACCATGGCCCTAGCTTTCGTGCTTCGCGACGACACTCGACAGAATCCTGCCTGGTCGCCAGGCAGCGCCGTTACCGGGGGCAGCACGCGTACCGCGCCCCGTCCGCAAGACCCCTCCGTCCAGGCGCGGACCCAAGTCGACGTACTGGTCGTCGATGACGACGCCGCCATCCGGTCCTCGTGCGCCGACATGCTTCGGGAATCGGGTCACTCCGTGGCTGTGGCCGAGGACGGAGAGGTTGCCCTCCGCCTCTTGGGTGAGCTCGAGGTCGGCATGGTGCTCTTGGATCTGCGAATGCCGCGCATGGACGGCGTTGCCTTGTTGGAGGCCGTCGATACGTGTCCTCCGGTCGTGCTGCACTCGGCCTTCTCGTTGGACAAGCAAACCCAGATCCGTATCGGGAGCAAGGTGCGGGCCCACCTGCAGAAGCCGGTGAGCCCCTACTACCTCCTGCAGGTCGTGAGTGAGACTCTGCAGCTCGGGCGCTAAGCGGTGGCCGCGCTCATGCGCCGGCTGACCGCCAAGCACGAATCTCCACGATCGAAATAGCGTTGCCGTCGACGTCGGTGGCTATCGCCTTGCGGCCTGCTCCAGCCACCTCCTCTATGGCTCCGATGGCGATGCCGCCCGCCGTGAGCTGGGCGGCCTTGGCCTCCAGATCGTCGACGACCAACGTCGCCACACTCTGTCCGGCGCGTTCGGCGTCGACCACCACGTACAGCGATGCATTCGGTGTCAGCTGCCACACCGCTTCGCCATCGTGGGGAAGGAAATCCGGGGGCTTGCCGAGCACCTGCGTGTACCACGCCGCCGCCGCGTCCCGATCGGCCACGGAGATGCCTGCGAATACATAGGTGATGTCCACTGGACTCCTTGTCGCCGGGGACCAAATGCTAAATGCACGGCCCCGACATCAACGCATTGAAGACCACAAACGTAGAGAAGGACAAGGACGAAGACTCGGGCCTCGGGTCGGCGGGGGAGAGCGATGGCCACAGAGACGGGGACGCGCTTCGACGACGCCTTCCCAGACCTCTTTCGACTCGCCTATCGCGTCTCGTTTCGCCTCCTGGGCGACCGAGGTGACGCCGAGGACGCCGCCCAGGAGGCGCTGGCCCGCAGCCACGTGCATTGGGCTCGATTGCACGAGCACCCCGAGGGGTGGGTGGTTCGGGTCGCTACCAACCTCGCCATCGACCGGCTGCGCCGACGACGTCATCCCCCGACGGCCCACGGGGAGCATGTCGCCCTGGTCGACGTGCATCTGCCCGAGCGAGTGGATCTGGCCCGAGCCTTGCGACGCCTGACTCGGCGCCAGCGCGAGGTGGTCGTCCTGCGCTATCTCGTTGACTGGCCCGAGCTCGACGTGGCTCGAGCCCTCGGGTGCTCCGTAGAGTCGGTGAAGGTGCACGCCTCTCGGGGTTTGGCCACGTTGCGCAAGGAGCTGGGGGACTCCCATGAGGAAGGAGGAAGTGATGTTCGAGCATCTCGATGACGCCTCGCCCCCCGAGCCCACGTCCAGAACGCTCGGGTCTGTGCGCCGCCGGGCCGCGGTTCTGCGCCGGCGCCACGTCCGTGGCGCCATCGGGGCCAGCACCGCCGCGCTCATCATCCTGGCCGTCGTCATCGCCGTTGTGGTCGTCCCCAGCGGACGGGCCACTGAGGCCTTTGCCAGCTTTGACTCGCAAACGGGCCTGCTGGCCCCGGGAACGGCGGTTCCTCCCGCCAACCTGTCCGATGTCGTGTTCATCGGGCCCCTGCACGGCTTCGCGTTGGTGCTCCACGCACAGCAGACCCTGTTGGCCGCCAGCGCCGATGGGGGACAGACCTGGGTGGTGGTCGATCCGGAGCTGCCCACCGGCTACCCCAGTCAGATCGAGTTCGCCGACGCCGAGCACGGCTATCTGTGGGGCGGTCCGCCTTCGGCCGGGGGCACGGCGGGATTGTGGACCAGCGCCGATGGGGGCCGGACCTGGAGCGAAGAGCCCATTGGTCCCGTCGTCTCCGACGTCAGCGCCATCGGCCCTGACGTGTGGGCCGTGGTGGGATCGTGCCCGATCACGGCCCGCACGACCGGGTTGAGCTGCCCCCTGGCCGTCGATATCTCCATCGACGACGGGGCGACGTGGTCGGCGACGGCGGCCACGCCGCCGCTGTCGTTTGTGCCGACGCCCGCACTCGGCGATCAAGGATTGGAGCTGGCCCGCATCACCAGGTCCCGGGCGTACCTGTTGAGCTACGGGCCCACAGCGGCACCCCGGCTCATCTATACCGCCGATGACGGTCAGAGCTGGGTGACCCGAGTCGATCCGTGTCCGGGCACCTCCGCATCCGGCCAGCAAGTGGCCGCCTCGGCCACCACCGACCTTTGGATGCTCTGTGGCTCGGTGGCCGGCGCCGGTTCTCAAGCCAAGGAACTGTTTCGCTCGCAAGACGGCGGCCAACAATGGGACCTCGCCGCGTCGGCGAGTACGCCCGGGCTTGTCCCCGCCACCGGCTCAGCCGCGGGAAGTGGTCTGCCCACCGTGGGCTACGTGTCGCCCTACTCCCTCGGCCACGAGAACCTGGCCGTCCTCACCGCCGCTACTGCGTGGCTGTTCCCCGATGGTTCAGAGGTGTTCCACACGTCGGACGGAGGGTCGCACTGGTCCCCGTTGACGCAGCTTGTCCATGAAGGTTTCGTGGTGGGGGGCCGCGGCAACGTGGTGTTCGCCACTGACAGCGATGGATGGGTCAGTGAAACCGGTACCGGGTTGTGGCACACCACCGATGGGGTCGACTGGACACGTCTTGGGTGATGGTCCATGAAACATCCGGGCGCCAGGACGAGATGAGAGAATCGCACCATGAGCAGCGGACGTCTCGAAGCGTTCAGCGATGCTGTCATAGCCATCCTCGTCACCATTATGGTGCTCGACCTGCGCCCGCCCGCCGGTCATGACTTCTCGGATCTGCGGCCGCTGGTGCCCACGCTGTTGGTGTATCTACTCAGCTTCGTGTTCCTCGCCATCTACTGGAACAACCACCATCACCTGATGCAGGCCGTCGAACGCATCGACGGCCGGGTGCTGTGGGCCAACATGGGTCTGCTGTTCTGGCTGTCGCTGACGCCGGCCGCCACGGCGTGGCTCGGACCGCACAGTGACGCCACCGCCCCGGTCGTCGTCTACGGCATCGTCCTGTTGGGCTCGGCTATCGCCTACTTCATCCTCACCAGGTCGCTGCTCGCCGTCCACGCCGCTGACTCGCCTTTGGCCGTGGCAATCGGCCGGGACCGCAAGGGTGCCTTCTCCGCCGGCGCCTACATCGCGGGGGTGGGCGTGGCCTTCGTCGAACCGTGGGTGGCGTTGGCCCTCTACATCTCCGTTGCCGTGGTGTGGCTCGTCCCCGACCGCCGTATCGAGCGGATCACCGCCGAGCAACGTCCCGCCGACGAGACGTAGTCGCCCCGTCGTGGAAACAAGCTCCTACGACGGTGCGGGAGGGGCGACGGCTCCGTAGGCCACAGCAAAGCCGTTACCGGCCGTATTCGGCGATGACGGCGTCGAGATCTGCTTGCGCTTTTTGATCATCACGCCGGCGTCGGCCGGAACCAGGCCGGGATTGGCGGCGTTGACAGTGCCGGGGTTGAACGTCACCGTGCTGTCGTTGGCCAGCGTGGCCACGTGGTTCCCGATGGTCGGAGCTTCTTGGATCCATTCCGCCGACGCTTCGGGACCGGAGTACGACTGCTCGGTCGTGAACGATTGCCCCGTCGTCGTATCGGCGATGGTGATCGTCCACTTGGGGGCGCCCTTGGTGATGGTCACCACCATGGCATCGCCGGGATTCACGGCCAGAGAGATGGGAGTCTCGTAATTGGGCAAGATCTCCCACCATGCCTGGTAGAAGGCACTGCCGACGCGGCCGCCGATCCAGTCCTGCTCGGTGCCGGCTTGAATCAGGTCCGAGTTGCCATAGCCGTCGATACCTACCCACGACGACGAATACGCACTCTTCTTGCGCAGGCGCTTGGTGGGCGGGGTTTGCACCTGGGGAACAACCCAGTGCGCTGTGACCGCCGTGTACGTCCGGCCCGTAATGGCATAGCCCGACCAGTTCGACGAGCCCCATTCCTCGACCACCTTGTGATGGACCCGGGTGGTCACACTCGGGCCCGGCACACGAGGGGCGTGGAACTCCGCTGGTGCGGCTGCCCGTGGTGCCGACGAAGCCGAGGCTGATGCCGACCCCCCGACCAGTCCCAGAGCACCGGCGCCAAGAACCAGACCGGGAAGTACGCCGACTCGAATCACCGTTCTCCGCAGCACCCCAGCCCCCTGACCGACGGGTCACGTGACCGAATGGTCTTGACCCGAATCCGGACCCCAAATCGTCCGCCCCGAAGCCTAATGGCAAGCGGCCATCCCGCTACGATTGTCTCGATAGCCGTACGCGTCACAGCCGTGCCGGACAGGCTCGCAACCGAGAAATGGGAAGGCCGATGATCTCGTCGGGGCAGACGGCTCCGGGGCCACTGGCCTCTTCGGGCACCCAGCCGGCCGCGGACGAACCGCTCATGACCCTTCGGGGCGCCCCGGTGGAAGTCGACGCCCGGCGCGTCGTTCGTGTCGTGGTGGCTCTCGCATTCGTGACCCTGGCCGTTGTCGTGGTCGTCCTCTCCGTGGCGGGACTGCAACGAAACGCCAACATCACGCTGCTGCGCCAACACGGCGTACCCGTCCAGGTGACGATGTCGGGGTGTCGCGGTCTTATGGGAGGCAGCGGCAGCAACGTCGTCGGCTATTCGTGTGATGGCAGCTTCACCTTTGAGGGCCATCGCTATGTCGAGACCATCCCGGGCAATGCGCTGCACGCCACCGGGTCGAAGCTCGTGGCCCTGGCGGTGCCGGGCCATGCTGGGTTGGTCTCGACGCGCGCCGCGGTGAACGGTGAGCAGGCGTCCGACGGTGTCTTCGTCTTGCCGACCATCCTCCTGGTTCTGCTCATGGTGGCCGGGGCCGGATTGGTCCTTCAGCAAAAACGATCTCGGCGCCGGGCCGCTGACGTGGAACGCGCCTCGTGCTGATCATCTTCGGGATCCGCCGCAGACGCAGCCAGCTCGGCGTCTTGTTGGTGCAGTGTCGGCACTGTCACCGGCCCTGCGCGCACGTCGTCACCAAAGTCAGCCCCTGGTTCACTGTGTTCTTCATCCCTCTGATCCCCCTCGGACACAAGTACTTCACGGTGTGCTCCATGTGCGCGGCGACGGCGCGCATCACCGAAGCTGAAGCCGACTCTCTCGTAGCGGTGGCCGCCCAACAAGCGTCTCGCCCCGTAGAGATGACACCCGACGGGCCGCTATCGCCACCGCCGTGGCCCTCGGCGCCGGAACCGTCGAGCTCGTCGCCCGACCCTTCCCAGCCGTACCCGCCGTTTTCCTAGCCGAGTACCTGCACAGCCGAGATGTACCACTTTCCGCTCGGGACCTGCGCCACCGTCAACGAAAAGATCGGATCGTTGGGCGACGCGCCTCCGGGAGGTCCAAAGGTGCACGTCACCGGCGGGGATCCGGTGCTACATCCCCGGTCGGTGGCGGCGCCGCTCATGTAGGTATTGGCGAACAGCGTGGAGACCGCTTGCGTGGTCGCCACCGACAGCGCTTGGGGTTGGTTTCCTTTCGCCCACGCGTTGATGAGAGCGTTGCCGGCGCCATCGGCAGTGGGCTGGGGCGCCACTGGTACGAGGGTCGTGGTCGTAGTGGGCGCCACCTGCGTAGTGGCGGGAGCGCTGACCGTTGTCGTGGTCGTGGCCACCGTGCCGGTGTTCGACGCCACATTCGAGCTGCCGTTACTGGTGCCGTCGCCGTTGGAGACAACAATGCCGATGACCAGTATCACGGCCACGATGGAAAGCCACAGCCAACCTTCTCGGTACAGGGGTCGCTTGTCCGAAGGCGAAGGAGGTGAAGACGGAGGTGCGAGCGGCGGGGTGGCGGAGACCCCGAAGGGGTCCACATTCCCGTGGATTTCGGGGGCTGAGACGTTCGAGGCTGGTGGACTCGATGCCATCGCCGGATGGGCCACCGGCCTTTTCTCGTCACCCAGTGTGGTCCCGTCCCAGTAGCGGGCCGAGGCGGAGTCGGTGGGGTCGCGGTACCAGCCTGAAGGCAGGCCCTGGTAGGCACCGGCTCCGGCCATCTGGAGCTCAGCTGGCGACGGGCCCGACGGCGTGGGAGCTGGGGGAGTCGGGGCGGCTGTGGGCACGCCCTGGGCCGGGTGCTCCTCGGGCGGATACCACTTGCCGTCGGTGGCCAACCACCAACCCGGTCCTGGGGACATCTCGCTCATTTCGGCCTTTCACGCACCTGAGTTGAGCTTCCCTCGTCAATTGGCCGGCCGACACACAACATTCAACTGAAATCTTACGGCGCGGCCCGCCCCTATCTTGGTCGGCTGGCGGCCGTCGAGGGGCGCCGTCGACGGTGCCGTGTCACCCCGCGCCACCAGCGGTGGCGACGATGAGTGGTGCTCAGCAACCCTTGCCGTACGGGTCGATGGGCGCCGACGACAAGCTCTCGACGACCCAACTGTTGCTCGCCTCGTTCATGTAGGCGACGGGGCAAGGATCACTGATCACGATGAGCTTCTCGCCCGGGCACACCGACGCGTAGTTGTCGCACGTCATGGCCTCATGCCCGTCGGCGTTGCCGGGGCAGATGAACTGGAACCCCGGCGCCGCGTGTGCACTCAAGTAGGCAATGGCCGCGGTGCATCCCCACCCTGGTGGCGTCGCCGTGCTGGTCGAGGTACTCGGTGCGTTTACGGCGTTAGCCGTAACCGGAGGAGGTGGGGCGGGCGTCGGAGTGGGAGCCGGAGCACTGGTGACCTCGACCGGTGGCGCCGGAACCGGTGTGCTCGTGGGAATGACCTGCGGCACCGGAGGGACAGTGCACGCGTAGGTCTTGGTCCGCGCCACTGACACGTTTGCTGCATCGCCGGCCGCCTGCAAGTTGTTGAACACGCTGACCAGTGTCCAGATCGTGGCCGGCGTCACACACGTGAATGGTGTGTTGTCGACGAGAAGGTCAGCGAGCTTGTCGGACTTGTCCGGACCATGGTTGGAATCCGGTGACGAAGGCGATGATTGCAGCGTCTGCGCGGCGACAGGCGACGCCACCGCGAAGGTACCGGCGAGAGCAAGGAGCACTGATACTGATGGCTTTTTCCTGCGCATATTGAACGCGGATGTTAGGTGGGATACGTGCCTGTCGTTCAATTGACGCCGGCAAATGCACCTTCCGCCGCGGGTCGACGCAGATAACCGCTGGTCCATCGCCACATCGCCAAAGCAAACCGTTATGTGTCCGTTGTGTTGCGACATCGTCAGAAATGACGATGTCGTCGATGGAATGTGACGAAACGGCGCACCTCACGCGTGTAGTTTCGCCGGCGTCATCTTCTCAGAAAACGCTCAGGTGACCGGCCTCAGCCCGGAGTCAGAGAATTTGATGCTGGCGATCGAGGAGAGATTCGCCGATGACGCGCACCGGATGCCGGCGCCGTTCGCGCATGACGTCACCGAACGCGAATGTGTCGGGGAACTCCTGACCATCTGAAAGCCGGCGCAACCGGTAGCCGCCGTCAACGACGTCGATGACCTCGAACCCGACACTCCAGTGTCCGATGAACCGGTTACGCACGAAGACCTTCGTGCCGACCTCAAGCGTCGACACGGCGGTGTCCGACTTGGAGGAGAGCTCAGAGAGCCTCCATGCCTTTGTCTCGCGGGCGTCGCGGTTCATCCAAGTTGCATCGACACATCGCAAGGCCGCCTTTAGGCTGGCCTCGGGCCCAGGTGGATCAGCGTTCGGCCACGTAATGGCGTTCGCCGGCGGTGTCGATCCACACGCGCATGGTGCGATTGGTGGATGGGTCTTTGAACACCTCGTCGGTCGAACGCCAGTCGGATTGCGGTCGATCACTTTCGCCGTGACGACGAACAAAAAGACTGGTCACCCCGCAGATCACGAGAACCACCACGATCACCGCGGCGACGACTGCGCCCATGACTACGAAACAGCAGTCTGAGCCACGTTCAGCGACTCGGCCCCAGCACGACGGCCGTTCCGTAGGCGACGATCTCGGTCAAATTCTGGCCGACCTCGGAAGAGTCGAAGCGCATCGACACGATGCCGTTGGCTCCCACCATCTTGGCGTTCTCGATCATGCGGTCCAGAGCGTGACGCCGGCTGTCCTCCACCAAACGGGTGTACTGCTTGACCTCGCCACCGGCCAGCGCTCGGAATCCGGCCGTGATGCCCTTGGCCATACCCATGGAGCGGACCACGACACCGAAGACCATGCCCACGGTGCGCTCGATGGGCCATTCCGAGAACTCCAGGGCAGTGGTGATGGGGAACTGACTCAGGACTTGCGGGGGCGGGGTCTCTTGATCCGTCACGCTGGCATCCTCCTCGGTAACGGGTGATGGTCACCTTAGTGGTCACGGGAGCCCCTTTTTAAACACTTTTCACCCGCCTGGCCAGGAACTGCGCCCGCCGACCGCTCAAGACGGCGGCGCCTGGCGACGATGGCTAAAGGGTGCCAGCGGGTGACGTGCACGGCCAGGATCTCGGCCCGACAGCGGGTGACGGCAACAGCGCGCCTGCACCCGCACCGGCGCGCCTGCGCAAAAGCGTGGTGGCGGTCATCTTGGACATCGACGAGGCCACGACGGCCATGCTGGGCTGGAGCCGCGACGAGATGGTCGGTCGCACGTCTGTGGAGTTCATTCACCCCGAAGACCAAGAGCTGGCCGTGGAGAACTGGATGCAGATGCTGGGCGCGCCCGGACCCGGGCGCCAGGTCCGCATCCGCCACAAACACTGCGACGGATCGTGGGTGTGGTTGGAGATGGTCAACCACAATCGTCTCGACGACGGGGCCGACAGTTGCATCGTGGCCGAAATGATTGATGTGACGGCCGAGATGAAAGATCAAGAACCACCGTCATCGCAGCCGCACTCCACAGGCGCCAAGGCCTTGCCCCAACCGCGCCGGCTTCACGAGGCCCTGGGAGCGCGCGAGGAGGTCCTCCATCGCCTGGCCGAGGCGCTCCCCCTCGGTGTGCTTCAGGTCGATGCGCACGGTCGCGTCGTATACACCAATCACATGCTGCACACGATTTTAGGAACCACGCGGGCATCAACGGTGGAGGACCAGTTGGCCGCCGTCGTACCCGAGCACCGGCAACTGGTGGACGACGCCTTTGCCACCGTACTGCGCAGTGGTCTTGACAACGATTTCGAGATGCGTCTGGGCGCCTCGGACGAGCACGGGAGCAAAGAGGTGCGTCAGTGCACCGTCGCCTTGCGCGCCCTGATCTCTGACAACGGAACCATCACCGGCGCCATCGCCACCGTGGCGGATGTGACCGAAAGCGTGCGCATGCGAGAAGAGCTGCGGGTGCGCGCCACCTACGACGACGTCACCAAGTGCCATAACCGTGCCACCACCATGGAGGCACTCGAGAACACCATTGCCAACGTCCGCGACGGCGGCCGCGCTGCGGTCATCTTCGTCGATCTGGACCATTTCAAAGATGTCAACGACCGCCTGGGTCACGGGGCCGGTGACGAGCTGCTCGAGGTGGTGGCCAAACGGTTACTGCGTTCGGTACGCAGCGAAGATGTGGTGGGGCGTATTGGCGGCGACGAATTTCTGGTGGTGTGTCCGGGGATCACCACCGCCACCCAAGCCATGCGGGCCGCCATGCGAGCTGCGGATTCGCTGCGCCATCAGGTGCGTCTCAAGGCGGGCCACGTGTCGTGTCAGGCCAGCATCGGCGTGGCGTGGTCAGCCGACACCCCGACCGATGCTGACACCCTGGTGAAACAAGCCGACGCGGCGATGTACCTGTCCAAGGCGCAGGGATTCGGGCGACCTGTGTTCTACACGCCGGCGTCAGCGCCGGAGCACGACACCCCCGCGTAATCGTTAGTCGGCGTCGAAGACCTGGCCGGAATCCTCCGCCGCCTCCGACAGCTCCCGTCGGGCGATGACGTGCACGTCGGTGCCCGTGGTGCCGGCCTTGCGAATAAGGCGCCGAACGATCGAGCCACCGCCGGTGAGCTCCTGCCAGCGGCTGCGTTGGCTGGAGCCGATGACGATCTGCGTGATCTGATGCGACTTGGCGAACTCGATCAGCGCGTTGGCGGGGTCGGTGGCCCCCACCTCGTGCCAGCGGGCACCGAGGTCGTCCGCCAGGACCCGTAACGCCGCCACCGCCTTTTCGTCGCGACGACCGGTGTCCTCCTCGGCAGTGATGTGCACGACGTCCAGATCACCTTTGACCCGGGCCGCGATGCGAGCGGCTCGACGCAACAAGGCGTCGGTGCCCGGAGCACCGGTCACGCCCACCATGATCCTTTCGGTGGTCTCCCACAGCGCATCAACTTGATGACGCCGGAGATGCTCGAGAAGCTCCTCTTCCGTCTCATCAGCCAAGAACCGCAGGGCCAACTCTCGCAAAGCGATCAGGTTGTCGGTTTGGAAGAAGTGCGTCAGGGCCTGGGGCACCTTGGCGGCCGGATAGATGTTGCCGTGCAGCATCCTTCGGCGCAGTTGCTCAGGGGAGGAGTCGACGAGCTCGATCTGATCTGCTTTGCGCACCACCCAGTCCGGCACCCGTTCGCGGATTTTCACCGCCGTCATGTGCTCGACGGCGTCGGCGATACTTTCGAGGTGTTGGATGTTGACCGTCGACACCACGTCGATGCCGGCATCAAGCAACTCGATCACGTCCTGCCACCGTTTTTCATTCGCACCCGAGCCCGGCACGTTGGTGTGGGCCAGCTCGTCGACAAGGGCAACGGTGGGACGGCGTTCGAGCACGGCGCGGACATCCATCTCCTCGAAATGGGACCCTCGGTATTCAACAGACCGGCGCGGGACGATCTCGAGGCCTTCGACGAGCTCGGCCGTCGACGGGCGTCCGTGGGTCTCCACGAATCCGATGACGACGTCGGTGCCGCGTTGCTTGCGTCGCTGTCCCTCAGACAGCATGGCGAAGGTCTTGCCTACGCCGGCCGCCGCCCCCAGGTAGATCCGAAAACGGCCGGCGGGTTCGACGACATCGGTCGTCTCGGCGTCCACGGGAACGATGCGCCGGGGTTCTCGACCCGCGCCGGCGGACAGCGCCATGGGTCTCATTGTGCCCGCGCCGAAGGTGGCAGCGCCGACCCTGGCCGCGCCGACTCCAGGACGGACGCGGGATCACTGCAGGTGGGCAAGAGCTTCGTTCAACTGAAGGACGTCGATGGTCGAAGCGCCCAGAAAACCCAGTTGTTCGCCTTGGGTCTCCTTGGAGATGAGCGCCCGTAGCGCCGGAGGAGAGATGCCGGTAGCCCTGGAGACCATGGGGATCTGCACCAGCGCGTCGGCGGGGGAGATGTCGGGGTCGTACCCGCTCCCCGAGGTGGTGACCAGGTCCGGCGTGGGGTCCACGCCTTGCTTGTGCCAGTAGGCCACCAACTCCTCGGTATAGGACTTCAGCTCGGCCGATCGCGGCCCCAGGTTCGTGGCCCCCGACTCACCGGCCTGGCCGTTGGCGACCAAAGGGTCGTCCCCGGGATGTTCGGCCGGGTTGGTCTTGGCACTGGCATACGGGCCCAGGTCGTCAGGACGGCCGTGGAACCACTTCGGGCTCAACCAGTTCTGCCCGATCAGCGTGGAGCCGTTGGCGGTGATGGACCCGTCCGCTTGATGCTTGAACAGCACCTGGGACACGCCGGTGCCGGCGTAGGCGTAGGCGAAGGTCAACACCACTCCGATGACCGACAGCAGGATGGCACGACGAAGGTGAGCGAGCATCAGCGGGTCCCCATTAGTAGGCGTGGAGGGCGACCAGGATGAGGTCGATGAGCTTGATGAAAATGAACGGCACGATGATCCCGCCGACGCCGTAGATCCAGACGTTGCGGCGCAAGATTGCCGCCGAGGATGACGCCCGGAACTTCACGCCCCGCAGCGCCAGAGGTATCAGCGCCACGATGACCAGGGCATTGAAGATGACGGCCGAGAGCACCGCGCTCTGCGGACTGTGCAGCTTCATGATGTTCAGCGTGTTGAGTTGCGGGTAGGTGGCGGCGAACAGGGCCGGGATGATGGCGAAGTATTTGGCCACGTCGTTGGCAATGGAGAACGTGGTCAGCGACCCGCGTGTGATGAGAAGCTGCTTGCCGATCTCGACGATGTCGATGAGCTTGGTGGGGTTGGAGTCGAGGTCGACCATGTTCCCCGCCTCTTTGGCGGCCGTGGTGCCGGTGTTCATGGCCACACCCACATCGGCCTGAGCCAGGGCGGGGGCATCGTTGGTGCCGTCGCCGGTCATGGCGATGAGCTTGCCGCCCTCCTGCTCGGACTTGATGAGCGCCATCTTCGTCTCGGGGGTGGCCTCGGCCAGGTAGTCGTCGACCCCGGCTTCCTGGGCGATGGCGGCCGCCGTCAAGGGGTTGTCACCGGTGATCATGACGGTGCGGATGCCCATCTGCCGCATCTCGTCGAACTTGGCCCGGATGCCCTGCTTCACGACATCTTTGAGCTCGATCACGCCGAAGATCTGCCGGCCGTTGGCGACAACGAGAGGTGTGGAGCCCGCCCGTGAGATTCGCTCGACAACCTCATCGAGGCCATCAGGTATCTGGCCGCCTTGGTCGGTGACCCAACGCTTGACAGACTCGGCCGCCCCTTTGCGGATCTGGACGCCCTCCATGTCGAGGCCCGACATGCGGGTCGTGGCCGTGAAAGGCACGAACGTGTAGTTGGTGCCCAGGTCGCGCTCGCGCAAGTTGAAGCGATCCTTGGCCAGGACGACAATCGATCGTCCCTCGGGGGTCTCGTCAGCCAGGGACGCCAGCTGGGCCGCGTCGGCCAGCTCTTCCTCACTGTGCTCGCCGACTGGGAAGAAGCCCGACGCCATGCGATTGCCCAAGGTGATGGTGCCCGTCTTGTCCAAGAGCAAGGTCTGCACGTCACCGGCGGCTTCGACGGCCCTCCCACTCATGGCCAGCACATTGCGCTGCACCAGACGGTCCATGCCGGCGATGCCGATGGCCGACAGCAGGGCCCCGATGGTGGTGGGGATGAGACACACGAGTAGCGCCACCAGGACCACCACCGATACCGATGCGCCGGAGTAGTGAGCGAACGGTTGCAGCACAACCACCACCGGCAAGAAGACGATGGTGAGCACGGCGAGGAGGATGGTGAGGGCGATCTCATTGGGGGTCTTTTGCCGGTTGGCCCCCTCTACCAACGTGATCATCCGATCAAGGAACGTCTGGCCGCGCTCGGCGGTGATCCGCACCACGATGCGGTCCGACAAGACCTTGGTGCCACCTGTCACGGCCGAGCGGTCGCCGCCGGATTCCCGAATGACCGGGGCCGACTCGCCGGTGATAGCCGACTCGTCCACCGAGGCGATGCCTTCGGTGATCTCACCGTCAGAGGGGATGAGGTCACCCGCCTCACACACCACCAAGTCGCCTTTGGCCAGTGACGCCGCGGCCACGCGCTCCTCGGTGCCGTCGGGACGAAGCCGGCGCGCTTCGGTTTCGGATCGCATCCGGCGCAAGGTGTCGGCTTGGGCTTTACCTCGACCTTCGGCCATGGCCTCGGCGAAGTTGGCGAAGATCACCGTGAGAAACAGCCAGATGGTGATGGACCACGAGAAGATCCCGGGATGCGAGATGGCTTCGATCAAGCTGACGATGGTGCCGATGAGCACCACGAACATGACCGGGTTCTTCACCTGCGTGCGCGGATCGAGCTTCTTGACCGAGTCGACGAGGGCCTGACGCAGGATCTGACCGTCGAAAAGACTGCGCGATTGGGCCACCCCGTGGGCCACGGTGGGGGCAGCCTGCTGCAGCGTGGCCACACCGCCGCCGGCGCCTGCGGCGCCGCTCGGCTCCCGTGGTGTCGGCGCCGGACCCGTGGGCGATGCGCCGTTGGTGGCTGCGTGAGTGTTGTCTTTGTCGTCCATCAAAAGAACTTTCCGTGACTGAGTTGCTCGACGAGCGGTCCAAGGGCAATGGCCGGGAAGAACGTCAGGCCACCGATGATGATGATGACGCCGATGGTGAGCCCGACGAACATGCCGTTGTCGGTGCGGAAGGTGCCCAGAGATTCCGGGACGACGTTCTTGGCGGCCAGAGAACCTCCGAGCGCCAACGCCGGGATGATGATTCCGAAGCGCCCGATCAACATGTCGATGGCACCGATCACGTTGTAGAACGCCGTGTCCCCGGTCAGGCCGCCAAAGGCCGAGCCGTTGTTGTTGCCCTGGGACGTCAAGGCGTAGAGGATCTCGGTGAAGCCGTGCGGCCCCGAGTTCAAGGGACCCGCTCGGCCCGCATGGATCGACACGGCCAGGCCGGTGAGGATGAGCACGGTGATGGGCATGATGAGGGCGCCCAAGCCGGCCAGCTTCACTTCGGTCGCCTGGATCTTTTTGCCTAAGTACTCCGGCGTTCGCCCGATCATCAACCCGCCGATGAACACGGCGATGATGGCGTATATCAGGATCGTATAGAGGCCACTACCCGTGCCTCCGGGGGTGACCTCGCCCAGCATCATGCCGGTGAGTAATCCGAACCCACCCATGGGGGTGAACGAGTCGTAGGCCCCGTCGGCCGAACCCGTGGACGTGTTCGTGGATGCCACCCCGAACAAGGCCGTCGAGGTATCGCCGAAGCGAACGTCCTTCCCCTCGGTGTTGCCCACGGTGGAGTGCACGCCGGCCGCCGCCACCGCCGGGTTGTTCTGGTGCTCGTAATAGCTCGTGAACGCCACCCACGTGCCGAAGATGAGGAACATGGCCGCCAGGAGGGCGACACCGTGGCGAATGCTGCCCACCATCTTTCCGAAGGTGTACGTCAAGGCAAAAGGAATACACAGCAGGAGGTAGATCGACAGCCAGTTGGTGAAGGCGGTGGGGTTCTCGAACGTCGTGGCCGAGTTGGTGTTGAGAAAGCCACCGCCATTGGTACCCAGCTGCTTGATGGATTCCATGAACCCGATGGGGCCGCGGGGGATGGTTTGGGTGACTCCGTTGAGGGTGTCGTGGATGTTCACCGGACCGGCCATGGTCTGCACGGCGCCCTGGCCGACGAAGATGATCCCGGCGATGAAGGCGATGGGGGCCAGGATGTAGAGCATGCAGCGCGTGATGTCGACCCAGAAGTTCCCGATGGTGGGGGAGTTGCGCTTGCTGAACCCTCGCACCATGGCGATGGCCACGGCAATACCCACGGCCGGGCTCACGAACTGCTGAAAGGTGAGCGCACCGACCTGGGAGAAGTACGACATGGTGGTCTCGCCGCCGTAGTTCTGCCAGTTGGTGTTGGTGAGGAACGATGCGGCGGTGTTAAAGCTCAGCGCCGGCGGCACCGCACCCAGATGCTGCGGGTTGAGCGGCAGCGACCCCTGAAAGCGGATGAACGCGTACGTCACGGCCATGGAGACGGCCGAGAAGATGATCAGGGAACCGGCGTACCGCTTCCACGTCTGTTCTTTCTCGGGACTGGTGCCGAGCAATGCGTAGACAGGACGCTCGGCCCACTCGAGGAAATGCACCCTGCCTTCGAAGACGGCCGCCATGTACGACCCGAGGTAACGCCAGGTGATGCCGAGGGCGATGATCAGGGTGACGATGGTCCAGGTGAAACCCACTTAAAACCACTCCGGCTTGAACATGGCGATGCCGAGGTAGATGAACACGACGATGGACACCGCCAGCAGGATTCCCTGTACGACGGTCATACCCGGTCCAGCGCCCAGATCAGGCCCAGCATGATGGCGGCGAAGGCCACGATGCCTATGACGGAGAGAAAATCACCCATGGAGCCAGAATGCGTCGTGCGCCGTAAAACAGGCGTGAACAAAGCCGTGGCGGCCGTGAATAATTCGTAAACGCCGCCTCTGGCGCCGGAGCCGAGCGAAGCCCGAACCTACTCAGCGGCGAAGGAGTACCCGATTCCCGGTGCCGTTCGCACCAGGCGCCCGTCGGTGTCGCCAAGCTTGCGACGCAGCCGGTGAATGTAGACACGCAGGGATTCGGCCTCACTGCCGTACTCGCCCCCCCACACGTGGCCGAGGATCATCTGGTGTGTACACACCTTGCCGGCGTTGGTGGCCAAGTACGCCAGCAAGTCGAACTCCTTGGCGGTGAGTTCCAGGTCCTGGCCCTGCCAACGGGCCTGCTGACGGACCAAATCGAGGTCGAGGTCTCCCACCACGACGCGTCCCGTACTCGATGCGTCGGGGGCGTTGCGGTGCCGGATGGCGGTACGAATGCGAGCTTCCAGCTCGGCCATCCCGAAGGGCTTGGTGACGTAGTCATCGGCGCCGCCGTCGAGGGCGGCCACCTTGCGGTCTTCGAGCCCCGTGGCCGACAGGACGATCACCGGCACCTCGCTCCACTGCCGGATGCGGCGAGTGACCTCGAGTCCGTCGATGTCGGGGAGGCCGAGATCGACAATGACCACCTCGGGCGCTTCGAGGGCCGCCTTGGACAGGCCTTCCTCCCCGGTGGTGCCCACGCTCACCTCGTGGCCACGCGCCGTCAAGCCCACCCGTAGCGCCCGCAGCAAGGCGCGATCGTCGTCGACCACAAGGACGCGGGCCATCGGTTAGTCGGTCTCCGCGGCGTCAGAGCTCATGGGCTCAGCACTGACGGGCAACGTGAAAACGAAACGGGCGCCCCAGCCCGGGGCGTCCTCCAACCACAGCTTCTCGCCGTGTGCCTCGACGAAGGATTTGGCGATGGCGAGCCCGAGCCCGGCGCGTCCGCCGGCATCGTGGCGACTGAACATCTCGAAGATGGTGGCCCGGTCTTCGACGGGGACGCCCCGGCCCTTGTCCATAACGGCGACCTCCACCGTGGTGGTACCAACCACCTTGGCCTCGATCACGACGGGAGTACCTTCGGGTCCGTGACGTAGGGCGTTTTCGATGAGGTTGGCCAGAGCCTGGCGCACGAGCACATGGTCGACGTCGACGGCAGGGAGCTGAGCCGGTGCCTCCCACACGATGCGTTCCGGTGTGGCGGCGCGCCCTAAGGAGGTGACGGCATCTTCGACCAGATCGCTGAGCGCCATAGGCTCGCGCCGCACCACCAGCGCCCCGGCTTGGATGCGCGTCATATCGAGCAGGTTGGATACCAGCCGGTCGAGGCGATCGGCTTGCATGTCGATCAAACTCAATAGCTCGTGGGTGTCATCCGAGGAAAACGTGACGTCCCCATCTAACAGGTTGGTGGCCGACACCTTGATGGTGGCCAGCGGCGTCCGCAGATCGTGAGAAACCGCACCGACCAGGGATCGCCGCAGGCCGTCAACCTCCTCCAGCAACTCGGCCCGCATGGCCTGCTCACGCAGCTGGACCCGCTCCAAGGCCACCGCAGCATGATTGGCGAAGGTGCGCAGCAGCTCACGTTCGGATGACGACGCCGGCAGGCCGCGCAAGGCCAGCATGCCGATGGGCCGACCCGACGATGACAGCACGACGGCCTGCATCTGATCAGAAGCGGCCGCGGTGATGCCCAGGCTCACCGGTAGGCGCGCCTCGGAGTCGAGCTGATGGAGCTCGGCGGGCGACAGGGGGTCCCCCGCCGACGCCACCACCGCCAGGCGATCGTCGTCGGGAACCAAAAGTGCCACCCCCGACACCTCGAAGACGTTCTTGACGATGGTGACAATGGTCTGGAAGAGCTCGCCGACGGAACGGTCCTCGACGAGAAGATCGGAGAGCTCGAAGATGCGCCGGGCCTCGATGGTCCGCTGTTGGGCTTCGCGCCGAGCCGATTCGAAGTTGGATACGACGCGGGCCACCACCAGCATGACCACCACATACACGGCGAGAGCCACCCAGTTCTCGGCTGCTCCCACGCGCAGCGTGTAATACGGCTTGATGAAGACGAAGTCGTAGACGAAGAACCCCGCCGCGATTCCCACCAGCCCCGAGGCGTAACCACCCACGGCCACGGCGGCGACCACCGGCACGACCAAGACCAATGCACAGGTGGCCACACTCAGATGGGTCCGCAGCGGCACCATGGCCCCGCCCAGAGCTGCCACCAGGCCGATGGCGACGACCGAGCCTGCGAGTCGCTGGCGCACCAACGCCATCTTGCCACCACCTCCTCACTACGACGGCCCTCTCCGGCTCCGACGCTGGCCTCGGCGCGACGGTGATGCGAGTATCAGGGCCAGCCAACGGCCGGTCAGGCCATCGGCACCGCGCCACGAGGGGGACCACCATGGACTGGACGCAGTGGGGTGAGCGAGTGCAGCGCTGCCTCAGCGGGGATGAACCCGGGGGATTGCGGGGCCTCTACGCCCCCGGTGGGGGCGATTTCACCGACCCCGTGAACGACACCACCAAGGACCTGCGCGGCATCGAGCGCCAGACGCGTGAGCACTTTCCCGATTGGCGCCAGGAAGTGACTTCCGTCTTCGGGGGGGACGGGGGCGGCGCCTTCGAATGGATCGGTCGGGGCACCTTGGGAGGAACGATCCCCATCGTCATCTACGGCTGCACCATGGTTGAGGTGGACGCCGACGGGTTGGTCACCCGCTGGCGCGACTACTTCGACATGAAGGCCATCGAGAAGCAGGTCCGCAAAGCCTCGGCGCCGCCCCCGGCCTGACTCTCTACCCAGGCGGGTGGTCGGCGGGACATGTCCCCGGCGGCGTGTCGTAGAGCGCATTGCTGGTCCAGTTGTCCGCCCACCACAACTGGTGTACGTCCGGTAGGTCCCACGCCGATTGCAAGTCGGTGAGCACGGCCGAAGCCAGGCGAGCCGTACCGGCCGGACACAGATGCACGGCGTCGATGGTGCGAACCCGAGCCATGACGCCGTTGGCGTCGGGAAGCCACGTGGCGTAGCGACCATCGAGTTCGAGTGAGCTGGCCACGGGCAGATAGCCGATGGTCCGAGGATGTTGGGCGGCTTCGGAGGCGACCACGGCGTTCCAGGCGTCTTCGGCGGTGTTGATGGCGTTCCACTGCGCCACCGATTCGCCGAAGTGCTGCCCGACGGGCGGATACTGCAGGAAGACCATGCCCTGCACGCCGTTACCGGGAGCCAGGATGAGCGCCAGCGCTTGATCCAACAGATGCCGATAGGCGGCCGGATCGGCGAGGGCGGCATTTTGGTCCCAGCCCCATGTGCCGATGACAACTTGCGGACGATGGGCCCGGATCTCGGCGGGGATGTTCTGCCTCCAGGTGTGGCTCGTCGTGAGCCCCCACCCCGGGAATGCCATCGAGCTGGTGCGCACCACCCCCGTCGCATCCAACGCCGCGGCCAAACCCGTCTGCGCGTAAGCCATCACGCTGTCGCCCATCGCCATGACCCGTAGAGGGCGGCCGGCGGTGGCCGCTTCGTGCAACGAGAACAGGCGCGTCACGTTCGCCTTAGAGGTGGGCGGGTCGCTGGCGCTAGCGCCGGCCACGGCGGCGGGGACGGTGGCCAGGACGATGGCACCGGCGGTGGTGAGCACGGCAGCGGGGGCGAGCAGCCGGCGCCACCCGGGCAGCCCGTGGCGGCGGATGGGCTGTTCCACAAGGTAGAAGCTGACGGTGGCCAAGGTGAAGGTCAACGAGAGGCGCGCCACGTCCACGAGCCAGGGGCGCAGGCCGGTGGCCTGGGTGGTGAGCACCACGATGACCGGCCAATGCCACAGATACAGGCCGTAGGAGATCTGGCCCACCCATCGCATGGGCCTGGTCGACAGCGCCACGTTGACCGCACCACGGCCGCCCCAGGTGATGCTGACGATGACCACGGCCACCAGGACGTCAAAAGCCAAGAACCCACCGTCGAACATCCAGCGCGGCGGGCCGCCCAGGGTGACGCACCCCGCCACCACCACACCGGCGGCCACCAGCCCGGCTCTACCAACACGGCGCGCCTGCATCGGGGTCGCGAGCCTGGCCCCGCTCAAGACGAACGCCACCAACGCCCCCATCATGAGCTCAAAGGCGCGTGAATCTGTTCCGTAGTACGCCCGGCTCACGTTGGTCGCACCAGCAGCCATCACGGCCATGTCGATCACCGAGGCGATGGCCAACACCGCCGTCGATCCAATGGCCACAGCGCGCCAGCGCCGGCGGCCTACCTTGGCGAAGACCAGAAGCAAGAGCGGCCACACGATGTAGAACTGCTCCTCGATCCCCAGTGTCCAGGCGTGCTCGAGAGGCGAGGGCGTGGCGAATTGGGCGAAGTACGAGCTGTGCGTGGCAATGAGGTGCCAGTTGGCCACATAGAACAAGGTGGCCAAGGCGTCGCCCCGCAAGGTGCCCACGTTGATACCCGGTCCCCCCACCGCCACATAAAGAGACAGTGCGCCCAAGAGAAGGAAAAGGGCGGGGAAGAGGCGCCGGGCCCGACGGGCCCAGAACCCCAGCACGTTGATCCCCGCCGTGCGGACCTGCTCGTCGATCAACAGGCTGGTGATGAGAAACCCGCTCAGGACAAAGAAGACGTCCACACCGAGATAACCGCCGCGCGCCCCACCCAGATTGAGGTGGTAGGCGATGACGGCGGCCACCGCCACGGCGCGTAGCCCGTCGAGGGCCGGCACGTGGTGACGCCCAACCATTGGTCCCCCCGCGGACCTCATACTCCGAGTCTGCCCGCTGACCGTTCCTTAGTGATGGACACCCGGCACAGGTCTCGTCAGCCCAAACCTGCTGTCTGTACCCCTGCCACTACGGGCGAAACCAACGGGGGGACACAGAGGGTCAGCTCCACACTCGACGAGACCGTGGCCGTGTCTCCAGGCGGATACACGATGATTTGGTTGAACAAGGGACACGTCGTGGCCCCATGGGCGGGGTTGTCGTTGTCGCTCAAGAAAAAGGTGGCAGGGGCACCCGGAGCGACCACGACCGGGATCTCGGGTCGGGGCTGCACGACAAATGAATCTGCCGCACGCGTGGCCACTGAATGGGGGGACCCGTTCGGGCCTTCGACGGTCACGCCCGGATAACCGTAAAGAGAGCACGGAGGTCCCGACGTCTCGAAGACGAAGGCGGATGCCGTGTTGTTCGACGCCGACCACGAGTTCTCCTCAGCCAATGTCAACTGGCTCGCCTGGCACGGCGGCGGAAGCGATGACACCGAAAAGTCGGTCAGCGTCCAAAGGCCACCTCCATCTCGGGTGAGATAAAGGCCGTCCCCAGGTCCGGTGGCGCCGTTGGGATTCCCCAACACGAGCAATCCTTGCGCAGCGTTGGTGAATCCGAAGTCGGTAACGGGCTGGCCGTATCCGGCGCCGAACACCGTTTGCCAGATTGTGCCGTCGAACTCTGAGGCCGTTGTGTCGGCGAACGTGCTTATAAAGAAAGGAGTTTGCCCCGCGACACCAAGCCACTGGAGCTGGCCACCCATCGGCGGCCTCTGATCGTCCTCGGTGTCCGCCGCCGGTTGAAAGGAGGCTCCGCTGTCAGTGCTTGAAAAAAACGCCTTGGGATATTGGCCGCCTTGCCCTTCACCTGAGCAGGCCACGTAGAAGCTCGAGCGTCCCGTTGTCGAGGAGATCGAGATGGGAGCCACCTGTTCAGCCACCTCGAGATTGGTCGGACATGGGCTCGGCAGGCGGCTCCACGTGCCTGTGATGGGGCCGAGTACCAGCGACGGTCCGCTCAGGATGTAACCGAATCCCTCTCCGACCGCGAGCTGAAGCGGGCCGCTCGGGCCGGCCCCTTGCGTGTCAGCACCGGGAATGGCGCTCCAGCGGGGATAACCGACCGGGCTCCGACTGGCCAGGACGGTGCCATCGGGCTGGCCTGTAAGCGCGATCGCCGTGCCCGAGGAGATCTCGAGATCGAACAGCTCAGCCCCACTGCTCTCGCCGGGATATCCAGCAGCAGTCCAGTACCGGGCACCGTCGGTGGTGACGTAGAGGTGGTGGGGCCCAAAGACATAGCCGACAGCCGTCGTGGCAAAACGCATTCTGGCGAAATCAGATAACGGAAGAGGGGGAGCCACGGCTGCCCGCCAGCTCCATCCCGCGTCCGTCGTCACCGCCAGCGTCGTGCATTGGCTGTCGGCACAGGGGGCCTCGCCCAAAACAAATCCATCCGTCGAAGACACAAAACTGGCCGAGAGTGGTGCAAAGCCAGACGGAACCGGTTGCACTGTCCGCGGTGCCGTGGGCGGCGTCGTGGCGGGCGGTGCGAGCGTCGTCGGTGCCACCGCCACCGTTGCTCCTGGTGGTGCCGGCGCCGTCGCTGTTTTGGGGTTCGCTGGCGGCGCCGCCCGGCTGAGTGCAAGGGCGAGTCCGGTCGACGCTCCGACCACGCTGATCGTGGCCAGAACCATCGCCACCAGGCGCCCATGGATCGACCATCTCCGTCGCCTCGGTGCGAAGACCCGCGCTGGATCAAGCTCCGCCACATCGAGCCGTTGGCGGAGCAGGGCGAACTCCTGTCGAAGGCGTTGTTCGATATCAGGCATGGGGATCACCCTCATAGAGAGACCGCAACGACGTCAGCGCTCGTGAGGTGCGCGATTTCACCGTGCCGGTCGATATTTCTAAAAGCTCCGCCGTCTCCTGCTCGCTGAGATCCTCGAAGTAGCGAAGAACCACCACGGCCCGCTGACCCCGTGGCAAGCGAAGGACGGCGTCAACGAGCTCGAAACCACCCGCCGAACTTTGGTCGTGTCCGCCTGTGCTGAGAAGGCTGATGAGCTGTGATTGGCGCCGTCGCCCGAGAAGTTCTTTTCTCCAGCCTTGTTTGGCGAGGTTGACGACGGTGCGACGAAGGTAGGGGACAAGCTCATCTACCTTCCCGTCTTCCCATCGGCGCCACGTGCGGGCAAATGCCTCAGCGGTGAACTCCTCAGCCTGCGACCTGTCCCGACAGAGGCAGAACGCGAGCTGGGTGAGCCCCCGACCATGGTCCCGCATGGCCTGCTCAAAGACCTGTCGGCGCTCTACCGCGGTGAGCAGACGCACCACCTCTCCGCTTTCCCACCCGTACGGCCGGGCACGATTGTGGCCACATCAGCCAAGATGGTTGGGCGCCCCGTTTGGTTCCCTTACGAACGGCGTTTTTTTGCCATCACCTGGACTCGCCCTGGATCGGATTCCACTACTTCTCCATGCCAAGTCCCACGGCGCCGGCCACGGCGTCGAGAAGGAGCTGAGGGCGAAACGGCTTATTGACCACCGAGTACACCCGGGGATCGCGCCCAATGCCGGCTTCACCGGCCAGAGGCATGCCCGACATAAGGACCACCCGGGGCGAGCTTTCCATGGCATCAAGCAGATCCATGCCGTCAGCGCCGGGAAGGCGGACGTCGAGCACGATCACGGCCACCGGCGCGGCGGCCAGCACGGCTAACCCCGAGGCGACATCGCCCGCTTCTGACACCACGTAGCCCGCACCCCGGAGGATCTCCGCCACCGAGGCCCGCACGGCCTCTTGGTCGTCGACGACCAGCACATGCACCTGATCCCCCATGACATCTACCGTACGTCGCCACCACCTCCAAACGGCGCCATCACGACTGTGTCGCGCCGGCTCAGGCCTAGGGCGCGACGCTGGTAGGGGAGGAGGTGCACGTGATCGCTGTCGTCAGCCCAGTTGCCTACAGCGCCGCCGTCGCACTGGGCACGCTCACGTGCATCGCCCTCTGCGTGGGTGCCCGCAAGCGGCCCGGACCGTGGCGACGATGGGCGGCGCGCGCCATCGGCGTGGCGCTCGCCGCCGATGCCGTGAGCTATGTGGTGGCCCTGATCGTGCAAGGGTCGTTCTCGCCCAAGACCTCACTCCCGCTGGCGCTGTGCAACATGGGCGCGCTGGTGGCGGCCGCGGCGTGCTGGTGGCGCATCCCGTTGCTCGTCGAGCTCACCTACTTCTGGGGGCTGGCCGGCACGCTGCAAGCCGTCATCACGCCCGACCTCAACGTCGGTTTCCCCCATCTCGTCTTCGTTCAGTACATGGTGGGACATCTCGGCATCGTGACGGCGGCGCTGTACCTGGTGGTAGGCATGCGCATCAATCCCCGTCCGAACGCCGTCGTGAGGACGTTCTCCATCACGCTCGGCTACAGCGCCTTCGTGGGACTCGTCGACGCCCTCACCGGTGCCGACTACATGTTCTTGCGCAGCCCACCGTCGAACTGGACGCTGTTGCGCGTACTCGGGCCGTGGCCGTGGTACATCGCCAGTGCCGCCGCCGTAGCGCTGGTGCTCATCGTCGCTCTTGACGCCCCGTTCTGGCGAGGTCGTCGGTCATTGCACCCGGCCTTACGGCTGGCTGAGTGATGGCAGATGCGTCGGCAGCGTCGCCGAAGGAACCTCTGCACCTTCGTTCGTGGCGCGACCCCGCCGTGGTGGGACTGGCCCTCATGGCGCTGGCCGCCGGGTTCGGGCAATTCGGCGTAGTGGCCGCGCTCGGCGACGTGGCCAAGGCCTTCGGGCACCAGGCCCCAGGCAAGTCCTTCGTCGACCAGGCCGGTCTCACCGCCACCGAGCTCGGCGTCGGCCTCGGCATACTGCGTCTGGCTTCCTTGGGTGGTCTGCCCTTGGCCGGGCTGGCGGACCGCTTCGGCCGGCGCACCGTGCTGCTGTGGAGCTGCGTGGCCGGGCTGATCTTCACCATCATCGCGGCGGGCAGTCCCGGCTACTGGTGGTTCATCGTGATCTTTGCCTTCGGGCGGCCACTGCTCAGCACCACCAACGCGGTGGCTACCGTGGCCGCCGCCGAGGAGACCGGCTCTCATGACCGGGCCAAGGCCGTCGCCTTGATCGCGGCGGGGTACGGCGTGGGCTCGGGGCTGACGGCCATCGTCCACGGATGGTTCGGCAAGACCATCGGTTTTCGCGGCGTCTTTGCCCTCGCCGTGGTCCCCCTGGTGGCCGTCTTCGCCATTCGGCGACTGCTTATCGAGCCCGACCGTTTCGCCGTGGCCGCCACCTCGATCGATCACCCCATGCCCGTCCTGGGCGCCGTGGCCAAACCATTCCGAAGCCGACTCCTCGTCGTGGCCGCCCTGACCTTCGCCGTGTCTGTGGTCACCGGGCCCGCCAACAGCTTGATCTTCGTCTACGCCGAGAACGTCCTCAAGATCTCCGACGGCGGCACCGCCCTCATGGTCGTAGCCGCCAGCGTCTTCGGGTTGGCCGGTCTGCTCTTCGGCCGATGGCTCGCTGATCGCGTCGGCCGCCGTCCAGCCTGTGCCGGCGCCATGGTGGCCATGGCCTTGTGCGCGGTGTTCACCTACAGCGGGTCGCATACGGCGTTGTTCGTCGGTTACGAGTTGGCCGTGTTCTCGGCATCCACCTTCGCCCCGGGTGCGGGGGCCTACGTCAACGAGCTGTTTCCCACCTCCGTGCGCGCCTCGGTATCGGGCTGGAACATTGCCGCGGGAGTCGTCGGGGCCGTCGTCGGTCTCATCACCTTCGCCGAGGTCGGCAGCCGCGCCGACAGCTTGCCGCGCCGCGCTGATCACCTTCGTCCCCGTGGTGGCCGCCGCCGCGCTCTTTGTTTTGCTCCCCGAGACGGTGGGGACCGAGCCCGAAGACTTGTGGCCCGAGACGCCCTAGGCGCTGGCGGAACGTCCCACGCACTACGGTCGCCTCGTGGACCTGATCGAAACACTGCGCAGCACCGGCGCCGTACGGGACTTCGAGGACGAGATGGTCCCCAACGCGGTCGTGCACCGGATCCTCGACACGGCTCGGTTCGCCCCCAACGGAGGGAACCGCCAAACCTGGAAGGTGGTGGTGGTACGCGACCCCGACATTCGCCGGACCGTGCGCGACCTCTATCTGCCCGGTTGGTACGAGTACCTGGCCATGACCTCGGCCGGAGTCACCCCGTGGGCACCCATCACCGACCACGAGGCCGAGGAGCGAGCGTTGCAAGGCGCGCCGGCCCTGGCCGAACAGGCGGCCGCTGGACCGGGCGGCTTTGCCGAGCACCTCGATGAGGTACCCGTCCTCATGGTGGTGCTCAGCGACCTGCGGCGCCTGGCCGCCACCGACCGCGACTTGGACCGCTACACCATGGTGGGCGGCGCATCGGTCTACCCCTTTGTATGGAGCCTCCTCCTGGCGGCCAGAGCAGAAGGGCTGGGCGGGGTCATGACGACCATGGCGACACGGCACGAGCCTGAGGTGCGCGCCGTGCTGCATGTTCCCGATCACTTCGCGGTGGCATGTGTTGTCGCCCTAGGGCGCCCTCGCCGCCAACTGCGCCGGCTGACGCGCCTGGGCGTGGAGGAGTTCACCACCGTCGACCACCTCGACGGGCCGGCCCTCTCCGCATCGTGAGCCGGTACACCACCGACCGCTTCGAATTTCGCCCCGAGGACGGCGACACCGTGGTGGCCGCCATGGATGAGCTCGGCTCGCACCACGGCGGATGGATCAACTTCCGACCCGGGGTGCGCGAAGAAGACGTACCGCCAGCCCCCAGCGCCCTGGGGGCGCTGTTCTCGACGTCGCTGCACGATGTGCCGGTCTGCACCTGGGTACCGGGAGCCTCAGGGCGGCGGGGGGTGATGCCCGACACCATCGGCATCGAGCACGCCACCGGGCCCAAGGCGCTGGCCCGATTGGCATCGGAGAATCTCCCGCTGCCCCAAGGGTGGCGCTGGACCCAGGACAACCCCCGCCGGGGCCTGGTGGTTCGCCCACCGCTGGAGACGCCGCATAAAGAGGTGCTGGCTTGGCTCCTGGCCGCTGGTGCGTTGCTCACCAACGTGCCCCTGACCGGGGAGTGGCAAGCCGAGGTCCATCGCTCCAACGAATGGTCCTGACCGCTCGCCGCTAACCTGCGCCGGTGGATCGCGTCCGTATAGGAGTGTTGGGAGCGGCCCGTATCGCCCCGGCCGCCATCATCCGTCCCGCTCGATTGGTGGCCGACGCCGAAGTCGTCTCCATTGCGGCCCGAGACACCGAGCGGGCCCAGGCCTTTGCCGCCAAGCATGGCGTGGCCAAGGTGGTCGGTTCCTACGAGGAGCTCGTCACCGATCCTGACATCGACGCCGTGTACAACCCGTTGCCCAACGGCTTGCACGGCCGCTGGACGTTGGCCGCCATCGCGGCCGGCAAGCACGTCTTATGCGAGAAGCCCTTTACCGCCAATGCCGAAGAGGCCGAGACCGTGGCCGTCGCGGCGCGCCAGGCCGGCGTGGTGGTGATGGAGGCGTTCCACTACCGCTATCACCCTCTGTTCGTGAGAACGAAAGAGGCCATCGACAGCGGCACCATCGGGGCCGTGCAGCGCATCGAGACGTCGATGTGCTTTCCCCTGCCGTTTCGTCACGACATCCGGTGGAACCCGGCCCTGGCCGGTGGGGCCACCATGGACGCCGGCTGTTACGCCATCCATCAGGTGCGTCATCTGGCTGGAGCCGAACCGCAGGTGGTTTCGGCGCGGGCCCTGCTGCGGAGCCCCGGCATCGATCGAGCCATGGACATCGAGTTCCGTTTTGCCGATGGCCGCAGCGCCTCGGCGACGTGTTCGATGTGGTCCTCGCGCCTGTTGAGCATCGGTGTGCGCATCATCGGCGAACGCGGTGAGGTTCGGGTCTTCAACCTGGCCGGGCCGCAGGCGTATCACCGCTTGACCATCCGACCGGCGGGGATGCGACGCACTGTCGAGCACGTCACCCGTCGCCCCACCTACGCCTTCCAACTCGAAGCATTCACTGACGCCGTACTCAGAGGGGTACCTCCAGTTACGGGGTTGGACGACGCCGTGGCCAATATGACCGTGATCGACGACGTCTATCGAGCCGCCGGGCTCGAGCCCCGGGTGCCCACGGCCTGATCGTCCGGCACCGCGGTGTAGCGGTGGCATGATCGTTCCATGTCGGAAGGACTCCGCGACGCCGACCAGGCGGCCGCCGCACCCGCCAAGAACGGGCTGGTCCTGGCCCTTTTGTGCGTGGGGCAGTTCATGGTCGTGCTGGACCTGTCCATCGTCAACGTGGCGCTGCCGTCCATGCAACGCAACCTGGGGTTCTCGACGTCGCAGCTGCAGTGGGTCGTCAACGCCTACGCCCTTGCCTTTGGCGGCTTCCTGCTGCTCGGCGGACGGGCCGCTGATCTCTTCGGGCGCAAACGCATCTTCATGCTCGGGTTGAGCGTGTTCTCCGGCGCCAGCCTGGTGTGCGCCTTGGCCCAGAACAAACAGATGCTCATCGGCGCCCGCACCCTGCAGGGTCTCGGTGCTGCCGTGCTGGCACCGGCCACGTTGACCATTCTCACCACCACGTTTCAAGAACCCCGCGAACGATCCCGAGCTCTAGGAATCTGGAGCGCCATGGCCGCCGCCGGCGGGGCATCGGGAGCGTTGCTCGGGGGCGTGCTCACCGACCTGCTGTCGTGGCGGTGGATCTTCTACATCAACCTTCCCATCGGCATCGCCGCCTTGATTGCGGCGCGCATCGTGCTCGTCGAGACGCGCGCCCCGGGTGATCGCAACTCCTTGGACGTGATCGGCGCCGTGACCGTCACCGGGGGACTGGTGGCACTCGTCTACGCCATTGCCGGTACCGACACCCACCCCTGGTTATCAGCCGACACCATCGTGCCCCTGCTCCTGTCCGCCGCCTTGCTGGTGGGTTTCGTGGTGACCGAAACCCGTTCCTCTCGCCAACCCTTGGTCCCTTTCAGCCTGTTTCGATCCCGAGGGGTGAGCGTGGGAAACACCGTCATGTTCCTGGTGGGCGGAGCCATGTTCTCGATGTGGCTCTTCTTGTCGCTGTATCTCCAGGATGTGCTGCACTTCAGCCCGCTCATCACCGGGTTGGGCTTTCTTCCCCAGACCATCGCCATCGCCATCGGCGCCCAGATCAGTGCGCGCGTCGTCCCCCGCACGGGGCCCCGGCCTCCGTTGATCGTCGGCGCCGCTTTGTCCACCGTGGGCATGGCGTGGTTGTCGCACATGAGCCCTTCGGGGTCCTATGTCTCCGAGGTCCTCGGAGGCAGCGTCCTGGCCACCTTCGGGATGGGCATATCGATGACCCCCATGGCCTTCGCCGCCACCGCCGGAGTGCCGCGCGAGCAAGCCGGCTTGGCCTCGGGGCTGCTCAATACGAGCCGACAAGTGGGTGGGTCGATCGCGCTGGCCGTGCTGGCCACCATCGCGGCGGCACGAAGCGCGGCGCTGTTGCGAGGTGAGATGCACACCCGGGTCAACGAGGCGGCCGCGCTCACGTCAGGATTCGACCGCGTCTTCGTGGTGGCCACCGGCATCACCCTGGCCGGGCTGGTGGCGACCTTCTTCGTGCCGGCATCGGCGCCCATGCCACCCGCTCAAAGCGTGGCACCGGAAGCGGTTTCAAGCAGCGGTCACGAAACATGACGATTGACGGCGACGAGGATCTCGAAGGACTGAAGCGCGCCGGCTCTGTGGTGGCGGAGGCCCGCGACGCCATGGTCGCCGCCGTCGAACCCGGAATCACCACGGCCGAGCTCGACGGTGTGGGACGAGACATCTTTCGTCGTCACGGGGCGCGCTCGGCGCCGCGGTTGACCTACGGATTCCCCGGATCGACGTGCATCAGCGTGAACGATGAGGCAGCCCACGGAATCCCGTCATCCACCAGGAAGCTCCGCCAGGGCGACATCGTCAACCTCGACGTTTCCGCTGAGCTCGATGGGTACTTCTCCGACACCGGCGTGAGTACGACGGTGGGCGAGGTGTCGGTCGTAGCCGAGCAACTCCTGGAAGCGACTCGTCTGGCCCAGCTCGACGCCATGAAGGCGGCCCGAGCCGGAAACGCGTTAAGTGATACAGGACGAGCCGTGCAGTCTCGGGCCCGGCAGTGCGGGTTCTGTGTCGTAAAGAATCTCTACGGCCACGGCATCGGTCGGGCTGGCCCGGAGACTGGAAATGCGCGTGGAGGAGAACACCCCCCGTCGAAGGTTGACGAAGTCTCCTGTGAAGCGTGAAGACGGCACCGGTCAACCGGGTAAGACCGCCACTGCTCTCTCGCAAGGGAGAGCTGCATGAGTGGTGCTTATGACCACTCAGATGCAACGGCTATCTGGCGCAATCGGCTTTTGTCCGTTTGACTGCCAAGCGTGTCGCTCGGTGTCACCATCTACGGGGTCTGCGCCGTTTCATTCATGATGGTGATGTACGCCCTTGAGCGGCGCCATCGAGGCTTCGTCCTCGCCTTCGCCGTGGGCTGCCTCCTGTCGAGCGCTTATGGGTTCCTGTCGGGTGCGTGGCCTTTTGGCGCTGTTGAAGTGGTCTGGGCCGGGATCGCGTTGCGTCGCTGGCGTCAGTAATGCGCCCCTTCGCTCACCTATACCGAAACTGATATCGGCATCCGAATTTCGGCATCCGAGTTCTTCCCCTTGCTGTACGAACATATGTTCGATACCATGGTCGGTATGTCCCCGGGGACAGCAAAACCGCCCGAGAGTTTTCGTTGGAGACTTGCCGAGGAGGACGCCGCGCAAGGCACGCTCTTTTCGGATGAGCAGATGGTCGATCGCCGCATGGGCGTTGGCGAATACCGCGGCCTCGAATTCCTTCACGTAAATGCCAAGAAAATCATCAACCAGGTACCGGCGGCTTCGCGTATGCCGTTTCGCCACACCATCAACGCCTACCGAGGCTGCTCGCACGCCTGCGTCTACTGCTTTGCGCGGCCGACCCATGAGTACTTAGGTCTCAACATCGGCGAAGACTTCGAGCGCAAGATCGTGGTCAAGGTCAACACCGTGACGCGTGTCCGAGCCGAGGTGCGCGCCCCCTCATGGGCTGGCGAACCCATAGCCATGGGCACCAACACCGACCCCTACCAACGAGCCGAGGGTCGGTACCAACTGACCAGAGGCGTCATCGAAGAACTGGGCGAAGTTCGCAACCCGTTTTCGATCCTCACCAAATCGACGCTCATCCTGCGCGATCTCGACGTGCTCACAGCTGCCGCCACTCGCACCGACGTGCATTGCAACTTCTCCATTGGCACGCTCGACGATGCCGTGTGGAAGTCAACAGAACCGGGCACACCCCATCCACGGCGTCGTGTCGAAGCAGTGCGACGGCTCAACGACGCCGGCATCCCCACTGGCGTCCTGGTAGCGCCGATCATTCCAGGGTTATCAGATAATCCCGAGCAACTGCAGGAGGTGGTGGCGGCCTGCACGGACGCCGGGGCGACGTCGATATCGGCGATTGCCCTGCACCTGCGGGCCGGGGTTAAGGAGCACTTTTTCGAGGTGATGCAGACGAGGAGCCCCGCATTAGCCCGCCAGCTCCGCACCAGGTATCGAGGTTCGTACCTGGCTCCTTCTGAGCAACGGGTCATCACGGACCGAGTCAAAGTCGCCATCGGCCAACGCCGGGACGGCCATTTGTCGCACTCCGCCAACGACGGTATGACCTCCACGACCTACAGCCCCGGCGGCTTCACTACCGGGCACGAACCACGAAGTATCGACTGACGCCAGGCGGGCCCATTCGTCATGCGGCGGCAGTGTCGCGCCCATCTGTCAACATGTCGGCATGCCGGCCGCCCGGGGACCTGATCACGATGCGCAGGGTGCCGACCCCGGAACATGGGTGATCGACCTCGACGGTGTCGTGTGGCTGGCCGATGAGGGCATTGCCGGTTCGGCGCATGCCATCGCACGTTTGCGCGACGCCGGCTATGGCGTGGTGTTCGCCACCAACAATGCCGCGCCCACCGTGTCTGTGCTGCTCGAGAAATTGCAACGCGTGGGGATCGCCGCCGAGTCGTCCGACCTCGTGACATCGGCCCAGGCCGCCGCGTCGATGCTCGCCCCCGGATCGACCGTGGTGGTGTGCGGTGACGACGGCCTAGTCGAAGCAATGACTGAGCGAGGCGTAATCGTCGTACCCGAAGGCCCATCGGACGCCGTTGCTGTTGGTTGGACCCGTCGCTTTGACTTCGACATGCTCGTCACTGCCGTTTCCGCCGTTCGCGACGGGGCGCGACTGATCGGCACCAACGAAGACGCCACCTATCCGACCAAGGATCGGCTCCTCCCGGGCGCCGGGTCGTTGCTCGCGGCGGTGGTCACTGCCTCACAACGCACGCCCGACGTGGCCGGCAAGCCCCATGGCCCCATGGCCGAGCTCGTCCAGGCGCGCACCGGTCACATCACACTGATGGTGGGGGATCGGTCTTCCACCGACGGCGTGTTCGCCCAGCGACTGGGCGTGCCCTTCGGCCTGGTGCGCAGCGGTGTCACCGTTGGCGGTCACGAGCCCATGGTGGTTCGCCCCGACGAGGACGCCGCCGACCTAGCCGCCCTGGTAGCCCAGCATCTCGGTGACTGAGGGTGACGAAGGAGTTCATGTAAATGCTCGGTTTCAAACGCCGGGTATACCTTGCCGGTGTGCGCACCGCGCCCTAGGTTGGGGCGATGCCCCAGAACGACGGACTTCGGCGTTATCTCGAAGCAGGAATATCGCTGAGCCAGATCACGCGCTCGCGCGCCGAGGACCTCGTGCGCGATCTCATCGCATCCGGAGAGGTCGAGCGCAACCGTGCGCAGGATTGGGTGGAGGATCTGGTCAAGTCGAGCCGCGACCGGTCCGAAGCGTTCGTCACCGCCATTCACAAAGAAGTACGTCGACAACTCGAAGAACTCGATCTCACGAATATCGACGAGTTGGCTCGACGCGTAGCAGAGGTTTTAGCCAAGGGTCAGGCGGCCGCTCGCAACGCCGGCCACCGACGTCCCTCCACGCCTGCCAAGAAGACCGACGCCGCCCCTCGAGCGGCCAAGGCTGCAGCCAAAAAAGCTCCCGTGAAGAAAGCGGTCGCCAAAAAGGCGACTGTCGCCAAGAAGGCCCCCGTCAAGAAGGCGGTGGCCAAGAAGGCTTCTGCCACCAAGGCAACCGCCAAAAAGGCTCCTGCGAAGAAGGCCGTCGCCAAGAAAGCTCCGCCGAGATCGGGGCGCTCCGCCTGAGCCCGTCACGTCCCCGCCGGCGCCTCGACATCGAGTTGGTGCGCCGGCGCTTGGCTCCCTCTCGGGAACAGGCCCGCCGACTGATCGAGACCGGCGCCGTGCTTGTGAGTGGCACGCTCGCCGACAAGCCCGGGCGGCTGGTCGATGAGGCCGAGCCGGTCCTCGTTCAGCGCCAGACCAAGGCGTTTGCGTCACGAGGCGGCGAAAAACTCGATGCCGCGCTGCAACGTTTCGACATCTCCGTCGCCGGCAGCCGTTGTCTCGACGCCGGTGCCTCCACGGGCGGCTTCACCGACTGTCTATTGGAGCGGGGCGCCGCTCACGTCGTGGCCGTGGACGTCGGCTACGGCCAACTGCTGCCCCGCCTGCGCGACAACAATCAAGTGACGGTGCTCGAGCGCACCAACATCCGAGAGCTGCCTCTCGATGACGTCGGGGGAGCGCTCTTCGACGTGGTGGTCGCCGATCTCTCCTTCATCTCGCTCGCCACGGTGATGCCGGACCTGGTGGCGCTGGCGGCGCCCGGCGCCGCCGTTGTCGTCCTGGTCAAGCCCCAGTTCGAGGCCGGTCGACAGCAGACCAGTCGAGGCCGAGGGGTCATCCGAGACCCCGTCGTGCGCCGCGAAGCCCTCGAGCGCGTCGCCTCCGCCCTGGTGGGTGCAGGAGCGACCATCATGGGGGCTATGGCGTCCCCTTTACTTGGACCGGCCGGCAACGCCGAGTTCCTCCTCTACGGACGTGCCCCCGAGCAGCCGGTGCATTCGGACTCCGCTCTCTCGCTACCGAGCGCCATGCTCGACGCGGCAGTGGCCGAAGCTCCCGACAGCCCGGATGCCACCGCCACCGACGCCGCCGACAACTCCGACGCCGATGAGTAAAAACACCTCGAACACCGAGGTTTCGGTCGCATTCGTGGTGCATCCGGAGCAAGCCGAAGCCGCCGAGTTGGCCCGGCGCGCCACCAAGTGGTTGACGGCCAACGGACACCGAGCGCTGGACATCGACGACGACGGTGTCAACGTGGCCGTAAGCCTCGGGGGCGACGGGACCATCCTTCGCACGGTGGCGGCCGCCACACCGCGTGGCATACCGGTTTTGGGCGTGAACCTCGGTCGCCTCGGTTACCTCACCGAGGTGGAGCCGGCCGGATTTGAGAACGCGCTCGAACGCGTCGTCGCCGGCGATTACGTCCTCGAAGAACGCATGACCCTCCAAGTCGACGTCGAGCGCGCCGGGGGCGAACCCGATGGCGAGTTCGCTTCGTGTCTGGTGCTCAACGAAGCACTCGTCGACAAGACCGATCCCGGGCACACCATCCGGCTATCGGCTTACGTCGGGGGACAGCACTTCGTCACCTACGCGGCCGACGGATTGTTGGTGGCCACCCCGACCGGATCCACCGCCTACAACCTGTCAGTGCGCGGCCCCATCCTCAGTCCCGGATTGCGAGCCATCGTGCTCACGCCGGTATCACCCCACATGCTCTTTGACCGGCCCTTGGTACTCGAGCCTGAGCAGTGGCTGCGCCTCGAGGTGGCTCCGCCTCGTCCAGGCGCCCTGGTCCTCGACGGGTCCGTTGTGACCCGGCTCGATCCGGGCGACGCCGTGGTGTGCCGGGCCGGCGAACAGCCGGCGCTTTTCGTGTCCTTCGGTCCTCGTGACTTCCACGCCATCTTGCGAGCCAGGTTCAACCTGGCCGACCGGTAACGGCGGCGTCGGCGTGCTTGTGGAACTCCGAGTCCGCGATTTGGGTGTGATCGAGTCGGCCTCCATTGATTTCGGTCCCGGCATGACGGCGCTGACGGGGGAAACCGGAGCTGGTAAGACCCTGCTCGTAGAGGCCCTGGAACTGCTCCTCGGGGGACGGGCCGACCCCGTCTTGGTGCGTCCCGGGGCTGACGAGGCCCTCGTGGAAGGTCGCTTCGTGGTGGACGACGAAGAGATCATCTTGGCTCGGGCCGTGCCCGCCCGGGGACGGTCCCGGGCGTGGGTCGACGGTCGTATGGCACCCATCACGGCCCTCGTCGAGGCCGGGTCGCGCCTCGTCGATCTGCACGGTCATCACGCCCACCAGTCCCTGCTCTCCGCCGTGGCCCAGCGCCGCGCCCTTGACTCGTTTGCCGGTGTCGACGTGGCGCCCCTCGACGCCGCTCGCCGGCATGTCCACGCCCTGCAAGACGAGCGCGACGCCTTGGGTGGCGACGAACGCGCCCGCGCCCGCGACGCCGATCTGTTGCGCTACCAACTCGATGAGATCGATGGCGCCGGGCTGACCGACGACGACGAGGATGCCGTTTTGGGCGCCGAAGAGGACCGTCTCGCCGAGGCGAGCGCCCATCGCGCCGCCGCACGAGAGGCGACCGATGTGCTCGACAGCGCCGACGCGGCCGGACGCGCCGTGCCCGGCGTCGTCGATCTGATCGGTACCGCCCAGGCCGCCTTGCACGGCCGCGGCCCGCTGGCGCCGTGGGCGACGCGCCTGGCTGCATTGCAAGCCGACGCCGCCGATGTCGCCTCGGAACTGCGCGACGTGGTGGAGACGTGGGACGACGACCCGGCGCGCCTCGAAGAAGTGCGGGCCCGGCGCCAGCTACTGCGCGATCTGGCCCGCAAATACGGCGAAGGTGTGGCCGGCATCCTCGCCTACGCCACCGAGGCACGCACCCAGCTGCACGCCATTGAAGCTGCTGCCGTCAGATCCGCCCAGCTCGCCGCCGAGCTCGATGGAGCCGCCACCGAGCTGGCCGCGGCCGAGGCGGTCGTCGGCGCCGCTCGACGCAAAGGTGCCCCCAAGCTGGCCACAGCGGTGGAGAAGAGACTGCGCGAGTTGGCCATGGCCCGAGCCCGCATCGAGGTGGACGTGGGTGAGATCGACCCCGGCGACGACGTGGCCTTCTTGCTCGGAGCCAACCCGGGCGAAGCGGTGTTGCCCTTGGCCAAGGTGGCATCGGGGGGCGAGCTGGCCCGAGCCATGCTGGCGCTACGCCTGGTGCTTACCGAGGCGCCACCCACCATGGTGTTCGACGAGGTGGACGCCGGCGTCGGGGGCGAGGCCGCCGTGGCGGTGGGACGGGCGCTGGCCGAGGTGGCCGAAGGTCACCAGGTGCTGGTGGTCACCCATCTCCCCCAAGTGGCCGCCTTCGCCCAACGCCAGCTGGCCGTGCGCAAAGAAGTGGTGGGGGAGCGCACCGTGGCCCAGGTGGAGCCCCTCGATGGCGAAGGGCGCGTGGTGGAGCTGGCCCGCATGCTTTCGGGTCAACCCGAATCGGCGACGGCGAGGCGCCACGCCAAGGAATTGTTGAATGCGGCGAGCTGAGCGACGGAATGACGGCTTGCGTTACTCGGTGCACACCATCGGACCTGCTGGTTGCGGCGTGTCCCACCCCTATCCTGAGAAGGTGGTCTACCGTGGGGCGATGCCGGGGTGCATGAGGCAGTGACCAAGTTCGTCTTCGTCACCGGCGGGGTCTCCTCCTCCCTCGGCAAAGGTCTCACCGCTTCCTCTCTCGGCCGCCTCCTCAAGTGCCGGGGCCTGCGGGTCACCATGATCAAGCTCGACCCGTACATCAACGTGGATCCGGGCACGATGAACCCCTTCGAGCACGGCGAGGTCTTCGTCACCCAGGATGGTGGGGAGACTGATCTCGACCTCGGCCACTACGAGCGCTTTATCGACGTGGAGTTGGACTGCAATTCCAACGCCACCACCGGTTCCATCTACTCCCAGGTGATCGCCAAGGAACGCCGCGGCGATTACCTGGGCAAGACGGTGCAGGTCATCCCGCACGTCACCGACGAGATCAAAGAACGCATCCGGCGCCTGGCGTCAGACGAGATCGATGTCGTCATTGTCGAAGTGGGCGGCACCGTGGGTGACATCGAGATCGTGCCGTTCCTCGAAGCCATTCGGCAGTTCCGTCACGACATCGGGCGCGACAACGTGTGTTACATGCATCTGACGCTGGTGCCGTATCTGGCCCCATCGGGCGAGCAGAAGACCAAACCCACCCAGCACTCCGTCACCGAGCTGCGCAGCCGCGGTATCCAACCCGACGTCATTGTGTGCCGCTCCGATCAGCCCATCTCCGACGGGCTCAAGCGCAAGATCTCGTTGTTGTGTGACGTCGCCGTGGAGGGAGTCATCTCCGCCGTCGATGCCCCCAACATCTATGAGATCCCCCTCGTGCTCCACGAGGAGGGACTCGACCGCGTCGTATGCAAGACCTTGGCCATCGACGACGCCGTCCATCCCGTGGACTTGTCGCGCTGGGAACGCGTCGTCTCGCAGGTGAGCGCCTCGGACCGGCCCGTGCGGGTGGCGGTGGTGGGGAAGTACATCAACCTCCCCGACGCCTACCTGTCGGTGGTCGAAGCGTTGCGCCACGCCGGCTTCCATTACGGTGCCAAAGTCGAAGTGGTGTGGATCCAGGCCGAGGATGTCCCTGACCTCTTGGCCACCGACCGCCTGGCCTCGCTGGACGGGATCGTCATCCCCGGTGGGTTCGGCGAGCGTGGCATCGAAGGAAAGATCGCCGCCGCCGCTTATGCCCGCGAAAGAGAGATCCCCTGTCTGGGGCTCTGCCTCGGGCTCCAGGTCATGGTGATCGACGCGGCTCGCAACCTGGCCGACATGCCCGGCGCCAACTCCCGGGAGTTCGACTCCACCACGCGTTATCCCGTCATCGATCTCATGGACGACCAGCACAAAGTCGTCGACATGGGCGGCACCATGCGCCTCGGGGCGTACGTGGCCCAGCTCGAAGCGGGATCGAGAGTGGCCGACGCCTACGGGACCACTGTCGTCTCTGAGCGTCACCGCCATCGCTACGAGGTCAACCCCCGTTATCGAGGTGCCCTGGAGGCCGGCGGCCTGCGCTGCTCGGGGTCATCGCCCGACGGCCGGCTGGTCGAGTTCATCGAGCTGCCCGAGCACCCGTTTTGGGTGGGGACTCAGGCCCACCCCGAGTTCAAGAGCCGCCCCGACCGGCCCCATCCCCTGTTTCGGGAACTGGTGGCGGCCGCCCTGGTGCGCGCCGAGGGCCGCCTGCCCCGGCTTATCGACATCGACGCCGACGTCGGTGCCGTCTCCTGACAGCCCCAACCCCGCGCCCCCTCCAGAGCTGGAGTTGACGGGCGGATGACCGACCCCGGGTCGGGCTTTCGCCTCCTCGGCGAAGAGGTCCGTGTCGAAGGGTGGCGGATCTCCTTCGTTGCGGCCACGTACGCCGCTCCCGATGGCACCGTCTTCACCCGCGACGTCATCCGCCACCCCGGCGCGGTGGCCGTGGTGCCCGTCACCGATGCCGGAACGGTCCTGCTCGTGCGCCAATACCGCGGCGCACTCGACCGTGAGCTCCTCGAGATTCCCGCCGGCACACGCGACGTCGAGGGAGAGCCACCCGAAGAGACGGCGCGGCGCGAACTCACTGAAGAGGTGGGTGTGGTGGCCACCGATATGCGCCTTCTCGCCACCATGGCCAACAGCCCCGGCTTCTGTGACGAGCTGACGTTGCTGTATCTCGCCACCGGTCTCCAAGGCGGCCATGTCGAGCGCCACGGCGAGGAGGAGAGCTACATGGAAGTGGTGGAGATCCACTTCGCCGATGTCGACGCCATGGTGTCGAGCGGTGAGCTGATCGACGCCCAAACCATCCTCGGCCTGCTCATGGCTCGCCAAGCCCTGGCCGAGTCACCCCGGCCTGGCCCGGGGTCATGACTCCCGCCCGCTCCTCGAGCGATGTCATCGACTCGAACGAAGCGTTCCTGTCGAGCAGTGCGGAGGAGTACCTGACCTTTTTGACCGTCGAACGAGGCCGAGCTCGCAACACCATCGTCTCGTACCGCCGGGACCTGCTCGCCTACGAAGGCTTCCTGGCCGCACGGGGCCGCAGCGCCGAAGACGCCCGCTTGACCGACATCGAAGACCACCTAGCCGCCCTGCGCTCGGGCGGTCTCGCCGCCGCCTCGGTGGCCCGTTCCCTCGCCGCGGTGCGCGGCCTGCATCGGTTTCGCCTCGAAGAAGGCTGGACGACCAACGACCCCACCACCGATGTGGCTCCGCCTCGGGTGCCCAAGCGTCTTCCCAAGGCTCTGTCGGAGGACGCCGTCGAACGGCTCCTCGACGCTGCCGGCGGCGAAGACCCCTTTTCCCTGCGTGACCGGGCCATCCTCGAGATCCTCTACGGCACGGGAATGCGAGTCTCCGAGCTTTCGGGCCTCTCCTTGGGAGACCTGGGCTCGGACACGGGCCTGGTACGGGTACTCGGCAAGGGCGACAAGGAACGCTTGGTCCCCATCGGGGGCTACGCCGAGGCCGCCGTGGAGTACTGGCTCGGTGCCGGGGGGCGTCCTGAGCTCGAACCGCGTCGCTGGGCCCGGCGTGGCGACGCCGAGGCGGTGTTCTTGAACGCTCGGGGTGGTCGCCTGACCCGTCAGGGTGTGTGGGGAGTGCTGGAAAAGCGGGCCAAGGCGGCCGGACTCAAGGGCCGTGTCCACCCCCATGTCCTGCGCCACTGCTGCGCCACCCACATGCTGGCGCACGGGGCGGACATCAGAGTCGTGCAGGAACTGCTTGGCCACGTGTCCATCGCCACCACCCAGATCTACACCCGGGTGTCACCCGACCACCTTCGCAGTGCCTATGAGCAGGCACATCCCCGCGCTCGGCCCCGCTCGTCACAGCATTCGAAGTAATCTCGGAAGGTGCCCAGCGACGCTTCGATCGTCGATTACCGCTCCCTGCTCGAAGACGAGCAACGGGACCTGATGGCGACGTTGGCCGAACTAGGCCAGGGCAACGAGGGCCTGACCTACGACTCCAACTTCGCCGACTCGAGCCAGGTGACGGCCGAGCGGGGGGAAGTCGAAGCGCTGGCGGTAAAGCTCCAAGAGACGCTTCTCGAGGTCAACGAGGCGCTGAGCAAGCTTGTCGATGGCACCTACGGCGTGTGCGAGGACTGCGCGCGGCCCATCGACCCTCTGCGGCTCGAAGCCAAGCCGGCGGCGCGCTACTGCATCGACTGCGCGGCAAAGCACTGAGACAGGAGCACCCGTGAGCGGCGCCTGGAGCGCGCCTCCCGGAGGACCACAGCCGGCGTCGAACCGGCGGACCATCGTCATCTTGGTCTTGCTCGGCATCGTGGCGGTCGCTGTTTTGGTGCACAAGCACCACATCTCCAGCTTCAGCGTCATCTACTTCTGCGTCCTCATCCCGTCGATCATCCTCCACGAGGTCTCCCACGGGGCCGTGGCCAACCTGTGCGGAGATGACACCGCCAAACGCGCCGGTCGGCTCACGTTGAATCCGCTCGCCCACATCGACCCGTTCGGGTCGATCATCTTGCCTGCGCTCCTGGTGCTGTCAGGGTCGGGCATCGCCTTCGGGTATGCCAAACCGGTCCCCGTCAACGTGGGGCGGCTGCGCCATCCCCGCAACCAGAGCGTCATCGTGTCGTTGGCGGGGCCGGCCACCAACGCCGTGCTGTTCGTGGTGGCCGGATTGCTCTTTCGCGTTTTCGCCGACCACAACCTGTTCTTGCCGGCCGGCGCCACCTCGGCGCCGCTCGTCTACCAGGTGCTTGGTGAGGCGGGCCTGGCCAACTTCATCTTGGGCCTGTACAACCTCATCCCCATTCCGCCCCTGGACGGCTCGGCGGTGGTGGAGCGGCTCTTGCCGGCGCGGGCCATCCCTCGCTACTACCGCCTGCGTCCCTTCGGCATGGTGGTGGTGTTGCTCTTCGCTCTGCTGGTGTGGCGCAGCTCGGGGTTCTACACCCACCTCATCGACTGGGAGCAGAGCCTGTGGACCACCGTGGCCGGCCCGTAGTGACTGCGTCAGCCGCCCCGAAGACGAGTTAGGGCTGGAGAAGACCCACCGCCGCCGAGGCGCGCGCCAAGGTGGGACCGGCCACCTCTCTGGCTTTGGCGGCACCGTCGGCCAACACGGCCGACAAGTGACTGCGATCGGCGATCAGCTCGGCGTGGCGCGCTTGCAGCGGAGCGAGCATGGCCACCAATGCCTCGGACACGTCAGCCTTCAACGTGCCGTAGTTGGGATAGCGCGCCGCCAGGTCTTGCGGTGACTCTCCCGTGGCCGCTGCCAGCAACTCCAAAAGGTTGGATACCCCAGGCTTACCCGCCCGGTCGTAACGCACTTCGCCCTCCGCGTCGGTCACCGCCTTGCGAACTTTGCGATCAATCTCCTTGGGAGAGTCGAGGACGAGGATGGTGCCGAGAGGAGAACTCACCGACTTCGACATCTTGCGCGTCGGCTCCTGTAGATCCATGACGCGCGCCCCCACGGCGGGCACGGCCGCTTCGGGCACCACCAGGGTGTCGCCGTAGCGGTGGTTGAAGCGAATGGCCAGGTTCCGCGCTAGCTCGAGATGCTGGCGCTGGTCGTCGCCCACCGGCACCCGCTCGGCGTCATAGAGGACGATGTCAGCGGCCATGAGCACGGGGTAGGTGAGAAGCCCGGCCCGCACCGATTCGTTCTCACCGCCTTTTTCTTTGAACTGGGTCATGCGACGCAGTTCGCCGTAGGTGGCCACACACTCGAGCAACCACAACATGTTCGGATGCTCGGGCACGTGGCTTTGGACAAAGAACGTGCTGATGGTGGGGTCGATGCCGGCCGCCAAAAGACCCGCCGCGGTATCCAGGGTGCGCTGCGACAAGGTGGCCGGGTCGTCTTCCTGGGCCAGGGCGTGGAGGTCGACCACGCAATAGAAGGTGTCGGGGTTCTGGTCGGCCACCCAGTTGCGCACCGCGCCCAGATAATTGCCGAGGTGCAGGGCCCCGCTCGGCTGCACCCCCGACAGCACCCTGGTCATGGGGCGCCATGGTACGGGACTCCGTCCTGGTCACCGATCATGCACCCGGACCCGGCACCGAACCTGTAGGGTCGGATCGTGGTCGCGCTGGTGTCCACCGAGGTTTATGAAGGTCCCTTAGACGTCCTGCTCCGACTGGTGTCGGAGCACAAAGTCGACGTCTACGACATCCGTATTTCCGAGATCGTCGACGCCTTCATCGCCGAAATGACGGCTCGGACCAGCGTTGACCTCGAAGAGACCAGCGGCTTTTTGGTCATCGCCGCCGTCCTTCTCGAGCTCAAATCCCGCAAGCTCCTGCCCGGACCTGACGTCGTCGAGGACGACGAGGAACTCTTCGGCTTCGAAGAGCGCGACCGCCTGCTGGCGCGATTGCTCGAGCTGCAGGCGTACGCGGCTGCGGCCGACGCTTTTTCGGTGCTCATCGAGCGGGCGGGGCGTTCCCTGCCGCGCCTGGCCGGCCTCGAGGACAGCTTCAAGGACCTCGCCCCGGACCTGCTGGTCGGCATCACCCCCGAGCGCCTAGCCGCCGCCTATTTGGTGGGGATGACCACCAACGAGATCATGACCCTCGACCTCTCCCACGTGACCGTGGAAGCGGTATCGGTGTCCGAGGCCGTCGAAGAGCTCGAGGCCCGACTCCCCACCGAAGGGAGGGTGGGCTTCCGTCTCCTCACCGCCCACTGCACCACCCGGATGCAGGTCATCGTGCGTTTTCTCGCCATCCTCGAGCTGTGCAAGCGCGGTTGGGTCACCATCGACCAGGGCGAAACCTTCGGCGAGCTCGAAATCAGCTGGGTGCGTGCCGTTGAGCTCTCCACGGTGGGGGGCACCATGGGCGGCCTGGTCGCTGGTCCCCACGACGTCGAGGAATACGACGGCTGAGCTCGTCGGACATGAGATCCACGTGGGACTGAGCGAAGGCCACCGGGCCATAGAAGCCGTCTTGATGTCAGCGGTAGAGCCCGTGCCGCCCACGTTGCTGGCCGAGCTTCTCGAGCTCCCCGTCGACCGGGTCGAGGCTCACTGCGACGAGCTCGCCGCCGGATATGAGGCCGAAGGGCGGGGCTTTGTCCTCGTCAAAGTGGCCGGAGGATACCGCTACCAGACCCACGCCGATATGGCGCCCTTCGTGGAGCGCTTCGCCATGGAAGGTGTGTCATCCCGATTGTCGTCGGCCGCCCTTGAGACTCTCGCCATCGTGGCCTACAAGCAGCCCGTCTCCCGAGCCCAGATCGCCGCGCTGCGGGGAGTGAACGTGGACGGCGTGGTGCGCCTGCTCGAGCAGCGGGGCTACATCTCGACCGTGGGCCAGGCGCCGGGACCGGGCCAACCCTTTCTGTATGCCACCACGCCGGCGTTCCTCGAGAAGCTCGGTCTCGGGAGCCTCGATCAACTTCCTCCCGTCGAAGAGCTCCTGCCCGGGCCCGAGGTGGTGAACGAACTCGAGGAGCGCCTGCGACCAGGCGCAGATGCCTGAAGCACCACAGCAATCTGAAGAACCCAGCGGCGAGCGGCTTCAGAAGGTCCTGGCCCGTGCCGGCGTAGCCAGTCGCCGGGCCAGTGAAGAGCTGATCGTCGAGGGTCGCGTCACCGTCAACGGCGAGATCGCCGAGCTGGGGCGACGCATCGACGTCACCACCGACATCGTCGAACTCGACGGTGCCCCCCTGGCCTTGGACCCGACCCTGGTGCATTACCTCCTGAACAAGCCCATCGGTGTGCTCACCACTGCCTCGGACCCCGAGGGCCGGCCCACCGTCGTCGACTTGGTGCCGACGGAGCCCCGCGTCTTTCCCGTGGGACGCCTCGACGCCGATACCGAGGGCCTGTTGCTCATGACCAACGATGGCGAGCTCGCCCATCGCCTCACCCATCCCTCCTTCGGCGTGGACAAGGAATACCTGGCCGAGGTGGAAGGGGTACCCGGTGGCGATGCCCTGCGTCGGCTGCGCCAAGGGGTGAAACTCGAAGACGGCATGACCGCCCCGGCGGTGGTGGGCGTGGTGGGCCCGTCGGTGTTGCGCATCGTCATTCACGAGGGCCGCAACCGTCAGGTGCGCCGCATGTGTGAGGCCGTCGGCCACCCTGTGCGCCGGCTGGTGCGCACGCGCATCGGCCCGGTGACCGATGGACGGCTGCGCCCCGGCACCTGGCGGCCACTAAAAACCGACGAGCTGCGCGCCCTGGCGGCGGCGGTGGCCAGTGGCCCCCAGCCCCGCCACTCTGGGGGCAAGGGCGGCCCCAACGACAAGGCCGGCCCGGCGGCGAAAAAGTCCCGACCCGCTGGGGGTCGAGGCCGGCCTGGGTAGCATTCGACGCCATGCCCCTCACTGTCAGAGCCTTGCGCGGTGCCACCACGGTCGACATCGATACTCCGCAGGACATTTCGGCCCGCACGCAAGCCCTGCTGACCGCCCTGCTGACCCGCAACGAGCTGGTCCACGACGACATCATCAGCATCCTGTTCACCGCCACCGGCGACCTCGTCTCGAAGTTCCCCGCCACCGCGGCGCGCGACATGGGTATGGGCGATCTTCCTCTGCTGTGTGCGCGCGAGCTCGACATCGTGGGCTCCACGGCGCGCTGCGTACGGGTGCTCATGCACATCAACACCGAGCGCACGCGCGCCGAGTTGCACCACGTCTACCTCGAGGGTGCCCGGGGACTCAATGACGACCTTCCCGAGTGACGCCCCGGCACCGGGCTCAGCGGGCCGCGCTGCGGTTGTAGGCACCGGACTCATCGGCGGCTCCGTGGCCCTGGCCCTGCGCGCCCGGGGCTGGTACGTCACCGGGCGCGACGCGCGTCGTGTCCACAGCGACCGAGCCATGGCCCGCGGCGCCTTGGATGCCATAGGCAGCGACCCCGACGCCGAAATCACTTTCATCGCCACTCCGCTGTCCGTCGCCGCCGATGAAGCCCGCGCCGTGCTCGCTCAGCCGGGGCTGCGACCCGACGCCATCGTCACCGACGTGGCGGGCGTCAAGGTCCCCGTCACCGACGCCGTCGACCATCCCCGCTTTGTGGGCGGCCATCCCATGGCGGGATCCGAGCAGATCGGGGTGGACGGCGCCGATGCCGACCTGTTCGTGGGGGCGACGTGGGTACTCACCCCTACCCAAGAGACCGATCCCGATGCTTTTGCCCGGCTGCGAGCCGTGGTGAGCACGCTCGGGGCCGAGGTCCTGGCCCTGTCGCCGGCCCAGCACGACACGCTGGTGGCGGTGGTGTCGCACGTGCCCCATCTGACCGCCGCCACGCTCATGAACGTGGCTGACCGCATGGCCGAGCAGCACGCCGCCTTGTTACGCCTGGCCGCCGGCGGGTTTCGCGACATGACCCGAGTGGCCGCTGGTCATCCCGGCATCTGGCCCGACCTGTGCACGGAAAACGCCGCCGCCATCGTCTCTGCTTTCGACGTGCTGCTGGCGGAACTCAGCGCCATGCGCGACATGGTGGCCACGGCCGATCGCTCCGGGCTCCTCGAATCGCTCGGCACCGCATCAGTGGCCCGCCGTTCCTTGCCGGCCCACGCCGTGCGGCCGGAGCGGTTGGCCGAAGTGCGCGTGCCGGTGCCGGACCGCCCCGGCGTCCTGGCCGAGATCACCACACTGGCCGGAGATTTGGGTGTCAACATCAGCGACCTCGAGATCGCCCACAGCGCCGAGGGCGATCGCGGCGTGCTCGTGGTGGTGGTCGACGCCGAGTCGGTGAGCACGCTGGCCGACGCGTTGGCCGAACGCGGCTACCGCTCGACGTCTCGGCCCTTGGCATGAGTGCGCCGGCCCAACCGCCGCCCGCCGCGACCAACGCCACCTTCGTCGTCGAAGGCGGCCGGTCCCTGCGGGGCCGGGTGCGGGTGCCCGGCGACAAGTCGATCTCCCATCGGGCCCTGCTCCTCGCCGCCGTAGCCGAGGGTCCGTCGCATCTGCGCGGTCTTTCTACTGGTGAGGACGTAGGCGCCACCGCCGCCGCCATCGAGGCCATGGGTGCGACCATCCAGCCCGACCCCGCCGGCCCCGCCGACCCCGCCGACCCCGCCGACCCCGCCGACCCCGCCAGCCTCGCCGCCGTCGTAGTGACAGGCGGGAGCGAGCGCCTGCATGCCCCGGCGGGCCCCCTCGACCTCGGCAACTCGGGAACGACCATGCGTTTGATCGCCGGCCTCCTCGCCGGATGGCCGTGGTCCACCGAGCTCACCGGTGATCCGTCATTGTCGGCGCGACCCATGGACCGCGTGGCCGAACCCCTGCGCGCCATGGGGGCGACCGTCGACGGACGCGGCGAACGCTGCCTGCCTCCCCTGAAGATTGGGGGCGGGAATCTCACCGCCATCGACTACCGCCCGCCCATGGCCAGCGCCCAGGTGAAGTCGTGCGTGCTGTTGGCCGGGCTGCGGGCCCACGGCGAGACCGTGGTACGCGAACGCGTGCCCACCCGTGCCCACACCGAGGAGCTCCTGGCGCGGTGCGGGGCGGACATCTCGGTCACCCTCGAGCAGGACGACGCCGGCACCGACCACGTCATTCGGCTGCGGCCTTCGATGCTGCACGGCTTCGACCTCGACGTTCCCGGCGATCCGTCCCAGGCCGCCTTTTGGGTGGTGGCCGGCTGCATCGTGCCCGACAGTGAGCTCACCATCGAGCACGTCTACGTAGGCCCTGCTCGCCGGGGCTTCCTCGACGTGTTGCGGCGCATGGGGGCCGATATCCACGAAGGTGACGTCGCCCAGGGCGCCGGCCTCGAGACCAGCGCCCATGTCACCGTACGCTCCAGGCCCCTGCACGGCACTGTCGTCGACGCCGCCGAAATCACCGGCCTCGATGAGGTACCGGTGTTGGCGGTGGCGGCCGCCGGCGCGCAGGGGACCACCGAGTTCCGTCACATGGCTGAGCTGCGCGTCAAGGAGTCCGATCGCCTGACCGGTACCGCCGAGCTGGTGCGGGCCTTCGGTGCCCACGCTGAGGTTGTCGGTGACGATCTTCTCGTGACCGGCGTCGATCATCTCGTCCCGGGAACACTCGACGCCCGCGGCGACCACCGCATGGCCATGGCGGCCGCCATCGCCGGCCTGGCCGCCCGCCGCCACGCCGCCGGCGACCGCACCGTGGTGAGCGGGTGGCAGGCCGTGGCCACCAGCTACCCGGCCTTCGGCGCCGACCTGACCCGGCTCGGGGGTATCGGCGCCGAAACCGGTGCGCCATGACCATCACCACCGTGGCCATCGACGGTCCGGCCGGGGCGGGCAAGTCCACCTTGGGCCGGGCCATGGCCCTGCGCCTCGGCCTCGAGCGTCTCGACACCGGCGCCATGTACCGGGCCGTGGCCTGGTTGGCCCTGCACGGCGGGATCGATCTGGAGGACGCCGACGCCGTGGCCGACATGGCCCAGGCCATGAAGCTCGATGTCGACGAGCGGGTCATCGTGGACGGCCTCGACGCCACCGACGTCATACGCAGCGCCGAAGTGGATTCGGCGGTGTCCATCGTGGCCGCCAATCCCCGCGTCCGTGAGGAGATGGTGCGCCGCCAACAGGTCTGGGTGGCCAGCCATGGCGGGGGAGTGGTCGAAGGGCGCGATATCGGGACCGTCGTGCTCCCCCACGCCGATCTCAAGATCTACCTGACGGCGTCGGCCGATGAGCGGGCCCGGCGCCGGGCCGCCGAACGAGGCGACGGGCGCTCGGTGCAGGAGATCGCCGCCCAGCTCCGCCGGCGCGACCACCTGGACTCAACGCGGCGAGCCTCCCCGCTACCATCGGCCCAGGACGCAGCCGAGGACGCCCTCGTCGTCGACTCCACCAACCGGAGCGTGGAGTCGATCGTCCAGGAGGTGCTGGGATGTCGATGAGCGACGCGGCGACGCCACCGGTCGACGGCCTCACCCCCGTGCCCAGCCCCGCGTCGGTCCAGAGTCCCGCTCCGGTCGACGGCCCCGCCAAACGTCAGGTGCGGCTGGGGCTCCCCCCCTTCGCCTACCGGTTCCTGCGGATCCTCGTGCACGCCATCAATCGCGGCTACTGGCGCGTGGAGGTCGACGGCGCGTCGGTGGTGCCCACGAGCGGACCGGTGATCCTGGCGCCCGTGCACCGCAGCTTCATGGACTTCTTCGTGGCGTCTGAGGTCACCAAACGCAAGATCTTCTACATGGCCAAAGATGACTTGTGGAATTCGCCGCGACTGGGCAGCTTCCTTGAATCGGTGGGCGCATTTCCGGTGCATCGCGACGGAGCCGATCGCCTGGCGCTCGATCGGGCCCAAGCCGTCCTCGAGCACGGTGACGCGCTCATCTTGTTTCCCGAAGGCACGCGCCGCTCGGGACCGGTCATCGAGGAGCTCCATGAAGGGGCCGCTTTCCTGGCGGCCCGCACGGGCGCACCCATCATCCCCATCGGCATCGGGGGCACCGCCGAGGCCATGCCCAAGGGCTCGAAGTTCATTCGACCGGTCAAGGTGCATCTGGTGGTGGGTGCGGCTATACCCGCGCCGGCACGCTCAAGCAAGGGACGCGTGCCGCGCCACCAGGTCCACGAAGTGACCGAACACTTGCGCGCTGAGCTCCAGCGCCTGTTCGACGAGGCCCAGACCCGGGCCGGTCGCAGCAACGCCCGCTAAGCCGGCGCGCTCTCGCCCTGACGGCCCTGGCGGTCTCGGCGCCGTCGCGTCAGGGGGCCCCACAGCACCAGACCGAGCAAGGCAATGAGCCCGGCGGTGGTGGCGGCGAAGCCCTCGAGCACGCGATGGGGTTGGTAGAAGAAGGTGACGTCGTGCGTGCCGGCGGGAACACTGACCGCCTGCACAAGGGCGCGGCGGTGCACGGTGGCCGGCCCCCCCGGAGAAATGGTGGCTTGCCATCCTTCGTCGAATGCCTCGTCGCGTATCAAGGTGACCGAGGACGACGCCGTCACCTTGATGGTCTGCGTGCCCCACGGTGTGCTCGATACCACCGTGGCTCGCCCGAGGCCCCCGACCACCCAGGCCGGACCCGACGATGGTTCGGTGAAAGCAGGGAAGAGGCCCACCATGCGAGCGAAGGTCCAGCGCGGTGTGGTCACGATGTCGCGCAACGACCCGTCCACGCGGTAGGTGCCTTGGCCGGCGGTGCGCACCACGGGAGCGTCGTAGACGCCCGAACCCGTCACGCTGGATCGAAGCACGATGCCGCTCGCCGCCGTGGGCCGGCGCAGGTGAAATGACACCACCGTGCCCGTGAGCGGCGCCGAGCCGATCCACGTGGTGCGACCGCTCGGGGCCAGCACGCCCACGGCGACGGTGGCGCCGGGCGGTGCCGACGCGGCCAACGGAAGCTGGACGCCGGTGACCGACACCACGGTGCCGAGATACATGGTGTCGACACCATCGGCGGGCACCGGCAACGTCGAAGCCGGGGCGGGCACGATCGAGTAGTCCCCGGGTGCGGTCGGGGGCGGCAAGGGCCCGAAGTGCGTCGGCACTGATGTCGCGCTCGGCCCGACAGGTGGGATGTGCACGGCCCCGTTGGTGATGCGGGCCGTGAAGTTGGGTGGCGCGCCCACGAGGTGCACGAAATACTCGGGCACGCTCACCAACACCCCCAAGTCGAGCTGCGCCAGATCGCCGTTGGCCAGCTCCGTGCTCTTCATGCTGAGTTGGGTGTGGGTACCGGTGGCGGCGTCGTAGCCGCCGTAGACGAGGGCGCCGTAGCCCTGGATGCTGGGCAGGGCCCGCAAGATGTTGAGGTCGGGCTGGCCCAGACGATCCGTCTCCACGGGATAGAAGCGGTCGGGGTTGAAGATGGCCAGGCGTGCCACGGTGCCGGCGTCGATCCGGCCGCCGTAGGCGGACACCACCCCGGCCAAGGCGTTGGCCGAGGCACTGGTGACCGATGTGGCCGCGGACGGGTCGGGGGCGACTTGGATCACGACGTTGAACACGGCCAGATCGACGACGACGATGGCGGCCAACACGGCGGGCAGATGACGCCCGATGGCCTTGCGGCGTATCACCACGACACTGGCAGCCACGGCGATAGCGCTCGGAATGGTGAGGAAGGCCACCAGCGGCCACATCGAGGACCGGGTCACCTGGGCCGGCACGTGCAGGAAGTGGGGGAACCAGGTCCCTCCGGCCAGCATCACGATTTGTAACGCCACCACTGCGCCGGCGGGCACGAGGGGGAGCACCATGTCAGATCGCCAACGTCGGTGATGGCCTCCATCGGCTGGCGGCGAGTCTTTGTCGGCGCCCATGAACATGCGATCCACCCAGGTGGCGAAGATCACGGCCAAAGCGAGGTCGATGACGAGGATGTTGCGGTTCACCAACCGCTGACGATTGAAGAGCGGGATGTTGTAGAAGAGGTGTCCGAGGGGGGTGAAGTCCCCCCACGTGATCACCAGGGCGACGAGCAAGATGGCGTACCAAATCCACCACGTGCCCGCCTGCGGACTACGGCGATGGCGCCGCGCCAGCAAGCCGAAGAGCCCCATCACCGGCAGGATGCCGATATAGCTGGACAGCTCCGGAAGGTTGTACGTACCGAGATACGAGAGCGGGAAGCTGTGGCCGCCGCCGAGCAACAACGGGTCAAGACCGAGAATGGTCAGTGACTTGTTCATCGAGCCCGACGCGAAATACGCATAGGTGTGCGCAGCGCGTTGGGATTGGGCTTGGAAGAACGCCCCGGGAACCAGTTGCGCACCGGCGGTGAGAAGACCCACCGCCAGCCCGGCCGCCGATCCGATGAGCAAGGACAGGCGGCGCCCCGGCGTGCGCCACAGCAGCCACACGCCGTAGATCACCAGGGCGATGGCGCCGTCGAGGATGGGCTCGGTAGCGCCGGCCAGGATCATGAGCCCGGTCGACAAACCGAGCAGCGCCACCCACGGAGCGGCGGGGCGGCCTTGGGGTCGATGTGCCAGTCGATCGAGGGCGACAAACGTCCACGGCAACCACGCCGCGGCCTGGACCAGGTCGAGGTGCACGCCCTGGGCGGCCATGAAACCGCCGTAAGCAAACGACAGCGCGCCCAGCCCCGACGCCGTCCAGGAACGACCGAGGACGCGCAGCAACGCCATCATCCCGGTGGCGGCCACCACCTCCACCACCACCTGATTGCCCACCCACGCCAACGCACCGGGAAGGATGGAGAACAGGAGCGTGGTGGGATACGCGGCACCAGCGCTGAAGCCGGCCAGCAACGGTGTCCCACTCCACAGATACGGGTTCCACAGAGGCAGATGCCCGTTGCGAATGTCGGTGCCGACGAGCACGCGCAGCGGGAAGTTCTGGATGAGGTTGTCGCCCACCAACCACGTGTTGCCGAAGGCGGCCGGGATGCCGAACCACGCCGCCGAGGCCGCCACAAAGACACCCACCAGCCGGCCACCCGGGCCTGCCAGGGCACGCGAAATTGGCCTGGGCATGCGCCGCGCGATGATCCGGGGAGAGGTGACGGTTAGCGGTGTTCGCGCAGCCAGGTCCGGGCCACCACGCGGGCGTACTGCAAGGCGAAGAACACGTTGTGCCCCTTTTTCGACTCGCCCGAGGACCTCGGGTGCCACATGGTGGGTCGCTCCGCGAATCGCCACCCCCGTGCCGCCGCGCTGATGATGAGCTCGGCCGTCTGGTACTGGTCCTGCTCGAGCTTCACGCTGTCGAGGACCTCGATGCGTAGCGCCCGAAAACCGTTGGACGTGTCGGTGAGGTTTTCGCCGATCAGGGTGTTGATGATGCGGGCGAAGAACACCACGCCGGCTTGACGCAGCGAGTCGGTGGTCTCATCCACCCCCAGGCGCCGGCTGGCCACCACGAAGTCTGCTTCGTCGTTGACCACGGGCTCCAGCAGCTCGGGCAGTTCACCCGGGTCGTTTTGCCCGTCGGCATCCAGCGTCACCACGTACTTGGCACCGTGCTTGGCGGCCAGTTCGTACCCGAGGCGAAGGGCCACCCCTTGGCCCATGTTGACCGGCAGCGACGCGCAGTAGGCCCCGTACTCGGCCACGATCTCCTCGGTCCCGTCGTTGCCGCCGTCGACCACCACCAAGGTGGACACGGCCAGATCGCCGACCTCGTGGGGAACGGCCTTGAGCACAGCCCCGATGTTGTCGACTTCGTCATACGAGGCGATAAGTGCCACCACCGGGCCGAAGGCGGCATCGGGATGACGACGGGCGAAGTCGTCGCGACCGAGGTCCATGACCAGGCCGCGCAAGTCGTCGAGGCGGCGCCGATGCCGGGCGCGGGCGCGCGTAAAGGGGGCCAGGGCTTTGATATCGGGCATTAAAAGAGGCGCGCCTGGGCGAACACCTCGCGCACCAGCGGTTCGAAGTGCGACAAGGGCTTGGTGGGGTAGTCGGGGTCGAAGCTCGTCTGGTCCCACTCGTCGGCGAACTGCTCAGCCAGGGCGAACCATGGTTCCCCGCGGTACTTCTCGCGGGCATCGGGGTCACCACCGAAGTGGTGGTAGTAGTGGCGCCCCTGAAAGTCCTGATGGGCCAGGATCACGGCGAAGATCTCCTCGCTCACATACGGACGCAGAATCTCCGCCGCGATGCGGGGGTGGTTGGGCACCGAGATGAACTTGCCGATGTCGTGACACAACGACGCCACCACCATCTGTGGGTCGGCACCGGCCTCCTCGGCGCGGGTGGCCGTCTGCAAGGAGTGGGTGAGCTGGTCGACGGCGAACCCGTCGACCACCTGGGACAGACCCTCGAGCATGCCGAGGACGGTGGTGGCCACCCGTTGCTGGCGAGCGAAGGTCTCGGCGCCGATCGTCGCCCACTGCTCGGCGGTCGACTCGTCCATCCGACGAAAGCTGGTCGCGCTGGTCATCCCCCTATTCTCGCACCCAGGCGGCGCCAGGGCCTGTCTGTGTTTTGGCCGAGTCCGCGCCACCGTCTGCCGCCACCGCGCACCTTGTGGTGCGCCGGCCCTCAGCCCGCCAAACGGGCCAGCACGTCGGCCGCTGAGAGATGACGATCGGCCACCATGGCCGCACCTTCTACATACTCGGTATGTGCGGTCCCGGCGGGGTCGGCGGGGGTGGGCCCGCCCAGTCCCATCACCAGCACCGACGCCAGAGCACGCAAGAGGTCCCGCAGCTCCGGAGGGGGAGGAAAGTATTCGTCTTCTGTGGTGACGCTGACCTCTTCGACGCCGAGGGTGGGTCCGAGGCGCTGCACCACGGCCCGGACGAGCTCGTCAGGAGCCGACGCCCCAGCAGTCACCGCCACCGTCCCCGACAGATCGTCGGGAAGCTCGGATGCCTCGTTGACCCGCAACACCCTGGGGCATCCCGAGGCCCGGGCCACCTTCTCCAAGGCCCGAGTGTTGGACGAATTGACCGAGCCGATGACCACCACGGCATCGGCGCGCCCGGCGATGGCCTTCAAGGCGGCCTGGCGGTTGGTGGTGGCGAAACAGAGGTCTGAGCGGTTCGGCATCCACAGTTCGGGGAAACGCAGTCGGGCTTGATTCATGATCCCCGACCACTCGTCGTGGCTGAGCGTGGTTTGCGCCAACAGGGCCACCGGCGTGCCGGGTTCCATGGCGTCGGCGGTGGCGTCCACCTCACTCTCGGATTGCACCAGCCGCACCGACGAGGGCGCCACCGCCATGGTGCCCACCGCCTCTTCGTGACCTTCGTGGCCCACGTACAACACCGTGTAGCCCTTGCGGGCGCGCACCTTGAGCTCGTGGTGGACCTTGGTCACCAAGGGGCACACGGCATCGACGACCACACGTTGGCGGTCCCGGGCCGCCTCCACCACCTCGGGCGCCGATCCGTGTGCCGACAGCATCAAAGGGGCACCGGCGGGCACGTCCTCCACGTCGTCGACAAAGACCACGCCTTGAGCGCGGAACTGGTCGACGACATGACGGTTATGGACGATCTCGTGGTAGCAGTAGACCGGCGGCTCGAAGACACGCACCATCCACGCCAATGCCTTGATGGCCTTCTCCACGCCCGCGCAAAACCCTCGGGGAGACGCAAGGAGCACCCGCTCGACCGGCACACGCCCAGGCTACCGGCCTTATCCACCGGCTCCGGTGCAGCACGGGCAGGCAGGGCGGGTGGTGATCAGCCAGTAGCCTTAGGGCTATGTCGGCGCCTCGTGTGGTTTCCGTGGTCGCCGCCTCGCCGGCCCAGCGGGCTGGTGTGCTCGTGGGTGACGAGCTGGTGTCCATCGATGGCCAGGTCCCTCGCGACGTCATTGCCTACCGGCTTCTGGTGGACGAGGCCTATCCCGAGCTCGAGGTGCGGCGCGCCCATGAGCTGCTCACCATCCAGGTGGAGAAAGAGGCCGGCGAGGCGCTGGGGGCGGAGGTGTCCTCGGCGCTGTTCGACCGGGTGCGCACGTGTGACAACCACTGTGAGTTCTGTTTCATCTATCAGCTGCCCAAAGGCATGCGCCGCAGCCTGTATCTGAAGGACGACGACTACCGCCTGTCCTTCTTGTACGGGAACTTCACCACCTTGACCCGCTTCACCGAACTCGATCTCGAGCGCGTCTTCGATGAAGGGCTCTCCCCGTTGTTCGTGTCCATCCACTCCACCGACCCCGAGCTGCGGGCCCGGATGCTGCGCAACGGGCGCGGTGCCACCAGCTTGCGGTGGTTGCGGGCCCTGTTGGAGGGGGGCATCGAAGTCCACGGGCAGGTGGTGGTGTGCCCCGGGGTCAACGACGCAGACGCCTTGGAGACGACGCTGGCGGGGATCCTCGACGAGTACCCGCGCCTGGCCACGGTGGCGTGCGTACCGCTCGGGATCAGCGCGCACAGCAACGAGCCCAACATGCGACCCCACCGCCCGGCCGAGGCGGAGGCGGTCATCGATCTGGTGGAGCAGTGGCAGGAGATCTACGCGGCCACGTTGGGACGGCGCCTCGTCTACGCGGCCGACGAGTACTACCTCATCGCCGGACGGCCGTTCCCGGCCGCCCCGTGCTACGACGGCTTCCCCCAGCACGAGAACGGGATCGGCATGGCCCGCGCCTTTGAGGCGGCCTTCTTCGGAGACGCCGAGTCGGCCTTCGGAGTGAAGCCCGGGTTCTTCGCGTGGGTCGACGGCGCCCCGCCCGCCGGGTATCGAGCCCGGCGCCACGTTCCTGCTGAGCTCAGGACGCCGCTCGTTGATCAGTCGGGCCCGACCTCGGTGGCCGTCATCACCGGTGAATACGGCGCCGCCGTGCTGGCGCCGCTGATCGATCGTGTCGGCGCCCGACATCCCGATACCGCGGTGCGACTTCTGGCCGTACCCAACGATTTCTTTGGCGGCAACATCGCCGTCACCGGCCTGCTTACCGGAGCCGACATCGCCCGCGCCCTGGCCGACCAACCCGTGGGCCACCGCTATCTCCTGCCCGATGTGTGCCTCTCCGAAGGGCGCTTTCTCGATGGCTTGTCCGTTACCGACTTGCCTCGACCGGTTGAAGTGGTGCCCACCGACGGGCTGTCGCTGCGACGCGCCTTGTACGAGCCGGCCCTGACCGAGACGGCGGGAATCATCGAGGGCGACGCGGCGGCTGGGCCACGTGTACCTGTCACTCTGGCCAGCAGGCGGTGAGTCCATGCCCGTAACCGATACCGGTACCGGTACCGACCGACCCCAGACGCGCCGGGGACGGACCCGAGACGCCCATAGCCCCGGAGCCCTCCCCGTGGTGGTGGTGGTGGGCCGACCCAACGTGGGGAAGTCGACGCTCGTTAATCGCTTCGTCGGTCGACGCGCTGCGGTGGTCGAAGAGCGGCCGGGCGTAACGCGCGACCGCCTCGAACTGACCACGCAGTGGAACGGCGTGCCCTTCACGGTTGTCGACACCGGCGGGTGGCTCGGCGGCGGTGACGAGTTGGACACCAAGGTGGCCGAGCAAGCCGAGCGCGCCATGGCCGACGCCAACTTGGTGCTGCACGTCGTGGACGCGGCTGTGGGGGTGACCACCGAGGACGCCGACGTGGCCCGCCGCCTGCACCGCTACCAGGCGCCCGTCATGGTGGTGGTGAACAAAGTCGACAACGACCGCCGCGAAGGCGACGCCTGGGTGTTCGTCTCCCTCGGCGCCGGCGACCCCTTCATGGTGAGCGCCCTGCATGGGCGGGGGACCGGCGACCTGCTCGATGAAGTCGTACGCCGGCTGCCCGATCCGCAGGCGGCCGACGCCGTGTCGGAAACCGGTTCCGAGGATTCGTCCGAGGATTCGTCCGAAGATTCGCTCGAAGATTCAGTCGAAGCAGCTGGCGACGACCGGGCCGAGGACCGGGGCGACCTTGCGCCGGAGATGTCCGGCGGTCACATCGTCGATGACATCCCCCGCGTGGCCCTGGTGGGGCGGCCCAACGTCGGGAAGTCGACGCTGTTCAACCGTCTGCTGGGCGAAGAGCGCTCCGTGGTCCACGATCTCCCCGGCACGACACGCGACTCGGTGGACACCGTGATCGACACTGACGAGGGGCCTTTGCGCTTCGTGGACACCGCCGGCATGCGCCGCAAGTCGCGTACCGAAAACGGCACCGAGTACTTCGCCATGGTGCGGGCGCTGGAGTCTCTGGACCGCTCCGACGTCGTCCTGCTCGTCATCGACGCCACCGAGGGCGTGACCCATCAAGACCAGCGGCTGGCGGAACGCATCGGCGCAGCCGGAAGTCCCGTGGTAATCGTGCTCAACAAGTGGGAACTGGTCTCCACCGATGATCGCCGCATCGTCCTGGCCGACGTCGAAGATCGCCTGGCTTTTGTCGGCGAGGCACCAATTCTCAAGATCAGCGCCCGCACCGGCCTCGGCGTCCATCGCCTCATGCCGGCCCTGCGAGAAGCCATCGACGCTTACCATCGCCGCATCCCCACGGGGGAGCTCAACCGGGCGCTGAAAGCATTTCAGGCTGATCACGCTGCCCCGGGCGCCCGCATCCGCTACGGCGTCCAAGGGGCCACGGACCCTCCCACCTTTACGCTCTTCAGCACTCGGCGTTTGCCGGCCACCTACATTCGCTACCTCGAGCGTCGGCTCCGGGAGGAGTTCGATATCGGGCCCACCCCGCTCATCATCCGCGTGCGGCTTCGGAGCTGACCTTCGGTGCCTTGGTGCGACAGCTGCGACCGCCATGTCGAGCCCGAAGAACTGACAGACGACGGTGACTGTCCGGAGTGCGGCGACACGCTGCGAGAGCATCGCAAGTTCCCGTGGCACTTCAAGTTGTTCTTCTACGCCACGGTTATCTACCTCGGATACCGGGCCTATCAGGGCATCGAATGGCTGATCCATCACGCCTGACCGCGCCCAGCCATCGGGCTCAGAGATCGTGAACGACCCGAGCCGCCACCAGTAGCCAGGCACCGGACGTCAGGACCGGGAGGATGCGGATGGCACGGGGGCTGCGCAGTCCTCGCGAGGTCACCAGTAAGACCGAGCTCATGATGTAGAGATCGTCGAGGCTTCGAAACCCCACGTCGCCCAGCCAGATGCCCTTGGCCAAGCAGATGGCTAGTACCAGGTACAACCCCCAGGCCAACCGTTCGTAGGGGGGTGCGGTCGACGACGACAACGTGCGCGCCGCGAGGACCACCACGGTCACGAGCACGACGAGCTCACCAAACCAGAAGAACGACGCAATGCTCGGCATGCGCAGCGCGTAGTAATCGAAGCCGTGCCAAAACCCCACCACCGGCAGCGCCAGATTGCTCTGACTCGAGTCGAGGATGGGGAAGGACCCGGCCTCATAGTGCACCGTCACCTGCCAGGCCACGAAGGCGACGAGCGGCAACACCCAGGCCCACGTCAACGTGACGGCGTCGCGGTCGTTGCGGTGCCCCTGTCGTCGCATCCACGCCGCCGTGGCGGGAATGCGACCGGCCATATCCACCACGAGCAGCGCGGCCACCACCCCCATGGCCGTCTCCCGGCCGAGCACGGCTCCGATCAACAAGATCCCGGCCCACACCGGATGCCGTCGGCGCAGGGCCACCAGGGCGGCCACGAGAAACGCGGATTCCACGATTTCGGTGAGATCGCGCCCGAGGCTCCACAACAGGCCACAGAAGGCCGGGAGCAACAAGCCCCACAGCGCTCCGTGGCCTTGTGATCGAGCCAGCGTGGCTCCGAGCCAGCCCAAGATCCCGATGGCAAGGACGTTCACGACGAGCAACGACCACGGAACGATCGACGCGTGCCCACCGCCGGCCCCCACCCAGGCGATCAGCGAATAGGCGATGCGGTTGAATCGGCTGTAGGTGTCGAGGGTGATGCCCGACCACGTGCGGGCGAAGTGAAATGGCCCCAGAGCGAGTCGGTAATAGAACTGCCCGTCATAGCCCACCTTCGAATCGATGGGGATGTGGAAGCGGTAGCCGGGGGTGGCGAAGAGTCTCCCCAGGAAGATCAAGCGCCCGGCGTTGCCCCGCCCGGCCACGACGATGCGCAGGGCCACGACAATGGCCGCCACCAACGAGGTGATGGCTCCCACCGCCCAGGGCCGCTTCGAAAGCGCCGCGATGAGAGGGACGGCGCCCAGGGGGCGTCCGGATCGAACTGGAGCCACTGCGGCGTAGCCTCGCACACAATCTTGCGCAGACAAGGGCCTTCACCCTCGTGAAATGGGGTTTCGCGGCTGCCCCGGCGGCAACCCGGCCGAGACCTCGTCCATCGGTTGGGCCTTGAGATCCCACGAATGACGGGCGCCTCCCCAGGCGGGCGCCTCCTAGCGTCGTGCCGTCGTGATGCTTGCTTTCTCGGCCATCTGACGGGGGTTGGCGATGCTGGACCGGTTTCTCGCGCCACGGCGCCGTCGGATCCCACTTGTCCTCGCCATCGTCATGGCCACCTTCGGCGTGGGAGCGGTCTCGTCGTTGGCAGGTGCGGCCACTGATGTCGTCACCAACTGCAGTGCCAATCCCGCTGTCACCGGATCGCTGCCTTACGAAGTGGCCAACGCCGCCTCGGGAGACACCATTACATTCGCCAGCCCCATCGCTTCCTTGAATTGCCCACTCGATGCCAATGGGATTCCCGTCATCACGCTCAGCTCCGGGCAGATTTCGGTCCCCACCAGCCTCACCGTCGACGGACCGGGGCCCACTGCGCTGGCCGTGAGCGGCAACGACGCCGGCGGCGTTTTCCTCATCGGGAGCGGCACGAGTAGCACCATCGAAGGCCTGACCATCGAGGACAGCGGCACCGCCACGGCGGGGGCCATCAACAACTTTGGCACCCTGGTCCTAAGTACCAGCACGCTGTCCCACAACAGCGCCACCTACGGCGGAGGGGCCATCAACAACTACGGCACATTGACGGTCCAGAACAGCACCATTGCGAACAACTCCGCTGCCTATGGCGGAGGCATCTCCAACGAAGGTAGCGCCACCATCACCGCTAGCACGGTGTCGAACAACACCGCCTCCGACGGCGGCGGCGGGATTGCCAACAGCGGCACGCCCAGCGCGCTCGCTTCGCTGACCGTCACGGGCAGCAGCGTGTCGGGTAATGGCGGCGATTTCGGCGCCGGCATCGACAACGGGTATGGCACGGTGCACCTGTCGGGCGACACCGTGTCGAACAACACCACCATCTCCGAAGGGGCCGGAGGGGGCATCTACAACGGCAGCAACGTCAATGGACTGAGTGCGCTGACCATCACCGGCTCCACCTTGAGTGGCAACGGCGCCCCGGGCGGAGTCGGAGGCGCCATCGACAACGACCTCGGTACGGCCAGCGTCGGATACAGCCTGTTATCGGGCAACACCGCCTACAGCGGTGGTGGCGTGGCCAACTCAGGGACGGCCACCGTCACCTCGAGCAGCCTGGTCGCCGACAACGCCACCCAGTACGGAGGGGGCCTCGACAACTCGGCGGGAGGATCGTTCTCCGCCGCCGGCACCACGGTGTCGGGCAACGGGGCCGGCTACGAAGGCGGCGGTATCTACAACGCGGGCACGACAACCCTCACGACCACCATCGTGGCCAACAGCACGTCGGGGCTGGACTGTTCGGGACCCATCGTCAGCACGGGGTACAACCTTGACGACGATGGTTCGTGCGGCTTCGGCGGTACCTCGTTGTCCGATGTGCCTTCCGGCCTGAGCTCGTCCGGACTTCAGAACAATGGGGGTCCGACCCAGACCATTGCCTTGGTGCCCGGGAGTTCAGCCGTCGGCGCCGTGCCCAGCTCGGCCCTGTGTGCCGGCACCGATCAGCGCGGCGCGGCGCGACCCGTTCCGTGTGACATCGGTGCGTACGACTCCGCCGGTCTGGCTCAGGTGATCACGTTCACGTCCACGGCCCCCACCAGTGCCATCGTGGGCGGTCCCACCTACCCGGTGACCGCCACCGGTGGGGCATCGGGCAATGCCATTGGCCTGGCCATCGCCTCGTCGTCTGCCTCCATCTGTTCGCTCAGTGGCAGCGTTGTCAGTTTTGCTGGCGCCGGCACATGTGCCATCGACGCCAGCCAAGCCGGAAACACGAATTACGCCAAGGCGGCGACGAAGGTGCAGAGCTTCACTGTGGGTCCCGGCAACCAGACCATCACCTTTACCTCGACCATCCCTACCAACGCCACCGTCAACGGGTCCCCGTACGTCGTCACGGCCAACGGCGGACCTTCCGGCAACCCAGTCACGTTCGCGTCACTGTCGTTGCAAGTGTGCACGGCGTCGGCGTCGACAGTCTCCATGATCGGGGCGGGGAACTGCGTCGTCCAGGCCAGCCAGGCCGGCAACGCAAACTACGGGGCCGCCTCTTCGATCCAACAGTCCTTTGGCGTAGCTCCGGCGTCGCAGGCGATCACCTTTACGTCTCAACCCGTGGACCCCAGCTTCGGCACTACCTACGCGGTGAGCGCCAGCGGGGGTGCTTCGGGCAATCCGGTGACTTTCGGATCGGGGGCACCGTCGGTGTGCAGCGTGACGGGGTCCTCGGTGAGTTTCGTAGGCGTGGGGAGCTGCACCATCGACGCTAATCAAGCCGGCAACACCAACTATCTCACCGCTCCCCAAGTACCACAGACGTTCGGCGTCACCGTGGGTGCCCAGGCGATCAGCTTTTCCACGACGGCGCCGACGGGAGCGGTCGTCGGGGGTCCGACCTACGTGGCGGCGGCGACCGGGGGCGCGTCGGGGAACCCCGTCGGGCTCAGTGTGAGCAGCCCGCCGTCTATCTGCACGTTGTCCGCTTCGACAGTCACCATGGTCGGCGTGGGAACCTGCTCCATCGACGCCAATCAGGCCGGCAACGCCGACTACGCATCGGCGACGCAAGCCGTGCAGAGCTTTCACATCTCGCCGGCCAGCCAGACAATTACCTTCACGTCGACGGCCCCCACCGATGCCACGCCCGACGGCCCCATCTACCCCCTGACAGCCACCGGTGGAGGATCGGGGAACCCGGTCAGCTTCTCGTCGGCTACCACGTCGGTGTGCGTGATCTCAGACTCGACGGTGAGCTTCATCCGGTCCGGGACATGCGTGGTTGAAGCGAACGAGGCGGGGACGGCCAACTACGCGGCGGCGCCCACCGCGCTGCAAGCCATCACCGTGGCTGCCGGTTCTCCGGCTATCACGAGCGGCGCCTCGACGACAGGGGTCTCGGGAGCCACGCTCAGCTTCACGGTCACCACCAACGGCACCTCGGTGAAATCGATCAAGGTGGGGGGCAGGATGCCTCAAGGCGTGACGTTCGTCGACAACCACAACGGGACGGCCACGTTGTCGGGAACCCCGAAATCCGGACCCAAAACGGGCGCCACCTACAGCCTCACCATCAAGGTCACGTTCTGGACCGGCACCAAGTCGACGACGCTCGTCACACAGCCTTTTTCGCTGGTCATCGAGCAGGAACCCGCCATCACGAGCAAGTCATCTTCCACGGCGTCATCCCGATCCCGATTCAGCTTTGCCGTGAAGACGACCGGGGACCCGATGGCCACCATCAGTGAGACCGGTGTGCTCCCAACCGGCATCGTCCTGACCGACAACGGGAACGGCACGGCCACGTTGGCGGGGACGCCTGGCGCAGGCACAGCAGGGGCGTATCACTTCAGTATCACCGCCAGCAACGAGATAGGCAGCCCAGCCCGCCAGGACTTCACCCTGAGCGTAAAGACGTAGCCACCGCCGAAGCCAAGGCGGCCACGGTTGGGGCGGTTGCCGCCGAAACTCCAATGCTCGCAGGCGACCTCGTTCCATTTGGCGCAGTGGCGGGGGAGGGGCGAACTGGGCGCTAGAGTCGCACGTCACCACATACGGGCTGTGGCGCAGCTTGGTTAGCGCGCTTGACTGGGGGTCAAGAGGTCCCGGGTTCAAATCCCGGCAGCCCGACTCGGAGCTGGGCGTTGCTCAGCAATGCGTACCCGCCTGACGATTTTCGTCCCATTTCTGGGTTGCGTGATGTCGCCACGAGCGGTTCAAGCAACCCGTACGTCACTCGGTTCGCAATAGCAGCGCTGTCGATGTACGGGCGGCAAGTCGTCCCGGAAGGGTGGCCGCCAGGTTGGCAAAGATCAGCGCCCCCAGCGCGATGAGGATCATGGACGCCACCGGGACGGTGGGTTTGGGAACGGCCGAGATTTCCCGAGCAAAGAGCGTCCAAAGCCACCGCCCTAGCGCTATACCGAGCGGGAGCCCAACGATCACGCCAACGATGGCCGACACCGAGGATTGCCAGGCAACGGTCGCCGCCAACTGGGCCTGTGTAAAGCCGAGAGCCTTGAGGAGCGCCAGCTCCCGCCGACGGCGGCGGACCGAAGCCACCAGAGTCAGGCCCAATGCGCCTAACGCACCCACCCCCAAGAGACCCGCGAGTACGAAGGCGGTGGATCCCACGGAGTGATAATCGGTGATCTCGGCCGGGCGTAGCAGCGACACCACGCCGCTGGCCGGGGCGTCGCCGGTGGACGGTTGGCTCAGTGTCTGGTCAATGCGATCGAGGGACGCCAGGGCTTTGGAAGGCGGTGCACCGGGCCGGAGGGTGACGAAGACGACGTTCGGTCCCGGCAGAGCGCTCCCTTGCTGATTCAGTTCGGCGCTTGGGAACAGCGACGGCGAGACCACGGCCCCGGTGCCCATTTGGAGCTGTGGATCACCGGAGCTCCCAAGGGTGGGCAGCGTCGCCGTTCCCACGATCAGCAGTCTGGTCGACCGTGGTCCCCCCGTATTGGCCATGACGGTGTCGCCCACGTGCTTGTGCAGTTGAGCCAAGGTCGCCGCGCCGAGTACGACTTGGCCGGCAGCCCACAAGGCGTGGCCCGTCAAACGGGTGGGTTGGACCTTGGCCCCCGGAGAGAGGGCGAGCGCTGGCACGGCATCGCCGTCGAGCTGCACGCTCTCGAAGTACGCACCGGCCCAGTGCTCAATGTCGCGGTCGTGGTCGAACAAGACGGCCGTCTTCGCAGCCGGCAGGTCCTCGGCACCCGAGAAGCCGGCCAACAATGCGTAGTTCCAGTTCCACCCGTACAGCGCGGGGCGAGAGACGAGGGAATTGAGACTGGCGCCGAAGGTGACCGAGGTGACGATGACCACGACGGCGAGCACGGCACCGAACACCGCAGAGCGCACCGGTGCTGCGTCGCGCCCCTGACGGCCGCCGAGAGCAGAACGGATCCCGCTCACCGCGGCGGGTGGCAGCCCAGCGCGTGCCGCCGCCTGGGCCAAGCTCGACTCGCGTTCGACCCGTCTTCCAACAAGGGCGGCCGCGCGATGCGGGCTCGCCCTGTCTGCCATGAACAAAGCAAATACACCCAGCACGACGATGATGATGGCGAAGCCGGCGCCGAGGACCGTCCAATCGAAGGCGATGCCTGGGTTGGGGTAGACCGGTCGTACCGCGCCGGTCGGCGCAAGTGGGGAAAGCGCCACCGCCACAGCCATGGCCAACAGTGCGCCCGCCACCACCGCTCCGAGAATCCCCGTGAGCCCGTCGGCTGCCGTCATGATGGGGTCGGCACCGAGCGCACGCAGCACGGCCGTGTCAGCCGCGTTGCGCCTAAGGAGGCGGGCGATGACCTGGCTACCGATCACCAGCGCCGCAAGCGCGGCGATTAATCCGAACACCCCGAAGGCGATCGACTCGGGCCGAACGACCCGCTCCCCCTTGGCAACGATGGGGGCATTGGTTTGGGCTCCGCCGTTGACGCCGAGGATCGCGCTCGGGACAATCTTCTCGACGGCCGAGGTCACGGCGGCCAGATGTCGGGTACCGCCGTCGAGCTGCAGCGCAACATAGGAGTAATACGCGCAGCACTTCGCCAGGCGGCGGGTCAGCGCCGGCGTGACGACGGCGAGTTGGTCGCCAAGTGCAGAGTCATCGTCCTGGATAACCTGCTGACTCGCCTCGATAATTCCCACCAGCTTCATGTCAACGGTCAGGTACGGCCTATCGGTGGGGTATCCCGCAAAGGTGGGCGAGCTCGCCTGGGCGTCAGTGAAGAAACCCAACGGCAGGGTTGAGCCGACGTGGAGTCCGTACTTGGCGGCACCACCCGCCGATACGACGAACTCGTCGTCGCGACGAGGGTTGGCCATCCGCCCCTTGAGCAATGTGACCCGGTCCACGCTGAGGTACTCCCCGTTGAGACCGCCCTCAAAAGAGGGGGGCGCCTCACCGGGTGGTCCGGTCGTGCGAAGCGACTGCAGGGGCTGAAGGGTGCCGTCGAACCCGACGACAACAGCGGAGCGCTTGACGTAGCGGACCCGGGCGATGGCACGGTCGACACTGGCCGAGTACCCGACGTTCGTGCTGGGGGCAAACTCGGTGAAGTACTCCACTTGTGAAGGGTTGGTGCTCGCCAGGTAGACGGGGAACGAGGACTGCGTGCGCCGCGCCCCGGCGACGGCCCCCATGGCCACGCCCCCCACGATCCCGACGAGAAGCACAAGCGTCAGGTACCCACCTCGCCGTCGGCCGAAGGTGGCTCGAAATCGGTAATTGACGAGCCGCAGCATTTGGCGGGTCACAGCAACAGACTTCCGAGCAGCCGCGCCTCCACCCCCACGCAAAATCCCACTTCGGAGCCTGGGTTCGTCATCCTGAACGAAGTGTGGCGTAAACAACGACCCGGTCCAAGGTGGTCAACCCCTCGATATGCCTTCGTGCCTGCACTAGGAGCCTGGGAGCCTGGCTCGAGGCGTCCCCGAGAGCCGACCAATACCCACCGGTTGCTCGCAGCAGATCGGGTTAGGCAAAGTTCGCCGGTGAATACTTGGGGTCAAGAGGTTCTGGCTTCAAATCCCGGCAGCCCCAATCAGCTCAGACCAATCGACCGTATTTTGCCATCTGTTGTGAACACGAGTGGGCCCGTTGCTCAGGTCGGGCTCCCAGGCTGTCGACACCGCGAAGGTGCAGGACCGGTGGACACGACAGATCGCTCGTCGGGTACTCGCCACGATCTTTCTGACTCTTGTGTCATCGCTGTTGCTCGTAACCACCACGAGTGCAGCTAGCACGGGTACCGGGTCCACGGTACCCGGGGCCTCCAACTGCCCCATGTTCCCAGCCGACAACGTCTGGAACACGCCCATCTCTTCTCTTCCCGTCAATGCCCAGAGCAGCACGTGGATGGCGAGCATGGATGCGTCCACCACCTTTCTGCATCCTGACTACGGTCCCTCGGATGACCCCTCGAATCCCTACGGCATCCCTTTTACGGTGGTCCCGGCTGGAACACCTTTTGTGAGCGTCTCGTTTCAATACGCGGATGAGAGCGACCCCGGCCCTTACCCGTTCGGGCCGAACACGCCCATCGAGGGTGGGCAGAGTTCCAACGGCGACCGCCACGCCATCATGGTCGACCCATCCACCTGCACGCTGTACGAGCTCTACGACGCCAACTACAGCGCCAGCGGATCAACCGCCGGATCAGGTGCGATTTGGAATCTGAATAGTGACGCCCTTCGTCCGGCTGGTTGGACGTCAGCCGACGCCGCTGGCCTCCCTATTCTTCCTGGCCTCGTCGACTACGACGAAGTGGCGTCGGGATCGATGGATCACGCCATTCGCTTTACGGCCGACTGCACCAATGAGGCCTACATCTGGCCGGCCCGGCACGAGGCGGGTCAAGCAGATGCCGCGTGTCCGCCCATGGGGGCACGCTTTCGCTTGGACGCCGATTTCACGCTTCCCGCGTCGACGTGTGCGCAAATGTGCCAGACGGTCATCACGACGATGAAGAACTACGGGCTAATCCTCGCCGACAATGGCAGCAACTGGTACTTCCAGGGGACAGCGGATACTCGTTGGACCGATACCGACGTCGACCAGTTGAAACAGATTCCCGCCAGTGCCTTTGTTGCGGTCGATGAGTCATCTCTCATGGTGAACGCGAATTCCGGCCAGGCGGTGCAGGCAGCTTCGGCGGCCCCGCCCACCACCATTGTGACCCCAAAGCCTAAGGCCGTCGTAGCGCCCGCACCCACGACGACTATTACTCCCGCTGCGACAACCACTGTCGTGATTTCCCCGCCGTCACCTCCAAGTACCTTGGCGTTGGCTATCGCCCACAGGTTCCAGGGTGCTGACGGACCGGGAGGAGATGGGGGAGCGACTGCATTCGGTGCTCCACTTCTCAGCTCCGTAAGGGCTCACAACGGGCCGGCACATGGGCTTGGATCTCTGGCATGGCTCGCCATCCTGCTCGGGGTACTGGCTGTTGTCGTCGGTACGCCTGTTGCCGTCAAAGCGGCGCGGCGAACCTCGAAACACGTCCCGTGATACCGATGCCGTGAGGAAGCAGATTAACCGTCATGGGGATTGCTTCGAGAGCTCCGGGTCGACGCCGGCGTGGCGAGCAACCTGGTCGATACGTTCAAGAAGGGGTTGGGCACCCAGCCGCGTGGCGATGTCGCGTGCTTCAGCCAACAAGGCCGGCGCTCCCTCGCGGTCATCGATCCGGACGAGGTGCTCAGCGAGATCGATGGTGCCGTGGGCGAGGTGGTACGGGCTTAACGCTTGACGCAATGCGGATACCGCAGCGTCCAAGGCGCCCGTGGCGCTGGCATCGTCGTCGAGGTCGGCGAGGCGGGCCTGGGCCAGGAGGCGTTCGGCCTGAAGCAGCCGAGGCACGTGTCCAACCGGCCGGGCATCGAGCATCGACAGGAGCTCCGAGACTGTATGGGTGTCATCGAGGCTGAAAGCGTTGCGGATGGCCAGCGGCCACGCCCACCGCATGAACGTGAAGTGAATGCCGAGGCTCGGGACGTGGGCCAGAACGGCGCGGGCATGCTTCAGGCTGTCGTCATGCCGATGCTGAGCGGCAGCCAGGAAGGCATCACAGATAGCGATCCCTGCCTGGTCCTGGGGGTCTTCACTGGCACGAACGGCCGGCAGATCGGCGAAGGCAACCGCGGCGTCAAAATCGCCGCGCAGGGCCGCCAAAAACGAAGCAATGATGCCCAGGATTCCAAGGTCGCCCGTATCACCCCTGTTAATCGTCTCATGGAGGACCAGATACGCGTCGTCCCATTTCCCAACGAGAAGCAATGCTTCTGCCTCGTTGGCTGCTGCGTATCGAACAAAGTCGATGCTGCCGCCGTGTTGGGCCAGGGCACCAGACATGTTGGCGGCCTCTGCGGCCGCGACTGGGTCATTCCCATTGAGCATCTCGGCCAGGTTGAGCAAGGCCCGGGCTTGGCGGATGCTGTCGCCGACTTCTTCGGCGAGCCACACCGCGTGTTTGAGATGGGCGACCGCCTCGGGCATGCGGTCGGCAAATCCGAGGGCGATGGCTCGATCCGTGAAAAGGTCGGCCAGTAGGCCGGCGTCGACATCAAGTGCCTCGCCGAGAATAAGGGCCTCGAGGGAGAGCCGGTCACCGTCCGCATTGCCGGAGAAGATCTCCACGGCGGCCAGGTGGTCCAAGGCGGTGACGGTGTCGGCATCTGGGTCGGGGCGCAGCACTTCCAAGGCGGCCGTCAGCTTCTCGCGCGCCTCGCCGTGGTGGCTCGCCCGTCGCAAAGCATCTCCAGCGATGGCATCTGCTCGAGCTGACGCCCGGGGTTGCCCGCTCGCCTCGTACAGCACGCTGGCCCGTTCGGCGTGGGCGAGAGTGCCCTCTATGTCGTGGGCGATAAGCGCGGCGCGAGCAGCTCGCTCCCATAACGACGCGGCAGGCAGATTGTCGTCCGAAGTGTCCTCGGTCAGCTCGGTCTGCGTTGCCGCGCTGGCAAAGTTGGAGGCGGCGGAACGACTGGCTCCGGCGAGCAGCGCCCGCTCGCCGGCACGCACGAGCATTTCGATGGCCCGGGCCCGAATGTCGGGGACATCCTGGGCGTCGGGCACCGCGGCCAGAGCGTCGAGATAGTGCTTGGCGATGACGTCGGCCACCTCATCGCCGTCGCCTCGGAACACGGCGCGCAGATGGGCGGCCACCGTGAGATGGCGAGCCTTGCGGTCGCGACGCGACATCGTCTCGTAGGCCACTTGGCGCAGCAGATCCTGGGAGAAACGGAAGTCCCCTCGTTGGGGAGACAGCCGGTCCGCGCTGATGGCCAGCACCTCGCGGCGCAACAGTTCGGCCAGGCCCTGCTGCACGGCGTCTTCGTCTTGGGCTGACACAGCCACCAGCGACTCAGCGGGGAAGGTGGACCCCAATACCGCTGCCTCGGATATCAGCGACCGGAGCTCGGGGTCCAAAGCGTCCAGCCGCGCTGCCAGCAGGGCCCGCAGGCCTTCGGGCACAGACAAGGTGCCGAGGTCTCCGACCAGGCGGTACACACCGTCTTGGGGCACCACGATGTCCTGGTCGACGAGAGATCGCACCGTCTCCACCGCAAACAGCGGGATGCCCTCGGCTTGGCCTGCGATGGCGGCCCGGGCATCTTCAGGCAAGTCGGGCACCAGGGCGTCGATCAAGGAGCCCATCGATGAGTCGTCGAGCGGGTCGAGGGTCAAACTCGACCGGTTACGTCCGCTGCCGAACCCGGGCCGCGACGTGTCGAGTTCAGGTCGTGTGAAGACGGCCACAAAGATGGGGGAGTCCCGGGCCCAGTCGACCAGGTGGTCGATGAAGTCGAGGAGCCCGGCATCGGCATACTGGGCGTCCTCGATCAGCAACAGCACCGGCTGCGTTTCGGCCAGACGCTCGAAGAACACCCTCCACCCCGCGAACAGTTCCTCACGGGCCAGGTTCCCGCCGGTGTCGCCAGGCAGCGTCACCCCGAGCAGCCGTCCCAAGCGGGGACCGACATAGGCCCTTTCGGCGGGATCGGGAATGAAGATCTCGAGTCCTTCGTTCAACTTGGCCGCCGCCACGCTGGCCGGATCTTCCTCGGCGATGCCAAGGCGTTGGCGAACGATCTCGGTCAGGGCCCAGAACACCACGCCCTCGCCATAGGAGAGACAGCGGCCCCGATGCCAGTACATGGTGTCGGCCAGACCGTCTATGTACTTCTCGAACTCCCATCCCAGCCGCGACTTGCCAACCCCGGCGGGGCCCGAAACGACGACCAGGCGGGGGACGTTCCGCTCGCCACAGGCGTGGAACAGTTCCTTGACCGTGCGCAACTCGGCGTCGCGCCCGAGCAATGGGGCCTCGAGCCCGTCGGTGCGCTGGGACCCACCCACCCCCGACAGCACGCGCGTGGCGCGCCACAACCGTATTGGCTCGGACTTGCCTTTGAGTTCATGCTCCCCGGTGTCTTCGAACCCGATGGCTGCACCGGCGAGGCGGTAGGTGGCCGCATCGACCCAGACGGCGCCGGGAGCGGCCACCGACTGCACCCGCGCCGCTGTATTCACAGCGTCTCCGGCCACTCCTTCACCGCCGAGTCCCACGGTGACGGCCACCTCGCCTGTTACCACTCCGGCCCGAGCGGCCAAAGCGGGCGCTCCCACCTGCTCGCCCAACTCCGCCACCGCCGCCACTACATCCAAGGCGGCGCGCACCGCGCGTTCGGCGTCACCCTCGGTCGCGGCCGGAGTACCCCACACAGCCATGACAGCATCTCCAATGAACTTCTCCACCACCCCGCCGTATCGGCCAATCACCGTCCGAGCCCGTTCGAAGTAGGCCGAGAGCAATTCACGAACCTCTTCGGGGTCGCGTGTCTCGGACAACGGCGTGAAGCCCACCAGGTCCGCGAACAGCACCGAGCACACCCGGCGCTCGGCCACCTGGGTACCGAGCACCGACATTGCTCCGGGTCGAACCGGCGTCGACGGCGCTGAGAAACCGGCGGTCTGCAGACCGTCAGCGTTGAGGGACGCCCCGCAGTCCTCGCAGAACCGACTCCCGGGCTCTATGGCGGCCTGACAGGTAGGGCAAGCCAACCCCAAAGGCGCCCCACACTGGCGACAGAAACGCTTGCCGGGAGCAGTCTCGAACCCACAGACCCGACATTCAGACATGGATAGAACCTATCGAATCGGCCCGTCGTTATTCGACCAAGGACCTTTCGTGCACGGTTCCATGAGCCAGCCCAGGTCAAGGTCGATGCTTCGATAATCCTTGGGACGTCGTGCTCTACAAGTGGTTTACAGGTTGATTCTCGCGCACGCCGCTCTAGCGGACTTGTGGATCTTGCTAGCGGTCGACCTGACCATTGCCGTCGGATTGATCCGTAGGGCTTACGGCCAGTCCCCGTCGTCGACACTCTTATGGATCTCGCAGGTCGAGCGGCCGAGGCCTTGGATCGCCTCTACTGCGTATTTATGTGAGGATCCCCGGCAGACCAGGATCTGCGGAGCAGAATCGACCCATGCAGGGCACCTTGGCGGTGGATGGGTCCCGCTCGGCGGCATCGGTAGCCTCGGTGACGGAGAAGGTGCGAGCCCAAGACTTCTTTTGGCTCGACCTCGAAGGCGTCGACGACGAGACCTCCACGATGTTGCGCGACACCTTCGGGTTCCACCCCTTGGCGGTGGAGGACTCCGAGCACTTTGGACAGCGGCCCAAGATCGACCAGTTCGACGATTTCACGTTTTTCGTAGTCCACGGCACTCTTCCCGACGGTTCAGGCCTGGTGGAGTTACACATCTTCTTCACCGAGCAGAGCATCGTGACTGTCCATCACGGCGAATGTCCCGCCTTGACCGAAGTGTTCCGGCGCATGGACCACCGACACACAGTCACGGATGCTTCGGCACCCGTCACACTCCTCTACATGATCGTCGACAGCCTGGTGGACACCTTCTTTCCGGTACTTAGCCGCTTTGACGACAAGGTGGACCAACTCGAAGATGACATCTTGCGCGAGCCAACGGAGCAACAGCTCGGAGTGCTTTTCGACATGAAGCGTTCGTTGATCGCCACGCGCAAGGTTGTAACTCCCCAGCGTGACATGTTCGCCGCGCTGGCCTCGGGCGTTATCGAGCTGCCGGGGATGACGAAGGATGGGGAACGGTACTTCCGTGACCTGTATGACCATCTCATCCGCATCGCAGATGTCGTCGACAGCTATCGGGACCTGCTCTCGGGAGTCATGGACACCCACGTCTCGACGGTGTCGAACCGGCTGAACGTCGTGATGAAGCAGCTGACCATCATCGCCACGGTTTTCTTGCCTTTGAGCTACCTCACCGGGTTCTTCGGCCAGAACTTTTCGCTCCTCGTAGGACACATCACCGGACGCGTGCCGTTCTTTGTCTTCGGACTCGGGATCGAGGTGGCGGCCGCCCTGGTCCTCCTTTACTTCTTCCGCAAGCGAGGTTGGCTCGGGGGACCTACCAGTTAGTTGGTGGCCGCTGTCCGCAGCGCCGAAGGCGACGCGGGCGAGCACGATCTCGGTGATATGACTCCTCAGTCGGATTTCGCCCAGCCGCGCAATCTCGCCGGGCGCGGAACGCTAAAGACCCGACGGGATAGGAGTACTCGGCCTGGTGAGCAGCAGGCCCACGATTTGGCCAGAGGTATTGAAGGTAATTCTTGCCACCTCGTGGCCGTACTTCATCGTCAATGGCACCTGCTCCAGAGTTATGGCGTGAATTGGAAAGAACTCCGGTGTGCCATGGCCTTCGTAGGATCCGGCCTCCTCTTGAAAATCTTGCCATCCACTATGTAACACGGGCGCCGAAAGACGGAGTTGTGTGGCCGGGTCTTCCGCGGCGACAACGGCCTGATAATCACCGGCCGCTAGATCGCTGATCACCTGTTCCGCTTGGGATGCGTACGGGCCGGGCTTGATAACCGTGGAGGTCGTCGTGCTACTTGCTCCATTGGTTCCGGCACTACAACCGGCTGCGATCGCACCAACGGCCACGATGATTGTCGCCACGAGGTATCGACGGCACCTCACGCGGGCAATTCTTACTCCACTTCAGCTCGAATAAATGACCATTCCTTGACCCGACGCTGCAGGGGCCAACCGTCTCCCTTTCAGGGTGTCCCACGATGCTTGTGGCGATGGCCAACCGAGCATCACCGGGCCTGATCAATCGGCCGCTTGCGACGCTTTGCTCAACATCGTCTCCACGATTCTCTCGAGCTCGCAGGCCTCGTGCTCGGCATCGGCCGCCGCCCGAGCGGCGCGTTTTGCCGCCTGAGCCACCTCCGTCACAGCCTGAGCCGAACGCAGCGCGTTCTGCCTGGCCTCCGTGGCCGCTTTGGCCGCGTCTCGCGTGGCTTGCGTGGCCTCCTGCGCCGCCTGGGCCGCCTGCATCTCGCTGAACGTGGCTTGGGACGCGGCCTCGGCCGCGCCCTGAGCCCTGTGTTCGGCCTCCTGGGCTTGTCGAGCGAGTTGCCGGGCGGTTTCCTTGGCATCGGATACCACCCGCATGGTCTGCGCCATCTGCGCCATGACCGCGGCCGCCTGGGCGGCATCACGCCACGCCTCGGCCGTGTCGATGGCCCGGGCCCGCAGCAACGCGCGGGTGGTCTCGTTCACCGTGTTGACGTCGTGCCGTCTCGTAGCGCTCGCATCATCGGGGCGCGAAGTCGCCGGCGTGGGGGCGGAGACCGGCGCCCCATTGCCTGTGAGGAGAAACGAAGGTGCTGGGCTCACCAGTGCCGATGCCGAAGGCGGAGGCATCGTCGGGCGAAAGGCGTCCATATGGACGATAACGGAGTTTGTCGGTTCATCGACGCTCGCCGCAGTGGGGCGTGATTGGGCCGCGCCGATGACCACGTCCGATCGGCTCGGCAGGGCGACGTAATCAGGATGCTGTTGTGGTGGATACCAGTTGCCATCGGTGGCCAGCCACCAGCCCGGCCACGGTGGTTCGTCGGTCACGGAATCATTGGGAATGGTCGCGTCCACCTATTTGCCTCGATTCATCCACAGGTCCGCGTCGATGCGATTCTGATCATTGTCGTGCTCACTCGCAAGCGCTCGTCTCGATGCGCGCACAAGCGCCCGGACTTTGTGCACGGACGTCGGCGTAAATGCACGACCTCATCTCATCCAAAGAGATGATGGCGTGACCACGTCTCCATACTGCGAATTGCAATGGAGCAACAGGTGTGGCAAATCACTTCAAATTATGCGCCTCTGATTTTTAAACATGTTTCCGCCGGTTTCACACAATTGACTGATTTTGCATCGTGGTGGCCACCGTTACGCTGCGCTCGACGTGGAGGTGTAGCCGTGGCGGCTATGAGGGTTCTCAACGAAATGTCCACCTCCGACCCTGTATTCGACTCTGCTACCCCGGTTATCGTCTTGAAGTTCGATCCCAATGTCATGCATCACGGCGGCATGGGAGCCATCCGCAGCCTCGGTCGTTTGGGTGTACCCGTCTACGGCGTCCACGAGAACCGCTGGGCGCCGGCGGCGAACTCCCGGTTCCTGCAGGGTCGGTTTTTCTGGCAACCGAGCCCGGAGGACGTCGCCGGGGTCAAGGCGGGCCTCCTCCAGCTTGCTCAGCGCATCGGCCGGCCCGCCATGCTGCTCACCACGGACGACGCCGGGGCCATCTTCCTGGCCGAGCACGGCGAAGACCTGAGGGAATGGTTCGTCTTCCCTCGCCCACCGGCCCAGCTGCCTCGCCAGCTGGCCGGAAAGTTCGAGATGTTCCAGTTGTGTCGCGACCTCGGTGTCCCGTGCCCCGACACCGTCGTGCCGCAGTCTCCGGGAGAGGCCTATAGGTTCGCCACGGCCAAGGGGTACCCGGTCATCGCCAAGTTGACGACACCGTGGCACCACGGCGGGGCCAAGCTCCGCAGCACGGTGATCATCTCCAGCCGTGATGAGCTCGACGTGTTCCTTGCTGACTGCCACGGTCACGACGTCGGGTACATGCTCCAGGAGTTCATCCCCGGCGGCCCGGGACAGGACTGGTTCGTGCACGGCTACGCCGACAGCAGCGCCACCTGTCGCCCCATCTTCACCGGGGTCAAGGAGCGGTCCTACCCGGCCCATGCCGGGCTGACCAGCCTCGGGCGGGCCACCTCCAACCGCCGCCTGGCCGACGAAATGTCCCGGATGGTCCGGGCCATCTCCTACCGGGGCATCTTCGATCTCGACCTTCGCTTCGATCCTCGCGACGGCCAGTACAAACTGCTCGACTTCAATCCCCGCCTCGGCGCCCAGTTCCGTCTGTTCCAGGACTCCGCCGGCATCGACGTGGTGCGAGCCCAATATCTCGATCTGACCGGGGCCGCCATCCCGACGGGTGAGCAGGTCAGCGGCCGACGCTTCATCGTCGAGAACTACGACCCGCTGTGCTCATTGGCCTACTGGCGCCGAGGTGAACTCGATCTGAAGGTGTGGCTGGCCTCGCTGCGCTCCATCGATGAGACGGCCTGGTTCGCTCGTGACGATCTGCGGCCCTTCGGCCTGATGTGCATGTACATGGGCATGCGCCTCGCCACGCGCCCGTTGAGCCGCAACACACCTCGCCGTCGTCCCACCTTGAAGTCGGACGGTGTCGGCGCTTCGACGGGGGCGAAGCCCCGGTTCAAGGCCAGCCCGTCGGCTCGGTCGGCCGGTGCACAACATGTCGATAAGACGATACGGAGGGAGAAGGCAAGAGTATGAGTGACGCCGTTGAGGTTGCCATTATCGGAGCCGGCCCTTACGGGTTGTCCCTAGGTGCGCATCTGCGCGCTGGTGGTGTCTCATTTCGCCAGTTCGGGGTGCCTATGGGCCTGTGGCGCAACTACATGCCCAAAGGGATGAACCTCAAGTCCCAGGGCTTTGCCTCCAACCTGTCGAGTCCTGATGCACAGCACACCTTGGAGGCCTTTTGTGCCGCCACCGGGCACCCCTATGCCTCCTACGGGCTGCCGGTGACCTTGGACAACTTCGTCACCTACGGGATGTGGTTCAAAGACGCCCTGGTGCCTGATCTCGAAGAGACCCTTGTTACCGACGTGGCCTCGGTCTCGGGGCGTTATGAGCTGACCCTCGCCACCGGTGAGCGGGTGCGCGCCGCCAAGGTGGTCATCGCCGCTGGTGTCGAGCACTTCGCCTCGATGCCCGAATCCTTGGGGGGTCTGTCTTCCTCGTTGTGCTCCCACAGCTCGCAGCACACCGATCTCGGGGTCTTCAAGGACAAGTCGGTGGTCGTCCTCGGAGCAGGCCAGTCCGCCCTCGAATCAGCGGCCTTGTTGCACGAAGGCGGTGCCCAGGTGGTGCTCGTGGCCCGCAAGAACCAGATCCGCTGGAACGGCGTGCCCTTGCCGCTCGATCGTCCGCTTCTCCAGCGCTTGCGTGAGCCCGAGGCCGGTCTCGGTTCGGGCTGGGCCACGTGGTTCTATTCCAATCACCCCGACGTCTTCCGCCACCTGCCCGAGACCACCCGGGTGACCCGGGCCCGCACCGCCCTCGGACCGGCCGGGGCCCCGTGGCTGCGGCCCCGGGTGGACGGACCCGTCAAGACCCTCATCGGCCACAGCCTGCAGTGGGTCAAAGCCGACGGCCAGAGCGTCATCGTGGGTCTCGAGGAGCCTGACGGCACCTCCAAGGAGATCACCGCCGATCACATCATGGCGGCCACCGGTTATCGCACCAACCTCGATCGCCTCAGCTTCTTAGGCCCTAGCCTGCGTCCTCGCATCAAGCTGTGTGCCGGGACCCCCAAGGTCGACAGCGGCTATCAGTCCTCGGTGCCGGGTCTGTATTTCATCGGACCGGCCGTGGCCCCTACCTTCGGCCCCGTCATGCGCTTTGTCTTTGGCTCGGCCCATGCTGCGCACACCGTGGCCGGTCGCCTCGGAGCTCGTGACGGCAGCCGACGAACACGTCCGGTGGTCGGTACTCGCCGATGACAGAGATGCTCGGGGATCGGTTCGCCAACGTGACTTGTCACGGCGCCAGACCATGACGGTCGTGGGGCGCATCGGGCCCACCACCCAGGTGGACCGCCTCCACCTGCGCCAGGTGCCCATGATTCTCATGTACCACGCCGTGGACATGGTGATCGAGGACCCGAACAAGGTCTGTGTCACCCCAAGTCGCTTTGCGCAACAAATGGCGTGGCTCGCCCGCCGCGGCCGGCGCGGTGTGGATATCAGCACGCTTGTCGACGCCATGGGCAGCAGCCGGCACCAAGACATGGTGGGAATCACCTTCGACGACGGGTTCGTCAGTGTGCTCGACCACGCCGTGCCGGCCTTGCAACGTCATGGCTTCGGGGCCACCGTGTTCGTTGTCTCGGGCCGATTGGGCGCCAGCAACGACTGGGAGGAACCCGGCACGCCGTCATGGCCGTTGTTGACGGGTCCCGGGGTCAAGGCGTTGGCTGCCGCTGGCATCGAGATCGGATCACACGGCGTCAATCACGTCCGCCTGGCTGGGGCCTCACGCCAAGAACTGACGCACGAGATCGCCACCAGTAGGACCGATCTCACGTCCCTGGTCGGTGCGGACATCCGCGGCTTCGCCTATCCCTACGGATCTATGGACGGCGCCGCCTGGCAAGCCGTCCGCGACGCCGGGTATCACTACGCCTGCGCCGTGCAGGCGACCCAACAACAGATCGGCATGGTGGCCTTGCCCCGCGTCTACGTCGGCCAGAGCGACACCGCCGCTCGGATGACGGTGAAACACCTCGTGTATCGGCAACGCATCGCAATGAGAGGAAAGCGTCCATGAAAGTGCTTCACGTCATTACCGGGCTCGACGCCGGGGGAGCGGAGCTTCAACTGGCCATGCTGATGCAACGCACGCGCCATGAGGCAGACGTCGTGACGTTGTACAACCCGGGACCGGTGGCCGAACAGATCCGCAAGGCGGGGGGCTCGGTCACCGACATGGGCATGACCAAAAACACCGAGATCGGTGCCCTCTTGAAGCTGTATCGCTACATCCGTGACGGGCGCTACGACGTCGTCCACACCCACCTCTACCGCACCCAGGTCTACGCCCGCCCCGCCGCTCGGTTGGCCGGCACGCCGGTGGTGCTGACCACCGAACACTCCATCGGTGAAACCCACATCGAGCGACGCAAGATGTCCGCCGGGGTGCGGGGCCTGTATCTGGCCTCGGAGGCTTTTTCCGACGCCACCATCGCGGTGAGCGACATCGTGCGGGATCGACTGGTCAAGTGGGGGATCCCGAACAAGAAGATCACCACCATTCCCAACGGCCTCGACGTCGACGGCTTGGCCTTTGACCCCGAAGCGCGCCGGCAGGTCAGGGAGCAATTCGGCATTGCCCCCGACACCTTCGTCATCGGCGGGCTCGGCCGGCTCGATCCCAACAAGCGCGTCGATCTCATGATGGAAGCGGCCGCGCCCCTGCTGGGCGAGCGCTGCAAGATCCTGATCATCGGACGTGGCGAGGATCAGGCCCGCCTCGAAGCCGCCGCCCAGCGACTGGGCATCACCGACAATGTCATTTGGGGCGGGTTCCAAGCCGATAGTGCGGCCATGCTGGCCGCCTTCGACCTCTATGTGGCGTGCTCGGTGCAGGAGACCTTCGGTCTGTCCATACTCGAAGCCCTCGCCAGCGGGCTGTCGGTGCTCTACACCACGTGCCCGGCGCTCGACGGCATGCAGACGGACCGGGCTCGTCAGGTGGCGGGGGAGGTCAACGCCCTGCGCGACGAGATCCGCAAAGAGGTCGAGGCCGGCTCGCTGGCTCGTCGAGTCCCCACCGAGGTCTTTCAAACCTATGGCATCCAGTCAGTCGTCGATCAGATCGACGACCTCTATGAGCAGATCCTGGCCCGTCGTCCTCGTCGAGTGCGGCGCACTGTTGTTCGTCGCTCTCCGACAACGTCGGCAGGTGCTCGGGTTTCCTGACTCGGCCACGTCTAGGGGGATGACCCATGACCGTCTCAGCTAGTGAGGGCCGCCGCACTGAGCCACTCGCCACTACGGCTCACGCCGTAGGGCGGGCCGTGGCGTGGCACCGCCCCGGCCCGGTCGCCGTGCCCGCGGTGAGGTCGGTGCCCGCACCCTGAGATGGAAATTGCACTGATCGGAGAGGGCACCTATCCCTACCAATTCGGCGGGGTCAGCGTCTGGTGCGACCAGCTTGTCCGAGGGATGCCCGACTACGACTTCAAAGTCGTCGCCTTGGTCTCCACGGGATCTGAGCCGGTCCGTTTCGAGTTGCCCGACAACGTGGCGTCGGTGTTGGCCGTGCCGCTATGGGGCCCACCTCCGCGGGCGGCGCGGCCCCGCCGTAACGCTCGATCGTCGTTCCGGCCCTTGCTCGTGAGGTTGATCGATGTCCTGCTTTCGCCCCCCGAAGACGAGCAAGCCGCCTTCGCCGACATCATGAGAGAGATCTTCGAGTATGCCCAGCACGACAACCTCGGCGCCGTCCTCGCCACCGAAGACGCTGTGGCCGTGCTCAGCGACGCCTGGCGAGCCCGTTGGGCCGGATCTGAGGTGCCGGCGCCCACCGTGCATGACGCCATGGCCTCAATCCAAATCCTCGAGCACTCTCTGCGCCCGTTGTCACATCCGCCCGTACGAGCCGATATCGCCCATGCCGTGACCAACGGCCTGGGCGCGTTGCCGGCCCTGGCATCCAAGTGGGCCTTCGAGACGCCGGTGCTCGTCACCGAACATGGGGTGGCGCTGCGTGAGCAGTACTTGCACCACCGCCAGAGCCCATTCGCTTGGCCGACCAAGGCATTCTTCTTGACCTTCCTGCGCCGCCTGTGCACGCTTTGCTACCACGAGGCCGCCACCATCGCCCCGGGAAACATCTACAACACGCGCTGGGAGGAGCAGCTCGGGGCTGACTCCAGCCGCGTCCGCACCGTGTACAACGGGGTCGAACCCAGCGAGTTCCCCACGGTGGCAGCCGAGCCCGACGTGCCCACCATTGCGTGGGCCGGACGTATCGACCCCTTCAAAGATCTCGAAACGCTGCTGCGGGCCTTTGCCACCGTGTTACTCGAACTTCCTAACGCTCGGCTGCGAATTTTCGGTTCAACGCCAACAGGGCGGGAGTCCTACCTCCAACGCTGCCAAGCCCTTGTCGCCGAGCTCGACATGACAGACGCCGTGGCATTCGAGGGTCGCGTTGACGAGATCGGCGACGCTTACGCGGCGGGGAGCATCGTCGTGTTGTGCAGCATCACCGAAGGCTTCCCCTACACGCTCATCGAGGCCATGACCTGTGGCCGACCCTGCGTGGGGACCGATGTGGGCGGCGTGGCCGAGGCCATTGGCGATACGGGCATCGTGGTCCCGCCTCGCACCCCCGATGCCTTGGCCGAAGCCTGCATCACCTTGTTGAGCAACGACGATCTGCGCCGGCGCCTCGGCATTGAGGCGCGTTCTCGGGCCTTGGAGTACTTCACCGTGGACCGGGCCATCAGCGCCTACAACGAGATCTACACGTTCATGGCCACGGGCCACCAGCTGCCCATCGCCGGGACCGACTTCGAGATCGACGTCGTCGACACCGACTCCGACTCCGACACTGCCTCCCGGGCACGCTCCCAGCGGGAGGCCGCACCCGGTCCTCCGACACTCACCCTCGTCCCCGCCCTGGTCACCGCGCCCACCGATGTCCCCGACACCGCCGCGCCGGCGCCAAACCCGTTCGCGGCGGTCGTCCTCATGGCGCAGAGCGCGCGTCAGGCCGCCGAGGCCGAGGACTGGGGGGAAGCGGCCCGCATCGCCCTGGTGGTGTCCGAGGTCGTGCAGGCCATGTCGGCCGCGGCCGCGGCCCGACGGATGTCCCGACAATTGGCCATCGATGCCGATGCGGCGGCCCAGGCGGCTTTGGACGCCATCCACCACGAGGCCGAGACCACGGCCCACCGCGAGGAAACCGCCCAGCTGGCCCAACACGCCGCTGAGGCAGCCGAATACGTCGTCCACGCCGCCGCCGACGCCAAAGTCCAGGGGCACCACGCCACTCGGGAAGCCGAGGAAGCCTCCGAGGCGGCCCGTGACGCTCTGCACCAAGCGGCCCGAGCAGGGGAGAGGGCCCACGCGCTGGAAGAGGTTGTGACCGAGGCCCGACGCTCCGAGCACCCTGATGCGTGGGCCTACGCCCTGGCGCAGGCACAGACACAAGACCCCAGGCTCGACCTGGAGCCCGCCGCTCCTGTGTCGTTGGACGCCGCGGGGTGACAACGCGACAAACACCGCTGGGCACGTCGGCCACACGCACCGCTCGCAGTGATTCGGTCGATGCCCAGCTGTTCACCCCGCGCACCGATTTGGTGCTCGTTCGACCGCCTCCCGTGCACCCGCTCGAGGATCTCTACGGGGAGTTAGGCCCGGTATGTGCATCGGCCGTCGATTCCCTGGAGATCGCCAGCGCACTGGAGTTCACCGGTATGAGCGACACCATGGCGCAGACGCGCTACGGGTACGCCGATGTGTTCGCCTTGGCCGAAGAGCTGTACCGCCGCGTGCCGCGACGTCCGGCCGAACCACCTCCGCCTGCCGATCCCTGGCAGTTCAGCAAGTTTCGCCCTGTCTTACACGGCCTGCTCTACGCGTTGCCGGCCGTCTGCTTCCCGGCTGCCGCCGGCCTGCTCGTGGGCCCCGGCGTCATTCCCATGTTGGTGGTGGCGTTGGTGGCAGCCTGGTCGCTGAGCCAAGGCTTGGCCTATCTCGGCTATGTGCGTCTGGGGCGCTCGAGTGATGGCGAGGAACGAGCGTTGCTGCGCGTCGGCTTGGCCGTCTGCCTCTGTGTCCTGGTGGTGGTGCTCGCCTCGTGCGCCGTGATCGTCCACGCCCAGCTACCGGTGTTCTGGTTCGGTGCTGGTGAAGGTGCCTACATGTTGGGCGCCTGTGTGCTCATGGTGCTCGGCATGGGGCGGTGGCTGCTGCTCGCCCTCTTTCCCGGTGTGGCCGTCAGCGGCGCCTTTTTGGTCGTGGGCCGGCCCGCCGGCTTGGAACACGCCGTGTGGGGTTCGCTGGTGCTCACGACGTTGCTGGGTCTGGCGTTGGCCGACGCTTTCACCCAACACTCGGGGCCACCCGTCGACAGTCTGTGCACGGCCGCCGAGCTCCACGGTGCCGTGCCGGCGGCGGCATTCGGCTTGGTAGCGGGGGGCTTGCTGGTGTATCCGGTGATCGTTGGCGTCGGTGGGCACGGAGGCGTCAACATCGGGGCCTTGCTGGCGTCGCTGCCTATCTCGCTCAGCATGGGGGCGGCCGAAGCGAGCTTGCTTTGGTATCGCCGCAAGACCCGGCGCCTGCTGCGCTCGGCCACACAGATCGGGTCGTTTCACACCCAGGCGCGGCTGTCGTTGATTCGGGCCGTCCTCCAGTACGTGGCCGTGGCCATCGTCCTCATCATCGTGGTGATCGTCGTGGCCACGTCGGCCGGGCTCGTCTCCAACCTGCAACCGGTCGATTTCGAGCAGGTGGCCACCTACCTGGTCCTCGGCGTGGCCATGTTCCTGGCCCTTACCGTGCAAGCGCTCGGGCTCCGCACCTTCTCCCTGGTGGCTTGCAGCGCCGCGCTGGCCTTTGAGATCGCATTTCATAGGTTCGGGATCACCACCCAGGTGGTGGCGTGCGGTTCTCTGTTGGTGGTGGTGGGTGGCTATGCGCTGTTTCACCTCGGAGACGCCATGCGCCACGGCTGATCACCGCCATCGGCCTCGCTCCGCTCGGCGCCTCCGTCTTCTCCTACCATGACGGCGTGACTTCTCGGCGGCCCCGTCGCACCACGGCGGTGCCGAGGAGGAAGGTGGTGCTCGCTGTGGCCCTAAGCGTGGCGGCGCTCAGCGCCGTCACGTTCAGCGTCATGACGACACCGGCGTTAGCGGCGCCACGCCACGTGGGGCGACACCACATCACCACGCCACCCCCGCAGACTGATGCGGCCGGCACGGTCTGGCTGTGCCGTCCGGGTCTCACCAACGATCCCTGTGACGGGAGCATGGCCTCCACCGTGGTCCACCCCGGCGGTAACCGGTCGATAAAAGCTGACACGGTGAGCCCGAACCGCCGATTCGACTGCTTCTACCTCTACCCGACCGCCAGCGCCGAGTCGACGGTGAACTCCGACCTCATCGTGCAGCCCAGCGAGACGGAGAACGCCGTGGCCCAAGCGGCACGCTTCTCCAAGGTATGCAACGTGTGGGCCCCCATGTACCAACAGGTCACCGTGACCGGGTTGTCGGTGGCCAACAGCACCGACCCCGGTGCTTACACCGTCGCCTATGACAGTGTGCTGTCAGCCTGGAACGACTTCATCACCAATGACGACGACGGCGCCCCCATCATCTTCATCGGGCACTCACAGGGCTCCATCATGCTGATCAAGCTGCTGCAGGCGCAGTTCGATGCCAACGCCGCGCTCAGGAAACTCCTCGTGCAGGCCATCATCGCCGGGGGAGACGTAACGGTGCCGACCGGCCAAAGCGAAGGCGCCACCTTCGCGCACATCCCTCTGTGTACGTCCAAAGCGCAGAGCGGCTGCGTCATCGCGTACTCGTCGTTCCCGTCGGCACCTCCTGCCAACGCCAACTTCGGCATTCCCGGCCAGGGCATCGCGCTGAACACCGGACAGACCGCCACCACAGGCGTGCAGATCGCGTGCGTCAACCCCGCCGACATCAGCGGAGGGACGGGCCGACTTCAAACGTACTGGCCGCGACAGACGCCGCCACCGGTCCCATCGATGGCCCCACCGGCGCCTTCGGTCACCACGTCCTGGGTCTATTACCCGGATCAATACACGGCCCGCTGTGAGAGCGCGGGAGGTGCCACCTGGCTGCAGGTCACTGACATCCAAAAGGCAACCGACACCCGGCCCGTGGTCAAAGAGATCTTCGGGCCGACGTGGGGATATCACTTCCAGGACATCAACCTGGCCATCGGAAACCTCGTCACCGACGTCCGCACCGCCGAAGTCGCCTACGCCACCGCCTCCCGACGAAGCTTTCAGTGAGCTGGATCAGGAGTTGACCGCCACCTCTGTCGATGAGAGACGCCCGGGCTCGGAGCGGGCGGGGACGTAGGCGGCTTCCAGCAGCGCTGCCATGGCGGGCGCTCCAAAGCGATCCTTCACGTTGTCTCGTGCCGTGACCGCCATGCGGGCGGCGGCATCGGGGGTGTCGAGGACATAGCCAATGGCGTCGGCCATGAGGTCGGGACGCTCAGGAGGCACCAGCAATCCCGTTTCGCCGGGGATGACAAGGTCGGGAACGGAGTTGACGGCGGTGGCTACCACCGGCACGCCGCAGATCATGGCCTCGACCACGGCGGTGGGCAGTCCTTCATAGCGACTCGTCATGGCGAAGACGTCAAAGGCCGGAAGGATTTCGAGCACGTCGGTCCGGGCCCCAGCCCACACGACGCGCCCTCCGGCCCGCTCTCGGGCGCGCCGGGCCATGTCGTCGGCGAGTTCGCCATCACCCACCCACACGCCGATGGCGTCGGGACGACCCAAGGCCACCAGGGCGGCCAGGAAATCCTCCGGCGCCTTTTGAAAGGTCAGGCGGCCGACCGTCCCGACCACGGTGGCGTCGACGGGTAAGCCGAGGGCGGTGCGGGCCCTCTGACGTGCTTCGGTCGACCAGGCGCGAGCACGCGCCGCGTCCATGTCGGGACCGTCGACGATCACGCCCGTGGTGCGGATGCGCTGTGGAGCGATGAGCCGGCGCCGCACCGCCTCGGCCGCCACCGCACTCCCGACGCACAGCACCGTGTCGGTCAGTCGACCGAGGCGACGTTCGATGGAGATGTAGGCCTGTCGGCGCGCCGCCGACTGGAACTGGTGAAAAGGAAAGCCGTGATACGAGTGCACAATACGCGCCCCTCCCACGTGGTACGCACCCATGCGACCGAGGACACCGGCCTTCGAGCAGTGGGTGTGCACGACCCCGAAGCGCCGCCCCTCGAAGAGCGCCACCAGCCGTCGCAGGGCGCGCACATCGTCGCTTGCAGACACCGGTCGGCGTAGCGACGGCTCGACGATCACCTCCAGCCCGGCTCGGGTGGCCTGGTCGACGAGTTCGTTCCCGCTGCCGGTCACAATCGTCACGGCAAAGCGTTCGGGGTCGAGCGCCAGTGCGCCGCGCACGGCCAAGACGCCGGCCCCGCCGTCGAGCTGCGTGATGACGACGGCCACTGACGTCGGCCCACCCGATGCCATGGACGGGGGGCGCCCCCACGTGGCTCCTCGGAAGAACGTGATCACCGCAAAGCCAGAGACTCGAGCCAATCAGCCGGCAGGCGCTCGTAGGGATTCGAACCGCCGTGGTCGGTCACACACGCGTACGCCGCCCCTCGGCTGTTGGCCAGGAGGTAGGCGTCACCGAAGTGTCGACGCGGCACGGAATAGACCACGTGGTAGAACTTTTCGGCGGGCAGCGATCGTGTCCATCGGGGGATGGACGCATCGAGGTACGCGGTCCACGGGCCTTCGAAAGTGCCCAACAGATCGGCGTGATCGGCGTAATCCTTCAAGGGATGGGCGCCGTGATTGAACGTCACGTGCGGTGCACCCAGTGACCGCGTGCGATGAGCCAGCTCCGCGTAGTAGTCGAGGTGCTCGACGTCGACGGCGGCTCGATCGAAACACACGCCCGAGACCTCGTACCACTCCAGGAACCGTTCGATATCCGCCACGGCGTCATCGATGGGCCGATGCCCATAGTCGGTGTCCACGTACCCTGAAACCGTGACCCCGGCCGCCTGCAGAGCGTGCACGGCCGGCACATGCGACGGGTCACGCTGGCTGCCGGGGCCGTTGGCGAGATTGAGGATGACGAGATGGACCTCCGAGGCCCGCTCGGCCAACAGGGCCCACTGCTCGGGGTAGACGGCCGGGTGAAAGTAGGCCGGCATGACCAGAGGCGGGGCGGCCTGTTCAATGATGTCGTGGACGTGATCGTGCTCGACACGAGTCATGTGCTCTCCTCCCACCAATCGGTTAGCGAGGTCTCGAGGTCCCGGCGGGGCACCCACCCGAGGGCTCGATGCGCGCACCGGATGTCGGCTTCTTGCCAGGACGCCGGGGCCGAGCGCGACGATCCGGACTCGTCTTCGTGCACAGGCCCCGTGTACCCGCTGATCTCGACCATCTCCTTGACGAGCGTGCGCACCGGGACACCGGTGCCGCTGCCGACGTTGATCACCGAGGTGGACAGGGTCGCCACCGTGGCGGCCGCCAATACGGCGTCGGCGACGTCGCGCCCGTCGATGAAGTCCCGCACCCCCTCGAGCGAGCCGAGCCGCACCTCGGTGCCGTCGGCCTGCCCCTGGCGCAACTGAACCATCAGACGACCGGGCAGGCTTTCGGGTGATGCGCCCAGGCCGATCGGGTTGAACACGCGCAATACCACGGCGTCGAGGTCTGCTCCCCGGGCCACTTGCACGATCCGGGTTCCGGCCAGCTTGGTCACCCCATACAGAGCAATGGGGCGCGGGGGATGGGTTTCGGTCACGGCCACACCGGGCTCGCTCAACCCGTACTCGGCCGCGGAACCGAGGTGCACCAGCCGGGCCGCTACGCCGCTGTCGCGCAGGGCCGTGATCAACGAGTACGGAAGGGTGACGTTGGCCGTGGCCAGCAGGGCCGGAGCACCGGCGATCGCCCCCGCGCAGTTGACCACCACATCCGGGGCCACGTCCCGCAGGACGGCGCCGATGACAACGGGGTCGTCGACGCCGCAATCGACCTGCCGGTGCGCAGGCGCATCGAGCAACCCCGCCCGACCGGCGGTGACGACCTCCATGCCGGCGGACACCGCGGCGCGCCGAACGTGGGAGCCGAGGAACCCGCTGGCGCCCACGATCAAAAGCCGCATCAGGCGCCGCCCACCGGAGTGCTCACACGCATCGTCACTGGATCACACGTGGTATTCGTTGGCGGTATAGCGAGCCAAGTTGGCCGGCTGCGTGAACCATTCGATCGTCTTGGCGAGGCCCTGCGCCCGTGTCACCTGGGGCTCCCAGCCCACGCGCTGGCGGAGCTTGGTGGCGTCGCAGACCAGGCGCATGACCTCGGAGTCCTTGGGCCGAAGACGCTGGGGGTCCTCGAAGACATCCGCGTCGACGCCCATCAACGCCACGATCTCCTCGACCAGGGCACCTATGGACACTTCGTCGCCCGGACCGGCGTTGAACGCTTCACCCACCACTGCCGACGCCGGTGCCGTGCCCACGGCGATGAACGCCTGGGCGGTGTCGGTGACAAAACAGAAGTCACGGGTGGGATCCATGGCCCCGAGCTTCAGGGCGCGCGAGCCCGACGCCAGTTGGGTGATGACCTGGGGAATGACGGCCCGGGTGGATTGGCGGGGGCCGAAGGTGTTGAAAGGCCGAAGCGTCACCACCGGGACTTCGAAGCTCAGGTGAAAGGACTCGGCCAGTTTGTCCGCCGCCACCTTGGAGGCCGCGTACGGGGATTGGGCCTGCAGCGGATGCAGCTCGGTGATGGGCACCGTCTGGGCCGTGCCGTAGGTCTCGCTGGTGGAAGTGTGCACCAGGCGCGGCGTTTGGCAGGCGCGCACGGCCTCGAGCACGTGCAGGGTACCGATGGTGTTGGTATCCACGAACGTGCGCGGCGCGCTGTAGGAGTAGGGAACTGATCCGATGGCGGCCAGGTGGTAGACGACCTCAGCCCCCTCGACCAACTGCGCCACCGTGGCTGGATCGCGCAGGTCACCGAACACGACGTCGACATGATCGAGAACGTCAGGGGGAAGCGTGCCCAGCCACCCCGTGGAACTGAACATGTTGTAGAGCACCATGGCTCGTACCCGATGACCGCGCTCGACGAGCGCTTCAACGAGATGTGATCCGATGAATCCCTCCGCACCGGTGACGGCGACGGTTTCCATGTCATTGGCTCCTTCGTGGCTCTTCGTACAAGGGACGACGGTCAGCGAGTTCTGAGTGCGCGCTCAGCCGTGGCGCACGGCGTTGGCGAGTTGGGACAACGCATAGCCGCCCACCACGATGAGCAGTGCGCCTACGGCCACGACTTGGGCCGTGATCCCGAGTCCGTGGAAGGCAATCTCAAAGGCAAGGGCGGCGGTGCAGGCCACCAGCATCACGGCCCGCAAGCCGAGGGCTTGCACCGTAAGGGCCAGGAACATGGCGACGCCGAGGACGACGTAGGTGGCCACCTGTTCGAGTTCCAACGAGTTCAAATGGGAGACCAGCCCGGTGGAGGTGGCCACCACGATGGCCACGATCACCAGGGCGACGGCCACGGCCACGTACTGGAGCACCGCTTTGGCCAGCGCCAGGCGGGCCCCGGTGGCAAAGTTGGGCAACTCGGTGGTGCTGCGCAGCAGGCGGCGAGTGCGCCGCCGGTACCAAAGCAAGCTGGCCTCGGCCCCACCCATGCTCAACGAGATGGGAAGCGAAGCCAGCAAGGCCCCGATGTTGATTCCACCGTGGCCATGGACTCCCGCCACCACCGGAAAGGCCAACAAACCGGCCGCCACCAGCCCGAAGCCGGCGGCCGGCAGCGCCCCCTTGAGGTCCGACGCCGTGCACACCTGGTCGATGGGAGCCCCCGACCGCCGGGTGAAGGCGAGGGCGAGCACGAGTCCGAGCACCGCCGTCGCCGCCAAAGAACCCCACACGAGGTGCTCGCCGCCGTCCGGCCGGCCCAGCGCCAAGAACACGGAGCTGACGCCGACACCGGGGAGCAGGGCCAGGAGTAACCACCGCCCCACACCGAGCACCATGAGCACGCAGGCTCCCAACATGTAGGCGCCTTCACCGGCCCCGAACCAAAAAACGCCCAGGTGCGCGTGCACGATGATGCCGCACACCGCCAACACGATGAGGACCAGGGCCAGGCACACCGCCAGCCCCATGCGCAAGAGCACCCGTTCTTCACCCGCACTCGATCGGCCCAGACGGACGTAGCCGAGATAGGCCAGCGCCTGACTGAGTGACCAGGCCACCAGTAGCGCCACCACCAACATGGGAATGACGCCCGGCCCCACCAACAGCTTGGGGGCGGCCAGAAAGCACAGGGCCGGCAGGCCGTAGAGAAGGCCGTGCAGCACGGGGCGGAGCTTGCCGAACTGCCACGGGTCAGGCGGTGGCGGTGCTTCGACGGGCCGACGCGGCACTCGTCGGTACAGCTCGTCGGCGAGCTCGAACACATCGGCGTACCCGTAGCGCGTTTGCGCCATGGTGTCGTTCAGCCCCTCGAACTCGAGCGCGCTGGCGACCTCCAAAGGATCGACAGCGGACTCACAGACGCGGCGCAACTCTTCGAAGAGGGCGTCAGGCGGCTCGTGGGAAGAAGACTCGAGAAGGAACAACGCACCGTGTTGGATGCCCTCGTCGTGCTCGGTGGCCCCGGCCTGGGCCGCATCGGTGGGCGCCCCGTTGACCCGCTTCGCCTTGGAGGTTCCCTTGCTCTTGCCGGCCGTCGGCTTTTTCTCCAGCGTTGCCACCGGCGCCGGTGGTGTCATCGAATAGCTCATCGCACCGCACCCATCGATACGGGCGCTTCGGGCTCAGCGTCGGCCACGGGGACCACGGGGATTTCGAGGGCGCGGACCCGTCGCCACGCTTCCTTCCAGGATTCCGAGAAGTCGGCGCTACCGGTGCTCTCCACAATCTCCTCCACAGCCCGGGCCCGACCCCTGGCGTCGACAGATGCCTGAGCCGCCGCACGCGCCTGCTGTGCGGCGGTGCTCGCCTCTTGGGCGGTTCGCTCGGCGCGGGTCTTGGCTTGGCCCGCCGCTTGGGCGGCGGCACGCGCCTCTCGTCGGGCCGTTCGGGCCACCAGCGCGGTGTCGTCGGCCGCGCCCTGCGCATCGGCCATTGTCTGGGCGATACCGCGGGCCTTTCGTGTGATCTTGTCGGCGGCGGCGATTAGTTCGTCCGCCTTGTGCTTGGTGGCTGACGCCATGCGCATGGTCTGGGCCATGGCGACCACGACGGTGGCCGCTTTCTGGGTTTCGCGCCAGTTCTGCACGGCGGCCACGGCACGCAGGTGGCGCGACTTCTCCACCACGCGCTGTGCGGCTTTGGGCGACTGCCACCGGATTGGGGGGGCAGAGAGGTGTGGTGGCCCGGCCCATACGGGAGCCGGGGTGCGCGGTGCGTCCGCCAAATCGGATTCTTCAACCGAATCGGTCGGGTCAGCGGAGTCGGCGGTGCCGGCCGTGTCGCCCGCGCCGCCGGGGCGCACGGCGGATTCCTTCGGCAAGGCATGGCCCGTGGAAAGAAACGTGTAGATCTCGTCATAGGCGCTGATGGCGCGGTCCACCGTGAAGTGCTCCAAAGCGCGCAAGCGGGCGGCAGCACCCAAACGGCCCCGGAGTTCCTTGTCACGCAACAATGTGAGACAGGCCTGCGCCAACGCAATCGGACTCCGAGGCGGCACCACCAGGCCCGTGTCGCCGAGCGCCTCGGCCACCCCGCCCACGTCGGTGCCCACGCAGGCCCGACCACAGGTCATGGCCTCGATGAGCGTGTACGGAAATCCTTCGGTCACGCTGCACAGCACGACGATGTGTCCCGCCGCGTAGGCGTCGCGGACCTCGTCGACTCGTCCCTCGAAGACCACCGACGCACCGATCCCCAACTCAGCCACGAGAGCCTGGCACCGAGCCAAGTACGACTCCAGACCGGCCGGGACCCAGCCGAAGATGCGCAGTCGGGCATCGGGGATCTCGCGCACCACTAACGCGAAGGCACGCAGGAGCGTTTCGAGGTCCTTGAAGGGGACGATGCGCCCGGTCCACGCGATGGTCGGCACGTCCGGCTCGACGGCCACGGCGGGGAACTCTTCGGGCTCCACGCCGTTGTAGACGGTACGGACACGGGTGGCGTCGGCACCAAGTCGCTCTTCCCAGCGCGTGTTGTAGATATTGCCCGGAGCAATGGTGGCGGCCTCCTGGTAGCCCAGCGTGCACAAGCGCTGGAGGAAGGCCAAATAGAACGCCTTGGCCGGCCACCCGAACATGGCTTGCCGGTGCTGCATGTAGAGGTATTGCTCTCGCAGGGCCACGGCGTGCTCGGTGATGAGCACCGGCGTATCGAACGTCCATTTTGAAGCCAAGGCCGGCAAAGCGCCGAGCCCATTGGTCACGGCGTGGGCGATGTCAGCCTGGACGGGCGTGTGGGAAAGCGGGCGCAGGGAGTGCTCGAGGATCTGAATGGCCGCCACGGCGTCGTGCAGCGTCGGAGCCGCCTGCCCCGAGCCCGCGGCGCGTTGCCTCCAGGCATCGCTGAGCACCGCCACGGCGTCTTGACTCGTCAAGACGGCGTGAAGGTTGTCCTGTTGGCCATAGTCGAAGAGTTCCCGCATCACCTCGGCGAAGGCGTCCTGACCCTCATCCGAAGGTGACAGCAAGACGTCGACCAACCGCACGAGCAACGGACGAAACGAGGCCATGGCGTTGCGCTTGGGCCGTGGTCCCGGCGGCACCGGTCCCCATAGCGGCACGGCCGACACCGATGTCACATTGTCGGGCAACTCGAAGCGCACCGGCTCGATGCCCGTCGAGACCAAGGCGACCACCTTGAAGTCATAGGCGGGCATGCCGCGCACGAGTTGGTCGCACCAGACGCTCACGCCGCCGAACTGGTATGGGTAGGTGCCTTCTCCGATCAATGCGATGTCCATTTCAGTGTGGGCGCGCTGCTCCGACGGGATTCGGATCGATGGGGGCTGACGCGCCCATCGCAGCTGATCGTTTCCCCCCCAGACTGGTCACCAGGGCCGTCCCCACGGTGCGGGCCAAGATGACGGCGTCCAACCACAGTGACCAGGATTCGATGTAGCGGTTGTCGAAGCGGACCCGATCGCGCATGGCCGTGTCCCCGCTGAGCCCGTTCACCTGGGCCCAGCCGGTCATGCCGGCCGCCATGCGATTGCGGTCCCGGTAATGAGGAATCTCCCGCGCAAAACGATCGGCGAAATAGGGCCGCTCCGGTCGGGGACCCACCAGCGACATGTCGCCGCGCAACACGTTCACGAGCTGGGGCAGCTCATCGATGTGCGATGTCCGCAACCATCGGCCCAGGCGCGTACAGCCCTCGGTGGGGACGGTCCACGTCGTGTCGGAATCGCCGTGGTCCTGAAGGGTCCGCAACTTGACGATCGAAGTGGTGCGTCCTGCCTTCGTCACCCGGGTCTGGCGAAACAGGGCCGGTCGGCGCGACTGCAGGCGCAGCGCCACCCCCAACACGAGCAGGAAAGGAAGGCACAGACACAGCAAAATGGCCGCACCGAACACATCGATGATCCGCTTCGCCACCACCGCGCCACGACCAGGGCGCGACAAAGGGAGCAGCGGGATGCCCCAGATCTCATCGAGCGATCCCCTGGGCACCCCCGAGCCCAGCTCCTGCAGACGGGGCACCAGACAAATGTCTACGGGCATGGAGCGACACCGGCGCAGCACCGCCACCATGTCGCGGTCGCGATCCACCGGAAACCCCACGATGACCCGCCGGATACCGAGGCTACCGATCATCTCCGGAAGCTCGGAGACACCGCCGAGAATGCGCAGGGGCGGCGCGTCATCCGACGGGGTGAAGGAGTCGAGGAATCCCAGCGGCTCCAAACCCAGCTCCGGATGGGCGACGAGGCTTTTGGCGATGTACACGCCCGTCTCGCCGGCGCCGACGATCAAGGCCGGCTCAGCCAAGCGACGCTGACGGCGCAGAAGACGCAGCCCCGCGTAGGCCAAGGCACGCGCCACCCACACGAAGACGACCGAGCACAGCGCCAGGCGCCAGGCCACGGTGGCGGTCAACCACGGAAGAAGGCACACGAGCGGTACCACCGTCGCCACCAGGATCCTGCTCACTTGATCCGATACCCGAAGCGAAATGGGCACGCGCCGACGCCGGGCCAAGACCACCACGGCCGCGGCGTAGATGGCGGAGGCCACCCCGATGTGGCCGACCACGCCCAGCGCCCCGGTCAGGGCGAGGGCGTCAACCAACGGAAACACGGCGGCCACCGCGAACCATCGGCCCCGACGTGGCGCCACGCAGGCCACGTCGGCGTCGGCCATGGAGCCATCAATGACGGCACGGGGATGTTCGACGACGCGGGGCTGCGGATCGACGAAGCTGGGAAGCCTCGGCGCCACATACTGCTTATCCCCGAGCATCTCTGTCATCGGCGAGTACCGACCACCGGACGTGTTCGTCGGCTGCCGTCACGAGCTCCGAGGCGACCGGCCACGGTGTGCGCAGCATGGGCCGAGCCAAAGACAAAGCGCATGACGGGGCCGAAGGTAGGGGCCACGGCCGGTCCGATGAAATACAGACCCGGCACCGAGGACTGATAGCCGCTGTCGACCTTGGGGGTCCCGGCACACAGCTTGATGCGAGGACGCAGGCTAGGGCCTAAGAAGCTGAGGCGATCGAGGTTGGTGCGATAACCGGTGGCCGCCATGATGTGATCGGCGGTGATCTCCTTGGAGGTGCCGTCAGGCTCCTCGAGACCCACGATGACGCTCTGGCCGTCGGCTTTGACCCACTGCAGGCTGTGGCCGATGAGGGTCTTGACGGGTCCGTCCACCCGGGGCCGCAGCCACGGGGCCCCGGCCGGTCCGAGGGCGGTGCGGGCCCGGGTCACCCGGGTGGTCTCGGGCAGGTGGCGGAAGACGTCGGGGTGATTGGAATAGAACCACGTGGCCCAGCCCGAACCGAGACCGGCCTCGGGCTCACGCAAGCGCTGGAGAAGCGGACGATCGAGCGGCAAGGGCACGCCGTTCCAGCGGATCTGGTTCTTGCGGGCCACGAGCACCACCTGGGCACCGCCTTCGTGCAACAAGGCCGCTGATTCGAGGGCGGACTGGCCTGCTCCGAGGACGACCACCGACTTGTCCTTGAAGACCCCGAGATCGGTGTGCTGCGAGCTGTGGGAGCACAACGAGGAAGACAGACCCCCCAAGGATTCGGGCATCGAGGCGAAGTGCTCGACACCAGCGGCGATGACCACCTTGGCGGCGCGCACCCGCTCACCGGTGGCGAGGGTCAGCTCATAACGCCCCGAGACCGAGGCCACGTCGGTAACAAGGGTCTCTTCGAGATCAGGCACCAGGGCGTCTTTGAACCACATCCCGTAGGTGACGAAGTTGTCCAAGGTCACCGGCAGCCCGTAGGAGGCATAGGGGTGCCCGGTGGCGGCACAAAAGGCCTCCAAGGTGTGCTGTGCATCAGGACTCGACAGGTTGGAGGCAAAGCCCTGGGACTTGAGGTTCATCCCTTTGGGCATGTAGTTGCGCCACAGGCCCATAGGCACCCCGAACTGGCGAAATGAGACACCACCAGCGCGCAGATGCGCACCTAGGGACAACCCGTAAGGGCCGGCTCCGATAATGGCAACCTCAACGGCGTCACTCATACTCTTGCCTTCTCCCTCCGTATCGTCTTATCGACATGTTGTGCACCGGCCGACCGAGCCGACGGGCTGGCCTATCTGTGACGTTTTTTCATCCGGCCGGGCCCCACTAGTCCGAATCCGGCAGCCATCAACCCGACTCCTCCCGCCCTTGTGCGAAGCGTAACGAAAGGGGTCTTTCGGCAAATCCTTCATTTATGTGACACCCGTTCATACGAGATCGACAGTGGCCCGTTTGTCGTACTCCGTCATCGGCACGACGGTGCTATTTACGTCGGCGCCGACGAATCGACCGTGATCGTCCGGGTGCTCGACACCACCGACACCTCGTCACTCCAGTACGACGGGAGCGTGTCGTACGGGTTGGGTAAGCCGGCATCGGTGACGTAAATCCAACCCACGTTCTGCGCCAGGCTCTGTGACACGGCGTTGACCATGTTGCTTTGGGTGGCGGTATCGAAGATCTCGTTGAAGAACCGGGTGGCGGGATACCCGGTGGTCCACGCCGGAGCGCTATAGGTCAGGTACTGGCTGTAGCTGCCCTCGAAGGTGTCGAGGATGTCGGTGGCCGCCATGTAACACGCCGAGGTCGAAGTGCCGGGGTTGAGGATCTCTTGGCCGCCATGGGCATGGATGTACGCGTACAGGGGCTGGAAGTACGAGCTGACCAGGTTGCAGTTGGTGGAGGCCTCGTCCACGAAGATGTCGTTCACGCCATACCAACTGGCGTAGTCGTCGATCTGGGTCTCGGCGTCGGACAGGGCTTCGTCTCCATAGGCGGCACTGACGTAGCCGTACATCTGCACTCCCGCCGCTTGTTCGGCGGAGACCTGATCTTGAAAGTTCGATTCCGGCCCCGTCCCCGGGCCCGAGTCGATGTTCACCAGCGCAATACCGACGGTCGGGTACGAACTGGCGATGCCGTCCCACCCCGAGCCGGGGTAGATGAAGCTCGGTACGAGGATATGGAGAGCCGGGCTCGTCTCGACGTCACTCAGGGCGCACGCCGGCAGGGCGCACAGCCCGGCCAGCGCCGCCACCATCGCCAGGCGCGGCCGCCAGTTGCTGGGCATCACGACACCGGCCGGGCCGGGCGCGTCAGACCTTGGCGGGCTGCACGTCCGGGGTGGATCCGTCGATGTTCTCCCTCGCCCACGCTTCGGAGGCGAGCTTCAGGGCCTTGCTCCAGGCGTCGGGCGTGTTGGCCTCGTAGGCCTTGGCCACGATCCCGTCGAATCGTTGCGCCGTCGTCTTGGCTGCCGCCGCCGCTTCGGTGGCGGCCCGGGCGGAATCCGAAGCTTCGGGAGCGAAGCGGGCCAGTTGTTCGGCCTTCTGTTTCGCCTCGGCCTCAGCGTGGGCCGCCGCCTGCGCCTTTTTGGCGGCATCTTTGGCCGCTGCCGTGGCCTGATCAGCGGCCCGCATGGCGTCCGCGGCCGTCTCACCGGCGGTTTCTGCCTTGTGCGCGGCGTCGGCGGCCAGGCGGTCCATGTTCTCGGCGATCTGTTGGACGTGGGTCAGCACCTGCATGGTTTGCGCCATGTCGGACACCACCGCGGCGGCTCGTGAGGCCTCCTGCCAGGCGGTGGACGTACCGGCCGCCCGGGCTCGGGCTACCGCTTTTTCTGTTTTCTCGACCCAGTTCTCCTGGTTGGCTTCGCCATTGCCATTGGTGCCGTCGACGCGGCGCAACACGTCGCGTATCGGGTCGGCGCCCGACGATGATCCCGACGCCGTCCCATTGCCTCGCTCCCGAGGTGCAGACGACGCCGCCACCCCGTCCGCATAGGTGGTGCGCCGTGATCCCGAAGTGGCTCCGTTGCCCTTGGCATCGCGCCGGGCCGGATTGTCACTGCCAGGGGCCGAGTCAGACCTCGGGGCGCCGGCACGATCGCGGCGGGGCTGATCCTCGGAAGTCTCCTCGCCGTGGTCGCGTGGAAGGTCGGTCGAGTCCCCGTTTCTGAAGAGCTTCATCGTGTCTCCGTCGTCGTATTCGTTGAGGGCGCAATCGGTGTCGGAGCGTGGATCCCGCGCCGATGTCGGCCACCCACGTCCGGCTCCACACAGAGATGCCCAACCAGTCTTTCTGCCGCGACCTTGGCCCACCACCCCAGAATTGATGAGTGCAAACAAGGCCTCGTTACCGCGAATGACGGATGGCGGGCATGTCATGATCCATCTCGATGTCACGCATGCGGGCCACGGCCGCCGTAGCGGTTTCGTCCCTGTGCGTCACCGCGGCGTGTGGGAGCACCGGCGGCCGTGCGGTGGCTCACCACAACCATGCCGCGCCACGCCCCTTCCATATCCTCGTACCGAGCTTCATCTACCCCGGCTCGGGGTGGGACGGCATCGCCAGTTCGTACCCGACCGTCGGTATTGCGCTGGTGAACATCGACTCGGGCCCGGGGACGGGGCCGGAATCGAACTTTCAAGATCAGGTCTCCGCCGAACAAGCGGCGGGAGTGCAGATGTACGGCTACGTCAGTGCCGCCTATGGAGACGAAGCCCTGTCCGACGCCGAGACCCAGATCGACGACTACGCCAGTTGGTATGGCGTGAACGACATCTTCGTGGACGAGGCCTCCACCAACTGCAACCTGGTCAGCTCGTACTTCCAGCCCCTGTACGCGTACATCCATGCCCATGGCGGCCAAGAGATCCTCAACCCCGGCACTTCGACCTCGGCGTGTTACATGGCGGCCACCGACATCCTCGACACCTTCGAGGGCAGCTACAGCCAGTACCTGACCTATAGCGCTCCGGCGTGGACCACCGGGTATCCCGCCACCCGGTTCTTCAACGAGATCTTCGATACCGCCACCCAAAGCAACATGGTCAACGCCGTGTCACAGAGCCTGGCGCAGAACGTGGGTTGGATTTACGTCACCGATGCCGGCTTACCCAACCCGTACGACACGCTCCCGTCGTACTGGAGTGACGAGGTGTCGGTGGTGTCGGATTCGGCCCACGGTGCCGCCCACTGAACTTCCTACGCCCGGGCGCGCTGCACGTGGGCGTCATCGATCCATCGGGCCATGGCGCTGAGGGCGATAAGGATCTCAAAGGCCGATGCTTCGTCGAGGTCGCTGCCGTCGGGACCGACCAAGCCTCGGGCCACCAGCGCGCAGCCGAGCCCGAAGTGTCGGGCTCCGGAGTGGGCCACCGTCCATGCCTCGGTGTCGGCCGCGATCCTCGGTAACCGCAGCCGGGGCCGACCAGGCTGGGGCGGCTCAAGGTTGAACGCCTCGTTCACCAGCTCCACACCGGCCAAATCAAAGCGATCCAACTTGTTGGGCAGCATGGTGCCGAACACAAAGGTGGCGGCCGCCTTGACGGCGTACCCGTACTGAGCCTCCTGCCACAGCGGTGCCACATTCCTCCAGATGGCGCCGTGGATGCGCCCGACCGAGCCGAAGGGTCCGGGACCCAGCACGGCCTGAAACTCCTCGCGGTCGCGCAACATGCCGAGGGCCTCGGCGGTGGCCTCCTCGGCGTCCTGCCATTCCCAAGGCAGAGCGTCGCGACGCGTCAGCGTCACCGCCAACGCGTCGTCGAGCTCCTGCACGATGGCGAGGATGAGGGGACGGTGGGCGAGAATCTGCTCCTGGGTCTCCTGCCACTGGGCGTTGGAGGCAAAGATCTGATCGCGCAACGTAAAGGCAGCGCGATTGGTCCGTAGAAGTGCAAGGAAGGCCTCAAGATGCCCGGCCGCCCGTTCTACGTCCATTACCCGTGTCGCTCCTGCTTGTCGATCGTTGTCGGGTGAAGGATCTCACCCGCGTCGCGACGTGTCGTCACCCGAACGGGCGAGAAAGTGCCCATACCCTCGGCCCACGTAAAGCGCAGTGGCGCCCTAGCACAGACGTACGGCTTGGTCAGCTCGGATTGATGTCCCCACGCCAGTTACCGCGAATCTGGTTCATTTGAACGCACAGTGTGTTGGAAAAATCGTTGCTCTCTCCAACCACGCAACGTTGGATCGATATGGCCCAGCGTGGTGTTATCGCGCTGGTGGTGGCCACTCAGGTTCGATATCCTCCCGGATGCATCTCTTCTTGTGGTGAAGCGCTCGGTTCCGTAGTCCTTTTTCCGGCCCGATGCTCGCGCTCAAGGAGTGATAGTCATACAACTAGCGGTGGTGCAGAGTCAGCTTCAAGCAGGAGCGGGGGAGATGGATAGCGGTCAGGGACGTGGCGAACTCACGAGTGCCGGCGAGGGGTTCTCGGGTCTTGAGTCCTCACTTGGTTACGCACCGACAGACCCCGATGACGAGGTGCACGAGACGGTCTTACGCATGTGCCATGACTTGGTGACACCGGCCGTCACGATCAGGCACTTGGCCGAGGCCATCGAGGCCGAGCCCGGACTGTCACCCAAGATTCGCCGCTACCTTTCATTGATCGCGGGCGAGTCGACGCACATCTGTGAGATCTGTGCCTTCACACTCGAAATGGTGAGGGAGCCGAGACCCATGCGGCTCGACGAGGTGGTATCGGAATGCGTGGCGACGGTGCGAACCTGGTTCGTCGGAACCATCGACGAACGCGTGGACCCCGTGATGCTGCGAGCCGAACGGGTGTCGATGTTCCGCATGGTGTCCAACCTCTTGAACAACGCCTGCCGGGCGGCGGGAACCGGTGGAAGCATCTCCATTCGACTCGCCCATGACACGGCCCTCGCCCATTTGGAGGTCATCAACAGTGGCGCCCAATTCGAGCCCGCCATGAATCTCGGAGCCGGCACGGTTGAGAGGCCATCTTCGATTGGACTGCGGATCGTGGCCGAGATCCTTGCTGACCACGACGGATACGCCCGTATCGAGCCCAACGCTCTGGGCGGCACCAGCGTGAAAGTCCGCCTCCCGCTCGACGCCGCTGCTGAGGTGGCTGCCGTCGCCGGCAATTGGCCCAGTGAGGAGCAATGAACCTCGCCATCTGTGACGATCACCAGACGTTCATCGAGTCGCTGCAGGCGTTGTTGGGGGATCGGGGGCACCACGTCATCGGCTGGTCGAAGAGCCCCCATGACGTCGCCACCCTGTCTCCCCCCGAGGTCGAGGCGATCATCGTCGACCTGCAGTTCCCCGGTATCGGTGGTTCCGAGGCTGTCGGGATCATCCGCGACACCGGGACCACCGTTCCCATCGTGGTCCTGACGGCCACACCGGACCTGCATGTCATCGAACAGGCCTTTGATCGTGGCGCCAACGGAGCCGTGCTCAAGACCGAAGGGATCGCCGAGTTGGAGGCCGTCCTCCTGAAGGTCGAGGCCACCGCCCGCGGACCCCGACCATCGGCTCAAAGCCCGAAGGTGCGTTCGCGTCAAGTGCAGGCCATCAAGAGGCGACGTCAAAAGCCGGGATCAGGCCCCATCTTGACCGATCGGGAATTCGAGGTCCTCGAAGGATTGCTGGGGGGCGTGACAACCGGCGACATCGCCGAGTCAATGGGCGTCGAGATCTCCACCGTGCGCACGCATGTGCAGCACCTCTTGGCCAAGTTCGGCGCGCACTCGCGTCTCGAGTTGGTAGCCACAGCGCGCCGCAGCGAACTGGCCCGGCCTCGCGTCAACGCCGGACTTTCCCGCCAGTCCTGACGCCATCGGACCGTCGGCATCATCATGTGTGACAACGGGACTGCCCCAACGGGCTCCGCAATTCGTCGTAGATCGATCGCTCATGATGGTGATTGGCACCCATCATATGGACCGGGGAGACTGCCTACGTGGCCGCGCCAATCACTGTCTTGATCGTCGAGGATCACGCCGTTCTCGCCGAGGCGCTCACCGCTCGCGTGGACCGCGAACAGGACATCCGTGTCGTGGGATGCACGTCCGCTGCCGCCCAGGTTCCATCGATGGTCGAAGTGCGCCGACCGGATGTCGTTTTGATCGATGTCGAGCTTGGCAACAACAACGGTCTGGACCTCATCGGGCCCATTCACGCCCAGCCTTTAGGCCCCAAGGTCGTCGTCCTGACCTGTCGTTCGGATACTGAGACGATGCTCACCGCACTGCGCCAAGGAGCGTCGGCGTTCGTACCCAAGTCAGCTCCGGTTGCGGACCTGCTGGCGGCCATCCGCACCGTGGCCGCCGGCGACATGTGGGTATCGCCAGCCGTCCTGGGCCGGATTCTTCCCGAGGTGCTACAGGGTTCCGAGGGACGACAGGCCAAGAGTCAGATGCCCGCCTTAACCGACCGCGAACGAGAAGTGCTCACCTTGATGGTCGAGGGATACGCCAACCCGGCCATCGCCGAGCGCCTTCATCTCTCCATCCATACCGTGCGAACACATGCGCACAACCTGCAGCGCAAGCTCAACGTGCACTCGAAATTGGCGGCCGTCGCCCTCGCTCACGAGTTCGGCTTCACCAAAGTCTGATCCGCCCGGTCGGATCATCGAGCGCCGAGCCGGCGGCCACGAGCGCCGACGACAACCCGTTGAGCCCGGTGTCAGGCTCCGGGGTGGGTGGAGCGGTCAGAGCCGTTCATCTCCACCTCCGCCACCGGACGGGGAGCAACCTTCTCCGCGACGACGGAAGGGGACTCAGTGGCCGGAGCCTCGGCGGGTGTCGCCGCCGACGTTGACGCCGTCTGCTCCTGCAGACGCCGCAGCTCGCCGGCGGCCTTCGTCTTGAACTCGGTCAGGCCGTCGATGTAGTTCTGGAGCGTCTCGCTCTGGCGACGAGACTCCTCGACCATGCGAGCCGCTTCGGCTCGGGCGTTGTCGACGGCCGTCGCCTTGACCGCCTCGGCCTCCCGCAGGACGCGCTCGGACTGAATACGAAGTTGCTCGGCCCGGTGTTCGGCCAAGCGCACGACGTCGGCGGCCTTCTTCTCGGCCTGTTCAAGGGTCTTGGCGGCGTCGGCCTCCATGGTCTGACGAGCTTCTTGTCCCGCCTCCAACGCCGTCTTCAAGATGTCGGTAATACGGACACCCACGGCTTCCGCCGCCGCCTTGGCCGCTGTTTCGGGCCCGACCGTTGGCGTTGTGCCCAGGGTGGGACCAATCGGACCCTTCTCGGCGGGGCCAGATTCCGTCGTCGTCTTGATCAGGGCCGCCGGGGCGGGAGACGCCACAGTGGCCGTGGCGGTGTCGCCAGCCGGCTGTTGACCGTTGCCGTTGGCAACGTCAGCTCGATTGGTCCCGGCGCTGCCTGTTTCGACCGCGCCTTTGCGGTCACGTCGGCGCCCCCAACGCGTTGTGCTTTGATCGGTCGCTGCCGCTGCGGCCGGTGCGGCGGATGCCGCCGGCGCCGCACTGGCCGCCGGTGCCGCAGGCGCAGCCGGAGACGAGGGAGCGGCTGGTTCCTCTACCGCAATGGGCCGTCGAATGGGAGTGGGTGTCGCGCTCGTGGCCGAGTTGGCGGTTCGGTTGCGGCGGCCAGAAGCAGCGGCAGCTTCCGTTTGACCTTGCAACACCTGCGCGGTGCGGATCTCCACCTCTTCGGCGCTGATCTCACCGGCATCGCGCAACGCCATCAGGTTTCGAAGCTCGTCCAACAGGGTCTGCTGTTTGGTTGCCACATCTTTCTCCCTGGCTTTGGGAGACGACAGCGAGTCATCTCCGGCGGGGCCGAAGCTTCACCGCCTCAACCACGAGCGAGGAGCCGCCAGCCCTGCGTTATCACTCAAATTACAGAAGGGGAGGGGATGCGAGCATCGTGCAAATGAGCGGGTACGCGTCATCGAATTGGGTGAGAGACCCCATCCGCCTCGGCATTAGTCGGCGGCGACGGCCGAGTCCTTCGACGCCCGCGCCAGTGCCTCGCTCCATGCCGAGGGCGTGTTGGCCGACATGGCCCAAGCGGCAACCTCCTGTAGTTCCCGGGACCGTTCGTTGGCCTGGGCCGCTTCCCCTTGGGCCGCCTGCTCCGCATTCTTTGCGTCGCCCGCGGCCTTTTCGGCCCGCACCTTCGCCGTGATGGCCTCCTCGGCGGCCACGGCCGACTGCTCGGCCGTCTGTTTGGCGGCGATGGCGTCGTGCTCAGCCACCATGACGGCCTGAATCTTCTCTTCGGCACTTTGCCTGGCCTCGGCGGCCAACATCATGACCTTGGCCATCTGAGAGGCCGTCAGGGATGCGTCGGCAGCTTCCTGCCACGACTCGGGCGTATTGGTCGCCACCGCGTGGGTGAGCGCTGACTCAGCCGTCACCACCCAATGTTGCTGGTGGGATGGTTGGGCGGCCACGTCGGCCACGACAGTCTCCGAAACATCCACCGAAGGCACCGAAGGCGCAGGAGAGGGAGTCGATGGTGGCGCCAACGCGGGCGCCACGTAGTTCGGGTGTCGCTCGGGCGGGTACCACTTGCCGTCTACGGCCTGCCACCAATCATCACTTTGCGGTACGTCGCTCATTTCCGTCCTTGTAGTGAACCCATCGGGTTCTCATAACGCCATGCATTTCCCGGCGCGTCGGCTACTCCTGACACCGGGCGGCCCGGGCTCGGTCACCAACGGCTATTTGTTCTTGTTTTTGACGCTGGCATACCTGAATTTGTCGGCCCCTTTGACCGCGCTGGTACCGGCCGGGGTGATCACCCTGATATTGACGCGTCCCGGCCGTTCCGCCGGGGAGTAGGCGATGATCGATGTCCCCGCCGAGTTCACCGTGAAGCTCTTGGCCGGCAGGCTGCCATGTCGATTGGTGCCAAACATGACCATGGTCGTCCGGCTGAACCCTGTCCCCGTAATGATCACCTCGGTGCCGCCCGTGGCGGCTCCTGATTTCGGCGTCACCTTGCTCACGCTGGCAATGACCGGCGGTGGGGGGGCTTGGGTGGTGGGAGTCACGCCCGTGGTCGTCGTGGAGTCCGTGTTCGCCACCGCCGCCACTTCGGCCGTCCAGTACGAGGGAAGGGCGTTATAAGGATTGGGAGTGTTGAGGTTGGTGACATACACCCACCCGGCGTTGAGGGTCTCGAGGCGATTGAGCACGGTAGTCATTTCGGCGGACGTGGTGTCGTAGACCTCGTCGAAGAACCGGGTGGCCGGGTAACTGCTCGTCCACGACGCCGGCGTGTAGCCCGTAAATGCCGTGTAGTTGCCCTCAAAGGTGTCGAGAATGTCCGCGGCCGCCATGTAGCACGAGGATGTGGCCTCCCCCGGGTTGAGGATCTCTTGGCCCCCATGAGCATGGATGTAGGCGTACAGCGGTTGAAAATATGAGGTCTCTTCCGCGCAACCTGTCGGCGCCTCATCAACGAAGATGTCATCCACGCCATACCAGCTGGCGTAATCGTTTATCTGCGTCTCTACGGTGGATATGGCCACGTTCCCGTAGTCGGTGCTGACGTATGCGTACATGGTGATTCCCGCCGCCTCTTCGGTGGCGACCTGGTTCTTGAAACTTGTCTCCGGTCCCGACCCCGGTCCTGAATCGACGTTCAACAGTGCAATGCCGACCGTGGGGTAGGAGCTGGCGATTCCGTTCCAACCCGATCCGGGGACGATGTAGCTCGGTACCAGAATGTGTTCAGGCGGGGTGGCACTGGCGAGGGCGCCCGGCGCCTGACGTACAACGACGGCAAGGGTGGCCAACCCGGCCATCAAAGCAAGAACGGTCCACCAATGGCGAGCCGAACGAAACAGGAACGGCCCCCGAGTCGACGTCATTTGGCCGGAAGTTTGAGCCAACGAATGCCCAGGAGCGTCCGTCAACGGTCGTAACTGTCCCTCAGATGTTCGCATTGTCGTGCCTATACCCGAGTACGGAGGCCATCTACCTCAGGTGGATCTACGCAGGCGACGCCGAGCGATTGCCCCCGTCATGAAAAGGACTCCACCCACGCCTGCCACTTCCAGCGGTGCGGGTCCCGAGCCGGTGAGCGCCAACTGGGCGCCACCGGCCGTGGTGGACGATGCATCGTCCGAGAGATCCGTCAATGCCGATGAAGCAGGCGACGTGTCCGAGGACGACGTCGCCGCCACCGCCAACGTCGTTGATGTGGTCGAGCTGGTGGCCGCCAGGGGGGCGGTCGTCGAGGTCGTACTCGACGTCGTTGTCGTCGTTCCTTGAGCCAGCGTCGTCGTCGTGACGAGCGAGGTGGTGGTCGTCGTCGCCGCCGTCGTGGTGGGTGGAGACGTCGTCGGCGGGGGTGATGTGGTTGGCGTCGAGGTAGGCGCGGTGACGGTGTCCTGCGACACAGGGCAGCAAGCTCCCTGTGCCGGCGACAAATACGTCACGGCGTTCTCTCCGTCACTGCTCGAGTCATACGACAAGACACCGGTCACGCTCAACGAGCTCGGGCTCCCCACACAGCTGGACGGAAAGGTCACGCTGTATTGATTGCTCGCAGCCACATACGCGGTGGTGACCTCTGACGGAGCGTCGCACGTGAGGGCGATCGACGAGTTGACGACCTGAGCCACGGCTGCTTCGTAAACCCCGTTCTGCGCGAACGTCGACACCACGTAATCGACTGATGTGGCCGAATCGTCGAGTACCCCCCAACCTGCCACCGTGTCGGCGTTCTGCCAGGCCGGGTCGGTGGTGGGATCCGAGACAAGACCAACGGTCATGGTCAAGGTGATTTCCGGGGTGTTGTCGGAACTCACAAACGCATCGTCGCTCACCGTTGCGATGCATACCCCGCCGTTGGTGGTGGCCGAGCACGGTCGTGGATCGTTGTACGTATTGGATGTGGCGTCGGCGGATGCCGCCCACCACAGCAGCGTGCCCGTGACGAGAGCCAACGCGCCCATGATCTGGATCGCACGGCTTAGAAGGCGCATCGCACCCTTTCGCGACATGTGGTTTGGGGCAGCTCGAGCTCGACCCTACCAATGCCCTCGTGACGGCAAGGTGGCGAAAGTGTGTCCAACGAACCAACTCAATTTCGACACGCCAATTCTTGCCGCCAACCCTGCGCATGGATCACCACATGCGGCACCGGGTGAACGTGAGGCGCCGTTCACGCAGTGGTGACGTCTGCCCCAGCCTTGCCAGTAAAGGACGCCAGAGTCCACGCGTCACACGCCGCTAAGGGCGCCGCCATGGCGGTGGCCAACACGGCGGAACCACGTCCAACCATGGGTGCGCTCGTCACCCCGGCGATGGTGTCAAGGGCGTCGCTGGCCAATGACGCTGCCATCCATCGCCGGCTGTCGGCCACGTTGCCTGAATGAAGCGCCCGCAACGTCCCCACACCGATGACCAGATCCCGGATCCCGATCGTGCGCGTCAGGAGCAACATCGAGCCCGACACCTCGGTGGTGGCCATCCTGAGCACCTGCTTCGGTGCCACCACCATGGCCAGCCCCACGGCCACGCGCAGCCAGGCGATTCGTTGTGGAGCCGGTGCGCGCATTGCCTCGATCGTAGAAGATCACAAGCGACGTGCCGGTCCGCAAAATCTCGTTGCGGAACGCAAGAACTCAGGCAATTCACAGTTCACCCACCAGATACGTCGGAATCACCCCGCGCTGACCGACACAAGGTGTCACCGGTTGGCAGACTTGAGGTATCCCGATCTGCACAGGATTGGGCGCTTTCAGCGAGCAAACGGACGGAAAGTCATGACGCAAAAGAGCGAACTGCTCGAGCGCCGCATCGCCGCGCTTATCGAAGCCTCCGAGGATATGCGCAAGGTGCTGCGGCGCTTTGCCAAAGCCAACGCCGAGCTGGCCACCTACATCGCCAAAGGTGACGTCCTCACCGAGGCCTTGCTGTCGGTACAGGGCCCGGTGCGTCGCCGCGAGACCACCGAAGCCATGGATGTATTCGAGGCGGCTCGCCACAAGGTGCGCCTGGCCATGTTCGACCTGGCCCAGGAACAGGGCGTGAGCATCAGTGATGTGGGCCGCAGCCTCGGCTTCTCTCGCCAGCTGGCCTCACGCCTGGCGGCCGAGGCGGCCGAGAGCTAAAACCGCGGCCATCAGGGCACCGACGTTTGCCAGGATCACTGCCGCCCTTGTCGGCCTCACGGTGATGTTCGCCGTGCCGGCGGGGGCTGTGGAGCGCCACTGGTCACGGCCGACCCCTTCGGCCCCGGCAACTGCCCCGTCCCCGGCCGTGGCGCCGGCTTCCGGGCGCGCTTTGCCAAGCCCTCTGTACGGGGTGACCGTCGACAGCATCGGCAACCTCAGCACCATCGTGACGGGAGTGCAACGCCTCCCCGAGGTGCCCACCACGCGCATCTATTTCGACGTCAAAGAGCCGGCCCGCTATTACTCGGCCGCTGTCGACGCCCTCCAACCCGTCAGTTTCCTGATGGGGGAGCTGCTTGATTCGTCGGATGAGAAGAAGATATCGGCGCCCGCATACAACCGGCGCGTCAAGTCTTATCTCGCCACGCTGGGCAACAAGATCGACCTGTGGGAGATCGGCAACGAGGTCAATGGCAACTGGACGGGCCGCTACCGGGTCGTGGAGACCAAGTTGACAGATGCCTACGACGATGTCGCCGCCGCTGGCCATCGCAGCGCGTTGACCTTGTACTACAACGTGGGCTGCGGGGACGGTGCGTCGGAGCTCGACCCCTTGGCCTTTTCGGCCCAGTACGTGCCGCAGAGCGTTCGAGACGGGCTCGCCTACGTGCTGCTTTCCTATTACGAGGACGATTGCAACAACCTTCGTCCCAGCCAAGCCACGTGGACCCAGTATTTTCAACAGCTGCACGCCCTCTACCCGAACGCGCAACTGGGGTTCGGTGAGATCGGGCTCGACCAACCGGTCACGGCGTCCACCGAGGCCGACGCAGAGTCAGTGATGCGCTACTACTACGGCCTGAAGATCGCGCTGCCGTATTACGTCGGCGGCTACTTCTGGTGGTACTACAACGAGGACTGCTTGCCGTATGACATGGCGCCGTTGGGACCGACGCTGAATGCGGCGTTCACCACCGAGGCCGGCGCCTTGGCCCCTTGAGGGAGGCGCCGCGACGACCGTCGTTAAGGACGGACGCCCGATCGCACCATGCGCCGACGCTGGTACGGCGTGGTACCGCCCCACACACCTTCGGACTGGCCCGTCTTGATGGCGAAGCTCAGGCAATCGTCACGCACCGGGCACACCCGACAGATGGCGATGGCTTTGGAGGCGGTGTGGTGATCCTCAGGAAACCAGGAGGCCTTCTCGGGATGACCGGCACACAGGGCGAGCTTGGTCCAGTGACAATCGGTGGTCACTTCGGCAATGTCAGGCATGTCCTAAGGATCGGCACGCGACACGGCCACCTTGAGGCACCAACGAGACCTATGACCAGACCGATGACCGGGCAGTAACGTCGATCGCATGGCGCTCTATGCACTAGGGGACCTGGTTCCCACCATCGATCCCGAGGCTTATATCCATCCTGACGCGGTGATCATCGGTGACGTCACCGTGGGACCGCAAAGCAGCGTCTGGCCCACGGCCGTCCTGCGCGGCGACTACGGCTCGATCACCATCGGCGCCCGTACCTCGATCCAAGATGGCACCGTCATCCACGCCGGGCCTTGGTTCCCGACCGTGGTGGGTTCGGGGTGTGTCGTCGGGCACCTCGTCCACCTCGAAGGATGCACGCTCGAAGACGACTGCCTGGTGGGTTCAGGCGCCATCGTCATGCACTACGCCGTTGTGGGATCGGGTGCCATCGTGGGCGCCGGAGCGGTTGTTCCCAACCGTATGCAGATACCTCCTGGTGCCCTGGCCCTGGGTATCCCCGCCGTGATCAAGCCCGATGCGGCGTCGCTCGAGATGATCCGGGGCTCAGCTGACGAGTACGTCAAGAACACGCACCGCTACCGGGAAACTCTTCGAAGGATCGATACCTAACTCAAACCCTCTAGTTCATCTTTATGGTTAGCCTTGAGCTGGGAGTTCCTCCCGTTCCAACGAACTTCCGCACGCGAAAAACGGGAGCAGTAGACGGCCCGACAGGGGAGCGAGAAGCATCGGTCCACACCGAAGTCGGATGCTTTTTCCCTTCTGGTGCAAGGGAACTTTGCCGGCCCTCGGTTGGAGCCAATGGTCCCTGGCGCCCCGACCTTTGACGAGTCCGCACCGAGCAGTAACAGCTTCGTAACTACCCGCGTGTGACAATTTCCGACTACGATGAACCTGCACCTGAGGTGGAGGAGAAACGCAATGTCGAATCGAGCCCCGTACGCGGCGTCACTGCCGGGCATCGCTGCGCCCGAACAAGACGGCTTCCGAGGCCCTCAAGTGTGTTCGCTCGTCGGGATCACCTATCGCCAGCTCGACTACTGGGCTCGCACCGGTCTCCTGCGCCCCTCTATCGCCGACGCACGCGGCAGTGGCACGCAACGGCGCTACTCGTATACCGACGTTCTCGAGCTGAAGGTCATCAAGCAGTTGCTCGACGCCGGCATCTCGTTGCAACGAGCGCGTCGCGCCGTGGAATGTTTGCGTGCCGAACTCGGTGTCGATTTGGCATCGACCAATCTCGTGCTTGTCGGTGGGGACTCCGTGTTGGCTCACAGTGACGGCGAAGTCGTCGATCTGATGCGTGGCGGTCAGGGAGTACTCAACATCGTGCCGCTGTCGGGTGTTGTCGAACAGCTCAACGCCGACATCTTGGCCATCGAGCGTGGATCCTCGGTCAGCGCATCGGCACCGGCCGCGCCCATGGTGGGGGAGGCTCGAAGCGGTTGAAGTCCCGGGCGTCGTCGAGATCGAATGAGCCGGGGGCGGCTTCCCCGGTCTCCTTTGCCCACGACTCGGAGCAACACTTCGCCGAGTTGCTCGATTTCTACGGCGTTCGCTGGGACTACGAGCCTGTCCAGTTCGTTCTCGAATGGCACGAAGACGGATCTCCGGCGGCAGCATTTCGGCCCGACTTCTACCTGCCCGACCATCACTGTTTCATCGAGCTCACCACCTTGAACCAGAAACTCGTGACCCGTAAGAACGCCAAGTTGCGCCGTCTGCGAGAGCTCTATCCCGGCGTCGAGGTGAAGTTGCTTTATCAACGCGACTATCTGGCTCTGTTGGCCAAATACGGGTTTTCCCGCCCTTCCTCGCCTGCCGCGTAGGCTGGCCCGGTGACCCCGGAGCCGGCTGCAACGACGCATGATGGGTCCGTTTCGAGCCCGCCCGATGACGCCGCCTGGCGACGTTCCCCGCTGTACGACGCGCACGTGGCACTGGGCGCCAAACTCGTTCCCTTCGGGGGATGGCTCATGCCACTTGCTTACAAAGACGGCACCTTGGCCGAACACCGGGCCTGTCGCACATCGGCGGTGATGTTCGATGTCAGTCACCTGGGAACAGTGCGCGTGCAAGGCGCGGACGCCTTCACGGATCTGCAAAACGAGCTCACCAACGATCTGCGCAAAATCGAGCCCGGACGGGCGCAATACACGCATCTCCTTGACGCCGAAGACGGCTCGGTGCTCGACGACATCATCGTGTGGTGGCTCGGCGATGACGTCTTTGACGTCATGCCCAATGCCTCGAACACGGCGCGCGTGCGTGCCGCTCTGCACGGCACCGACACCACCGAAGGACGCGCCGTGATTGCTGTACAAGGACCACAGGCGCGTCACCTGCTCGGTGCTGTCGCCCCCGACGCCGCCGCCGTGGGGCGATTCCGCGTCACCACCTTTACGTGGCGCGGTGTCACCGCTACCGCGGCCGGAACCGGCTACACCGGCGAGGACGGGGTGGAGTGTGCCCTGCCGGCCGAACACGCCGTGGCCTTCTGGCAGGAGTTGCTCCACGCCGGCGTCACCCCAGCCGGCTTGGGGGCGCGTGACACGTTGCGGCTCGAGGCCGGGCTACCGCTGCACGGCCATGAGCTCGGAGCGGGGATCACCCCCCTACAGGCCGGGCTGGGGTGGGTGGTGGGATGGGACAAAGGCGACTTCCGAGGTCGCCACGCCCTGGAACAAGAGCGTGCCCGCGGCGTGGTCCGGCGCCTGCGGGGACTGATCGCTGATGGTCGCCAGCCGCCGCGCCAAGATGACATCGTGATGGGCGACAAGGGTCCGGTGGGCACGGTCACGAGCGGCAATTTCTCACCCATGCTCAACCGGGGCATCGCCATGGCCTTCATCGACACCGCCAGCGAGGAGGAGGACGGTGACGCCGTATCGGTCGAGGTGCGCGGCCGCCCCCTGCCGGCGCACATGACCGCTCTGCCCTTCGTATCGAAGTCGAAAGGTGAGACCCCGTGAGCGGGTACACGCCCCACACCGAGGACGAGGTCGACGCCATGCTGGCGTTTTTGGGTCTGTCGTCGCTCGACGAGCTCTTCGACGCCGTCCCCGCCGCCCTGCGTTTGGCCTCGGGGCTCGATCTCCCCGCCGGCATCCCCGAACCCGACATGCTGGCGCACATGTCCGAGCTGGCCGCGGCCAACTTGGCATGCCGGCGCGACTTGGTGTGCTTTGCCGGGGGCGGCGCCTATGACCATGAGGTGCCACCGGTCACGTCCGCCCTGGCATCGCGCTCGGAGTTCGTCACCTCGTACACCCCCTATCAACCTGAGGTGGCCCAGGGCGTGCTCCAAGCCCTGTTCGAGTTCCAGACCCTCGTCTCCCGGCTGTCGGGGGTGGCGGTGGCCAACGCCTCGCTCTATGACGGCGCCGCCGCCGTGGTGGAGGCGGTGAACCTGGCCGTCGGCACCACCGACCGTTCGACGGTTTGGCTGTCACGCGGCGTCAATCCGTCGTGGCGCGCCGTGCTGGGCACCTTTGCATCGGGGCCCGGTCACCACATCGTCGATGTCCCTCTGGTCGACGGGGTCACCCACTGGGAGTCGACGACCGGCGCCGGGGACACCGATGCCCCCGGCGCCGTGGTGGTCGCCTATCCGAACTACCTGGGCTGTCTCGAGGACCTCGCCGCGGCGCGTGCGGTGTGCGACCGCACCGGGGCGTTGCTGGTGGTGGCGTTCGATCCCATCTGTGCCGGCATCCTTCGCTCACCGGGGGAGTGGGGGGCCGATGTCGTGGTGGGGGAGGGTCAAGCCCTCGGCATGCCCCTGAGCTTCGGCGGCCCCTATCTGGGCCTGTTCGCGTGCACCATGGCCCATGTACGGCGGCTTCCGGGCCGTCTGGTGGGCGAAACCGTCGACGCTGAAAGACGACGGGCGTACGTCACCACGTTGCGGGCACGAGAACAGGACATCCGTCGCGAGAAGGCGACGTCCAACGTGTGCACCAACCAAACCCTCATGGCGGTGACCGCCGCCATCCAGCTGGGCTGGTTGGGCGGCAGCGGGCTGGCCGAGGTGGCGCTGCGCTCGGCTCGGGCCACCCGCTACTGCCGCCAGGCTCTCCTTGAGCTGTCCGGGGTCGAGGCCCTCGTGGACGCGCCCACCGTCCGAGAGTTCGCCTTGCGCCTTCCTCTCGACGCCCCCACCGTCGTCGATCGCCTGGCCGCCGAGGGATTTCTGGCCGGCATTGCTCTTGACGAGCGCTACACCGGCGGCTCCGATGACGGCCTTCTCGTCGCTGTCACCGAACGTCGTACGCGCGCCGAGATCGACGCCTTCGTGACGGCCTTCGACAAGGCGGTGCGCTGACGTGAGCGATGACGTTGTGGCGGCGCCGGCCGCCGGGGGCCGGGCCACCAGCGCTCCGTTGCTCGGACGCGACACCGAGCCCACCCTCTTCGAGTTGTCCCAACCGGGCCGACGGGCCTGGCAGCTGCGCACCACCGGCCTTCCCGAACTTGCCCTCGACGAGCTCGTCCCCGTCGAGCACCGCCGTGACGCGCCGCCCGAGGTAGCCGACGTCTCCGAGCGCGATTTGGTGGGGCACTTCACGCGCCTCAGTCATCGGCAGTTCTCCGTCGACCTCGGCGCCTACCCGCTGGGGTCGTGCACCATGAAGTACAACCCCAAGGTGTGCGACACGGTGGCCGCCATGCCCGGTTTTGCCGACGTCCACCCCGCTTCTCCGGTCAGTGCCATCCAGGGCTGGCTGGCGCTGCTCGTCGAACTCGAAGAGACGCTGTGTGAGATCACCGGCATGGCGGCGGCTACCTTGCAACCCGCGGCAGGGGCGGCCGGTGAGCTCACCGGGCTCCTGCTCATGCAGGCGTGGCACAAGGCGCAGGGATCACGACGGCACAAGGTGATCATTCCCGACTCCGCCCACGGGACCAATCCGGCCTCGGTGACCCTGGGCGGCTTCGAGGTCGTCACCGTGCCATCTGACGTCCGGGGATGCGTCGACATCGACGCCTTGCGCAGCGTTCTCGACGAGGACGTGGCCGGCATCATGCTCACCAACCCCAACACGTTGGGGCTCTTCGAAGAAGACATTGCCGCGGTGGCTTCCGCCGTGCACGACGTGGGCGGCCTGCTCTACTACGACGGCGCCAACCTCAATGCCATCGTCGGCGTGGTGCGTCCCGGCGACATGGGCTTCGACATCGTGCATCTCAACTTGCACAAGACCTTCGCCACCCCGCACGGCGGCGGTGGCCCCGGGGCGGGTCCAGTAGCGGTGTCGGCCCGCCTGGCCGAGTTCCTGCCCGGCCCTCGTCCGGTGCGCCGCAGTGGCGAGGACGGCGAGCACGGCTACGACTGGTTCACACCGCCGAGGTCGATCGGACGGGTCCACTCCTGGCACGGCAACGCGCTCGTGCTGGCCCGGGCCCTGGCCTACATCCTGGTCCACGGCGACGACGGGTTACGTGGCGTGGCGCAAATGGCCGTGTTGAACGCCAACTGGCTGCGACGTCGACTCAGCGGAACCTTCGACATTCCTTATGACCGGCCCTGCATGCACGAGTTGGTGCTGTCGGCCAAGACGCTCAAGAAGGACACCGGGGTCAAAGCGCTCGACGTGGCCAAGCGCCTCTTGGAGAAGGGCTTTCACTCGCCCACGGTGTACTTCCCGCTCATCGTGGATGAAGCCCTCATGGTGGAGCCCACCGAGACCGAGAGCCTGCAGACCCTCGAAGCACTCGCTACTGCGTTGGAGGAGATCGTGGCTGAGGCGGCGGCCGAGGGGGGAGCACAGCAGGCCGCCGATGCACCGCACGCCACCCCGGTGCGTCGCGTTGATGAGGCGCGCGCGGCGCGCACACTGGTGCCCACGTTCGACGCCCGGCCCTAAGGCGGCGTCAGGCCTCGGTTGCTCCGACGCCTTGGGCGGCCTTATCCGCCTTTTCGGCGTGGTGCTGCTGAATGGCCTGGATGACGGCCCCACCGGCGGCACCGATGAACTCGGGTCGATTCTGCGCCGCCCAATCGCGCGACACCTGCAGCGAGCCCAGCGATCCCTGAAACCGGGGCATGACCTCGCGAGCCAAGAGCTCGTAGGAGCGCAACGTGGCTTGGCGATCGGCCCACTCGTGCGCCATGAACAGAAAAGTGCCAAAACCGCCCGACTGCTCCACCAGCCGCTCAATCTGCTCGGCGGCCATGTCCGGGGTGCCCACCACCGCGAATCCCGTTGCCATCAAGGCGTCGACCATCTTGGTCGGATCGAGCGTTCCCGGCGCCAGCGGCAAGGCCGCCACTTCCTCGAAGTACTGCACCCACTTGGCCAAGCCGAACTCCACGTCGGCGCGGGCCTGGGCTTCGGTCTCGGCGATGTGCATAGGGCCCACCAGGCGCCACCGCTGGCGGTCGATGGCGGTACCGAACTCCTCGGCGCGTTCCTCCATAACCTGCCAGTGGCTTCCGAGCACGTCGAAGCCTCCGGCGGTGGTGGCGCCGATGGACAGCAGGCTCAACCCGAAGCGCCCCGCCGCCCGAGGCCCGGCCGGAGATACTTGGGCGGCTACGGCCACTTCGAAGCGAGGATGGGTATAGGGCCGCAGCTGCAAGCGGGCGTCGCGCAAGGTGAACCACGACGTCTGACGGTTCACGGGCTCGTCGCCGGCCAGTAGAGCCAAGATGGCCTCAAGGGACTCTTCCATCATGTCGCGCTGGCGCATGGGGTCGATGCCCATCATGTAGGCGTCCGACGGCAAGGCGCCGGGGCCCACACCGAACATGGCCCGTCCCCGGGTCAGGTGGTCGAGCAGACACATGCGATCGGCCAGCATGAAGGGATGGTGATACGGCAATGAGCTCACGCCGGTCCCGACCCGGATGTGCTTGGTGCGCTCGGCCGCCACGGCCATGAACACCTCGGGCGAGGCGATGATCTCGAAGCCGGCCGAATGATGCTCGCCGAACCACACCTCGTCGTAACCGAGTTCGTCGAGGCGAACCACAAGCTCGAGGTCCCGCTCCAAGGCCAGCGTGGGGTTCTGGCCCACCGGGTGAAACGGCGCCATAAACATGCCGAATTGCAAGGGCCAGTCCACTGTCACCTCTTGTCTGGTGGGTGGGACGGTATGCGGTGCGTCAGTCGAGCAGGTCGGGCTGCTCGCGCACGATCCGCTCATACAACGACTGGAAGGCCAGCCAGCCGATGTAATGGTTGCCCACCTGCGTAGAGGTCAGCTCGGCCATCTCCTTGTCGATGAGCACCGGTGTGCCGGCGGCTTCGGCGAGTAGTTGGGCCTGACACGAGCGCTCCATGGTGATGAACCACCACACCGCTTCGTCCACGCTGTGCCCCACGCTCAACAGGCCGTGATTGCGCAGGATGACCGCCTTGTGCTCGCCGAGGGCCACGCCGATGCGCTTTCCCTCGTCGACGTCGACGACGACGCCCGTGTAGTCGTCGAAGAGGCCGTGGTCGCCGTAGAAGGCACACACGTCTTGGGTGATGGGATCGAGCTTGCGCCCCAGCGAGGACCACGCCTTGCCGTGCACCGAATGCGAATGGGCCGCCGCCACGACGTCAGGGCGCGCCGCGTGCACTTGAGAGTGAATGGCGAAGGCGGCCACATTGACAGGGCGATCACCTTCGACGACGTCACCGCGTGAGTTGACGCAGATGAGGTCCGAGACCGAGATGTGGGCAAAGGCCATGGCAAAGGGGTTGACCCAGAACAGCTCCGGGTCTCCCGGGTCCCGGGCCGTGATGTGACCGGCCACACCCTCCTCGAAACCGAACTTGGAGAACAGCCGGAAGCCAGCCGCCAGCCGCTGCTTGCGATGGAGGCGCTCCTCTTCCACGGTGTCGAACACGGGGGGCTGAGGGATGCGGAGAATCATCTCTTCCTGGGTGATGGGCATGGGTGCCTCCTGGCCAAGCAGTCGAGTCACTCCAGTCTACGGCGCACCCGTTAGGCGGCCTTGATCGGAGCGGTTCAGGCCGACGGTGAAGCTTCCGAGGATCGATCCGACCGGGGGACCGATGCGGGCCCATGGGTGCGCAGAATCACCATCGATGCCACCGCCCACGTGGCGGTAATTCCTAGCCACAGAAAGAGATCGCCCCACCGATGGCCGCCCGGAAAAACAAAGCCTCGGCTGAGAGGGGCGTAGCCGACCCAGCCCACCGCCCCTACTCCCAAACGGCCTTCGATGAACTGGCCGAGGAGTACGAGACCCACACCAAGAGCCACCACCAGCACGACGCGCTGTGCCCGGTTGAGCCTGCCCATCGCCGAAGAGGCTAATCGCCTTAGATATATTTCATCTTTGATATGGCCGCTCGAACCACGACGGCACCCCGTCGAACTGGGAATCGGCCCGCCGCCCGCCGAGGAGCTGACGCCTTCGCTCGTTACGAACGAGCCCGTACCGCCATCATGGTGGGCGCGTCAGTAAAAGCAGCCCGGTGCCGAGCGGGCATCAGCCAAGCCGAGCTCGCCCGCCGAGCCAAGACCAGTCAGCCCTCCATTGCTCGTTTGGAGAAGGGTCAGGTGTCCCCGACGGTGATCAGCCTGGACCGCATCGCCAAGGCGCTGGGCACCGAGCTCATCATCGACTTCGAGCCGCTGAGCGCGTGAAGACTCGCCCATTCCCGCAACGTTCGCAGTCTGCAAACGTTGACGAAGCCATCTTTAGGCAGTCGGGCCCAGGCCTGGGGGAGTACGGATGGGACTCCAAATCGCCCGAAAGGGAAGTCGGCAATAGGAGCAAGGCTCACCACCGGTGAAAGGCCACTTACGCAGGGTGCAGTCAGCACAACAGACACCAATTTTGACGATGCGTGGCAGCGTGGCGGGTGTGATGCTTATAGTGAAAAAAAGGAAAGGCGAGCGGCCCCCCATTTGCCCAGTTTGGGCAGTGCCACTTGACCGGTCTCCATGAAGTCTCGACGCACATCTCTGTCGGTGTTGCTGCTCGGGGTGGTGCTGCTTGCCACCACCGGGATAGCCGCTATGGCAGGGGTTGCTCAAGCGCAGTCCATGAGCATCCAAGTGGGCGGCAGCCCCACGTGGACGAACACCGGTTTCGCCGTCACCGCGGGCGAGACGCTCAGCATCACCGCGAGCGGCACCATCTACTTCCGTCGTTACAACATGCTCTCGGCTGATCCCAACGGGGGAGCATGCGCCGTACCCCACAGCGAGTTCACGGCGCCGACGCTCAAGTGTTACTCCCTGATCGGCAGGGTGGGCACGACCGGCATTCCCTTCGAAATCGGGGAGAGCTACAGCTCACCATTTCCATCCAGCGGCGAGCTCTACCTCTTGGCCAATGACAACAACGGCGCCTTTGGCAACAACTCCAGCGAATGGACCATCGTGATCAGCGACAGCGTTGTCGTTGTCACCACCACCGTCGCCCCCACCACAACTTCTCCTCCGACCACGGTTGCGCCCGTCGTGACCAAAGCGGTGACGGCACCCCCGACGGCCCTTGCCTTCACGGGACTCGGTCTGGGTTTCCAGATCACCGCCTTGGTGGGCTTGTTCTTGCTGCTGATCGGAACGGTCCTCTACTTCGACTCGAACGCGCTGCGCTACGTGGCTCGGTGGTTCGTCCGGCGCTAGGAGCTTTCCCTACGGGGTAAGCAACTGGGCGAAGCGGCGTCCGGTGATGGCCAGCGACATCGTTCCCATGATGGCCAGGTAGGCGGCATGGCCCAACAAGGACCACGAGAACAGGCCGGCGTCGAGCCCTCGGATGAGGGCCACCCCCTGATAGAGAGGCGTGCACTGCACCACCACTTGTAGCCAGGTGGGGTAGACGCTGAGCGGGTAGAACGTGGCGGAAAAGAGGAACAGCGGGATGATGGCCAGGGACACCTTGTCGAAGTCCTGCCAGCTGCGCATATACGACGTGGCGGCCATGCCCGTAGCCGAAAAGGCGAAGCTGATGAGCAAGGCGGCCGGGTAACACAGCGCCACCCACGGGGTCACGACGTAGCCGAGGGCGGCCATGACCACCATAAAGGCGCCCGAATACAGCCCGGCGCGCATCAGACTCCAGATCAGCTCGCCCAGCGCGATGTCCCCCACACTCATCGGTGTCGACAAGACGGCTTCGTACGTTTTGGCGATCTTCAATTTGAAAAAGATGTTGAACGTCGAATCGAACAGCGCCCCGTTCATGGCCGACGACGCCAGCAGGCCCGGAGCGACGTACGCCGTGTAAGGAACCAGGCGCCCACCGATGTGCAGGGACCCGACCAGATGGTTGAGCCCCACCCCGATGGACAACAGATAGAAGAACGGCTCGAAGAAGCCAGTAAGAAGAAAGACCCAGCCGCGCCGGTAAAAGACGATGTTGCGCTCCACCAACCGCGCTGCTCGGCGGCTACCCAGCCCGCCCCCCGGCGCCACGCGCATGGCCAGGCCGCTCATACCACGAGCCTTTTGCGGTACGAACGCAACCCCAGAGCAACCCCAACGCCGGTCAGGACGAGCAAGTACGCGGCGTGTCCGAGATCGGGCCACAACGAGAGCCGACCAAGCGTCAAATCACGGCATAGCGCCACCCCGTGGAAGAGGGGAGTGGCGTAGGCGACGATACGGAGCCAGGCCGGGAGCTGGCTGACGGGGAAGAACGTCCCCGAGAACAAGAACAGCGGCATCAGCGCCATGCGGTACAGCGTGGAGAAACCGGTGTCGGTCTCCTGTGTGGCGGCAAACGCAGAGATGGGGGCGGCAAAGGCCAATCCGGTGAGCACGGAGGCGAAGATGGCCACGATCACGAGAGGGGAGACGTCGGTACCGAAGGCGCCCATCACGGCCACGTAGATCGTCGACACCATGAGCAGACGCAGCGCCACCCACCCCAGGTGCCCGAGCAGCACATCGACGACGCGCAAAGGAGTGGCCAGCATGGCGTAGTAGGTGCGCATCCACTTGATGGCGCCCATGACCGGATACGTCGACTCGTTGCCCCCGATCTGCATGGCCGTGGACGCCAACAAACCGGGGGCGAGAAATACGAGGTACCGGACATGGTCGACGGTGTGGGTGTGTTTGTCGATGAGGGACCCGAGGCCCACACCCATGGCCGTCAGATACAGCACTGGGTAAAGAAAGCTGGTGGTGATGGAACCTCGCCACGTGCGCTTGTACTGATACGCCCAGTAGGCGAGCGAACGGACGGGCGGATAGGCGTAGAGCCCCTCCGCCGTGCCTCGGTCCTGCCACTGTTGTTCGATTGCCACCGTTGCCTCAGTCGACCAGGGTGCGTCCGGTCAGCCGGAGGAAGACGTCCTCCAGACTGGAACGCCGCACCAACGTTGAGTCGGGGACAATGCCGAGCGCGTGTACGGCCGCCAAGGTGGCGTCGCCGTCGTCGCTGTAGAGCAAGAGGCGATCGGGGAGTGGTTCGAAGCGTTCCGCTAGGCCCTCGAGGCGTTGCGCCACCACGGCGTGATCCTCGTTGGCAAAGCGCAGCTCGACCACTTCACGCGTGCAGTAGCGGGTGATGAGGTCGCGCGGTGGGCCTTCGGCAGCGAAGCGACCCTTGTCCATGATGACGAGCCGGTCGCAGAGTTGCTCGGCCTCATCCATGTAGTGGGTGGTAATGATCAACGTGACGCCCTGTTGCTTCAGGCGATAGAGCCGGTCCCATACCAAGTGACGCGCCTGAGGGTCGAGCCCGGTAGTGGGCTCGTCCAAGATGAGCAGCTCGGGCTCGGAGATCAGGGAGCGGGCGATGGTGAGCCGGCGCTTCATGCCCCCCGACAACGGCTCGACCGTGTCGTTGGCGCGCTCGGTCAGCTGGGTGAACTCCAGGAGGCGATGGGCGCGCTCGCGAATCACGGCGCGGGGGAGATCGAAGTAGCGGCCGTAGACGACCAGGTTGTCGAGCACGGTCAGCTGAAGGTCGAGGGAGTCTTCCTGGGGGACGATCCCGATACGGCTACGGATGCTCGGACCGTCGGTGGCGGGGTCTAGGCCGAAGATACGTAGGGTGCCGTCGCTCAAAGGCGACATCGACGAAACCATGCGCATGGTGGAAGTCTTCCCGGCGCCGTTGGGCCCGAGGAAGCCGAAGGACTCGCCTCGGGCGATGTCGAAGTCCACGCCGTCGACGGCCACGAAGTCCCCGAAGCGCTTCACCAGGCCTCGAGCGCTCACCAGGGGCGGCAGCAGGGAGCTCGGCGTGTCCGAGGGCGTTTGCGAGGGAGCGGCGGTAGGGGGGCGGGCGGGTTCAGGCACAGCCCAACGACGCTAGCCGTCGGCGGCCGAAGGCCTCCGGGGACCTCCAAAGGGACAGCCGATGACCCGTCCCAGGCGCCTTTTGGGGCCCGAAAATACGGCCGCCGAGGGCTGGGAAAACATCGTCGTCATGGACCAAAAAACGAGCTCAAACGCTGCACCGATGCGCGCGTCGGCGGCTGTTACACCCGTCGACTCAACTGCGCAGGGCCGGCACAAGGCCCCACTTGGCCCTGAAGGGTTAAGGGGAGGACCTCACGAATGGGGCGCGAAAACCGGCCCTTTGCATCGTGACTTACTTTACATAAGATACATTATCGGCGGTTATCCGAGGAAATATGGACACAAAAAAGCGCCCATAAATATGCTCTGACCAGGGATGATGTCCGTGCCGCCTGTGGTGCGCCAGGCACGGGGTGACAAGCACACCGTATGTGCAGAACGCTCGTCAGAGACCCGCAATTAGGGCAGCCCGCAGCCGACGATTGCCGAGCTGACCTGGCCCGATTTCACCACGGCCGGCGGACCGGCGTATTGGCAAGGATCGCCTTTGGGCCCTCCGTCGTATTGGTCATGAACGATGCCAGATGCTTCGTTGTAATACCCCGGCGGCACACTCATGTCGAAGTAAATGGCGCCCTCGGGATTGCCGGTGACATTGAGGCCTTGCCTCGAGGTGAGGACGAAGGTCCCGTGAGGATCTGGGACCGGTCCCGAGCTGGGGCTCGTGAGGAGAAGGTGCACCACGACGGTCCCGTTCGGAACCGGTGTGGTCACCGGCGATGGTTCAGGCTGGGGGTGCCCGGTGTGGCGACCTGCGGCCCCCGGGGTCTGACCACAGGCTGCCAGGGCCACCAATGCCACCCCGACGACGATTCCGGCGAGCCTTCTGCCCACCTCGTCAGTCAACCAGACCGACCGTCTCGGACCACCCATACCGTTTTAGGTATTACCCACAACGATCGATCAGCGGAGCCTTGGTGCCGGCCTTGCAGCGGTGGGAAGAATGTTCAATATGAAGCTTCTGCTCACGTCAGCCGGTATCAAGAACACGAGCATCCAGAGCGCGCTCGTCGACTTCCTGGGCAAACCGATTACCGAGTGCAACGCCTTATGTATTCCGACTGCGTCGTATGGCCATCCTGAAGGCGGACCTCCGGCCGCGTGGCGCTTCATCACCGGACAAGCTCGAACTCCCATGTGCGAGTTGGGATGGAAGTCCTTGGGAGTGTTGGAGCTCACTGCGTTGCCCAGCCTCAATCGAGAGGATTGGGTCCCCCAGGTCCAAGAGGCGGACGCGTTGTTGGTGGGCGGTGGTGATGCCTTGTACTTGTCTCACTGGATGCGGCAGTCCGGACTAGCCGAGCTCTTGCCTTCGCTGTCGGCGGTCTACGTGGGGATCAGCGGCGGGAGCATGGTCATGGCCCCCACTATCGGAGAGGGCTTCGCCCACTGGACGCCGCCCAGTGGTGGCACCGAGGCGTTGGCCCTGGTCGATTTCGCCATTTTTCCGCATGTGGACCACGAAGACATGCCCGACAACTCCATGGCCGAGGCGCAGAAATGGGCCGCCGGATTGCCCGTGCCGGGCTACGCCATTGACGACCAGACCGCTATCAAGGTGACCGACGGCGCCGTAGAAGTTGTCTCCGAGGGGCACTGGAAGCTGTTCACGCCCTAAGGCTTCGCTCCCCTGCTCGCGCTGGCTACCGATACGCTGCGCTGGGCCGACCAGCCGGTAAGGGGACGATCCGGAGCCGCAAGTCCTTCGGGACTCGAAGGCTGAGGGCTAGTAGTAGACCCGGTGTCCCGCCCGTATGACTCGATACCGAAAGAGGTACTGCCGGCTGTGGTCGCTCCCGCGTCGCGGGTGGGTAGGGTGATTTGTCATGGCCACCCTGGTGTTCTTCCATGCCCATCCCGACGACGAAGCCATTGCCACGGGGGGAACGATGGCGCGCCTGGCCGCCGACGGACACCGGATCGTTCTCGTCACCGCCACTGACGGCGCTCTGGGCGAGACCCCCGAGGGACTGCTCGAGCCCGGCGAGACACTGATACAACGGCGGGCTCGTGAACTCGATGCCGCCTCCGACATCCTCGGCGTCGCTCGTCACGAGATCCTCGGCTTTCACGACTCAGGCATGGACGGGGACCCCGCCAACCTCAATCCCTCGTCGTTCTGCCAAATCGACGTGGACGTGGCCGCAGCGCCGCTGGTGGCCATCCTCGAAGCGGAGAAGGCCGACGTGCTCGTCTATTACGACGAACACGGCGGCTACGGGCATCCCGACCACATCCAGGTCCACAAAGTCGGCACGCGGGCCGGCGAACTGGCCGGGACTCCGGGCCGTTACATGGCCACCATCAACCGTGACTATGTGCGCTCCATCAGCGCCGCCGCCGAAGAGGCGGGCAACTCTCTCGGTCCGCCCAAAGAGATGATCGAGATCCTGGGCGTGCCGGCCGAACGCATCACCACCACCGTGGACGTGAGCGCATACGTCACTCGCAAGCGTGACGCCATGCGGGCGCACGTCAGTCAGATTTCCGATTCATCGTTCTTCTTGGCCGTAGACGATGCCACCTTTGCCACCATCTGGGGCCAGGAGTGGTACATCCATGTGGGCGCGCCGACCGGGGCGCCGCCCGAAGACACGCTCCTCCCCCACTGACGGGGGCGGACGCTCGATCGTCAGCTAGCTGGAGCCCGGGCCAAAGACACCGTCAGCGTCAGCTTCTGCTGCCCCCGCCACAACGTGAGGCGTGCGCTGTCACCGGGCTTTGAGCTCTGTACATCGCTCACGAGGTCTTGCGCCGAGCTCACCGTCTTGCCGTTGAAGCTGACGATGACATCGCCCACTTCGATCCCGACCGACGCCGCGGGCGAACCCACCACCACCGATCCCACTAGCGCTCCGGTGGACGGCTCCAACCCGTATTCCTGTTGGATCTGCACCGACATGTCCTCCACATCGACGCCGAGGTAAGCCCCGGCCGCCCCCGCCGTGCCGCCGGTGCGCAGGGTGGGCAACAGCCCCTCGATGGTGCTCGAAGGAATGGCGAAGCCGATGTTTTGGGCCGGCGCATTCGTGCCCGTCGACGAGGCCACCGCCGTGTTGATCCCGATCACCTGGCCGGCCGAGTCCACCAGTGGCCCCCCCGAATTGCCGGAGTTGATGGCGGCGTCGGTCTGGATCATGTTGGTGAGGTTCTCGGTGTTCCCGTCACCGGCGTCGGCGGCCTGGACCGTTCGCCCCGTCGCCGACACGATGCCCGACGTCACCGTCGGCGTTCCGGCCGAAAGGCCGAGCGCGTTGCCCACAGCAATGACAGCGTCTCCCACTTGGAGCTGGGTGGAATCGCCGAACGACACTGTTTGCAGATTCCCGGGTGGCGACTTGATCTTGAGCAGGGCCATGTCGGAGCTGGGATCAGCGCCCACCAAGGTGGCCGTGAGTGCCGTGGTCTGGTGATACAGCGTGACGGTAATGGTGGTGGCGCCGGCGATGACGTGGTTGTTGGTCACCACTTCCCCACTGCTCGACACGATCATCCCGGTGCCTTGATCTTGTTGCGTCGTACTTCCGCCCAGGATCGACGTGGCCGGACCGGTGGCATTGATCGTCACCACTTCGGGCAGAATTTTCTGCACGATGGCGGGGATGGATGCGCCGCCGGCCAACGCCGGGCCCGGGGCTACTTCCTTGACCGTTGACGTCGCCGGGTTGCGGCCCACGGCCTCGGTAATGGCGGCCCCTACTCCCCCACCGATCAGGGCGGCCACCACGGCCACCACCAACCACGGGGGCGCCGAGCGAGTCACCCGGCCAGCGGGATCGGTGGGCGCGTCGAAAGGCGCACCGGACATACCTGAAGTGGGCGAATCGCCCGCCGCAGGGCCGGCCACAGGTGGCGACGTGGGTGCCACCGTCCACGGGGACCCTGATGACGTATCGGGTCCGACCGCCCCCCACGGCCTGCTCACGTCCGGGCTCAACGCACTGGGCTCGGGAAAGGAGGCGGTGACGGGCCCTTGCTCCTCCTGATCCACCGTGGCGTTCTCCTGTCGTGTTGCCCAAGTGGCGTAGTCGGCCCCGCCGCCAACGCCCTAATACTGCGTGCCTACCTTAGAGACCACGGCGGCCATAGCGGGCCGCGACAGGGGCATTCTCAGAGCCTCCACAGCATGGCGCCGGCATGCGGCATCAGCGGCGGCGCGGGCCCGAAAACGCCGTCGTTCTCGTAGGGCTCGCACGACCGATTAGCGTGGGCGCCCGGCATGGCCCGCAGGATCGACATCGAGCTCACCAGTCGACGCCCCGATGGGACGTGGACGTGGCGCGCCCCGGGTGCGCGCGAGCCCAAGGGGACCCTCGAGGGCGAACTCGTCCCTGCCGACGCGCAGGTCGGTGCCGTGGTCCGCGCCGAAGCCGAGTTCGGACTCGACGGCATCGTGGTCATCTCCGTCCAAGGTCCGAAGACCGATCCCCGCCAAGCGCGTGTCTTGGAACGCATCGAAGTGGTGGGCACCACGAAAGACACCCCCACGGGGGTGTCGATTGTCCTGGCGGGCGGGGGCAGGCGACGTCCCGAGGACTTCGACGGCGATGGAAAGCGTCCTCGCCGTACCGGTGCACCGGGGCGCGATCGGCCTAGCGGTCCGCGTCGCAGCCCGGCTGCCGGAGGCGAAGGGTCACGCGACGAACGTCCCGCTCGCCCTACCTCGGGCCGCGATCGCAGCGAGCGTCCGCCACGGCCTCGTCCCACCGAGGACCGCGGCGCACGTCCCGCCGGCGGTGAACGACCCCGGGGGCCTCGAGCGCGAGCGCGACGGCGCCGCTGCTACCAGCGAGCGAGGAGGCCCGCGCCGCGCCCCGGCCTCACGCGAGCAAACCGATCGCCGTCGCCTGCAGCCCGTGGCCACCTTTCGCAATGCGGCCCTGGCCGACGTACCCACCGAACAGCTTCCTGTGGCCGAGCAACTCCTCAAAGGCGGCATCCCCGCCGTGCGCCAAGCCATCGAGGAGCAGAACGCCCGCGCCCGCAGCGACGGGAGCACCGAGGTGTCGCCCGAGCCCCTCTTGGCCATGGCTGAAGCCTTGCTGCCCAAGATCAACCTGGCCTCATGGAAGGACCGGGCCACCGCGGCTCGCAACGCCGGCAAGGAGACCCCGTTGCGCGAGCTGCGTTCGGTGGTCGCCGGAGCCTCCGCCGTCCTCCTTGATGACGAGGGTCGACAGCTGCTTACCGCCTTGCGCGAGTCCCTCGACACCCGCGTGACGGCCCTGCGCGACGCGTGGATCGCTCGTATCACCACCGCACTCGACGCTGGACGTGTGGCCGACGCGCTGCGGGTGGCCACGCGGCCCCCCGAGCCCCAGGCCCGCATCGCCGCCGACCTGGCCCTGCGCCTGGCCGTGGCCGCCGGCGAAGCGCTCAATCCGGAGCTGTCGGACGAAGAGTGGAGTGCCCTTCTTGAAGCCGTGGTCGAATCGCCGGTGCGCCGCACCGTGAAGCCGGCCGGCCTTCCTCCCCAGGCCGGCCCAGAGCTCCTCGGGGCCGCCCGTCGCGCCGCTGGACAAGTACCGGAACTGGCCAAGGCCCTCGGCCTGCCCATTCCGCCGCCACCGGGGCCTCGCCGGCCCGTGGCCGCCCGTCGCGTCTGATCGTTCCCTGCCCGGCGAACCGGACGCGGCTATCAGGCCGTGACGCCGTGCTGGCGGAGGAAGTCCTCGAGCCCAGTGACGAGCTCCATGGAATGCAGTGCCGTGAGCGGCACCCATGCCACCTCGTCGGCGTCACCGCCCGCCACGGGCACCTGATCGTCCTGGAGCGCCACCGCAAAGTCGAGGATCACGAAATGGTGCGTGGGCCCGATGCGCTCCGCCCACCCCACCAAGGCGCCGCAGCGCACCACCAGGCCCGTCTCCTCAGCCGTCTCGCGCTCCACCGCTGCCGACAAAAGCTCGCCGGGCTCGACTTTGCCTCCGGGGAGGCTCCAGCGTCCCCGCTCAGGAGGTTGGCCCCGGCGCACGAGAAGGAGCGCGTCGCCGGCCTTGGCCACGGCGCCGACAGCGAGGGTCGGCCCCGGAGGCGACAGCGACCCGGAGCTCAATGCAGCTCGCGGTGCATGGTGATGAGCCGAGCCTTGAATCCGGCGGCCTCGAAGAAGTTCTTCACGCCCCGGTCACCCGGCAGAGCCGAGCTGTCCACGCCTCGACAGTGCGAGGCCGTGAACCAGTGCATCAGGGACTCAAGGAGGCTGGCGCCGACGCCCACTCCCCTCCCCTCGGGCTCGACGTAGAGGCCTTCGATGACCCCGATGGTGATATCGCCCACCTCTTCGAGGCGGCCCAGGGCCAGGCCCACGACAGCGGCGTCGAGCAACCCCACCATGACGCGACGCCGACCGTCGGCAAGCACACGATCAAGACCGCCGGGTCGAAGCAGGGCTTTGACCACGAGCCCGCTCTCACGACGGGCGTAGAGAGGTCCCCCCCGGGCCTGCTGCAGCGTGTCGAGCGCCTCTTGGCACAGCTCGCCGCAGCGGATGGCGTCCGCTCGTGTTGCCGGCCGGGCTCCTTCCATCACAGCCCCTCTCGCACTCCGGCGCTAGTCAGGCGGGGTGATGCCGGCGTCGGCCTCAAAGTGGCCAGCGGGCCCGCCGGTACCGATGGTGAGGAGCTGATCGACCCGGTTCAAGATGGTGCGCCGATGACGGTGCTCGACCTCGTGGGTGCGCACTTCCTCGAGTTCGTAGCGAGACAAGGCCCCGAGGCGCTGCACCACCTGGGACGCCGACAACGTGTCATATCCGGGGATAGCCAGGCTTTCGGCCGAACTCGTACCGTTGGCGACCGCAATCGATGGGGCCCCACCAGGAATGAGACTCCGAGATTCGTGCCCCGGCGTCCGGCTCCCCTCGTCGCCGGCGCGACCCGGCCCGTCAGGCTCAGGGCGGCTGGGAGCGCTTGTCGGGGTGCTCGGGGGCGATGACGCCGAAGTCGGAGCAGGGACGGGCCGACGAAACGTCTGTTCGAGCTGACTGCGCGCCATCTGCACCACGAACTGACCCACCACACGAGCGGTGTTCACCTGGCCCTCGATGCGGTGCTTCCCCTTTTCGGCCAGCCGCGGGAACTCCTCGGCTGCGGTCAGGGCCAAACCGGCGGGAGCGAAGATCAGTGCATCAAGCAGGCGGTCGGCAGCCGACCTGATCTCGTCCTCGGTCACGACGCCCTCGCTGACATCACACGCAGTCTCGACACAGGCCCTTGTCGGCGTTGGCCAACTGACTGGCGTGCTTGACGAGGAAACAGGAGCGACACACGAACTCGTCAGGCTGCTTGGGAAGGACGCGATCGGCGATCTCCGAACGGTCGTCAGGCTCGGCCGGCTCCTCCTCGGGCTCCTCGTCCTCCTCGACGACGAGCCGCTCCTTCAAGATCTGGTCAAGGCTGGCTTCGACGTCCTCGTCCTCGACCTCTTCGTCGTCCTCCTCGACCTCCTCGACCACCGCTACCGCGGCGGGGCTGGCCGGCTTCGCTGGCGCCGCCTTGGCCCCTTTGGCGGGCGCGACTTCGACGACGACCTCGAGGTCGTCGTCATCATCTCCATCGAGGGCGCTGTCGTCGAGGTCCTCGTCGTCATCGTCGAGGTCCTCTTCGAGCAGCGCGTCATCTTCGATGTCGACGAGCTCCTCGGCGTCAATCTCCTCGGGTTCCGTCACATCGTCCAGGTCGTCGGCCATCAATTGCCCTTCACGGTCGTCTGACGCCGGGGGAGCATATCTGCTCCCATGCGCGCTTCATGCACCTTCGCCTCGGACGGGGAGTCCGGTGCAGGAGCCCAAGGCCGGGACGGGACCCGGCAGGTGCGCTGAGGGCGGTAAGGCTCGGGGACCTTTGGTGCCATCTCACCACGGCGCGGGTTGCCCCGCCGTCGCGGTGCGACGTTCTCTACTCGGTCCCCGGGCCTCCACCCGCCTCTCACAGCATCCCCCCCTCGACCTCCATCCGGCCGAAGCCGTCTCAAGGACCAACGGGGCGTCTGGGACTGGGGCGAACATTACGCTGCGCTTCCCGCATGACGTCAAGTGCACATTCCCCACCCGTACCTGGCGATTCGCGCGTCGTCCCTGGTCACGGGTTTCGATGAATTCCCGTATCGGCGACACGCGTGCGAGACGCGCCGCATCGATCGGCGACGTCGACGCGACGTGTCAGCTCGATGTGGCGCTGCGGTTGGCTGCCATGCGCTTGGCCTCGGCGTGGCGCTCGGCTTCCAGGCGTTCGAGGTCATGTGAGGAATGATCGACGAAGCTCATGGACTGCGCGATGAGCCGATGGCCGGCCCGCTCGGCGATGAGGCGATGCATCTCTTGTGCCACCACGCGGTACGTGGGATGGCCCTGGCGGCCCGATCGCAGTTCGAGGACGTGCATGGCCTCCCGGGCGTTCATCTCCATCACGTAGCGCATCCGATAGCCGAGGGCCACCGCATACGGCGCCTGGCGCGGCAACACCCGTTCCATGGTGGCGAACAGCTCGGCGGAACGTTCCATGGATGCCTCGAAGGGACCCGTCAACCCGGACTCGACCACTTCGGGCGGCACCTCGTAGCCCAGATGGGGTGCGAGCGCCTGCCACTCCACGGTGAGCATGCGGTGCCGCTGGAGGTCGCGAAAGGCGCCGTAGTCCGATACCACGTCGAACCGGTACGACGTGGCCTCAAAGGCCCGGCCCGGACGGTGCCGGCGGTTGGTACGCGTGCCCACGTAGGCACGCATAATGGCCCGCTTGTCCTCGGCGCCCAGGGCCCGCACCCGGCGCAACGTCTCCGCGTCGGACACGTCGCTATGGGGGTAACACATGGCCGCGATGACCTTGTCTTCGCCATCGGGATCGAAGTCCACCAGGTGCACCGACGAGATGCCGCCCGTCTCGACGCCCTCGCCATCGGGCCCGGCGGCGCCGTCCTCACCCTCGTGGCCCCACAAGCGCTGCACCGTCTCAGCCGTGTCGTCGCGCGTGGAGTCGATGTAGCGCGACCACGCCCCGCCGCGCTCGGGGAGGTCGACACGTTGAAGAAACGACGGGATGACCTTGCGAAGCTCCGTGAGCATCAACCCGGCGTAGTGACGCGCCTCGGGCAAGGGGTGAGACCGCATGCGCAGCAACAACATTTCGTAGGACTGGCCCGTCCCGTACATACCCACGTTCGACAGCGATGCAGCCGGCAACAGGCCGCGCAGCGCGTCAAGGGCCTTGGCCTTGATGGACTGGCGATAAACGAAATCGGAGTCGCCGGCTTGACGCGGGAACCGCTCGGTGAGCCATGCCTGCATCTCAGGAAGAAGTGCGCCGTAGGTATCGAACATGCGGTCGAGGTCGCCCACATAGCGAGCGCCCAATGACGATTCGAGGACCTCGGGGTCCCGAAAATAGCGATAGTGCCCTGACGGCATGCGGTTGTCGTAGGCGATGTAGCGCGTCGACTGCTCGAGATAGGCCATGAGGCGGCCCCGCTCGAGCACCTTGGTGAGAAGATTGGATGCTTGCTCACAGGCCAGGTGCACCCCACCGAGTTGTGCCACCGAGTCATCGCCATATTCGAAGAAGACCCGCTCGTAGAGCCGCTCGGCCCGCTCCAGGCCGACGGTGGCGTCGACACTGGCGTCGCCACTGACATCGAGATCACCGACGAACTCGTCGAGGAACAGCCGGCGCAGGCTCTTGGGCGAGCGCGAGTATCGGGCGAACAGCGCGCCCTTGACCACCTCGGGCAAGTTGACCAAGGCGAAGACCGGCCCGTCGAGGTTGGTGACGTACCGGCGAAGGACGTCAGCCTCCTCGTCGGAGAAGGACTCCTCGACGTAGGGGAACATGCCCCGGAAACACTAGGACCGGCCGCGACCGGAGGTGGCGGACCCCTTCCCGCCTGGAAATCCCTGCTCCGGGTGGCTTTCCGATGACCCCGAGAGGCCTCCTGGGGCCCCCTTCCCCACCACCTGGGAGGGTCCCGCTGAGGCGGCCACCACTCCCCTCGCCAAGGCCACCGAGGCCGCTGCGGCGCTGGCGGCGGTGTCCGCATTGGGTGCCACCAGGGCCAGCTGACGCAACAGGTCGACGAGCAGTTTGGTGTTGCGCACGAAATCGCCCGGCGCCATGTCAGCACGGTCGAGGACGGTTTCCAGCCGCTCGCGCCGAGCCCACCGAAAGGCCACCTCGCTGAACCCGGCGTCAGGCGGGCGGGTGGCAGGCAGACGCGCCGAGCGCTCCTCGGTGCGCACCCGCTCGGCCAGAACCTCGAGCGCCGCGATGCGACGACGCGCCGCGCTGGGGGGGTTGGCTTCGTCTCGCCACCGTCCCGAACGCACCTCAAAGGTGCACGCCGAAACGACCGCGGCCAGCGCGGGCGGATCCAATGCGTCAAAGAGCCCGTCGGCCAGTGCTTCGGCGATGAGGAGATCGGACTCGTGATAGATGCGGGCCAAGAGCTCCCCTCGCACGGTCAGCTCCCACGCCTCCAGATCGACGTGCCCCCAGTCCTGAAGCAGACGAAGTGTCCGGTCGAGGCGCCGCGACAGGGCGTGGTGGTGGCGCCGGTCGAGGAACTGGGCAAATGACCGGTCCAAGATGAAGTGCACCTGGTCGGCCTCATAACGACGCACAAGGTTGACGGCGAGGTTGTAGGTGGGCCGGAACGAGGACGTGAGATCAGAAGGAGCCGACGTGGCCAAGGCGGCCACCTCCGACAGCTGCACATACGGCGACCAGGGCACTACAGCGTGGCCCACGGAATCGAGCCCTCGCCGACCGGCGCGGCCCGTGAGCTGTGCGTACTCGCCCGAAGTCAAGGCACTGCGCCCGTGTTCTCGCACCTTCACCAGCCGCTCGATGACGACGGTACGAGCGGGCATGTTGATGCCGAGCGCCAGGGTTTCGGTGGCGAAGACCACCTGCAGCAAGCCGGACGAAAAACAGTCCTCGACGGCTTCTCGAAAGGCCGGGATCATCCCGGCGTGATGCGGGGCCACCCCGGCCTCGAGGCCGGCAATCCACGGTCCGTAGCCGAGGACGCCGAGGTCCTCCTCGGCCAGGTCTTCGGTATGGGCTTCGGCCTTGGCCCTGATCTCGGCCCGCTGTTCGGCGGTGGTGAGGCGAAGCCCGTCCGAGAGACACTGCTCCACCGCGGCGTCACAGGCGGCCCGGCTGAAAATGAACACGATGGCCGGCAGCAGGCCCCGGTCCCCCAGGGCTTCGATCAACTCCGTGCGTCGGGGCGTGGCCAGGCGCGAGTGGCGCAGTCCTCCGGGCCGACTGGCCAAGCGCGCCACGCGCTGATCGAGGGCGGCGGCTTGGGGATGGATGGCCCCGTCGCGCAGCACCGGTACCAGCTCCACGTGCCGACTCCCCTTTTGGGCGACGGCCACATGATTGGCGAGCTCCACCGGACGGCGGTGCTCGACGACGACGTCGGTGGGACCGCGCACAGACCTGAGCCAGGCACCGAATTCGTCGGCGTTGGCGACCGTGGCCGACAAGCACACCAAGAGCACCTCGGGCGGGGCCAGGATGATGACCTCCTCCCACACCGATCCCCGGTAGGGGTCTTGGAGGTAATGCACCTCGTCGAGGACCACGATGCCGAGCCCGTGGAGCGCCGGGGAGCGCGCGAACAACATGTTGCGCAACACCTCGGTGGTCATCACGACCACCGGCGCATCGGGCTGGTGCGAGATGTCGCCGGTGAGCAGACCCACCGACGGCGCGCCGTGCGCGGCCACCAGCTCACTGAACTTCTGGTTGGAAAGGGCCTTCAGCGGCGTCGTGTAAAAAGCCTTGCGGCCTTGGCTCAGAGCCAGAGCCACGGCGTAGTCGGCCACCACCGTCTTGCCGGAGCCGGTGGGCGCCGACACCAGCACCGACCGGTCTGCCTCCAAGGCGTCGATAGCGTCGATCTGGAAGCGGTCCAGGGCAAAACCGAGGCGTGCGGTCAGGGCCTGACGCACCGATGCGTCGCGCCCGACCTCGCTCACGACGGCGAAGTTCGCTTGAATACCCTGCCGATGATGATGGAGATCTCGTAGAACACATACAGCGGCACGGCCAGCGCCAGCATGGAGAACGGATCACCACTCGGGGTGATCACCGCCGCCACGACCACAATGACCACGATGGCCCATCGTCGCCAAGAGGCCAGCTTGGCCGGTTGCAATACTCCCGCCAGTTCGAGTGAAACCAAGATCACGGGGAACTCGAAGGTGATCCCGAATACCAACATCAGCGCCAAGATCAAACCGATGTACTTGCCCGGGTCGTAGATCTCTTTCAACGATGGGCCGCCGATGCTCTGCAAGAATTGCAACGCATGAGGAAAGGTGAAATATGCCAACACCGCCCCCGCTGCGAACAGCGTGACCGAGGCCGTGATGAAGGGGATGGCGTAGCGCTTCTCGTTGGACCTGAGGCCCGGCGTGATGAAACGCCACAGCTCCCACAAGATCACGGGCGACGCCAGGAACAACCCCCCGTAGCCGGCGATCTCGATGTGCAGCGATAGACCCCCGAGCGGGCTCGTCAAATACAGCTGACAGTTGTGGTGCGGCGCCACTCGGCAATACGGGGACTGCAGGAAGCTCAAGATGCGTTGGTAGAACACCCACGCGGCGATGGCAAAAACCGTAAAGGCGAACACGCTGACCACCAAGCGTCGCCGCAGCTCGGCCAGATGCTCAACCAGGGTCATGGCGTCGGGAGCCGGCCGGGCACGGCGACGAAGGAGGCGAGGACGGGCGACCACAGCAGGCTCCCGGGTCAGTTCATGTTGGGGTCGTCGGCCGGCTCAACGCCAGCCGGTCCCAACCCCGACAACCCGGTACTCCCCCCCACTGGTGGTGTGCGCTGCAGCGATGTGGGTGGGGCCGACGGGCTGGACGCTGCCGCGGAACCGTTGGCCTCGGCGCCGTTGGTGCTCCGTCCATGCTCGTGCTCGTCGGCCAGGCGGTCAAGGAAGGCGAGAGGCGAGCGCACCACCTGGGCCACGTCGTGGGTGGCGGGCAGATCCGGGAATACGTCGCGCACCTCGTTCTCGAGCCTGGTGCGCCACCGCCGAATGTCCCCCCAAGCCGCGCCGATCTGGCGGGCCACGCCCGGGAGCTTCTCGGGACCAAGCACGATCATCGCGACCACGAGGATGACCAGGAGCTTCGCCGGGCTGAGCGACAGCATGCGGGCTTGAGTCTACGGCTCGCGGCGGCCGTCCCCCGGGCCAGCGGATCAGAAGATATGCAGTGACGAAAAGGGCCAGATCCGCACGACCACGCGCCCCACGATCAGGGACCCAGAAATGGGACCGAACACCCGGCTGTCCTCGGAATCGCCCCGATTGTCCCCCATCATGAAGTAGTCCCCCGAGGGGATCTTCTGAAGCGTGATGGGCGGGCCGGGATCGGCCCGCGCCGAAGCCGTCAGCCACGGCTCGGGCAGTGGCTTGCCGTTGATCAGCACCGCCCCATCGGGGGCGGAGGAGATCCATTGGCCGGGCAAGCCGATGACGCGCTTGACGAGGTCTTGGATGTCGGCGGCGGCGACCTCGTTGGGCGGCTTCTTGAACACGATGATGTCGCCGACGTGCACGCTGTGAAAGTGATAGCTCAGCTTGTCGACGAGAATGCGGTCGCCGATCATGAGCGTCGGCTCCATGGAGGCCGACGGGATGAAGAACGTCTGGACGACGAAGGCCCGCACCGTCACGGCCACGCCCAAGGCGATGATGAGAACGAGTGCCCATTCGAGCACCCAGCGCCCCCCACGACGCGGCGGGAAGCGATCCTCGTCAGGCACGCTCACAACGTGCACGCCGTCGACCGGAGGGATGCTCAGCGTGTCGATACGCCCAAATGGTGCATAGGCGTCGGTCGCCTCACGAGCCATAGAAATTGAGGCTACTTGATCTGGGCCCCTTTACGGGCTCAGGTTCACAAGCTGGCGATGAGTTTTTCGACCCGTTCGTCATGAGATCGAAACGGATCCTTCAGTAAAACCGTGCGCTGGGCCTGGTCATTGAGCTTGAGGTGGACCCAGTCGACGGTGAAGTCGCGTCGGCGCTCTTTAGCCCGGCGAATGAACTCGCCTCGGAGGCGGGCCCGGGTCGTTTCCGGGGCTTTGTTCATGGCCTCGGCGATGGTGGCGTCATCGGTGATGCGCTCCATGCGGTCACGTGCTTCGAGGCGGTAATAAAGACCCCGCTCTTTGTTCACGTCGTGGTACTGCAGATCCACCAGGGCCACCTTGGGGTGTCCGAGGGGCAAGCCGTGACGCTCCCGGAACGCCTCGATCAGTTGTTGTTTGGCCACCCAGTCGCACTCACGCACCAGCGTCGACGGGTCCGACTCAAGGCCTTTGAGACAGTGCTCCCACATGCCAAGGGCCTGGTCCTCTTGGGGGGAAAGTCCGTGGGTGTCGCGAAAGCGCAACGCCCGAGTGAGGTACTCCGATTGGATGTCGAGCGCGCTTAATTCCCGTCCGTTGGCCAGGCGCACCTTGCGCCGACACGTCAGGTCGTGACTGATCTCCCGAATGGCTCTGATGGGGTTCTCCAACGTCAGGTCGCGCAGCACAGTGCCGGGATCCTCGAGCATGCGCAAGAGAATGCTGGTGGCGCCCACCTTCAAAAAGGTGGCGTACTCGTTCATGTTGGAGTCGCCCACGATGACGTGCAGCCGGCGGAACCGTTCCGCATCGGCGTGGGGCTCGTCCCGGGTATTGATGATGGGCCGACTGCGCGTTGTCGCCGATGACACTCCTTCCCAGATGTGCTCGGCGCGTTGGGACAAACAGAACACGGCTCCTCGAGCTGTCTGCAACACCTTGCCGGCACCGGCATAGATCTGCCGGCTCACGAGAAAGGGAATGAGGATCTCGGTGTAATGGCCGAAGTCATCGCGCCGCGACGTGAGGTAATTCTCGTGACATCCGTAGGAGTTGCCCGCCGAGTCCGTGTTGTTCTTGAACAGGTAGATGACGCCCCTGATCCCTTCCTCGCGCAGACGAGCTTCGGCCCCGGTGACGAGGTGGTCGAGGATCCGCTCCCCCGCTTTGTCATGGGCCACCAAGTCGGCAATGGAATCGCACTCGGGCGTGGCGTACTCGGGATGGCTGCCCACATCCAGGTACAGGCGGGCGCCGTTCTCCAAAAAGACATTGGAGGATCTCCCCCAGCTCACCACCCGTCGAAACAGGTAGCGGGCCACCTCGTCGGGGCTCAGGCGCCGTTGACCACGCAGCGTGCACGTCACCCCGTACTCGTTCTCGAGCCCGAAGATCCGCTTATCCATAAGCCCACGGTAGTGCCGGCCCGGGCCAATTCGGCGCCTTCGGCGAAACCTTCTCGACCACCGGTAGCCTCGCCTCTGTGACGGCGACGCCCATGGTGCCGCTCACCACGGTGGGCTCGAGCTTCGAGGCTGATGTCCTCATGGCGCGCCTCGGAGCGGATGGCATCCTCACCGAGACCCGAGGCGGGCGGGCGGGACCTACCCTCTACCCGGGTCGGTGGAGATCTTGGTCGCCGCCGACCAGGCTGACCTGGCCCGCCAACTGCTGCTAAGCGATCAGGCCGACGTTGCGTCCGACGAGCCCGACTCGGGCCCATCGTCAGACGGCCCTTGAGCACCCAGGCGCTGTCCGAGCTCACCGACGGTCAACCGACGAAAGGCGCGCCGGCCGTTACTGGCGGCCAACAGCGCCACCTCCAGGTCACCGGGACCGAGGGCGCGCTCGGGACCAGCTAACGCCGCCACCGCGGCGCGCAATGCCCCGTCGAGGCCCCAGCCTTCGCTGTAGGCCCGTTCGAAACGCTCCGAGATCGTTTCAGTCTCCCCGCCCAGCACGGCAAAACGGTCCTCGTCGGTGATAGTGCCTTCATAGGCGATGTGGTACAGCTGGTTGTCGTGGCCCTCTTCGCCGAGCTCGGCCACGAGGATCTCCACCTCGAGCGGCTTCATTTCGTGGGTGAACACCTGGCCGAGGAATTGCGCGTAGAGGTTGGCCAGGGAACGGGCGTCGACATCCTCGCGGGAGAAGGAGAAACCCTTGGTATCGGCGTGGCGAATACCTGCCACGCGTAACTGATCGAACTCGTTGTATTTGCCCACACCGGCAAAGGCGATGCGGTCATAGATCTCGCTCACCTTGTGCAGCGATCTCGACGGGTTCTCGGCCACGATCACGATGCCGTCGTCAAAGACGGTGGCCACGAGTGAGCGGCCTCGGGCGATCCCCTTTTGGGCGTACTCGGCCCGGTCCTTCATGACCTGTTCGGGGGCCACGTAGAAGGGCATGGTCATGGCCGCCGCCCTCCGGCTCGGAGCCGTTCCACCAATGCCGTGAAACGATTCGCCACTTCGCCCTGCTCCACTTGTTCATAGCCCGACTCCGTGACACTGGCGACCACGGGGAAGATGCCCCGGACCAGGTCGGGCCCGCCCGTGGCGGCATCCTCGTCGGCCGCCTCGTACAGCGCTTCTACGGCCAGCTCGATGGCCTCGGTACGCGACAGGTCAGCTCGCCAAGCCAACTTGATGGTGGTGCGGGCATCACGGCCGCCCGATCCGGTGGCGGCGTGATCCGTCTCCTCGTAGTGCCCACCGGTCACGTCATAGGTGTAGATGCGCCCCTGACCCCGGCGCAGGTCGAAGCCGGCGAACAGCGGCACCACGGCCAATCCCTGCATGGCCATAGGAAGGTGGTCACGGACCATCTGGCTGAGTTGGTTGGCCTTGCCTTCGAGGCTCAGGGCCACCCCTTCGACCTTCTCGTAATGCTCAAGCTGGGTCTGAAAGAGCTTGACCATCTCGATAGCCGGCCCGGCCGCGCCGGCGATGGCGACGGCCGAGTGGCGATCGGCCGGAAAGACCTTGTCCATGCCGCGGTGGGCGATGAAGTTCCCCTCCGTGGCGCGGCGATCGCCCGCCATTACGACCCCGTCCGCGTACCGCAAGGCCACGACGGTCGTCCCATGGGCCACCGATAGCGGCGCCGACGATCCCGACGCGGCACCGCCGCCCGACGCGGCCATGGCCACGGCTCCTGGCAGTGGAGATCCGGATCGTTGCAACAAGGCGGAGAAGTTCGGGCCCGGGTCGTCTCCAGGCGAGAACAACGGCAGACTCACTCGGCTACTCGCCGCCCTTCTGGACGTAGCTACGTACGAACTCCTCGGCATTCTCCTCGAGTACCTCGTCGATCTCGTCCAACAGGTCGTCCAGCTCCGCCTTGAGCTTCTCGCCCTGGCCGGACACGGCGGGCGTCTCTTCGGGCACCGCCTCTTCACGAGGCGCCGTTGCCGGCTTTCGCTTTAATTCCCGTTCTGCCATGAATCGTCTCCTACCCGCTCAACCGCGCCAAAAGCTCCGACGGCGAGGAACTTCCATTCAGAAGTTCCTCGACGTGTTCCGCCGTACCACGCAGCGGATCCATCATAGGGACGCGCCGCAGGGGGTCGGTACCAAGGTCAAAGACCAGCGAGTCCCAGTTGGCGCTGGCCACCGAGGAGGCCCAGCGCTTGAGGCACTGGCCTCGGAAGTAGGCCCGGGTCCGCCGAGGAGGTTCGGTCACGCCGCGCACCACGTCTTCGTGGCTGACCAGCTTCTCGGTATCGAGCACGGCGAACAACGACCGCTCGGGACGCAGGTCGTGGTACTGCAGGTCCACCGCCGCCAACCGGTGGTCGTCCCAATCGAGGCTGTGTCGCTCCCGGTAGGCCTCGAGGAGCTGGAGCTTGGCGGCCCAGTCCACCTGGCGGGCCACCGTGGTCGGGTCGGTCTCAAGTCCGTGCAAGACCTCTTCCCAGCGGGCCAGGACGGCTTGGCCGACAGCCTCGTCCCCGAGGCATTCCAGACCCCGCTCCTCGGCGTACTTGCGAGCCAGCCCGTACAGCTCCCACTGGATTTCTGTGGCCGTGGCCGTCCGGCCGTCGGCCAGGTCGACGCGCGCCGCCAGCGTGGGGTCGAAGGACACCTGACGGATGGCGCGTACCGGGTTGGCCAGGATCAGCTCGTTGGATCCGAAGGCGTCGTCCTCGATGAGGGCGAGGACCAGCGCCGTGGTCCCCACCTTTAAGAAGGTCGCCACTTCGGCGAGGTTGGCGTCCCCAACGATCACATGCAGCCGCCGATAGCGCTGGGGATCGGCGTGAGGTTCGTCGCGGGTGTTGACGATGGGACGCTTGAGGGTGGTTTCGAGACCTACTTCCTCTTCGAAAAACTCGGCCCGCTGCGAGAGTTGGTAGACGATGCCGTTGCCAGCCGCCCCCGGCGTCTCGGTACCGACCTTGCCCGCACCGGTGTAGATCTGACGCGTCACGAAATGCGCGGTGATCAACTGGGCGATGCGCGCAAAAGGCACCGCCCGGTCCATGAGGTAGTTCTCGTGCGTTCCGTACGAGTTGCCTTTGCCGTCGGAGTTGTTCTTGTAGACGACGATGGCCTGGCCCGGCGGGAGTTGTCGGCCGATAGCGGCCATGGAGCGGCGCAACACCTCTTCGCCCGACTTGTCGTAAAGGACGACCTCTAGAGGGTCAGCGCACTCTGGCGTGGAGTATTCGGGATGGGCGTGATCCACGTAGTAACGCGCCCCGTTGGTAAGTACGGCATTGACGAGATGCGTCTCGATCTCCGGGGGCAGCGATCCTTCGCGGGCAAAGCCGCGGGCGTCGTTACCCGGGGATTCGTCTTCAAAGTCCCAGCCGACGCGAGCGAGGTCCGATACGTAGGCGTTCACCAACAACGACGAAGACGCCACTGGATTGCCGTCTCCGCCGGCATGCGCGATGCCGTACTCCGTTTCGATGCCGCAAACCTTTGCGACCGCCACGAACCGACCCTAGTGCGTCGCTGGCGGCGAGTCGCGGCGCCGACGCCGGTAACCGCACCAGGCCCCGAAAAGAACCTCGTCCAGGGTGGTCACGGGTGCCTTGGCCCAGGTTGTCAGAGGTATTGGCCCGTACCGACACGCTCGATGGAACGACCTCCGGTCGTCTCGTCGGTATCAGCCAGCAAGGTACGCACATAGACGATGCGCTCACCCTTCTTGCCGGAGATGCGAGCCCAGTCGTCGGGGTTGGTCGTGTTGGGAAGGTCCTCGTTCTCCTTGTACTCCCGCCGGATCGACTCCAAGAGATCAGAGGTTCGCACCCCGCCACCATCACCCGCGATGGCCCGCTTGATGGCCAGCTTCTTGGCCCGGCGCACGATGTTCTCGATCATGGCCCCCGACGCGAAGTCGCGGAAGTACAGGATCTCCTTGTCACCGTTTTGATACGTCACTTCGAGGAACGTGTTCTCGTCGTCGGCCCGGTACATCTCCTCGACGGTCCGGTCGATCATGAACGCCACGGCCTTGGCGGGGTCGCCGCCGCCGTTGTGCTCGACCTCACCAACGTCGAGCGGAAGGTCCGGGGTGAGGTAGCGGGCGAAGATCTGGGCGGCAGCACCTTCGTCGGGACGCTCGATCTTGATCTTCACGTCGAGGCGCCCCGGTCGCAAGATGGCGGGGTCGATGAGGTCTTCGCGGTTGGACGCGCCGATCACGATCACATCGCGCAAGGTTTCCACGCCGTCGATCTCGGCTAGGAGTTGCGGAACGATGGTCGATTCCATGTCGGAGCTGATGCCGGTGCCACGCGTGCGGAACAACGAATCCATCTCGTCGAAGAACACGATGACGGGCACGCCTTCTTCGGCCTTCTCCCGGGCGCGCTGGAACACCAGGCGAATTTGGCGCTCGGTCTCCCCCACGTACTTGTTGAGCAGCTCAGGACCCTTGATGTTGAGGAAATAGCTGCGAATGTTGGCGTTGCCCGTCACCTGGGCGACCTTCTTGGCCAAGGAGTTGGCCACGGCTTTGGCGATGAGTGTCTTGCCGCATCCGGGGGGGCCGTAGAGGAGAATGCCCTTCGGGGCCGGCAGCTTGTACTCGGAGAACAGGGCCCGATGTAGGTAAGGCAGCTCGACGGCGTCCATGATCGCCTCGATTTGGGAGTCAAGTCCCCCGACGTCGGCATAGGTGATGTCGGGAACCTCCTCCAGCACGAGTTCTTCGACCTCGGGCCGGGGCAGCTTCTCCACCAGGAGCTGCGAGCGGGTTTCCATGAGCACCGAATCACCCGATCGGAGATGGACATCGAGGAGGTTGTCGGCCAGCTCGACCACGCGCTCTTCGTCGGCACGGGCGTAGACGATGGCTCGACGGCCGTCTTCGAGGACTTCCTTGAGCGTCACCACCTCGCCGGCGTCCTCACCGTGTCGAGCCAGAACGACATTGAGCGACTCGTTGAGCACGACTTCCTGGCCCCGCAAGAGCTCGAAGGTCTCGATTTCGGGGTGGACGGCCACCCGCATCTTGCGACCGCCGGAAAAGACGTCGACGGTGCCGTCCTCGTTGGCACCCAAAAAGGTGCCGTAGGCGCTCGGCGGCTGGGTGAGCTTGTCCACCTCTTCTCGCAGCGCGGCGATGTGTTCCTTGGCCTGCTGCAAGGTATAGGTGAGCTTCTCGTTCTGCGTGACGGCTTGGGACAGCTGGCCCTTGACCTCGAGCAACCGTTCCTCGAGGGACTGCACACGCCCGGGGCCGTCCGACAGCCTCCGGCGCAGCAGCGTCACCTCTTCTTCGACCTGGCGCGACCGCTCACGCAACTGCTCCAGCTCTTCGCGGAGGGCCAACTGCCGTTCCTCGTCCGATTCGGCCGTCTGAACCACCTCCCTCGACCCTTTTGGAGCCTCTGTTGGGACCCTACACCGGCTCTGAGAGCGACTGGCGCCTCCCTGGTCCGAGGTTGCGGCGTGCCCGGATAGTCTTGGTTGCCCACGTTGGCACTTGAGACCGGGGGTTCGCTGTGTGTGTGCGGACCCCCCCGAGACCGCGAAGGAAACCGACGCCGCCATGAAGGTCTGGATCGACCAGGATCTGTGCACTGGCGACGGCTTGTGCGAGGAGATCGCTCCGGCCGTGTTCACCCTCCTCGACGACGGGCTCGCCTACGTCAAAGAGGGCGACCAAGTGAGAAGTGAACCGGGAGGATCGGCCGGCACTGCCCTTGTCCCCGAGGACCTTGAGGACGCCGTGACCGAAGCGGCCGAGGAGTGTCCCGGGGAGTGCATCTTTATAGAGCAGGGCTGAGAGAACCGAACTCGGGCTCCTCGTCCACCGGCACCAGGAGCCGGGCCGTGGTGAGGAATCCCGTATGGGCCACCATGCGATGGTCAGGCCGCACCGAGCGCTCTTCGACATGCCACGTGCGCAACAGGGTCTCTGACGTCTCTTCGAGCCCGAAGGCACTGCGACGCAATGCTCCTCGCAACGTAGCCACCTGGTTGATGGTGGGGAGATAGGCCAGCAGGATCCCGCCCGGACGTAGGGCCTTTTCGGCGTGCGGCACCACCTGCCACGGTTCGGGCAAGTCGAGCACGATGCGATCGAGACGCCGCTCGTCGATCCCCTCGTAGATGTCTCGGTCCTCGATGCGGTACGTAGCGCCCGGTATGGCATTTTCAACGTTGGTGCGCGCCTGGGCGGCGAAGTCGGAGCGCACCTCGTAACCGGTGACCTGTGCGCCCATGCGCAACAGCGCCATCGACAACGCTCCTGAACCCACGCCGGCTTCGAGGACCCGCATGCCGGGACCGATGTCGGCGGCCATCAAGATGGCGCCGAGGTCCTTGGGGTAGATGACCTGCGCGCCCCGGGGCATCTTGAGCACGACATCAGTCAGCGTCGGACGCACGACAACAAAGCGTCGTCCCGTGGACGAAGCCACCGACGTGCCTTCCTCGCAGCCGATGACGGCGTCATGGGCGAGGATCCCCGAGTGGGTGTGAAACGAGCCGCCTGCCGCCAGTTTGACGAGATATTTCCGCGCCTTGGGGTCGATGAGCAGAACGCGCTCCCCCGCCGTCAACGTCCCGGGCTCGGAACCTTCCGGCGCGCTCACGCCACCGGCCCGGCTACCCCCGGTGTCGCCGCGTCGGAGGCAGAGATGATCAGCCGCTCGCCCGGCTTGACCCGGCCCTTCCACACCACATCGGGTCCTTGTCGGCGAGCCCGGCTCACCAGCCACAGCGCCACGCCGGCGGCCAGCCACACGGGATCCCCGTTCATGCCGCGCCGCATGGCCCGCGACACCACGCTGCGCAGTATGCGGTCCATGACGCGCTATACCCGGCGGATCTCGACGACGGCCGAGCGCTTGCGACCCTTGCGCCGGCCCAGCAGATACGACACGGCGGCCGCCGCCACCACAGCGGCCACCGCCGTGCTCAAGAGCTGCGGTTTCACCGCTTCGGTCTTTTCCTCCACCTCGCCGGAGATCTCACGGAGCTTGTTCTCGAGGTCGTCCCTGGTGATCTTGGCCGTGCTCGGCATGTTCAAGGCCTCCTGGTGCCGTCGGCCGCGTCCGCCCTGCGGGCCGCGGGGCCTCGTTTGATCCGCAATGCCGCCACAACGGCGATGATCACGGCGGCGGCCGTGGTGATGAGGTACGGCAACCACGACAGCTTGCCGGTGAACGTCGATCCCGTCTCACTTTGCAACAACCGCAACAAGCCCAGCAGCAACAGCAGAAGCCCGATCGACAGGGCGATAGAACCGGCCAGACCGAAGGCCACGAAGCGGGCCAACCCCTTGAGGGGCCCGAGGGTCTCCTGCTTGGCGTAGTCGATGACCATCTGGACGAACTCGCCGCCGGCGGCACCGATCCCGCCCCCCGACTGCTTCGATTTTCGACTCCCGGGTAGCGGCATGACCCTCAATCCTCCCCTCGCCACTGCCCTACTGCAAACAAGGCCACCCCTTAGTCCCGCGCTGTGAGGAGGTAGGTCGAGCTTGCCTTGGCCACCAGTCGCCCGCTGTCGTCGGTCACATCGGCCTCCACGAACGCTGTCCTCGAACCCCCGGAGATCACCTGGGAGGTGCAGGTCAAGGTGCCCCCCGGTGAGACCGGGGCCAGAAAACTGACCTTCATCTCGGCATTGGCCGAGTACACCTTTCGTCCTTGGGCCCACGTGATGGAGGCCGCCCCCATGGCCGAATCGCACAGGGCGGCCACAAAGCCTCCTTGGAGAACACCCACGGGATTGGTGAAACGTTCGTCGGCGGGCATCTGCCACACGGTGCGCCCCGGTTGCGATTTGTCGGTGCACACCATTCCCAAGGTGAGGTCGCAATTGGGCGGCACCTGCACCCGGGGGTCGGCCACGCCGGTGACCGTAGCCGACGGCACTACGGTCACCGTGATGGTCGGCGAGTCGAGCACGGTGGTGCGGGCATCGACGGTCTTCGCCCTCGACGGGCCGCTGTCACCGGGAGAGGTGGTCGTTGACGCCGGGATCATCTCCGCCGTCCGGGGCGCCACCGGACCGGTACCGCCGCGCGTGCTGGCGCCCGGTTTCATCGATCTGCAGATCAACGGCATTGGCGAATCGGATGTCGCCCATGCCACCGACGACGATTGGGCCCGACTTGATCAGGCCGTGCTCGCGCAAGGAACGACGACGTGGTGCCCGGCTTTGGTGTCGGCTCCTCTCGACGACCTCGTGATGGCCTTGGAAGGAGTGGCCCGGGCCGCGGCCCGACCGCCGGCCCATCGGCCCGCCATCGCCGGCGCCCATTTGGAAGGTCCCTTTTTATCTCTGCCCGGGGCCCATCGCCCCGAACATGTCGTCAGCCCCGTCGACGCCCGCTGGCTGGCTTCGCTCCCCGATGCGCTGGCCGTGGTCACCTTGGCTCCCGAGATCCCGGGAGCGCTCGACGCCATCGCCGCCCTTGCCGCGGCGGGAATCGTGGTGTCACTGGGTCACTCGGCGTGCACCGCCGAAGAAGCGTGGGCCGCTGCCGACAACGGCGCCACCCTCGTCACGCATGTGGGCAACGCCATGGGGCCCTCGCATCAGCGCCGTCCTGGACTGCTCGGCGCCGCGCTGGCCGACGACCGTCTATCGGTGTCGGTGATCGCCGATCTCGTCCACCTCCACCGCGCCTGGATCGAGGTGGCCTTTGCCGCCAAGGGCCCAGGTCGGGTGGCGCTTGTCACCGACTCGATCATCGAGGACGACTCTCGCCGCCCCGACGGACATCGAACCACCGGCGACGGCCCGCCGACGTTGCCCGACGGGACCTTGGCCGGCACCCGCCTGACGATGAACGCGGCCATACGCAATTGCTCGACAGCGGCGCACATCGCTCTGGGGACCGCCATCACGGCCGCCAGCACGACGCCCGCTCGACTTCTGGGGTTACACGACCGCGGCGCCATTGCCCCGGGGCGACGCGCCGATCTCGTCGCCCTCGACGACGACCTCAACGTCCAAGAGGTATGGGTGGCGGGAACCTCCTCATGGGCGGGGCGGTAGCGGGAGGCTCTGGCGATAGGGTCGCAGTGATGCCGTTTGCGTCCGCCTTGAGTGAGCATCCCCTCACGACCCACGCCGTGGGAGAGGTCACCGGCGAGGTGCTCGAGAAGCTCGGTACTCGTCCCGATCTGGCTGTTGTCTTCGTCACCGCGGCGCACGCCGGCGCCCTGGAGGACGTGGTGGCGGCGGTGGACGATCTCCTGCATCCTCTGGCCCTGATCGGTTGTGCGGCCGAGTCGATCGTTGGTCCGCATCGCGAGGTCGAGCACGACGCCGCGGTGTCGCTGTGGGCCGCTCGTACCGGACCCCTTCTTCCCGTCGTCCTCGAAGTATTCGAAGACAGCGACGGTGACGGGTTGACGGTTCGGGGCTGGCCAGCCGATATGGCGTTTACCCCCCAGGCCTTGCTGCTGGTAGCCGACCCGTTCAGCTTTCCCGCCGAGGCCTTTTTGTCGTGGGTACAAGAACGACATCCCGGTCTGCCCGTCATCGGTGGCATGGCCTCGGCAGCCCGAGGACCCGGTGGCAATCGCCTGGCGCTCGGCCGCCAGGTGCGCACTGACGGGGCCGTCGGCGTGTTCTTGGGCCCAGGGGTGGACATCACCACGGTGGTGTCACAGGGGTGCCGTCCCTTCGGCCAACCACTGGTCGTCACTAAAGCCGACAGGAACATCATCTTCGAGCTGGCCGGGAAGCCCGCTTTGGAACGACTGGTAGCCCAAGCCCATCAGGAGCTGACCGCCGCTGACGTCAAACTTCTCGAAACCGGAGGGCTGCAACTGGGACGAGTCATCGACGAACACCAGGAGTCCTTCGGCCGAGGTGACTTCCTCATCCGCAACGTGCTCGGGGCCGACCGGCGCAACGGGGCGGTGGCCGTGGGCGACGTCGTGCCGGTGGGGACGACGGTGCAATTCCATCTGCGCGACGCCTCCACCGCGCATGAGGATCTGCACACCTTGTTGAACAGTCGACGCGCCGACGCGGCGCTGCTGTTCACCTGCAATGGCCGCGGGACCCGGTTCTTCGAACAACGCCATCACGACGTCAGCGTGCTGGCCAGCCACCTCGGCTCCGTCCCGGTGGCGGGATTCTTCGCGGCCGGGGAGCTCGGGCCCGTGGGGGGCCACAACTTCCTCCACGGGTTCACGGCATCCATCGCCCTGTTCGCCGATCCGGCCGACCCCGTCGACACTCCGGCGTGACCCCAGGACTCGGATCCGGCCGCTCGAAACGGGCTCGGGTTCCTCACCAGGAGCAACGGGTAGGTTGACTGTCGTGAGCGACGACGACAACCTCGAGCAGCTGAGCATCAATGTCATTCGGGGGCTGGCCATGGACGCGCCCCAGCGCGCCAACTCGGGGCACTCGGGCACGGCCATGGCCCTGGCCCCGTTGGCCCACGTACTGTGGACACGGGTCATGGACCACGACCCCAGTGAGCCGCACTGGCCCGATCGCGATCGTTTCGTCTTGTCGTGCGGTCATGCCTCGATCCTCTTGTACTCCCTGCTGTACCTGTCGGGATACGGCTTGACCCTCGATGACCTCAAGCAGTTCCGTCAGTGGGAGAGCTTGACGCCGGGCCACCCCGAGGTGCATTCGACGAAGGGGGTCGAGGTCACCACCGGCCCGCTCGGGCAAGGCTTTGCCGACGCCGTGGGCCTGGGTCTGGCCGAGCGCTGGTTGCGGGCCCGCTTCGGGCCCGATGTCGTGGACCACCACACGTTCGTGTTGTGTTCGGACGGCGATCTGATGGAGGGCATCAGCCACGAAGCGGCGTCCCTGGCCGGTCACTTGGGCCTCGGTCGTCTGGTCTACGTGTACGACAACAACCACATCACCATCGACGGTGCCACCGAGCTCGCCTACAACGACGACGTACCCGCTCGCTTCGCCGCCTACGGCTGGCACACCGAAGACCTGGGCGAGATCGCCAACGACACCACCCTCTTGGAAGCAGCCGTGCGCCGCGCCATGGCGGTGGAGGACAAGCCGTCCATGCTCGTCCTGCGCAGCCATATCGGCTGGCCCTCGCCCCACAAGACCGATACTGCCGCCGCCCACGGCAATCCCTTGGGCGAGGACGAGATCAAGCTGACCAAGGCCATTCTGGGCCTTCCTCCCGATGAGCAGTTCTGGGTGCCCGAGGAAGTGATCGCGTACTACCGCCAATGCATCCCGCGCGGCCAGGAACGTCGGCGCATGTGGCAGGCACGCTTCGACGCTTGGAGTGGAGACAAGGCCGTGTGGGAGGCCTGCCAAAGCGGAAAGGGGCTTCCCGGATGGACCGAGAAGCTTCCGACCTTCGATACCGGCCAGCAGATCGCCACCAGGCGGGCTCTCAAGGCGGTGCTCGACGCCACCGTGGCGGTCGTCCCCGGGGTGTTCCCGGGCTCGGCCGACCTCACCGAGAACACTGGTGTGGAGCTGGCCGACGGCATCATGCAATCGATCCAAAACCCGGCCGGCAACCAGCTGCACTACGGCATCCGCGAACACGCCATGGGCGGCGTGATGAACGGGCTCGCCTTGCATGGCGGCGCGCTGCCCATAGGCGGGACGTTCTTCGTCTTCAGCGACTACATGCGTGGGTCGGTCCGCCTGGCCGCGTTGAGCGGCGCGCACGTCGTGTACTCGTGGACACATGATTCGGTCGGCCTCGGCGAGGACGGGCCCACCCATCAGCCCGTCGAACACCTGGCGTCTCTGCGGGCCATGCCGGGACTGCGCGTCATCCGGCCCGCCGACGCCAACGAGTGCGCCCACGCTTGGCGCATTGCCGTGGACAGCGACGGCCCCACTGCCCTGATCTTGTCCCGCCAATCACTCCCGGTCCTCGACGGCACGGCGCAGTCATACGTTGGCGTCGCCAAAGGCGGATACGTCCTCAGCGACCCGTCAGGAGGAGCGCCCGAAGTCGTGCTCCTCGGGACCGGTTCGGAGGTGCAGGTGTGTGTGGCTGCTGCTGCCGTGCTCGCCGACGGCACATCGGGGCCGACCCTGCGGGCCCGGGTGGTGTCGCTGCCGTCGTGGGACCTCTTCGCCGCCCAAGGCGACGCCTATCGCGACGAGGTGCTCCCCCCCGGGGTTCCGGTCCTGGCCGTTGAAGCAGGGGCTTCATTGGGATGGGAGCGTTACTCGGACGATTCGGTCACCTTCGACCACTTCGGTGCCTCGGCACCCGGTGGCGTCGTCCTCGACCATTTCGGGTACAACGCTCCCAACGTGGCGGCGCGAGCGCGCGCCCTGGTGGCCAACGGCCCCCGGCGCGCCCGACGCTAAGACTGCTCGTGCCTGACCGAACCGTGCTCGACAAAAGGAGCCGACCGTGACGACCTTGAACGACCTCTATGACCAGCAGGGCCAAAGCCCGTGGCTCGACAACCTGCGCCGTGACTACTTGTCGTCAGGAAAGCTGGCCGGTCTGGTCAGCCAGGGCGTCCGGGGCGTCACGTCCAACCCCACCATCTTCGCCAAAGCCATCGAAGGCGAGGACGATTACGACGCCCAGCTCGCCGCTTTGGCCAAGACTCATGACGTCGAAGCCTCGTATTGGGAGCTCGTCATCACCGACATCAACGACGCGCTGGAGGTGCTTCGTCCCGTGCACGAAAGCTCGGGCGGCATCGACGGCTACGTATCGCTCGAGGTGGCCCCGGCCCTCGCCCATGACACCGACAAGACCATCGCCGCGGCTCGCAGCCTGCACGCGCGTATCGACAAGCCCAATCTCTTCGTCAAGATCCCGGCCACCGTCGAAGGCGTACCTGCCATCAAGGCCATGATCGCGGCGGGCAAGAGCATCAACGTCACCCTTATCTTCAGCCTCGACCGCTACGGCGACGTCGCCGAGGCGTACCTGTCGGGCCTCGAGGAGTACCTGGCGTCCGGCGTCGACGACCTCTCGGGCGTGCGCAGCGTGGCGTCGTTCTTTGTCAGCCGCGTGGATACCGAGGTCGACGGGCGCCTCGATGGACTCGCCGCCACCACCACCGGAGCGCCCGCTGACGCATTGCGCGCCGCACGCGGTACCGCTGCCGTGGCCCAGGCCCAGCAGGCCTACGCCATGTTCCGCCAAGCCTTCAGTGGGCCTCGTTGGGAAGCGTTGGCGGCCAAAGGGGCCCGCGTGCAGCGGCCCCTGTGGGCGTCGACGTCGACCAAGAACCCCGCCTACCCCGATCTTGTCTACGTCGACTCACTCATTGGACCCGACACCGTCAACACCATGCCCGACGAGACGCTGGCCCATTTCCTCGACCACGGCACCGTGGCCCGCACGGTGGACGCCGACCCCGATGCGTCGCGTCTTGCTCTGCAGCGCTTGGGGGAGCTCGGAATCGACATGGCCGACGTGGCCCTCACTCTCGAGAACGAAGGGGTGGCGTCGTTCGCCAAATCCTTCGACGATCTCATGGAGTCGCTGACAGACAAGGTCAAGACCTTGTCTGTCGGCCACTAGCAGTCGCGACCGTCAGCGCCCCGAAGCGACGTGACCACTACTGATATCCCCGCCGCGCTCCAGCGGGACGACATCGACGCCGATGAGCCCGTGATCGAGTTGTCCCACGAGCTTGACGCCGTGACGCCACCACCGCCGCTCGCCATGGTGGTCTTCGGGGCTTCGGGCGACCTGACCGCCCGCAAACTCATGCCCGCGCTGGCCAGTCTGGCCGAACACAAGGCTCTGCCGGCCAACTTCACCGTTGTCGGCGTGGCCCGATCGCCGTGGAGCGACGACGACTTTCGCGCGCACGTGCTTGGCGCCGTGTCTTCGGACAATGATGCCTGGCAGCAATTGGCGGTGCGATTTCGCTACGTGTCGGGCGGCTATGACGACCAGGACACCTACGAACGTCTCCAGAACGTCCTCGCCGAGGTGGACGCGTCAGAGGGCACCTCGGGGAACCGGCTCTATTACCTGGCCACCGTGCCTGCCATCTTCGGCACCGTGGCGGCCGCTTTGGGCCGCTACGGGTGCAACCAACCCGGTGCCGGCGGCAGCTTCGCCCGCGTGGTCATCGAGAAGCCTTTCGGTCGTGACCTGGGCAGCGCCCGTCAGCTCGACGACGACGTGCACAGCTCGTTCGACGAGTCCCAGATTTTCCGGATCGACCACTACATGGGCAAGGAGACCGTGCAGAACGTGCTCGCTCTGCGCTTCGCCAACGCCATTTTCGAGCCGGTATGGAATCGCCGCTACGTCGACAGCATCCAGATCACCGTGGCCGAAGAGCTCGGGGTGGAGCATCGGGGCGGCTTCTACGAGACCGCCGGGGCACTGCGCGACATCGTGCAGAACCACGTGATGCAGGTCCTGGCGCTGACACTCATGGAGCCACCCGCCACCGTCGACGCCCAAGGGATCCGCGACGAAAAGGTGAAGTTGCTGAGGGCCGTGGAGGTGCCCGACATCGACGCCGCAGTGGGAATGGCCGTGCGCGGCCAGTACGGCGCCGGACAAGTGGGAGGGACGCCGGTTCCCGCCTACCGGGACGAGGAAGGCGTCGATCCCCACAGCCGCACCGAGACATATGTCGCCATGAGGCTGAACGTCGACAACTGGCGCTGGGCCGGCGTCCCCATCTACGTGCGCACGGGTAAACGGCTGGCCCGGCGCGTCACCGAGGTGGCCCTGCAGTTTCAGCGTGTCCCGCACCTCGCCTTTGGCGGGCGCCTCACGCGCGACCTTCGCCCCAATGCGTTGCTCATGCGCATCCAGCCCGACGAGGGCATCTGCCTGCAGTTCGGGGCCAAGGTTCCCGGCGAGGAGTTCCGTCTGCGCTCGGTGGGAATGGAGTTCTCCTACGCCGACGCCTTCCCTGGTCCGTCCGCCGATGCCTATGAGCGGCTCTTGCACGACGCCATGATCGGCGACTCGACCCTGTTCATCCGTACTGATGAAGTCGACCAGGCGTGGCGGATCGTCGACCCCTTCCTCGAAGCATGGAGCGAGGATGCCGTGCCCTTGGTGTCCTACGAGGCAGGTACCTGGGGTCCGCGCGAGGCCGATCTGCTCTTGGCCCGAGACCTGCACCAATGGCGCTCCCCGTGATCGCCAACACGGCACCGGAGCCGGGGACCGGTTGGTACGCCGACGGTAGGTAAGGTGGCCCTCATGGGCCCCGACGAAGTCCTCGTCGCTGCGACAGATGACCTGGCCGCCGAGGCGCGTGTCATCCGAGCCGCCGCGCACGGGCAGCGCGTCACCTATTCGCCCAAGGTCTTCATTCCTTTGACCCAGCTGTGTCGCGACCGCTGCGGCTATTGCACGTTCGCGCAGCCGCCGGCTCGCCTCGAAGCCGCCTACCTGTCGGCTGAACAGGTGCTGACCATCGCTCGGGCCGGAGCCGATGCCGGATGCCACGAAGCGCTGTTCACCTTGGGTGAGGCCCCCGAGGATCGTTACGTCGTGGCCCGGCGGTGGTTGGACGAGCACGGCTACCGATCAACCATCGACTACCTGGCGGCCATGTGCGCGCTGGTGCGCGACGAGGTCGGACTGCTCCCCCACGCCAATGCCGGCGCACTGGGCACCGAGGACCTCCTCACCTTGCGGGCCGTGTCGGCCAGCCAGGGGATGATGATCGAGTCCCTTGACGACACCTTGGCCTGTCACCGCGGCGCCCCCGATAAAACCTCCGCCCGTCGCCTGGCCACCTTGGACGCGGCAGGCGAGGCATCAATTCCCTTCACCACCGGAGTGCTGGTGGGTATCGGCGAGTCCCGATCCGAGCGGTTACGCGCCCTGGCCGCCATCGCCGCGTCGCACCAGCAGTACGGGCACATCCAAGAGGTGATCGTCCAGAATTTCCTCCCCAAGGTGGGCACGGCCATGCACGATCACCCGCCGTGCCCACCCGAGGAGTTGCGCTGGACCATCGCGGCCGCCCGAGTCCTGCTTCCTTCCGACGTTCACCTCCAAGCTCCGCCCAACCTGTCCGACGATCTGGGGCCGCTGCTCGATGCCGGCATCGACGACTGGGGTGGCGTGTCGCCGGTCACCCTCGACCACGTGAATCCCGAGCGAGCGTGGCCGGCGCTGACGGTCCTGCGCGACGCCACCGAAACGCAGCGCCTGGTGCTTGCTCCCCGACTCACCATCTACCCGGAGTTCGCGCTGGCGCCCGAGCGTTGGCTGCACCCCGACATGCGCCTTCCCGTGCTCATCCGCACCGACGCCGACGGCCTGGCCCGCGAGGACCGGTGGTGCTCGGGAGGCACCGTGGCTCCTCCCCCGCTGGTGCCCGTGACGCCGGACGTGGCTCCGCTACCGACGGCGGGCAGCGCTTTGGGCGAGGTGCTCGCCGGCGTGGGACTGGGTCAAGAGGTGGGTGAGACCGAGATCGTGACACTGTTCTCGGCGCGTGGTTCGGACGTGAGAGCCGTGGCCGAGGTGGCCGACCAACTGCGCCGTCAAAGTGTGGGCGACGTGGTGACGTGGGTGGCCAACCGCAACATCAACTACACGAATGTATGCACGTTCAAGTGCCGCTTCTGCGCCTTCTCCAAAGGGCCCCTCTCACTCAACTTGCGGGGGTCGCCGTACCTCCTCGAGCTGAGCGACATCACCGATCGTGTCAGAGAAGCACAAGAGGCAGGCGCCACCGAAGTCTGCCTCCAAGGCGGTATCCACCCCAGCTTCGACGGTGACTACTACCTCGAGGTCATCGGTGCTGTGCGCGCCGCCTCCCCGAACATCCATATCCACGCCTTCACCGCACTCGAGGTCACCGAAGGGGCCAAGCGACTCGGCGAGCCACTGGTCGACTACCTCCGTCGGCTGCAAAGCGCCGGGCTGGCCACGCTGCCCGGCACGGCGGCGGAGATCCTCGATGACGAGGTTCGGGCCGTGTTGTGCCCCGACAAGATCAATACTGAAGAGTGGCTCGAGGCCCATCGCACCGCCCACAGCATCGGGCTGCGGTCCAATGTCACCATCATGTTCGGGGCCGTGGAACGCCCGGTGTCGTGGGCTCGGCACATGGTGCGTACCCGCGACCTGCAGCGAGAGACGGGCGGGTTCACCGAGTTCGTTCCGCTGCCTTTCGTCCATATGGCCTCACCCATTTACCTGCAAGGCAAAGCCCGCCAAGGTCCGACATTTCGCGAAGCCGTGCTCATGCACGCCGTGGGTCGCATCGCCTATCACGGCTGGATCCCCAACATCCAAGTGAGCTGGGTCAAGATGGGGGCGGCCGGGTCGACGCAGGTCCTCGCCGCCGGGGCGAATGACCTCGGGGGCACACTCATGGACGAGAACATCTCGCGCGCCGCGGGTGCGAGCCACGGCCAGATGATGCAAGAGGACGACTTCCGCGCCCTGCTCGAACCCCTCGGTCGGCAACTCGACCAGCGCACCACGCTGTACGGGCGCGTTCCAGCCCCTTGCTGAACGAGCCCCCTACGGGAGACGGCACCGGCATCGACGGCGCCCAAACGGCGCGCATTCCCCCCTTGGCTGCCGATACGGCCGGGGCCGAGGGCATCAGCCCCGACACCGCCCTGGCGGCCGCGAGCGCGCACCTCGTCAACGAGTTCCTCGACGCGCTGGGAGTCACCGAGCGGCGTGATTTGTACCGAGCCATTCTCGGCACCGTCGTCCATCTGGCTGAGGAGCACACCGACGCCTTGGACCTGAAGCTGGCCAGTTCGGCACTGGCGGAGATGGCCGAGGCCTTCCGCGTCTTTCGGCCGTACCGTCACGCCCAGAAGGTCACGTTCTTCGGATCGGCCCGCACCCTTCCCGATGATCCGCTGTACCTCCAAGCGCGCCGGCTGGCCGAGCGCATCGCGCAGCATGGGTGGATGGTGGTGACCGGAGCCGGTCCCGGCATCATGGCGGCCGGGATGGAGGGGGCCGGTCGGGAACAATCCCTGGGGGTCAACATCCGCCTGCCCCAAGAACAAGGCGCCAACGCTTTCATCGCCCAAGACCCCAAGCTCGTCGAGATGCGGTACTTCTTCACCCGCAAGCTCATGCTCATCAAAGAGTCCGACGGCTACGCGGTGTTGCCCGGTGGGTTCGGCACCTTGGACGAGGCCTTTGAGCTTCTGACATTGCTGCAGACGGGTAAAGCCGAACCGGCACCGCTGGTGCTGTTGGATGTGCCCGCCGGCACCTATTGGCGCGGGTGGCAGCGATTCGTCGAGGAGGAAGTGAGTTCGCGTGGGCTCGTCTCCCCCGAGGACCACTCGTTGTACAAGGTCACCGCCGATATCGAGGAAGCGGCCCAAGAACTCCTCGGTTTCTACCGCAACTACCACTCGTGCCGCTGGGTCGGGGACCTGCTCGTGATGCGCATGCGCACCGCGCCCACCAGGTCACAGCTGGCGGAGCTCAATGCCCGGTTCGAGGACATCGTGGCCAGCGGCGTCATCCGACCGTCCAAGGCGCTGGCCCCGGAACGGGCCAATGACGACCACGTCGATCTGCCCCGACTCGCCTTCCGGTTCGACCGGACTCATTACGGCCGCCTGCGCCAGCTCATCGACGTCCTCAACACCTTCGTCGACTGAACCTTGGCGCCGCGTTTTCCCGCTTTGCTCAGGGGCCGTCGGCAGTCGGCGGCGTACCTCGTAGCAACACGGCGGCTTTCTCCACCGCCCGCCGGGCTCGGGTCAAACGGCGCTCCTCGGCGATCAGTTCGGGATTAGGTTCTCGTCCCGCCCCCGCCGAACTCGACGCCTCACTCAAGCGGTCGAAGGCGAGGTCACCGAGATCCTCGGCGATGGCGTCCAACCGGTCAGCAAACTCAGGGAACCCGCGAGGCGTACTCATGGGTTAGCGACGCGTCGGCCCTTCGATCTCGATGATGTCGATGGAGCCGTCGGCCACTTGCGTCCGAAGCGCTCGTTTGTCGAACTTCCCCACGCTCGTTTTGGGCAGGGACTCGACAAAGGCCCATCGCTCGGGCAGCCACCACCGCGCCACCCGGGTGGAAAGGAATTCGACCAGCTCGGCGGGTTCGGGACGGGCCCCATCGCCCGCCACGATCACGACCAAAGGCCGCTCGTCCCAGCGAAGGTCCGGCACACCGATCACGGCCGCCTCGAAGACACCGGGGTGGGCCATCACCTCGTTTTCGAGCTCGACCGACGAAATCCATTCCCCACCGGATTTGATGACATCTTTGGTCCGGTCCGAGATCTGCATGAAGCCTTTGTCATCAAGCGTTCCCACGTCACCGGTACGCAGCCAGCCGTCGTGGAAACGCTCCGGGGTGGGCTCGCCGTAATACGAGCCGGTGATCCACGGTCCGCGTACCTCAAATTCGCCCACCGAGGAACCGTCGCGAGGCAACTCGGTGCCGTCCTCGGCCACCACGCGGATCTCCACGCCGGCGATGATGCGGCCCGTCTTGGCCCGCCAGTCCATCTCCTCGTCGGGCGACGCACTTTTGGGGGGTTTGGCCAACGCGCAGGTGGGGCTGGTCTCGGTCATGCCCCACCCCTGCACCAGGGTCAAGCCGAAGCGATCCTGATAGGCCTCCATCAAAGAGCGTGGCACGGCGGCGCCACCGGCGGTCACCATGCGCAGCGAGGACAGGTCGACATCGGCGCTCGATGCGTAGCGCAACAGGTCGTTCCAGATGGTGGGCACGCCCAGTGACAACGTCGGTCGCAAGTCGGCGAACATGCGGGCCAGGGGTGCGGACTGCAGGTAACGCTCCGGCATGATGAGGTCGCACCCTGAGAAGAAGGCGGTGTAGGGCACGCCCCATGCATTGGCATGAAACATGGGCACGATCACCAGGACGCGATCGCTCTCCGTTCCTCCCAGGCAGTTGCTCGACATGCCGGCATAGGAGTGCAGCCATGTGGACCGATGGCTGTAGACGACGCCTTTGGGATTGCCCGTCGTCCCGCTCGTGTAACACATGGCCGCCGCTTGCCGTTCGTCGAGATCGGGCCAGTCATATCCAGGTTCTTCGGCCTCCACCAGCTCGGCGTAGGAGATGGTGTCCCCGAGCCCGGTCGTATCGCCTTCGCCCACCACGATCACATGCTTCACCGTCGGACACTCAGCACGGACGCGAGCGAACAACGGAGCGATGGACCCGTCCACGATGACGACGGTGTCCTGGGCGTGGTTCACCACATAGGCGAGTTGCTCGGGAAAGAGTCTGATGTTCAGCGTGTGCAGCACCGCTCCCATCGACGGCACCGCCAGGTACGCCTCGAGGTGCTCCTGATCGTTCCAGGCGAAGGTACCCACCCGATCGTCGCCGCTCACCCCCAGCCGCGCCAGCGCCTTGGCCAAGCGTTCGGCCCCGGCGCCCACCTGGCTGAAGGTGGCCTCCCGGTAGCCATCGGCGGTGGCCGTGAACACCAGGCTGTCCCCGTATACCCGCTGGCCGTGCCGGAGGATGCCACTGACCAGTAAAGGCCCGTCCTGCATGGTGCTCTGCATGGTGGCGAGCTTAACGTCGGGCCACCTCGCCCGATGGCTAACCTGCCGCCCATGGACATCGACCGGGCTCTTGATTTCATCAGGTCCAACCACAGGTCGGTGCTTGCCACCGCCCGGGCCGACGGGAATCCGCAGCTATCGCCCGTGGCCGCGTCGGTGGACACAGACGGCCGAGTCGTCGTGTCCACCCGCCGCCGGGCCGCCAAGACCCGCAACATCGAACGGCGTGGGCGCGCCACGCTGTTGTGCTTCACCGATGGGTTCTATGGCGAGTGGGTACAGGTGGAGGGACCAGCCGAGATCGTGGCACTGCCCGAGGCCATGGATGGACTGGTGGCGCAGTACCGGTCGATCGCCGGCGAACACCCGAACTGGGACGAGTACCGGGCCGCCATGGTCAGTGAAGACCGGGTGCTGGTGCGCATCACCGTGGAGCGGGCCGGACCCGATCATTCGGGCTGAGCCCACACGCCGAGTGGCGTCGAGGAGGGGTCGTGGGTCAGGTCAATACGGTGCGCGGTGCCATCAACGCCGACGAGCTCGGCATCACGCTCATGCACGAGCACGTCTTCGTGCGCTCACCGGAGATCGAGCTCAACTGGGACACGGGATGGCAGCGCGCCGCGCAAGTGTCCCAGGCCGTTGACCGCCTGGCGGAGCTGCACGCCAGCGGGGTGGGCACCATCGTCGATCTCACCGTGGTGGGGCTGGGCCGTGACATCGAACTCGTCCAGGAGGTCGCCCACCAGGTCGATCTGCACATCGTCGTCGCCACCGGCCTCTACACCTACGACTCGCTCCCCCACTTCTTCGATATGCGCGGCGCCACCATGCGGGGCAATCACGTCGACATCCTCGATGAGTTCTTTGCCGGCGATATCGAAAACGGTATTGCCGGCACCGGCGTGCGTCCCGGCGTCCTCAAATGCGCCACCGACGCGGCCGGAGTCACCGACGGTGTGGAGCGCGTGCTGCGAGCGGCGGCGCGTGTCCATCGTCAGACGGGGGTTCCCATCTCCACCCACACCCACGCCCCGTCGAAGCGTGGCCTCGACCAGCAACGGATCTTCATCGAAGAAGGCGTCGACCTCAGCCGCGTCGTGATCGGCCACAGCGGCGATAGCCGAGATCTCGACTACCTCGGTGCGCTGTTGGCGGCGGGCTCCACTCTCGGCATGGACCGCTTTGGCGTCGACGCCTATCGCACCACCGAACAGCGGGTGGAAATCGTCGCCCGCCTGTGCGAGGAGGGCTGGGCCGACAAGATGGTGCTGTCGCATGACGCGTCGTGTCACGTCGACTGGTTCGATCCCGAGATGCTGCGCCGCAACGTGCCGAACTGGCATTTCCTCCATATCAGCCATGACGTCCTCCCCGCCTTGCGCCAGCGCGGCGTGAGCGAGAATGACATTCAGGCCATGCTCGTCGACACCCCTCGCCGCATTCTCGACCACGGCCCCGGGTATTAATCCCCCGTCGCCACCCCCACAGGCCTCCTTCCTTTCCTAGAATTGCGGTAGGCCACCAAGGTGGGCGTGGGCACCGGGCGGGAGCACCATGGTCATAGAGCAGCGCATCGATAATCGGCGGCGGGTGCGGCGCAAGGGCGGCGGGGAGCGTCGTCGTGGCGCCAAGGCATTGCAGGACACCGAGCGTCGCGACCGCCCCGAACGACGCCGTTTTGGCCAACGCCGAGGACCGTCGGGGGGACACGTCGTCACCCTGCAACGGACCTCTCGGGCCGGGTGGACCGACGCCGGCTGCAGTTGCGGTGCGTCATTGATCTCGCATGACCGTCTCGGTCTCACCACCGCGTTCATCGGGTGGCACGAAACGGAGATCCAACGCCGCACCATGGTGGTGGACTGCCGCTGAGCGGCCGACCTACATGCTGCGCCCGATGGCGGCCATGAGTTCGATCCAACCGGCCGGGTCGGCGTTCTTCTGATCCGCAATCTCCTTGAGCGACGCGGGCACGAAGTATTCGAATCCGTCCGACTCGAGCGCGTCGACAATGCCGGCGGCACACTGCTCGGCGGTGTCGAACTCCGCCCCCGGCAATCCGGGAAGCTCGCCGGCGCGCTGGTTCCAAATCTCGGTGGCGATAGCACCAGGTTGCACGAGCTTCACGGCGACGGGCGTGTCAGCCAGGTCCATGGCGGCCACTTCGCTCCATCCGCTCAACGCGAACTTCGACGCGCAGTAGGCGGACTCATGGGTGATCCCAAAGCGCCCACCGCCACTGGCCACATTGACGATCATGCCCGAACCACGTTCGAGCATCTTGGGCACGATGGCGAGATTCATGCGTACCGGGGAAAGGAAGTTGGTGCGAAGGACCATCTCAAGGTCTTCCGGAGTGTGGTCAAGAAGAAGCTTGCGCTTGCCGACGCCGGCATTGTTGATCAAGCAGTCGATGCCCCCCAGGCCGTCCCAGGCGTCGTCGACCAGCTGCACAGCCGCGTCGAGATCGGAAAGGTCCACCACCCACATACGCGAAGCGGGCGTGTGGGCCTGGCAGCGGGCCAAGGTGGCCTCCAGGCGATCGGGTCGGCGCGCCACCACTGCGACCACGGCTCCACGCTCGGCCAGCATGGGGGCCAGGGCCTCGCCGATTCCCGACGACGCTCCCGTGACCACGATCTTCGACCCGGCAATGTTCACGCTAGGAAATACCTTTCCATTCGCTCTGACAACAACGCCAGATCTCCCTACGGTGGCGCTGAGCGTAGTAAACGAACCGTCGATTCACACGAGTCCAACGGGATCGAGCAGGCGGTACTCGAAGGCAGAGGCTTGCGGGTAGATGCCGTACGGAGGGATCTGGGTATAACCCCGATTGAGGTACATGGCGCGCGCCTCAGGCTGGGCCGGCCCTGTTTCCAAGCGGAGGTAGACATATCCTCGGCTCCGACCCGCCGACTCCAGTGCGTCGAGAATCAGTGACGCGTAGCCCTGACGCCGATGCTCGGGCGCCGTCCACATCCGCTTGGCTTCGCACGTGTCACCAGACAGTCGCCGTAGTGCACCGCCAGCCACCGTGACCCCGTTCTCGACAAGCACCACAAAGGCGCCATCGGGGGGATCCCATTCCCGGGGATCCACCAACGACAACTCGTCGTTGGCTCCGTAGCGACGCTCGTACTCTTGCGCCAGTGCGGCGAGAACCGTGGCGACCTCGGGGTCACCGAATCGCACGTGGCGCAGCTCCACCCCTGGGTCGGACACGACCCGATTCTTTCAGCCCCATACGGCACCCGGCGCGCCATGGAACCGAGCCTCGCGGCGGAACTACGCCGGAGCGACCGAACCGTGATCGGTGACTTTGCGGATGCCACGCACAGCCCATTGTCTAAGGCGGGGAATGAACACGTCGGCAACCTCGTGCACCGACGTCACCTCGTATTCCGTTCCGCTGCGATCGGTCCAGGCGCCTTCCGCTGCCACGGCCTGCACGTAGAAGGCATCACGGCTCTGAAACAGCAACCGGGAGTTGTCCATAGAAGGTGTCTCGGCGAGGAGGCGCCCCCACTTGAGCCATCACGACCCGGATGATTCGCCATCGACGTGCCAGCGGGAGCGGAGGTCCTCGAGCCATGCGGGGAGTTCGATCTCGGGGTCGGGCAACGCTTCGGCGCCGCGCGCCGCCAGGGCACGGGCAAAGGCCTCGGGGTCGTCTCCCCACGACCGGGGATCGCCCATCATCACCTCGAAGAGCAACGTCCCGCCATCACCCGCCACAAAGGGGCCGAACGCGGCCCCGAACGGCAACTCGATATGCGTGCCCGCCGGGCAGTGGCGCTCCCCACACCACATGTCACCTTCGATGACGAACAGCACATGTGGGCTGTAGTGGCCGTGGCGGCGTACCACCACACCGGGGTCCCACTTGGCGTACAACGACAGGTACTGGGGATCAGGCGAAAAAGCGAGCCACTTCTCCCACACCGACGACGTGGTGCCATCGGCGTTGCGTACCGCCTTTACCTGCTGCCAGCGCAGCGACGGGTCCTCGATATGGCGGAAGGTGGGAACGAGTCCCGGCACTGCCACATCGCTCGTGTCGCCCATGGTCGTCCCCCATCCCCGCCAATCGGCATCGGTCACCGAGTCGACGTTCCACGGTGGCACGCCGATGTCATCAACGTCCACCGGCAGCGGCTTCGGGACGTCGGTCCTTGCTCGCCGGGGCGCCATGGTCGAAGGTAGAGAAATGACGCCCGGTCGTCACATCGCCCCTCGTGGCCCTGGCTCGGGGCGGTCGACCCCCTCTGGGCGGGCCAGACGCTCGGCGCCCGTCGTACTCCTTGGGCTTGTGGTGGTGGCCGTGGCCGGCAGCTGGGCCCTGGCGGATCGGGGTCACGCCACATCCGGCCCACCGTCGGCCGCTCCTCGAAGCGCGGTGACCCCACACGCGGTGACGCCAACGACCACGACGACGACGTCGCCGTTTCGAAAGATTCCCCCCGGACCGCCCGCCGACGAGCGTCGTCTCACACTGCTGCGCACCATCGGCGGGGCCATCTCACCCAAGTCGGTCGATGCGTCCGATACAGGGCTCGTCTTCGCCCAAAACATGATGTATCGCCATAGCGTCACCGTCTACAACAGTGCCGGCAACCTCGTCGACACCATTGCCGACACCGTCGACATGGCCCAGTTCGGTTTCCCCGGGCATCCCGGCGTGACCCACGGCGCTCCGGTGGAGGCCGCCTTCACCCCCGACGCGCGCTATGTCTACGTGTCTAACTATTCCATGTACGGCGCCGGCTTCGGACCTGAGGGGAACGACACCTGCACCCCGGCATCGGCCAAAGCGGCCGGCGACACCAACAGCTATGTGTATCGCATCGACACCCAGACGTTGCAGATCGACCAGGTGATCGAGGTCGGCTTGGTCCCGAAGTTCCTGGCCGTCTCGCCCAACGGCAAGTGGCTGCTCGTGTCCAACTGGTGCTCGTTCGACCTGAGCATCGTCAACATCGCCGACGGCCAGGAGGTAGCTCGTTTGCCCATGGGCGCCTATCCCCGGGGCATCGCCATTTCCCCCGACTCGACCACCGCGTATGTGGCCGTTATGGGAGGTGACAACGTGGTGAAGGTCGACTTGAACACCTTGAGCGAAACAGGGTCGTTCGTCGTCGGCGAGAACCCCCGCCACATCGTGATCGATCCCACCGGACAGTGGCTCTATGTCACATTGAACCAGCCCGGTGATGTCGTGAAGGTGAACCTCGCCGACGACGCCGTAGTAGCGAGCGTCCACACCGGCGCCGATTGCCGGTCGCTGGCCATTTCCACCGACGGGACGGCCTTATTCGTCGACGACTACCTGTCCAACACCATTACGGTGCTCCAGGCCTCGAACCTGGCCGTCCTTCAAGTCATTACGACGGGAACCAACCCGGTGGGCATCACCTACGACGCCACCACCGGTGATGTGTGGGTGGCGGTATACACCGGGGCCATCCTGGTTTTTGCCGACCAGCCTCCGGGCGCTTCGTCCGCGGCCGCGTAAAGATCGGTCTCAGGACACCATCACGTAGTCGATGTTCACCGGTCCCTGATCGGCTGCCTCGACGCTGAAGACCACCAAGTTCGTTCCCGACGCCATGGTCAGCGTGACGGGCACCATCTGCCACGTCGACCACGACGGCGTGCTGGGCACGGTAAGAGTCGCCGTGCCATTGACGTTGCCGCTGTGCGGATCGAGCGCGTTGACCGTCAGTGTCGAAGGGTTGCCTGACGAGTTCGCCACTCGGCACTGGAGCTGCGTGCTGCCCGCACTGGACACGGCAATGGCGACGGCCACGCTGCTGCCCACGGTGTCGAGCCCGCTGACGTACCCCATGCCGCTGTGGCCGCTGAAGGTCTTGTCGAACCGGGCCGATCCCGCCCACGCCCCGACTTCGGCTTGATACTGGGGCGGACCCGCCGGCGTCACCTTCAACAGGACCGAGGCGTGCGGTCTGAGGTTGGCCTTGAAGTCGGCCATCGACCCCAGGTCCTGGTGCGCCCACAGGTCGCGTACCGGGGCCGAGCCGCTGATGCCCATGGCGTTGGCGAAGTTGATGGACATGGTGCGCAGTCCCGGGCCGTTCTCCCGATTGATCAAGGTCAGAGCCCAGCTCCCATCGGGGAGCTGCCCGATCCACCGCTCGGGGTCGCGGCTCGAGGGGTCGTACGAAAAGGGGTGGTTGTTGCTGTAGATGGGTTTCCCCACCAAGCCTGCTTGGCGCAAGGCCAGCGCCTCTTTGTTCTGAAACACCGAGGCGTTCTTGCCGATGGTGTCAGAACGGTCGGTGATGGCGATGGGAGCGCCGGCCAGGGTGAAAAGGTTGATGGCGCTTTGACGCTCATCTGCGGTGGGGAACGACGCCATGATCAACGGGTCGCCGTCGAGGATCATTTGCCCTCGGCCGGAAATATCTGAGAACCCGGTGAATCCCAGGAACGGGTTGTTCCACTGGGACCACTCGGGCTGCCAGCTCTGGCGGCCGCCACTGAGCACGCCCCAGTTGCCATAGCTGGCGTCGTTGTCGATCCGCACCAGATCGCCGTAGAGACGTTCCCCGGATCCGTGGTCGAACAAGTTGGGCATCACCAGGCTCAGCTGCATGTCACCGGCAGCTTCACGCATCCACGACAACGCCCGGAGATAGCCCTCGCGGCCGTGGGCGACACCCACGGTGCCCTCGGCCTGATCGAAGCCCGCTTCGTACCAGGCCAGAAAGTCGATGCGGAGAAACACCACGCCGAGCTGGCGGAAGTACGTGACGTATCCCTTGACGTACTCCTCGGCCCCGTCGCGAGTGGTATCGACCCACTGCAGCTGTCCGCCCCCGTCGAAGTTGTCGCCGGGGTTGACGATGTCGGCCACCTTTACATCGGGTCGTCCCACCACCGTCACCGACGGGTTCGACGTGGCCGACAAGGTCACCCACAACGGGTTGTAATACACGCCCAGTTGGAGGCCCTGGGACTGCAGGTAGCTGACCCACCAAGCCCAGTCGTGTTCCCAGTCGTCGGCTTGGCTCGTGATGTAGCCGTTCGGCGTGATCTGTTGCGTAGCGTCAATCCAACCGTCGGTGCACACCATCGCGTAGCCGTAATCGCGAAACGTCGACGCCACCCAGTCGACGTTGGTCTTGAACACGGCCTCGGGTATCAGGACGTTCTTTTCGAATTCGTAGCCGTATGTACTCCAGTACAGAGGCCCGGCCCCGCCTGGTCGAAAGGCCGCGGCGGTGGCCGGCGTGAGCCCCGACGCCGGCGTGGGGGCCGATCCCGCTGCCGGGGTGGCGGCCCCAGCCGCATCGCTCAGCAGCGTCTGCCCCGCCAAGCCGGCGATAAGGGCTCCCCCACCCCCTTTGAGCACGTCGCGTCGCGTCGGCATCCGACCACACCCCCATCTCGAGCCGGAACGCACCACCTTAATCAGGGGCGCTCCAGGGGACCCGTTCGTCTCTGCCGGTACGAGGTACCTCTGGCGCTCCGTACGTAGGCGAGGATGACGGGCGATGTCCGTGCCCCAGAATCCCGACGTGGTGACACCAGGGCCTCTCATCGAGGTGGACGATCCGGCCGATGCGTGCCTCGAGCCCTACCGCGATCTCAACGACCCGGCCCGGCGCGTCCGGCTCGATGCCGAGCAATCCGTCTTCGTGGTTGAAGGAAGCCTGGCCGTCGGGCGGCTTCTGACGTCCCCATACTCGGTGCATTCATTGCTTGTCGACGATCATCACGCCTCGAGCGCTGGCGACATCGTCACCGCCGTGCGACGGCGTGGAGCTCCCGTCTTTGTCGGGTCTCGTACCGTCGTCGCCTCCATCGTTGGTTTCGACTTCCACCGTGGCATGGTGGCCATCGCGCATCGCCCGGTGCCGACCGACGCCAGCCGGTTGCTTGCCGACGTGGCCGCCACGCCCCGACCCCGACCCCGACCCCGACCTGGAGCCGGAGCCGGAGCCGGAGCCGGAGCCGGAGCCGGAGCCGGAGCCGGAGCTGGAGCTGGAGCTGTGACGATTCTGGCTGTTCTCGAAGGACTGAACGACCACGAGAACATCGGCGCCTTGTTCCGCAACGCGGCGGCCTTCGACGTAGCGGGCGTCCTCCTCGACCCGACGTGCGCGGACCCGCTCTATCGTCGATCGATCCGGGTATCCGTAGGACATGTGCTGCACATGCCCTTCAGCCGGCTGGCACCGTGGCCGGCTGGTCTTGACGAGGTGCGGGCCGCCGGCTTCGTCGTGGCCGCATTGACGCCGCACCTGGACATACGCCCCGGCGCGCCCATCACCACCTTGGCCGAGCTCAACGCCATGGCATGGAGTCGCCACGGCGGCATTGCCTTAGTCCTCGGAGCGGAGGGACCCGGGCTGAGCAGTGCCGCGCTGGCCGCCTGCGATGTGATGGTTCGCATTCCCATGGCGAGCGGAGTGGACTCACTCAACGTCGCCACCGCGGCCGCCATCGCCTTTCACGCGCTGGCCAGCCCTTGATCGATCCGCCTAGGAGACCACCACGTCCACGGTGGCGCCAACGGCGGCGAGATCGGCTCGGTCATTGTCCTCGATATACGCCAACGCCTGGAGGTTCCATAGCTGCACGACATCGTCCCTGACGGGAAACGGGCCCCAGTGCCACGTCCCTCGTTGGAGCACAAAGGCATCGTAAGGCCGCAGGACAAAGGCACTCACGTGGCGGGCGTCTTCCGGCGACGAAAACGTCACGTCGGGAGGTGCCACCGCGATCACCGCCGTGCAGTTGAGGACCAGCAACGCTTGGGTGTGGCGTTCATGGCGAAACAACTCCGGACAACGTAGGGCGCCGTCTACGGCTTCGAGCTCGTCGAGCCGGTGCGAGATGACATTGAGATGGGGATCCCCGCCGTCGTAACTCAGGCGGTGCGTGCCGTCAGCAGGGTCGGTGTCCTGCACCGGCAGCCACCCGAAGGGGGTCCAGCTCGACGCGTCCAACGGCGCCGCCACCACGCGTCTGATCACGGTGCTCATCGCCAACCTCGTCGTCTACGCTGCTCGGCCAGAACGGGGAGTCTAGGGCGGAAGGGGAACACTGCCATGTCTCGGGTGATCGTCAGCCGGCGCCTACCACCGCAGTGGCTGGAGAACTTGGTGGCAGCCGGTCACGACGTCGACGAGCCGAGCGGTCCGACGCCGTGGAGCGGCGACGAGATCCTGTCCAAGGTCGGCGACGCCGACGGCCTGGTGTGCCTGCTCACCGATCGCATCGACGCCGAGGTCCTGCGCGCCGGAGCGGCGGGGCGGCTCAAGGTGGTCGGCAATGTGGCCGTGGGCTTCGACAACGTCGACATCGCCTATGCCCGGGAGTTGGGCATCGCTGTGTGCAACACCCCGGGGGTGCTCGACGAGACGACCGCCGATGTGGCCATGTTGTTGATGCTGGCCGCCTCGCGCCTGGCCTCAGACGCCGAACGCGACCTGCGGGCCGGAACGTGGCCGGGATGGGCCATCGACCAGTACCTCGGTCACGACGTGCACGGTGCGGTGCTCGGGCTGGTGGGTTACGGGCGCATCGCCAAGGCGGTGCAAAGGCGCGCCCAAGGGTTCTCCATGGAGGTGCTCCATCACTCCCGTCACGACACCGGCGAGCCCGGCTACGTGGCCGACCTTGCCGATCTGCTCCGTCGCGCCGATGTCGTCAGTGTGCATGTTCCCTTGAGTGACGCCACCCGGCACCTCATCGGAGCCGCCGAGTTGGCCGCCATGAAACCGACGGCGGTACTCGTCAACACCGCACGCGGCCCCGTGGTCGACGAAAACGCCTTGGCCGATGCCCTCGAGGCAGGCCGGATCTTTGCCGCCGGTCTCGACGTCTACGACGGCGAGCCGCGCATCAACGCGCGGCTGCTGGCGGCGCCGAGAACGGTGCTGCTCCCCCATATCGGCAGCGCGTCATTAGCGACACGCGGGGCCATGGTGCAACTCGCCTGTGCGCAAGTTTGCGACGTGCTGGCCGGGCGCCGACCGCCGCACCTTCTGACCGGCTAGATCGGTTCAGTCGCCGACGTAGGTGCCCGGCGTCTCCACGACCGGAGAGATGTCCAAGTCGAGCAGCTCCACCGTGGTGGCCCCGGCTCGGAGGCGCTCGAACATCACCGTTTCTTTCTCCTGACGGGCTCGGCCCGCGGCGGCGACGGCCTCGAGCGCGTTGCCCGGCACGATCACCACCCCATCGGCGTCGCCGACCACCCAGTCCCCGGCCTGTACCGAAACCCCGCCCACCTCTACCGTGGCCCCGATGGTGCCCGGCGCTACCTTGGCGGCGCCGCGCAGGGCGATCATGGCCGAGAAGATCGGGAAGCCCGCCCCCGCCACCGCCTCGATGTCACGCACGCCGCCGTCGATCACCAAGCCGGCGATGCCCCGGGTCAGCGCCAACGTGGTGAGGACCTCACCCCAGTAGCCGAAGGCGCGTTCTTCGCCGACGTCAACAACCAACGCACAGCCCGCCGGGGCGCGGGTGAGCGCTACGTGCACGGCCAGGTTGTCGCCGGTCTCACAGTGCACGGGGTAGGCGGGGGCAGCCAAGCGGGCCCCGGGCCACGCCGCGTGCACGCGCGGCACCATGGTCAAGGCACCGGACTCACCCAAGGTGGCGGCGCCGAGCTCGGAAAAAATGGACGTCAATGATTCGGGCACGGCCGCGAAGCTACCTGACGCCCGGCTAGCGCAGCGCCAGTTGCCCGGGGACGATGGGAGCGGGCAACGCCGTGTCGCCCATGAGGAACTGGTCGACCGACGCCGCGCACGAACGGCCTTCGGCGATGGCCCACACGATGAGGCTTTGGCCGCGGGTCATATCCCCGCACACGAATACCTGAGGCGCGCTGGTGGCCCAGTTGGCGTCGCACGACACCGATCCCCGGGCGTCGAGCTCGAGACCGAGCTCCCCCACCACTCCCTGACGTTCGGCCCCCAGGAATCCCATGGCCAACAGCACCAGTTGGCAAGGCATCTCGAAGTGGCTGTCGGGGACGGGGACCATCTTCATACCGCCATCCCCTCGGACCATCTCCACCTGCTCGGCGCGCAGTCCCCCCACCGCGCCGTCACCGCCGTCGACGAATTCGGTGGTGGTCACGGCATACAGACGCTCCCCGCCCTCCTCGTGCGCGGATGACGTGCGCAAGATGAGCGGCCACGTTGGCCAGGGGTTGTCCTCGAGCCGCATGTCGGGCGGCTGGGGCATGATCTCGAGCTGGCGTACCGAGGCGGCGCCCTGGCGGTGCGCGGTTCCCAGGCAGTCGGCGCCGGTGTCTCCGCCCCCGATGATGACCACGTCCTTGCCGGCGGCGCTGATGGGCGACGCTTCGAATTCGCCTTCACGCACCAGGTTCGACGGCTTGAGGTAGTCCATGGCGAGATGGATGCCGTCCAACTGGCGCCCCGGAATATCGAGCTCACGAGGCAACGTGGCCCCGCCGGCGAGCACCACGGCATCAAAGTCCGCCACCAGGGACTCAGCCGCCACCACTTCCACATGGGGCGCGTCGGCCCCGGTGCCGACGGCGGCACCCACCGAGGTGGCACAGCGAAACGTCACGCCTTCGGCGCGCAGCTGTTCCAGGCGGCGATCGAGGACGGCCTTCTCCATCTTGAACTCGGGGATGCCGTAACGCAGCAACCCCCCCGGACGCTGCCCCCGTTCGAAGACGACAACCCGATGCCCAGCGTGTGCCAGCTGTTGGGCGCACGCCAGGCCGGCCGGACCCGAGCCCACGACCGCCACGGACTTGCCGGTCGAAACCTCGGACACCTGCGGCGTCACCCAACCCTCGGCCCAGGCGCGTTCGATGATCTCGTACTCGATGCGCTCGATGGCCACGGGATCGGCGTTGATGCCGAGCACACATGACCCCTCACACGGGGCCGGACACAACCGGCCCGTGAACTCGGGAAAGTTGTTGGTGGCGTGCAACCGCTCGATGGCATCACGCCATTCGCGGCGGTAGACGAGGTCGTTCCATTCCGGGATGAGGTTGCCGAGCGGACAACCCTCGTGGCAGAAGGGAATGCCGCAGTCCATACAGCGCGCCCCCTGCTCGGCGGCGGCCTCCTCGGCGAAGGGTTCGTAGACCTCGCGCCAGTCGCGCAGGCGCACCGCCACGGCCCGACGCGCCGGCAGCCGGCGGGGGTACTCGACGAAACCGGTGATCTTTCCCATGGCGACCTACCCGTGGGAGGCGGCCATGACCGCCTCGTCGACCGACGTGCCGGCGTCGAGCGCCCGTCGGGTGGCTTCGAGCACGCGGCGATAGTCGCGCGGCATCACTTTCACGAACTGCACCAGCGCCCCCGCCCAATCCTCGAGCAGCCGCGTGGCCACGGCCGATCCGGTGAGCTGGGCATGTTCGGCGATGGTGTCGTACAACCACTGCTGGTCCTCATCGTCGAGCTCCTCGAGGTCGACCATGTCGGGGTTGACCCGGGACCCGAAGGTGCCGTCGGGGTCAAAGACGTAGGCGATCCCACCGGACATGCCCGCCCCGAAGTTGCGACCGGTGGGACCGAGCACGACGACCTTGCCCCCCGTCATGTACTCACAGCCGTGGTCGCCGATACCTTCGACAACGGCGACGGCTCCCGAGTTGCGCACACAGAAGCGTTCGCCCACCTGGCCCCGGATGTAGCAGCGACCGGCGGTGGCGCCGTAGAGGATGACGTTGCCGGCGATGATGTGGTCCTCGGCGGCGAAGCTGGATGCCTCAGGCGGACGCAACACCACCTTGCCTCCCGACAACCCCTTGGCCAGATAGTCGTTGGCATCGCCGGACAACCGCAGCGTCACCCCGCGCGGTACGAAGGCCCCGAAGCTCTGGCCCGCCGAGCCGTGAAAGGTCAGCACAATGGTGTCGTCAGCCAAACCCGCCGCCCCATGGCGTTTGGTGATCTCGTAGCCGAGCAAGGTGCCCACGGTGCGATCGACGTTGCTGATGGGCAGCTCCATCGCTACCGGCGTCCCATCGTCGATGGCGACCCGGCAGGCGGGCAGGAACTGATGGTCCAAAGCGCGATGGAGCCCGTGGTCTTGGGCCTGGCGCCAGCGGCGGTCGGTGGGTGGTCCCGCCTCGGGGGCGGCCAGGATGGGCGTCAAGTCAAGTCCGCTCGCCTTGTAGTGGCCGATGGCCTCGACGACATCGAGCAGGTCGACGCGCCCGATGGCCTCCTCGATGGAACGCAAACCCAAGGCAGCCAGGTACTCGCGCACTTCTTGGGCAATGAACTCGAAGAAGTGCTCCACGAATTCGGGCTTGCCGGCGAAGCGCTTGCGCAGCTCGGGGTTCTGGGTGGCGATACCGACCGGACAGGTGTCGAGATGGCAGACGCGCATCATCACGCACCCCGACACCACCAACGGGGCGGTGGCGAAGCCGAACTCCTCGGCGCCCAGCAGCGCCGCGATAACCACGTCGCGGCCGGTCTTGAGCTGGCCGTCGACCTGCACCACGATGCGGTCGCGCAGCCCGTTGAGCATGAGGGTCTGCTGGGTCTCGGCCAAGCCGAGCTCCCAGGGGATGCCGGCGTGCTTGAGCGACGTCAGCGGGCTTGCTCCGGTCCCGCCGTCATGGCCGGAGATGAGCACCACATCGGACTTGGCCTTGGCCACGCCGGCGGCCACCGTACCCACCCCCACCTCGGCCACCAACTTCACGTGCACCCGGGCTTCGGGGTTGGCCGACTTCAGATCGTGAATGAGCTGAGCGATGTCCTCGATGGAGTAGATGTCATGGTGCGGAGGCGGAGAGATGAGCCCCACGCCCGGCGTGGAAAAGCGCGTCTTGGCGATCCACGGGTAGACCTTGCCGCCCGGGAGCTGGCCGCCTTCACCGGGCTTGGCCCCCTGGGCAATCTTGATCTGAATGTCATCGGCGTTGACCAGATACTCACTGGTCACCCCGAAACGAGCCGACGCCACCTGCTTGATGGCGCTGCGACGCAGGTCGCCGTTGGCGTCGGGCACGAAGCGCTCGGCGTCCTCCCCACCTTCGCCGGTGTTGGACTTGCCGCCCAGGCGGTTCATGGCAATGGCGAGGTTCTCGTGCGCCTCGGCGGAAATGGAGCCGTAGGACATGGCCCCGGTGGCAAAACGCGTCACGATGGCACTCACCGGCTCGACATCGTCCATCTCCAGCGCGGGCAAGGCGCCGGTGCGCAAGCGGAGCAATCCCCGCAACGTGGCCAGGTGCTCGGACTGGTCGTCGACGAGGCGGGTGTACTCCTTGAAGATGTCGTAGCGCTTGGCCCGCGTGGCGTGCTGCAGCTTGAAGACGGTCTTGGGATTGAAGAGGTGGACCTCGCCCTCGCGCCGCCACTGATACTCGCCCCCACCCTCTAGTTCTCGGTGGGCGCGTTCGTTGGGCCGGGGTAGGTGCGCCAAGCGGTGACGCTCGATGACCTCGGCGGCCAGCTCGTCGAGCCCCACCCCGCCGATGCGACTGGTGGTTCCGGTGAAGTACTCGTCGACGACGTCGCGCCCGAGGCCCACCGCCTCGAAGATCTGCGCTCCGGTGTAGGAGGCCACCGTGGACACGCCCATCTTCGACATCGTTTTGATGACGCCCTTGCATGACGCCTTGATGTAATTGGCCCGGGCCTGGCGGGGCGTGAGGCCTTGCACGATGCCCGTCTCGAGCATCTCGTCGATCGTCTCGAAGGCCAGATAGGGGTTGACCGCCGAAGCGCCGAAGCCGATGAGCAGTGCGATGTGGTGCACCTCGCGGGCATCGCCGGTCTCGACCACCAGCCCCACCCGGGTGCGGGTCTTCTCGCGCACGAGGTGCTCGTGGACGGCCGCGGTCAAAAGCAACGACGGCACCGGCGCCATGGTGGCCGTCGAGTTGCGATCCGAGAGGATGATGATGTTCGAACCCAACGCAATGGCGAACGACACCCGGCGGCGCACGTCCTCGATGGCCTTGGCCAATGCCTCGCCTCCACCGGTGACGTCGAACAGCCCGTCCACGGCAAAGGCGTCGAACCCGGGCGCGTCCTTGTCCTCGTTGACGTAGAGGAGCTTGGCCAGCTCGCCGTTGTCGATGACCGGGTACGGCAGCATGATCTGCTTGCACGAGTCGGCCGTCGGCTCCAGCAGGTTGCCCTCGGGCCCGAGCTTGGAGAGGTTGGACGTGACCAACTCCTCGCGAATGGCGTCGAGGGGCGGGTTCGTCACCTGGGCGAAGAGTTGCGTGAAGTAGTCGAAGAGCAAGCGCGGCTTGTCCGACAGCACCGAGATGGCGGCGTCGTTGCCCATCGATCCAATGGGCTCGGCCCCCGAGCGCGCCATGGGGGCGAGGATGAGGCGGAGCTCCTCGTTGGTGTAGCCGAACAGGCGCTGATGGGTCAGCACCGACGCATGTTGAGGGGTGAGCATGAGCCTCGGCGGCAGGTCCGGCAGCGACACCTGGCCGTCGGCCAGCCATTGGCCATAGGGATGCTCGGCGGCCAACTGCGTCTTGATTTCGTCGTCGTCGACGATGCGACCTTGGGCGGTGTCGACGAGGAACATCCGTCCGGGCTGAAGCCGGCCCTTGCGCACCACCTTGGCGGGGTCGATGTCGAGCACCCCCACCTCCGACGCCAGCACCACCAGGCCGTCGTCGGTGACCCAGTAACGCGACGGACGCAAGCCGTTTCGGTCCAGCACGCCGCCCACCACGGTGCCGTCGGTGAACACCACCGCGGCTGGACCGTCCCAGGGCTCCATGAGCGAGGCGTGGTAACGGTAAAAGGCGCGGCGGGCCTCGTCCATGGAGCGATGGTTCTCCCATGCCTCGGGGATCATCATCAACACGGCGTGGGCCAAGCTGCGTCCGCCCAGGTGCAGCAGCTCGAGCACCTCGTCAAACGAGGCCGTGTCCGAGCCGCTCGGGTCGCACACCGGAAAGAGGCGGGCCAAGTCACCGGGAATGAGGTCGCTGCGCAGCAACGCCTCGCGGGCTCGCATCCAGTTGCGGTTGCCGCGCAGGGTGTTGATCTCGCCGTTGTGGGCCATGTAGCGATACGGGTGCGCCAGCGGCCACGACGGAAACGTGTTGGTCGAGAATCGGCTGTGCACGAGGGCCAGCGCGCTTTCGAAGCGGTGATCGGACAGGTCGGGATAAAAGAGACGGAGCTGATGTCCCGTCAACATGCCCTTGTACACGATGGTGCGCGCCGACAACGACGAGATGTATACGCCCGGCACTTCGTGCTCGACGCGCTTGCGCAGGCAGAACGTGAGCCGGTCGAGGGCGACGGGGTCGTCGGCCTCCACCAGGGGCGCCACCACCACCTGACGAATGCGCGGCATGGCGGCCAGGGCACTGGCGCCCAGACCGCTCGGATCGGTGGGCACGTCACGCCAGCCCAAGACGGTGAGGCGCTCTTCGGCCGCCAGCTCCTCGATACGACGCTGCGCCTTCAGCGCGTCATCGGCGTCGGCGGGGAGGAACACGATCCCCGGTGCGTAGCGGCCGGGCTCGGGCAGGGCAAAGCCGACGGTGGCCGCCAAGAAGCGATGCGGCACCTGGATGAGCACCCCGGCGCCATCTCCGGTGGAGGGCTCGGCTCCCGACGCCCCTCGATGGGCCAGGTGCTCGAGCGCGGTCAGGGCCTGGTCGACCATGGCGTGATGGGGCCGACCGTGCAGGTCGGCGACCATGGCGATCCCACACGCGTCATGCTCGAACGCAGGGTCGTAAAGGCCCGTTGGGGAAGGCGTTGTCTTCAACTGGGTTACTCCGTGTCGTACGCGGCGGTAAGCGGACTGCCGGCGGGACGACGCTGGCCCTGTCGCAGCCCTTCTAGGATACATCGTGTGACCTGCCCTCCCCTTCAAGGCGGGAGGTGAGCCCCCTGACTCGCGTTGATGTGGCCGTGGTCGGTGGCGGCATCATCGGAGCGGCCATCGCCCGCCAGGCGGCCGGCCACGGGCTTTCGGTGGTCGTGGTGGACCCCCACCCCGGTCGAGGGGCGTCGTGGATGGCGGCGGGCATGCTCACGCCCGTCACCGATGCGCATTACGGCGAGGAAGCCCTGCTGGCGTTAAACCTGGCCGGCGCCCAGGCCTGGCCCGACTTCGCGGCCGAGCTCGAGACCGAGGTCGCCTCAAGCGTCGGCTACCGGCAGTGCGGGACGTTGTCGGTGGCCGTCGACGACGACGACCGGGCCTGGAGCGAAGAGGTCTTCGCCTTTCAGCAACAACTGGGACTGGCCGCCCAATGGCTGACAGCCAGCAAAGCCCGCGCCCTCGAACCGCAGCTGTCGCCCTCTATCGCCGGCGCCGTGTGGGCGCCCGATGACCACCAGGTCCATACCAGACTGCTCATGGAGGCCGTCCTCGAGGCGGCCCGCCGGCGTGGTGTGCAGTTCGAGGCGGTGGCGGCCCGCACCATCGACAGCGCTGGCGGGCGAGTGACGGGAGTGGGCCTCGAGGACGGACGCAGCATCGAGTGCGCGGCGGTGGTGCTGGCGGCGGGGTGCTGGTCGGGGGCCATCGACGGCCTGCCCCCGGGGGTGGCACCGGCCGTGCGTCCCGTCAAGGGACAGATCCTGCGCCTCAGTGGTCCGCCGCAGCACACACCGGTGCGGCGCGCCGTGCGCGCCGTGGTGCACGGCTCGTACGTGTACGTCGTCCCCCGCCTCGATGGCGAGGTGGTGGTGGGGGCCACCGTCGAGGAACAGGGCTTCGACACGGCGGTGACCGCCGGAGCCGTCTACGAGTTGCTCCGAGACGCGCAGCGCGTCGTGCCCGGAATCGGCGAGCTGACACTCACCGAGGCGAGCGCAGGACTGCGTCCCGGTTCGCCTGACAACGGCCCTGTGGTGGGGCCGAGCGCGCTCGACGGTCTGGTGCTCGCCACCGGCCACTACCGAAACGGGATCCTGCTGGCCCCGCTCACCGCCGCCGCCGTGGTGGCCACCTTGACCGGAGCTGAACCACCTCCGGAGCTGTCACCGTTCTCGCCGGCGCGCCGCTACGCCACTTCCCTCTCGTGACCGGACGCGATGTCCCGGGTGCCATGCTGAAGACCGTGGATCGGGCCCTATCGGTCACCGTCAACGGCACCACCCAGGTGGTGGCGCCCGGCACCACGGTGGCGCAGCTACTCGGGGAGTGGTCCGGCCCCCTCGATGGCATCGCCGTGGCCTGCAACCGCGACGTCGTGCCTCGCAGCCGATGGGCGTCGACGGCGCTGGTCGATGGCGACCACGTCGAGATCGTGACGGCGGCCGCCGGTGGATGAACGCCCTTCACCGACCGGTCCAGCAACCGACGAGGCTCTGCACATCGGTGGTCGCCCTATCGGCTCGCGTCTGATCGTGGGAACAGGCGGCATCCAGAGCCTCCAGGTCCTTGACGCCGTGCTCGAAGCCTCGGGAGCCACGCTCGCCACCGTGGCCGTGCGGCGCGTCGACGCGAGTGGACGCGGGGGGATGCTCGATGTGCTGCGCCAGCGCGCCGTGGAGGTGCTGCCCAACACGGCCGGATGCTTCACCGCCGCCGAAGCCGTGCTCACCGCCAAGTTGGCCCGCGAAGCCTTTGCCACGGACCTCATCAAGCTCGAGGTGATCGGCGACGAGCAGACGTTGCTCCCCGATGCCGTGGAGCTCCTGGCCGCCGCCGAGCAGTTGTGTGAGGAGGGATTCGTCGTACTTCCGTACACCACCGACGATCCCGTGCTGGCCCGGCGACTCGAACAGGTGGGCTGTGCTGCGGTGATGCCGCTCGCAGCGCCCATCGGCAGCGGGCTGGGCGTGCGCAACCCGCACGCACTCGCCCTCATGGTCGAGCAGGTCTCGGTGCCCGTCATCGTCGACGCCGGCATCGGCACCGCGTCAGACGCGGTGCTGGCGATGGAGTTGGGCTGTGCCGGGGTGATGGTGGCCACCGCCATCACGCGCGCCCAGCACCCGGTGGCCATGGCCAACGCCTTTCGTCTGGCCGTGCAAAGCGGTCTCGAAGCGCGCGCCGCCGGTCGCATCCCCCGCCGCTGGCTGGCCCAAGCGTCGAGCCCCGCCGAGGGCATTGCCGACTTCAGGCGCTGATCGGGACCCCGGGCGTGCACGACCCCATCGTGGCCATGACCATCGCCGGTTCGGACTCCGGTGGCGGGGCCGGCATCCAAGCTGATCTCAAGAGCTTCGCCGCCCACGGTGTATTCGGGACGAGCGTCATCACCGCGCTCACCGCCCAGAACACCGCGACCGTGCTCGGCGTGGACCGTGTCGACCCCGCCTTCGTCGACTTGCAGATCGAGGCCGTCCTGAGCGACTTGGCCGTGGCCGGGGTGAAGACCGGCATGCTGGCCAGCGCGGCCACGGTGGGTGTGGTGGCCCGGTGGGCCGCGGCCGGAAAGCTCCCCCATCTCGTGGTGGATCCCGTCATGGTCAGCGGTACCGGCCATCCGCTGGTGGACGAAGCCGGCGTGGAGGCATATCGCCGCGTGCTGCTCCGCCATGCCGAGGTGACCACCCCCAACATCCGCGAGGCCGCCTTGCTGGTGGAGGCGCCGGTGACCGACGTGGCCTCGATGAAAGATGCCGCCGCTGCGCTGGGGGCGTTGGGGCCGGCCACCGTGGTGATCAAAGGAGGCCACCTGGCCGGGCCCGATGCCCCCGACGTGGTGTGGCACCGGGGCGCGGTCACGGTGCTCGACGGTGCACGGGTGACGAGCACCAACGACCACGGCACCGGGTGTTCCTTGGCGGCGTCGATTGCCGCGCTGCTGGCGCTGGGTTATGAGCCCCTGGAGGCCATCTCGAGGGCCAAGGCGTATGTGGCCCAAGCCATTGCGGGGGCGGCCGGGTGGCGCCTGGGGGCCGGGCATGGTCCTCTCGACCACTTCGGTTGGGGCGGGGAAAGCCGGCGCCGGGACTGAGTCGGTTCGGGTGACGGTTTCTGGTAGCGGCGTCGGGGGCGGCGAGCTCGTGCCCGTCGCCCCCGGACTCCGCGGCCCACATGTGGGCCTGCACCCCCCGGCTGCACAGCGAGGCCGAGAACTCGACTTCACTGCGTTGTGCCGGTCATCGTGACACGGTGACACCCGCCACGCCACGGCTACGGGATAATTTCCCGCGCTTGTTCCTGGGCTTCGTTGCTCACAGGCCGGCCTTGTACACTCAACTGACGCCCTCGTTGATTGCCGAGGAGCACCCTTCGCCATGCCCGACTCCCCCGATATGGCTGTTCTCACGCCCCCGGGCCCCGTCGACGTGGCCAGCCGCCGCCCGCCCGGCCCGAGCACCCATCTGGCCCTGATCGTCGTCGGCATTGCCGCCATCCTGCTGGTGCTGGGGACCCTCGGCGCCGCCTTGACGAGTAGCCAGAGCAAGCCCACACCGGCGCCCGTCGCCATCGCCGAGGCCCCCGGGGCCGGACTGGTGCCGGTCACGGCCCGGACCCTGCTCGCTCCCATCGTGTCCGAGGGCCAACCACCCGACAACATCCTCAACGCCATCGCCGTGCCCGAAGGAACGACGGCCGTGTCGGGCTCGGCCATCAACGCCGATGTCAGCCTCTACGACCAGTCCATGGGCCTGGTGGCGCCCGCCTCGCAGCAGGCCGTCATCACGTTCGTGCGCGTCGAGATGGTGGCCGAACACTGGCAGCTCATCGATCACGGCTCGGTCAAAGCCGATGGATCGATCCAGATCATCGGCCAACACCCGGGCACCGACGGCAACGAATGGGAGTTGGGGATCACGGTGTCGCCGACGACGTACGCACCGACGTCCGCCGCCGCCGAAACGGGCTCGACAGACGCGGGCGCCGGCGGCGCCGCGGCCGGCACGGACCGCAGCGCACTGGAAGTTCGGCTCTTCGTCGAGACGGGCGACGCGTAAGAGGGCGACTCAGGACGCCACGGAGCGACGGGCGGCCCCGACGGCGTCGCGCCGAGACGACGGGGTGTCGGCCCCGTCACCATGGCGGTCCACCAGGTCATGACCGTCGTCGTCAATGTCAGGGCCCGAGTCGGGATACCCCAGTTCGGCCGCGCTCGGCAACGAGGCGCGCTCGGCGGCGTCCTCGCTCTTGAGCAGCCACGTCCACACAAAGAAGTTGATGGGGTACAGCAGGTAGCCGATGCGCGTAGCCGGGGCCAGGAGTATGGCCACCGTCATCACCCACGCCACCACCCGCGACAAATCGGCGGCCGTCTTGGGCGTATGGCGGGCCAGGACGTAGAGAAGCACCAACCCCCCGCCGGCGGCCACCGACACCGTGAAGATGCGATGGATGCCCGGGAACGACGACACCACCAGATGACCGAGCAACGGCGTTGCTGCTGGCGATGCCACCCCGGCCAGTCCCAAGGGGAAGCGCACCACGTTCTCGATGAAGGCAGAGAAGTTCTCCGCCGCCGTCGGCAAAATGGCCGGGATCATCACGCCGGCCAGGCCGGCCAGCAGCCACAACGAGGCGCGACGGTTGCGCTCGCCAGACCGGTCGCGGGCCACCAGAAAGGCCAGCGCCGCCAAGGGCCAGGCCGTGATCTTCATCGATGCGGCCACACCCAGGGCAATGCCGGCACCGAGCGGTCTTCGTCGCTGGATGAGCACCAGGGCCAACAACAAGAACGCGGCCACCGGCAAGTCATCACCGCCGGTGGCCAGAGGCAGCGCCGCGGTGGGCAACACCGTCATGCTTTGCAGGGCCAGCACGCGTGGACCCGACGGGCCGCGACACATGCCCATGGCCGCCACCACCAACAAAATGGTGATGACGGAGAATACGACGCGGGCATCGGTGAGGCGGGGCGGGGCGTCGGTGCTGTGGGCCAAACCGAACACCGACATCAGGGGCAAATAGGGGTTGTAGGCGTCGTAGGCCGGTTGTCCGGGCGGCACCTTGGGCGGATGTTTGGCGTTGACGATCTGATACGGGTCCTGGCGGTGATACAGACGCTGACCGGCCTGCTGCACGACGAGTGCTTCGGGCTGGACGTGGGCGGTGCCGGTCGAGTTCGACTGCCACAGCACCTCGAGCGACAGGGGGACGAGGGTGGCCCCCAGCAGGACGATGAGGAAGATGACCATCCTCGACGTCGTCCAATGCCACGCGGCGGGGGCCGCCACGCTCCCGTCCGCGGCCACCGAAGCCAGCGGCGGCAACGAGGCGTCCAGCTCCTCGCGTCGGCGAGCCCGGCGGGCCAACAGGGCGGACCACACGGCGCCGATGGCATAGGGCCCCGTGGCCAGACGACCCCATTGCTGGTAGAGGCTGATGGAGGAGAATTCGGTCGTGGTAATGGCAAAAAGCGCCGACGCCGAATACAACACGGCGTCGCGCTCTTCTGGTCTCCACGACGCGACGATGCGCGCGCCCCTGCCGAGAGCGCCTCGGACCATGGCTCCATGCTACGCCCGCACCCCGCCCGAGCCGGGCAAGGCGCTCGGCGTCGGCCCTCAGCCGGACGCCACCGGCACCTGGTCCGACGGCAGGTCGCCGGTCAGGACGTGATGAAGGTGGGCCAGAAGGTCGACCACGACATCATGCTGGACCACCAGTTCCCGACGGCCCCGGTCCGATCCGTTGGCGATCAACCCGGCATCGCGCAGCAGCTTCACGTGGTTCGACACCGTGGGCTGGGCCAGCGAAAAGGTGGTGGCGAGCTCGGAGACGGTTCGTGGTCCGGTGCGCAGAGCGTCGAGGATGGCCAGTCGCGTCGGGTCCGAAATCGTCTTCAGGCGGCGCGCCAGCTGGGCTGTGCGGGTGCGAGCCTGGGCACCGGTGGCGTCGGCGCGCACCCCGATCACGACTACGCCGGGAAGATCGAAGATCAGGCCTTTGTGGGTGAAGTAGGCCGGCACCACGGCCACCTCGTCGTTAGGGCCCAAGCGCGCCACCAGCCGAGGGGCGATAGGAAACCCGTGGCACTCGCTGCGGGCCACTTCTTCCCACGGTGCCCCCCGAGCGGCCTGGTCCCGTCGGCCGGCAATGGCGGCCTCTACGGCATGACGACCCTGGCTGTCCCATACGCCTTGGAGCGCCGCCCACACGTCGCTGATCAACGCCACATACCGAGCCCGGAGATCGGCCGAATCACGCAGTCGCCGTAACCGCTCGAGCAGAGCGGCGCGGTCCTCCTCTGTTTCTGACGCCAGCTCGTAGTCGACGGGCACGGTGGTGCACAGCTCCGGCAGCTGTCCGATGAGCGCGTCGGCATCGGTCGAGAACAGCAGGCCGCCGTGGTAGGCGATGATGTCGAGCTCCATGAAGCCCCCGCAGCTGTTGGGCACGTCGCTCCACATGGCGTGGGCGCGCTCGGCCAGGTCGGGGAACTCGGTGTACAAGGCATCGAGGGCGGGATTGTCGACTCGGAAGTCCGGACGAAGGGCGGCGCCCAGCGCCCAATCCAACTCCACCGCCACCGAGGCGTGAACCCCGATGCGCGGTGCCCCGTTCGGTGCGTCTTCGTGATACATCGGCATAGTCAGATGACTATATCAAGATATTCTTGATTTTGTCAACGTATGGCCGTAAACTACAAGCGTGGCAATGCACCCCGACCTCATGAAGCAGCTGGTATCCGAACACGTCGACGCCTTACGCCGCTCCACTGCGGTCGCCGCCTCGGTGCCGTCGCTAGCCGCCACCTCGGCCGCCACCTCGGCGGCCACGGAGGTTCCGGACTCCGACGCCGACTCCCCCGCCACCCGCCGCTCGGCGCGCCGTCTCGTGGGGGAACTGCTCATCAGGTCGGGATACCGCTTGGCCGGGACGGGCTCCGATGCTCGCGACATGGTGACGGCCTGATCCCTGCTGATTCGGCCTGATTCGGGCTGATCCTTGCTGACTTCGGCGCATAGGGTGCCGGCGTGAACGGCGACGCCCCCTCAGGTCCGACCCCCAGCGCCTCGTTCCCGGCCTTTGTGGTGGACAGGCGCGGCGACGAGCTGGACATGGGGGTGCGGCAGATCAGCTTGGAGGACCTTCCCGGGGGGGAGGTCCTCGTCGAGGTGACGTGGTCGTCGGTCAACTTCAAAGACGCCATGGTGACCGTTACCGGCAACCGAGTAGCCCTCATCTCCCCGCTCATCCCCGGCGTCGATCTGGCCGGCGTGGTCGTGTCCAGCGACGACCCCGACATTGCCGTGGGCGACGAGGTGCTCGCCCACGGGCACGATCTCGGGGTGGCCCGTCACGGGGGCTTCGCCCGCTATGCCCGCCTGCCATCGAGATGGGCCCTCCCCGCCACCGGGCTGGGGGCGCGCCGGGCCATGGCCATCGGCACGGCCGGTTTCACCGCGGCACTGTCGATCGACGAGCTCGAAGGGCGGGGGCTGCGCCCAGGCCACGGCCCGGTGCTCGTGACCGGCGCCACCGGTGGCGTGGGGTGCCTGGCCGTGGCCCTGCTGGCGGCGCGTGGCTACGAGGTGGTGGCCAGCTCCGGCAAGGCCGACGCCCGCGACTGGCTGCGCCACCTCGGCGCGGCCCAGGTCATCGGGAGAGACGACATCGACGACGCTGCCTCGCGCGTGCTCGGATCCGAGCTGTGGGCCGGCGCCGTCGACTGCGTGGGCGGGGCCACGCTGGCTCGGGTCCTGCGGTGCTTGCGCTATGGGGCCGCCGTGGCGGCCAGTGGGCTCACGGCGGGCCCGGCCCTCGAGACCACGGTGTTCCCGTTCATCACCAGGCAGGTGGCCCTCCTCGGCATAGACTCCGTGGCCACCGGCCGCGAACGTCGGCGTCAGGTGTGGGCTCGCCTGCGTGAGGATGTGGCCAGCCTCGACCTCGATGCCATCGTGGCCGAAGAGGTCACCCTGGCCGGGCTGCCGGGCGCGCTGCAGGCCATCAACAATGCGGCCGTCCGAGGCCGAATCCTGGTCCGATTAGGCGATTGAGGGCCGCTTCAGGGGCCGCTTCACGGCGTCGGCGGAACCGTCGTCTGGGTCTGGGCCGAAGTGGCGCCGAACACCGGTGACACGATGAGGGTCCCTGCGTCGCACACTTGTACGGCGAGTGGCAGGGACTGATGGTTCGCTGACCCCGGCATGGTGATTTCGATCTGGGCGGCGCTCTCACACGTTTGTGACCCGGTGGCAACATCCGCGTAGGCCACGTTGAAGTACGCGCTGTCGGTGGGCTCGAGGATGACCGGTGTCGCCGCGAAGTCGGTGAACGAGATCGACGCGCCGCGTACCACCGTCGTCGGCAAGCTCACGCCCGAGGCGTCGACGAGATCGGGAATCGGATACCCGTCGACGTGGCAAGCCGCCGCCGTGTCGTTACGGAGCGACAACGTGAGTTCGACGGTACCGCTGATGCCGGCGGCGCTTTTCGACCCGGCGGTGGCAATGGTGAGGCCGTTGGTGGAGCACAACACCATGGCGGGGACCGTCGTCGACGCTGATGGCGAATCCGATGCCGATGTGGTGCTCGGCGAGGCCGAGGCGGAAGCGGGAGCCGTCACCGCCGTGGTGGGACCGGCCACCGACCCGTGTGATGTGCACGCCGACATCGTTGACGCCACCACCACCAGGCCCGTGGCGGCAACGCCGCGGCGGCGCATTCAGGAGCTGAAGTCTTCGGGGCGCACCGTGTCCAGGAACTCGCGGAACTCCCCCACCAGCTCGTCGGGGTTGGCCGACTCGCCGTCCTCGTCTTCGTCATCGGCGGGAAGCAGGATCCCCTCCGCATCCATGAGCTCGTCCGACACAAACAGCGGGGTCCCCATGCGCACCGCCAGCGCCACGGCATCCGACGGGCGGCTGGAAACGGTGATCACGGCATTGTCCCGCTTGAGCTGCAGCTCGGCGTAGTAGGTGGCCGAACGCAACTCGGTGATCACCACCCGCTCGAGGTCGGCACCCAGGCTCTCCACCACGTCGCGCAGCAGGTCGTGGGTCATGGGGCGCGGCGTGGTCACCCCCTGTATGGCGAACGCGATGGCCGTGGCCTCAGGCGCTCCGATAAAGATGGGCAGCGTTCGTCCCATGCCTTGCGCCTCAGTGAGCAGCAACACGGGTGTATTCGATTGCAAATCCACCCGCACTGCGCTCAGCCGAACCTCGACCATGCCTGCAACTTACCGCCCGTAGAGGGCCTCGACATGCGTATCGGGGTCGAGTCGCAGGGCCTGGGCGTCTCCGGAGGCGACGAAAGGGAGGTTGCGATAGCGGCCCTCCACATCGAGTCCATAGCCGAGCAGCAGGTCGTCGGTGGTCTCGAATCCGATGAAGCGAAGCGGCACCGGGACAATCCGCCGAGATCGCCGGTCGAATAGCGCGCACACCTCGACCGAAGCCGCTCCTCGGCGCTTGAGCTCGCCCATCAAGTACGTGCAGGTGAGGCCGGTATCGACGATGTCCTCGACCAATACGACGTCCTTGCCCAACACATCACCGTCGAGGTCCTTGACCATCCGCACCCGCCCTGAGCCTTCGACATACGAAGAGATGCCCAAGAAATCCACCTCGCAAGGGATGCGTACCCGGCGCACGAGGTCAGCCAGAAACAGCACGCTCCCGCTCAGCACGCCCACGAGCAACACACCGCCGGGATAGGCGTCTGACACCTCGGTGCCGATACGCCGGGCGGCGGCCTGCAGCTCCTCGCCGGAATGGAGAATGGTGGCGCCTCTCGGCGCTGTCACCCGCCGAGCTGATTGCGCAACGCCGAGCGCAGCAGTGTCGTGCGCAGCCCCAAGCCCAGTCGCGTCAGCTCTTCTACGGTGTCGTAGGCACGCTGGCGGGCCTCGGGATTCCGTTGCTTGAGCAGCGGGAGGACGATCTGCTCGATAAACCCTGCCTCCCGATCAGCGGCGTTCTTGTGCAGGCGCAGGTGCCGGGCTTCGACGCCGAAAGCGGCAAAACCCGCCGCCATGCGGGCCACCATCAAGGCGTCCTCGTCGTAGTACGCCACGCCCCCCACCAGGCGACCCGAAATCAGACCGAACGACTCGAGTTGGGTGACATCGGCGACGGCCATGCCGGAGGCCGCCGCCAGCTCGTCGAGGGTCATGCTGGCGCCTGCCATGGCGTTGGCCGGCGCAGGGGCCTCGTCGGGCGATGCCCCCGCCGAGCGGCGCCCGCCCTCGGTGCTGCGTGCTGTGGCCGAGGACCCCGTGCCCCGGGTCGTGCGCTTTGCCCCTGAGCCTGCCCCCGGTGAAGAGGCGGCCCCCCGGGCCGCGGCCGGCGACGGCGGTGGCGAACCGGCCTCAGGCACAGCCCGAGAGCCGGCCGGGTGCGCCGGTGTCTCGGCTCGTCCCTTTTGCCCTGCACCCGAGGCACGCGGGCCCCGGTCTCCGCTCCCCGCTGGGTCGGCGTGAGCGGTGGCAGCGGGGTGCCGGGCGGCGGCGGTATCTCGCGAGCCACCGATACGTGACATGCCATCGCCACGGGAGGAGGAGCCGATGAGCGACCCCGCCGTCGACGTCGGCCCTACGGCCGCCGGGGCTGACGAAGTCACCGCGGCGTCGCGCCGCGCTGGCGCGCCCGCAAAAGTCGGCCCGGCCAATTCGGGGCCGCTGGCCTTGGCCCCATCACGCGCCGGGTCTGACCGCAGGTCCCCGGGGGCCGTGATGGGCGAGATCGTCTCGAAGCCGGGCAAGGCGGGACCCGAACCCGGAGCCGAGGAAATGTGCCCCGCCGTGGACAGCTCGGCGCCGGTGGCTCGTTGCCCCACCAGGGCCGGTTCATGAACCTCGAGGCCGTCGTCACTCCAGCCTCCGTAGCCGTCGTCAACAGCAACCTCGACGTCAGCCTCAACGTCACCGTCAAAGTCGTCGTCGAACTCGTCTTCTTGCTCAAGACGGCCCTTGATGACCTTCAGGGGCAGGAAATGCTCGCGTTGCTGGCGCAGCACCCAGCGCAGGCGTTCGACGTCGGACTCGTAGAACTTCCGGTATCCCGACGGTGTGCGCTCAGGATTGACGAGACCCTGGCTCTCGAGGAACCGAATCTTGGAAATGGTGACGTCAGGAAACTCGCGGCGCAGCAGCGTGAGGACATCCCCAATGGAGAGGTACGTGCGGGTGGTCATGGCTGACTCGTACGCGACACGCCGCTCACTCCTCGGCCGCCGCGAGATACACGAGCTTGAACTTGCCGATCTGGACTTCATCCCCACTACTCAGAACGGCCTCCTCGATGCGTTCACGGTTCACATACGTCCCGTTGAGCGAGCCCACATCTCGCACGCTGTAACCATGCTGGGCGCGAAAGAATTCGGCATGTCGCCTGGAGACGGTGATGTCGTCCAAGAAGATATCGCTCTCGGGGTGGCGACCGGCTTTGGTGACCTCAGTATCGAGGACGAATTTGTTCCCGGCGTTGGGGCCGCGCTGTACGACGAGAAGCCCAGCTCCGCTCGGCCTGTCGGGGAGCGTCACCGTCAGTTCATCCTCCCCCACCTCCCCTTGGGCGTCCACAGGGTGGAGGGTCACCGTCGAATCGGATCCTCGAGAAGTGAGCACCGCCCCGCACGATGAGCAGAAGTTTGCTTCGGTCGGGTTGCGATGCCCACAGTTATTGCAGAACACGCCGTCCACGCTAGTCCCTTGCCTGGGTTCCTCACGGCGGGATTACCCGGCAGTGAGCTTGGAATACTCGCCGGCGTCGAGTAGCCCCGACACGCCCTGGAGGTCACTCGGGGTGATCTCGCAGATCCATCCGTCGCCGTAGGGGTCCTCGTTGAGCTTCTCGGGCGCATCACCCAACGCGGCGTTGACGGCAACCACCTCCCCCGTCAGCGGCGCGTAGATCTCCGACACCGATTTGGTGGACTCCACCTCGCCGAGCACGGCCCCCGCTTCGACCGTCGAACCCAGGGCCGGAAGCTGCACGTACACCACGTCACCGAGCGCATCTTGGGCATAGTCGGTGACGCCAACTCGAATCTTGGCGTCGATGACGCGCACCCATTCGTGGTCCGATGTGTAACGAAGATCGTCGGGTACGAGCACGGCTGGGACCATACCGGAATCACCCGCTTGACGCCGAGCCGGCGGGGCACTCAGCCGATCAGTTGACGGATACGAGCGGACTGCTCCTGAGCGCGGGACCTCGCCTCGGCCTCGGTCGGTGCCTCCACCCAGACATGGGTGGTCGGCTCCTCGGGATCGGGGACCACCAACGTCCATCCGTCGCTGGCCGGGAACTTCACGCCGTCCACGAGCACCATGGACCGCCCCTTGGCCCGCTCCACGATGGTGCGCATGACGGTGCCTTTTTGCTCCGACGGCGTCACCACTTCTTCGTGGACGATGTGGACCGGCGGCAGGGCTCCGGTGAGCTTCGAGAGCCGTTCTCCGCTCACCGCCAGAAACCCCAACAGGTGCACCAAGGTGGCCACGGCGTCGAAGGCGGGAAGGAACTTGGGGAAGATGAACCCGCCCAGCTGGCTGGCGGCGAAGGTCATGCCGCCGGCGCTGGCCACCTCCATCAGGTTGGTGGCGGAAAGCTTGGTCCATACAATCTCGGCCTCGGCAGCCGCACAGATCCCTTCCACCGCGCTGGGCGCGGCCACGGGCATGGCCACCTTGGCGCCCGGGGTGGCCCTGACCACCAACTCGAGCAACACCAGGAGGGATTCGTCATCACTGAGGATCCGGCCCTCGTCGTCGATGAGCGTGATGTGCTCGCCATCGGGGTCGAGCACGGCACCCAGATGAGCGCCTGACGCCCGCACCAGGTCGGCGACCCCTTGGGCGGCGGCCACCCGGTCACGGGTCATCACCGCCGCCGTCGCCGCATACGGGTTGACCACGAGAACTTCTGCGCCCAGTTTGGCGAGCACGTTAGGCATCACGAAGCTCGTGGTACCGAAGGAATAGTCGAGCACGAGCTTGAAGCCCGCCTGAGCAATCGTGTCCGTGTCCACGGCGTTACCGAGCGCGGCGGTGTAGTACTCGAGGGCCCGAGGCGGGAACCCGATGTCCCCGATCTCCGACGCCAGAGCCCGGCGAAACTCCTCACGGTGATAGAGCCGCTCGATCTTGCGTTGAGTCCCCTCGGCTACATCGATGCCGTCTTGATCGAAGAAACGGATCATCACGGACTGAGAGTCGCCTTCGACCAGGCGAACGGTGATCCCTCCGAGCCCGGTCCCCGCCCGCACCTGGAAGCGGGTGACGGGAACGGTGGCCACCTCGAGGTCCTCGACGTTCACCCCCGCCGCGTTGCACCCCACCATGACGGCACGCTTGAGCACTCGAGCCGCCTTGCTCGTGTCACGTGAGGCGGTGATGGTCGAGCCTTTTTCGAGCGTGCTGGCCCATGCCATGGAGAGCCGCATCACCAATTCGGGGCTGATGTCCACGTTGGCCAGGCCCATGATCCCCAATCGGCCGAACAACGAGCGCGAGCCGCGCGACTCCCACACGATGGAGCTGTTGACCGTGGCATTGCTCTCCACCGTCTTGAACGGGTACACCTTCACCCCGGACTTGATGACGGCGTGGGCACCCACGAACACCTCGTCGCCGAGGACAACACCCTCTTCGCAGCGCACCCCTTGGCGCAGGTCGCAGGCGCGTCCGAGCACACAACCGTCGAGGCGCACCCCGGGGCCCAAAAAGGCGCTGTCGTGGACGACGGTGTGGCGCAACACGGCGCTATCGCCGATACGGACGTTGGCGCCCACCGAGCAGTACTCCTCGATCACGGCGTCGGCACCGATATGGCAGTTATCGCCGATGGCGGCCGGACCGGTGATCCGAGCCGTGGGGTGGACCTCGGCGCCCTTGCCCAACCACACACCTGGTCGCAGGGGGAAACCGGCCAGCTCGACGCGGACGCGCTCGTCGAGGATGTCCTCGTGGGCCTGGATGTAGGCAGCCAAGGTGCCCACGTCCTCCCAGTAGCCGTCGGCGACGTAGCCGAACATGGGCAGCTTGGCCTCAAGCACGGCCGGGAACACTTCCTCGGAGAAGTCCACGGGCCGCCCGGGCGCGATGAACTCGAAGATCTCGGGTTCGAAGACGTAGATGCCGGTGTTGATGGTGTCGCTGAAAACCTGCCCCCACGTGGGCTTCTCCAAGAACCGCTCGATCGATCCGTCCTCGCGGGTGATCACGATGCCGAATTCCAAGGGGTTCTCGACCGCCTTCAGGGCGATGGTGGCCAGAGCCTTGTTGGCGACGTGGTGTTCGACCACCGCCGCCAGGTTGATGTCGGTCAGGACGTCGCCAGAGATCACCACGAATCGCTCGTCGAGCTCTTCTTGGGCGTTGAGCACGGACCCTGCCGTCCCGAGCGGTGATTCCTCGGTGGCATACACCATGCGAACGCCGAATTCCGAGCCGTCGCCGAAGTAACTCCGAATGGCGTTGGCCATAAAGGCCACCGTGACGACGATGTCGTCGAACCCGTGCTGGCGCAGCAACGCCACCACGTGCTCCATCATGGGCCGGTTGGCCATGGGCAACATGGGCTTGGGAAGGTTCGACGTCAGGGGCCGCAGTCGGGTGCCTTCACCGCCGGCCATGATCACGGCCTTCATGGGCTCGTCCGCCTCGGACTTTGTTGACGGCCGTGACGCGACATCGAGACGACCCTACCCCGCGCTCGCTGGGCCGATTCCTGTTCCGGGGCCGGTTCCCTCTGCTCGGCCGCGAGCCAGGGCCCCTCGGGCGACCGGCACGTAGGAGGCGGCCGCCACCCAGGCCAGGGCCAGACCGGGGATGGCGCACACCCAGGCGAAGATCTCGATGGGGTGCTGCCAGCCGGCGTGCCCGTGGGCCAGCAGGAACGTCGGGTAGGCGACCATCAGAGCGAAGGTGCCCGCTTTGCCGACCCACAAGACGTCGATCCGCTCGGCACCGAGGGCAGCCAGGAGAACGACGGCCCCCGACACCAGGGCCTCGCGGGCCAAGGTGGCTACCGCGAGCCACAGCGGCACGGCTCCCACCACCATGACCGAGATAATTCCGGTGGCCAGGAGGATGCGGTCGGCGGTGGGATCGAGGACCTTCCCCAATGTGGACACCTGGTGCCAGCGCCGGGCCAGGAATCCGTCGACCCAGTCGGTGGCACCCAAGACGGCCAGGAGGATGGCGGCCGCCGTCTGGTGGTGGGCCCCGAACAACAACCAAACGAACAGCGGCACACACGCCAGGCGAATGCCGGTGACGAGGTTGGGAATGGTCAGGACGCGATCCAAGCCCTCCTCAGCAGGCTCGGCGGCGCCGCTGGCCCCAGGCACCTCAAACGACTCAGATACCTCAGAGATGACCACCCGGGGATGGCCGGCAGCATCGTCGGCGGGCACGGTCCCGAGTCTACGAGCAGACGCTCACGTAGCCCCCGACTCGAGGGCCATCTCGTCTCGGGCGACGGGCTCACCTGGTGTGGCGGGGACATCAATCTCCGAGACCCCGCTGGCGTTGCCCGCCACCAGCGAGGCGATACCGGCCGCCATCATCAGAATCGCCGATGCGCTGAACGCCACCACCAGGCCGCGATGAAAAGGAGCCGAAATGAGCGCCGGGAAGAACGATTTGCTGGTGACGACGGCGGCTCGAGCCGGACCGAGATGGGCCAGCGCGGCCGGACCCAACAAGGTGCCGATGGGGTTGTAGCCCAAAAAGGCGGCGAAGAGGTTCCCCACCGGAGGCACGGCCGCCACCCGTCGCGCCGTCTCCAGCGGGACGCCCTGGGCCAGCAGTCCATGCAACATCGTCGAGGGCAGGCTCGAGGCCAGCCCCACGATCATGAGCGAGAAGAAGATGCCGATCGACAAGACAAAGCCCGAGTTCATGAACGTCGCCCGCATGCCCGACGCCGCCCCTCGTTGCTCGGCCGGCACGGCATTCATGATGGTGGTGCTGTTGGGCGCGGCGAAGAGCCCCACGCAGATCCCGTTGGCGAGAATGATGGCAGCGAACCATCCGTAGGAGAAGTCCACCGGCAACACCAGCAGAGCCACGAACGTGGCGGCAGCGCCGAACATGCCGATCGTCGAGAACCACCGCTGTCCATAACGGTCCGACAGACGACCGGCCACCGGGCCGGCGGCGAGGAATCCGACGGACAAGGGCACCAGATAGATACCCGACCACAGCGGTGTCCTCGAGAACGAGTAGCCGTGCAGCGGGAGCCAGATCCCCTGCAACCAGAGGATGAGCATGAACTGCAGTCCGCCTCGTCCCATGTTCGACAGCAGGTTGGCGAGCCCGGCGCCGGCAAAGGCCCGCACCCGAAACAGCGAGAGCTGGAACATGGGCGCCGCCACGTGGGTCTCGATGAACACGAAGACGCCCAGAAGGCCGACTCCTCCGATGAGCTCAGCCAGCACCCACGGTCCCGTCCAACCCATGGAGTGCCCGCCATGGGGTATCAAGCCGTAGGTCAGGCCGATCATCACGAGGACCAAACCGAGGGCAAAGGTGAGATTGCCCCACCAGTCGATGCGGGCTTTGGAGCGCACGCCGGTGTCCCGCAGCTTCAGATACGCCCAAATCGTTCCAGCCACACCAACGGGGGCACTCACGAGGAACACGAGCCGCCACTCCACCGCCGAGAGCAGTCCACCCACGATGAGGCCGAGAAACGTCGCCGTGGTGCCGGCCACAATGCTGATGCCCAGGGCCATGCCGCGCTCGCTGGGCGGAAAGGCGTCGGTGAGGATGGCCAGCGAGTTGGCCATGAGCAACGCGCCGCCCACGCCCTGCACGATCCGCAGCGCGATGAGGACATCGGCACCACCAACGCCTTTGACCGGTGACGCCGCCAGCGCGATGGACGCCACCGTGAAGACGGCGAAACCGGCGTTGTACATGCGCACCCGGCCGAAGATGTCGCCGATACGGCCCAAGGTCACGACGAGCACCGCCGTCACCACCAGATAGCCCTGGAGCAACCACAACAGCAGCCCGATGTTGGACGCTTGCAGTGGATTGACATCGATGCCGCGGAAGATGGCCGGCAACGAGATGATGACGATGGACGAGTTGAGCAAGGCCATGAAGATGCCGAGCGTCGTGTTGGACAGCGCCACCCACTTGTAGCGGTCGGGCCTGACGACATCGGCGCGAACATCGCTCACTGTTCCACTTTACGTGAACGTAAAATGGGAACGAACGCCCCCAGTGTGCTACGTAAGAGTGGTGCCTCGCTTTGAGCCCTTCGCCGGACTTCGTTATGACCGATCGGTCCCTCTCGACAAGGTCATCGCCCCGCCCTATGACGTGGTTGGGCCGGCCGAACGTGCCACCTTGGCCGCCCGCCACCGCGCCAACGCCATCCATGTCGAGTTGCCCGTCGACGACCCGGGCTCGGGCCTTGATCGCTACCGGTCCGCCGCCCATCTCCTCGCCGCGTGGATCGATGAGGGCCTGGTGCAAAGAGACGCGGCGCCGGTGTTCTACGCGTATCGGATGACCATGCCCGGCGGCCCCGCCACCACTGGCGTGTTCGGGGCGCTTGGCTGCGAACCGGTCGGCGGCGACATCCTCCCCCACGAGCAGACCATCCCGAAGGACAAGAGCGACCGTCTTGATTTGTTGCGGGCCACGCGCACCAACCTCTCGCCTATCTGGGGACTGTCGTTGACGCCGGGTTTGGCCAAGTTCTACGAACCCTCGGGAGCGCCCCACGCATCGGCCATCGACGATGACGGCGTCATGCATGAACTATGGGTGATCGACGACCCCGAGGCCATCGAGGCCATCGCCGCCGGCGTGGCCGCCTCACCGCTGGTGATCGCCGACGGCCATCATCGCTACGAGACCGCCCTCACCTATCGCGACGAGCGGCGCCAGGAAAACGGCAACGAAGCCGGGGACTACGACTCGGTGCTGGCTTTCGTGGTCGAGCTCGCCGAGGACCAGGTTTCGGTCGGACCCATTCACCGCACGTTGCACGGCTTGGGCGACAGCGACGTGAGCGAGATCTTCTCCCGCTGGTACGACATGGTGCTGGTGGGGCCGCCCGACGAGGACGTCATGGCACCGGTGGCCGAGTCCCAAGCCTTGGCCTTGATCACGCCGGACAACGTGTGGCTCCTTACGCCTCGACAAGAATCGATCGAAGCGGCGGCATCGGACCTCGACTCAAGTCTGCTGGCCATGGTGCTCGCTACCACCGCAGGCGCTTCGGCGCAGTACCACCACGACTGGCGCACCATCGTGGCGTCGGTTCGCTCCGGTGAGGCCGACGCCGGGGTATTGATCCGCCCGGTGACGGTGCAGCAGATCGGCGAGTGGGCCCATGCTCGCCGGCGCATGCCGCCCAAGAGCACGTTCTTCCGGCCCAAGCTGCGTACGGGCATGGTCTTCCGCCCTCTCGACAGCTAGAGCATCCGGGCCACCGGGCCACTTGCCGCGGAACGGGCGCCCGCAGCAAACACAAGGTCTCAGCCGGCCAGCCGCGACACGTCACTGCGTGCACCCGTTCCGAAGCCCCCCGTGCCCCCGTGCGGACGTCCGCCGACATCCCGACGCGGTGGCAAATCTCTATCGGCGCGTCAGCGTCACGCCTTGAGCACGGGTAGCGCGGCGCCGCGAAAAGCAAAACCGAAGCGCTCAGCCCTCGACGGTCCAGGTCCCCCCGGAAGCCAACAGGGTGGCCAAGTCGCCCGGGCCGCGACGCTCATTGGCCTCGAGCAACTGGCGGCTCATGGCGTCGCCGTATTCAGGACGCTCCACGGCCCGAAACACCCCCACAGGGGTGGGCTCATAGGGCCCCCGCGCCAGACGGCTGAGCTGAAAGGCCAACCCCGGGTCGTCGCGGCGCTCGTCGTGGACAAGCAAGGCATCGGCCCCTACGTCGGCCACGTCGACCAGCCGCAACTGCCCGGTCGAATCGGCCACCACGCCGCGCTCGTTGTCGGCGCCGAAGCGGATGGGCTCGCCGTGCACGAGTGGGATGAGGTTCGAGGCCCGGGCGTCCTTGCTGGTGATCTTCTCGAAGGCACCGTCGTTGAAGACGTTGCAGTTCTGGTAGATCTCCACGAACCCGGACCCGACATGATCATGGGCGCGCCGGAAGGTCTCCTGCATGTGCTTGCGGTCCATATCGTGGGTCCGCGCCACGAAGCTGGCTTCGGCCCCCAGCGCCAGGCTGATGGGGTTAAAAGGTGTCTCCAGCGATCCAAAGGGCGTCGACTTGGTGACCTTCCCCTGCTCGGAGGTCGGCGAGTATTGGCCTTTGGTCAGCCCGTAGATCTGATTGTTGAAGAGCAGAATGGTGAGGTTCACGTTGCGGCGCAGCGCGTGGATGAGGTGGTTGCCACCGATCGACAAGGCGTCGCCGTCGCCGGTTATCACCCACACGTCGAGATCGGGCCTCGTCACCGCCAGACCGGTGGCCACCGCCGGGGCCCGGCCGTGGATCGAGTGCACGCCGTAGGTGTCCATGTAATAGGGGAAGCGCGCTGCGCAGCCGATGCCGGACACAAAGACGGTGTTCTCGCGGCGTACGCCCAGTTCGGGCATGAGCATCTGCACGGCCGCCAGAATCGAATAGTCGCCACACCCCGGGCACCAGCGGACCTCTTGGTCCGACATCCAGTCCTTGCGGGTGGTGACCGGTGCGGTGGTATCTGTCATCGCCGCTGTCCTCTCAGCTCGCCACGTCGTCTTCGACGATGCTCGTGGTGGGATCGGCGCCGAGCATCTCCAAAATCACGGTCTCGATCTCCGCGGCCCGGAACGGGTTTCCTTGCATCTTGGTGAGCGACCGGGCATTGACCAGGAAGTCGGCCCGCACCATCTTCACCAGCTGGCCCAGGTTGGCTTCCGGCACGAGCACCTTGTCGTAGGCGCCCAGCACCGTCGCCAAGTTGGTCGGAAAAGGATTGAGGTGGATCAGGTGCGCGTGCGCCACTTGTAACCCACGCGCCCGCACGCGCCGCACCCCGGCCGCAATGGCGCCGTAGGTCGACCCCCAGCCCAGCACGAGCACGCGCGCCCCGCCGATGCCGGCCGGGTCGTCGACTTCCACGGGGGCGATGTCAGCGGCGATGCCGGCCACCTTGGCGGCGCGCAGGTGCACCATTTTTTCGTGGTTGACCGGGTCGTAAGAGACGTTGCCCGACCCGTCGGCCTTCTCGAGGCCGCCGATGCGGTGCTCGAGACCGGGGGTGCCCGGCACCGCCCAGGGACGGGCCAAGGTGCGCTCGTCGCGTAGGTAGGGCCAGAACACTTCCTTGCCGTCGTCGTCCACGTGGTTGGTCTGGGTGGCGAACTCCACGTGCAAGTCGGGCAGCGTGTCGAGGTCGGGCAGTCGCCACGGCTCGGATCCGTTGGCCAGGTAGCCGTCAGAAAGCAGGAAGACGGGCGTGCGATAGGTGATGGCGATGCGCACGGCCTCCATGGCGGCCGCGAAGCAATGCGACGGGGTCATGGGAGCCACGATGGGTACCGGCGACTCGCCGTGGCGCCCGTACATGGCATGCAGCAGGTCGGATTGTTCGGTCTTGGTGGGCAGGCCCGTTGACGGCCCACCGCGCTGGATGTCGACGATGAGCAAAGGCAGCTCGAGGCTGACGGCCATGCCGATGGCCTCAGACTTCAAGTCGATGCCCGGACCGCTGGTGGTGGTGATCCCGAGCGAACCGCCGAAGGCGGCCCCGATGGCGGCGCCGATACCGGCGATTTCGTCCTCGGCCTGAAAGGTGCGCACGCCGAAGTGCTTGTGCTTCGACAGCTCGTGGAGGATGTCCGACGCCGGCGTGATGGGGTACGAGCCCAAAAAGAGCGGCAGATGCGCTTGGTGCGAGGCGGCGATAAGCCCCCACGCCAGCGCGGTGTTGCCGGTGACGTTGGTGTACGTACCGGGGGTCAGGTCTGCAGCCGGACGCACTTGGTAGTTGGACTCGAACAGCTCGGCCGTCTCGCCGAAGTGGTAGCCGGCCTTAAAAGCGTGGGCGTTGACGGCGGCGATGGGCGGGGTCTTGGCGAAGCGCTTCGCGATCCAGTCCAAGGTGCCCTCGGTGGGCCGGCTGTAGAGCCACGAGACCAGACCCAAGGCAAAGAAGTTCTTGGAGCGCTCGGCGTCACGAGGCTTGACGCCCTCCTCCTTGCCCACCAGCAAGGTGAGCGAGGTCATCGGTACCTCGTAGACGGTGAAGCCGTTGAGGCTCCCGTCGGTCAGGGGGTTGGCCTTGTACCCCGCTTTCTCCAGGGCCCGCTCGTCGAAGGCGTCACTGTTGACGATCAGGGTGCCGCCCGGGGTCACCGCGTAGATGTTCGCCTTGAGTGCGGCCGGGTTCATGGCCACCAGCACGCTGGGAGAGTCGCCGGGGGTGAGGATGTCGTGATCCGAGATGTGGACCTGAAAAGCCGATACCCCGGCCAGCGTTCCGGCCGGAGCCCGGATCTCGGCCGGGAAATCGGGAAGGGTGGCCGTGTCGTTGCCGAACAGCGAGCTCACCATCGTGAACTGGGTGCCCGTCAACTGCATGCCGTCGCCGGAGTCACCAGCGAAACGGATGACTACGCGGTCAAGCTCAATGGTCTCGTGACGTGTCGCGGTCGACACCGGTTCCCCTCACCTTCCCCGTGACCGTTTCCCGGCCTCGTCTCGTACCGAACGCCGGCGGGCCGTGACCATGCCCCACGTCCGGTTGTTCGGTCCGCCCGCAGCGTCGCGCCTGATTGCTGCCCCGCAGGCGAGCATACTGCCGGTGCAGGGACATGGGGCGAGGGTTCAGGCGATGGTGATCGACGCGTCGAGGAAGACGTCTTGGACGGCGTGGACGAGCTCCACGCCTTCGGCCATGGGCCGCTGGAACGCCTTGCGACCGACGATGAGGCCCGTCCCGCCCGCTCGCTTGTTGATCACTGCCGTACGCACGGCCTGGGCCAAGTCGTCGGCCCCCTTGGACTCGCCACCCGAGTTGATGAGCCCGATGCGCCCCGCGTAGCAGTTGACCACTTGCCAGCGGGTGAGGTCGATGGGGTTATCGGTGGTGAGCTGCGAGTAGACGAGCGGATCGGTGCGGCCGAACTTCAAGGCGTTGTACCCGCCGTTGTTCTCGGGCTGCTTCTGCTTGATGAGGTCGGCCTCGATCGTCACCCCGAGGTGGTTGGCCTGGCCGGTGAGATCGGCGGATACCTCGTAATTGATGCCATCGGCCATTTTGAAGGCAGCGTTGCGTAGATAGCACCACAGCACGGTGAACATCCCCAGCTCGTGGGCGTGGGCGAACGCGGCGCGCACCTCTTGGAGCTGGCGATCGGCGTCTTCGGACGCGAAGTAGATGGTGGCCCCCACACCGACCGCCCCCAGATCGAAGGCCTGGCTGACATTTCCGAACATGACCTGGTCATAGGTATCGGGGTAGTGCAGGAAGTCGTTGTGGTTCAACTTCACGATGAACGGGATGCGGTGCGCATAGCGGCGGGCCACCGCACCGAGGCCACCGAAGGTGGTGGCGATGGCCGAGCAGTCGGCCGCCAGGGCGAGCTCGATGAGGTTGGCAGGGTCGAAGTACGCCGGGTTCTTGGCGAAGCTGGCCCCAGCCGAGTGCTCGATGCCTTGGTCCACCGGCAAAATAGAGAGGTACCCGGTGCCTCCGAGGCGGCCATGGGCGTACACCGAGGCCAGGTTGCGCACCACGGGAATGGGCCGGTCCGTGCTCAGAAAGACGCGGTCGATGTAATCGGGGCCTGGCAGCGTCAGCTCGTCGGCGGTGATCCCCTTGGACTGGTGGTTGAGCAGCGCGTCGGCTTCGTCGCCAAGAAGCGCTGCGATATCGGTGCTCACGAGGTTGCCTCCACTGCGTTGGTGCCTCGGCGATGCCGGGCCGGCGGCGATGCTACTCCGACCTGTTTACGGGGCCTCCACCAGGGCTTTGACGGTGCGATCGATGCCGGCGTCGTCGACGTCGGCGTGCGTCACGAAGCGTAGAACGCCCGGTGCAATGGTGTCGACGAGCACGCCGCGCTCTTTCATATAGGCCATGACAGCGGGGCAGTCGTCATGGCGGAACACCACGATGTTCGTCACCACCGTGTCGGGGTCACAGCCGGCGTCGGGCCAGCGTTCGGCGACGGCCTCGGCCAGTCGTCGGGCCCGCCCGTGGTCATCGGCCAAGCGCTCGACCATGGTGCGCAGGGCCACCAGGCCGGCGGCGGCGATGACGCCAGCCTGGCGCATGCCCCCACCCAGGCGGTGACGCTCGAGTCGGGCCGCCTCGATGACGTCGGTGGGCCCGGCCAAAATGGACCCGACCGGGGCGGACAGGCCCTTGGAAAGACAGGTCATCACGGTGGTGGCGAGGGCCGCGAACGTCTCCGCGGAGACGCCCGTGGCCACCTCCGCATTAAAGAGCCGAGCCCCGTCCATGTGCAGCGGCAGCCCACCCGAAGCCTCGACGACGGCCCGCAGCCTGGCCAGCGACCACGGCACCCCGCCGGCCGGCATGTGCGTGTTTTCGATGCACACCAGCGTCGGCCGTGGTTGGTGGTGAGTGACGGCTTCCAACACCCAGGCCACGTCTGGGGGCGCCAGCATCCCGTCCTCGTCGTCCACCAGATGGAATTGCACGCCGGCGTTGGCCGCTGCCGCGCCGTGCTCGTAGATGACGACGTGTTGGCGGCGTCCGGCGATGACGAGGTCACCGCGCTGGGTGAACACCCGCAGGGCAACCTGATTGGCCATGGTGCCTGAGGGCACGTAGAGAGCGGCCGGCTTTCCCACCCGCTCGGCGTAGGCCTCTTCCAAGGCGATGACGGTGGGGTCCTCGCCGTAGCCGTCGTCGCCCACTTCGGCGTCGGCCATGGCCCGGCGCATTTCGGGGGTGGGGCGGGTGATGGTGTCGCTGCGCAGGTCGATCATTCCCGAAGTCCCTGGCGATCGCGAGGTCCCGGCCACGGGCGCCATGTTACCGACGCGCCTCCACGGCCTCGGTTGCGGGTCGGGGCGGGGTGCGGCGCGGCCGGGTGCTCGAAGACGGCTTGCGGCGGGCGTTGCGCCCGAGTCCGGCCAACCGCTCCGCCGCGTCGGCGAGCTCGGGATCGGCATCGACCACCCGGGCGAACAGCTCGCGTGCGCGCGGCAGGTCGCCGGCGCGCTCGTACAAGTCGGCCAGCACGTACCACTGGCGCACGTGGCGATCGCCGGGATGACGAAGGTTGCGCGCCCCTCCCGTCGACACCAAAAGGTCGATGGCCGGATGCAGGCGACGTTGGTCGGCCATGTCCGCCGCCATGACCAGCCGTCCCTCGACGAGTACGTCGGCAGGCGGCGACGCCGTCTTGAGCTCCTCGAACAAGGCCTCCACCCGACGGTGGTGATGCAGGGCCCGGTGGCAGTCCATCATCACCGGGATCTGGCCCGGGTCCCCGCCCAGTGCGGCGCGGGCCCGCTCCAGGTGGCGGATGGCCTCGGTCCAACGGGCCAGCCGGTAACAGATCAAGCCGTGCAGCTCTTGGGCCGCCGCCGATCCCGGCACCTGGTCGAGCAGCTTGCCGGTGATGCGCTTGGCGTCGAAGTAACGGTCACGGTCATAGGCCCGAGCCGCCGCCGCCAGTCGCTCGGCCAGATTCAGGGCCTGGTCACGCCCGCCCATCCCGGCCAGTTCCTCGACGATCTCCGAGGACAGATCGACCTCGCCTCGCCGACCCGAAGGCCGTGAAGTGCCTTCAACTGTTTTGTCTCTGGAACCTCGCGCCGCCGGCTTGCCGTTGGCTTTGGCCCGCGATGGGCGCTTGGCCCCGGCGCCGTCGAGGATCTCCTCGAGCACCCACACATCCTCGTGATGCTCGGGACGTCGACGTCGGTTCTCGATGTCGTCACTGCGGGTCTGGGCGGTGCGGTCCATGGCGTCCTCGGCCAGCACGTTGCGCGCCTTGCGGGCCACGCTCCCCCACCCCTTGGGCATCGGCTTGGGCATCGGCTTGGCCGGCGGACCGCCTCTGCCTGTTCGCGATGCCCCGGCTGCCGAACCACCGCGAGATCCCGCCGCCCGGGATGCGCTACCGCCACGAGCACCGCCAGTGCCGGTGCCGCGGCTGGGCAGTTCACGCTTCTTGGTGCCGCGCCAATCTTGACCAGATTGGTCACGTACTGGTTGGCGCTCGCCTGCGGGACGACCGGATCGACCCGCCGAGCTCCGAGATTTCGGGTCGCCTTGACCCCGCGGCGTGGGGCGGCCGGCACGTGAAGACGATTCGGCGCCGCGTCGCGATCCCCCCGCCGGAGCACCGGCCCGACGACGACCAGTTGTGTTGTCGTCGGGCATCGTGAGAGTCTACCGGCACCGCTCCTCGGTCCACGCGAAGATGGCAGCAGAACATTAACGTTTCTGTCACCTTCGCCGGAGTGCCGGTGGAGCCGAACTAGTGCGAGGGAGAACACGTGCGACAGTTCCGGAACGTGATCATGGTGGGTGCGAGTGTGGTGGTAGCCGCGCTCCTGTTCGCCGCATGCAGCTCGTCGACGTCGACGCCACAGTCCAACGGCACATCGGTGCCCACGGGTGGGACGAAGATCCAAGGCGGCACGGCGTCATATGCGGAAGGACCGAGTGCCACACCAAACTTCATCTTCCCGTTCATCCCTCCGGGCTTCGCGTCCATTAACAACACCGACCAGTTCCAGTACCTCATGTACCGGCCTCTGTACTGGTTCGGCGTGGGAACTGAGCCGAGCCTGAACACATCCCTGTCGCTCGCCGCCACGCCGGTGTACTCGAACAACAACACGACGTTGTCGATCACGATGAACCCCTACAAGTGGTCCAACGGTGAGACCGTGACGGCCCAAGACGTGGCGTTCTTCTTGAACATGCTCCACTCGGAGAAGGCCGAATGGTACGACTACATTCCCGGCTTCTTCCCCGACAACGTCACCAGTGTCGTGGTCAACAGCTCGACCGAGCTGACCATCACGTTGAACGGTTCAGTCAACCCGGACTGGAACACCTACAACAACCTGTCGCAGATCACCCCCATGCCCAAGGCGTGGGACATCACCAGCGCCAATGCCGCGCCGGGATCGGGTGGCTGCTTCGCCGGTGCGTACGGCACTGCCGCTACCGACGCCGCTTGCAAGGCAGTGTGGACGTTCCTGGCCACCCAGGCCGGGTTCAACCCCACCAACCCCATGGCCACGAACAACTCCTTCGGTACCTACGCCACCAACCCGTTGTGGCAGGTGGTCGACGGCCCGTGGCACCTCACCGCCTTCAACTCCACTGGCGCCGTGACCATGGAGCCCAACCCCACCTACTCAGGTCCGGTCAAGGCGACCCTGGCCAAGTTCGAGGAGCTCCCCTACACCACCAACGCGGCCGAGTACTCCGCACTGCTCGGAGGTCAAGTCTCCGTTGGGTACATGCCCATCGAGGACACACCCAAGTCCACAACCAACGCGTTGCAGGTGCCTGAGAACAGCCCCCGGCTTTCGAACTACTACGTGAACGGCTTCTACATCTGGGGCATCAACTACTTCCCGGACAACTTCAACTCCACCGGTGACGGCGGTTACGCCGGGAAGATCATCTCCCAGCTCTACTTCCGTCAGGCCTTGCAGTCCCTCATCGACCAGCCGCTCATCATCTCCAAGATCGACAAGGGATACGGCGTGCCCACCTACGGGCCGGTCGGGACGCAGCCGGCGAGCTCGTTCACGTCGCCCGGTGACACCACTGACCAGTACCCCTACAGCGTGTCGGCGGCCGAGAACTACCTCAAGAGCCATGGGTGGAAGATCGTGGCCGGTGGCACCGACACATGCACCGATCCTGGATCGGGCTCGACCCAGTGCGGTGCCGGTATCCCTGCCGGGACACCGTTGAACTTCAACATTCAGTACCAGAGCGGCAACCCGACGCTGACCAACACCGTCAACACCGAGGTGTCGGCGTGGTCTGAGGCCGGCATCCACTTCACCGCCACCCAGGCCACCTTCGACACGGTCATCGCCAACGCCACCGCCTGCACCCCCAGCCCGAGCTGCACGTGGGAGTTCCAAAACTGGGGCGGTGGATGGTCATACTCGCCGGACGTGTACCCGACGGGTGAGGTGCTGTTCGAGACCGGTGCTGCCGCCAACTACGGCAACTACAGCGACCCCATGGCCGACGCGCTCATCAAGGCCACCAACAACACCACGGCGTCGCTCACCGGGTACGAGGACTACCTGGCCAAGACGGCACCGGTGGTCTGGCAGCCGGCCCCCGTCCAAGAGCTGACCGAGACGGTCAACAACCTGCGCGGCACGGTTCCGCAGAACGTCTTGTGGACGCTGAATCCGGAGAACTGGTACTACGTGTCGAAGTAGGCCCGGTTCTGACCGCGCTACATCACGCGCTAAGTCAATAACGAAAGTCGTGAACCGCCCCGGCCTGGGTCAAACCCCTAGGCCGGGGCGGTTCGTTTACGAGGCGGAGACGCGATGATCGGGTTCATCGTGCGAAGGGTGATTCAGTCCCTCATCGTCATCCTTGGCGTGATCCTGCTCGTATTCCTTTTGGCCCACCTGATCCCCCAAGGCGCGGCACGCGGCGCGCTGGGACCACGAGCGACCCGCGCCCAGGTGGCCCAGTTCAACCGGGTCAACAACTACGACCGTCCGATCCTCATCCAGCTCTGGCTCTATCTCAAGAACCTCGTGTGGCACCACTACCTGGGCTACTCGTACCACTTCAATCAGGGCGTCACGTCGTTGATCACCGAACGGCTGCCCAAGACGCTGGTCCTGGTGGGCATCTCCACCATTCTGGCGCTCATCATCGCCATCCCCCTCGGCGTGCTCCAGGTGGTGCGGCGCAACAAGCCCATCGATTACGTGCTCACCGCGGTGTCGTTCGTCGGCTACGCCGTTCCCGCCTTTTTGCTCGGCGCCCTGCTCATCTTGTACTTCGCGGTCGACTTCCGGTTCTTCCCGACGTCGGCCCCCCAAGGTGCCACGGTAGGAGCCATATTGGCGGACCCACGTGGCCTGGTTCTGCCTGAGTTCACTCTGGCGGCGGTGACCATCGCGTCGTTCAGCCGATATATGCGCTCGTCGATGATGGAGGCCATGACCGAGGACTACGTACGCACCGCCCGCGCCAAAGGGGCCAGCCCCCGCCGGGTCCTGTACGTCCACGCCTTGCGCAACGCCATCATCCCCATTGTCACGCTGCTCGGCCTTTCTATTCCTGCCATCGTGAGCGGGGCCGTGCTGACCGAGAGCGTGTTCAACTACCCCGGCATGGGCCTGCTCACCTACCAGGCCGCCTCCAACACCGACATCCCGCTACTGCTCGGCACCGCCTTCGTGGCCACGTTGGCCACCGTCGTCGGCTCGTTAATCGCTGACATCCTTTACGCCATCGTCGACCCAAGGATCCGCTATGCCCGGAGGTAACCTCGGATTCCCCGGAGAGAACATCGGTTCCCGACTCCCTGATATGGGATCGACCGACTTGCCGGCGCCGGTCCTGCTCGAGGGTGAGTCGGCGGAGCTCTACGGGATCCACGACTCCGTGCCCACTCCCGAAGGCGGTGAGGCGACCTCGCGCGGCGGTGCCTTGCGCCAGATCTCCCGGGTATTCATCGAGAACAAGTTGGCGGTGGCGGGGCTCATCATCATCATCTTGATGGTCGGCTTCTGCTGGTTGGGCCCACTGCTCTACCACTCCAACCAGACCAACGCCCAAGAGGCGCTCATCAACTCGGTGGAGAACGCCCCTCCCAACAGTCATCACCTCTTCGGTACCGATGACGAGGGCTACGACATCTTCGGGCGTTTGATGTTCGGAGGCCAGAACTCGCTGAAGGTCGGCTTTGCCGCCGCCATCTTGGGGACGGTGTGGGGGGCACTGTACGGGGCGGTCTCCGGGTTCTGGGGTGGTTGGATCGACGCGCTGATGATGCGTATCGTCGACGTCTTTTTATCCATACCGATCCTGTTCCTCCTCATCGTGCTGGCCGTGATCTTCCATCCGTCGGTAACGCTGCTCATCTTCGTCATCGCCTTCGTGTCCTGGCTGATACCAGCCCGACTCATACGCGGCGAAACGTTGACTTTGCGCGTCCGCGAATACGTCCAGGCCGTGCGGGTCATGGGTGGGAGCCGGCGCCGCATCGTGGTGCGCCACATCGTTCCCAACGCCATCGGCACCATCATCGTCAACGCCACGTTCCAGGTAGCCGACGCCATCTTGTTGCTGGCTGCCTTGGGATTTCTCGGCCTCGGCGTCCAACCGCCCCAGACTGACTGGGGGGCCATGCTCTCCAACGGGGTCACCTACGCCATCTCGGGTTACTGGTGGGAGATCTACCCGGCCGGTGTCGCCATCGTGCTGGTGGTGGTCGCCTTCAACTTCATCGGCGACGCGCTTCGAGACTCACTCGAGGTGCGACTCCAGCAGCGCTAAGAGTCCGGCCGTCGCTGACGAGCTCGTCAGCCGGCGCCATCCATTGGCGCCGATACTTCAGCCGACGGCGGTAGGCACTCGATCGTCGGTGGCGTTGCCGATCGGTGTCTGCAGCGGAAAGTGGCAGGCGGCCAGATGGCGGTCCCCGAAGGGCCGCAACTTGGGCTCCTCCTCGGCGCAGATGTCCTGGGCGAACTCGCAGCGGGTCCGAAACCGGCACCCGGTGGGCGGGGTGATGGCCGAGGGCAGCTCGCCTTGGATGTGCTTGCCTCGTGTCTGTCGAGCCAGTTCCACGTCGGCCACGGGAATGGTGTCGATCAGCGCATTCGTATACGGATGCGCCGGCTTTTCGTAGATGTCGCGTCCCGGGCCCACTTCCACCAACTTGCCCAGGTACATGACACCGATGGTGTCCGACACGTACTTCACGACGGCCAGGTCATGGGAGATGAAGATGTAGGTCAGTCCTCGCCGGGACTGCAGCTCCTTCAAGAGGTTGAGGATCTGCGCCTGGATGGAGACGTCGAGGGCCGATACCGGTTCGTCGGCGACGATGAGGCGCGGATCGAGCGTCAGGGCCCGAGCCAGTCCGATGCGTTGGCGCTGGCCACCGGAGAACTCATGGGGGTACAGGTCCACGGCGCGCTTGGACAGACCGACCTCGGTGAGGAGCTCCTCGACTCGTTTGGTGCGCTCCTCAGACGTGCCGATGCCTTGGACGACCAGCGGCTCGCGCAGGATGGTGCCCACCTTCATGCGCGGGTCCAACGAGGCGTAGGGGTCCTGGAACATGATCTGCAGGTCACGCCGCCGATGGCGCAGCGCTCCACTTCCGAGGCTGGTGAGGTCTTCGCCGTCGAAGCGGATGGCACCGCTGTTGACGCGCTCGAGGGCCACCACCAGGCGACCCAAGGTGGTCTTGCCGCACCCCGACTCCCCCACCAGCCCGAAGGTCTCGCCTTTGCGCACCGCGAAGGAGACGTCCGACACGGCTTTGACCGATCCCACCTTGCGCTGAATCACGACGCCGCTAGTGACGGGGAATTCCTTGACCACATGATCGATCTCGAGCAACACCGGCTCGCGCAGGATGGCTTCAGCCCGAGCGAGCTGCCGGGCCTGGGCTTCGGGGTCGACCTTGATGGTGGCGTCAACCGACATGGCCACCGCCTGGGGCTGCAAGGAGATGGTGGTGGCGTCCACACCCACCTGGTGGAAACACGCCGCCAGGTGACCGGGCGCAGAGTCGGTGCCTTGGACCAGGGGCGGTTCCGAAGCCTTGCAGTCGTCTTGGACGTAGCGACAGCGCGGCGCGAAACGGCACTGGGTGATGGGCTCGGAGAGATCGGGGGGAAGTCCGGGAATGCTGACCAACCGCACCGAGGGGTCCTGGTCGAGCTTGGGCACCGAGGCCAACAGCGCCTCGGAATAGGGGTGGCGCATGCGGGTGAAGACCTCGTTGGTGGCTGCACCTTCGGCGATCTTGCCGGCGTACATGACGAGCACGCGATCGGTGCGGCCGGCGATGACGCCCATGTCGTGGGTGATGAGCACCACCGCCATGTGGAGCTCCTGGCGGAGTTGGTCGATGAGGTCGAGGATCTGCGCCTGAATGGTGACATCGAGGGCGGTGGTCGGTTCGTCGGCGATGAGGAGCTTGGGCTCACAAGCCAAGGCCATGGCGATCATGACGCGCTGGCGCAACCCGCCCGACAACTCGTGGGGATAGGAGTCCAGCCGCTCAAGGGGGCGGGGCATGTCCACCAGCTCGAGTACTTGCAGGGCCCGCAGGCGCGCTTCGCGCTTGGAGGCACCCCGGTGCAGGCGTACCGACTCGGCGATCTGGCGGCCGATGGTCATGGTCGGATTCAGCGAGGTCAGGGGGTCCTGGAAGATCATGCCCACTTGGTTGCCGCGGACCTTGCACATCGCCTTTTCGGAGAGGGGGGCGAGGTCTTGGCCGAGCAGGCGGATGGACCCGCCGGTGACGTGGCCCACATTGGGCAGGAGTTTCATGATGGAGAGGCCGGTGGTGGTCTTTCCGCAGCCCGACTCCCCCACCACACCCACGCACTCGCCTTCGTCGACGTGGAAGGAAACGTCGTCGACGGCGACCACCGTCGAGCGCCGAAGCCGGAACTCGGTGCGGAGCCCCTCGATTTCCAGAACGGCGCTCATCGGCGCCTCGGGTTCGATGCCGTGACCGGGCGCGATTGCATAGGCGTAACGCTACATCGCGTCACCGTGGCGACGCGGAAAAGCCCCCGCCTGAGCAGGGGCCTTTCCAGAGAAAATCCGGCGACGTCCTACTCTCCCAGGGGACTACTCCCCAAGTACCATCGGCGCTGGCGGGCTTAACTGCCGTGTTCGGAATGGGAACGGGTGTTGCCCCGCCGCCATGGTCACCGGAAACCTTCGCTCGCCGGCAAAGGGGGCGACCCCAGCCGGCAGGAGCGACCGTCCGGCCACCCCTTGAGCGTTCCATAGCGAGCACGAGCAAAATAGCTCTCCAAGCCCTCGGCCGATTAGTACCGGTCGGCTGAACACGTTGCCGTGCTTACACCTCCGGCCTATCAACGTGGTGATCTAGCCACGGGCCTTACCAGGTTGTCCTGTGGGAAACCTCATCTTGGAACGAGCTTCGCGCTTAGATGCTTTCAGCGCTTATCCCACCCGTAGGTCGCTAACCAGCCATGCCCTTGGCAGGACAACTGGCACACGAGAGCTACGTCCGTCCCGGTCCTCTCGTACTAGGGACAGCCTTCCTCAGGTTTCCTGCGGCTGCATCGGATAGGGACCGACATGATTGTTACCGCCAACGCCGAAACGTTGGGGGCCAGGGCATTTCTGCCTGGCTCTGCATGTCGCCATGCAGATCGGACCATATCTTCACCACTCAAGATGCTAGTAGTGCCTGGCGTATGGTCTCTGAGGATTCTGGATCAAAGCTGCTGTGGTGGAGCCGACGATACCGGCCTCCTCCATTCATTTTGAGAGCAACGGCAGCTAGCCGTTCGAATCCCTCACGCGTGAGGTGCTCGCCACCCTCCATCGCCCGGACAATGCCGGCGAAAGTGACGTACTCCTGCTGCTTGCAGCTAAGTAGTGGGTTTCGTTGAAAAAACGGAATCACACGATCGAGTAGATCTCGTCTACGACGTACAACCAATACGTACGTCCTGTCGAGCGTGCCACGGTGATTCTCTCGAAGCAGTCCACAACCGAGACGACTTTGGATCACATTGAGAACCTGGATCCGACTGACATCCTGATTGACTCTGAACTCCGGTACTAGTTGCCAACCGGCCCTAGTGCTCGGATTTCGTTGGATCGCAACGTGAAAACTTCCTTCACCGTCAACGAACCCTGCAATATATGCATCCAGTCTTTCCTGCTGATTGTCCGCACCTGTCGCATTGTCACTGCCTTCGAACTCCATGACTTCCGAACATACGGTTCGGGTGTAACAGACATGAAGCATAAGAAGACGAGTAGCGCAGGATTCTCGGAGTTTCCAGCATTTAGCCAAGTTTAAAGACAGCGCGGTTAGTTCACTGTCTCACGACGTTCTAAACCCAGCTCGCGTACCGCTTTAATGGGCGAACAGCCCAACCCTTGGGACCGGCTTCAGCCCCAGGATGCGACGAGCCGACATCGAGGTGCCAAACCTTCCCGTCGATATGGACTCTTGGGGAAGATGAGCCTGTTATCCCCGGGGTACCTTTTATCCGTTGAGCAACGGCGCTTCCACAAGCCACCGCTGGATCACTATGCCCTGCTTTCGCACCTGCTCGACTTGTAGGTCTCGCAGTCAAGCTCCCTTGTGCCATTGCACTCGACGGCTGATTGCCAACCAGCCTGAGGGAACCTTTGGGCGCCTCAGTTACCTTTTATGAGGCGACCGCCCCAGTCAAACTACCCACCTGACGCTGTCCCCGACCCGGATTACGGGCCTAGGTTAGGGCCCCGGCACGAAAAGGGTGGTATTTCAAGGTTGCCTCCACCTCGGCTAGCGCCGAAGCTTCAAAGGCTCCCACCTATCCTACACAAGCCGTACCAAGGCTCAACATCAAGCTGCAGTAAAGGTCCACGGGGTCTTTCCGTCCTGATGCAGCTAACGAGCATCTTTACTCGTACTTCAATTTCGCCGGGTCTGTGGTTGAGACAGTAGGAAAGTCGTTACGCCATTCGTGCAGGTCGGAACTTACCCGACAAGGAATTTCGCTACCTTAGGCACTTTTGTTACTCGCGCTCACGTTGCGACCAACTCAGTCACAGCATGAACCCGGGCCAGATCATTTCTGCCTGGCTCCCCATGTCGCCATGGGGGTCGGACTATATCTTCACCGATCAATGGAAATGACCTCCATCGATTGGGCCTCGCGTGGAGTCTCTGAGGATCCCTCAAGAACTTCCTCGAGTGTCCGTGAACGCTGCTTGCCATTGGCATTCATGCCATAGGCGAGGTGCAGAATTCGAACGAACCCAACTTCGGTCAAATGCTCTTTCCGCCGCATTGCCCTCACAACTTCAGCGAAAGCCAGGTAGTCCTGGTCCTTCACATGCAAGGGATGTTCTTCGAAAAACGGAATGATCGTCCCGGACAACTCAGACAGGGCAGACACGGAGTACGTGACCACCGAGCTTTGTGGCCCCTTCGGACGAACACGTCCACATTCGAAGAAACAACACAGCGAATCGAGCACGTCCCGATGATCTGAATGCTGGTAAACGTGGAAGGAGGCTTGGAGCTGCCATCCCCGATGACGGTGCATGAACTGATTCCTATGCACCGAAACCGAGAAGCAGCCTTCTCCATCCACGAACCCAGCGATCCAATTGGGATCGAGCTGGACACTCGACATTGAGGTTTCCTGCTGATTGTCCGCACCGGACGGATTGTCACTGCCCATGCCGGCACAACCTACGAAGAGGGTGTGACATGCACGGACGAGTACCGCCGGATACTCGGATGTTCCAGCATACAGCGAGGTTTTACTACGGCCGAGTTAAAACTCCACCGTTATAGTTACGGCCGCCGTTTACCGGGGCTTAGGTTCAGAGCTTCGCCCGAAGGCTAACCCTTCCCCGTAACCTTCCGGCACCGGGCAGGCGTCAGAGCGTATACATCGTCTTAGGACTTCGCACGCTCCTGTGTTTTTAGTAAACAGTCGCTTTCCCCTGGTTTCTGCGGCCCCCTCGAGCTCCGGACGCGAAGTCCTTCACCCTATTGGGGCCCTCCTTCTCCCGAAGTTACGGAGGTATTTTGCCGAGTTCCTTAACCACAGTTCTCCCGATCGCCTTGGTATTCTCTACCCGCCCACCTGTGTCGGTTTGGGGTACGGGCACCATGTCAGCTCGCTAGAGGCTTTTCTAGGCAGCATGGGATTAGTGACTTCGCCTGAACGGCTCGGCATCGCGTCTCAGGATTCACGGGGTCCGGATTTGCCTAGACCCCTCCCTACACGCTTACCCCAGGACAACCAACGCCTGGGCTCACCTACCCTCCTGCGTCCCCTCTTCGCTACCCGCCTCGGAATCGGTCGGATCGGCCCGAAGGCCATCCCCTTAGGAATCCCAAATTGGGTTGGGCGCGGACACGGTGGTGCTGGAATATCAACCAGCTGTGCATCGACTACGCCTCTCGGCCTCGCCTTAGCTCCCGACTCACCCTGGGTGGATTAGCCTTCCCCAGGAACCCTTGGGCTTACGGCGGAGGGGTTTCTCACCCCTCTCTCGCTACTCATACCAGGATTCTCACTCGAATACGCTCCACGACGGTTCACACCGGCGCTTCACGGCTGTATTCGACGCTCCCCTACCACTCCTACCCGGAACCCCTGCATCGGTACTGCAATGAAGCAGTACTCCAACAGGCGGAATAGGAATCCGCAGCTTCGGCTCTTGACTTAAGCCCCGTTAAATTGTCCGCGCAGGACCACTCGACCAGTGAGCTATTACGCACTCTTTCAAGGATGGCTGCTTCTGAGCCAACCTCCTGGCTGTCTTTGCGTTCCCACATCGTTTTCCACTTAGTCAAGAATTTGGGGCCTTAGCTGGCGATTAGGGCTGTTTCCCTTTCGACCAACGAAGCTCATCCCTCGTGGTCTCACTGCCAGGCTCTGGAGCATCGGCATTCGGAGTTTGATTGGGGTTGGTAAGCTTGTTGGCCCCCTTACCCATTCAGTGCTCTACCTCCGATGCTGAACGCCTAACGCTGCACCTAAATGCATTTCGGGGAGAACCAGCTATCACCGAGTTTGCTTGGCCTTTCACCCCTATCCACAGGTCATCCCCCCTGTTTTCAACCAGGGTGGGTTCGGCCCTCCACGGGGTCTTACCCCCGCTTCAGCCTGCCCATGGATAGATCACTCGGCTTCGGGTCTACCACATGCGACTATACGCCCTATTCAGACTCGCTTTCGCTCCGGCTCCCCCTCTCGGGTTAACCTCGCCACACACGGTAACTCCCTGGCTCATTCTTCAAAAGGCACGCCATCACGGCCGACATGTGTCCACAAAGTGGACGTCGACGACGCTCTGACTGTTTGTAAGCCAACGGTTTCAGGTACTATTTCACTCCCCTCCCGGGGTACTTTTCACCTTTCCCTCACGGTACTAGTCCGCTATCGGTCGCCTGTGAGTACTTAGCCTTACGAGGTGGTCCTCGCAGATTCACACCGGCTTTCCCGGATCCGGCGCTACTCGGGAAATCCAACCGGAGGTCTCTAACCTTTCGCGTACGGGGCTCTTACCCTCTTTGGCGTGGCGTTCCAAAACACTTCCACTAGGTTGAGACTTTGTAACTCCGTGAAGGGTCTGACACCCCCTCTGTCGGCTCCCACAACCCCGAACTGGCAACGCCGCCAGGCTTTAACACCAGCTCGGTTTAGGCTCATCCCTTTTCGCTCGCCGCTACTAAGGGAGTCACTGTTGTTTTCTTCTCCTCGGGGTACTGAGATGTTTCAATTCCCCCGGTTCCCTCTCTCGGCCCTATGTATTCAGACCGGAGTGACACCCCATGACGGGTGCCGGGTTTCCCCATTCGGACGTCCACGGATCGACGCTTGGTCGGCAGCTCCCCGTGGCTTATCGCAGCCTCCCACGTCCTTCATCGGCTTCAGGCGCCAAGGCATCCACCGTTGGCTCTTTGTAGCTTGGAGAACAAAGATGCTCGTGCTCGCTATGGAATTCTCAAGGGGCGCGTGCGCGGCCGCTGCTCAGCAGCGGGCCGGACGAGAACGCGAGCGGCCGGCGACGCGTGGTCGCCGGTATCGCAGATCATTAGGAAGCGATAATGCCGCTCCCTCAAAACGGAACAGTGAGGTCCGAATCTCACGCAGAGCCCGGTATCGGGGCCCGTCGGTCACGTTCTGCAAGCAGGACGCGGGCGACGAGCAAGCCGCCAGGATTGCGAAAGAGCCGAATAACCAGTGATCGACTAGGGAGTTCACCGACCAACGGTCGGCAAAGTCTCCTTAGAAAGGAGGTGATCCAGCCGCACCTTCCGGTACGGCTACCTTGTTACGACTTCACCCCAATCACCAACCCCACCTTCGACGGCTCCCTCCCAAAAGGGTTGGGCCACCGGCTTCGGGTGTTGCCGACTTTCGTGGTGTGACGGGCGGTGTGTACAAGGCCCGGGAACGTATTCACCCCGGCGTTGCTGATCCGGGATTACTAGCGACTCCGACTTCATGCAGTCGAGTTGCAGACTGCAATCCGAACTGAGACCGGCTTTTGGGATTGGCGCCCCCTCGCGGGATAGCAGCCCGTTGTACCGGCCATTGTAGCATGTGTGCAGCCCTGGACGTAAGGGGCATGATGACTTGACGTCATCCCCACCTTCCTCCGAGTTGACCCCGGCAGTCTCCTACGAGTCCCCGGCATTACCCGCTGGCAACATAGGACAAGGGTTGCGCTCGTTGCGGGACTTAACCCAACATCTCACGACACGAGCTGACGACAGCCATGCACCACCTGTGTAGGACCCCGAAGGACACCGTATCTCTACGGCTTTTCCCTACATGTCAAGCCCAGGTAAGGTTCTTCGCGTTGCCTCGAATTAAGCCACATGCTCCGCCGCTTGTGCGGGCCCCCGTCAATTCCTTTGAGTTTTAGCCTTGCGGCCGTACTCCCCAGGCGGGGCACTTAATGCGTTAGCTGCGGCACGGAACCCGTCGATAGGGTCCCACACCTAGTGCCCAACGTTTACGGCGTGGACTACCAGGGTATCTAATCCTGTTCGCTCCCCACGCTTTCGCTCCTCAGCGTCAGTTCCGGCCCAGACCACCGCCTTCGCCACTGGTGTTCCTCCTGATATCTGCGCATTTCACCGCTACACCAGGAATTCCGTGGTCCCCTACCGGACTCTAGCCATTGCAGTATCGAGTGGCGGCTCCAGGTTAAGCCTGGAGGTTTCACACCCGACTTGCAAAGCCGCCTACGAGCTCTTTACGCCCAATAATTCCGGACAACGCTCGCCCCCTACGTATTACCGCGGCTGCTGGCACGTAGTTGGCCGGGGCTTCTTCTGCAGGTACCGTCACAATCGTCCCTGCTGAAAGAGGTTTACAACCCAGAAGGCCTTCGTCCCTCACGCGGCGTTGCTGCGTCAGGCTTTCGCCCATTGCGCAAGATTCCCCACTGCTGCCTCCCGTAGGAGTCTGGGCCGTGTCTCAGTCCCAGTGTGGCTGATCGTCCTCTCAGACCAGCTACCCGTCGCAGCCTTGGTGGGCCATTACCCCACCAACAAGCTGATAGGCCGCGAGTCCCTCCCAAAGCGGAATCCATTTCCTCACCAAGCCATGCGACTCGGTGGGGGTATCCGGTATTAGCACCGGTTTCCCGGTGTTATCCCAGTCTTCGGGGCAGGTTGCTCACGTGTTACTCACCCGTTCGCCACTAGGTCTTCTCCAGTATTGCTACCGGATGAACCTCGTTCGACTTGCATGTGTTAGGCACGCCGCCAGCGTTCGTCCTGAGCCAGGATCAAACTCTCCATCGAGACCAACACTCCCGGGCCGGACCGAAGTCTGGACCTGAAGCGAAGATCTGGAGAGCCGGCGCAGGGGCTGACTACCCCCGTTGCCGACTGGCACAGCACGGTTTCTTTGTTGTTGTCCGTGACAGTGCTTATTTCTTGTGGTTCAACCTTCGAGCACGCTCACGCGCACCGTCCGGTTGCCCGCACTGGCTTTTGGCTCTCACTGTTCCGTTTTCAAGGAGCGACGCGACACGCACCCGAGGGCGTTGGTGCCGGTTTCCCCGCGCTTGGATCTCCCAAGTGGGGGGTCACTTACGTTAGCCGTTGTTGTCGTGGGTGTCAAAGCGGACCACCCGGGCCCGAGAGACGTTGCCGTCGCCCGGAACCCACCACCGCCAGGGTAGCTCGGATGCGTGCGTCACGCCGACGCGACCCGATACCCCTGGTCGAGCGGGGGGAGCCACGCCGTCGTCGACGATGACCAGATCTCGGTCGCCGCCGACAAGGTCGGCCCCGTCGGACCCCCCCGTAATGCCGAGCGCCTGGCACAAACGCGCCGGCCCGCTGGTGAGGTCCCGTTCGACTCGAGCCCGGGGGCGCAGCGCGCGCATGGCATCGAGGCCGGTAAGCGGGGCCAGGGCCCGCAGCAGCACGGCGTCGCCTACGCCCGGCGGCCCACACACCGTATTGGCGCACCAGTGCATCCCGTACGTGAAATACACATAGAGGTACCCCGGCGGCCCGAACATGATGGCGTTGCGCTTGGTCAGTCCCCGAAAGGCGTGCGAGGCCGGGTCGTCGGCGCCACGGTATGCCTCCACCTCGACGATCCGTCCGGAGCGCTCGCCATGCACCAACACTTTGTTCAGGAGTTGAGGGGCGACGTCGACGGGGTCCCTGGCGTAAAAGCGACGGGGCAGCACCTTCACCTTGGCGCCCCGGGCGCCCGGGGCACCACGGGCGGCGCGCGACGTCCGCGGCGTTGGTGCCACAGCCACCGTATTGGGCATACCGAGTACTCCAGCCGCCACCTTCGGCTTCTTGGGCACGTCAGCTCGCGGCTTCTTGGGCACGTCAGCTCGCCGACCAGGCAGTCAAACGAAAGGCGTGACGAGCGGTGGCAGACGGGTGACGAGCCGTGATCAGCGCCGCGCCGAGCGCCGCGAGGCCGGCTCCCCCACCGGCTCGATCACCCGCTCGGTGCGCTCTTGAATGTGGCGAACGCGCTCACGGTCAAGCTCCAGGCGGTGCTTGTATCGCTCCAACTGCACCGCCACCGGCCCCGGCCCGGCGCCGCCCGGCGTGGTGCGACGGATGACGGCCACGCCCGGCTCCAACAGCGCCAGCGCATCAGCCCCGAGCGCCGGGTGGGCCTGGACCAGCTCGGCCAGCGGCACGCCCCTTTGGATCGAGTCGCGCACCAACGAACCCACCACGGCGTGCGCTTGGCGAAACGGCATGCCCCGCTCCACCAACCACTCGGCCAAGTCAACGGCCGCCGCCTCGGGCCCGTCGGCGGCAGCGCGCATCACTTCGGTGGCGAAATGCGCCGTCGCCATCATCCCCGTCACCGCCACCAAGGCGGCGCTCGTCTGGTCGATGGAATCGAAGAGCGGTTCCTTGTCCTCTTGCAGGTCGTGGTTGTAGGCGAAGGGCAATCCCTTCAACGTGGCCAGCACGCCCGTCAGGTTCCCGATCAGCCGGCCGGCCTTGCCCCGAGCCAACTCGGCCACATCCGGATTCTTCTTCTGGGGCAACATCGAACTGCCCGTCGAATAGGCATCGTGCATGACGACGAAGCCGAACTCGTCGGTCGACCACATCACCATCTCCTCGCCCAGACGCGACAGATGGACCCCGTGCAGCGCCAGGTCGAAGAGCGCCTCGGCCACGAAGTCGCGATCCGACACGGCATCCAAGGAGTTCTCGAAGCGTCCCGCGAATCCCAACTCATCGGCGGTCGCGTCCGGATCAAGCGCCAGGGACGAGCCCGCCAAGGCGCCGGCGCCGAGTGGGCTCACGTCGAGGCGATCGACGCTGTGCACCAGTCGATCGACGTCGCGCGCCAGCGCCCAACCGTGCGCGAGCAGGTGATGCGACAGCAGCACGGGCTGGGCCCGTTGCATGTGGGTATAGCCGGGCAGGTAGGCGTCGCCGGCCTCCACCGCCCGGCGCAGCAACACCTCTTGGAGTCCGAGCACCTTTTCGGCCACGCCGAGGAGCTCACGGCGCGCGTAGAGACGCAGATCGGTGGCGATCTGGTCGTTGCGGCTGCGACCGGTGTGCAACTTGGCACCGGTGTCACCGGCGATCTCGGTGACGCGCCGTTCCACGGCGGTGTGGATGTCCTCGTCCTCGGGCCGAAAAACGAAGGTGCCGGCGGCCAGCTCCTCTTCCACCCGGTCGAGGGCGGCCAGCAGTAGCGCCACCTCGCCGGTGTCGAGAACGCCGGCACGCCCGAGACCGCGGACATGGGCGCGCGAACCGGCCAGGTCGTCAGGAGCGAGACGTCGATCAAAGCTCAAGCTGGCCGTAAAGGCCATCACCTCGTCGGCCGTGCCGCCAAGGCGGCCTTCCCACAAGGTCACGACGAACCCTCGCCCTGGCGCGCGGCCCAGGTGGCCACGCCCAAGCCCCACAGGCGTACGAAACCCTGCGCGTCACCATGGGAGAAGGTGTCAGCGGCGTCGTAGGTGGCCAAGCCGTGGTCGTACAACGACACGGGGCTGCGGCGCCCACTGACGAAACATGCGCCCGGCTCCAACGACAGGCGCACCTCCCCGGTGACGTGGCGTTGGGTGGAGGCGAAGAACGCGTCCAGTGCTTCTTTGAGAGGCGAGAACCACAACCCGTCATAGACGAGCTCAGCCCAGCGCGGCTCGAGGCGGGCCTTCTCGTGCGAGACATCACGCTCCAAGGTGATGTCCTCCAGATCGGCATGCGCCAACAGCAGCGCCAGGGCGGCCGGACACTCGTAGATCTCGCGGCTCTTGATCCCGACGCGGCGGTTCTCCACCATGTCGAGACGGCCCCATCCGTAGGAACCGACCACCGAACCGACCTCGGCGATGAGCTCGGCCGGAGCCAAGCGGCGCCCGTCGACGCTGACCGGGACGCCGGCTTCGAAGCCGATGACCAGCTCACGTCCCTCCACCGCGGTCGGACGGGTGAGGGAATAGACGTCGTCGGGAGGCGCAGCCCATGGATCCTCGATGGCCCCGCACTCGATGGCCCGGCCCCACAGGTTCTCGTCGATGGAGTACAGCTTCTCCTTGGTTGCCTCGATGGGAATGTCGAATCGCTTGGCGTACTCGATGCAGTCCTCTCGCGTCATGCCCCAGTTCCGCGCCGGAGCCAGGATCTCGAGATCGGGCGCCAAGGCGCGCGTCCCCACCTCGAAGCGAACCTGGTCGTTCCCCTTACCCGTGCATCCGTGGGCCACGGCATCAGCGCCGTGACGACGCGCCTCGGCCACCAGGTGACGGACGATCACCGGTCGCGACAACGCGGAGACCAAGGGGTACTTGCCCTCGTACTTGGCATTGGCGGCCAAGGCGGGGATGACGAAATTCTCGGCCATTTCCTGGCGGGCATCGACGACGACGGCCTCCACCGCACCCGCCCCCAGCGCCCGGGCCCGCACCACCTCGAAATCGTCGCCTTGCCCGACGTCAACGGCGACAGCCACCACGTCCACGCCGAGTTGCTCGCTCAGCCACTTCACCGCCACCGATGTGTCGAGGCCACCGCTGTAGGCCAGAACCACTCGCTTCGCCATTACTGTGCTCCGTCTCTTGTCAACATGATCCCTGACACCTCGGCCAGCCGTTCGGCCACGCGAGCCCCGCCGACATCCTCAGCCGCTATCACCAACACGGTGTCGTCGCCGGCGACGGTACCGAGTATCCCTTCGAAACCACTGCGATCGAGCGCGGAGCCCACCACATGCGCACAACCCGGCGGGGTGCGCAACACCACCAGGTTGGCAGAGTGGACCACCTCCCCCACCCACTCGCCGAGCACGCGCCGCAAGTGGTCCTCGGGCGCCACTTGCTCCTTGGGCATCTCGGGCAGGGCGTACACCGTCTCGCCTCCCGGCGCCCGCACCTTTACGGCGCCGAGCTCCTCCAGGTCGCGTGACACGGTGGTCTGTGTGGCCTCCACTCCTTCGGCCGCCAGCAACGTCACCAGTTGACCCTGGTTGGCCACGGTACGGTTCTCGAGCAGGCGCGTGATGCGATGTTGACGCTGGGTCTTGCCCATCTTCACCGGCTCCCACCTCCCGCCGTCGCCGCCGGTCCAGTCGTATGACGTCCCGGCCCGAGCAACCACGCCAGCAAGCCGCGCATGGCGTGCATGCGATTGGCCGCTTGCAACCAGACCACACTGCGGGGACCGTCGACCACAGAAGCGGCGATCTCTTCGCCTCGATGAGCCGGAAGGCAGTGCATGACCACCGCGTGGTCGGCGGCGCGCGCCACAAGCTCCTCATCGACGGTGTACCCCTCGAATGCCTTGCGACGCACGTCGGCCTCGTCCTCCTGGCCCATTGACGTCCATACGTCGGTATAGAGCGCGTCGGCCCCCGCCGCCGCCTCGGCCGGGTCGATGGTGACCTCCACCTCTCCGCCGAGGAGAGCCACCCTGGCCAAGTCATCGGCGTCGGGTCCATAGCCCTCGGGCGAAGCGATGCGCAGGTGCACACCGGTCATGGCCGTCGCCAACGCCAGTGAGCGCCACACGTTGTTGGCATCACCGATGTACGCCAGGGTGCGCCCCTCCAACCCTCCGAGCACCTGTCGCATCGTGATCAGGTCCGCCAACGCCTGGCACGGATGGGCGGTGTCCGACAACAAGTTGACGACAGGCACATCGCCGCCGGGCACCGAAAGCGTGCCGGCCGGTCCGCTCACCTCGACAGCAGCGTCGTCGAGGGCACCGACCATGCGCGTCAGGGTGAGATGGTCCACCACGCGCGCACAGATGACGGCGTGGTAGCACGCCAAGGTGCGAGCCACGTCCTCGGCCGTCTCACGACTGTCGATGCCGACTTCACTGCCCTGGATGTACACGGGGTGACCGCCCAGTGACGTGACGGCGAGCTCGGTGGAGCTCCGGGTGCGGGCCGAGGGCTTCTCGAACACGAGCGCGGCACCGCGCCCCGCCAGTACGGCCGGAGCGTCACCAGCCGGCGCCGCGCCCAAGGCCAACACGGCCTCGAGCTCGTCGCACGAGAGATCGTCGACATCGAGGAAATGGCGCGTCATGACCCCGCCTCTGTCGCCGTGGACGTCGCCGCCCGGGCCGCCAGCACTCCACCCAACAACGCCACCGCCTCGTCGATCTCGTCGTCACTGACGAGCAATGACGGCGCCAGCCGGATGGTGTCGGGGCGCGGCGCGTTGACCACCAAGCCGACATCCAAGGCGGCGGCCACTACGTCGGCGGCGTCGGTGCCTTCCAGGGCGGCGCCTAGCAACAGGCCCTCGCCGCGCACCGCGGTCACACCGCCGAGCCCCTCGAGTCCCCGGCGCAAACGCGCCCCGGCGCGCTGCGCCCGGGCGGGCACGTTCTCGGACTCCATGACGGCCAACGTGGCCCGGGCGGCCGCCGCCGCCAGCGGCTGCCCGCCAAAGGTGGAGGCGTGGTCCCCCGGTGAGAACGCCGCCGCCACTTCGGCGCGCGCCCAGCAGGCCCCGATGGGCACGCCGTTGCCGAGCGCCTTGGCCATGGTGACGACATCGGGCTCGATGCCGGTGTGCTGGAAACCGAACCACCGCCCCGTACGCCCGAGGCCTGTCTGCACCTCGTCCATCATGAGCAAGATGCCGCGGGCCGTGCACATGTCGCGCACCGCCCGCAGGTAGTCCGACGACGGCATGATCACGCCACCTTCGCCCTGAATGGGCTCGAGCAATACGGCGGCCACGGCGTCATCGGCACAGGCGGCGTCGAGCGCGTCAACGTCGTCGTAATCCACGTGCACGAAGCCCTCGGGGAGCGGGGCAAAAGGAACATGCTTCGGCGCCTGCCCGGTGGCGTGCAGGGTGGCCAGGGTGCGGCCGTGAAACGAGCCCCACGTGCTGACCACCACGTGGCGCCCGGGCCCAGCCCACTTGCGGGCCAACTTCAGCGCGCACTCGTTGGCTTCGGCCCCTGAGTTGGCGAAGAACACCTGACCTCCGGCCCGCTTGTCCCCCCCACCCATCAAACGGTCGAGGGTGATGGCCACCTCGGGAGCCACCGTGGTGCCGAAGAGATTGGAAACGTGCACGAGGGTGCGCGCCTGCTCGGACACCGCTTCGGCCACGGCCGGATGGGCATGGCCCAGCGACGTCACTGCCAAACCTGACAAAAAGTCGAGATAGCGCCGGCCTTCGGTATCGAACAGCCACGAGCCTTCCCCGCGCACAAAAGTGACGGGCGGCTCGGCGTAGGTGTGCATCAGTGCACTGCGGTCGATGGTGGTGTCGCCGATGGTCATGTTCCCTCCCCGGTGGTGCCGACGCGTGGTGAAGTGCCCACGTCGGCGGCGCCCACCATGGTCCCCACTCCTTCGTCGGTGAAGATCTCGAGCAACAGGGCATGGGCGGCCCGCCCATCGAGAATGTGGGCACGCCGCACTCCCCCGCCAATGGCTCTGATGCATGCCTCGGCCTTGGGCATCATGCCTCCGGACGCCGCCCCTGACGCCACCATGGCGGCCAGGTCATCGACGCTGACGGTGCGCAGCAAAGTGGCCGGGTCCTCGGGATCGGCGCGCAACCCGGCTACGTCGGTGAGAAAAACGAGCTTCTCGGCCTCCAGCGCGGCAGCCAAGGCACCGGCGACGGCATCGGCGTTTATGTTGTAACCCTGGCCGGCTGTATCCGAACCGGTGGTCGCCACCACCGGGATGAGCCCTTCGGCCAGCAGGCGTTGCAGAATGGAGGGGTCGACGATCTCGACGTCGCCCACAAAACCCAGCTCGGCGGCGCGCGCCACGGCGGTGATCAGATTGGCGTCCTCGCCTGACAGCCCCACCGCCAACGAACCGTGCACGTTGATGGCCGACACGATCTCGCGGTTCACCTTGCCAACCAGGACCATGCGGGCGATCTCGAGCGTTTCGGCGTCGGTTACCCGCAGCCCGTCGCGAAACTCGGGCACCTTGCCCAATCTCGCCATGAGGGCACCGATCTGGGGGCCCCCACCGTGCACGACCACGGGCAGCATCCCCACCGAGCGCATGAGGACGATGTCCTCGGCGAATCCGGCCAAGGCAGCGGCCTCGTCGGCGTCGGACAAGGCATTGCCGCCGTATTTGACCACGACGACCTTTCCCCAAAAACGCAAGATATACGGAAGCGCCTCCACCAAAATGCCGGCCTTGTCGACCGGTGCCATGCCCTTGGTCGCGTCGCTCATGGACAGTGCCGAGTCGCTCATGACGTCGTCCGGTTCTCGTCGATGTAGCCGTGGCCGAGGTCAGTGCCAAGCACTGCCGCGCTTGAGGCCCCCACGCCAAGATCGCAACGAATCTCGATAAAGCGACCGGCCATGTGATCGGCCACTGCCGCGGCGTCATGCGCCACCGCCACACCCTGGCGGCACACCACCACTCCGCCGTAGGACACCTCCACCTTGTCCATGTCGAAGTGTTCGGCCACGGACCCAAGTTCGCTCACGACGCGACCCCAGTAGGGATCCTCGCCGTTGAGCGAGCACTTCACAAGCAGCGAGTCGGCCACCCGCCGAGCGGCGCGGTGCGCCTCGTCGGCCGAGGCTGCTCCCGTCACCACTACGTGGGACACCTTGGTGGCGCCCTCGGCGTCGTCCACCATCATCTGGGCCAGCCCCGCGCACGCCTCGGTGAGCGCAGCCGCCAATACCTCGCCGGAAGCTGGACCGGCGCGCCCACTGGCCAGCACCAGCACGGTGTCGTTGGTCGACGTGCACCCGTCCACCGTCATGGTGTTGAACGACGCGTTCACCGCCTGTGCCAAGGCGTCAGCTAAGGCGGCCGGTTCGCACTCGGCGTCGGTGGTGAGCACAGCCAGCATGGTGGCCATATTGGGAGCGAGCATGGCCGCCCCTTTGGCCATCGCTCCCACCGTGAAGCCCGGTCCGTGCACCGTTACTTCTTTGCAGATGGTGTCGGTGGTCATGATGGCGCGCGCCGCACGCTGGCCGGCCTCGTGATCGCCGGCGCGCCCGGCCACCAAGTGGGGTATGCCCGACTCCACCACGGCTATGGGCAGCGGGATCCCGATGAGCCCGGTTTGGCATACGAGGACGGACTCGGTGCCAACACCCACCCCTTGGCCCACTAACGCACATATGCGCTCGGCATGTGCTTTGCCTTCGGCGCCTGTCGCCGCGTTGGCATTGCCGCTCGACAGCACCACCGCGGCGGCACGCCCGCCAGTGGCGGCGAGATGGGCCCGGCTCACCTGCACCGGTGCCGCCGCGGCCCGATTGGAGGTGAACACGCCGGCCGCCGGCACCGGCACACCGTCATCGACGGCCACCAACGACAAGTCGAGGGCGCCAGATGCCTTGATACCGCAGGCCACTCCTGACGCCGTGAATCCCTTCGGTGCCGTAATGCTCATGGATACACCCCCAACGCGCTGAGCCCCGTCGTCTCGGGGAAACCGAGAACGATGTTCAGGCACTGCAGTGCCTGTCCGGAGGCACCTTTGACCAAATTGTCGATGGCACAGAGCGCCATGACCCAGCCGGTGCGCTCATCTACGCGCGCCGTCAGGTGAGCGCTGTTGGAACCGAAGGTGGCCTTCGTCGATGGGCTGCGTTCGGACACCACCACGAATGGCTCACCCGCATAAGCGTCACGCAGTACGCCGAGCACGGCCGCCGTCGTCACCGTCGCTTGGGGCCGGGCGTAACAGGTGGCCAAGATGCCCCGGTTCATAGGAGCCAGGTGCGGCGTGAAGAGAACTTGGGCGCCCGTCACCTGCTCGATCTCGGGCGTATGGCGATGGGTCAGCAACCCATAGGCGGTGAAGTCCTCGTCGACCGTGTTGAAGTGGGTGGTGGCATCCAACTTGCGCCCCGCCCCCGACACGCCGCTGGCGGCGTCGACGATGACGCCCGTGGGTTCGATGATCCCGGCGCGCACCAATGGGGTCAGGGCCAAGCCCGCCGCCGTGGGGTAACACCCCGGCGCCGCCACCAAACGCGCCCCGAGCAGGTCGGCGCGAAACAACTCCGGCAGTCCGTAGCGGAACTGCCCCAGCCACTGCGGGGCGGCGTGCTCGTGTCCGTACCACCGGGGATACAAATCGGCGTCTTTGAGACGGAAGTCGGCGGAAAGGTCAACGAGCACGGGGCCGGCGTCGGCCAGTTCGGGAATGAGGCGCTGCGACTCCCCGTGCGGCAAGGCCAAGAACACCACGTCCGCTTGGCGTAAGTCGGCCGGCCCCACCTTGGTCAGCTCCAGGTCCGGATAGGCCGGAGCCAGCGACGGATACAGCGACGACACCGCTTGGCCGGCCTGCGTATCGGCTCCTGCCACCACCACCTGCAGCTCAGGGTGTCCAGCGCACAGGCGCAACAGCTCCGCCCCCGTGAACCCCGACGCCCCGACCACTCCCACGTTCACCATCAGACGCATGACTATACAGAGTTCTGCATGTTCATGCATGCATCCTCCGAAAAGGCGTCTTGCGTTATTTCAGTGCTTTTTATATATTCCTACCCATGGACCCCGAAGTCGCCGCCGTGTTGGAAGCAGTCCCCGATTTTGTCCCCCGCTACCTGGATCTGGCCGAGGCCGCTGACGACGAACCGGGGGCGGCCGAAACCTTGACCGAGTTGGCCGACTACGTCGCCGACCTCGTCGGTCAGCTCGAGCACTATCGCCCCGCCCTGGCTCGGTGCCTCGACGCCATAGAGGCCATGGCCGGCGTGTCGCCCGACACCGACGAACTCATCGAGGGCGCTTTCCTCGACAGCCTCTCGCCCGACGACGTCGTCGCCCTCTCACCGTTGTTCGGCCCGCACACCCTGGCTCTACTCGAGGACCTGCACGGCGTCGATCTGTAGCCTCGCGCCGTGGCCGGCATTACCGACTTCGAGGTTTCCGTCTCCGGTGGGGCGCTCCACGGTTGGCGTCACGGTGACGGACCTCCGGTCGTCGTTCTCCACGGCGGTCCGGGCTTGTCCGACTACACAGAATCACTGGCGTCGGAGCTCGACGACGGATATCGCGTCACGCGTTATCAGCAACGGGGCCTGGCGCCGTCTACGACGGCGGGGCCATTCGACATCGAGACTGCCGTCGCCGACGCGCGCCGCGTGATGGACTCCGCCAGCGACGAACCCGTGTACGTCATCGGTCACTCATGGGGCGGACATCTCGCCATGCACATCGCCTGCAGTCACCCGGATCGCATCCGTGGCCTCGTCGTGGTCGACCCACTCGGGGCCGTCGGCGATGGCGGCGAAGCCGACCTCGACCGGATCCTGGCGCAGCGCATTCCTCCCGACGCCGCGGCGCGGGCCACCGAGCTCGACAAGGCAGCCATGGCCGGCAAAGGGAGCCCCGGAGACGCCTTAGAAGCCCTGGGACTGGTGTGGCCGGCGTATTTCGCGGCACCCGAGCACGCTCCGCCCATGCCCGCCATGTCCATGTCTTTACCGTGCTATTCGGCGATGTGGGACTCCATCCACCGCCATCTGCAGCAGCACACGCTGCCCGAGCGACTGCCTGCGGTGCGCGTACCGACTGTCTTCGTTCTCGGGGCCGACAGCCCCATTCCTCCTCGACATGGCGTCGACTCCGCCGCGCTCATCCCCGGCGCAACGGTGGAGATCCTTGACGACTGTGGCCACTTCTTGTGGCTGGAAAAACCGGGCTCAGTACGAGCCGCCCTGGACCGGGTCCACGGCGCCGCCGCGTCCTAAGGCGGCGATCTCTACTCCGAGGACTCCGCCGACAATGAGGTGATGCGGGCTCGCTCCTCGGCGTCGGCGCGCCGATCGGCGCGGACAGCTTCACGCTCGTCGAAATGCATCCACTGGATCAGGATGATGGCCATGGCCGTAAAGGTGATCAGCTCGCCGCCGATCCACAGGATCGAACCACCGGCCTGCGTGTCGGCCACCGTGTGAAAGTGCGGGGCGATCGACACCGTCGCACCCGTAAGCGCCACCCCCAGCACGGCGGTCACGGGAATCCCCACCGCCAATAGACCGAGTTTGGCCGGATACGACAGCCGCCATTTCGACGGGTCGATGCCCACGATCAACCACCAGTACAGGCAACCGGAAACCAGGAAATGCAGGTGCGTCAGATCGTGGATCAATGGATGCTCGAGCGAGAGGTTGTAAAAGGGCGTCAAGAAATACACGATCATCGTGCCGTAGGAGACGATGACAACGACGACTGGGTTGGTCACGAAATCGATGAACGGGTGATGCAATACCCGCAACAATTTCTCCTGGGTGGGGCGGCTCGACGCCTGTAGCGCCAATGTCATGGGCGCACCCAGCGCATAGAGGATGGGGGCGCCGTTCATCAGGAGAAGGTGCTGGATGACGTGGACCTTGAACACCTCGTCGTCATACGCGGCCAGCCCTGACTGCACGGAGATGATGACGGTGGCCGTGCCGGCCAAGAACGATGCCGTTCGCCACGGCGACCAGTGTCGGCCTCGTTTGGCCAAGCGCCGTACCGACCACACATACCAACCGGCGATGGTCACTTCGATGGCCAAAGCCACCAGGCTCAGGTCATCGGTCTGCCATCCCGTCAGCAGGGTATGGATCGAGACCGTCGGCGAGATGATGTCGGCGAATGGCACGTGTCGGCCTCAGCCCACCGGGGCAATCTGTTTGCCGGCCAGCCACCCCAGTGCCTGCAGGACCTGGGGAATGGTCCAGGCGTCTTTGGCGGGCGCCGACAAGTCCTTGAAGCCTTGAGCGTCGAGCATTCCCTCAAGACCCCGCTCGAGCTGATGACCCTGCAAGTTGGGCGCCGCTCCGGTGGCGAAACGCTGGTGCTGCTGCGCGTCGACAAGGATGAAGCCGTCGGAATGGTTCACGTCGTAGGTATACGGCTTGCCCGTCTGCCAGTCGATGCCGGGCGGTTTCTCCTCGGGGACCACCTGGTAGTAGACGCCGAAGTATTTCCACAATGCGGCCAAGTTGGCCGCCGTTCCGGTCAACAGAGGCCACCTCACCCCGGTCACCTGCGCATAAGCGCTCAGTCGCGCCGTCGTATCCCGACGAGGATCGACGCTGGCCTCCACGAAGACGATCTTGGCACCCAGCCCCGCCGCGTCCACGTCGCGCTCCATGTCCAAGAAGGCGCCGGTCGTCAGAGGACACGTCTCCTGGCACGACGTCATGAAGGGGGTGAGCACGACGATCTTTCCCGCAAAGGATTCGAGCGACACCGTTCTCCCCTGAGCGTCGAGGAGAGGGATGCCCGAAACCGAGGCGGGGACGAGGCGGTTCTCGACGATCCCGACCGATGCCGCCGGCGGGCCCGGAGCGCCTTTGGAACTCAGCGACAGGCCGAGGCCGAGACCGACGCCGACCACCACCACCACCAGGGCCCAGGTCCCGACCTTGCGGGGTACCCCACGCTGAGCCTGGGGCTGGCGAGTTGGTTCGGACCGGACGGGAACATCAACAGCGGCCACTTCGTGGAAGCTACCCACCCCCCGCCTCCCACGCACATCGCGGCCCGGTGCCTTGTGAGAGCAGCGGTACTTTGTGAGAGAGGACTCGTTCGCTCAGGCGCGAAGCGATGCGCCCAGGGCGGCACCGACGGCGTCAACACAACGGGCTCGCAAGGCCCCCACTTCCTCGTCGGTCAAGGTGTGATCAAGGGCACAGAAGCGCAACCGGAAGGCCAAGCTGCGCGTCCCCGCTGTGGTGGCGGCGCCGCGAAACACGTCGAACAAGTTCACCGACTCGAGGAGCTCGCCACCGGCGTTGCGCAACACCGACAGCACTCTCCCCGCCGGTACGGCATCGTCGACCGAAAACGCCAGGTCCACGTCGCTGGAAGGGAACTTGCTCACCGGTGCCACCATCGGGCTGCGCCGAGTCGCACTGTGCAGCAACCTACCGAGGTCCACCTCGAGCCATCCGACGCGTTGGCGTTGCCCATCGATGCCGAAAGCGTCGAGCACGTCGGGATCGACCTCTCCCACCACCCCCACCGTCAGCCCCGGCTCGTCGGCGTCGATGACGAGCGCCGCTCGACGGGTGGGGTGCACACCACCACCATGACTCCCGGGCCCTGGCGATGACGATGGACCGTTCACCATGTCGACGTGAAGGACGCCGAGGGCATCGCACAATGTCAGCCACGCTGCGCTCGCCGTCGTGGCGTCGTCACCTGGCAGGGCGAAGATGGCTCCGAGCATCTCGCGCTCGTCGATGACGGTCTCGGGTCCACCCTGCAGGGCACGAGCGACGCGCTCGGCGTCAGGGGGCGGAAAGACGTGGCCCACCTCGAAAAGGCGAAGCCGTCCCTGGCGCCGAGCCGCATTGAACGACAGGGCCAGGAGCAAGCCCGGCAACAACCCCTGGCGAAGCACGGACTCATCGGGGGCCAGTGGGTTGGACAGCTCGACCCCATCGCCCATACCCACCTTGTGATGGTCCTCATGCGACAGCAAGGACGGAGTCCACGCCTCATGCGCACCGAGGCCGGCCATCACCTCACGCACCAGCCGACGTTGGCGTTGATACGGGGTCAACGTGCCCACTTGCGGGGACGCCGGGCGGCGACGCGCCATGTTGGCGTACCCGTGGTGTCGAGCCACCTCTTCGATGACGTCGATCTCCCTGCTGGTGTCCGGCCGGAACGTGGGCACCGTCACATCGAGCACCCCGTCGGACTGCGGGCGGCATCCGAAGCCGATCGGCGTCAGGTACGAAGCCACTTCCTCTTCATTGAGGTCGGTACCGAGCACGCTGTTGACACGCGCCACCCGTACAGCGACCTGCGCGGCCCCAGGAACAGCGCCGCGCACTTCGAGGGTCCCGTCGGCGACGGCGGCGCCGGCCCCGGCCGTCGGTGCCAGTACTTCCCACAGGCGCAGTGCGGCACGGTCGATCCCTTCGGGATCACAGCCGCGCTCGAAACGCGCCGACGCCTCCGTGCGCAGGCCGAGGCGCTTGGCGGTGCGGGCGATGGCCATAGGCGTGAAGTAGGCAGCCTCAAGCAAGACGTTGGTCGTGGTGGGCGAGATCTCACCGACGACCCCGCCCATGACCCCGCCGACACCGATGGGGACGTCGTTGCCATCACAGATCACGCAGTCCCGCCGGTCGTCTCCGGCCGCCACCGATCGGGCCCCCAAGGGACGTTCGATCCCGTCCAAGGTCACCACCGTCTCGCCGGGGCGCGCGCCACGCACGCGCAATGCCGCCCCGGGCACCTGGTCGAGATCGTAGGGATGCGTGGGCTGGCCCAGCTCGAGCATCACGTAGTTGGACGCATCCACGACATTGTTGATGGGCCGCATGCCCGCCAACGTGAGCCGACGCGCCAGCCAGCGTGGCGACCCTTGCACCTCGACACCGCTGAACACCCGTGCCGTGAAGCGGGGACAGAGGTCGTCATCGAGCACCGTCACCGCCGCCAAATCGGCCACGGCGGCGCCCACCGGGCTCGGTGGCACCACCGTGGGAATGGCAAAGGGAAGGCGCAAACGGGCTGCCAAATCGCGCGCCACCCCGGCCATGGACCAGGCATCGGGACGATTGGCCTCCACGGCGATGTCGAAGACCACGTCGGTTTCGATGCCGAGGACCTCGACGAGACGCTCCCCCACCGCGGCGTCCTCGCCCAGGATGAGGATCCCTTCGTGATCGTCGGACAACTTGAGCTCGCGTCCCGAGCACAACATGCCGTTGGACGTCACCCCTTTCATCTTGCGACGCGAGATCTCGAAGTCCCCCGGCAAGACCGCCCCGACGGGGGCGAACGCCACCACATCGCCAGGCGAGAAGTTCCACGCCCCACACACCACGTCGAGCGGCTCCCCCCCGGCGTCGACCACGACACGGCGGATCTTGTCGGCTCCGGCGATGGCGGTGATCTCCAGGACCCGCGCCACCACCACGTCCGCCAGTCCCTCGCCGACGTGCTCGATCTCCTCGACCACGAGTCCGAGGTCATCCAACGTCTCGGCCAGCGCCCGCGGGTCACCCTCAAAGGGGGAGAAATCGCGCAACCACGAAAGGGGGACTCGCACGGTTCCCCCTCAGAGTTGCCGCAACAAGCGGACGTCGTTTTCGATGAGGACGCGCATGTCGGGGATCTCGTGGCGCATCTGGGCGCAGCGATCGATACCGAATCCAAAGGCGAACCCGGTCCACCGCTCGGAGTCGATCCCCACCGCATCGAACACGGCCGGGTCGACCATGCCGCACCCCCCGAGCTCGATCCACCCCGTGTGCGAGCACGTACGACATCCCCCGCCTTGGCAGATGGTGCAGGTGATCTCGAACTCGGCCGACGGCTCGGTGAAGGGAAAGTAGGCGGGACGAAGTCGGGCTTTGATGTCGGGCCCGAAGTAGGCGCTCGTGAAGGTCTCCACGGTCCCAGCCAGATCGGAGAAGGCAATGCCTTCGTCGACGACCAGCCCTTCGATCTGGTGGAAGATCGGTGTGTGCCTGGCATCGGCGGTGTCGCGGCGATAGACGCGGCCCGGCATCACAGCATAAAACGGCGGCGTGCCGCTTTGCATCATTCTGATCTGCGTGGGCGATGTGTGGGTGCGCAAGACCACCGACTCAGGTTCACCGAGGTTGAGGTAGAAGGTGTCGACCATGCCCCGGGCCGGATGACCGGGCGGGAAGTTGAGCGCCTCGAAGTTGTACCAGTCGGTCTCCACCTCCGGACCGTCGGCAACGACGAAGCCCATGCCGACGAAGACGTCCTCGAGCTCATCGCGGGTGCGCTGCACCAGATGCGAATGGCCGCGCCCCACCAGAGCCGTCACCTCGGTGAGGTCGAGTCGATCCGCCTGGAGCCGCTCCTCTCGCGCTTGCGCCTCCACCGTGTGGCGCCGGTCGTCGAGCAGCGCTTCGATCTGCTCGCGTACCTCACCGAGGCGCGCCCCGGCCACGGGCCGTTGGTCGGCGGCTAGCGCCCCGAGCTGACGATGGGCTCGGGCCAGGGCCGACCGCTTGCCGAGTAGCTCGCTGCGCAAGGCATCGAGCGCCTCGGCAGTATCGGCGGCAGAGACCGAACGACGGGCCGATTCGAGGAGATCGGCGATATCCACATCGGCGCCGGCCCTATCGCCGCCGTCGCCCGCTGCGGCCGACGTGGTCACCGGGACTCCTGCACAGGGTGCAGATTAGAACGGCTGCGCAACACTTCGAAGCACAAGACGGCGGCCGCGGTAGACACGTTCAAAGACTCGGCTCGACCCACCATGGGGATGGTGATGGCGCCGTCGACGTGACCTCCGAGAATGGAGGGCAATCCGCTCGACTCGTTGCCGAGCACCAACGCCAGCGGCGCACCCAGATCGACATCGGCCACGGGCGTCCCGCCATGGGCCGAGGCGGCCCAACGCTTCAGTCCACGAGACCCCAGGATCTCGAGAACCTCCACGGCATCTCCCCCCGCCACCACCGGCAGGTGCAGCACCGAGCCCGCCGAGGCCCGCACCGTCTTGGGGTTGAAGGGGTCAACGGTGCCTTCGCAGCAGATGACGGCATCGGCCCCCGACGCATCGGCGCAGCGGATCACCGCTCCGGCGTTGCCCGGATCCCGCACGTCGGCGCACACCACCACAAAGGTGGCCTCCGCGATGTCGTCGAGCGTGAACTGCGGGGTGGACACCACGGCCAGCACGGGCTGTGGCGTGACCGTGTCGGCCACCTTTTCGAGAACTCCGGGGGCCAACTCGAAGACTCTGCTGCCCGCAGCCAGGGCCTGGTCGGCGACATCGGCGACGCTGGCGGTGATGCCGGCACCCGCGGCGATATAGAGCGATTCCACGGTGCTCCCACTGGCCAAAGCAGCGGCGACCAGCTTGACGCCCTCCACCACGAACACCCCCTCCGTGCGGCGCACGCTGCGCCGCCGCAACAGACGGCGGAGGCGTTGGACGCGCTGGTGACGGAGACCGATGGGTGTGCTCAGGAACCGCTTCCCGGCTCGCTGCCCACCGAAGCGGGCACCGCCGAGCTGGCAAGGGCGGCGTTGGCCACGCCGACGAGCTTGGTAAATGCGTCAGGATCTCTCACGGCCAAGTCGGCCAGGACCTTGCGGTCGACGCTCACCTCTGCTTCACGCAGCCCGGCGATCAGCTGGCTGTAGTTGGTGCCGTTGGCCCGGGCCCCGGCGTTGATCCGCTGGATCCATAGGCGGCGAAAATCGCCCTTGCGGGCCCGGCGGTCCCGGTAGGCGTACTGCAGCGCATGCATGACCGCTTCGTTGGCGGTCCGATACTTGCGGCTGCGGTCGCCGTAGTAGCCCTGGGCCTGCTCAAGAATGGCGCGACGGTGCTTCTTGCCGTTGACAGCGCGCTTCACTCTGGCCATGACGACTCCCTTTCTGCAGCGATTCGACAACATGGGCGACAGGCACCTGGTGGTCCTGACCCGGTGCGGGACGAGCCCGCCAACAACGACTAACGGCCGAGCAGGCGACGCACCTCGCGCTGGTCGGCGGGCGCCACATCGGCCTCGCGACCTAAGCGACGGGTGCGGACACTCGACTTCTTCTCAAGGAGGTGGGAACGGTACGCCTTGCGCCGCCGGATCTTGCCCGAGCCCGTGATCTTGAACCGCTTGGCAGCGCCTTTGTCCGTCTTCATCTTCGGCATGTCACGTTCCCTCGTTGTCCGTGGCGCCGCCGTCGTCCGGCGCGCTGTGTTCGGTCCCAGCCGGCAACGGGCTGCCGTCGTCACGGGCCGCTCGAGCGGCCGCCGACTGCTTGGCCCGTTTGTCCGGCGCCAGCACCATCACCATGTTGCGCCCGTCCAGCCGGGGCTCTGCCTCTACTCTTGCCGCCCCATCCACGTGCTCGGCGACCCGATCCAGGATCCGCTTGCCGAGCTCGGGGTGAAAGACCTCACGCCCCCGGAACATGATCGTCACCTTGACCTTGTGGCCCTCGTTCAAGAACTTGAGGACTTGGCGAGTCTTGGTGTCGAAGTCCCCGGGCCCGATCTTGGGTCGGTACTTCATCTCCTTTATCCCGACGCTGGTGGTCTTGCGTCGCGACTCTTTGGCTCGTTGGGCGGCGTCGAACTTGTACTTGCCGTAGTCCATGATCCGACACACCGGCGGGTTGGCCGAAGGGGCCACCTCGACCAGGTCGAGATCAAGCTGGCGTGCGATCGTCAGAGCCTCAGGAAGCGACTTGATCCCCAGCTGGGCCCCGTCCGGGTCCACCAGGCGTACGTCGCGGGCACGAATGCGGTCGTTGATCCTGGGTTCACCGGCGGACTCAGTGGTGGCGATGCGGCATCCCTCCTGTTGAACGGGACTCCGGATCTCTCCGGAGCCGTACGCGGAAAGCGATGCCTCGCCCCGGTGTGCCGCTTCTTCGGTGCACCGTGACCCGTCGCACCGTCTCCGGTGGCCGGGTGGGGGTTGTGCCCAGCACGACCCCGCTTTCCTGTTTGACTCGAGGCTCTACGCTACCAGTCGTGAGCAGCCTGTGGACTCCCGAAGGTGAACGCCCCGTCGACCGAGACCGCCCGCGCCCGGCGGGGCCCGAGGACGACTACCCCGACGACCTCGGTGATGAGCTCACCGCCGAGGACGAGCAGGCCCTGGCGCTACGTCTCGAGGAGCTGCGCAGCCAGCTGGTGGCCACCCCCGCCGAGGTCGTTATCGCCAACCACGCCTACGGCCTTTTCGAGCTGGCCGCCATCCACCTCTCCCAGCAACCGCCCCACCTCGACCAGGCCCGGCTGGCCGTCGACGCCTTGGGTGCCTTGATCGAAGGGCTGGCCGGGCGACTGGGCGAAGCCGAGGTATCGCTCAAAGACGCGTTGGCCCAGATCCGCCTCGCCTACATAGAGATCGGCGGCACGGCTGGGGCCGGGACCCTCGACGCCTAGCTGCCGACGCCTCGCCCCTCACGCCTAGGCGCGTGGGCTGACCTCGCCGAAGCACTGCAGTTCAGTGGCCTCGATGCGACCCAGGTGGCTGCGGCGCAGCGCGAACAGCACCGTCGTCCCCACATCGATATGACGCGAGCCGTCGGCGATGGCGGTGCAATGGAAATCGAAGCTCGAGCCTGAGGCATCCTCGACGGTGCCGAGCCCGCGCTGATCGTCAAAAGCGCTCACGACACCGGTGCGCGGGGACCCCGCCGCCCTCGTCACGACTTGGCCATGGTCATCACGCCGTCGGCGGCTCAGTGGACGATCTTGGCCAGGGCCAATTCGATGATGTCGGTAGCGCCCCGGTCCTTCAGGGCGGGGATCAGGACGTTGACCTCTGTCTTGGGCACGACCGTCTCCACCGCAAATCCCCCGTCGCCCGACAGTTCGGACACTGTCGGAGTCTTCAAGGCCGGCAGCACCTCCAAGACACTTGCCAGCCCGTCGGCCGCCACATTCAGCTTCAACAAGACCTTGCCCCTCGCCTCCAAAACGCCCTCGAGCAACGTCAGCAGCTGCTCCATGGCATGGCGTTTGGCGGGGTCGGCTGCCGCGATGGGATTGGCGATCAGCTCCGTGTGCGACACCAGCAGCGTTTCGACGATGCGCAGTCCGGCGGCCGCCAAAGCTCGTCCCGTCTCGGTGATCTCCACCACGGCATCAGCGATGTCGGGCACCTTGGCCTCGGTGGCGCCATAGGACGCGTGGACATCGGCGCGCACCGACAACTTCTCGAGGAACCGTCGCGTGAGCTCAGGGTATTCGGTGGCCACCCGAACTCCCGGGGGGAGATCGGCGGCGGTGTTCACCGGGGAGTCATTGGCCACCGCCAGTACGACGCGGATCGGATTGGCCGTGGCCTTGGAGTACGCCAAAGAACCGAGGCTCACGACGTCGGCACCGGTTTCCTCGATCCAGTCGCGACCGGTGATTCCCAGGTCGAAAAGCCCGTCGGCGACATAGCGCGGGATCTCCTGAGGACGCAGGATGCGTACCTCGTCGACCCGAGGATCGGCGATGGTGCCCCGGTAATCGACGTCCGAACCGCGCACCACCGCCAGGTCGGCGGCCGTAAAGAGCTCGAGGGTGGCTCGTTCGAGAGACCCTTTGGGGAGTACCAAGCGCAGCACGATTCTCGCCTCCAGGCCGGCTAGCGACCGGACGCCGGAAGCTTGGCCAACAGATCGGCCATCTCCAAGGCAGTCACCGCAGCTTCGAGCCCTTTGTTGTCGAGCCCCTCCTCCGAGCGGGCCAGGGCCTGGTCGACGGTATCGGTGGTGAGGACCCCGAAGATCACGGGCACTCCGGTGTCGAGGGCGACGCGCTGCAAGCCCGCCGCACACTGGCCAGCCACAAAGTCAAAGTGGGCGGTGTCGCCTCTGATGACGGCGCCGAGGGCGATGACAGCGCTGGGCGAGCCGTGGCGAGCCAACTGTGCGGCCACCATGGGAATCTCAAAGGCACCGGGCACCCAGGCCACCGTCACTGCCGATGCCGGGACGCCGCCACCCTCGAGTCCGCTCAACGCCCCATCGAGGAGACGCTCGGTGATGGCGCCGTTGAACTTGGCGCACACGATGGCGACCCGCGCTCCCCCACCTTGGCTGGCGTCACCGTTGTAGGTGGCTCCGGCGCGCGAGGCGTGCAGATCAATGGCGCCAGGTCGCAATACCGAGATGTCAGAGGACGTCATCGAGACCCTCCAACAGGTGCCCGAGGCGCTCGCGTTTGGTGCGCAAGTACTCGATGTTCTCGGGGTTGGCGTGCGAGTTAAGTGATACGCGCTCGGTGATGTCCAGACCGAAACCTTCCAGACCGCCGTATTTGGTGGGGTTGTTGGTCATCAGGCGCATGGTGGTGACCCCGAGGTCAACGAGGATCTGGGCGCCAATGCCGTACTCCCGGCTGTCTACCGGTAGGCCGAGCTCCAAGTTGGCGTCGACGGTGTCATGGCCTTGTTCTTGGAGGTGATACGCCCGCAGCTTGTGCGCCAGCCCGATGCCGCGTCCCTCGTGGCCGCGCAAGTAGACGATGACGCCGGTGCCGTCCCCGGCGATGAGGCGCACCGCTTCTTGAAGCTGCGGTCCACAGTCACAGCGCAGAGACCCGAAGACGTCCCCGGTCAGGCACTCCGAGTGCACCCGGACGAGCACGTCGCTGCGACCGGCGATGTCACCCATGACAAAGGCCATGTGGTGCTCGCCGTCGAGCACGGACTCGTAGGCGAACCCGGCGAACTCGCCGTACTGCGTGGGGATACGAGCCGGGCCGGCGATGCGACGCACCAGCTTGTCCTTGCGACGCCGGTAGCGGATCAGATCGGCGATGGAGATGAGCACGAGCCCTTGGGTGGCCGCGAAGCGCTCCAGCTCGGGTAGCCGGGCCATACCGGTCTTGTCCTCCGAAACCAGCTCACACAGCACGCCGGCGGGGTACATGCCGGCCGCCTTGACGAGGTCGATGGTGGCTTCGGTGTGACCGGCCCGCTTGAGCACACCGCCAGGTCGGGACCGCAGCGGAAAGATGTGGCCGGGTCGATTCAGATCGGCCGGGCGGGTGTGAGGATCCATCAAGGCGTTGATCGTGAGCGACCGGTCCTCGGCGGAGATGCCCGTGGTCGTCCCGTGGCGATAGTCCACGCTGACGGTGAAGGCCGTGCGCTGGGATTCGGTGTTGGTGGACACCATGAGGGGCAGTTCGAGCTGATCGGCCCGTTCGTGGGTGATGGGCGCGCAGATGACCCCGGAGGTGTGAGCCAAGAAGAAGGCGATCTTCTCGGGTGTGGCCGCTTGGGCCGCCATCACCAGGTCTCCTTCGTTCTCCCTATCCTCATCGTCGACCACGACGACGATCTCGCCTCGGCCGATGGCTTCGATGGCTTCTTCTACGCGGGCGAAGGCCACGTCAAGCTCCCTTCTCCCCGTCACTGTCTCGGGTCAACTCGATCCGTACGTCGTCGCCTAGACGCTCCACCGACACCAGGCGGCCTCGCCACAGTTCCCCCATGGTCGGCGCACCCGGGCCGGCAAAAAGAGGAACCCCATCGTCCCCGCCGAACAAGGCGGGGGCCACGTATACGACGTAGCGGTCGACAACTCCGGCCCGGTGAAAGTCATAGGCCACGTGCGCGCCGCCTTCGACGAGCACCTGCAGCACGCCTTTGGCGCCGAGCTCCTCGAGGATCGTCTGCGGTGTTCCGGACATCTCCACGGCCGGCTGCACCCGAGCATCGGCGGGCACCCGGCCGAGTACCACCCGCAGGGGCTGGTGCTCGGGCTGCGGTTCAGGTCTCACGGTGAGCGCAGGGTCATCGGCACGCACGGTGCCCGCCCCTACCAACACGGCATCGGACTGGGCGCGCAGGTGCTGGACATCGGCGCGCGCCGCCGCTGAAGTGAGCCATTTCGAGGTGCCGTCGGGGGCGGCGATGCGACCGTCCAAGGTGGCCGCCAGCTTCAAGATGACCCACGGTCGCCCGGTACGCCGGTGTTTGAGATACGGCGCCAGACACTCCTCCACCTCGTCTGCCCCTACACCGACATCCACCTGCACCGCGTGACGGCGGAGGTGCTCGATGCCCCGCCCCGCCACCTGGGGATCGGGATCGACAATGCCCACCACCACTCTGGACAGTCCGGCCGAGGCAATAGCGGCGGCACAGGGCCCGGTGCGGCCGTGGTGGGCGCACGGCTCGAGGGTGCTGTACAAGGTCGCTCCGCGGGCCTTGTCCCCGGCGGCGGCGAGGGCGGTGGCCTCCGCGTGCGGACCACTGGGTGGGGCTGTGGCCCCTTCGAAGTGCTCGCCCTCGGCCGTCACGATCACGCACCCCACCCACGGGTTGGGTGCCGTGTGGGTCCGGACCGACGCCGCCAGCGTCAAGGCTCGACGCATGGCCGTGAGGTCGTCGCCCCCTTCGCCCGAGTGCGACGCCGGGTTCGAGGCCTGAGTCATGGGATCACAAGTCTACTTTGTGCTCCGGACTGGGCTTCCGAGCCCGGCGCCGGCTCAGGCCGGCAAGGCAGCCAGGCCGGCGGCACGGATACGTCGCACCGCCTCCCAGGGCTGGGGCACCCCGAAAACCGCCGAGCCGGCCACCAGCACCCGCGCGCCGGCTGCCACCACCGACGCGGCTGTCGACTCGTCGATGCCCCCGTCCACTTCGAGGGCGGCGGCCAAGTGACGACGGTCGAGCTCGTGGCGCGTCCGGGCGATCTTGGGCAGAACCTCGGCCATGAATGCCTGGCCCCCGAAACCGGGGTGCACGGTCATCACCAGCACGAGGTCGGCCTGATCCAGAAAAGGATCGATGGCTTCATACGGCGTCTCGGGGTTGATGGCCAACCCCGCTTGGAGCCCGAGGGCCTTGGCCTCGGCCAGCAACTCGGCGGTGCGTCCCACCTCGACGTGGATGGTGCAGCCATCGGCGCCGGCTCGACGAAACGCCTCGAGGTAATCACCGGGGTTGGTCATCATGAGGTGGCAGTCGAAGAACAACCCGCTGTGGCGCCGCAGCGACTCGATCACGGGGGGCCCGATGGTGAGGTTGGGCACGAAGTGCCCGTCCATGACGTCGACATGCAACCAATCGGCATCGGCGGCCACCTCACCCACGGCTTCGGCCAGTCCCCCGAAGTCAGCCGAAAGCACCGAAGGAGCAATGCGCAGCACGGGAGCGGTGGTGGTCGACGACATCACGTCGCTCCCAAGGTGACGACGTCCCCGCCATGCAACCCTCGTCGCCAGGCCGAGGCGGGCATGGGGCGCTTGCCGGAGGGCTGCACCTCGAGCAACTCCAGGGCGCCTTGGCCACAGCGCACCGTGGTACCCGCCAGCGTGCCGGCTGCGGCGTCGGCTGCGGCGTCGGCTTCGGCGTCGGAATCGGGCTCATCGACGGCGGCCGCGTCGAGGATGCCCAGGCGCACGCCGGCCATGGTGGTCCAAGCGCGACCGAGGCGAACGATGCGTTCCAGCTCGGCGGCCGGCTTGGTCCAATCCAGCTCGAACTCGGCGGGGTCGAGCTTGGGGGCATACGTCGACTCACCCTGTTGTTGCTCGCCGGCGGGAATGCTGGCCACGCCGCCCGCCAGGACGTCGAGAAGCAGCTCGGTTCCCACCACGGCCAGGCGCTCGGTCAGCACGTCAGCGTGCTCCCGGCCCCGATGATCGATGGGAAGCCGACGGCGAGCCAGCACCGGTCCGGTGTCGAGCCCGGCCTCCAGTCGCATGATGCACACGCCGGTGTCGACGTCGCCGGCCAGGATGGCCCGCTCCACGGGGGCGGCCCCCCGCCAGCGCGGCAACAACGAGAAGTGGACGTTGATCATGGGCACGACGTCGAGCACCGACTGCGGGATGATCCGCCCGTAGGCAACCACCACCCCGAGCTCGGCCTCGAGCCCGAGAATGGATTTCAGGTCGTCGGTGACCGGGATCCCGAGCTCCATGGCGGCCTCTTTGACGGGACTGGGAACCATGGCGTTGCCCCGGCCCCGCCGTTTGTCGGGCTGGCTCACCACCGTGGCGATGTCATGTCCGGCTGCCACCAGGGCGCGCAGTGGCTCGACGGCGGCCTCCGGTGAACCGAGGAAAACGAGTCGGGCCACGGGCAAGGACCTACAAGCCGACGTGGTCGGTGTGCTCGCCTTCGTCGCCGTCACCCTCGTGGGCGGCATTTCCCAACAAGGCGAGCCCATCGGGGTCGCCCGTGGGGAGGTTGAGGGCTCGGGCTCGCAACAGGCGCAAAGCCTCTTTGCGTTGGTCTTCGTCGAGCCGCTCGACGAGCAGGACACCGTCGAGGTGGTCCACCTCGTGCTGAAAGACGCGCGCCAGGAACTCGTCGGCTTCGATGGAGATTTCCTGACCGTCGAGGTCGAATCCGGCCAGGTGCACCTCTTTGGGGCGCACGATGGGCCAGGACAATCCCGGAATGGAGAGGCACCCTTCGTCATAGGTCCATTCGCCGCGGGATTCGGAGATCACCGGGTTGACGATCGCCGTCGGACCGTCGCCGTCACCGGTATCGAACACGAAGATCCTCTTCTGCACGCCCACCTGGGGGGCGGCCAGACCCACGCCGGGGGCGTCGTACATGGTCACGACCATGTCGTCGGCCAGCACCTTGAGACGCCCGTCGATCTCGTCGACTTCGCGAGCTCGTTGCCGGAGCACAGGATCGCCATACTGTCTGATCTCGTACGCAGCCACCGGTCCATGGTACCGGCGCCCCTGGCCCAACTACCCACTTCGGGCCCGGTTCTCCCCTACCCCCGGACGGGATCAACCTCGACACGCAAGCGCCCGGCGGGACGCGGCACCGAAGCCAGCACGTCGCACAGCATGTTGTGATCGTCGGCCCGCACCGACCATGCGCCGTCCAGGGGGCCAGTGACCTCGACACGGGCCGGAGCGGCTCCCGCCAAGGCGGCGCCGTAGGCGTCGGCGGCGGCACCTGAGATCACCGCCTGAGCCGTGATCGGCGGCAAGCGCAAAAGCCGGCGCACCTCGTACTCCGAGCGCGCCAACACGGCGGGATCGGCCATCACCGCACTGCGCAACGCGTCGTGATGCGGCTGGCGGGTCTGCACGAGCACACGGCCCCGAGCGCGCTCCTCCCCCGGCGGCACCTCAAAAGCAGACCGAGCCACCAGTCGAGCGGCGCGGGCCAAAAGACCAAGGGCTTGCTCGCCAGCGTGAAGGCGCGGCGCCATCAACTCGGCATCGAAGTCAAGAAAGCAGACGGCGTCGAAGGCGGCAAAACGGTGCAACACGGCTTCTGTTCCCACCACCACCGGCGCCGTTTCACCCGCACCGTCAACTCCGGGGCCCCCAGCTCCGGCGCCTGTGGGCAGCGGTCCCCACATTTCGTCAACCGGCGCGTTGGTCAAGGCGGCGATCTCTTCGCGCACGCGCGTCACGCCGGCGCGCAGCCACTTCATGCGCGTGGCTCCGCATTGGTCGCACACCACGGGCCGCTGGTGGTGGCAACGTCGACAGGACAACACCGGCGTGCCCTCGTCGATGAGCTCGAGCGCGCCGCCGCAGCGCTCACAACGTGCCAGGGCGCCGCAGGCCACGCACGCCAACAACCGAACCCGTCCGGTGCGGTTGAGCACACACGCCACCTTGCGACCCGGCCCCTCGGCCGCCCACCGCACCACCGACACCAAGCGCGGCGAGAACAAGCCGGTGCGGGGATCATCCGCCGAACGGTCGATCACTTCCACCACAGGCCAACCCCGACGCTCGTCACGTCTTGGGAGGGTCACCAATGGTCCCGCTTCGAGGATCTCCAGCGTCGGGCAGGGCGAGACCAAGAGGCACGGCGCCGCGTCACGCCGGGCCCGTTCGACCGCCACCGCCCACGCGCTCCACGTCGGAGCACGTTCTTCGACGTACGCCTCGTCATGGGCGTCGAGGACGACCACGGCACCCACACGCTCCAGGGGGGCAAAGGCGGCCGCCCGGGTGCCGATGGCGATGCAGTTGCCGGCGCGCGCCAGGGCCCACTGGTCGGGGAGCTCGGCCACGACGTGGCCGGCGCGACGCAAGCCCTGGGCCACGGCCCGCACCGACCGATGGGCGGTGACGAGCACCAACAGCGACCCGCTGGCACCGACGGGCCAGCGTGACGCCACTTCTCGCACCAGGGCGCCGGTGGCAAAGGCGGGAGGGACCCGGACGACGGTGGCGCCGCTCGCCCCGACACGGTCGAGCACGGTACCAACACCGTCATGGTCGTGGCTCTCGATTCCCACGCCTCCCCCGGGACCCAAGGGCGCCACGGGAACCAAACCGGCGCGCCCGACGGGCAGGGTTCGCACCACTCGGGGCGCCGACGCCGTCTGCAAGAACGAGGGCACGGGGCCGGCCCAGCGCCAGGCGGCCCAGGACGCCAGGTCCACCACCGCCGGCGGCGGCCCCCACCCCCGTACAGCCGCCAACGGTCGCAAGGTGGCTGTCGTGGCCGGCACGACGTCGTCCTCGACGACCCACCCCCCGACACGACGGTTGGCCAGGACGACGCGGACTTCGGTTCCCACCCGCACCGCGTCGCGCAGTGCGTCGGGAACCAGATAATCGAAGCTCTTGCGCAGCGCGGCCACCGCCGGCACGACCCGCACCACCCGGGTGTCGCTGACCCCGTCGGCGGTCGGGGCGCGCTCGTCGGCCACCATGGGCCGCGCCCTACAAGCCCAGGGCGCGCTTCAAGTCGTCGACCCGGGGTACGAGCTCCCAGGTGAACTCTTTGTCGGATCGACCGAAGTGGCCGTAGGCGGCCGTGCGCCGGTAGATGGGGCGCAACAGGTCGAGATCACGGACGATGGCGGCCGGACGCAGGTCGAAGACCTCGCGCACCGCCGCCTCGATGGCGGTCGGGTCGACGGTCTCGGTACCGAACGTCTCCACCAAAAGCGACACGGGGTGAGCCACGCCGATGGCATAGGCCACCTGCACTTCACAGCGACGAGCCGCCCCGCAAGCCACCACGTGCTTGGCCACCCAACGCGCCGCGTAGGCAGCGGAGCGGTCGACCTTGGAGGGGTCCTTGCCGGAAAAGGCTCCCCCACCGTGACGGGCCATGCCGCCGTAGGTGTCGACGATGATCTTGCGCCCGGTGAGGCCGGTGTCGGCATGGGGACCGCCCAGCTCGAAGCGCCCCGTCGGGTTGGCGAGGATCCGGAGCCGGCTGGTGTCGAGGTCGGGCGGGAGCAGCGGGTGGATGACGTGCTCGCGCAGGTCGGGAAGCAACAACGTCTCGATGTCGACGCCCGGGCCGTGTTGGGTGGAGATGAGGATGGTCTCGATGGAGACGGGTCGACCCCCCTCGTAGTTCACACTGACCTGGGTCTTGCCATCGGGGCGCAGATACGGGAGCACCCCGACGCGACGCACCTGAGCCAGACGCTGAGCCAAGCGATGCGCCAACCAGATGGGCAGCGGCATGAGGTCGGGCGTCTCGTCGCACGCGTAGCCGAACATCATCCCCTGGTCGCCCGCGCCTTGCGCGTTGAGTTGGTCCTCACCCCCTGATCCGGTGCGGACTTCGTGGGCGGCGGTGACGCCTTGGGCGATGTCAGGTGACTGTTCGTCGAGCGCCACCATCACGCCGCAGGTCTGACCGTTGAACCCGTGCGACTCGTTGTCGTAGCCGATCTCGCACACGACCCGGCGCACCAACGACGGGATGTCGACGTAGCACGAGGTGGAGATCTCCCCGGCCACTACCACCAGGCCGGTGGTCAGCAGCGTCTCGCAGGCCACGCGCGCCGTGGGGTCTTGTTCGATGACGGCGTCGAGGACCGAGTCCGAGATCTGGTCGGCCATCTTGTCGGGGTGCCCCTCGGTCACCGACTCCGACGTAAAGGTGTACTGGTTGGTCACGTATCGCTCCTCGAGTGCCCGTCGCCTGCGGGGGCTCCGGCTCCTGGCCCGCCCAGGCGATCGACAACTGTATCGAACACGGCTTCGGCTACTTGGTGCTTGGTGGTCAAGGCAACCTCGCGCCGAGATCCATCGGATCCCAAGATGGTCACCGCGTTGGTGTCGTGATCGAACCCGACACCTTCGGCACTCACGTCGTTGGCCACCATGAAGTCGACGCCCTTGGCCTGCAATTTGGCGGCAGCCCGCTCGGTGACGTCGTCGGTCTCGGCCGCGAATCCCACCAGGACCTGCCCGGTCCGGCGTCGACGCCCCAGCTCGGCGAGGATGTCGGGGGTCGGCTCGAGCACGAGATCGGGAACCCCATCGCTCTTGTGCATCTTGGCCTCGGCCACGGCCTTGGGCCGGAAATCGGCCACCGCAGCCGCCATGACAACGACGTCGGCGCTCTGTCCGTGAGCGAGGACGGCGCGCTCCATGGCGGCGGCGCTGTCGACCCGGACCACCTCAGCGGCGCCAGGAGCGGCGAGCTCGGTGGTCGTGACAAGCACCACCTCTGCCCCGCGCCGGGCGGCCACCTCAGCCAGGGCGTGGCCCTGTTTCCCCGATGACCGGTTCGTGATGAACCGCACCGGGTCGATGGCCTCTCTGGTCCCGCCCGCGCTGACCACCACGCGCCGGCCGGCCAGGTCACCACCACCGCTGGCGTGCCCCGATGCCCTGCTGTCAGCCAGGACCGCCAGGGCGGCGGCCACGATGGTGGCAGGGTCTGCCAATCGGCCGGCGCCGACATCGCCTCCGGCCAGATGACCTTCTTCGGGGGCAACCACATGCACGTCACGACGCCGCAATGTGGCCACGTTGTCCGCTACGGCGGGGTGCTCCCACATCTCCGTGTGCATGGCCGGGCACACCATGACCGGGGCCCGGGTGGCCAGCACAGTGGCGGCCAGCAACGAGTCCGACAGCCCGTGGGCGTAACTGGCGAGGAATCGGGCCGTGGCCGGCACTACGAGCACCAGGTCGGCGCGCCGGCCCAGTCGAGTATGGGGAATGGGGTCGGCTTCGTCCCACATACTGCGCTGCACCGGCTCCGAAGCCAACGCCGAGAATGTGACCGCGCCCACGAACCGGGTGGCGTCGTCGGTGAGAACGGGGACCACGTAGACGCCGGCGTCGACAAGGCGACGACAGACTTCAATGGCTTTGTAGGCGGCAATGCCTCCGGTGACACCGAGCACGATCGTCGGCCGACGATCAGCGTGGGCAACGGTGCCCGGCGCTGGGCTACCCGCAGCGAGCTCTGACATGGGCTCTCCGTGCTCCGCGCCGGGCGCAGGCAGGCGGCACTCGCCTGCTACTCGCCGGCCTCCGGCGCGGCGGCGACCTCGTCGGACCCCGCCACCTCAACGATGTCGGCCGGCGTTACCGCCTCAAGTTCGACAACGTCGACAACGTCGACCACGTCGGCGACCTCAGCAACCTCGGCGACTTCAATGACCTCGGCCACCTCAGCCACTTCCTCGCCCTCGCCATCCTCGATGGGGACGATGCGGCGATAGACGGCCTTGCCGGCGGCAACTTCCTCAAACGCGATGGTTAGGGGCTTTCCTGACACCGACGTCACCTGCGGAGGCACGACCATGCCCATGCCCTCACCGAGCTGGTTGTAATACGAGTTGATCTGGCGCGCCCGCTTGGCGGACAACGCCACCAAGGTGAACTTGGAGTCCACGTTGTCGAGCAGGCTCTCGATGGGGGGATCCATGAGCGTGTTGCGACGCTGGGCCATCAGGCTCCTTCAGAGGGCGCGCCGCCCAAAGGGCTCTGGGCGGCTTTGCGGCAATTGTCCAGTATACCGGCCACCGTGGCCGTAGCTTGATCGAGGTCCTCGTTCACCACCACGTACGGCGTGAGTGCCTTGCCGGCCTCCGTTTCTTCGACGCCCTTGGTCAGGCGGCGCAGGACCTCGGCCTCGTCGTCACCCCGTCGCCGGAGCCGCTCTCGTTGCACTTCGGGGCTCGGGGGCACCAGGAGCACGAGCACAGCATCGGGATGAAGCTTCCTGACCTGCACCGCACCCTGGAGGTCGATCTCGAGGAGGACGTCCTTGCCCGGCGGCGGGTCGGGGCGCGGCGTCCCATAGAGCTGGCCCAGGAATTCCGCCCATTCGAGAAACCCGTTGGCCGCGGCGTGCTCCTCGAAACGGGCCCGATCCACGAAGATGTAGGCGTCGTCACCTTCACCGGGGCGACGCGGACGCGTTGTCCATGACCGGCTCAACCACAAATCGGGGTCCCGACTGACGAGTCGAGCGGCGACAGTGCCCTTACCGGCCCCGCCGGGGCCGAAGATGACGAGGATCAGGACTTTGCGGTATGCGCCAGCAGCGCGTCGCGCTGGTTGACACCGAGTCCCTGCAGCCGGCGGCTCTCGCTGATGCCCACCGTTTCCATCAGGCGCCGGGCCTTGACCTTGCCCAGGCCAGGCAGCGACTCCAACACGGAGAGCACCTTCATCTTGCCGACCGTCTCGTCTTCGTCGGCCCGCTTGAGAAGCTCAGACAGGGTGATGGAACCCATCTTCAGCTTCTCTTTGACTTCGGCCCGCTCGCGACGAACCTTGGCGGCCTTGTCCAGCGCCGCCTGGCGCTGCTCCGGGGTCAGTGCAGGAGGTTGCGGCATGGGGTCACCATAGCGCCCTCGCCAGCAGCGGTCACCCTCGTCGGGCCAGGCGCGAACCCATCACCTCGTCCAGGATGGCGGCTGCCACCTGCTCGGGATCCCCGGCCGCAGTCACGGCGCGGCCTATCACGATGATGTCGGCACCGCTCATGATGGCCTCCGATGGCGTGGCGGCCCGGGCTTGGTCATCGACACCAACGGCGGTAGGACGGATCCCCGGCACCACCGTCACCAGCCCCGGCGCGGCCTGACGCGTCACCTCCAGATCGGCGGCGGCGCAGACGAGGCCACCGCATCCGGCCTGGTACGCAAGGGCGGCCCGGGCCGCCAACACCTCAGGCGGCGCGTCTCGTTCGCTGGTGAGGACCGTCACACCGAGCACACACGGTGGCGTGCCATCGACATCGGCGCCGGCGTCGGCCGCACCCGTGGCCATCCCCTCCACCGCGGCGCGCACCATTGCCTCGCCGCCGGCGGTGTGCACGGTCGTGTACGCCACGCCGAGTCCGCCGATGACCTTGGCGGCGCGGCCCACAGTTGTCGGAATGTCGTGCAACTTGATGTCGAGAAAAACGCGATACCCCTCTTCGGTGAGCGCAGAGACGGCCTCAGGGCCGGCCGCGCCGAAGAGCTCCAGTCCTACCTTGGCCACGCCGAACCACGGTCGCAACCGATGGGCCAAACGAAGCGCCACCACGAGGTCATCGACGTCGAGTGCGAGCGCCAGTGCGTCACGCGGGTCATCTGGTCCAAGGGTCATGCTGTTGGATCCTCCTCTCCCCTGTACGCCGATCCGGGGACGGGCGGGGGAATTGCTCGGAGCACGTCGGCGCTTGGAGTGGCGCTGATTGGTGGGTCGCTGCTTGGAGTGGTGGCGACCGTCACGTCGTGACCACCGGATTCACCGGGAACTTGGGCAGCGTGCTCCTGTCCCTGTCCCTGTCCCTGGCGGTGCACGGCTGACACCAGTGACCCCACGCTGCCGACATCGTGAAACCGGCACCACCGCACCAGACCCGACAACACCCGCTGCGACGCGCGCGGATCGTGAAAGGTGGCCGTGCCCACCTGCACGGCGTTGGCGCCGGCCATGAGCATCTCGACGGCGTCCACGCCGCGACTGACCCCTCCCACCCCCACAATCCCGGCGGCAGGAAACGCGGCCCGGCAGTCGTGCACAGCACGGATGGCCACCGGGCGAATGGCGGGGCCGGACAGGCCGCCTCCGCTCGGGCCCGACCCGAGGACGTAGGTGCGACGACGGATGTCGATGGCCATAGCGAGCACCGTGTTGATGAGAACGAGGGCCTCGGCACCGGCGTTGAGCGCGGCACCGGCGATGTCCACCAAGTTGGCCACGTTGGGACTCAACTTCACCCACCGCGGCACACCGCAGGCGACGGCCGCGTCCAGCGCGTCGGCGGTGGCGCTCGCCGAATGGGCGAACATGCGGTTGCGGTCCTCCACATTCGGACAGCTGACGTTGACTTCCACCGCCACCACGTTGGGCGCGCCGGCGAGAAGCTCAGCGGCGCGGGCGTAGTCGTCGACGGTCCTCCCCCAGATGCTGGCCACCACTCGAGCACCGCGATCAACGAGGCCGGGAAGGTCTCGCTCCCGCCAGGCGGCCACACCGGGCCCCTGGAGGCCGACGGAGTTGAGCATCCCCGCCGGCGTCTCATGCACCCGGGGAGCACTGTTTCCTGGCCACGGCTGAGCGGATAGTGACTTGACCACCACCGCGCCGAGGCGACCGAGATCGACATACGGGGCCAGCTCGGCACCGTGGCCGGCGGTCCCCGATGCGCTGAGCACAGGATTGGGCAACACCAGCGAACCCACCGCCGTCTCGGTGTCCACCAAGCGAAGACCTCTCATGGGGCCCAGCTTGTGGCGCTCATGGCGTCGGTGGCGCCGGGCTCACTGGACTCCAAGTCCATGGACCTCCTGCAAGCTGATGACCGACAGGCCGTGACGCTTCCAGTCCGCCATGCCCGTGGCCGCGGCGCGTGCCGCCGCCACCGTCGTGAGGCAGGGCACCTGATGAGCCAGAGCGGCCGCTCGGATGTGCAGACCGTCAGCGCGCGGTCCGCGGCCCCTCGGGGTGTTCACCACCATCTGCACCCGCCCCGACGCGATGAGCTCGACGGCGTCGGCGGCCCCGGTCTCCCCCACTTTGGCCACCACCGTGGCCACGGGAACATTGCGCGATTCGAGGAAGGCGGCGGTGCCCGACGTGGCCGCCAGCGCGAAGCCGAGTTCGTGCAAGGTCTGCGCCGCCATGAGGCCAGCCTCCTTGTCGCGGTCGGCCAAGGAGAGAAACACCGTCCCCTCGGCCGGAAGCCGGGTGCCTGCCGCTATCTGGCTCTTGGCGAAGGCCAAGCCGAAGGTGGCACCGATCCCCATGACCTCACCCGTCGAACGCATCTCGGGGCCCAACAAGGTGTCGACACCGGGGAATCGGCTGAAGGGAAGCACCGCCTCTTTCACGCTCACGTGGCCCATACCCGTCGGAGGCCGCAGCATGCCCTCGGCTTTGAGTTCGGCCAAAGTGCTGCCGACCATCACCCGTGCCGCGATCATCGCCACCGGCACACCGGTGGCCTTGGCCACAAACGGAACGGTGCGACTGGCACGCGGGTTGGCCTCGAGCACGTAGGCGACACCGTCTTTGACGGCGAACTGCACGTTGAGGAGCCCCACCACCTCCAACGCCTCGGCGATGGCTCGGGTGTGCGTCTCGATCGTTTGCACCACCTCGTCGGCCAGAGTCTGGGGGGGCAGGGCACACGCCGAATCGCCCGAGTGCACGCCGGCTTCCTCGACGTGCTCCATGACCCCGGCTACCACCAGTGCACCGGTCCGGTCCCGCACGGCGTCGACGTCCACCTCAATGGCGTCTTCGAGGAACCGGTCCACGAGCACGGGCCGTAGGGCCGACATCCCTCCTTCACGCGTCAACGACCCCGACAGCTCTCCCACGGCACGCTCGAGGCGATCGTCGTCATAGACGATCTCCATGGCTCGACCGCCGAGGACGTAACTGGGCCGCACCAGCACGGGGTAGCCCACCTTGCGCGCCACGGTCAGTGCTTCTTCCACCGTGACCGCGGTGCCGCCGAGGGGTTGCGGGATCCCCAGGCTTTCGCACAGCTGGTTCCATTGTTCGCGATCTTCGGCCAGATCTATCGACGCTGGACTGGTGCCGAGCACGAGATGGGGCGGGAGGCTGTGGGCGAGTTTCAAGGGGGTCTGGCCCCCGAGGCTCACGATGACCCCGACCACCGGGGCGTCGGCCGACCCGGCGTCGAGTTCGGCCTCGAGGACGTTGGCCACGTCCTCGGGCGTCAAGGGCTCGAAGTAGAGGCGATCCGACGTGTCGTAGTCGGTGGAGACGGTTTCGGGGTTGCAGTTGACCATGACGGTCTCGTATCCCGCGGCGCGCAACGCCATGCTGGCGTGCACGCAGCAGTAATCAAACTCGATGCCCTGACCGATGCGGTTGGGGCCCGATCCCAAAATGATCACCCGCCGCCGCGTGCTGGGACGTACCTCGTCCTCATCCTCGTACGTGCCGTAGTGGTACGGCGTCTGGGCGTCGAACTCCGCCCCACAAGTGTCGACGGTCTTGAACGTCGTGCGCACCCCCTGTCCAAGGCGTGCGGCGCGCACGTCGGCCTCGGTCGCCGACAGGAGGTGGGCGATCTGTGCGTCGGAGAATCCCAGCCGCTTCACCGTGCGCCAGGTGCGGCGATCGAGATCGGCCAGTGCGCTCCCGCTACGCGCCAAAGCATCGAGATCGGCGCGCGCCGCGGTGATCAGCGCCAGCTGATCCAAGAACCACGGGTCCACTCCCGTAGCCTCGGCCAACGTGTCAGCCGTTATGCCGCGTCGCAATGCCGCTTCGAGCTGAAAGACCCGTTCCGGTGTGGGCTCACAGGCGGCCGCCAGGAGCTCGTCGTCGTCGAGGAAGTCGTAGACAACTTCGCTCGGATCCGCATTGAGACCCCATCGTCCTTGCTCCAGGGAGCGAATGGCTTTCTGCAACGACTCCGGAAAGGTGCGGCCGATGGCCATGACCTCGCCCACCGACTGCATGCGGGTGCCCAGACGATCGGTGACGCCAGGAAGCTTCTCAAAGGCCCAGCGAGGAATTTTCGTCACCACGTAGTCGATGGTGGGTTCGAAGGAAGCCGGCGTCGCTTTGGTGATGTCGTTGGAGATCTCGTCGAGCGTGTAACCCACGGCCAGGCGCGCTGCGATCTTGGCGATGGGGAACCCTGTTGCTTTGGAGGCGAGTGCCGATGAACGCGACACGCGCGGGTTCATCTCGATGACGACACGCCGACCCGTGTGGGGCTCCACGGCGAACTGGATGTTCGAACCCCCCGTCTCCACGCCCACTCGCCGGATGCAGGCGAAAGCATCGTCCCGCATGGCCTGGTACTCGACGTCAGACAGCGTCTGGATGGGCGCCACGGTGATGGAGTCCCCGGTGTGCACACCCATGGGATCGAGGTTCTCGATGGAACACACCACCACGCAGTTGTCCGCCTTGTCCCGCATCACCTCGAGCTCGAACTCCTTCCACCCGGCGATGGAGCGTTCGACGAGAACTTGCGACACAGGGCTGGCGGCCAGGCCCTCAGCGGCCAGTCGGGCCAGCTGGGTGCGGTCATGGGCCGTGCCCGTCCCCGCCCCACCGAGAATGAAGCTGGGCCTGATCATGATGGGAAAGCCGATGGCCTCTCCCTCGGCCATGGCCTCTTCGAGATTGTGAGCGAAACCCGAAGCAGGTACCTCCAGGCCGATGGACTCCATGGCCGACTTGAACTGGTCGCGGTCCTCGGCGGTGGTGATGGACTGCGCGTTGGCGCCGATCATCTCGACACCGAAGCGCTCGAGCACGCCGTCACGCTCGAGCGCCATGGCCAAGTTGAGACCGGTTTGGCCGCCCAAGGTGGGCAGCACGGCGTCGGGTCGTTCGCGCTCGACGATGGCGGCCAGTACCTCCGGATCAAGCGGTTCGACGTAGGTGCGATCGGCTAATTCGGGGTCCGTCATGATGGTGGCCGGGTTGGAGTTGGCCAACACCACCCGATATCCCTCGGCCTTCAACACCCGGCACGCCTGCGTCCCTGAGTAGTCGAACTCGCACGCCTGGCCGATGACAATCGGTCCTGAGCCGATCACCAGGATCGTCTCCAAGTCACGCCGGGCCGGCATCAGACGTGCACCTCTCCCATGAGTCGGCCGAACTCCTCGAACAGGTAGCGAGCGTCGTGTGGGCCCGGTCCGGCTTCGGGGTGGTACTGCACACCGAAAGCCGCCATCTGGGTCAGACGGATGCCCTCTACCACCCCGTCGTTGAGGTTGACGTGGGTCACCTCGGCCTGACGAGGGCCCGAATCGGGCAGGCTGGAGCCGTCGATGGCGTAGTTGTGGTTTTGACTGGTGATCTCGACCTGTCGGGTCGACAGCCGCATGACCGGATGGTTGCCGCCGTGATGGCCGAAGGGAAGCTTGTAGGTACGGGCCCCGAGCGCCTGGCCCAGCAACTGGTGACCGAGGCAGATCCCGAACACCGGCACGCGCCCGACCAAGTCGGAGATGATCGCCGCGTGTGGCTCCAAGGCGGCCGGGTCTCCCGGCCCGTTGGAGAGGAAGACCCCGTCGGGCTCCAAGGCCAAGGCGTCCTCCGCCGCGTACGTGGCCGGCACCACGGTGACGTCGGCCATCTCTCCGAGCAGCCGCAGCATGGTCTGCTTCACACCGAAGTCGTAAGCGACGACACGCCACCGCCCTGAGCCCACCCGGTACGGGACCTTCGTGGTCACCTCGCTGACCAAGTCCCGGCCCGTGGTCCCCGCTTCGGACGCCGCCGCCGCGGCCAGCGTCGATTCGGATGCGGTGCCGAAGGCACACCCCATGGCCCCGTCGTCACGGAGGTGCCGGGTGAGCCGGCGGGTGTCGATGCCGGTGATGCCCGCCACGCCGTGGCTGACGAGGAATTCCTCGAGCGACTGCTCTGATCGCCAGCTCGACGGGCGCGGCGGCAGGTCGCGCACCACCACGCCCCGACACCACGGGCGCACAGCCTCGTCGTCGGCCGGCGTCACGCCGTAATTTCCGATGTGCGGGTACGTGAAGGCCACCACCTGACCGGCGTAGCTGGGATCGGTGATGACCTCCTGATAGCCCGAGAGCACCGTGTTGAACACCAGCTCGCCGGTGGACACGCCGCCGGGCGCCAACGCCCCCATGGCCTCACCCTCGAACACCTCGCCGTCAGCGAGGACGAGTAACGCCGGCTGGCGCGTCTGGGTGCGGGCGTCGGTCATCGTTGCGCCTTGGTGTCGATCACCACTGGCTCACCGCGAAACACGGTGTGGCGAACCCGCCCGGTGAGTGTCCGCCCCGCCCACGGGGTGTTGCGGCTGCGGCTGGCCAGAGCGCACGGGTCGACCTCCCATATCTGGTTGGGGTCGACGACGCAGACGTTGGCCGCCGCCCCCGGCACCAACGGTCCGCCCTGATCGCCACCGTGGGCGGGGTCGAGACCGGCGATGCGAGCCGGTTTCCACGACAGCAGGGCGAACAGATCCTGCGCCCCCATGCCGGGCTGATCCGCCGAGCGGCCATACAGCGCCCCGAATACCACCCCCACCGCCGTCTCCAGGCCCACCATGCCCGGCGGGGCCTGGTCGAGCGGAGCGTCTTTGGACTCCGGCGGGTGCGGCGCGTGGTCGGTGGCGATGGCGTCGATGGTGCCACGGGCACAGGCGTGCCGCAGTGCGTCGACGTCGTCGCGGCTGCGCAACGGCGGGTTGACCTTGAACACGGCGTCGTAGCCGGCCAGCTCCTCATCGGTAAGCGACAGGTGATGCGGGGCCACCTCGGCGCTGACTGGAAGACCTTCGGCTTTGGCGGCAGCCACCAAGGCAACCGATCCCGCCGTCGACAAGTGCATGAAGTGCACCCGACCGCCGGTCAGGCGGGCCAGCGCCACGTCACGAGCGACCATTACCTCCTCGGCGGCGGCGGGAACACCGGGCACGCCCAAGCGACTCGACCACGAGCCTTCGTGCATGTGCCCACCGGCCGACAAGGCGTCGTCCTCGCAATGCTGGGCCAAGGTCACGCCCAGTCCGCGCCCGTACTCCAGGGCACGGCGCATGACACCGGCGTCCTGCACGCCTCGTCCGTCGTCGGTGAACAGCCGCACCCCCAGCGCGGCCAGCTCGGCCATGGGAGCCAGGCGCTCGCCCCCTCGTCCGACCGTGATGGCGCCGGCCACGGCCACTTGGCAGCACGACCGAGCCCCCAGGGCCAAGACCTCCATGGCCACCGCGGCGCTGTCGATGGCCGGTTCGGTGTTGGGCATGGCCACCACGGCCGTGAACCCTCCGAGGGCACCGGCGCGCGCACCGGTGTCGATCACCTCGGCTTCCTCGCCTCCGGGCTGGCGCAGATGGGTGTGCAGATCGACCAACCCGGGGCCCACCAGACATCCACCGGCGTCGAGCACCATCGCTCCCGCCGGCACCGATGCGCCCGGCTCCACCGCCGTAATGGCACCGTCGGCGATGACGACGTCGGCGACACGTGCACCGGTCTCGTCGACGACGGTTCCCCCCTCGATGACCAGCGTCGTGCTCGATGCCATCAGCTCTCCCCCATGGCGCCCACGCCGGCGGCGGGATCGTCACCTGGAGATGATCCGAGGAGCAAGAAGAGCACAGCCATGCGTACCGGTACGCCGTTGGCCACTTGGCGCAGCACCATCGAGCCGGGAAGATCGGCCACGTCGTCGGCGATCTCAACGCCGCGGTTCATCGGACCCGGATGCATCACCAACGCTTCTTCAGGCAGCTGTCGGGCCCGCTCGGTGGTGAGCCCGTAGGCGGCGCTGTACTCGCGCACCGAAGGGACAAAGGCGCCACTGCCGCGCTCGCTTTGCATGCGCAGCAGGTAGCACACGTCGGTGACGGGCAAGACAGCGTCAAGGTCATGGGTCACCGCCGAGATGGGCCATCCCTCAAGCGTTGGCGGCAGCAGGCTCCCCGGTGCCACCAACGTCACCTTGGCCCCCAGCGCGGCCAGGGCCAGTACCTCGGATCGAGCCACCCGGCTGTGGCGGATGTCGCCAACGACGGTCACCCGCAGATCGGTGAAGCACGACATGGCATCGTCATTGCCGCCGAGCCCGTTGCGTTCGCAGAGCACCTGGCGAATCGTGTAGCAGTCGAGCAACGCCTGCGTGGGGTGTTCGTGCCAGCCGTCGCCGGCGTTGATGACGCTGGCGTCGACCCAGCGCGCCACCAACGCCGGTGCGCCGGCGGAGGGATGGCGTACCACAAAGGCGTCGACCCCCATGGCCGCGATGGTCTCCACCGTGTCGCGCAGCGACTCGCCTTTTTTGACCGACGACGTCGACGCGCTGAAGGTGAGCACGTCGGCCGACAGTCGTTTGGCGGCGGTCTCGAAGCTCATGCGGGTGCGCGTGGAGTCCTCGGCGAACAAGGTCACCACGGTGCGCCCCCGCAAGGCGGGTACCTTCGGAATAGGGCGGTTGGCCACCTCGGTGAAGGCGTCGGCCACCCGCATGACCTCGGCGATCCCCTCCGCGCCGAGATCCGCCACCGACAGCAGGTGGCGACCGCCGCGGCCATCCCCGTTTGACTTCACCGCGGCACCACGTCGCCGAGCACGACGCCGTCGAGGCTCACGTCGACCTGTTCGTCGATGCGGGTGGGCATGTTCTTGCCGACGTAGTCGGGTCGGATGGGAAGTTCGCGATGGCCTCGATCGACCATCACCGCCAGTTGTACCGAGCGAGCCCGGCCGTAGTCGGCCAAGGCGTTGAGGGCGGCGCGCACGGTGCGTCCCGTGAACAACACGTCGTCGACGAGGATGACGAGTCGGCCGGCCAGGTCGCAGGGAATGTCGGTGGCGGCTTCGGGCAGCACGGGCCTGATGCCGATGTCGTCGCGGTAGAACGCCACGTCCAACAGTCCCACCGGCACCGCCGAGCCTTCGATTTCCTCGAGTATCTGGGCGACGCGAAAGGCGAGGGGAACACCACCGGTCTGCAACCCGATCAGGGCCACGTCCTCGAGGCCGTGGTTGCGTTCCACGATCTCGTGCGAGATACGCACCAGCGCACGAGCGACGTCCTCGCCGGAGAGCACCTGCACCCGGGGAACAAAAACCCCACCTCGCGGCGGGGTCAGGCGTCGTTCGCGTTCAGCCACGGAGGGCTCCTCCAGTTCCGTCCGGGCCTCACAGGACCCGCTTCACGGTTCAAAAGATCTTAGCAGTCGCCGCCTCAGACCTCCGGGCGCGCCTGGGGGGCGACGGTGGACAGCACGCCATTGACGAAGGAGCCGGACTCCTCGGTCGAGTAGCGCTTGGCCAGCTCCACCGCCTCGTCGATCACCACCGCCACCGGCGTCTGCGCGTCCACCAGCAACTCCCCCACCGCTATGCGCAAGATGGTGCGGTCGACCACGGCCATGCGGCCGAGTTCCCATCCCACCGCCGCGGCCGACACCAGCTCGTCGATGCGGTCGCGGTGGTTGGCCACGTTGTCCATCAAGGCGACGGTGAACTCGTCGGGAGGTACCGGCAGGGCGGCCAACACCTGGCCGGGGAGCTCCCCTTTGATATCGGCTTCGTAGAGCAAACTGAGCGCCCGTTCCCGGGCCTCATGGCGCGGGGCGGCCACCTGATCAGTCGGTCCGGACTAGGCCCGGGTGATGTAATCGCCGGTGCGGGTGTCGACCTTGATGCGATCGCCCGGTCCCACAAACAGAGGCACCTGGAGCACCAGGCCGGTCTCTAAGGTGGCGGGCTTGCGGGCCCCAGATACCCGGTCGCCCTGGATGCCGGGCTCGGTCTCTGTCACCGTCAGCTCCACGGCGGCGGGAAGGTCCACCCCCACGATCTCGGCGCCGTACATGTGCAGCACGGCGTTGTCACCTTCTTTGATGTAGTTTTCGGCGTCGCCCAAGGTGGACGGGGCCACGTGGATCTGGTCATAGGAGACCACGTCCATGAACACGTAATCGGAACCGTCGCGGTAGAGGTATTGCATCTCGCGCTTGTCCACGATGGCCTGTTCGACACGCTCGTCGGCCCTGAAGGTGCGCTCGATGACCGCCCCGGTACGGGCGTTCTTGAGCTTGGTGCGGACGAAGGCTCCGCCTTTGCCCGGCTTCACGTGCTGGAACTCGACCACGGAAAAGAGCCCCTCGGGCAGATCCAATGTCATGCCGTTGCGCAGATCGTTGGTGGTGACGGCCATCAGGCAGCAATTTCCTTTGTGAACGTGGTGAGGACGCGCCGACCATCCTCGGTGACGACAACGGTGTCTTCGATCCGAACCCCACCGACACCGGGGATGTACACGCCCGGCTCCACGGTGACGACGACGCCGGCGCGCAGGATAGCAGTCGATCCCGCGCCCACTGCCGGCGCTTCGTGGATATCAATGCCCACGCCGTGGCCGGTGCCGTGCTCGAAGGCGTCGGCGAAACCGGCTTCGGCGATCAACTGCCGACAGGTCTGGTCGACGTCCCCGCTGACCACCCCGGGGGCCACCGCGGCCACCCCGGCCGCCTGCGCGTGGGCCACCACCGCGAACACCGTGGCCAGCTGCCCGCTCGGCGAGCCGCCCACCATGAACGTGCGTGTCATGTCCGAGCGGTACCCGGCGTAGATGGCACCGAAGTCGATGACCACGGGGTCACCGGCCACCACCGACCGCTCGGTCGGACGGGCGTGGGGCTTGGCTGCGTTGGGACCCGACGCCACGATCGTCTCAAAGGCGCGATCCTCGGCCCCGAGACGTCGCATGGTGCCGTCAAGGGCGAGGGCGATCTCTTGCTCGCTGCGCCGCTGCGACAGCATGGGCAGCACCTCCCCCAAGGCCGCATCGGCGATGGCGGCCGCCTTGGCCATGCGCCACAGCTCCCCGTCGTCTTTGACCTGCCGGAGCCCCTCGATCACCGCCGTTGTGGGGTGCACCTCGGCCGGAGCAACCACCTCAGCCCACCGGCGCTGGGCACTCCATGTCACGTTGTCGCTCTCGAGCCCGAGTCGCTTCACCGCGCCCCGTGCGACCAAGGCGGCAATGGCGTCGCGCTGGACCGTGACACCCCCCACGGCCACGTCGACGAGTCGAACCATGCCGGCTTCGTCGAGTTGTTCGGCCGCCTGGGTCCGGTACCGACCATCGGTGACGAGCAGGGCGTTGTCTTCGGTGACAAGGACGACCCCCGCCGATCCCGTAAAACCTGTCAGGTAGCGAACGTTGGCCAGCGTCGTGACAAGCAGCCCATCAACGTTGCTGTCGCCGAGCAGTGGGCGAAGCCGTTCGATGCGACGGGGGTACTCGAGCGGAGGGCTCATGACCCGGCCGCCTCAGCCAGAAGTCGCGCCACCGCCACCACGGCCAAGCGATACCCGAGCCCGCCGAATCCGGCCACGGTGCCGTCGGCCACGGGGGCGAGTACCGAGGTGGTCCGCCACGGATCGCGTGCCGCCGGGTTGGACAGGTGCACCTCGACCACCACGCCATCGAAGGCGGCCAGGGCATCGTGCAACGACCACGAGTAATGGCTCAGCGCTCCGGCGTTGACGATCAGTGCGGCCGCGCTGGTGCGAGCGTCATGGACGAACTCGACGAGCTCGGCTTCGTGGTTGCTCTGGTGATGCTCGAGGACAAGACCGAGCGATGCCGCCTCATCAGTGGCGGCCGCCACGTGCTCCTCCAGCGTGTGATGCCCGTAGACCTCGGGTTGGCGATCCCCAAGCAGGTTCAGGTTCGGCCCCGACAACAAGATCACCCGCGGCCGGGCCTTGGCGGCGGTCATCGGCATCCCATGTCGGCCAGGGTAGCCAGCACAGCCTCCACCGCGACGTTGCCCACGGGCTGGACCCCTTGCGGGCCGTCGAGGACGAAGGTCAGATCGTGGTGTGCCTTCTTGTCTCGGGCCATGAAGGCCACCAACTCGGCCGCCGACGCCACCGGCGGGATGTCGGCGCGCAGGTCGAAGCCCGCCACCACGCGCCGATGCAAAGCCACACGCTCTTCGTCGATACGGCCCAGCCGCTGGGCCAGCAGGGCGGCGAAGACCAGACCCACGGCCACCGCCTCGCCATGGCGAAGATCGGCGGGCGGATCTGAGGCCAAGGCCCCGGCCTCCAGGGCATGGGCCAGGGTGTGGCCGTAGTTGAGCTTCATCCTGGCCCCGGCGTCGCGCTCGTCGGAGGCGACCACGCGCGCCTTGATGGCTGCGCACCGAGCCACCTGCTCCTCCAACGGCAGCGTCAACAACGCCGTGTCGGGACCCCCACCGCCGTCGGGGCCGCCGTCGTCAAGAAAGGCGTACTTGGCCATTTCGCCGCGGCCCGACGCCCACTCGCGCGTCGGCAACGTGTCGAGCGTCTCGGTGTCGCACAGCACCGCGGCCGGCTGCCAAAAGGCGCCGACGAGGTTCTTGCCCTCGGGCAGGTTGACCCCCGTCTTGCCGCCGATGGCGGCGTCGACCTGGGCCAGCAAGGAGGTGGGCACGTTGATGTAGGCCACGCCGCGGTGATACAACGCGGCGGCCAGCCCGGCTACATCGGTCACCACCCCACCACCGACGGCCACCACCACGTCCGAGCGCGCCAGCCCGCTGCGGGCGAAGTGCCGGCACAGCGCTTCGACGGTGGACAGGGACTTGGCCCCCTCGCCGTCGTCGATGACGAACACATCGAAGGGCACTGCGGGGTCGACCTCCACCGGTATCCCCTTCTGGGTGACGACCGTGGCGCGCCGTACTCCTGGCGGCACCGCCTCCGCCAGCACATGGCGCGCCCCCGCCCCCACGATGACGTCGTAGGAGCTCGAGCCCAGCTCGACTCCAACGGTGATCATCGACCGAGTCCTTCGACGACACGGCGGGCCACCGCCGCCACCTCGAGACCGTCCACATCGACGACGACGTCGGCGACCTCCTCGTACAAAGGCCGGCGCTGTGCGTCCAAGGCCCCCACGGCACCGGCGACGTCACCACCTGGCGCGCTCAGCAAAGGGCGCCCGTCCCCGCCTCCGAGGCGATGGACCAAGGTGTCGATGTCGGCTCGTAACCACACCACCGTTCCCGACGAACCGAGCACGGCGCGCGTCTGGCTGTCGAGTACGGCGCCACCCCCGGCGCAGATCACCACCGCCTCTTCACCGCTGGCGGCGGCGGCGATGGTGTCTCGCTCGAGCTGGCGAAAACGACTTTCACCCTGGGTGCTGAAAAGCTCGGGCACCGACATGCCGGCAGATCGCTCGATCTGGGCGTCGATGTCGACACATTGCCAGCCCAGCAGGCCGGCCACCTCGGCTCCCACCACCGTCTTGCCCGCTCCCATCATCCCCACCAGAAACACCCGGTCAGGCACGGGGAGCCGACGATCGCGACGCCTCCCTCAGAGCCGCCACGTACCCGTCGCGATTGCGGATCATCTCGGCCAACGAGTCGCCGCCGAACTTGCGCAGCGCCTCGGACGCCAGCACCAGGGCCAGCATGGTCTCCGCCACCACGCCCATGGCCGGTACGGCGGTGACGTCGGTGCGCTCCTTGAACGACACCGTCTCTTGCTTGGTGACGACGTCAACGGTGCCGAGGACGGGACGATTCAGCGTGGCCAACGGCTTCATCCCGAGGCGCGCCGTGATGAGGGCACCCGTGGAGATCCCTCCTTCGATGCCGCCGGCACGGGTGGTCTGGCGTACATAGTCACCGCTGTCGGCGTCATAGGTGATGGCGTCGTGCGCCTCCGATCCGCGCCGCGCACTGACTGATGCGCCGTCGCCGATCTCGACGAACTTGATGGCTTGGATGCTCATCAGGGCCTGAGCGACGAGCCCGTCAAGACGCCGGTCCCAGTGCACGTGGCTGCCGAGCCCGACGGGGACGCCGTAGGCCAAGACCTCGACCACGCCGCCCAACGAGTCGCCGTCCTTGGCGGCCGCCTTGATGGCCGCCACCATGCGCATTTCCGCATCAGCGTCGAAACAGCGCACCGCCGATGCGTCGACCAGGTCGAGGTCAGCGGGACCGGGGCGGGCGTCGGTAGTCACCGACGCGTCGCCGAGGGCCACCACGTGGCTCAGCACCGACACCCCGAGGTAGCTCAGCAGCGCCTTGGCCAGGCACCCCGCCGCCACGCGGGCCGCCGTCTCGCGCGCCGAGGCGCGCTCGAGGACGTTGCGGGCATCATCGAGACCGTATTTCTGCATCCCGGCCAGATCGGCATGACCCGGCCGCGGCGTCGTCAGCACTTTGGTGGGCGAACCCGGATGCGGGGACATCTCCTGTTCCCACTTGGGCCATTCCGTGTTGGCTATCTCTATGGCCACCGGCGAACCCAGGGTGTGACCGTGACGCACCCCGCTCACGATGCTGAGCTCGTCCGCCTCAAAGCGCATGCGCGGCCCGCGCCCATAGCCAAGGCGGCGACGAGCCAGTTCCTCGCCGATCTCCTCCACGGTGATGGGCAAGCCGGCCGGAAGGCCCTCGACCACCACCACCAGGGCGCGGCCGTGGGACTCGCCGGCGGTCAGGAACCTGAGCACGGGCTCAATCTACTTTCGTGGGCAGAGATCGAAGCCCGTCACGACACGCTCCGATGGAACAGCGCGTTGGCGATGGGATTGCCCCACACGATGGCGATGATCGCCCCGGCGGCCAGGAACGGTCCGAAGGGAACCTTGGTCTTGCGCCCCCCGCCGGTGACCATCATCACCACGATGCCGATGACAGCTCCGAGCAGGAAGCCGATGAAAAAGGCGACAAAGGCCAGACCGAGGCCGATCCACCCCACGGCCACACCGAGCACGCCCGCCAGGCGCACATCGCCGAAGCCCATACCGCCCGGGACCACGAGATGCACGACGTAAAAAGCCAAAAAGGCGGCGGCTCCGGCGATCGCGGCGTGGGTGAGCAGGCCCCAGCGGTGGTCGACGGCCGAGGACAGCACCAGCAGGGGGATAAGCAGCGCCAACGTGGGGTACACGATGCGGTTGGGGATGATGAAGCGTTCGAAGTCGACGGCGCTGATGGCCACCAGCGACAGCCCCAAGATGCAGTACGGCAGTAAGGCCAGATGCGGACCGATGCGTACGGCGAAGGCGCCCAGCACGAAGGCGCTGACAACGGCCATCACCGCCGAACGCCACGGCCGGCTCCGACGGACGCCGCAATGGGAACACGGCCGCGCCCGAGCCGCTATGCCCAGCAAGGGAACGGCACCGGGCCCCGACAGCGGCTCTTGACACGAAGGGCAGCGCCACCACGGTCGTTCCAGGCTCTCGTGTGCCCCGAGGCGCTCGACCACGACCTCAAGCCCGTCGCCGAAGACAAGTCCACCGGCTGCTGCCAATCCTGTGACGAGGACGTCCATTACGAGGTCCGGCCGCCGCGAGCGGCATCAGCGGGGGCAGTCACGCTTATTTTTTGGCTGCCTCGAAGTACGGGTTGGAACCGCTGGCGTGGTCCGTCACGTCCACGACGGAGTCGATCTCGGGTACCGCGTCACGCAGCGCCACTTCGATTCCTTGCGAAAGGGTCACCTTGGCCAGGCCACATCCTTGGCACCCGCCGCTGAGGCGGAGGTAGGCAATGGCATCGTCCACGGCCACCAGATCGGCTCGGCCGCCATGCATGGCGATGGACGGGTTGATCTCCGCGTCAAGCACGGCCAGGATGCGCTGAGCCAGGTCGCTGCTCAAGTCGCCGGTGGGCATGGCGGCGGCGACCTCAGCACGAGGCGGGGACTGGGGGTTCAAGATCACGAGCCCGCCCTCGTCGTCATCGGACCAATCCAGCCGGGCCCCCCGTAGTCGGGCCACGCTGGCCTCGGGAACCACCACGGGCAACCCTTCTACCTCGGTGGTGTCATCTTGGGCCCGAGCATCGGAGGCGGCCTGAAAGTAGATGTCGTACGTATACGCACCACCCGAGGCGCCGGTGACCTCGACCCACAGCGCCAGGCGCTCGGCGTCAGCCTCCTGCGAGCGGGATTCGAGCACCACCGCACGGGCTTGGGGGGTCACCGTGAGGACGGCTTGGGACTCGGCGGCACCACCGTCGCCCTCACCACTGATTTCGTCGACCACAGTCCGCACCTCCCCAGGTCATCATAGGTCCATGGCCCGCGTTCTCCTGCTTGTTCCGTCAGCTACGTATCGGGCCGGAGACTTCATGGACGCGGCGCGTGCCCTCGGCGTCGATGTCGTCGTGGCCGGCGATCACGCCCATGTACTGGAGCAGTCCATGGCCACGCGCTGGATCGAGGTCCCCTACGACGATCCCGAGGCGGCCGCGGCGGCCATCGTCGCCCACGACGCCGTGTCCCCCCTCGACGCCGTGGTGGCCGTCGACGACGTCGGCACGCTGGTGGCGGCCCTGGCGTCGGAGCGACTGGGACTGCGCCACAACCCCCCCGACGCCGTGGTGGCGGCTCGGCACAAGCTGATCATGCGCACGTTGCTGCACCGAGGCGAAGTACCCCAACCCGTCTTCGCCGCCGTCGGCCCCGACGCCGACGACCACGAGGTGGCCGGGCTGGCTCGGAAGGTGGGACTCCCGTGTGTGGTGAAACCGGCCACGCTGTCGGCCAGCCAAGGCGTGTTGCGCGCCGACACCGCGGAGGAGGCCGTGGCGGTGGTGGCCCGCGTCAGACGGATTGCGGCGTCAGCCGGCGTCGCCGACGACGTGCCATTGGTCATCGAGCGTTTCGTCGACGGCCCTGAGGTCGCCGTGGAGGGCTTGCTTGTCGACGGGATACTCGAGGTGTTGGCCGTCTTCGACAAACCCGATCCGCTCGACGGTCCGGCCTTCGAGGAGACCTTCTACATCACCCCCAGCCGTCTCGGACCTCTCGACAGGGCGGCCGTGCTCTCGGTCACATCGGCAGCAGCGCGGGCCATGGGGCTCGAGCACGGGCCCATCCATGGCGAACTGCGCGTGCGCGACGGACGAGCCACCGTCATCGAGGTGGCGGCGCGCACCATCGGCGGGCTCTGCGCGCGCACCTTGGCCTTCGCCACGGGGCGCACCTTGGAGAGCGTGGTGCTGTCGCATGCCCTGGGCCTCGGCCTCGAAGTCAGCAGTAAAGAGCGCGCCGCCGGTGTCCTCATGCTCCCCATCCCCCACGCCGGACGCTTTGTCGCCGTGGAAGGCACCGAGAACGCTCGGGCCGTGCCGGGCATCGTCGACGTCCAAATCACCGTGACGCCGGGGACCATCATCGTCCCCGTGCCCGAGGGCAATCGCTATCTCGGCTTCGTCTTCGCCACCGGACGCCGACCCGAGGATGCCGAAAAGGCCTTGCGCCACGCCCAGGCGGTGCTCAACGTCCGCATCGACGTCACCGACGAAACCTCCTGATCCCGGCGACGACGGGTGGGCTACCCGCTACCGTGATCTTGTGCGTGTCGTGCTGGTGTCCACCTATGAACTCGGCCACCAGCCCTTGCACGTGGCCTCCCCGGCCGCGGCGCTTCGCAACGCCGGGCATGACGTGCGCTGCCTCGATCTGTCGGTGCAGTGCCTTGACCTCGACGTCATGGGGTGGGCCGACGCGGTGGCGTTCTCTGTGCCCATGCACACGGCCATGCGGCTGGCCCGGGCCGCTGCCGCCGAGATCCGCGCCGCGCACCCCGAGCTGCCGCTGTGGATGTACGGCCTCTATGCCGGACTCGACGGTGCCGAGGGTTCACCACCGGTGGCCGATCTGCGGCTGTCAGGCGAGTACGAAGGTGAGTTGCTGGCCGCCGCCGCTGGTCTCACCGATACTGCTACTGCCACTGCTGCTGGCGACGCTGCCGACACGGACAACGACGCGCCGGTCGACGCCGTGTCGTCGACTCGGGTGTCGCTCGGGCGCGGACGATTCGCCACGCCGGCGCGGCAGCTGCTGCCGGGGCTGGAGCAGTACGCCAAGCTGGCCGCCCACGGCACCGAGGTCCTGGCCGGCTACACCGAAGCCAGCCACGGCTGTGCGCATCACTGTCGCCATTGCCCGGTCCCCGTTGTCTACGACGGTCGCACTCGCCTGGTGGCTCTCGACACCGTCCTCGCCGACGTCGAGCAAATGGCAACGTCGGGGGCTCGCCACATCACCTTTGGCGACCCCGACTTCCTCAACGGTCCGCACCACGCCCGCCGGGTCGTCGACGCCGTGCATGGGGCGTTCCCCCATCTGACCTTCGACATCACCGTCAAGGTGGAGCACGTCTTACGTCATGGCGACCTGTGGAGCGATTTCGCCACGGCGGGATGCATCTTCGTGGTCTCGGCCTTCGAGTCGGCCAGTGACACCGTCCTCGGTCACCTGCGCAAGGGGCACACGGTGGCCGACGAAGGCGAAGCGGTGTCGGTGCTGCGGCGGGCTGGTATCGAGCCACGACCCTCACTCGTGCCCTTTACGCCCTGGACCACGGCACCCGACATGGTGCGTTTGATTGACCTGGTGGACGCCTGGGACTTGGTGGGCAACGTCGACCCCGTGCAGTACGCCATCCGCCTGTTGGTGCCGCCCGGTTCGTTACTCCTCGACAGCGGCGCCCTCGACGGTCATCTCGACGGTTACGACCCCGAACAGTTGGGGTGGACGTGGCACGCCGCCGACGCGCGTCTCGATGTCGTCGCCGCCGAGTTGGGCGCACTGGCCGAGCGCGCTGGGGCCGAGGGCTGGTCGGCGATGCACTCCTTCGACGAAGTACGTGCACTCGTCACACATCGCCTCGCCGACCCCACCACCGCCTCGGCGGCGCGTTCGTATCGACAGCTCGACGGCGCGCGCCACGTGCAACGTTCCTCCCTGGCACCAGACGACAGACCGCGCCTCACCGAGTCATGGTTCTGCTGCGCCGAGCCGACCCAAGGACAGTTGGCGAGTATGCGTGCAGCGGGTCCCGCCGTGGTGGGAAGCTAACGAGCGATGACGACGGAAATCTCAACCCACGAAACGACGACGAGCGCCGGCAACGGCCACGAGCAATCGGCCCCACTCGTCTGGAAGAACGCACCCGCTGATGCCCATGAGTGGGTGAGCTTCCCCGATCCCGACGAGGAGCGCACCTGGCTCTTCGACATCACATTCCTCGAGAGTAACTGGACCTGCATCTTCGGTAACGGCTGCCAAGGGGTCCTTACCGGCCCCGCCCCCGAACTCGTCCAAGGATGCTGTTCCTACGGTGCGCACTTCACCGGTGCCAAAGACGCCCGGCGCGTGGAGAAGGTGGCTGCCACCTTGACCGCCGAGCAATGGCAGTTCCGGGCCAAGGCCCAGCCGCGCACGGGCAAGCGCCTCAACATCACCAAGCGCGCCCCCTCAGGGGACCTCATGACGAGGATGGTCGACGACGCCTGCATTTTCCTAAATCGACCTGACTTCCCCGGCGGCGCCGGATGTGCATTGCACCGCGCCGCCATGGAGCGCGGCGTTCCCCACATGGAGCTCAAGCCCGACGTGTGCTGGCAGCTGCCGTTACGTCGTGAGGACGAGGTAGCCGACGACGGCCACGTCACCTCCGTGGTGCGCCAATGGGATCGCCGGGATTGGTCCGAAGGTGGCGCCGAGTTCCACTGGTGGTGCACTGAAGAGCCTGATGCCTTCGTCGGTACGCAACCCGTCTACGAGGAGCTGCGCCCTGAGCTCATCGCGCTGACCAGCAAGAAGATCTACAAGCAGCTGGTGCGCTACCTCACGGCCCGGGTGGCCAATGCCGCTCCGGTGCGCAACGGCACAGGACCGGCGCCGTCGACCATGGGCGCGTCCCCAACCCCCAAGCCCGCATCAGTGGCACTCCCCCACCCCGCACTGCGCAAGCGCTGAGCCCGAGGCTCAACGCCGAGCGGCGACGCTCAATCAGCCAGGGGGTCGTCCTCGAGGTCGGACCCGTTCGTACTACTCGTCCCGAGAATGTCCTCGAACGCGTCGGCCTCCACCATGCACCATGAGGCGTGCTCGTCCTCAGGATCAGCTCCGCACTCCGGACAGCGTCGATTATCGGTGGCAACCGAGCGCTTGAGGCTGCGGGCCTCCTCGAATCGGCGATGCCGTCCCTTCTTCACGAGCGACTCCTCGGTCGACCGGGTTTCGGGCTCTCGCGTCGATACAGCGGAGCCGCGTCCCCCTCATTCTATCCTCCGGCCAGCGGGCGCATTCACCCGGCCCAGGCCTCCTGGCCTCGGCCGGTACAGTCTGCACCGTGCCTGACGAGTTCGACCCCGCGGCCATGGTGGAGCGCTTTCGGGCTCGAGCCACGGCCGTGCGCACCCGGGGGATGCCTCCCATCGAGGGCCCCGAACGCCAGCGCTTCGTCGAGCAGGCCCAGCGCGATTTCATGGATTTCGCCATGCTCGGTGACGCCGAGGCCACCCTCGTCGACGGCATTCTCACCCTGCGCGTCGACCTCCGGCCGTCGCCCGCCTCGGATTCCGACAGCCCCGAAACCCCGTAGCCCCGACACCCCGTAGCCAGTCAGCGGGTTTCTCAGCCCCCGTAGTTCATCCGGGTGTCCTCCATACGCAACACGTGGTGCGGGCTCTCGGCATCCGTCTCGGTTTCGGCGCAGTCGACGACCTCCCCGACGAACCACATGTGTGATCCCAGATCGAGGTGGTGGCGGACCTCGCAGTCGAGCCAGGCCACGGCCACATCCAAGATGGGGGCACCGGTGGTGGCGCTATGGACCGGTGCGCCGTGCATGGTCCCCGTGCCATCGGCCGCCACGTCGACGTCCTCGACCACCTTGGCGTAGCGGCGCACCAACTGGCGCTCCTCGCGACCCAGGATCGACAGGGCGAACACCCCGCCCGCGGCGATGAGCCCGTGGGTCACCGAGGCCGACTCGACACCGATGCCCACCAACTTGGGGGCCAGCGCCACCTGCGTCACCCAGCTGATCGTCATGAGGTTCCGGCGCTGTTGGTGGCGACTGCCCACCACGTACAAGCCCGTGGGCAACATCCACAGCACGCGGCGCCGACGCCGGTCGTACTCGTCGGGATCTTGGCCCGCCGGCACCGGGCCCAACACTTCGTGGCCCGCGGGGCTCATCGAGGGGCTCCTTGTCGCCTCACGCCGGACCGAGGGCGTCGATGACGGCCCGGGCCTTGATGAGTTGGTGCGCGGCGGCGATGCGCTGACGCTCGGCGCGCGCCAGCAAGGCGGCGTTGCCGTTCGCCCCCGACAGGCAGTTTCGACCCGACTCGCCGAAGAGGTTGTAGGCGTCGCCCAGCACGTCGGTCACCTGATCATCAGGAGCGGGAAGGTTCTGGTTGGCATTGAGTGCGTCGGTGACCATGACGTCGCAATAGGTACGCAGGACTCCGGGGGCGGGGTGGGCTCCCAAGGCGTTGAAGTTCCGGAAATCGTTTTGCAGCGCGGTGGCCTCGGAGGGGAATTGCGTCATGGTCGACCACTCGTTGACCTGCTGCGCCAACGTCCCGTTGTACTGGCTGCTGCACGCCATGCCCAAGGCGCCACCGGCGACGACGGCGGTGCACGCCACCATCGTCGTTACCTTCACCGGGCCAAGCGCCAAGAGGGATCGAGCTGGCGCAAGAACGCCTCACAGCGTTCCTCTTCGGCGGTCTCCCCGATGGCCGCCGCCGTGGCGCGCAAACCGTCCAGGCAACGCAAGAAACCGGTGTTGGCCCGGTGCGCCCATCGTACGTAGCCGTTGCCTCGCCATCCGGCCCGGCGCAAGGCGTCAAGACCGCGGTGGTAGCCCACCCGGTAACACGCGTAGGCCTCGATGTCGTCACGCGCCAGGTTGCCGAGTTCCGCCCACGCCTCGGACCAATCGGGAAAAGCCCGCACCACGTCGGCTACCGCGTCGCGCCGGGACGCGGCGGGAGCCTCCAGTGCGGAGTGAAGACGCGCCGTCGCCGCCTGTGAAGGCTCGTCGAGAACGGTGTCAGGTGGGCCAGTGGTGACGTTGACGGGATCGCTCATAGCGGGGTCCTCCTCGTGGCGCTCCGGCGACGGCGGCCGAGACCCGACGGCGAGAACGGGAACCCGAACAGACTCACGAAGGAGGCGCCGAGCACGACGGCGATCACCACCACGGCGAGAAGGACGAGCAGCATCGGCGTTGTCGAGGACGGGACGGACCGGTTGGAACCGCTACCCGAACACCAGGAGATGGTAGTCGCGCCGGCCTCGGCGCAGGACCACGTACTTGTCGAACAGCAGATCAGCGTGGCGCAGGCGCGCCTCGACATCACCCACGCGCCGGTTGTTCACGTAAGCACCGCCTTGCTCGATGGTGGTCCGGGCCTGGCCCTTGGAGGAAACCAACCCGGTGCGCACCAACACGTCGACGAGCGTAAGCCCCTCCTCGCCGCCTGCCGCGTCCATGGCCGTGCGTGGCCAGTCGGTGGTGGGCGCTTCGGCGCACACCTCGAGGAGGCTGGACTCGTCGAGCGTCGAGATCTCCTCACTGAACAACGCTTGGGCGGCCCGCTCAGCCCGCGCCGTCTCGGTCTCTCCGTGGACCAAGGTGCACACTTCCCGGGCCAGGGCGCGCTGGGCTTGGCGTTTTTGGGGCTGTGCGGCGGTGGCCTCGTCGAGTGCTTCGATGTCGTCGCGTCCCAAAAAAGTGAACAACCGTAAGTAGGAGCTCACCACGGCGTCTTCGGTGCGCATGAAGAACTGGTACAGCGCATAGGGACTGGTGCGCTTGGGATCCAACCACACGGTGTTGCTTCCTGTCTTGCCGAACTTCGTCCCGTCCGCGTTGAGCACCAGCGGCGATGTCAGTCCGAAGACCTCGGCCCGACGCAGTTTGCGCACCAGGTCGACGCCCATGGTGATGTTGCCCCACTGGTCGCTTCCCCCGAGCTGCAGTCGACACCCATAGGCGTCGAAGAGGCGCAGGAAGTCATAGGCCTGGAGGAGCATGTAGCTGAACTCGGTGAACGAGATCCCCTGATCGGGCCGCTCCAAGCGCCCCCGCACCGACTCCTTGGCCAGCATCTGGTTGACGGTGAAGTGCTTGCCCACATCGCGCAGGAACTCGACCAACCCCATGGTCAAGGTCCAGTCGCCGTTGTCGGCCATCACCGCCTGGGAGGCACCCGCCGCGGGCGAGAAATCCAGGAAACGCTCGAGCTGCGGCCTGATCCCCTCCAGGTTGGCGCGCACCTGCTCCACACTGAGCAGCTCACGCTCCTCGTTCTTGCCACCGGGGTCACCGATCATGCCCGTGCCGCCGCCCGCCACCGCGATGGGACGGTGACCGGCCAACTGCAATCGACGCAGGTTGCACACCTGCAGCAGGTGGCCCACGTGCAGGCTGTCGGCGGTGGGGTCGAAACCGATGTAGCCCGTCAACTGCTCGTCCCCGTCGAGGAGGCCAGCCAAAGTGGGATCGGTGACCTGGTAGACGAGACCCCGGAACTCGAGGTCCGCGAACAGCTTCCCCATCACACTCCTCCCGAGGCCATCGACAACGCCCCTCCGTCCACCACAAGCACGTGTCCGGTCACCCACGACGCCGCCTCGGAAGCCAAGAACAGGGCCGCCGAGGCGATGTCTTGCGGCTCTCCCAGGCGTTTGAGGGGTAAACGGCGCGCCACTGCATCACCGTGGGTCTCCCATAGGGCCCGGGCGAAATCGGTGCGCACCAACCCCGGGGCGAGCGCATTGACCCGCACCGTCGGGCCCAGCTCAAAGGCCAGTTGTCGAGTCAAATGGGCCACGGCCGCCTTGGTCACGTTGTACCAACCGATGCCGGGCTCCACCGACAGCCCGCCGACCGACGACACGTTGATCACCACACCCCCATGTTCGGCCATGGCCGCCCGCCAGGCGCACTGGGTCCAGGTGAGCACACCCATCTGGTTGACCGTCACCGTCTTGGCGGCCCGAGATTGATCGATATCCACCAACGGTCCGAAGTACGGGTTGGTGGCGGCGTTGTTGACCAGGACATCGAGCGCTCCGAAACGCGCCACCGTGGCAGCCACACAGCGCTCGGCGTCCGCTTCGTCACCGGCATTGGCGACGCAGTACGCGACCAGCCCCCCGGCGACGGTGATCTGCTGGGCCGCCTCGGCCAAGTCGGCCTCGCGACGCGCTGCGATCATGACCGCCGCCCCGGCCTGGGCAAAACATGACGCGATAGCACGTCCGATCCCACGCGAACCCCCGGTGACCAGCGCCACCTTGCCATCGAGACGGAGTTCCATGGAGCGCTACCCTACGACCACCGGCGCCGTAGCATCTCCAGCCGTGAACAGGCTGGAATCAGAGACGAGCCCCTATCTTCGTCAACACGCCGCCAACCCTGTGGACTGGTATCCGTGGGGCGACGAGGCCTTTGCCCGGGCTCGCGACCTCGACACGCCGATCCTGCTGTCGGTCGGGTACTCGGCGTGCCACTGGTGTCACGTCATGGCGCACGAGTCCTTTGAAGACGCCGCGGTGGCCGAGGTGATCAACGGCTCGTTTGTGGCCGTGAAAGTGGATCGCGAAGAACGACCCGATGTCGATGCCGTGTACATGGAGGCGGTCCAGGCCATATCGGGACGCGGCGGGTGGCCCATGACCGTGTTCATGACTCCCGACGGCCGGCCGTTCTTTGCAGGCACCTACTTCCCCCCAAAGGACTCGTCGGGTATGCCGTCGTTTCGACGCGTGCTCGACGCCGTGGACGAGGCCTGGCGACAGCGCCGCCCCGAGGTCGAAGCCCAAGCTGACTCTTTGGTGGACGCGGTCAGCCGCCGGAGCCGGGTGCCCGCCGACCTGCTCGGCGTAAGGGTCCCCGCCGATGCCGGGGTGGCGTCCGTATCGGGGCCACTGCTGGCCCGCGCCCTGGCGGAGCTCGAGGCCCGCTTCGACGACACGTGGGGAGGGTTCGGGCCTGCCCCCAAGTTCCCACAACCCACCTTGGTCGAGCTGTGCTGGCGCCATCACCGATTGACCGGCTCCGACCGCTCGCTGGCCATGGCCACCGCCACCCTTGATGCCATGGCCGTGGGCGGCATCTACGACCACCTCGGTGGAGGGTTCGCCCGCTACTCCACCGACGAGACGTGGACGGTCCCCCATTTCGAGAAGATGCTCTACGACCAAGCCGGCTTGGTGCGCGCCTACCTGCACGGGTGGCTGGCCACCGGCACGGCGCGGTGGTTGACGGTGGTGGACGAGACCATCACCTATGTGTTGCGCGACCTGGCCTCCCCCGCCGGCGGCCTGTACTGCGCCCAGGACGCCGACTCCGAAGGCGAGGAGGGACGGTTCTACGTCTGGAGCGCGGCCGACATCGAAGCCGTCTTGGACCCTGACGTAGCCGCCGCGGCCATCGATTTCTACGGCGTGACGCCGAGGGGGAACTTCGAGGGCAAGAACATCTTGCGCCGTCCTTTGGGCGCCACATCAGAGCGGACCCCGTCGCTCGACGCGGCGCGCACGGCGTTGTTCGAGGCGCGCGCCCTACGGGTGGCGCCGGGGCTTGACGACAAGATCCTCACCGAGTGGAACGCCATGTTCTGTTCGGCCCTGGCCGAAGCGGCCGGAGCGACCGGCAATCCCCAGTGGCACCAAAAGGCCGTCGAGATCGGACGGTTCCTCCTCGACGAGATGCGCCAACCCACCACCGGACGACTGCTGCGCTCGTGGCAGCAAGGACGCGCTCGTCATCTCGCCTACGCGGCGGACTACGCATGGCTCGTGGACTGCTTGACCCGACTGGGAGAGCTGACTGGAGAGGCGCACTGGACCCACGAAGCCCAAAAGACTGCGTACGACATGCTGAGACTCTTCGGCGCGGGCGAGGCCGACGGCGAAGGCGGTGGCTTGCTCTTCACCACCGGCAATGACGCCGAAAAGCTGGTCGTTCGACCCGTCGACGTCATGGACGGCGCCACCGCATCGGCCAACTCTGTGGCCGCCGCCGCCTTGGTGCGCTTAGGCGCGCTGTGCGGGGATGACGCTCTCAGCGAGGCCGGAGCGTCGCTGCTGGCGTTGCTGGCCGGCGTGGCCGGCGAGCACCCTCTGGCCCTCGCCAACGCGGTGGCGGCCGCGGGACTCGTCGGTGGAGGCGTGACCGAGGTCGTGGTGACCGGCCAGCGGCCCGAACTGGTCGCCGCCGTACAGGCCCGCTTCGAGCCCACCGTCGTCCTGGCCTGGGGTGAGCCCACCGCCTCGCCGCTGTGGGCCGACCGACGCCCCGGCTACGCGCACGTGTGCCGCTCCTACACCTGTGCATCTCCTACCGCCGACTCCGGCGAGCTGGCGGCCCGGCTCGACGATGCCCGGCGCCAGGACGCCGAGGACTACCTGGCCGCCACGGCGTCGTGAGGACCTCGCCGCGTCCCCGCGGACGCCATCAGAGCCAGACCACGTCCTCGGCGCGACCGCGGCTGCGGAGACTGCCGACGCCGGCGGCGGGAGCCCGGCGTTGTCTGGTGCTGTCGAGCGGCGAGGAGGACACCGTGGCGGTGGACCTGTCCACCGGCGCGTTGGTACGGCTGCGCATCGAGTGGGGCGAGGAGCATCCTGGCGACCTCGTCCCCTTCGACGTGGTGGACGCCACCTGGGCCGACGATCCCGAGCGCGACGACCTCGCTCAACCCGAGGCCGTCACCTTGGCCGGACCGCCCTCGACCGTCGGCACCATGCGAGGACGCCGAGCCCGGCGTGTGCTGCGCCATTTGGTGGCCCCGAGCGATCAGCACCTGCTGGGGTTTCCGGGCTCGTCCGCCCCCTACTGGGAATTCCACGGCATGCGGCCGTCGGTGGCGTTGGTCATCCCGGCCCGAGGGCCACAGCTTTTTCGCCGTCAGGCCGACGACTCGGTATGGGCCCGTTTCGGTTGGACCCGCAGCGACAACTGGCTGCCTGTCGAGGATCGTCGGGCCGTCGCCGCCTTGTGGACGGCGCGCCGCGAACGTGTGTCCGGCAAGGAGCTGTCCAGTGCGCTGGGATTCAAACCACACTTTTTGGTGGTCGCCCTGAGCAAGCCACGCGAGGGCTACTGCTACAAGACGGTGGCTGCCATTCTCCCCCGGCCGTAGCCGGAGCAGGTGGGAGTCAGCGCAGCTTGCCCGACGCCAGATTTCCCGAGGCCAGATCCTCGGCCATGGCCCAGCCGAAGGCCACCAGGCGGTCGCCCTTCTTGAGGTTCATCGCCTTGAACAGCAAGGCGACCTCGTCCTCGGGCTCTCGCACCTTGGGACCACCGAAGTCCAGGGCGCCGGCGATTGAGCCGTCGCCGCCGAGGACGAAGGTCCGGTCGTCGATGCGACCCTCGCAGCCGAAACGCTTGGCCAGACGACGGCCCCACGCCCGCTCCTCACCCGAAGCCTTGTGACCGGGACGAGGCACCACTTCGGTGAGCCCGGTAAAGGCCTGGTACCCAAAGGCCTCCGACAGCCGGGTGCCCACGAGCACATCCTCGTCGGGGAACGCCAGCAGCGCCCGGCGGTACTGGTCACCGAGCAGGAGGCGCAGAGCCTGGTCAGCCTTGACCGTGCGGTCGACGGTGGCCACGCCGACCAGAAGCGACGGCGTGCCCCCGATGCGCTCAAGGGTGGAAAAGGAATAGCCCCGCAGCTTGTTGCCCTCGCGCACGATGGTGATCAGGACCCACTCTTCGCACTGCTTGGACAGGAACCCGATATCAAAACGGGGTTCGCGCTCGGCGCACAGGTCGGCCATCTCGGCCAACTCGGCGTCGCTCAGCGAAGTGCAGTCCTTGGTCCCGACATCAAAGGGCATGGCGTACTCCGTCGCTAGTCCCGCTCATCTGACTCCCGACGCCGCTGAAGGGCCTTTGGCGGCGGGGGTGTCCTACCAGGATACGGGACGCGCGCACGTGAGGCCCACTCGGATATCTCCCGGCCACCCCGACGAAGCGCCGGCCTGGGGAAATGCCCACAAAGTCATGCCACGATGGCATTGGCACCCAACAGGACACGCAGCTCGCCTAAAAGCCCTCGGCGGCTGTCGACGTTGAACTCGACGGGCAACCGCAAGACGGCTTGCCCCACGTGCAAGAACACGGGCTCGGCCCCGGGGTGCTCGGTCAACAGCTCCTTGAGGCGTTCCACCACGGGGTCGGTGAGGACTCCCACCGGAAGCTGCACCCGCAACTCAGAAGCGCCCTCGACAACCAGGGTCGGGCAGCTCACCTCCATGGCCACCAGCTTGACCTGGTCGTCTCTGGTGTCGACCCGGCCGCGCAGGACGACGATGACGTCGTCGGCCAGCAGGGCCCCCACCTCGGCCATGACCTTGGGGAAAACAAAGACCTCCATGGCACCCTGGAGGTCTTCCAGGGCGAACGTGGCCATGAGTTCGCCTCGCTTGGTGTAGCGCCGGACGAGCGATGTCACCACGCCGCCCACGGTGCGCACCTGGCCGTCGCGCCCCGTTGAGCTCGGGGCGGCCGGGTCGTCAAGGTCCTTGAGCTCGGCGATCGAGCACTCCGTGAGCCGAGCCAGGGCGGACTCCACGCCGCGCAGCGGATGATCGCTCACGTACAGACCGAGCATCTCCTTCTCAAAGGCGAGACGCTGCGCCTTGGAGAACTCGGTATCGGGGATAGGTACCCGAACGTCGCCGTAGCCAAGAGGAGCATCGTCGTCGGCGGTTTCGAGAGAAGCGAACAACGTCGAGATGCCGGCCTGCTCCTCGCGCCGACGCACCAGCGTGCGGTCCACGATGTCCTCAAAGACGAGACACAGACCTTGGCGGGGATGCCCGAGAGAATCAAAGGCCCCGGCCTTGACCAACGATTCCACCGTGCGCTTGTTGAGCACGACGGGGTCGACGCGACGACAGAAATCGTAAAAGTCGACGAAGGGACCCTGCGCGTGACGTTCCGCCACGATGCGCTCCACCAGGCTCTCACCGACGTTGCGCACGGCAGCCAAGCCGAACACGATCTTGGCCGGACCATCGCCCTCTTGCAGCGGCGTGAACTCGCCCAGCGACGTGTTGACGTCGGGGACGAGTACTTCGACGCCGAGCGAGCGGCACTCTCCCAAGTACACCGCCGTGCGGTCCTTGTCGTCTTTGACCGACGTGAGCAGCGCGGCCAGGTATTCCACCGGAAAGTGGGCTTTAAGCCATGCCGTCTGGTATGCCACCAGCCCGTACCCGTAGGCGTGGGATTTGTTGAACGCATAGTCGGCGAACGGCTCGATGATGTCGAACAACTTGGTGCCCAAACGCTCGTCATATCCCTGGGCCACACATCCGGCCACGAACTTCTCGCGCTCGGCGGCGAGCAGTGAACGGATCTTCTTGCCGCACGCCTTACGAAGGTTGTCGGCCTCTTCCAACGTGTACCCGGCGATGCGCTGAGCCACCCGCATGACCGACTCTTGGTAGATCATCAAGCCGTAGGTGTCGGCCAGTACGGCCTCGAGATCAGGATGGAGGTAGCTGACGGCTTGACGGCCGTTCTTTCGATCGGCGTAGTCCTTGTGCATGTTGGCGGCCATAGGACCGGGGCGATACAACGCCACCAAGGCCGCCACGTCGTCGAAGGACGTGGGGGCGAGCGAGCGCATGAGCGAGCGCATGGGGCCACCTTCGAGCTGGAACACCCCCACGGAATCGCCCCGCTTGAGCATGGCGAAGGTCATCTCGTCGGTGAGATCGACGCCGTCGATGTCGGGGCGGACCCCGGTGCGCTTCTCGACAAGGTCCAAGGCGCGCTCGATGACCGAGAGGTTGCGCAGTCCCAGGAAATCCATCTTGAGAAGCCCGAGCTCTTCGACGCCGTGCATCTCGTACTGCGTGACAACGGGGGCCTCGGCGGGGTTCTGCCCGCTTTCAGGCTTGCGCTGCACCGGGAGGTACTCGGTCAGAGGCTCCTTGGTGATGACCACAGCAGCGGCATGGATGCCGTCTTGACGGCGCAGGCCCTCGAGACCCTTGGCCACGTCGATGACGCGCCGAGCCTCGTCGTCAGTGGCGTACATGTCGCGCAGCCCCTGGGCGGCGGCGTACCCCTCTTCGTGACCTTCGACTTTTTCGAGGCAGGCCTTCAACGGAGTGTCGCGTCCCATGAGCAATGGCGGCATGGCCTTGGCGATCTTGTCCCCCACGATGTACGGGTACCCGAGGACCCGAGCCCCGTCGCGCACGGCCGCCCTGGCTTTAATGGTGGAGAACGTCACGATCTGGGCCACGTGGTCAGCGCCGTAGCGTTCGGAGGCGTAGGCGATCATGTCGGCGCGGTAGCGCTCGTCGAAGTCCATGTCGACGTCAGGCATCTGCTTGCGGCCCGGGTTGAGGAACCGCTCAAAGAGCAAGTCGTTGGCGATGGGGTCGAGCTCCACGATGCCCAAGCAGTAGGCGACACAGCACCCCGCCGCCGACCCTCGTCCGGGGCCTACTCGGATGTTGTTGGCGCGGGCGTGGCTGATGAGGTCCCACACCACCAAGAAGTAGGCGGAGAAGCCCATGTTGGCCACGACACCAAGCTCGTAGTCGAGCCGTTCGGTCACCGCCTCGGGGATCGGTGACCCGTAGCGTCGGGCGGCACCTTGCAGGGCCAGGTGACGCAGATAGGCATCGGCGCGCGACTCGTAGGTGGAACCGACGAACTCGGTCGGCACCGGGAATTCCGGTAGGGCGTTCATCCCGAAGGGGATCTCGACGTTGGCGCGCTCGGCGATCAGCAAGGTGTTGTCGCACGCCTCGGGGACTTCGGCGAACAGATCCCGCATCTCGGCTGCCGACTTGAGGTAGTGCTCCTCGCCCTCGAACTTGAAACGCTTGGGGTCGTCGATGAGGGCGCCGGTCTGTACGCACAGCAACGCATCGTGGGCAACGGCATCATGACGGTGGGTGTAATGGCTGTCGTTGGTGGCGAGCAGTGGAGCGTCGAGAAGCCGGGCGATGCGCACCAACGCCGGATTGGTGCGCTGCTGAGCGGCCAGGCCGTGGTCTTGGAGCTCGACGAAGAGGTTGTCTCGTCCGAAGATGTCTTGGAGCCGGCTGGCCAGTTTCAACGCCCGTTCCTCGTCGCCGGCCAACAACGCCTGCAGGACGACGCCACCGAGACATCCGGTGGTGGCGATCAGTCCTTCGTGGTAGCGATCGAGCAGCTCCCAGTCAACGCGCGGCTTGTAGTAGTAACCCTCGAGATAGGCGTCTGACGCCACCTTCATGAGGTTGCGATAGCCGCCGGTCGTCTCGGCCAAAAGCGTCAAGTGGTAGTAGAGCTTCTGACCGCCGTCGACATCACCGCCGGTGTCGTCGAGCTTGCCGCGCCGCACGGGCCGTTCGTGGCGCGATTCGGCCGCCATGTATGCCTCGGTGCCGATCACGGGGTTGACGCCTTGGGCCCGGCACGCCGCATAAAAGTCGAGGACCCCATACATGTTGCCGTGGTCGGTGATGCCCAACGCCGGTTGCCCGTCGGCCACAGCCGCATCGACGAGGTCGCCCACTCGAGCTGCCCCGTCGAGCATCGAGTACTCGGTGTGGGTATGCAGATGGGCGAACGATCTTTTGGCAGTCATCGCCCGCTTCTCCTCCGGCTCCGGCGAACTTCTCGTCTCTCGGTACTGCGCGCCCGGTCGGCGCCCGATCCAACCGGTGTCCACAGGCTCTCCACGGCCTGTGGAGAACTACAGCGGTGTCGTTTGAGAGTAGTCCAAGGTTGTGACGCCTGCTCCGCTCGGCGCCGGCTCGCCGGGGTCCCCGGCCCAGGCCGGCCCCGGGCCATCGAGGCCGGGCTTAGAGGTACGTGCCCGGGCGAGCCGGCATGCCCTCGGCCGCCGGTCCCCCCGGGGGAAGCCCACGCTGGCGCATCTCCTCGAGCTGGGCCCGGGCCGCCATCTGCTGGGCCAACAACGTGGCCTGGATCCCGTGAAAGAGGCCTTCGAGCCACCCCACCAGCTGGGCTTGCGCCACGCGGAGCTCGGATTCCGAGGGTACGGACTCGTCGAAAGGCAGCACCATGCGATCGAGCTCGGCGGCCAGATCGGGGCTCAGGGCGCCGGCCAACTCACGAATGGACTGTTCGTAGATCTCGCGCATGCGACCTCGGCTGGCGGTGTCGAGATCGGCGCTGCGTACCTCGTCGAGCAGCTGCTTGACCATGGAACCAATGCGCATGACCTTGGCCGGTTGCTCGACGGACTCCGTCACCTCCGCATCCGGCGGTCCCGCCGCGCCGGCGCCCGCGGCGGCGGCATCGGCGTCGTTGCGGGCCGGCGGGTGCTCGCCCGGCTCGAGGAGGACGGCTTCGGCGGGCTCGGTGGCCCGGAACGCGTCGGTGGTCTCGGCGTCGTGCGCAGCGGCGTCGTCAGTCACAGCGTGATCCTGCCTTCACCGGCTCCCCCACGCCAACAGCGGGACATACATCTCTGCCGCGGTGAGCGAGCCGTGCCGGGCCGCCAGCCGTGTTTCTCCGGTGTCGGCGGGATCGAGAAAGGCAACGGGGCGGCGAGCCACCAAGGCCACGTCTCCCAGACGCTCGGCCACGGCCGGCGCCGAGCGCGCCGCCGAACCAGCCCTCGTCGATGATCTGCTCCCGGGTGCGCACCCAGGCCTCCTCGCCGTGGGCTTCGGTGGCGATGGCGACGGCGTCTTGCATCGCACCGGGGCGCACATGCAGCCACCGGAAGCGACCCTCGCCCGACAGCAACACGCTGGCCGCCAGCAGCTCGGGGTGCGGAAGGTGGGCCGCCGACGCCACCTCGACCTGGCCGTGGTCCGAGGTCACCACCAACGTGGCCCCGGCGGGGAGCGCTTCGACAAGGTCCGAGACGAGTCGGTCCACAAATCGCAGCTCCTCGACGTAATGCTCGGCCAAGCCCCGGGCGTGAGCGATCTTGTCGAGGCCGTCGTAGTAGGCGTAGACGAAGGGCTCACCGGCGGCGAGAAGTCGCCGCACCTCCACCACGATCGTCGACGCCACCGACCACCCCACCAGCCGCGTCCCGGCCAAGTGGGCGGCGGTGAAGCCTGTGGCTGCGAACTCGGCGCGCGTCACCGCCGGGACCGACTGACCGCCGAAGGGGGCCACCGTTTGAAATTCCCGAGCCGGCACCGACAGGCGGAGGTCTCCGGCGCCCGACCGCCAGCGCAGCACGTTCATGACCTGGTCGTCGCCCGTGGCCTGGGCACCTCCGGCACCGGCCACGCGCAACCGGTACCCCACTACGCCGTGGCGAGCGGGGGGCGTCCCCGTCGTGATCGACGTCAGCGCCGTCGCCGTGGTGGTGGGCGCCACCGAGGTGATAGGACCACCCGACCCGTGGGCCAGGGTGGGGGCGGCGGCGGCCAGCGCCTGGAGCTGGAGCCACCCCAAACCGTCGAGCACCAGCAGTACCGTCTGGGCCGCCCCTCGCGCCGGACCGGGAACCCACGCCGGCGTGTCGCCCCCCTCGCGCCCCTCGCTGCGCAGCAGGGCCGGGACCACCGACGACAAGCAAGCCCCGCCGTAATCGGGCACGACCGGCATCGAGTCGTCGGACTTCTCGAGCCCCGCCGTGCTCGTTGCCCCGTTGTCGGCCATCGCGGCACTGTACCCAGCCATGAGCCCGCCGTCGGGCCGGCCAACGTCAGCCCGTAGGTCTCGGCCCCCCGGGTAGCATCGAAGCGTGAAAGTCTCGACTCGGGGGGACTACGCCAGTCGTGCTCTGCTGTCTCTGGCATTGCATGGTGATGCGAGCGCGCCCACGTCGGTGCGCGATATCGCCGAACGCACCGGGCTCCCCCAGCCCTATCTCGAGCAGATCCTTCTGGCCCTGAAAGGGGCCGGCTTGGTGCGCTCCAAGCGCGGCGTAGGCGGTGGATACGTCCTGGCCCGTCCCGCCGACGACATCACCTTGTCGGCCATTGTGAGCGCCGTGGACGGTCCCATCGTGGCCGGGGACTTCGGACAACCCCACGAGAACGGTGCCTGCGAGCACGAAGGCCAGTGCATCTTGCTGGCGGTGTGGTCGGAGGTGGGTGAGCACATGCGCGAGCACCTGGGGTCGTTCACGTTGGCCGACATGGTGAGTCGCTCCCGGGGCACGGCGTTGCCGGCCCGGTCTCTGCACTGACCGCCGACAGGACATCACCATGAAGGCGCTCGCCATCGTGGTCGGCGCGGTCATCGTCGCCTACGACCTTCTCGATTTGTTGCGTGCCCTGGTGGTGCCGCGGCCGAGCAGCCTCAGCCCGGTGTCTCTGGTCATCATCTGGTCTCGCCGCGCCGCCCAGCACCTGGCCGGCCAGTTGCGCACCTATGCGGCTCGCGACCGCCTCCTGGTGTTGGCCGAACCGTTCAACGTGCTCGTGCGCCTGGCGCTGTGGCTGCTTCTCGGGTTGGTGGGTTTCTCCTTGATGATCTGGGGAGTGGGCAACGACACCTTCGAACATGCCTTCATCGAAAGTGGCTCGTCCATCTTCACGTTGGGGTTTGCCACCGAAGCCCGCGCCGCTCCTGATGTGATCGCCTTTCTGGCCGCCGCCTTCGGGTTAATCGTGGTGGCCCTGCAGATCGCCTACCTGCCCGCCCTCTATGACTCGTTCAACCGGCGCGAGACACTGGTCACCATGCTCGAGAGCCGGGCCGGCACCCCGGCCTACGGTCCCGAGTTGCTCGCTCGTCACTATCTCGTGGGCATCGAAGCGAACCTGCCGGCGTTCTATGCCGACTGGGAGCGCTGGTGCGCGGACGTGAGCGAGAGCCACACCACCTATCCGGCCCTGCTGTACTTTCGCTCGCCGCACCCGTCGAACTCATGGGCCGTCGGCCTCATGGCCGTGCTCGACTCGGCCGCTTTGTATCTGGCCACCTGCCCCGCCAAAGCGCCGGCCGAAGCGCGGCTGTGCTTGCGTATGGGATTCACCTGCATGCGCGATATCGCCAGGGTCATCGGTGTTCCCTTTGACCCCGATCCTCGGCCCGACGCGCCCATCGAGCTCAGCTTCGACGAATTCCGTGTCGCTCTCGATCGTCTCGAGCGAGCGCGGGTTCCCCTCGAACGCAGCGCCGAAGAGGCCTGGGACCACTTCAAAGGATGGCGCGTCAACTACGAGTCGGTCGGTTACGCCATCTGCGATCGCGTCTTCGCCCCACCGGCCCAGTGGACCGGCACCCGCCGCCATCGCCCCGTCGGGCCCGTGGTGCCGGTGCGCCCCGTCGACCGTCGCCCCGGGGTGCCCGAGGGGGATCCCAAAGAACGCGCCTGAGCGAGGCGCCCACCGACGCGCAGCCGCTCAGCCGCTTCAATCGAAGAGGTGGCCGCCGGCGTTCCATCGAGTGGTCACCGGCAGGCCGTGCTCCCAGCCGAGGACGCTGATGGTGGCCGGGTCGAGCGAGAGACGGCCACCGTCGCTGGGGGCGAGCCCCACCCACCGGGCCGCCACCACCCGCAGGATGTGGCCATGGGCAAAGGCCAGGACATCGCCCGGTCCGGAGCGGGCCAATGCCACCACCGCATCAGCACGGCGCCCCACCTCGGCGGGCGACTCCCCTTGGGGAGCGCCGTCCTTCCACAACGACCACCCCGGGTTGAGGGCCAAGATCTCCTCGGTGGTAAGCCCCTCAAAGGCGCCGTAGTCCCATTCCCGCAGGTCGTCACACGTCTCGGCCGCTACTTCGAACCCGGCCGCCATACAGGTCTGCCAGGCCCGTTGCATCGGGCTCACCAACACCCGGGCAAAATGGTGCCCGGCCAAACGCCGGCCGACCTCCTCGGCCTGGCCGATGCCGGTCGCTTCCAAAGGGAGGTCGGTTCGTCCCGTGTGACGGTGGGTACGACTCCATTCGGTTTGGCCGTGGCGCACCACGTACAACCGCCCCGCCGGGGTTGGGTGGGACGGGACTGGGGAGTCGGGCATGGCCAGAGCGCAGCACCTCTGGCAGCCCCGATGCAACCCGGGTCACAAGCCCCCACCCCAAAACCCGCCCGCCGCCTCCCAAAAGTCAGGAATGACACGGACGACACTGGTGTTGTTCCCCATGTAAGAAAACACGCGACAACAGAAAAACAAGGTGACTAAGGCAGACGATGGCGAACTCGGCTAGCTCAATCGACGGCATCCGGCTCTTTTTGGACGATCTCGATCACCACCCCCTCCCCGACCATGACCAGCAAGTTGAGCTGGCCAAGCTGGTAGCGGCTGGCGACGAGGACGCCCGACGCCAGATGATCGCCGCCAACCTCCGGCTCGTGGTGCACTGGGCCCGTCGCTACCAAGACCGCGGCGTCGATTTCTCCGACCTCGTGCAAGAGGGAACGTTCGGCTTGATGCGGGCTGTCGACAAGTTCGACTGGCAGCGCGGCTTTCGATTCTCGACGTATGCGACGTGGTGGATCCGCCAAGCCCTGCAGCGGGCCGTGCAGCAACACGGCAACACCATCCGCGTGCCGATGGAGGTGGCCGAGTTGACCCAGCGGGTGGACCGCACCACGTGGGAACTCGCCTCAGAGCTCAAGCGCGACCCCACGCCCGAGGAAGTGGCCGAGGCTTCCGCCATCGACGAGCACGGTCTGCGTTCTCTGCAAGACGTGGCTCGGGTCGTGGCCAGCTTGGACCAACCCGCCGGCAGCGAAAGTGGGACACCGCTGGGCGACTTGGTGGGAGGAGATGACACCAGGTTCGAGGATGACGTTGAGCGCAAGCTCGTGCTGGCCACCGTGCGCGACGCAGTGGACGGGCTCGACGAGCTCGAGCGCGACGTGGTGACCATCCGCTTCGGACTCGACGGAGGGTCCCCCGCCTCGCTCCAAGCCACGGCCCAACGGCTCGGCATTGGTGTTCGACGAGCCCGACAAGCCGAAACACGGGCGCTCCAGCATCTGTCTGCCATCGCCGAAATGGAAGCCGCCCACCAGGCTGCGTGACGGCGTCGCGCCACGCCTGGCCAGCGCGCTCAGCTCGATAGAGCGCTCAGCACTGCCGTCATGTCGGCGGGCAATGGAGATTCCCAGGTCCGGGTGTCTCCGTCGGGATGCACGAGCGTGAGGCGTCGGGCGTGCAGCAGCACCCGACCGGGCTCGACCTGTTTGAGGATCTCGACAGGCCGGGCCTCGGGGCCGCCGTAGCGGTCATCGCCGATCACCGGATGCCCGATGGCAGCCAGATGGACGCGCGCCTGGTGCGTTCGCCCTGTTTCGAGCGTCACCTCCAGCAACGTGAACTCGAGTGGTCCTTGGTAGCGCTCCAGTACGTGGAATCTGGTGCGGGCGGGCCGGCCCTCCGAGCGCACCGCCATCCGGGTTGGTCGGCGCACCGATCGACCGATGGGAGCGTCCACCACACCGCTTTCCTCGGACACGGCTCCCGCCACCAGAGCCCCGTACGACCGCGTCGTCGAATGCTCTTTGAACTGCGCGGCCAACATCCGGTACGCGTCAGCGGTGCGAGCCACGACCAGCAGCCCCGATGTCCCTTTGTCCAGGCGGTGGACGATGCCAGGGCGGGTGGGCTCCCCACCCCCGGAGGCGGCCAGTTCGGCGAGATCGGGGTAGCGGGCCACCAGTCCCTCGACCAAGGTCCCCTGGTGATTCCCGGCCCCCTGATGCACCACCAAACCGGCGGGCTTGTCCAGGACGAGGAGATCGGCGTCCTCATAGACGACAGCGAATTCGACAGTGTCATCGGGGACGAGGCCGATCGACTCTGCTGGCAGCAGGGTGATCTGCAGTCGTTGTCCCGCCGCCAATGTGTCGGCGCGCCGCAACACGGGCTGGCCGTCGAGGACGATGCGGCCCTGAGTGACGAGTTCGGCGGCCACGCTGCGGGTCACGCCCGCCAACATGGCCACGGTCCGGTCCAGACGTTCGCCGGCCAACGACGGCGGCACGGTGACATCGAGGATGTCTCCGCCTCGATCCTGCTCATAGGTCTCGGTCATGCCTGGAGCCTGCCTCGAGGCTCGCTCCCGTCCGGCGAAGCATCCGGTTCGATGCCGGGCCGGGCGATGTCGGGCCGGGCGATGTCGGGGGCGGCGGGGGCGGGCGTCACGCCACTACGCCACAACAGTGCCGCCGCCCACAGCGAGCCCACCACAATGCACGAGTCAGCCACATTGAAGGTGGGCCAGAAATGCAGCGCGATGAAGTCCACCACGGCGCCGTGATGGCTTCGCACCACCCGATCGGCGAGGTTGCCCAGCGCCCCGCCCACAACGAGTCCCAGGGCCGCCGCCAGTACCCGAGAGCGCACCTTGCGCAGTACCGCCAGGAGCACCACGACGATGACGACGGCCACCGAGCCCAGCACCGGGGCCCAGCCCTGAGCGAGGCTGAAGGCGCTGCCGGAGTTGTAGGTCAGCTGGAGATCGAGCTTCCAGATCACATGGATTGATCCATGCGACAGACGGTGCACGGCCCATGATTTGGTGAGCTGATCGACGACGACAACGACGACGGCTACGACTGCCGCGACGACAGGAGGTCGCCACACGCCAACACGGCTCCCCCCGTCGCTCAGCGGCGGTGAAGCCCTCCGCTTTTGCATGCCACGCACAACCGAGCATACGGGAGCGCCCGCAGCCTGGCCTTCGGTATGGGTTGCCCGCAGTTCTCACAAGCCCCGTAGGACTTGGCTTCTATGGCGAGCAGGGCGATGTCGACCTCCTCGATGGTGGCCAGAGCCTGGGCCGACAAGGTGAGGTCACGCTCGCGGTCGACGGCGATGGTGCCGCCCTCGCCGGACTCCTCGTCGAACTGGACGTCACCCGGTTCGCGCTCCAGGGCCAAAGCATCGGCCTCGGCGCGCAGGTCATCGGCTTGGTTGCGATAGACGAGGCGCTCCTCGTTGAGCAAGGTGTGCTGCTCCTCGAGAAACTTGGTATCCGATGCATAGGGCCCCACCGTCGGCCGGGCTCGCTTGGGGGCGGCCGCACTGGGCCTGGTGTCGGGTCGCAGCGGGCGTGAGGGCAGCTTTTCGACAGCCGCCTTCTTCGCCGGTGCCGCCGTGGCGGCTGGAGTGGCGACCGGAGCCGGAGCCGGAGCAGCTTTACCTGGTGCCTTGGTCGCAGCTGCTTTGGTGACCGGTGCCTTTTTGGCCGGGGCCTTGGCCGGTGCCTTTTTGGCCGGGGCCTTGGCGGCGACCTTGGCCGGGGCCTTGGCCGGTGCCTTCTTGGCCGGTGCCTTGATGACGGCCTTTTTGGCGGCCGCTTTGGGCGGTGCCGTCTTCGTGGCGGCCTTGGCGGGCGCCTTGGCCGGCGCCTTTTTCGCCGGGGCCTTGGCCGTCGTTTTCTTGGCGGTGGCCTTGGGCGACGCCTTCTTGGTGGCCGAAGCCTTCGAGGACGCCGCCTTCTTGACGGGCTTCTTCGCCGGGCTCATGAGAGCCTCGGTGCCGTTGACCGGTCAAACCCACACTTGGTGTCCATCATCCCTAAGCCTCCACCGGGTCAACGAAGGTGGGCGACCCTAGCGTCGCCCGTCGCCGGTAGCAAGGACCCCCCATGGTGGCGTGGCTCGGCGCGGGCCTCCCAGGTGCGACGCATACGCTGGCGTCATGCCATCAGAGACCCGGGGTGAGGCGTACCCGCGCGTCGATCAGAAGCCCGACTACCCCCGGCTCGAAGAGCAGGTGCTCGAGTTCTGGGCCGCCGACGGGACATTTCGGGCCTCGGTAGAGGCCAATGCCGGTGGGGACAACGAGTTCGTGTTCTATGACGGCCCGCCTTTTGCCAACGGTCTCCCCCACTACGGCCACCTGCTGACCGGGTTCGTCAAGGATGCGGTGCCCCGCTACCAGACCATGCGGGGCCGCCGGGTGGAGCGGCGCTTCGGCTGGGACTGTCATGGGCTCCCGGCCGAGATGGAGGCAGAAAAGGAACTCGAGATCTCCGGTCGGGCCGGGATCGTCGAATACGGCATCGACGCCTTCAACGATTACTGCCGCGCCCTGGTGCAGCGGACCACTGACGCCTGGGAGCGCTATGTCACCCGCCAGGCCCGCTGGGTCGACTTCGCCAACGACTACAAGACCATGGACCTGTCGTTCATGGAGAGCGTCATGTGGGCCTTCGCCCAGCTGTGGGAGAAGGGGCTCGTCTACGAAGGTGAACGCGTCCTGCCGTACTGCTGGGAATGCGAGACCCCGCTGTCGAATTTCGAGACCCGCCAAGACGACGCCTACCGCCCGCGTGAAGATCCCGCCGTCACTGTCGCCTTCGATCTCGATCCGGCCCCCGCCCGCCCCGATGGCTTCGCGTCGGTGGCTGACGGCGCCCTTCGACTGCTCGTGTGGACCACCACCCCGTGGACGCTGCCCTCCAACTTGGCCCTGGCCGTCGGGCCCGACATCGAATACGTCGCGTACCTGGTTCACGACGTACCCACGGCGGTGGCCGTGGACCGGGTGAGCGCCTATCCCGAGGTGTTCGGCGAGGAGGCCCAAGTGTTGGGCACCTTCCGAGGAGCCGACATCATCGGGCGGACCTACCGGCCCTTGTTCGACTTCTTCGCCCAACAGGAGAACGCCTTTTGCGTCCTCGGCGGTGACTTCGTCGCCACCGACGAGGGCACCGGGGTGGTGCATATGGCGCCCGGATTCGGCGAGGAGGACTACTGGGCCTGCCAGGCCGCCGGCATTGCCGTGGTGTGCCCCGTCGACGATCGGGGGCGCTTCACCACGGAGGTGCCCCCTTACGCCGGCCATCACGTCTTTGAGGCCAATGCGCCCATCACCGCTGATCTGCGCGCCGCCGACGTGCTCGTGGCGGCGGCGCCGTATACCCACAGCTATCCCCATTGTTGGCGCACCGACACGCCGTTGATCTACAAGGCGGTGCGGTCGTGGTTCATCGACGTCTCCGCCGTCAAGGCCCGCATGGTCGAGCTCAACCAGAACATCGACTGGGTGCCTGCCCATGTGCGCGACGGCGCCTTCGGTAAATGGCTCGAAGGGGCGCGCGACTGGTGTGTGAGCCGGAACCGCTTTTGGGGTGCCCCCATCCCGGTATGGCGCAGCGATGATCCTCGCTACCCGCGCACTGACGTCTACGGCAGCCTCGAGGCCCTCGAGCGTGACTTCGGGGTCCGGCCCAATGACTTGCACCGACCGTTCATCGACGAGTTGGTGCGCCCCAACCCCGACGACCCCACGGGCCAGTCCACCATGCGACGCGTCACCGACGTCCTTGACTGTTGGTTCGAGTCCGGATCGATGCCCTTCGCCCAAGTGCACTACCCCTTCGAGAAGGGCCCGTGGTTCGACTCGCACTTTCCGGCCGACTTCATCGTGGAGTACGTCGGCCAAACCCGAGGATGGTTTTACACGCTGCATGTGTTGGGGGTGGCGCTGTTCGACAGCGAACCGTTCACCCACTGCGTCTCGCACGGCATCGTCCTCGGCGACGACGGCCGCAAAATGTCCAAGCGTCTGGGCAACTATCCCGAGCCCGACATGGTGTTCGACGTGTGGGGCGCCGACGCCATGCGTTGGTTCCTCCTGTCCTCCCCGATCTTGCGCGGCCAGGACCTGGTGGTCCACGCCAAGGGCATGGAGGAGACGGTGCGCCAGGTCCTCAACCCGATCTGGAACGCCTGGTACTTCTTGTCGCTGTACGCCAACGCTGATGGTGTGGTCGGACGCCGGCGCACCGACGCCGCCGGCGTCCTCGACCGCTACGTGCTGGCCAAGACGGCCGATCTGATCAGCGACGTCACCGCCTGCATGGACAGCTATGACCTCTTCGGGGCCTGTGCCGCCATCACCGGATTTCTCGACGCGCTGAACAATTGGTACATCCGACGCAGCCGGCCCCGGTTCTGGCGCGGGCGCCAGTCATCGGCAACCGGCGTCGATGCCCCTGTCGACGACGACAAGCTCGACGCCTACGACACGTTGTCCACGGTCTTGACCACGTTGTGCACGGTGATCGCCCCGTTGCTGCCCTGTCTGAGCGAGTCCGTGTATCAAGGCCTCACCGGCGAACGCAGCGTCCATCTGGCCTCGTGGCCGAGCGCCGATGCGCTGCCGGCCGACCGCGAGCTCGTGGATGCCATGGACATAATCCGCGACGTGTGCTCATCGGCCCATGCCATCAGGGAGGCCAACGGGCGCCGGGTCCGGCTCCCTCTCGGACGTCTGGTGGTGGCCACCGATCGGCCCGAACGCCTGGCGCCGTATGTGGCGCTCATCGAAGACGAAGTCAACGTCAAAGAGGTCGTGTTCACCGACGACATCGCCGATGTTGCCGAGCAAGTCCTTACGGTGGTCCCGGGCGTGCTCGGACCGCGCCTGGGCGCCGACACCCAACGGGTCATCACCGCCGTCAAGGCGGGGCGTTGGCAACTGGTGGACGGCACGGTGGAGGTCGACGGCACTCCCCTGCGCGAGAGCGAGTTCAGCTTGGTGCTGCGCCCCCTTGACCAGCGGGCGGGGCGCACACTGCCTGGAGGTGCGGGGGTGGTGGTCCTTGACACCGAGGTCACCGACGAACTCGAGCGCGAGGGTCTCATGCGCGACGTCGTTCGTCTCGTCCAAGCCGCCCGCCGCGACGCGGACCTCCACGTCTCGGACTGCATCGAACTCACCGTGGCGGCGCCGCCAGCTACGGCGGCGGCAATCGAGCACTACCGGGACTACGTTGCCGAGCAGACGTTGGCCGCGCAGCTCATCGTCTCACCGGCCGATGAGTTCGCCGTCGAAGTGCGAAAGGTCCCCTGCCCCGGAAACTGAGGGGCGCCCAGCTGCCACCCGAACTACAGGGGCGCGGTACCGACGTTGGTCAGCGACGAACGCCGGCGCGGTCGCCGGAGAAATCTCCGGTGGCCGGACCCGGACCCGAACGATCCTCGGTGCGCGTCACCACCGGCGTCCCCGTGGAGGGGAAGGCGGGCGGCTCTTGTCCTTGCAGGCGCGAGCCGAAGGCCGCGGAAGGGGGGCGCAACAGCGACCCCTGACCCTGGCCCGCTGAACTTTCCGGAGGGGTAGCTTCGGGTTCGCGGCGGGGCTCGGGGGGCTTGACGAGCAGTGACGCCCCCGGCTGAACGTGCTCATCGACCCACGCCAACATGTCAGCCAGCGAGTCACGCAGCCTGGTGCGCTCGGTGTCGAGATGGCGAGCCATCGTCTCCACATCGGCGGCCAACTTGGTACGCAGCGACTCCAACCGGCCAATCTCCTCACGGAGGTTGCGCTCGGTGTCTTGCGTCACGGCGCGCGCCTTCTGCTCGGCGTCGTCGACCATGGCCCGAGCGCGGTGCTCGGCGTCACCAAGCAGTCGCCGGGCTTCGGCCTCAGCCTCGGCTTGGGTCTGCTCCACGAACTTCTGCGCCAACACCAAGGTGCGCTGCAGCGAGTCATCGGCAACCGGAGGGGCGGCCGCGGCCACGCCGGGCGCTTGCGGCTGCTGGGCTTGCCGTTCCAGTTGGGCAATGCGATCGGCGGCCTGCTTGACGCGATCACCCGCCTGGCGCAGTTGCTCTTGAAGTGCCTCGGCGTCTACCGCGACGCGTTCGAGATACTCATCGACATCATCGATGTGATAACCCCGCAAAGTCTGCCGGAACTCAACGGTCCGCAGGCTGTCGAGGCTCGACGGTTGGCTGCTCGACTTGGACTTGTCCATGCTGGCGATCCTATAGGGCGACTTTTCCAATGGGGGGGATCACCTCGGAGTTGGGAAAACCGAGAGGTTCAGACCCGCCGTCACCTCCCGCAATACCCACTCCCCCAACTGGCTCCGACCAGGGCCGGCGCGCCTGGGTCAGAGCGACGCCACCACCGGGATGATGATGATCTGGATGCCGAGGAACACCACGAGAAAAGACAGATCGAGCCCGGTCCCGCCGAGACGCAACGGGGGTATCAATCGGCGCACCGGGGCCAGCACGGGTTCGGTCAAGCGCCACAGCACCGTGTTGATACTGGCCAGCGCACCGCCCGGAGCCGCCGGAAACCAACTCAGCAACGCCCGAGGAAAAAGCACCCCCCACAGGTAGACCTCGAGGACGATGACGAGGACGTGTTGGATCACGGCTCAGACCCTAGGTCTCGTCAGGCGCAACACGATGACGGGGCGCCGCTACGGGCGCAGGAGCCCGTTTTCCTGCAGGCGCTGCCGTTCCTCGGCTGACACCTTGACGTTGGACGGCGTGACCAGAAACACGGCATTGGCCACCCGTTCCATCTTGCCGTCGAGCGCGTACGCCACGCCGCTGCAGAAGTCGATCATGCGACGCATCAACTCGCGATCGGCCACCTGCAAGTTGACGATGACGGGTTGGTTCGCCATGAGCCGGTCGGCGATTTGCCGGGCGTCGCCGAACTGGGATGGCGCCACCACGTGCACGCGGGCATCGGACTCGGCGCTCACCGTTCGCACCGTGGTGCGAGTGGTGAGGGTGGCCGGTTGACCAGAGTCGTCACGTGGCAACGGCCTGATGGTGCTGGAGGCGACAGCGACAGGACTCGGGGTCGGCGTCGATACTTCGTCGTCGTCGCCGATGAGACGGGCGCCAGCCCGGCCTGCCACTCGCGGCTCGTAGTCCTCATAGTCCCCGAAGTCGTCGTCGACCAGGCCCAGGTAGACCATGGCCCTCTTGAAAAAACCAGCGGCCATCACATGCCTCCTGGCCGACAGCGTAGTGCGTGGCATCAGAGGCAGGGGGATGCGTCAGGCTGGCCCTTTGTCCTATTTTCCGGTCGCGCTGGAGCGCCGCGGCCCGAACAGCCCACGTCCCACGCGCACCATGGTGGCCCCCTCGGCCACGGCCACTTCGAGGTCGTCGGACATGCCCATAGACACGTCGGGAAGCCCGAGCGCGGCGGCCAGCTGGGCCGTTTGGCGGAACCCGGCCCGGGCGTCTTCAGCGGGACCCCCCGGGCCGATAGTCATGAGCCCGGTGACGCGCAGCTCCAGGGTGCGCAGTGTGGCCACCAGCGCCGGCACCTCGGCCGGGGCACAGCCATTTCGTCCTGGGTGCCCTGTCGTCTCCACCTCGACGAGCACACGCGCCCCTGGCGCGTGCCGGGCGATGGCCTCGCCCTCAACTACCCGCGCCAGCGTCTGCCAGCAGGCCACCAACGGCGCCAGTGAGGGAATCCGGCGCCGTTGAATGGCTCCGAGGAAATGCCAGCACACCGTGGCCTTCACCCGGGCCTCCATGTCGTCGCCCTCGCCCTCTGCCTCGGTGAGGGCGGCCGCCTTTGCCACCAACTCGACGGGGTAGTTCTCCCCGATGACATCGATGCCGGCGGCCAGGGCGGCGCGCACCGCCCCCGGAGCGAAACCCTTGGTCACGGCCATCACGGTGATCTCAGCGGGATCGCGTCCGGCCGCGGCGATGCGGGCGCGTAGCTGCGCCAGCCGCTCAACGACGAGCTCGTCTTCGGGTGCTGCCAACCACGGCGGGGACGACGGGACCATCAGCCCTCGAGCCCCCTCATGAACGGCGCCATATCAATCCCGCCACATCAATCCCGCCACATCAATCCCGCCACATCAATCCCGCCACATCAACAGGGCGTGACGGGCGTCGTCGCGGCGCGCCCGATACGAAAAGTGGTCAGGCCCGCAGGCCGTGCAGGTGGTGGTGTCGGCGACGATCGCCACGCCCGATCGCGCCAGCGCCTGGCGCAGCCCGGCCGCCAGGTCGAGGCTCGTACGTCCCGCCGTGGTCACAGACCGCACGCCGTCACCGTAGATAGCCGCCACCGTGTCGAGATCACTGGGTGAGAACTCGTAGCAGCACGCACCGATACAAGGCCCCAGCCCGGCCACCACCGTTTCCGACCCATAGGAGCGCACGGATCGCACGGCCTGCTCCACCACGCCGGCCGCCAGTCCTCGCCACCCGGCGTGCACGGCCGCATAGGCACCGGAGTCACCGGCTAGGGCGACGGTGCCGCAGTCGGCGGCCAGCACAGCCAGACACCACTGCGTACCCGTGGCCACCAGCGCGTCGGCGTCATGGGGCGTGGTCAGTTGGAAGTGGCTCATCGACGCGCCCTCGGATGGTTCGGCGTCGACCACGGCCACGGCGGCGCCGTGCACCTGGCGTAGCCGGGCCACCCTCAACTGCGCAGGAAGCGGCGGAGGCGGAGTACCTCCGGCAACCAAGACCCGCATGTCGCCTTGGGCCCGGTCCGTCCACCACGCGTGGACGGCGCTGTCCCCGAGCCGGGAACCCGGCGCGCTAGCGGAGGAAGGAGGGGACGTCGAACTCGTCGTCACCGAGGTCGAGCGCATCGTCGTCGGAGGGCACTGCAAAGATGTCCTCGCGTACCGATTCGAGACCGAGGATCTGACTGCGTTCCGATGACCGGGGTTCGCCGCCGCGCCCTTCTTCCCAGCGCTCGAAGCCGGCCGCGATCACCGTGACGCGTACCTCGTCCTCGATGGCGTCATCGATGACGTTGCCGAAGATGATGTTGGCGTCGGGATGGGCCACACCGTGGATGATCTCCATGGCCTCGTTCACCTCGAACAATCCCAGATCGGGCCCGCCCGCGATGTTGACCAAGATGCCCCGGGCCCCCTCGATGGACGCTTCGAGTAGAGGGCTCGTGATGGCCGAGCGCGCTGCGGTGACAGCCCGGCCGTCGCCGGTGGCCGACCCGATCCCCATGATGGCGGTGCCGGCATTGGACAGCACCATGCGCACATCGGCGAAGTCGGTGTTGATCTGACCGGGAACGGTGATGAGGTCAGTGATGCCTTGCACGCCTTGCAGCAACACTTCGTCGGCCATCTTGAAGGCGTTGACCATCGACGTCTTCTCGCTCGACACCGTGAGCAAACGGTCGTTGGGGATGATGATGATGGCGTCGACCTTTTCCTTCAGGCGCTGGATGCCACCTTCGGCCTGCACGGAACGGCGGCGACCTTCAAAGGAGAACGGTCGGGTCACCACGGCGATGGTGAGAGCGCCCACCGACTTGGCCACCTCGGCCACCACCGGGGCCGCCCCCGTGCCAGTGCCGCCGCCCTTGCCGGCGGTGATGAAGACCATGTCGGCACCCTTGAGGGCTTCTTCGATCTCAGCCCGGTGCTCTTCGGCAGCCTGGCGGCCCACCTCGGGGTCGCTACCGGCACCGAGGCCGCGTGTGAGCTCGCGACCGATGTCGAGCTTCAAATCGGCGTCGCTCATCAACAGCGCCTGCGAATCGGTGTTGGCGGCAATGAACTCGACGCCCCGGAGCCCGGCGTCGATCATTCGATTGACGGCGTTGACGCCACCGCCACCCACGCCCACCACTTTGATGACAGCGAAGTAGCTGTTCTGGGCTGGAACGGTCATGGACTCTCCTCGCCAATCACCCGAACTTCGGGTCTCGTCGCACAACCGGTCCGGTTCCCGCACTGCACGAACCGACGCCGAAAACCAGCGACCTCACCCTCGACCACAACTTCAGCGATCGCCGCATCGAGGGTTCTTTACGATACGGCCACCCCGGTGAGCAGGTCAAGAAGATCAGCGGAGCTCGTCACCCACTCGGCGGCGAGGGTGGCACCGTGGTCGTCGGCGTCGGGCTCTTGGCCTTGGCCACCGGTGCCACGGTAGGCACCTCGGGGACGGTGAGATCGATCACCTCGGGACCCCCCGGGGGTGCTCCGGCGAGCAGGCTGGCCAACGACTCAAATTTGGCGGGCAAATCAACGGCGGACCCGAGCACGGCGGTCACCTGGTGAGACAGCCCGAGGGTCACCGCTCCTCGTGGCCCCACCGTCACGGCCGTGACCTGGGCACGCAACACCGCCGGCAGCGCACTGAGCACCTCGAGGCCGGGCTTGTACCCCACCGTCAGATGCTGACCTGGTGCACCGGGGCGGCGGCCCGGCGCGCTCAACACGGCAAGCCCGGCTTCGGTGGGGTTCCAAGCCAGGATGCGCCCGGTGTCATCGACCAGGGCCACTCCCCCCCCGGTTCGGGCCACAACAGCAGCGGCGGCGCGTTCGGTGACGGTGACGGTCACCGAATCGGGCCAGTGCCGAGCAACCACGGCTGTGTTCACCCAGGGAAGGGCCTTGACGGCCGTCGCCGCGGCGGGCGCGTTCACATCGATGAGAGGGGGATGCGAAGTCAGGCCGGCGGCTTGCACCACCGCCGCCTCAGGGGTGTTGTCAGCACCGAGCACCATCACGTGACGCGCCGAAAACAAACCCGAATGCAGCACCCCGACGGTGCCGATACACAGCACCGCGGCCGCCGTCACCGCCACGATGACTCGCAGCCGGCGCCGTCCCTGGTCCCGGGCCACAGCCGTGCGGCGCTGGCGGATTCGAGGATCGATGGACGGGGCCCACCCCCCCTTCGTGTCGGCGACATGATCCTCGGCAGCCGCGCCCCCAGCAGCAAGGCCCTCGACACCGACGCCCCCCGCAGCAGGGCCCTCCGACCCGGTGTCCGCCGGTGTCATGGTGGGCGTCGCCGCCGGCGTCATGGTGGGCGTCATGGTGTCCGGAATCACCTTCATGGGGTCCTTCCCGAGGTCGACTGCACGACTCAGCTCTCCGACGACTCTGACGGTGAAGTTGAGGTCGAGGTTGAGACTTGGACGGTAGGTAGAGGCTGGTCCCCGAACCCGACCATGTGGACCTCGGGGGCCAGGTCGATCCCCGTCTGGGCGCGCACAACGTCACGCACATGGTCCATAAGCCGACGTACGTCGTCGGCCGACCCCCCGCTATCGGCCTGAATGAAGTTGGCGTGCTTCTCCGACACCTGGGCCGAGCCCAGCCGCACCCCGCGCAACCCGGCCAGTTCGATCAAGCGGCCGGCCGAGTCACCGTCGGGGTTTCGAAACACCGAGCCGGCGTTGGAGCCCCCGGGCTGGTGCTCACGCCGCCAGCGCACGATCTCCTCCACCTGGGCGCGGGCCCGTTCAGCATCACCCGCAGACAAATCGAAGCGGGCACCCAGCACCACCTCCCCGACCTCGAGTGAGGAATGCCGATAGGCCAACTGCAACCGGGAGGCGTCGAAATCGTGGGCTTCCCCGGTGGCCAGGTCAAAAACCCGGTAGCCGCCCAGCACGGCGCGGGTATCGGACCCGTGGCCGCCCGCGTTCATGCGCAGCGCACCGCCTACCGATCCTGGAATGCCGACTGCCCATTCCAGGCCCACCAGCCCGGCGGCCGCACTCTGGCGAGCCACCACGGGCATGCCCGCCGCCGCTCCGGCCATGACCGAGGTGCCTTCGAAAGCCACGGTCGTGAACCCCCGACCGAGCGACAGCACCAGCCCGGGGAACCCCGTGTCGGCGACAAGGAGGTTCGAGCCTTTGCCCACTACCAATACCGGCACCGGTGCACCGGCGATCGCCAACGCCTCGTGGACTGCCGACAGATCGGCCTCCGTGTCGAGCTCGATGAACAGCGCGGCGGGGCCGCCCACTCGATACGTCGTGCGGGCGCCGAGGGGTGCGCCGGACACCGCACGCGCGCTGAGCACGGCCGCGACCCGCGACACCACGTCATCCCAAGTGCGGGCGGACTGCGCCGCTTCTCGGGCCATCACCACGATCCGATCGCCATGAGCTCGTCGGGCAGAGACGTGAGGTCACCGGCCCCGAGCGTCAGGCACAAGTCGCCGCGCCGTAAGGTGCGCTGCAGCGCGCTGCGCAGTTCTGGGCGCCCCGAGATGTAGGTCACGTCTGAGCCGCCATGGGCAGCGGAGACGGCATCGGCGACAAGACGCCCTGTCACACCGGGCACCGGCGCTTCTCCGGCCGGAAACACGTCCGTGATGATGACGATGTCGGCACCGACGAAAGCGTCGGCGAAACGTTCCCACAGCGACGCCACCCGGCTGTAGCGATGGGGTTGGAACACCACCACCAGGCGCCCCCGGTGCGCGGCCTTGGCCGCCTCGATAACGGCGGAGACTTCGGTGGGGAGATGGGCGTAATCGTCAACAAATTGCACGCCGTCGACCTCGCCGCGCAGCTCAAAGCGCCGAGCCACGCCCGCAAATCGGGCCAGGGCGTGCGCGGCGTCGTCGAAGGACGCGCCCACGGCGAGGGCCGCCACCGTGGCCACGGCCGCGTTGGCGGCGATGTTGGCTCCCGTCACCGGCAGCTCGATGCGGCCCAGAACGACCCCATCGTGGACCAAGCGGAACGACACGCCGGGCCCGCTCGCCTCTACGTCGGTGATACGAAACGTGGCCTGCGCCGACACCCCGACGGTGTCGGCTCCATGACGGGCAGCCACCTCAGCGGAGCTGCGGTTGTCAGCTCCGGCAACTACCCCACCGGACCGGCCCGCGCAAAAACGATCGAAGGCGGCCACCAACGCATCGAAGTCGCCGTAGAAGTCCAAGTGGTCGGGCTCGATGTTGGTGACGACGGCGATCTCGGGGTCGAGAGACAAGAACGTGCCGTCGCTTTCGTCGGCCTCCACCACGAGCCACGCGCCGCTGTCCCACACGGCGTTGGTGCCGATCTCGTTGACGTCGCCACCGATGAGAAAGCTGGGCCGCAACCCGGCTTCGATGAGGATGAGGGCCAGCATCGACGTGGTGGTGGTCTTGCCGTGGGTTCCCGACACCGCCACACATCGCCGACAGGCGGCGATGGCGGCCAGAACCTCGGCCCGTGACAACACCGGCAGACCGATGCGGTGCGCCTCCACCACTTCAGGGTTGGTCGACGAAATGGCCGTCGATACGGCCACCACTTCGGCATCACCGATGTGGGCCCCGTCGTGGCCGATGGCCACCGCGATGCCCGCCGCGGTGAGCCGGGCCGTGGCCGCCGAAGCCTTCAGGTCACTTCCCGTGACCCGATGACCCATGGCGGCCAACACCGAAGCGATGGCGCTCATGCCGGCGCCGCCCACCCCCACCACGTGCACCCGCTGGGGATGGCTCAGATCGAGCCGCGGCGCCGTGTCGTCGGATTGTCCCGGGCGCTCGTTCACGACCGACGGGCCGGGCCACCGGCACGGTGGGGCGCCCCGCGGGCATGGGAGCGGGCCAGATCAGCCACGGCCGTAACGGCATCGGGGCGGCCCAATGCGGCCGAGGCGATGGTCATCTCCTTGAGGCGCGCCGCATCGCTCAACAAAGCGTCGAGCTCCTGCGCCAGTCGATCGCTCGAACACTGGGGGTCAGCGATGACCACGGCGGCGCCGGCTTCTTCGAGTACCCGGGCGTTGGCACTCTGATGGTCTCCGGGAGCACCCGGAAGCGGGACCAGCACACCGGGGACCCCCACCACGGTGAGCTCGGCCACAGTGTTGGCGCCGGCGCGCGAGACCACCACATCGGCCGCTTGGTAGAACAACGGCATCCTGTCTTCATAGACATGCACCTGGTAGTGCAGACCGTGCTGATCGACGCGCGACGCGGTCGGTGCCACCGTTCCGGCGTTGCGTTTGCCCACCACGTGATACACAGCCACGTCGTTGCGGTCAGCCCATTTCCGGGCCAGGCCGCTGACCGAATCGTTAATGGTCTTGGCGCCCAGCGAACCGCCCACGGCGCCGACCACCGAACGATCCTCGGGTAACCCCAAGGCTTGGCGCGCTCGTCCCCGTTGGGCGTGGTCCGGATGCGCAGCGGCGGCGATCTCAGGTCGCACCGGGGCGCCGGTCACCACCGCTCGCCGCAGGTCGGTGCCCGCAAAGGCGACGGCGGCCACTTGCGCGAAACGCCCCACCAACCGGTTGGCGGCGCCGGGGACGGCATCGACGTTCACCAGGACTACCGGTACGCGCCACAGCACGGCCGCCAAGGCCACCGGGACGCTGGCGTACCCACCCATCGACACCACCACCGCCGGGCGCCGCCGACCCACCAGCACCACGGACCGGGCCACCGTCAACGCCAAGACCCCGAGGGTGCGGGCGTTGGCCGCCAGCGCCGCCGGCGCCATGCTGCGGACCAGGCCTCGACCAGGAAGAAGCGTCACGGGCAAACCGCAGTCGGCGAGCAGTTCGGCATCGATGCCGCGGCTCGTCCCCACCAGCTCCACGCTGTCGGGCCCGGCTCCTTCGGCCAAGGCTCGAGCCACCGCCAACGCCGGTACGAGGTGACCGCCGGTGCCGCCTCCGGCGACAAGGGCGAAGCGCGCCGCGCTCACTGCGCCGCGGTCCCCCCGCGCTTGGACCCCACGTCTGGGCGAACCGGCACCTTTTCGCGGCCGGCCACGTTGGCGAGGATGCCCGCCGCGATCATGGTGATCACCAACGACGAGCCCCCAAACGAGATGAACGGCAGCGGAATACCGGTCACCGGCAGCAGGCCGATAACGGCGCCGATGTTGATGATGGCCTGGCTGATGATCCAACACGTGGTGGCCACGGCCAGCAACGCACCAAAGCGATCGGGGGCACGCGAGGCGGCCCGCAACCCGTACCAGGCCAAGGCCACGAACAAGCCCAGCACCAACAACGTGCCGATGAGCCCGCCTTCCTCACCGATCACCGAAAAGATGAAGTCGGTGTGCGCGTTGGGCAACAGCCCCCACTCCTCGCGCCCACCTCCTAGTCCCAACCCATAGAGGCGACCCGAGCCCAGCCCCACCAGAGACTGGACGACCTGGTATCCCGACCCCTGGGCATGGGCGAAGGGGTTGAGGAACGACAAGACACGCTCTCGCCGGTACGGCTCGGCCAAAGCAACAATCAGGCCGATCACGCCCACGCCACCGAGCGCTTTGAGCACCGGTCCCAGGGGAACGCCTCCGGCGTAGAGCAGCGCAAAGGCGATGGCGGCCAGCACCAGGGCGGTCCCGAGGTCAGGCTGCTTGATGACGAGGATCCCGGCCACCGCCAAGACCAGAAGCAGGGGCACCACCGCCGCCGACGGTTCTCGCAAACGATCGGCACGTCGAGCCAGGAGGTCGGCGCCGAAGATGGCCAAGGCGAGCTTCATGAGCTCAGAGGGCTGGATACGCAGCAAGCCCAAGCCAATCCAGCGGCTCGACCCCCCGGCCACCACACCTACGCCGGGCACGAGGACGACGACCAACAGCGCCAACGTGCCTACCAACAACAGGACCCGAATGCGGCGCCACCGTTCGTAGCGCACGCGTGAGGCGCCGAACATGGCCAGGGCGCCCAACACCATCCACAACACCTGGCGTTCGAAGATCGTCCACACCGAGCCGTAATCGACCAGCGACGTGTAGGCGGAGGCCGACAGCACCATCACCATGCCGATGGCGCATAAGGCGGCCACCACTACCACGATGGCCAATCGAGTCGGGATGCGATCAACGCGGCTCGCCTGGGCCGGCGCGGTGATGCCATCGGACACACCGCCAGGTAGCACGCGCAGCTGGGGCGGCTTCCCTTCGTGGTCGGGTTCAGGTCGCGGCGAGGCGGAGGGACGTCCGGGGCTCATTGCTCGCCTCCACCCACCAGCGCGCCCACGCAACGGATGAAATCGTCACCGCGCTCGGCATACGAGGAGTACCAGTCGAACGAGGCGCACGCCGGCGACAGCACCACGGCGTCTCCGGGACGCGCCATGGCGCGGGCCTGGTCGACGGCGTCGGCCATCGACGGGGCCGCGACCACCGCGCAGGTCCCTGCAAAAGCCCGGGTCACCTCCGGGGCCGCCTCGCCGATGGCCACCACTCCCCTGAGATGCGTTGCCGCCGCCCGCAAGGCGGTGAGGTCGAGTCCCTTGTTTCGACCGCCGGCGATGAGCACCGCGGACGGGAATCCTTCCAAGGCCGCCAACGTCGACCCCGGCGTGGTCGACTTGGAGTCGTCGAAGTACGTCACCCCACCAGCCTCGCCCACCAGCTGCACGCGATGGGGGAGCCCAGCGAAACGACGGAGCACGTCAGCGCCCGATTCCAGCGATCCTCCGGCGGCGGTGGCGATCGCCAGCGCGGCCAGGGCATTGGCGATGTCGTGGGGAAGGCGACGAGGCATCGCCTCCACGGGCACCACCGCCTCGCCGGCCGGGCCCACCAGGACCCCGTCGGCGACGGTGAAATCTCCGGAACCGAGGCCAAAAGTCAGCACCGATGCTCCCCGGGCCCCGGCCTGAGCCGCTTCGGAGGCCACCACAGGGTCGCCCGCGTTGGCCACGGCCACGTCGCCGGCCCCGGCGTTGGCCCAGAGGCGCGCTTTGGCCCGGCGGTAGTGCTCCATGTTCGGGTGCCAGTCGAGATGGTCCTCAGAGAAATTGAGCCACGCGCCGACGTGCGGACGAAACGTGTCGGTCAGAGCCAGCTGAAAGGAAGACACCTCGGCCACCACCACGTCGACATCACGTTGCACGGCGTCGATCAAGGCGACGCCGATGTTCCCGGCCGCCATGGCCCGGAGTCCCGATCGTTCCAGCATCTCGGTGACGAGTGTGGTCACCGTGGTCTTGCCGTTGGTGCCGGTCACCGCCACCATGGCCATGGTGGCCTGACGCCAAGCCAGCTCGACCTCTCCTATCAACGCAACGGTGCCAGTGAGGCTGAACACGGGATGCGAGGCCGGCACCCCAGGGCTGACGACGATCTCGTCGACGGCGCCGGCCAATCGAACGAGTTGGTCACGCGAGGGCGCCACAACGACGTCGATCCCGAGCTCGGCTTTGACACGTTGTGGGCGGTTGGCGTCGTCGTCGACCCCGATCACCTCGACTCCCTGCGTCATGAGGTAGCGCGCCGCGGCCAGCCCACTCACGCCCATCCCATAGACAAGGACCCTGCCGGAGCTCACAACCGTCAGCGCAGTTTCGTCACCGACAGGAACTCGGCGTAGAAGATGCCCAGACCCAAGGCGGCGAAAAGCCCGGCCAGGATCCAAAACCGCACGATCACCGTGGTCTCGGGCCAACCCTTGAGCTCGAAATGGTGGTGCAGCGGTGCCATGAGGAACACGCGGCGATGGAAGACCCTGAAGCTGATCACTTGAATGACCACCGACAACGTGACGATGACAAAGAGTCCGCCGATGACAGGGAGGAGCAGCTGCAGGTTCATCTGCAGGCATAACGCGGCCAGGCCCGACCCGATGGCGAGCGCACCGGTATCCCCCATGAAGATGCGGGCCGGGGCCGCGTTCCACCACAAGAAGCCCAAGCACGCCCCGGCCAGCGCCACCGATACCAGGGCCAGGTCCAACGCACTTCTCACGTGGTAGATCGAATAGTGCCGGAACTGCCAGTAGCCGATGATGGCGAGAATGGCGAAGCAGAAGGTGGCGGAGCCCGACGCCAGGCCGTCCAGCCCGTCGGTGAGGTTCACGGCGTTGGACGTGCCCACCAGGATGAGGACGGCCCACGCCACCCACCCCACCGGTCCGAAGTTGAACGAGCCGATACGCGTGAACGACAGGTGGGTGTTCACCCCCGCCCAATGCTCCGCCGCCAACGCGAAGGCGATGGCCACGCCAACCTGGGAGGCGAACTTGGCCCGCTTGTTGAGGCCGAGGCTGCGTTGGTGACGCACCTTGATCCAGTCGTCCCCCAAGCCAATGACGCCGTTGCCCACTGTGGCCAGGATCACAAGCACGCCGGCGTGGCTAAAGGCGACGTGGGTGCCGATATGGCTCACCAAGTAGCCGACCACGGCGGCGGCCACCATGGCCAGCCCGCCCATGGTGGGGGTCCCCGCCTTGACCAGGTGCATCGATGGGCCGTCGTCTCGGATCTGCTGTCCGATGCGATTGCGGGTCAGCCATCCGATGAACGCGGGCGTGGCCAACGCCGCCGCCAGCAGCGCGATCCCACCCGACACCATGAGGCTGATCACGGCACTCGCTCCCCGCCTACACCGGATCGGGATCCACTTTTCAGCGCGGCGGCGGCCACAGAGCGGTCGTCGAAGGGCATCTGGATGTCGCCCATGTCCATGGTTGTCTCGTGGCCCTTGCCCGCCACCAAAACAACATCGCCATCGACCGCATCGCCGATGGCCTTGGTGATGGCACGACGTCGATCGGGTTCGACGATCACGGTGCCAGGGCCACTGACTCCAGCGACGATCTGCTCGATGATGGCGTCGGGGTCCTCGTGACGAGGGTTGTCGGAGGTGATCACCACGACGTCGGCGCCTTGGGTGGCCACCGTGCCCATGACCGTGCGCTTGGCCTGGTCTCGATCTCCCCCACACCCGAAGACGCACCACACTCGATGTCCCGCCGCCAATAACCGAGCACTGTGCAGAGCCACCTGCAATCCGTCGGGGGTATGCGCGTAGTCGACGATCACGGTGACCGGACCGCCCGACACAATCTCGAATCGCCCCGGGACTACCGGCGTCGCCGACAAGCCTGCCGCCACGTTGTCTTCGGAGACCCCGAGGGCGACCGCAGCAGTGGCAGCCGCCAGGGCGTTGGCCACCTGATGAGAGCCCGTGAGCGCCAGGGCGACTTGGCGACCCCGCCACCAAAAGGTGGTACGCCCCGAGACGCTGGAGACGTCGTGCACCTCCGACATCTCGAAAGGAACAACATCGATGTCAGCCTGGGCGAGAAGCCGACGACCCCACGGGTCATCGGCGTTGATGACACCGAGCCGCGCGTGTTCGGGCGTGAACAACGACGCTTTGGCGTCGTAGTACGCCTCCATGGTGCCGTGATGATCGAGATGGTCGTGACTCAAGTTGGTAAAGACGGCAGTCGTAAAACGAAACCCGTCCACGCGTGCTTGTGTCAGCGTGTGCGATGACACTTCCATAGCCAGTGCCGCTCCCCCACCGTCTCGAGCCTCGGCCATGATGCGCTGCAGCACGGGGGCCTCGGGGGTCGTCCGCTCGCCGTGCAGGGTGCCGACCACCGTCGTGGCCAGACCCCCGGCCTCGAGTACGGCGGCGAGCATGTGGGTGACCGTCGTCTTGCCGTTGGTCCCCGTCACCCCTACCGTCGCCAACGAGCGCGCCGGATGGCCGAACAACGAACAGGCCATGCGCGCCATTGACGATCGGGCCCGCCCGGCGCCGACGACGACTTGGGCGGCATCGAGATCGAGCGGCCGCTCGACGACGAGGGCCACGGCACCCTGGGCCAGGGCTGAGGCGGCGAAAACGTGGCCATCGGACGCCCGCCCCGGTACGCAACAGAACACCGCACCGGCCTCGACGTGGCGACTGTCGAACTCCACCGCGTTGACGTCGATGCCGTCAAGATCGCCGCGTGTTTCAACAACGTCGACATCTTCGAGCACCCGGTCAATTCGCAATGTCGCGCCCCTGCCGGGGAGGTCACGGCCCTTCCGTGCCGTTCCCAGCCGAGCCGCCGATCGTACCTGCCGAGGCCGACGAACTGGCGTTAGCGGCGCCGAACTGGGAATCGGGCAGAGCGATTGGCACGACGGTCCCGCCACTGCTGGTGGCACCCGGGGAGGTGGGTATGCCGTAGCGATGCAGCGCATAGCGCATCACCTGGGAAAACACCGGAGCGGCCACGACCCCGCCGAAGATGGGTGTCGGCTGCTCCAGCACGACGATGGCAGACAAGTCCGGATGCTGAGCCGGGGCGAAGCCGGCGAAGGTGGCCATGTAGGCACCGGGGATGTACCCGCCGTTGACCAAATCGGGAACCTGGGCGGTGCCGGTCTTCCCCGCCACCGTGTACCCGGGGATCCCGGCGGCGACCGCCGTGCCGTCTTGGACGACCTGCTCCATCATCGTCGTGAGCTCGGACGACACCTCGGGGGAGATCACCCGATGCGTGGTCGCCGGACGAACGGCGGTCACGGTGCCGTCGGTAGCGACGGTGGCCCGGACCAAACGGGGTGAGACGAACTCGCCACCAGTGGCCACCGTGTTGATCATGTCGAGCACCTGCTGGGCGGTGACGGCGTCATCTTGGCCGATCGGAGTGGAGCCGAGATCAGACGCCGCCCACGGGCTGGCATCGCTCTTCACGATGCCCGCCGACTCTCCGGGAAAGCCGAGCCCGGTGGGCTGACCGAATCCCAGCGCATCGATCTGTGATGCCAAGCGCTGTTGGCCGAGCTGCTCGGCGATTTCGATGGTGCCGATGTTCGAGGACTGCGCCAGGATCTGGGTGGCCGAAAGCTGCTCAGTGGGGTGGCTCTCGGCGTCGTGAAAGACCCACCCGTCGATCGTCAAGGTGTTGGGCACGGTGAACATCTGCGAGGGCGTGATCAAACCCGCTTGCAGGGCCGCCGAGAACGTCACCACTTTGAACACCGAACCCGGCTCGTAGACCCGCGTCAGGGCGTAATTCTGGGTAGCTTGCCCGACGGCGTGGGTCGTCGGGTTGGCCACCACATTGGCCATGGCGAGAATGTCGCCGGTGTGGACGTCCATCACCACGGCGATGCCGCTCTTGGCGTGCGACGACGACACCGCAGCCGCCAGGGACTGCTCGGTCACATATTGCAGTGGCTCGTCCAAGGTGAGCTCGAGCCCGGTACCGGGCACGGCGTTCGCCAGGTGCGTCACCCCTCCGGGCAGCGGTACGCCCGAGGGCGACTGCTCCTCGGTCTCCGCGCCACTGCGCCCGGCCAGCTCCTTGTTGTACTGGTACTCGAGACCGGCCAAACCGTTGCCGCCGCTGCCCACGATGCCCAGAACCGGGCTGGCCAGTGTCCCCGCCGGGTCCTCTCGCACGGAATCCGGCAAGAAGTTGATTCCGGGCAACTGCATGGTCTCGAGCTTCTGCGCCACTGACGCGCTGGCTGGGTGGGCCAGATAGACAAAACCCGAGTGCTCGGTCAACTCTTTTTGGACCTGGGCCTCGGGCTCGCGTAACACCGGTGCCAATGCCCCTGCTTCGACGACAGGGTGGGAAATGAGAAAGGGATCGGCCACCACCGTCGTACGGGGGACGGACACGGCCAGCACGGCGCCGTTGCGATCGAAGATCTCACCGCGCACCGCCGGCAGCGCCACCTTGGACGTGATCTCGGCGGCGCCGACCGCGGCGTAGTGGTCACCGGACATCCCCTGCAGCATGACTAGGCGCACCGCCATGGCCACGAACACCAGCACGAGCACGATCCGCATGATTCCCACCCGACGCAGCGGGATCCCGGTGGTGACGGCAGGACGGCGGGCTTGATCGGCCGACTCTTTCGGACGGCGTTCAAAACCCCGGGGACGACCGACCGTACGAGCCAGCGCGGTCCGGGACACGGCGGTGCCCCCAGCACTACGAGAAACGGCGGTGCGGGAAACGGCGATACGGGTTCGAGACACACCGGTACGAGAAACGGCCGTCCGAGACACACCGGTACGAGACACGGCTGTCCGGGCCACACCGGTACGAGACACCGTTGTACGGGCCACACCGGCACGAGACACCGTCGTGCGTTTCACTTTGACCGTCGGTGGCGCCATGGCGCGGCCACGAGAGTCTCTGGGGCCCGGCCGAGGGCTCACGGGGCGACGCTCGTGGCGCTCTTGGCGGTGGACGCGGTGGTCGCGGTGGGCACCGGCGGCGAAAGGCTGACTTGAGGGAGATCGTTGACCTGGGCCGGCACCGTGTACCCCTGCTTCTGCGCTTGCGCCACGATTCGCGACGGCTCTTCCAGTTGGGCCACGCGCAGATCGAGATTGCGATGTTGGCCGAGTTGGGTGCCGAGCTCCTGCTGCAGGCGAACCAGGCGAACCTGGCCCGAGATGAGGTAGGCCTGCGCTCCGGCCACGAGCAGCAGGCTGCCCAGAGCAAGAACCACCGACGCCACGATCACCCGACGCCACGGTTGGCGTCGCGACGACGGCGGCGGCACCGCCACCTTCAGCGGGGCCCGCAGGCCAGCCGTACCAGGGGCCGCCGGGGCGCGCCGAACTCTGGTGGGAGCGGTGAGCGCCATTATCGGCTCGACGTTTCAGATAGCGGTGACGTGGTGGGGGCGACGTGTTCGAAGGCCCGCAGGCGCGCGCTTTCGGCGCGACGGTTGCGGTCGACCTCCGCCGGCGATGGCCGGCGGGCGCCACGGAATACGAGTCGTCCCAGCGACACGGCTCCGCACGCGCAAGGCAAGGTCGGTGGGCATACACACCCACCGGAGACGGCGCCGGCGAAAGCCGCCTTGACGAGGCGGTCTTCGCCCGAGTGGTAGGCGATCACCACGCAGCGCCCACCAACGGCCAGACCGTCAATGGCCGCCGACAGGCCGTCCTCCAATACGTCGAGCTCCTCGTTGACGGCGATGCGTACGGCTTGAAAGACGCGACGGGCGGGGTGACCACCGTGGCGGCGGGTGGCCGCCGGAATGGCGTTGCGTACCACCTCGGCCAGCTGCCCCGTGGTCGTCACCGGGCGAGCCGCGATCACGGCGCGCGCGATACGACGGCCGAAGCGTCCCTCGCCGTTGGTGGCGAACAACGCAGTCAACTCCGCCTCAGACCAGCCGTTGACGATGTCGCCGGCGTTGTGCGTTTGCCCTTGATCCATACGCATGTCCAATGGACCGTCGTTGCGATAGGAGAACCCACGATCGCCATGGTCGAGTTGCGGTGAGCTCACCCCGAGGTCGAACAGCACGCCGGCGATCTGGCCCGGTCCGGCGCCGACCGATAGGGCCTCGGTCATGAGCTCGTCGAAACGGGCGTGGCGAACGAAGGCCCGATCACCGAATCTCGACAACCGTCGTCCGGCCGCCTCCACGGCGTGCCGGTCGCGGTCGAGGCCCAAAAGACGCGTCCCGGGCAGGGCGTCGAGCAACGCTTCGGCATGACCGCCGGCGCCAAGGGTGGCGTCGACGAGCAAGCCGGCGGGGATTGGCGCCAATAACGACACCACCTCGTCGACCATGACCGGCTCGTGGGCGAACACCTGGACCATCCGCAGCCCCTCGACTGGCGGGATGCCGTCGGGAGGCTTGCTCCATCGACTCGGTTGGAAGCGGGCGGAGGAGGAGTCTTCCACCGAACCAGCCGAGGGGCTGCGCATGTTCCTGGTGATGGCGTCGCAAGCGTTCAGTCGTCGGCACCTTCTGTGAGCCGCTGCTCTTCGGGGCCGACCTTCTCTTCCCATCGAGCCGGATTCCACAGCTCCACCCGGTCGATCGCCCCCAATACGAGAACGTCGCCTTGGAGGTCGGCGAAGGTCCGCTGCCCGGCCGGGATCGCTATCCGGCCTTGGCGATCGAGATCCAACTCGGTCGACGTGGAGGACCAGAACCTGGCCATGTTGCGCTCCTGACGATTCGAGCTGGCGCGCTCTTGGCGCTCTTGGAGCTGAATATCGAACTGATCGGGAGTCCACAAGGCCAAACAGCCGTCGTGGTGCTGGGTCAGGAACCCGCCCTCGGCGAAGCTCGAGCGGAACTTGGCGGGCAGGATCACTCGACCTTTGTCGTCGAGCGCATGTTCGAACCGCCCGAAGAACCGTGCCACCACTGAGATCTCCCACGACGCTCCCCGGCCTCAGGGGGTCCACCCCTTTGCCCCACTTCGCCCCACTTTATGCCCCTAATCGCCACTCGTCAACACCCATCCCCCCCACCTCCCACCATCGACCACCACCGCCCCTGAGGCCCTCGAGACGACGGCAGCGGGCTTTTGAGCGACGAGAAAATGGCCCCCAAGGACCACGACGACGGCCCCCAAGACCACAACGACGGCCCCCAAGACCACAACGACGGGGCCGAAGATCAGGGGCGCGTCTGATGAAAGCTTCGACACGTGGGTCCGCCGCCACGGCGGCCGGCGCTACCGCTACGGCTATGGCAGCGCGGCGATGAAGGCGTCTTCGACAGCCACGAGCAACTCGTCACCGTCGCCGGCGGGGAGCACGTCGCGCAGTCCCACTGCCGCCGCGGTGAGTTGCTGGCGATCTGCGGACCACGCAACCGTGTCGAGAGTCAACAGCTGGGCCAATGCTTCGGGGTCCCACGACAACAACGCCATGGAGTGAAAGCGGGCACCCAAACGCGTTCGCCGTTGGGCCAGTCCCACCAGTTTCCTCGACGCACTGAATACTTCGCCCGGCCCCGTACCGGCAAAGCAGATGAGCGGCGACAACGTCGTCGTCACCATGGCACCGCGATGCACGTGCACCTGACCGACACCAAGTGTCTCTAGAGCAGTGGCCCAGCTGCGCCCGAGCCACGTGGCCGCCTCGATCACGTCGTCATCCCACAACGCATCATCACGCGGGATCCATATGTCCATCCACACCTGGGCATCCGCAGCGACGAGCACCGCTCCCCCACCGCTGCGGCGACGGACAATGTCGACACCAAGGGCATCGCAACGCGATTTGTTGACGACGTGGGCAGGCTGCGTGCTTCCGAGCACCACTGCGGGTCGGCCCGTCACTCGACACGCGGCCACTGCCCGATGGCCCATCATGGGCGCCGCCGGCCAGGGCTCGTGCAGCGCGCCAACGCCATCGTGGCGGACGACAGACGTCCACGACGACGCACCAGAGGAACTCACGCCGTCAGTGACTGCTCACCCAAATACGGCGCCCAATCGTCTCGGGCTCCACCACTGAGGGCCAACAGCCAGATGCGTTGACGGGGCGCCACCGGCGTACAACGCAAGACGAGGCCGACCTCGTGCGGGAGGCGGTCTTCCTTGCGCGTGTTGCACCGGCGGCAGGCCGCCACCACGTTGTCCCACGCGTGCAAGCCGCCACGGCTGCGCGGCATGACATGGTCAATGCTCTCCGCCGCCAAACCGCAGTACTGGCACCGATGCCCATCGCGAGCGAACACGGTCCTGCGATTCACGGCCACCGTCCGGTCATGCGGCACGCGTACGTAGCGCTCGAGGCGCACCACCGACGGCTCCGGCCACGCCACGCGCTCGGATCGGAACCATCGATCCGTGGCGTGGACCATCTCGGCTTTGGTGTCGAGCACCAGAAGAAGAGCACGACGGGTGGAGACGATTCCCAGAGGTTCGAATGTGGCGTTGAGCACCAGAGCTCGGCTCGTCCCGCTCGCCCCGCCGTCCCCTGGCAGCATCATGGTCAGGCTACTCCTCGGGCCGACGAATCATCGGCGCTGCCAACGGCCCATGTGCCGACTCCAGTGCAAAAACGAGCGAATGTCTTCGGCAGTGGGCTCACCGTCACCGGCCCCGCCATACGCCGTCTCCATTCGAAAGCGCCAAAGCTCGGCGTCGGGCAATGGCAATGGTGGCCACTGTTTCCACCAGCCCGGACGGGCCAGGCGAAGCGCCTGCAGTGCGGCTGCCGGCCACAGCCACGGCCTGCCCCGCAGCGCCGCCACTACGGCGGCGGCCGGAGTACGACGCGGACGCGCCTGCGGCGCGCTCACCGGTTCCCCTCATCAGTACGTCCTGCTGCGTGCCAACCCACCGCAGCCGCCCCCACCAGCGGGCCCGATGCGCCCAGGCCGACCGGAATGACACGTGTCGGCTTCGAGAACGACAGTCGACAGCGACGCTCCACCTCGTCGTTGGCGGCGTCGAAGAACGGCGTCCCGAAGCCAAGCGCCACCGAGCCACCCACGACGGCCAGCTCCAGATCAAGAAGGTTGGCCACCGATGCCACGGCGCGTCCCACCAGCATGCCGGTGCGCGCCACCACATCTGCGTTGGCCTCGACGGCCGGTTTCCCCGTGATGGCGGCGATGGACGTTCCCGACGCTTCTGCTTCAAGACAGCCCTGCGCCCCACACGGGCACAGGCGTCCGTCCGGTTCCACGATGACATGGCCGATGTGGCCAGCATTGCCGTCGGCGCCGTTAAGCAACCGACCATCGAGAACGATGCCTCCTCCCACTCCCGATGACACCACCATGGCGATGAAGGCGTTCTGATGGCGCCCCGCACCCATCCAACCTTCGCCCAGAGCCAGAGCTTTGGCATCGTTGTCGATGGCCGTGGGAAGACCGGTGAGCTGCGCCACGCGCCGGCGTAGGGCAAAACCGCGCCAGGCCGGGATGTTCAGGGGAGACACCGCTTCTCCGTGGCCCGTCATCGGACCGCCACACCCGATGCCGCACGTCGTGATGGTCTGAAAGTCCGATGCCGACACCGCATCCGTGAGTTCACCGACAATGCCGGCCAGCGCGGCGAAGACCTCTTCGGCGTCTGTCGAATGCGGGGTGAGGACACGGCGCTGATCGACGAGGTCGCCGTGGGCGGTGACCAGTCCTGCCGCCATTTTGGTGGCGCCGACATCGATGGCCAAGCACAACTCCACGAGCCGGACCCTAATCTCGGCGAGCGCGGCGGCGGTGCGAGGAGAACGGGGCGTTCAGCTCTCGCGGTGGAATCGCTGGCGCATCCAACTGCGGGCGTCGTTGACGGCGTTGCCGATCCCGTCAGCCTTCAAGGATCGCCCGATGTCGTCCAGTCCGGCTTTGCCCATGCGCCGGACATTGGTCCAGAAGGTGACGAGGGAAGCGAACATGATGAGGACGCCCACGAACCCCACCGCCACGTTCCAGGTGAAGAAGGCGATCATGACGGCCAGCCCGACGATGAAGCCGAGTACCGACCACTTCATGTTCCGGCCCGCGAACTTGTAGACGTTCTCCGACCGGACCCGGTGGGCGAACGCCGGATCCTGCTGGTAGAGCGCCTGCTCCAACTCGTGGAGAACTCGCTGTTCGTGCTCCGATAGCGGCACTCCACCCCCTTGCAGCCGCGTGTCCATGGTCTACCCGGACTTCCTTAATCTTCGCGCGCCTCTAGGGGTCGTACAACGGCATCTGGCGTGAGATATTGCCAAAGGGCCGTCAAGAGGTGTGCCGAAGGCCCTGGTAGATCAGCTCAGGACCCCTCCCCGGGGCCCCATTGGGTATCTCCTCGACGCTTGACGTCGAGCCCGTGGCGTCCGACAAGGGTGGCGGGTCCCACCGAGGCCTGGCCATAGCGGGCCCGAATGGCGGCCACGGCCCCCTCCACGTCGGCCCAGCCGGTGGTAGGCGGCTCGTCGGGCACGATGTCGTCGATCGACGGCGACGGCCCCTCGGTCGCAAAGGTCAGCTGCTGGCCCCCTGACGTGGCGGCGACGATCCCCGATGCCCCGATGCCGAGCAGACGGACACCGGGCGCCACCTCCACGGCGTCAAGGAGGGCGCCGGCCAGGGCCGCTATGGCCCGGGCCGAGTCGATGGGCACCCCCACCGTGTGCGAACGAGTGATGGTGGCCCGATCGGCGAAACGGACCTTGACGGTGACCGTTCTCCCTTGCATTCCCCCCTTGCGCAGGTGCGAGGCCACGGCGTCGGCCATCCGCACGACGTGGGTATGCAAGAGGTCACGGTCGCGCAGGTCGGTGGGAAAGGTCTCTTCGTGGCTCACCGACTTGGTGTCGCGCCCGGGTTCGACCCGCCGGGGATCTTCGCCGCGCGCCAATGCCGACAGGTGGCGGCCATGCGCATCACCGACGGCCCGGCACAATGTCGCCTCGGGAATCACGGCCAGCTCCCCTACCGTCGAGACCCCGAGATCGTCCAGACGACGGGCCGTGGCCGGGCCCACTCCCCATAGGGCGCGCACCGGCAGCGGATGGAGGAAGGCCAGCTCCCGATCGGGCGTCACCACGACGATGCCTCGTCCAGGGCGCGTCCCCCTCTTGTCGGCGATGGGCTTGGCTGCCCGAGAGGCGAGCTTGGCCACGTGCTTGGTGCGCGCCGCGCCGATGGCACACTCGAGCTTGAGCTCGGCCCGAACCGCAGCGCGAATGGCGACAGCGATCTGCAGCGGTGTTCCCAGAAGTCGCCGAGACCCGCCTACGTCCACGAACGCTTCGTCGAGGGCGATGCCTTCCACGATGGGCGAGAACTGCTGCAGTACGGCGTGCAGCTGCTCGCTGACCTCGGAGTAGCGCCAGTGCCTCCCGGCCACGAACACCGCCTGCGGGCAGCGCCGCCGCGCTTCGACCGACGACATGGCTGACGCGATGCCGTAGGCGCGGGCCTCGTAGGTGCACGATGCCACCACGCCACGACGGCCCGCTCCGCCCACGATGAGCGGGAGCCCAGCCAATGTGGGATCGTCGAGAACCTCAACCGCCGCGAAAAACGCGTCCATGTCGACGTGCAGGATCGTGCAATCGGTCGAACCATCTTCGACGGGCGGCTCTCCGTCGCGGCCCGGCACCGGGCTACCACCTTGATGGGCTGACTCCTCAACCACCGAGTTGCAGGCGGCGGAAGCTCTCGGCGTAACGGACCCCGACGCGGCGCCCCTCTTCGGCCCCTTGGAGCCGCACGGCCTGGCGGGCGAGTTCGCCGTCGTCGTGAAATTGGCTTTGATGACAAGACACCGCCGCCTCCTTGTCGTCCATGGTCGACGACACATCTACCCACACGCTTGGTTCCAAAGTCCCCGACAGCAGCGCCGTGTGGACCTGGTGGGCCGGCCCGGCTTCGGGGAAGTAATGCGGCAAAGCGGCCGCTGGCGACAGGGCGTCAAGAACACAGAACCCGATGACACGGTGGTCGCGGTGGTTGAAGTAGCCCTCGCCGAAGAACACGGCCGTGGGGTCGGGACACAACACCGTTGTGGGGGTGAGGCGCCGTATCCATCCGACCAGCTCGGAGCGCAGACGCGGATCGTCGGTCAACTCCCCATCGGGGTAGCCGAGGACATGCTGACCGGCCAGTCCGACCACCGCCGCGGCTTGTGCCATCTCCTGGGACCGGCGCTCAGCCAACTCGCCGGGATTGACCCCGGGGTCGGTGGTGCCCTTGTCTCCGTTGGTGCAGATAACAACCTGGACCTCAGCGCCTTGCCTGGCCCAACTCGCCAAGGTGCCGCCGCAGGACACGTCCGGGTCGTCGGGATGGGCGTAAATGGCCAGGACGCGGTCGGGGACGGCGTCGAGAAGCTCCGCCGCCACGTCAGGTCCTTCGCTTGGGCTCGGTCGTCTTGGTCAAAAGGCCCACTTCACGCTGGAAGTCACCGACGTCTTCGAAGCCCTTGTACACCGAAGCGAAACGCAGGTACGCCACCTCGTCGACCTGGCGTAGTCGGTCCAGGACGGCCACACCGATCAGTTGGCTGGTCACTTCGGCCCCTTGGCCTCGCAGCGACTCCTCGACTTGCTGCGCGATGTCGTCCAATTCGTCTTCACCCACCGGCCTGTTCTTCGTCGCCGCCCGTACACCAGCTACCACCTTGGCCCGGTCGAACGGCTCACGTTCGCCGGCTCGCTTGACCACCCACAAAGGTGCTTCTTCCAACCGCTCGTAGGTGGTGAAGCGCCGATTGCACGAAAGACATTCACGACGGCGACGGATGGCGGCGCCGTCCTCGCCTAAGCGCGAATCCACGACCTTGTCGTCGAGACTCAAGCACCACGGACACCGCACTCGGTCCACCGTAGTGCCGCCTCAACCGCGGTCAGGGAAGAACCAGGTGCTCCCCGGGGACAACCACGTCCCCGCCTACCTCGCCGGCCATCTGTGCGACCAGAGGCCGAGGATCCCCGTTCGGAGCGAGGCGCAGCGCTATCGACCACAGCGTGTCACCGGGCTGGACGATGTACTGCGTGTGGGCCGTCAGGACGGTACCCGCCAGGGCGGAACCGGGGGTGGCGAGGGGACGCCCCCCGGCACCGCCCCAAGGCAGGGCTAAGGCGGCCAGCAGCGCGACGGCCACGGTGCCGAGTACCACCCGGCGCCGACGGATGGTCGCCCGGGCGGCACGGCTTGATTCGAGACGGCACCGAGCCTGCCCTGCTCGCACAACCCGGCGATGGTCCCCATGGTCCTGGCGTTCGGGCACCGGCATGGCCTTAGGGCGAAGGGGCTCATACCGGCGGGTCGGCGTGCCGGGACGCACCAGGCACGGGGCGGAGGGGGCTCCGGGCGAGACGTCGCTCGGTGGCAGCTCGGGGGATTCGACGGCGATGGTCATCTGGGCACTCCCGGAGGGAAGATCAACGAACGTGTGTTCGTCACCAATAGATAGTGCACACGAACGTCTGTTCGTGTCAAGGCTCGGCATCCCGCTGGCGTCGAGGCTGGCGTCGAGGCGGGCGGCGAACCCGCCGGATCGGTCCTGGCTCATGGTGGGCAGCCTGCCAGCAGGGTGTGACAGGAACCAAAGCGAACAGGTGTTTGCCTTGGGCCTCGGGGCACGGTACGGTTTCCACGAACGAGTGTTCGGCCCCGGTCGGGGCCGGCTGGGCTCACACCAGGGGGAGATATGGCCGAAGCGCTCACCGGCAAGAGACAGGAGATCCTGGCGTTCATCGCCGAGAACCTCAAAGAGCGCGGCTATCCCCCTTCAGTGCGCGAGATAGGCGAGGCCGTGGGCCTCACGTCATCCTCGACCGTTCACGCCCATCTCGCCGTGCTGCAGCGCGAGGGCTACCTGCGTCGGGACCCCACCAAGCCCCGCGCCATCGAGGTGCGCTACGACCCGTCTTCCAAGGCCGCCATGGCCGTGAGCCGAGTCCGCCACGTTCCCCTCGTCGGCGATGTAGCCGCCGGTACGGGCGTGCTCGCCAGCGAAAACGTCGAAGAGCTGCTTCCCCTCCCCGAGGACTTCACCGGAACCGGCTCGGTGTTCATGCTCCGGGTACGAGGAGAGTCGATGATCGAAGCCGGGATCTTCGATGGCGACTTTGTCGTCGTTCGCCAGCAACCCGATGCCGAAAACGGCGACATCGTGGTAGCGGGGCTGCCTGACGAGGAAGCCACCGTCAAGACATTCACCCGTCGGCGCGGCAAGGTCGTGCTGACGCCGGCCAACCCCGCCCTGTCTCCCATGGAGTTCGATCCTGCCGACGTGGCCATTTACGGCCGGGTGGTGACCGTTCTGCGTCGCCTCTAACCAGACCGGGTTGACGGCATGGCTGTCAGCCCTCGTTCGTGAGCAGCGCCCCCAATGCCGTGCGCACCTGCTCGAGCTCACCGCTCGATACGTGCTCATCGGGCGTATGCGCGAGCAGCGGGTCTCCCGGGCCGAAATTGGTGGCCGGTATGCCCAACTGCCAAAAGGTGGCCACGTCGGTCCATCCCAACTTGGCGCGAGCCGGCTGGCCGGTGGCTCGAAGAAGGTCGGCCAGGACAGGGTGGTCCAACGTCGGCGGGGCGCCGGCGACGATCTCCGACACCTCAAGACGATCACCGGCACCCACATCCAGATATCCCTCGAGCAGATTCTCTAACGCGCCTCGGGCGCCGGCCTCGTCGCGATCGGGAGCGAAGCGGTAATTGATATTGACGGAGGCGAGGTCGGGCACCACGTTGTTGGCCACACCACCTTGGAGGCCGACGGCTTGTACCTGCTCTACGTACTCGCAACCGTCGAGGACAACGCGTCGCGGCGTGTAGCGGGCTAACGCCTCCAACACGGGAGCCAGTCGGTGCACAGCGTTGATGCCGGTGAACGGTCGGGCCGTATGGGCGCGCCGACCCACCATGGTCACCGTCGCCCGCATGGTGCCTTGGCAGCCGGCCTCGATAACCCCTCCGGTGGGTTCCCCGAGAATGGCAATGTCGGCGGCGAGCAGCTCGGGGTGGTCGGCGGCTAGCCGCGCAAGGGCGTTGTACTGCCGTTGCACCTCCTCGCACGCGTAGAAGACGAAGGTCACGTCCATGGCGGGCTCGAGAATCGACGTGGCCACGTCGAGGAACACGGCCAGGCCGCCTTTCATGTCCACGGCTCCGAGCCCCCACAAGGTGTCGCCGCGCACCTCATATCCCCCGTCGTCGAAGGCCGCCACAGTGTCGAGGTGGCCGGCCAGCACCACGCGGCGCGATCGCCCGAGTTGGGTGCGCGCCACCACCGAGTCCTCAATGCGTTGGGTCACCAGGTGATCGCAGCCACGCAGCACGGCCTCCACCCGGTCGGCCAGGGCCTGTTCGTGGTGGCTGACCGACATGATGTTCACCAACTCGGCGGTGGAGACGAGAAGGTCGTGACCCGACGTGGCCGGGGCGGTCATGGGCTGATCTGGTGGTCGCGCAAGATCGATTCGAGCTGCGCCTTGTCGTGACGGCTGCCGGCGTCGAGGCGTTTGATCACCAAGACACACGGCAAGAAGAACTCTCCGCCGGGGAACTCCCGTCGTCGCGACGCGCTCGATGGCGACGCTCCAGGGTGGCACGACCCCTCGACTGATCTCGTCACCGGTCTCGGCGTCGATAACAGGAACGCCCGGGTTCAAGATGACGCCCTCGGCCAGCACCGCCCCCTCCCCAACCCGGGCCCCTTGGGTCACCATGGAGCGGCTCCCCACCATGGCGTCGTCCCCGATGATCACCGGAGCCGCGTTGGGGGGCTCGAGCACACCGCCGATCCCCACCCCGCCCGAGAGGTGGACCCGCGCCCCGATCTGCGCGCACGATCCCACCGTGGCCCACGTGTCGACCATCGAATCAGCTCCCACGCGCGCCCCGATGTTGACGTAACTGGGCATGAGGATGACGCCTCGGTCGAGGAAAGACCCCCACCGGGCCGACGCGCCCGGTACCACCCTGACACCCGCCGCCGCGTAGTCGGATTTGAGCGGAAGCTTGTCGGCGAACTCGAAGGGACCCAGTTCCGTGGTCGACATGGCCCGCAGGCGGAACAACAGCAAGATGGCTGTCTTTAACCAGCTGTGCACGATGACGTTGTCATCGTCATCGATCTCGGCCACGCGGGCCTCGCCGGAGTCCAGCAAGGCAATGGCCTGGTTCACGATGGCGGCGGCATCGCCGTCGGCGGGCCCGAGCTCACTGGCTCGGGACCACAATTCCTCGATCTGGGACTTCAGGTCAGCCATTGACCGAGATTATCGGTCGTCGCTTCCCACACCGGGCACGGCGTTCTGCGGGCCCAGATGCCGATGCGTGGAATCCGACAACCGTTGCGCGATGAGCTCGATCCGCTCGTCAGGTTGCACCGCGGCCACTCGCACGAACCCGGCCCCGGCCTCGCCGTAGAACTCGCCGGGGCTCACCAGCGCGCCAGCCGCCTCGGCCAGGGCCTCGGCCAACACCCAACCCGCCCGGCCGGCGTCACCGTCTGCCCCTGACAACGCCCACGAGGGGACCGGCACCCACAGATAGAAGGCACCGGCGGGCATGGTGGCGTCCAGACCGACGCTGCGAAAGATTTCGATGAGCCGGATGAGCCGGCGCTCGTAGCGACCGCGCTGGGCATCGACGTGGGTGTCGTCATCCCAGGCCAGCACCGCCGCCGCCTGCACGGGGCCGGGGACCATGAAGCCGGCGTGCTTGCGCACCTCACTGAGGTACTCGACGATCTCTGGATCGCCGCCATAACAACCCACTCGCACGCCGGCGAGATTGGAGCGCTTGGACAGCGAGTGGACGCTCACCACGCCGGCGAGACCCTCAGCCACGATGGAACGCTTGGGGCCGTCCCAGGTGAATTCGATATAACACTCGTCGGAGAACACCGGCACGCCGTGGTCGCGTCCCCATTGGGCGGCGGCGGCCAAGTCGGTGAGCCCACCGTCGGGATTGGCGGGACTGTTCACCCATGCGCACAGCGCCCGCTCGGCGTCGCTTTCTTCGACGGCACCAAGATCGATGCCTCCGGACGCGTCGGGCGCCACGGCCACGACGCGGCATCCCGCCAGCACCGCCCCCATGGCATAGGTCGGGTACGCCACCGCCGGCACGATCACGGTGTCGCGTGCGGGCGTGCGCAGATGCAAGAACCAAGCCGAGGTAGCCACGAATTCCTTGGTGCCCACGCAGGCGGCGATGTGGTCGGGATCGACGCCGACCCCAAGGCGACGCGCCATCCAGGCCGACGCGGCGGCACACATCGACGCGCTGCCGATCGACGCCGGATAGCCGCGTTCGGTTCCCGACGATGACAACCGGTCCACGACGGCGGGCGGCGGCGCGTCACAAGGAGTCCCGATGGACAGATCGACCATGCCGTCTTCGTGGGTAGCCGCCACCTCGGCCAGCCGGGCCAACCGGTCATACGGATACGGCGGTGGCGAAAAACCGGGGGCGGGCATCATGAGGCCATGAACTGTCGGAACCGGGCCCGGCCGGCGTCGTCGAGGACGACGTGGACGACAGTGGCATCCTCGCCGTGGGCTTCGTCGACCACCTCACCTTCGCGGTGCACGGCGGCGAGAACGTCACCACGCTCGAACGGTACGAGAAGCTCGACCACCCGATCGGCGCTGCGCAAGCGGTCACCCATGGCCCGCAGCAACTCGTCGATCCCCTCACCGGTGCGCGCCGAGACCACCACGGCGCCACTGTGGTCGGCGGCCACGCGCCGCGCCCGGGCCGCTCGATCGGCTTTGTTCACCACCATGAGTTCAGGGACGCGGTCAGCCTCGATGTCGGCCAGGACGTCGCGCACGGCCTCGATCTGGGCCTCGGGGTCGGTGGCTGAACCGTCCACCACGTGCAATAGGAGATCGGCTTCTCGCACTTCTTCCAACGTGGAGCGAAACGCCTCGACTAACTGGTGGGGCAGCTTGCGCACGAAGCCGACGGTGTCGGTGACAAGGACGGTCTCCCCGCCCGGCAAGGCCAGGCGCCGGGTGCGAGGGTCAAGCGTCGAGAACAGCTTGTTCTCGACCACCACGCCGGCATCGGTGAGCCGGTTCAACAACGTCGACTTACCGGCGTTGGTGTAGCCCACCAAGGACACCGTTCGTTGCCGAGAACGCTGGCGCGAGCGACGCTGCGTCCGACGCGTCGTCGCCACCGCCTTGAGGTCCACCTCGAGGCGGGCCATGCGGCGCAGTAAGCGGCGGCGATCCTCCTCGAGCTTCGTCTCGCCCGGACCCCGGGTACCGATACCGCCCGCCTGTTGGGACAACGAACGTCCCTTGCCCCGCAGCCGCGGCAGCCGGTAGCGCAGCAGAGCCAGCTCCACCTGGGCCTTGCCCTCTTGGCTGCGGGCGTTCTGAGCGAAGATGTCGAGAATGACGGCAGTGCGGTCGATGGCCGTGCGACCCAGGATCTTCTCCAAGTTGCGCTGTTGGGCCGGGGACAGCTCGTCGTCAAAGACCACCGTGTCGGCATCGACGGACTCCGACAGCTCGTGAAGTTCCTGGGCCTTGCCCCGCCCGATGAAGGTGGCCGGGTCGGGCTGATCGCGCCGCTGCACAACGCGCGCCACCACATCGGCACCGGCGGTGTCGACCAATAGCGCCAGCTCGTCGAGATCCGTCTCGGTGGTCTCCACCGAGGTCCACGGGAACACGACGCCCACGAGCACGATGCGCTCGCGAAAGGTGCGCTCGATCAGCGTCACTGCGTGATCGCCACCTCGTCGAAATGACCACGCTGCGGGTGCGCCGACGCGCCCCGCACCATCGACGCCAAGGTGTCTTCGTCGACTGAGACCGTGCCCACCAGCCGCGTCGGCCCCGCCAACACCACACCCGTGGGCGTCAGCTCGACCTCGAGGGTGCCGCCGGGATTGTGAACGCGCACGGTCGTGCCCACCAGTCCCCAGTCATGCAGGACAGCCGCCGCCGCGCAGGTTCCGGTCCCACAGGCGAGGGTCTCTCCGACGCCGCGCTCCCACACCTGCAGATACAGCTCGTCATCCAACCCCCGCCATACAAACTCGACATTTGTCCCCGCCGGGGCCGACGCGTCGAGTCGACGACCCTCGACACGGAGCTCGTCGTCGTGGGGCGGCGCTCCGAACAACACGACATGGGGGTTGCCCATGTCCACGGTTCGCCCTCGGCGCCGCCTGGGCGTGGCGTCGAGGGGAAGCTCGGCCCCGAGGCAGGCCTCGCCCATGTCGACTCGGGCCAACCCGGTGCCCGGTTCCTCTCCGGGGCGGTAGTCAACATGGCGCACACCCCCATCGGTGGCCACCGTTACCACTCCGGCATCGGCGAGGCCGGCGTCAATGGCGGCCTGGACCACGCAGCGGATGCCGTTGCCGCTCATCTCCGCTGTCGTACCGTCGGCGTTGCGCAGGACCATGGCCACATCGGTTCCGGCCGCACCACGAGCGACGTGCACGATCCCGTCGGCTCCTATCCCGCGGTGCCGGTCGCACAGCAGGCGTGCTTCGTCAGCCGACACGTGGCGACGACCGTCGGGGTCGACCAGGACCAAAAAGTCGTTGCCGGCGGCCTCGTGCTTGGTCAAGGTGAGTGTGCCTCGGGGCGCCACGATCGTCAGTCTCCCACCTGCGCCGATGCTGCCGGCGATGGGCATGGTGGTCCGAGTCCCGCCTCGTCCACCGGCGACCGGTCCCACACCGTCAGGAGCTGATCGAGAAGATCCCCGCTGCGATCGAGCCACAGGATGCGGGGATCGCGCCGGAACCACGCCCATTGGCGCCGGGCGAAGCTCTTGGTGCGACGGACGGCCTCGGTCACGGCGTCCTCAAGCGCCACATCGTCTTCAAGATGGCTGAGGAGCTCGCGATAACCGAGCGCCTGTCGAGCGGTACGAGACAAACCGCCCGCCACGCCGCGCAGCGCCCGCACCTCGTCGAGCAGGCCAGCGTCGAGCTGGTCGCGCAGGCGTCGTTCGATGCGGGCGTCGTCGACAGAAGCGTCAAAGGGCAACCCGACGAGCACGAACGACGAGGGTGGGTAGGTGCCCAGGCCGGGTCCGAAGGAAGAGAACCGTCGTCCCGATCCCGTGGTGACCTCCAAGGCCCGTATAACTCGACGCCCGTTGGACGCCGTCATGCGGGCGGCGGCCACCGGGTCGAGCTCGGTTAAGCGCGCATGCAGACGGGCCAGCCCTCCGGGCTCAGACGCCTCGGAAGCCAAAGCGGCCGCCACCGTCGGATAGCGGCCCGGCAATTCCAGGTCGTCGACGACGGCGCGCACGTACAGCCCCGTCCCGCCCACCAACAGGGCGCGCCCGCCCCGCCGATCGATATCGGCCAGCACGGCGCGCGCCGAGTCCTGGAACCGGCGCACGGTGAATTCCTCGCTCGGCTCCACCACGTCGAGGAGATGATGCGGGGTGAGACGGCGCTGCGCCGGGGTCGCCTTGGCCGTGCCGATGTCCATGCCCCGGTAGACGCACATGGAGTCGACCGAGACGATCTCGACCTGCGGACGCCGCGCCGCCAGCGCCAACGCCAAGGCCGACTTTCCCGATGCCGTGGGCCCGACCAGGACCACGGGACGACCAGTGGTCACGGCCTCAGCCCGACGATACGGCCAGGGGGATGCGGACGCGGTGACGCGGTGCAGCGGTCACCTCGAGGAGCTCGCCGCGCAGGTGGTGCCGAGCCGCCTCGGTGACGCGCACCATCGCGTACGAGCCGGGCGCGGGGCCACCGGCGTCGGGGGCGAAGTGGACGAGCTTGTTCTGGCCCGTACGTCCCGACCACACCAGGCGATCACGTTTGCTCGGACCCTCGACCAGCACCTCCTCGACGCCGCCGATGCGCGCTTCATGGCGCAAGAGTGCGGAGCGCTGCACCACGGCATCGAGTCGTTGAAAACGCTCGGCGATCACCTCGGGCGCCACGAAGTCCGCCGTCATGGTGGCGGCCCTGGTACCGGGCCGAGGCGAGAACACGAACGTATAGGCGCTGTCGTACCCAGCCTCGGCCACCACCTCAAGCGTGCGATCGAAGTCGTCGTCGGTCTCACCGGGGAACCCCACGATGACATCGGTGGTGACGGCCAGATCGTCGATGGCGGCCCGGGCCGCAGCCAGGCGGTTCAGGTAACGCTCGGCTGTATAGCCCCGGCGCATGGCGGCCAACACGCGGTCGCTGCCTGATTGCATGGGCAGATGCAGGTGGCGGCACACCGCCGGCGTCTCGGCCATGGCCGAGATCACCTCGGGCCGCAGATCCTTCGGATGCGGGCTTGTGAACCGCACTCGTCGGATTCCCGGCGTCTCCCCCACCGCCCGCAACAGCGCGCCGAACAACGGGCGCCGGCCGGTGATGTCACGCCCGTAGGAGTTCACGTTCTGGCCGAGCAGCGTCACCTCGGTGACTCCTTGGGCGGCCAGGCCCTCCACCTCGGCCACGAGGTCGTCGAACGGCTTGCTCACCTCAGGGCCGCGCACACTGGGCACGATGCAGAACGCGCACGAGTTGTCACAGCCCATCTGGATCGTCACCCACGCGGCAAACGGAACGTCGCGCAACGCGCTGAGCGGATCCACTGCGGCCCCATTACCCGAGGTGCCATCAGCGGTGGGGTCGGGTCCGGCCAAGATCTCCACCACGGGACCTTCGTCGAGTGCGGTGCGCAGAAGCTGCGGGGCACGGGCCAGGTTGTGCGTCCCGAAGACCACGTCGACATGCCCGGCCCGCCGACGCACAACGTCGCCGTCCATTTGGGCCAAGCACCCCCCCACCGCTATCTGCAGCGTGGGCTTGCGATCCTTGAGCTCTTTGAGCCAGCCCAGATGGCCGTACAACTTGTTGTCGGCGTTCTCCCGGATACAGCAGGTGTTGAGGACGACCACGTCGGCGTCCTCGACGTCGTCGGTGGGCTCGAGCCCGTCGGCTACCAGCAACCCGGCCAGACGTTGCGAGTCGTGCTCATTCATCTGGCACCCGAACGTGCGAATAGCGAACTTTCGGGCTACCGACGGCATCGACCCAGTGTAGGAGAGGTGCCTGCGCCCCCGTCCCGACGTACCGCCCTCAGCGCTCGGGGCGGTCCTCCGCCATGAGGTCGAACGGTCCGCCGCCTGGCACTTCCCCTCGCACTCGAGACAACCACGGACCGCTTCCGTTGTCGGTGACCAGCCCATCGAGGTCGGGACGCAACATCATGGCCTGGCCGGCCACCCCCACCTCGTCCATGGCGGACGTCGCCGCCGAACAGACGCGCTCGCCGTCGGCCTCGTCGCAGATCCCGAGCACGGTGGGGCCGGCCCCCGACCAGCACGACGCCAGGGCACCCACAGCCATGAGCCGGCTGAGCAGCTGGGGGGCCTCGGGGAACAATGGGCTCCGGTAGTCCTGATGGAGGCGGTCGTCGGTGGCCTCCCTGATGAGCAGCGCTCGGTCCGCCATGCCCGCCAACAACAGCGCCATACGGCCCAGGTTGAAGGTGGCGTCGGCCCGGCTCACCTGATGCGGCAACGCCTGTCGGGCCTTGGCGGTAGGCAGACCACGGTCAGGAACGAGCGCCACGAACACCAGGCCCTGATCCAGCGGCATGCGCACCGCCCGCACCGAGCCGCGCACCAAGGTGGCGGCGATGAGGCCGCCCACGACCGAGGCGGCAGCATTCTCGGGATGACCGTCGACCCGAGCGGCCACTCCCATCGGGTCTTTGGAACCAGCCGCGGCGGCGGCGGCCACTGCCAAAGCCGCCGACGACCCCAGACCCCGAGCCACGGGGATATCGGAGCGAACCGTTATGGCCAGTCGGTCATGCCCGGCGACATCGATGGCCACGCGCGCCGCGAGGTGCCCGGCGTCATCGGCCAGCTCGGCACCTTCTCCTTCGGCCCGGACCGTCAATCGTTGGGCCGGCTCCACCTCGACTTCGACGTAGAGGTCGAGGGCCAATGCCAGCACGTCAAAACCGGGCCCGAGGTTGGCAGCTGATGCTGGGGCCCGGGCGCGCACGGGCTCAGGGTAGTGCGGTGGCCTCGTCCGATGTCGGAACCAGACCGGGTGTCGTCACCCGTGGGCCAGTCGCCATCCCCACGACACGGCGGGAATGGTGCCGGTGAGAACGGCGGGGATGGTTGCGTGTTCCTGATTCTCTTGCACCGCTAACCGAGCCACCGTCGTGCCGGCGTGCGCGCCTTGGTGAATGGCGACGCGGCCCAATGTCACGTGTACGAGTTGTCCGGGCCACCCGATGATGCTCAGCGCACGCGACGTGACGACAGTGCGCGCCGTCACCGCCCAGGCCGCGGTGACGGTGGCCACCTTCTGGCGGGCGGAAATAACAGGAACCACGCGTAATTCGGACGCGGCGGCATTGATCAAGGCCAGGTCGCTGGTGGAGGCGTCCAGCAGAGGGTCGTCACCAGGCTGACCGGTCACCGACGCCAAGACCAGCACGGGCCGGCCGTCCACGACACGATCGGCGGCCAGGACCAGACAGCCCATGGCGGCCTGGGTGAAGCCCGACTTCACACCCACGATGCCCTCGGTCCCCATGCCCGGTACGTAGCTGGTGACCATGCCGGCAATGGGCTCGCTTACCTGAGCCTGATCAACCACGGCGGCGAACGTCGGTATGGCCATGGCCATCACCGACAATCGCAGTTGGTCCCCGGCGCTGCTCTCGGACTGCGGGTGGAGCCCGTTGGCATCGGCGTAGTGCGTGTCGTGCATGCCGAGAGTGCCAGCCGTGGCGTTCATTTTGGTCACGAAGGCGGGCACGCTGCCGGCGTCCCACTGCGCCAGGATGTCGGCGAAATTGTTGGCTGAGTGCACGAGCAGACCGTTTAAGAGCTGGCGTTCGGAAAGGACCTCGCCGGCTTGCACCGGCACCATGGTGGCTCCGGTATCGAGGTCGGTGCCGGCCTCGGTCTGATCATCGGCCGTGATGGTCAGGGTAGGGCCCTGGGCGTCGGGGGCCAGGGGGTGGTCGCGCAGGATCAGGTAGGCCGTCATGATCTTGGTCAAACTGGCAATGGGCACCGACGTCTCGGCCCCCGAGGCAATGAACGTGCCACTGGCCGGTACGGCGATAGCCGCTTCTCCGGTCGACGGCCACGGAAAACTCGGCACGGTGCCGGGAACGACGGTGGCCGACTGCAGGGCGACGCGACGGACCGCAAGGGCCGGCACCCGGCGCGACAACTGGACCCAACTCACCACCGCCGCTCCCACCACGACAACGGACAGCACCGCCACCGCCAACCCCCACAACGGCGATCGCCGAGGTTCGACGTGGCGCCGTCGAGCCGGCCTCGGTGCACTGTGACGGTGCCGTGGTCGGGCCAATGCAGACAGGGGGGCGAGAACATCTTCGACATCCGCTTTGGGTGCTGTCGGCGGCTCGGGGTCGTCGACGTACGACAAGCGCTTCACGCGAGGGGTCGATGCGGGCCTCGTCCTCGGGGTCACCGTAGGGGCACGCCCTGTGGCGGCGTTCCCCAAGATCACGACATGGCCGGATCCTGAGGTTGATCGTGGTCGAGAAGCCGGGGTGGTCGGCTCGGGCGGTGGGCCGGAGATACGGGCCACCAGGAGTTAGCGCCCTGGGAGCTGGTCCAGCTCCTCTTGGGTCATGAGCACGGCTCGAGCCTTGGAGCCCTCGGAAGGGCCCACCACTCCTTGCCGTTCGAGCAGGTCCATCAGCCGCCCAGCCCGAGCGAATCCGACCCGAAGTTTGCGCTGCAACATCGACGTGGACCCTAGCTGAGAACGCACCAGCAGCTCCATGGCGGCGCCCAGCAACTCGTCGTCATCGTCGTCGGCGCCGGCCCGGGTAGTGATGACCCCGTCGCCTCCGGCGATGCCATCGACGTAATGGGGCTGGCTCTGACGGCGCCAGTGGGCCACCACCGCCCTGACCTCGTCCTCGCTTACCCATGGGCCTTGAATCCGTCGGGCAATCGACGATGACGCCGTCAACAGGAGCATGTCCCCCTTGCCCACCAGGCGCTCGGCCCCGGGCTGGTCGAGGATGACCCGGCTGTCGGCTAAGGAAGACACCGAGAAGGCCAGGCGAGAGGGAACGTTGGCCTTGATGACGCCAGTGATGACGTCCACCGAGGGCCGCTGGGTGGCCAGGACCAAATGGATACCCACGGCACGGGCCATCTGGGCGATGCGGCACACGGACTCCTCGACATCGCGCGCCGCCACCATCATCAGGTCGTTGAGCTCGTCCACCACGACGAGCACAAACGGGAGCCGATCGTGGCGGGGGGCGCCATTTACCGCCGCACGTGATTCGGCCATCCTCTCGGCCACCTTGTTGGCCACACCGTGGTGCTCGTGGCTGGTGGTATCGAGCCTGTTGTCGAGAGGGGTATCGACGTAGGAGTCCCCCGAAGCGACATCATCGACCTCGTCGGCATGGCTGGCACCGTAGGCATCGCCGGCTGTTTCGGCGCCACTTTCGTCACCGTCGTCAACCACTTCCACGAGCTCGCCGTCCACAACATCGCCGTCCTCGGCGTCAGCGTCGACGTCGTCCGCGTCACCGTCGAAGAGGTCGGGCTCGGCGCTCCCGTCGAGCTCGCCGCGGTCGATGGCCTCGTTGTAGCCGGTGATGTCACGCATACCCAACTCAGCGAGGATGTCGTAACGGCGTTCCATCTCCTTGACGGCCCACGACAACGCGTTGGCCGCCTTCTTGGGGTCCACAACGACGGGGGTGAGAAGGTGCGGTAGCCCGTTGTACTGACCGAGCTCGACGCGCTTGGGGTCGACAAGGATGAGCCGGACCTGCTCGGGCGTGGTTCGCATGACGATGGACGTCAACAACGAGTTGATGCACGACGACTTGCCGGCACCGGTGGCGCCCGAGATGAGGATGTGGGGCATATCGGCGAGGTTGGCCATGACCGAACGTCCGGCGATGTCGCGTCCCAAGCCCACCTCAAGGGCGTGGGTGGCCTCCTTCGCCTCGTCGGAGCTCAAGACGTCTCCGAGAGTTACGAGCTGACGACGCCGGTTGGGCACCTCGATGCCGATGGCTGATTTGCCGGGAATGGGGGCCAGGATGCGCACGTCGGGTGAGGCCATGGCATAGGCGATGTCCTTGGCCAGGCTGGTCAGACGAGCCACCTTGACCCCGGGACCAAGCTCCAGCTCGAAGCGCGTCACCGTCGGACCCACCGTGTGGCCGACCAAGCGCGTCTCAACACCGTGGGCGGCCAGCGCCTCGACCAGCACACGACCGGCGCTCTCGACTTCTCCCTCGATGAGCTGTTGTGGTTTCGAGCGACCGAGGATCTTCATGGGAGGCAGGCGCCACTGCCCGCTGTAGGCGCCCATGTCGAGCGCCATCGCTTCACCAGGACCCGCTACCGCGGCCGGCACCAGGCCCGCCTGCGTGTCGAGACTCGACCCCGTGTCCCCGTCAACAGAAGCCGTGGGGTCAGGGGCGACAGCGGGAGCGACCGTCATCGTGTCGGCGTCAGGAACCTCGGGGGTAGCGGCGGCGGCAACAGCCTCCGCCTCGTGATCATCAGCCGGGACGACGACGGGGATGACGGGCTCAAGTACCGGGGCCCGGCGACGCGTGGCCACGGGGGCGACGGCCTCGGCTTGGTCCTCTTCCTCTTCTTCGGGATCAATGGACTCAAAAGCAGCCGACACGACGGTGCGGGCTGCGGCGGCCAGCCAGAGTCCTGTTTGTCGCAACGTCGTTCCCGTGAACACCACCAGCGCCAGCGCCGCGCAGGCCACCAGGACGACTGATGCCCCCCACGCGCCCATGCCGGCGTGCAAGGGCCCGCCGATCGCAGCGCCGGTCCATCCGCCGGCGGCATCGAGGCGCGTCCACGATGCGCTCAGATGCGGTGCCCCTCCGGCGATGTCGGCCAAGCCCGACACCGAGGCGAGCGACAGGGTCAATCCAACGATGGCGCGGGTGGGTTCGTAGTGGTTGGTCCGACCCGATACGAGGAAGATGCCGGCCACGATGAACCCGGGCGGCACGAAGACCTGCGCCACCCCGAGCAGCCCCCCGATTCCGTGGCGGACGGCGTGGCCCGCCGGACCCAGGGCGTCGAGGTACAGGGCCAAGGCGAACAACAACCCGAAGGTGACCAGTGCGATCCCCCACGTGTCCTCCACGTGCGCGTTGAGGACCTCAAGGGGCGAAGGCCCAAGCTTGTGGACGGCCTTCTTCTTCTGCGCCGCGGCGCGTGATTTCGTGCGCGCTCGGCGAGCGGCGCCCGATCGCGCCGGGGACGTGCCTCTCCGGTCGACGCGTCGGCGATTGCCTGCCGCCGTCCCGGTGGCACGGCGAGCGCCGACTGGACGGCGCTTCGTGGTCACCACAGTGGCAACAACCGTAACAGGAGGCACACGAGCACCGGAGGACCGGGGGGCCCGACGGGGCTCAAACCGTGACGACCACCGGCACGATCATGGGTCGCCGGCGGGTGCGCTCCCCCACCAGGCGGCCCAGGGCCTTGCGGGCATGGCGACGCAGGGTGTCCTGGTCGCTGGCCCCGTCGGCCAGGGCTTTTTCCAGGGCGTCGCGTACGACGTCGCTGGCTTCGCCGAGCAGCTCCTCGGCCTCGGGAGCATGGACCCAGCCCCGGGTGATGATCTCAGGGGCGCTGACCACCTCGCGGGCTTGGAGGTCCACGGTGGCCACCACGACCACCACTCCCTCCTCAGCCAGCACCTTCCGGTCCCGCAATACGCCATGACCCACGTCACCCACGGTGCCGTCGACATAGAGGTAGCCGGCCGGCACCGAGTCGCCGCGACGGATTCCCTTGTCGTCGACTACCACGGAGTCGCCGTCCTCGCACAGCACCACGTTGTCCTCCGCCACCCCCATGCCCTGAGCCAGGCGGGCGTGGTGTACCAAGTGGCGGTACTCCCCGTGCACGGGGATGAAGAACTCGGGACGAGCCACCGACAGCAAGGTCTGCAGCTCGCCTTGTCGAGCGTGGCCACTGACGTGCACGGGCTCGATGCCGGTGTGGACGACCTCGGCGCCGCGACGGTGCAAACCGTCGATGACGCGGCCCACAGCCCATTCGTTACCGGGAATGGGATGGGCGCTGATCACCACGACGTCATCGTCATGCAGATGGAGCCACTTGCTCTCGCCGGCGGCCATGAGCGACAACGCTGAGAGCGGCTCGCCCTGCGAGCCGGTCGACACCACGCACACCGACCCCGGGTCCATCTTGTCGACGTCTTCGACATCGACAAAGGCGTCGGCGGGTACGTCGAGGAGTCCCAGTCGTCGAGCCAACTCGACGTTTTTCGCCATCGACCGGCCCAAGGTGGCGATCTTGCGGTTCGTACCCAAGGCAGCGTCCATCACCTGTTGAATGCGATGAATGTGGCTGGCGAAACACGTCACCACCACCCGCCGTCCGCCGTAGGTGGAGAACAACCGTCGCAAGGTGACGCCCACCGAGGATTCCGACGCCGTGAACCCTGGTTCCTCGGCGTTGGTGGAGTCCGACAGCAACAGGCGGATGCCCGGACCGTCGGCCAAGGCGCCGATGCGCGCCAGGTCGGTAAGGCGGCCATCGACGGGCGTGAGATCGATCTTGAAGTCGCCCGAGTGAAGCACGATCCCCTGGGGGGTGTGGAAAGCGGTGGCGAAGCCGTGGGGCACCGAGTGGGTGACGGCGATGAACTCCACGTCGAACGCGCCCACCGTGCGCCGTTCGTTGTCGTGCACCTGTATGAAGGTGGCGCGGTCCACCAGACCGGCCTCTTCCACGCGGTGGCGGGCCAGACCCAGCGTCAATTCCGAGCCATAGACGGGGACGCGCAGATCGCGCAACAAAAAGGCCAACCCGCCCGTGTGATCTTCATGACCGTGGGTGAGAAAGACGCCGTCCACCTGATCGGCGTGTTCGCGCAGGTACGACAGGTCGGGAAGCACCAGATCGATGCCGGGCATGTCGGGATCGGGGAACATGATCCCGCAGTCGAGGACGGCGATGCGTCCGCCGATCTCAATGCATGCGCAGTTGCGGCCAATCTCGCCTAAGCCGCCCAGAAAGACGATGCGAACAGCGTCAGCCAACCGGGCCACCTGCGGCGTCGTCGTCCCCATCTGGCCACCGGTGCCCGAGGCGTGCCAAGACAGCTCGGGCCTGGCCGTCGAGCTCCGGCGGTGCGGTTCCCATGGGGAGGCGAGCCTGACCGGCGGGCAGGCCAAGTACTCGGCACACTGCCTTGGCCGGCAGAGGATTGGGGAAGGCGTCTGTCGACTCGAAGGCAAATGACTCGAGGAGCCGGCCGTTCAAAGCGCGGGCACCGTCCACGTCGCCCTTGGCGAAGGCGGCGATCATCTCGGCCATGGCCTCGCCGGCCCAATGGGCAGCCACGCTGACGACGCCCACCTCGCCGATGGCCAACATGGGAAGCGTGAAGACGTCATCGCCGCAGTACATCTCGAAGCTGCTCGGTGCTTCGGCCACCAGGCGAGCCGAAGCGGGCACATCCCCGGCGGCATCTTTCACCCCGACGATGTGCGGCATTCGGCTGAGCTCCAACAATGTGTCGTGGGCCAGCTTGCGTCCACTGCGAATGGGAATGTCGTAAATCAATACGGGGAGGTCGGTCGATTCGGCCACCGCCTTAAAATGCTCGAAGAGGCCCCTTTGCGACGGTCGGTTGTAATACGGCGTCACCACCAGGGCGGCGTCAACGCCCGCCTCCGCGGCGGCACGCGTGCGTTCGATGGAGTGACTCGTGTTGTTGGTCCCGGTGCCGGCAATGACGGGCACCGTCACGGCTTGCGCCACGGCCCGCCACAGCTCCGCACACTCGTCGTCGGAGAGCACCGGCCCTTCGCCGGTGGTGCCCGCTACCACCAAAGCGTCGCTGCCATGCCCCGTCAGCCAACGAGCCAAGGTGGCGGCCCCGTCGACGTCAAGGGCTCCCGCCTCGTCAAAAGGCGTGACCATGGCGGTGACCACCGCTCCGAAGCGTCCCGCTCCCGGTGCTGTTGGCATGGTCTTCAGGATAGACGTGAACCGGCAACGGCCCCGTTTCCCCCGGATCGGCAGGACTCCCCCGCCGATCAGGAGGCGAGGACCTCGTTTCAGGAGGCGAGGGCTTCGCTCCCCGGCGTCGCCTGCAGGCTGTCGTACTCCTCACCGGTATCGGCCCAGTCCTCAAAGGAGATGACCCCGAGCTCGGTGAAGCGAGTGCGTAGCCACCCGTCGGCGGCGTCGAGCAGGCCGAGCTTCTTGCAGTTCGGCACGATCTTCGAGAACAGCAGGCTCTGAAACACCTGACGCTCAGGAATCTGCATCAGCAACGGAGCGATCTCCTTGGCGTTGACCCCCATCCGCTCCCACACCTCTTGCTGCAAGAAGCGGTCACGCATCCGCACGGCCGCCTCAAAGGCAAACTCCTGGCGTTCGCGCAACTCGGCGGCGCTCAAGCCGGCGTAGTACTCCTGGAGACTCAGCACCCCAAAGGCAACGTGGCGCGCTTCGTCGGCCATGACGTAGCGCAGCAACTGCTTGAGAAGGGGTTCGGTGGTCATCTGGTGCATGAACCCGAAGGCAGCCAGTGCCAAACCCTCCACCATGATCTGCATGCCGAGGTAGGTCATGTCCCAGCGGCTATCGGCGATGATGTCGTCGAGCAACATGCGCAGATGCGCATTGATTGGGTAGTGCCCCGACAGTTTGTCGTCGAGGTATTTGCTGAATACCTCCACGTGACGCGCCTCATCCATCACCTGAGTGGCCGCGTAGTACTTGGCATCGATCCACGGCACCGACTCCACGATCTTGGCCGTGCACACCAGGGCGCCTTGCTCGCCATGCATGAACTGCGACAGGGTCCAGTTCTGGCTCTGGATGCCGAACTCGATCCATTCCGGGTCGCCCCACGACTCGACCGGCGAACCCTTGACGTCCACCTCGGAGTTGAATCCGCCGTTGGCCACGGCGTTGGCCACCACCAACTTCTCCTGGTCGACTTCGATCTCCCAGGGCAGGTCCGTCTGGGCGTTCCACTGTGACCTCTTGGCCTTTTCGTACAACTTGTCGAGCTTGGGTCGACCACCTTTTTCGTAGTCCCAGGTGAAGATGGTCTCGTAATTGGACTGCACGGCGTGCTGACGCTCGTCCCAGTCCGTGTTGCTCACCGCCAAGATGGCCTCAAGGTCGTTGATCTCGGTGCGGCCGATGATGTCGGCGTTAGCGCGCATCTCGTCGGTCATGATGCTTCCCCCTTGCTCGTGGAAACCGTTCGTTTAAAAGCAGTGACAACTGCGCTGTCCTCGGCGCTGTCGGCGGCGGCGGCGGCTGGCAGGGCTGGCCCGGTTGGCACAGCCCGCACGCCGGGCAGGACGAAATGGCGCACAACGCGTCGGGCCTGACCGACATCGGAGAGATCGACATCCGCGGCCGGGCAGGCGACGTAGGAGATGACGATGCGCGTCGACCACTCGGCCACCCGCATGGCCTCATCGTGGTCCACGAACCGTCCCAGAAAAGGCGACACAAAGGCGGCGGCCGTGGCCAGCACCTCGTCCATGTGGGCAAACGCCAGATGGGTGAGCACCACTGCCGGCTCGTGGGCGCGCAAGAAACACAACGCATTGTGTTCGGCAATGCGTCGGGCCGCCTGGGAGATGCCGACGACCAGCACGTCCTCGAGGTTGGCGCATTCACCCATGTCGAGGGCGAGCGCCGTGAAGAACCGCGCTACCTCGGTAGAGGCGACCTCGTTGAGCAACTGCTCCTTGCCGCCGGGGAAGACCCGATAGATCGTGGCCCGGCTGCAACGAGAGGCGCGGGCCACCTCGTCGATGGTCGTTTTGGTGATGCCCTGCCGAGCGATGACCTGCAACGCCCCGTCGATGATGCGAGTCCTCTGAGGGGTGGCGTCACTATTACGCCGGTCGGCGCCACCGTCGGCTTCGGTCCCGAAGTCCGTCGCGGCGACGTCGGCCCGGCCTCCACGTACGAGTTGAAGCCTCGCCGAACCCACAATGAGACATTATTGCTAAAAATGTCTCATTGTCAACGCGGCTTCCTATGCGGCTCTCTATATCTCTTCGCCCCCTCTGAGGTGTTACAGCCCCCTGTCATGCTTGTCCCGTGTTCGACGATCTTCACGGGGCGGCGGTGGCCATTCGTAGCCATCTGGCCGACGCCGACCCGGACCGGGTCACCGCGGCCCAGGCCGCTCAAGCGGTGGCCGTCTTCGCCGAGCTCAACCGGTTGAGTGCGGCCGGCCTGACGTTTTACGCCCCCAGGTCCTCCGAGTCGACCGAATGGGTCGACGCCGGCCATCATTCGCCGGCTTCATGGCTGGCCGAGACGTGCGGGACGGGTCTGGGCGAGGCCATCGCCACCTTGAAGACGGGGGCAGGTCTGAAGGACCTCCCCGCTGCATCAGAAGCTTTGCGCTCGGGGAACCTGTCGTCGCCTCAGGTCAAAGAGATCGTGGCGGCGGCGGGGCGCGACCCCCGGGTTGAACACGATCTCATCGAGGCGGCCGCCACCGGCTCGCTCAAATCTTTGCGCAACCGCTGCCGCAAGATCCGGCCCATCGAGGACGGTGCTGAGGCCGAGCTGGCCCGGCACGAGGCCATCCGGGTGTCGAGGTACTTCTCGCACTTCAGCGACGGCGACGGTGCGTTCTGTTTCGCCGGCAAGACGACGGCCGAACACGGGGCCCGGATGCTTGCCTCCATCAGGGCCCGGGCCGATGAGCTCTTCGAGGAAGCCCGCCAGGCAGACCGATTCGAATCACCTCGGGCCTACGCGCTCGACGCATTGGTCGATCTCGTGACGAGGTCAGCGACGGGCACCCGTAAGAAGTGCAAAGACCCCGCCACCATCGTCTTTCACGTTGATGGCGTTGCCTTGCAGCGGGGATATGCCAAAAGCGGGGAACGTTGCGAGGTGGCCGGGGTGGGACCCGTGCCGGTGGCGAGCATCGAGCGCGAGCTTCCTGGGGCCTTCGTCAAGGTGCTGGTGGAAAAAGGTGTCGACATCACCACCGTCTGCCATGTGGGGCGCACCATCCCCGCCCACGTGTTCACGGCCCTCGAAGCTCGCCATGAAACCTGCGTAGTCCCCGGTTGCGACACCGCCAACGGTCTGGAAGCGCATCACGTCGTGCCCTTTGCCAAAGGCGGCCCCACGTCGCTTGCCAATCTTGTTTTGGTGTGCGGGCACCATCACTACCTGATCACCCACAAGGGTTACGAACTCGGAGGGACCGAAGGTCACCGCCACCTCGTCATCCCCGACGGCTACGACCAAAACGGCGAGCCCAAGCGCGCCGGCCCGGCGCGAATCTTCGGTTCCGACGGCGACAGCGATCCCGAGGATCGCCTGGACCTGTTCGACGGCCTCTGATCAGCGAGGATCGGTCGAGCGCGCTCGAAGGATCCTGGCAGGGCTCAGGACTGCGGCGCCCCGCTGGGCTCGACGACGATCCCGGCCAGAAGCTCACCGCGCACCAGCGAGGCCACCTGGGCGGGATCCCCGAGGTCCCAGTGCCCAGGCGCGGAGATGTACGAGAGGATCATGCGGGCCAGGAAGTCGGCCGCCTCTTGGACTTTGACGCCCGGGACCACACCGTGGCTGACGAGATAGGGCGCCAAAAAAGCGCTGATGAATCCGAGGGTGCGATTGGCCTCCACCGACAGCTTGGGCAGAAGCAGCTCCGGTTCGGTTTCAAGGATCTTCTGGAGCACCTCATGCTCGAGCACGGCGTGGCGGGCGAAGACCAGTCCCCGCTCGAGAACCTCCTCCAGGCTGGTGGCGCCGTGCACCTCCTCGTACAAACGTCCGAAGAACTGCAGGTACTGCCACGAGACCACGGCGTCGATGAGCTCATCGCGCCCGCCGGGGAAATAGCGATACACCGTGGCGCGCGACAAACCGGCTTCGCGGGCCGCGTCTTCCACGGTGGTCTTGGACAAGCCCCATCGGGCCACGCAGCTATAGGTGGCCTCCAGGATCCGTTGCCGAGGGCCGTCGGCCACCGCCTCAGAACCCGAGCAAAGCGTCGAGACCGACGGTCACCCCGGGGCGATCGGCCACCGAACGCAACGCCAGCAGCACCCCGGGCATGAAGGAACTGCGGTCATAGGCGTCGTGGCGAATGGTGAGACTTTGGCCCAGCGCGCCGAAGACCACCTCCTGGTGAGCCACCAGACCGGGCAGACGCACGGAGTGGATGCGCACACCCCCCGGTCCGTCCCCGCCTCGCGCCCCCGCCACCGAGTGCAAGGTGGTGCCGTCTTCGGGCCACGGCGGCGCGCCCGATTCGAGCCGAGCTTGTTCGAGTCGCTCGGCGCTGCGCAGCGCCGTACCCGACGGAGCGTCGCGCTTGCCGTCGTGATGCAGTTCGATGATCTCGGCCCCGTCCATGAACGGCGCCGCCAGCTCGGCCAGGCGCATCATCAGCACCGCCCCGATGGCGAAGTTGGCGGCGATGACGCAGTTGGCCTCCGAAGCGGCAAACAGAGCCTCGAGTTCCGCCATCTCGCCGGGAGAGATCCCGGTGGTTCCGACCACGGCATGCACGCCGTGGGCGGCGCACCAGCGCATGTTGGCCACCGCGCTTTCAGCGACGGTGAAGTCGACGGCTACCTGCGCTTTGGCGAACTCGAGATCCTCGATCCCGGCGCCGATCTGCACGCCGTTGGCGTCCAGGCCGGTGGCTTGGCGGACGTCGATGCCGACCTTGTTGGGGTCGATGGCGGCGACCAGCTCCATGTCGGCATCTTCGGCGACGGCCCGGCATACCTCCCGGCCCATCCTTCCTCCCGCCCCGAGGACGCCGACGCGCATGCGGTCAACCCTATCGGCCCGGCTGCCGTCCTTAGGGCGGGCGAGCCGGCTTCCAGTAAGTGGCTAGCCGAAATCCTCGGGCGCGAAGGGACCGACCACAGACAGGGTCCGCGCCTCGCCGGCCAACCGGGCTGCGGCTTCCCCCACGTCTTGCACGGTGACTGCCGCCACCTTGGCCAATACGTCATCGACATCAAGGACCGCACCGTGGAGCAACAGGCTCGAGCCGATCCGGCTCATGCGGGCGCCGGAATCCTCCAAGGACAACAACGTCTCCGCCCGCAAATGTCCTTTGGCTACTTCGAGCTCCCGATCGGTGATGCCCGTCTCCCCCATGCGGTCGATCTCAGCGTGCACGAGGCCGAGTACTTCGTGGGCATTTTCGGGGGCGGTACCGACGCCGACGGTAAGGGCGCCGACCTCGTCGTATTGGGTTCGTTCCGACCAGATCGAATACGCCAGTCCCCGACGCTCACGTACTTCTTGGAACAGTCGGCTCGAGATCCCGCCGCCGAGGATGTGGTTGAGCACGGCCAGCGCCCAGCGGTCTTCGCCATGTCGCCCCGATGTTCGCGCCCCGACCACAAGGTGCGCCTGTTCGGTGGGGCGGGTGATCACCACCTTGGACTGGGCGGCGCCGCCGGGCGCTACACGCTGCGGGGAAGCACCTCCGGTGCGCGTGGCGAAATGCCGGTCGATCGCTTTCGCCACGGCGTCGTGATCGACGTCACCGGCGGCGGCCACCACCAAGTTGCCGGCCAAATAGTGAGCGTCGAAGAAGCTCCGGATGGCCACCGAGTCCAGACCGCCCACGCTGCGCGCACTGCCCATGACCTCGCGACCGAGCGGATGGCGGGGAAACAGGGCGCTGATGCACTGTTCGGCGGCGAAGTCGGCGGGCTCATCGGCGTGCATGAGAATTTCGTCGAGGATCACTTGACGCTCGGCGTCGACGTCCTCGGGGCGAAGGGCAGGGTCGGTCATGATGGCGCCGAGCACGTCGAGACCCAACGACACATGCTCGGACAGCAACCGGATGTAGAAGGCCGTGTACTCCTTGGTGGTGAAGGCGTTCATGTCCCCGCCCACCTCGTCGACGGCCTCGGCTATATCGGCCGCCGCCCAGGTCGGGGTGCCTTTGAACAGCAGGTGCTCGAGGAAGTGTGACGCCCCGGCCTGACCGTCGTCCTCATCGCGCGATCCCGTTCCCACCCAGATGCCGATGGTGACCGACCGGGCGTCAGCCATCTTCTCGGTGACCAGACGCGCTCCACAATCAAGGGTGTCAACGGCAATCACCGTGGCCCCCAAAAACAGGGACCACGGTGAACCCGACGAAAGAGTGAGCGGCTACGGCCGCAGATCACCGGCGACGAGGACGGCGGGGACGGCGGTCGTCAGAACGCTCGGAGCGCTCGCTTCCCGCCGCGGGCCCAGGCCCGAGGTCACCGAGTTCGCCGGCGATCTCCGCCTCAAAGGCGGCCTCAAACGATGCCGCCGGTGCGCTCGGACGACTGTCGCGCGGTGCATCGCTGCGCGGTGCATCGCTGCGCGGTGCGTCACGACGCGGTTCGTCACGACGCGCGGCGCGCTCATCGCTCTGGCCGTTGCTACGGGCGGCCGCGGGCGGCGGGTCTCCGGCCAACGACAGCGACACCTTGCCCTGAGGGTCGATGTCGTCCACGCGCACTTCGATGTCCTGGCCCAGGCTGAGCACGTCCTCCACGCGGTCGACGCGCTTGCCGCCTCCGACCTTGGAGATGTGCAGCAAGCCGTCACGCCCCGGGAGGATGTTCACGAACGCACCGAACTTGGTGATGTTGACCACCTTGCCCTGATACGTACCTCCGATGTCGGCCTCGGGGGGCTCCACGATGAGGAAGATCCGCTTGCGGGCCTCCTCGACCGCAGCACCGTCCTTGGCGCCGATGGTCACCACGCCGAACATGCCGTCGTCGTCCACGGTGATATCGGCACCCGTCTCGGCCTGCAACGTGTTGATGACCTTGCCCTTGGGCCCGATGACCTCCCCGATGCGATCGGCGGGGATCTTGAAGGAAACGATCTTCGGCGCGTTGATGTTGACCTCGCCACGAGGCTCGGCGATGGCCGCGTGCATGACCTCGAGGATGATGAGGCGGGCTTCTTTGGCCTGGTGCAGCGCTTGGGCCAAGACGTCGGCGGGCAGGCCGTCGATCTTGGTGTCGAGCTGCAACGCCGTCACCGAGTCGCTGGTGCCGGCCACCTTGAAGTCCATGTCGCCGAAGGCATCCTCGGCTCCGAGGATGTCGGTGAGCGTCACGTAGCGGCCGTCGTCGTAGACGAGCCCCATGGCGATACCGGCCACGGCGGCCTTGATGGGCACACCGGCGTCCATGAGCGACAGCGACGAACCACATACCGACGCCATGGACGTCGATCCGTTGGACGACAACACGTCGGACACGAGCCGCAAGGTGTAGGGGAACTCCGCCTCGGAAGGCACCACCGGCAACAAGGCCCGCTCGGCCAGCAGCCCGTGGCCGATCTCGCGGCGCTTGGGACCGCGCATGAACCCTGTCTCTCCAGTGGAGAACGGCGGGAAGTTGTAGTGGTGCATGTAGCGCTTGGTGTCGTCGATGCCGATGGTGTCGAGAAGCTGCCTCATGCGCGGCATCCCCAACGTGGTCACGTTGAGGACTTGCGTCTCGCCCCGCTGGAACAACGCCGAACCATGAGTCGTAGGCAGCAGGCCCACCTCGGCCGACAACGGACGGATATCCGCCGTGCCTCGGCCGTCGATGCGCACGCCCTCTTCGACAATGCGCTTGCGCACGATCTTCTTGGTGAGCGAGCGCACGGCCGGCTTGATCTCACGCTCGCGCTCGGGGAACTCGCCGGCGAGTTGGCCGATGATCGACTCGGTGGCGGCGTCGATGGCGGCATTGCGATCGGCCTTCTCGACGATCACGTTGGCCTTGGCGATGGCATCGGTGCCCACCGCCGCCACCCGCTCGAAGACATCGTCGCCATAGTCGCTGAACAACTCAAAGGTGATGGGAGCCTTGGCCCCCGCCTTGGCCACCAGTTGGCGCTGCAGCACGATCGACTCGCGGATCCAGGTCTTGGCTGCTTCGAGGCCCTCAGCCAGCACCTCTTCGGTCACCTTGGGGGCGCCCTCTTCGTAGAAGGTCCAAGCGTCGGCGGTGCCACCGGCCTCCACCATCATGATGGCGACATCGGCGTCGGCGGCGTCAGACAGGGTCCGGCCCGCCACCACCAATTCGAAGCACGAGGCGTCGCCGTCCTGGTAGGTCGGGTGCGGTGCCCACGTCCCGTCGGTCGTCCACGCCATGCGAACGGCCCCGATGGGTCCGTCGAAGGGGATGCCCGACAGCATCAGGGCCGCCGAGGCGCCGTTGATGGCGAGCACGTCATGCGGGTTGGCCAAGTCGGCCGCCACCACGGTGCCCACCACGTGGACCTCGTTGCGAAAGCCGGAAGGGAACGACGGCCGCAAGGGCCGGTCGATGAGCCGGCACGTCAAGATGGCCTGGTCGGTGGCGCGCCCCTCGCGGCGGAAGAACGAGCCGGGAATCTTTCCCGCCGCATACATCCGCTCCTCGATGTCGACGGTCAGGGGAAAGAAATCCGCCCCTTCGCGTACGTGACGGGAGGCGGTGGCCGTAACCAGCACCATGGTGTCGCCGATACGCGCCATGACGGCGCCGTCGGCTTGACCGGCCAGCTTGCCGGTTTCAAAAGAAAGGGTGAGATCGGTCCCACTAATAGGGTCCGACACGGAAATGGCGTCCGCCATTGGTCTCCTCGTTTGCTCGAGGGCACCGCGACAGGCCAGTTCCCAGTCGTCGACCACCTTGCCCCCGGCTCGTGCCTCGTTCGGGTGTATCCCGCGAGATCGAGTCGGGCCGGCTCAGGTGACCGGCGACTGGCAGCTGACGTCTGTTCAGGTGCCCTGGTCCTACTGGATCGGGCGGGCCTCCCCCGTCCGAAATGGCTCCCCGTCGGCACAGGGGCCGCCGGGAGGAACGGGCGGGCTAACGGCGGATGCCAAGCCTGCCGATAATCGACCGGTAGCGCTCGACGTCATTGTCCCGCACGTAGTCCAACAAGCGACGGCGGCGGCCGATGAGCTTCATCAGTCCTCGCCGGGTGTGGTGGTCGCCTTTGTGGACCTTCAGGTGCTCGGAGAGGTGCGTGATGCGCCCACTGAGCAGCGCTATCTGCACCTCGGGCGAGCCGGTGTCGGTCTCGTGAAGGCGGTATTCGGCGATCGTCGCAGTTTTCTCAGGCATAAGGGAGGGAATGATTTTCGCAGAGGGCTTGGAGGTAGTCGGGCTTCGACGGCCTGTCGACCCCCAACCGGACAACCGGAACGGCGTCCCGGCTGATGGTGCACTCTAGCAGGACGTTGGTGGGGATGCCTCAGTCTGCCTCGGCGGCGAGTAGCCCCCGAGCGGCCTCGATGTCCTGGTCCATTTGCTCGGCGAGGGCCTCGGGGCTGGGGAAGGTCATCTCGTCGCGGAGGCGTTCGACGAACGACACCTTGGCCAGCTCCCCGTAGAGGTCCCCCTCGTAGTTCAGCAGGTAGGCCTCGAGCAGCGCGTCGGAATGGGGGCCGAAGGTGGGGCGACGGCCGAAGGATGCCGCCACCTGGTACCTCGATCCATCGGGCCGTTCGTAGAAACAGGCGTAGATCCCCTCACCGGGCATGGCGATGTCGGCGGGCACCGCCACGTTGGCGGTAGGGAATCCCAGGACGGGGCCGCCTCGGCCGGCACCGGGCTCGACCAGTCCACGCACCTGGTGATGGCGCCCCAGCAAGGCCGACGCGCTGCGCACCGACCCGGCGGCCAGCAACTCGCGGATACGCGTCGACGACACCACGTCCCCACCGGTGTCGCCTTCAAGCCCGACGCCCACGACATCGAACCCGTGGTCACTGCCCATGTCCGAAAGAAGGGCGACGTTTCCCTTGCGGCCGTGGCCGAAGTGGAAGTCCTCCCCCACCACCACCAAGCGAGCCCCCAGCGCGCCCACGAGCACCTCGAGCACGAACTCCTCGGCCGTCTCGTTGGCCCGGTCCTGGTCGAAAGGGACCACCACGGTCATGTCGACGCCGGCGGCGGCCAGCAACTCGAGCTTCTGGTCGAGATCGGTCAGCAAACGCGGAGCGCTGTCGGGGCGGACCACGGTGCCGGGGTGGCGGTCGAAGGTGACAACGGCCGTGGCCAAGCCCAGTGGGCGGGCCATGTCCTGCAACGCACCGATGAGGTGGCGGTGGCCCAGGTGCACCCCGTCGTAGGCGCCGATGGTCACCGCCGAGCCCTCCACCGGAGGCGTACAACGCTCGAGGCCCATCACGACATCCATCGCCGCGAGGTTAGTGGCGACTCGGCCGGGCTCCTGGGCCCGTCACGAGCTGGATGCCAGCACGCACACCGCCGCCAACGGTCCGCCCTCGGTGCCCTCGGTGCCCTCATACACGGCCAGGAGCGCATCGCTTTCGTCGACGAGCGCCCACGGCCCTGGTCCGACTGCCCCCAGAGATGGACCGTCGAGGGTCAGACCGTGCGAAATGCGCCGGGCCACGTCCTCATCGACGCGTAGATGCGTCATGTCTCGCAGTCCTTGCGCCGGGGTCAGCACATGATCCACGGTCAACTCGTCGATGCGGTGCGCTTCGTCGAGCCCGAAGGATCCGATCTGCGTGCGTTGCAGGTGGCGCAGATGCGCTCCGCCGCCCAGGGCCGCCCCGAGGTCGGCGGCCAGCACGCGCACATACGTGCCGGTGGAGCAGTCCACTTCGATACGAAACACACCCGGCAACCCGTCAGCCGACGGGTACACCTCGAAGCGGTCCACGGTGACGGGTCGGGGGGCCCGGTCGACTTCGATGCCGGCGCGGGCCAACTCGTGGAGCCGGCGGCCCCCTACCTTGACGGCCGACACCATGGGCGGGACTTGCTCGATGGCTCCGGTCAGCGACTGCGCCGCCTGGCGCACGTCGTCGAGGCTCACCCCCGCCATGTCCCAGGTGCCCACCACGTCGCCCGACGCGTCGAGGGTCGAGGTGGCCACGCCCAGCACCACCTCGCCGTGATACGTCTTGCCCAAGGCGCCCACGAATCGCAGCAGCCTCGTGAAACGTCCCAAGCCCACCAGCAGAATCCCCGTGGCGTCCGGATCGAGGGTGCCGGCATGACCGATGCGCCGCTGCCCGAAGGTACGCCGGCAGCGAGCGACGACATCATGTGAGGTCCAACCCGGTTCCTTGTCCAGCACCGCCAAACCCGTCACGTCCTCGGCGGCCGGCTGCGCTCGGCTACGTGCCGCCATGACCCTCGCCGGGCTGCCCGGACCCGCCGATCTCTCCGCCCACGCCAAGCTCGTCGGACTCCTCGTCGCGTTCGGGTTCGGACTCGTGGATACGGCGCAGGATCTCCTCGACCTTGGAGCCCGCCACCACGGCCGGGTCCAACGCGAATACGAGATGCGGCGTGCGCTTCAACCGAACCTCTTTCGAAATGGCGCGCTGGATATGCACGCGCTGCGACTCAAGGGCGGCGGCCGTCTCGTCGGGCAACGAGCTCATGAACACCGTGGCGTGGCTGAGATCGGGAGCGGTGTCGACCGCGGTCACCGTGGCCATACGCAAGCGGTCGTCGACATCGGCGGCGCGCTCCAAAGCGTCGGCCACCACTTCTCGCAGGACCTCATTGACGCGGGCCGTGCGGGGGTAGGGGGTGGAAGCCTTCGTCTGGTGGTGACGTCGGCGCACGGATTGCCTCCTCGTGCTCGCAGAACCACTCAGGTGCGGGGGATCTCCCGCTCTTCGAACGTCTCGATCACATCCCCGGCGTGCAGATCCTGGAAGTCCGAAAGACCAATCCCGCACTCGAAGCCGGACTGGACCTCGCGGGCGTCATCCTTGAACCGCCGCAACGACGTGACGGTGCCCTTCCAGATGATGACCCCGTCGCGCAGGAACCGCACCTTCGATCCTCGAGTGATGACACCGTCGCGCACGTAACAGCCGGCCACCGCACCCACGCGCGGGACCCGGAAGACGGCACGAACCTCGGCCTCGCCGGTGACGACCTCTTGGAACTCGGGAACGAGCATGCCGACCATGGCCGCTTCGATGTCCTCGAGCAGCTTGTAGATGATCTCGTAGGTGCGGATCTCGACGTCGCGTTCTTCACCCAACTCACGAGAGCGCCGGTCGGGCCTCACGTTGAACCCGATGATGGTGGCGTTGGACGCCGCGGCCAGCTGCACGTCGTTTTCGGTGATCCCGCCCACGCCGCGGTGCACGAAGCTCAACTTCACCTCGGGCCGCTCCAGCTTGCGCAGGCTGTCGGTGATGGCCTCCAAGGTGCCCTGGACGTCGGCTTTCAAGATGAGGTTCAGGGTGGCTGCTTCGCCGCGCTGGATCTGCTCGAAGAGGTCCTCAAGCTTGGCGCCCGGTGCGGTGGGAGACGGCGCGTGCCCGGCCACTCGGAATCGGCGTTCGCGGGCTTCACCGATGGTGCGGGCCGTGGTCTGGTCAGAGGTCACCCGGAACTCATCTCCGGCGGCGGGCGGCTCGGAGAAGCCGAGCACCTGCACCGGCATGGAGGGTGGGGCCTCCTTCACGCCGTCGAGGTGGTCATCGATCAGCGCCTTGACACGTCCCCAGGCCGCGCCGGCGACCACCGGGTCGCCCACGCGCAGCGTGCCGCTTTGCACGATGACCGTCGCCACCGGACCCCGACCAGCCTCGAGGTTGGCCTCGAGTACCACGCCGCGGCCCCGGCCCTCGGGGCTGGCGCGCAGCTCCTCGACCTCGGCCACGAGCACCAGTTGCTCCAGGAGATCGTCGATTCCCAGACTTTGCAGGGCCGACACCTGGACCACGATGGTGTCGCCACCCCAGGCTTCGGGCACGAGCCCATGCTCGGAGAGCTGTTGGAGCACCCTGTTCACGTCACTGTCGGCCCGGTCGACCTTGTTCACAGCCACCACGATGGGCACATCGGCGGCTCGGGCGTGGTCGATGGCCTCGACGGTTTGAGGCATGACGCCGTCGTCGGCGGCCACCACCAGAACCACGATGTCGGTGATCTGCGCCCCACGCGCCCGCATAGCCGTAAAGGCTTCGTGGCCCGGGGTGTCGATGAAGGTGATGAGGTTTCCGTCCACGTCGACCTGGTACGCGCCGATGTGCTGGGTGATTCCGCCAGCCTCATCAGCGACGACGTTGGAATGGCGGATCCGGTCCAAGAGCAACGTCTTGCCGTGGTCCACGTGGCCCATGACGGTGACGACCGGAGGACGCGGCCGCAGGTCCTCCTCGCGCTCCTCCTCGTCCTCTTCGAAGTACTTGGCCTGGAGCTCGGCTTCTTGCTCCTCGCCGGGATCGACCAGACGGATGTGGGCGCCGAGCTCCTGGGCGAAGAGTTCGATCATGTCGTCGGACAAAGACTGCGTGGCCGTGACGACTTCGCCTTGGAGGAAGAGGTACCTGATGACGTCTCCGGCCGACCGGTTCAGCTTGGGCCCGAGCTCGCGCGGCGTCGAACCCCGCTCCACGATGACCTCGGAGTCGGGAATGGGGGCACTTGACGGCGTATAGGTGGTGAGCTGGGTCGGCTCGAGCTCTTCGAGGTTGCGACGCCGGCGCCGCGGTCGACGTTGGGGGGGACGACCTCGTCCACCCGGACCACCGCGCAGCCCTGGCGGAGGACCACCGGGCCGACCGCTGAAGCCTCCCCCACCACCGCCCGGCGTGCCGCCGGGACCGCCTCGTCCGCCGAAGCCTCCCGACATGCCACCGCGACTGGGCGGACCACCACCGGGACGAGGCCCGCCTGAGGGTCGGCCCGGAGCACCGGCTCCCCCACCCGGACGGGGCGGCACCGGAGCCCGACGCCCTGGGGGCGGGGGGATGGGACGGCCCGAGTTCGACCGAGGAGGGCCGGGGGGCGGAGGGATGGGACGGCCCGAGGCGCTGGTGGGCCGTACTGCGGGGCGCGCCGGGGGTTCCGGACGCGAGCCGAGATCAGGGACCGACGGCGGAGCCGAGGCGGCCGGCCGCGCCGGCGCCGGCGGTCCCGAAGGCGCGCTGGAAGCACTGGCGGCAGGCGCGCTTACAGCGGGCGCCGACGACGGAGGGCTGGCCGCCGGGCGAGGGATGGGCCGCGGGCCTGGAGGCGGCGGAACGTTGACCTCACTGGCGGGCCGACTCGTCACCAATCGGGGCGAACGGGGAACATCGGACGGCGACGACGGCGAAGGCGAAGACGAAGGCGAAGACACCGGGGCTGACGCGGCGGCGCGGGCCGGGGCTTCTGAGCGAGGGGGCGCGGACGCGCTGCTATCGCCGCCGGCGGTGGCGGCCGGGGCGGCGGCCCGGGACGACGGAGCCGCCTTGGGCTCTTCTTCAGCCTCGGGCGGTTGCACCTCGCGCCGCAAGCCTTCGCGATCGGCCTTGCGGCGCACGCGGTCGGCTTGGGCATCCTCGATCGAGGACGAGTGGCTCTTTACCCCGATGCCCAAAGAGACGCAGAGATCAAGTGCCTCTTTGTTCGTCAGGCCGAGCTCGCGGGCCAGCTCGTAGACGCGGATCTTTTTCGGCAACGCTTCCTACGATCCTTCTTCCTCGCGCGGGCGCGCACCATCCGGTGGGCCCGACATACCATCCTCGCACACCTGTGCCCTGCCCCCCTGTGGGTTCAGGACTCGCTCGCCCCGTCTTCGCCCGGCACGCTTGCGGGCGACGCCTCAGCGTCGACCTCGTCGTCGGGCTTCTGATCGGATTGCTCTTCGAGCTTCACCGCTGTTTCTGCAGGGGCTGATTCGCCCGAGCCCGCTGGAAGCGAGCCCGCCGGAAGCGAGCCCGCCGGAGCCGGAGCCGGAGCCGGAGCCGATTCGCCCGACTCGGCGGCAGCAGACCCGGCAGCAGACCCCGTGGCAGCCGGCGCGGATCCGGGGGCGTCGGGAGCGGTCTCACCGGAGACCACCCTCGACCACTCGGTGGCGGACACGGCTTCGCCGCCCTCGGCGGGCTGCCACACCATCTCCCCCGCCTCGTTCTCGACCCACTCGCCCTCGGCCCACTCCTCGCCGTAGCCGGCCTCTTCCTCGGCCAGCTGGGTCTCGCTTTTGATGTCGACCCGCCAACCGGTGAGCCGAGCCGCCAAGCGGGCGTTTTGGCCCTCCTTGCCGATCGCCAACGACAGTTGGTAGTCGCTCACCACCACGGTGGCCGTACCGGTTTCGTCGTCGAGGCGAACCTCACGCACACGCGCCGGCTGCAACGCCGCCTGAATGAAGTCGACGGGGTCGTCGGCGAAGGGCACCACGTCGATGCGCTCGCCGCGGAGCTCGTTGGTCACCATGCGCACCCTCGACCCCCGCGCCCCGACACACGCACCGACGGGGTCCACGTTGGGGTCGTTGGACCACACCGCGATCTTGGTGCGATGCCCGGGTTCGCGCGCTGCGGCCTTGATCTCCACCACACCGGAGGAGATCTCGGGCACCTCCAGCTCGAACAACCGCTTCACCAAACCGGGGTGACTACGGCTCACCACGATCTGGGGGCCCTTGGTGGTCTTGCGGACCTCCACGATGTACGCCTTGAGACGTGCTCCGTGCTCGTAGCGCTCATAGGGGACCTGCTCGGCCTGCGGCAAAAGCGCCTCGACTTTGCCCAGGTCCAGAAGGGTGTAGCGGTTGTCGGTCTGTTGCACGATGCCGGTGACGATGTCGCCTTCACGGCCGGCGTACTCCTCGTACTTGAGGTCGCGCTCGGCTTCTCGGATGCGCTGCAGGATGACCTGCTTGGCCGTCTGCGCGGCGATGCGTCCGAAGTCGTCAGGCGTGTCGTCCCACTCCCGGATGACGTTGCCGTCCTCGTCGAGCTCTTGGCCGTAGACGCGGATGTCACCGGACTCCGGGTCGATGGTGACCACAGCCTCTTCGGCGGCACCGGGACGGCGCTTGTAGGCGGCCACCAGTGCGTTGGCCAGGGCATCGAGGAGCGTGTCCACGCCGATGCCTCGGTCGCGGCGCGATCTGCCCAAGGGCGTCGAGAAACTCGAAATTCGTCTTGCTCATGGGGTCGTGACCTTCTTCCTGTCGGCCTTGCCGTGGGCCACGCCCTTGGTCCCCGCCCGCATGGCAGCACCCTTCTTGCGCGACGGTGCAGGTGCGGTCCCGAAGTTGAACACCGTCCGCGCCCTCTGCACCTCGTCGTAGGTGAATCGTTTTTGCCCCTCGGGGAGTTCGGCCCCCTCGAGGACGAAACCGTTGTCATCGACGGTCGCCAATCGTCCCGTGAAGCGACGCTCGCCCTCTCCGCCTCCAACCGTTCTGACCGACACGGTCTGGCCCTCCGCCTTCGCAAAGTGCTGCGGGGTACGCAGGGGGCGCTCTATGCCCGGGCTCGACACCTCGAGGCTATAGCGATGGCCCGGAAACGGGTCGTGCTCGTCGAGCACCGCCGAGAGCACCTTGGTGGCCTCGGCGATGGCGTCGAGGTCGATCCCACCGGGCCGATCGATGACCAAGCGAAGCAACGTGGCGCGCCGTTCGACATCGACGAGCTCGACTCCGAGGGGCGCGACAGCGGGCGCGAGCAATCCATACAGGTCCGCATCCACCGCTGGCTCACCTCCCTCGTCACCTCGCACACCGGGCCCGTTTCAACCAAAAGAGCTGGTCAAAGAAGAAGCGTGGGCTGCCCGCCCACGCTCCGACGTACCACCTCTCTCATCTGAACGGCTCAGCGAGTATACCAGTCGCCCTTTCGCCCCCTACGGGCGCCCTGGAGCCGCCAGTAAGGCCGGGACGCACCGTGGTGTGTGCCCAAGGCCGTAGCATCCAGGCCGATATGGCCAAAGAAGGTGTGCTCACCTCGCAGTCCAAGGACTTCCCGCGCTGGTACCAAGACATCGTGGCCAAAGCCGAGCTGGCCGACAACGGCCCGGTCCGGGGCACCATGGTCATCCGGCCCTACGGGTACGGGATCTGGGAACGCATGCAGGCCGAGCTGGACGCCCGCATCAAGGCGGCGGGCGTGTCCAACGCCTACTTTCCGCTGTTCATCCCCGAGAGCTACCTGAAAAAAGAGGCCGAGCACGTTGAAGGCTTCAGCCCCGAGCTGGCCGTGGTAACCCACGCCGGCGGCAAGGAGCTCGACGAGCCGGTGGTGGTGCGGCCCACCAGCGAGACCATCATCAACTCCTATTTCGCCAAGTGGATCCAGAGCTACCGCGACCTGCCCCTGCTCATCAACCAGTGGTGCAACGTGGTGCGCTGGGAGATGCGACCCCGGCTGTTTCTGCGCACGACTGAGTTCTTGTGGCAAGAAGGGCACACCGCCCACGTCAGTGAGGCCGACGCCCGAGCCTTTGCGCTGCAGGTGCTGGCGGACGTCTATCGCGACTTTATGGTCGAGGTCATGGCGGTCCCGGTGCTGACCGGGCGCAAGACCGACCACGAACGCTTCGCCGGGGCCACCACCACGTGGACCTGTGAGGCCATGATGCGCGACGGAAAAGCCTTGCAGATGGGTACCAGCCACGAGCTGGGTCAGAATTTCGCCCGCGCCTTCGACATCAATTTTCTCGACGAATCCGGCCAACAGGTCCATGCCTGGCAGACGTCGTGGGGGGTGTCGTCCCGGCTCATGGGGGCGTTGGTCATGGTGCACGGTGACGATGCGGGTCTGCGTCTGCCCCCTCGCCTGGCACCCATCCAAGCCGTGGTGTTGCTGGCGCGCGACGAAGACGGAGCCGCCGCCAAAGCCGCCCAACTGGCCGCCGAACTCACCGCGGCGGGCATCCGCACCGAGCTCGACATCCGCACCGACGTGTCCTTCGGTCGTCGAGTGGTGGGCTGGGAGCTCAAAGGCGTCCCCGTGCGGGTGGAGGTGGGACCGCGTGACCTCGCCGCCGGGGCGGCGGTGCTCGTCCGGCGGGCCTCGGGCACCAAGGAATCGGTGGCGCTCAGTGCCGTCGTCAACGCTGCCACCACCGCCCTCGCCGAGGAGCAGGCGTCCATGCTGGCCGAAGCCGATGCGTTGCGCCGCAGCCGGACTGTCGAAGTGACGAACCTGGACGAAGCCACCGAAGCGGCCCAGGGCGGGTTCGCCCAACTGCCGTGGTCCGCGGTCGGCACCGACGGCGAACGGACCTTGCACAAGGCGGGGATATCGGTGCGCTGTCTGCAGACACCAGCCGGCGGGCTTCCTGCTTCTGATGCAAGCGACGAGGACCAGCTCACCGCGGTGGTGGCTAAGGCCTACTGACGATCGGGCCCGGCGTCCTCGTCGTGCACGACCTTCTTGATGAGCTTCACCTTGGCGGCGGCGTGGTTGGCGTCTTCGCCCCGGGCTTCGAACAAGGCCTGACGGTCTGCTTCCGCTTCAGCTTCGGCCCCCGCGTCAGCGGCGGCCAGGCGCGCCTCGACGCCCTCGGCCACGAGCTTCTCGGCTTCTTCCACCAAAGCAGCCACCATGTCCGCCTCGGGGACGACGCGCACGATCTTTCCCTTGATGAACAGGTGGCCGCGCCGGCGCCCCGCCGCGATGCCCAGATCGGCCTCGCGAGCTTCACCGGGGCCATTGACGACGCATCCCATGACGGCGACCTGCAAGGGCAGTTGGCGGTGCTCGAGGGCTTCTTGGACGGCCCGGGCCACCCCGATGACGTCGATCTCGGCTCGACCACAGCTCGGGCAGGCAATGAGGTCGAGGCCCTTGCGCTCGCGCAGGCCCAGGGCTTCGAGAAGCTGGCGACCGGCACGGGCTTCTTCGACCGGATCGGCGGTCAGCGAATAGCGGATGGTGTCACCAATCCCTTCGGCCAGAAGGGTGGCCATACCCGCCGTGGCCTTGATGAGACCCGCCGGCGGGGGGCCTGCTTCGGTCACGCCCAGATGCAGCGGGTGGTCGAAGGTCTGCGCGCACAGCCGATAGGCCTCGATCATGAGCGGTACCGAGGATGCCTTGACCGAGATCTTGACGTCGTCGAATCCGACTTCCTCGAAGTAGGCGAGCTCCATGCGCGCCGATTCGACCATCGCTTCGGCCGTCGCTCCCCCGTAGCGCTTGTACAGATCGGGATGCAACGAGCCGGCGTTCACCCCGATGCGGATGGGCACGCCGCGGTCCTTGGCTTCGGCGGCCACCTGCTTGATCTCGGCGGCTTTGCGGAGGTTGCCGGGATTGAGCCGCAGTCCGGCCACACCGGCTTCCAAAGCGGCCAGCGCCATCTCGTGGTGGAAATGGATGTCGGCGATGATGGGCACCGGCGAACGAGGAACGATGTGGGCCAGCCCTTCGGCGGCCGCCTCCTCGTTGCACGTACAGCGCACGATGTCCGCTCCGGCGGCGGCCAGGGCGTACACCTGCGCCAAGGTCCCTTCCACATCGGCGGTCTTGGTGATCGTCATCGACTGCACCGATATGGGCGCCCCGCCGCCCACGGCCACCGACCCCACGTGGATCTGACGGGTGGGGCGGCGCTCGGCGACGGGGACAGCCGGACGACTCATGACGTCCTCAGTGGAATCGCACCACGACAGGATGCGTGATGTCCAGGTAGAGGGCGCCGATCACGATGAAGCCCAGAAAAAGCACGAAGGCGTAGACGACAGGCATGAGCTTGGTCACATCGGCGTGGTATTTCCGGCCCCGGCGGCTGCGGATGCGCTCATAGACGGCGATGGCGACGTGCCCGCCGTCGAGGGGCAGCATGGGCAGCATGTTGAGCATCCCCAGCGAGATGTTGAGGGCGATGAGGACCTCGATAAGGGGAACGATGCCGGCCTGGGTGGCATCGTCGGCGGTGCGCACCGCCCCGTAGATCGACTGGATCCGATCCCCGCTCTTGGCGGCACGGTCGGCGGCGTTGGTGTTGGTCAACTCGTGCACGTAGGCGGTGAGCCCGCTCGGGGAGAACAGACGCCCCAACGCCTGTCCCGTCACCACCACGGCATGTCCGAAGCCCGATCCGGCCAAGCTCACGGCGGACAGCACCCCCACCGGCTGATTGACGCTGCTGAGTTCGACGCCGATGCGACCCACCGCCGCCGACGAGGGTTTCGAGGAAGCCGCGTTCTGCGGGGTGACGGTGATCGTGCGCGCCTTGCCGTCGCGTTGCACGTCGACGGTGACGCTGTGCCCGGCACTGCGGGTGATGACGTCAATCAACTGGTCGGTGGATGTCACCGTCTTGCCGTTGACACCGTTGACGATGTCGCCGATACGCAGGCCGGCATCTCGCGCCGGATCAATGTTATGAGCCAAGGGGGCGAAAGCGGTGATCTTGCCGCCATCGGATGCCGTAGTGCCCACGCTGAAGAAAAGGGCCCAGATGAGGATGAAGGCGATGATGGCGTGCATGGCCGACCCCGCCACGGCTACCAGAAGCCGGTTATGAAACGGCTGCTCGCGATAGGTGCGCGCCTCGTCGGCGGGATCCACCACCTCGGTGTTGGTCATGCCGATGATCTTCACGTAGCCACCCGCCGGTATGGCTTTGATCCCGTACTCGGTCTCTCCTCGTCGCACGGACCACAACCGCGGCCCGAAGCCGAGGAAATACTCGGTCACCTTCATGTGGCTCCACTTGGCGGTGACGAAGTGACCGAGCTCGTGCAGCATGATCATGATGATGATGGCGACGATGACGATGAGGAGGTCCGTCGTGTGCGTGGCCATGGCGGCCAGCACCACGGCCAGGACGCCCACCGCCAGTTGCACCAGGGATCGACGCGGGGACGGACCCACGGGCGCCGCCACAATGTCCAGCGGCAACGGGTCTTCGGTCTCGATCACGACGCACCCACGTGTGCGCTCATGCACAACTCGGCGCGCTGGCGCGCCTGGCGATCCACCTCGATGACATCCTCGGGCACCGTCATCGGCACCTGCTCACACCCCGCCAACGTCTCCTCCACCACCTCGGCAATCGCGCTCCACGCGATGCGCCCGGAAAGAAATCCTGCCACTGCCACCTCGTTAGCGGCATTCAGCCAGGCCGGGGCCACGCCTCCGGCTCGGCCCGCCTCTACCGCCAAGGCGAGGCAGCGGAAGACGTGGGTGTCGGGTGCTTCGAAGTCCAGCTGCGCCAGCTGAGCCCAGTCGATGGCCCCAAAGGCGTGCGCCAGGCGCGTCGGGTAGCTCAGGGCGTAGCCGATGGCGAGGCGCATATCGGGCATCGAAAGCTGGGCCACGGTGGCCCCGTCGGTGAACTCCACCATGGAGTGCACCACCGATTGGGGATGGATGACGACCTCAATGTGGTCGTAGTCGATGCCGAACAGCTCGTGTGCCTCGATGACTTCGAGTCCTTTGTTCATGAGCGTGGAGGAGTCCACCGTGATCTTCGGTCCCATGTGCCACGTCGGATGAGCCAGGGCGTCTTCCACCCCTACCGAGCGCAACTTGTCCCGGCTCCAGCCGCGAAACGGTCCTCCCGAAGCGGTGACCACCAGACGGGCCACCTCCTCGGGACCCTGACCCGAGCGCAAGCACTGGTGCAACGCACAGTGCTCGGAGTCGACGGGGATGATTTCGGCCCCCGGGGTGGCTCGTGCCGTACGCACCACCGGAGCGCCGGCGATCAGCGACTCCTTATTGGCCAAAGCCAGTCGGCGACCCGACTCCAGGGCGGCCAGGGTCACGGGCAGGCCGGCAAAACCCACCACGGCATTGACCACGACATCGCCACGGCGCGCCAGCTCGGCCAGCCCCTCGGGGCCACACAGGACCTCGGTCCCCTTCGGCACCGACGCCTCGAGCTCGGCCACACAGGACGAGTCGCCGATGGCGACGACCTCGGGACGAAGCTCCCACGCTTGGACGGCCAAGGCTTTCACCGACCGCCAGGCCCCCAGGGCCGCCACGTCGAATCGATCAGGCTCGGCCCGGATGACCTCGACGGCTTGGGTGCCAATCGAGCCCGTGGACCCCACCAATACGACCTTGGTCACCGCCAGGCTCCCCCGAAGACGTACCTCACCCGAGATGCAGCACCCGGACGAGATAGTACGTGGCGGGCAACACGAACAGCATGGCGTCGAAGCGGTCGAGGACACCTCCGTGCCCAGGCAACAACGACCCCATGTCCTTCAGCCGCAGCTCCCGCTTCACGAGCGACTCACAGAGATCGCCGAGCGGCGCCAGCACGGCGGCCACCACGCCGAGCACGGCCGCCTTGGCCGGCGTCCAGGGGTGTACCTGGCCGGTGATGGCAACCGACAGCACCACGGCCAGCACGGCACCGCCGGCAAATCCCTCCCAGGTTTTGTTGGGCGAAACGCCGGGTGCCATTCGATGGCGTCCCAACCAGCGGCCGACAACGAGCGCGCCCACGTCCTCGCCCACCACGGCCACGCCGGCCCCCAAAAGGAAGGCCACGCCATGGCGATGCGGGTATTGGCTGGGGGCCAGCATCAAAGAGGCGAACGCCCCGAGCAGCCCGATCCAGGCAAAACCGAAGACCGTGACCGACATGCCGTCGAGGGCCGACCCTTGCTCGGCGCCGACGAGATACCAGACCAACGAGGCCATCACCATCAAAGCCAGCACCAAAGGGACGCCGGTGACGCCTTTGGTATAGGCCACCACCATGGCGGCCACGGTGGCCACCAGACCCAGCAACGTGGCAGGCCGGTGGCCGGCTCGGCGCACCGCGGCGTAGTACTCGGCTGCCGCCAACGTCACGATGACGGTGGATAGCACCATGCTGGACAACGCACCCAACTTGAGGCAGGCCAGCGCTACGGCGGCCACCCCTATGCCGGTGGATACGGCGATGCGCAGGTTCCGACTCCCCCCCGCCGCAGGGGCCGGGCCCGTCGCACCGGACGCCGCTGTTGCTCCCGCCCCCGCCCCGGCCGCTCCCGGCCCGGCCGAGCCTCGCCGGCCGGCACCGCGCCCCGACACTCGGGGTCCGGCCGGCGGCGCCAGAGGCGACTCGGTGCGCCGTAGCGGCGACGAACTGATGGCGGTGACCGCTTCCCTGACCGGCACGGAGGTTGTCTCGGGCATCACTGTGGTGCCCGAGACGAGGTCTGACCCCACCGAGGATCGGGCCGCGGGCCGATCGGCGTCGTCCAGGCGCTCGACCGCTTCATCGTCCTCCCACCACGAACTGGTGGTGGTGTCCTCGTCGGCCGACGGACCCCCCGCATTGGCCAAGTTGCCGAACTCCCAGGGACGGCGCTGTTCCACCGGAGTGTCCTCCAGCGCCCCCATCCTGGTCTGATCATCAGCCAGCAGCGCCGGCTCAAAGGTGTTGTCCTCCCACTCCCGGTCGCTGGTGCGCCACGAGGGCCCCGAGTCACCGAGTTGGGTCCAGGACTCCTCCTCCGCCTCCTGGTCAGTACGGCGGTCGAGGATGGCCGGCACCTGGCCCGTGGGGGGGTCGGTCCAATGGGGCAGCTGAGGGGAAGTGGCGAACACCTCGGGCTCTGCGTCATCGGGCTCTGCGTCATCGGGCTCGGGGTCATCGGGTTCCGAATCGATCAACCCACCGATCGAGCTCGGCGTGTCGAGGACCTCTACGTCAATCTCCTCAACCCACAACGTCTCTTCGCTCGAGGAGATGGAGCTCGAGCCGATCAAGGTGGGCTCGGAGGTGGTGTCGAGCATCTCGTCGAAACCGTGGAAGCGCTCCTCGACCACGTTCGGCCGCACAGGGACCTCGCCGCTGGTCATCGACCCGGCGGGCTGTGCCCCGATGATGCGGACGCGCTCGGTGGGAGGATCGCCCGGAGCGTCGGACTCTCGTTGATTGCCGTACTCGTCGTCCTCGTCCACGTCCCCTCCGTCAGGTCCCCGCCGAGTCACGGCTCATATTGCGAGTAGTTCCTGCTCTTTATGGGCTAGGTGCTTGTCGACAGCCGCCACCATGTCGTGGGTGAGCTTTTCGAGCTCGCGCTCGGCGCGCTCAAGGTCATCGGAGGAAAGATCGCCGTCATGCTCGAGCGTCTCGAGCTCATGGCGAGCGGCGCGTCGCAAGTTCCGGATGGCGATGCGCCCTTCCTCGGCCTTGTGCCGCACAACCTTCACCAATTCCTTACGCCGCTCCTCGGTGAGCGGGGGGAAGTTCAACCGGATCACGTTGCCGTCGTTCGATGGCGTGATGCCCAAGTCCGACGACTGCAGGGCCTTTTCGATCGACCCCAGCGTCGACTTGTCATAGGGCGAGATGACAAGCAATCGGGCTTCGGGAACGCTCAGCCCCGCCACCGTGCGCAGTTCCACCTCGGCCCCGTAGATGTCGACCCTCATGTGCTCGACGATCCCGGCCGTGGCCCGCCCAGTGCGCACCCCGCCGAAGTCGGCCTGGGTATGGGCAACGGCCCTCTCCATGCGGTCATGGGCATCCGCCAGTACTACCGCACCGAGCTCCTCGTCGGTCACTTGATCAGCGTACCGATCTCCTCGCCGGCGAGGGCGCGACGGAGGTTGCCAGGTCCCATGAGATCGAAGACCAGTACGGGTAGGCCATTGTCCTTGCAGAAGGTAATCGCAGTCATGTCCATGACCCGGAGATCCTGGTTGACCACGTCCATGAACCCGAGGGTCTCATAACGCCGAGCCCCGGGGTCGAGCTTGGGGTCGGCGCTGTAGACGCCGTCGACGCCCGAATGGGTGCCCTTGAGCAGCAGCTCGGCCTCGATCTCCGCAGCTCGCAGGGCGGCCGAGGTGTCGGTGGTGAAATACGGGTTGCCCATGCCCGCCGCGAAGATGACGACACGCCCCTTCTCCAGATGGCGCACGGCGCGGCGCCGGATGTAGGGCTCGGCTACCTGGGCCATGTGCACGGCAGACAGGACTCGGGTGGGTCGCCCGTGGCGCTCGATGGCGTCTTGGAGGGCCAAGGCGTTGATGACAGTGCCGAGCATGCCCATCGTGTCCGACGTGGTGCGGTCAATCCCCTGGCCTGCTCCGGTGGAGCCCCGCCAAATATTGCCGCCGCCCACCATGATGGCGAGCTCCAAGTGGAGGTCCTCAACGGTGGCGGCGATCTCCCGGGCCAGTTGCTCCACTACGCCGGCGTCGATGGTCTCGTCGGAGGCCGAGGAGGCCAGCGCCTCGCCCGACATCTTGAGGACCAGACGGCGTCGTTGCACCGTGTTCTCCCCCGTCGTGCTCTGTGGTACTACCACCAGCCGTCGTCTCGGAGGCGCTCAAGCACCCGCCCCGACCTGGTCGAAACGCACGATCTCGGCGTCTCCGATCAAGTCGGCGATGGAACGCTTGTCGTCCTTGGCGTAGGGCTGCTCGAGGAGGACGCGTTCCTTGAACCACCCTTGCAAGCGGCCCTCGACGACTTTGGCCAGTGCGGCGTCGGGTTTTCCTTCGTTACGGGAGATGTTCTCGATGACCTCGCGCTCGGCCGCCACTTCCTCGGCCGGGACGTCCTCGCGGCGAAGATAGGTGGGCTTACCGAAGGCGATATGGACGGCCACGTCGTGGGCGAGTTCGGCCGAGCCGTTGCGCATTTCGACGAGTACGGCGTAGACGCCGCGGCCGGCCTGGATGTGCAGGTAATCGCCCAGCACACTGTCGGCGGCGGTCTCGAAACGGACCACCTTGCCCACCGAGATGTTCTCTTTCAGCGTCGTACGCAGGTTGTCAACGGCCTCGGTGCGCTCCGACAGGGCTGCTTCTCCCTTGTCGGCCACCAACTGGGCCAGTTCGTTGACCAACGCCACGAAATCGTCGGCCTTGGCCACGAAGTCGGTCTCGCAACGCAGGGACACGATCGCCGCCGCGGCGGGAGTCACGACCAGGGCCACGGCACCTTCGGAGGCTTCACGGTCGGCACGCTTGGCCGAGCTGGCCAACCCTTGCTCGCGAAGCCACACGCGGGCCGAGTCAAAGTCCCCGTCGTTGGCTTCCAGAGCTCGCTTGGCGTCGAGCATGCCCGCGCCCGTCTCCTGGCGCAGTCGTTGGACGTCTTTGGCAGTAAATGCCGGCATGGCTGATCAAGCCTCCTGGGGGGCGGCATCCGTTGCGTCGGCCTCCCCGGCGGCCGTAGCGGTGGCGGTCGGGGCGGGCTCAGATGCGGTGTCGACCACAGGGGCGTCGACCACAGGGGCGTCGACCACAGGGGCGTCGACCACAGGGGCGTCGGCCACGACGGCCGCGGGAGCTGCCTCGGTCGCGCCAGCCTCGGGAGCCGCCGCTTCCGGAGCCGCCGCTTCGACGACGGGGGCTTCGGCCGCCTTGGCCGGGGCCTCGGCGGGCGCGCTCCTGCGGGTCGGAGCGGACGGGGACGGCGCCGGGGCCGGAGTTGCGGCCCGACGGTGCTCGTTGATCCAACGTCCTTCCACGACCGCTTCCGCCATGACCCGGCACATAAGGGCGCCGGAGCGGATGGCGTCGTCGTTGCCCGGAATGACATAGGAGACGACGTCGGGGTCGCAGTTGGTGTCCACCACGGCCACGATGGGCAGCTTGAGCTTGTTCGCCTCGGTGACGGCGATGTGCTCCTTCTTGGTGTCGATCACGAAGATGGCGTCGGGCAAGCGGTCCAGGTCGCGGATACCGCCGAGGTTGCGGCGCAGCTTCTCGAGCTCGCGGCGGTGCCGGAGGCCTTCTTTTTTTGGCATGGCGTCGAAGTCATGGGCTCGCTCCATGCCCTCGTACTCACGGAGCTTGCCCGTGCGCGACGAGATGGTGGAGAAGTTGGTGAGCATGCCGCCCAACCAGCGCTCGTTCACGAATGGCATCCCGCAGGCGCGGGCATAGGTGGCGATGGGACCTTGGGTCTGCTTCTTGGTGCCGACAAACAAAAGCACCCCACCCCCGGCCACCAGGTCGCGCACGTACGCGTACGAGGTCTCCAGACCCTTGAGGGTTTCCTTCAGATCGATGATGTAGATCCCGTTGCGCTCGCCCAAGATGTAGCGGCGCATTTTCGGGTTCCACCGGCGCGTCTGGTGGCCGAAATGCATCCCGGCCTCCAGCAGCTGCCGTGTCGAGACGACGGCCACAGCTGTTCCTCCCCATCGGTTGACCTTCCCCGGCGCTGCGTCCCCATGGGGACGACCGTGGACGCGCCTGGGTGCTTCGGTTTTTATGAGCGTTCTCCGCCGGACGACGAAGAACCTTGATGGTAGCCGACAGCCGATGGGGTCGTCGCGGCGAGGAGCCCGAGGCTCCCCGGGTGCTTCAGCCGGCGGCGGCGACGCTGGGGCGTTCGCCCCGCCTGTTGCCCGACGCCTTGCCCGGCCCCCGGGTGTCGGTGCCGTCGGGGCGCCGATCACTGAGTCGAGCTCGCAGCTGCAGGACAGCCTTGGTGTGGATCTGGCACACCCGGCTCTCGGTCACGCCGAGGATCTCGCCGATCTCGGCCAGGGTCAGACCCTCGTAGTAGTACAGCGACAACACGGTGCGCTCTCGCTCCCCGAGCTGCATGATGGCCTGGCCCAGGATCTCCTTGGACTCCTTGTCCTCGAACATGGCCACCGGTCCGGCCGTCGAGTCGGGGATGGTGTCGCCCAGGGTGGTGCGATCGGTCCGGTCGCCACCGACCATGAAGACCTCGTCGAGGGCGGCCACACCCACAAACGAGATCTGACGAAGGATGTCCTGCAGGTCGGACTCCGAGATGCCGAGCTCGGCCGCTACTTCGGAGTCATTCGGGGTGCGCAGCAAGCTCGCCTCCAAGGCGGCATAGGCCTGCTCCACGGCCCGGGCCTTGGCTCGGACCGATCGCGGCACCCAGTCGATGGCGCGCAGCTCGTCGATGATGGCCCCGCGGATGCGGGGAATGGCGTACGTCTCGAACTTGACCTGGCGAACCGGGTCGAAGCGGTCGATGGCGTCGATGAGCCCGATGATCCCGTAGCTGACCAGGTCCGACCCGTCGACGTGCTGAGGCAGCCCGACCGCAACGCGGGCGGCGACGTACTTCACCAGGGGCGAGTACAAGACAATGAGCTGGTCGCGTATGCGCCGCTCGCCGTCAGCCTTGTACTCCGCCCACAGGCGAGCAGTGGCGTGTGCGTCTTCGTCCGTAGTCACTGCCTCCACCTAGGCACGGGGATGGGTCGCCCCGTACACCGAGAGCAACCGTTCTTTGCTGACATGAGTGTAGACCTGGGTCGTCTGCAAGCTGGCATGACCCAGCAGTTCCTGGACGACCCGCAGGTCCGCGCCCCCATCGAGAAGGTGGGTGGCGTAGCTGTGGCGCAACGCATGGGGGTGGGTAGGCACCGGGGAACGCCGGTCGAGAATGCGGCGAACGTCACGCGATCCCAACCGGTTCCCCTTTCGATTGAAGAACATGGCGGCCGCCGGCGACGAGTGCAGCTGCATGGTCCGGCGGCCGTCTTCGAGCCAGTGCGTCACCCGCTGCGCACACAACCCGTGCATGGGCACTCGACGCTCGCGGCTTCCTTTGCCCATCACTCGAACGGTGCGATCTTTGATGTCGACATCGTCGATGTCGAGGCCGCACAGCTCGGCGACCCGAAGTCCCGACCCGTAGAGAAGTTCCAGCACGGCGTCATCGCGGGCTTGCAGGGCACGACCGATTCCGGCCCCGGAATCCGCCTCGTCGATGACGGTGCCTTCGTCAAGCATCTCCGCCAGTTCAGCCCGATCAAGTACACGGGGGAGGCGCGATCCACCGCCGGGAGCGACCAGACGACGAGCCGGATCGACGGCGAGTGTTCCCCGGCGTTGCATCCACGCAAAGTACGCGCGCAACGCGGCGGCCTTGCGAGCGATGGTTGTGCGCGCATGGCGGCGCGTCGTCAAAAAGGCAAGGTAGCGACGCAACACGAGGCGATCGACATCACATGGTCCGCTCGCCACGCCGCGCTCAGCCCACTGCACAAAGGAGCGCATGTCGCCCGAATACGCACGCACAGTGGCCGGGGCCCGTCCGCCGAGCGACCGGGAGAACGCCTCGAGTTCCCAGTCCATGGAGTCAAGTTACCCGGCTAGCGGCGAGGTGAGCGCTATTGTCAATTTTGTCATTCTCGTGAACAGAGAGCGAAGGGAGGCGATGTATGGGTGAAAGCCTCGACCGTCGCTCGTTTTTAACCAAGGGACTGCTGTCGGCGGCTGGCGTAGCCGCCGCAGGCGTGGGCGGTGGGACATTGCTCGAGGCGTGCGGCTCGAGCCCCTCGAAGCCGGCCGCCAGTTCGGGTTCGCGCAACGGAATCTCAACGGGTACTCCCCGCCGAGGCGGGGCGCTGAAGTTCGCCGTGGAGGCTGAGGAACAGGGATTCGACCCGGCCACCGGGCGCTTCGATGAGACGGGAGTCCTCTACGCCCGAACGGTATTCGATCCGCTCACCATCATCGGCGCCGACGGCACCATCCAGCCCTACCTGGCCAAGTCCGTCACCCCCAACGAGGACTATTCGGTATGGACGATCACCACGCGACCTGGCGTCGTGTTCCACGACGGGACGACGTGCGACGCCGCTGCAGTGGCGGGGAGCCTCGAACACTTCCTGTCCGGCTTGCTCGGCATCACCCTCTCCCCCGTGCAGACGGTCAAGGCCACGTCGTCTGACACCGTCGTCATCACCTTGAAGCAGCCGTGGGTGCCATTCGATGCCTACCTGGCCGGAGGAATCGGCGGACAAGCGGGCTACATCATCGCTCCTTCGATGATCGCCAATAAGAAGGGTTCCATGCAGCCGGTGGGAACGGGTCCGTTCAAGTTCGAGAACTGGGTTCCCAACGACCACTTCACGTCCACGCGCAACCCCCACTACTGGCGTGCGGGCACGCCCTACGTCGACTCCATCACGTTCATGCCCATCGTCGACCCCGAGTCACGCGCCGAGGCGCTCATGGCCGGAACCGTCGACATCATGCATACCGACGACCCGCCGGTGATCCTCGAGTTTCGCGACAACCACAGCTACGGGTATGTCGACGACTCCACAGCCACTCTCGGCGAGCCGGACATGAACTTCATCATGTTGAACCTCTCCGAGCCGCCCATGGACGACATCCGGGTGCGCCAGGCCATGGCCATGGCCATCAGCTCGCAGCAATACGCCACGGTGGTCGACAAGGGGGTCAACCCCGCCATCAACCAACCCTTCGTAGCCGGATCGCCGTTCTACGCCACCGACAGCGGCTACCCCGCCTACAACCCCACCCAAGCCAAGGCGCTGGTGGCAGAGGTGGCTCGGGACACCGGCAAACCCGTGTCGTTCAGTTTGACCTCGACCACGGCATCGTCGGCCATTCAGGCCGCCCAGTTCCTCCAGAACCAACTCCAAGCCGTGGGGATGCAGGTCGACTTGAATCAGGTCCAGCAGGCCGACGAGATCAATGACGCCCTGGGGGGCAAGTTCCAGGCCGTCGAATGGCGCCAGTTCGGGGCGGTCGACCCCGACCTCAACTACCTGTGGTGGAGCCCGACGGAGATCTTCACAAGCCTCGGTATCGCCCCGAACTTCTCCCGCAACACCGACCCGGTCATCGAAACCCTCCTCCAGCAGGGGCGCCGGTCCACCAGCCCCGCCGTGCGCGCCCAGGCGTACCAGAAGATCGCCCAGCAACTGAACAAGGATCTTCCGTACATCTGGAACGACCGCGATACATGGGCCATCGTGGCGCAACCCCAGGTCCAGAACTTCAACAACGCCACTACGCCGTCGGGGTCTGCCGCGTACGGCATGATCGTAGGGACGATCTGGACTTCCCAGATCTGGCTCGAGGCCTGATCGCCCTTTCCATCGGCGGCGGGCAACGGCCCGACGAGGAACGGTCCGCCGTGGACGCAACATCGTGAGCAACCGCATCCTTCTGGTCGAAGACGACGAGCGGATTCGCGTCTCGCTTCGCCTCGCCCTCGAGGACGAAGGGTATGACGTCGATGAGGCCGGCTCGGGCGAAACCGCCCTCGAACGCTTCAACGAGCAGCCCGCCGATGTGGTGTTGATCGATTTGATGCTGCCCGGCATGGACGGCTTCGAATGCTGCCGCCAGCTGCGACGCACGAGTGCGGTGCCCGTCATCATGGTCACGGCCCGCACCGACACCCATGACGTCGTGGCCGGGCTCGAGGCCGGCGCCGATGACTACGTCACCAAACCTTTCGTGGCCAAAGAGCTGGCCGCCCGGATCCGAGCCCTGCTGCGCCGGTCGCGCTCGATGGACGAGCCCAGCATCCTCACCTTCGGCGACGTCGAGGTTCGTCCCGACGAAGGCACCGTGCGACGGGCGTCACAAGAAGTGCACTGCACCCGCACCGAGTTCCGGCTCTTGTGCGAGCTGGCCGCCAACCCCGGCAAGGTACTGAGCCGCGAGCAACTCCTCGATCGAGTGTGGGGATACGACTACTTCGGCGACGGTCGCCTCGTCGACGTCCACATTCGACGCCTGCGAACCAAGATCGAGCCCGATCCTGCCAATCCCCGGCACATCCTCACGGTGCGCGGCATGGGCTACAAGCTGGCCGTCTGAGGCCGTAGTGGCTCGACTTCGCCGGCTGCGGCTCGAAGCGGGCGTGGACACGACGCCCAAAGCGCCTCGCCCGCGGTGGATCTCGCCTCGACTCGGGTTGCGCGCCCGCATCACCGTGACCCTCGGTCTGGGCGCGCTAGCCCTGTCCGCCGTCATGGCCGGGCTCACGTATTTCACGGCTCGGCAATTCATCCTCCACGAACGCGAAACGGCCATCCTTCGCCAGGCCTACGTCAACGCGTCTTCAGCGCGCGCCTCGTTGCGCACGCCGTCGCCTGACGTGACCCAGCTCCTGGACTCTCTCGATACGCTGCCGGGCTCGCTGTCGGTGCTGGAGCTGCGAGGGCAGTGGTATGCGACGTCGATCTCAGTGGGTGAGAACGCCATTCCTGTGCAACTGCGTTCGTTGGTGCTGTCGGGCACGCCGGCCAACCAGCTCTTCGCCCTCGAAGGCTCCCCGCAGATGGTGGTGGGCGTCCCCCTGCCCAGTGTGGGGAGTGCGTACTTCGAAGTGTTCTCCCTGGCCGAGTTGCAACGCACGCTGCAGATCCTCGCCCTCGCCCTCGCCGGTGCCGCCCTCGTCACGACCTTGGCCGGCGCCATCGTCGGACGCTGGGCCAGTGGACGGCTGTTGCGCCCGCTGGCCGAGGTGTCCGCCGCGGCCGAAACCATCGCCGGGGGGCGACTCGATACCCGTCTGGTCGCCGGCGACGATGCCGAGTTGTCCGCCCTGGCCTCGTCCTTCAACCGCATGACCGATGCCCTCCAAGAGCGCATCGAGCGCGAGGCTCGCTTCACTTCCGACGTGAGCCACGAATTGCGCTCGCCGCTCACCACCTTGTCCACCTCGTTGGGCGTGCTGGTGGCACATCGCGACGAGATGTCGACGCGCACCCGCCGTGCCTTGGACCTGGTGACCGCCGAGTTGACGCGATTTCACCGCATGGTCGATGACCTCCTCGAGATCAGCCGGGTCGACGCGGGGTCAGCCGAACTGTCTCTCGACGAGGTCGAGGTGGGCGAGTTGCTGCGCCAGGCCGCCGCGGCGGGGGGCGCCCACGGCGTACCCGTCGACATCGACCCCAGCGTGGCGGGACTCCGGTTGTGGGTCGACAAGCGGCGCATCGAGCGGGTCGTGGCCAACTTGGTGGCCAACGCCGGTCAATACGCCGGCGGCGTGACCCGCTTGGCCGTCGAGCCCGCCCCTAACGGTGTACGCCTGGTGGTGGCCGACCGCGGCCCCGGCGTCGCTGCGCCCGAACGCGACCGAATTTTCGAGCGTTTCTACCGGGGCCGGGCCTCGGGTCAGCGCGGCGCCACCGACGGTACCGGGCTCGGTCTGTCTCTCGTGGCTGAGCACGTGCGTCTTCACGGCGGGCGGGTGTGGGTGGAAGACGGCTACGAGGGTGAGAATCGCTTCGTCGTCGAACTCCCCGCCCACCAAAGCGCGTCGCCGCTTCCCGACCTTCCCCCCAACGCGGCGGCATCGTGACTCTCGCCACGGTCACCATGAGCTGCAAGCGGCGTGCTCCACGCGTGGCCGGCGCCGTGCTGGGGTGCGCTCTTCTGTGCACGGTGGCGTCCTGTGGCGTGCCGGTCAGCTCCCACCCTTCGGCCCTGTCCAAGAGCGGGGTCCCCTTCGGCTTGCTCCAAGAAACACCGGCGTCCACAACATCGTCGGTCCCCTCCCCCGTACAGGTTCCCGTCGAGATCTACTTCGTGGGCCCCGGGGGTCGCCTCGTGGCCGTGGAACGCGACGTTCCTGTGGCCGCCCCCGGACTCACCACCGTCCTCGGCGCCCTCGTGGATGGCCCCACTGACGCCGAAGCCGCGGCCGGGTTGCAGAATGCGGTCTCCGCCCAAACTGTTGTGCTCGGCGCCACGTTGACCAACGGGGCCGCCACCGTCAACCTCGGTGGCACCTTCGGCCAGCTCGTCGGCCAGACCCAGATCAACGCCGTAGCCCAGATCGTCTTCACCGCCACCGCCTTGACGGGCATCACCAGTGTGGCCTTTGAGCTCAACGGTCAAGCGGTCGACATACCAGTGGCCGATGGGGCCCAGGTACCGGTGGCCACCCCGGCTCAGTTCAGTTCGCTGGCACCGGTGTCGTCGTAAAGCGGCGCGTCGTAAGACAGGGCGTCGTCACCGGTAGACGAACTCGTGGCGTCACTCGAGGGGGCCGCCACTCGCTCGCCCACCTCGAGGCGCGGGGCGTTGCCCCACAGCCGTTCGAGGTCGTAGTAGTGACGGGCTTCGTCGAGAAAGACGTGCACCAGAAAGTCGCCGTAGTCCATCAGCACCCACCGGTTGTCCGACGTCCCCTCCACGGCGAACGGGGCGCGACCGGTCTCGGCCTTCACCTGCACCTTGACCTCGTCGACGATGGTGCGGACTTGACGGGAGTTGCGGCCGCTGGTGATCACAAAGGCTTCGGTCACGCCGAGCATCTCGCCCATGGACAAGATCACGGTGTTCTCGCCCAGCTTGTCCGCAGCCGACCGGGCCGCCACCAGCGCCGCTTCGGGAATGACCTCTCGGTTGTCGGCTGCTGTCGGCTCGACGCTCGCCGTCACAGGCTACGCATCTTGCTGCCAAGGGGGCCGTTTCCGGCGAGGAGTACAGATGAGCATAAAGCCTGGCAGCACTGGCCACGTTGCGACGCGTCCGGGCTCCTCATCTAGTTCCAGAGTATAGACCCCGTTCAAAAATGCATCGGATGGCGGCGTCGGGTACGAGAAAATCCACGGGCTGGCCGTCGCCGAGCCGGGCTCGCACGTCGCTGCTGGAGATCTCGAGGGACGGGATCTTGACGTGCTCCACCTGCCACGTGTCGAGAGCCGGCGGCGGGGCCACTCCTCCCCTGTCCACCACCACGAGCGTCACGGCACGGGCCAGATCGTCGACGCGGTGCCAAGTTCCCAGCTGGGAGGCCACGTCGGCGCCGACGATGAGGAACAAGGCGGCGAGGCGAAAGCGCTCCTGGAGATCGGTCACGGTCTCGACGCTGTAGCTAGGACCGCCTCGATCGATCTCGATGCGGCTCGCCTCCAGCCCGTCCACCTTGTCGAGCGCGGCGGCCACCACGGCGTAACGATCCTCGGCGGCGGAGATACGACGGGTGGGCGATTTCTGCCAAGGCTCGTTGGCCACCACCAACAGGACGCGATCAAGCGCCAGGGCGTCACGCGTCCACGCAGCGGCAACGAGGTGACCGATATGGATGGGGTCGAATGTCCCGCCGAATACGCCGATCCGTTCGGCGCCAACGGCGGCGCCGTCGCCCACCGGGTCCGGCACCGGTCAGGTTCCTGCCAGCTGGGCCACTACCGGAGCAAAGTCCTCCATGTCGGCTTCGTGAACGACCCAGTAGCCGACACCCCAGCGCCGCCGGCGACGAACCAGCGCGTCGACGATTTCCGGTACCGAGCCCACCAGCCCCACCGGAGAGTCCGCCGCATCTTCGACCGACATCCCGAGCAAGGGGGCCAGTTCCTCCACGGCCTTACGACCGTTGTCCACGACCCGCACCACAAAGGTGAGACATTGCAACTCGATCTCATCGAATCGATCTCCGGCCGCGGCCCGGACCCATTCGAGACGACGGTCGTAGTGCTCGGGTGCGGCCGAGGCGATCGACTCAGGTCCGATGAATCCTTCGGTGAGCCGTGGGTTCAGACCGACGATGTCGGCCTCTCGAGCGGCCAGAGACAAGACACGCCGGCTTCCGCCTCCGACCATAAGCAAGGGATGGGGCCGGCGCGTTGGCTCGGGGTGCCCGGGTGCGGCGTGCACCCGGTAATGCTCCCCGGTGAACTCCGTGCTCGGGTTGCTCCACAGCGATTTGAGCACGGCAATGGACTCCGCCAGGCGGTCGACGCGTACCGCCGGCGCGTCACACACGATGCCCGATTCCTCGTAATCGGTCGTCATCCAGCCCGCCCCAATGCCAAGCTCGAGACGGCCCTCGGAGACGAGGTCCAAAGTGGCGGCTTCCTTGGCGAGCACAACCGGATGGCGATAGTCGTTGCCGATGACGAGTGTCCCCACTCGCAGGCTGGTGGTGGCCTCGGCCGCCACCGTCAGGGCCACCAGCGGAGCCCACTGGTCGGTGAAATGGTCAGGGATGAACAGCGTCGAGTAGCCGAGGTCTTCGACCTTGCGGGCCATCGAGCGCCAGGCCGCACCCGAGTCGGCCCGCGACAGCTGTACACCGAAGCGGAAGGGGGCCACGGCAGAACTCTACGTGGCCAGGCCTTACGCTGTGGCAATGACCGGCCCGTCGTGGAGCCCGCAGACCTGGAGGAACTACCCCGCCGCCCAGCAGCCGCGGTGGCCCGACACGGGCGAGTTCGAGCGCGTCGTCAAGGAGCTGGCCGGGCTGCCCCCCCTGGTATTTGCTGGCGAGGCCCGCAGCCTCACCGCCGCCCTGGGCGACGTGGTGGCCGGCAAGGCTTTTTTGCTCCAGGCCGGGGACTGCGCCGAGTCCTTTGCGGAGTTCACCGCCGACAACATCAGGGACAAGCTGAAGGTGATCTTGCAGATGGCCGTGGTGCTCACCTACGGCGCCGGGGTGCCGGTGGTGAAGGTGGGCCGCATCGCCGGACAGTTCGCCAAGCCCCGATCATCAGACACCGAGCTCGTCGACGGCGTGGAGCTCCCATCTTTTCGCGGTCACATGGTCAGCGACGACGCGCCCGTGGCTTCGGCGCGTATCCCCGATCCCGATCGCATGGTGGCCGCTTACCACCAGGCGGCTTCGACCTTGAACCTGCTGCGCGCCTTCACCAAGGGCGGCTTTGCCGACATGTCACAGGTGCACGCGTGGAACCAACAATTCGTGGCGGCCAGCGACGAGGGACGGCGCTACGAGCAGATCGCCGGTGAGATTGATCGAGCTCTTCGCTTCATGTCCGCCAGCGGGATCGATCTGGCCAATGAAGGCGCTCTGCACGAGGTCGACTTCTACACGAGCCACGACGCCTTGATCCTCGGCTACGAGGAAGCGTTGACGCGACGGGATTCCATCACCGGTGACTACTACGACTGCTCGGCGCACACGGTGTGGGTGGGCGAGCGCACGCGCCAGCTCGACGGCGCGCACCTCGAGTTCCTCGCCGGCATCCACAATCCCATCGGGGCCAAGATCGGGCCCGATGTCAGCGTCACCGACGTGCTGGGCCTGTGCGAGCGTCTCAACCCGCAGCGCACACCCGGACGCCTGACGCTCATCTCGCGCATGGGAGCGACGCGAGTGGAAGCCGGACTCACACCCTTGGTCGAGGCGGTACGCGACGAGGGCCACCCGGTGCTGTGGGCCTGTGACCCCATGCACGGCAACACCTTTGTCAGCGATGGGCGCAAGACGCGCCGCTTCGATGCCATCCTCGAGGAGATTCGCGGCTTCTTTGGCGTGCACCGGCGCGCCGGGACCTGGCCGGGAGGCTTGCACGTGGAGCTCACCGGTGACGACGTCACCGAGTGTCTGGGCGGGTACGGCGACATCGTGGAGGACCAACTCCACGAGCGCTACACCACCACGTGTGATCCGCGCCTCAACGCTCGCCAATCCATCGACCTCGCCTTTCGCGTCGCCGAATTGCTGCGCAGCTGACCACAACGCCTCGACAACTCCGGTTCCGCCCGGAGCCGTGATGGCACCTCGGCACGCGTCGCCCACCCTGATGAACCAGCGATAGACGACCACACACCGTCATCACCGCAGGTGAGGTCGATGCTTTTCGCAGTCGTTGCTTAGACCCGCCAACTCGATGAGAATGACGCGGGCACTTCCTCGGGTCGCCGTGGTCGACAACACGACGCGACGCACGGCGCAACAGCAAGGAATCCACCACACCCCCATGTCATCCCATTTGTCTTTCCTCACGCGCCTCGGGCGCATCGCCACCGTCATCGCACTGGGCGCACTGGTGGCGCTGGGCATCGTCGACGCCGCGACGTCGCGCCAGGCGGCGCACCTCCCTCTGGCGTTGACATCGACGTCGAGTGCACCAGCGACGGTGCCGGCGTACTGGACCGTCGCGTCTGATGGCGGCGTGTTCGCGTTCGGCGGGCTGCCCTTTCGAGGGTCGATGGGCGGCCAGCACATCAACTCCCCCATGGTGGGCATCGCCCCCACCTCAAGTCTCACCGGCGACAACGGCCAACCGGGCGCCAACGGGGTGGGCTACTGGACGGTGGCGTCCGATGGCGGGATCTTCGCCTTTGACGCTCCGTTCTACGGCTCGATGGGGGGCACCAAGCTGGTGGCCCCCATGGTGGGTATCACCGCTGACCCTGCCACCGGCGGCTACTGGACGGTGGCGTCCGATGGCGGGATCTTCGCCTTCAACGCCCCGTTCTTCGGCTCCATGGGCAACAAGCATCTCGACGCGCCCATCGTGGCTATGGCCGCCACCCCCAACGGGCGCGGCTACTGGCTCTTTGCCTCCGATGGTGGGGTGTTCGCCTACGGCAATGCCAACTTCGCCGGCTCCATGGGTGCCAGCCCGTTGGCCAAGCCCATCGTGGGGGCGACGACCAACGCCTCGGGTACCGGCTACTGGCTGGTGGCATCGGACGGCGGCGTGTTCGCCTTCGATGTTCCGTATCTGGGGTCCCTCGGCAATCACCAGTTGGCCCATCCCATCGCGGCCATGACGTCTGCCGACAACGGCGGGTACTGGATGACCGACAGCAACGGGGCGGTCACGGCCTTTGGGGACGCCGGCTACTTCGGCTCGGCTCCCCAGCACATCACGTACCCCATGGTCGGCATCGCCGACGGGCCGGGCACGGGAGCGTCCACGGGCAATGGCATCTACCCGTCGGGCGCCTACGGCTTCGACGTGGGCTGGCCCCAATGCGGCGCCGGGTACCCGTCAGGACACATCGTCGGCATCGTCGAGGCCACCGGCTCAGGTGGCAGTGCCCCCAACCCCTGTCTGGCTTCGGAAGCCCAGTGGGCCGGAGCCGGGCTCAACCTCTACACGTATATGACCTACGGCACCACCGGTCCTGCGGTGATCGACTGCACCGGCACCTACGCCGATCAATGCGACTTTGGCTACGCGGCGGCTCTGTATGCCTACAAGACGGTCCAGAACGCGGCCGTCAATCCCCTCGTCACGTGGTGGGTGGACGTCGAGTCCGATCCCAGCTGGACCACGAACACCGCCGCCAACGCGGCGGTAGTGCAAGGTGCGCTGGCGGGGCTGCGTGACCAGGGCATCAACAACGTGGGCATCTACACGAGCCCAAACTCCTGGAATGGCATCGTGGGCGACTTCCAGCCCGCCGTCCCGCTGTGGCTGGCGTGGTGGACCAACAACGGCCCGGCCAACTGTCAGAACATCGCCTCGTTCGCCCAGACCAACAACGACGAGCTTCCCACCGGGCCGGTGTGGGTGACGCAGTACATCAACGACGCCACCACACAGAGCAACGGTCAGCCCGTCGACGGCGATTACGCCTGTTGAGTGGCGCCGGTCGAGTTCCGCCGTCTCAGGCGAGCTGGGTGACGAACTGCTCGAGCTGGCGGAGGTTGCGACACTCGAAGACCTCGTCGCAGTACACGGCGTACTCCCCCACGATGGAGTCACCTGAGCCCCAGTAGGCCTTCGGTTCGGGGTTGAGCCAGTAGACGTGGCGGGCCCGGTGCCGGATCTCCTGGACCACCCACGCCTGGGAGGCGTGGTAGTTGTTGCGAGCATCGCCGAGCAACAGCACGCTGGCGCGCGGCGTGATCTCTTCGCCCCAGCGCTCCCAGAACACCGTAAAGGCATGCCCGTAGTCCGAATGCCCGTCCACCCACACCACATCGGCTTCGGTATTGACGCGGTGCACGGCCTCGGCGACGTCGTCGGCCCCTTCGAACAAACGCGTGACCTCGTCGATGCCGTCGATGAACACAAAGCTGCGCACCCTCGAGAACTGCGAGCTGATGGCGTACACGAGGTGCAACGTGAAACGAGCGAAGGCGGCCACCGATCCCGAAATGTCGGCGATGACGATGATCTCGGGTTTGGCGGGCCGGGGATAGCGGAACTTGGGGTCCACGGGCACGCCGCCGGTCGACAGTGAGTGACGCATGGTGGAGCGGAAGTCGAGCGGCCCTTTGCGCCCGTGGCGCCGCTTGCGCGCCAGCCGCACGGCCAGCTTCCGTGTCAGCGGGTGGATGGCGCGGCGCAAGGCCGTCAACTCATCACGGGTGGCGTGCATGAAATCGATGTCTTCAGGCAGCGGGCGGCGCAAGGAACGAGCCAACGCCTCGACGCCCCGATCAGCGACCAGGCGGCGGCGGATCTCGTCTTCGATCTCCTTGCGCAACCGGTCCAAGCGGGCCGCGAACTCGTCTTTGGCCAGACGCTCCTCGAGGCCGGTGAGCACGCCATCGGGGGCTTCGGCGCGCGCCGTGTCGAGCAGGCGCGCCGCCAAGGCATCGAGATCAAGGTTCCGAAGCGTCCGGTACAGGTAGTACGTCCCGCCCACAGGCCGCCCCGGTTCCATGCCCGCGTAGGCGGTCACCGCCTGGCGGGCCAAGGCGGCGATCTGGGCGTCGTTGGCCGACAGCAACGCTCGAAAGAGCATCTCGGCGAGATCTTCGGGCGAAAGGGCTTCGCCCCCGCCGCCTTGGCCACTTCCTTGGCCCTGACCCTGCCCAGCCCCGGCCGCCTCGGCGTCGTCGCGTTCCTCGCCGGTGCCCTCGACGTCGATGCCGAACTGAGGACCGCGCATCGAGAAATACACCTCGAAAGCGGTTTCGAACGCCTTCCAGTGGGCCGAGGACTTGACCAAGGTGGCGGCCAGCGCGTACTTGAGGGCGTCGCGATCTTCGAGGGGGATGTGGCCCACGGCCTCGGCGGCGTCGACCGCCTCGGTGAGCGAAACCGGAAGCCCCGCGGCGCGCAACTCGGCTACAAAGCCGGTGAGGATGTCGAGCACGCGTTCCTAGGGTCGGGTGACCTCGGCCGTCGACAACTCCTTGGCGGCGCGCTCGAGGTCGCTTCGATACTTGAGCAAGACGTTCAGGGTGGCCTTGGCCGTTTCGGCGTCGATCGACTCCACCCCGAGCACGACCAACGTCCGCGCCCAGTCAAGGGTCTCTGACACCGAGGGGTGTTTCTTGAGCTCCATGGTGCGCAAGGAGCGAACGATGCGGGCCACCTGGTCGGCGAGCTCCTCGGTGATGCCCGGCACCCGGCGTAGCACGATGTCGCGCTCGCGCTCGAGGGTCGGGTAGTCGAGATGCAAGTACAAACAACGGCGCTTCAGCGCCTCGGAGAGCTCCCGGGTGTTGTTGGAGGTGAGGAAGACGAGCGGAATGCGCTCGGCGCGCACCGTACCGAGTTCGGGAATCGACACCTGGTATTCCGAGAGGACCTCGAGCAACAGGGCTTCGGTCTCAAGCTCGAGGCGGTCGACCTCGTCGACGAGCAACACCACGGCATCGGGCGAACGGATCGCCTCGAGCAAGGGCCGCGTCAGGAGGAACTCTTCGGAGAAGATGTCCTCTTCGAGCTGGCGCCACGTCTCTCCGCCTTCGGCCGAGGCGGAATGATCGAGGTCGGCCGGGGCGGATGCCGCGCCATCGTGGGGCTCGCCGACGACGCGCTGGGCCTGGATGCGCAACAGCTGCTTCTTGTAGTTCCACTCGTAGAGTGCCTTGGACTCGTCGAGGCCTTCGTAGCACTGCAGGCGGATGAGCCGGCTTTGGGTGACCCGGGCCACGGATTTGGCCAGCTCGGTCTTTCCCGTGCCCGCCGGCCCTTCCACCAATACCGGCTTGGCCAGGCGATCGGCCAGATGTACCACGCTGGCGATGCCGTCATCGGCGAGATAGCCACTGTCGGCCAAACGCGTGCGCACGTCGGCCACCGATGAGAAGCGCGGCGGACCGGGATCCGGAAAACCGAGGAGATCGCCGATGCCACCGGCATCGGACCCGGCACCGCGCCTTGGAGACGGAGTCATGTACGCACCTGTCCGTCGCCGTGCACGATCCATTTGACACACGTCAGGGCCTCGAGGCCCATGGGGCCGCGGGCGTGCAGCTTCTGGGTCGAGATCCCGATCTCGGCTCCGAGCCCGAGCTCGGCGCCGTCCACGAAACGGGTCGAGGCGTTGACCACCACGGCGGCCGCGTCCACGGTCCGACAGAAGTGCTCGGCGGTGGCGATGTCGGTGGTCACGATGGCCTCGGAGTGGCCCGAGCCGAACCGGGCGATGTGGGCAATGGCGCCGTCCACGTCATCGACGACCGCCACCGAGAGCTTCAGGTCGAGGAACTCGGTGGCGAAGTCATCGTCGGTGGCCACCTCCATGTCCTTCACCACGGCCCGGGCCCGCTCGTCGCCCACGAGAGTCACGCCTTCGAGACCACGGCGCGCCCTAGGCAGGAACTCGTCGGCCACGACGCGGTGCACGAGCAGGGACTCCGCCGCGTTGCACACCCCGGGGCGTTGGGTCTTGGCATTGACGATGATGGCCAAGGCCATGTCGAGATCGGCAGCGGCGTCGACATACACGTGGCAGTTCCCATCGCCGTCGATCACGGTGGGGACCTTGGCCTCGGCCCGCACCGTGTCCAGCAGCGATCGCCCCCCGCGTGGGATCAGGCAGTCGATCACGCCGACGAGCTGCATGAACGCAACTGCCGCGCTCCGGCTCGTGTCGGCCACCAAGACGATGGCGTCCTCGGGGAGTCCGGCTTTGGACAACCCTTCGCGCAGGCACTCGACGATGGCCGTGTTCGATGCCAGTGCGCTCGATGATCCCCGCAGCATGGTGGCGTTCCCCGCCTTGAGGCACAAGGCGGCGGCGTCGCTGGTGACGTTGGGCCGGTTCTCGTAGATGATGCCCACCACTCCCAGGGGAACGCGCACGCGCTCGACGCGCAGCCCGTTGGGACGGATGCCGCCACCCACGATCTCCCCCACCGGGTCGGCCATGGCCGCCACCGACCGCATCGAATCCGCCATGGCGGCAATGCGCCGGTCGTCGAGGCGCAGCCGATCGAGTTGGGTGGCGGTGGCGCCGTCTGTCTCGGCGCGGGCGAGGTCGGTGGCATTGGCGGCCACGATGTCGGCGGCGCGTCGCTCAAGCAGCTCGGCACCCATGATCAAGGCCGCTTCCTTGGCGGCGCTGGAGACGCCCACAAGCTCCCGGCCTGCGTCTTTGGCGCGCCGCCCGAGTTCGGTCAACGACGCAGTGCTCATGGCACAGGCTACCTCCGTCGTCGAGGATCCCTGAGCGTCGTCAGATCAGCACGACCAGATCGTCGCGATGGACGACTTCATGGGCCACACCCTCGGGGAGCTCGCTGGAGCGCCGGCCCGCCCATTGCTCGATGCGCTCGGACGGGTGGCCCACGAGTCCCTTGGCGAATACCTGACCGTCGGGACCGGCGATCTCCACCGCGGCGTCGGTGTCGAAGCGGCCCGTCACCGACACCACCCCGGCCGCCAACAACGAGGCTTCGCTTTCCACCAGGGCCCGGCGCGCCCCTTCGTCGACCACAACGGTCCCCGAGGCGGCCACGGCAAAGGCGATCCAGAGCTTGCGGGCCGGCAGCCGGTGGGGGCGCGGCCTGAATACGGTGCCGACCTTGGGGTCACCGGCCACCACAGCATCGAGGATGCCGGGACGCCGGGCATCGGCGATCACCGTCTTGACCCCCGACCACGCCGCGATCTTGGCGGCGGACAACTTGGAGGCCATGCCGCCGCTGCCGACCGCCGTGCCCGGCCCCCCCGCCAACGCCTCGAGCCGGTGATCGACCTCGATCACCTCTTCGATGAGCGACGCCTCCACCTCCACGCGCGGATCGGCGGTGAGGAGACCGGCGGTGTCGGTGAGCAGGACCAGCAGATCAGCCGCCACCAGATGGGCGACAAGGGCGGCCAGCCGATCGTTGTCGCCGAAGCGGATCTCGTCGTCGGAGGTGGCGTCGTTCTCATTGACCACCGGGATCACGCCCAGCTCGAGCAGCCGCGACAACGTTTGGCGGGCATGCAGATACTGCTGGCGGTGGGCGAAGTCCAACGGGGCCAGAAGCACCTGACCGACGGTAAGGCCGCGGGCCCCCAGGGCGTCGTCATAGACGCGCATGAGCCGAGGTTGTCCCACCGCGGACACGGCTTGGAGCGTGGCCAGGTCGTTAGGCCGCTCTCCGCTGCCGATGGCCGACCACCCCGAGGCAATGGCACCGGAGCTGACCAGCACCACGCTGTCGCCTCGGTGCCGCAAGGCGGCGAGCTCGCCGCACAGCTTGTCGATGGCGGCGGCGTCGATGTCTCCCGCCGCATCGGTCACCGATGACGACCCGACTTTGACCACCACCGTCCGTTCCCCAGACAGCCCGGTGGGGTTCACTTCCGGCGTTCCCGGCCCGAAGCGTTGCCCCCTCCGCCTTTTCGTTCTCGGGCCCGGCGACGGGGGGCGGGCTCATTGGCAGCGGCCGCCATGGCCCCGGTGGCGTCGAGGCCCCCAATGTCTCGGTGATAGGTGAAGGTGAGGGCGCCCAGATGCACGACATCACCTTCGCGGATGCCGGCGCGCACCAAAGCTCGCTCCACCCCGAGTTTGCGCAAGCGCGTCTGGACGTAGTCCACGGCACCATCGTCGGTCAGATCCGATAGCGCCACCGCCCGCAGGGCGGCACGTCCCAGGACTTCGAAGGAACCATCGGGGGCGATGTGGACCTCGATACCCTCGGGGGCCGGCCGATACACGACGATGGTCGACGTCCGCACCTCTTCGGCAGCGCGGGCGTCGGTGACGAGCGTGGCCAAGCGGCCCACCAACGCGTCGAGGCCGGCGCCGGTGATGGCCGAGATGACCAGTTCGATATGGTCCTTGGCGTCGCCGGCAGCATCAACGTGGCCGGCGGGGACAGTGTGGCCATGTTCATCCACGACGGCGTCGCCCTTCGAGCCCACCACCACGCGGGAACGATCCAGAAGCTCAGGCTGATAGCGCCGCAACTCGTCGACGAGGATGTCGTACTGCTCGGCGGGCGTCGGACCGGTGCCGGCCAGATCGAGCATCAGGACCAGCACCCGAGCGCGTTCGATGTGGCGCAAGAAACGGTGCCCAAGCCCGCGCCCTTCGGCGGCTCCCTCGACGAGACCCGGCACATCGGCCACCACGAACTCGGTTTCGGCGCCGGTGCGACCCAAACGCACCACGCCCAGGTTCGGCTCCAGCGTCGTAAAGGGGTAGTCGGCGATCTTGGGTCGGGCCGCGGAGATGCGCGAGATCAAGGTGCTCTTGCCGGCATTGGGCATGCCCACCAGGGCCACGTCGGCCAGCAACCTGAGCTCCAGATCGAGCCAGAACTCCTCGCCTTTCTCGCCCTGTTCGGCAAAAGCCGGGGCCCGGCGCCGGTTGGAGAGGAAGCGGGCATTGCCCTGCCCGCCGCGCCCCCCTTTGGCGGCCTGCCAGCGATCACCCAGTGTGGCCAGATCGGCGAGGATGGTGCCGTCGGCAGACCGCACTGTGGTGCCAACGGGAACGGGAACCTCCAGATCGGCCCCGGCGGCACCGTGGCGCTTCTGGCCCGAACCGTGGCGCCCGTCTCCACCTCGACGATGGGGATGGTCCCGAAACCCAAGCAGCGAAGCCTGGTTTGTCGTGGTTACCAGCCAGACGTCGCCGCCGTGGCCGCCGTCGCCACCATCAGGCCCACCTTGGGAGACATGCGCTTCACGGCGGACCGATACCGCCCCGGCCCCGCCGTCTCCCGCCTTCACATGAAGCTGGGCCTCGTCGACGAACCCGGACACGTGGCGATCCTACGTGCGAGGTGGGGGCAGACCGAGCGACGAGGACGACGGCAACGGTCCCTTGGCGAACCAAAAGCCAAGCCGCTTGGACGCCCCTGGCGTCAGGCGCCGGTCCTCACGTCGACCAGCTTGCGTCCCTTGCGGGAGCCGAACTTGACCACGCCGTCGGCGAGGGCGAACAAGGTGTCGTCGCCGCCGCGCCCGACGTTGTCGCCGGGATGAAACTTGGTGCCGCGCTGGCGCACGATGATGGCGCCGGCGGGGACGGCCGTGCCGTCATAGACCTTGACCCCCAGCCGCTTGGACTGCGAGTCCCGGCCGTTGCGCGTGGAACCGCCACCTTTGGTCTTCGACATGTCCTACCTCCTCGTCCCCGACCCGCCTCAGCGTCCCGAGGGCGTGGTGATGGCGGTGATCTCCACCGTGGCGTAGTGCTGGCGATGTCCCCAGTGGCGGCGGTTGTTGCTCTTGGGCCGGTAGGTGTAGCCCCGGATCTTGGGGCCCATCTCGCTGCCCACCACACGGGCCGACACCACCACGCCGTCGAGCTCCGACGGCGTGGCCAGCACCCGGTCGTCGTCGACAACGAGCACGGGGGCCAGCTCTACATCGCTGCCCACCGGCACCCCGAGCAATTCGACGCGCAATTGCTGGCCCTCGGCCACCCGCTCCTGCTTCCCACCACTCCGGATCACTGCGTACATAGCCTGACCATCCTACAGGAGGCTCTCATCGAGCACGATTCCCCTGCCTCCGCACACCGTGCAGGTGGTCGACAGGGACTCCACCAAGCCTTCGGAGACCCTCTTGCGGGTCATCTCGACCAGGCCCAGCTCGGAGATGTCGAAGACCTGGGTGCGGGTCTTGTCCCGGGCCAGGGCGGCGCGCAGCGCCGAGGCCACCTTGCCCCGGTTGTCGCGGATCTCCATGTCGATGAAGTCGATCACGATGATGCCCCCGATGTCGCGCAGGCGTAGCTGCCGGGCGATCTCCTCGGCGGCTTCGAGGTTGTTGCGATACACCGTCTCTTCCAGATTGGACGTCCCCACGTTCTTGCCGGTGTTGACGTCGATGACCGTCAGCGCTTCGGTGCGCTCGATGATGAGGGACCCCCCCGAGGGGAGCCACACCTTGCGGTCGAGCGCCTTGTGCAACTGCTCGTGGACGTGAAAGCGCTCGAAGATGGGCAGGTTCTCGGCCACCGGGTCGTAGTAGTCGACGCGGTCGGCCAGCTCCGGGTTGACCTGGGAGATGTAGTCGCGCACCTCGGCGAACAAGGTCTCGTCGTCGATGACCACGCCGCGGTACTCACGGTTGAACTCCTCGCGCACGATGCGCACGGCCAGGTCCGGCTCGCGATAGAGCAGGCCGGGAGCGTTCGATCGGGCCGCCTCGGCTTCGATGGCGGCCCACTGGCCCACGAGCCGCTGCACGTCGAGAGCGAGCTCTTGTTGGCTGGCTCCTTCGGCGGCGGTGCGCACGATCAGCCCGTGACCTTGCGGGCGCACCTCGTCGACGATGCGTCGCAGCCGCTTGCGCTCGTTGTCGTCGAGGCGCTTGGAAATGCCGAAGGCACTCGAATGCGGCACCATCACCACGAAGCGCCCCGGCAGCGACACCTCCTGGGTGAGGCGTGCTCCCTTGGCCCCGATGGGGTTCTTCGTCACCTGGCACAAGATGTTCTGGCCGGGCTTCAGCATCTGCTCGATGCGCATCGACGCCTCGGGGGTGGTTTCGATGTCGTCGCGGTCGTAGCGGACGTCGCCCCGGTAGAGCACGGCGTTTTTGGGGGTGGCGATGTCGATGAAGGCCGCCTCCATGCCCGGCAGCACGTTCTGGACGCGACCGCGGTAGATGTTCCCGTCGATCTGCGTGGCATCGTCAGCGGCCCGGGAGACGAAATGCTCGACCAGCGTGCGGCCCTCAAGGACGGCGATCTGGGTGGCATGGGGTCGCACGTGGACACACATGAGGTAGCGGCCTACGGGCCTTCCCCGGCGTTGTTGGCCGCTGCGCCGCCGCGACCGGCCCGATCCGGTCCCTTTGTCGGTCGACGACTCCGCCTCGTCACCGACATCCTCGTTGGCACTGGCCCCGGTATCGGCCGGGGCGGCGGTGCTGCGCGCCGAGCTTGGCGCCCGATCGACGCCGGCTCTCACGGGCCGGGGTGACGCCGCAGCGGGGGCCACCGGCACCGGAGTTACCGGCACGGGAGCCACCGGCACTGCCGGAGGCCGTGCCGGTCGAGAGTCGCCAATGCGCGGCCGCTCGGCTGGCGGCCGGGCGTCGCCCACTTTGGGTCGAGGTTGGCGCCCACCGGCTGGACCGGCGGCGGGTGATGCCGACGCAGTGCCTAAGCCTTCGGCGTCCTCGGCGTCGGTGTCGGTATCGATGTCATCGTCATCGTTGGCGGCATCGTTAGCGGCGCCGGCGGGTCGTGCCGAGGCCGGTCGACGCCGGCGACGGCGCCGGGCCGCCCCCGAACGCGTCGACGTGGACGCCCCGCCCGAGTCGCCTTCGGGGGAACCGCCGGAGCTGGAACCGCCGGTTTCGCTTGCGACTTCAGGCGGTGCCGAGGCCGACGGGCCCGGCGGAGGGTTCGGGGGTTGAGGTGGTGGGCCGGCCGGTTCGGTGACCGGCCCGGCACTGGGTTCGGACATGGGGAAGATCCCTTCTTGAACTGCTCATGAGGCGCGCTCTCGCCCTGCGGCCGCCAGGGCCGCATCGACGGCGAGAGGCTCCCAACGGGAGCCATCGCGCTCGATCCATTGATGTGTCCTGCGAGCAAGGCCGAACGGCGTACCCATGACGCCGGCGAGCTCGACGGGTCGTACTCCTCGGGGACGGGTACCGAGCTCGGCCACGAGCACGGCACCGTCGGCTTGGGACTCAGCTACACGAAGGTCGAGAATCGACGGACGCAGATCGTCGGCTTCGCGACGTCCTTTGCGCTCGCGTTCGACCGGGAGGTTCTCGGCGCCCAGCACCGTGCGCACGGCGTCGGCGAGAAGACGGGGGGACACCGACGGCACGGCGATCTCCCACGAGCAGGTGGTGACGAGCTCCTGGAGCGAATCCGTGCCCACCTCCAATACAGCGGCGGCGGTGACGTCGACTCCGTCGGGCAGCATGGGCGACAGGGCCATGACGGCGTCAGGGTCGACGGACTCCGAAAAGGCGACGTCGAGATACTCGGCGCCTGACTCACAGCACGTGGGCAGGGCCAAGCCGAAGCTGAGCTGCGGTCGGGGGGAGAAGCCGGCGGTATAGGCGATGGGCAGACGAGCCCGTCGCAGCGCCCGCTCCCACATGCGAGCCACGTCGCGATGACTCGTAAAACGGACCTTGCCCACCTTGGTGAAACGCACGCGCAGTTTCATGGCTGTCCTGCGGGGACGGCGGCGTGGCCTACCAACACCTCGGACCGCGCTCCTCGGAGCTCGACGGGCACCCGGCCCAGCTCCAGTTGCTGGCCCGTACCTTGACTCCCACCAGCGGGCGGGGCGACCGACGCCACCACGTGCTCGACGCCCAGCCCCGTGCACGCCCCGCAGTCGTAACACGGTGTCCACCGGCAATCCTCGAGCCCCGCCTCCGCCAGCGCATCTTGGAAGTCCTGCCACAGAAAGTCGCGGTGCAAGCCGGCGGAGATGTGATCCCAGGGGAACACTTCATCCTCATGGCGATGGCGGTAGACGAGGTCCTCGAGCGTCAGACCGGCGGCGTCCAGGGCGTCGACCCACAGGCCCAAGTTGAAGTGCTCAGACCATTCCTGGAATGTCCCGCCTGCTCGCCACACGTGCTCCACCACGGCCCCCACCCGGCGATCACCGCGGCTCACGATGCCCTCCACGGTGGTGGCCGACGGATCGTGCCAGCGCAGGGTCAACCCGCGCACACCCCGTGCCGCGTCCTTCAACAACACAATCTTGCGCTGCAGGTCGGCGGCGGTGTCCTGGCCGAACCACTGAAACGGCGTCTGGGCCTTGGGCACGAATCCCCCCACCGACGCCGTCACCGTGACGTTGCGCTGGTAGCGGTTGCCGATCTCCACGCACTGGCGAGCCAGCTCGACGATGCCGAGGACGTCCTCGTCGGTTTCGGTGGGCAAGCCGATGAGGAAGTAGAGCTTGAGCCTCCTCCACCCTTGGGAGAACGCCGAGTCCACCGCCGCGAACAAGTCTTGCTCGGTGATGAGCTTGTTGATGACCTGGCGCATGCGCCACGTGCCGCCCTCGGGCGCAAACGTGAGGCCGGTGCGCCGCACCTTTTGAATCTCCGCTGACAACCCCACCGTAAAGGCGTCGACACGCAAGCTGGGCAGGCTGACCGACACCTGTCCCGAGCACTCGGGATCGTTGATGATGGTGCTCACGGTGCGCTCGATGCCCGAGAAGTCCGCTGTCGACAGCGAGGTCAACGCCACCTCGTCATATCCGGTGCGGGCCAGGCCGTCGCGCACCATGCGATCCACCTGGGCGGCCGGGCGCTCGCGCACCGGGCGCGTGATCATGCCCGCCTGGCAGAATCGGCACCCCCGCGTGCAGCCGCGAAACACCTCGACGTTGAGCCGGTCATGGACGACCTCGATCAGCGGCACCAGCTGGCTCTTGGGATACGGCCACTGGGCCAAGTCGGCCACCACCCGCTTGTCCACCTGGGCGGCCACCCCATCGAAACGAGGGGCCACGCCCCCGAGCCGGTCGCCGTCGTAGTGGGCTTCGAAACACCACGGCACGTAGACCCCGTCCAGGCGGGTCAGGGCCCGCAGCAGTGACTCCCGGTCCCCCACCTCCGACTGCTTCCACTCACCGATGACGGCGGTGATCTCTCCGACCACCTCTTCACCGTCACCGAGAACAAAGGCGTCGACGAAGTCGGCCAAGGGCTCGGGGTTAAAGGCGCAGTGCCCGCCGGCGATGACGAGCGGGTGATCGGCGGTGCGCTCGGCGCTGCGCACCGGGGCGCCGGCCAGGTCGATCAGGTTCAAGACGTTGGTGTACGTCAGCTCGGCGGACAGGTTGAACGCCATCACGTCGAAGTCGGCCGCCGGCGAAAAGCCCTCCAGCGAAAACAGCGGAACGCCCGCCGCCCGCATGGCGGCTTCCATGTCGGTCCAGGGGGCATAGGCGCGCTCGGCCACGGCGTCGGGCCGCTCGTTGAGGATTTCGTAGAGGATCTGCAGGCCCTGGTTGGGCAGCCCGATCTCGTAGGTGTCGGGGTAGAGCAGCAGCCAGGCCACCCGGCCGGGACCGTGCTCGGGCTGTTGGGCCCCGAGCTCCCCCCCGATATAGCGCGCCGGCTTGGCCACCTGGGCCAGGAGCGGTTCGATCCGTGGCCATAGGGAGGTCATTTCCCGGATGAGTCTAGAGCCGGGCCACACGCACCCGGGGGCGCTTGTCCGGTTAGCTGGGCGTCGGCCCAGCTCCTGGCGCCGTAGTGGTGGTCGTCGTCGAGGATGGGGCCGACGACGTGCCGGGCGTCGAGGGCACGGCCAGCACGGCGGAGCTCTCGGGATGCGCCACCAGGTAGTTGAAACCTTGCCGAGCTACGGGAGCGGCCGCCGAGGCCCCGTAGCCACCGCCTTCGACCACCACGGCGATGAGGTACTGGGGGTCGGCCTCGGGTCCCCAGCCTACGAACCACGAGTTGGGCTGCTGCTCGTTGGTGGTGGCGGTGCCGGTCTTGCCGGCCAGGGGAAACGTCGACAGGGGGAACCCGGTAAAGGCTCCGTAGGCGGTGCCGGATTGATCTTGGATAGCTCCTTCGAAGCCCTCCAACATGGCCTGGTGGTCGGCGGCGGTAAAGGCCACGTGGCCGGTGACCTTGGGGGTGACCGTCTCCACCACCTTGCCGGTGATCGGGTCGACCATGCCCGCCGCCACCTCAGGGGCGTAACGCGTGCCGCCGTTGGCAAAGGTGGCGTAGGCGACGGCTTGCTCGATGGGGGTGATGACCGTGCCCCCCTGGCCGAACGCAAGCTCGAGGTTGTTGCCGGTGAACCACCCCGAGTTGGGGTAGTCCTTGGGGTACTGGGCGTGCTCCTTGTCCACCACCGACTCCGAGTCCACGCGGGCGTTGGGGGTCTCGTCAGGCAGGTCGATGCCGGTCTCTTCGCCGTAGCCGAGCTCGTTGGCCCACTTTTGAATGGCGTCGTCGCCGTAGGCGGCCCGGGCGTCCCAGAAACGGACCCCGAGGTTGTAGAAGAAGATGTCGCTCGACACGGTGAGGGCCTGGCTCACGTTGATGATGCCCGCCACCTCCCCGTCGTTGTCGTGGTACGTGGCGCACCCCGATCCCCCGGTGGCACAGCCCGGGATGATGTACGAACCCGTGTCGTCATACGTCGAGCCCGGCGAGATGAGGCCGTCTTCGAGCGCGGCGGTGGCGGTGGCCAGTTTGAAGGTCGATCCCGGCGTGTAGAGACCCTGGATGGCGTTGTTGTTCAGGGCGCCGGTGTCTTCGATCTGGGTCAGGTGGGCCTGGGAGATGCCGTCGTTCCACCACGTGGGGTCGTACGTGGGGGCACTCACCAGCGCCAACACGGCACCGGTCTGAGGATCGAGAGCGATGGCGGCGCCGCCCTTGGAGGAACCTTTGAGAGTGGCGATCTCGCTGTTGAGGGCGTTTTGGAGGGTCTCCTCCAAGCCCGAGTCGATATTGGTGATGACGTCATCGCCGGGCTTGGGCGCGCTCTGACCCAAGCTGCCCACCACCTGGCCCTGGGCGTCCACCTCCACCCGCTGCACGCCGGGCGTGCCGCGCAAGGCCGCCTGGTACTGGTTCTCCAGCCCGCTTTGGCCATAAGAATCGCCCAGCTCGTAGCCCGCCGAGGGGTGCGCTTGGAGCTGGTCCGGTTCGATCTGGCCCACATACCCGAGCATCTGCACCCCGGTCTGACCGAGCGGGTAGCTCCGGTTGGTGTCGGCCTCGGTCGACACCCCGGGGAAGGCGGCGGCGTGCTCGCCGATGTAGAGCACTTCGGAGATGGGCGCGTTCTGCACGATGGGAACGGGCTTGTACAAGCTGTACTGCGAGTTGGACAGGTCGGCCTCGATCTGGGCGGTGGTGAGGCCGAGCGCCCCGGCCAGCTGGCCCACCTCGGCCGGGTGTTGTTCGGCCGACACGCGCGACAACGTGATGTCTTCGGTCACCTGGTCGCCCACGAGAATGGTGCCGGCCCGGTCCACCAGCAGCCCGCGCGATGCGGGGACCTCCACATCGCGCACCTGGTTGGCGGCGACAGTCTGGGAGTACGCGGAGGTGTTGAGCACCTGCAGATACCAGAGCCGCACGAACATCAGGGAGAACACCACCGCCACGAGCACGCCGATGACGCGCAGGCGCAGGACCGTGCGCGGCGGGGCGGGCTCGGCGCTGGGCATGACGCGATCGACGACGGTCCGCTTGGGACGCATGCGAGGAGCGCGCGAGGACTGCTGACGGGCCGGACGAGGGGCGCGCGGCTTGGGGTAAAGGTGTCCGCCCCGCCGCGGGTGGCGCAGCCGGGTGACCCAGGGGCGAGCCCGAGCGGGACGCGGGGCCCGTCGAGGCGTGTCGGCGGTGCGCAAGCGCAACGGGTATCGGCCCCGCTTCTTCATCGCATCCCGCCGGCGGCGGCTCCCCCCGAAGCGGCCGTTCGGGCCGGCACCGCCCACGCCACCATGCGCAGCACGGGCGTGGCCAAGATGGCCGCCCCCGGCACGGCCACCACCAAGGTGGGCACCAGATCGACGCTGAGCATTCCCGGTGTGCCGAGCAAGGCCCCCAGAATGGCGTACCCAGCCGCCCCCGCGGCTGTCGCGGCGGCCGCCACCAGCGGTGGGAGCCACCATGAGGAACGCACCAGGCCCTCGGTGGCCAGGCCGGTGGCGAAGCCCACCAGGCAGAACACCAAAGCCGAGAGCCCGAAGGTGGTGGGGAGAAAGAGGTCGGCGACGAGACCAGCCGCGAAGCCGAAGGTAGCGCCGCGTTCGGGGCCACCGACATATCCAGCTGCCACGGCCAGGAGGATCATGGCATCGGCGTGTGCGCCGGTGATGCGCACGGCGTCGATCAACGTGAGCTGGACGGCCAGGACAATGAACACCACCACGCTGGCTCGAGCGGCGTCGGTGGTTCTCACGAGGCGGGTTCCCACTCCAAGACGTCGACGTACTGCAACGACGTCAGATTGGCAACCGGCTCAGCGGTGACAGCTTGCTGGGTCGATGACGGCGAGGAGGTGAACGCCGTCACCACGGCCACGGGCAGGCCGGGGGGAAACAGCGCGTCCTGGAGCCCACTGGTGGTGAGGACCTCGCCCTTGTGCACCTTGTTGCCCGGCGCGATGTACTGGACCTGCAGCGCCCGGGCCACTCCCTCGCCGTCCACCAAGGCGTAGTTCCCCGGGTTGCCGTAGCGCACCCCCACCGACGAAAGCGTGTCGGTGATGAGGCGCACCGTGCATCCCGTCGACCACGATTCGATGACCTGGCCGACGAGCCCGGCCCCGCCCACCACGGGCATGCCGACATCGACACCACTGCCTGTTCCCACATCTAGTTGCACGGTGGCGGCGAAGTTCGACGGATTGAGCGCCACCACTTCGGCGGTCACCTTGCCAATGGCACCAGCCCAGGGAAGCTTGTCGAGTTGTTCGAGGGTCCGAAGCGTGTTGAGCGCATTTTGGCGGGCCAAGGCTTGGCGCTGCAGCAGTCCGACCTCGTTGCGCAACTTGGCGTTTTGCTGCTCCAAGGCGGCCCCGTGCACCGACCCCGACAGGAAGCTGCCAATGGGGCGCGCCGCATCGTCAACGCCGCCTTGCACCGGCGCAAAGGCATCGTGCGCCCACTGCTTGACGTGAGCGATGGCGGTCTTTCCGTCGCCGCGGTAGTCGAGGGTGATGATGGTGATCGACGCCAATACGAGCAAGCCAACGGTCAGCGACCGCCGGGATCGTCGCGATCGCCGGGAGCGTGCCACGGTGCTCTACCAGCGAGTGACGCCGCGCCTGGCGGCCGCGTCCATCACCCGCCAGACGAGGTGATGAGAACCTGCTTAAGGGCGTCGAACTCCTCGAGGCACTGCCCACTGCCGATGGCCACGCAATTGAGAGGATCGCGAGCCACCACGATGGGCATGCCCGTCTCCTCTGACAGCCGGGCGTCCAACCCGTGCAGCAAGGCTCCCCCACCGGTGAGGACGATGCCTTGCTCCATGATGTCGGCGGCCAACTCGGGGGGCGTCTTGTCGAGGGTGACTTTGACGGCGTCGATGATGGCCGTGACGGGCTCTTCGATGGCCTTGCGGATCTCGTCGGTCGATACCACCACGGTCTTGGGCAACCCGGTGACGAGGTCGCGGCCGCGGATCTCGGCGTGCAGTTCCTCTTCGAGTTGGAAGGCCGATCCCAGCGCGATCTTGATCTCCTCGGCCGTGCGCTCCCCCAACGCCAGGCTGTACTCCTTTTTGATGAAGGAGATGATGGCCTCGTCCAGTTCGTCACCGCCGATGCGCACCGACTGGCTCGTCACGATGCCACCGAGCGAGATGACCGCCACCTCGGTCGTCCCTCCCCCGATGTCGACCACCATGTTGCCGGTGGGCTCATGGACAGGAAGTCCGGCGCCGATGGCGGCAGCCATGGGCTCCTCGATGATGTAGGCCTTGCGGGCGCCGGCGTATTCGGCGGCTTCCATGACGGCACGCTGCTCGACGCCGGTGATGCCCGACGGCACGCAGATGACCATGCGCGGCTTGGCGAAGCGCCGTTGGTGCACGCGCTGGATGAAGTAGCGCAGCATCTTCTCGCAAATCTCGAAGTCGGCGATGACGCCATCTTTAAGAGGGCGGATGGCTTGAATGTGACTAGGGGTGCGACCGATCATGCGTTTGGCTTCGGCACCGACAGCCAAAGGACGACCGTCCTTGACGTTCACGGCCACCACGGACGGCTCATTCAAGATGATGCCGCGGCCCCTGACGTAGACCAACGTGTTGGCAGTACCGAGGTCGACGGCCATGTCGCGACCGAGCAAAAAGAACCGATTGTCACGCATATGCTCAGATCCACCTCAATGTCAGCGTGCCTGAAAACCGGCTGCGGCCGGCGGCCACAGCGGCGCGCAAGTGCTCAACAGGGTACGAGACCTCCCCGCGAGGCACAAGACGACCTTCAGGGGATGGGCCCGGGGATGATGATGAGTTCAGGCTAACGCCCGGAAAGCTCAGACCAATCCGGGGAAGAACAAGTCGATCTCGCGCTGAGCCGATTGAGCGGAATCCGATCCGTGCACCAGATTCTCGGTCATCACCGAACCAAGATCACCACGGATCGTCCCCGGAGGAGCACTGGCCGGGTCGGTGGGGCCCATGACGGTGCGCACGATGTGCCACGTGTCCGCGGGCCCCTCCACCACCAATACCAGCGATGGTGAGCGGGTGATGAATGCCACCAGGTCAGGATAAAAGGGCTTGCCCTGGTGCTCCTCGTAGTGCTGGGCAGCCAACTCCTCGTCGATGAGGCGAAGCTCGGCAGCCGCCAAGCGCAGCCCCTTGCGCTCGAAGCGGGAGACGATCTCCCCCGCCAGACCTCGTTCGACGGCATCGGGTTTACAGATCACAAGGGTGCGGTTCATGGCCGCAGCAGGCTACCTGCTCGCCTGACGCCATTCGTCACCGGACTCGTGCTGCTCATCGGGCGGATCGTCCGCACCGAGCAGCTGGCCCCGGGCCTCGGCCACGACGTAGAGCGAGCCCATCACCACCACCAGGCCTGTTTCTCCGGCGCGGGCCCGCGCCAGGGTCAAGGCGTCACCCACGTCGTCGGTGGCCAGCGCCGTGAAACCGGCAGCCCGGGCCGCCTCGGCGATGGCCTCGGCCGGCACGGCGCGCGGCGACGGCGCCGTGCACGTCACCACCGTCTGTACTCCGGCCGGGCGCAGCGCCTCCACCATCGCACTCGGGTCGCGGCCGGCCAGCATTCCCATGACTGCCACAATTTCTCCGTCGGGGGTGAGCTCGTCGGACAACGCCTGAGCCAATGCCTCCACGCCGGCCACGTTGTGGGCGCCGTCGAGGACGACGACCGGGGATCCGGGGACCAGCTCGATACGACCCGGCATCCGCACTTGAGAGAGCGCGTACTCCACCACTTCGGGGGCCAGGGGGGCGCCGAAGAATGCCTCGGCGGCCGCCAATGCCACCGCGGCGTTGTCGCCTTGATGGGCGCCGTGAAGGGGAAGGAAGACTTCGGGGTACTGCGCCGCGGGTGTGCGCAGGTCGAGCAGGCGACCTCCGACCGCAACACGGGCTTGGTCGCAACCGAAGTCCCGGCCCCGCCTCCACACCGGAGCTTCAACGGCGTCGGCGGCGGCGGTGAACACGGCGTCGAGCTCGGGATCAGTTTCGCCCAGCACCAATACGGCACCGGCTTTCACGATGCCGGCTTTTTCCTTGGCGATGTCGACCAAGGTGGGACCGAGGATTTCCACGTGGTCGTAACTCACGTTGGTCACCACCGCCACCGCCGGCTCGACCACGTTGGTGGCGTCCCACCGGCCCCCCAGGCCGACTTCGACGACGGCTACATCCACGGCGATGTCGGCGAACCAAATAAATGCGGCCGCGGTGAGCAGCTCGAAGCGGGTGGGTGTGGCGCTCAACAGAGGTTCGAGTCGCATCAGCGTGCCGAGTACTTCGACGAGTTCGGCATCGGAAATGGGCCGGCCGTCTCGGGCCAGACGTTCGTTCACTCGGGCCAGGTTGGGGCTTGCGTACGTGCCCACGCTCAGGCCTTGGGCCACGAGCAACTCGGTGAGGATGCGAGCCGTCGAGCCCTTGCCGTTGGTCCCCGTCACGTGCACAACGGGACAGGCCAGTTCGGGATCGCCGAGGAAACGGCACAACTCCACAATCCGTTCCAGCGTAGGAGCCGAGGCCCGGGTCGGCATGTTCAGCTCGAAGTTGACGTGCTCATCGAGCCAGGTGACGAGCTCATGGCGCGTCGTTGGCACCACAACGTCTCCCGACGTGTCGCTCATCAGAGGAATCGGAAACGGGTGACGGCCGCTACGGGCGCGTCAACACCTGGATGCTCAGGACGCCGCCCGGCGCGGCCGAGGTGTCTTGGCCGGTTCACCTTGCGGTATCAGCGTCGGGTGGACCCGATCGAGGACAACGGAACGATCGATCACGCAGCGACCGACATCGGTGCGGCTGGGAAGGTCGTACATGACGTCGAGAAGGACCTCTTCGAGAATGGCCCGGAGCCCCCGCGCCCCGTACCGCGCAGCAGGGCCTGCTCGGCCACCGCCTCCAGAGCGTCCTCGCCCAGCTCGAGCTCGACCCCGTCGAGTTCGAACACCCGCCGGTACTGCTTCATCAAGGCGTTCTTGGGCTGGATGAGAATGCGGATCAACGCTTCCTTGTCGAGACTGGAGACAGCCCCCACCACCGGAAGACGACCGATGAATTCCGGAATGAGCCCGAACTTGATGAGGTCCTCGGGCAACACGTGGCGAAGCACCTCGGCATCGAGCGTGTCCGATGTTCGGCGCACCTCGGCGCGAAAGCCGATGCCCTTACGCCCGATCCGGCTCTCGATGATCTTGTCGAGACCGGCGAACGCTCCACCGCAGATGAACAGGATGTTGGTGGTGTCGATCTGGATGAACTCTTGATGCGGATGCTTACGCCCCCCTTGGGGCGGCACTGAAGCGGTGGTACCCTCGAGAATCTTGAGCAGCGCTTGCTGCACACCCTCGCCCGAGACATCTCGGGTGATCGACGGGTTTTCGCTCTTGCGAGCGATCTTGTCGATCTCGTCGATGTAGATGATCCCGGTTTCGGCTCGCTTCACGTCGTAGTCGGCCGCCTGGATCAACTTGAGAAGGATGTTCTCGACATCCTCTCCGACGTAGCCGGCCTCGGTCAGCGCGGTGGCATCGGCGATGGCGAACGGCACGTTCAACATGCGGGCCAGAGTCTGAGCCAGCAACGTCTTTCCGCAGCCGGTGGGACCGAGGAGAAGGATGTTGGACTTGGCCAGCTCTACCTCGGCCGATTGCGGCGGCCCCGCCTGCACGCGCTTGTAGTGGTTGTACACCGCTACCGACAAGATCTTCTTGGCATACTCCTGCCCGATGACGTAGTCGTTCAGGAACTCGAAGATCTCCCGCGGCTTGGGCAGATCCTCAAAAGACAGGTCGCTGGTCTCGGCCAGCTCCTCGGCGATGATGTCGTTGCAAAGGTCGATGCACTCGTCGCAGATGTACACGCCCGGGCCGGCGATGAGCTTTTTGACCTGCTTCTGGGACTTGCCACAGAAGCTGCACTTGACAAGGTCACCACCGTCACCGAACTTGGCCACCACGTTCCCCCTTGCTCCGGCCCAAGCCTATGCCGCGCCGATGGCTTCGGCAGCAGACACAGCGTCACGGCTAGTGATGACCTCGTCGATGAGCCCGTAGAGCACGGCCTCTTCCGCAGTGATGATGAAATCTCGGTCCGTATCCCGGGCGATCTTTTCGGTGGGCTGACCGGTGTCCCCGGCCAGCATGGAGTTCAGGAGGTCTCGCATGCGGATGATCTCCTTGGCCTGCAGCTCGATGTCGCTGGCTTGGCCGGCCGCTCCTCCCCAGGGCTGGTGCAGCAGGATCCGGGCATGGGGCAGTGCGAAGCGCTTGCCGTTGGCCCCCGCCGCCAGCAACACCGCCGCCGCCGACGCCGCCTGCCCGAAACAGAAGGTGGACACGTCGGGCTTGACGAACTTCATGGTGTCGTAGATGGCAAAGAGCGCTGTGATGTCACCGCCGGGTGAATTCACGTACAGATGGATGTCTTTGTCGGGGTCCTCGTACTCGAGGAAGAGCATCTGAGCGCAGATCAGGTTGGCCACGACATCATCGATGGGCGTGCCCAGGATGATGATGCGTTCCTTCAACAACCGCGAGTACAGGTCGTAGCCGCGCTCGCCGCGGCTCGTCTGCTCGATGACGGTCGGGACGAGATACCCGTTGGCGCTGCCGCTCACGATCCAGCCTCTCCGTTCACTCGGCGTTTCCCTCCACGTGTTCGCTCCCATTGTCGTCCAAAACTTCGTCGTGGACGGGCTTCTCGGTGTCGGAATCGGTCCGCAGGACCTTCCGGTCGACCGGTTTTCCGTCCTCGTCGACCAACTCGACATTGTCGAGCAGCCAAGTGAGCGCCTTGGCCTTTCTCCTGTCCAAGCGTACCGCGGGGAGCCTTCCAGCCCGGTCGAGCCTACGCCGTAGATCGCCGGCATTGGTGCCCATCTGCTCGGCCATCTCCGCCAACGCCACCTCGAGCTCGTCGTCGTCGACGTCGATGTCCTCGGCGTCGGCCAGCGCACGCAGAGCAAGGTCGGCACGGACGTCTTCAAAGGCTTCGGCGCGAATCTCTTCGAGCAGCGACGCCTCGTCGCGCCCGGCCGCCTCGAGGAATTTCGCCAAGGTCATTCCCCGGGACTCAAGTCGATGACCGAGATCGTGCAGCCGTTCGCGCAACTCGGTCGCTACCAATGACTCCGGAGGGTCCTCCTCCACCAGGGCCACCAGCGCGCTTAACGCACGCTCGCGCAATGCGAGTTGAACCCTGGCCACCTGCACCTGCTGCATGCGGGCTCGGAGGTCGTCGCGCAGAGCGGCCACGGTGTCGAACTCCGACGCTTCGGCCGCCCACTCGTCGTTGGCGTCGGGAAGGACCTTCTCCTTGACTTCCTTGACGAGGACCCGGATCGACGCATCGTTGGCGCTGGGAGCGCCCGGGTCGGAGTCGCCGGCGTCGGCGGGGGCGGAAGGCATCGACGCCGAGAACTGCAGAATGTCCCCGGCCTTGGCGCCGCGCAGCTGATCGTCGAGGCCGGCGATGTCGGAGCCGGCCCCGACCTCATAGAGATAGTCCTCGACGTCGAGATCCTCGCCGGCGGCGCGCTTGGCGTGCAGATCGATGGTGACGTAGTCGCCGTCGCGTGCGTCGCGGTTCACCGCGTTCAATTCGCCCGTCTGTTCACGCAGCCGATCGATGCGAGCCTCGACCTCTTCATCGGTGACTTCAGTGGGGGGAACGGTGACCACCAAGCCCGCATAGCCGGGGATCGACACGGTGGGACGAATCTCGACGACGGCATCGAAGGTCACCGGGCCGCCGTCTTCTCCGGAGGTGATGTCGATCTCCGGTGGGGCGATCGGGTCGACCTCGGTGTCTTCCACGGCACGCGCGTACAGATCGGGCAGGGCATCGCTGATGGCCTGCTGGCGTAGCGCCACCGCGCCGCCGAGCCGGGCCTCGAGGACCTGACGCGGCACGCGACCCGGTCGGAAACCGGGGACTCTGATCTGGCTGGACAGACGTTTGGCGGTGGCGTTGAGCGCTTCGTTGATTTCGCTCTCGTCGATTTCGACGGAGAGACGAATCCGGTTGCCCTCAACCGGAGCAGCGGTGGCACGCATAAGGAGGGCTGAGTCTACCGGTGTTCTGCCGACTCAAATCATGAATGCCATGCCGTCCAAGACGCGGCGGCCCAATGTCTCGTCGCCTCCGACGCCCACCAGGTCGGCGGCCAGGGCGGCGGCGGCTGGAACGCGGCCGCAGGCCAGGCGCCAGAACACCTCGACGTCCATCGTCAACTCGGCGTGCACGGCGTCAACGGGTCCGTCCATGATCACCGGCTCCACCATCACGGCGCGACCGTTGCGCACCACAACTTCAAGGACCCGGTCCGGCGGCCCGGTGAGGTCGAATCGGACCAACGCACCCTCGGGGGCGCGGGCTTGTTTCCCCACCACGAACGGCATGGCCGAGAACAGGCGACCCAACGCCAACTCGGCCACCGCACCTTGTCGGTGGCTGGGCCGACCGGTGGCCACCCTGATGTCCTGCTCGTGCACCCAGCAATCCATGACCCGAACAAGCATGAACTCCCGGTACGGCACTTCACCGAGCGGACTCGGACCGACAACGTCGAAACGCTCAGCGTCAAAGCCTCGCAGTTGCGTCATGCGTCGATCGGTGACGTCACGGAACTCGGCCAGCACAGCCGGGCCCGGGACGTGACGACGGGATTCAACCCACGCCTCGTTGACGACCCCCACGGCGTTGTGCACGTAGCCAGGGAGATCGGCCAGCGCCTGAGGCTCCTCGTCGCCGAGCAAGCTGCGCTCGGTCCCGATCATGTGCGACACCAGGTCCCGGACCGTCCAACCCGGGCACTCCGACGGCAGGTCCCATTCGGCCCAGCCAAGCTCCGAACCGAGGGCGGCGATGGCGCTCCACTCGTCGGACAACGCCTGCAGGGCGGACTCATTGGTCTGGATCTCCACGTGCTCGGTCACCTCGGTTCTCGCCACTGCCGTCGTGCTCCCCCACCCTGCCCCGTGACGACGCCGACGGCCAGCGGCGGGCGTGGTGCAGGGCCGTCGGCCGGGGCGTTGGGGGGAGATCGCAGAGGGCTGAGGCTCACGAAACCTCCTGGTGAAATGCCCTAGGCGGTCCCCGGCGATGGATATCCAACCACCCGGAAGGCACCCCGGGGCCAGGTGCATCCACGCACGGCCACAACACCAGGGCTAGCTTCAACCCGACCCCGGGCGGGGTAAACCCCGAGGGAGGAGACCAACGTGGCACCGTACGAGGGCTATTGCGTCAAATGCCGTGAGAAGCAGACGTTCGATGGGCAGGAGGTCGAGCTGGCCAATGGCCGCCGGGCCGCCCAAGGAACCTGCCCGGTATGCGGGACGAAGATGAACCGCATCCTGGGAAAGAAGTAGCTGGCCCACGCCAGTTCAACGGGACCCGTTTCACTGGGACCCGGCGGTGTCGAGAGCATCGAGTAGCGCTCCCTCTCGCAATCCCCATTCGCTGACGACATAGCGATCCACGTTCAATTCCGTCGCCGTGGCGGCGAGGATGGCGGCGCCCACGGGGAGGATGTCGGCTCGGCGAGCCTGCATTCCGGGCAGCGCCAAACGCTGCTTGAGATTGAGGTTGCCGAGGAGATCGGCCAATTCACGCACCTGGTCGGCGGGCAGCTCGACCTGGTTGACTTCGCCCGGTCCCCCGGACGCTCGACGCCGGGCCTTGCCGGTGGCCACGCGGGCCAAGGCCCGAGCCGTCCCTCCACTCACGATGCTTCGAGTCGCCACGCCGCCGTAGCCGGCGAGCTGGGCGCGCACCGGTACCAGTGCTTCGGCGGTCCGGCGGTGCGCGAGGGCCCGCTGTTCGGCCGTAAGGGGGTCTCCGGCTCCGAGCTCGCCACTGAGTCGAGCGGCACCCACCCCCACGCTGGTGGCGAAGGCCAGGCGATTGGCGTCGCCCACCGCCACTTCCAGGCTGCCGCCACCCAGATCAAGGCCCAGACACATGCCGGGTCCCGTCCACACGCCAGCTCGTTGTCCCACGAAAGAGAGCCGGGCCTCCTCTTCACCGCCGAGCACGGTGATGGGCGTGCCTACGGCTCGCTCAAGGCGCTCGACCACATCGGCGTTGTTGGCGGCATCGCGGATGGCCGCTGTGGCCAGCGCCACCACCACTTCGACGCGCACATCGGAGAGCGCCCCCCGCAGGCGCTTGACTGACGCCACGGCGGCGGCCACTCGATCACGCGGGATACTCCCGCTGGCGCCTACCGACAGCCCCAAATTGAGTAGGGCGCGGCGATGCAGCACGGGAGTGAGGGCGCCGCCCGGCCCCACCTCGCACACGAGGAGGTGAAACGAGCTGCTCCCGAGGTCCCACACGGCAGCCCGTTGCGGCATCCCCGCGAACCTATCTCCCATCGATGCCCTGGCTCACCTTTGGGTAGTGGCACGATCCGGCCCCCGGCGCCGCGACCGGCTTCATCCAGCGTTTCGTCATTTCTGAGGGCATCGGTTTGTCTCGCCGAGCCGTAGCATTGGGGCTCGCCCACGCAGCCCAATCATGACAAGGGTGAAACTCAGCCGTCGGGGAAGGGGGGGAAGATGAGCGGCGCCTCGCAGGGCCCGGGTTGGTGGCAAACGCCGGATGGACGATGGCGTCCACCCGAAGAGCGTCCCATCGAAGACACCGTGCCCCCCCACGATCCCTCGCCGGACTTTGCTCCCGCGGCGGCGGCGCCTCAGCGGCCCGTAATGGCGTTCTTGTCCTCGGCCAAAGGTGGCGTCGTGCTCGGTTTGGCCTTCGTCCTCGTGGTCGCCGTGGTGGCGCTCGCCATTACGAGCGGAAACAAGAGCCCGGGGTCGGCCACCGGCGCCACGGGAAACACAGGCGGATCGTTGCCGTCCTCGTCCACGGCGGCGTCAGGGTCCCTCGGCACAGCCCCCTCAGGCACCTCCACGTCGACAACTGCATCTTCCTCTTCTTCCACGTCGACGACCACTCCTACCTCCACCTCCACCACGCGTCCGGCGGTAACGGCCTCGCTCACCAAGGCCGGTGATCCCGCCATCGACGACGTCCACCAAACATCGGGACCGGCCGGCGGCGGGAACAAGATCACCATCACCGGATCGGCGCTGGCCGGAGTATCGGCGGTGATGTTCGGTGACGTAGCGGCCACGAGCTTCAAGGTGAACCTCAACGGGACCAAGATTCTCGTGCATCCGCCCGCGCAAGCGGCCGGCACCGTGAACGTGACCGTCACCACAGCCAGCGGGACGAGCCTGGTCAGCCCAGCCGACCAGTACACCTATCTCGGCGCCCGGATCACCAAGATCACACCGAAAGAAGGTCCGGCCGGGACGATGGTGATCATCTTCGGGACAGACTTCACGGGTGCCAGTGCGGTGAGCTTCGGCACCACCTCTGTCGGGACCTACTTCTCGGTGACCAGCGAGCCGTTTCGAGGCCTGGGCACCGAAATCATCACCTACGCCCCGGCGGGGGGAACGGGAACCGTCCCCATTGAAGTGACGACGCCGGGCGGGACCAGCACGACATCGGGAAACGACGAGTTCACCTATTCCTGAACTGGGGCTCGGCTGGGACCGGACTCAAGACCAGGACAACTAGGACCGAGGGCGGCCTTCCTCACAATTGGGGATGATCGGTTGGCACATTTCATCTAGGAATGGTGCGTAGGTTCGCCACGAGATTTGAGGGTTCACATGCGGAGGTCTCTTTCGCTTCTGGCGTCGGTCGTGATGGTGGCGTCGATAGGCCTCGTCGCCTTGACCGCCGCCACGGCATCAGCCCGGGCGTCGACGACGCGGGTAGGACATGCGCCGCATATCCCGCTGGGGGCCGTGGCTCGCCAGGCCCTGGGCCACAACGTCGTGCTCCGTGTCGATGTGACGCTGCAACCGCGCCATCCCGCCGGTCTGGCCCAGTACGCCCAGGCCGTGTCGACCCCCGGTTCTGCCCTGTTTCACCACTACATATCCCCCGCCCAGTTCGCCGATCAGTTCGGTCCGACCCGGGCGGCCATTCGATCGGTGACCGACGCCATTCGAGCCGCCGGTCTGCGGCCCGGCACCGTGAGCGCCAACGACCTGAGCATCCCCATTCGGGCCAGCGCCGGCGCGTTGAGCGCCGCATTTTCGACGGGATTCCGCCAGTACGCACTGCCCAGTGGACGGGTCGCGTACGCCAACACCTCTGCTCCCGAGGTGGCTGCTTCGGCAGCACCGTTCGTGCAAGGCGTGGTCGGTCTCGACAGTTTGTCCGTGGCGGCGCCGGCGGGGGGGCGTGCGGGTGGCAAGGTAGCCAAGGCGGCGCCGGCGAATGCGCCGACGTCTTCGGCAAAACCAGCTGCCAGCGGGCCGCAGTCCTGTGCAGCACAAGCGAGCAACGCTACGGCCAACGATTCGTACACCATGAATCAGATTGGCGCTGCGTACGGATTCACCAGCTTGTACAGCGCCAACGACCTCGGATACGGCCAAGTGGTCGGATTGTTCGAGCTCCAGGGATACAAGACCAAAGACGTGGCTGCATTCGAAGCGTGCTACGGCGTGAGCACTCCGGTGTATACGGTGAACGTCGACGGTGGTCCCAGCAAGAAGTCGGGCGTCGGCGAAGCTGACATCGATATCGAGACGGTCGCCAGTGTGGCTCCCGATGTCAAGATTCTCGACTACCAGTCTCCGGACACCGGGACCGGCGCCTATGAAAACTGGAGCGCCATTGTCTCCCAAGACGCCGCCAAGGTCGTGTCCGGGTCCTGGATCCTGTGCGAAGACTACGAGGGCAGTGCCGCCGCTCAAGCCGAGAACACGTTGTTCGAGGAAGCCGCCACCCAGGGACAAACCATCCTGTCTGCGGCCGGCGACTGGGGATCCGAGGCGTGCGTCGCCTCGGACGCGTCCAACGACGAGCTGAACGTGGACGATCCCGCCAGCCAGCCCTTCGTGACGGGCGTGGGTGGGACGCAGTGGAACGCGTTCGGTACACCCCCATCGGAGACGACGTGGAACTCCCCGACGGCGCAGTGTGCCCCGGAAGCTCGCACCGGTTGCTGGGGTGCGGGAGGGGGTGGGATCTCCTCGTTGTGGACGATGCCCTCGTACCAGTCGGGCGCGGCCGCCGGCGTCGGCGTCATCAACGCCGAATCATCGGACACTCCCTGTGGCGCCGCCTCGGGCTACTGCCGCGAAGTGCCAGACGTCTCGGGCTTGTCGGGGCCGTATCCGTACTGGATGTATGTCAGCAACAGTTGGGGGTCGTGGGGCGGGACGAGCCTGGCGTCACCGCTGTGGGCCGGGTTGATCGCCCTTACCAACGCGTCGACGGCATGCGCCGGCACCACCGTCGGTTTCGCCAATCCCCTGCTTTACAGCGTGGCCGGAACCGATCCCAGTGCCTTCCACGACATCACGACCGGGGAGAACGATCTCACCGGAGGTAACGGTGGGAGCTTCCCGGCCCTGACCGGGTACGACGAGGCGACCGGCATCGGCACCCCCAACGGCGCCGTGTTGCCGCACGATCTGTGCGAAGCGGGCACCACGACCGATCCGGTCACTGTCACCAGCCCGGGTTCGCATCTCAGTTACATCGGAACCACGGCCAGCGTCCAGGTCCACGCCACCGACAGCACCCCTCACGAGACCCTGAGCTACAGCGCCTACGGCCTTCCCACCGGGCTGTCGATCTCATCGTCCGGACTGATCTCGGGCACGGTCACCACGTCGGGAGCGTTCTCGCCGGTGATCATCGCTGAGGACGGCGCCGGAGAAGCGGGAACGTCCACCTTCGCCTGGTCGGTGCCGGCCCGGGTGACCAAGATCAGCCCGACCAAGGGCCCGGCGTCAGGCGGGACCAAGGTGGCCATACATGGATCGGGTTTCGTCGGTGCCACCGAGGTGATCTTCGGGGCGACAACCCTGCCGGCTTCCAGCTTCACGGTGAACAAGGCGGGAACCAAGATCACCGTCCATTCTCCCGGTGGATCGGGCACGGCCGCCGTGCAGGTCGTAGGACCATCGGGTACCAGCCAATCGACTCCGAGCACGCAGTTCACTTACAACGCGTAAGACCGTCTATACGCGCTGCACGTAGTTCTGGCCTTGGAGGACGCTGTCGAAGAACGCGGGGTGCACTCGACTCAAGGTCACCCATCGACGCGAGGCGTCAAGGGAAATACCCACCGAGCATTCTCGCAAGCGCTGGACCTCGACAACCCAGCGCACCAGCGCCACCAGCGCCACCACGGCGGCCGCCACGCCGAGGACCCGGCCATCGAATGTTTCGTGCGTCACCCCGATGAGAGCGGCGGCTGCCAACCCCAGAGTGGCAAGAGAGGCCATCCAGCACCCTGTCCGCGCTGATCGAAAGCGCGCATTGGCCGCCGCTGAAAAAGGAAGCTGCACGGTCAAGATGTCGGCCGGACCACGGGCCATGGCGAAAATGAGCAGGCCTAACCAGCCGAGGGGGCCGGCGAGAAGCAAAAGCCACGCCATGCCGCCGCCATAGCCGGTACCGACTTTGGTGCGGACAACGAGCCGGTCGACGGTCGGTGTTCCTTCCTTGACGCACAGAGGAGGGAGCGCTCCGCGTATCGCGTCATCGACAAATACGGTCGCCTGCGCCATGGATCACCTCCGACCCTTATCCATCCTCACACATGGAAGACCCGAATCGTCCGTCGAGCCCACTCCGATAGGGCTATACCCAACTGTGGCGACGAGCACCCCCAGCGTGTCGTCTTGAGCACAGAACCTGCCACCCGGATATGCCAAGGTGCGGATTGAGAAATGCGGCGGTAACGTGCGAGAAATCAACAAGTGTTGACACTGGATGTGGGTCGTGCCCTTCGCCCCATATCTTCGTGAACGGGCGACGGTTTGTCGCGGCAGTGACGGCAATGAGCGGTCCGTCGTCGCCAGGGTCGGATCGATTCTGCAACGTGGTCGTGTTGACCAGATTGATTGCATTGCGCACAGCGCTCTCGTGCGGCCACCTGCCTCGGCCGCCTTTCCACCTTGCGTTCAGCACCACGTTCTGGATCCCACCTCACGTCTGGAGCGAGGGGTGACTTCTCAGCAATATGTGCTGGTTTCCTAACTCGTATGCGCTGGTTTGCAACCAGCAAGTGAGCAAATGACTACACCCCTTGACCAACAGTTGAACAAATGTGATGCTGTCGCGTTTCTATGCACCCGAGCGATAGACCAAGTGGGGTCATCATGCGCGACATTTCGGCCATAACGGGACTCTTATTCAAACGAATGAGTCGTCGATCACTTCTCGCGATCTTGTCCCTGCTCGGCGCTACTCCGATAATCGCGGCAGGGGCGCTGATATCGACCTCTGTTTCAGCGTCAACGGTCAGCACTCCTGGCACCACCTTGGCGCTGAGCGTCACCGCACCTGGAGCGTCGTGCAACAACACCAACGTGCTGGACCCCATCTGCAGCGGGCTCGCCGGTGGTGACGTCGTCACGGTCACGGGGACCGGATTCACTCCCGGAGCAACGGCCTCCATCGTGCAATGCAACAGCGAACCCAGCCAACCTGTGGTCTTGTTCTTGGGTCAGTACATCCCGGTCAGCTGCACGGCGCTCGCTCTAACGACAATTTCGAGTGCCAAGGCGACCTCTGGCGACTTGACCGGATCGCACACGATGGTCTCCGGAGTAACGGGGCCACCGGTGTCGGGCTTCGCCCCCACATGCGTCGAGGACAGCACAACCTCACCGACGACAACGTCGACGATTCCCGGCTGCACCACCTCGGGTGTCGCGGCCACCGACGCGCTGCTGTACCCGTGTCCGCCTACGCCTGCGCAGGTAGCGGCGGGTGATGACTGCGTGCTCTCCATCGGCGACACTGTCGGGGAGCAGGCGATCGGAACGGTCCTCTTCGGTAGTGAGACGCTTCCGGCGGGGACGGGCCTCACCGGGCCGTACGAGCTTTACTGCCCCGGTACTCCTGTCGGAAACGTCGTCATGAATGACGTAACGACATCGGCTGCGATCACTCCGTCCAATCCCGGTACAGGCGAAACCTTCGACGTCACGAACTACCAGACGATCGTCGACATCCCCGCCACGCTCGCTACTGCAGCTGCGGCACTCGGGAATACAGCCTTGGCTGGGTCGGCGACCACCAAACTCGACGTCTTCGGTGCCACGCCGGAAAGCCTGTCAAGTGGCACGATTGACTTCAGCGCGCCCATCCCGAGCCCTGTGCCCGCAGATGGCATCGCCCTCCACCTGCCCAGTCCCCCTGGCACGCTTGGGCCATTTACGGCATCAGGGGCCGGCATCACCGTCGATGAGGCCTCGAGCGCCAATCTCACTTTGCTGGTTTCGGGCGAACCGTTGGCCCTCACCTGCAGTGCCTACCCGAACAACTCGAACACAACGGGAATCGCGACGGGAACGCCAGTGGGGAACCCGATTGATCCGGTGATCGCGACGTCGACGTCCTCGGTGCCCCCTACATCGTCGACGACGACCACTATTCCGGTGGCGGCTCTTACTGGACCGTACGAGCTCTATTGCCCAGGTACGCCGGTTGGAGACTTGGCAATGAACAACGTCACAACCTCGGCAACGATCACGCCTTCGAGTCCCGCCGCGGGCGGGACGTTCAACATCACGAATTACCAGACCATCGCCAGCTTCCCAGCCGCACTAGCCTCGGCGGCTGCGGCGCTCGGGAGCACTCTAAACGGATCGGCCACGACCCAACTCGACGTGTCAGGGGCAACCCCGACCACCATGTCTGGTGGCACCATCAACTTCAGCGTGCCGATCCCAAATCCTGTGCCCGCCAGCGGCCTCAGTCTCGAGTTGCCCAACCCCCCCAGCACAATCGGACCTTTTACGTCCTCGGGCAACACGATTACCGTCGCAGAAGATGCCAGCACGACATTGACCATTGATATCGCGCCCGGGTCCACGCTTCCCATCAACTGCACTGCCTACGCTAACAATTCGGTTCCAACGGGCGAGACGACCGAAAGCCCTTCGGGCTCGCCCATCGACCCTCTGATCGCCTCGGTCGGCGGATCCACCACTTCGACCGCTCTCACCGGACCGTACGAGCTTTATTGCCCAGGTACGCCGGTTGGAAACGTCGTGATGAATGGCGTGACGACATCAGCGGCGATCACGCCTTCCAACCCCGGAACAGGTGAAACCTTCGACGTCACGAACTACCAGACAATCGTCAACATCCCAGCCACACTTGCTGAGGCCGCGGCAGCCTTGGGCAACACTTCTCTAGCCGGTTCGGCAACGACTCAACTGGATGTGAGTAGCGCTACCCCGTCCACGATGTCGAGCGGAACTATTAGCTTTTCCGTCCCAATCCCGAACCCAGTGCCCGCAGATGGCATAGCCCTCGACCTCCTAACCCCGGCTGACAGCCTCGGACCTTTTACCGCCACAAGCAGCAGCATCTCCGTTGAAGAGGATTCAAGCGCCAGCCTGACCCTGCTGATATCCGGGAATCCATTGGCCCTCACCTGCAGCGCTTACCCGAACGACTCGACTCCAACGGGAATCAGCACCGGCACTCCTTCGGGATCTCCCATTGATCCAGTGATCGCCGTTAGTGAAGGCACGACGACCACAGGAAACGCGATCTCATCCGTCACAACTCGGGTGAGCGCCACATCCATCGAGCTTGGACAGTCAAGCACCGTCAGCGACCTTGCCACTGTAAAGGGGAATCCAACGTACGGCAGCCCGACGGGCAATGCGACCTTCTATGCATGCCAAACGAGTGCGACTCAGAGCCGGACAGTCGGGGCCTGTCCGGCGACAGCGAGTGATCGTCTCGGAACTGTTCGGCTAGGCGCCGAGACTGGCGATACATCCGAAGCGGCGTCCGCCACCATTACACCAACCGCAGCGGGTACGTGGTGCCTTTCAGCGGTGTACGGGGGCGACACGAACTATCTGGGCTCATCAGACAACACCGAATCCACCAACTTGGATTCAAATGAATGTTTTCTTGTGACCCCTGCCACTTCGACGACGGCGGGTGTGACCTCCTATGCGGAGGCTTTCATCGGAACGAGCGTCAACGACTCTGTGACTATCACAGGAATTCCATTGGGCATCAGTCCGACTGGGGTTGTCTCATTTTACGCCTGTCAAACCGGCACGACCCAAAACGTCGCAGCCGGGCGCTGTGTTCCGGGCGGCAGTCCCGAGGACTCAGACGCGGAGCTCGTAAGTGGCGCAGGCGATACATCTTCAGCCCTCTCATCCTCGTTCACGTTGAAGTCGCCGGGTACATGGTGCTTCTCGGCCGTATACGAAGGTGACTCGAACTACCTCGGCTCCTCAGACAACACCACCACCGTGGACTCCAACGAATGCGTACTGGTCATCCCGCTACCATCCACGACAGCAAGCACGATCTCCACCGCCAACGCAACGATTGGCTCAAGCGTCAGCGACTCCGTGACAGTTAAGGGAGATGCTCTAGGTGGCCCTCCCACGGGATCAGTATCGTTTTACATGTGTCAGACTGGGACCGCTCAAACTGTGACAGCAGGCCCGTGCGTTCCCAGCGGGAGTCCTCAAGACGCTGACGTCAATCTAGTGACAGGCCCAGGCAATACTTCATCAGCCGTCTCAACGTCGTTTACTCCTACAGCGACCGGCATGTGGTGCTTTTCGGCCGTGTATGTGGGAGATGCGCACTACTTGGGCTCGTCAGACAACACATCAACGAGCACTCTTGATGCCAAAGGGTGCGTGCTTATTGCTCCAGTCGTGGGCGATGGAATCTCCAGCGCAGATAATGCTTCCGCCACGGCGGGCTCAGCCTTCTCATTCTCCATCGAGACCTATGGAAACCCAGTGCCAGTAATCAAGAAGACGGGAACGCTGCCCAGAGGATTGCACTTTGTAAACGACCGAGACGGCAAGGCATCGATCTCGGGGACGCCGAACCTAAAGAAGTCTCCCGGTGTCTATCAACTCGCCATCGTTGCCAAGTTCGGAACGGGAAAGGCTGCGCAGTTTGTGACTCAGGTCTTCACATTGACCGTCACCTGATTTCGCCCCGCTATTCATGCGAGCAACGGCCTCGTCAAATGCGCAAGTCGAGGCACCGCAATCCAAGCAATTTCGCCCGTCGAACGCCGCTGTCTGGCGAGAGTCGCATAATGGCTCCCCTTGTAGTCATTAGCAGGCGACGGATCTGGACCTCGATGAATTACGACGACGGATCGGTCGGAGACACGGGCGACCTCATGTTGGCCATGAGCTTGGAATCCCTGTACCCCTCAATCCCGATCCAGGCGAGAACTACGCAGCGCATTGAAACAGTTCGGGGGGCACGGCGGGGGCCTCGGTGGCGAGAAGGTGAATGACGAACCTCTCCAGGAACTCGGAAGTGGTGGGCTCCGCCGTGAGACCCCCGAGGAACCAGCAACGCTGTGTTAGCTGGCCCACGGCCTCCCCGTAGGTGACTAGGGGCTCTCGCGGACTTGTTCTCGCCCAACAAGGCGGAGGGCGAAGGACTTCGACAGTCTGTCGAGGTCACCTAGGCTGTTCACGAATCCTAAAGTTCAAGCACTTCGGAGTATGTACGTTTCCTAGCGCTGCACTGAGGGACGTTTTTTCGGATCTGAGAGACAATCCCAGGTCAGAGGCAAGAAATACGGGGAGTAGCGCAGCCTGGTAGCGCACCTGCTTTGGGAGCAGGAGGTCGCGGGTTCGAATCCCGTCTCCCCGACGCTGTCACCGAATCGGCTGAGGATTCGCTTAAGGGGCCGATGCCTCGCAGAGCTGAACCGCAGACGAAGCCGAGACGTCGGCGCTCGCATAGGGCCCTGCAGGTATGTTCAGCCATTGGTCGGCGCGCTTGGCCAGGACGACCACAGCGAGGCGGGGCTCGGCCGGATTCCCCGGGAGTGTCACCGTCACAATCGACTTGTGCGCGGTAACGAGTCGAAGCGAGCCGGAGGTGTCAAGGTTGGCGACAGCGGTTTCTCCTGCTCCCAGACTCGCGCACGCGGGCGAGCTGGCCGGAGAAAAGGCAAGATTGCCCCGGTAGCCACGCTGAGGCGATGCGGAGATGCCCAACACGACCCGCTCGGCGTCGAGAAAGACCGGCGGCACCGTTTGAAGGACGGGGAACTGCCCGTGGTGCACCCACGACGCCAGCGTCGACAGGGTGGGAACGTCCTGAGTGACGCACACCAAAGTTCCAATGGTGCTGCACTGGCTTCCAGCCGGGTATCGACCGGGAAACCGGTTGCCTTGGCTCAGCAAGTAGGCGGCGGCATTCATCTGTACGTGTTGGCCGTTGATGGCCAAGTAGTACTGCCGGCCCTCCTCGCTCCTGTGGAGCACGTCGTAGTTGGCAACCACGAGCAAAACGAGCAGGGCCAGGATAATCACTCGTAGAAATGCAGCTTTCGTTAGGTCGGTGATGAGCTGGCCGGCCAGAGGCAAGAAGAGGGCGATGGCCACGTAGGAATAGCGCGATGCGGCGGCCTGCGCCGCTCCCAACTGCAGCCTGCCGAGGGCGACGAACGCATAGAAGATGACGACCGAGAATGTCAGCGCCGCCGGCACGTTGCGCCGGGCGATGGCAACGCCCAGGAGGATGATGACCACCACTGCCCCGACGGAGGTGGAAGCGTCGAGAAAACCTCCCGTGCTCGAGGTCAGCCCCGTCCACACGTAGGAAGCCAGCGTCCCGGGGTGCAAGTTCTGGAAGTCGGAGGTGGCGCCGTTGTGGCCAACGGCCACGTACCAAAGGAGAAAGACGGCAGCGGGAGGTCCCACGCTGTACGCGGCCAGCTTCGGCTTTCGATTCGCCAGAGCCACAAGCCCACAGGCAGCCACCATGGGAATACCGATGTCCGAACACATCAGTGCGCAGACACACCAGATAGCGGGAAGCCATAGCCGCCGACCCGCTTCCACCGCTTCGATGGCGAGAAGGCCGAAGGCTACCGAACCCACGAACCCGAGCTGGAACGCCCAAATGAGGTCCTGCCATCCGACGCCGATGAAGGCAAACGCCGCGGCCAGCAACGTCGCCGTCCACGGCTCGACGCCATGACGGAGCATGAGCCGCCACACGAGATAGACGACCAGAAGATGGGCGATGATCGTGGGAAGGGAGTAAAGCCAGTAGTCCCGTACTCCGACCAGATTGAAGATCCCTCGCCATATCAGGATCGGAATCGTCGACCACTGCTCATTGTGCGGATAGAAGATGCCGTTGTTGCCGAGAGTGACACCGCGGTGGGCAAGAAAGTCCCATTCGTCGAGATCGAACCAGAGCTTGGGAGCTTCGGTGACCAAGGCCACCCCGGCGGCCAGCAGCGTTAGGAGGTGGAGATAGAAAGCGGCCTGCGGACGCGGTGCAACGTCGGTGGTCTGCATGACTACTGGAGCTTCGTTCACGTCTCGCCCAATCCCCAAGGCGGAAAGGTACCAGGCCGACCCTGGCCGAGTCGGGAGGCGTGGCTTGCCTCTCCCCCATCGTCCCCACATCGAATTGTCAGGGCCGGATGTTCGATACATGCTGGCCACCACTACGGAGCGCCCTGGGGGAGCTATGACGACTTCGCTTGTGTTCTACGCCGTGCTGGGATTGGCCAGCACCGCCTTCGCGTTTAGCTCCAACCGGCGGCTCTTCGCCCACGGAGAGGCCGGATCGGTATCACTGCTCGAAGGGTTGTTCTACTTCTTCGGACTCGTCTCGCTGTGCCTCGGCTGGTATTTCAACGTCCGATACGTTCACCACAATCCGCACACCGCCAGTTACGTCAACTACGTCAAAGCCCTCTTTTCGAACTGGGCTTCGGATTCCGCCGCCCAGGACTACACGATGGTGAACCTCGTGCTGCTTCCGTTGTGGACGATCGTCGACGGGCGACGCCGGGGGCTACGGACCCCGTGGATCTTCTTTGTCATGAGCCTCTTCACCAGCCTGGCCTTCTCCATGGCCTTCTATCTGGCCTTCGTGGAGAGGCAGATCCGCTACAACCGCGAGGCGCTTACCTCGTCGAGTACGGCGAAACCACAGTTGTAGCCCGGTATGAAGGTGACCCCGGGCCCGCCGTGGCACCCCGCACCACACAGGAACAGGCCCTCGATCGGGATTGGATTGTCGGGCCACCCCCTGGCGCCGGGGCGGAACGGGCCCATGAACTCGGGCTGCAACAGCCCATGGGTGAAATCGCCGCCCGTACAGCCGAACATCAGCTCGTAGGTATACGCCGGGTAGTTGAACTGCCGATCGACGAGTTCGGGGAAGTTCGGGGCGAAGGTGGTGATCTTGCTCACGATGCGACCGGCCATCTCGTCGCGCAACTGGGACTGCTCGGCATGAGTGGCGCCGATCGGGAAGTAGAAGGCGAAACCGCTGGCGGCGTGCTTGGTGGCAGGAGCCATGCTGGGGTCGCGCAAGGTCGGGATCTGAAGGTTGAACGACGGCGACTCGGGAACCCGACCTCGTACGCAGCCTTCGAAATCCCGTTGCATCTGCTCGGCCGTGCCGAAGAACGTCACGTTGTGCCGAAAGTCGGCCTCGTTCAGCACCTCGTAGGGGCCGATGTACTCAGGCAATCCATTCAGGGCGAAATGGATCTGGAAGTAAGCAGCCCGGTGATCGATGGCATCGATGCGTTGCACAAACGCCGGCGGGAGCAGGGCGCGGTCGAGCAACTGGGTGAAGGTGACCGTGGGGTCGAGATTGGACACCACGATCGGAGCCGTGACGACCTCGCCATCAGTCAAAGCCACCCCGGTGACGCGCCCCTCGGACACTTCTATGCGCGAGACCTTGACGTGACGGCGCAGCTCGCCCCCATGTCGCTCGAGGAGAGCGGCGAGGTGGTCCGACAGGGTGCCGATCCCGCCGCGCACCTTGGACATGGTGGCGCCGTTCGGCGAAGCCAGAGCGAAAGCAAGGCAGAGCGCGCTGCCGGGCGTATACGGGCCTCGGTAGGTCGAGTTCACCGCCAAAAAGCTCAGCATGCTGCGGATCTGAGCGTGTTTCTCTCGATCGGGCAGGAACTGATCGACGACGTCCATCACGCTGCCGAACATGGCGATGCGAATGGCCTCGCGCTCTTTTTCGTTGGTGGCACACGCCCACATCTCATCAAGGCTTTTGGGCGGCTGGCGGACCTCAAACCGGCCGATGGCGCGCGCCGGCGCCTCGGCCCACGCCGCCACCTCGGCCATCCCCAACACGGCCTCGAGCCCGAGCGTCTCGCCGAGATGGTCGAGCAATCGAGTGGGGTCGCTGTACAGCAGGATCGGTGGCTCACCCGCGGCACCGATGGTGGCCGATTGCACCTCGGGCTCGTAGATGGGACACGACGAGAATTCGAGATCGTCGAAGATCTCATCGGGGATGGGGAACTGGATCGACCCGGCCAGCTCGAACTGATAACCACGGGCCAGTTCGGTTGTGGACGCCATGCCGCCGATGAAGTGGTTCTTCTCGAGGCACAGGACCCGCATACCGCCTCGGGCCATGACGGCGGCCGCCGTGAGTCCGTTGTGCCCAGCGCCAACGACGATGACGTCGTAATCCGGCATCTCGGTGACGGTAATCGGTCCCACCGCGTTGTCAAAATCTGACACGCTGGCGCCAATCGATGTCACGGCTCATCGTGATGCTTTACCCCGGAGGCGCCGTCCCGGGCGGGATTGAATACGTCACTTGGGCCTTAGCAACGACGTCCTCACTCCCTTCTGAACGCAAAAACACGTCCACCACAGCCAAGCGGCGGCCGAGCTTGAGCAGCCGGCCTTCGGCACACAGATCGACGAGCGCCGGCTTGCGAAGAAAATCGATATGCAGGCTCGTGGTGACGCACAACGCCACTGGCCCGATCTGGCCGAGGATGGCCAACCATGCCGCGCTGTCGGCCAACGCCATGAGGGTCGGGCCTGAGATGGTTCCCCCGGGCCGACTGTGGGCCGTCGTAACGGGGAGACGAAGCCGTACCCCCCAGTCGGCCACCTCGTCGACCACAAACGACGGCGGCGTCTCGGGAAACGACTCGACGAGGAACCGCTGCATCTCCGGGGCTGTCATAACGGGCACGGCGCGGATCGTAGTCACCCTTCAGTGCGACATAATCTCGGCTTGTCCTCCATGGTGGTGTCATGAGCGAAGAACCGAAGCTCCCCGACCCCGATGAGCTCGAGCGCCTGGGGCTCTATGACCCCACTGCACCCGACGCCACCGACCGGCTCGGCTTGGTGCACTACGTCATGAGTCGTGGTGCCACCGTGGCCGATGTGGCGGCGGCCTCGAACCTCGGAGAACTGGCTCTCGATCTCAACCTGCGCCCGCGCACGACCCGAACGTTGGGCGACGTCGTGGCATCCACGGGCATGGAATGGCCGGCAGCCAGACAGTTGATTGCCGCCGTCGGACTCGCCACTGATCCTGACGCACCCGTGACGGCCGACGAAGCCGCTGCCATCGAGCTCCTGGCCCTGACGAGCACCACCTTGCTGGGCGAAGAGGCGACGCTGCAGGTGGCCCGGGTGGCGGGAAACGCCATGACCCGAGTGGCCGAAACACTTGTGGGTGCCTTCCGACTGCGTTTCGAGCTGCCGCGCCGAGATTCCGGCGCCCCCTACGTCGACGTCGTCAAGGAGTACGCCGAGGTCGCCCAAACTCTGCTCCCCTCCTTCGTCCGCGCCCTCGACGCCGTGCTGCGACGCCAGATCGTGACGGTGACCGAAGGGATCTGGTCGACAGATGACGAGCGGTCAGCGGTGACCCTGTTGCGCACCGTCGGATTCGTCGACTTAGTGGGATATACCGCCCAGACCTCGACGCTGTCGGTGCGGGGACTCACCGAGGTGCTGATGGATTTTGACAGCCGGACTTCTGACATCGTGACGCGAGGCAACGGGCAGATCGTCAAAATGATCGGGGACGAGGTCATGTTCGTCTCCGACGACGCCACCGATGCCTGTGCCATTGCCTTGGAACTGGTCGAGGCGTCCGGGGGTGAGCTCCCGCCGGTGCGTGTCGGGTTGGCTACCGGCGAGATGATCTCCATCTTCGGCGATCTCTACGGTCCCGACGTCAACCTGGCGGCCCGGCTGGTGGCGGCCGCGGAACCGGGCACCGTGTGCGCGTCAGATCGCGTCCGCGATGGATGTGACGCAGTGGAGTTCGACAAACTCCCCCCGCTCGAGTTGAAGGGCTTTTCGGCTCCGGTCACCGCCTATCGGGTCCGTCGATAACCGAAATGGCCGCATCCGGAGCTTTCTAAGGTCCGATCGCCAGTGCGGTTGCTTCGCCGAGCACCTCGTCGGCGAAGCGGCGCAGTCCATCGATGGTCTGACGCCCGCTGGACCACGGCCTGACGAGGGCGCGCCCCACGCCGGCCTCCGCGGCGCGGCGCAGTGTTTCGAGATCGCCGTGCACCCCCATGGTGACTTCGACAGTCCCCGGGCGTCCGACGCTGTCGCGTAACTCGGCGATGCGCGCCAAAGAGGCCGGGAGCTGCTCGATGGTGTGGTTCATGGGGATCCACCCGTCGCCGACCAGGGCGGCGCGACGCAGAGCAGCGGCGCCGTCACCTCCGATGTGCATGGGCGGCCACGGAGACTGGACGGGTTTCGGTTCGAACATGACGGGTCCGAAATCGAAATTCTTGCCGTGATGCTCGATCACGGCATCGCTCCACAGCCGTTGGCACACGGCAATGGCCTCGTCCACCCGGGTTCCCCGGCTGGCAAAGTCAAGCCCTACGGCGTCCCATTCAGCCTCGAGCCAACTGGCGCCGACACCGAACTCGGCCCGCCCGCCCGAAACGATGTCGAGAGTGGCGACGGCCCGAGCCACCACGAAGGGATGGCGCAGGCCGATGTTGTAGACGTGGGTACCGAAACGGATCTGCTCGGTACAACCGGCGAGGTAGGACAGATAGGCGAAGGCGTCGAAGACGGGCACGTCCGAAGGGATTGGTGGGTGCGCCGCCCCCGCATAGGGGCTGCCATCGGAGGCCACCGGGAGCACCAGGTGCTCGGGCATCCAGACCGATTCGTAGCCGAGCCGATCCGCTTCGCGGCTCACCTCGGTCCAACGCTCGGGTCGTACCGTGCCCAGTGCGATGCCGACCTTCATCGGGTTGTGCCTTCCTGTTGTGTCGAACTCATGGGTGGCGATCGTAGCCACTGGGTCTTTGCCGGACCTTCTTCGACCGGCCGAGCATCGTGATCGACCGCACGCCGGCTGGCCGGGTGCTACGACAACACCATGGACCCGGCTTCCTCGACATCATCGCTCCCGCACCCCCTTGACCCCCTGTCGGCCTATGAGCTTCGGCGCGCCGTCGACATCGTGCGAGCGGACCCACGCGTTCCCGATACAGCCAGGTTCGCCGACGTGTACCACGAAGAGCCGAACAAAGATGCACTGGCCACCTACCTGCTCGGAGGCAACGACATCGACCGGCAAGTGCGCTTTCGGCTTGTGTGCGGACCAGACCTGTCCTGCACCGAAGTGCTGGTCTCGCTGACAACCGACGCGGTGGTAGCGATCACCGAAGTGGACGGGGTGTGTCCCACCATGCTGGTTGAGGAGAGTTGGCTGACCGCCGACGCCGTACGGGCCGACCCGCGCTGGCAGGAAGCTATGCGCCGGCGGGGCATCGACGATTGGACCAAGGTAGAGGTGAGCCCGTGGCCGGCGGGGCGCTTCGGCCTCCCCGAAGAACACGGACGCCGCCTCGGTCGCGCCATTTCGTACCGGCGCGACGAGCCGCAGGACAATCCTTACGCGCGTCCCATCGAAGGCGTTGTCGCGTTGGTTGACCTCGGTCGCCACGAGGTGCTCGAGGTGATCGATCATGGCGGCGCCCCGGTGCCGGACGGTCTCGGTCGGTACCAAGCGAGCGACACCGGGCCGTGGCGAGACGATCTCAGACCCATCGAGATCACCCAACCCGACGGCCCCAGCTTCACCTTGGATGGCAACGTCCTGCGCTGGCAGCGCTGGTCGATGCGGGTCAGCCTCGATCCCCACGAGGGGATCGTCCTCCACGCTGTGAGCTATGAGGATCACGGTCGAGCCCGGTCCATCTTGCACCGCGCCTCCATCACCGAAATGGTCGTCCCTTACGGAGACCCAGGCCCCATGCACGGATGGAAGAACGCCTTCGACGCCAGTGAGTGGGGCTTGGGCAAGATGGCCAACCCCCTCACCCCCGGCTGCGATTGCCTCGGCGAGATCCGCTATCTCGACGCCGCCATGGTCGGCGAAGCCGGGGACGTCTATGCAATCAAAGGCGCCGTATGCATCCACGAGGAAGACGTGGGCATCGGGTGGAAGCACGTCGATCTCACGGTAGGGAGCAACGAGGTGCGCCGATCCCGACGTCTGGTGGTGAGTTCTATCGTCACGGCAGGAAACTACGACTACGGGTTCTTCTGGTACTTCTACCTCGACGGCACCATTGAGATGGAAGTCAAGCTCACCGGCATTGTCACCACCATCGCCACCCGACCGGGTGAGGCTCTCACCCACGCCACCCGCATCACCGCCGAGTTGGCCGCACCGAACCATCAACACCTGTTCTGTGCTCGCCTCGACATCGAAGTCGACGGCAGAGCCAACTCGATCTACGAGGTCAACATGGAAGCCGAGCCGGCCGGACCAGAAAACCCTTGGGGCAACGCTTTTGTGGCTCGCTCCACCGCCCTAGAGCACGAGCTCGACGCCCAGCGCCAGGTCGATCCCTCGAGGAGTCGGGTGTGGAAGATCGTGAACCCCGACGTGCCCAACGCGGCCGGCGATCCAGTTGCCTACAAGCTCGTGCCGGGCCCCACGCCCACACTTTTGGCCGATCCAAACTCGAGTATCGGACGCCGAGCCGGGTTTGCCACCCACAACTTGTGGGTCACGCCCTATGAACCGAGCGAGCGTTGGGCCGCCGGGGACGATCCCAACCAACATCAAGGTGGCGACGGGCTGCCGCGATGGACCACGGCCAATAGGTCACTGGTGCACACCGACCTCGTTGTGTGGCACACCTTCGGCGTCACTCACGTCGTCCGACCCGAGGATTGGCCGGTGATGCCGGTGGAGCGAACCGGGTTCGCCCTGGTGCCAGCCGGATTCTTCGACGCCAACCCGGCCCTCGACCTCCCCCCGCCCCACCACCAGGACTGATACGGCGCCCTGGCGCGCATACCGTCATAGGTGAAACAGGTCGAACCCCCGACGTCATCGGTCGGCGGACAATGGAGGAGCTCGAGGATGGCAGACCGGGTCGACTACGACGAGTTCGGGTTGTTTCACGAGAATGCCGAGGAGTACGGACTCCCTTTCGAGAGCCCTCCCGTGGTGCGGCGCGTATCGGTCGAAGTAGGTGAGGGCCGGCGACTCAGCGCGTTGGTGTGGAAGGACGAGGAACCAGAGCTCGTGTTCCTCCACGGTGGCGCGCAGAACGCCCACACGTGGGACACGGTGGCCATGGCTCTGGATCGACCACTGGTGGCCATCGATCTGCCCGGTCATGGCCACTCCGACGGCCCCGGGGCGCGTACCGGCGGGCAGATGAACACCGCTGGCAACGCTGACGACGTCGCCACGGTCGTACGCGCCATCGCCCCCGCCGCCCAAGGCGTGGTGGGGATGTCACTCGGAGGCCTCACCACCATTTCTCTGGCGGACTACGCACCCGAGTTGGTCCGCAAGGTCGTCCTCGTCGACGTGCTGCCCGGAATCAAAGGGGCGAAGGCCAAGCACATCACTGACTTCGTTCAGGCGGCGCCCAACTTCGCCAGCCTTGACGAGCTGATGGACCTGACGCTGCGGTTCAACCCCACGCGGTCACCGACCTCGCTTCGACGAGGCATCTTGCACAATGCCGAGCAACTCGACGACGGCACCTGGGTCTGGCGGTGGGCGCGCCACCGACCGCCGGTCGTGGTCGACGAGGCAGCGGCGGCGGAGCCGGCTGCGCACTACTTCGACGATTTGTGGAGTGCGCTTGCCTCGATCACCGTGCCCGTCCTGTTGGCCCGCGGCATGCGACCTGACTCGGTGTTGAGCGATGAGGACGAGACTGAATTACGTCGACGCCTGCCGTCGGCTCGTGTTGTCCACGTCGAGGGCGCCGGTCACAGCCTGCAAGGAGACACACCCCTCGAGCTGACCGCCATCATCGAGGACTTCGTGTTCGGCAGCTGAGTGCCCACCCTCGTGCCCAGCGAGGAACAATCTGATCCCGCCGGAATCTTTGTGGACTCCTTGGCGTTGCAGCCTTTGGGTTGGACCGGCGCGGGCGCAATGCAGGCAATAGGGCGGGTGATCTGAAAGAGGCCACGATGCACATGGGACGGATGAGCGCGTGATCGCCGGGGTGGTGCTGGCGTTGGTGGCCAGTGTGTTCACAGCGTCGGCGTCGGTAACGCAACGCTTTGCGGCGGCTCCGGCTCCTGGAGACGTGGCCTTCAGCTTGCGGCTCATCCATTACCTGATGCGCAAGCCCGTCTGGTTCATCGGCATCTTGTGCATGATCGCCGGCTTCATCTTTCAAGTGGCCGCCCTTCGAGTAGGGAGCCTGAGCCTCGTCCAACCGGTGATTGCCACCGAGCTGTTGCTCGTCTTCGGGTTCTTGGCCCTGCGCAGTCCTCGACGGGTCCAGCGACGCGACTGGTTCGCCGCCCTCGCCATGGCCGTCGGGCTGGCGAGCTTCCTCGGTATCGCTCATCCCCAAGGGGGTTCGAACCACGCCACGCACTCCCTGTGGTTGGTGGCCGGTTTGGTAACGCTCGGCGCCACGGTGGTGTTTTGGACACTGGCCCGGCTTCCCCTGCGCAACGGCCGGGCCCCATCGCCGTCACGCCGGGCCGCGCTTCTGGCCGTAGCCGCGGGTATCGCCTGGGGATTCGTGGCCGCCGTGATCAAAGAACTGAGCGGTCACCTCGCCGGCGGACCCTACGCCGTCTTCACCAACTGGTCACCGTACGTTCTGCTTTTAGCCGGGGCCGGGGCGTTCTTCTTGCTCTCCAACGCGTTTCAGGCCGGGCCGTTGGCAGCATCACAGCCGGCGCTGACCGTCGTTGACCCCTTGGTGGCCAGCATGCTGGGCATGCTGCTTTTCCGGGACCGGATTCGCCACGACCCAGTGGAGCTGATCGGCGAGCTGATCGCACTGGTGATCCTGGTGGCCGGAGTGGTCATGCTCAGCCGAAGTTCGTTGGTCCAAGGCGACGCCGCGGAACGCACCGAAGCTCCTGGCCCGACTGCGGCTCCTGCCGCCACCGAAGTCGCCACCGTCGGCGCAGCCCTGGCGCTGGCGACGGCTGGCAGTGGGACCTGTACCCGCCAGCTCGAGCCGGTGGCCGCCGGCAGAGTGGCGGCAGCGCGGTTGCGCCGGGCTCGCTCGATATCCACGGGGGCGACACGGCGTCGACGATTTGGGACCCACGCCACAAGTCGCACGCCGCGTAGCAACGATGCCTCCCTCATCTCCAGTGCCGAGATGGGCGCTCCCGCCGCCATGGAGGCAAAAGCCTCGGAGGTCGGATCGACCTGACGCCCTCCCTCGCCCCATCGTGGCGGGGCGAGAAACAGCGGAGGGTTAGTTCTCGACGAGTTCGGCGATGCGGGCCAAGGTGGCTGTCATGTTCTTCGCCGTGGCCGGCCCCGCGGCGCGCACCATCGGCCTCGTGATGGCTGACTCTTGGGAGATATCCCACGTCTCGGTGACCCGGGTGCCACCCTCGGTCGGCTCGAGGTCATAGCGCCAGATCCGGCCTCCGGCCCAACGACCCAAGGCGGTTGGCCCTCGCGTTTGCCACGCAATGCGACGGTTCTCTTGATAGTCGATAACCGTGTTGACCATGGCGTAGGGAATGCCCATGCGCATCGCCATCGTCCATCGACTCCCGAGCACAAGTTTCTGCGATCCGCGTCGCGGGTCGCGTACCGCCCCCGACCCGTCTATTTCGCGATGACGACCGGTATCGGCGAGCAGCGGGAAGATTTGCTCGGGCGGGGCCGCGATGATTCGTTCGACAACGACCTGATCGGGGTAAGCAGTCACGGCCGGGCAGCTTAGAGCGGCACCGGTCAGTGAGCCGAGTGCCGACTCATCAGGGCGGCGCCCAGCTGGGCGGCGAGGGCGACAGCCACGACGCGCTGTTCGAGTTCGACGGGACGGGCGGGTGTGGGGGTCAAGATGAACGAGGCCAGCACGACGCCACCGCCTCGCACCGGCAATTCCACCCGTCGGGTGGGGAGGCCGAGCTTTTCTGTCGGCCATAGTCGTCCGGCCACGGTCACCGATCCATCGGGCTCGATGCGGGCCCCGATATCGCTGGGTCGGTCATAAGAGAAGCTGCAATCACGCAGCGCCAACAGGTCACGGAGCTGGTCGACAACGGCGATCACGATGAAATCGGGCGCCTCGCCGCTGGAAATGCGTTCGGCCATCCCGTGGATGCGCTGCAATCGGACACTGCCCGCCCGGGCCCAACTCCGAGCCCGCAGCCCTCGGGCCGCCAGCTCTCCCACGGCCAGCCCGACGACGAGCAAGAGCACCGCCGTGGTGATGTTGGCGGACCCGGCGATGCGCAACGACAAGTACGGACGGGTGAGGAAGAAGTCGAAGGACAGACTCGACATCACCGCAGCGGTGGCCGCCGCGCCCCGACGTCCGGTACCGGCCACCACCACGACGACGACCACGAAGACCAGGGCCAAGTTGGCGGGCGAGACGTGATTACGAAAGGCGTAGAGGGCTGCGCCTGTCACCACGGGGCCGATCGCACCCGCCGCATAAGCCAGAGAAGCGGTGCGATCCCGTTCCACCATCACCCGCACCTTCGCGCTAAACGCGTGGGAGTGCCACGAGGCGCCGCGTCGGGGCGGCGGCCCGATTCATTGCTCGAGCTCGGCCCAGGCCGTGTCGGGGCCGGCGATGAGCTCGTAGTCGGGGTTCAAGATGGCCAGCTGCCCTTCCCATGCCCCCACCATCCCCGACGCCACCAGGCGGGCTCCTTGCTGGATGCCAGGGATGCGCCGGCGCCCCTGAAACACCAGGAGAATCTGACCCGAGTCATCGGCCAATACGCATTCGAGGTTGGCCGTACCCGTCCGAGTGGGGACCCGGATGCTGCGAATGCGGCCGGCCACCCGCATGCGCTGACGCCACTGCACCTCGCCGATGGGAACCGTGCCGGCCGCCTTGGGGCCGAGAGATTCGGAGCTCTTCGTTCCTCGGTTGCTCGGGGCCGTGATCCCGATGTCCTCACCATGGCGGCGAGTACGCGGCCACCCGTGAGCAAGCTGGAACGGCACGATGGTGGCGTTCACATGCGGTAGCTGGGCTACCGCCGCCGCGATGCGATCGGCGCTGCGGTCGTGCAGCAAGCGGCGCCACCCACCGGCAAACCCGCGCCGAGGCAACAGGATGGTCAACTCCGTGTTCCCGTCCCCGGTGATCTCGGCGGCAAGCTCCAGTGCGGCACGAGCCAGCCGGCGATCGGGGCACTCCATGATGTCGAGAGGGACACGAGAGAGCCCCAGACGCCCCCACTCCGCCTCGAGCTCTACGGCGTCGCGAGGGTCCACGGCAAAGTGCACGACGCGCAGCCGATCCGGTGTCAGCGTGCGCGCGTATTGGATGGCGCGCGCCGTGGCCAGATCGAGGTTGTCGACAAACACCACCACAACGTGCGTGCGAAGGACCGGTTCCTCGGTGGCCTCGGTCACGCCCACCTCGAGTTGCTCGGCCTCTTTTTGGTATTGATGGTGTAACCGCATGAGGATGAACACACCGGCAGGCATGAGGATGACCACGACCCAGGCGCCACGGTCGAATTTGGTGACCGCGAAGATGATGTCGACGATCAACGACATCACCGCGGCGGTGCCGTTGATGGCCACGCCCCGCTTCCAATGCGGTTCGTGGGTGGTGATGTGGTACTTCACCATGCCGGCGCCGGCCATGGTGAAGCCGGTGAACACCCCGATGGCATAGAGGGGGATCAGGCTGTTGACCTGTGCCCTGGTGACGAGCAGCAGCACGATGGAGGCGGCGGTGAGCACGATCACGCCGGTGGAGAACACCAAGCGGTGTCCTCGCTTATTGAGCTGGCGGGGCAGGTAGGAGTCCTCGGCCGCGAAGCTGGCCAGGAACGGGAACCCGGTGAAGCTGGTGTTGGCGGCCAGCACCAAGATGAACATGGTGCCGCCCTGCAGAAGGTAGAAGAGGGCGTGGCCGAGCGTGCTCGTGCCGTAGACGTAGGTGGCGATCTGCGACACCACCGTCGGCGTGCCGTCCACGCGGGGCACGGGGTGCACGATGGCCGACAGCACCCCGACGCCCAGGACGAGCGAGCCGAGGATGACGCTCATGACTACCAGGGTGATGCGGGCATTGCGGGCCTCGGGTTGGCGGAACACACTCACGCCGTTGGAGATGGCCTCGGTGCCCGTCAGGGCCGTGCCCCCCGAGGCGAAGGCCTGGAGCACGATGAACAGGCTGGCTCCGTAAAAGAGTCCTGAGGCCACCGAGTGTCCGGCTATGGCATGGGGTTGGTGCAAGGAGTGCGCGTGGAGCTGGCCCAATACGGCCCGAACCACCCCCACGACGATCAACAGCACCATGTTGGCGATGAAGAAGTACGTCGGCGCCGCAAAGACACGCCCCGCCTCGCGGATGCCGCGCAAGTTGCCGAAGGCGATGAGGACTACGAACCCAATGGATATCCATACCGTGGCCCCCTTTAACGAGGGAAACGCCGAGACCAGCGCGGCCACGCCGGCCGCCACCGACACGGCCACGGTGAGGGTGTAATCGATAAGCAGCGCCACCGCCGCGATCTGGGCCACGCCCAGTCCGAAGTTCTCTCGCGCCACCACGTAGGCACCGCCGGCCTTTGTGTAGACCTTGATGACCTCGAGATACGACATGGCCACCACGGCCAGCACGAGGATCACCGCCAGCGAGATGGGGATCACGAGCGTAAAGGCGGCTACCCCGATGACCGGGATGAGAATCAGCAGGACCTGCTCGGTGGCATAGGCCGAGGACGAGATGACGTCGGAGGACAACACGGCCAGGGCCGTCGGCTTGCCCAGGCGCTCGAGCGATTGGCGTTCGGTGGCGATAGGCGGACCCAGCAACGCGTTTTTCAGCCGGTAGCGCAGCGTCTCGGGGAGTTCGACGGCTCCCGCCTTGGGCAGCGCCGTGGGGGCCACGCGGCGCCCCGGGCCCGCTGTCCCAGGACCCTCGTGTCCCTGAGCCCCGTTTGTCGGGACTTCGACCCCGCTCGGATCGTGGCCCGCGGGCGCCTCGGAGACGCCAGCGACCGGCTCGGCGGGCGCGGCCGGGAGCTGGGGCCCGGTCTCGTCCATCCCCTCAGGTAATCACACCGGCACCCTGCCCAGGCCCATCAGGCGCCCCAGCCCGACCGGGGTCGCCGCCGAGAGTTGTCAGCGAGCCGACCGGCGTGGTGGGGTGGGGCCGTGCATATCGTGGTGGTGGGATGCGGCCGGGTCGGGTCTGGCCTGGCCGTCCAGCTTCTGGAGCAGGGCCACAGCGTGTGCGTGGTCGACAAGGTGCCTCGGGCCTTTCGTCGGCTCCCGCCCGACTGGCAAGGCGAGACCCTGGTGGGATCTGGTTTCGACCGCGCTGACCTGGACCGGGCGGGTGCCAACAAGGCCGGCGCTCTGGCCGCGGTGACGAGCGGGGACAACTCCAACATCCTGACGGCTCGCATCGCCCGGGAGAACTACGGGATACCGAACGTGGTGGCCCGGATCTATGACCCTCGGCGCGCCGAGATCTACCAGCGACTGGGTATCCCCACGGTGGCCACCGTGACGTGGACCATCGATCGTGTCATGCGTCGCCTCCTGCCTGACAACGTGGCCGGAGAATGGACAGACTCGACGGGCTCTCTCGTACTTGTCGAACGCCCCCTGCCTGAAGGATGGGCAGGCAAGCGCCTGCGCGATCTGACCATCGCCGGCGGCGCCTCGTTGGTGGCGGTGACACGCGCCGGGGTACCTCGCCTCGACGTCAACGACCTCGTAGGTCAAGAAGCTGACGTGCTGACGTTGATCGTGGCCAAAGATGCCGTCGAAGAACTCGAACGGCGCCTGTGTGGGTCTCCGGTGGCGCCCGCTGACGACACCGACGGATCGAGGCCCCGATGAAGGTAGCCATCGCCGGGGGCGGCAACGTGGGTACCGCCATCGCCCGTGACCTGCTCGCCAACGGCCACGAGGTCCTGGTCATCGAGCAGGATCCCGAACTCGTCGAGCGCATGCGCAGCGACGTGCTGGTCACATGGGTGGCGGCGGACGCTTGCGAGGTGAGCTCGCTCGACGCGGCGGGCGTGGCCAGTGCGGATGTGGTGGTGGCGGCCACCGGAGATGATGAGGACAACCTCGTCATCTCGCTGTTGGCCAAGCAGGAGTTCGCCGTGCCCCGCGTGGTGGCACGGGTGAACAACCCCAAGAACCAGTGGCTCTTCAACGAGTCCTGGGGCGTGGACGTATCGGTCTCCACTCCGCAGCTCCTCACCGCGTTGGTGGAGGAAGCCGTGTCGGTCGGGTCCCTCGTCCGCCTTCTTCAATTCGAAGGTGGCAGCGCCCATCTGGTGGAGGTCACGTTGGCCGAGAGCTCTCCGGTGGAAGGGGTATCGCTGGCGGAGCTCGAACTCCCGCGCGACGTGACCGTCGTGGCCGTGGTCAGAAAGGACCGCTTGGTCGTTCCTCGTGGCGATACCGTTCTCAGCGCTGGCGACGAGGTGCTTCTCCTGGTCACTGGCACCGCCGAGGACGCCGTGCGTCGGATACTTGTCGGAGAGCCTCGTTCGTAATCCGGTGCTACGGCGTGCCGGTGGCGTCGTCGTCCCCGCTCCCATGGCGTGGGTGACCGCGTTCCTCCTTGTGGCCGTGTGTGTGGGCGGTTGCAGCGCCGCGTCACACTTACCGTCGGCCGGCAAAGTGATCAGAACCCCGGCCACCGCCGCCGGCACCGCGGCCACGAGCACGCCCATCGCCGCCAGCACCACCACATCCCCACCAACGACGACGACAACCACCACGCCGATGTTCACTTCGATGTCCTCAACGGTGACTGCCGCCCAACTCGGTGCCACCTGGCACACCGGGTGCCCCGTGGATCCCAGCCAACTCCGCCTGCTCCAGATGAATTATTGGGGTTTCGACAATGAGTCGCACGTCGGCACCATGGTGGTGAACGCCACCGTGGTTACGTCGGTTACCGAGGTGTTCTCCACCTTGTACGCGGCCCACTTCCCGATCCAGGAGATGGTTCCCGAGTCCGCCTACGACGGTGACGACAACACTGCCGCCGCCGCTGACGACACGTCCGGGTTCAACTGCCGGTACGCGGTGGCCCCCGGGCCGCCTATGTGGTCCATACACGCCTATGGCGAGGCCATCGATGTCAACGACCTCCAGAACCCCTATGTCGACGGCGCCATGGTCATCCCACCCGCGGGTGCTTCCTATGAGGACCGCGCCGACGTGCGACCCGGCATGGCGGTGCCTGGCGGGACGCTGGTGGAGGCCTTCGCGCACGTGGGGTGGCCCTGGGGTGGGCGGTGGACAGCATCACCGGACTATCAGCACTTCTCTCTCACCGGCGGCTAACTCGGCGGTCGATGTTTTGAACCGAGCGGGACACCCGATGCACAAGTGACGCGTGTTTTCATCGCCTCGTCGCGTCGCCAAGATTGAATGTCCAGGTCAGAGAAGAGTTGCTGACGCGCCTGAACATTCTCCGGTGGCTGTCGGTATCGCTGAATCGAGAGCACGTGTCGATCCGTCGACGCGTACACCAAAGGAGAGTGGACGTGAAGGGCTCACGAGACAGTTCTGGCAAGGTCGACAGCGCGTGCAGGGAACATCCACGACGTAGTCGTGCCCGTCGCGTCGCACTCCCGGTCGTGGCGGCCGCCCTCGGTGTCGCCGCGCTGGGTGCTTTCAGCCCTGTCGCCGGAGCGCAGCCGGGTGGAGGGACTCCTTTCCTGGCCCGATTCCATAGCGTGACGAACCTCGGATCGACGGTGCCTGCCAATGGCGACCTCAACCCGTACGGCATGGCCACGGTGTCGCAAAGCGAAGGCTCTCTCGTCCAGGGAGACACCCTCGTGAGCAACTTCAACGCCAGCTCGAATCTCCAGGGGACGGGAACGACCATCGTCGAGATGTCACCGTCAGGCCAGCAGACGCTGTTCGCCCAGATCGGTGGACGGCTGCCCGGTCCGTGCCCCGGAGGCGTTGGCCTGACCACGGCCCTGTCGGTCCTCCAAGGTGGCTACGTCGTGGTGGGGAGCCTCCCCGTCACCGATGCCGGCAGCGGCACCCCTGAGGCCGGTTGCCTCATTGTGCTCAACGACCAAGGAAATGTCGTGGAGACGTGGTCGGGGCACAACATCAACGGCCCGTGGGACATGACCGACGTACAAGGCCCCGGCTTCGCCGAGCTCTTCGTGACCAACGTCCTCAACGGGACCGTGGCGGCCAATTCGAACATCGCCTATGGCGGGACGGTGGTGCGCATCCTCGTGGCACTTCCCCCCCACCACATCCCGGTGATGCTCAACTCCACGGTCATCGCCACCGGGTTCGCCGAGCAACTCAACTCGTCGGCCTTGGTCCTCGGCCCCACCGGTGTCGCCATCGGCCCCACGGGGACCGTGTACGTGGCTGACACCATCGAGAACCGCATCGCAGCGATCCCGTTCGCTGCATTCAGAGCGACGCCGGTCGGCAATGGCGGGATCACGCTGAGCTCAGGAGGCTCTCTCAACGCTCCGCTGGGGTTGGCCCTGGCCCCCAACGGGGACCTCATCACCGTCAACGGCGCTGACGGCAATGCCGTCGAGGTGTCTCCGTGGGGTCAGCAAGTCGACACCGTGCAGATCGATCCGTACAACGCCGGAGGAGATCTCTTCGGCCTCGTCATCGCACCTGGTAACCGTGGCGTGCTCTTCGTCGACGACGGCGACAACACACTGAAGCTGTTTCACTGAGATCATGGGCTTGGCGACGGGCCCCTGCCTGGTTTCCGCCTCTCAGGCAGGGCTCGTCGCCGTGACCCACGGCGCTGGCACTGCGTCGTAGGTGCCCGAGGAGCGCCTCAACACGTTGACGCCGGTGCTCCTTCGACACCCACGGCCCGGCGCACCAATTGCTGCGTGGCCCGCACCAGCCGATCGTCGCCGACACGGTCGTCGTCTCGGAAGGTGGGGTCAAAGGCGTGCATGGCGCTGAAAATCAGCAAGGCTGTGGCTTCGATGTCCTCGATACGAAATGCGCCGGCGTCGACACCATCGCAAAGCAATGATCGGATGGCGTCGACCAGGCGGTTGTGGGCTGGTTGCTCCGCGGCGACCGTCGAGTGGCCGGCATGGCGGAAAAGCACCTCATGCAGCTGGTCCTGGGCCTGGAAGCGGTCAAAGCAGGCTTGGATGCAGACGTCGAGCTTGCCGGGCCAGTCGGGTCGTGATTCGGTCACGACCCGGACCCTCTCGGCGAACTCGCTGACGAACTGCTCCTGCAGAGCGAAGACCAGATCGTCTTTGGAGCGAAAGTACAGATAGAAGAGTCCCTTGGAGACTCCCGCCGTGGTGGTGATGTCCTCCAGGGTGGTGGCCGCCACCCCTTTGGCGACAAAGAGCGCCTCGCCCGCTTTCAGTAGGTCAGCGCGACGCTCGTCGGCCGGCTTTGTCCTCGCCATCACCGCTCCCTTGGAGTAGCTCTCCGTATCGTACCGAGTATGAGTGACCACCAGTCAGTATATTGACTATCCCCCAGTCACTGCTAGGGTTTGGCCGTGCCCAGACGGATCCTGGTCGACTTCGCACCGCTGCGCGAGAGCCGGGACTTCCGCTGGTTGTTCTCCGGGACGCTCGTCTCTACCTTGGGCTCCCAGCTCACGGTGGTGGCCATCCCATACCAGGTCTACGAACTGACCCACTCCTCGTTTCAGGTCGGGGCGGTCAGCCTGGCTCAGTTGATCCCCCTGGTCCTGGGGTCGCTCATCGGCGGGGCCGTGGGCGACGCCGTGGATCGCAGAACGCTCATGATCGTCTCGACGGGTCTTCTCGTCCTCACCAGTGCCGGCCTCGCCGTCAACTCGTTGCAGACCTCGCCATCGCTCGTCGCCATTTACCTTGTCAGCGCCGCCTCAGGAGCGCTCAGTGGATTTGTCAGCACGGCTCGTCTGGCGTCGACGCCCGCACTCGTCCAACCCGCCCACCTGACGGCGGCCTACGCGTTCAACCAGATCGTCTTTCAGGTGGGGACCGTGGTCGGACCGGCCCTGTCAGGCTTGCTCCTTCGCCCCATTGGACTCCCCGGCGTCTACAGCATCGACGCCGGTACCTACGTCATCAGCGCGCTGACGTGCTTCGCCATCTCGCGCATCCCGCCCACGCCGGGAACCACTCGTCCTGGGATCGGATCGATCGTGGAAGGTGTGCGCTACCTCAAAGGACGCCACGCCATTCAAGGTGTCTTTCTGATCGACATCAACGCCATGGTCTTCGGCATGCCCAGAGCGCTGTTTCCCGCCCTGGCGGCCAACCATTTTCGCGGTGCGTTAGCCGGCACCACCGTCCTCGGCTTCCTCTACGCCGCGCCCGGAGCCGGCGCCCTGGTCGGCGCATTCATCACCGGATGGGTGTCCCATCTGCGCCGTCAGGGCTGGGCCATCACCGTTGCCGTGTTGGCGTGGGGAGCCGCCATCACCCTGTTCGGTCTCACTCACGTGCTGTGGATCGCACTGGTGCTCTTGGCCCTGGCGGGATGGGCCGACGTGATCTCGGCGGTGCTGCGCAACACCGTCCTGCAGGCGTCAATACCTGACAGTTTCCGAAGCCGGTTGTCGTCATTCCAGATCGCCGTGGTGACGGGCGGTCCGAGACTTGGTGACATGGAGGCCGGCACCGTGGCCGCGCTGGTGAGTACCGAGTTCTCCATCGTCTCGGGAGGACTGGCGTGCATCGTGGGCGCCCTGGCTTTGGTGGGTGCGCTGCCCGGATTCCGTCGCTACCGGAGCCAAGTGGCCGGTCCGGGATCCGGCGGCGACAACGATCCCAATCGACCGGACCCCCCTGCCTGAACGCCATGGGCACCTTGGCGGCGGTCGCCTATCCTCGCTGCGTGGAGATCGCCGGCAAAGTTGCCATTGTCACCGGAGCGGGGTCGGGCATCGGCAGGACCTGTGCACATACCCTGGCCGCCCGCGGCGCCTCTGTCGTCGTCGCCGACATCGACGAGACCGGAGGCGCGGCCACCGTCGCCGCCATCACCGAGGCAGGCGGGAGTGCCGAGTTCACTCGGGTCGACGTGAGCCGGCTCGAGGAACTGGTCGCCATGTTCGACGTCACCCAGGAGCATTTCGGCGGCTTCGACATCTTGTGCAATAACGCCGGCATCGTCTGTGGCGAGCCACTGTGGCCAGTCACGGATCCGCACATGCTGTTGAGCCAGGTCTTGATCAACCTTGGTGCGGTGATCCTCGGCACCCGACTTGCCGTCGACCGACTGGGCGCCCGGGGCGGCGGGTCGATCGTCAACGTTGCTTCGATTGGAGCGTTGTTGCCACTCGAAGACGAACCCGGGTACTCGGCCACTAAGGCCGGAGTCGTCATGTTCACGCGCGCCTGTGCCGGGTTGATGGCGACGCATGGGATTCGGGTCAACGCCGTGCTTCCGGGTCTCATCGACACGCCATTGCTGGCCAAATCAGGAGACGGGACCACCGAGGCACCCTGGGCTCAACTGGCTCGTGAGCTCCTTCCGCTGCACTCCCCCACCGTCGTAGCCGACGCCATTGCCGAGATCATCGAGGATGACGCCTTGGCCGGGCAGTACCGCATCGTCGGCGAGCTTCCCGACTTCGTCAGAGACATGATGTGAGACACCGTGCGCGCTGTGTACGACGTCGGCATCAGCCCGTCATCCAGTAGTCACCACAACCAGGCAGCTGGCGTCGTCAGCTAACCTTGGTTCGTCGCGGGCGTAGCTCAATGGCAGAGTCCCAGCCTTCCAAGCTGGTCATGCGGGTTCGATTCCCGTCGCCCGCTCTCAGTGCTCATCAGATTGCGGACTCCGTGTTCGCAATAATCGGAAGAAAAGAAATCTCGGGCGCGTGCGGAGGAGTTCGTACGAACCCTGGTCTCGCTCGCGAAGCTCCGAGCTTGGTTGGGGCTCGACGAGTTGCTCTATGACAAAGCCGGCCGCGGCTATGGCTTGGGTCATTGCCGTCAATGGCCGTCGCCAGAAGGTCACCTCGAATTCGGCAGAACCCTTGTGCCAGTGCTCGGAAACCTGGGTAGTGGCGAAGTAATCGTCAGGAGTGTGCTCCCAGTCCATGGTGGGATGGTGGGTCGAGATGACCACCGCGCCGCCGTGGCCCAACACCCTGTGAAGCTCCTGCAGGACTGCTTCCCAGTCCCGGACGTAGTGAAGAACGAGTGCGGCCACAACGACATCGAAGCTCTCGTCTGCAAACGGCAACGGCTCGGCCACATCAGCACGCAACAATCGAGCACGTTTCCCTATCGTCCGGCCCGCCAGAGACAGCATCTGCTCACTTACATCCAGCCCGGTCACCGTGGCGTCATTGTCCACGAGCCATTGGGTCAGCGCACCCGATCCGCAACCGATCTCCAACACTCGTTGCCCGGCCACCTGTCCGAGAAGTGAAATGGTCGCCGGCCGCTCGTAGTAGGCGTTGAACGGATTCGTAACACTGTCGCGCGCGTAGGCCTGCGCCATATGGTCGTACTGAAGCGCACTGAGAGGCCCGTCTTTCACGTTGGTCATGGTGCCACGCGTGCGATGCGAGCCGTCTGAGCGTTACCGCGAAAACGGGAGGCCGCTGGGGCCTCCCGTTTCCTGCTGCGACTCACCACCAGGGTGTGCTGGCCCCAGACGGGTGGCGCCTTCGCAGATTTAGGGGGACGTTACGCCTCGATCCCCGGCCGTGGAAGAGCCACCGGGACAATGAAATCGAGCGTTCACATGGCGATGCGTCGGAGCTCTCGCCGACGCCACGGCCCTCAGCTGGACATTGGCGGCAGGATGGCTCGCTCGCTAGTTTCCTGGCAGTGGAGCGGTGGCGCTACGGGGTCACATTGTTGCCGGGGGAGGCCCGTCAGGAGTCCCCCCGAGACGAGCCCGAGTTCGTTGCCGCCCTGCGCGCCCGTCGCGCCGACGGCTGGAAACTCATCAGCGTCACCAACCGTGACGGGTCCGACGTGCTGATGTTCAGAAAGCCGGCGTAACTCGCCACATTGGTCGCATCACTCGCCGGCGTCGAACACCATTGGCGTCAGCGTCGGCTGAGGCCGAACCATCTGGCGCCGATGTGGCCGAGCGCGTCGATGACGAAGACGGCTCCGACACCCACGCACGCCCCGCCCAAGGCGTCGGTCACGTAATGCCAACGAAGGATGACGACAGCCGCACAAACGGCACCAAGAACTACGACCCCGATCAACGCCACGGGTGCCTTCAACACGGCCGGTGCGACCAGCAGCGCACAGGCGGCCAGAGCAGCCACCACCGTCACCGTCCCTGACGGATACGAGAACGCATGACTGTCGCCCAAGTGGCGTCCCACGAGAGGCTTGGCCACGTGTTCTACGACGAGAACAGCACTGACGGGCGCGATCAGAACGGCTACGGCTCGGACTCGGTCCCGAAACAGCGCCAAAACGAAAAAGACGGCCACGCCGATGACGAGCGCCGACATCGAGCCCAGGTGCACGACCTGAGCAGCGAGGTGTGTCTTGAAATCCTCACGTAACACCGCGGCGCCGACCCGGTCCAGACGGTTCGGCCACGGTCGATGAATGAGGACGAGGCCGGCTAGCGCCGCTCCGCTCAAAAGACAGACCCCCAGCAGCAATTCAATGATCGTCCAGAATCCCGTAGACGGGGAAGGACTCACCTCTTGCCGGGGACGCGGCTCCACCAAGACCATCGGGTCCAGGGTACGGCAGTCCGCCAGGGTGCGGACATCGGACGCCGACCCCAACCGGTCCTTTTGGACAACACCGAGCCTGGCCAGCACGCCCCGCTGGTGATGACAATCTCAGCGCGGGCCATAAAGGCTCCCACTACGGCCGGGCCTGGCGTTATCCTGTTTGTCCGGACCCGTTGACGCCGAAGAGGCTCCGGCCTCCAGGAGACCTTGTGGTTGTGATCTCGAGCTGCCGACGGGTCCCTGGCACAGTCGGCAACGGCAAATTCAACCGGCGCCGTCTTTCTGAAACGGATCGAGTAGCCGCCGCCAACGCCACGTCGGAGAGTGCGTGATGTCTTCGGTGCCTCCGATGCTCCGTCCCCTCGGTGTTGGCGAACGGCTTGACGCTGGTTTCAAGATCTTCGGACGCAACTTTCTGTCGATGGCCAAGGCGGTGTTGATCATCGCCATTCCGGCCGGAGTTCTCGAAGCCCTCATATCGGTGTCCACTTCGCTACCCAAAACAACCACGACAACAAATCCCTTCGGCCTCACACCGGCACAGCCGCACATAATCGGCCTGCCGGCCTACCTGACAGGGCAAGCACTCCTCCTTGTGGTGTCCGAGATCGCCAGTGTGCTCGCCACAGCAACCTGTTTCCGCATCATTGCCCGGACGTACCTGGGGCAGCCAGCGGATTGGCGCGAAGCATTGAGGTTCGGTGCGACTCGCTTCTTCGCCTTGCTCTGGATTCTCCTGTTGAGCTTTGGCGTCACTTGGGGGCCGGGGCTTGGGGTTGGTGTGCTGGTGGTCGTCTTTGCCGTCATCCATGTCCCCGCCCTCGCCATCGTGATCGGCGTGCTCGGTGGAATAACGTGGTTCGTATATTTCATCTGGATCTTTGTGTGCGCACGGCTCGCCGTTCCCACCCTCATGATCGAGAACATTCACGGTTGGAAGGCAATACGCAGGTCCATCAGCTTGTGTCGGAGGAATTGGTGGTCGGTGTTCGGCACCGAATTTCTAACCGGATTGCTCGTCGGCGTGTTCAGTAGCGCCCTCGTTGCCGTCTCTGCGGTCGTCCTCTTTTCATCACACGACAACACGACTGCGAACGCCATCGTCGGCTTCTTTATTCGGACCGCAACCCTCACCATCGCGGCGCCATTTACGGCAGGAATCCTCGTTATCCTCTCCATCGACTTACGCGTCCGCAAAGAAGGTTTTGACATCCAATTTCTCGCCTCTCAATTGGGAGTGGCGCCAACAAGTTCGGCGCTGTCGTTCATTCGGCCGCCAGCGGGTTTCTACCCGCCGCCTGGTGGTTACGGCTATCCATCGGGCTACTACCCACCGCCTGGCAACTACCCACCGCCCGGGTACCCGCCACCCGGGTATTACTCACCGCCTGGTGGGTACCCACCACCACCACCACCACCACCAACGCCGGCGCAACTTCCTCCGCTGATCTATCAGCCTCCGCCAGCGTCAGCCCCGCCACCACCACCGGCACCGCAACTGCCCCCACGCATAAACCCGCCTCCGCCCGCCCCGCCGGCACCTCCGCCGATACCCCTTTCTCTGCCACCGTTGCCTTCAGCGCCACCACCGCCACCTGAGACGCCGGCGGACCCCGGGACGACGACGGAGTAAAGAGGGGCAATGCCCGGAACCTCGGACTACTCGTCGACTGCCCGCCGCCAGGTTGACCACATCCTTTCTAAAGCGCCTTACCGGACGACGCCATCGCACACGCCGCGACCGCTCGCCGGTGTCATCCATGCCATCGGGCAGGCCGCCGATTGGGCATTGGGAAGACCGCTGCGATGGATCTTCCATCACGTACTGGTACACATCGGTCATGGCTTCACGTTCGCCTTCGGCGGCGCCTGGCCGGTAGCTCTGGGCGTATTGGCGCTGGGTGTTGGTGTACTCGTCGCCACGCTGCTCATCAGGCGTCGCGGTCGCATCTCGGCGCAGAGAGGAACGGGGCCATCCGCCGGTGGCCTCGGCGAAGACGCTGGCGCTCTTGAGCGACGCGCCGACGAAGCCGAACTGAGCGGCGATCACGAGGCCGCTGTGCGGTTGCGCTTTCGGGCTGGGCTCCTGCGCCTGAAGACAAGCGGGGTGATCGCCGAATACACGTCCCAGACCCGTCACCAGCTATCGGTGCGAATCGATTCCCCCACCTTCGACGCCCTCGCCCGGCGCCACGAAATGATTGTGTACGGGCGCGAGCCGGCCACATCCTTCGACGCCACTACGGCCCGTGATTCTTGGCCGCACGTGCTCACCGAGGTCCACCCCGGATCGCAACGCGAGTCGATAGCGGCGGGGGCCGACGGGCCATGACGTCCACGCTGCGGACTCCCGGGCTCTCGGAACCTCAACCGTCGGCGGGCGAGAGATGGCGGCGCCTCCCTCGTCGGTGGCGTCTGGTTTGGATCATCCTTGCCGTCCTCTTGGGCGCCGAGCTCGTCTCGTCGATCACCGGCGGCATTGGGGGTAACAACGGTGCGTCAGGGCCGTCGTCAACATATGACAGCTCGGCGTCGGGGACCGAGGCCTTCGCCCAACTTCTAGCCGAGCGGGGCTACAACGTGACTCGCCTTACCGACCCACTCGCAGAGTTGAACGTTTCCCACCACAGCACCATCTTCGTGCTCGATCCGACGGAGTGGAACACGTCCGACACCGCCGCCCTGCGGCGCGCCCTGCGTGAGGGAAATCGAGTGGTTCTCGGGGGCACGCTGCCGGCCTCTGGTGCGCTGGGTGGCTTACTCGGCTCGCCCCCGCCCCGGTGGCGCGAGATTCCCGCTGGCGTGACCCATCCCACCGGCGACCAGAGCGAAGTGCGCGCTATCGCGTCAGTGCTGTCCTCGGGGCTTGGGAGCTATGACTCTTTATCTGTGTCAGGCTCCTCAGAGGTGCCGCTGCTCGTCGGTTCGACCGGCACGCTCGCCGTCCTCGGCACCGGGCCCGGCACGTTGGTCTTGCTGGCGTCATCCTCGGCACTGCAAAACGGCTCCATCGGCCAACTCGACAACGCCGCGTTCGCCTTGGATCTCGCCGGAGGCGCCAGATCGGCTGTCGTATTCGACGAATACGACCACGGATTCGGACGACCAGGGCGCGGCTTGCCCGGGTTGCCGGCGTCGTGGCGCTGGGGCCTCGCCCTGGCCGTGTTGGCCGTTTTGGTCTGGATGCTCTCCGCGGCGCGCCGCTTCGGACCTTTGCAAGAGCCCGAACGGACCATGCTGCCCGCTCGAAGAAAGTATGTCGACGCCATGGCGACACTGTTGTCGACCAGAAAGAGCGACGAGTGGGCCGATGCCATTGCTCCGGTGCGCTCCGAAGCACGACGACAACTCTGTCGACGCCTCGGCCTCCCGGTCGATGCTTCCGATGAGGCTCTCCTCGATGCGGCGCGATGGCGCGGCGACGTGACACTCGACGAGCGTCGCATCGAAGCCATACTCAATCCTCCGAATACGGCCGCCGGAGTCGTGGCCGCCGGCACCGCACTCGCTCAACTCGAACGACAGGACACCTACCGATGAGCAATTCCCAATGACGCAACCACCCATGGCACCTTCCGGCCATGTCCCGCCTCCGTCTTCGACACCATTGGCCCAACTGAGGCAAGCCGTCAACGGCGAGGTGGCCAAGGTCGTGGTGGGCCAGACGCCCCTCGTCGATGCCACCTTGGCGGCCATGGCCGTCGGTGGTCATCTCCTTCTGCAGGGCCCGCCGGGAGTGGCCAAAACGCTCTTGGCATCAGCCGTCGCTCGAGCCACCGGACTTCACACTCGCCGCGTGCAGTTCACTCCCGACATGCTGCCTTCAGACGTGACGGGGACCTTGGCCCTGCGCGGCACCGATCTTGTATTTCGACAAGGCCCCGTATTCACCAACGTGCTCGTGGCCGACGAGATCAATCGGACCCCACCCAAGACGCAGGCCGCCCTCCTCGAAGCCATGCAAGAAGGTCAGGTGACCGTCGACGGGGTATCGCACCCGCTCCCTCGCCCCTTTACCGTGCTCGCCACGTTGAACCCCATCGAGTACGAGGGCACCTATCCCCTCCCTGAAGCCCAACTGGACCGCTTCCTCATGCAGCTGACGGTGGACTACCCCGATGTCGAACACGAAGAGGCGGTGCTACGGCTCCGTCACTCCGGTGTGGCTCCGGCGACGCTTGACGACGTGCAGCCGGTGGCGAGCCCGGCGTTGCTCATGGCCGCACGATCGGAAGTGGACGCCGTCGTTGTCAGCGACGCCGTCATTACGTATGTGGCGGCCGTGATCCGACGCACCCGAGAGCTACCGGCGGTGGTCCTCGGCGCCAGTCCACGTGCCGGCGTCCACCTCTTGGCTGTGGCCCGGGCCTGGGCGTGCCTCAGTGGGCGTTCGTATGTCGTGCCCGACGATGTCGCCGCCCTGGCCGGCCCCGTACTTCATCACCGTCTGGTTCTCTCGCCCGAAGCTGAGCTGGACCGCTACACCGTGCAGCAAGCGCTGCAGACCGTGCTCTCAACGGTGCCTATTCCGCGGTGACCGACAGCGAGGCACACCCGACGGTGCCGTCACCAACGGGCGAGCCCCGAACGACGGCAGCCCGACCCACTCGCATGGCCGCCATCGCGTTCGGATTGATTGCGGTCGTAACCATTGCCGCGCCTGTCGGCGTTGTGGTGCCGTGCGTGGCCGTGGCCATCGTGGCGGGCGCCGTCATCGCCGACATCGTGGTAGCCAGGCGCAGTCGACCCGTCGGGCACCGCAGCGCCGTTCCCACTTTGGCCTTGCGGGTACCGGTCCCGTTGACGGCGTCGGTTTCCGTGCCGCTGGCGCGCTCGACCAGGGTGCGCCAGCCTTTCCCGCCCGAACTATCGGTAGAGCCCGACGAGCAGTCCTCTGGCGTGCTCGACGCGACGTTGCTCGGGCGCCATCGAGGCGTCCATCAGCTTCCCTCCGCCGTGGTCAGAGCGACGGGGCCTCTCGGACTGGGGTCCGCGGACCACCGATTCGCGGCGCCAGACACCATTACCGTCCTCCCTGATCTCCCCAAAGCACGCCGGATGGCGGCGGCCCGTCGTCAAGGACGTTCCAGCGAGGAGGGGCGCATACGAAGCCGGCTTGGTATCGGCACCGAATTCGAGACCATCCGCGACTACTCCCCCGATGACGACGTTCGTCAGATCAACTGGGTCGCCAGTTCGCGTGTCGGGCGCCCCATGTCCAATCAGTACCGGGTGGAAGAGAACCGCGACCTCATGTGCGTGGTGGACACGGGGCGCCTCATGGCTTCACCGGCCGGGCCGGTGACGCGACTCGACATCGCTCTCGATGCGCTGACCACCTTGGCCGTGGCCGCCGAGGAAGCCGGAGACCGCGTCGGAGCCATGGCCTTCGATGCAACGGTCACTCGGCAGCTCTCGCCTCGACGCCGCGGCGCCGAAACCGTGGTCCGGGCCCTGTTCGACCTCGAGGCCAGCGAGGTCGAAAGTGACTATGACCGAGCCTTTGCGGCCGTGGGTCGCCACCGACGAGCGCTCGTGGCGGTGTTCACGGACTTGGTGGATGAATCCGTATCACGTTCGCTGCTGGCAGCATGCCCGATGTTGACCAGACGCCACGCCGTGCTTATCGCCACCTGTAGGGACCTGGACTTGGCCAGTGCCGTTACCGAACCTCCGCACGATGTGCTCGACGTCTTCAGAGCCGCCGTAGCCGTCGACCTGTTGGCCAGTCGCGACCGGGCCACCGCCATGTTGCGATCGATGGGGGCGACGGTGGTGGAGGCGTCACCCGAGAAGTTGGGCGCCGCCTGCGTACATGCGTACCTCGTGCTCAAACAACGGGCCCGGTTGTAACCCGTGGCGCCGGCGCCGTAGTCCGGCCCCGGACCACCACCATCGTCCAAAAGCCCCCGGCCAGGACGCACCCGACCGCCAAGGCGGGAATGGTGGGTAGGTCCCAAGGCGTGATGAACCCTTCGGTTAACCCGGCCACCACCAAGAAGATCATGGTTCCGAGCAGACAGGCGCCGATGACGGGAACAAGGGTGCCTAGCTTCTCGGCTCGACTGCGGCGACCCGGGTCGATCAACGCCTTGGCGATGAGAAGTCCGGCACCACCGGCTAAGGAAATGCACGAAAGCTCGAGCATGCCGTGCGGCACGATGAGCCGTACAAAGCTGGCCAACCCTCCGGCGCGCCACTCCAAGGCTCCCAGCACTCCCAGCAACGCCCCGTTGTAGGCCAAAGAGAAAACGGTCAGCAGTCCGAGAGTGAACCCGCCCGCCACCGCCAAAAACGCCACCTGAATGTTGTTGATGAAGATCTCGAAGGCGAGACCAGCGCGTGCCGTCACCGAGATGCCGTAATAGGCGCCGTGGAACGACGGGCCCGGTGCCTGCACCCCCGCCGGCAAGAGGCCCGACGCGGTGGCCGGAGCGACGAGGGCCCATATGGCGCCGAGCACCGTGGCGCCGAGCAACACAGCCGCCGCTATGCCCACGCAGCCGAGGCTCTGGCGAATACGTCGCCATAGACCACGCGAGAAGAACTCCCCTGCCGTCTCCTGGCGCTCGGCTCGGGCATAGACGACGCCGTGAGCCGACGCCACCAACCCCTCGAGACGCATCGTTCCTGGGCTGTCGGGAAACGATCGCCGGGCCATGGCCAGATCTGCTGTGGCCGACCGGTACAGCGTCCCCAGTCGCCGAAGGTCAGCTGGGCTCAACTTGGCGCCTGAGACCCCGGCACGCGTCACCAACGCCTCGAGATCCGACCAATTCCCGGACCTCTCGGCGAGGAAGCGATCTAATTGCACGTCATGACCTTTGAGGACCGGCACGCCACCCCCACGCCCGAGGGCATTTCACTCGACTTCGTGCTCGCCGGGCTGGGTTCTCGCTTCGCCGCCTTTTTGCTCGACTTCGTGTTGCAAGTCATCTTCATCGTTATCGTCGTCAGCGTCTTGGCAAATACGCTGGGCGAGGGCGGCGAAACATCGCAACTCGTTGCTGCCGGTCTGGGTTCGGCTCTCGCCCTCATCGACTTCATCGGCTACTTCATCATCTGTGAGATGTTGTGGTCCGGTCGTTCTGTTGGCAAGAGGGCAGCGGGCATTCGAGTCGCCCGCACCAACGGTACGTCGGTGGGCTTCTGGTCGAGCCTGCTGCGAAACGTAATGCGCTTCATCGACATGCTCCCCGGCGTCTTCTATATCGTCGGAAGCGTACTTATCCTCGCTACGTCAAAGAACCAGCGTCTCGGTGACTTGCTCGGCAACACCGTGGTCATCAGAGAACGACGGGCCGCCGTAGCGATACAGCACGGTAGGCCCTTCGATGATCCATCCCAGTGGATGGCACCGGCCGGGACCATGGGCTGGGGCCCCGGTGCGGCGACGGTGGCGTTGCCGGCGGAGCTGGCGCATTGGGACGTCACCGCTGTCAACGACCAGGAGCTCTTGCTCGTGAGCCGGTTCCTGCAGAACCGGTGGGGATATGACCCCGTCGCCCGCCATCAGCTCGCCTTACAACTTGCCGACCGCCTGTGGCCCCTGGTGGCCGGGCCGGTAGTAGCGCCGCCACCCGAGCAGTTCCTCGAGGCCGTGCTCCTGGTGAAATCCGCCCGAGGGTGACCGGTGGCGGCCACACCGGGTGGGAACATCGGCTGACGATAGATCGTCATCCGATATAGTCGGCGCCGGTGCCCCCATCCCGACGCTCCGAGCCACGACCGTCCACGGGCGCCGAGCCTCTGGGCGCTTTCGGTCGCTATGGCGGACCGGCCACGCTGATCCTCTCCAGCTTGGCCGAGGGTCCGAAGCATGGCTACGCGTTGACCAAGGACATCGAGGAGTTCGCCGGCGTGCGTCTGGCCCCGGGAACGCTCTACGAAGCCCTGAGTCGCCTCGAGGGCCAAGCCCTCATCGAGGCGCTGCCCAGCGATGACCGGCGGCGCCCCTACCGTCTCACCGCCATGGGAGCGCAGACGCTGCATGGCCATCTGGCCGACCAACGGCGCGTGGCCAACGTCGGGCTGCGCCGACTGTCGGGCAGTTGGGGGACGACGTGAGCGTGCGAGGACCAGGAAGCGAGCGTCAGGTACGTCGACTACTGCGCTGGTACCCGGCGTCGTGGCGCGATCGCTACGGCGACGAGTTCGCCGAACTGCTCGCCGCCGAGGTTGATGAACGCCCGCGATCGCGGCGACGCACCATCGATGTGGCGTGCAGTGGCTTACTCGCTCGCGCCACTGCAGCCGGGCTCACCACGTCGTGGCGGGTCGATCCGGATGCGCCGAACGCCAGCCTGGCGTCGTTCGGTTGCGCATGGGCGCTGTTCGTCGTGTTCGCCGTGTCCGTGTGGGCGCAGCTGACCATCGGCTGGCAATGGGCCCAACCGCAAAGTGCGGGCACCGCCACGGCGGTGATCGTGATGTCGGGGGTCATGGCCCTGTTCCTGGTCCTCGCCGTGCTCGCCGCCGCTCCTGTTCTTTGGGTGGCGCTCACGCGCATTGTGCGCGGCCAGTCCCCCGCCCCGGCGTGGGCGCCACTGGTGTTCTTGGCCGGCTCGGCGCTGCTCGTCATCGGAAGCCGGCACTTTGGCAACAGTTGGCCCGGAACGGGCGGTCACACGTGGGCCCATCAAGGACTGGTCCCCGGCGGCGTGGCCGCCTTTGCGTGGGCGGCGACGCTGTCGGTGACGTCGTACTGGGCGCACCCCGGAACCTTGATGCACTTCCCGGTCTCCGAGCTGGCGTGGATGGTTGTGAGTCCCGTCGCCATTGTTGGTGTCGTCGCCGGAGCGACGAAAACCTTCCGGCACACCGAGTTGTCCGACCGACTCCTCGGCTACGAGCGACTTCTCGGTCGGCTCTGCGAAATGGGAATGGTCGCGTTCCTGGGCGCCATGGGTGCCTGGCTCTTCGACGGGGACCCGGGACCAAAGAACCTCTTTCACTCTGGCGCCATCGACATCGGCGCTGTGGCCGTCATGGCCGTGGCCCTGGGCGCCGCCCATCGGGCCGGGTACCACTCCCGACGTATCGGGCGTCCCCTGCGGACGCCCTGAGCGCAAGAAAAGCGATGGAGATAGTGACCCGCCGGCGCCTGCTCGGGCTCGGAGTCAGCGCCGTGATCGGAGCGGCGGCGGTGGCGACAGGGTTCGAATTGGTGGAGCACCAGGTGCTCCCGGGGAAGGTGGAACTGGACCAGCTCGACGGCGCCTGCTCGGTGCCGACCAAGAAATTCACATTCTCGCCGCTCGGCCCGGCGATGTCGGGCACCTTCTACTCCTCCGCCCGTCGGCAACGCGTCGGCTACACCATCGCCTACCCACCGGGACATAACTCTGGCGACGCCTTGCCTTTGGTGGTGATGTTGCACGGCTACGGGGCCAACCACACCAACGCGCTGTCTGGCCTGAGCCCGGCCCAAGCCGTGGCGCTGCTCGTCGATGGCCAACAACTGGCGCCCATGGCCATGGTTACCGTCGACGGTGGTGGCGACTACTGGAACCCTCACCCCCGGGACAACCCTATGGCCATGGTCATCGACGAGCTCATCCCCCTGTGCCAGGCCATGGGGTTGGGACGTTCGCCGCAGAAGATCGGCACCATGGGCATCTCGATGGGTGGCTATGGCGCCGTGCTCCTGGCCGAAAAATTCCCGCACCTCATCAGCGCCGTGGCCGCCATCAGCCCGGCCATCTGGACCAGCTACGAGGAGGCCCAAGGAGCCAACCGTGGCGCCTACGCCTCCGCCGCCGACTTCGGGCGCGACGACGCCGTCACCCACGCCCAAGCATTGCGCGGCGTGGCCGTGCGGGTCGCTTCGGGACAAGACGATCCGTTTCACCCCTGGTGTCGTGGCTCTCGCCCACGCGCTGCCGGCCGGCGCCGTCGTGCATATCTCCCAGGGATGTCACGGCGGCGGGTTCTTCGAAAGCCAAGAACCACCATCGCTGGCCTTCCTCGCCCACCACCTGGCGGCGCCGGCGCTGCGCCCGGGTATTAGCTGAGCCTGAGCAGAGTCCGGGGACGGCGTCTCCCGGTGCACAATGGATCGCCATGGCGACGGGATCGGTGCTCATCGTCGGCACGTCTTCGGGAGCCGGAAAGACCACGTTCGTCACCGGACTGTGCCGGTGGTTGCGGCGCCAGGGCATTTCGGTGGCGCCGTTCAAAGCCCAGAACATGTCGTTGAACTCGTACGTGACGGTGCAGGGCGAGGAGATAGGCCGCGCTCAGGCCATCCAGGCGCGCGCCGCCGGCATCGAGCCCGAAGCACTGATGAACCCGGTGTTGGTGAAGCCCGGCTCGGGTCCGCGCAGTCATTTTGTGGTGCTCGGTCACGCCGTGGCCGACATTGACATCGAGACGTTCTGGTCACAAAAGGACCGCCTTCTCGATGTCGTCGTGGACTGCTACCGCCAGCTGCAGGCCCGTTTTGACGTCGTGATTTGCGAAGGCGCCGGCAGCCCGGCCGAAATCAATCTGCGCCACAGTGACATCGTGAACATGGGGTTCGCCCGGCGCGTCGACGCGCCGGCGCTGCTTGTTGGTGACATCGATCGCGGTGGGATGTTCGCGTCCCTGGTGGGCACGATGGCACTGCTGTCGAGCGAAGACCAGCGTCTGGTGCGCGGCTTTGTGGTGAACCGCTTTCGCGGCGATGTCGCCAAGCTCCAGCCCGGGCTCGACATGCTCGAGCATCTGACGGGCCGACCCACCTTGGGCGTTCTCCCCTATCGCGAGGGACTCTCCGTCGACGCCGAGGACTCCGTGGACTTGCGCGCCATCGAGCACTGCGCAACGCCGGTGGGCGAGGACGTCCTGCGCGTCGGCGTCGTCCGGCTGCCGCGCGCCAGCAACCTCACTGACTTCGATGCCCTGGTGGCCGAGCCGGGCGTGGTGGTGCGCTTCGTGGGTCGACCGGAGGAAATGGCCGATTGCGATGTGGTCATCGTGCCTGGCTCACGAGCCACGGTGGACGACCTCGCCTGGCTGCGCGAACGGGGACTCGCCGACGCCTTGACCCGACGCGCCCATGCCGGGTTACCGGTGCTGGGGATCTGCGGGGGCTACCAGATGCTCGGCGAAGAGATCCGCGACGACGTCGAAAGCGGCGCCGGCGCCGTGGCCGGACTGGGCCTGCTGCCGGTACGCACGACGTTCTCCGCTCACAAGGTGTTGACCCGACCTCAGCGTCGGCAGGCCGATGGCTCGCTGGTCGAGGGCTACGAGATCCGCCACGGCACGACCGAACCCAGTGGCGGCGACGCCGAGCCCTATGTCCTCGATGAAGGTTGTCGGGGCGGGACCGTGGCCGGCACCTCGTGGCATGGGCTCTTCGAAAACGACGAACTGCGTCGCACCTACTTGGCCGAAGTGGCCCGCCACTGCGGTCGGGCCTACGTGCCCTCGCCGGCCACCTGCTTTGCCGATGTACGCGAGGCGCGTCTCGACCATCTCGCCGACCTCATCGACGAGCACCTGAACACCGAGGCCCTGTGGGAGGTCATCGAAGGTGCGGCCATCGACGGCCCCACGCTCACCCTCGGTTTGGAAAGTCGCCGCCGCTGAGGGAGAGGGACTACGTCGCCGTCTTGCTCTGGCGCAGGGATCGCCACCGGTGCACCAGGAACACGGCAATGGCCACCACGGCCAGGGCGGCCAAGACATAGCCGGCGATATTGAAGCCGTGGGTGAGCTTGGTCCACTGGTGCCCGAGGGCATAGGAAACGCCGGCCAACGAACCGATCCACACGAGACTGCCGATCGACGTGAAGATCCCGAAGCGCACCAGGGGCATCTCCGCCGCGCCGGCGGGAATGGCGATGAAGGTGCGGACCAAGGGGATGATCCGGCCCACGAGGACGCCGATGTCGCCTCGTCGCTCGAACCAGCGCTCGGCGCGATCCAAATCCTCGTGACTGAGCAGGATGTAGCGGCCATAGCGGTCCACCAGGGCGCGTCCCCCGTAGCGGCCAATGGCGTACCCGATGAAGGCACCGGCGATCTCGCCCGCGGTTCCCAGGGCGATCACGGCGGCCAGGTTCAGCCGACCGGTCGAAGCGAGGTAGCCGGCCACCCCCATGGTCACCTCGGAAGGAAAGGGAATGCCGGCCGCCTCCAACACCGTCAGAAGAATGAGCGCCCCGTAGCCCCAGGTGGTGATGAAGTGCGTCACGGGTGACTTTCTAGTCGTCGCCGGCCCCAGCCCGGCCCACCCAACGGGTCCAGGCGTTCTCGAGCCGACTCGAGCGCCCGATATCGTCGCCCAGATGCCCGATGAGGACGCTCGAGAGCGCTACCCCATGTCGGCCATGGATCCGTCGGACACGGTGACGACGGCTGACGGTATGGACATCGCCGTCTATGACCTGGGCGGCGCCGGACCGCCTCTCCTGCTCGTCCATCCCACCGGATTTTGCGGGCCCGTCCTCGGCCCCATAGCGGCCGCGCTGACGAGCGAGTTTCGCTGCGTACTCATCGACCTGCGTGCCCACGGTCGATCGAGCCGACCACCCGACGGTGACCTGCGCTGGGACGGGTTCGCCACTGACGTGCTCGCCGTCGTGGACCAACTCGGTCTCGAGGAGCTCGCCGGCTTCGGCCACTCCTGCGGCGGGGCCGCCTTGATGCTGGCTGAGGAGCGCCGACCGGGCACCTTCAGCCGCCTTTACCTTTTCGAGCCCATCGTGCTTCCCGCCGGTGGCGGCCAGACCAATCCGCTGGCCGAAGGCGCCCGGCGGCGCCGGTCTCGTTTCGCCTCGCGCGACGAAGCCTTGGCCAACTTTGCGTCCAAAGCTCCCTTGAACGTGCTGCGCGCCGACGTCTTGGCCGCCTATGTGGACAACGGGTTCGCCCCTGACCCCGATGGCGGGCTCCGGGTCCGCTGTACACCTGAGGACGAGGCCGAAGTCTTCGTCCAGAGCCTCACCCACAGCGCCTATGGCGACATGGACAGGGTGGCATGCCCTGTCGTTCTGGCCTGCGGCGCCGACACCGACGCCATCGACGCCCAATACCTTCGACACCTGGCCCGGCGCCTCGGCCAGGCCACCACGCTCGTTCTCGACACCATGGGCCACTTCGGGCCCTTGCAGGACCCTCCACGAGTGGGCGCCACCGTGCGCGAGACGCTGCGAGGATCCTGATGGCTGTTACTGCCTAGGCGTAGCCTGCGCCCATGGCCTTCGCCGTCCCCTCATCGTTGTCTCCCTCGAAGGTCTCCACCTTCAAGGACTGCGCCTTGGCCTTCCGTTTTACGGCTATCGACCGACTGGCCGAAGCCCCCTCTGCTCCGGCGGTCAAAGGGACGTTCGTTCATCGTGCCCTGCAGGGTTTGTTCTGGAGCCACAACCGGGGGAATCGATCGCCGGAGGCGGCCCACGCCGAGCTGGCCGCGGTGTGGCTGGCACGCCACGACGACCCCGAGTACGCCGGACTGGGCCTCGAGGAGTCCGCAGAGGACGCTTTTCGCGCCGATTGCGAGGCGCTTGTCGATCGCTACTTCACCATCGAGGACCCCGACGCCGTCGATGCCGTGGGCATGGAGCTTTCCTTGGAGGTCGACTTCGAAGGCGTGCGGCTGCGGGGCATCATCGACCGCCTCGACGTGACGCCCGAAGGCGAGTTCGTGGTCGTCGACTACAAAACGGGCCGCGCCCCGTCCGAAACCCAGGAGCAATCCCGTCTGGGGGGCGTGCACTTTTACGCCCTGCTCTGCGAGCAGGTGCTCGGCCGGCGGCCCGTCAAGGTGCGGCTCATGTACCTGCGCCAGGGTCTCTCTATCGACGCCGTACCCTCGGACCAGGCCATGCGGGGTCTGCGCCAGCGCACTACGGCGATATGGCGAGCCATCGAGCAGGCGTGCGCTGCTGAGGATTTCCGGCCCAAACCGTCGGCCCTGTGCAGCTGGTGCAGCTTCCAGTCTCTGTGCCCGGCCTTCGGTGGTGACCCCGCTTTGGCGTCCACCTGGGAGCCTGCGGCGCGGGTGGGCGTTGCCCTTCCCGCTCTGAAGGCCCCCGCCGCGGCCATCGCCGGCTGAGTCACCGCCGCGCCACGGGCCCGGGCGCTCATATTCGTCTGCCAATTACCACTCTGCGCGCGTAATCACGGCGCTAGACGGCGGCCCTCTCCGACCTCGACGGTCCGTGGCGCCCGATGCATGCTTCGTTGTGCCACTGTTGTGCATTTATGCCCTGCCACCTGGAGGAAGTCCGAGGGAGGCGGGCCCCGGCACGAACCGGACAACCCTGGAAAGCTTTGATCAGAGCCCATCTTTCCAGTGGCATGGAGAAGGGATACGAGTACGCTTAGTGGTCACTAGCCGCTGGCATTATGCGACGCACACACCGAGCATTCGGTGAGCGAGCGCCAACGGCAAAAGGGGGTCGTGGGTGACGACGCTTCTGTCGGGCGGGACGCGCAACAACCACGCAAGCGACGACGATGTCGATCTGGCCCGGGACCGGGAATTGGTCACCAGGGCCCAAGGCGGGGATTTGGCCGCCTTTGACGATCTCTATCTGCGCTATCGCCACCGCCTCTACCGATTCTGCGTTCGGCGCCTCCAGGACTCCCACGAGGCTGAAGATGTCACCCAAGAAGCATTCGCTCGGGCCTGGCGGGCCCTGCCGAACTTCGCAGGAGACCGGCGCTTCTACCCCTGGTTGAGCGTCATCGCCGCGCACCTGTGCACCGACGTCCAACGCCGTCGCAGCCGTTCCACCCCCGTGGCCGAGTTCCACCAGGCCGACGTGGCCAGCATCGAGGACGGCGGCGAGGAGGCCGCGGTGTTGGCGGCGGACCACGAGATGGTGGCCAAAGCCTTTGCTCGGCTCACCGATCGCCATCGACGAGTACTCGAGCTGCGCGAAGGCTCAGGCTGGTCGTACCAACGCATCGCCGACCACGAAGGCATCGGGATCACCGCCGTCGAGACATTGCTGTGGCGCGCCCGCCAAGCCCTGAAGCGGGAGTTCTCCGCCCTGGCCGGTAGCGAAGGCCCCGCCGGTGTGGCGGCATTCGCCACCGGGATGTTGTCGTTGGCCGGTCTGCGCCGCCTTATGGGCTCCATGGGGCGGGGCGTGCGCCGGCTGGCCGGTGCGGCCTCTCATGGCTCGACGGTGATCATGGGCTCGGCGGCCGCGGCCACCGCCTTGGTCGCCGCCGCCTCCGTGAGCCCGCTTGGCGCTGCAGCGCCTACGCCGCCGCACCTCTCTACCCCCGGCGGCGCCGCCAATTCGGCTCTCACGGTGCCCGGCATCGGCGGTGCCGGAACCGGCGCCACCCCCGCAGGCGTGCCGGGGAACCCGTCCGCATCGGGCTCGGCGGGGGCGGGATCGTCTACAGCGGGCACCGGCACGGGCGGCGCGGCCGGGACCGGCACGGGTAGCGGCCCGGGGTCCGGTCTCCCCGGCGGGCCGGGATCAGTGCTCGGGCTGGTCGGCGCCGGGTCAGGAACCGTCAATGGGGTGGTGAGCGGGGTCACCGGCCCCGTCGGCACCCTGGGCAGCACCGTCAGCACCCTGGGCAGCACCGTCTCGACGGTCGTCGGACAAGTGGGCTCGACGGCGACCGCAGCGGCGTCATCAATCCTGAACCAGGTAACTCCCCTGCTGTCGACAGCGGGAGGTGCGGGCGACGCAGCAACTCCGACGGGGACGGGAACGGGCTCCGGATCGAACGCCACCACGGGATCGTCGAGCACCTCCACGTCGACGCCGAGCGCATCGTCGGGTGTGGCCAAGGTCACTTCGGGCGTCGGTACCGCCGTGCACCAGGTTTCCTCCGCCGGCGATCAGCTCCTCGGCGGGCTCTGACCTCGACGACGACACAGGTAGCCTGCCGCCGTGCTGCTCGACCAGGCCGACGCCTTCGACCAGTGGGTGGATACGCGGGTCGATCGGTGGCGGGGCCGGGCCGCGGTGGACCGCTTCGCTTATGGCGCCTCGGCTCTTGGTGACCATGGCCTGGCCTGGTTCCTCCTCGGCGTGGCCCGAGGAGGGCGCCCGGGCCCCCGTCGCGCCGTGGCGCTGTGGGCAGTCGTCTTCACCGGAGTGGTGACCCCCGTGCTCAACAGCCGATTGAAGTCGATGGTACAGCGGCCGCGCCCCGAGGAGCACGATCGAGGGGACGTCCCCATCCGCATCCCGAGGTCGACCTCCTTTCCTTCGGGCCATACCCTCGCGGCGTGGTGCGCGGCCACGATCCTCGCCGACGGGGATGTTTTGGCCCCGGGCTATTACGCACTTGCCGCCGCGGTGGCCTACAGCCGGGTGCACGTTCGACACCATCACGCCACCGATGTGATGGCCGGGACCATCCTCGGCATAGCCCTCGGTCGTCTGGGCCGAAGGCTGAACCCGTTGGTACGTCAGTGAGCGAGCACCACCGTCCCCGATCCCATTCAACGCCAGGACCTGGAATGCAGTGGGCCACGCCGGGGTTGACCCCTACATGACCGACTCTTTCGGCGTCACCTACGACTATCGCTGCCCCTTCGCCCGTAACGCCCATGAGCATGTCGTGGCCGGGCTGCGAGCCGGGGCCCCGTGGGACGTCGAGTTCTTGCCGTTCTCGCTATCCCAAGCCCACGTCGAAGAGGGCGCTCCCGATATCTGGGACGGCCACTCCAAGGATTCGCATCTTCTCGGCACCGAGGCGGGTCTGGTGGTACGTGACCGTTACCCCGATCAGTTCCTCGCCGTGCACGTGGCGCTCTTCGCAGCGCGCCACGACGAAGGACGCGACCTACGCGAGGAAGCAGTCGTGCGCGACATCCTCACCGCCAACGGCGTGAACGCCGACGACGTGATGAGCGAGGTCGCCGAACAGTGGCCTCGCAATGCCTTTCGCAAGTCGCACGAGGCGGCCGTCGCCGACCACCATGTCTTTGGGGTTCCGACCTTCATCGTGGGAGACAAGGCGGTGTTCGTTCGCATCATGACGAGGCCGGGCGAAGACGGCGCGCTGGCGCGTCGCACCATCGATCACATCTTGGATGAGATCACGGGTTACCCCGAAATCAACGAGTTCAAGCACACCACCATCGCTCACTGACGCGGGGCCAAGGACTCCACGGCGTCAGCCAGGGAGTCGCCCCCGGGGAGGATGGCAAGGACCGGTACCGTCACGCCGTTGTCGACATAGCGGCGTACGTGATCCCGGCACTGCTGGGGTGATCCATGGACGATGAGGCTGTCCACGACCTCGTCGGGGATAGCCGCCAAGGCGGCTTTGCGGTCGCCGGCACGCCACGCATCCCACATGCCCTGCAGTTGGGGACCGCGCCCCAACCACTGGTGAAACGCGGCATAGACCTCGACGTTCAGATAGGCGGCCACGGCCATGCGACCCACCATTCGAGCCCGCTCGGCGTCCTCGGTCGGGCACACGAAGATTCGGGCCACGATGGTCTTGTCCGGTCCCACCTCGGCCACCGCTTTGGGCACATCGTCGGCCGACAGCCAGTTGAGGATGGCGCCGTCGGCTTCACGTCCCGCCAGCCGCAGCATGCCCGGCCGTAAGGCGGCGACGTAGATGGGAGGAGGCTCCTCGAGGCGCCGTCCGAGACGGAAGCCCTTGACCGAAAACGTCTCGTACTGCTCATCGACTTTGGCGCCGCTCAGGGCGGCGCGCAGAAAACGCACGGTGTCACGTACCCGCTGATAGGGCCGATCGAAGGTGCCCGCGTTCCAGCGCTCCACGATGACATCGGAGGATGACCCGATCCCGAGGGCGAATCGGCCCGGGGCCATTTCGGCCATGGAGGCGGCCTGCATGGCCAGCAGACCCGGACCGCGGGTATAGACGGGAACGACGGCGGTGCCGAGTCTCAGACTTGGAGCCCACGCCGCCGCCAGGGCCAGCGGTGTGAACCCGTCGGCGCTGTTGGCCTCACCGGTCCACACGTCGCTGTAGCCGAGTTCCACCAGGCGCTCGTACCAGGCCCGGTGATCGGTCAGGGGGACATCGTCGAAGGGGATGGTGATCCCGTAGCGCTCCACATCTCGAAGTGTTACACCCCAGGGTCACTATGGGCTTCGTGCCCTACCAACCAACCCTTCCGTTGCCCGACAGCGCGGCCTCGACGACCCGGTCCCGCCGCACCAAGAACCGAGCCGGTGCGTCCGCTTCGGCCGCCGGCTCAGTCCGGTCGACGGGCGCGGCTCGAGGCAGCCGCCCCAGCGCCGACCGTGGGGCGGCGCCGACCACCTCGGCCTCGTCGCTCTACGGTCCCGATGAGGACTGGCGCCTCGATGAAGGCACGCGCCGAACCGGCCGCCAGGGCCTCAAGTGCGCCCGGGCCGTACTGGCCGAACTCAACGGACACGGCTCAGACTCGCCGGGGACGGGGCGTCGGGCCGCCGCCTGAGCGGCCGCCGGGGGCCACGGTGACCGGTCCAGGCCCGAGGCGCACTACCGTCGGAGTCGTGTCGAGCCTCTCGCGGCAGCTGGGGTACCCCGATGACGCCAAGGTGCTCATCATCACGTGTGATGACCTCGGCCTCTGTCACGCCGCCAACGTTGGCGTCTACGACGCGTTGCGTCAGGGAGCGGCCACGAGCGCCAGCCTGATGGTGCCCGCCCCCTGGTCACGTGCCGCCGCCGCGGAGTACCGCGGGGACGACGTCGGCGTGCAACTGACCGTCAACGCCCAATTCGATCTCTACCGCTGGGGCCCGATCACCCACGCGCCATCGCTGTTGGACGGCGACGGTGGATTTCCCCGCACCAGCGCGGATGTATGGGACCACGCCGATATCGACGAAGTACGGCGGGAATGCCGGGCGCAGGTCGAACGGGCCATCTTGTGGGGATTCGACGTCAGCCACTTAGACGCCCAGATGGGCACCATGCAGATCAAAGCCGAGTTCTTCGATGTCTATCTGGAGCTGGCCGTCGATTTCGCGCTGCCCATGCGGCTGTCGGGGCCCGATACCGAGGCCATGGTCGGATTCCCGTTCCGGAGCCTGGCCGCCCAAGAAGGTGTCGTGTTCCCCGACGACGTCATCCCCATGACCGCCGTGGGCGGACGTGAGACTCTTCTCGACGCCATCGATGGGCTAAGCCCCGGCGTGACCGAAGTGTGCCTCCACCCCGCCGTCGACAGCGACGAGCTGCGGGCGGTGGCATCGGACTGGCCCGGACGCGTGGACGACCACGACCTCCTCGTGCCCGGCGCAGCGTTGGAGTCGACATTGCGCGACGGCGGGGTCGAGGTGATCGGTTACCGGGCCCTGCGCGACGTGATGCGCAAGACGGCGTAAACGGCGCTTTCGCGCCGGGGTGATCTCAGTACTCGGTGATGGCGGCGATCTCGCCCTGAAGCACCTTGTACTCGGGCGAGTTGGTGATGGGCAGCAAGGACATCACCTTGGCCATGTTGCCGGTCACCTTCACCTTGCCCTGCATGAAGGCCCCGTTGGCATCGAGCTCACCCTTTTGAATCTTCAAGGCGTCCGAGTAGCCGGTGGTAAGGGTTACTTCGGCATCATCGAGGTGGCCCAGTTGGCTCTCGGTGATCTTGCCGTTCTCGAGGACCCAGAAGTATTCGATGTCCCCATCCGGGGCACCGGTCACGACGTACTGCATGCGGGCTGAGGCGCCGGGCCGCTCAGGCTGGCCCTCGGCCATCTTCTTGGTCTCGTCCAGCCACTCTTGGCTCAGCCACTTCGACATGTGTCGGTCCTCTCTGGGTCTCTGGTCGCCGCCGCCCAGGCCAACTCGCTGGACCTGTGGCGTCGTCGGGGCATGTTACCGAGCAACGGCGTCGCGCACACCAGCAAAAAGGTCGTCCTCGGTTACCTGTGTGCTCCCCGAGACATTGCGGGCCAGGATGTACTCGTCCACGGGGTGCACCGTGCGCGCCACCTCAGGGGGCAGTCCGAACCAGAACGGCGAGGTCGGGTCGACTTGGGTCGCATGGGCGAGTAATGCGTCACGGCGAATATCGCCGTAGGCGCTGATGTCCACCTCGGTGTCGTAAGGCTGGACCATCGACGTGGCCCGCTCCAGCCACTTGTCGTCGAATGGCGATTCGAGACCCAGCTCGAGGAACTTCTCGTGCATGGCCACGATGCGCGCCCCGGAAAATCCCACGTAGTACATCTTGAGCGGCTGGTAGGGCGATCCCGACTCGGGGTAAGCGTCGGCGTCGCCCGCGGCGTCAAAAGCGATGACCGAGATCTCGTGCACCCGCAAATGGTCGGGATGCGGGTAGCCCTGCTGATCGTCGCCGTAGGTCACGATCACCTGGGGGCGAACGCGTCGGATCACCTCCACCAGCCGGCCCACGGCTTCGTCGAGCGGGGCCTGAGCAAAGCAGTCCGGCCGCTCGTTGGCCGGGGTGTCGGCCATGCCGGAGTCCCGGTACCCGAGCATGACCACGTCGTCGTAGCCGATGATGGCCGTCGCATCAGCGAGCTCTTGGCGGCGGACGGCGGGGAGGTTGGCCCGGACCTCGGGCGTGTCCATGGCCGGGTTGAGGATGTCGCCCTCTTCCCCACCCGTGCAGCACACGAGCACGGTGCGCACACCCTCGTCGTGGTAGCGCGCCACCGTGGCGGCGCCTTTGGAGGCCTCGTCATCGGGATGGGCGTGGACGGTCAGCAGGCACAGTTGGTCGGCCATCCTCTCTACCGTACCCGTCCCCCTCCGTACCCGATTCGGGCTGGTCAGACGGCCTCTGTCGTGCGCCGCGCGCCGGTGCGGCCGAGTGGCTCACGTATGCTCGTATGTCGAAGCAGGCCAGCGTCATCGGCCACCGAATCAAGAAGGGACGGCGAAGCCATGGGCGTGCTGCAGCGCTTGGCGGACGTCGTGCGGGCCAAGGTGAACAAGCTCTTGGACCGGGCCGAGGACCCCCGCGACACCCTCGACCTCTCCTACGAGAAGCAGATGGAGAATCTGCAGAAGGTGCGCCGCAGCATCGCTGAGATCGCTACCGCCCGGAAGCGCATCGAGATGCAAGCGGCGCAGCTCCAGCAGCAGGCCACCAAGCTCCAAGACCAGGCTCGACAAGCCTTGGAGCAGAACCGGGAGGACTTGGCCCGCGAGGCCCTGTCGCGCCGGGCCGCCATCGGCGAAGAGCTCAGCGAGCTCGAGAGTCAACACAGCCAGATCGCCGCCCAAGAGCAGAAACTCGTCGCCACATCCCAGAAACTCGGGTCCCAGGTGGCTGCCTTCCGTACTCGTAAGGAGACGTTGAAGGCGAGTTACACCGCCGCTGAGGCCCAGACCAAGATCGGCGAAGCGGTGTCGGGGATCTCCGATTCCATGGGTGACGCCGGCGCCACCATGCAACGGGCCCAGGACAAGATCGCTGACATGCAAGCGCGAGCTGGAGCCATCGACGAGCTGCTGGCTTCGGGTGCGCTCACCGACCTGAGCTCCAATAGCGACGACATCCAGGCTCAACTGAACAAGGTCTCGGCCACGTCCCAGGTCGACCGGGAACTGGCCGCGTTGAAGGCCGAAGTGGCCGCCGCCCCATCCGAAGCCCTGCCGGCGGGCACCCCGGCGGCGATCCCGAGCCCCGCACCACCCGAAGCCGTACCCGCCGCACCGAACGCACCCGCCGTACCGAACGCCGAAAGAACCGAGGGAAGCACCTGATGGCCATCTCCCGCCGCATACCCGCCGATCGCGGACTCACGTTCCGCATGTTCCTCACCGGCTTCTTCATCGTCGTGCTCTACGCGGCCGTCATCGGGATCCTTTTCGCCACCGGACTCCAACTGGCCCCCATCCTCGTCATCGTGGGCATTCTGGCGTTCTGCCAGTACTGGTTCTCAGACAAGATCGCCCTGTGGGGCATGCACGGCCACATCGTCACCCCCGAACAAGAGCCGGAGTTGCACGGCGTCGTCGATCGCCTGTGCGCCCTGGCCGACATGAAGAAGCCTCGGGTGGCCATCGCCGAGGTTGACATGCCCAACGCCTTTGCCACCGGGCGCAACCCCAACAACTCGGTGGTCTGCGCCACGCGCGGGATTCTGCGTCGTTTGGAGGAACCCGAGCTGGAGGCGGTCCTCGCCCACGAGCTCTCCCACGTCGCCCATCGCGACGTGGCCGTCATGACCATCGCCAGCTTCCTCGGCATGCTGGCCGGACTGCTCACCAGGGTCATGCTTTTCACGGGGCTCTTCGGCGGATTTGGTGGCGGAGGCGGAGGCCGCAACAACCAGAGCGGGAGCCAGCTCGCCCTCATCGAAATGGGGGTGCTCGTGGTCTCGGCCATTGTCTATGCCATCAGCTTCCTTCTCACCATGGCGCTGTCGCGCTATCGCGAGCTGGCTGCCGACCGCTCCGGGGCCATCCTGATCGGGCGCCCGTCGCTGTTGGCCTCGGCCCTTGTCAAAGTGAGCGGCGAGATGAGTCGAATCCCCACGCGCGACCTTCGTTCCGCCGAACACTTCAACGCCTTCTACTTCACGCCGGCCATCGCCAACGGAGCCAGCTTGTCGTCGCTGTTCTCGACCCACCCTCCGCTACAAAAGCGGCTCGACCAGCTGGCCAAACTCGAAGCCGAGATGAACCAGCCTTCATGACCACGAAGGACGATATGTCGCTGCCGCCGGCACCGGCGCAAGCGGTGGCCTGATGGGACTGCTCGACACCATTCTCGGTCGCACCAAGCCGGTGAAGGCCAATCTTGACGCGCTCTTCGCGCTGCCCTCGGCGGCCGTGACGCTGCAGGTGTCCACTGGCGTCGTGTCCACGGGTCGAGCCGGCGTGTGCTTCAAGCCTCCCGCCGGCCAACCCTTCGCCGACATGCAAGGCGAGCTCGAAAAGCTCCTCAAGATCGACGATTCAGACCCCAAAACAGCCGTGGCGGGATCGGCGGCGGCGCTGACGGTGCGCCACGTGAGTGACAGCTTTGGCTACCGCTGGATCATCGTCGAAGGGGGCCAGATCGACGATCTGGTGACTCGGGTGCACATGGTGCACTCGTCTCTCGAAGATGCCGGGTGGAGCCAGCAGCTCCTGTGCTCGGTCTTCGGTTTCGCCCCCGCCCCGCCCGACCCGACGGCGGGCGCCAGCACCGACCCCGACGAGTCCATGGCATCCGAGGCGTCCATCACGCGACCCGTCTACCTCGTCTACCTGGCCAAGCAGGGAACCTTCTACCCCTTCGCCCCCACCGGCAAGGAACAGCGCGACTCGGAGTTGGAGCTTCGCCTCAAGAGCGTGCTCGCCTCCGACCTGCCGTTCGAAACCGATCTGACTCGATGGTTCCCGATTTGGGACCTTCCCATCGCCTCCGCCTGAGCCGTCACTCGACGTAGGGGTCCCATGCGGCCGGACCCGCATCGGCCTGCTCCAGGTAGGCGCACACCGTTTCAACGAAGAACCGAGGGTCGAGGCTGCTGCGAGCTCCGCCGACCAATCGCAGCGCCGGGGCCAGGGCGCCCGCACCTTCGAACTCCCAGCGCGCGCCGCTGACCTCGGCGGCATTGAACACTTCCGCCAAGGGTCCGAGGTCCACTCGGAGACGAGGGCGGTAACTCGCCAGGCGGACCCAGGACTCGTAGCGGTAACGCAACTCGTAGAAGCCCGGTGCCACGGTGGCCACCCGCAGACACTCGGTGGCCGAATGCACAGCAGCCCGATGCACGGCGTCGGCCGGACTCCGTTGACCCGGTTGACCGCCTTGGCCGCTCGTCCCCACCGCTGCACCTAGACCCGGGCCGCGCACCGTGACAACGGCCAAGTCGAGATCGTTCATTTCCTCCAACGTCCACCACCCGTGGTCCCGGCCGTCGACGGAGCTTTGATAGGCCGAGAGCTCGGGGCCCCACAGCGTCTCGTAGGCGGCGGGGTCCCCTGCCAGGCTCGGCAGAGCCTCCAGTGTTTCGGCCAGTGTTCCTGATCGGTTCAGCGCGCCGAGGGCAAACGCCACCATGGCAGCGCGGGAATCAGTGACGACATCGAAATCGCCAACGCGCGCCGCCTCGACCAGAAGCGCCCCATGCGTTTCGGCCAAGCCCTCATGTACCAACAAGGCGACGGAGACAACACCGTCGACGTCCTTGTGATCGACGGTAGCCACCGTCACTGCCTTGGGGAACACGTCGGGCTGATCGAGCGCGTTAAGAACGATCTGCGCGGACAAGTCCGCCCATAGGGCTTTGGGTGTGGGCGTGCCCGGCCAATGCGACAACGTGAGGGCAGTGCCGGGACGCGGTGCCCCGTCCACCATCACATGGGGCCGGCCCGCCAACCCCTCCACGGGCACGTATGCCCACGAACGCTGTCGTCGCGTCGATCGGGCCATGGGAAACGATAGGTCGTGCCGGAGCGAACGGACTACGACGGCGCAATCGCCATGGCGTCGATCTGGCGCGCCAGGCTGAGATCGGCTTCAGTGATTCCCCCCGCCGAATGTGTGGTGAGCCGCAACGTAACGGTGTTCCAGCGGATGTCAATATCGGGGTGATGATCGACGCCTTCGGCCAACGCCCCCACGGCGTTGACGTAGCCGAGCGCATCAACGAAGTTTCGCCCTCGCCACACTTTGACCAGTTGCGCGTCTTGGCGTCGCCAGTCCATGTCGTGGGCCAGCGCCTCGTCCACATCGGCCGGTTCGAGCACCTGCATGGGGCCGACGCTAGCGCCCGCGCCGCCACTTGCATCCGAGGAACAGGACACCCTCACGCCGGAGTCCCGACATGTCCCTGCGATTGGGACCCGAACGGTCGGGCTGGTGCTGCTCAAAGCACTCAGAACCGGCGTTTTCGCTCGGTTCGCTGTCGCAGAAAGTTCCGAGCCTTCTCTCCCGTAGCGAGAGATACTGGAGGGATATGGATCGTTGGCTGGTCGGGTTGGTGCTGGCCATTTCGGTGTGTGTCGTTGACGGCTGCGGAACGACAGGAACGAACACAACCTCGGCTCGCTCCGCGTGCTCGTTGTTGAGTCCTGCCCAACTGACCCAGGCGCTCGGCGAGCACGCTGCAAAGGTTGGGCCCACAGCCCCGTTGCCAGGAAAGCAGAATCAGAGCATCTGCGAATGGCAGGGCGCCGCTGCGGCATCTGCACCAATTGGTTCATTCCCGACCCCGTTGTTTCTAGCGGTCTACTGGGGACCGAGTGCGGTCGCAGCGTTCAAGCTCGCCCACTCCGGCGGTATCCCCCCTGTCCCCATGAACCCTCCGCCCGGGTTTACAACGACCGCCCTTACGTATGCGTCAGTGACGGTCGATGGAAAACCGGCATACTGGGCAACTCAAAACCTTGCTCCTGGTGGCGGGCCGCGAGAGATTCTCGATGCCACCAAGGACGGCGACGTGCTGGTGCTCGGTGCAAATGCCCTGAGCCAAGCCCAACTTGAGCGGATCCTTGGGCAGGTATTGCAAAAGATCTAGGTGGCGCAGCTCGCCTTCCGAGAAGGACCCGCCCGATAGTCCGAGTTCAGGGTGATCCCGGTCCGTCAGGTCAGAAACGACCTCTCCAGGAACCGAACATCATCGTCACAAGCGGTCGGTCAGCTAGGCGCGACTACGTGACACCTCTCGATTCTGCATTGTCCCCGCCAGCGAAGCGCAGTCTGTACACGATGAACCATGGAACACCTAACACCGGCGCAAGCTCATCGGGGAACAGCCGAACTGCCTCTGCGGTGGGCTGTGCCTCGACCAGCCCATCCAACACGAAACCGGAATCAGTAAACGCCTCGATGACTGCCGACAGCGGTCGGCGCCAGAAGTACTGGGTGACCTCGACCTCGGACTTGGTCCAAGTATCACTGACTAGTTCGGTGTCGAAGTAGCCGGCACGTTGGCTGGGAAGTGGCGGCGCAAAGGGATGGTCGAGGGAGATGACGATCCAGCCTCGTGGTCGGAGCGCAGTAGCGAACGAACGAAGCGGAACCGTCCAATCCTTTACGTAATGGAGTGCGAGTGAACAGGTGATTCCGTCGACAGAGTGGGGATCAAGCGCCAACGGTTCGGCGAGATCACCCGCGAAGAATCGGCCTCGACCTCCGCAACGGCGGCGGGCCTCCTCAACCATCGCCGGGCTTAGGTCTATCCCGATCACGTCCGCTCCCTGATTCAGCAACCACTCAGCTTGGCCACCGGCACCACACCCGGCGTCGAGAACCGTGACGCCAGACAGCTTCGGCGGCACCAACGAGCGGAGGGCAGGGCGCTCCATGTGGCCGTTGAAGGGGCCGTCATCGGTCGTCGCTGACCACACGGACGCCAACCGGTCGTAAGCCTGCCTGGTGACTCGTGCGTGAGCCTCCTGGTCAGTTGGTAACTCAGCCTTCACGCCACCAATAGTGCCAGGTGAGCCATTGCCCGCCGGCAGTCTGGAGGAGGACCTGATCGCACGGCAATGTGCGGACGCCGGGCGGCGTCCTGACCCACGCAACCGCGATCGGAGGAATCCGAAACTCGTCGACATGTGGGTGATCCATGAGGCTGACGTGCACGGTCTCGTTTGGAGTCGCTGGGTCTAAAACCACATGACCCTCTATCAAGGGTGTGTCATGTCCTCGGGGCGCACGGCTTGATCGAACTCCTCGCCGGTGAGATACCCCAAGGCGACCACGGCCTCTCGCAGCGTGGAGCCTTCCGTGTACGCCTTCTTGGCCACTACGGCCGCCTTGTCGTAGCCGATGAGGGGATTGAGTGCGGTCACGAGCATCAAGGAGTTGTTGAGGTTCTGCCTGATGCGAGGCAGGTCGGGCTCAATCCCTTCGACGCAGTAGCGGCGGAAGGTGCCCATGGCGTCGGTCAACAGACGCACCGAGTGCAGCACGTTGTGAATGATGACGGGCTTGCAGACATTGAGTTCGAGGTTTCCCCGACTCCCCGCTATTGCGACTGCCGCGTCGTTACCCATGACTTGAATGCACACCATCATCAAGGCTTCGCACTGGGTGGGGTTGACCTTGCCCGGCATGATCGACGAGCCCGGCTCGTTGGGCGGAAGGATGAGTTCGCCCAAGCCGCTGCGTGGTCCGGAACCGAGCCAGCGGACGTCATCGGCGATCTTGGTGAGCGACACCGCCAACGTACGCAAGGTGGAGCTGGTGTGCACCAGTGCGTCATGGGCGGCCAAGGCGGCGAACTTGTTGGGCGCCGACACGAAGGGAAGCCCAGTGGCGTCCGCAATGTGTCGGGCGGAACGATCGCCGAACTCGACGTGGGTATTGAGCCCCGTTCCCACCGCTGTTCCCCCCAGGGCGAGCTCGTAGAGGTCACCGAGCCCACCGCGCAGGCGCGCCACATCGGCGTCGAGCTGCGCCACATAGCCCGAGAATTCCTGGCCCAGGGTGAGAGGAACAGCATCCATCAAATGGGTACGGCCGATCTTCACCACTCCGGCCAGCTCGCCCGCTTTGACATCAAGGGCGTTGCGTAGCTCCTGTAGTGCGGGCAGCAGGGCGTTGACGATCTCCTCGGCGGCGGCGATGTGCATGGCGGTGGGGAACGTGTCGTTGGACGACTGCGACATGTTCACGTCGTCATTGGGGTGCACCGGGATCTTGGAGCCCATCTCCCCGCCCGCCATTTCAATGGCTCGGTTAGAGATCACCTCGTTGGCGTTCATGTTCGTCTGGGTCCCGCTGCCGGTCTGCCAAATGCGCAGGGGGAAGTGGGCGTCGAGGCTGCCGTCACGCACCTCCTTGGCGGCGGCCACGATCAGTTCGGCCCGGACGTCGTCGAGCTTGCCCAACTCGGCATTGGTCAGCGCCGCGGCTTCCTTCAAGATCCCGAAGGCCCGAATGACGGCACGGGGCATCTTGTCTGCGCCGATGGAGAAATGGACAAGCGAGCGAGCCGTCTGCGCACCCCAGTAGCGGTCAGCGGGAACCTCGATGGGCCCCATGGAGTCGGTCTCGATGCGCGTCGTCGTCACGTGGTCGCCTTTCTGGCCCGGGCCGGCTCTCTGGGTGGTGGCCGGGCCCGTGCTCGCCTATCTCCACGGTACCGGCACGCCGGGGGCGCGCTCCAGGTGAGACGCCTCGCCACGGCGTGCCGGGGAGGTGGGCGGGCTCCGCAGCGGGTGGGCCGGCACTAGCGTCATTGGGGTGATCGTCGGCGTTCCCTCCGAAGTCAAACCGGGAGAGAACCGAGTAGCAGTCACACCCGACGGCGTGCGCGAGCTGACCGTGCGTGGACATCGCGTCCTGGTGGAAAGCGGTGCCGGTGCCGGGTCTTCGCTCACCGATGCCGACTACGTCGCCGCCGGAGCGACCATGGTCACGGCTGAGGATGCCTGGGGTGCCCAGCTTGTGCTCAAGGTCAAAGAACCTCAGGAGCAAGAGCACCAGTTCTTTCGCTCCGGTCTCGTCCTCTTCACCTATCTCCATCTGGCTGCGTACCCGGAGTTGGCCGACGCCCTGCTTACCTCCGGGGTGACGGCACTGGGCTATGAAACGGTGCGGCTGCCGTCAGGAGCATTGCCTCTCCTGGCTCCCATGAGTGAGGTGGCTGGTCGCCTCGCCCCCCAGATCGGTGCCCACTTCCTCGAACGCGACAACGGGGGCCGCGGCGTTCTTCTGGGCGGCGCGCCGGGCGTGCGACCGGCGCGTGTGGTGGTGATCGGGGCGGGAACGGTGGGATCGAATGCGGCGTGGATCGCCCAGGGCATGGAGGCCGAGGTCTTCCTCATCGATCGCGACTTGGACCGGTTGCGCATGGTGGACCAGATCCACCGCGGTCGCATCATGACGCTCATGTCGAATCGAGGGGTGATCGAGCGTTCTCTGCTCGAAGCCGACCTTCTCATCGGTGCCGTGCTGGTGCCGGGGGGCCGAGCCCCCATCGTGGTCACCGAGGACATGGTGGCGCAGATGAAGCCGGGCACCGTGATCGTCGACGTGGCCGTCGACCAAGGCGGGTGCGTGGCCACCACGGTGGAGACCACCCACGAGCACCCGGTGGTGGTGAAGCACGGTGTACTTCACTACGGCGTGGGCAACATCCCCTCGGCAGTCCCCCACACCTCGACATACGCACTCACCAACGCCACCTTCCCGTACGCGCTGGCGGTGGCCGACCATGGCGTTCGCGATGCCATTGCCGCCGATCCGTCGTTGGCCGGAGGACTGCTCACCTTGTCGGGCTTCCTCACCAACGAGGCCGTGGCCGAGGCGCTCGGTCGCCCCGCCGTGTCTCCAGAGTCGCTGTGGGCGTGACGCTGCACTGAGCTCAGGTCCGGGTGTCGATGCCTCCGAAGGCCTCGGTCAGCGTCTGTCCGGCCAGGGCCACGGCGTCGAGGTCATAGGCAACGGGCATGTTGAACACCAGCCCATCGAGCCCGGCATCGAGATAGCGCGCCACCTGGGCCACCACGGCATCGGGATCTCCAGCCACCACCATGGCCCGCACCACCTCGTCGGGTAGCTGCAGACGGGCCTGGTGCTCACGTAGCTGTTTCTCGGCCTCGGCCGCGGTGGGCGCGATGACCAAGGTCCCCAACCGGGTCTTGGTGATGGTGGCCGGGTCGCGGCCCAGAGCGTCACAGTGCTTGGCCAATACGTCGAGCTTGTGGGCCACGGTGTCGACGTCGCCGAAGATGTTGCAAGCATCGCCGTACTGCGCCACCAGTCGCAACGTACGCCGTTCGCCGCTGCCACCGATGAGGATGGGTGGTCCACCGGCTTGGCGCGGGCGGGGCCGATTGACCGCCCCGCGGATTTGGTAGTACTTCCCTTCGAAGCTCGGCACTTCTTCGGTGAACATCAGCCGACAGATCTGCAGGGCCTCTTCGAGGCGACCGAACCGCTCCGTCAAGGGCGGGAAATCGAAACCCAAGCCGTCGTGCTCGGCATCGAACCAGGCGGCGCCAATACCGAGCACGGCGCGACCGTTGGACAACACGTCGAGCGCCGTCACCTCCTTGGCCAAAAGGGCGGGGTTCCGGTAGGTGACACCGCTCACCATGGCGCCCAGCCGAGCGCGAGTGGTGCGGGCGGCGAGGCCGCCGAGCAGCGTGTAGGCCTCGAACATGGGCTCGTCTCTCCCGCCCACCATGGGGATCTGAAAGAAATGATCCATGACCCACACCGAGTCAAAACCCGACGACTCCGCGCATTGCGCGATGGACACCACCTTTTCGAACAGGTTCTCCGGGTCGTCGGGGTAAGTGAAACTCGGGATCTGGAGTCCAAATCGGGTGACAGGTGCCATGGGCGGCCAACCTAACGTGTTACGACCCGTCGGCCGCGGCCAGGCGGGCCAGAAAGGTGCCGGCACCCTCGACGCTGGCACCTAGCGCGTTGACCCGCTGGGCCAAAAGGCGATCCGATGTCACCACCACCAGGTTCGCGCCGGCACCTTGGAGGAGTTCTGGGGTCACCTGCACCACCACATCGTCAGCGGCATTAGGGCCGCCTGGGGCGAATAGGGCCGTCACGCCCAGGGCGGCGGCACTTTCCGGTTCTCCGGCGCCGGGGCGGCCGTCGAAAACCACCACCACGTCGTGGCCCGAGGTGACCAAGCCTGCCAGCTTGGCCACCAACGCCCGCCGAGCCGCCGGGCGATCCCGCCACCACCCGTCGGGTCGGGACCCGATCACATTCATCCCGTCGACCACGAAGTGCACGGCGCCCAGCATGCCGCCTGGCACGGCGCCGGTCGCACCCAGCCGCACCAGGCACCGCGGCGATCAGGATCGGGGCAGACACCACCATCCGTGGGACTCTTCGGCCAGATCGACGGCCAGCAGTTGTTCAAGAGCCAGGGCCACGTCCCCGAGCGCCAGGCCGCAGCGGCGGACAACGGTGTCGATCGAGGCCGGATCGTGATCCAGGGCACGCCGAACCCGGGTCGCCTTCTCGTTCAGTTGCCCGCCCAGGGCGGGCCCCCCTTTTCGAATCGGGTCGGCGCAGCGCGGGCGCCCAGGTGGGTGTACCTCGGGATGGCCGGCGATGGCCAGGTCCACGGCGCTCAACACATCCTCGACACCGCGCACCAGCTGCGCCCCACCGTCGGCGAGCAAGGCGTTCGTTCCGAAAGAAGCCGCGCTTCGCACCGACCCCGGAAATGCCGCCACGGTCACGTTTCGCTTGACCGCCGCGCTCACCGTGTGCAGTGACCCCCCTTTGGCATGGCACTCGACGACCACCACCACATGAGCAACGGCCGCCATGACTCGGTTTCGTACCGCGAACCACCATCGGGCGCTCGAGACTCCGGGCGGGAGTTCAGAGAGCAACGCGCCCCGCTGCGTCACCGCGGCCCGCAGGGCCACATGCGCCCGGGGCCCTGCCGCGTCATGGGCGGTGCCGAGCACCCCTACTGGCGCGCCGGGGCCATCAACACCGAGCACCCCGCCGTGGGCGGCGGCGTCGATGCCGGCCGCCAGTCCAGAGACAACCACGACATCGGCTTGCGCCAAACCCCGGCCGAGCTCAGACGCCAGCCCCAACCCATACGGGGTGGCGCCGCGTGTACCGACCACGGCCACCCGAGGCTTGGTGTCGAGCACCCCGGGGTCACCGGTGATGAACAGGACGGCCGGCGCTTGAAAGTCCGTCGCCAACGACGGCGGGTATTGGGGGTCTCCGAGCACGCGCACGGTCACGCCGGCCGTGACACACGCCGCCTCCACACGTTCGACCACACCGGGCAAAGCCGCCGCCCGGTAGTGGCTGTCACGGTCGGCTGGATGTCGGCCCGCGGCCAGGGCCTCCCAGGCGTCGGGGGGGCTGTAATCGGTCAAGAACTGCCGTAGCTTCCCCGGAGATGCCCCCAAAGACGCCAGGGCGGCGGCAAAACGCTGGTCGACGGAGAGTCCCGTCGTAGCCGTCATGTCGTCATCGCCGGCATCAACGCGCTCCGAGCAGCGCGAAGCTGCAACGCCTCAGCCACGTGTTGCTCGTCCACGAGTTCCGCACCGCCATCGAGATCGGCGACGGTGCGGGCCACCCGCCGGACACGTTGCAGACCGCGCCCTGACAGCGACCCGCTGCGCAGCCGCCGCTCGAGAAGCGCAGCGGCGTCCACCGTCAGGGGAACTGATGTGGTCAGCGTCTCCCCGGGCAGATCGGCGTTGGCGCGCACACCTCGGTCCAGCGCCAACAGGCGCGCGAATCGCACCCGCTCGCCGACGGTGGCGGTGGACTCCCCCGGGGGCCCGCCCAACAGGTCGTCGACTTCAGGACGCCCCAAGGACACGGCCAGATCGAAACGATCGAGGAGCGGGCTCGACAGGTGCCGCACATAGCGCGCCCGAGACTGGTCGCCACACCGACACCCCCCGGGAAGGCTGCCCTCCCCACACGGACACGGGTTCATGGCTCCCACCAAGATGAATCGCGCCGGTAGATCCGCAGCAGCGCGGGCCCGTCGGATGCGGACAACTCCTTCCTCGAGAGGCTGGCGCAGCATGTCGAGCACGCTGGCGGGGAATTCGGCCAGCTCGTCGAGAAAAAGCACTCCGCAATGCGCCAGGCTCACCTCGCCAGGCCGCAGCGCCGCGGTCCCTCCGCCGATGACCGACACCGCCGTGGCGCTGTGATGGGGTGCTCGCAGCGGCGGACGCTCGGGGAGACCGGACACACCCACCGACAGGCCCGCCGCCGAATGAACGCGGGTCACTGCCAGCGCCTCGTCGCGCCCAAGCGGAGGAAGAAGGCCGACCAGGCGCATGGCCAGCATGGTTTTTCCCGACCCCGGGGGCCCGACCATCAAGAGATGGTGTCCTCCGGCCGCGGCCACTTCCACGGCGCGCCGTCCGAGCACCTGGCCCCTCACGTCGGCCAGATCCGGATCCGGCCCGGCCAGGCGCGCCAGGCGCGCCCGTGCCATGGAGGGCTTCACCGACGTCCACGGCCGCTCACCACGTAAGGCGGCCACGACCTCCCCCAAGCTTTGGGCGGGCCGCACCGCGCCGCGCGCCACCAAGGCGGCCTCGGCGGCGCAGGGGGTGGGCACCACCACGTTGCCGGCCTCGAGGGCATCGACGAGGGGCACCACACCGGGCACGGCCCGCAATGACCCATCGAGACCGAGCTCGCCCACAAAGGCGGCGTCCGACACCGCGCTGGGCGCGATGGCCTCGCCGGCCACCAGCACCCCAATGGCAATAGGAAGGTCGAGGCCGGCTCCGGCCTTCTTGATCCCTGACGGCGCCAAGTTGACGGTGATGCGCTGCTGGGGCCAGGGCAGGTTGCTCGAGAGCACCGCGGCGCGCACTCGGTCGCGCGATTCGCGCACGGCGGCATCAGGAAGGCCGACCACGGTGAACCCGGGCAACCCCGTCGAAACATGGACCTCAACGGCGACGGGGCACCCGTCGACCCCGTTAAGGGTGGCAGAAGAGATACACGCGAGCACAACAACTCCCACTGCGGCCGGCGAGCACGAAGGCTCGGGCTAGTTCAGAGAGGGCCAAGGATTCGATGAGACGCCGGCCACTCGAGACGCCGTGGGCACCCTACGGCGGGGGTGTAACGCTCGACCGCTCGCTGGACAGTTACTCGCGCACGTCCCAGGCCGCCACGAACGGCGCCGTGACGTTGACACGTCGTACCCCGTCGAATCCGGCTGCGATCAGGCGACCTTCGATGTAGCCGACAACAGCGGCATCGTCACCGGGGTCGATCCCGTTGGCGCGCAGCACTTCTTGATCGATCTCCATGAAGTCCGGCGCCGCCCCGATTTCGTCCCATTCCGGCGATCCGCCGGCAGGCTCTGTGTAATAAATGCCCCATCGGCTCTCCTCGCGGGCGAGGCGGGCTGACGGTGCACCGGGCGGGACCAGCAGGTCGATGTGGCTCACGCCCGCAACGGTACCGCCATCGGGACCACAAACCGTGTGTTGGGCGTCAATGGCCCAGCGTGAGGCCCAAATTCTCAAGGGCTTCGCCTCGTCGACCGATAGAAGCGAAGCGAACCGGGGATGCCTTCGCGCCTGGGATGAGGTCATTGATGTCGGAATCGGTGCAACAAAGGAGTCAACGGACCCACGGCAGTTGGTTCCCGCTCCGCGTCCGCATCACGTCCACCAATGCGTGGCGCTGGTTCTTCGCCCTGGAAGCGATTTTCGCCTTGATCTACTGGCCTTTCGGGTCGTCGACGAAGTCGGCGATCTTCGGCGTCCTACCGTGGATGGAGTGGTCCGGCCAGGTACCGGCCTGGTGCCTGATCGGGGTCTCGGCGGTGGGAGCCGTCGCCATCGGGACCCGGCACCATCGCCCCAACAAGCCTTTGGCCTGGTGGTTCGTCGGTGCCGGCGTGCTCTTGTTCATCACCGGAGACACGACGTACAAGTTCTGGCACCAGATCATGGGGCAACAGAACATCCCGTTCCCCTCTTTCATCGACGCCATCTACATCACCATGTACCCGGTGCTGGCTGTGGGGCTGCTCCTGTTGGCTCGGGCCCGGGTTCCCGGCGGGGATCGCGCCAGCCTGCTGGACTCGTTGACAGTCACCCTCGGCGTAGGGCTGCTGTCGTGGATCTTCCTCATCGGCCCCAACGTGCGCGCCTCGGGCGGATTGCTCGTGCGGCTGACGGCGGCCGCCTACCCACTCGGCGACGTGCTCGTGCTGGCCATGCTGGCGCACCTGTGGAGCGCGGGCGGACTGCGCAACACAGCGGGACGATTGCTCGCCATCGGTGCGGTGGGCACGCTCATCTCCGACTCGCTGTACGGACTGGCCAACCTCCATCCCAACTGGAATTGGCACGACGGCAACCCCGTCGACCTCGGGTGGATCGTCTTCTACTCGTGCTGGGGAGCAGCCGCGCTGCACCCCTCGATGAAGACCCTGTCGCAGCCGCGTCCCCCGGGACCACCCCGCACCAGCCGGGCCCGCTTGACCCTGTTGGCGGCGGCCTCACTGGTGGCACCGGCGGTGCTCCTGGTCGAGAGCGAACTGGGCAACCCGGTCGATGCGCCGGTCATCGCCGTGGTGGCCGGGGTCATGTTCTTTCTCGTCCTGACGCGCATGTCGGGCTTGGTGAAAGCCCACCAACAGGCCATGACCCGCGAACAGGTCCTGCGCCAAGCGTCCGCCGACTTGGTGTCCGCATCAGGTCGTGACGGGATCTATCGAGCCACCTTTAACGCCGTCAATGCCCTCGTTGCGGAGCACCGCGACATCGTGGGCGTCGTGCTGGCGGTCGCCAACGGCGATGACGGGTTGGCCATCGCCGCCCAGTCGGGTCGAGCGCCCACCGACGCCCTCATGAACCTCATCGCCAGCGCGGACGTGAACAGCGCGCTGACCGAAGGAAAGCTCGCCCGCAGCATTGTCGGGGGGTCACCGCACGGTGAGCCCGCCGAGAGCACCGAACAGGTCCTCATTTGCCCACTGGTGGCCAAGGACGAGCAGCACGGGCTGATGGCCATCACGAGCGTCGGCGAGCTGCCTGTCGAGCTCACCAACACCATCGAGACCTTGGCCGCCCAGGTGGGCCTCGCCCTCGACCGCGAGACCCTCACCGAGAGCTTTCACGCCCGCCGCAGCGAGGCACGCTTTCAGACATTGGTGCAGAACGCGTCCGACGTCATCCTCATCGCCCGCCCCGACACGACGATCACCTACCAAACGCCGTCGGCCAAGAGAATTTTCGGTTACGAGGTCGGCTCGCTCGAAGGCGAGCGTTTCACCTCCCTCGTGCATCCCGACGATGTGGAGCAAGCCCTGGCCATGTACGCCCGCGTGGCGTCCCAAGGCGGCATGTCGGCCGCGGCGCAGTGGCGGATCCGTCATCAAAGCGGCGCCACCTGCCACGTCGAGGTGACCGCCAACAACCTGTTGGCCGATCCCACCGTCGAGGGCATCGTCCTCACCCTGCGAGATGTGAGTGAGCGCAAGGGCCTCGAAGAAGAGCTCAAGCACCAGGCGTTCCACGACTCGCTCAGCGGTCTCGCCAACCGGGCCTTGTTCCGCGACCGTCTCGAGCACGCCTTGGCTCGGGCCGCTCGGTCCCAGACGTCGCTCGCCGTGCTGTTTCTCGACCTCGACGACTTCAAGCTCGTCAACGACAGCCTCGGACACGCGGCGGGAGACGACCTGCTTATCGCCGTGGGCGGCCGCCTCATCAAATCGCTGCGCGGCGGTGACACCGCGGCGCGCCTCGGAGGCGACGAGTTCGCGGTATTGCTCGAGGAGATCGCCAGCCCCGACGAGGTCTTCGAGATCGCCGACCGCATCATCGCCGAATTGCGCGTACCCCTGACAATCGAAGACCACGAGGTCCAGGTACGCGCCAGCATCGGCATCGCGTTGAGCCCGGCCGGAGCCGAAGACCCCGCCGACCTTCTGCAGGCGGCCGACGTCGCCATGTATGCCGCCAAGGGCAGCGGTAAGGGGCGCTACGAGGTCTACGAACCGGCCCTGCAGGCGGCCATGGCCCTGCGCCTGGAACGCACCGCCGATCTGCAGCGGGCCGTCGATCAACACGAGTTCGTGGTCCACTACCAGCCCATCGTGAGCCTCAAGGGCGACAAGAGTGTGGGCGTCGAAGCGCTGGTGCGGTGGGAACATCCCGAGCGCGGCGTCCTTTTGCCCACGGACTTCATCCCTCTGGCCGAAGAGACGGGGTTGGTCATCCCGCTGGGGCGGTGGGTGCTCGAAGAGGCGTGCCACCAGGCACGCCAATGGCAACTCGAACACGACCTGGCCCGGCGCCTGCGCATGAGCGTCAATGTCTCGGCCCGGCACTTCCAGCACGACGGCCTGGTGGCTGACGTCTCCAACGCTCTGCAGAAAGCTGATCTCGACCCCTCGAGCTTGGTGCTCGAGATCACCGAGAGCGTGCTCGTCCAAGACGCTGACTCCGTGATCGCCCGCATGCTCGAGCTCAAGCTGCTCGGGGTGGCGTTCGCCATCGACGACTTCGGCACCGGGTACTCGTCGTTGAGTTATCTCAAGCGCTTCCCCATCGACATCCTCAAGGTCGACAAATCCTTCGTCGACGACGTCAGTGACGAGCCTGCCGACGGCGCCCTGGCGCGCGCCATCGTGCAACTCGGCAACACCTTGAACCTCGAGACGATCGCCGAGGGCATCGAGAGCGAACTTCAGATCGAGGGGTTGCGAGCACTGGGATGTGACTTGGCCCAGGGCTTCTTCTTCGCCAAGCCACTGCCGGCCGAAGGCATCAGTGAACTTCTGTCCGAGCTCACCACCGCTGGATTTCTCCCCATCGCCGACATGCGCAACAAGGAAACGGAAACGGTGCAATGAACGGCCACTCGCCAACAACGGTGGGCGGCCCCGCCTACTCCGACGGGGTCTCGGTGGACCTCGCCTCCTACGGCCTGAAGGCCGAGCGCTCCCGCATCGATCAGCGCCTCGAGGACCTCGAACGTCTGACGGAGTCGCACCCGATGATGGATGCCGTCATCGACGAGGTGCGTGGTAGGCGAATCCGCATCGGTGATCACTGGTTGTGTGATTTCGCCTCGTGTAACTACCTGGGCTTCGACCTTCACCCCGAGATCATCGACTCCGTGCATGCCGAGCTGTGTCGCTGGGGCACCCACCCGAGCTGGTCACGGTTGCTCGGCAATCCCCGGCTCTATGTCGACATCGAGGAGCAGCTCACCGAGCTGGTGGGGGCGCCCGACACACTCGTGCTGCCGACCATCACCCTTATCCACGCCTCGGTGATCCCGGTACTCGCCGGGGACGGTGTCGTCCTGATCGATGCCCAGGCGCACAAAACGCTCTACGAAGGAGCGGCCATCGCCCGAGGAGCGGGGGCGACGCTGCTGCGGATCCGGACCAACGACACCGACCATCTCGAAGAGACGCTGCGGTCCTTGCCCCCGGGCCAACCGCGCCTGTTCTGCATGGACGGCGTCAACTCCATGACGGGAAACGCCCCAGATCTGCCCACCTACGCCCGCATCTGCCGGGAGTACGACACCGTGCTCTACGTCGACGACGCCCACGGCTTCGGGGTCATCGGTGAGTCTCCGACGGCCGACATGCCCTATGGAAAGCGCGGCAACAGCATCGTCCGCTATTTCGAAGAGTCCTACGACAACGTGGTTTTGGTGGCCGGCTTCTCCAAGGCGTACTCATCGTTGCTGGCGTTTTTGGCCCTGCCCACCGCCCTGAAGAACCACCTCAAGGTGGCCGCCTCGCCGTACCTGTACTCGGGGCCCTCGCCCACGGCGTCCCTGGCCACCGTTCTGGCCGGCTTCCGGGTCAACGCGTCCGAAGGCGAGGCACTCAGGCAGTCGCTGTACGCCAAGACGATGCGAGTGCTCGATCGTGTCAACGAGCTTGGCTTGCGAACGCTCAACACCTCGGGCCTTCCCATCATCGAACTGCCCTTGGGCTACGACGATGACATCGACGAGGTGGGACGGTTCCTCTTCGACCGAGGCATCTACGTCACCTTGGCCGCCTACCCCTTGGTACCCAAGTCGCAGGTCGGCTTTCGGATTCAGGTGACCGCTGCCAACGGCGACGATGAGATCGAACAGCTCAACGAGGTCCTCGGTGAGCTGGCGGCGTGCTTCGACATGCAGCGGCCACCGACCACTCCCTGAGCCAGAGCCTGCCCATGGGGCTCACCGCACCACTTCGTCAACGAAACTTCCGCCTGTTGTGGACGGGCATGGCCGTATCGCTCCTCGGCGATGGCGTCTTCATCGTGGCCGTGGCGTGGCAGGCCTACGCGCTCGTCGACCGCGTCTCCACCTTGGCCTACATCGGCTTGGCGGCCTCGTTGCCCCAGGTCGTCCTCCTTCCCGTGGGCGGCGCCGTGTGCGACCGCATGTCGCGCCAAAGCGTCTTGTTCTGGGCCGACGTGGCGCGCGCCATGGCCGTGGCCGTCCTGGCCACCTTGGCCGTGGTCGGCCACCTGCACCTCCTCGAGCTCTATGTGGTGAGCGCCATTATCGGTATCGCCACCGCCTTTGCTTCCCCCGCTCTCGACGCGTTGGTCCCTCAGCTCGTCACAGCGGACGAGCTCACCCAAGCCAACGCCATCGACCAGTTCGTACGGCCCGTCAGCATCCAACTGGCCGGCCCTGCTCTGGGCGGCATCGCTGTGGCCGTGGTGCACCCGGCCGGAGCCTTTTGCCTCGACGCCCTGAGCTTCGCCTTTTCGGCGCTGTGTGTGACCCACATGACGCGGGTTCGTCAGAAAGTGGGTCGCACCCACAATCCCCTCGGCCACGACGTGCTCGAAGGCCTGCGCTATGTGCGCCGCCACGTCTGGCTGTGGGGCACGTTTTTGTCGGCCACCTTCACGTACTTGCTGTTCATCGGGCCCACCCAGGTGCTGTTGCCCTACATCGTGCGCAACACGCTGCACCAAGGGCCCTCCACCTACGGTGAGATCCTCGCCGTCGGCGGCATCGGCGCCTTGGCCGGTGCTTTGCTCATGAGTCGGGCGCGCGAGCCCCGTCGGCCGCTGACGTGGATCTACCTGTGGTGGGCGGTGGCCACGCTGGCTGTGGCCGGATACGGCGTTGCCACTCGGGCTTGGGGGCTGGCTCTGGCCGCGCTGATCGTCAACGGGGCTGAGGCCGTTGGCGCCGTGGTGTGGGCCACCGTCAAGCAACGCCACGTAGAGAACTCCATGCTGGGGCGCGTCTCGAGCATCGACTGGTGTGTCTCCACCGCCTTGCTGCCCTTGAGTTATGCCATCACGGCCCCCATCGCCCATGCGCTCGGAGCCCGCGTCACCCTGGTGCTGGCGGGCACCCTCGGCGCCATCGTGACGTTGGGGTTCCTCTTCCTTCCGGGTATGCGGCTGGACACAGACGTGGCGGTGGCGACCCCGGATGGTGCTGAGCATGCCAAGCGGGGCCGGACCACGAAGTCGCGCCGCTCCCGCGTGGTTCTGCCTCACGTGCTGAGCACCTCCCGTCATGCCCGCCACGCGCAACACAAGATCGTGAGCAGACCCGATTCAGGAGCGGTGCGCCCCGACATCGCCGCCCCGCCTACGCCCGCTCCCACGCCCGCCGTTCCCGCCGTTGTGGCACCGACCACGCCTGTCTACGGCGAGTCACGCGACTGGGCCGAGGAGGCGGCGCTGGCCATGGCGAAGGCTCGGTCGGTCGACACCCCCGACGCCTGGAGCGAAGCAGCACGAATCGCTGAGGTCGTGCTCGATCTGACCCGCACCATGCATGTTGCCGCCGACGCCAACCGAGAGGCTCAGCACAAGGCCGAGGAGGCGTTGCGCGCCGCCGAGGAGGCCCGCGTGGCGGCGCAAACGGCGGCCGGGGCCAGCGAACGAGCCCAGGTCCAAGCCGACGCCGCATTGCACGCCGCCGAGGAAGCCCGCATCACCGCCGAATCGGCCGCCGAGGCGGCCGCCGGTGCCAATCGCCGTGCCCGAGACCTCGAAGAGGCTTTGGCCGCCGCTTTGGACGCCAACACCCCGGAGACTTGGAACCAGGCGTATCAACTGGCCACGGCCAGCTGAGAACGCCACCACCGCCTCACACTGGATCACCGCCCTGGCTCAAGTGCACGTGGCTTCGCGCCGAAGACAACGCCAGTGGACAGTTCACCGAGGTTGCTCTTTCGAAGCCAGGACACCGCTTATGTGCAGGCGGTGGTGGCCCAAGGTGCGTGGTCAGATCGCGACGGGACCGAGTACGAGGTGACGGCGGTGACCGAGGGCCCTGATCCCCAACGACCGTGGGTCACGCAGTGGGCGGTACGCGGCACCAAGAAGTAACGAAGGGACCGGACGTCGGCCCCGGCTACCGCCCCTGAAAACGGGGGTCTCTCTTTTCCACGAAGGCCCGCATGGCTTCGGCCGTATCCTCCGACACGAAGTTGATGGTCTGACAGCGAGCCTCGTCCTCCAAGGCTTGGGCCATCGACACATTGATCCCGTTGTCGAGGAGGGATTTGGTCATCGACAGCGCCAGCGGTGGCCCGGCCGCCAGTCGACGAGCCCACTCGTCGACAAAGGTGTCGAGCTCGTCATCGTCGACGACGCGATTGAGAAGTCCGTAGGCGTGCGCCTCGTCCGCCGACAACATGTCGGCGAAATAGGCGATCTCCTTGGCCTTGTGCAAGCCGACGAGTCGGGGCAGCAGCCACGACGCGCCGCCGTCAACCGACAGGCCACGCTTCGAAAAGATCTCCGATAGCCGGGCGCTGCGACACGCCACCGTCAGGTCGCATCCCAAGGCCATGCTGCAGCCTGCGCCCGCCGCCACGCCGCCGATCTTGGCGATGGTCGGTTGCGGCAAGGCGTGCAGCGCCAGCATGACCTGACCGAAGGTCCGCATGCGGACGATGTGCGGATCGGCGGGGTCGCCACTCACGCCGGCCGGGTCGGTGATGTCGGCTCCCGAGCAAAAGGCGCCGCCCGCCCCAGTGAGCACGAGCACACGATCGTCGGTGCGCCGGGCCACCTCGTCAAAAGCGGCGCGTAGCTCCTGCCACATGAGGCCGTTGCCGGCGTTTTTGCGGGCCGGGCGGTTCATCGTCACCGTCACCACACCATCGGCGCGGTCTATCAAAATCGTCTCGGGGCTCACCGGAACACCCTACCTAGCCGCATGGTGGGGCTCCCCCATCGAGCTCACCCGAAGGCGTTCTCGATGACCTGCACCTCGAGCCCTCCCCGTCCGTCGGGCGTCACCCCGGCGACGTCGAAGCGCACGGCGACGGCGCCTGACAGACCCGACCCTCGACGCTCGGCCAGCCACCGCCCGGCCAGGCGCCGGAGCTTGCGCTGCTTGACGGCGGTGACAGCTTCGAAGGGCGACCCGAAACGATCCGACCGGCGCGTCTTCACCTCGCAGATGACGACAGTGGTGCCGGCGGCATCCTGCAGCACCAAGTCGAGTTCGCCGTCCGCACAGCGCCAGTTGCGCGCCAGCACCCGACAGCCTCGAGCCTCGTACCACTGGGCCGCCGCCTGTTCACCTCGGGCGCCCAGAACCTGGCGCGGCGATACCACGGCGGATCAGGCGTCTTGTTCGGGCAGGCGTTCGATGTTGACGTCCCGAAAGGTGAGCACCCGCACGCTCGGGACAAAACGCGCTGGACGGTACATGTCCCACACCCAGGCATCGGTGAGCTCGAGCTCGATGCACGTCGGGGCCTGGGCGTCTCGGACGGTGACCTTGACCTCGTTGGCCAGGTAGAAGCGCCGCTCGCTTTCGACCACATACCGAAAAAGCGGCAGCACCGTTCGGTACTCCTGGACCAGGGCCAGCTCGATCTCAGCCTCGTACCGTTCGAGATCCTCTTCGCTCATCGTCTCCGCCGGCCGATGAGGAACCTGGTACCGATCCGTTCCATGGGTAAATTCACGATACCTCGCCGGTGCTCGCGCCAGGCCCGATCAGCCCGCTATCCAGGTCCATTTCCCCACAAAACGGCCCCCGGGCCGGTAGCGTGGGTGGGATCGACACCGACGAGAGAGAGCTGCGATGAGCGACGTATCGCAAGGTCCGGGTTGGTGGATTGCCTCGGACGGGAAGTGGTATCCGCCTGAGCAGCAGCCCGGATACGCACCGCCGCCCACGCCACCCCCGAACCCCTACGGTGCCACGCCGCCCGGCATGCCCGCCTACGGGCAGCCCGCTCCCGGCGCGGCCTACGGCTACGTGCCCGGCCCCGTGGACAGCCGGGGTCGCCCCTTGGCCGAGTGGTGGCAACGCTTGGTGGCCGTGCTTATCGACGGGGTCATGCTCGCCGTCGTGTACTGGATCTTGACCGTTATCGTGGTCAGCTCCTCGATCGGATCGCACAGCTTCACCCACTTCGGCGTGAAGCTGTGGCTGGTGCAAGTCGTGGTGGCGGTGGTCGGCATCGGCTACTTCGCCATCCTCGAGGGCGCTGAGAAAGGTCAGTCGGTCGGCATGATGGCCCTCGGCATCGCCGTGCGTGACGCCTCAAACGGTGGGGCCATCGGCAACCAGCGCGCCGGCCTGCGCAAAGTGATCCTCTACCCCGGACTGGTGCTGGTGCTCATCCCGTTCGTCGGATCGATTCTGGGACTGCTGGCCGAAATCTGGACGGTGGTATGCGGTCTGTCGCCGCTGTGGAACCCCAATCGTCAGGGCTACCACGACATCTCCCAGAAGACCGTGGTGGTCAAGGTCCGCTAGCTCAACTCAGGGCCAGCCGCAGGCGCCAACGGCGCCCGCACGACATCACGCCTTCTGAAAAGGCTGGCGCTTCTCTTTGATCTTGGCGGCCTTCCCGACGCGGCCCCGCAGGTAGTAGAGCTTGGCCCGTCGCACGTCGCCTCGGACCACGACCTCGATCTTGGCCAAGATCGGTGAGTGCACGGGAAAGGTGCGCTCGACGCCCACCCCGAAGCTGACCTTGCGCACCGTAAAGGTCTCACGGGCTCCGGAGCCCTGGCGCCTGATGACAGCCCCTTGGAACACCTGCACCCGCTCGCGCGTCCCTTCCACCACTCGCACGTGGACCTTCAAGGTGTCGCCGGGGCGAAAATCCGGAACGTCGTCTCGGAGAAAGTCGCGATCGACGATGTCGGTGGAATTCATTGCGCGTCCCTTCGCGGGGCTGATCTCCGAGCGTCCCCGGGAGGTGTCTACCGGGCTGCCGGCACCTACCGGCAGTTGGCTGCCGGAGTTTCCGGAAGGGGCAAGGATAGCCGCCGTCGCACAGGGGGCGCGCACCGAGGCCGTCCCCGTCGGGGCCTCAGGCGTCGTCCAGCGTCTCCACCAGGCGGCGCTCCTCATCTGACAGGCCACCACGAGCCTCGATCAGGTCCGGACGCCGCTCGAGGGTTCGACGCAGGCTCATGGCCCGACGCCAGCGCTCGATCTGCCCGTGGTCCCCACTGCGCAGCACGGCGGGAACCTCCCAGGCCCGAAAGGCGGCCGGCCGGGTGTACTGGGGGTACTCGAGCAACCCGGATCCGAAGCTCTCGTCCTGGGCCGAGGTCTCGTTGCCCATGACCCCGGGCAGCAGCCGGGTGACGGTCTCGACCACCACCAAGGCGGCCGTCTCACCGCCGGCCACCACGTAGTCGCCGATGGACAGCTCGCCGTCCACCAAATGGTCGGCCACCCGCTGGTCTACGCCTTCGTAGCGCCCACACAGCAGCGAAAACCCGCTTCCCGGCTCGGACGCCGAGGCCGCCATCTGAGTGGCCATGGCCTGATCGAAGCGGCGGCCACCGGGACCGAGGATGTACAGGGGCCGAGGGGGAGACACCGCCTCCACCGCCGCGAAGATCGGCCCCGGGGACAGCACCATCCCGGGACCACCGCCGAAGGGGGTGTCGTCTACGGAGCGGTGCGGGTCATCGGTGTGGGCGCGCAGGTCGTGCACGCGGAGATCGAGGAGCCCCCCTTGGCGGGCTTTGCCCAACAACGATCCCGAGCAGAAGTGCTCGAGGAGTTCAGGGAAGATCGTGAAGAGATCGACTCTCATTCGTCTTCGCTGGGTTTGGCGGTCACCTCGATGAGACCGGCCGGTATGTCCACCATCACCTGACCGGGGCGGTGCTCGACGATGAAGCGCACGGGTATCAGCGCGCCGGTGTCGAGCTCGAGCAGATCGCTGGCGGGATTGGAGAGCACCGAGGTCACCGTGCCCAGGCTCTGCTGCGTGGCCGCCTCGACGACCTCGGAGCCCACCAGCTGGTGGACCCATAGGGCATCGACGTCGTCGATTGGAGCCGCCCACAGGCGCGTACCCACCAGAGCCTCGGCGGCCGGGCGGCCGCTCACGTCGGCAAAGGTGATGATCCACCGCTGGGCGAAGGGACGAGACCGCTCGATGCACAGCTGGCCCGTTTCGGTGGCGAAGCAGGCCCCCGGCGCCGAACGTTCGGCGCGATTGCTCACGAGGTTCACCACGACTTCGCCGCGCAGTCCATGAGGACGGATGACCCGCCCGACCTCGAGCATCGACTCGTGGCCCCGAGGCGGCCCCGACGAAGTCGAGTCGTCGTCAGTCGTCGACGAAGTCGAGTCGTCGTCAGTCGTCGACGAAGTCGACGTTGGTATCCACTCCGTCGTGTGACCCGGCCACCCGCACCAAGGTCCTGATGGCCTGGGCGACGCGACCTCGTCGCCCGATCATGCGGCCCATGTCGCCAGGGGCGACGTGAATGCGGAATCGAACGGCGCGACCGACATCGTCGGTCTCGACCACGACCGAGTCGGGATCGGTGGCGATGGAACGGGTGATGTAATCGAGCACAGCGCGCGCCGTGCCGCCCTCGACCCGATTGCCGGCCATGTCGTCGAGATCGACGAAGTCCTCGTCGTTGACGTCGTCGACGTCATCGTCCACGTCGTTACCGTTGTCGAGGTCGTCATCCACCGACGGATCGGCTTCGGTGTCACTCACTTGGAGGCCGCCGGCTTGAACTCGTCCCAGGCTCCCGACGTACGCAGGAGCTTCTCGACCCGCTCGGTGGCTTGGGCACCTTGTCGGAGCCACTTCAGAGCTTTGGCGTTGTCGATCTCGACGATGGCGTTTGGATCGGCCGTCGACCGGCCCCGGGGGGCGTAGATGCCCACGATCTCGATGAAACGCCCGTCGCGCGGCGAACGGCTGTCGGCAGCCACCACGCGGTAGGTCGGTTGCTTCTTCTTGCCCATCCGCATGAGGCGGAGCTTTACGGCCACGACGGGATTCCTGCTTTCTTCGGGTGCGCTCGGCGGCAATCGTGCGCGCCGGCCATCTATTTTGCCCTGTTCGACGGGTCGGGGTGAAACCAGTGCGCCTTTGGCTACCGGTTTCGCCCTTTTTCGCCCGCCTTGGGCGTGACCCGGCCGCCCTTTTTCTTCTTTCCCTGACGGGCCGCGCCTCCCCCACCGGTGCCTCGAACCGCAGCTCCGGCCGGGAGCCCGAGTTCGCCGAGGCCACGGCGCGACCCCAGCCCGGCGCCCATGGGGTCCGACAATCCCCCCAAGACGTCATCGTCGGACCCGGCCGCCCGGGCGTTGAGCTCAGCCATGGCATCGGCGATCTTGGCGCCTTTGCCCCCACCCAGCAGGCCTCCGAGCATGCCCGGCGACTTCATCAGCTGCTGGGCGTCTTTGAACTGGCGCAGCAGCTGGTTCACCTCCTGGGTGGTGGTGCCACTCCCCCGGGCGATGCGCGCCCGGCGCCCTCCGTCGATGAGGGACGGCTCCGCTCGTTCGCGGGGCGTCATCGACCGGATGATGGCTTCGACTTGGCCGATCTGACGGTCGTCGATGGCCGCGTTGGCACCCTTGAGTTCCTTGGGCACGCCCGGCAACAACGACAGGATCCCGCCCAGGGATCCCAGCTTCTTCACCTGCTGTAGCTGGCTCAGAAAGTCCTCCAGCGTGAAGCGCCCTTCGAGCATCCGCGCCGCGCCTTGCTGGGCCACGTCGCGATCGAATTCTCGTTCCGCTTGTTCGATGAGGCTGAGCACGTCACCCATGCCGAGAATGCGACTCGCCATGCGATCCGGATAGAACTGGTCGAAGTCGGCCAGCCGCTCACCGGTCGATGCGAAGGCGATAGGACGGCCCACGACGTCTTTGACGCTCAAAGCGGCGCCACCGCGGGCGTCACTGTCGAGCTTGGTGAGGATGACGCCGTCGAGGTTCAACGTGCGATGGAACGCCTCGGCGGTGGTGACGGCGTCTTGACCAGTCATGGCGTCGATGACCAAGAACGTGTAGTCCGGTGTCACCGCGCTCGAGATCCGACGGACCTCATCCATGAGCTCTTCGTCGATCGACAGCCGCCCGGCGGTGTCCACGATGAGAATGTCTCGACCGAGGCGCCGTGCCTCACGCAGTCCGGCGGCGGCGACCGCCACCGGGTCGGTGGGCTCGCTGAACATGGGCACGCCGGCCTGCCCGGCCAGAACGCGCAACTGCTCCACGGCGGCGGGGCGCTGCAGGTCGGCTCCCACCAGCAGCGGGTTGCGGCCTTGTTGACGGAACCAACGCGCCAGCTTGGCTGACGTAGTGGTCTTGCCGGATCCTTGCAGGCCGGCCAGCAGCACGACCGTGGGAGGCGTCGACGCGTACTTGATCTTGAGCGCTTCACCGCCGAGCACGGCGATGAGTTGTTCGTGGACGGCTTTGACGACTTGCTGACCGGGGCTCAGGCTCTTGGAGAGTTCGACTCCGACCAGTCGCTCGCGCACGGCGTCGACAAATCCACGCGCCACGCCGATGTCCACATCGGCCTCGAGCAGCGCCGTGCGTATCTCGCGCAGCGCCTCGTCGACATCGGCGTCCCCGAGTCGGCCGCGGCTACGCAGGCGCCCGAGGATCCCCTCGAGTCGATCGGAAAGGGTGTCGAACATGGGAACTTGAGGCTACCGGAGCCACCGTGGGGCGCCGCATCACGGCGCCCCAGTCGACGAGCCCCAGTCGACGAGCCTCAGTCGAACAGCGCGTCCACGAACTCGGTGGCGTTGAACGGCACCAAGTCGTCTTGCCCCTCGCCGATCCCCACCAGCTTCACCGGGAGCCCCAGCTCCCGCTGGATGGCCACCACGATTCCGCCCTTGGCCGAACCGTCGAGTTTGGTGAGCACGACGCCGGTCACCCCCGCCGCGTCGAGGAACTGGCGGGCTTGGACGAGCCCGTTTTGGCCGGTGGTGGCGTCGAGCACGAGCAGCACTTCGGTTACGCGCCCGGGGGGTCGCTCCGCCACGCGGCGAATCTTCTTGAGCTCCTCCACCAGGTTCACCTTGGTGTGGAGACGTCCGGCGGTGTCGGCCAGCACCAGGTCGTTCCCCCGTGCCGCGGCCCGCTGCACGGCGTCGAAGACCACGGCACTGGGATCGGCGTTTTCGGCCCCACGCACGATGTCGACGCCGGCTCTTTCGGCCCAGGTGGTGAGCTGCTCGGAGGCGGCGGCCCGGAAGGTGTCACCGGCGGCCATGACCACCGACCGGCCCTCGGCCACCTGACGTCGGGCCACCTTGCCGACGGTGGTGGTCTTGCCAACGCCGTTGACCCCCACGAACAGCCACACGTTGGTAGCGCCGGGCTCAAAGATGAGCTCGGCGCGGCCGGCTCCCTCCATGCAGCTGCGCAGCTCCTCGCGCAAGGCGGCGATCACCGCCTCCGGGCCCACCACCTCGCCACTACGGACGCGGCTGCGGAGGTCTTCGAGGAGGGCACCGGTGGTGGCCACTCCGACATCGGCACGCAGAAGCGCCTCTTCGAGGTCGTCCCATGTCTGGTCGTCAATCGAGGCCCGGGCCCGCAACGCTCGCACGTACCCGGAGAACAGGCCCCGGGTCTTGCCCATGCGTTCTTTGAGCTCGGGGGGGCGGCTGGAGACCGGGGCGTCCTCGACATCAACCTGTGGCGCGGCCGGGGCCTCGACCTCCGGCGCCGGGCTGGGTGCGGGGGCGGGAGCAGGACGGGGAGCAAGGTCGACGCCGCCGTCGGGTGACGGCTTCGCTGTCGCCGACGGTCGAGCATCGAGCACCGCCGTCGACGCCGCTGACGCGCCACGGGCCCCTCGGCGTCGTCTCGGAACGAAGAAGGCGAGGCCGCCGCCGAGGACGACGACAACGACGGCGAGAATGATCCAGAGGGCGAGCATGGCCTGGGCAGCCTACCGAGCCCTCACGAAGGCCCGGTGGTGACCCTCAGGGGTCAGAAGGACCCCTCAGAGCTCCGCCGGCGCCGCCGCTTGGTCGTCGCTTTGGCGCCGCACCTTCTGACTCACGACCTTCGACGAGCCGTCGGGTGTCATGGTCACGCCATACAGCGCGTCTGCGGCTTCCATGGTGCGCTTTTGGTGACTGACGATGACGAGCTGCGCCTCGTCGCGAAACTCGTGCAGCAGACCCAAGAACCGGTGCAGGTTGACATCGTCGAGGGCCGCTTCCACCTCGTCCATCAAATAAAACGGCGAGGGTCGGCTCCGAAACACGGCGAAGAGGAACGCCAGCGCCACCAGCGACCGTTCCCCACCGGACAGCAACGACAGCTTGCGGACGTTCTTGCCCGCCGGCCGGGCCTCGACTTCGACGCCGGTGTTGAGCAGGTCGGTGGGTTCGGTCATCTCGAGGCGCCCGGTGCCGCCGGGGAACAGTGCACCCACGAGCACCTGAAAGTGTTCATTGACATCGGCGAAGGCCTCGGCGAACAGCCTGATGATCTCGTCGTCGACGGCCCGGATCACCTGGTGCAACTCTCGGCGGGCCCGGCGCACGTCCTCGACTTGCTCCTCGAGGAATCGGTGGCGTTCCTCGAGAGTTCCGAGCTCTTCGAGGGCCAACGGGTTCACCGGTCCCAGTGAGTTCAGCTCCTGCTCCACAGCCGAGGCCCGAGCGCCGGCCTCGACGCCTTCGGGAAGCTGGGGGCACGGGGAGGCCAGAGCAACGGCGGGCTCGCATCCGAGCTCCCGGCGCAACGCTTCGACAGCCGATTCGTGGCGCACGGCGGCCTCGGCCAGTTCGAGTTCGAGGCGCTGCAAGGTGTCGCGGTTGGCGGCCAGACGCGTATCGGTGTCGGCCCGCTGCACCCGCAAGGACTCCAAGCGTTGGCCTCCGGCCCGAAGGTCGGCGATCTGACGGGCCCGCAGCTCCTGCAGGCGCTCGAGAAGGCTCCCGAGGCGCACGGCGTGCCCGTCGAGCACATCGTGCAGTCGATCCACCGCGGTGGCGTCAGCCTCCAGGCGGCGGCGCCGCTCCCCGGCATGGGCGCGCTCGGCGGCATGACCCTCCAGCCGCCGCTCGACGTCGCCGAGGCGGGTGGCCAGCAACGCCTGGCGCTCGGCCAGCCCCGCCGCTTGCACCTCGAAGTCCCGGCGACGCGTTGTTACCTCCACCCGTCGTTCCTCGAGCCGCCGGCGCGCCGAGTCAGCCTCGGACAACCGGCCCCCGGCGGCGCGCGCCGCGGCTTCGAGCTCGGGCAGCTGCAGCTCGAGTTCAGAAAGATGGGCCGTGTCGCGCTGCAGGCGCTCCGATACCCCGGTGCGGTGCCGAACTGCTTCTGACCACTCTTGATGCAGAACCTCACGTTCGCCCTGGAGCCGTCGCAACGCATTGTCGAGGGCCAGGCGACGACCAGCGGCGCGCTCGACGGCGCGCTCGGCTTCGAGCGCCTGGGCCCGAGCCTCGTCCAACGCGCTGCGGGCCGCCTCGGCATCGGTGGCGGCCTGGTCGGCCTGGGTGACGGCCTCGGCCGCTTCGATTCGGGCCGCTTCCGCAGCCGCCTCGGCGGCGGGGGCAGCGCCGGCGTGCAGCGTCCACCCCGACGATCCGAACCGGTCGCCGTCCTCGGTCACCACCACCAGGTCGGGACGCTGGAGGACCAGGTCGATGGCCGAGCGCCACCCTCCTTGCACGGCCACGGCGTCGTTCAGCAAACGGTCGAGCACGGCGGCCACCCCAGCCACCGGGGAGCGGACGTGGCGTCGCACCGCCTCAGTGCCATCGGGAAGATCGGTCAGCGGCGGGGCCGAGGTACCGGGGCGACCCGAGTCGAGGGTGAGGACCGTCCCCACTACGTCGCCGTCGGCCAGTCGAGCCAGCGCGGCGCGTGCCGCCGTGTCGCCTTCGACCACGATGGCGGCCAGTGCGCCTCCGACGGCCGCCTCAAAGGCGCTTTGCCACCCGTCGTCTACCTCGACGAGGTCTCCCAGGGCTCCCACCACTCCGGCCATACCGGCCAGGGCTTCGGCTCCGGTGGTGCCCCGAGCCTCCTCGGCGGCCCGGCTGAGCGCCTCGGCGCGTGCCTCAAGTCGATGACGACGTCCATCGGCGTCGCGTCGGGCCGCCTCGGCGGCGCGCAGCGCGCCCACGGCGTCGCCGGCTCGTCGCCCGGTGTCGTCACGGTGCTGCTGGAGAGTGGGCCCGTCGGCGGCCAACGCGGCCAGCTCGTCGGCAAGCCCGGTCCCCTCGTCATCAAGGGTGGTGCGACGTCGCTCCACGGTGGCCAGGAGCTCGTCGAGGCGCTGCAGACCGGACCGGTCGCGTTCCAAAGCGGCGCCGAGGGGTTCGAGTTGGCCCCGGGCCACGGCGAAGGCCTCCTCGGCTCCTCGGAGCCCGGCCAGGTCGGAGAACATCGTTTCGTGGGTGCTCAAGTCGCCGGCCAGCTCGCGCTCGGCTTGGGCCACATCAGCGGACACCGGAGCCAGCGCGTCCTGCGCCGCGGTGGCCTCTTCCAGCTCGGCATTCAGGCGAGCGGCGTCGGATTCGAGAGATGACACCACGTCGATGTCGGCCGCGGCGTCGAGGGCCAGTCCGAGCGAACGGCGCCGCTCGACCAGTACCCCGCCGAGCCCCCGGCACCGCTCCACCAGCCCCTGCACCCGAGTGAGGGCTACCACCAGGTCGTCTTCGCGACGAGCCGACAGCTCGGCGGCGGCTTCGTCAGCGGCGGAATCGAGCTCCACGATCGCGGCGCGCAGCTCGCTCTCCTCGACGCGCAGACGATCGCGCTGGGTCGATCCGGTACTCCGACGCGCCTCGAAGGAGGCCAGCTCGCGGCCCACCAGGTAGAGGCGCAGGGCCCGCAGCTCCTCGGCCAACGAGGCATGAGATCGGGCCGCGCTGGCTTGGCGCTCGAGGGGGCGCATCTGGCGACGGACCTCGCGCAACAGGTCTCCCAGGCGGTCGAGGTTCTCCTCGGTGGCTGCCAAGCGGCGCTCGGAGCGTTCCCGGCGGCGGCGATGCTTCAAGACGCCGGCAGCCTCCTCGATCACCGCCCGGCGGTCCTCGGGGCGGGCATTCAAAATGGCGTCGAGTTGGCCTTGGCTGACGATGACGTGTTGCTGGCGCCCCACCCCGGAGTCCGACAGCAGCTCCTGGATGTCAAGGAGACGGCAGGGTTGCCCGTTGATGGCGTACTCGCTGTCGCCGGAGCGAAACAGCGTGCGCGTGATGGTGATCTCGGCCAGTCCACCGGGAAGGTGGCCGGCCCGGTTGTCGATGGTGAGCGAGACCTCGGCGCGTCCGAGGGCGGGGCGATCCGCCGATCCCGCGTAGATGACGTCTTCCATCTTCGACGACCGCACCGTGCGCGGTCCTTGGGCGCCAAGCACCCACGCCACGGCGTCTACGACATTGGACTTGCCGCTGCCGTTGGGACCGACAACGACGGTCACCCCCGGCTCGAGCTGCAGTGTCGAGGCGTCAGCGAAAGACTTGAAGCCCTTAAGGGTGAGCGACTTCAGGAACACCGGGGGTCACCCTAGCGGTCGCCTCAAGTGAAGCGGGGATGGGCAGGTGAGGCGCCTTTAGATCTGGCAGTGGTCGCAGAGAAAGGCCGAGCGCCCGTTGACCTTGACCCTCACCACGACGTTGCGGCACCGGCGACACGCCTTGCCCTCGCGGTCGTAGACCTGGTGCTGGCCCTGGTAGTCCCCCACGGCCCCGAACAGGTCGCGGTACTGCTCGTCGGCGAGAGAGGAGCCTCGTGCTTTGACCGCCTCGGTCAGGGTCTCGACCATGGCGCGGTACAGGCGCCGGATCTCCTGGGCACTGAGCGAATCCGACAGGCGGTCATAGCGAATGCCCGCCGCGAAGAGGATCTCGTCGGAGTAGATGTTGCCAATGCCGGCCACGAATTTCTGATCCATGAGCAGGGTCTTGAGCGCAGTGTGGCGATCGGCCAGCAACTGTCCGAACTTGGCCCAGCTCATGACGTCGTCAAGGGGATCGAAGCCCAGGTGGGCGAGCTCGGGCACCTCGGTGTCGATGTCGGCGATGGCGGCCACGAAGAGCTCCCCGAAGGTGCGGGGGTCGACGAATCGCAGCTGGCCGCCCTGGGTGAAGGTGATGACGACATGGGTATGGCGTTCGAGCGGATCTTTCGGCCCTTTGGCCCGCAGAAGCTGGCCGCTCATGCCCAGATGCACCACCAAGACGTCATCACCGTCGAGGCCGACGACGAGGTACTTCCCGGACCGGCGGATGGTGGTCACCCGCCGCCCTTCGAGTCGTGTCGTGAAATCCTCGGGAGTCTTGTGGCGACGGATCGACCTCTTGCCGGTGACCTCGACGGTCTTCACACGGCGACCGACGATCTCTTTTTCGAGGTCCCGGCGGATGGTCTCGACTTCGGGCAACTCAGGCATGGTGAAGCTCCAAAGCACCGGGGTCAGCCGCCATGAGCACATCCCAGGCGGCTCGCGCCGCCGCTTGCTCGGCGTCTTTTTTGGAACGTCCTTCGCCCACACCAATGGCTTCGCCGGCCACCAAGACGTGGGCGGTGTAATGACGGGCGTGGTCCGGGCCGACCCCTTGCACGTCGTAGTGGGGCAGCACGCCGGAGCGATGGATGACGAGCTCCTGCAGGCGCGTCTTGAAGTCCTCGGCACCGGGCCCGGCGGCGGCGGCGGTGATGCGTTCGTTGAGCATGGCCAGCACCAGCCGCGAGGCGGCCGCAAAGCCCCCGTCGATGTACACGGCTCCGATGAGCGCTTCGACGGTATTGGCCAAGATCGACGCCTTGTGCCGACCTCCCGACGCGTCCTCGCCCCGGCCGAGCAGGAGAACGGGGCCGATGTCCAACTCATTGGCGAGCTCAGCCAGCACGGTGGTGTTCACCACCGCGGCGCGCACCTTGGCCAGCGCGCCCTCGGGCATTTCGGGGTAGGAACGAAAACAGTGCTCGGCCACCACGAGTCCGAGGACCGCATCACCGAGGTACTCCAAGCGCTCGTTGGATGGCTGTCCTCCGGCCTCGGCACACCACGACCGATGAGACAGCGCATGGACCAAAAGGTCACGGTCGCCAAACTCCCAGCCCAGGCGGGCCATCAGGGGTTCGAGATCGGGCACCGGGAACCGAGTGCCGGGCACGGCGCTCAACGTGACCAGATCGACGGTCGTCTCAACTCGTGCCCAGCTTGGCGAACACGTAATCAACGGCGTCGCGCACGGTACGAAGGTCTTCAAGGTCCTCGTCCTCGATGCGGAACCCGACGGAGCGCTCGCTGAGTTCCTCTTCGAGCGCTTCCACCAATTCGATAAGAGCCAAGGAGTCAGCATCGAGATCCTCGGCGAACGATGATGACTCGCTCACCGCACCAGGCTCGATCTCGAGAATGTCGGCAAGCTGGTCACGGACCAACTCGAAGACCTCGCGCCGGTCGAGTGGTCCCTTTTCCACGTGGGTTTCGGCTGGCACCTGCGCTCCTGGGTCTCGTCGTGGGCTTGGTCACCGACAGTGTACTTGCTGAGCGGCCGTCTTCCCACGAAATACCTGGTCAGACCCTATATCTGCCTGGCTGTTGACCCGAAGAGGGGCGAAGATCAGACCCCAAGAGGGGCGGAGATCAGGATGCAGTGACCGCTTGGGCCAAGCGCGAGACGAGCTGGGCGGTGACCACGTCGTGCGCCACCTTTACGGCCGAGACGATGGCGCGCGCCGACGACGAGCCGTGGCTGATGACGCACACGCCGTCCACGCCCAGCAGCATGGCTCCGCCGGTGTTGTCCGGATCGAATTCTGCCGCCAATGGGGCCAGAAGCGGCAACATGACGCCGGCGGCCTGCTTCGTCTCGTCGTCGCGGTCAAAGACTCCGAGCATGGTGTCCATGAAGAACCGCAAACAGCCTTCGAGGGTCTTGAGGGCCACGTTGCCGGTGAAACCGTCGGTCACCACCACGTCGGCGGCGCCGTGCAACAGGTCGCGCCCTTCGACGTTGCCCACGAAGTTCACGTCGTCGTGCTCGGCCAAAAGCGCATGGGTCTCTTTGACCAGCGGGCTGCCTTTGGACTTCTCCTCGCCAATGGACAACAAGGCCACGGTGGGATTGGCCACGCCGTAGCGCGCCGAGGCGTACTGCGCGCCCATCTGAGCGAACTGCACCAACATCGCCGCCGTGCATTCGGAGTTGGCGCCCGAGTCGAGCAGCACGGTGGGGTGCGACCCCAGGTTCGGGATGGGTGTGGCGATGGCGGGCCGGGTGATGCCGCGCAAGCGGCCCATGCGCAGCAGCGCGCTGGCCATGGTGGCACCGGTATTGCCGGCGCTGACCATGGCTGAGGCCTTGCCGTCGCGCACTGCCTCGGCGGCGCGCACCAGCGACGAATCCTTTTTGCGACGCACCGACTGGCCGGGGTCATCGTCCATGCCGATGACCTCAGAGGCGGGCAGCACCTCAAGCCCACCGGTATCGCCCAGCTCCTCGGCCCGCCCCACGAGGACCACGGGGATCCCCAATTCGGCCACGGCTTGGCGTGCTCCCGCCACGATCTCACCGGGAGCACGGTCGCCCCCCATGGCGTCAACGGCGACGGGAAGCAAACCCGGGTCGGGGCTATGCGAGGCGGGGTGAGCCTCGGCCATTAGTCGATCTCTACGGCCTGCCGCCCCTTGTACCAGCCGCAGTTGGGGCACACGACGTGGGGGACCTTGGCGTGGTGGCACTGGGGGCACACGCTGCGAGCGGGAAAGGGCACCACCCAGTTCGAGGCGCGCCGGCTACGGCTCTTGGCTTTTGAAGTCTTTTTCTTGGGGACGGCCATCGTCGTCTACCTCGGGTCGGGGGCCGGACCACGATAGCTGGTGGAAGACGGTCCTCCATCCGGCACCCGCAAAACGTCCAGCGCGGCCCAGCGTGAGTCGCCCTCTTCGGTGCAAGAACACTGCTCTTCGTTCCGATTGACCCCACAGCTCGGGCACAAACCGAGGCAGTCCGACCGGCACAGGGGGACGAGGGGCAGCTCGAGCAACACGGCGTCACGCACCAGCGGCTCCAGGTCGAGGTCGTCGTTGGGCAGCGGATAGGTGTCCTCGCCGTCGCCGTCGTCGGTGTAGAGCTCCCGTACCGCCACCGCCATCGTCCCTGAGGCGCTTTCGAGGCAACGGCGGCACTCCCCCGACCACGGGGCCGTCACCGTGCCGGTGACCTCGATGCCCCCCAGCATCGAGATGAGCGTCACGTCGGCCTCGACGCACCCCCCGGCCGGCACCGTGCTCCCCACGCACTGCAGATCGTCGATGGTGCCGCTCAAGACCTCGTGACGGCTGGACCCGAGCTCTCGCCGGAGCTTGGCCACGTGGACGAGAAACGGGTGTTTCGACACGGCTCGCTCAGACGTCGTCCTGATCGAAGAACCCGCCCTCAAGCGCGTCGGCGCTGTCGCCGCCCGCGGCGCCGTCGGCGGCCTGGTGGCGACCCGACATCTCCTCGGGGGAGGGAGCCGGCGTCAGCTGCAGCTTCTCGCGCCCCGCCTGCACCGTCTTGGTGGTGCGTTCGAGCACGATCTCGAAGGCGGCCAGCTTCTGGTCGCAGTAATCCTCGGCTTCGTGGCGCAGGCGACGGGCTTCGGAGCGGGCGTCGGTGACGATGCGCTGGGCGACCTGATTGGCCTGGCGCACCACCTCGGTGCGCTGCACCATGCGCTCGGCTTGGGCCCGGACCTCATCGAGCAACTCGTCGGCCTCGCGTTGGCGCTGGGCGAGGAACTCGTCGCGCTCTTTGAGCAACCACCGTGCCCGGCGCAGCTCATCGGGCATGCGCTCCAGCGCCCCTTGCAAGACAGCGAGCAGGTCGTCGCGTGCCACCAGCACCGACGTCGACAAAGGCATGGTGCGCGCCGTGGTGACCACGTCGATGGCCTGGCGGAGATATCCCTCGGCGTCCTCGACGACAGGAGGTTGATCATCGAGCTCGCCGTCTGGCTCGAAGTGGCGATCGTCGCTCACGAAGGAAACTTCTCCTGCAGGCGGATGGCCACCGCCTTGGGCACGAAGGCAGAGACGTCGCCGCCGTAGCGGGCCACGTCCTTCAACAGCTTCGACGCCACGAACGACGTCGCCGCCGTCGTCGGGATGAACAACGTGTCGATACCCGACAGCTTCCGGTTCATCTGGGCCATCTGCAGCTCGTTCTCGAAGTCCGACACCGCCCGCAAGCCGCGCACGATGGCGGTGGCACCGAGCTCGGCGGCCACCTTGACCACGAGCGTCGACACCGACACGATGCGCACGTTGGCGAGATGCGCGACGGCTTCACGCAGCATCTCCTCGCGCTCGGTCAAGTTAAAAAGCGGCTCGGCCTTTTGCGGGTTACGCAGCGCGGCCACCACGACCTCGTCGAAGAGGCGCCCGGCACGCTCGACCACCTCGAGGTGGCCGTTGTGGAAGGGGTCGAAGGACCCGGGGAACAAGGCGATGGTCACGAGTTGCCCTTCTCCTCCTGGTCGTCTCCCCCGGCGGGGGCAACGACCGTCACGAGCGTACCGCCGTAGCGCTTGGACTTGACGATCTCCCAGCGCTCGGGCACCTCGGGATGACGATCCGATTCGAGCACCGCCCAGGAGGCATCGAGTGAGGTAAGCAACTCGGCCCACGCGCTGAACGCATAGGGGGGATCGACGAAAGCCATGTCGAAGTGGCCCGGAGCGTCGTGCAACCACGACAGCGCCTCGCCTTGCACCACCGTCGTCTGGGTCTCGCCCAAGCCCGTCGTGGCCAGGTTGGCGCGCAGTGTCGACAGGGCGTCGGGAGAGCGGTCCACAAACACGGCGGAGGCCGCCCCTCGAGACAGGGCTTCGATGCCCATAGCCCCACTACCGGCGAAGAGGTCGACCACGGTCGTCTCCTCGAGGGCGGTGAGGCTCCCGATGATGTCGAAAATTGCCTCACGGACCTTGTCCGATGTTGGCCGGGTCGCTCCCCCTCGGGGAGCCCGCAAAGGCCGTCCCCGAAAGGTGCCGCTTATGACGCGCACCGTCGAATGGTAATGGCCGTCAGCTCTTGAGCAGGAAAGCGGCTTCGTCCTCATCCACAAAGAGGCGCACCTCGTCGGCCAAAACGGGTCGGTTCTGCAGCGTGGGGTCCTCGGCCAGCAGGTCCTCGGCCACGCGGCGGGCCTCGGCCACCAGGGCCCGGTCGCCCCGGCGCAATGACGCCAGCTTCAAGTCGCTGCGCCCCTTTTGACGGGTGCCCAAAATGGTGCCCTCGCCGCGCAGGTCGAGGTCCACTTCGGCCAGTTCGAAACCGTCGGTCGTCTTGACCAACGCCTCGAGGCGCGTGGTGGCGTCCGGCGAGTTGGGCTCCGCCAGCAAATAGCACCACGACGGCAAGTCGGAGCGGCCCACCCGGCCACGCAGCTGGTGAAGCTGGGCAATGCCGAAGCGATCGGCGTCCTCGATGACCATCACGGTGGCCTCGGGGACGTCCACTCCGACCTCGATCACCGTCGTCGCCACCAGCACCTGCAGGTCCCCGCGCCGAAAGCCGTCCATCACGCCCTCTTTTTCGGACGCCTTGAGCTGACCGTGCAGCAACCCGATGCGCAGGCCGGCCAGGACACCCTCCTCGAGGCGCGTCTTCTCCTCGGTGGCCGACTTGGCCTGCACGCGTTCGGAACCTTCGACCAGTGGACACACCACGTAGGCGCGATGTCCCGCCGCCACCTCATCGCGCACTTTCTGCCAGGCCTCGGATTCGTGTGCGGCGCGCGCCCACACGGTGTGGACCGGGGAGCGACCGGCCGGCAGCTCGTCGAGCAACGTCATGTCGAGGTCGCCGAAGACCACCATGGCGGCGGTGCGCGGGATGGGGGTGGCCGTCATGACGAGGAGGTCGGGATCGGCTCCGTCACCGGGGCCGTTGCTTCCCTTGGCGCGCAGCGCGGCGCGCTGCTCGACACCGAAGCGGTGCTGCTCGTCGATGACCACCACACCCAGGCTCGAGAAGTGCACCTCGTCGGTCAAAAGGGCGTGCGTGCCCACCACGATGTCGACTGCACCGCTGCGCAAGCCCTCGTGCAAGCGAGCCCGTTCGGCGGCAGTGGTGCGGTTGGTGATCAGCGCCAGGGCCAGAGGCCTCGATCCCCCCAGACGCCCGGCATCGGGGACTTCCAACGTGGCCAGCAACGACTGCACGCCGAAGAAATGTTGTTCGGCCAGGACCTCGGTGGGCGCCATCAATGCCCCTTGGTGGCCACCTTGGACGGCGACGAGCAATGCCAGCACGGCAACGACGGTCTTGCCTGAGCCGACGTCACCTTGCAGCAGGCGGTGCATGGGCAGCGGCCCGGCCAGATCGGCGTAGATCTCAGACACGGCCCGCTCTTGAGCGCCGGTCAACGCGAACGGCAACTGGTCGACGAACGGCCCGAGAAGATCGGGGATCTCGGGGCCGGGTGCCACGGCGTGACGAATGCCGCGTGCATCACGTTGCAGAACCATGCGCCGCATCACCACTTCGAGTTGGAGACGCAGGAGCTCGTCGAAAGCCAGACGGTGCCGAGCCCGATCCTTTTCGGCGAAGGAATCCGGGGCGTGGATGGACGCAAACGCGTCACTGCGACTGATGAGCTCGAGTTCCTTGCGCCACCGTTCGGGAACCGGGTCGGCCAGCTCGCCCGCTCGACGCAGGGCTTCGGCCACCCATTCGCCGAACTCCCACCCCGCGATGCCGGCCTTTTCGGAGGTGGGATAAATGGGAACGATGCGGCCGGTGCGATTACCCACCAGATCGACCACCGGGTTGGTGAACTGGCGCTTGCCCCGGTAGCTGTCGAGCTTGCCGAAGAACAGGGCCTCGGTGCCTTCGGGGAGCTGTTTGGCGCGCCACCCTTGGTTGAAGAACGTTACCCGCAACAGGCCGGTTCCATCATCGACATCGAGCTCGACGAGGGCCCGGCCCTGGCGGGTGCGGCGCGATCGCACTTTGGTCACCGTGGCCAGGACCACGGACTCCTCGCCCACCTCCATGGTGGCCACTTCGGCCTGGCGGGTCCGGTCGACGTAGCGCCGTGGATAGTGGGTGATCAGGTCAAACACGGTGGTGATGTCGAGCGCGCCCAGGGCGTCGGCTCGCTTGTCACCGATCCCGTTGAGACGCGAGACAGGGATGTCGGCTAGGGCGCGCAGGCTGCGTCCGCCCACGTCGGTCATGGTCGTCCGTTCACTCGATGCTGACGAGATACGGGTACAGGGGTTGGCCGCCATGGTGGACCTCAATGGCCAGCTCCGGGCGTTGCTCGGCCAGCCACTCGGTGACCTGACGGGTGTCGGCCGCCCCGGCCCCCTCGCCCTCGATGAGCGTCACCAACTCGTGATCGCTCGTCAGCAGTTTCACCAGCAGCCCGCACGTGGCCTCGGCCAGGGTCTCCCCCACCGCCTCGATGCCGTCGCGCGACAGCCCCAAAAAGGCCCCCACCCGAATGGGACCGGCGGGGCCGGTGGCGTCGCGCACGGCCCGGGTCACTTCGCCGGCGACAACCCGGCGGGCCGATTCCGCCATGGACTTTGCGTTGACGTCAACGGGCTCTTCGGGGTCGAACTCCAACAAGGCGGCGAACCCTTCGACGATGCCGCTGGTCGGTACGACGCGCACGGTCTTGGTGGCGAGCTCGCACACCTGCAGGGCCACGGGGAGGATGTTGTCGTTGTTGGGGAGCAGGACCACCTCTTGGGAGGGTACCGACTCCACCACTTCGAGGATCTGGGCCGTCGAGGGGTTCATGGACTGCCCCCCACTCACAAGGTGATGCACCCCCAAAGACCGGAAGATGCGGCCCACCCCTTCGCCGTTGGCCACCGCCACCACAGCGGTGCGGGCCACCGGGCCGGCGGCGCCGTCGACTCCGGGCGGGGCCAGGGCCGCTTCGCGCACCCAGCGTTCTTCTTCCATCTGCTCGATGAGGTCGGTGACCCTGATGTTGCGCGGCCGGCCCGCGTCGAGAGCGGCTTCGATGGAGGGACCAACGTCGTTGGTGTGGATGTGGCAGTTCCACAGTCCTTCACCGCCCACCACCACGATGGAATCGCCGATCCCGGCCCACACGTCCTTAAAGGCGGGGATGGTCTCGTCGCGTGCTTCGAGGAGGTACATGACTTCGTAGCGGAGGCTCGGCTCGCCTCCGTCTCCACCGTCGTGGCTTTCGGCGCCCTGCACGGCATGCGGTACCCGAGCCGCGGCATCGGCGACGTCGGGACCCTCTTCGGGAGCCTCGGGCATGGGGCGTCCGTCGACCACGTGCAGAAGGGCGTCGATGAACAGCAGGTAGCCGGTGCCGCCGGCATCGACCACGCCGGCCTGCGCCAGCACGGCCAGCTGCTCGGGCGTTCGGGCCAGCGCTTCCGCCGCGTACGAACGGGAGGACTCGAGCACCCCCACCAGCCCGGCTCCCTCGGCGGCGGCCCGCTCGGCACCCTCACCGGCGGCATCGGCCACCGTCAAAATGGTGCCTTTCACGGGACGAAGCACGGCTTGGCGAGCGGCGTCCGCGGCCGACACCAACGCCGTGGCCACCTGGGACGGACTCGCCTCGATGTCCGTGTCGGCGGCCCCATCGGCTCCGCCGGCGGTTCCAACGGCGGCTCCGCCATCGCCACCCGGCGGTGCCATCAGCTCGGCTGTCAACCCCCGTAGCAACTGGGAGAGGATGACGCCGGAATTGCCCCGGGCGCCCATCAGCGAGCCGTGGTTTATGGCTCGGCATGTGGCCACCATGTCGTGCGGCCCGGCGCCCAATCCGTCGATCTCGGTGACCACCGATTGCACGGTGAGCGCCATGTTTGTCCCGGTGTCGCCGTCGGGCACGGGATAGACATTGAGCCTGTTGATGGCCTGCTGATGCGTCCGCAACGCATCGCTGTACGAGGTCATGGCCTCTGCCAGGGCGGATGCGCCGAGCGCGGCCAAAGCCTCCATGGCCGAGGATGCTAACCTTTACGCCCGTCCCCAAAGGTTCTCTCCGAGGAGCGTGCGCGTCATGGCAGCCGTATGTGAGGTCTGTGGCAAGCACCCGTCCTTTGGCATGAACGTCAGCCACTCCCATCGGCGCACCAAGCGCCGGTGGAACCCCAACATCCAGCGGGTACGGGCGGTCGTCAACGGGACCAATCGACGGGTCAACGTCTGCACCTCGTGCATCCGGGCCGGCAAGATCACCAAGCCGACCCGCCGCAGCGCCACCCCGGCGGCCTAGACCTCAACCCCCCAGCTGGGCGGCGAGATTCGCCGCCTACCGCTGTGGGCTCAGGCGAACGGGTGGCGCCAGCCCGCCCGTTCCAGAGGCGCACCACCGAGCGTTCGCTCCGCCACGTTGGCCACGCACATCCCCAGTCGTAGGGGTGGCGGCAATCCCTGCGCCACAAACGCCCGGAGCAACGCTTCAAGATCGGCAGTGGTGACGACGAGCTCGTAATCCTCCCCCCCGCCGAGGGCCTCCTCCACCGTGGCACCGTCCGCCACCGGGACATCCACGAGGCGCACGCCCACCCCCGACTGGTCGGCGACGTGGAAAAGGTCAGCGACCAGACCGTCAGAGACGTCGATCATGGCCGACGCCTGCGTCTGGCGAGCGGCCGTGCCGGCGGCCAGACGGGCCCGGGGGTGGAGGAAGGCCTCCACCAACGCTTCGCTTCGAGCGTCGGCCGGATTTCGGCTTTCCAGGCGGCGTCGGCCCGCGGCGGCCGCCCCCAGGGGCCCCGTCACCACGATGTGGTCCCCTGGGCGGGCGCCACTGCGGCGCACGGCCCCCGGTGACCGCGGCACGGTCCCGGTGACAGTGACGGCCACCACCACCGCCGGTGCGGTCGACAAGTCGCCTCCGACGACGGGGCAGCCATGGGCGGCGGCGGCGGCGGCCAGACCCGCGTACAGGAGATCGAGATCGGTGTCGGGGGGCCCCGCCACCGCCACCACGGCGTGCCCGGCATGACCCCCCATAGCGGCGATGTCGCTCACCGCCGAGACGAAGGCCCTCCACCCGAAGTCATCGAGGCCCATGAGGGCCAGATCGCCGTGGACCCCCGCCACCGACAAGTCCGTCGTGATCAAAAGCTGCTCGCCGTCTCGGCCGTCTGAACCGTCCCCGTGTGGCCATCCGAGCACGGCGGCGTCGTCACCGATCCACACTTCTCCCGGTGGCGGACCGGGCAGTTGAGACCGCAGACGTTCGATGACCTCGAACTCGCCCGAGGAGGAGTTCTCGCCGTCCGCCTCGGCGGCGCCACTGCGCGTGCCACCCGAGTTGGGAACGGGCATGTCCAATGCCTAGCATTAGGGAACTCGTCGTCCCCGGCTCCGCCCTGACTCCTGTTGACAGGCAAGAGAGGAAAACCCGTGCCCAACCCACCCACCGCCAACCGCAAGCTTCTTGCCTGGGTGGACGAAGTGGCTGCCTTGACCACCCCCGACACGGTGGTGTGGTGCGACGGATCGGCTGAGGAGTACGAGGGGCTGTGCCAGCTGCTCGTGGACGGCGGCACTTTCCGGCGCCTGTCGGACGCCAAACGCCCCCACAGTTACTGGGCTCATTCTGACGCCGGCGACGTGGCACGCGTCGAGGACCGAACCTTCATCTGCTCGGAGCACGAGGCCGACGCCGGTCCCACTAATAACTGGCAGGAACCCACCGAGATGCGGGCCAAGTTGACCTCGTTGTTCGAGGGGTCGATGCGGGGGCGCACCATGTACGTGGTGCCGTTCTCGATGGGACCGCTCGGGTCCCCCATCGCCCACATCGGCGTCGAAATCACCGACTCCCCGTATGTGGCGGTGTCCATGCGGATCATGACCCGCATGGGGGCAAAGGCGTTGGAGGTGCTCGGCGACGACGGCGAGTTCGTTCCCTGTCTGCACTCGGTGGGTGCCCCCCTGGCCGCCGGTGAGGCCGATGTGCCCTGGCCGTGTGACGCGCAGAACAAGTACATCGTGCACTTCCCCGAGACCCGCGAGATCTGGTCCTACGGCTCGGGCTACGGCGGCAACGCCCTTCTCGGCAAGAAATGCTTCGCCTTGCGCATCGCGTCGGTCATGGCCCGCGACCAGAACTGGTTGGCCGAGCACATGCTCATCTTGAAGCTCACCTCGCCCCAAGGCGACGTGCGTTACATCACCGGGGCGTTCCCCTCCGCGTGTGGGAAGACGAACCTGGCCATGCTCGTGCCCACCACACCGGGGTGGAAGGTCGAGACCGTTGGCGACGACATCTGCTGGATGAAGTTCGGTCCCGATGGGCGCCTGTACGCCATCAACCCCGAAGCCGGCTTCTTCGGGGTGGCGCCGGGGACGAGCACCGATACCAATCCCAACGCCATGAAGACGGTGGCGCGCAACTGCATCTTCACCAACACCGCTCTCACCGACGACGGTGACGTGTGGTGGGAGGGCATGACCAAGGATCCTCCCGACCACCTCACCGACTGGCGCGGCCAGGACTGGACGGAGCAGTTGGGGACCACGGCGTCACACGCCAACGCTCGTTTCACCGTGCCCGCCAACCAGAACCCCGCCTGCGCCCCTGAGTGGGAGGACCCCGTCGGCGTGCCTATCTCGGCCATCTTGTTCGGCGGTCGACGTCGTTCGGTGGTGCCACTGGTGACCGAATCCTTCGACTGGGCCCATGGGGTGTTCCTCGGTTCCATCTTGGCGTCGGAGACCACCGCCGCGGCCAGCGGAGCGGTGGGCAACTTGCGGCGCGACCCCTTCGCCATGCTGCCTTTCTGCGGGTACAACATGGCCGACTACTTCGGCCACTGGCTGTCCATCGGCAAAGCCACCGACGCCGCCAACTTGCCCCGCCTCTACTACGTCAACTGGTTCCGGCGCGACGAAGACGGACAGTTCCTGTGGCCCGGCTACGGGGAGAACTCCCGCGTCCTGGAGTGGATCTTCGAACGTTGTCAGGGCGGGGGCGACGCCGTTGAGACCGCCATTGGCAACGTGCCCACCGATGTCGCCATCGACACCGACGGCTTGGCGGTGTCGGCCAAGGACATGGCCGACTTGTTGCGCGTCGACGTCGACGAATGGCGCCAAGAGGTTCCTCTGATCCGGGAGCACTATGCGCATCTCGGTGACCGGCTCCCCTCCGAGCTCGTCGACCAGCTCGACGCGCTGGAGCGCCGCCTGTCTTAGCCTTCCGATGAGGGCCCAGGCGCCGTCCGTCGAAGGCCCAGAGCGCGCCGGCTGGTCATGTAGAACAGCGCAGACACACCGGCCACCGCGGCGATGACGATGTCACCGGCGCCGAGCGGCATCGTGTAGGCCACCGGCAAAAGCGCACCGAGCACCCAGATCAACTGCAAGCGCGTTTCGAAGCGGGCGAAGGCGCGCCCTTGTGATGCCGGCGGCACGTAGCGCTGGACCAGGGCATCGAAGGCCGGTTTGGCCGCCGAACCGGCCACGCCGATCGCAAAGGCCAACAGGGTCTGGATGATGCGGCCCCCGATCACCGCGCTCAGCACCGCCACGATGGCCACCAGCCACAACGACACCGCCAGCAATTGCGGCTCGCTGAGCACCCGGCGGGCGCGCGGCACCAGCAGCACACCGACGATGGTCCCGATCACCGTGGCGCTCAGGACCACCCCATACCACCACTCCGCGGCGTGAGCGCGATCGAGTGAAAAAGCCAAGAAGAACGTGAGGAAACCCACCAAACCCTTGAGGACCGACATGGCCGAAAGGGCCAAGGTCACTTCGGGATTGGCCGCCACGCCGGGGCCGAGCTTGGCGAGCGGACTCGCGGGGCGGCTCCATGGACGAGGCCCACTCGAGGGTTGCGCCGCCATGCCGTGGGCACCTCGACCCGCCCGCGACCTGCCCCGAATAGGCAGGCGCAGGGCCGCCACCGTGCCGGCCACGAACACCAGCATGTCGAGGCGCAGCACCCATGGGCCCCCCAGGAGCTTCAGTACGGCGATGGCCGGTATGGACGCCGCGAAGCCCGCCAGAGCGGCCAACAGTCCCAGGTGCGCGTTGGAAGTGGCCAAGATGTCCTGGTCGCCGGCCCGACTGCGCGCCCCGGCGTCGGCTGAACCCATCGTCACGGCGCGGTCCGACTCCCCGCCGCTGTGGGCAGTACCGGCCTCGGTGAAGCCCGCCCCGATGGCACCGTTGGCGGTCTTTTTCGACTCCGCCAACAAGGGAACGAGCGATCCCTTGGTCACCAGGTAGACCTTGGACAACACCAACATGGTGAAGGCCTCGGGAAACAACAGGAAGCTCTTCAACGCCCCCGCCATGATCAGGCACATCACGGCCCGACAGGCGGCCGAGGTGACCACCATGGCGCGCCGGGCGCCGCGGCTCTGATCGATGACGGGACCGAGGAACGGCGCCACCACGGCGAACGGCGCCATGGTGAGAAGGAGGTAGAGGAGCACCTTGCCCTTGGCCGCCTCAGGAGAGATGGAGAAAAACAGCGATCCCGCCAACGACACCGTGACAAGCGTGTCCCCGGCGGTGAGAAGAACGTGGACGAGGGCCAAGCGCCCGAAGGGCGTGCGCTGGTCGAGGAGATCGGCGAACGCGTCGCGCACCATGCGCCCGATGCGGACCGACGCCGCCCGCCCTCGTCCTGGCACCGGGCCAGCCTACGGCCAGCGTGCTCCACTCCAGCCGCCACTACCATGACGACACACGCGCACAGCGGGTCGCGACGTCGGCTCGAAGATGGGGAGGACCACATGAGCGTCACCGCGTACGTGCTCATCCAGACCGAGGTGGGCAAGGCTGCCCACGTTGCCCAGCAGGTCGGCGCCATCCCCGGCGTCGTGTCCGCCGAGGATGTGACAGGACCCTATGACGTCATCGTGCGCACCGAGGCCAGCTCCGTGGACGACCTCGGTCGCATGGTGGTGAGCCAGATCCAGCTCATCGAAGGCATCACGCGCACCGTCACCTGCCCGGTGGTCAACCTCTGATTCAGTCGATGGCTCCGGCGTCGCGCAGCGTGGCGATGCGCGACTCGTCGACACCCCATGCGCCCAGGGCCTCGTCAGTGTTCTGGCCGGCCACCGGGGGCGGCCGCTCGATGACCGACGTGGTGCGGCTGAAGCGGGGTACGGGAGCCGGTTGCACCACGCCCTCCACCTCTACGAAGGTGTCACGCGCCGCCATGTGAGGGTGGGTGTGCGCCTCCCACGGGGAGAGCACCGGAGCCCCGCACGCGTCGGTACCCTCGAAAGCGGCCGTCCACTCATCTCGGGTCTTGGTGCGAAAGACCTCGGCGAAGCGCAGCTTCATCTCGGGCCACTTGTCGCGCTCCATCTGGCCGGGAAGATCGGCATCTTCGAGTCCCATAACCTTCAGCAACTCCGCGTAGAAGTGCGCTTCGATGGCGCCGATGCAGAACCACCCGCCATCGGCGGTCTCATAGACCTCGTAGAAATGCGATCCGGTGTCGAGGATGTTGACGCCGTGCTCCTCGTGCCACCAGCCGAGTTGGTGAAAGGCGTACGTCATCGTCATGAGAGAGGCCGCCCCGTCCACCATGGCGGCGTCGACAACTTGTCCCTGGCCCGAACGCGACGCTTCGAGCAAGGCGGCCACCATGCCGAAGGCGAGGACCATGCCGCCACCGCCGAAGTCACCCACCAGATTCAACGGCGGTACCGGTCGTTCCCCGGCGCGCCCGATTGACCACAGCGCCCCCGACAGCGCGATGTAGTTGATGTCATGGCCCGCCATCTGCGCCATGGGGCCGGACTGCCCCCATCCCGTCATGCGGCCGTAGACCAGGCGGGCATTGCGCTCGAGACAGACATCGGGACCGAGGCCGAGACGCTCGGCCACCCCGGGGCGCCACCCCTCCACCAACCCGTCGGCGTCGGCCACGAGGTCGAGCACGAGGGCCACGCCATCGGGATGCTTCAGGTTCACCGCCACCGAGGGCCGGCTGCGATTGAGGATGTCCCAGTGCGGCCCGCTTTTTGCCGCCGTCGGCGAGCCTGTGGCCCGATCGACCCGCAGCACATCAGCACCGGCGTCGGCCAGCAGCATGCAGGTGTACGGGCCGGGCCCGATGCCGGCCAGCTCCACGATCTTGACGCCCTTCAACGGCCCGCTCATCGTGTCCCCTTTGCGATTTGAGCCCCCGAGCCGGGCACGGCCCGAGAGGCGTTGGCGGTGACGGCCTCGACCACGCCGGGCCATAACGCCGGCGGCAATTCATGGCCCATGTCGTGGATGATCATCAACTCGGCTCCGGGTATGGCCCGGGCGGTGGCCTCGCCTCCGCTCATGTCGATGAGGGTATCGGCATCGCCGTGGATGACCAGTGTGGGGGCCACGATGCTCGCCAGCGCCTCGGTGCGGTCCCCCGAGGCGAAGATGGCCATGAGGTTGCGACCGGTGCCCCGGGGCTGCAGGCCCCGGTCGAAAAGCCGGCCGTAGCGGCGGCGCCGCCAGGCGTCGTCCACCAGTGCACCCCGGGATCCGAAGATGCCCATGTTGGCCAACTCGCCGTCGATGAACCCTTGGCGATCCTTGGCCGGCGCTCTCACCAGCACGGCGGCGGCCGCTTCGCTGGGCAGGCCCACGTCGGGGGCGCCGGTGGAGCCCATGATCGAGGACAGGCTCATCACCTTGGCCGGGTGCCGCACGGCCAGGGTCTGGCCGATCATGGCCCCCATGGACGCCCCCAGGACATGGGCGGCGTCGATGTCCAGCGCCTTGAGCAACCCGGCCGCGTCGTCAGCCAGGTCGTCCAGGGTGTAGGTGGCGGCGTCTCGGTTGACTGAGCGTCGAGCGTCGGGTCGAAAACGAGGCGCGTCCACGATGGTGGACTTCCCGGCGTCGCGGTTGTCGTAGCGCAGCACCCGGTATCCCGCCGCGCCGAACAGGGCGCACAGCTCGTCGTCCCAAGAGATGAGCTGACCGGCCAGCCCGTGGATCAACAGCAGGGGCGCTCCGCTGCGGTCGCCGAGCTCGTCGGCGCAGATCTCGATGTCCCCCACCGCCACCTGCTGCATCTTCGGATCGTTGCCGTCGTAAGAGGCCAGGTCAAACTCCTGTGCGCACTGTGGTCACGACAGGCCGCCGCCAGCGCGAAACTGTTTCGCCGTGCCTGCTACCAGCCGACCGCCTGTTGCTGCTCCTGTCCACGCCTTCAGCCCCGGTCGCGTCAACCTCATCGGTGATCACACCGACTACAACCAGGGTGTGGCGCTACCGATGGCCATCGACCTGGGCACCGTGGTCACCTTCGCCCCCGATCGCGGCCCCGAGGTGGTGTTCTCTTCCGTGTGGGACAGCGAGCCGGCCACGGTCGACGTGCACATCCCCTTTGACCCGAACACCATCCGCGCCGTCCAACCGCGCTGGGCTCGCTACGTGGCGGCCATGGTGGCCGCCATCAGGCCACGCGGCGGCGGGCGCGGCACCCTGGACTCAACCCTGCCGGTGGGGGCCGGGTTGTCATCGTCGGCCTCACTGGAGGTGGCCGTGTCCTTGGCGCTGGGCTTCGAGGCTGAGCCCCTCACCATGGCCCGCACGTGCCAACGAGCCGAGTTCGCGGCCACCGGAGTGGCCACCGGGCTCATGGACCAGCTGACGGTGGCCGCCGGCGTCGAGGGCTGCGCGTTGCTCATCGATTTCTCCGACTTGACCATGGCTACGGTGCGCATCCCCGAGGGGGTCGAGGTCCTGGCCGTGCATTCGGGCACCAAGCGAACCGTGGAACGCTCCGGCTATGCGGCGCGCCAAGCCGAATGTGAAGCCGCTTCTCATCGGCTGGGGCCGCTGGGCTTGCTGCACCCCGACGCCATCGTGGGGCTTCCCGATCCGACCTTGCGACGGCGGGCCCGCCACGTCATCACCGAGTGCGACCGGGTGCGGTGGTGCGCCTCGGCCTTGCTGGCCGGCGATGTGGTCGAGGCGGGTCGGCTCATGACGGCCAGCCACGCCAGCCTGGCCGGGGACTTCGAGGTGTCCACCCCCGAGCTGGACCAGCTCGTCGAGCATCTCACCTCCATCCCCGGCGTCTACGGCGCCCGTCTCACTGGGGCCGGGTTCGGGGGTTGTGTGGTGGCGCTGGCCGAACCGGGTGCGGTGGACATCGCCGCCCTACCCACCGCGGCGTGGCGGCTACGGGCGTCGCGCGGGGCCCACATCATCGGGCGGCGCTGACCTCACAGCTGTTCGAGCAGCTGCGCCTTCTTGGCCTGGAATTCGTCGGGAGAGAGGATGCCGCGCTGACGCAGCTCGTCGAGCTGCACCAAGCGCTCGGCCACCGTGGGTTGCGCTGGCGGCAGTGGCTGCGCCGGAGGAGGGGGTGGCGCTGGTGCTGCTGCCGACTCGTGTGCCGCCGGCTGCTGGCTCTGAGGCCGGGCCACCACGGGATGCAGGGCGGTGGGTTGATCGCCGGCGTTCTCCCATATGGCCGGCGTGCCCGTGGGTGGCGTGTGACGATCGTCGTTGGCGCCGGTAGCGCCCGGCGCGGGTCGCCCGTGCAGCGCGGCTACCTGCTCGGTGATGAGGCTCTGCAGCGCTTGGGGGTGGCGAACGTGGTCGAACGCTTCCAGTCCGGCCTCGCCGCCCACTTCGACCACGACATCGCCGTAGCGCAGCACCAAGCCGAGCAAGGACTGGTGGAACGAGAGCTGGTTGATCCGCTCGAGGCGAAGCTCCATCCCATTGCGACCGAGAATGCCCCGACGGCTTATCAACCGGATGGTCGTCAGGATGAGGCTGGTGCTGCGAAATTTGGCGTAGCGACCGGCCAACCACAACGCGGCGACCACCAACACCGCCAGCAGCACATAGGACACCCCGACGGGTGCATCGGGATAGGTGGCCACAATGGCCACCACCAGCGCCACCGCGGCCAGGGCGGCTACCAGCGGCCACCCGAGAAACGACCAGTGCGGGCGCATCTCGACGACCACCTCTTCGCCCTCGGTGAGCAGGCGTTGCGGAAAGGCCATGGCCAACCAAGGGTACTGCCGGCGGCCCCAGAACTGGGGCCTAGGGCGAGACGCGGCCCAGCCGAGGATCAGGCGAGCTTGGCGGCTATGGCACCCGCGCCCCGCAGCACAGTGCCATCGGCACCCGCGGCGCTGTAGGTCATGGCCGGTCGCGCCAGCGCTTCGTCGATGGTGGCGTCGAGGAGCTCGATGAACGGCACGGGGGGGTCGACCCACAGGTAACGGGCCAGCGAACCCGGCACCGTGTTGATCTCGTTGACGAACAGTGCGTCACCGTCGGAGAGGAAATCGATGCGGGCGATGCCGCGTACGTCCGCCAGACGGGCGACCTCGGTCGCCATGGCGCGCAACACCTCGGCCACCTTGGCGTCGAGCGCGGCGGGGAGCTCACGCGGAGCGCTCACCATGCCCTCGCCGCCGACGTACTTGTCGGCGTAGTTGAGGATCTCCGTGGACGCGCTCGATTTGAGCGGCCGTTCGATGGCCGACAAGGTCACGGTGGGCCACTGCCGTACACCCACGTTGAGGTCGAACAGATCACTGCGATACGGCTCGACGACGGCGCCGCGTCGCATATGGGGATCGACACGCACCAGATCCTGGGCGCTGCGCATGTCCTCGACGACCTTGATCCCGATCGACGAACCACCGAAGCGAGGTTTGACGATCAGCGGCCCGTCGAAACCGACGTCTGTCGGGGACGCCGCGTCACCACCCGGCACCACCAGTCGGCGAGGCAGCTGGGCCAGCCCGGCCGCGCCCACCACGGCGGCGAAGGCGAACTTGTCCATGCCCAAGGCCGCGCCTGCCGCGTGCGGGCCCGTATAGGCCACGCCGGCCAGGTCGAAGGCACCTTGGAGGGCGCCGTCCTCGCCGGGCCCTCCGTGACAGGCGTTGACCACCACGTCGACGTCGACGGTCTTGCCCCGCCCCAGCCGGCCTTCGGTGACGAAACCGCCCTCGCCCACCACCAACCGCAGAGGCTCGGCGCCGCGGGGCACGCCATCGACGAACGACGAGGCCTCCAAGGTGGGGTCGACTCGAAACCACTCCGCCGTCTTGGACCAGTACAGCCCGGTCACGGCGCGCCCGGCTCCGGCCAGCTCTCGGGCTGCTTGCAGACCGGTCAGCACGCTGACGTCGTGCTCAGGCGAGGGGCCGCCGAAGCAGACGGCGATGCGGGAGGCGGCGGCAGGCATGGCGATCAAGGGTAGTGGTCGGGCAGGTCGTTCTCGTAGAGGACGACGTCCCCGGTGCCCAGGTGCTCTCGAACCCACTGCACGGCGCGCCGCCGATCGGGAACCGTCATGGTCCGGGCCACGGCGCCCGCCGCATCCGAGGACCCTCCTCCAGAGCTCGACCCTCGAGCTCCGCGCACCAGAGCGGCGCGATTGGTACGCCCCACCACGAGCACGTCGGTGGCGATGCGAGCGGCATCGCCGGCAAAGCGCGCATTCTCCTCGGCCTGACGCTTCCCAAGTTCGACCATGCCCGGGGTGACCACCACCCGGCGCCGGTGCGCGCCGGGTGCTCCCGCTGCTTGCAGCGCCGCCAGCGCTACGCGAGCCCCGGCCGGATTGGAGTTATAGGTGTCGTCGAGGACGATGGCGCCGCTCGGAGCCGTGGCCGCCTCCAGGCGATGGGCCGCCCCCGGCAACGAAGGCAGTCGGCGCCCGATGTCCTCGGGGAGCACGCCGAGCTGCAACGCCACCGCCACCGCCGCGGCCACGTTGCCAGGGCGCGCCGCGATGGCCACGGCACGCACCACCTCCTGGCCGGCGATGCGCAACGACAACCCGTCGGGGTGCTCCACCACACTCACATCGGCATCAGGATCGGCATCGACCGTCGAGACACGCCACACGCGTTTGGCGTCGGCCTCGGCCCGGTCCGCCAACGCGGCGAGACGGGGATCGTCGACCACCAGGACCACACTGGGCGCCTTGGCGAGGATCTCCGCCTTGGCCGCCACGATGCGGTCCTCACTGCCAAAGCGCTCCAGATGGACGGGGCCGATAGCCGTGATAACGGCGACGTCGGGCGTCATCCATTCGCACAGTTCGGCTATCTCGCCGGGGCCGTAGGTGCCCATCTCGGCTACAAAGACATCGGTGCCGGGAGCCAAGTGTTCGTTCACCGCTCTCGACAACCCGGCGCGATTATTGAAGCTGGCCGGGCTGGCCACCGTCGAGCGCGAACCTGCCAGCAAGTGGGCCACGTACCCCTTGGTGCTGGTTTTTCCGTAGGAGCCGGTGATGGCGACCACGGTGGGGGCGACACGGGCCAGGCGTTCGGCGGCCGCCGTCACGTGTCGTTCGGCCAACCGTCGTTCGAACGGAGAGGTCAGCGCGCACGCCCCATCCATCAGGACAGGAACAGCCAAGGCGCCCAACACCGCCGCCAACGGAGCGACGCGCCACACCACGCCTAAGGCAATAACGACCAGCTGCAAAACGGCCCATACCGCGGCGAGGGTCCGTAGTCGCCGCGTCCAGGCCAGCGCCGAACTGCGCCCACGCACCGACAGACCGAGCGGACCACCGCCGACGATCACGGCCGTGACAATGCCGGCGACGGCCCAGCGCGCCGCGACGACGACGCCGGCCACCGCAACCACGGCGCCGATGGCGTTGAGTGGGATTCGCACCCACCAGCGCACGGCAAAACGCGCCACCGAACCGGCCAGGTAGTGCTCCCGCTGGGCCACGCGCAACCAGCGCACGCCGGCCAACCCGGAGGCGACGACGCCAAGGGCGACCACCGCCCAACCGAGGGCGTCGGTGGAGTGATCGATCCACACCGACGCCAGTGTCCTCATCATGACGCCAGGCCGCGCTCGACCGCCGCCCGCAGCTCGGCGGGGGCAACCAGCGGCGTGAGATGTCCGGCGCCGCTACATATGGTGAGGCGGGCGGTGGGCACCCGGGTCACGACGGCCCGGGCCACCTCGAGCGGTGTCTCGGTGTCGTTCTCACCCCATACCAACTCCACCGGACCACGCAAGGCAGCGAGGTCGTCGTCGTAGCGTTCGTTGACGCTGCGCACCAACACGCCGCGCATGACCCCCTCGGCCCGTCGATAGTCCTCCGAGCCGTAGCGCTGGCGGGCCGCGTCGAGCCTGTCCTCGCTGACAAGACCAGCTCGCCGCAACGTGCGCACGGCCCGGTAGGCAACAGCGGTGCGGCCGCGGCCACGGCCCGGTCGGGGGACAAGCGGCACGCCAGTGAGCACCAAGGCGCGCACGAGGTCGGGCCGAGACGCAGCCAGCCGCACGGCCACCCGGCCCCCGAACGAATGGCCCACCACCACGACGGGGTGTCCGGAGGCGACCACGGTGTCCCCCGCTTTGTCGAGCAGAGACGCCACCACCGAGGCGTACTGCTCCGAGCCCCACACCTCCGGAGGCGGTGGCGTCGCACCGAACCCGGGGAGGTCGACGGCGAGCACCGGCAGCGCCCCACCTGGTGCCGCCGGCCCCAAGGCGCCGGCAAAGTCGGCGTGCGTGCGCATCCAGCCGTGCAAGGCGATGACCTGGGCCGGAGCCTCCCCCCACGCCTCGCCGAAAAGCGTGCCACCGGCGAGCGAACGCAGCATCCGATGCAGGCTACGCCAGGCCCACCACCATCCCCCGCGACGTCACACCCCCCCGGTACCTTCCCCCCGTGGCCGACGATTCGATAAAAAGCCTTGTCCTCGGCCTCACGCCGTCCCAGACCCAGGCGGTGATGGCCGACGACTCCCCCCTGTGCGTGCGCGCCGGCGCCGGCTCGGGCAAGACCTCCGTGCTCACCAGGCGAGTCGCTCGTCGAGTGCTCGACGGCTCGGCGTCTGCCGACCACACCTTGGTCGTGACCTTCACCCGCAAGGCGGCCGGTGAGTTGCGCAGTCGACTCTTCACGTTGGGGGTGCCGGGCGTTGTTCCCACCGGGACGTTCCACGCCGCCGCCTACCGACAGCTCCGTCACCATTGGGCCGATCGGGCCGAACGTCCCCGCCGGTTACTCGACGACTCCCGTCGCGTCGTCGGCGAATTGCTCCCAGCCGATACCACGGTCACCGGAGCGGCTCGCCAGAACCTCATCGGGTCCGTGGACGCTGAGCTGCACTGGGCCCAGGCACGCCTGATTGCACCCGAGGGATACCGGGACGCGGCGGTGGCAGCCGGACGCGTGACACCGCTCTCCCCCGCTGAGGTGGCCGAGATCTACGCCCGCTACGGGGAAACTAAAGCGCGCCGCGGGCTCATCGACCTCGACGACCTCCTCACCTCGTGCGCGGAGATCATCGAGCGCGATGGCACCGTGGCGGCGGCGGTGCGTTGGCGGGTGCGCCACCTCTTCGTCGACGAGTTTCAGGACGTCAACCCGGCCCAGTGGCGCCTGCTCAAGGCGTGGCTCGGCGACCGCGACGATCTCTTTGTGGTGGGTGACCCCTTTCAAGCCGTCTATTCGTGGAACGGCGCCGACCCCACGCTCTTCGACAAGATGCCGACACTGCTTCCCAAGACGACGGTGTTGGGGCTCGACGAGAACCACCGCTGCACCCCTCAGGTGGTGCGGGCCGCGTGTGCCGTACTCGGCACCGACCCCGCACCCACGACACGACCCGATGGTCCCGAACCGTCGGTGCAGAGCTTCGAGGACGACCGAGCCGAAGCCGACGCCGTCGTCCGCTGGCTTCGGCTGTCGCACCGCCCCGGTCGTTCGTGGTCGCAGATGGCCGTACTGGCCCGAACCCACGCTCGGCTCGAACCGTTGGCTGACGCCTTGCGCTCGGCGGGCATTCCATTTCGTTCCTCGCGTGGACACGGTGCCCGCAAGCACTCGGGCAACGGCGCCGGGCCGTTGGACGCTGCCTACGCCTTTTTGCGCGCTTTGCCTCGCGACCTCCCACTGCGGGCCGCCATCGCCGAGTTGGCCGTGGGTTCGGCCACGGCCCTGGTGCCGGCGGTGGTTCGCCTGGCCGACGAGCACATCGACGAAGCCCCCGAAGCCACGGCGGGCACCTTTGTCGACTGGCTGGCGGCCAACGACGCTCTCGAAGCCGATGTGGCCGGTGCCGCCGGAGACGTCGAAGACTCGTCCTCGCCCTCGGGGGCGGCGGTGGAACTGGCTACGTTTCACCGCGCCAAGGGCCTGCAATGGTCGGCCGTCGCCGTCATCGGGCTCGAGGCCGGCACCGTTCCCATCGTGTACGCGTCGACACCGGCGGCTCGAGCCGAAGAGCGCCGCCTCCTCTATGTGGCGCTGACCCGGGCCGAAGACGAGCTGTGGTGCTCGTGGTCCCGTCGCCGTTACGCCGGCGAGCACGCGTGGGATTGCGAGCCCTCGCCCTATCTGGCCTCCATCGGTGCATCGGCGGTGGTCGACACGACGCTGGCGTTGCCTGTCGCCGTCGCTCGCATCGCCGCCTTGCGCGACCGGCTACCGGTGGCCGGGTAACTGATCGTCGATCGACGATCGATCAGCGTTTCACGTCGACAAACAGCGGGGCGTGGTCGGAGGGTTGCTTTCCCTTGCGAGCGTTGCGATCGATCAGCGCGTAGGTGAGTTCGTCGGCCAGAACGTTGGTGAGCAGCACGAGGTCGATACGCATGCCGAAGTGCTTGTGGAAGTTGCCGGCCCGATAGTCCCACCAGGTGAACAGGTTGTCGCCGTCATAGACACGGCGAAAGGCGTCGACCAGACCCCAGGATTCGAGGTCGCGCACCGCCTGTCGCTCCGGCTCGGTCACATGGGTGGCGCCGTTGACGGCAGCGGGGTCCCACACGTCTTTGTCCTCGGGGGCCACGTTGAAGTCCCCGCACACCGCCACGGGATCCGACGGCGACACCGTGGTGGCGAGGTGCTCGCGAAGCTCCTTCAACCATTCCAGCTTGGCGAAGTAATGCTCGGTGCCGACCTCACGCCCGTTGGGGACGTAGACGCTATGCACCCGCACGCCCCCGCACGTGGCCGCCACCAGGCGAGTCCCCTGCTCGTCGACGCCGGCACCGAGCCCGGTAGCGACATCGTCAATGCCGACCTTGCTGGCGATGGCCACACCGTTCCACCGGCCGTCGCCGTGGGTGGCGCACTCATAACCCAACGCGGAAAACGCCATGGTGGGAAAGGCTGTGTCGGCGAGCTTGGTCTCCTGCATGCACAGCACATCGGGGCGGGCGTACTCGAGCCATTCCTCCACGCGCGGCAAGCGCGCATTGAGGGAGTTCACGTTCCAGGTGGCGATGCGCATGGGTCAGCCGTCCACGAACACGAACAGCAGGTCGACCTCACAGGCGGTTTCGCCACCGACCGATGCGACGCCTTTGCCCGTACCGGCGCGCGACGACAACCGACCGAGTTCGACGTTGAGATCAAGATGGTCCCCCGGCACGACTTGGCGTCGAAAGCGCGCCTTGTCGATTCCGCCGAAGAGCGGTAGTCGCCCCGCAAAGCGCGGGTCCGAGAGCACGGCAATGGCGCCGAGCTGCGCCAACGACTCCACCATGAGGACCCCGGGCAGAGTCGGCCGCCCCGGAAAGTGCCCGGCAAAAAATGCTTCGTCGCCGGTGAGGTGCCAGCGCCCCGTCGCTCGCTGACCGGGTTCAAGGTCAAGCACCTCGTCGACGAACAGGAACGGGGGACGATGCGCAATGACGTCTTCGGGGTGCACCACAAAACGGAGGCTACTGCGGTGACAAACCCCCCACTCAGACAACTCCTTTCGTCCGGCGACTCCCTGCGTCAGACGACGCGGTCACCCCAGGGGTCCTTCAGCCCCGACGTCCGCCAGCGTGGCTCGTTGTCTTGCCATGGCTCCTTGCGCATGACGCGCGGCGGGTCCATGAACAACACAGCGGTTCCCTTGCTTCTCGCCTTTTGGTGACGGGGACTCAGGTGACGGTGAAGACTGTTCATGAGTTGGTGCATCAGAGGCGCTCCTTGTACACGGCCCCGACGGCCGCCACCCGTGAGAACACCGGCTCCCCCGGACACCGCATCAGCGGCTGTTCTCACGCTGATAAGTATCGCCACGTTGCGTGGTAAATAGAAACAAAACGACCACATGGAGTAGCCAACGCATACACACCGGATTTAGCCCCGTGTCATGCCGCCGACGGCCGGCGTCGGCGCTCAGCTACTGGGGACGAAGTGGACCACTTCGGGCAAAGCCAACTCGGCGCCGCGGCGAGGCGGGTCGAGCCCCACCAACACGAAGGTGCGGGACTCTCCTTGGGTCAAGACTTCTCGGGCCTTACGAGGAGGAGGCGCACCTAACCCTGTCAGCGGCGCGTAGCAATGCATCTCGCCTACATCGACCATCGCTCCATGCGAAACAAAAGACGACACCGTTCCTTGCACGGAAGCGCCAATGGGGTGCTCGGTGACGAATGTCACGAAGGTGAGGGGGTCATTGAGGGCCGCCGGAGGGCCGGGGTTCCGCCGCCGACGCCCCGGGCTCGAGTCGCTGTCGGGCGCGCCGGGCGGCGACGTCGCCTCCACGGTGGCCACGTCGATGGCGGCCTGCACTTCAGCACCAACCGGTCGCCCGCGCCGGCGCCGCCGGCGAGGCGGGGATTCGACGTCGGGCGCTTCGGCCTTGGTCTTCGCTTTGGTGGTGGCTTTGGCCGCTTTGACCCTGGTGCCCGCCTTGGATTCGGCAACGTCTGTCCCCACCGAAGCCTTCTTGGATGCCTTCTTCGTCTTGGTGGCCTTGTCGGCCTTGGTGGCCTTGTCGGCCTTGGTGGCTTTGTCAGCCTTGGTGGCTTTGTCAGCCTTGGTGGCTTTGTCAGCCTTGGTGGCTTTGTCAGCCTTGGTGGCTTTGTCAGCCTTGATGGCCTTGGTCGACTTCTCCGCTTTGACGGCCTTTTCGGACTTGGCCGCTTTCACCGCTTTGGCCGCTTTGGGCGCCTTTTCGGCTTTGATGGCCTTGTCGGCCTTGTCGGCCTTGTCGGCCTTGTCGGCCTTCGTGGCCTTCGTGGCCTTGTCGGTCTTCGCAGCTTGAGCGACCTTGGCCGCCTTGGCCGGCGCGCCGGTCCTGTCCGGTACCGACACCGACGCTGCGGCCGGTGCCACGGGGGTGGTGACCACGTTTGCCGGCGTCGTTGTGGTGGCCTGACGGCTGCGGGGTCCGCGCACGGGATTGCGCAGGGTGAAAATCCACCCCGCTCCCGGCACCGGCTTGCCGCCGATCAGCCGTCCCTCGTCAAAGAGCCAGGGATGCTCGCCGTGGAACTCCTGAAACGAGTCGTTGGACAAGACCTGACCGCCCACGCGTTCAGCCACGCGCAGCACGAAGGCGTCACCGCGGCCGATGGCGCCGGCCGGGGGGGACACGATCTCGTTGTGGGCGGTGGCTTCGTCGAAGGCCTTGAGCTCCTTCGGGTCGATACGGTGGCCGAAACTGGCGTCGACGACCACGATGGCCTCGCGTTCGGGGAACTCCTCGTGAAAGGCCCGGACGGCTTGGTCGAGCTGCTCGAGGCTCGGGGTGGAACGGCCTTCGGTGGCGATGTTCGAGCCGTCGACGACGACGTAAAGGGGGGCGGCCATGACGATCCCCAGTCAACCATCCGCGGCGGCCCAAACGTCCGACCCCCCCAAGCCCCGACGAGCGCCTGAGTCATAGGATGCAGCGGTGACAGGAGTGTCTACCGGGGAGGTCACCGAGCTCCTCCAACAGCTCATCCGAAACGCCTGCGTCAACGACGGCTCGGCGGAGTCCGGGCACGAACGCCGCAGCGCCTCGGTGCTCGAGAGCGTCCTGGAGGGGCCCAACCTCGACCTCCAGGTCCACGAGCCCGTACCCGGGCGTTCCTCCCTGGTGGCCCGGATCGACGGACACGATCCCGATGCCCCCTCGCTCCTGCTCCTGGGCCATACCGATGTCGTGCCGGCCAACGCCGCCGACTGGCGCCACGACCCCTTCGGGGGCGAGCTCATCGACGGCGAGGTGTGGGGTCGCGGAGCGGTGGACATGCTGAATCTCACGGCGTCCATGGCCGTTGCCATGCGGCACCTGGCCGACTCGGGATTCCGACCCCGGGGCGACCTCGTGTTCATCGGGGTTGCCGACGAAGAGGCGCTCGGTACTCATGGCGCCAAGTGGCTGACCGAGCATCTCCAAAGCAGCGTGCGCACCGACTACGTCATCACCGAGGCCGGGGGCTTTCCCATGGGGAGCCCCGATCGTGTTCGCCTGCCTGTGATCACCGGCGAAAAGGGCACCTATTGGTGCACCCTCACCATCCGGGGCACGCCCGGACACGCCTCGCAGCCTCTGCGTACCGATAACGCCTTGGTCAAAGCGGCCGAGGTCGTGCGCCGCTTGGCCGAGCATCGCTCCCCTGCCGACATCCATGACGCCTGGCGGCGATTTGTCGAAGGAATCGAACTGCCCGAGGAGCTCGCCGCTCCCCTGCTCGACCCCGACCGCATCGACGAATTCTGCGATGTCTTGCCGTCTTTGGGACTGGCGCGCCAAGCCCACGCCTGCACTCACACCACCATGGCCCCGACGGTGATGCGGGCGGGGACAAAGCTGAACGTCATCCCCGATCGCGTCGAGCTGGATGTCGACATTCGCACGCTGCCGGGGTGGGGCCAAGCCGATGTCGATGCAATGCTGCGCGACGCCTTGGGTGACATGGCCGGCGACGTCGAGGTGACGTACCAGTCGACCGATCCCGCCACCACGTCCCCCATCGACACGCCGCTGTGGGACGTGGTGGAGCGTGTGGCCCAAGGCACCTACCCCGGCGCCCGCTGTGTGCCGTTTCTGACGGTCGGTGCCACCGACGCACGTTTCTTCCGGCGCCTCGGGAGCGTCGCCTATGGCTTCGGCCTGTTCAGCCGTCACCTCACCTTTGAGGATTACGCCTCCATGTTCCATGGCATCGACGAGCGTGTCGACGTGGAGTCTCTGGCGCTGAGCACCGATCTGTGGGACGGCGTGGCTCGAGAGCTCCTGGCGTGAGTTCGGGTTCGCCTCCGCTCATCGAGGCCGTGCTCTTCGATTTCGGAGGCGTGATCACCGAGGGGCCCTTCGGCGCCTTTGCTCGTTACGAAGAGGCCAATGGCCTGACCCCGGACTTCATCCGCAGTGTGAATGCCACGAATCACAACGACAACGCCTGGGCGCGCCTGGAACGCAACGAGCTGGGGTTCGAGGCCTTTTGCGATGCCTTCGAAGCCGAATGCCGGGCCTCCGGTGGGAGCGTCGACACGCGGGCTCTCTTTGCCTCATTGTCTGGCGACCAACGTCCCGACATGCTCGAAGCCGTGCGGCGCTGCCACGAGCACTTCAAAACGGGACTGCTGACCAACAATTTCGTCACGCCCTACGCGTGGTCAGGCCGTGACGATCTCCTGGCTCTGTTTGATGTCGTGATCGAGTCGTCGGTAGTGGGCGTGCGAAAGCCCGATCCCCGGTTCTACGTGCTCGCCTGTGAGCGCCTCCACGTCGATCCGCACCGGGCCGTGTTTCTCGACGACTTGGGGGTGAACTTGAAGCCGGCCCGACAACTCGGGATGGTCACCATCAAAGTCACCGATGCATCCTCCGCCATCGACGCGCTGCAAGACGTCGTGAAGATTCCGCTGCGCTGATGGTCAGGGACTAACCCTCAGGCGAAAGCGCGCCGCATCAAGTCCTCGAACTCAAGCTGATGCACAGCGGGGCTTCCGGTGGCCGGACTGGGCGACTCGCGCCGACTCACATGCCGCAACGTGAACTGGTCCCGCAGGAGCCGGTGGAGCCGGGAGTGGACGAAAGACCACGGGCCCATGTTCTCGGGCTCGTCTTGGACCCACACCACCTCGGTGGCCGACGGGTAGCCCGCCAGCACGGTGCGCAACTGTTCCTCGGGCCAGGGATAGAGCTGCTCGAGGCGAACGACGGCCACGGTCTTGGGGTCGATGCCAGCGCCCGGTTGTTCGACACCGGCCCCTGGCTCGGTGCGCCGGGCCATGGCGTCGTAGGCGATCTTGCCCGAGCACAACACGATTCGCCGCACCGCAGCCCGGTCGATCCCTTCCGACGCGCTACCCACCTCGGGGTCGTCGAGCACCTCTTCGAAGCCCCCGGTTTCCAAGGCGTCGAGGGGTGACCGCGACACCCGGGCCCGCAAGAGCGACTTGGGCGTGAAGATGATCAGCGGCCGGGGACGCACCCGCACCTGCGAGCGCAGCAGGTGGAAGTACTGCGCCGCCGTGGTGGGCTGGGCCACGCGCATGTTGTCTTCGGCGCACAAGGTGAGGAACCGCTCGATGCGCGCCGAGGAGTGCTCCGGCCCTTGGCCCTCATAGCCATGGGGAAGCAGCAGGACGATGCCCGACGTCTGGCCCCACTTGTCTTCGGCCGCCACCACAAAGTTGTCCATGATGATCTGCGCCCCGTTGGCGAAGTCGCCGAACTGGGCCTCCCACGCCACCAGGGCGTCGGGGGACTCCACCGAGTAGCCGTACTCGAAGCCGAGAGCGGCGTACTCCGACAGCAGGGAATCGAGAACGGCGAAGCGCCCGACCCGCTTCCCCTCGAGATGCGCCAGGGGTATCCACTCGACGCCGGTGGTGTAGTCCACCAGCACGGCATGGCGCTGGCTGAAGGTGCCCCGCCGTGTGTCCTGGCCGGCCAGGCGGACGTCGGTGCCCTCCAACAACAGCGAACCGAAGGCCAGGGATTCGGCCAACGCCCAGTCCACTTCGCCCTCGGCCACAACCCGGGCGCGCTGATCGAACTGGCGGGCCAGCTTGGGGTGCATCACAAACCCGTCGGGGACCTTGGTGACGTCGGTGACCAACGCATCGATGGTGGGGCGCCCGACGCCGGTTTCGACCGTGGTCTGCGCCAGTGGTGCTGGCGGCTCGGGGAGGACGGTCAGCTGAGGCGGCGCTGTCTGGCGGGTCTCGTCCAAGGCGGCTTGGAGACGAGCCTGAAAATCCTCGAGCGCCTTTTCGGCTTCATCCAATGTGATGTCGCCCCGGCGCACCAAGGACTCGGTGTAGAGCTTGCGCACCGAGCGAGTGGCGTCGATGAGCGCGTACATGAGGGGTTGGGTGTAGCTGGGGTCGTCGCCCTCGTTGTGGCCGTAGCGCCGGTAACACACCACGTCGACGACGACGTCCTTATGGAAGGCCTGGCGAAACTCGAATGCGAGTCGGGCGGCGCGTACACATGCTTCGGGGTCATCGCCGTTGACATGGAACACCGGCGCCTGCACCATCTTGGCCACATCGGTGGGATACACCGACGACCGGGCCGACTCCGGTGCGGTAGTGAAGCCCAGCTGATTGTTCACCACCACGTGGACCGTCCCACCGGTGCGGTAGCCGGCCAGCTGGGAAAGCTCGAGGGTCTCGGCTACCACCCCTTGCCCGGCAAAGGCGGCGTCGCCGTGGATGAGGATGGGGAGAACGTCATAAGGGTGATCCCCGGCCATGTGGTCTTGCTTGGCGCGCGCCATGCCCTCGACGACGGGGTCGACGGCTTCGAGATGCGAAGGGTTCGACGCCATGGTCAGCGCCACCTCACCGCCGGTGCGCGACACGAACTTGCCCGACGCCCCCTTGTGATACTTGACGTCACCCGAACCTTGGACGGATTCGGGATCGACGACTCCTTCGAACTCTCTGAAGATCTCGCGATACGACTTGCCGATGATGTTGGCCAGCACGTTCAAGCGGCCCCGATGGGCCATGCCGAACACGGCGTCGTGCAGACCGTCGGCGGCAGCCGACTCGAGGACGGCGTCGAGGAGGACGATGGTCGACTCGGCGCCCTCGAGTCCGTAGCGCTTCTGGCCTACATAGCGCGTGTGCAGGAAACGCTCGAAGGCCTCCGCCGCGTTGAGCCGGTCCAGGATGTGGCGCTGTTCATCGGGGGCCAAGGTGGGCGGCACACCTTCGACGTGTTGCTGGATCCAGCGCTTCTGGTCGGTGTCCTGGATGTGCATGTACTCGATACCGAGGGTGCGGCAGTAGGCGTCGCGCAGGATGTCGAGCGCTTTGCCCAGGGTAAGAACGTCCTTGCCGGCCAGACCATCGACGACGAACTCTCGATCGAGGTCCCACAAGGTGAGCCCGTAGGTGGTGGGGTCGAGCTCGCTGTGCAGGTGACGAGGAGCGGCGTGCAGGGGATCGAGGTCGGCAATGAGGTGGCCCCGCACCCGGTACATGTTGATAAGGCTTTGCACGTGGGACTGCTTGACGAGCCGCTGATGCTCGCTGTCGACGGCGTTGACATCGGGCTGCCACCGCACCGGTTCATACGGCACCTCCATGGCACCGAAGACGCTCTCGTAGAAGCCGTGCTCACCGGTGAGACACTCGGCGACGTAGCTGAGGAACATGCCCGATTCGGCACCTTGGATGATGCGATGGTCGTAGGTGGATGTGAGGGTGACCACCGGGCCTACACCGAGCGCAGCCAGGCTGCGATGGTCGGCCGCCTGGTACTCGGCCGGGTAGCCGAGCGACCCCACGCCGATGATGGCCCCCTGACCCGGCATCAGGCGCGGCACCGATTGCACCGTTCCCAATGTGCCGGGGTTGGTCAAGGTGACGGTGGCACCGGCGAAATCGTCGGGAGAGATCTTGCCGGTGTGCACCTTGCGCACCAGATCCTCGTAAGCCACCACAAAGGCGTGGAAGTCCAACGTATCGGCGTCGCGCACCACCGGAACGACGAGGGTCCGGGTGCCGTCGGACTTGGCCACGTCGACGGCGAGGCCCAGGCCCACGTGTTCGTGGCGGATGATCCCCGGCGTTCCTTTGCCATCGAAGTCGGCCACGTAGGTGGCGTTGAGCGACGGCACCGCCTTGAGCGCCTCGACGACGGCGAAACCGATCAGGTGGGTGAAGCTGACCCGTGCCCCTGACAGTCGGACCAGGTGCTGGTTGACCATGGCCCGATTGACCTCGAGCAGACGGGCCGGCACCGAACGCACGCTGGTGGCCGTAGGAACGCCAAGAGACGCCTCCATGTTGTCGGCGATCCGGGCCGCGGCACCGCGCAGAGCAACGGCGTGATCTCCACTGGGCTCAGTGGTGCCGGCCGAAGGCGTGGCCGGTGCCGGCGACGGGGTCGGCGTGCTGGTGGCGGGACTGGCAGTGGGGCTGGCGGCGGGACTGGTGGCGGGACTGGCGGCGGGAGCGACAAAAGCGGGTGCCACCGGCGGGCTCGACAGGGGCAGCGCGGCGGCCAAAGTCGGGGTGCCGTTAGGTGTGGCCCCGGGGGGCAGGTAGTCGTGAAAGAACTCTCGCCAGCTCTCGCTCACCGAGGCGGGATCGCTGCGGTACTCCTCGTACATGTCGTCGACGAGCCACGCATTGGGCCCGAATGCACCTCCCGGCAACGCGCCGGTGCCACCTCGGTGTTCTTCGGCCATTGCTGTCGATCCTACCGGGGTGTCATGCGGCCTTCGGGCTATGAGCGGGCCCGTTGGCGGCGAGCAACGTTGCACTGTCAGGCTGACGGCCATGCGCGCGCTGCCTCGGGGCTTGTCGGTGGTCGTCCACCCCCCGAACTCGGGTGGCCGCGACGACACCCCCAAGGTTGTACTGGCCCACGGTTCGCTCGATCGCGGTGCATCGTTCACCCGGGTGATTCGGCGTCTCACCGATCTCGAGGTCGTCACCTACGACCGCCGGGGATATCACCATTCCCGGGATATGGCCCCGCTGGCCACGTCCCTCGATGACCACGTGGGCGACCTTCTGGCGGTGGTGGGAGATGGCCCGGCTGTGGTGATCGGACACTCCTACGGGGGCGACGTGGCTTTGGGTGCGGCCATCGAGGACCCCACGACGGTGTGGTCGGTGGGCGCCTACGAACCGCCCATGCCATGGACGTCGTGGTGGCCGACCCGCAGGCGAGCTGGTTTCAGCGAGGACCCCGACACCTTCGCCGAGTCGTTCTTCCGCCGCGTGGCCGGCGACAGGGCCTGGGATCGGCTATCGGAGCAGGCTCGCCAAGACCGGCGCGCCGACGGGCCGGCGCTCATCGCCGAATTGCTCGCCATACGCGGTGACGTCTCACCGCTGGACCTCGCCCGTCTGTCGGTGCCGACGGTGCTCGGACGGGGCGAACTGTCGTTGCCGCACCACCGCCAAGCCGTCGAAGAGCTGGCCCGGGTGCTCCCCCCCGCCGAGATCGTGGAGATCGCCGGCGCCACCCACGGCGCCCATCTGACCCATCCCGACGCCTTTGCCGCCTTCGTGCGCATCGCCGTGCAGCGGGCCGTGGAGGCGCCGCGCTAGACGCTCAGATCGATGTCGTGCGGGAGGCCGAGCACGCGCTCGGCGATGATGTTGCGTTGCACCTCGGACGTGCCGCCGCCGATGGTGAGCGCCCTCGAAAACAGATAGCCCTTGGCCCACATGAGCGACGGCCACGCCGCCCCGTGGCGCGGGGTACCCGGGTGTGGGGACGGGCTCGTCTGCGTGGCCAACGCCTCACGGGGGCCGGCGTCGGCGAGCATGCCGTGCGCCTGTGCCAATGACTTAGCCAGTTCCATGACGTGCTGGCCGTGCTCGTCGGCGAGGGCCTTGCGCACCGACGCCTCGGGACCGGGCTCGCGCCCCGACACCACGGCGCTGACCGTGCGCAACCGGATCAAGCGCAGCACCTCACCTTCGGCCCACAGGCGGGCCAGACGCTGACGGGTCATGGGATCGGTGGTGCCGCCGGTGGCGCGCACGAGATCGACAAGATCCGCCGCGGTGGGCCCAGCCCCCCACAACGCCCCCTCGCCCGACAACGACACCCGTTCGTTGCCGAGGGTGACCTTGGCCAAAGACCACCCGCGGTTCACCTCCCCCACCACGTTGGCCGCCGGCAATCGCACGTCGTCGAAGAACACTTCGTTGAAGCTGTGGTCGCCGGTCATGTCGACGATGGGTCTGATGTCGATACCGGGAGCGTCCATGGGACAGATGAAATACGTGATGCCCTGATGCTTGGGAGCATCGGGGTCAGTGCGCGCCAGCAGGATCCCGAAAGCCGCCTCGTGCGCGAAGGTGGTCCACACCTTCTGACCCGACACCACCCACTGGTCGCCATCGGCCACCGCCCGAGTGGACAAACCGGCCAAGTCCGAGCCGGCCCCAGGCTCGGAGAACAGTTGACACCAGATCTCCTCGGCGGCCAGCAGCGGCAGGAGGTGGCGCTGCTTTTGTTCTTCGGTGCCGGCGTGGATGAGCGTGGGACCGGCCCAGCCGATGCCGATCTGGTTCTGCGGTCGGCGCACACCAGCGCTACGCAGTTCGTCGTCGATGACGAGCTGGCTGACGGCATCGGCGCCCAGGCCCCACGGCACCGGCCAGTGCGGTGCCACATAGCCCGATTCGGCCAGCTGACGCGGGCTTGGACGCGGGTGATCCTCCAACCACTGTCGCACTCGGCGACGAGCGGCATGCTCGCTACCAGGCAGGGCGAGGTCCACAACGCGCAGCGTAGGCTGAGGCCGTGACGAACTGGAACTTCGCTGATGTCTGGGAGTGTGTGGCCGAGACCATTCCCAAGGCGCCGGCGCTCGTGCACGGGCCACGGCAGGTCACCTGGTCCGAGCTAGAGGGGCGCGCCAACTCAGTGGCGGCCACCCTCGTCGAGGCCGGATTCACGCACCAGGACAAAGTCGCTCACTACCTCTACAACTGTCCGCAGTACATGGAGTCGACGTTCGGCATCTTGAAGGCCGGGCTGGTGCCGGTGAACACCAACTACCGCTATGCGGCGGACGAGCTTGTCTATCTGTGGAACAACGCTGATGCCGTCGCCGTCATCTTCCATGGGGTGTTCAGCCCCGTGATCGAGTCCCTGCGCTCGAGGGTCCCCGGGATCCAGCTGTGGCTGTGGGTCGACGACGAATCAGGTCCGTGCCCGCCGTGGGCCACCCCGTATGAGGACATCACCAACCGCCATCCCGAGCGCTACACGCCGCCGTGGCAACGCAGCGGGGACGACCTCTACCTTTTGTACACCGGTGGCACCACGGGCATGCCCAAGGGCGTCATGTGGCGCCAGGACGATCTGTTCTGCCGCCTCAACGCCGGCAACCTCATCAAGGTGCCCGAGGACGGCGGACTCGCGGGTCTGCGCAAGACCATCGTGGGGGCGGGCCCGGTGTTGCTCCCCGCCTGCCCCCTCATGCACGGCACGGGTGCCTTTACGGCCATGGGGATACTGGGGATCGGGGGCAGTGTGGTCACCATGCCCGGATCGCGCTTCGATCCCGTCGCCCTGCTCGACACCGTGGACCGCGAGAACGTGAACGTGGTGGTGATCGTGGGAGATTCGTTCGCCAAACCCATCTTGAGCGCGCTCGACGAGAACCCGGGCCGCTTTCGCCTCTCCACGCTGCTCGCCATCATCTCCTCGGGGGTGATGTGGAGCGAGCCCACCAAACGCGCCCTGCTCGACCACAAGCCGTCGATGATGTTGATCGACGCCTACTCCTCTTCCGAGGCCATCGGCATGGGGTCATCGGTGTCCACGGGCAGTTCCGCCGAGCACACCGCCCACTTTGCGCTCGGTCCCGACGTCAAAGTCATCGATCCCGATAGCGGCAAGGACGTGACGGCAGGCTCGGGCGACGTGGGCGTGCTGGCGCTGGGCGGACGCAACCCGCTCGGCTACTACAAGGACACTGCCAAGTCGGCGGCCACCTTCAAGGTCATCGACGGGACGCGCTATTCGATTCCCGGCGACTACGCCACGGTGGAGAGCGATGGCTCCATCCAGTTGCTGGGACGAGGTTCGGTAGTCATCAACACCGGCGGAGAAAAGGTTTTCCCCGAAGAGGTCGAAGAAGTGCTCAAGACCCACCCGGCCGTGCGCGACGCCGTGGCCGTCGGCCTCGCCGACGATCGCTTCGGCGAGGTGGTCTCCGCCGCCGTCGAGCTGCGCCCGGGCGCCCAGGTCACCGAGGCGGAGTTGCAGGCCCATGTGCGCGCCCAACTGGCCGCCTACAAGTCACCTAAGCGGGTGCGATTCGTCGACACCATCGGACGTTCGCCCTCAGGCAAGGTCGACTACGCCCGTCATCGCGCCGACATGGCGCAGTGGGCGACGACGTCTCCCGCGACGTCTCCCACGACGTCTCCGGCGTCCTCCCCCGCGGCGTCCTGATCGACGCGCCCCGCACTACTCCACACCCCACGCTCCACGTCAGCCGGCCCAGAAGAAGACGGTGAGAGCCCTCGATCTCGTAGCCGGCTGGCCGGTGCCCGACGCGGCGGCCGGGGTGGTGCGCCGACAAGGACACGAGGCACTGATCGTCGACGTCGTCGGCAATAGCGGGAAGGTCTTCGCGTGGGCGTCGGTGACCAAGCTCCTCGTGGCCATGTCCGTGCTCGTGGCCAGCGAGGAGCAAACCTTGGGCCTCGATGACGCGGCGGGGCCACCCGGATCAACGGTGCGCCACCTTTTGGCCCACGCGTCAGGACTATCGCCACAGGCCCGGGAAGCACTTGCCCCGCCCGGCACGCGGCGCATCTACTCCAACTCGGGCTATGAGGTCCTGGCCGAGGTTCTGGCCCGGCGCGCCGATATGGACTTCGCCGACTACCTGGCCGGCGCCGTGATCGATCCGCTGGCCATGAGCGCAACGGCCATTGCGCCGGCGTCCTCACCGGCGTCGGGCGCCACCGGTTCGCTGGCTGATCTATTGGCGCTGGCCGGTGAACTCCTCGTCCCCAGACTGCTCGCCCCCACCACCATGACCGACGCCACCACGGTGGCCTTCGCCGGGTTGGCCGGCGTGCTGCCCGGCTTCGGACGCTTCGACCCCTGTGACTGGGGTCTCGGCTTCGAGCTCAAAGATGCCAAGGTGCCGCACTGGACCGGGTCCCGTAATGCGCCGTCGACGTTCGGTCATTTCGGTCGCTCGGGAAGCTTCTTGTGGGTCGATCCTGTCGCCGGGCTGGCCGGCGCGGCACTGTGCGATGGCGACTTCGGTCCCTGGGCCCACGTTGCCTGGCCCGCGCTAGCCGACGCCGTCGTCGAGCAGTGGGCCGCGACCGGCCTAGGCTCTGCGCCATGAAGGGGGTGATCCTGGCCGGGGGCAGCGGTACGCGTCTGCACCCCTTGACAAGGATCACCAACAAACACCTTCTGCCCATCTACGACAGACCCATGATCAGCTATGCCATCGAGGCATTGGTCATGGCCGGCATCAACGAGATGATGCTGGTCACCGGGGGCACCCACGCTGGGGAATTCCTCCGCCTGTTGGGTAGCGGGCACGAACACGGCATCGAACGTCTCTCCTACGGATACCAGGACCGCCCCGGTGGCATCGCCGAAGCCCTCGGGCTGGCCGAGAAGTTCTGTTCCGATGACTCGGTTCTCGTCATGCTGGCCGACAACATCGTGGAAACGTCGTTTCGCACGACGGTGCAGCGCTTCGCCGAACAAGTCAGCGGGGCGCGCATCGTTCTCAGCAAGGAGAGCGATCCGCAGCATCTGCGCAATCTGGGCGTGCCCGAGTTCGACGCCGACGGCCGCATCGTGCGCATCGTGGAGAAGCCCGAGAATCCGCCCAGCAACTACGCGGTGACGGGCATCTACTGCTACGACCCTGATGTCTTTCGGGCTATCGGAACCTTGGAACCATCGGGGCGCGGCGAGCTCGAGATCACCGACGTGAACAACTGGTACGTCAACCAGGGCGCCATCGGCTACGACGTGCTCGAGGGGTTCTGGGGTGACGCCGGGGAGTCGATCGACGCGTACTACGCCGTCAACGACTTCGTGCGCACCAACGGCGTCAACAAGGGCTGAGCCGGGGTCAGGCGTCGAGGAAACGGCGGATGGCGAAATACGATCCCGTCGTACCCACCACCAACCCCACCACCACGACCACCAAACTGGTCACCACGACCTCGCTGGTGGGCATGCGCATCTGATACCAGATACTGGTCAGGCTGCCCGATGCCAGATCGTCGAGCGTCCAGTGCAAGGCGAAAACCACGGCTCCGGCCACCAGCGCGCCCAGGACGCCTTGGACCAGGCCTTCACACATGAACGGCACCCGGATGAACCAGTTGGTGGCCCCCACCAGCTTCATGACCGACACCTCACGCCGTCGGGCGAAGATGGCGAGTCGAATGGTGTTCAAGATGAGCACCGACGCCGACAACAACAGGATCACGGCCAGGGCCAGAAAGACCCATTGCAAGATGTGCGTCACCGTCTCGATGTTGCGCACGGCTTGGCTTGGATAGGACACCGAATCCACCCCCGGGCGCCCGGTGAACTGCTGGTACACGGCTTGGGCCTGATTGGGGTTGTCGAGCACGCAGCGCAAAGACGCCGGCGTCGTCTGCAGCGTCAGCGCCTGAGCTTCTTCGGGGGGCAGAAGGTGCTTGGCCTCGTTGAAGTCATAGGCCTGGCTCCGAGAGATGCAGGTGCGCACATAGGGCAACTCGTGCAGCTGGGTACTGATGGACGCCTTCTGGCCGGCGGGGATGGCGGGGTCCAAGAACACGAGCACGTTCACGCCGTGCTGCCACTTCACCGTGGCGTGGGCCACGCCCTGGCGCAGCAAAAGCGCCGTACCCACCAGCGACAGCGACACAGCCACCGTCAACACGGCCGCCACCGTCATCAGACGGTTGCGCCACAGGTTGGAAGCGGTCTCGCGGGCGACGTAGTCGACCGAGACAGGCATCAGCGACGGACCCGTTCTCGAGGCTCATCAGCCTCATAGCCGTAGCCGTAGACACCACGTTCCTGGTCGCGCACCAAGGTCCCGTGGTCGAGTTCGATGACCCGGCGGCGCATCTGGTCCACGATGCCGGCGTCATGGGTGGCGATCACCACGGTCGTGCCGGTGCGGTTGATGCGGTCGAGCAAACGCATGATCCCCTGGCTGGTGGCGGGGTCGAGGTTCCCGGTGGGCTCGTCGGCGAGCAGGATGAGAGGCCGGTTCACAAAGGCGCGGGCCACCGCCACCCGTTGCTGCTCGCCTCCCGACAACTCGGCGGGGAGGTTGTCGCGCTTCTTGGTCAGTCCCACCAGGTCGAGGACCTGGGGCACCTGGGAGGCGATGACGTGTCGGGGCCGACCGATCACCTCGAGGGCAAAGGCCACGTTCTCGAACACGGTCTTGTTCGGCAGGAGCTGGTAGTCCTGAAAGACGCAGCCGAGATTGCGCCGCAGGTAGGGAACGCGCCAGCTGTTGAGATGGGCGATCTCGCGGCCCGCCACCCAGATGCGCCCCTCGTCAGGCACTTCGTCGCGCAACAACAAGCGCAGGCAGGTCGTCTTGCCTGAGCCCGATGGACCGACGAGGAAGACGAACTCCCCCTTGTCGATCTCGATCGACACGTCACGCAGCGCGACGGTCTTTCCCTTGTATGTCTTGGTGACGTTCTCGAATCGGATCATCGAACTCGAGTCTTCGGCGGGTCGCCCCACGCCATATACGCAGGCAGGGCGCTCAAAGTTGTCGCCAGGCTAGCAGTCCGACCCCAATTCCAGAAGAAATTTCTCTCACCGTCGGTGATGCCATCGGTCCGTCGTTCGGTCATCCCCGCCGATCCGCACACAAACGTGCAGGTCGCCCGTAGTGCGCCGCGCCCTACTGAGCTCATGACCCGACGGCTCGCCGACGGCGTAACTCTGCTTCCATAAAGGCGTCCAGATCCCCGTCGAGGACGGCCTCGACGTTGCCGGTCTCGTGGTTGGTGCGGTGGTCCTTGACCAGCTGGTACGGCGCCAGGACGTAGGAGCGGTCCTGATTCCCCCAGGCCACGTCGGACTGCGGTCCCGACAGCGAATCGAGCTCGGCCCGACGCTCGGCCCGTTCGCGCGCCACCAACTTGGCTCCCAGGATCTGCATGGCCTTGGCCTTGTTCTGGTGCTGGCTGCGCTCGTTTTGGACGGCCACCACGATGCCGGTGGGCAGGTGGGTGAGGCGCACGGCGGAATCGGTCTTGTTGACGTGCTGGCCGCCCGCCCCTGATGACCGGTAGGTGTCGATGCGCAGGTCCTTGTCGTCGATGACCACCTCGTCGCCCACGTCCTCGAGGAACGGGATGACGTCGAAGGAGGCGAAGCTCGTCTGACGACGATGGGCGGCGTCGAACGGCGAGATGCGCACCAGGCGATGCACGCCGCGCTCGGCCGACAACAACCCATAGGCGAATCGTCCTTTGACGATGAAGGTGGCTGACAGCAAGCCCGCTTCCTGACCCTCGGTGGCTTCGTCGAGCTCAACCTGAAAGCCGCGTCGCTCCGCCCAACGCTGGTACATACGCAGGAGCATCTCGCACCAGTCCTGGGCGTCGGTGCCGCCCGCGCCGGCGTGCAATTCACAGATGGCGTCGCCTTCGACGTACTCGCCGGTGAACAACGAGCGCAGCTCAAGCTCGGCCAGCCGACGCGACAGATCGTCGATGGCGGTGTCGAGCTCGGCCAGCACCGACGAGTCGTCGTACTCGACCATGGCCTCGTACAAGGTCTCGCCGTCGGACAACCGCCGTCCCAGGTCTTCGAGCACCTCGATGTCGTCGCCCACCCGTCCGAACTCCGAGGTCACCACTCGGGCGCGCTCGGCGTCGTCCCACAAATCCGGTTGCGACACTTCTTTTTCAAGCTCGGTGTGCCGTTGGCGCAACGCCTCGAGACCGAGGTATCCCTCGGCCTCCTCCAGCCGGGCGCGCAACGCCGCCAACTCGGCGCGCTGGTCTCGAGCGTCGCCGGTGGGGGCGGCCTCAGGCCGTGCCATGACAGAGCTTGTACTTCTTGCCGCTCCCACACCAGCACGGTTCGTTGCGACCGAGCTTCTCCTGGGGGGCCCGCACCAGCGGCGCCTGGGCGTCGGGGTCGGCCGGGGCCGACCGGGCGCCCGCCAGCGACCCCGCACCGTTGGCAGCGCCATTATCGGTGCCGTTGAGGTCCTCGCCCTCGGGTCCGCCGGCCTGGAAGGCCTCGAGAAGGCTTGGGCCTTCCGATGGATCGGCGGCAGCCTGATAGCTCGCCTGTGTGTAGTCGACCTCGGCCTGATCGGCGATCACCTGGACATGCATGACGTAGCGCAGGTAGTCGTCGTCCATGGACTCGACCATCTGCCCGAACATCGAGAACCCTTCTCGCTGCCAGGCCACCAGCGGGTCCTGCTGACCCATGGCCCGCAAGTTGATGCCCTCGCGCAGGTAGTCCATATCGGCCAGGTGCTCACGCCAGCGCTGATCGATGATCTGCAGCATCACCTCGCGCTCGACCTGGCGGGCCTCGTCCACCCCACCCGGAAAAGCATGGTCGCGGTTGCGATAGGCGTCCAAGGAGTCAGCCAGCAGGCTCTCGGAAATCTGTGTGGTGGTGGTGGCCTCAGCCAGGTCCTCCACGGTGAACTCTGTCGGGTAGTACAGCGCCACTTCGGCCAAGAGCTCTTCGAGCGCCCATTCCTCGGGATACTCACTCGGGCACGCCGAGGTGACGAGTCCGTCGATGGTGGACTCGAGGAGCTCCTCGGTGTGGTCGCGCAGGTCCTCACCGTCGATCACTTGGTGACGCCGGGCGTAGATCACCTTGCGCTGCTCGTTGAGAACCTCGTCGTACTTGAGCACGTCCTTGCGAATCTCGGCGTTGCGGCCTTCGACGGTGTTCTGGGCGCGCTCGATGGCTTTGGTCACCATCTTGGCCTCGATGGGGATGTCGTCAGGCAGCGTGCGGGTCATGACCCACTGCATGGCGCCGGTGGCGAAGAGGCGCATGAGCTCGTCTTCGAGAGACAAGAAGAAACGACTCTCGCCGGGGTCACCTTGACGGCCCGAGCGGCCTCGCAACTGGTTGTCGATGCGCCGGGACTCGTGACGCTCGCTACCGAGGACGTAAAGCCCCCCCAGCTCGCGCACGGCTTCGCCTTCCTCGCCGCACTCCTTTTCGAAGTGCTCGAGCAACCGTTCGTACTCGGCCTGACCCTCATCGGTGTCGAGGTCGAGTCCCTTGCCGATGGCCTCATGCTGGGCCAGACCTTCGGCGTTGCCGCCCAAGATGATGTCGACACCTCGACCGGCCATGTTGGTGGCCACCGTTATGGCGTGCAGACGACCCGCTTGGACGACCACCTCGGCCTCACGGGCGTGCTGCTTGGCGTTGAGGACCTGATGCGGAATGCCTTTGCGGTCGAGCAAGGCCGAGAGCTGTTCGGACTTGGCCACTGAGGCCGTGCCCACCAGCACGGGTTGACCGCGCTCATAGCGCTCGACGATGTCTTCGACCACGGCCGCGAACTTGGCGTCCTCGGACTTGTAGATGAAGTCGGCGCCGTCTTCGCGCAACATGGGCACGTTGGTGGGAATGGGCACCACCGGCATGTTGTAAGTGTTGGCGAACTCGGCGGCCTCGGTTTCGGCCGTCCCCGTCATGCCCGAGATCTTCTCGTAAAGGCGGAAGTAGTTCTGCAACGTGACCGTGGCCCAGGTGTGGTTCTCCTCGGCGATGCGCACGCGTTCTTTGGCTTCCACAGCCTGATGCAGTCCGTCGGACCAGCGGCGGCCGTCGAGCGTGCGACCAGTGAACTCGTCGATGATCTTCACCTCTCCACCGGCCACGAGATAGTCCTTGTCGCGGTGGTACAGCTCCTTGGCCCGCAACGACTGGGTGAGGTGATGGACGTAGTTGACCGACACCAAGTCGTACAGGTTCTCCACACCAATCTGGCGTTCCACCTTGGCGATGCCTTCTTCGGTGGGCACCACGATGCGCTTTTCTTCGTCGACCTCGTAGTCCTCCTCGGACAAAAGCGTGCGGGCGATTCCGGCGAACTGGTAGTAAAGCTTGGCCGATTCGGCGGCGGGGCCGGAGATGATGAGCGGCGTGCGGGCTTCGTCGATGAGGATGGAGTCCACCTCGTCGACGATGCAATAGACATGGCCACGCTGCACCATGGCGTCGCGGGAACGAGCCATGTTGTCGCGCAGGTAGTCGAAACCAAACTCGGTGTTGGTGCCGTAGGTGACGTCGCACGCATAGGCGTCGCGCTTCTCGTCGAAACCGGAAAAATCAGGGCTCACCCGTCCGACGCTCAAGCCGAGAAAGCGATGGAGCCGCCCCATCCACTCGGCGTCACGACGGGCCAGGTAGTCGTTGACGGTCACCACGTGCAGGCCCCGGCTGGAGAGGGCGTTGAGGTACACGGGCAAGGTCGACACCAGCGTCTTGCCCTCGCCCGTCTTCATTTCCGCGATCCATCCGAAGTGCAGGGCCATGCCCCCCATGAGCTGCACGTCGAAGTGGCGTTGACCCAGCACCCGCTGACCGGCTTCGCGCACGGTGGCGAACGCCTCTATGAGGAGGTCGTCCAGGCTGGCGCCATTGTCGTAGCGCTCGCGAAAGTCGACGGTGCGATGGGCGAGATCGTCGTCGGACAGGGCTTCCATGTCGGGCTCGAGCTCGTTGATCAGGGGAACGAGCTCAGCCAGGCGACGGACCTTTTTGCCCTCCCCGGCGCGCAGGAGACTCGTGAAGACACTCATGAGGATGCGAGTCTACCGCCGCCTCCTCGCTGCTCAGCGGCGATGCAGGCTGATTTTGGGCCTCAGGCCCGAGTGCCCACCTTGGTCCTGCGGGGGTGCGAACGCCCCACCAGCTTGCCCTTGAGCCGTTCCACCTGGTGCTCGAGCTTGCCCATGACCAAATCAATAGCGACGCCAAGTTCAGAGGCACCGGCCCGGGCGCGCAGTACATGACCATGGCCGCTCAGGGTGACTTCGCACACCTTGTGGGTACCGCCTGGGGCGTCGTGATCTTCGGCCAGGCGCACCTCGGCTCGCTCGAGCACAGGGGCGAGCCGGCCCAGCTTGGCGACCTTGCTGCGAGCATGCTCGCGCTCGTCGTCAGCCACCACGGCCTTGCGTCCAAGAACGACAATTTCCACGGCTGGACCTCCTTCAGGTCATCCCAGCGACGGGGCCTCCAAATCACGAGTTCCTTGTGCAACTCGTCCCAGAGGTGTCGACACGTGGATTGCGCCCGGCTGACCTGGTCTTTGGCCCCACACTCGCCTGCAGAGGAGTTGGCGACCGGCATCCGGCGACCTCGGCCGTAACGGCGTCGGCCCGGCGGACACACTGCTGGTCGGCTTGGCTCCTTCTCCGTCTGGTGCCGACAGCCGGCGACCCGACGGGCAGGGCTTACTTCTAAGTCGCACCATGCTCAGCAACCACAAGTTGCCTTACGTGGGTCGTTTCGCCTGCGACTGGCTTCGACTTGCAACCACAGACCCGGACGCAACCCACGTAACCGATGCTACGCCCGCCACATGGCGCTACGTCAGCACTTTCCGTGTCAGTTGCGTGTCGGTGATCCGGGACCGCTGTCCCGGCAGCGGGTTCAGGTGCCGGTCTGCCAGGAGCCCAGGTACTCCTCTTGGGCCGGTGTCAGCCGGTCGAGCCCCACACCCATGGTGTCGAGCTTGAGGCGGGCGATCTCGGCGTCGATGTTGCGGGGCACGTTGTAGACCTTCGGGGTGAGGGTGGCGGCGTTGGCCATTACCCACTCCGCCGCCAGCGCCTGGTTGGCGAAGCTCATGTCCATCACCGCAGCGGGGTGGCCTTCGGCGGCCGACAGGTTGACCAACCGACCCTCGGCGATCACCAGGATCCGCTTGCCCTTGACCTGGAACTCCTCGACCATGGGGCGGACCTCGCGACGCTGCCCTTCGGACATGCGGGCCAGGGCCACCAGGTCGATCTCGATGTCGAAGTGCCCCGAGTTGCACACGATGGCCCCGTCCGGCATGCGCTCGAAGTGCTCGGCGCGCAGCACGTCGCGGTTGCCGGTGACGGTGACGAAGATGTCCCCCTCTTCGGCGGCGATCTCCATGGGCTCCACCCGGAACCCGTCCATGACCGCTTCGAGAGCGCGCAGAGGGTCGATCTCAGTGACGATCACCTGGGCCCCGAGGCCGCGGGCCCGGCTGGCCACACCCTTGCCGCAGTAGCCGTAGCCGGCCACCACGATGCGCTTGCCGGCCAGGAGCACGTTGGTGGCTCGGATAATGCCGTCGAGGGTGGACTGCCCGGTGCCGTAGCGGTTGTCGAACATGTGCTTGGTGTCGGCGTCGTTGACGGCCACGATGGGAAAGCGCAGGGCCCCCTCGGCCTCCATGGCCCGCAAGCGGATGACCCCGGTGGTCGTCTCCTCGGTGCCGGCAACGATCTCGGGCACTTGGTCCGCACGCAACTTGTGCAGGCGTGACACCAGGTCGCACCCGTCGTCCATGGTGACGGTGGGGTGACGGTCCAAGACGGCATCGATGTGTGAGAAGTAGGTCTCGGTGTCCTCGCCCTTGATGGCGTAGGTAGAGATGTCCTCGTCGACGACCAGAGATGCGGCCACGTCGTCCTGGGTTGACAACGGGTTGGACGCACACGCCAGAACCAGCGCTCCTCCGGCCTTCAAGGTGCGCAGCAGGTTGGCCGTCTCCGTGGTGACGTGGAGACAGGCGGCCACGACGGCTCCCTCGAGAGGGCGTTCCTTGGCGAAACGCTCCCTGATGGATTGCAAAACGGGCATGTTGGCATCAGCCCAGGCAATGCGTTGGCGCCCCAGGGGGGCGAGGTCGAGATCGGCAACGTCGTGGTCTATGGGCGCACTCATGACCATGCATCCTCGCGCGTCATGGCGGGATCCGCGAACAGCGTGGCCCGCCTAGGCCTCGGCGAGTCGTTCCTTGAGCTCCACCAGAACCGGCACGGGACCAGGGTCCACGCCTTGTTGGGCGGCCATATGCAACGAGACGAAGTCGCCCACGAGCATGAGGTCGAGCAGTTGGGCCAGGTCCCCCTCGCCTTCGGCGCGCAGCTCGATCACGTCGGCGACCACCTCTCGCAGCAACTCGGTGACGAAGGCGAAGCGCCGCTGGACCTGGGGGTGCTCCCCGTCGTGCCGCAAATTGACGAGGGTGAGGATCTGACGTGTCACATCACCGTCGAGGCCCCATCCCACAATCTCGTTGTGGCACAACTCCGGGTAGACGGCGCTGAAGGCGGGTGTCTTGGCGTTCTCGTTGACCTGGGTCTTCCAGCGCAAGGCGGCGGCGGCCCCCAAGGACTGCGCGCCATGGATCATCGGAATCGTTCGGCCGATGCGGCGGGCCAGGCTCTCGGCGATGCTTCCCGGCTGCACCAACTGGTCGCGCCGTCGGGCCAGCTGGTCGACGGCCAACGCCACCCACTGGCTCGCCCCCGGGAACAGCCCGATGTCCTCGAGCACCACCAGCGGCGGGATGGCCGTGGCCCCCAAGGCGGCGCGCGGGCTGCGGTATGCCCGGCGGGACCCGCACCATGGGAATCCCCCATTCGTCGGCCATCCGGCCGAGCGCCCCTCCCGAGGTCACCGCCACCAGGCTGGCGCCGGCATCGGCGGCCTCACCGGCCGCTTCCACCGTCTCCTCGGTATCGCCCGAGAACGACACGGCAAAGACGAGTGAACCCTGGCCGACGAAGTCCGGCAATACGTAGGACTTCACCACGACGATGGGTACGGGCACGAAGGGGCCCGCCACCGCCACCATGAGATCACCGGCGATGCCACTGCCGCCCATGCCGAGCACCACCACGTTCTCGACGTAGGCACGATCGGGAAGACCGTCGAGGCCCCGGGCCTCCTCCACCGCCGCCGCCACCTGCTCGGGAAGGCCGGAGGTGACGCCGAACATGTCCAGGCTGTCGAGGACGCCGGCGGCGGCGGGCACCGTCGTCATGAGTCTCTCTTTTCGGATTTCTTTTCGGATTTCTCAGCACCCAGCGTCTGGGGCGTGGACTGCGCCTGCGCCTTGGCCATCAAGCGCTCGTGCTCGGCATCATCCACGGCGGTCGCCTCATCGACGAGCATCACCGGGATGTCGTCGCGCACGGCGTAGGTACGTCGCAGCCGCGGGTTGTACAGCACCGACTCGTCGGCGAAGTACACCAAGGGCCCCTTGTCCTCGGGACAGGCGAGGATTTCGAGCAGTAATGGATCAAGAGTCATGGACGCAACCTTCCCGTCGTCATGCGCCGCCCGTCGTCACGCGGTGCCCGTCGTTCACGCGGTGCCCGCCGATGCCACCAAATCGAAGACCTCCTGCACGTGACGCTCACACTCTTGCGGAGTGGACGCCTCGACATTGAGCCTGAGCAAGGGCTCGGTGTTCGACGGGCGAAGGTTGAACCACCAATCCCCGTAGTCAGCGGTGAGCCCATCGGTGTGATCCACGGCGACCCCCTGGGCCGCCAATGTGGCTGCCAAGGCCCGCACCGAGGCGGCGGGGTCGTCGACCTTTGTGTTGATCTCACCGGAGTCGGCGTAGCGGCGAAACGGCGCCAGTAGCTCCGATAAGGGTTGGTCGGCCTTGGACATCACCTCGAGAACGACCATGGCGGCGATGATGCCCGAGTCGGCTCGGTAGTTGTCCCGGAAGTAGTAATGCCCCGAGTGCTCGCCGCCGAAGACGGCGCCGGTTTCCGCCATCACCTGCTTGATGAAGGAGTGACCCACTCTGGTGCGCACCGGCGTTCCGCCGTGCTCGACAATGGTCTCAGGCACGACCTTGGAGCAGATGAGGTTGTAGAGGACCGTCGAGCCGGGGTTCTTGTCGAGCATGGCCGCGGCCACCAGTGCCGTGGTGAGTGATCCGGACACGGCCTGGGCCTTTTCGTCGACGAGGAAGACGCGATCGGCGTCGCCGTCGAAGGCCAAACCGACGTCAGCGCCGTGTTCCAAGACCGCACCTTGGAGGTCGACCAGGTTCTCGGGCTGGATGGGATCGGCGGGATGATTGGGAAACGTGCCGTCGAGCTCGGCGTAGAGAAACTCCACGGCAAAAGGGAGCCCGGCGAAGACCCGGGGAGCCACCAGGCCGCCCATGCCGTTGGCTGTGTCGGCCACGATGCGCAAGGGACGCAGGGACGCCGTGTCGACGAACGAGCGCACATGGTCGGCGTACTCGTCGAGCATGTCGCGTTGCTCATAGCCGCCCATGGCGGTCCCGCCGTCGGAACCGGTCCGCAACGCGTCCTCGGCCATGGCCTTGATTTCCGCCAACCCGGTGTCCTGACCCACAGGCTTGGCTCCGGCCAGACAGAACTTGATCCCGTTGTACCCGGCGGGGTTGTGCGACGCCGTGAACATGGCACCGGGGCAGTCGAGGCGGCCTGAAGCGAAATAGACGAGATCGGTTGACGCCAGTCCCAGGTCGATGACACCGACGCCCGCGCTGCGCGCACCCTGGGCGAAGGCGGCGGACAGCGATTCGCCCGAGGTGCGCATGTCCCGGGCCACAAGAATGGTGGGGGCCCCGCAGAACCGGGCAAAGGCCCAGCCGATGGCCTGGCACATGCGGTCATCGATCTGGTCGGGCACGGTGCCGCGCACGTCGTACGCCTTAAAAATGGGGTCAAGGACAGGCACGGGGGCCGAGCCTAACCTGGAGGGGTAGCGCCATCGCGCCTTGTGGCGTGCCCGGCGGACGGCGGACGGGACGACCGCGTCGCGGTTTACCACCGCCGTTTCACCGTTACAACCGCATACAACAATGCGGACATGTCTGGTGATCTCACCAAGTCGGAGGCCTTTCTGGACCGGTTCCTGACCGGTGCCGATCCGGCGTGTACCGCCACTTCTGATGCCACCTCGGTGGTGGAGATCGCCACGGCCATCAGACGCAAGGCAGACGCCGTCGTGACCCTGTATGCGGCTCGCATGGCCCAGTCCTCGGTGTGGAAGGACGCCGGGCACCGATCGCCGGCCGAATGGCTGGCTGAAAAATCCGGGGTGGGTCGGGGCGAAGCCATCCGTACCATGGAGACCGCCGAGGCCCTTGGTTCTCTACCGCTTACCGTCGATGCCCTTCGAGCGGGACGGCTTTCCTCGGAGCAGGCGCACCAGATCACTGCCGTGGCCTCTCAGCACCCTTCGGTGGAAGGGGCTCTGATCGAAACGGCGGCTCACAGCACCGTCAAGGGCCTCAAGGACCAGTGCAAGAGGATCCTGGCCCAACACGACTCTGAGGCCGAGGCTCTGGCTCGTTATGAACGGATTCGTCAGAACCGCTATCTGCGCTGGTGGACCGACACCGAAGGAGCCTTTTGCGTCCAGGGCCGGACCACCGCCGAAGACGGAGCCAGGTTCATCGCGGCTTTAGAGACCCGCTCCAATGCCCTGTTCGATTCGGCTCGTCGGTCTGGGCTTCATCAGCCCACCGATGCGTACCGGCTCGATGCCCTGGTGGAACTGGTCACCGGGGAAGGTGACCCGAAGTCGGGGACCACCTCAGAAGTCGTCTTCCACGTGCCGGCGGCCGCTTTAAAGCGCCGAGCTCTCAAAGGCCAAGAGACCTGTGAGATCGCCGGCCTGGGCCCGGTGCCCTTAGCGGCGGTGGAGAGGGTCCTTCCCACTGCCTACGTCAAGATCCTGGTCGAAGACGGGGTGGACGTCACCACCGTGGCCCATGCCGGAAGGGCCATCTCCGCTCATCTGCTCAGTGCCCTGCAATCTCGAGACCGCAAGTGTGTGGTGGAGGGATGTGACGTGTCCCACGGTCTCGAAGCCCACCACATCATTCCCTTTGCCCAAGGTGGCAAAGGATCTCTCGAAAACCTTGCTCGGCTCTGCAGGTTTCATCACCAACTGGTGACACACCGGGGCTATGAGATCACCGGGCCCCCGGGAAACTGGACCTGGATTACACCGGCGGGTCTGGATCGCAACGGCGAACGGGTTCTCACCGACGACGTGGTCGAGGCAATGGCCAAGAAAGCCGACGAACGGCAAGCGTTGTTCGATTAATAGGAGGAAGTTCTGTGGCTGGCGCGGAGCATCGCTGCAGCGATGCATGCAGTAGCGCTTTCAGCCCAGATCTTGAACGATCTGCGCGAGGTCGTTGTAGGCGACCTGAAGATCGTTGCGAGCATTCGTCTCGCTGGTGCGGGCGCTCAGAAACTCCTGCCAGTTACCCGGGTACCCCGCCGCCGTCTGGGCCACCAATGTGGCCGAGAGCCCGTCGGTCTCGCTTTGCGCGGCGGTGACCTGTGCTTCCAGATCATTGAACGCCGTCTGGCCGGCGGTGACGTCGCGACCTTGCGCCTTGGCAGCTGCAATGTTCCCGGAGATGGTGGGCTCGAGGTTCGTGAACACCGTCTCGACGTACGTCTCGTCGTCGGCCCCGATGGTGAGATGTGTCTGCGGCGTCATCACCACGTAGACCCGGAAGTTGAACACCATGTCGTAAGCGACGAGGCGCAGTTGGCGACAGTCGATGGCACTTTGCGCCTGGGGCTGGAGCCCTTGGATGCCCGAAAGCTCGGCGGCGACATCGCTTTGCAACGTGGCACGGTCAGCGCTGGTGAGGTGGTTGGCGGTGTTGTTGGCTCGCGTGGTGAGGGCGTTCAGCTGCGTCACCCGGTTGGCGAGGGCCGTCTCCACCAGTTGCTGCGCCGCCGAGAAGGTGGCCGGCGTGCACAGCGGGTTGGAGGCCGGCGCCGCCGTGGACGTCGACGGCGAGCTTGTCGGCGTCGTCGAGCTGCTGGCGCTGGTCCCGGGGTCGGCGAATGAGGCCGCGGGCAGCGCCACCACAATGGCGCCCGCCAGCACTGCCGCCGACAGCGCGCGTCGAAGGGCTTGGCTCATCTCACGAATCTCCTTGCGGATTGTTCAGGTCGGAGTTCACCTGCTGCAGGTTGCTGTTGACCGTCCCCAGCTGGGCCGCCACCTGGTCGAGGGTCTGGGTATTGAGCGTCGACGACGATGCGATCGTGGTCGTGCTCGCCGACGTCACCGGCGTGCTCACGGCCACGGTCGACGAGGTGCTCACCTGTGTCGTCGGCGTGGTGCCGGGGGCGGTGCCTTGGACCACATGTGAGGCGGAACCCACGCCACAGGCAGCCAACGTGAGCGCCGCTGCCGCCGTTCCCGCCGCCGTCAGGCGCCGGCGCGTCCGGTCGTGCATGTGCCCTCCTTCGGTCGTCGTCGGTCGTCGTCGGTCGTCGGTTCTGGATGACTCGGGGCTTCGGGGCTTCGGGCCTTCGGAGCCCCGCCACCCCAAGACATTGTCGACATCCAACGTGTGTGCGCCGTGAACGAGGTGTTAGGGAATCGTGAGCCGGTTTCGCCGTCGGAACATGACGACCAGGCACACCACGCCGATCACCGTGAGGACGAGGCCCTCCTGGCCGGCGGGGGTCGTTCCGTAGGACAGGGTGACGTTGTGGGAGGTGGGATCGACCACCATCAGATTGGGCTCGGCTCGCCACGGGCCCTGGGCGCCCGTGGCATGCCACGCCGGGAAGTACGAAATGGCCACGAGTACTGGCACCCCGACACGATCGACGTGGAAGCTCACCGAATCAGCACCCACCTGCACATCGGTCACGTGGGCGACCGGCAGCGCCGGACCCGGGACGGTCGTCCCAGCTTCGACCCGCGTCCACGAAGCCAGACCGCCGGCCACGAACTGCTGCCGGAAATTGGCCGGATCGGCGTACCACTTCTGGGCCACCGGCAGCCACGACGTCTGGCTCTCCCCCACGCCCTCGAGCACGTCGGGTTGCTCGGTGAGAGGGCTGACGAGAGGTGCGTTGTTCACCTTGTAGAAGCTCCACGTGGTGGCGAGGACCTGCCCCTGGTACTCCGTGTGCCACGGGCCCGACGTGGCCACTCGAGTCAACGAGGGATCGACGTTGGCTTGGGCCACCACCTCAGGCGAAAAGGCCATGAAGTACTTGACCCCCAGAAGCTGGAGGTGCTGCACGCCGAGGGGCACGTCGACGGGACCGTAGGTGAGGCCCACCATCGCCTCTGAGGGCGCCGCCGACAGCTCGGCTTGGTTCAAGAAGTGATACGGCGTGCTGGTCGAGGACTCGAAGAGCAATCCCTCCATGGAGTCCACGCACCCCCCCGTCCACATGGGGAGGTTCATGAGGGCCTCGGGAGTACCGAAGCGGTTTTCGTCGGAGTTGTACTCCCACATGGCCCGACCGCACCCATAACGCTTGGTGATGCGGTCCAAGGTGCCGACGATGCCGGTATGGAGCTCGGGCCATCCCGGTTTGCCCTGGTATCCGGTGTAGTTCCACTGCGCCCAGGCCCGCACACTGTCGGGCCGGACGTGCACGGGCCCAATGCTGAAGTTCGTCCCGGCCGATACCAACGTCGGCGGCAGGACCAGGGCCACGCCCGCCAGCAGCGCCACGATGGGCACGCCACACGCACCCGGCGCCCACCGGGGCAGCCACCACGGGAGTTGCCCCGGTGGCCCCGTCGATGATGGGCCTGGGCCCGACCACGACGCCGGCGGGGCATACACGACGGGATCAGCCGGGCGGGGCGGAGCCGCCACCGCCCACGCCATCGAGGGATCGAGATGAAGGCTTGGGTCGTATCCCAACGGGACCGACCCCGGGGCACCGACCAAGGCGACGGCGAGCGGCGATCCCACGGGAGCGAAAGACTCCAGCATCAGGCGAGCCCGCAGACGCCGAATGCCTTGGGCAAAGCCGATGCCCAGTCGCGCAAAGCCATAGCCGGCCACCAGGTAGATGCACAGCCACCACAGCGGCAGCAGCCGGACGTTGTAGAGCTTGCCTTGGGGGTCCTCGATCATGCCCACCGCGCTGAGGACGCCCACGATGGCCAACATGAAGATGGCCCGTTCTCGGCGAACGACAGCGACGACGAGACCCACGAGACCCAGGGCCAGCGCCCAGCGATCCGCCCCGGGGGCGAGCAGGACGGCCCACGTGGTGATGTTGGACCACCCCATGTTGGTGCTGTACCCCTGCTCCAAAGCGAAGGGCACCGCCCACCACGCCGAGAGCAACACGCCGGTGGCGCCCACCGACACCATCCACCACAGCCGCTGGCGGGTCGGCCCGCACACCAAGAACACGATCACGGCGCCGACGATGGCGAAGCCGCCGTCGATGACGTGACAAAGGATCGTCGTGGCCAGAAGCAGCGACCCCCACACGCGCATCTTGCCGGTGCGCATGCCGCGCAGCGTCACGCCCAAGAAGACGAGGGCCACGGACAAGCCCAGGGAATAGGCGTACTCCCCGGCCAAGGTGGAATAGAGATTGCCTCCGTAGATCGTGAAGGTCTGGTCGAACAGAAACGGCAAGGTGGCCACAGCCAGCACGGCCGGCACGGGACGCTCCAAACCGGCCAGGCGACCGAACGCCCACGCCGCGATGGGCAGCGTCACCGACCCCAGGACGGTCACCAGCTTGAAGGCGATATTGAAGGGGATGATGTACCCCATGAACGCGGCCAAGGCGTCGGGCAGGGGGAAGTAGAAGGTATTGAGCGGAAAGCCGTCGTAGGCACCGGGATCCCACCCCGTCACATGACCATGGAGAATCAGGTTCGACTTCATGAAGGCGGCCAGGCCCACGTGCGCCCCGGTGTCGCCCCCGGCGATGGTGTTGTTCGCCAGCAGGAGCCCGGGATCGAGCGCCCACACGGTGATGGCGATCACGCCCCCGACCGCGCACAACGTGGCAAGGGTGGGAGCAATAGGCCGCCGCATCATGACAATGCTGCCCGACACAGCGTCCCTGCGGACGGCACCCGGACCACTTCTGTGCTTGGTCCGACCAACCCGGCGTCGGTCAACGCAGGACGGAGCTGGGCAGGGCGATCGACAAAATGGCGATCAGGTTGAACGTGGCATGGGCGAAGATGCCCGGGCCAAGGCGACCGGAACGGTAGGCCAACAGCGAAAGCACCACGCCGAAGGCGGCCAGTCCCAGCAGTTCGAGCGGTTCGAAGTGGGCCAGGCCAAACACGATCCCCGTCGACACCACGGCCAAGGCGGGCCCGAGGACAGGACCGACGCGGGCAAAGACCTTGACGAATCCCTTCAGCACGAGCCCCCGGAACATGAGCTCCTCCACCACCGGGACCACCACCACGGTCAAGACGGCGATGACCACCAGGTCCACCCCGGGGAAGCCCCCCGTCAGGTGTTTGGCCGGCTCCGACAACCTCGTCGACAGATGCGGAACCACGTGTTCGAGGGGAAGGTAGAGCAAGTTCAGCAGGATGAATTGTCCGAAGAGGCCGGCGGCGATGCCGACGGGGATATCAATCCAGCGCACCCGCAGACCCATGTCCCGCAGCACATTGCCCGTCCCGTAACCCCGGCTGGCGAGCACCACGGCGCCGATGAACCCGATCCACAGGCCGACTAGACCCGTCACCACTACCCAGCCAGGGGGAACGGCGCGTGCCGCCAGCTGGCTGACGTTATGGAGGTGGCCGGTCAGCGCGGCGCCGACCACGAGCAACACGGCGCTGAACACCTGGCCCACGACGAACCCCACCACGGCCAGGACAAGCCAGCCCCAGGCATCCCGGACGGTACGCGGCGGGGTGTCACTGGGAACGTCGTCCCGAGGAGCCCGGGCGTCAGGGGGAGCCCCCGCGTCACGGGGAGCCCCGGCGTCACGCACCTCTACGGGTGGTATCCCCGTCGCCGGGAGTGCATCAGAGCCTCGCTCGTGAGAGGTCGACTCTCCCCCCGGCCCGCCGTGATCAGGGCCGATGAGGCCGCTCGCCATCAGGCAAGAGTAGCGATCGGGTGTGGCGAAACGATCGCGCTGCGCGCATGGGCGGGGGTGCGGACACGTACCATAGAGAAATGAGTCCTTCGGTCCCCGACCGCCGTTCGGGACGGCCCACGCCTGGTGGCGCCGGTGGCCCCACGCCGGCCGGGCCGGGCTCGTCATCGGGCGATCAGAGTTGGAAATGGGTGTTCGCCCTGCTGATCGTGGCCGTCGTGGCCGTGCTCATCGTCCCTGCGCTGCTCACCAAACCGTCGGTCACCAAGCTCAAATACCCGCTGTTCATGAAAGATGTCCAAGCGCACGAGGTGAAGTCGGCCGCCATCGACAACACCACCGGCATCATCACCGGGTCCCTCAAAGATGGGGCCAAGTACACGGTGAACGGGCCCAACCCGTCGCTTCCGCCCGACGTGCAGATCATGAAGCAGGACATCCCCAATGCCGATGTCAACCTCACCTTCAGCACGCCTGAGGAGAGCGCCTTAGATCAGTACCTGCCCACCATCATCATCATTGTGTTGTTCGTGGGCGTCTTCATCTGGATCTCGCGTCGTGCCCAGGGCCAGATGACCGGGATCATGTCCATCGGTAGATCGCGGGCGCGCTTGTACACGACTGAACGGCCGCGCACGACGTTCTCGGACGTGGCCGGCTACCAGGGCGTGAAGGTCGAGATCAGCGAGGTGGTGGACTTTTTGAAGTCTCCCCATCGCTTCAGGGACATCGGGGCCAAGATCCCCAAGGGCATCTTGCTGGTGGGCCCGCCCGGTACCGGTAAGACGCTGTTGGCCCGAGCGGTGGCGGGCGAGGCCGGCGTGCCTTTCTTGTCGGTGAGCGGGTCCGACTTCATGGAGATGTTCGTCGGCGTGGGCGCCAGTCGAGTCCGCGACCTCTTCCAAACCGCCCGCAAGCAGGCCCCGGCCATCATCTTCATCGACGAGATCGACTCCATCGGTCGCAAGCGAGGCGCGGGCTTGGGCGGGGGCCACGACGAGCGGGAGCAGACGCTCAACCAGATGCTGTCGGAGATGGACGGGTTCGATCCGGCCGAGGGGGTCGTGATCATGGCGGCCACCAACCGCCCCGACATCCTCGACCCTGCCTTGTTGCGGCCGGGTCGATTCGACCGTCAGATCGTGGTACCCCTCCCCGACCTCGAAGAACGCCTTCCCATTTTGCGGGTGCACTGCAAGGACAAGCGCATGGGACCCGACGTGAACCTCGAGGTGATCGCCCGCGGCACGCCGGGGATGAGCGGTGCTGATCTGGCCAACCTGGTCAACGAAGCCGCTCTGCACGCCGTGCGACGCGGCGGCCATCAAGTCGAGATGCTCGACTTCGAGGCGGCCCGGGACCGTGTGCTCATGGGACAGCGGCGCGAGAGCCTGGTGCTGTCGGACATGGAGAAGGAGCGCGTCGCCTTCCACGAGGCCGGACACGCCGTGCTGGCCTATGTGCTGCCGGGTGCCGATCCCGTGCACAAGGTCACCATCCTTCCCACCGGCATGGCGCTCGGTGTGACGCAACAACTCCCCATTGAGGAACGTCACATCTATCCGCGCGAAGTGATCGAGGACTCTCTCGCCGTCCGCATGGGCGGGCGGGCCGCCGAGCTCCTCGTCTACGGCGACCTGTCCACCGGGGCCAGCAACGACCTCGTGGGCAATACCGAGCTCGCTCGCAAGATGGTGCGTGAATGGGGCATGAGTGAAGAGCTCGGGCCCATGGCGTGGGGATCGCAAGGCATGGTCTTTTTGGGCGAGGACCTCCTGCACTCGCGCGATTACTCCGAGGACACGGCCCGAGTCGTCGACGCCGAGGTGTCTCGCATCCTGCGCCGCGAAGAGGAGCGGGCCATCGACTTGTTGGGCAAGCACCGCGGCGGCCTTGATGCCGTAGCCCGCGGACTGCTGGAGCGTGAGACCCTCGACGGCGAAGAGGTAGGCCGCCTGGTCGACACCGCCTACGGTCGTCCTGTCCACGACGGTACGGCCACGATGGTTCCGCACTTCGCCCCCGGCGGCAATGGGATCCCGGCCGAAGATGTGGTGGTGCCGGTCGGCAACGGCGCCAAGGGCGGCGACGCCCCGCAACCCGAGGACGTGAGTTCCCCGGCGAGCAACCCCGCCGACTGATTCACGGCCAACTGAGTCACCACTGACTCATTCACCGCCGGCCGCCCTACGGCTCGTCAAGGGCCACCCCACAGGCCTAAGGCGTCACCCCACAGTCCTAAGGCGTCACCCCAACGCCGCTCACCCCAACGGCAGAGCGACGCCGGTGGTCACGCCGGTGGCACCGGCTGGTAACGGATCGAGCTCCACCGTCAAAGGCCCATTGGCTTTCACCTCAAGGGGGGCATCGCCGGCGGGACTAGGAGCGTTGGGGCCTTCCACGACAAAGCCGCCGGCGCGAATGATCGTGGGTCTTTTCGTCAATGCCACCCAGCGGCCTCGACTCATGATCAACACTCGCATGGTGAGGCGTCGGGTCGAGGTGTTGGCAAACGCCAGCACAGCGGTACCGTTCGCCGCCGGTGGCCTGATGGCGATGAGCCAACGCGAACCACCTACGGGCACGCCCGACGTCTCGCCCCGCTGGGGTGCGGGCGCTCCCGATGTGGAGGTGGTCACCTGTCGGTCGATCACCACTCCTGCTCCCCCCCGACACACGAATAGCGCCGAGTAGGCGCCCGATGTCGGGATCCTGATCTGATTCTCGGCCACCACGCTGGTGGCGGACATGGCGGCCACGTCCAGCGCCAACGGCTCGGCGCTTCCCTGCGCCAAGGCGATGTTCATACTCAGATGCACGGTCTTGGGTGACGGATTGAAAATGTTGAACGTCACCGTGGCCCCGGGGACTTCGTCGTTGTAAGGAAACGACCAGACCGGTGCCGTCGACGGCGCCCCCAACATGACCGACAACCCGCCTTGGCCACTCGAGCCCAATTGCTGGAGTTGCCCGGCCACCACCGAACCCGACAATGCCGTCACGTCCGTCGACACATCGGGGTCGTTGATGGCGTGATCGGCGATGTTCTCGACCACCAAGGACCCGGCAGCCACCTCTACGCCTTGGTACGCCGGTGGTTGGACATACCCCGACGACGAGGTGGCCAGCCCGACGTCGATCACCGCCGGCGCGTCACCGGGATTGAACAGCGCCAGTTGCAGGCTGTCTCCCGACGCCGTGGAGCCATGGGCGAAGTACCACTGGGTGCCGGGCGCTGTGGCGCATGGGGCTGTGGCGTATCCCATGGGGCCTGACACTTGCTCCGAGATTCCCACGCCGCCGCCGTCGAGGACGACGGTGGCCGCCACATAATTCCCCACGCTGTCGTTCGGCGGTGTCACACCAATCTGGTCGTTGGCGGGCACACGCACGGCCACGGGAGCCGTACTCCCGTTCGTCGTCACCGTCGTGATCGTTCCGGTGACAGCCTTGGCGGTGGCATTGGTGAGCATCACCGTCATCGGCGCGAAACCCGAGGCGTTGGTGGAAGCCGGGCAATACCCGGCCGAGGACTCCACGCGTGTCGGGGCCACCTCCGCTCCTAGCGCAGAGGCCATTGCCGCAGTGCCGGCGCCGTTGGGGCCGAGGGGCGCCGAAGATGGAGCGGGTCGACCGACCACGTTGTCCACCACGCCGGCCGCCACCACAGCGCTGACCAGCAGACCTACGAGCAAGGCCCGTCGAATCCTGTCGTTCATGAGGCCTCCGTCGGGGCCGCTCCGGCGGCAGCGGCGGGGGCGGGGGCAGCGGCGGGGGCGGGGGCAGCGGCGGGGGCGGGGGCAAGCTCTGGTGCCGCCGGGTCGTAGCTCGACGACGCTTCGCCTTCGCCATCGCCTTCGCCATCAACACCGACACCGACCTGGCCCGGGCGTTGCCGACGTTGCCGACGTTGGCGGCGTTGGCGGCGTTGGCGGCGGCGCCAGGTGAGCCAACACCAATCGAGCCATACGCGCCGGCCGACCAGAGCTCCTGCCAGGACGACCCACGCCACGATCTCGGCGGCGATCTCGGCACCGTGGGCGCCTGAGCCGTCAACGGCGACAGTGACAGTGGCGGGTTTGAGTACCCCGAATGCCGGCGCGTAGCCAAAAGCCGTGGCGCGCCGCAAGAGATGCCCCCTGACGTCCATGGTCCACGCCTGGGCGGGCGCCTCGGCCAGCACCACGGCACCGGTCCGCACGAACCCGCGCACGCGGCTGGCGTCAGGTCCGGCCGGGAGTACGGGGTACCCGCCGGCCAGCGCGGGCGAAGAGCCCCGTGCCAACTTGGCCACAGCTACGGCGGCGGGTCGACCCAAGACTTCGGAGCGCTGAGCCAGGGCCAAGTTGTTGGTGAAGACGGTGAACCCCGATTGGCCCACCACCTCGTGCAGATCGTTCTGCGCCTCCAAAGCGGGCAACAGCGATGCCGGTGGGGCGTAGCCAACGGGCGTCTGGTAGCCGGGAATGGACGGCGCCAAGGTGTCGACGACCACGATGTAGCGCACCGCATACGGCGCCAGCAGCTGGCCCAGACGAACCGTGGCGTTGTGGTCGGCCAAGCCGATAGCGGCGCCCACGGCGGCGGCGGGGCCGGGGGAGGATCCCGGCCACTGGGCGGTGGCGTCGGGAAGGCCGTCTTCACTCAATAGGTACGCCAGACCGGGCGACGCCTGCCATCCGTTGCCCGGCAAGGCCCGGGGATCGCCCAGCCACAGGACCCGAAAGTCACCCTGGGCGCCGCGCGAGGCCATCCACGACGTGGCCTGCCCGTACCCACTCACGGGCAGGTCCCAACGGCCATTGAACGACGCCGCCAACACAGGAAGTGCCCCCACCACGACAGCGACGGCGGCAATGGCGGCGGCGGCCTGACGCCAGCCGAAGTTGTGCCTGGGAAGGTCCACCTCAAAGGCCCGCACCCCGAGCCCGATGGCCACGGCGATGCCGATTCCCGCCGGCGCCAGCAGCATCGGGGCCGGTACGGCGAAGCCTCCCAGCCAGTGCCTTCCCCCGGCCCAGGCCACGGCCCAGCACACCACCGTGAGAATCCAGGCGCGGCCGGCCCACCCCAGACGCCACCGGGTACCAATGACAAGAGGCAAGGCCGCGGCGGCGAGAAACGCCCACGCCAGGGGGGTGTCCCCGATGGGACCGAGGGCGAGCCGCAGCAAAGAGCTCCACTGCGGTGACGTTGCCGGGGACACGGCCACGCCCATGAGGGCCTGCCAGCGCGCCGGTCCGGCCAGCAACGCCACCGACCATGGGGCCAGCACCACAAAGGCCACGACCAGGGCACCGGCGGCGACAACGAGCACGCGTCCCGCGGCGGCGAGAGCTTCGGGACCGGCGACCACGACGATCCCCAGGGACACGCCTACGGCCATGACGACGATGACCACCGCCAGCGGCGGCGACCCGGCGCACACCAGAGCCGCCAACGCCCCCAGGGACAGGGCTTGGCCGAGCAAGCTGCGTCGCCACGGCCGGCCATGTCCATGTCGACCGACAGTGTCAGTGTGCGGGCCGAACCCGAACGGATCAAGCGAGGCGGCCCGGGCCAAGCGGGCGAAGATCCATGGGCACGCCCCGTAGGCGAGCAGTGCGTCGACACGACCGGTGGCGAGCGCGTTGTAAGCCACCGGGATGGCGAGATAGACGACGACCGACGCCAGCCGGGACCGTGTTGACCCGAACGCCCGGGTGAGGCGCGCTATGCCGATAGCGCCAATGGGAATGCACCCGAGGATGACGACTTTTTGGGCCAATCCGACCGATCCGCCCAGCACGGCGGCCAGCAGCCCGAACAAAACGGTGGCGGGCGAGGTGGGATCAGTCGTCCCCACACCGGTGGGCTGCCATCCCGATCCGAACCGGTGGAACAGGCTTCCGAGCGACGGCATCGGTAGCAGCTGTCCCACGTAGGGAAACCCGCCGCCCACGAGTTGACGGGTCCCGAACAACAGGACGACAGCGACCAGCACCCACAAGGTGGCCCGCCCCCGTACCGACTCGACCAGGGCCCGCCGCGGCGGCGCGGTGTCCTCGTCGTGATGGTCGGGCACCGCCACATCAGCGACGGCTCCGCGGTGTGCGGCCGTCAATCCCGACGTGATGGCGCGCCGGATGTACGCGGTCAGCCGGGCGCTGCCGCGCATCTGCAATCTGCGGACCTCAGCGTCATCCAGACGTCGCAAGCTCTGCACAGCAGCGCGCTCGGCTCGCAGTGACCGGCGCCGGGCCATGTTCCAGCGCCATGCGTGAGAGACGGCCGAGGCCCGGTCGCGGTGGCCACTGACCCGGGCGATGCAGTACTCGGCGAAGGCCAACACCGCCAGTTGGGGCACCACCCGAAACCGGTGGAACCGGCCGTAGCACTTGAGCACGGCGTGGAGCTCATGGCGGCGCTGCAAGGCCTGCAACGTGACGCGCGGGACGCGCCGGTGAGGGCCGTGGCGCATACGCCCACCGTGACGACGGCGCTCGAGGGGCGCGGCTCGGCGAGCCGCGTTCGGTGCGCCGATTGCCGTCGTTGCCGTCGTTGCCGTCGTTGCCGTCGTTGCCGTCGTTGCCGTCGTTACTGCCGTTGCGGCCGTTACTGCCGTTGCCGCCGACACTGCCGGTGCCACCGGAACCTCGGGAGATTCGGACCCCCGGGACGCTTCGGTTATGGCGGACGCTTCGGTCAAAGCGGGCCCGTCGGCGGCTCCCTCTGCTCCCGGTTCGTCGAGACCGGGCAATCCCGGCCCGCGCCCCGGCTGGGACAGTTCGGGCAGTCCCCTCTTGCCACCGGCGAGTTGTTCGAGGTGCCGGACGCGCGCCGCCGGTGCCACCACCACGCGAGCGCCGGCCACCTGGGCGCGCCAACACAGGTCCAGGTCCTCACCCATGGCGAAGATGTCGGGGTCGAACCCCCCGAGCTCGGCGAAAAGGTCGGCGCGCACCAAGGTGCACCCGCCGGGAGCCAAGAAAACGTCGCGCACGGCGTCGTGCTGACCTTGATCGATCTCGCCGGGTTCGACGCGATCGACGACGGCCCCGCCCTTGTCCACGGCCATACCGACATGCAGCAGACGTCGAGGGTCGTCCCACGCCACCAACTTGGGGGAGACGATGCCAGCGTTGGACCGGAACGACTCTTCGACGAGCAGATGGACGACGTCGGGATCGGGGGCCACGTCGTCGTGGCAGAACAAGAAATGGGAGGCGCCCGCCACCATGGTGAGGGCCTCGTTGGCGCTTGCCCCGAAACCCAGGTTGGCCTCGAGGCGCCGCACGTACGCACCCGGCAGCACCGACGCCACGCGGGCCGTCGGGTCCTCGACGCTTCCGTTGTCGAGGACGAGAACAGACAATTCGTCGTAGTCCTGTTGAGAAAAGGCCTCTAGGGCCTCTTCGAACCATGTCCCCGGATCGCAGGTCACGATCACGGCGACCACCTGGGGAGCCATCATCTCCATCAGGGGCATGAGGCTACCCGGCCGCCGAAACCCACCTCAGAAGGGAATTCGGGAACAAGTGCTTGCAACTGTTAGCACTATCCCGTACAGTAGTTAGCACTACCGAACGCGCTGCGTATCGGCAACTCGAAGACGTAGGACCCTCACATGGAAGGAAACAGCAGTGCCTGAGATCAAGGACATCCTCGAACCCGTCACCAAGTCCACCCGCGACGCCGCCTATGTCGTCGTCGGCCTCGGAGTTCTGGCCTTTCAGCGGGCCCAGGTCCGTCGTCAGGAGCTGGCCAAGAAGCTGGCCGAGCCGAAGAGCCTGGTAGAGGACCGTATCGGTGACGTACGTGGCCAGATCACCAAGCAGGTCCAAACCGTCGACGCCGTGGTCGAGCAGGTCATCGACCGCATCGAGGCCTCTCTCGAGCCCATCGAGGAGCGCTTGCCGGCGCAGGCCAAGGACCTGGTGAAAAACGCCCACATTCAGGCCCGCGACGCTCGCCAGCAGCTGCGCAACCTGATCAGCAACGCCGCCTGATTCCCTTTCGCCTGGCGCCCTAAGGCGCCCGGCGCCAAGAGCTGGGCCCCCTCCCCCGGGGCCGCCCATGCGGATCGGTCACCCCCCTAATCGACCGGTTCCAAGACGAACGGCCTGCCTTCGGGCAGGCCGTTCGCTCGTTCAGGAGGTCGGCTCACTCCAGGACGCGAGCACATCGGCCAGTGTCCGGTCGAGGTCGATCTGGGGTACCCACCCGGTCGCGGCGCGCAAACGCGACGAGTCTCCTCGCACCACTGGGACGTCGACCGGTCGCACCAGGTCGGGGTCGGTCACGATATCGAGATGGGCATCAGCCAAACGCAGTAGCCGGTTGGCAATGTCGTCGATCGAAACGTCTCGGCCTGAGCAGACGTTGTAGACCTCGCCGGGGACACCGCCCTCCACCAGCAATCGATAGGCACGCACCACATCGCGCACATCGCTGAGGTCACGTCGAGCCGACAGATTCCCCACCGAGATGCTCGGCGCGCCTGATTGGCGCGCCTCGGTGATGCGCTGCGCCAAAGCAGAAACCACGAAGGCCGACGACTGACCGGGGCCGATGTGGTTGAAGGGGCGGACCCGGATCACGGGGGTGCCATAGGCCAGATGGGCCTGAACCCCGATGTACTCGGCGGCCACCTTGCTCGACGCATACGGCGTGACTGGCGCCAACGCCGCGGACTCCGAGATGGGAAGGTCGGCCTCGGCCACGGCTCCGTAAACCTCAGCGGAACTCGTGAGCAGGACGGTGGGAATCGTCGGACACGACCGAGCCGCCTCGAGCACCTGCAAGGTGCCCAGTGCGTTAACCCGGAACACCTCGGCCGGCTCGTTCCACGACTTGCCGACGCTCGTCAGCGCAGCCAGGTGATAGATGGCGTCGGGCGCGGCGTCTTGCACGGCACTTCCGATGGCGCCACCGTCGGTGACGTCGACTTCGTGATCAACCGCGATCACCTCGTCACCCTGTTCACGCAGATGGGCGCTGAGCCAAATGCCCACAAACCCTCGGGCACCGGTGACGAGGGCACGCATGCGGCCGAAGGTTACAGGTCGCCACCCCGACGGCCGCCCGGCTCGCCACCCCGCCGGCAACCCGGAGCCCGTTACCCGGCGCCGCCTCCCGCCGCCTCGTTATAGACGGTCCGCGTTCTTTGGATCATCTTCGGCCAGCTGAACCCTTCGGCTCGGCGCCGGCCGGCATCACCGAGAAGGCCACGGCGCGCTTCGTCCACCAGTAACGCGGCAAGCGCCTGCGCCCAGGCGTCCACGTCGCCCACGGGGGCGAAGACAGCGGCGTCGCCGGCGACCTCCCGCAGGGCGGGGATGTCGGAGCACACCACGGCCGTGCCTTGGGCCATGGCTTCGAGCGCCGGAAGCCCGAAGCCCTCGTGGCGGCTCGGCAAGGCAAAGACGTCGGCGGCTGCATAAAGGGCAGCCAGCTCGGCGTCGGGGAGCCGTCCCACATGGGTGAGACGGGTACCGAGCTCCGCCACCAGGGCGGGGCCAATGAGGCCCTGGTTCCTCCAGCCTTCGAAACCGGCCAGCACCAGATCGACGTCGGGAGCGGCTCCCTCCCTCAGCACCTGGGCCATGGCCGCCACCAGCGTGCCCACCGCCTTGCGGGGCTCGAGGCTCCCCACCCACAACACGAAGCGCCGCTGCCCCAGCCCGAGTCGGGCCCGAACGGCGGCGATGGACTCCGGGGCCACGACGAGGGAGTCGACCCCGTAGGGCACCACCCGGATGCGCTCGGCATCGATGGCGGTCAGCCCGGTGATCTCATCGGCGGCGGCCTGGGTGCCGGTGATGACGAGATCGGCTCGCCGGGCCGCGGCGCGGCAGACCTTGTTGATGAAACCAGCGGCCGCGCGCCGAGAACGCCTCGGGAAACAGCACCGGCGCAGCGTCATGGACGCTCACCACCAGCGGGAGTCGTCCCGGCGGAGGAACGGCCAGCGACGGAGCATGGATGAGCTGGGCGTCGGCCAGACCATGGTGCTGGCGCGCCAGAGGCGGATAGCCGAGCACGTGCCAGAGGTCGTAAAGCACCGGACGCGGCAAGCGCAGCACGGCCGGCAGGGCCACGCCCGGGGGATCGGCCAGGCCCGACTGCGCCCAAGCCCGAGCGATGTCACCGGCGCCGTGGCGAGCAACGAAGGTGAGCACCTCGTCGTGAGGATCCTCGGTGCCAAGTAGCGTGACCAATCGTGCTGTGTAGCGGCCGATCCCGCCGGGCGACGGCTGCAGAAGCTGCTCGGCGTTGACTGCCACTCGCATCAGGAGGGTCCTCTCGATCCAACCGGTCGCCGAGCGGGGCGGCTCGGACCAACTGCTCCTGCGCATGGTCCGCCGGCTTACCCAAGACGGATGGGAATGCCATGTGGCGCTGCCGGGGCCGTCCCCGTTGGCCGCCGAGTTTGCCCGCGCCGGGGCCACCTTGCACGTCGTGAAGATGCGCAGGCTCACCACCAGCGGGAGCCAGTGGCGCTGGCTGCTCTACGCCCTGGCCTGGCCCGTGTCGGTATTTCGCCTCATTGCGCTGGCACGGCGCACCCAGGCGGACATCGTGCACAGCAACTCTTTGCACTCCTGGTACGGCTGGGCCGTCGCTTTGTGGGTGCGCCGCCCTCACGTGTGGCACGCCCGGGAGCTCGTCTTCCAGTCATCGGCGGCGTTGCGCGTCGAGCGCGTGCTGGCCAAGCGTTACGCCACGGTGGTGGTGGCCATGTCGAAGGCCATCGCCGCCCAGCTTGATCCCGCCAATGTCCTCGTCATCTACGACCAACCCGATGACGACGAGTTCAGCCCCTCCCGGGCGGGCTCGTTCAGAAAGTCCGTGGGCATAGCTGATGACGTCGTGGTGGTGGGGTCGGTGAGCCGGATCGACACGTGGAAGGGGGTGGACGTCCTTATCGATGCCGCCGCCTCGTTGACCGAGCTTCGGCCTGGGACCGAAGTCGTCGTGGCCGGTCCGGCCGTAGCCGGCAAGGAGGATTACGAGCGCTCGTTGGCGCGCCGAGCCGCAGCCATGGCGGGGATGCACTGGCTGGGGCCGCGCGCCGATGTCGCCGATCTGCTGGCCGATCTCGACGTCTTCGTGGCCCCGTCGACGCTCCCCGAGCCCTTCGGCATGGTGATCCTCGAGGCCTTGGCGTCTGGCGTGCCCGTGGTCTCGACCGATGCCGGCGGTCCCCAGGAGATCCTGGCCACGTCGCCCCCCACGGTGGGCCGCTTGGTCCCCACCCGGGACGCCGCCGCCTTGGCCGAAGCCATCTTGGCGTTGCTCCCGCCGCAGTCGTCGACTCAGTCCCGCCGAGGTCGTCGAGCCCTGCCCTCGAGTCTCCCCCTCGCCGACCAGCCCTCGTGGGCGTCGCTGTTCGAGGAGGTCAGCGCCGAGCCACGTCCCGGTACAGCTCGACGAGGCCGGCCGCACACGCCGCCCAGGTAAATCGGCCCGCCTGCACGTGGCCGGCATCGATGAGGGCTCGCCGCATGTCCTCGTCGTCGATGACTCTCGCTATAGCTGCCGCCAGGGTGTCGGGGTCGCCCGGGGCCACCAGCACAGCGGCGTCGCCCACCACCTCCGGTACCGCCCCGACGGCGGTGGCCACCACCGGTACACCGGCGGCCATCGCTTCGAGGGGCGGGAATCCGAAGCCCTCATAACGCGACGGATAGGCCAGCACGGTGGCTTGAGCCAGCACCTGAGCCAATGTGTCGTCGGACAGGTATCCGGTACGCACCACGCGACCTGCGAAGCGAGCGGCGCCGAGCGCCGAGCTAAGGGCGTCACTCCCCCACCCGGGCGGACCGGCCAGCACCAGCGCCAGGTCGTGCCGGTCACCGGCCAGCCGGTCGAACGCTTCGACCAACCCGGGAAGATCCTTGCGTGGTTCGACGGTGCCGATGGCCAAGATGTAACGGCTCGTGCCGGACGGAAGCGTCACGCCAGGAGCGTCGGAACCGGCACCGGGGCGCACCGGGATGCCGTGATAGACGACGCGCACCCGGCCCGGATCAGCGCCGAATTCGGCCACCACTTCGTCGGCCACGAACCGAGAAGGTGTGTGGACCCACGCGCCCGCCTCGATAGCGCGCCGCACCAGACGCGGATAGCCGAGGCTGGGCCCGTCGCACATTTCCGGAAAGCGCAGCGGCGTGAGGTCGTGCACCGTGACCACCCGCCCGGCGTGACGCGTCGGGGGCACCACGAAGTTGGTTCCGTGGACGACGTCGGTGGGGCCCACAAACCATTCCAGGGGCGGCACCCGAAGATGGCGCCACGCCATGTGCAAGGGCCGCGCCGGCATGGCGCGTTGGTGGACGTGCACCCCCGGGGGCACCAGTGGGGTCAACATCTCACGGCGGCGCCACGACACGGCAAACGCGCTGACGTCGACGTCGGGGTCGACACCCAGACCTTGCAGCGCGCCGAGGCAGAATTCACCCACCCCGGTTCGCACACCCAACAAGGGCGTGGCATCCACCGACACGGTGAGGCCCTCGTGCGCTGTGGCATCGCCGGGCCGCACGTGGTGAGCCTTGCACACCGTTAGCCTGATGCCGTGATCACAGCCCTGGCCGGTGGAGTCGGTGCGGCCCGCATGTTGCGCGGCGTCGTGCAGGTCGTCGATCCCCGAGAGGTCACCGCCGTGGTCAACACCGGCGACGACACCGTCATGCACGGCCTAAGCGTGTGCCCGGACCTGGACTCGGTCATGTACACCCTCGCCGGCGTCAACGACGACGAGCGGGGCTGGGGCTTGGCTGGCGAGACGTGGACGGTGATGGATGCCTTGGAGCGGCTGGGCGGTGAGACGTGGTTCCGTCTGGGTGACCAGGACCTGGCCACCCATCTGTGTCGCACCCAGCGCCTGAGCCAAGGCGCCACGCTGTCGGAGGTCACCGCCGAGCTGTGTTCGGCGTTGGGGGTCATGGCGCGCCTGATGCCTATGTCCGACGACCCGGTGCGCACCCGCCTCACCTTGGCCGAGGGACCGGAGGTGGCCTTTCAGGAGTACTTCGTGGCCCGCCATCACGCCGTGGCGGTGGAGTCCATTCGTTTCGACGGAGCCGATCGCTCATCTCCGGCACCGGGAGTCCTCGACGCCATCAACGAGGCCGATGTCGTGGTGGTGTGTCCGTCCAACCCGATTGTGTCCATCGGCCCCATCCTGGCTGTGCCGGGGATCGAGACCACACTGCGGGCGCGACGCCAGCGCGTCGTGGCCGTCTCCCCCATCATTGCCGGGGCCGCCTTGAAGGGACCGGCCGACCGCTTGATGACCGAGTTGGGACATGAGTCCACCGTCGTAGGTGTGGCCCGGCACTACGCGCCGTACGTCGGCACGCTCGTCATCGATGACGCCGACGCCGCGCTGGCCGACGAAGTCCGTGCCACCGGCGTCGCCTGTGTCGTGGCCCCCACCGTGATGCACACCCCCGAGCACGCCGCCGCCTTGGCCAAGATCGTCCTGGGTGCTTGTGGCTGACCTCGCCACACTGACGGTCATCCCCGTCGCCGGCATACCTGAGATCCATCCGGGCGATGACCTGGCTGCCATCATCGCCGCCCACAGCGCGATCGAAGACGGCGATGTCGTCGTCGTCACCCAGAAGGTTGTTTCCAAGGCCGAGGGTCGCCTCGTCCCCATCGATCCCGATGACCCCGAAGATCGCCGGCGCATCATCGAAGGCGAAGCCGTGCGCGTGTTGCGCCGGCGCGGTGACCTCATCGTGACCGAGACCAAGCACGGGTTCGTGTGCGCCAACTCCGGCGTGGATCTGTCCAACGTGGAGCGCGGGGTGGCCGCCTTGCTCCCGGTCGACCCGGACCGCTCGGCGCGCCGCATTCGCGACGGGCTGCGGCGCCAGACCGGATCGACGGTGGGGGTGATCGTCTCGGACACCTTCGGCCGGGCGTGGCGCAAGGGCGTCACCGATGTCGCCATCGGCTGCGCCGGGGTGGCCGGCGTCGTGGATCTGCGAGGCACAGCCGATGCGCTCGGCCGTGAACTGGTCGCCACCGAGGTGTGCATCGCTGACGAGATCGCCTCGGCCGCCGAGCTGGTCATGGGCAAGGCCGCCGCCGTCCCCGTCGCCATCGTGCGGGGCCTCGATCAGACGTGGCTGCGGACGGGTTCGGTGGCCAAGGAGATCATCCGACCCCCGGCCGAAGACCTCTTTCGCTGAATCGGTCCTCCCCTGCCTTCAGGGCGTGGGTCATCGGCGTGGGTCATCGGCGTGGGTCATCGGCCCGGGTGATCTGAGCATGAAAGCCGCAACCAGCGGGCCAAATGCCGTGGTTAGCCGCGGGCGCGTGGATAACGTGGGTTTGCGCACCTTGTCAATGAGACGAACGGTGGCCATCGAAAGGGGAGCAAGATGGCGCCACCTCTGCTCGCCGTAAGAGACGTCACGGTGTCCTTCGCCGGCGTGGCTGCACTCGACGATGTGTCGATGGAAGTGGCCGAGCGCGAGGTCGTCAGCCTCATCGGGCCCAACGGCGCCGGCAAGACGACGTTGTTCAACGTGGTGTGCGGATTCGTTCGCCCCAGTTCCGGGCATGTGGAGTTCAGGGGAACCCCCCTCCGTCGTCATCGCCCCACCGACCTGTCGCGCCTGCGAGTGGCCCGCACCTTGCAAGGGGTCAAGCTGTGGAGCGGGCTCAGCGTTCTCGACAACGTGATGGCCGGCGCCCAGTCGACACTTCGAGCCGGCTTTGCCTCAGCGGTGTTGGGTTTGCCGCGCAGTGCGCGCGAAGAGTCGGCCCTCGAGGAACGGGCTCATGCCATGTTGGCCCGCCTCGGCGTGGCCGAACTGGCGGCGCGGCTACCGGGATCATTGCCCTACGGGATCCAGAAGAGGGTTGCCATCGCCCGGGCCCTCATGCTCGACCCGGTACTGCTCCTCCTCGACGAGCCCGCCAGCGGGCTATCGGCCACCGAGATGGACGAACTGGCTGATCTTCTGCGAGGGCTGCGCGCCGAGATGGGGATCCTGCTCGTCGAGCACCACATGGAATTCGTGATGGCGATCTCCGATCGCGTCGTGGTGCTGAACTTCGGACAGGTCATCGCGGCCGGGCTTCCCGACGAGGTGAGCGCCCATCCTGAGGTCACCACCGCATACCTGGGCACCACCGTCGAGGATGGCGCATCGACGGGGTCGGGTCACTGATGGCAGGCATGGCCGGCATCACCGTGTCCGGCCTATCGGTGAATTATGGCCACATCCCGGCTCTGCAGGACGTGAGTTTGGTGGCCGCCGAAGGCGAGATCACCGCCGTCCTCGGGGCCAACGGGGCCGGCAAGACGACGTTGCTCCGGGCCATGACGGGGCTGGTGCGCCCCCGCAGTGGCTCGGTGCACTTCGGCGACAAAGAGTTGACGAAGATGCGCGTCGAAGACGTCGTACGCGTCGGCGTGGCCCATGTGCCCGAAGGACGCGGCGTCATCGAGGAACTGACCGTCGAGGAGAACCTCCGCCTCGGGGCGCTGTGGCGCCGGCGCCCGCAGCGACCGCCGTTCTCTGAGGTCTACGACCTCTTTCCGATCCTGACCGACAAAGGCCATCGACATGCCTCGACGTTGTCGGGGGGCGAACGTCAAGCGCTCGCCATCGGACGGGCGTTGATGGCACGGCCCCAGGTCCTTTTGCTCGACGAGCCGTCGCTCGGCCTCGCACCCATCGTCACCGGTCAACTCATGACCCGCCTGGCCGCCCTGGCCCGCCACCAAGGACTGACGGTCGTGCTCGTCGAGCAGAACGCGCGCACGGCCCTCTCCATTGCATCTAACGCCGTAGTGCTCAACTTGGGTCGGGTCGTCGTGGCAGGTCGCGCCGAGGTGGTCGGCGCCGACGCCGAACTTCGTCGCCATTACCTGGGGTTCTGAGTCCTCGCATGCAACGTTTCGTCGACCTGACCCTCAACGGTGTCACCACTGGGATGATCTACGCGGCGGTGGCGTTGGCCTTGGTCCTCATATGGAGGGCCACGCGGATCCTGAATTTCTCGCAAGGGGCCATGGCCATGATGACCACCTACATCGCGGTGACGGTCATCGAGCATCACGCGTCGTACTGGCTGGCTTTGATCATTGCGCTTGCCGCTGGTGCCGTCATCGGTGGAGTCACCGAGCGCGTGATCGTGCGACGCGTCGAAAGCGGACCGCCGCTCAACCCCGTCATCGTGACCCTCGGTGTCCTCGTGGCGCTCGAAGCGCTGGCCGGGATCATCTGGGGCGGGGGGCTGCGCGCCTATCCGGCCTATTTCTCCCAACTCGGCGTAGTGGTGGGCAAGCACCGCCTCGCCTTCAGCCACTTCGACGTCTACGTACTGGTCGCCATCGTTGTGGTCCTCATCCTGCTCGTCGTGCTCTTTCGCTTCACGCCGCTGGGCCTGCGCATGCGGGCCAGCGCCTTTGCCCCTGAAGTCTCCCGACTCCTCGGAGTGCGGGTGGGCCGCATGCTCACCTTGGGGTGGGCCTTGGCCGGCATCGTCGGCGCCCTGGCCGGCGTCCTGGTGGCACCCGAGCTGCTCCTGTCGCCCAACTACATGGACGCCGTGTTCATCTACGGGTTCACCGCCGCGGTGGTGGGCGGCCTCGACAGCCCCATCGGTGCTGTCGTGGGCGGGCTGTCGGTCGGCCTGGCGCTGTCGTACGTGGGCGGTTACCTCGGCTCGCCCCTGGAGGCGCTGGGGGCACTGGCCATATTGATGGTGGTCCTGATGGCGCGTCCGCAGGGGATCTTCACCCGCACGGCCGGACGTCAGGTATGAGCGCCATGACGGCGGTGGGCGGCGCCCGACGTTTGGTGGAGCGGGTCTCGAACCACCGCTTGGCTCGCCAACCGCTGCTTCGTCACCTGGCGCTGGCGCTCGCCGGCGGCGTGGTGCTGTTCGTGGTGACGTCGGTGGTCGGCTCCTACAATGACTATCAGATCGCTCAAATCGGCGTGGACGTAGTGGCCATCGCCGGACTGTCCGTTCTCACCGGCGCCAATGGGCAGATCTCTTTGGGCCAAGGATCGTTCATGATGGTGGGCGCCTACGGCGCCGGCTTGATGCTCGTGCATACCAAGTTGCCCATCGCTTTGGCCTTGCTCGTCGGTGTGGTCGTCTCCGCCGCCGCCGGTGTGTTGATCGGACTGCCGGCCAGCCGGCTGCACGGCCCGTATCTGGGCGGCATGACCCTGGCGCTGGCCATTGGGCTTCCGGCGCTGCCCATCAAGTTCTCGAGCACCCTCGGCGGCGAGCAGGGACTGAGTATCAACCCACCGGTCCCTCCGCCGGGCACAGATCCGCAGCGGTGGTTGTCGTGGATCGTGCTCATCGCCGTCCTCGTCATGTTGGTGCTCCTCGCCAACCTCATGCGCAGCCGCTTCGGGCGCGCCTTTCGAGCCGTGCGCGACGACGAGGTCGCCGCCGCCTTGGTGGGCATCTCGGTGGCTCGCACCCGGGTGGTGGCCTTCGGTGTCAGCGCGGCGGCAGCCGGGCTGGCGGGCGGGCTCCTCGGACTCACCACTGGTGGCGTGACGCCCGACGCCTTCGACGTGACCTTGTCGATCTCGCTTTTGGCGGGCATGGTCGTGGGCGGCACCGGAAGCCTGCTGGGCGCGTGGTGGGGAGCCATCCTCATCGTCTACGCGCCGCAGTGGGCTACATCGCTATCGCACGACGTGCATCTGCGCCAAGGACAAAGCTCGAACCTGGCGCTGCTGTGTTACGGGCTCGTGCTCGTGGTCGTCGTCCTGGTTGCCCCCAACGGCATTCAAGGCGGATTGCGCAAGATGGCGGCCTTTTCATTGCGGCGACAACCATCGGGGCATCCGATGATGGAGAACGAAGATCGACTATGAGTAACCACAAGAAACATGAAGGGGGAAACACAATGGCACAACGCAAGCGCAAGACATCCCGACCGCATACGGGGGTAGGTCTCGTACTGTGTGCGGCCGCACTCGCCGTGGCGGCGTGTTCGAGCACGAGCCCGAGCTCGACGGGCACGACACTGCCCGGCAACACCCAAGGGGTGACGTCCAACAGCATCACCATTGGCACGACCACGCCGCTCACCGGACCGGCCGCTCCCGGTTACGAGGAGATCGCGCCGGCCGCCAACGCGTACTTCAAGTACGTCAACGCGCACGGCGGGGTGGATGGACGCCAGATCAACTACATCATCGACAACGATGAGTACGACCCGTCCATGACGGCCACGCTGGTGCGCCAGCTCGTGTTGCAGGACCACATCTTCGCTGACGTCGGTCCTTTGGGGACACCGACGACGTTGCAGGTCAAGGACTTCCTCAATACCGAAGGCGTACCCGCCGTCTACGTCGAGAGCGGGTGTAACTGCTGGAGTAGCGCGGGTCTTCCGTACACCTTCGGCTGGCAGCCGCCGTACACCGACGAGGGAAAGATCCTCGGTCAGTACATCAACCAACACTTCACCGGTAAGGCCGTCGGCTACCTGTACCAAGACGACGAATTCGGCCAAGACGGCGTCAAGGGTCTCGACCAGCAGATTCCCGCCTCCGATGTGGTGTCGCAGCAGACCTATGTAGCCACCTCCGCAGGACTGGCGGCCGGACTGGGCAGCCAGATCTCCGCGCTGCAACAAGCCGGCGCCAAGGTGGTGGTGCTGTACACGATCCCCGCCGCCACCGCCCTCGCCATGCTGGCGGCGGCCACCATCGGCTACTCACCGCAATGGGTCATCTCGTCGGTGGGCGCTGACCCCACCACCCTCACGGGATTATTGACGTCGTTCTCCAAGGGCAAAGCGGGTGCTGCTCTTCTCGATGGCACCATCTCGGCCGCGTACCTCCCGCCGAGCGCCGACGCCACCAACCCCTGGGTGGTCGACTTCAAGAAGATCCTCACGCAATACGACCCCGGCTACACCTGGGACGGCAACAGTGAGTACGGAGCAGTTCTCGGGTACACCTTCGTCCAAGCCCTGCAGAAGGCCGGAAGGAACCTGACTCGCTCGGCGCTGGTGAACGCCATCGAGCAAGACGGCTCGTCGTTCACAAATCCCGGGCTGGTGCCGTTCACGTTCTCGAAGAGCAACCACTACGGCTACCAAGGCTCCCAGGTGGTCCAGCTCGAGAACGGCGGCACGGAGGTCAACACGCTCACGCCCCGGTTGGTGACCACGCTCAACGGTCCCATCACCCAGTCCAGCGCGGCCCTGTCGACACCACCGGCTGGCTTCGGGTCCTAACAGGCCCCGATCCTGACGAGCCCGATCGGGCTCACAAAGCATCACCCGACGGTGCCGGTGGACCTCACCAGTTCACCGGCACCGTCGCGCTCCCCCATGGCCGCCTGCAGCTGCCAGAAGCCGTCAGGCGTGGCCAGCCGTCGGCGGTGTAGCGTCAGGCGCCGTCTGGGGGAGGGTGAGGAGGGATCCGATGTTCAAGAAGATCGTCGTGGGAGCAGATGCTTCCGCCACCGCCAGTGAGGCCGTCGGGGCCGCTTTGAACCTGGCCAAGATTTGCGGTGCCGAACTGCACATTGTGACCGCATACAACCCCGACAAGACCCGTACCGCCCAGGAGAAGGGACTCCCCGAGGAGTTCCGCTATTCGCGCAACACCCACCCCGTCGACGAGCTGCTCGAGCACCTGGCGGCATTGGGCCGGGCCGCCTCGGTCGAACCCATCCTCCACGCCGCCGCCGGAGAGCCCGCCGAGGCGTTGACCTCCATCGCCGCGCAAGAGGGCGCCGATCTCATCGTGGTGGGCAACAAGGGGATGAAGGGCGTGCGGCGCGCTCTGGGCAGCGTGCCCAACGACGTGGCACACCATGCGCCGTGTTCGGTGCTCATCGTCGATACCACCGGCTGAGCCAGCCACCGTCGTCACCCGGCGCATTCCCATGGGAGCCGGCTACAGCGCTACGCCGCTGGCCGCCAAGCTCGGCATCAAAGAAGGATCAAGCCTGGCGCTGATCGGAGCCCCGCCTGGGGTCATCACCGATGTGCCGGCCGGGGTCACCATCGCCAACCGAGTCCGTGGGCACGCCGATGTGGTGGTGGCGTTCTTCACGCGCCAGGCCAAGCTCGAAGCCCGTGTCGAGAGTCTGGGGAAGATGATCTACCCGGCGGGCGGGCTATGGATCGCATGGCCCAAACGAAGCTCAGGCGTCGAGACCGACCTCGACGACAGCGTGATTCGCGACGTCGTCCTCCCGAGCGGCATGGTCGACAACAAGGTGTGCGCTATCGACGCCACATGGTCGGGCTTGCGGATGGTGTGGCGGCGCGAACGGCGCTGAGCCCAGTGCCCCCTGTCCGGTCAGAGGCCTCGCCTACGATCGACTCAACGGCTCACCGGAACACCCGCCGGTGAGCAAGATCGGAGGTCCAACCATGGGGAGCGACTACACGGACGGCTGGATCAGTTGCACGTCCGACGACATCAAAATCCGCGGCTACTACTTCCCGTGGGGCACCAAGCGCATCGGCTACGGCGCCATTAAATCCATGCGGCGCGTGAAGATCGGGGCGCTGACCGGCAAAGGGCGGATCTGGGGGACGGGGAACCCGCGCTACTGGGCCAGTCTCGACGTGCGCCGACCGTCCAAGAGTGTGGGCTTCGTTCTCGATCTGGGGCACTTCGTGCGACCCTTCGTCACCCCCGATGATCCCGATGCCTTCGAATCAGCCGTGCGAGCCCACACCACCGTTGGTCCCTCCGATGGCACCGCCGCCAACGGGCATTTCATCTGACCAGCAGGTCCGCCCGGAGGCGGTCAGCCCAGACGACCACGCACGTCGTCAAGCACGTACTGCACGCCCTCGCCCAGCGACGTCCAGGGCTGCCAGCCCAGCTGGATCTGAGCCCGGGTGGGGCTGAGGGAGCTTCGGCGTAGCTCACCGGCCCGCTCGGCGGCATAGACGGGCGTGGCGTGGCTGCCGGCCCGCTCGGCCATCACTTGGGCCAAACGGTTCACCGACACTTCGCCGCCGGTGCCCACGTTGATGACCAGTCCCCCACCGCGCGACGCCCCTCGCACAAAGGCGTCGACCACGTCGTCGACGTAGACGAAGTCACGGGTCTGTTCGCCGTCGCCAAAGATGGTGACCGGCTCGCCGCGCAGGAGGCGATTGGCGAAGATGGCGACGACGCCGGCTTCGCCGTGGGGGTCTTGGCGAGGGCCGTAGACGTTGGCCAACGCCAGAGCGCAGAACTCGACGGCATGCAGTTCTCGGTACGCCACGAGATAGTCGATGGCCGACTTCTTGGACACCCCGTAGGGCGACAGAGGCCGCTGCGAGTGCGATTCGGTGATAGGCAGATCCGAAGGATCGGCGTCGCCGTACAAGGTGCCCCCACTGGCGGCGAAGACCACGCGCGTCGTGCGCAGCGCCCGGGCGCCTTCGAGGACTCGCAGCGTGCCGATGATGTTCACCTCAGCGTCGAACAGCGGGCGCGTCACCGACACCCGCACATCGGCTTGAGCGGCCAGGTGAAAGATGACCTGGGGTCGTCGACGGGTGATCAGCTCGACCAAAGCGGCGGAGCGGATGTCGAGTTGGTGAAACGTCAACTCGTGACGAGGCTCGGCGCGTGCTTGGGCCAAGTTGGCCAGTGCCCCCGTCGAAAGGTCGTCCACCACATCCACGGCATGACCCTCGGCGAGCAACCGGTCCACCAAGGTGGAGCCGATGAACCCCGCTCCGCCGGTGACCATCATGCGCATGGGCTCGGCCTCGCTGTCGACGTCAACTGACTGACTCCATGGCCACGCGGGCGTCGCTCAGGGTGGCACCCGGCGCCACCCGGGCCCCGTCACCCACGACCGACAGGTCCGTCAGAGAAGCGCCCTCGCCCACGATGGCGCCATGGCCCACGATGGACCGGGTCACCACCGCCCCCGCCCGCAGGTGCGCTCCGGCCAGCAGCACAGATCCTTCCACCACCGCTCCCGGCTCCACCACGGCCCCGGCCCCCACCACGCTGGCGATCACCGTGGCGCCCTGGGCCACGGTGGCGCCATCGCCAATGAGCGAGGAGGCACGGACCTCGCCGGTGATGTGGGGGGCGCCGATGGCCCACACGCCATGGTCGACGAGTCGGGCTCCCGGTGCTGGTGTTTCGCAGTGACGAACGCCGCTCACGAGATCGGCATTCGCCTGCAAGTACGACTCCGGGGTGCCGGCGTCGAGCCAGTAGGCGTCGTCGCTGAGCGCGTAGACCGATCCTTGGGCCACCAAGGCGGGAAAGGTGTCGCGCTCGATGGAGACACGTTGGCCCGACGGGATGTGATCGAGGACGGTGGGTTCGAGCACATAGGTACCGGCGTTGATGAGATCAGTGGGAGCGGTGCCCGCAGGGGGCTTCTCCACAAAGGCGACCACTTGGCCCGCATCGGTGAGGTCGACGACGCCGTAGCGCGACGGGTCCTCGACGGGGGTGAGCTGGATGGTCGCCGCCGCCGCATGCTCACGGTGAAAGGCCACGAGAGCGGTGGTATCGGCGTCGGTGAGCACATCGCCGTTGACGACCACAAAGGTGGTGTCGACCCCGATGGCCTCGGCGGCAAAGCGAATAGCTCCAGCGGTGTCCAGCGGCTCGGGCTCCACCGCATAATGCAGGCGCACACCGGCGGCCACCGCATCAGGGTAGGCCTCGAGAAAGGCGTCGGGGCGATAGCCCATGGACAACACGACCTCGTCGATGCCGTGGGCAGCCAGATGCGCCAGCACCCGCTCGAGCATGGCCCACTCCACCACCGGCAGGAGCTGCTTGGGGGTGGTGGACGTCAGAGGCCGCAGCCGGGTGCCCTCGCCGCCCACGAGGACGACGGCTTTCACTTGGCCGAAGTGGTGGCCGTCGTTGTGGCTGTCGCCGACTTCGTCGTCGTGGCCGTCGTGGTCGGCACCGTGGTGGCCGTGGTCGTCGGCACGCTGGTGGGAACGGTGACGGGCACCGTCGTCGTGGCCGACGTGGCGGTCTCGATCAGGTTGAGCAGGGTCACGATGGTCTGGCCGGCCGGCTTGGGCACCGTCGCCCCGCTGGGCACGAAGGCCACCGTGATGAGCTGGCCGTTGGCCAGTTTGACGTCGGCCGGGTCGCTGTAGGACACGGCATGGTTGGCGCCTGATCCCGAGAAGCTCGGCCACACCTTGATCTGCACGGAGCCGACCTTTCCCTTGTCGGCGCTCGCGGACGGACATGTCTGGCCGTTGTGCAACACCGGCTTGCCCGGCAGCGCCAGCGTCGAAGAGGTGAGATCCAGCTTCGGGTACTGGGCCACGAAGCGGGCCAAGGTGGCGTTGTTCCCGGCGTCAGCCGCTTTGAGGGGCTCGGTGTAGATGATGCCGTCGCCTTCGGTGTGCAGCCCTGGCGCCGCCTTGGCCTCATTGGGGTTGGTGGGCAGGTTGGCCTGAATCGACCCGCACACGTCGAAAGCTACGGCCGAATACCACTTGGTCCCCACCGCGGGTTGTGCCGCGGCGGAGGGATGCTGGTCCTCGTAGCGGCTGTAGGCCACCGAAACCAGGCCCAGGACCACGATGAGAAAGAGGCTCAAATACCACTTGACGGGCCGCTGGCCCCGGTAGCTACGACCGCCACCAGTGGACCCCGCCCGGGTAACCCAAGTTCCTGTATTGCCCCTCGCCATGATCGGGCGCAAACCCTAGTCGGCTCGCGCCACTCCCCGGCGCACGCCCCGCAGAGCCCGCCCCGCGCACGTCAGAACCAGGCGCAACCCGAGCACCACGGCGACGCCCGGCAAGGTGGCCCGATGCCAGCCCCGGCTGGTGCGCAGCGCGAATCGGTAGGTCGATCGGTGATGGGCCACGAGCATGCGGTAGGGATGGCGGGCCGTGGACACGCCCTGGAGGTGGGTGACCACGGCAGCGGGGACGTAGAGCACCTTCCAGCCGGCCTGGTGGGCTCGCCAGCACAGGTCGATGTCCTCGGCGTACATGAAATACGACTCGTCGAAGCCGCCCATCTCCTCAAAAGCCTGGTGCCGGACGACAAAGAAAGCGCCCGACACCCAGTCCACCGCGGCGTTCTCTAGAGGATCGAGGTCGACCATGCGGTACCGGCGGGTAAAGGGGTTGCCCGGCCACAGCGTGGCCAGGGCGGCGTGACCGATGGCGTCGATCATGGACGGGAAACGGCGAGCCGACGGGTAACGGGAGCCGTCGGGGTTGAGGATCCTGGGCCCGGCAATGGCGGCGGTGGGATCGGCGGCCAGAGCCGCCGCCAAAGCGGCCACAGCGCCGGCGTGGACGACGACGTCGGGGTTGGCCACCACGACGGTTCCGGCGTCGGTGGCACTCACCCCCCGGTTGGCCCCGCCCCCGTAACCGAGGTTGGCCCCGGTGCGTACCACCGTCAGATCAGGGTCCGTGGCCACCAGCGCCTCGGTCGAACCGTCGCCGCCCCCGTTGTCCACCACCACCACGTCGCTCACGCCATCGGCGCGCAGCGACTCGACACAAGCGGCGAGCGTCGGACCGGCATCGTGATTGACGACCACCGCCGCCGGCGTAGCGACAGCGAGGTCCTCGCCTACCACCGGCGTCTTCACACCCGCCGTGCGAAGCGGTACTTCACCAGCGTGCGCAAGGCGCCGAACCCGTCACGCCAAGAGATCTTCTTGCCTTCGGAGCGCTCTCGACCGCTGTAGGAGATAGGCACCTCGTAAATGCGGTACCCCCGTCGCAGGATCTTGGCGGTGATCTCCGGCTCGAACTCGAAGCGCGTTGACTCGATGGTGATGCCCTCGAGCACGCGGCGATCGAAGAGCTTGTAACAGGTCTCCATGTCCGACAACGTGGAGCGGTACAACACGTTGGTCACCAGCGTCAGCAGGCGATTGCCCATCCAGTGCGACGGGAACATGTTCTTGCGTTCGCCGGTGAAGCGGCTGCCGTAGACGACTTGGGCCTTGCCCTTGATGATGGGATCGAGCAAGCGGTGCCAGTCGTCGGGGTCGTACTCGAGGTCGGCGTCCTGCACCAACACAAGGTCGCCACGCACGGCGTCGAGGCCCGACGCAATGGCCGCACCCTTGCCGCGGTTCTTGGGATGGGTGATGACGCGGACGGTGGAGTCCTGCAGCGCCGACAGCACCTTGTCACTGCCGTCGGATGAGCCGTCATCGACAACGACCACCTCCACCGACAGGTTGGGAAGTTCCACGGCCCGGATCCGCCGCAAGATCTCGGCCAGGGTGCGGCGCTCGTTGTAGACGGGGACGATCACCGACAAGCTCTTGTACTCAAAGTGTTGCAGTTCGTCGTCGTTGGTCACCACTGATGTCTCCCCGTTGCGTTGCGGTCGTCCACGATCATGCCTGCCCGCCGCGGCGATCACCCAGTCCGGCCGTGGCAAAGGACTCCACCAACCGAGCCAGGCCCTCGGCGAAGGGCACCTTGGGCTCCCAGCCCAGCTCTTGGCGGGCCACCGAGATGTCCGGCCGTCGGCGTTCGGGATCGTCGGTAGGCAGAGGCTCGTAGACGATGGAGGACGATGAGCCGGTGAGCTCCAGGATGGTGCGGGCCACCTCCAAGACGGTGTGCTCTTCGGGGTTGCCGATGTTGACCGGCCCCGTCAGCCCAGAATCGAGCAAGGCCAAAATGCCGGCCACCTCGTCGTCGATGTAACACAGGCTCCGGGTCTGGCTCCCGTCGCCATAGACGGTCAGGGGACGGCCCTCGAGCGCCTGGGCCACAAAGTTGGAGACCACCCGCCCGTCGCGCGGCCGCAACCGCGGACCGTAGGTGTTGAAGATGCGGACGATGCCCACATTGGCGTGCCGGGCCCGGTGCCAGGCCATGGTGAGGGCTTCGGCGAAGCGCTTGGCCTCGTCGTAGACGCTGCGAGGCCCCACCGGGTTGACGTGGCCCCAGTACGACTCGGGCTGGGGATGGACTTCGGGGTCGCCATAGACCTCACTGGTGGACGCCAAAAGAAATCGGGCGCCGTGGGCGGCAGCGAGCTCAAGGCAATGGCGCGTGCCGCTGCTGCCCACCGCCAACGTCTCCAGCGGCCGCTCCAGATAGTCGGGCGGCGAGGCGGCGCTGGCGAAGTGCAGAACCGAGGTCACCGGGCCGGCGACGGCGAGTCCCTCGGACACGTCGGCCTCCACGAACTCAAAGGCCGCATGACCCTCGAGGGCGGCCAGGTTCTCGAGGCGTCCGCTCGACAAGTCGTCCACGCACACCACGCGCTCGCCTCGAGCCACCAGCGCCTCACACAATGACGACCCGATGAAGCCGGCTCCTCCGGTGACCACGGCGCGCCGGGCCGACCCGTTGGTCACGGTCTGCCGATCCCCACATAGGTAAAGCCCATGCGGCGCAGCGCAGCGGGGTCGAGCAGGTTGCGGGCATCAACGACGTGCGCCTCAGAGAGCAGGTCGCGCACTTTGGCGAAATCGAGCCAGCGGAACTCTTCCCATTCTGTGAGCACCACCACGGCGACAGCTCCGTCGCACGCCGCGTAGGCGTCGAGTCTGATCTCCACTGCGGTGGGGAACTCCGGTGGTGGCTCGAACACGGTGGGATCGAAGGCCTGCACCCGCGCCCCGGCGGCCACCAAGCGCCCCACGATCTCCACGGCCGGAGAGTCACGGCGGTCGTCGGTACGAGCCTTGAAGGTGAGCCCCCATACGGCCAGGACCTTGCCTTCGAGTTTTCCCCCGACGGCCCGGCGGACCTTGTCGACGACAGAGTCGAGCTGCACGTCGTTGGTCTCGATGACGCCCCGGAGCAAATTGAAATCGAACCCGGCCTGCTCGGCGATGTACAGCAACGCTCGGGTGTCCTTGGGCAGACACGAACCCCCCCACCCCGGGCCGGGGCGCAAGTAGTCGAACCCGATGCGGTGGTCATAAGCCATGCCGAGCAGCACGTCGCGCACATCGGCGCCGACGGCCTCGCACAGATTGGCCACGGCGTTGACAAAACTCAGCTTGGTCGCCAAGAAGGCATTGGACGCGTACTTGATGGTCTCGGCCGTCGCAGCATCGGTGACGATCAACGGGGCTTGGGTCGTCGATGCCACCAACGCCCCCACGCGGGCCGCCGCGGCCTGGTCGTTACCGCCCACCACGACGCGGTCGGGATGCAGGCAGTCGTGCATGGCGGAACCTTCTCGGAGGAACTCGGGGTTCGACACCACCGGCACGTCAGTGCGTCCGAGCAACTTTTCCACCAACATCGTCGATCCCACCGGCACCGTCGACTTGTTGGCCACGATGGCTTCGCGCTCGAGATGGGGGCCGATCTCCACGGCCACCGCCTCTAGGGCGCGCACGTCGGCCGAACCGTCTTCGCGCCGCGGCGTCGGCACACACAAGAAGACGATCTCCGCTCCTTTGACGGCGGCGGCCGCCCCCACCACGAAGCGCAACCGGCCCGAGGCCAGCTGCTCGCGCATCATGTCCTGCAGGTCGTCCTCGACGATGACGGGGTCGCCCTTGGACAACCGCTCCACTTTGGCGGGATCGATCTCACCGCAACACACCTGATAGCCCAGGTGCGCCAGGCACACGGCGGTGGTGAGCCCCACGTAGCCGGCGCCGATCACAGCCAACTTCGCGTCGGGCTTGTCCTTCATGGTTACTCCTTCACCCCTCAAGGGCCCCGAGCAGGCGCTCCAGTCCATCGTGCCAGTCGGGCAGGAGCTCAAGGCCTGATGCTCGCAGGGCCAGGTTGTCCAGCACCGAGTTGGCCGGGCGCGGGGCCGGGCGGGGCGGATCGAGATCAGCGGTGCTCACGGGCAGCACCCGAGCAGGGTCGTATCCCGACCCCGCCACCACGGCCTGGGCCACCTCGAACCAGCTGGCTACGCCTTGGTTGGTGACGTGGAAGATGCCGCTCAGGCGTTCGGCGGCCAACACCGAAATGGCCTGGGCCAGATCGGCCGTGAACGTCGGCGAGCCGCGTTGGTCGTCGACGAAGCGCAAGGTGGCGTCCCCGGACGCCAAGCGGGCCACGGTGCGCACGATGTTGGCGCCGCGCGCCCCGCTCACCCACGACGTGCGCACGATGGTCGCCGACGGATCGAGCTCGCGCTCGCCACCGAGCTTGCTCTGGCCGTAGACGGACATGGGATTGGTCTGGTCCCATTCGACATACGGTCGTGTCGAGGTGCCGTCGAAGACGTAATCGGTGGACACGTACACGACATGGGCCCCGAAATGGGCGGCAGCACGAGCCACATGCCTGGTGCCCAGCGCGTTGATGGTGAAGGCGCGGGCGGGATCACCCTCACAAGCGTCAACCGCTGTCCAGGCGCCGCCGTGGATGATGACGTCGGGACGCACGCCGTCGAGGGCCGCCCACACGGCGTCGCGATCGGCCACGTCCAAGGTGGCCCGATCGGCGGCCACCACTTCCCGATCCGGCTGCGGATGGCGAGGGGCTCGGCCCCCGGGCGGAACCCGGCCCGACAACACGTCGGCCAGGTCGAGGCCGAGCTGTCCGGCCGCGCCGGTGAGCAGGAACCGGACGGGCCGGCTCGTGCCGCTCAAGTGGAGCCCGAAGCGGCGCCGCCGGCGCTGCCGGCGTCTCCCCATGCGCTCTCCACCACCGGGGCGCGATCTTTGAGGGGCTCCCACCAGCTTCGGTTGTCGCGGTACCAGTGCACCGTCTCGGCCAGACCCGGGCCGAAGGCGATGGTCGGTTCCCAGCCCAACTCGTCTTTGATCTTGGAGCAGTCGAGCAGGTAGCGCCGGTCGTGGCCGGGGCGGTCGGGAACGATCTTCTTCAACGACGACGGCTTGTCCAAGGCATCGAGCACGGCGTCGGCGATCTCTTCGATGCTGGCCTCGACACGGCTTCCCACGTGATAGGTCTCGCCCAGGCGACCCCGCTGCAGCACGGCATCGATAGCCCGGCAATGGTCGATGACGTGCAGCCACTCCCGCCGGTTCTGCGTCGACTTGTACAGCGGCAAAGGCAGATCATCCAGGGCGTTGGCCGTGAACAGGGGGATCACTTTTTCAGGAAATTGGTAGGGGCCGTAGTTGTTGGAGCAGTTGGTGATGGTGGCCGGCAGGTCGAAGGTCTCGACATAGGCCCGCACGGCGTGATCGGCACCCGCCTTGGAGGCGTTATACGGCGTGCGGGGTCGATAGGGATCGTCTTCCTTGAAGGCGTCCTCAGAGTCGAGGGCCAAATCGCCGTAGACCTCGCACGTCGAGATGTGGTGAAAGCGCGCCAGCCCCACCCGCCGGGCCGCCTCGAGCATCGTCTGCGTGCCCAGCACGTTGGTGCGAAAGAACCGAGCCGGGTCGAGCACGGCCAAGCTGTTGTGCGATTCGGCGGCAAAGTGGACCACCGTGTCGATCTCGTGGGTCTCGAGCGCGTCGGTGGCCTGGGCCAGATCACACACATCACCGTGGACGAACGACACCGTGGCCTCGACATCGGCCAGATTGGCCAGGTTCCCGGCGTAGGTCAGGGCGTCGTAAGCGACCACCGTGTCGCTCGGATGCTCCTGCACCCAGTAGCGAACGAAATTCGAACCGATAAAACCGGCACCACCGGTAACGAGCACCCGCACGGCGGACAATGGTAGACGAGGCCCACGGGCCTTCTGGGCGTTTGGAGCCTGCTTTGCGGTACCTGGGGCCTCGTTAGCCCGACGCGGGGCGCAGATGTACGACGTCGCCCGCCGTCACCGTCTGGAGGGTCGATCCGACGTCGATGACGAGGTGGCCTTGGGCGTTGATGTCAACAGCTGTGCCGGTGATCTCGTCGTCGGTTCGTGTGACCTTGACGAGCCGGCCCACGGTGACACAGTGGGCTCGGTACTGCTCCCATTGACGTTGCCGCCCAGCCGGGCTGGCCAGGTCCTCCAGGCGCTCGTCGAGGTCATCGAGCACGTCTTCGAGCACGTCGCCAGGGATAAGGCGGCGGTCGGACTCACGCCACAAGGAGGTGGCGATGGCCTCGATCTCCTCGGGGACCGGTTCAGCGGGCTCGGCGCCATCGGGCGGCGGCCACTGGACGTTGAGCCCCAGACCGACCACGACGGCGGGCGGCGAGGCCGACCCCGGGGCCGGCATCAGGATCTCGACCAGGATCCCGCCTAGCTTGCGATCGCCCACGACCAGATCGTTGGGCCATTTGAGACCGAGGCCGTCGTCCAATCCCACCTTGCGGCATGCCGCGATGGCCGCCAATCCCGCCGCGGCGCCGCAGAGGTGGAACCACTCCATGGGGAACGACGGGCGCACCAGCACCGACATAAGCAAGTTGGCCCCCGGCGGAGCCTCCCACCGTCGCCCCAGGCGGCCCCGCCCCGCCGTCTGATGATCGGCCACCGCCACCAGGCCGTGGTGGGCGTCGCCGACGGCCAGATCCGCCAGGTAGCGGTTGGTGGAGTCAATCTCGGCGAAGTGACGGATGTCGCGCTGTGCCGGTGACTGGCCCGGCCGTCTCCCGCGGCGCCGCCTGGCACCGTCAGCGCACATGGCACTCACCCTACGTGGCGTGCCAGTGTTGAGGTTTCCGTCGCCGACGAAAGCAGCAACGCACGTGTTCGACAAGGTGCTCATCGCCAACCGGGGGGAAATCGCTGTCCGGGTCATCCGGACGTGTCGCGAGCTCGGCATCGCCACCGTGGCGGTGTTCTCCGATCTCGATCGGGATGCCTTGCACGTGAGGATGGCCGACGAGGCCTATGCGCTGGGCGGGCAGACGGCCGCCGAGAGCTACCTGAACACGCCCGCCATCCTCGACGCCATCGAGCGCAGCGGGGCATCGGCGGTCCACCCTGGCTACGGGTTCTTCTCCGAAAACCCCGATTTCGCCCGGGCCATCACGGAGCGCTCCGTCACTTTCATCGGCCCTCCCCCCGAGGCCATGGAAGTCATGGGCGACAAGATCAGCTCGAGGCGGGCCGCGGAGGCGGTCGGGGTCTTGGGTGTTCCAGGCCGCAGCGAACCGGTGGAGAACGCCGACGAGGTGCGCAGCTTCGGCGAGGAGTTCGGCTGGCCGGTGGCCATTAAGGCGGCCTTCGGCGGTGGGGGCCGCGGCATGAAGGTGGTCAACGGGCCTGACGAAGTCGTCGAGGCCATGGAGTCGGCCCAGCGCGAGGCCCAGGCGTACTTCGGACGCCCCGAGATCTACCTCGAGCGCTACCTGGCCTGGCCCCGCCACATCGAGATGCAGGTCTTTGCCGACACCCACGGCAACGCCGTCTGGCTGGGCGAACGCGACTGTTCGAGCCAGCGGCGCCATCAGAAGCTCATCGAGGAAAGCCCGGCGGCGCGCTTTCCCGCCGACGTGCGCCAAGCCATGGGCGCGGCGGCGGTCACCGTGGCCAAAGCGTGTGGATACGTCAACGCCGGCACCGTCGAGTTCTTGTACCAAGACGGCGAGTTCTTCTTCTTGGAAATGAACACACGCCTGCAGGTCGAACATCCCGTGACCGAGCTCGTCACCGGTCTCGATCTCGTCGAGTGGCAGCTGCGCGTGGCGTCAGGCGAGCCGTTGGGCTTCACCCAAGACGACGTACGACGCGACGGCCATGCCATTGAGGTGCGCATCAACGCCGAGAATGTGGCCGGTGGTCGCTTCTTGCCGTCGCCGGGCACCATCACCAAATTCCACGCGCCCGGTGGCCCCGGGGTGCGTCTCGACGCCGGTTACGAAAGCGGCGACACCGTCAGCCAGTACTACGACAACCTGGTGGCCAAGTTGGTGGTGTGGGGCCATGACCGCGAGGCAGCCCGTCGTCGCATGCTGCGCGCCCTGTCCGAGACCGAGGTCACCGGGGTGGCGACCACCATCCCCGCTCACTTGGCCATCTTGAACCACCCCGATTTCATCGACGCCCGGCACTCGACCAACTGGGTGGAGCAGCGCCTCGACCTCTCCGGCGTGGCCGACGCCGCCGTGGGACCGGCGGACGGCGCTGATGACGCCGAGGGCCGCGTCCTGCGAGAGGTGACCGCCGAAGTCGACGGCCGCCGCTACAGCGTGAAGTTGTGGGTGCCCGACGTCGCTGCCGCGGCGCCACGCGCCGCGGGACGACCGGCCAAACCGAAGGTGGGGGTCACCGGTACCGGTTCGGGCACCGTCATCGTCCCCATGCAAGGCACCATCGTCAAAGTCCTCGTCAGTGTGGGCGACCACGTCGAGGTGGGCGAGACGGTGTGCGTGTTGGAGGCCATGAAGATGGAGAACGCCATCAGCGCCGAAAAGTCGGGCACCGTCAGCGAAGTGAAGGTGGCCACCGGCGACTCGGTTGGACCCGGCGACGTTATCGCCGTCATCGAGTAATAGGGCCGGCCCCGTGGACCCCGGACGCGCCAAGGAGGTCGTACGCGAAGCTGTGGAGGCCCGCCGTCACGAATTGGTGGAGCTCAGCCGGGCCATCCATGACGAGCCGGAGCTGTGTTTCGAGGAGACCGCGTCGTGCGCACGGGTGGCCGAAGCGCTGAACGGGGCCGGACTCAACGTCGACGTCGGCATTCATGATCTGCCCACGGCGCTGCGCGCCCGCAGTGGGTCGGGGCCGCTGTCGGTGGTGGTGTGTGCCGAGTACGACGCCTTGGCCGCGGTGGGACACGCCTGTGGCCACAACATCATCGCCGCTGCCGCCGTGGGAGCAGGTGCGGCGCTGGCGCAAGTTGCCGACGACGTCGGCCTGTCGGTCACCGTGCTGGGCACGCCGGCTGAGGAGGGTGGAGGCGGCAAGATCCTGCTCCTCGAGCGCGGTGCATTCGACGGTGCCCACGCCGCGATGATGATCCACCCCTTTCACGAGGACCGGCTGACGGCGCGTTGCCTGGCCGTCGATCACTTCGAGGTCCGCTATCTCGGGCGCGAGGCGCACGCCTCAGCCGCCCCCGACAAGGGAATCAACGCGGCGGACGCCATGGTGGTGGCCCAGGTCGGCATCGGGCTTCTTCGCCAGCACCTGCCGTCGGGCACGCAAGTGCACGGCATCGTGACCAAAGGCGGCGATGCTCCCAACATCGTCCCCCGCGAGACCATTGGCCGATGGATGGTCCGAGCCGGCGACCTCGGTTTGCTGTCGGAGATCCGTCCCCGGGTGCAGCGCTGCTTCGAAGCGGGCGCTTTGGCCACCGGGGCGAGCTTGGAAGTGCGCGACCTGGCTCCGCCGTATTCGCACTTCGAGGTGGACGACGGGCTCCTCGCGGCGTGGCGCGCCAACGCCGAGTCCTTGGGGCGACGCTATGGCGCCGATGACGACGGCAAGGCACTGCCGAGTATTTCGACCGACATGGCCAATGTGTCGTTGGCGGTGCCGACGATCCACCCCTTGATCGCCATCGACGCCGGCGGGGCCACCATCCACGAACCGGCCTTTGCCCGAGCGGCGGTGAGCCCGTCGGCTGAGCAGGCCATCATCGACGGAGCCGTCGCCATGGCCTGCACCGCCATCGATGCTGCCACCAACGCCCCACTGCGCGACCGGCTGCTCGCCGGTCGCTGATCACCGGGGCTGATAGACCCCGAACTCCTGGCGCAAGACGTCGGAGACCTCACCCAACGTCGCCATGCGCTTCAGCGCGGTGTGCATAGGGACCAGGAGGTTCTGGGTGCCGCGTGCCGCGGCGGCCACGTCGGCCAAGGCGGCGTCGACTGCAGCCTGATCGCGCTCCGCCCGGACGCGCCGCGTCCGTTCGATCTGGGTCACCTGCAAGGCGGGGTCGATGGGGAAGACGTCGGCCGGTTCGACTTGCTCGTCGACAAACTTGTTGACCCCCACCACGATCTTCTCGTGGTCGTCGATGGCTTTGGCGTAGGCGTAGGCGGCCTGTTCGATCTCCCCTTGCATGAAGCCGGCCTCAATGGCCGCCACCGCTCCGCCCATGGCGTCGATGCGCTCGATGTACTGCCAGGCAGCGGCCTCCACCTCGTCGGTAAGGGCTTCGACAAAATAGGAGCCGGCCAAGGGATCGGTGGTGTCGGCCACACCGGACTCGTACCCGATGATCTGCTGGGTGCGCAGGGCGGTCTTGGCCGCCTTGGTGGTAGGTAGGCCCAACGCCTCGTCGTAGCCATTGGTGTGCAGGCTCTGGGTCCCGCCCAACACGGCCGACAGCGCCTGCACGGTGACGCGGGCGATGTTGTTCTCGGGCTGCTGGGCGGTGAGGGTCGAGCCTCCCGTCTGGGTGTGAAAGCGCAGCAGCGTGGAACGCTCATCTTTGGCGCCGAAGCGCTCGGTCATGATGCGGGCCCACATGCGCCGGGCCGCCCTGAACTTGGCCACTTCTTCGAAGAGGTTGTTGTGGGCGTTCCAAAAGAAACTCAGGCGCGGCGCAAAGGCGTCGACGTCGAGCCCGACCTGGCGCGCCGCCTCCACATAGGCGATGCCGTTGGACAAGGTGAAGGCGATCTCTTGTACTGCCGTCGATCCCGCTTCGCGAATGTGGTAGCCGGAAATCGAGATGGTGTTCCACGACGGCAGGCGCTCGGCGCAGTAGGCGAAGGTGTCAGTAACCAGACGCATCGACGGCCGGGGCGGGTACACGTAGGTGCCACGCGCCACGTATTCCTTCAAGATGTCGTTTTGCACGGTGCCGCCCAAGTCGGCCGGCGACACCCCTTGTTCCTCGGCCACCAGCTGGTAAAACAACAACAAAATGGCAGCCGTCGAGTTGATGGTCATCGACGTGGTGACCTTGTCGAGGGGGAGGCCGGCCAACAACAGCCGCATGTCCTCGAGCGAGTCGATGGCCACGCCCACCTTGCCGACTTCGCCCTCGGCCCGGGGATGGTCGGAGTCGAGACCCATCTGCGTCGGAAGATCGAAGGCGCAGGACAACCCGGTCTGGCCCGCACCCAGCAAAAACTTAAAACGCTCGTTGGTTACTTCGGCCGACCCGAACCCGGCGTACTGCCGCATGGTCCACAACCGGCCGCGGTACATCGAGGGATAGATCCCTCTCGTGTACGGGGAAGACCCGGGATCACCCAGTTGCGTGGCGGGGTCCCAGCCCGACAGATCATCGGGCGTATAAACGGGCTTGATCTCGATGCCCGAGTCCGTGAGCCGCTCGTCGGTGGTGCCCTTTTTTCCCTGGTCGTTCGCCGTCACAGTTCCCAGGTTACGGACGCACGGCGCCAAACGCCCATTCAGGCGCTGTGGCGTTCAGAGTCTCAGCCGGCGGCGACGTGGACGTGAGGACCGCACAGGTCGTCGTACTCGGCGATGACGATCTCGCCGGCGTCGGGCCCGCACGCCGGACACTCCGGGTCGCGGTGCAGCTTAAAGGTGCGAAACGACTCTTCCAGGGCGTCATAGGCAAGCAGCCTTCCCACCAAGGGCTCGCCGATGTCGAGGAGCATCTTGATGGCTTCGACGGCTTGGATGGACCCGATGATGCCGGGCAGCACCCCGAGCACGCCGGCCTCGGCGCATGACGGAGCCAGCTCGGCGGGCGGAGGCTGAGGAACGAAGCACCGGTAACACGGCCCCTTGTAGGGGTCGAACACCGTGACCTGTCCCTCGAAGCGGAAGATCGACCCGTGGACGACGGGGATCCCCTTGAGCAAGGCGGCGTCGTTGACGAGATAGCGCGTGGGGAAGTTGTCGGTGCCATCGACGATGAGGTCGTAGCCGTCGAAGATGTCGAGGATGTTGTCGGCCCCGAGGCGCACGTCGTAGGTCACCACGTTGACGTCAGGGTTGAGCAACGACAGCGTCTTTTTGGCCGAGTCGACCTTGCGGTCGCCGATGCGGTCCATGTTGTGCAGGATCTGGCGCTGCAAGTTGGAGGCGTCGACCACGTCCATGTCGATGATGCCGATGGTCCCCACCCCCGCGGCGGCCAGATACAAGGCGGCGGGCGAGCCGAGCCCGCCGGCACCGAGCATCAGCACCTTGGAGTCGAGCAGCTTGAGCTGGCCCGCCTCTCCCACCTCGGAGACGAGGAGATGGCGCTGGTAGCGATTGCGCTGCTCGGGAGTGAGGGCCTGGGGCGTCCTCCACTCACGGCCTTCGTCCTTCCAGCGGTTGAACCCACCGATCACCGAGACGACATCGCTGTAGCCGAGGTCCGTCAGGGTTTTGGCGGCAAAGGCAGAACGGACACCGCCGGCGCAGTAGATGATGACCGGCTTGTCCTTGTCGGGAATCCGACCCTCCACCTGGAACTCGAGGTTGCCGCGCGGGATGTGGAGGGCGCCGACCAGCGCACCCTGCTCGTACTCGTCGGCCTCGCGTACGTCGAGAAGGACGGCGCCGTCGCTGTGGCCGTCCACCTGCTCCGGCGTCACCTCGCGGATCTCGGACTTGGCCTCTTTGAGCAATTCTCGGGCACTGGCCACGTACTCACAACCCTTCGCTATGCACGCTGTGTCGACCCGAACGACTCGGGTCTGCCATTGGAAACATTACCAGCGAGGTCGGCATTCCCGAAGGGGCGACGAGGGCGCTCGGGGAGGTTCAGTAACGTCGCTTTGATGGAATTCTCCGACGTGGTGCGCCGGCGGCGCATGGTCCGGAGCTTCTCGGGCGCCCCGCTGGATCCAGGCGTGCTCGACAGGGTGCTGGCCCTGGCCGCCAGGGCCCCCTCGGCGGGGAACACCGGAGCCGTCGATGCCGTGGTCCTGGAGGGCCAGGACGAGACCGCGGTGTTCTGGGCGGCTACCACCACCGAGGAGTGGCGGGCCTCGTCACGTCGGTGGCCAGGGTTCTCCCGGGCCCCTGTCGTTGTGGCCCTGTTCGTCCATGTCGATGCCTACGCAGATCGCTACCGCCAACCTGACAAGGCGGCGGCAGGCCCCGCCGGCATCGGGGACTGGCCCGTCCCCTACTGGTTCGTCGACGGTGGCTTTGTAGCCATGCTTCTGCTTTTGGCGACCGTGGACGCCGGCATCGGAGCCTGCTTCCTTGGCAATTTCAGGGGGGAGGAGGAACTGCGCGCCGTCCTCGGCGTCCCCTCTGATCGGGTGTACGTGGGCGCGGTGCTGCTCGGCGAGGCCGACGGAGCCGATCACCCTTCGGCGTCGTTGAGCCGCGGGCGCCGAGATACGGAGGACGTCTTTCACCGCGGGCGCTGGTAGGCATCTATCGTCAGACTCACCGACGATCGACTCGAAGGCGGCCCATGTTGCCGACGTGGAAACCACAAGTCGTGATTGGATCCCTGCTCATCTTTGCCGCGCTTTGTATCTCACCCCAAGTAGCCGTAGGCAATGGCAAGCCTGCGACCGCTCAACTCGAGTCAACCGGCAACCTTTCGATCTATTTCTCGGCCACTGGAGAGATCGACGGCACGTGGAACCCAACAAAGCTTGCTGCGCCCGTGGTGGCAGTGGCGGCGCCATCCTCGACCGACGATCAAGGAGCCTGGTTGGTCGGCTCCGACGGTGGGGTGTTCGCCTTCGGTGATGCACCGTTCTTGGGCTCGTTGCCAAGCAAGGGCGTCAAGGCGGCAGGCTCGATCGTCGGCATGGCGGCTGCCCCGGGCGGAGGGGGCTACTGGTTGGTTGGCTCCGATGGTGGGGTGTTCGCCTTCGGTGATGCACCGTTTTTGGGCTCGTTACCAAGCACTGGCGTCAAGGCGGCAGGCTCGATCGTCGGCATGGCGGCCGCCCCGGGCGGAGGGGGCTACTGGTTGGTTGGCTCCGATGGTGGGGTGTTTGCCTTCGGTGATGCACCGTTTTTGGGCTCGTTACCAAGCACTGACGTCAAGGCGGCGGGCCCAATCGTCGGCATGGCGGCCGCCCCGGGCGGAGGGGGCTATTGGTTGGTCGGCTCCGATGGTGGGGTGTTCGCCTTCGGTGATGCACCGTTTTTGGTAAGCGCCTACGCGCCGAGGGCCTCGGACGCCATTGCCCTTGTGGCCAACGGCGGCGGATATGCCGTCGTGGACAGCGATGAGTCCTCACAGGGATTCGGATCGTTGACCGGACTGTCCTTTTGTACCGGTGTGATCACATTGCCTCCGAAGCCGGTACCGAAGGCGGTCGCCGTCTTGCTGTTCGAGGTCCCCGGTCCTGTCGCTTGTGCTGTTTGAGGACGAGTCACCCGAGTTTCTGATCTTGTCGCCAAAGCGGGCGACTTACTGCAGAGATACGCTCTCGTGGATGGCACGCCGCCAAGCCCGCAGGGCTGGCCCCGGGATGAGGACACGGACCTGGAAGGCGCATTGCATCGCGCTCGGTGTCGCCTTTCTTTTGGTTTCAATCACTTTGGGGATAACTCCACCAACCGCCGACGCCTCGGTGCCCGTACCCATCCCCTCGTTATCGGTACAACCCACGTCAGGTCCGGTGGGGACGTTGGTCACCGTCCATGACTCCGAATACTGCGAGCCGCCCGGGTTCGGGCAGTTCGGCAACCTTGAGAACGCCAGTCTCGTTGGGAACGCATCCGTCGTTCGATATGTGATCCCGGCGTTCGTCGGAGAACCCGCTGTGCCCGTTACGAAAGGAGATTTCGAGTTTGGTGCAACCTGTCAAACGCCGCTCACGTCGTCGGGATACACGAACATCTTCGTGAGATTCACCGTCACCGGCGGCGCCAGCCCTGAGCGATTCGTCGGTATGGCGTCCATGCCCAACGGGGATGGTTACTGGTTAGCGCAAGGCAATGGGGGCGTGTACAGCTTCGGCGGGGCTCACTTCTTTGGATCACTGCCGGGATTGGGGGTCGTGCCCACAGCCCCGATTACGGGGATCGTGTCCACCACCGATGGAGGGGGTTATTGGCTCGTTGGGGCCGACGGCGGAGTCTTCGCTTTCGGCGATGCCGTATTCCACGGTTCTCTTCCCGACATTGGGGTTCAACCCATCGACCCGATCGTCGGCATTGCCGCCACCAACGACGGTGGCGGCTATTGGCTCAGCGGCGCCGATGGTGGGATCTTTGCGTTCGGCGACGCGCCATATTGTTGGTCGTCTGGACCTGCTCTCTTCGAGCCTGCATTTCCGCCGCCTTGGCCCGGTACTTTGTTTCCGTCTGGTCTGTCCGTCGCCATAGCGACATATCCGGAATCTGGAGGGTACGCCACCGTCTCCAGCTTGGGCGGTGGGACGATCGATCCACTAGCGCAACCGTGTGACCTCAGTTCCTTCGGATTCCTCAACTCCTATCCGACAGTTGTTGCCCCGGTCGTCGGGATCGCCGCGGCCCAAAACGGGGGAAACACGTGGGAGGCCGGAGGCGACGGAGGGGTATTCGCGGCGTCGATTTATACCCAGTTTTCAAATAGCCCAACTCCGCGTTTGGCTCCGTTTTATGGGTCACTTCCCGAACTCGGCATTACGCCTGCGGCGCCCATTGTCGGTATCAGCGCAACTCCCGACGGTGGCGGGTATTGGCTCGTGGGCGCGGACGGAGGGGTCTATGCCTTCGGCGATGCCGTCTTTTATGGGTCGGCGGCCTAAGCGCGTTTCACCTGAGGTCGCTTTGTAGCGCGGAAACCGGCAAGGTCCGTAGCAAGGCGCCGCCAGCACCGTTGATCCATGACAATGACCGCTGCCCCCCGTCCGGGCGCACATTCCGGCTCCCCCCGCCCGAGCACACCTCAGCAGAGCGCCGAACCAACGACTGACGCCCTATCGCTTCGGATTGAGCCGTGGTCCGATCCGGTCATCGACACCGTCGGCCACGATCCCCGCTCCATCTACGTCGAGCAATTTTGGCTTCCCATCGTCGGTCCGACCGCCACGTGGCTTTTGCGCCACTTGGCCTTCGGCCTCGACGCCAGCCCGTCTGGCTTCGATCTCGACGTCGGCGAAGCGGCCAAGGCGCTCGGCATCGGGGGTCGCTCGGGTCGCCACTCCCCGCTGCAGAAGTCCATCAGCCGGTGCGTGAACTTCGACCTGGCCCGCCGCCACGGCGATGCCACCGTGCTGGTGCGGCGTCGGCTTCCTCCACTCCCCCGTCGCCTGCTGGTGCGGTTGCCGGCGCCGGTCCAACAGCGCCACCAGCAGTGGTCGGACGAGCGCCTTCGAGCCCGGCGACCACCTGGATCTGGCTCCGTCGCGACAGTCCCCTACTCGCACCAGGTGGCGACACCTGAGGCCCTGGTGGCACCCATGTAACGGCCATGTTGCCTGGTCGAAACACGCCGTTCATGTAGGCCCCGTACTGTGATGCCGTGGCAACGTTTCTCCTGCGGGTGGCACTGCCTGACCGCCCGGGGGCACTGGGGGCAGTGGCGAGTCGCATCGGCGCCGTGCGCGGCGACGTGATCGCCGTGGAGATCGTGCAGCGGGGCGACGGACGGGCAGTCGACGAATTCATCGTTGACCTTCCCAGTGAGGATCTCGTCCCGCTCTTGCTCAGTGAGGTGGGAGAGGTTGACGGCGCCTCGGTGGAGGAAATCCACCCCGTCGCCACCGGCGACCGGGACGCCCGGTTCGAGGCCTACGACAACGCCGGCGCCATCGTGGCCGAGCGCACGCCGCACGCCGTGCTGAGCGTTCTGGCCGTGCGGGCCCGCCACGAGTTCGACGCAGCGTGGGCGGCGGTCATCGGCATCGAAGAACCCTTGGTCCTCGCCGCCGACGGACGCCCCCCGGCGGTGTCATGGCTGGCCTCCTTTGTCGACGATACCCGTCGTCAAGCCCGGGCCCATCCGGCTGAAGACATTGCCTGGGTCGACTTGGCGGCGTGGGATCTCGTCCTCATGTTGGGACGGCCCGGCTGGCGCTTTTCGGACACCGAGCGCAAGCGTCTCGACGCCCTGGCCCGGCTGGCCGATGCCCGCTGGGTGCACCTGGTCCAGCACGAGGCCCGGGGATCGCACCCGAGCCGCGCCGGCTGAATCACCCTTCGGCGGCGCCGTAGGACTCGAGCAGCTCGACCAGGCTGCGCACGCCAAAACCGGTGCCGCCTTTGGCGAGCAGACCCCCGCTCTCATCCGAGCGCGCCGGCCCGGCCATGTCGACGTGCACCCAGGGGATGTCGCCGACAAAGCGCTGCAGGAGCAAGGCGGCCGCAATCGCTCCCGCCTGCATGGGCCGGCCGATGTTCTTCATGTCGGCCACGTCGGATTCGATGTGGCTGTCGTACTCGGCCACCAGCGGCAGCCGCCACATGGGTTCACCGGCCCGCCTCGATGCACCGAGCACGTCCTCCACCAACATTTCGTCGGTACCGAAGACCGCCGCCACCGAATTGCCGAGCGCCACCACTTGGGCGCCGGTCAAGGTGGCCAGGTCGATGATGGCGTCGGGCTCCAGCTCGGTCGCCAAGGTGAGGCCGTCAGCCAGAACCAGGCGCCCCTCGGCGTCGGTGTTGAGCACCTCGATGGTGAGGCCGTTTCTGATGGTCAGCACGTCGCCGGGTTTGATGGCCCTTCCCCCCGGCATGTTCTCCGTAATGGGGGCAATGGCGGTCACCCGCACACCCACGCCGAGCTCGGCGCAGGCCGACACGGTGGCCAGCACGGTGGCGGCCCCGCTCATGTCGGTCTTCATGGTCATCATGCCTTCGCCGGACTTGAGCGACAGCCCTCCGGAGTCGAACGTGATGCCCTTGCCCACCAGCACGACATGACGAACGTCGTCACTGGCGTCGGGGGGTGTGTAGCTGGCTCGCACCAAACGGGGGGGTTCGGCGGAGCCGTGCGCCACTCCCAACAAGCCGCCCAATCGTTCGGCCCCGATCCGGTCTTCGTCCCACACTTCGACGGTGACGGCGGGGTGCACCCCCAATCGGTCCACGGCCGCCTCGGCCAATCGCGTCGGATTCATGGAGCTGGGGGGCTCGTTGACGAGGTCACGCGCCCACCACACGGCATCGGCCACGGTGGTGCCCTGGGCGACAGCTTCGGTCAGCACGGTGGCATCGAAACCCGCGCCGGCTACCACCACGCGGCTTAGGCCTTCGCTGTCGGCGTCGCTCTTGTGGGCGTCGAAGCGGTAGCCCGCCAACACCACTCCTTCGGCGGCGGCCCGGGCGAAACGATCGAGCCCGCCTTGATGGGCACGCGACGCCGGCAGTACCAGAACGGCGACGCCGGAGCGACCAGCCGCACGCACAAAGGAGGCCCCCGCCCGACGCACCACGTCGACATCGAGGTCCACCAAAGCCCCACACCCGACGTAGACCACGGTGGGGACGCCGGCCGCGCCCACAACGGTAAGGACCTCGCCGACTTTGGCCGTGAACCCACGGCGCCGGCTCTGCTCGACGTCGATGCTTACCGGCACAGACGTGTCACCGATGGCCATGGTGGTCGGCGTGTCGGGGAGCAGCGCCGGTCCATCGGGCGTGGCCACCACGAGCACCCCAAGGGCGGTCACTTCGCTACCAGCGGCGGCGGCCAGGGCGAGACTGTTGTCGGCATCGGCCGACCGGACTTCGGTGCGTCGTGGACTCATCGCCCCATTGTTGCTCAGGGGGTGCGATGAACGTCGCGCGCTTCGACATGCGCGTCTTCTTGCCACCGGGCCATGGTCCACAACAGATCCGACAACCGGTTGAGGTAAGGACCGACGAGCGAGTCGGGCGCCGGCGGTGCCGCCGACAGCAAACGCTCGGCTCGGCGCACCACGGTACGAGCCACGTCGAGCGCGGCCGACAGCGGATTGGCACCGGGGACCACGAACTCGGTGGGCATCTCGAAGCGCTCGGACAGGACGTCGATACGGGCCTCCAGCGCGTCGACCATGGCCGCTGTGACCAAGGTCTTGAGCTTGGGCCGGTTCTTGGGCTCGGTGGCCACTTCGGCCATCAAGACCCAGAGGTCTCCTTCGATGGAGAGCAGATCCTCTCCCAGCTCCGACCCCGGAGGGCACTGGGCCCGGACCACACCCAAGGCGGCCTGAGCCTCGTCGACCACACCGTTGGCCTCGATGAGCGGTGAGTGTTTGGGTACCCGACCCCCGTAAAGAAGGCCGGTGGTGCCGTCGTCACCTTTGCGCGTGTAGATCTTCATCGTCGGCGGCATGTTACGCGAGAAGAAGGCCCAGGTCGGCCGTAGACTAGGCAGGCTGTGCCCACGGACAACGGCGTTCTCTCACCGGTACTGGCGCACGACGCTCTGACGCTCGACGTTCGGGGCGCCGCCTACCTCGACGCGGTCCGGCAGCGGGTGGTGATCTTCGACGGCGCCATGGGCACCAGCCTGCAACTGGCCAACCTCACCGCCGACGATTTTGGCGGCCCTGCGCTGGAGGGGTGCAACGAGGTGCTGTGCCTGTCTCGCCCCGAGGTGGTGGCCGGGGTCCATGCCTCGTTCCTCGAAGCTGGCGTGGACGTGGTCGAGACCAACGCCTTCGGTGCCTTCTCGGTGGTGCTCAAGGAGTACGCGCTGCAAGACAAGGTGGAGGAGATCAACCTGGCCGCCGCCCGCCTGGCCCGTCAGGCGGCCGAGGCGGCGTCGACACCGGAACGTATGCGCTGGGTGGCGGGCAACCTGGGGCCGGGGACGCGCTTTCCGAGCTTGGGGCAGATCCCGTTCACAGCGCTGCGTGACTCCTACGAGGAGCAAGCCGTGGCCCTGCTCACCGGCGGGGTGGACCTCATCGTGGTCGAGACCGTCTACGACCTTCTGCAAGCCAAGGCGGCCATCAATGCGGCCAAGCGCGCCATGGTGCGCACCGGTCGCCGCGTCCCGCTGCAGGTGCAGGTCACCATCGAGCTGACGGGCCGGATGCTGCCGGGGACTGAGATCGGTGCGGCCCTCGCCGCGCTGGAGCCCTTGCGCCCCGACGTGATCGGCCTCAACTGCGCCACGGGCCCATCCGAGATGGGTGAGGCGGTGCGCTTCTTGTGCCAACACGCCTCGGTGCCCGTGTCCGTGCAACCCAATGCCGGCCTGCCAACGGTCGTCGACGGGGCCATGCACTACGACCTGACGCCGAACCAGCTCGCCGACCATCTCGAGCGGTTCATCACCGAGCAAGGGGTGAGCATCGTGGGCGGCTGCTGCGGGACGACGCCCGATCACCTGCGTGCCGTGGTGGAGCGCTGTGCCTCGTTGGTGCCTCGCGTGCGTACCCCCGAACCCGAGAACGCCGTGTCGTCGATGTACAGCGCGGTGACCCTGCACCAGGACACCTCGTTTCTGGTGGTGGGCGAGCGCACCAACGCCAACGGATCGAAGAAGTTCCGCGAAGCCATGCTGGCCGGGGAATGGGACACCACCGTGGCCATGGCCCGCGACCAGATCAAAGAGGGTGCGCACGTGCTCGACGTGTGCGTCGACTTCACCGGGGCCGACGGGGTGGCCGACATGAACGAGGTGGCCAGCCGCCTCGCTACCCAGGCCAGCGTGCCCCTGATGGTGGACTCCACCGAATCGCCGGTGATCGAGGCGGCGTTGACGTGGGTGGGGGGCCGGGCCATCTTGAACTCGGTCAACCTGGAAGAAGGTGACGAACCCGGAACGCGCCTCGACAAGTTCCTGACCTTGGCGCGCGAGTACGGCGCCGCGGTGGTGTGCACGTGCATCGACACCGAGGGCCAGGCCCGCACGGCGGAGTGGAAGCTTCGGGCCGCCCAAGCCATCTACGACGTCGCCGTCAACCGCTACGGCTTAGCTCCCTCGGACTTGATCTTCGACCCCTTGGTCCTGCCTCTGTCGACGGGCATGGAGGAAAGCCGGCGCGACGGCATTGAGACACTCGAGGGCATCCGCCGTATCAAGGCCGGCCTGCCCGGCGTGTTCACCATCGTGGGGCTCTCCAACGTGTCCTTCGGGCTGTCCCCGGCGGCTCGCCACGTCTTGAACTCGATGTTCCTGCACGAATGCGTGGAGGCCGGCCTCGACGCCGCCATCGTCCACGCGGCACGGATCTTGCCGTTGTCGAAGATCGACGATCGCGTCAAAGAGGTCTGCCTCGATCTGATCTACGACCGCCGCCGCGAAGGCTACGACCCGTTGTCGGAGCTGCTGGCGTTGTTCGAAGGGGTGTCGGCCACCGCCGCGGCCAAGGAGGACCGCTCGGACTGGACGGTGGAGAGGCGGCTCGAACAACGCATCGTGGACGGCGACCGCAACGGCTTGGAGGCCGACCTCGACGAAGCTCTCGACGGCGGCCATGCCCCGCTCGCCATCGTCAACGACTTCTTGCTAGCCGGCATGAAAACGGTGGGCGAACTCTTCGCCACCGGTGAGATGCAACTCCCTTTTGTGTTGCAGTCGGCCGAGACCATGAAGTCGGCCGTGTCCTACCTCGAGCCCAAGATGGAGAAGTCCGACCAGGGCGGCAAGGCCACCATCGTGCTCGCCACCGTCAAGGGTGATGTGCACGACATCGGCAAGAACCTCGTCGACATCATCCTCACCAACAACGGATATGACGTAGTGAACCTGGGCATCAAGGTAGGTATCGGGGAAATGCTCCAAGCCGTCCAGGAACGCGGCGCCGATGCCATCGGGATGAGTGGTCTGCTCGTCAAGTCAACGCTCATCATGCGCGAGAACCTCGAGGAGATGAACACCCGCGAGCTGGGCCACATCCCGGTGCTACTGGGCGGGGCTGCGCTGACGCGCACCTACGTGGAGCGCGACCTGCGCCAGGTCTACGGCGGCCGCCTCTTCTACGGCAAGGATGCCTTCGAAGGTCTGCGCACCATGGACCGCTTGGTCGAACTGGCCCGAGGCGACGTTGAGGATCCTGAGTTCGGGCGGGTCATCAGCGAGCGCACGTTGCCGACGCGCCGCAGCGCCGAAGCCGAAGAGATCCGAGCCGCCGTGGCGGCCGGGGAGACAGCGCCGCCCCCGGCGCGCTCACCTGAGGTCGAGTTCGACAACCCCGTGTTCACCCCGCCCTTCCTGGGGAGCCGCATCGCCAAGGGCATTCCTATCGACGACATCGCCGCCTATCTCAACAAGACGGCGCTGTTTCGCAATCAATGGGGATTCCGTCCCGAAAAAGGCCAAAGCGAGGACGACGCCGATTTCAAGGACCGGGTCAGTGCGGTGCTACGCGAGGAGCTCGACAAGGCCAAGGCCAAAGACCTGTTGGTGCCGCAGGTGGCGTGGGGATATTTCGCGGCCAACAGCGAGGGCGATGACCTCGTCCTGTGGACCGATGACACCCGGGCCAACGAGCTGGTGCGGTTCTCCTTCCCCCGTCAGGTCAAGGACCCGTACTTGTGCATTGCCGACTTCTTCCGCCCCGCCGCCACCGGCGAGATCGACTACGCCGCCTTCCACCTCGTCACCATGGGATCAGAGGTCTCCAAGGAGGCAGCCCGGCTCCACGCTGAAAACAGCTACAGGGAATACCTCCTGCTGCATGGGCTCGGCGTCGAGATGGCCGAAGCACTGGCCGAGTACTGGCACCACCGCATCCGCGAGGAGTGGGGCTTCGCCGACCAGGACGGCCCCACGCTCACGGGGCTGTTCCGTCAGCAATACCGGGGCGGCCGCTACTCATGGGGGTATCCGGCCTGCCCCGACCTGGAGGACAACGGCAAGGTGGCCGATCTCCTGGAGGCGTCAAGGATCGGGGTGGAGGTGAGCGAAGGGTTTCAACTCCATCCCGAGCAGACCACCGACGCCATCATCTGCCATCACCCCAAGGCCAAGTACTTCGTGGCTTAGGTCTTCCGATCGGCGAACGCCAAGGCGGGCGCGACAGCCCTCGCCCCTCAAACCGCCGAGACCATCTCTCTGTTTGCGCCCTGTCGCCGACGAAATTGTTTGCGCCGTCAATGGCCTCGTTTCGCACCAGGAGATTCACCCCCTTAAGGGCATTGGCCTGCCGCTGATCCTTCGTGCGAACTCAACGCAGTTTGCAGGTCGGGCCAGCCGCCTAACTCCAGTCAGATCGCAAGACTGCGTCATTGGTCCACAAATGACGATTGATAGCCCCCGAGAATTGTGCGACCATCGTGCAAAATCGCCACTGGTGGACTGACTGTCAATTCTGAGTGAGGAGCGATCATGCGCGGGCAAGGAAGTTCCCGTTGGGGCGTCAGGCTTATTGCAGCAGCATCGACAGTTGTAGTGGCTATCGGATTGGTTCTCGTTCAACTTAGCGGTCCTGCTTTAGCAGGCGGCGACCCGACGGCACCAACCTTGAACAGCGTCAGCTACGCCGATAACGGCACCGCCCTGTCGTTCACCGCACCGACACAATCGATCGGGACCACGGTCACCTCCTACGACTACGAGATCTCCACCAACGGCGGCACCTCCACTGTTGGTGGCGCATACGAGGACGGGGACACCGGCGAGGACTACTACAACACCGGCGAGTTTGTTAACTCCGATGGGAACACTGCGACTTCGAGCCCGTATGTCGATCCCGAGGGCACGACCTACTGTCAAGACGGGACAACCTGTTCGTACCGGATCCGGGCCGAGTTCGACAGCGGGGGATCGATCACGCCGTGGTCGAGTTGGGTGACCGAAGCATCGTTCGGCTCGGCACCGGCGCTCAACGGCGTCAACTACGGCGACAACGGCACGGTCCTGTCGTTCACCGCACCTTCCCTCTCAGCAGGTCTCACCGTCACCTCCTACGACTACGAGATCTCCACCAACGGCGGCACCTCCACTGTTGGTGGCGCATACGAGGACGGGGACACCGGCGAGGACTACTACAACACCGGCGAGTTTGTTAACTCCGATGGGAACACTGCGACTTCGAGCCCGTATGTCGATCCCGAGGGCACGACCTACTGTCAAGACGGGACAACCTGTTCCTACCGGATCCGGGCCGAAGTTGGTGGCGACAACTATCAATCCCCCTGGTCGAGTTGGGTGACCGAAGCATCGTTCGGCTCGGCACCGGCGCTCAACGGCGTCAACTACGGCGACAACGGCACGGTCCTGTCGTTCACCGCACCTTCCCTCTCAGCAGGTCTCACCGTCAACTCCTACGACTACGAGATCTCCACCAACGGCGGCACCTCCACTGTTGGTGGCGCATACGAGGACGGGGACACCGGCGAGGACTACTACAACACCAGCGAATTTTTCAACGACGACGGGGACACTGAGACTTCGAGCCCGTATGTCGATCCCGAGGGCACGACCTACTGTCAAGACGGGACAACCTGTTCGTACCGGATCCGGGCCGAAGTGGGTGGCGACACCTTTCAATCCCCCTGGTCGAGTTGGGTGACCGAAGCATCGTTCGGCTCGGCACCGGCGCTCAACGGCGTCAACTACGGCGATGACGGCACGGTCCTGTCGTTCACCGCACCTTCCCTCTCAGCAGGTCTCACCGTCAACTCCTACGACTACGAGATCTCCACCAACGGCGGCACCTCCACTGTTGGTGGCGCATACGAGGACGGGGACACCGGCGAGGACTACTACAACACCAGCGAATTTATCCCCGACGACGGGAACACCAGTGAGACTTCGAGCCCGTATGTCGATCCCGAGGGCACGACCTACTGTCAAGACGGGACAACCTGTTCCTACCGGATCCGGGCCGAAGTTGGTGGCGACACCTTTCAATCCCCGTGGTCGAGTTGGGTGACCGAAGGTCTGCCTCTGAGTCTCTCCGCCACTGTCTCCAGTGGCGCCGCCCCGCTGTCGACGACGTTTACCCTCACCCCCAACGACCCCTCAGGTGAGCCCATCACCTACAGCTTGTCCTTCGGCGACGGACAGTCGTCGATCGGAACGATCAACTCCCCCTACACGCCGATCCACATCAACCACACCTATGAGACGTCGGGGACCACCTACAACGTGGTGGCTTCGATCACTGATACATCGGGCGCGACCGGGTCTGCGCTGACCCAGGTCAGAACAACGGGATTAGCTCCTCTTCAGGCCAATGCCGGCCAGTCCCAAGTAGTGGTGGTCGGACAGCCAGTGACCCTCGACGGCTCCGGTTCTCAGCCCGGCTCGTCGATCACCAGCTACCAGTGGGCGTTCGGCGACGGCTCGTCAGAGTCGGGGCAGTCGGTGCAGCACACCTATTCGGCCACGTCCTGCACTCCGACGGCAGCCTCACCGTGTCACTACACGGCAACCCTGACCGTGACCAACGCAAGCGACCAGACCTCGGTGTCTCAAACCCAGGTCACGGTGATCGCCGCCCCCACGGGCAGCCAGGGTCTGTCGGTGACCGTCACGGATGGGACGAATCCACTGTCTGGCGCCTCGTTGGCCATCGTCACGGCTGACGGCACTCGCTATGCGGCTACTTCCAACAGCTCAGGCATCGGAGTCATCGCCGGGCTGCCCGACGGGTCCTACACGGTCTATGTCTACGAGCCCGGCTATCTCCCGGCGACGGTGTCTGCCACCCAAAGCGGAGGGACCGGTTCGGCGAGCATCGCCCTGGAGGCGGGTGCCATCTCCCAGTCATCGGCTACCTCGACGCCGCTGACCTACGACCAGATCTTGGCCGCCGGTCTCAACCCGAACGATCCGGCCAACCAGAACGTCTTCAAGTTCAGCATCGCCCTGGCGTTCTTCGACGGTCCGTCCTCAGAGGATGTCCAAGTCACAGGAGACCTGACCGGAGACGGTATCTGGGCCCCGGAGGTCTCGGGGGGCGACGGCGGGGGCGGAGGCGGCGGCGGAGGCGGAGGAGGAGACGGCGGCGGCGGATGCAGCGGCTGTGTGTCCTTCTCGGCCGAGGGCTACCAGGTGGTCGGGGAACCCATTGAGACGTCGGGCCCCGATCCCCAACCCGCACTGATGTGGATCATCATCCCCGGCCAGGCGCAGTGGCTGAAGGAGTTCTTCGACGTGAAGATGCTCGTCTCCAACCTGGCTCCGGCTCCGTTTACCTTCGACAACGGGTCGATCACCCTCGGTGCCCTGCCTGCCGGGCTGAGCCTCGCACCGATCAACCCGGCACCTTCGATCACCCACGACGTCGGTGACATCGCGGCAGGCGGGAGCATCTCCACCGACTTCGTACTGAGGGGAGATGCCGAAGGCTTCTACGGAGTCTCGGCCACCTACAACGGAAAGCTCGACCCGGGTGATCTCGCCTCACTGTCGTTCCCCATCTCGACCGCACCTGCAGCGATCCATGTCTGGGGTGGTTCTGCCCTGCACATGTTCGTCGATGCCGATTCAACCGCCACGCAAGGCCAGCCCTACCGGGTGCGGATAGGCCTGGAGAACATCTCCGACATCCAGATCTACAACGCGGGAATTCAGCTCTTCACCCAGGGCAGCTCTGGCTACATCTACCAACCGGGCCAGCAGCTCAGCTACGGCACCGCCGACATCGAACCAGGATCCACGTTCTGGACTCCCTATTACGTACTGATCCCAACCGCGACCGGAGCAGCACCCCTCAATCTGGCCAACTCCTATGTCGCCCAGACGGGTGGGAATGCCAGCGTCGCCAGCACCATCGAGTCTCACCCTGCGACACCGCCCAGTCAGGTCCCAACGCTCACCGCGACGTCGAGCTCATCGGGAGTCGAACTCAATTGGCAGAACCCGTCGGTGTCTGGCATCACCGGCTACGCGGTCTATTACACCCCTACCCGGACCACGCCATTCGGATCGACCCCAATCATGACCTACTCGGCAACGACCACCTCGGCGCTCATCTCCCATGGTGCTTCCGGGATCTACGCGGTAAGCACGATCACCTCCACTGGTCAGACCCTCTACAACGCCGTCACTGCTGCGACTGCGCTCCATCCGTCCGCACAAATCACCGTCACATCGGTCACCGTCACCCGCACGGGGACGGTCAAGGTCAAGGTCAAGGGTTCCAAGTTCGGGAGTGGCAAGGTTGCCTTCTACCTGGATTCGACCGCCAAGTCGATCGCCACGGCAACCGCCGCTGCGTCCGGCGCCTTCAGTAGATCCCTTGCAGTCTCCGGTCTCACCGGAGGATCACACACCTTGATCGCTGTCGGAGCCGACGGAAGCACCGCCACCGCAACCTTCACTTTGGCGGGCCAAGTCACGCTCAGCCCAACCTCTGGCACACCGGGCAAGAGCGTCACCGCAACAATTGCAGGGTTCAACGCCGGGGAAGTCGTCACTTTCCGGTGGTCGACCTCGACGGGAGCAATCCTTGCCAACGTGACCGCCTCGGCAACCGGCGCTGGTTCGGCATCGCTAACGATCCCTTCGGTGGCCAAAAATACCTACACGGTCTATGCAGTCGGGAACGACGGAACGACGGAACATGCGACCTTCAAGGTGAAATGACTGGACTCAGAACGAAGACGACAACAGTCTGGGTAGAAACCACTATCAGCGACTGACGACCGGCTCACACTCGGGCATGTCCGGCACCACCGCATCTGCGAGGAGTGGGGGTTCGCCGACCAGAACGGGCCGACGCCCACGGGGCTGTTCCGCCAGCAATACCGAGGCGGCCGCTACTCATGGGGGTATCCGGCCTGCCCCGACCTGGAGGACAACGGCAAGGTGGCCGAGCTCCTGGAGGCGTCAAGGATCGGAGTCGAGGTGAGCGAAGGGTTTCAACTCCATCCCGTGCAGACCCACCGACGCCATCATCTGGCATCACCCCAAGGCCAAGTACTTCGTAGCCTGAGCCTTCCTCGAGCCAGGGGGCTCCTAGAGGCCGACGGTAGGGTGATGCCGATGGCTAAAGGGCGTCCCGCGCTGTCCGTGTGTTGTTTGTCAGGGATGCCCCTGGCTCGAACAGCCGAGATCCTCTCCCTGTTTCGTGGCGTGGCCGACGAGATCGTGTGTGCCGTCGATGCCCGGGTTCCGAGCGAGGAGATCCACCCCCTCGAGGCTGTCGCTGACCGCGTCATCCGATGTGAACTCGATGCGGTTTCGAGCTCGGAACGCAACTTGGCCTGGCTGCATGCTCAGTGCTCAGGACGGTGGATTCTGCGCGTCGATGGTGACGAGGTGCCCAGCCGGACCCTGCTGCAGCGCATTGGCGAGCTCGTGGATGGCGAGGATGTACTCCAATACCTCATCCCTCGTCTTTGGCTCTGGCCCGATGAGCGGCACTACGTCGATGAGTACCCGTGGTCGTATGACTGGCAGATTCGCCTGATCCGTAATGAGCCTGCCTTTGTGCGCTTTGAAGGCATGATGCACACGTCGGTCAGCCTGGCCCTGCCCTACCGTCGCATCGATGAGCCGCTCTACCACCTCGACTGTCTCGTCAACTCGGTCGAGGACCGGCGGGCCAAGGCCGACCGCTACAACCTACGCCGACCCGGCCATGTGACCGAACGCGGCTTTCCCGTTAATGGGTTTTATGTGCCTGAAGATTTCTCCACCCACGCACCGGCTCCGGTTCCCAGCGACGATCTCAAAGCGATTGAGGCCGTCATGACGGCCTCCGCCCGCAGTACCCGGCGGGCCGGGAAGGCACTACCGCTGGCCACGCTCGAGGAGACGGACCGCTACTGGGCCGGTCGAGTGTTCAACGACGACGCCTACCAGGCTCGCATCCAGGTTTTGGAACCGTTACAGGAGATCAGTACGGGTCAACGGCGCGACGTGCTGGTGAAAATCCACAACGACGGGTCGGAGACGTGGCCTTGGGGAGACTTCCCTCCGACCATTCGCCCCGCGTCTCGATGGTTTCTCTCCGACGGACAGACCATTCATGTCGAAGGCCCGCGCGCCGCGTTGACCGCTGACCTTCATCCCGGCACCAGCGCCATCGCGAGTGTGGCCGTGGATGCCCCCGACATACCGGGCGATTATGTCTTGGAGCTCAATCTGGTCCATGAGCACGTGCGTTGGTTCGATGCCGGAGCCCGCATGCCGGTACGAGTCACGGCCGCCACCGACGTTGTCATTTACGACGCCGACTTCTTCGAAGACAAAGCGGCCGGCTCGCGCGCCAGTGCCCAGGCCGTGATGGACGTGGTTCTCGCTTTGCCCATCGGGCCAATTGCCAGTGCGGTGGATGTGGGTTGCGGCATTGGAACATGGGGAGCCGAGCTCATGGCGCGAGGGATCGAGGTCGTGGGGGTCGATGGAAGCTACGTCGACACAAACACCTTGCACATTCCCTCATCGCAATTCGTTGCTCATGACCTGACAGCTCCCTTGGATCTCAAACGCCGCTTCGACCTCGTCGTCAGCGTGGAGGTGATCGAGCATCTGAGCGTCGAGTTCGAGCGCCAGTTCGTGGCTGATCTGGTGCGCCACGGTGACCTTGTGCTGTTCTCAGGAGCCATCCCGGGCCAAGGCGGCCTTCACCACGTCAATGAACGCTGGGCTTCGCATTGGGTGCAGTTGTTCTCCGAGCACGAGTACCGGCTGTTCGACATCATCCGGCCCGCTCTATGGAATGACCCTGCGGTCGAATGGTGGTACCGGCAGAACGTCATGCTCTTTGCCCAGGGTGCCGTCGCCGATCGGATCGAACAGGCTGGCCTCCCCTCCATGGCGGTCCTCGATGTCATCCACCCCGATCTGTACAAGGTGGTGACCGGCGCCTAGTGGCGCCGCTTAGGAGGTCCCGGCGAAGTCGACATCGGTCGTTGTGACCGTTCCGGCCGTTCGTCCCGGTGCCGTCTGGTTGCTCCAGTACATGTTGGTGTGGGCGATGACCTGGTCCGGCGGGGGCGCCCCCCACTGCGTCTGATCGCTCGTCGTGTGCGCATCGCTGACGAGGGTGGCGTCATAGCCCCTGACCAGAGCGCCATGCAGGGTCGAGCGGATGCAGGCGTCGGTTTCGGCACCGGCCACCACCAAGCGCCCGACTCCGAGGCCGGACAGGACGGACTCGAGATCGGTGTCCTCAAAGGCATCGAAGTACGTCTTGGCCACGAGCGGCTCACCATCGTGCGGGACGAGCTCGGCGACAATCTTCCAATCGTCACTTCCGATGGCCATGTACTCATCGGAGTGCTGCACCCAGATCACCGGCACCTGCCGGTGGCGGGCCTTGGCGACAAGCTCGCCGATATTGGCCACGACGGCGTCACGGGCATGCGCTGGCCCGACGACGCCGTTTTGTACATCGATGACGATAAGGGCGGTGTGCGGACGATCCTCGAGCGTGGTCATGGCATTACAGCGCCAGCGTGGCGCCGCCGTCGACGACGAGGGCGGCCCCGTTGATGAATGCGGCCGGCGCTGAGCACAAGAAGGCGACTACCTTGCCAAAATCGTCAGCGTTACCGAGGCGGCTGCCTTCGGGTACGCCCAGTTCGAGCATCCTCTCGGTGGCATGTGGTCCGGGGCACACCAGGTTGAGGGTGATGTCCGGGTCGTCAGCGGCGATGTCGAGGGCGGCGGTCTTGGCCCAAGCCCGCAAGCCGGAGCGGGCCGTGTTCGACAGCGACAGCTTGGGAACGGGCTGAACCACCGAATACGACGCGATGCACAGGAGCCGGCCCCACCCCCCGGCGCGCAGATGAGGCAGGGCCTCACGTACCAGGCGCACCGATGTCAGCAGGTTGGCCTCGATGGCAGCCCGCAGGGCGTCGTCGTCGAGGTCGAGCGCCCCTCCGGCGGGCGGGCCTCCCGCGTTGGCGACAACGATGTCGAGCTGCCCGTAACGCTGCACGGCGGCGGCCACCAGTTGGGCCGGCACCTCAGGATCGGTGACGTCGGTGGTCACGGCGAAGACTTCGGCCCCGGCGTGTCGAAGCTCCTCCTCGGCCTTGGCCAACGACTTTTCACCTCGCGCCGTGATCACCACCTTGGCGCCTTCGGCGGCGAGGGCTAATGCCGAGGCTTTACCTAACCCGCGTGACGAGGCGGTTACCAACGCCACCTTGCCTTCGATCCCCAGATCCACAGCTGTGCTCCGCTCTCTTGGCTCAAGTGATCCGACCGGTTCTCTCTGTCAGGCGTCCACGACCACCAGGCCATGGTCAACGGTGTTAAGGGGGTCCACACCTCCGTCAGCGACCACCACGATGTCCTCAAGGCGCATGCCGAAGCGCCCGGGCACATAGATGCCCGGCTCCACCGAAAAGGCATGACCAACCACCAGCGCCGTGGTGTTACCGGCCACGACATAGGGGTCCTCGTGCTCCTCGATCCCAATTCCGTGCCCGGTGCGGTGGATAAAGAGGTCTCCAAATCCGGCATCAGTGATGATCCGGCGAGCAACGTCGTCAACGTGCTCGGCCGACACTCCGGGGGCGACGGCCGCCACCGCGGCCTGCTGGGCCATGCGCAACACTTCGTAGGTCTCGGCCACTTCGGCGCTGACCTCACCGACGGCCACCGTGCGGGTGATGTCCGAGCAGTAACCGATGGCGTCTTGCTCGGCAGCACCGGGCTCGGAGATGACGAGCTCGCCGCCAAAGTCGCACACCACCACGTCACCGACCTCGAGGCGTCGTGCACCGGCGTCGTGATGAGGGCTCGCCCCATTGGGGCCGCTGCCGACGATGGCAAAATTGACGCGGCGGTGTCCCTCCTCCAAAAGCCGTCGCGAGATCTCGTCGGACACCTCGATCTCGCGCCGTCCCACCAGGGGGATATCGCCACCCTGCAAGGCGGCCGCCACCCGATCGGCAGCAGCGCCGGCAGCGCGCAGCACGGCGATCTCGGCCGCGTCCTTGATGGCCCGCACCGGCGACGTCACCTCCGATGACGGCACCCAACGGGCGTCGGGCAACCGTCGCTGCAACGCCAGCAACGACGTGGCCCAAGCGCGATCGGAAATAGCCAACGTGGGGGCCTGCGCATCGAGCCCAGCCAAAATATCGACGGCCAGGGCGACGGGGTCTTCGTCTTCGGACCACGGGCGCAAGGCGAAAAGGGGTTCGGCGCCGGCGGTGTCGGTGCCGCCGGGGTCAGGCACGCGCGGGGCTTCCAGTTTGGGGACGAGGAGCACGGGGTCACCGTGGCGGGGCAACACCAGCAGGGTGAGACGCTCGAGGGGCATGGCCCGGTAGCCGATGAGCCACGGCAGGTCAGCACCGTGGGACAAGAGCACGGCGTCGACACCGACCACGTCCATGCGCTCTCGCACGCGCGCCATGCGGCGGACGCGGGCCTCGGCACTGGAGGCATTCGACGGTGGCGATGAGGAGGAGGGTGTCGTCATCGGGCCGCGGGCTCCGAAGCAAGAACCAGTGCCCGCGGCGGCACTGAGGCGGCCGCGCTGCGGGCGTGGTAACTCGAGCGTGCCAACGGCGACGCCTCCACGTGCGCGAACCCCATGGCGCGGGCCCGGGCTGCCAGCGTTTCGAATTCGTGGGGCTCCCACCATCGCTGCACGGGAATGTGGGCGGCACTGGGCCGCACGTACTGGCCCACGGTCAAAATGTCCGTACCGACGGCCCGGATGTCGGCGATGGCCCCCACGAGCTCGTCGAGGGTCTCGCCGAGACCCACCATGACACCGGACTTGGTGGTCAGCCCGGCGTCTTTGGCCCGGGCCAGCACGGCCAAGCTGCGGGCGTAGCCAGCCGAGGGACGCACGGCTCGCTGCAAGCGGGCCACGGTTTCGAGATTGTGATTGAGCACGTCAGGGCGCGCCTCGAAGATGGCACTGAGCGATGCGGCGTCACCCTTGCAGTCGGGGATGAGGACCTCCACCGCAGTGGCCGGGCGGCGGCGCCGTATGGCGTCAATGGTGGCCACGAATCCGGCTGCACCTCCGTCGGCCATGTCGTCGCGCGCCACTGCTGTCACCACAGCGTGGGCGAGGCCCAGGTCCTCAACGGCGCGCGCCACGTGCTCGGGTTCTTCGGGGTCGGTGGGCAACGGATGCCTGGTGTCGACCAGACAGAATCCACATGCTCGGGTACAGCGCTCACCGTTGATCATGAAGGTGGCCGTGCCGTCAGCCCAGCACTCGAAGATGTTGGGGCAGCCGGCTTCCTCGCACACGGTGACCAGCGCGTGCTCCCGTACGGTCGAACGCAGAGCAAGAAACTCCGTCCCCATGCGTGCCGGCACCCGCAACCACGGCGGTTTACGCGTCGACAGGGGCAACCCGGCCTCGGGTTCGACACCGGCTTGGCGCAACCGCACCTTGATGCGTTCGCCGGGCGGGGCCACCGGTTCGGCGAATTGACGACGTCCCCCTGTTGAGGCGGCGCTCCACGCCACGTCCTGACGATCGACGATGCCCGACGGCGCCCAATGCTCGACAGCACGGCGCGCCAGCGCGTCGACGACCCCGGCCATGGTGATCGGCACCCCTTCGGCCGCCAGCGACGTCACGGCTTTGTCAGGGATGCCGCACGGCACGATGCGATCGAACCACGTCAGATCGGGATCAACGTTGAGCGCCAACCCATGCATGGACCGGCCGTGACCGACCCGGACGCCAATGGCACAGATTTTGCGGGGGGTGGGTCCATCGGGCTCCACCCATACGCCCGGGTAGCCCTCCAATCGACCGGCCTCCACGCCGAGATCTGCGAGGGTGTCGATGACCACCTGTTCAAGGCCGCGCACATGCCCCGGGATGGCATCAGGACCCATGGCCAGCGACACGATGGGGTAGGCAACGAGCTGTCCGGGACCGTGGTACGTGACGTCTCCGCCTCGATCAGTGCGGATCAACTCGGCCCCCACCGCAGCGGGGTCGACCAGCACGTGGCCGGGATCACCGCGCAGTCCCAGGGTGAACACATGAGGGTGCTCGAGAAGCAGGAGATGATCGTCGGTCCCCCGGTCGCGCAACGCCAGCTGCAAGGCGAAGGCCTCTGTATACGGAACCCGGCCTAACCAGCGGACTCGGAACATGAGCGACGAACGACCTGTGCTGTGTGGCGCGAGCGTCTAGAGCTCGGCGGACCAGTCGTGCGAGCTGAGCAGCTCCACCACCCGGGCCACGAAGGCGGCGGCATAGGCCCCGTCGACGGCTCGGTGGTCCCACGCCAGGGACAGCAACCCCATGGAGTGAATGGCGATGGCCTCTCCCCCGTCGTCTTGCGTCACGACAGTCGGTCGCCGCTTTATTCCGTCGGTGGACAAGATGGCCACCTGGGGTTGGTTGATGATCGGCGACGTGAGGAAGGTCCCGAACGGACCGGCGTTGGTGATCGAGAAGGTGCCACCCGAGATGTCATCGGCGCTCAGCTTCTTCGAGCGGGCTCGATCGGCGAGTTCGTGGAACCGCCGGGCGATGCCCCGCAACGTGAGCTCCTCGGCTCGAGGCACGACAGGCACGATGAGACCGTGGTGGTCGAGGTCCACGGCGATCCCCAGGTTGACGCGATGGTGGACGATGAGCGCGTCCTCCCCCACCGAGGCGTTGAGGTTCGGCCACTCGTGCAGCGCCTCCACCGTGGCGCGCGCCACGAACGGCAGGTACGTGAGCGAGAAGCCCTCCTCGGCCTTGAACTGCTTGCCGTGGCTGCGCCGCACACGCTCGACCGCTTCGTAATCCGCTTCCAACACCACCAGCGTGTGCGGCGAGGTGGCCTTGGAACGCACCATGTGCTCGGCGGTACGACGCCGGATATTGGTAAACGGGATGACCTCGTCCTCGCCCGCCGTCGCCGATGAAACCGAAGGTGCCGGTGCTGGGGCCGGGGCGCTGGCGGCAGGCGCAGCGGGTGCCGGAGCCGGCTGGGCCCGCGTACCGGCCGACGCGGCGGGAGCGCCTCCGGCTCGACGGCTGTCGATGGCATCAAGGACATCGGCTCGCGTGATGCGGCCGCCGATACCGGTGCCGCGCACCTCGGAGGCATCGATGCTGTTCTCGTCGAGAAGCTTGCGCACCACGGGCGAGAGAACCCGGCTGGCGATGCCGTCACTGGCGGCGCTGTCGGAGGCGGCGGTGGTTGCGGGAGCGGCCGCGGGCGCGGGCGCTGGCGCTGGCGGTGCAGCTGCCGGCGGAGGGGCCGGGGGCGGCGGAGCCGCGGCGGGGGCGGCGGGCACCACCGGGGCCGACGCCGGAGGGGGCGGTGGCGGCGCGGCCTCGGCGGCGGGCTCTGATGCCGGCGCGGCGGGGGGCGAGCCTTGGGCACCGTCGGAGACCACGGCCAGAACGGTGCCGACATCGACGGTCTCACCCTCTTGGACACGAATCTCGGAAAGCACACCGGCGGCGGGTGACGGCACCTCGGAATCGACCTTGTCCGTCGACACTTCGAACAACGGCTCGTCTCGACCAATGGTGTCACCGACGGACTTGAGCCATTTGGTGATGGTGCCCTCGGTCACAGTTTCACCGAGTTGCGGCATGGTCACGTCAGCCAACGTGCAGTCCCCTTCCGGTCAGGGCCAGGATGGTCTCCCCAAAAGATTCCGACAGCGTGGGATGTGGCTGGATGAATTGACCCACCTCGTCTGGCGTCGCTTCCCAGTTCACCGCCAAGTAGGCCTGACCGAGTTGCTCGGTGACCCACGGACCCACCATGTGCACACCGATGATCCGCCCGGCGCGCCCGTCAGGGGCGCGTTCGGCAATGACCTTGACGAGCCCCTCGGTTTCCCCGATGATGCGCGCCCGGCTGTTGCCACCGAAGGGGTCCTTCTTCACCACGACATCGATACCAGCGGCGCGCGCCGCCGACTCGGTGAGCCCGGCGAAGGCCACCTCGGGATGGCAGTAGATGCACCAGGGCACCTTGGAGTAGTCGACGGGTATCACCGACTCGCCGAGTATTGCCTTGATAGTCACGATGGCTTCGGCGAAACCGACATGGGCGAGCTGCGGCGTGTTGACGATGTCGCCCACCGCCCACACGCCTTCGGCCGTGGTTCGCATGTGCTCGTCGACGGTGACGTAGCCGCGCTGGTCGAGCTCGACTCCTGTCCCCTCGGCGAGCAGACCGTCTGACAGCGGGCGACGCCCCACCGAGACAACCACGGCGTCGACAGCGATGGACTCCTGGTCGCCGAACGAAACGGTGGTGCCGGTGGCAGCGGGAGTGTGCCCATTGACCTTCACTCCGCTGTGCACGGTGATGCCGCGCTTACGAAAAGCACGGGCCACCACGGCCACCACGTCCTCATCGCAACCTGGCAACAAGGTAGGTAGCGCCTCGAGCACGGTCACCTGCGAACCGAGGTCGGCGAACATGGAGGCGAACTCACAGCCGATGGCCCCACCGCCGATCACCGCCACCGTGGCGGGCAGCTCGGTGAGATCGAGCACGTCATCGGAGTCGAGGACCACGGTGCCATCGACGTCGAAACCGGGGATGCTCCGTGGTTCGGATCCCGGGGCCAAAATCACGTGGCGTCCGGATAGCACCGTCGAGCCGTCGACGCTGTCGACTTGGACCTTTCGGTCCGGCAGCAGCGTGCCTGAGCCGGTGAAGACCGTGATGCCCCGGCCTTTCATCAGCCCGGCCAGACCCTTGTAGAGCTGATCGACGATTTTTTGCTTGCGGCTCTGGCTGACCGAGAATTCGATGGTGGGCGCTCCGGCGTGCACGCCGAAATCCTCGGCACTCGAGACCGTGCGCACGACAGAGGCCGTCTCCAGGAACTCCTTGGCGGGGATGCACCCGCGGTGCAGGCAGGTGCCCCCCACCTTGTCGCGCTCGACGACGGCTACCGACAACCCGGCCGAAGCGCCGTAGAGCGCGGCGGCGTACCCTCCGGGACCCCCGCCCACCACTACGACGTCGAATTCGGTTCCTTCGGCCGTCGCCATCACCTCCTCTTGGGGACTCGCTACCTGTTGAGCACTGCTACTTGAGCTCTCGACCCCAGACTAACGGTGTCCCATGCCACGCCGGGACGTCCGTCGCCGTGGCCATCAGCGCCCCCGGAGGACCCACGGACCTCACAAATCTTTCGGGATGGGCAAGGGCTTGCGCCCGGCGAAGCCTTCCTCGGGGAAGTGCCACCACCCCAGATCGTCCTCGCCCTCAAGCCAGCACAGCATGATCTCGCGACCGCTCGGGTGGTCGTAGGGAAAGTCCACCAACCCTCGTTTGGGATCGCGTAGGACGATGTCGAGGGCCTCAATCTCCGCCAACGCCGTGTGAGGGTCGATGCCGTAAAGATTGGCCTCACTGTTTGGTTCGGGCACGTCCCCAGGTGCCCGCACGGCGCCGTGGACCTCACCATGACCGTTGGTGCGGGCGCGCACCTTGACGCCGTTCGATCGACGTAATACGGCCAACAAGAGACGCAGACGGGGAAGGTACTGGCGGACGCTTGCCTCGTTCCATTCGAACCTCCACGGCGTCACTGGGCGCGCCCCGGCATAGTCAGCGGGTGCGTGTGCACCTCTTTCACTTCGGCGGCATACGGATGCCACCGTCGAGGCGGATGACCTCACCGTTGAGGTAACTGTTCTGCGCGATGTGGGCGACGAGCTTGCCGTATTGCGAAGGCTGGCCGAGCTTCTTCGGAAACAGGACCGATTGCGCCAGGAGGTCGCGCTGTTCGTCGGGGAGCATGCCGAGCAGGGGGGTGTCGAACAGCCCCGGGGCGATGGTGACCACCCTGATTCCCACCGAGGAGAGGTCGCGTGCGGCGGGCAAGGTCATCCCCACGATGGCGCCCTTGGAGGCCGAGTAGGCGAGTTGGCCGATCTGACCGTCGAACGCCGCTACCGAGGCCGTGTTCACGATGACGCCTCGCTCGCCGTCTTCGAGCGGCTCGGCGCCGGCCATGGCCGATGCGGCGCGGGTCATGACGTTGAAGGTGCCGATGACGTTGAGCTGCTGGATGAACGTGAACGCGCCGAGGTCGTGGGGAGAGTTGTCCCGGTTGATGACACGGCCGATCCAGCCGGTTCCAGCACAGTTCACGGTGATGCGGAGCGTGCCCTCGTTGTTGGCCTGGTCGACAGCACCTTGGCAGTCCTCGGGGTTGGTGACGTCGCCAGCCACGTAGTTGGCACCGAGTTCGTCGGCGAGCGCTTTGGCGCCTTCCTCGTTGCGGTCGAAGATCGTGCAGCGGACTCCGAGGGAGGTGAGCTCGCGGGTCGTTCCAGCCCCGAGGCCCGAAGCTCCGCCGGTGATCAGTGCGGACGTGCCGGTGATGTTCATGACGCGCATGTTACGGGGACCACCCCGGCGGCCGCCAAAGGCTGACGGCCGAAGTCGACGCCCACGACCGGCGGGCGACGCAATCGGGATTATCGGGTCAATCGGGCCAGAGAGCCCCGGTGGTGCCTCGCTGGGCGGCGGCGGCTTCGGTGGCTAGGAGGTCGACCCGGTCGTTCATAACGTCGCCCGAATGCCCTTTGACCCAGCCGAAGCGTACGGAACGGCCTGAGTCCACCACCAACTCGATCAAGGGCTCCCACAGATCCCGGTTGGCCACCGGTTTGCCCGCCGTGTTGCGCCAGCCTCGCCGGCGCCATCCTTCCCACCAGCGATCTCTGAAGCAGTTCACGACGTAGGTGGAGTCGCTGACCACGTACAACGGGCCCTCGAGGGTTTGCAGCGCCCGCACCACGGCGGTGACCTCCATGCGCTGGTTGGTGGTGTGCGCCTCGGCGCCACTCGCATAGGGCCCGCTGGGCACCGCCCATCCCCATCCACCGGGCCCGGGATTGCCGCGGCACGCGCCGTCGCTGTACACCGTGGTCTCCGGCGTGGTCATGGCGCCCAGCATGCACGTCCCGGACGCCGAGTCGGGGGAGCCCCCACGCACCCCATGGCACGTCGACACCCATACGATGGGAGTCGTGCTCTTCGATGGGATGTCACACCAGCTCCCCGACATCGACCCCGATGAGACATCCGAATGGTTGGATTCCTTCGACGCGGTGGTCGACGCCCAGGGCAGGGTGCGAGCCCGGTTCCTTCTCATGAAGCTCCTGGAACGAGCCCGCACCAAGCAAGTCGACTTTCCGGCCACGGTGTCGTCCCCGTACGTGAACACCATTCCCCGCGACCAAGAGCCGTGGTTCCCCGGCGACGAGTATGTCGAGCGCCGCATCAGGGCCTACATCCGGTGGAACGCCGCGGTCATGGTGATTCGGGCCAACCATCGCAGTGAAGGCATCGGCGGCCATTTGGCTACGTACGCCAGCTCGGCGTCGCTCTACGAGGTGGGCTTCAATCATTTCTTTCACGGCAAGTCCGACGGTGGCACCGGCGACCTCGTCTACTTCCAAGGGCACGCGTCGCCGGGCATCTACGGACGTGCCTTCGTCGAAGGACGCCTCACCGAGGACCAGCTCGATCACTTTCGCCAGGAGGTGGGGGGCCAGGGTCTCCCCTCGTACCCCCATCCCCGGTTGTTGCCCGAGTTCTGGGAGTACCCCACCGTCTCCATGGGCCTCGGACCGCTGTGTGCCATCTACCAAGCCCACGTCAACCGGTACCTGCTCAACCGGGAGCTGGTCGACACGAGCCAGAGCCGGGTGTGGTGCTTCGTCGGCGACGGCGAGCTTGACGAGGTGGATTCCATCGGCGCCCTGTCGGTGGCCGGGCGGGAGCACCTCGACAACCTGATCTTCGTCGTGAACTGCAACCTGCAGCGTCTCGACGGTCCGGTACGCGGCAACGGCAAGATCATCCAGGAGGCCGAAGCCACCTTTCGCGGTGCGGGCTGGAATGTCATCAAGGTCATCTGGGGCTCGAAGTGGGACGAGCTTTTGGCCCGCGATGTCGACGGTGTGCTGCTCGACAAGATGAACACCACGCCGGACGGCGAGTTCCAGAAGTACGCCACCGAGACCGGTGCCTACATCCGAGAGCATTTCTTCGGCCCTGACCCCCGGCTGCGCCGCTTGGTCGAGCATCTGTCGGACGCCGATCTGCAGGCATTGCCGCGAGGCGGACATGACTATCGAAAGCTCTACGCCGCCTACAAGCTCGCCACCGAGACGACCGGCATGCCGACCGTGATCCTCGCCAAGACAGTCAAAGGATGGACACTCGGTCCTGAGATCGAAGCGCGCAACGCCACCCACCAGATCAAGAAGATGACCAAGGCGCAGCTCCTGACGCTGCGCGACCGGCTCTTTCTGCAAGACGAGATCCCCGACGAAGCCCTCGACGGCGAGCTCCCCCCTTACTACCGGCCTCCGGTCGGCTCGCCGGCGCACGAGTACCTCTCGGCGCGCCGCAAGGTGTTGGCCGGGCCCCTGCCGTCGCGTGTGGTGCGCTCGGCGCCGGCGGTGTCGGCCGAGCCGGCCGTGTTCACCGAGCTCGAATCGGGCTCGGGCGCCCAGGCGGTGTCGACCACCATGGCCTTCGCCCGCTTGCTGAGGAGTTTGGTGCGCGACCCGTCCATCGGCCGGTTCGTGGCACCCATCGTCCCCGACGAGGCCCGCACCTTCGGCTTGGAGCCACTCATCGCCGAATCCAAGATCTACGCACCGGGCGGACAGCTCTACACGCCCGTCGACTCCGATCTGATCCTGCGCTACGCCGAGGACCGCCAAGGGCAAGTGCTCGAGGAAGGCATCACCGAAGCGGGCGCCATGGCCTCGTTCATCGCGCTCGCCACTGCGTATGCCACTTGGGGCCGGCCCATGCTTCCTATCTACCTCTTCTATTCCATGTTCGGCTTCCAGCGCACCGGTGACCTGAGCTGGTTGCTCGGGGACATGCGGGGTCGGGGCATCCTGGCCGGCTGCACGGCGGGGCGCACGACGCTGCAAGGCGAAGGACTCCAGCACGACGACGGGCACTCCCCTCTTTTGGCGTCGGTAAATCCGGCGGCCCGCATCTACGACCCGGCCTTCGCCTACGAGGTCGCCGTGATCGTTGAGGAGGCGGTGCGGCGCACCATCGGGCCCGATCCTGAAGACCGGTTCTGGTACCTGACGCTCTACAACGAGAACTACGTGATGCCCGCGATGCCAACGGGAGACGATCGGTCTCGGGTGCGAGAGGGAATTCTGCGAGGCATCTACCAGTTCGCTTCGGCTCCCGACGACAGCCTCGAGAGACCGACCAACGGCAAGCGCCGGGCCACCTTGCTGTTTTCGGGACCCATGTGGCAGGCCGCCCTGGAGGCACGCGAGGTGCTGGCTGCCCAGTGGGGCGTCAGTGCCGACGCCTGGTCGGTGACCTCGTATACGACCCTGCGCGAGGACGCCCTGTCGGTCGAACGCTTCAACCGCCTCCACCCCGCCGAGCCGGGCCGCGCGCCGTTCGTCAGTACTGCGCTCGGAGACGAGGGCGGGCCGGTGGTGGCCGTCAGCGATTACATGCGAGCCATCCCCGATCAAGTAGCGCGCTGGGTCGATCGGCCCTTTGTCACCCTCGGCACCGACGGGTGGGGACGTTCCGACACCCGCAGCGCCTTGCGACACTTCTTCGAGGTCGACACCGGCCACATCGTGGTGGCCGTGCTCTCGGCGCTGGCACGCGCCGGTGACGCCAAGAGCGAGGAAGTGGCTGAGGCCATCGCTCTGTTCGACATCGACCCCGACAGCGCCGATCCCTGGCTGAGCTGAGGGGCCAAGGCGCGCCGGCACTTCCCGGCACCTGTTGGTGGCGGCGGTGACACAATCTGGTCCATGGCCCGACTCCCTTCGTTGTCCCTGTCCGGCGATGCTGAAGCGGACAAGCTGCTCTCGAGCGATCCGCTGGCCTTGCTCATCGGCATGGTCCTCGACCAACAAATCCCTCTCGAGCGCGCCTTCGCGGCTCCTGCCGAGTTGCGGCGGCGACTCGACGGCACCTTCGACGCCGCCACGTTGGCGGCCATGCACCCCGAGGCGCTCGCCGCTGTCTTCTCCAGCCGACCGGCACTCCACCGGTTTCCGGGATCGATGGCGGCGCGCGTGCAGGAGCTGTGCAAGGTGATCACCGAGGAATACGGCGGGCGCGCCGATGGCGTGTGGAAGGGAGCCAAGACGGGCCAGGAACTCATCACGCGGGTGCAGGCGCTGCCGGGCTTCGGTGCCCAGAAGGCGAAGATCTTCGTGGCCCTGCTCGGCAAACAACGGGGCGTGCAGCCGCCCGGCTGGCAGGAGGTTTCCCACCCCTACGGCGACCCCGGCACACTGCGATCGATCGCCGACATCGTCGATAGCGAGAGTCTCGACCAGGTGCGGGCCTTCAAGAAGCAGATGAAGGCGGCCGCGGCGGCGTCCACGGCTTCGGCGTCGCCGGCCAAGACGGCCAAATCCGCCAAGACCACCAAGGCCGCTAAAACCACCAAGACCGCCAAAGCCGCCAAAGCTCGTCGGTGACGGCGGGGTCAGCGCCAGGCTCGCCCCTTCGGCCCGCTTTGGCCGAACGCCGGCTCTATCTCTGCACCCCGGATCGACCCGATCTGGCCGGCTTCCTCGAATCCTGCCTGCGCGGTGGGGTGGACCTGGTCCAGCTGCGCGACAAGGACCTCGACGCCCGAGCGGTGGTGGCACGCGGGCGGGTGGCGCTCGATGTCTGTCGCGCCCATGGCGTGCCGTTCATCATCAACGACCGCCCCGACCTCGCTGTTGATGTCGGCGCCGACGGCGTCCACGTCGGACAGGACGACGCCACCGCCGCGTTGGCTCGGAGGCTCCTTGGCGGCGACGCCATGATCGGGCTGTCCACCCACGATCCGCAGCAGCTCGACGCATCGGTGCGCGAGCCGGTCGACTACGTGTCGGCAGGGCCGGTGCAGGCCACCCCCACCAAGGCCGGTCGAACCCCCACCGGCGTGGGCTACGTCACCTACGCGGCCGCCCACGCCGCTCGGCCGGTCTTCGTCACCGGTGGCGTGGCCCCTGACAACGTGGCCGAGCTGGCTCGCGCCGGAGCGCGGGGGTTCGTGGTGGTGCGCTTTCTCACCGGGTCAGCCGACCCTCAAGGCGATGCTCGTCGGTTGCGAGGCGCCATCGACGACGCCGTGCGCCGCGCCCAGGACGCCTAACGCCGACCGGGGCCGGGCCGCGCCCGCGGTCAGATGCCGATGCGTTGGGCCAGCAGCTCGCGGTGGTAGGTGGGGTCGCCGAGCAACAGCTCGGAGGACTTGGCCCGCTTGAAGTAGAGGTGGGCGTCGTGCTCCCAGGTGAAGCCGATGCCGCCGTGGATCTGGATGTTCTCGGCGGCGGCGTGGAAGTACGCCTCTGAGCAGTAGGACTTGGCCAGACTGGCCACCACAGGCAGCTCGTCGGAGTCCTCGGCGGCGGCCCACCCGGCGTAGTACGCGGCGGACTTGGCCGACTCCACCTCGAGAAGCATGTCGGCGCACTTGTGCTTGATGGCCTGGAACGACCCGATGGGCCGTCCGAACTGGATCCGTGTCTTGGCGTAGTCCACGGCCATGTCCAAGCAGCGTTGGGCCCCGCCCACCTGCTCGGCGGCCAGGGCCACGGCAGCCAGGTCCAAGGTGCGCGTCAGACCGGGAGCGGCTCCGCCGTCGGCGCCGATGAGCCGGGCCGGCGTGCCGGCGAACACCAGTCGAGCCTGCTTGCGGGTCTGGTCCATGGTGGCGAGCGACGTCCGCGTGAGCCCCGCCGCGTTGCCCTCCACGGCGAACAGGCTCACGCCCGCCGCAGTGCGAGCCGCCACGATGATGAGGTCGGCCACATGCCCGTCGATCACGAACATCTTGTGGCCGTCGAGCTTCCAGCCGTCGCCGGCCTTGGTGGCGGCCAGGCTCACGGCGTCGACGTCCCAACGTCCGCTGTCCTCGGTCAACGCCAAGGTGGCGATGGTCTCGCCCGAGGCCACGCCGGGAAGAAGGTCCTTCTTGGCCCCTTCGTCGCCACTGGTCAGCAGGGCGTTGGCGGCCAGGGCGACGGTCGAGAAGTACGGCACGCACGGCAGCGTGCTCCCCATTTCCTCGAGCACGACGACCAGCTCGACGTAGCTGAAGCCCGCTCCCCCGTACTCCTCGGGAATGGTGAGGGCGGTCAGACCCAGCTGGTTGGACATCTGATCCCAGACGGCCTTGTCGTAGCCCTCTTCGGTCTCCATGAGGCGCCGGACCTCGGTCATCGGAGCCTTGTCGTCGAGGAAGCGGCGCACGGCGCGCCGCAGCTCGTCCTGCTCCTCGCTGAAGGCGAAATTCATGGCTCGATCCCCTTCGTAGACGGCCATCTCGGCGTCCGTCGACGGCCCCCGTCTCGATGTTTGTCTACCAGACGGCCAGGGTTGTTGACCACCGGGTCAAGAACGACGGTTGGCACGTGCACGCGGTCCCGTCAGGCTCAATAGGGTGGGTGACAGCTTGGGAGGAGGTGGCATGGTCCACTACGAAGACAGCCGCGTCGAGGTGCACCGGGTGGTGGTGGGCCCCATGGACAACAACGTGCACGTCGTGAGGTGCAAGGAGACCGGCGAGTCCGTGCTCATCGACGCTGCCAACGAGCACGAGCGCCTGCTCGAGCTGTGCCGCCAGCTCGACGTGCGCAAGGTCATCGAGACCCACGGGCATTGGGACCACATCCAGGCCGTGCCGGCCGTGCGTGACGCCGGCATTGAAGTGGCCGTGACTCAAGCCGACGCGGCCATGTTGCCCTCCTACGACTTGATCCTCGAGGACGATGCCGTGATCGAGGTGGGCAACCTCCGGCTAGCCACCATCGCCACCCCCGGCCACACTCCGGGCTCGATGTGCTTCTACCTGGTCGACAGCCCGCTGCTGTTCAGTGGCGACACCTTGTTCCCCGGCGGCCCCGGAGGAACGAAATTCCCCGGCGGTGACTTCGCCACCATCATCAAGTCCCTCGACGAGCGGCTCTTCACGCGATTCGGCCCCGACACCATGGTCCTGCCCGGCCACGGCACCGACACGATCATCGGTAACGAAAGCCCCCATCTGCAGGAGTGGGCCGACCGCGGCTGGTGAGCTGCCGAAGCGACCAGGGCCTCAGGGAAACAGGCCGCGCGCCGATATGGCGGCCGCCAGCCGCTCGATGGCCAGCGCACTGGCGGCTCGGCGCATCGACACACCGAGGGTCTCGGATTTGGCCCACACGGCGGCAAAAGCGGTGTCCATGATGTTCGCCAGCCGGTTGGCCACGACGTCTTCCTCCCACGGGAACCCCTGACGCGCTTGGGCCCACTCGAAGTACGACGCCGTCACGCCACCGGCGTTGGCGAGGATGTCAGGGACCACGGTGATGTTGCGCTGCGCCAACACGACGTCGGCGGCCGGCGTGGTGGGCCCGTTGGCCGCCTCCACCACCACCGAGGCCTTCAGCGTGCGGGCGATCTCTTCGTCGAGGGCGCCTTCGAGGGCGGCCGGAACGGCCAACTCGGACTCGACCGCCCAAATGTCGCGAGCGCCGACGGGGTGACCACCGTCGAATCCCGCCACCGTGCCGGCCCGCCCCACGTGGTCCGAGAGCTGGCCCACGTCGAGACCTCCGGCATTTTGCACGCCGCCGCCGACGTCGGAAACGGCGACCACTCGCATTCCCGCTGAGGAGAGGAGAAAGGCCAGCGGTCCGCCCACCTTTCCAAAGCCTTGCACCACGGCCCGCGCACCAACCAAGTCCTTCCCCAACGCAGTGAAGACAGACCGCACGCAGCGCACCACACCGGAGGCGGTGGCCCCCGCATGCAGCTTCATGCCCCCTACCGCCAGGGGCTTGCCGGTGACCGTGGCCGGCAGGGCACTGCCCGACAGCATGTCGATGGTGTCCAAGAACCACGCCATCACCCGTTCGTCGGTGTTCACGTCGGGGGCGGGGACGTCGCGATCAGGGCCGATCAGTGACGCCACTTCATAGGTGTAGCGACGGGTGAGCCGCTCGAGTTCGCCCAGCGAAAGCTTGGACGGATCACAACGCACCCCGCCCTTGCCGCCGCCGAAAGGAATGTCGACCACCGCCGTCTTCAGTGTCATGTCGGCCGCCAAGGCCGCCACCTCGCCCACGAACAGATCGGGGTGGAACCGGATCCCGCCCTTGGCCGGGCCCCTGGTGGTGTCGTGGTGGATGCGCCAACCGGTGAAAACCTCGACGCTCCCGTCGTCCATACGCACCGGCACGGCCACTTCGAGCACGCGCTCGGGGACACGCAGGATCCGGTGGATGTCGGGATCGAGGTTCGTCGAGCGCGGCGGCGTCGTCGATCCGCTCGAGCACGGCTTGCCAAGGGTCGTACACGGGCGGCTTGTCGGCGGGGCTCGGTACGTCGGCCGGGCTTGCGGTGTCGGCGGCGCTCATTTCTCGGGGTCCGCCCTCGGTGTCCGCACAGAGTGCTCACCGTGAAGTCGCTCCGAGAGGATCTGTCCTCGGTCGTCTTCCGAGCGCACCCGGGCCACCAGCGGCGACTGCGTCAGCGAGTAGACCCCGGTGAAGAGCAACGACAAGGCCACAGCCTCGCCGGGGCCGCGGAGTCCGGAAGTGACGAGGCGATCGCCGAACAGCCCGACCCCGATGGCGATCGACGCCAGCGGATCGACGATGACCAGGGCAGCCTGCGATGCGGTGATAGGTCCGGCATGGTAGGCGTTGAGCGCCAGGAACGTGCCGATCAACCCGCTCACGACCACGGCATACGGCGGGAAGTGCAAGAACACCGTCGACCACCCGTGGTTGATCTGCCCGTTCATCTCCTTCATGAGGGCGGCGGTAAAGGCGAAGACGATGGCTCCGGCCACGCCGAACATGGCCGAGCGCCACGGCGGAGATCCGGTACGCGTCAGCAACAGGCAGATCACCACGGCACCAACGACGGCCCCGCCCACCAGAAGCCAGGACCCGGTGTCGGGGACGAGCACGCCTCCGCCGGGCTGCGCCAGGGCCAAAAAAGCCGCCAACCCCCCGGCGGCAGCCAACGCGCCGATCCAGTCCATCCAGCTGAGCCGAAGGTGGAAGTAGCCGCCCAGGATCACCACCAAGAAGGGCAGCTCGAGGGTCAGGATCGGTTGCACGGTGCTGAGACGGCCGAAGTGCAAGGCGACGAACTGCAACAGGAAAGCACCGGCCATACAGACGAAGCCCGCCAGCCACACCTTGCGGCGCAAGGCGTGGGCCACGAGGCTCAGGCGAAGCGAGTCCTTGGCAGGCGCCGTTTCCACCCCCATGCGCTGCAAGATGGTGGTCACAGCGTTGGCCAGGGCCGCCGCCACGGCCAACAGGTAGGCCATGGGGCACTGTTTAGCCCAAGGGCGCGCGTCTGGCGTCGACTGATGACCCGTCAGTACGCTCCCGGGCACCCCGTCGAGCGAAGGAATTCGATGCCCCCCACCATCTCCGTCGAGGACCTTCAGCGGGCCGCCACCGAGTTCCTCGACGCCAACGCCGAGCCTCGAGTGGAGGTCACCCAAGCCTGGGGTGAGGGCTCCGACCAGGTGTCGGTGCTGCCCGAACGCACCCCCCAAGAGGAGCTGGCCGAGCTGGAAGCCGCCCGCCAATGGGCCGCGACCCGCTTCGACGCCGGCTTCGGATGGATCACGGGCCCTGAGGCCTACGGCGGGCGAGGACTGACCCGTGACCACCAACGGGCCTATGACGGCGTTGAGGCCGGATTCGCCACGCCACCCATGACCCCCTACGGGATCGGCCTGGGCATGGTGGCGCCCACCATCCTCGCCCACGCCACCGACGAGGTGAAGGAGAAGTACCTCCGCGCTTTGTGGCGGGGCGACATCGTCGCCTGTCAGCTCTTCAGCGAACCGGGCGCCGGCAGCGACCTGGCCAGCCTGCAGACCAAAGCCATCCGCGACGGCGACGAGTGGATCGTCACCGGTCAGAAGGTGTGGACGTCGGGTGCGCACCTGTCGGACATTGGCGAGATCATCTGCCGCACCGATCCCGATCTCCCCAAGCACAAGGGCCTGACCGGGTTCGTGGTCGACATGCACGCACCGGGCGTCGAGGTGCGCCCGTTGCGCCAGATCACCGGAGGCGCCTCGTTCAACGAGGTGTTCTTCACTGAGGTCCGCATCCCCGACACGCACCGCCTGGGCGACGTGAACGGTGGATGGACTGTCGCCCTCACCACGCTCATGAACGAGCGGGCCGCCATCGGCGGTGGCTCGGCCACCGGTGGCGGAAACATGAGCACGCAACGACTCATCGAGTTGGTGCGCCATCAGGGCAAGAGTGGCGACGCCATCGTGCGCCAACAGCTGGCCGACATCATCATCCATGGTCGCGTGGCCTCGTATACGAACCTGAGGGCCATGGCCAAGATCGCCGCCGGCCAGCTCCCGGGCCCTGAAATGTCGATCGCCAAGCTTTCACTCACCTACAACATGCGCCGCATGAGCGACATGCTCGACGTCGTCCTCGGACCCAAGCTGGTGGCCGACAGTGGCGAGTGGGGCACCTATGCGTGGTCTCAGTTCGTCCTCGGGCTCCCCGGTATGCGAGTAGCCGGGGGCACCGACGAGATCCTCCACAACATCATCGGCGAGCGCGTCCTCGGTCTTCCCAAGGAGCCCGTGGCCAAGTAGCCGGTTCCCCGCAAGAACCCGGCGCCTACCCCGTTCCCTTCCAGGGCAGGCCCTCCACGAACACCCACGATCGCCGGTGGATGGCCGTCAGCCCATAGCCACGAAGGGCCACCTTGTGCGTCGGCGACGGATATCCCTTGTTTCGCTCGAAATCGAAAGGCGGGTACGAATCGGCCACCGACCGCATCATGCGGTCTCGCGTCACCTTGGCCAACACCGAGGCCGCCGCCACGCTCGCACACTGCCTGTCACCGCCGATGACGGTGCGCACCACCGGCGGCGACCCGTCCGCACTGAGGATGTCGCTCGCCTCGTCGAACAACGACGGCTCCGAGGGCGGGGTCACGAAGTCGAACGAACCGTCGAGAACAACGGCATCGGGTCGAGCGTCGTCGGGGAGTTGGCCGAAGGCCCGACCGGTGGCCAGCCGCAAGGCGGCGGTCATACCGATGCTGTCGCACTCCTCGGGTCCGGCGTGACCGACGGCCCACGCCGCACACCACAAACCCACGGTGTCGAACAGCTGCTCGCGAAAGTGTTCCAAAAGCTGCTTGGAGTCGCGCAGGCCGTTGGGGACAACGGCGGGTGGTCGGCACAACACGGCAACCCCGACACTGAGCGGACCCGCCCAAGCCCCTCGCCCCACCTCATCGACGCCGGCAACCATCTGGAATCCCTCGTCGAGCAGGCTTTGTTCGCACGTCAGATCCGGGGGGCCGTTCTTGCGCTTGGGTGCAGCCGCCCGCGCCGTACGCGAGCGCGGGCGCGCCGTGGGCGAGTTGTTTTTTTGCCCCTTGCCCGTCTTCGTCTTCGCGCTCATCATGGGCACAAGCGGGCCCGCAACGCGCCATGAACATGCCATCGCCGGAAGGAGGGGACATGGTCAATACGATGACCGACGTGGCCAAGGACGCACCGGCTGGCGCCCTCCCCGCCGGAACGAAAGTGGATGTTCGGAGCCGCTACGTCGGTGCCTGGAGTCACGGCTTCGAGGTGGCGGAACAGGTGGGCGACGGATACCGCGTCAAGCGGCTCTCTGATGACACGGTGCTCCCCGATGTGTTCTCGGCCGACGACATCAGGCCGGAGCATCGCAAGCAAGGAATGTGGTGGTACTAACCACGCCTTAGGGGTCGGGGGTGCCGGCCACGGCGTCGACGAAATCGTCGATCGGCATGGCGAGCAACGTCTTGGTCTTCAAGGTGCCACGGGCTCCCAGCGATACCGCTACACGCGCCACGACCTTCTCGTCGGGTGCCTCCAGCACGGTGGCGAAGTCGTACTGACCGAGCAGCGCCCACTGGGCCACGACGTGCGCACCCATGGCCTCCACCTCGGAGTTGACCTCTTTCAACCGAGCCGGGTTCTGGCGCAGCGTGGCCATGCCTTCGGGTCCGAGGGTCGACAGCATGAGGAAGGTCGGCATGGTCGAACGCTACCGCAGCGGTTCTTCGAGGCGCGCAATGGCGGCCAGCTCGCTCTCGTCGGCGGCGGTCCCCAAAAAGGCATCGATCATCTCGGTGGCGAGCTGCAGCGTGGTGAGACGCAGCCCGAACGCGAGCACGTTGGCGTCGTTCCACCGACGGGCTCCGGTGGCGGTGGCGGCGTCGGTGCACAAGGCGGCCCGCACGCCGGGCACTCTGTTGGCGGCGATGGTGACGCCGGTGCCGGTGTAACAACACATGAGGCCGCGCTCGGCGCGTCCTTGGGACACCGCTTCGGCGACGGAACGCCCCACCTCGGGCCACTGCGCACCGGGCGCCAGGTACTCCACTTCGTGGCCCCCGGCGGCAAGAACCGACATCAGCGCGTCGGTGAGCGGGGTGTCCTCGTCGGTGCCGAAAGCGATACGCACGAAAGGGAACCTACCGGCTCGGCGCAGACGTGTGCAGATCAGCGCAGATCAGTGGAGATCGGCGAGGTCAGCGCAGATCAGCCCGGGTCACCTTGCCCAGCGCGTTACGGGGCAACGCATCGACGAAGTGCACCAGCCGGGGGCGCTTGTAGGGAGCCAGATGCTCGGCGCCATAGGCGAGAAGGTCGTGCTCCACGGCGGGACCGGCACCGGCGGAGGCCACGACCCACGCCGTGACCACCTCACCCCACTCGTCCGACGGTGTCCCGGTGACCGCCACCTCGGCCACGGCGGGATGTCCGAGAAGGACGTCTTCGACCTCGGCGGGGTACACGTTGAACCCACCGGAGATGACGAGATCGACCGACCGTCCCAAGATCCGCGCATAGCCGTCCTCGACGACGGCCAGGTCCCCGGTGCGGAACCACCCGTCGCTAAAGGCCTCGGCGGTGGCGCTGGGACGTTGCAAATATCCCGCGCTCACCGTCGGGCCCTTTACCTGGATCTCCTCGTCGACCACCCGGGCCTCGACGCCCGGGAACGGGAAGCCCACCGTGCCCGCCCGCCGCTCCCCGTCATAGGGGTTCGACAACGTCATCAAGGTCTCGGTCATGCCGTAGCGCTCGAGCACCGCCGTCCCGGCTCGCTCGAAGATCTCCTGATGCAGCGAGGCGGCCAGGGGCGCCGATCCCGAGACGCACAGGCGCAGCCGACCGAGCTCGTCGACGCGGCCCGAGCCGGCCAGGCGGTGATACATGGTCGGCACTCCGAAGAACAACGTGGCGTGGTGTTCGGCGGCGGCATCGAGAGCGCCCGACGCGTCGAACCGGGGCAAGAGCACCACCGACGCACCGCGCAGAAGCGACGTGAACAGCGCCACGCACAAGCCGTGGCCGTGAAAGATGGGCAGGCCGTGCACGAGGCGGTCATCGGACTCCCACCTCCACGTGCGCGCCACCGACTCGCTGTTGGCCAACACGTTGGCGTGACTGAGCATGGCCCCTTTGGGTGCACCGGTGGTACCTGAGGTGTAGGCGATGAGGGCAAGATCGGCCCCGGCGGCGCCGTCGATCTCGGCGCCGTCATCGCCATCAGCGCGCCGATCAGCTCCGGTCACGTCGGCGGCGAGATCGGGGCCCATCACGATCACGGTGGGATCGGCGGCGGAGATGGCTCGGGCCGCCGCCGGATCGTCGACCACGGCCCCCACTGGCTTGGCGTCTCCCACGATGTGGGCTAGCTCGCGCGCCGTATAGGACGGATTGGTCGGCACCACCACGACACCGGCGCGCAGCGCCCCGACCACCACGGCGGCGGCGTCGACCGAAGAAGTCATGGACCACACCATGCGATCACCCCGGCATACGCCGGCCCGTCGCAGTCGTCGCGCTACGGCGCGGGTGCGCTCCTCGAATTGTCCAGCCGTTACCCAGCCGCGGGCACCACCCCCATCACCGGCTCCGTCGAGCAGCAGCGGAGCGTCCGGCGCGGCCGCCCACGCCGCTGCCCAGGCGGCCGGGAGGCTCCCCGAGGCGGTGAGCTCGGACACCTCCAAGGTGGTGCCGGCGGGCAGGTGCGACGTCCAAGGCCGAGGGAGCACGCTGCGAACGTACCAACCGGCCCCGCCTTCGGGCACACAGGGCGGCGCCGCGACGTAGCCTCATGGCGTGACTACTCGCCGTGTTGCCGTCGTCCCTCACACGCACTGGGACCGGGAGTGGTACGAGCCCTTCCAGAGTTTCCGGTTGCGTCTCGTCGACCTCCTCGATCACCTTCTGCCGCTGCTCGAAAGCGATCCCTCCTATGCCCGCTTCCTCATCGATGGCCAGTTGGCCGCCGTGGACGACTACCTGGAGGTAAGGCCGGAGAACGAGGCGCGCATCCGGGCCTTGGCCGCCAGTGGTCGCCTGGCCATGGGCCCGTGGTACGTCCTCATGGACGAATTTTTGATCTCCGGGGAAACCATCGTGCGCGACCTCGAGATGGGCATGGCGCGCGGGGCCGCCTTTGGGGGGGCCATGCAGGTGGGTTATCTCCCCGACATGTTCGGTCACATCGCCCAGATGCCGCAGATCCTTCGCTTGGCCGGGCTGGACCACGCCGTGGTGTGGCGCGGTGTACCCAAGGTGATCGACAAGACCGGCTTCTGGTGGGAAGCGCCGGACGGTTCGACGGTACGAGCCGAGTACCTCCCCACCGGCTACGGCAATGGGGCGGCCATACCCGACAACGCCAAGGATCTGGTGGAGAGGATCGCCGATCACGAAACGGAGATCGGCGACTTCCTCATCGGCGACTTGTTGTTCATGAACGGCACCGACCACCAAGAGCCGCAACCGTGGCTGGGGCGCGTGGTGGCCGAAGCCAACGACATCCAAGACGACTATGTCTTTGCCATCACCTCGTTGCCCGAGTATCTGGCGACGGCCCCCACCGAGGGGCTGGAGCGCTGGCAGGGCGAGATGCGCTCCGGGGCCCGGTCCAACGTCTTGATGGGGGTGGCCTCCAACCGCGTCGACGTGAAACAAGCGGCCGGACGCGCCGAGCGCGCCCTTGAACAACGTGCCGAGCCGTACTGCGCCCTGTTCACCCCGGCGTCACTGTGGCCGGCCCGTCTCTTCGACATCGCCTGGAAGGAAGTGGTGCGCAACGCCGCCCACGACTCCATCTGCGCCTGCTCGGTTGATGAAGTGGTCGACTCGGTCTTGCATCGTTTCGCCCAAGCCTCAGAAATCGCCGATGGATTGGCCGATCGCGCCCTGAAGACACTGGGCCGGTCTTTCAGCGCGTCAGGTCCGGTGGTGGTCAATGCCGCGGCTCGCTCCCGGGCCGGGGTTGTCGAAGTCGTCCTGACCGGCGCTGAAGCCCCACCTGACACCCAAGCCCTCGCCGATGAACCGGGCGCCTTCGGCATTCCACGCGGGCTCGGTGCCCTCACCTTGGATGCCAACACGGTGCGGACGATCCTGGGCATGCTGCCCAGTGGGAGCCAGGTCGACGCCCATACGTGGATCCAAGACGTGCGCGTCGAGGAGGACGACTCGGCCATCGAGATCACCATCGCCTTCGGCACCGAAGAGCGTTACGACGTGCCCATCGCGTCCATCAAGCAGGATCTCTACACGCGCCTCGGCGCTCGTCCCGATGCGGTCGTGCGCATCCGTTTGGACCAGGACCCCGTCCAGCGCGTGCTGGCGCGCGTGGAGGACATCCCCGGCTTCGGCTTCAAAGCCTTTGCCCCGGCTCCTCTCAGCCACCCCGTCACCGTGGAGACCGGCGACAACGGCGACATCACCGTGGCCAACGGCCTCACCACCGTGACCCTGCGCGCCGACCAGGAGACCTTCGCCATCGACGGGGTGGCCGGCTACGGAAAGCTCGTCGACGGCGGCGACCTGGGTGACTCTTACAACTACTCCCCTCCCCCCACCGACCAACTCGTCGATACGCCCGACAGCGTGACGGTACGGGTGGACGAGCGCGGGCCACTGCGGGCCGTGGCGGTGATCACCGCGCAATACCGCTGGCCCGATCACATCGACGGCTTCTCGCGAGCTCGCGTCGGCGAGCAACCGGTAGAGATCACCACCACCGTGGAGCTGCGCGCCGAAGAACGCATGGTGCGGGTCACCACGCGATTCCGCAATCCCAGCCGCGACCACCGCCTTCGGGTGCATCTGCCGCTGCCGTCCCCTGCCGACCACTCCGAGGCCGAGTGCGCCTTCGCCGTGGTGAGGCGAGGACTCGAGGCCGAAGGACGCACCGACGAATTCGGACTGCCGACGTTCCCCTCTCGTCGCTTCGTGACCGCGGGTGGGCTCACGGCGGCCTACGACAGCCTGTGCGAGTACGAGCTCGTCGACATCGAAGACATCGACGGCGCGCCCCGGGCGCGCACCTTGGCGCTCACCTTGTTGCGCAGCACCGGCATGCTGTCGCGCCTCGGCATGGCCTATCGCCCTCTGCCGGCCGGACCGCTCACGCCCGTCGACGGGCTGCAACTCCAAGGGCGCATCATCGAATGGCACTACGCCTTGTGCCCGGGGTGCGATGACCCCTTCGCCATGGCCGAGGACGCCTTCTTGCCCATCGAGGTCGTCTACGCCCCCGGCGGTGGCGATCGGCCCTCTACCGGTAGCGCGCTCGACATCACCGGGGCGCGGGTATCGGCCGTGCGTCGAGTGGCCGGTCTGCTCGAGGTCAGGGTGTTCAACCCGTCCAGCGAGCCAACCACGGTGACCGTGGGCGAACGCTCAGGATGGCTCGTCGATCTGCGCGGCCTCCCCGTCGCCCCCTTCGACGGGCACTTCGAGCTGCGCGCCTGGGGCATCGCCACCTTCCGGCTGCCCGGCGCCTGAGCTCACTCGGGGGGCTCCTCGGGGCGCGGCCCAGCGGCAGCGGCTCGGCCCGCCATCAGACGCTCGCCGCTTTCTCGGAGGTCGTCGAGGTCGCGCAGTACCTCGGCCAGCCGCTCCCACCGTCTCCCCAGGCGGCGATCGAGGGTGGTGGGGGTAGAGCCGGGACGAAACAGCGCCCACAGCTGCACCCGGCCTACATCTTTGACTTGGCGCAGGCGCAGGGCTTTGACGGCGAACTCGTTGCTGAGCACGTGCGCGCCGTCGTCGGCGCCCCCGTCGGGGCCGGTGCCGGTGTTGTTGGTCGCGTCAGCGGCGGCGTCGACAGTACCGGCAGTGTCGGCAGCGTCATCAGTATCGGCAGTGTCGGCAGAAGTGTCGTCACCACCGGTGCCGGCGCCCATTTCGCTCGGGTCTGCGTCGTCCAGCTCATCGCGCAGCGCCGAGTGAAACGGGTCCGACACCAAAACGCTGCCCGGCGCCGCCATGGTCACCACGCGGCTCGCCAAGTTCACTACCGGTCCGTAGAAATCACCGTCTTGAATGAGTACGGGCCCGATGGCCAAGGCCACCCTGACGTCAGACAACAGGTCATCATCCGCATATGCCTCGGCCAAGCTGAGCCCGATGCGCGCCGCCGCGATGGCCGATTCGCTTACAAACATGGCCTCGTCGCCGATCATCTTCACCACCCGTCCTCCGAGTGAGGTGGTGATGTCGTGGGCCACTGCTTCGAAGCGGCTCACCACGGTGGCGAGCTCCGCTTCGGAGAGCTGTTGGCTCAACATGGTGAACCCCACCATGTCGGCGAAACCGACACAGAGGTCAGGCTGGGTGCGCCCGTCGCCATGGCGGGTGCGCTGAAGCATGGTGCGGCGTACGGCCGCCTGGACGTGACGTCGCCACGTGAACTCGAGCAGCTTGGCCATGGCCGGCAACGAATGCTCGGCCAAGCGGGCGAACCGATCGGCGGCCTCTACCGAATCCTCCTGATTGCCGACGAGCACGCCCGAGGCCGGCGACACCTCGGCTTCGGCGATACGGGCCATCGACGATCCCATGACCCGGGCCAGCTGCAAGGCGGTGTCGACGTCGGCGACACCGAGGTCGATCATGGCCTCGAGGAGGGTGATGGCCTCGATGTCGAGGTCGGTGAACATCTCCTCTTCGGGGGTGACGTCGACGAATCCCAGCGCCCGCCAGAACCGCCGCGCCAGCTCGGTGGGCATGCCCGTGATCTCGGTCACCTGTTGCTCGGTGTAGCGGCGCTCACTGGGTACGAGCAGATAGTCGGCCACCAACAGGTCGAGCGTGTCGTCGTGGACGGCTCGAGTGATCTCGTCCTCACCAGCACCGTGCTCGAGAAGGAACTCTCGTACCCGCGCTACCGCCGCCGCGTCAGACGATGACTCGCTCACTGACCTTGCCGACCGGTCAAACCGTGGAATTCCGGCTTGGCCGATCGCAGCATGAGCGCCGGAATCGCCTCGGCCGGCGATCGGACCCCTTCGAGCACCAACGCCACTTGCTCGCCGATGGGCATCTCCACGCCGAAGGTGGACGCCATGTCGAGCAGCGGTCGGGCCGACTTGACCCCTTCGGCCACCATGCGCATGTCGGAGACGATGTCGGCGATGGCCCGACCCCGCCCGAGCTCGACTCCCACGGTTCGATTCCGGCTCAACGAGCTGGTGCACGTGGCCACCAGGTCCCCGACGCCGGCGAGGCCGGCCATGGTCATGGGATCTCCCCCCATGGCCACCCCGAGCCGACCGAGCTCGGCCAGGCCTCGCGTGATGAGCGCAGCGCGCGACGAGTCGCCGAGTTCGAGTCCGTCGAGAATGCCGGCCGCGATGGCAAGGACGTTCTTGGTGGCCCCGGCAATCTCGCAGCCGACCACGTCGGGATTCGTATAGACACGAAACGTCTCAGTTCGAAGCAGCTCTTGGACCTCGCCGGCAATGGACGCATCGGCGATGGCCACCACCGTGGCAGCCGGACGTCCCATCACCACTTCACGGGCCAGGTTGGGCCCGCTGAGCACGCCCACCGGGTGGCCGGGAGCCACCGCCGCCACCACCTCGGTCATGCGCAGGTGGGTGCCTTGCTCGAGCCCCTTGGAGAGGCTGATCACCGCCACCCCGGCGCCCAGAAACGGGGCCAGCTCGCTCATCACGGCGCGAAAGCCGTGGGAGGGGACAGCCATGATCACCACCGCCGCTCCACCCACGGCCTCTTCGAGCGACGCTGTGGCCTGCAAGGTCTCGGGCAAGGTGACACCGGCGAGATAGTCAGGGTTCTCGTGCTGTGCGGCGATCTGCTCGGCCAGTGCCGGTCGGCGGGCCCACAACACCGTCGGAGCCGCGCCGGCGGCGATGCTCGCCACCGTCGTGCCCCATGATCCGGCACCGATGACGGCCACCTTGTCCAGCATGGGCCAACCCTAAGGCCTCGGGCCCGGCCGTACACTGAGCGCGTGCCCGCATCGTCGGCCGACATCCCCGCGCTGACGGGCTGTGCGGTGCTCGTCCCGGTGAAGGCGTTCGGCGACGCCAAGGCGCGCATGGCCCCCACGCTCGACCCCGCGCAGCGCGCCGCGCTGGCCCGCACCATGGCCGCCCATGTGCTGGCAGCGGCACGTCCACTGGCTGTAGCGGTGGTGTGCGACGACGTCGAAGTCATGGCGTGGGCGCAGGACCACGGTGCCCTGGTCCTGCTCGAACCGGGCAAAGGACTCAACGGCGCCGTGTCGGCCGGTGTGCGCCGGTTGGTAGCGGCCGGAGCCGACGAAGTCCTCGTCGCCCATGCCGATCTTCCTTTGGCCACTGACCTGGGCCGTCTGGCCGGATTCCCGGGAATCACATTGGTTCCCGACCGGCGCGAAGACGGCACCAACGTGATGTGCATCCCGGCGTCGGTGGCCGCTGACTTTCACGTCGCCTACGGTCCCGGCTCCTTCGCGCGTCATCGTCATGAGGCCGAGCGTCTGGACGTCGAAGTCCGCATCATTCGGGAACCGGGGCTGACACTCGATGTCGATACCCCCGGCGACATCCCCGCCGGCCTCGCCCCCCCGATGCGCCCATGAACCCATCCATCAGCATCGACCTGCCCGTTCCCTCCGTGGCTCTGGCGGTGGCCGCCCATCCTGACGATGTCGAGTTCGGCTGCGGCGCCACCTTGGCCAAATGGGCGGCGGCGGGCTGCTCCATCCATCACCTTGTGCTTACCGACGGTTCGAAGGGCACCTGGGACGCCGCTCAGGACCAAAAGGAGCTGGTGGCGACGCGTCACGACGAACAGCGCGCCGCCGCGGTGGCACTGGGTGGAGGTGACGTCACGTTTTTGGACCTTCCCGATGGCGAGCTGGCCAGTGGTCTGGTCGAACGTCGGCAGGTGTGCGCCGTGATCAGGCGCGTCCGCCCCGAGGTCGTGCTCGGGCACGATCCCTGGCGGCGCTACCGGCTCCATCCCGATCACCGCAACGCCGGCTTTCTCGTGACCGACGGCGTGGTGGCGGCACGCGACCCGATGTTCTTCGCCGACCTCGGCATCGCACCGCATCGGCCCCGGGCCATCTTGCTGTGGGAAGCCGACGAGCCCAATCACGTCGAGAACGTCTCCGGCTTCATCGACGCCAAGATGGAGGGCCTTCTGGCCCATCAAAGCCAATACCGCTCGACCATGGCCATCGACTCGGCGCAGCACGCTGATCAGCTGGCCGCCTTTCGCTCCACCGTCACGGCGCGAATGACCGAACACGGGCAGCTGGCGGGCATCGACGCCGGCGAAGCGTTTCACCTCATCGACGAGGTCTGAGATCGACAAGGTCTGAAAACGACGTAGAGGGACCCGAAGGTCCCTCTACGTCACTCATCTTTTCGAAGACCGGCTGAACCGATCTACAAAGCTCCTACTTGGCTGTGCTCCGGCGAGCCGGGGCACGCCGAGTAACGCGACGGGTCGTCATGCGCTTAGGAGCGGCAGCCTTCTTCGCCGTCCGACGCTTGACCGTCCGCTTGGCGGCCTTCTTAGCGGGGGCCCTCTTCGCCGTCGCCCGCTTCTTGACCGTCTTGCGAACAGCCTTCTTGACCGTGCGCTTGGCCGCCTTCTTAGCCGGAGCCCGCTTCTTAGCCGGAGCCCGCTTCTTGACGACCTTCCTGGCCGCCTTCTTAGCCGGAGCCCGCTTCTTAGCCGGAGCCCGCTTCTTGACGACCTTCCTGGCCGCCTTCTTAGCCGGAGCCTTCTTTGCTGCCGTACGGCGCTTTACCGTCCGCTTGGCAGCCTTCTTGACCGTCCGCTTGGCTACCTTGCGCGCCGGAGCCCGCTTGGTCACCGTCCGTTTGGCGGCCTTCTTTGCCGGAACCCGCTTCTTCGCGGTCTTCCTAGCCCGCTTGACTGGCATTCTCATGCCCTCCTTACGGCCTCGTTGGCCGCTCTGTTTGCTGCTTACCTCGCCAACACACTGCGGCCTATCTGGCCGGAGCGCGCCTGACGATCTTTTTCGCCGCTTTCTTGGTGGTCTTCTTGGCGATCTTCTTGGTGGCTTTGGTGGCGGGCCTCTTGGCCGTTGTGGCGGCCGTCTTCTTCGCCGGCGCCCGACGGGGCGCTCCCGCTGCCGGTTTGCGTGTCGAACTCGACGCCACCTTTTTGACTGACTTGGCGGCCTTCGTTGTCTTGGCTGTCTTCGTCCCGCTCAACTTCGCCGCCGGCGACGCCGCCGACTTCAACTTCGGCATCGCTGATTTGCCATTGACAACATTTTTCAGCGTGGTGCTCGCCGCAAAGCGGACACCGCGCGACGCCTTGATCTTCACAGCGGCGCCCGTCTGTGGATTACGTCCCACACGAGCACCACGGTGCGTGGGATTAAAGCTTCCGAAACCGGCGACAACCACCCTGCGGCCAGATCTCACCTCACCAACAACGGTGTGGACGAGCGCGTTCACAGCATCTTCTGCTTCGCGCTTCGCCAACGACGTCGATCGACTGATCGCGTCGATGAGCTCTGACTTGTTCACCGACACCTCCTCCGAAATGCGGAATCCCACCAATCAAAGAAGGTTTTGACGCAAAGGTCAAGCATTTACGTTACTGACGTGTTTCGTCGCGTCAGGTTGCGAGCAAGAACGCGCGCAAGGTTGCAGTGCGGACGACGATGCAACATTGTTCGTCTTGAACCGTTCTCGTTTTCCGTGTGGACAGGAAACACAGCGCTTGCAACGCTTTTTCCCTCTTGGAGTTGAGGCCCGATGATTCACGCCTGTCATCGTCGTCGACGCCGAAATGTCCGATGACAGCACCATGCGCATCAAAGTCACCACCACGCTCGGTCCCGACGTGGGCCACGCGATTTCGTCGCGACGACGAAATATCGTCGATGACGACCGTGGCGCGCGCTCCACGGGCCCCGACGACATGCGGGGTATCCCCGGTGCGCGGCGCGTGCACAACGGCGAATTTCTGTTCGATTCCGAAACGTGTGTGACGTGACCGTGCCCTTCCACGTCATCGAACTCGCTATGCCACGGAGAGTGCACGTTGCGTGGTGGTCAGACGATGTCATGCGTGCCGGCATGACCCACTGATCACGCGCCGTGCCCTCGGGGCTCTACCTCGGCGCCGGAAGCGTGGGCCCCATATGGGCACCCGACGAGCATTCCGTGCTCGTGCTCGGTCCACCGCGCTCGGGCAAGACATCGTCGCTGGTAGTACCGGCTGTGCTGGCCGCATCGGGAGCGGTGGTGTCGACGTCGACCAAACCCGATGTGTTGCACATCACCGCGTCGGCCCGAAATCGCCACGGTCCCACGTTGGTGTACGACCCGAGCGGCACGGTGGAGATGCCCAGCGGCGTCCAGCGAGTGCAATGGTCGCCGGTTCCCGGGTGCGTCGAGTGGGACGATGCCCTGCTCGTGGCCCGAAGCTTGGTAGGTGCCACGCGCACCGCGCCCGGCGGGGCATCCGGTTTCGATCACTGGGCGGAACGGGCTGAAGCGCTGCTCGCTCCCCTGCTGCATGCCGCCGCCCTCGACGGTGCCGAGCTGGGCACGGTGTTGTCATGGGTGGATCGACGTCAAGGTGGGGCCGCGCTCGGTGTGCTCGACAGCAACAGCGCGGCGGTGGCCGGCGACTTGTTGGCGGGCATCGTGGCCACCGATCCACGCGAGCAGAGCGGGATCTGGTCGACAGCATCAGGAGTGCTCTCGGCGTATCGCAGTCGGGCCACGTTGGCGACGACGGTGGCTCCCGATTTCGACGCCGCCGCCTTTTGTGACTCGGCGGCCACCTTGTATATATGCGCCACCGGACGGCACCAAGCCTTGACCGCTCCTTTGGTGGTGGGACTGCTCAACGAGATACGGGGAGCGGCCTACGCACGGGCGGCGGCGGCAACGGCGACGGCGTCGATCTCAAGGTCCTCGAGCCGCGGCCCCTCTTCGCATCCGGTCGTCTTCGCCCTCGACGAGGTCGCCAATATCGCCCCGTTGCCTGACTTGCCCGCCATCGTGAGCGAAGGGGGAAGCCAGGGGTTGGTGACGCTGGCGTGTTTTCAGGATCTCTCCCAAGCGCGGGCGCGTTGGGGAGAGGCCGCCGAAGGGTTCTTGTCGCTGTTCGGGACGACGGTGGTACTGCCCGGCATCGGTGACCTGCGCACGTTGGAAGCACTGTCGTCGTTAGCGGGAGAACAAGAGGTACACACCCAGTCGCTGAGCATGCCGGTGTCAGGCGGTGGATCAGTGGCCCGAGCCGCGTTGGGGGCGGTACTCGGATCGTCTCGGCGCAGCGCGCCGTCAGGGCCCACGGTGACGACATCGGTAGTGCTGCGACGCCGGTTGCCCGTCGACGTGGTGGCCCGGGGCCAGCGGGGAATGGGGCTCGTCGTCGACGACCACAACCAGATGGGATGGATCCGGCTCACCCCGTGGTTCGCCACTGAGCCGTGGCGGTCGGCCGTGCTCAGCCCCCGAGAGATTTCTGGGCCGCGTCGCCCTGATCCCAGCCGCGAACTAGGGCCCGGCCTGGGGATGTAAGGCGCGGCCGGGGAAAGACCGCCGGGCCGACAACCGCCAACACCCTCTGGTGTATCGAACATACGTTCGATACTGTGCCCACCATGGCCGCTCCCGCTCCTGCTGCACGTCTGGTGGGAGGAAAACGTCCGGTCGGCTCGGGGCACCTCGAAGCCGATCTCCTGGCCCGGGCCCGTCCGACGTCTCGGTCCCAAGACCAGCTCCTCCCCGTGTTGCCGGTACTCGCCCCTTTACTTCCCGGCGGTGGCTTGCAACGAGGGACCGTGGTGTCGGTGGGGGCTGTCGTCGGCACTGGCGCCGGCATCTCCCCGACCGCCGACGGCACCACCACATTGGCCTTCGCCTTGCTGGCGGCCGCCACCGACACCGGGTCCTGGTGCGCGGCGGTGGGCACGGCCGACCCCGGGGTGGTGGCTATCGCTGAACTCGGGGTCGACCTCGAGCGCTTGGCTCTCGTCCCTCACCCCGGGCCCCGGTGGGCCGAGGTGGCGGCCGCCTTGCTCGACGGCATGGACGTGGTGGTGGTGCAGCCGCCGGGGCCAGTGCGTCCGGGGGTGGCCCGACGCTTGGCGGCGCGGGCCCGCGAACGACGAAGCGTGCTGATCACCCTGGTCAAGGGGTTGGGGCGATGGCCAGAGGGCCCCGACGTGGGCCTGGTGGTGGAAAGCGGCTCTTGGTGGGGGGTGGACGAAGGCCACGGGTACCTGCAGGGTCGCCGGGTGGAGCTGTGCGGCACCGGTCGGCGGGCTGCGGTGCGACCGGTGCGAGTGGCGATGTGGTTGCCCTCGTCCACGGGGGCGCTGGCTCCAGCCGGCGACGGAGACACCCAGAGATAAAGAGACACAGAGATAAAGGAGTACGAGATGCAGCGGCTGCTCGTCGTGTGGTGCCCCGACCTCTGCCAGGAGCACGAACACGGCCGTGAGGCCCGAGCCGGTGTTGCGGTGGCAGAAACCTTGGGGCGGTTCTCCCCGGGCGTGGACATCGTCCGGCCGGGCGTGTGCGCACTGTCGACCCGGGGGCCGTCGCGCTACTTCGGCGGTGACGAAGCGTTGGCGGGGTTGGTGGCCGGATCCTTCGGCGAGGTGAAGAACCCCGTCGGAGGGACCGGGGTGCGGGTCCAGGTAGGCGTGGCCGACGGCCTGCTGGCGGCCCTGTTGGCGGCTCGCAACGCGGTGAAAGAACCCCTGGTGGTGGCGCCGGGAGCGAGTCCCGACTTCCTGGGCGCCTGGCCACTGGCCGTGCTGGAGCGCCCTGAGCTGGCCGATCTTCTGTACCGGCTGGGGATCCGGTCCTTGGGTGCCTTCGCCGCCTTGCCGGCCCACCACGTACTGGCCCGCTTCGGCACCGACGGAGCCCTCTGCCACCAGGTGGCCCGGGGAACCCGGGACGACCTCCCCGGATTGCGCCCCACCTCTCGAGGCCCGAGCGGCCGGGGCCGAGGCCGAGGCCAAAGCTCCCGGGGCCGGAAAAACCCGACGTCTCGGGGAAAGAATCCCTGGCCACAAGAGCCAGAGCAGGCGGCCGGCCATCAGCACCAACCGGGGTTCTGGGGCGGCTCGGCGGCCGTCGAGGCTCGGGCGGCACGGGCACTGGCGCGGGCGGCGGAGATCCTCGGCCCCGAAGCGGTGCAGCAGGGCCGACTGCAAGGGGGCCGGGGGCCGGCCGAACGCGCCCGCCTCGTGCCTTGGACGGCAGCGAGCACCACCGGCGACGGGGGCCGCTTCGATGCCAAGTACCGGGCGGCCGGCCCGCCGTGGCCGGGCCGAGTCCCCGCACCGGCTCCTGTCGTGGTGGCCACCGGGGCTGTGCCCGCCCTCCTCGTCGATGACGGCGACCACCCCGTCGGGGTCACCGCCGGGGGAACAGCCAGCGCCCGGCCCGTCCGGCTCTCGGTCGACGGCGGCGCGTGGGCCGAGGTGGTCGGATGGGCCGGACCCTGGCCGGCCGATGAGCGGTGGTGGTCGGCTCCGAGTCGGCGCCGTCTGGCTCGCATACAGGTGGTCACCGCCTCCGGGGCGCATTTGCTGGCCCGAGAGCAAGGGCGCTGGTGGGTGGAAGGGACATACGACTGATGGCGTCGCCTACCCCCTATGCCGAGTTGCACTGCCACTCCAACTTCAGCTTCTTGGACGGGGCGTCGCACCCCGAGGAGCTGGTGGATACCGCCGCCCGCCTCGGCCTCGAAGCCCTGGCCCTTACCGACCACGACGGCCTGTACGGCGTGGTCCGCTTCGCTCGGGCCGCCGGGGTGCTCGGCCTGCCGGCGGTGTTCGGGGCCGAGCTCACCTTGGCCGGCACCCCCCGCACCGGGGCGCCGGACCCGGCCGGCGCCCACCTGGTGATCCTGGCGCGCGACCCCGAGGGCTACGCCCGGCTCAGCCGGGCCATCGCCCACGCCCATCTGGCCGGGGGTGAAAAGGGCAAGCCGAGCTGTGTCCTCGAAGACCTGGCAGCAGCGCATGGCGGCCACTGGCTGGTGCTGACCGGGTGCCGCAAGGGGGCCGTGCCCACCGCCCTCACCCAGGCCGGGCCGGCCGCCGCCACGGTGGCGCTGCACGAGCTGCGCGCCGTCTTCGGTGCCGACAACGTGGCGGTGGAGCTGTGGGACCACGGCGACCCCACCGACACCGCCCGCAACGACGCCTTGGCCCATATGGCCATCACCAGTGGCCTCGAGGTGGTGGCCACCAACAACGTCCATTACGCCACGGCGCGCCGGTGGCGGTTGGCTACCACCCTGGCCGCCGTGCGGGCCCGGCGGCCGCTATCGGAGCTCGAGGGGTGGTTGCCGGGCGCCGCCACCGCTTGTCTGCGCTCGGGGGCCGACCAGCAACGCCGCTTCGCCCGCTGGCCGGGGGCGGTGGAGACCGCCGCCGCGTTAGGACAAGCGTGCGCCTTCGATCTGCGCCTGGTGGCCCCGGGCCTGCCCGACTTTCCCGTGCCCGGCGGCCATGACGAACAGAGCTGGCTGGCCGAGCTGGTACGCCAAGGTGCCATTCGGCGCTATGGAAATCGCCACGACGAGCGCGTCCGGGGAGCCTGGGCCCAGCTCGACCGCGAGCTCGAGGTGATCGGCACGCTCGGCTTCGCCGGCTACTTCCTCATCGTGTGGGACATCGTCGAGTTCTGCCGACGCAACGACATCTACTGCCAAGGACGGGGCTCGGCGGCCAACTCGGCGGTGTGCTTCGCGTTGGGCATCACCCGCGCTGATGCCGTGGCCCTCGGTCTGCTCTTCGAACGGTTCTTGTCCCCCGAACGCGACGGCCCCCCCGACATCGACGTCGACATCGAAGCGGGCCGACGCGAGGAGGTCATCGCTTATGTCTTCGAGCGCTACGGCCGTCTGCACGCCGCCCAGGTGGCCAACGTCATCACCTACCGACCTCGTTCAGCCATTCGCGACGTGGGCAAGGCCCTCGGTCATGACATCGACCACGTGGAGAGCTGGGCCAAGGCCATCGACCGCGGTGATCACATCGACGGCCAGCGCGCCATACCCGACGATGTAGTGGAACTGGCCACCGCCGTGCTCGATTTCCCGCGCCATCTGGGTCTGCATTCGGGCGGCATGGTCATCTGCGACCGTCCCGTCGTCGAAGTGTGCCCGGTGGAGTGGGCGCGTCATCCCGGACGCACCGCCTTGCAGTGGGACAAAGACGACTGTGCGGCGGTGGGACTGGTGAAGTTCGATCTTCTCGGACTGGGGATGCTCGACGCCTTGCACCGGGCCGTGGACCTCGTGCGCGCCACTCACGGCATCGACGTCGATCTGGCCGCCCTGGCACAAGAAGACGCCGTCTACGACATGTTGTGCCGGGCCGACACCGTCGGCGTATTTCAGGTGGAGAGCCGAGCCCAGATGGCCACCTTGCCGCGCATCGCGCCTCGCTGTTTCTCCGACTTGGTGGTGGAAGTGGCCATCATCCGCCCCGGTCCCATCCAAGGAGGGGCGGTCCATCCCTACATCCGTCGCCGCCAAGGTCTCGAAGACCCGGCTCCTCCGCACCCGCTGCTCGAACGCGCCCTGCACAAGACGCTCGGGGTGCCGCTGTTCCAAGAACAGCTCATGCAGATCGCCATCGACGGGGCCGGGTTCAGCGCCGCCGAATCCGACGAGCTGCGCCAAGCCATGGGGTCAAAACGCTCGGGGGAGCGCATGGCCAAGCTGTCGGATCGTCTCTATGCCGGTATGGCCGAGCGCGGCATCACCGGGGCGGTGGCCGATGAAATCGTGGACAAGCTGGCCGCCTTCGCCCACTTCGGGTTCCCCGAGAGCCACGCCGTGTCCTTCGCCTACCTGGTGTACTCGAGCGCCTGGTTGAAGCTGCACTATCCGGCTGCCTTCGGCGCCGCCCTGCTCAACGCCCAGCCCATGGGGTTCTGGTCACCGGATTCCTTGGTGGCCGACGCCCGCCGTCACGGGGTCACCGTGCACGGCCCCCACGTAGACGACTCCGACGTCGAGGCCTCTTTGGAATGGGGAATCGAGGGTCCGGCCGGCGGCCCCATCGGCGCCCCGAGTCGCCAACCGGCTATTCGACTGGGAATCGGGGCCGTGCGCGTCGTCGGTGACCACGTGGCGCAGCGCATCAGTGCCGGGCGCCCCTACGCATCAGTGGAGGACCTTGTGCGTCGGGCCGGGGTGGGACGTCAACACCTCGAAGCCTTGGCCACCGCCAACGCCCTGGAGGGTCTTGCCTCCCGAGACGGCGCTCTGCCCATCACCGCGCCACGGGTCCCGGGTAGCAACGGGGCGGCGAGCCGACGGGCCGCGTTGTGGGCCGCCGGCCCCCTGGCCCAGGGCACCGCCGATCGCCTGCCCGGGCTTATCACCGGGGAAGATCCCCCCGAACTGCCCGAGCTCTCGGCGCTCGAGGTGGCCGAGGCCGACATGTGGGCCACGGGGATCGCCGTGAGCACGAGTGCGGTGGAACTCGCCCGAGCCCGTCTCGACGCCTTGGGTGTCATCCCCGCCGGTCGCCTCCTTGGCGCCGAGACCGATGCCAAGGTGCTCGTCGGTGGGGTGGTCACCCACCGCCAGCGCCCCGAGACGGCCAAGGGGACGGTGTTCTTGAACCTCGAGGACGAGACGGGCATGGTCAACGTCATCTGCTCGCCAGGGGCGTGGCAACGCTGGCGCGACAGCGCCCGGTCATCTCCTGCCTTGTTGGTGCGGGGACGCCTGGAACGAGTCGACGGAGTGGCGAGCGTGGTGGCCGAGAAGATCTCCCCCCTCGACCTCGGCCTGCCTGCTACGGCGCCGTCGCGCGACTTCCGCTGACGACAACGTTCGCAGCAAGACCACGCTCCGCGACACTCGGCTCAGGTTGGGCAACTGTTGCGAAATCTCTCAAGACCGCCACGCACGAAACCGATACCTGGACAGGAACCTCGTAACGAAAACGACAACTTCCAAACGGAGTGCGGATGGTGATGTCACGACAACGGCACGCCCGTTCCGATGACGTAAGGCGGTCGAGTCCAATGAAGAGCTGCCCCGGCCAACTGGTCGTCCACCGAGACGGCACCGTGGCCTATTGCACCGAAGAGCACGAGGGTCACCAGTGCGCCGGCGAGGACCGCCCCCATCACCGTGGTGTGCTCGCCTGTCGCGTCGCCCATCGCGATCCCTGCACCCACTGCAACCCCGTTCCGCTCACCACCTCTCAGCTGGCGCGTCCTTGACGCCACCACCGTCACTGTGGGTGAGCACCCGTTGTGCATCGCTTGCTCCACCGCAGCTCATAGAGCGCCGATTCCCCAGCAGCAACTAACGAGCATTCGCCGTGGGGCGAACGGGGACGAGGTGACCAGATGGTGATGTGCAACGGATGCCTCGTCTTGCATCGAGACGGCGAGATCGCTTACTGCTCTGAAGAGCTCGACGGCAACGAGTGCGCCGGCTACGAACTCCCACACCTGGCCGGTGTCATGGCCTGTCGGGTCACGCCGCGAGGCTCACGGTGCCGCCACTGCGACCAAGCCATGCGGCTGCGCCTCGTCATGGCTCCGGACTTCATCCCCGACGGACTCCTTCCCGCCTCGAACTGACACACCCCGGCGCTACCTTGGGCGCCATGACTCCAGAACCCACCACCGCAGGCGACGAACGCTCCGACATCTTGCAGACGTTGGACACGCGTCGATCATTTCTGCGCCGCACCGTCCAGGGACTGACCGACGAGCAGGCCCGCCAGCGCACCACCGTCAGCGCCCTGTGCCTGGGCGGCATCATCAAACACGTCACCGCCGTCGAAAAGGGCTGGACCGAGTTCATCGTGCGGGGCCCTAAAGCCATCGGCGGGTTCGACGAAACCAGCATGCAGCGCCACGCCGCGGGCTTCATCATGGGCGACGACGAAACGCTGGCGAGCCTCGTCGAGGCCTATGACGCCGTGGCCCGCCACACCGATGACCTCGTCGCCACGTTGCCATCGTTAGACGCGTCGCACCCGCTACCCGAGGCACCCTGGTACAAGCCCGGGGCTCGCTGGTCGGCACGCACCGTGTTGCTGCACATCATCGGTGAGTCATCCCAGCACGCCGGCCACGCCGACATCATCCGCGAAGCCCTCGATGGTCAGAAGACCATGGGGTGAACCGACGGCTCGCTTTGGCTGGCGGGGGAGGGCTCGAACCTCCAACATCCGGCTCCAAAGGCCGACGTTCTGCCGATTGAACTACCCGCCAAGGGCTCTGTAACTCTGTCACGCCTCGATGAGCTCGATGCGATTTCCGAAGGGGTCGTCGACATAGCAGCGCCGGACACCGGGGATCTCGTCGTCGAATCGCACACCGTGACCCGCCCCCTCGAGGACGCCGCACAGGGCGTCAAGGCCCGAGACCACGACGGCGGGATGGGCTTTGTGGGCGGGGCGGAAATCGGCCTCGACCCCGAGGTGCAGCGCCACCGCGCCGTTGGAGAACCAGCACCCGCCCCGGGCCGCCAACACCGGTGGTTTCTCCTGTCGCTCCAGCCCGAGGAGGCCTGCGTAGAAGGCCTCGGCTTCGTCCTCGGCGCCGGGGGGCATGGCCAGCTGCACGTGATCGATTGCCACTAACCGGTGGATCATGACGGCTCCTTGGGGGCCCGTATCCCCTCCCAGCTGAGGTTACTTTGGCAGTCGGGTCCCAAAGACCGCTAACCTGCGCCCCGACATGGGATCGCTGATCAAAAAGCGCCGCAAGCGGATGCGCAAGAAGAAGCATAAGAAGATGCTGAAGGCCACCCGCTGGCAGCGACGGGCGGCAGGCAAGTAGGTCAGGCGCCTGCCGGCACCGTTCGCACCCCTATCAGGGCCCCCCGGGCTCCATCGACTTCCACGGAGCGTCGGCCCTCAACACCCAAGTCCTTGGCATCGCCCTCAACAAACCACGTCGAACCGCTGCCGGCCAACCGCGGGCGACAACGGGTGATGCCCTCCAGCGCATCGCGCCACGCCGCCAACGCGGGGGTGACGTCGAGCGCGGCCGCTTCGAGATCGTTGCCGAAGTCCTGAGACGACTGCTCTGAGTTTCCGGCCCGGCCACGGCGTTGGTCCCAGGCCCGGTAGACCGCAGCCGTGCTCGACGCCAGCGGCGGCACCAGCAACACGAACGACCGGTCCTCGTGGGGCAGCACCTCGACCGCCTCGCCCGATCCACCCACCCGCGCCCGCCCTCCCACCACGCAGAACGGCACGTCGGATCCGAGCTGCATCGACAGCGCCGCATCGGTGCGGCCGGACCAACGCAGCACGGCGGCGGCATCGGCCGAACCACCGCCCAGCCCGGCTCCCAAGGGAATGCGCTTGATGAGTCGAACCGCGCTGCGGCGCCCCACCAGAGCCAAGGCTCGGGCCACCAGGTTCTCATCGGTGCCAGGCATGTCGGCGATCCCGAGACCTCCGACAACCTCGTCCACCATGACCAGTTCGTGGCCGGCCTCGAAAGTCAATGTGTCGACCAAGTCGACGGTGACCATCTCCGCCTCAAGCTCGTGATATCCGTCGGGGCGGACCCCAGTCACGCGCAGCGACAGCGTCAACTTGGCCGGAGCCGACAGCGACACCGCGTCCGTCACCGAGTCGGTCGCCGCTTCGGTCATCAGCCGTACTCCGTGACGCTCACCGGCGCGTCAGCTCGAGGTCGCACGCCGCCAGTCTCCCCCACTGGTCAACGGCGAGATCCTCGGCTCGCCACGTAGGGTCAACGCCGGCCGGCGCGAAAGCACCCGGATCGACGACGTCGGCCAACGCCACCCGCAACATCTTTCGTCGATGCGCGAACCCGGCCCGCACCACGGCAAAGAGACGAGCGGCGGGAACCGCATCGGGATCCACTGCCGGCGACGGTCGCCGCGTCATCTGTACCAACACCGACTCGACGTTCGGTCGAGGCACGAACACCGACGCCGGCACTCGGCCCACCAGACGGGCCTCGGCGTGATACGCCACTTTCACCGACACGGCTCCATAGGCACGACTGTGAGGGCCCGCCGCCAGCCGTTCACCCACCTCGCGTTGCACCATCACCAGCAGGCGGGTGATGGACGGAGCCTCGTCGAGCACGCGTGCCACCACCGGGACAGCCACGTTGTACGGCAGGTTGGCCACCAGGCTCCACGGGGCCGAATCAGGGGCGCCCGATGCAGCGCCGAGCAGGGCCTCCCAGTCGAGTTCCAAGGCGTCGCCGTGGACAACCTCCACGCCGTGGGGCTCCACCTGGGAACGCAGCGCCGGCAGCAGGCGCCCGTCGATCTCCACGGCCACCACGCGTGCGCCCGTTTCCGCCAACGCCAGGGACAGCGACCCTAAGCCGGCGCCGATCTCGACCACGGCGTCACCGCCATGGACGTCGGCCAGGCGCACGATGCGTCGCACCGTATTGGCGTCGGCCACGAAGTTTTGGCCCAGGGCCCGGCTGGGACGAAGTCCGTACGTGTCGAGGAGCTCATGTACCTCACGGGGAGACAACGTCACCGGGCCATCACTAACTCACCCGATGGCAAACGCCGCACGCACCGCCGCCGTCGAGGTGATCGCCAGCTCCTCAGCCGTAATCCCCTTCACCGCCGCCACCGCTTGCCCCACGATGGGAACCCACGCCGGTTGGTTCTGCTCACCGCGATGTGGAGTGGGCGCCAAAAAAGGCGCATCGGTCTCGACCAGCAAACGGTCGAGGGGACAGAGCGCGGCGGCGGCGCGCACATCGTCGGCGTTCTTGAAGGTGACGATCCCACTGAACGACACAAAGGCGCCCATATCGAGGCAGCGTCTCGCCTCGTCCACGCCGCCGGTAAAGCAGTGCAACACGGTGCGCGGCGGTACTCCTTCGGCGCGCAACACGTCGAAGGTGTCGTCCCACGCGGCTCGGGTGTGCACCACCAACGTGAGCGCGTACCGATGCGCCAGCGCGATCTGGGCGGCAAAAGCCTGGCGCTGGGCATGGCGAGGGGAATGGTCGTAGTGGTAGTCGAGCCCGCACTCCCCCACCGCCACCACCGTGTTGGTCCCCGACGCCACCACCTCGGCCAGGACCTCCTCGACACCCGCCACTGCGTGGGATGCCTCGTGCGGATGGAGCCCGACGGTGGCCCATGCCTCGAAGGCCACGTCGCCCGGGGACACCGAGACGCCGCGGATCTGATCCACGACGGCCACGGCCTGTCGAGAGCTCTCGGCGTCGGTGCCCACGCAGACGATCCCGGCCACCCCCGCCTGGCGAGCTTCGGACACGGCGCTGAGCACGTCGAGCCCGTCGGGGCGGTACCGATCCTGTAGATGGCAATGCGAGTCGAACCACGTGCCGTCACCGGCCCGACGAGGTCCCGCCGAACTGGTCACGGCGAACGGCGCGGGAACAGTGGTGCTCCCTTGTCGACAGGCAGACCCCCCGGGTAACCGCCCCAGGCGGCGTCAGCGGGAACGACGCTGTCTTGGGGACGTCCGGACAGACCCAACCGGCTCCAGATGGTGGCGCACGTCTCGGGCAGGGCCGGCGACGCCAACAACGCCACGATGCGCAGCGCCTCGAGCGCGCTGCCGAGAACGGCGTCGGTGGCCGGACCGGGGTCGGCCTTCCAAGGCTCGGTGGCCTCGAGCTCGGCGTTGGTCTCGCGGATGAGTCGCCACGTGGCTTCCAGCGCCAGATGCGGTTGGAACTGCGCCCACGCGGCGACCGTCTCGGTGACAACTTCGGACGCCACCGCCGCCAAAGGGCTGTGCGGGTCCGGGGCGGGACCCACGCCCGCGCATTTCGATCCCACCACCGTGGCCACCCGCGACACCAGGTTGCCCAGGTTGTTGGCCAGATCAGCGTTGTAACGGGTGTTGATGCCTTCGTAGGAGAACTCGCCGTCGGCACCGAGGGAGGTGTCGCGCAGCAAGTAATAGCGGACGGCATCGACGCCGAAATCGTCGACGAGAAGGTCGGGGGCGATGTCGGTGAGCTTCACCGCCACCTCGTCGTCGCCGTCGTTTTCCAGCGCCGACTCACGGATGCGCGTCTTGGATAGACGCTTGCCCCCCACCAGGAGCCAGCCATGAACGATCAGCTGGCGCGGGGGGTCGATGCCCGCCGCCATGCACATGGCCGGCCACCACACGCAGTGGAAGCGAATGATGTCCTTGGCCAGCAGGTGGTGCACCGACGGCCACCACAACGCGAAACGGTCGGGGCCTTCTCCGTAGCCGATGGCCGTCAGATAGTTGACCAGCGCGTCGTACCAGACGTAAAAGACGTGGTTGTGGTCCCAGGGGACCGGCACCCCCCACGTTGTCGACGTGCGGGTGATGGAGATGTCATCGAGACCCCCCTTGATGAACCCGACGGCTTCGTTGCGCCGGATCCCGGGGAGCACCACGTCGGGATGGGAGTCGTACCAATCCAACAGCCGTTGTTGGAAGGCGCTGAGCTTGAAGAAGTAGTTCTGCTCCTCGAGCCATTCCACCGGCACCAGATGGTCTGGGCAGATGCGACCCTCGAGGAGTTCGGCCTCGTCTTTGTAGGCCTCACATCCCACGCAGTACCAGCCGCTGTAGGTCCCCGACTCGATGTAGCCGTTGTCGTAGATCTTCTGCAGGAAGTGCTGCACGGCACGGTGATGACGGGGCTCGGTGGTGCGAATGAAGTCGTCGTTGGAGACGTTCAGCTTCTCCCAGGCCGCCACGAATCGCGCCGAGGTGGCGTCCACCCACTCCTTCGGGGTGGCCCCGTGCTCGGCGGCGGCCCGGGCCACCTTTTCGCCGTTCTCGTCGGTGCCGGTGAGGAAGAAGACGTCCTCACCGCAGAGGCGGTGCCAGCGGGCCAGGGCGTCGGCGGTGACCGTGGTGTAGGCGTGGCCGACGTGGGGAGCGTCGTTGACGTAGTAGATCGGCGTGGTCACAAAGAAGCGGGGCACCGCCCCAGGGTACCGAGCAGCGAGGTCCGCTCAGGGCGACGAGGCGATGACGCGCCGATGGCCCCCCTCATGGGGCCACGGGGGCGTCCCCGTGAAGGCTCTCCAGCGCCCCGGGAGCCGACGAGCCCGGGAGGCCCTAGCCGGGTGGACCCTCGGGAAGGCCGAGGGCCAGTTGGTATGCCCGTCGATGGCCGACCTGTAGCGCCTGGGCCACCGATCGAGCGGCGTCACTCAGTGTCTCGCCCTGAGCCAGGTGTTTTTCGAGCGCGGCCATGATGAGTGCGTCGCTGGGCTCGGGCGCTGGTGCGGCGCCATCGAGGACGATGACGACCTCGCCGCGCACGGCTTTGGTGGCGAAATGGGCCTCGGCTTCGGCCAGCGTTCCTCGCCACAGCTCCTCGTGCACCTTGGTGAGCTCGCGCGCCACCACGACACGACGCTCGGCACCGCAGGCGATGGCCAGCTCGGCCAAGGTGGGCGCCACTCGCCCGGGCGCCTCGAGCACCACCGCGGTGCGCATTTCGGTGGCCAGCTCTTCGATGCGCTGGTGACGAAGGGCTCCTCGTCGGGGCAAGAACCCCTCGAAGCAAAACCGTTCCGTGGGCAGGCCGCTCGCCACCAAGGCGGCCAGCACCGCACTCGGCCCCGGCACCACCGTCACCGTGGCCCCCGCCTCGGCGGCGGCGGCTACCAGTCGGGCCCCCGGATCGGAGATGGCGGGGGTGCCGGCGTCACTGACCACCGCCACAGTGGCCCCGTTCTCCAACATGGCCACCACCTCGGCGAGACGCGAGGCCTCGTTATGCCCGTGCAGGGAGGTCAGCCGTCGCCCGCTGATCCCGGCATAGGTGAGGAGCTGGCGCGTGCGCCGGGTGTCCTCGCAACACACCATGTCGGCATCGGCCAGGACCTGGCGAGCGCGCGGCGACAGGTCGCCAAGATTGCCGATGGGCGTGGCCACCAGCACCAGCGTGCCCGTCAGCGATGCGTCAGTGGTCGGCCCGTCCCCGGTCACGGCTCGGGACGACGAAGCTCGAGGGCATCTCCGACGCGCAACTCCCAGCGTTCGAAGGCCCCCGCTTGTGCTTCGAGCACGCTGCGACCACGTCGGCGGGGCAGGGCCACGCGCCAGGGGGACAAGGTCACGACGTCAATGACGATCAGCTCCCGGTCCAAAAAGGCCACATCGATGGCAAACCGCATGCCCAGGGTGTGCACCGATCGCGTCCGGGTCAATAGGAACCCGCCTTCGAACGACGAGTGTCCCAACAGCCCGCGCATGCGCGAGAACGGAGTGTCGGCGGTTTCGACGGTCGCCAGCACGACGCCTTGCCGCAGCAGCCACCCTCCGGCGCTCACCTTCGTATCGACCTCACACGTTGAAGCGGATCTCGAGCACGTCGCCGTCGGCCACCACGTAGTCCTTGCCCTCGACACGCAGGCGGCCCACGGCTTTGGCGGCGTTCCACGAACCCAACTCGATGAGTTCATCCCAGTGGATCACCTCGGCGCGGATGAAGCCTCGCTGCAGATCGGAGTGGATGACCCCGGCGCATTCCGGCGCGGTGGCGCCATCACGAAAGCTCCACGCCCGGGACTCCTTGTCGCCGGTGGTGAGAAAGGTGCGCCGGCCGAGCAGGTGATACGCGGAGCGCGACAGCCGGGCCAGTGCACCTTCGCCCAGACCGAGGCCTTCGAGGAGCTCGGCCCGCTCGTCGGCAGAAAGCTGCGCCGCTTCGGCCTCGAGTTGGACGCTGACCACCAGCACCTCTCCGTAGCCGGCCAGCTCGTCTTCGATGGGCGCCACCAAGGCGGCGGCTTTGTCGAGCTGTTCATCGCTGGCGTTGACGACGGCCAGCACGGGTTTGTCGCTCAACAAGAACAATCCCTTGAGGGCAACCCGAACCTCGGGATCGAACCCGGCCCGGTACAGGGGCACGCCGGCGGAGAGGCTCTGCAAGGCCACCTCCATGGCGGCCACCTCGCCGAGCAACGACTTGTCGGATTTGGCCGCTCTTCGACGTTTGTCGATCTGGGATTCGATGCTCTCGGCGTCGGCCAGCATGAGCTCGAGCTCCAGGACGCCCAGCGCTTCCAGAGGGTCCGTTTCCCCCACCACCGATTCGTCCTCAAAAGCCCGCAACACCAGGCACAGGGCGTCGACCTCGCGGATCCCGGCCAGGAAACGGTTGCCCAGTCCCTCACCGGTGGACGAGCCGGCCACTAAACCGGCGATGTCGACGACTTGCACCCCGGCCCGCACCACGTTCTTGGAATGGCTCATGGCCGCCAAAGCAGCCAGACGGGGGTCAGGCAGCGGGGCGATGCCCACCGACTTTTCGGTGGTGGTGAACGGATGGGACGCCACCAGGGCACTCGCCCCCGTCAGGGCGTTGAAAAGTGACGTCTTACCGGCGTTGGGGAGGCCGACCAGGCCTAATTGCTCCATCGCTTCGCGACGCTACTCGTCCCTGGTTTAAGCTCTGCCCATGTCGAAGCGAACCGTGAAGCGCAATATCCGAAGCAAGAAGAAGGCGAATCACGGCAAGCGACCCAACGCCGGCCGGGGCTAAGCCCACTTCACAGCGGCTAAGGCTGGTACGTCGCACCCTGATCTTTGAGGACGCCGACGAGGGTGGTAGGCACGTCGGAGATGATCCCGTCGACGCCCAGGGCGACGAGGCGCTGCATCTCCTGAGCATCGTTGATGGTCCACACGTGGACGGCGAGATCACTGCCATGGGCGGCTTCGACGAACTGTTCGTCGACGATAACTAGGTCGCCTTGGTGGGTGGGTACCTGTAGGGCCACATACGGCATGGGCGGTAGCGCTTCGCCGTCGTGCAGCGCCCGCCAGAAGTTGGCCGTGGCCAGCGTGCCTGCCGAGATGGCCACGCTGGGGGCCAGTCGAGCGAAGTTCTCCGTGGCTCCGTCGAGGAACGACGCCACGATCACCCGGTCGGTGGAACCGTGGTTGGCCAGCACGGCGGCGAGGCGACCCTCATACGGCTCCACCGTGGGCGCGGAAGACTTGATGTCGAGGTTCACCGCCACCGATGGATGCCCTTTGAGGAAATCGAGCACCTCGTCGAGCGTGGCGATGGCGAAATCACCGTCCTCGGGTGCTCGGCCCCGATACGCATACGCGGCGGCGTCGCGTCCCGGGGTCACGTCCGCTCCGGGGATAAACCAGTAGGCGTTGTCCAACGCCTTGAGTTGCGCCAGGGTCAGGGTGCTGATCCGACCCGTTGCGTTAGTGGTCCGGTCCACGGTTTCGTCGTGGCACACCACCAGGTGCCCGTCGGCGGTCCCATGCACGTCCAGTTCGATGCCGGTGGCACCGAGCTCGACGGCGCGCCGAATGGCGAACATGGTCGACGAGGGTGCCTCCCACGCACCGCCTTGATGTGCGTACGACAGCACACGCCGGTCCAGCCAGAGGTTTCGCGCCGCGCCCACGACGGCAAAGGTAGCCTCTGACCCGCCATGATCGACCACATTTTGGTGGACGTCATCACCCAGACACGACGGGCCCTCGAAGACGCCTTGCTGCAGCGCCAAGCTGTCGAGGAACGCTTTCAGGTCGACGTCTTCTTGGGTGACGTGTCCTGGGAGACCTCGTATTCGCTGCCCGGAGAGGAGCAACCCCCGCGCGTGCGCGCCGATGTGTCGGTGGACTGGCCCACGTGGAGCCAGAGCGCTTACCGGTCGTGGTCGATCGGTGAGCCGACGGCGGACTTCCCCGAGGTGGTCATGGAGATCACGCTGCGCCTGCAGAGGCTGGCTGCCATGCCCGACCTCGACAACGTCTTGGCGTGTCTCCCCGAGGAGAGCCCCATGATCGGCACCGACACCTTGGGGCGTACCCCCCCGGTGGTGGAGCAGGTGCGCGATGTCAGCGGTGTGCTGCGGTTCGCGGTGGAGACCACCTACCAAGGGACGTTTCGTCTCGATGAGCGAGCCTTGGACGACGCGTCCACGCTGGCCCGGCCGGTGGGACAACTGGCGCGTTGGGTGGCGTCGGTGCTGGTTCGCCTGGGCGACCTCGACTTGGCCTATTTGCCTGCCGAGGACCCCAAGTAGCTAAAGCAGGTCGTGGGCGGCGGCCAGGGCGCGCAAGTCCGCCTGGGGACGGGCCCCCAGATGTGAGATGACCTCGGCCGCGCACACGGTGCCGAGTCGGGCCGAACGCTCGGGGTCATAGCCGTGCGTCAGCCCAAAGAGGAATCCCGCCGCGTACAGATCACCCGCACCGGTGGTGTCCACCACCACGGTGCCTTGTTGGGCCGGCACCGCCGTCGCACCTTGGGCGGTAACCACCACCGAACCGGCAGCACCGCGCGTCATCACCGCCAGCAGGCCGGTCTCTTCCAACGCCGCTATGGCTTCCTCACCCGTCGCCGAGCCGAAGAGCAAGCGCGTCTCGTCTTCATTGGCGAAGACGAGGTCGATGTCCTCGCGCAACAGGTCGAGGAACTCGCGCTGGTGACGTTCGACACAGAACGGGTCAGAAAGACTCAACGCCACCAGAGCATCGGCACCATGGGCCACCTCTATGGCGCGGCGCAACGCTTCTTTGGTGGGGTCGAGATCCCACAAGTAGCCCTCGAGGTAGACCACCGCCGCCTGGGCCACCAGCTCCTCGTCGATATCGGGTGGCCCGAGGGTCGAAGCCACCCCGAGATAGGTGGCCATGGTGCGCTCGCCCTCATCGGTCACGAGCACCAAGCAGCGCCCGGTACCACCGGCGGCAGCGGCGGCCTCCGAAGCGGCCGGAACCCCCGTCAGTGAGGTGCCAACCGTCACGCCGGCGGCGGTGATGTCACGCCGGAAGACCTCACCGAGGGCATCGTCGGCCACCTTGCCGATGAATCCCACCCTGCCGCCCAGGGCGGCCACTCCCGCCGCCGTGTTGGCGGCTGAGCCTCCCGACACCTCGGTGCCGGCGCCCATCTGCCCATAGATCGAGGCGGCGCGTTCCAGATCGACGAGGGCCATGGCGCCTTTGGCCAGGTCCAACCGCTCCAGCTCCCCATCGGAGGTCGACGCCAGGACATCGACGAGGGCGGAGCCTATGGCGACGACGTCAAAGGAGACATCGCCCGTTGTCGCCTCGGGCGTCAGCACGAGTGGGGACGATAGCGGCTGGGCGACGGGTAGCCTGCGCCCCGATGCCCGGACAACCTGTCGATTCGCCGTCTTTCCATCGCCTGCCCTACAGCGTCGAGCCGCACCGCTACGAGCTGGTGCTGGCGCCCGACCTCGAGGCGGGGACGTTTTCGGGGGAGGTCCGCATCGAGGCGACCGTGCACGAAGCCGTCGGGGCCATCGTGCTCAATGCCGCCGAGCTCACCATTGAGGCCGCCGAGTTCCGACCCGAGGGCGCGGCGCCGGTGGCGTTGGAGGCCACGCTCGACGAGGAGAACGAACGTGTCGTCCTCTCCTCGTCCGAGGATTTGGCGCCGGGATCGGCCGTCATCATGGTGCGCTTCGCCGGCATCCTCAACGACAAGCTGCACGGGTTCTACCGCTCCACCTTCGCCGACGCCCAGGGCACGCTGCATACCATCGCCACCACGCAATTCGAGGCGACCGACGCCCGCCGGGCCTTTCCCTGTTTTGACGAGCCGGACCGCAAGGCCGTGTTCGCGGTGGCGCTCGACGTACCCGCCGGGTTGGCGGCCTTCTCCAACGGCCCCATCATCGAAGAGTCTCCTCTGGGGGCAGGTCTACGGCGCGTCCGCTTCGGCGACACCATCTCGATGTCGACCTACCTGGTGGCGTTTGTGGTGGGACCGCTGGTGGCGACCGACCCCGTGGACGTGAACGGAACCGCCCTTCGCATCGTGCACGTCCCGGGCAAAGGAGACCTCACCGCCTTCGCCCTCGACGCTGGCGCCCACGCCTTGCGGTTCTTCACGCAGTGGTTCGGCATCGACTATCCCGGCGAAAAACTCGATCTGCTGGCCATCCCCGACTTCGCCTTCGGCGCCATGGAGAACCTGGGATGCGTGACGTTTCGCGAGAACGCCTTGCTGGTGGATCCGGCTCGGGCGTCACGCCTCGAGCTCGAGCGGATCGCCGATGTCATCTCGCACGAGATCGCCCACATGTGGTTCGGCGACCTGGTGACCATGAAGTGGTGGAACGGCATCTGGCTCAACGAAGCCTTTGCCACCTTGATGGAACTGCTCTGCGTCGACGACTTCCGCCCCCAGTGGGAGCGATGGGCCAGCTTCGGCATGGAGCGTGAGGTGGCCATGTCCACCGACGCCCTGCACTCCACCCGACCCGTCGAGTACGCCGTGGGGCCGCCCGAAGAAGCCCAAGGCATGTTCGATGTCCTCACCTACCAAAAAGGCGCCAGCGTGCTGCGCATGCTCGAGCGCTACCTCGGCGCCGAGGCTTTCCGCCATGGCATTCAGCGCTATCTCTCGGATCACTCCTTCGCCAACACCGAGACCGGCGATCTGTGGCAGGCCATCGAAACCTCGACGGGCGAACCGGTGCAGCAGATCATGGACAGCTGGATCCTCCAAGGGGGGTTCCCCATCATCACGGTGACCCAGGATCACGATGCAGGCACCGTCACTCTCGACCAGGAAGCGTTCTCGTTGACACCGTCGGTCGATGCCAGTGCCATCGGGGAGATCTGGCAGGTTCCGGTGCACATGCGAGGCGGCCTGAGCAGCGATGCCCCCACCACGCAGATACTGCTCACCGACGCCCGAGCCACGGTGCCGGCCCTGGGGCCGGCCGGTGCACCGATCGTCGTGAACGCCGATGCGGTGGGCTACTACCGGGTTCGGTACGGCGCCGACAATCTGGGCGCCTTGGCTCAGGGATTCGGAGCCCTCGGCACGCTGGAGCGTTTCAACCTGCTCGGTGACACTTGGGCGTCAGTGCTGGCGGGCCGAAGTGACATCAGCGCCTTCTTGACCTTGGCTGGAGCCCTCGGCGATGAGCCCGAACCCGAGGTGTGGGCGGAGGTGACGGGACCGCTTTCGTTCCTCGAACGCGTCGTCGATGACGACGTCGAGCCGACCCTGGCGCAGTACACGCGGGCGTTGCTCCATCCCGTCCTCGATCGTCTCGGGTGGGATCCCGGCGCCAATGACGGACAACGCACCGCCACCTTGCGGTCCCAGATACTCGCCACGTTGGGCACCGTCGGTGACGACGAGGCCATCCGCGCCGAGGCGGCCCGCCGTTACCTCGCCATGGTGACCGGCGGCGCCCCCGTCAACCCCGAGCTTCTCTCCGCCGTCGTCACCTTGGTGGCGGCCGGGGGCGGAGTCGAGCAATACGACGCGTTTTTGGAGCGCTACCGCAACCCGGACACGCCGCAGGATGAGATCCGCTATCTGTACGCGTTGACGGCGTTTCCCGAGCCCGAGCTGGCGGCGCGCACCTTTGCATTGGCCCGGACCGAAGTGCGCACGCAAAACGCGCCGTTCTTGATTCAGATGCTGCTGGCCAGCCGCGTCCACGGACCGGCGACGTGGCCCCTGGTGCGAACCCATTGGGACGAGCTGGCGGCCCGCCTGCCCGCCAACATCTTTCCCCGCATGCTCGACGGCGTGAAACTGCTGTGTCGCCAGGAGGACCTGGCCGAAGATGTGCGCTCGTTTTTGGCCACCCACCCCGTGCCCTCGGGGCAACGGACCGTCGATCAGATCGTCGAGCGTCTCGGTGTGAACGTGGCATTTGCCACTCGACTGCGGGCGGGCGTACCCGGCACGCTGGCGGACGCCATCGACCGCCTGGCCGGCACCTGACCGCCCGGCACCGGAGCTCGGGTCATGGACCTGTCGGTGGTGGCCATCACCTTCGGCCTCATCTTCGTGGCCGAATTGCCCGACAAGACCATGATCGCCACCTTGGTCATGGCCAGCCGCCACCGCCCCCTGGCGGTGTGGGTGGGGACGGCCACCGCCTTCATCGTGCATGCCGGCCTGGCCGCCGGGGCGGGGCGCCTGCTCCTGCTGCTGCCCCATCGAGCCGTCGAAGGCGTTGTCACCGCCCTCTTCACGGTGGGTGCGCTCTACCTTTTGTTGCGAAAGGAAGAGACAGAGACCCAAGCCGGAGAGGAGCAGGCCGCCCAAGCGGAACGCTTTCATCGCATTGCGGCAGGCGCCTTCGCGGTGATCTTCGTCGGGGAGTTTGGCGACCTCACCCAAATTCTGACCGCCAACCTGGCTGCCCACTACCGGCAACCGTGGTCGGTGTTCGCCGGCGCTGCGCTCGGCCTCATGAGCGTGTCCGCCTTAGGGGTGGTGTCGGGACGCGCGCTGGTGCGGGTGCTTCCGCTGCGCATCATTCGCAAAGCGGGCGGGTGCATCCTGGCCGCCTTCGCCATCTACAGCGCCGTGACGCTGGCGGGAGGATGACACTGTGACCCACGACGCCCTGGGCGACGAGCTGCTGGCCATCGCACGCGACACCCGGGGCTTCATGCCCGACGACGAGGGCCTGGCGCTCTATGACGCCGCCTATCGCGCCGCTACCGTTGGACCGGCCGACGGAACGCTGATGGAGATCGGGGCATGGTGCGGGAAGTCGACGGTGTACCTGGGCGCCGCCGCCCAGGCCACCGGCGCCGTGCTTTTCAGCGTGGACCACCATCACGGCTCGGAGGAAAACCAAGCCGGGTGGACGCATCACGATCTCGAGGTCGTTGATCCCGCCACCGGGCGCATCGACACGCTGCCGTTTTGGCGCCACACCGTCGACGGCGCCGGACTGCAGGCCAGCGTGGTGGGAATGGTTGGCGACTCCCCCACCATTGCGTCGCGGTGGCACACACCGCTCGACTTCTGTTTCATCGACGGCGGGCACGGCGAGGAACCGGCGTGGGCCGACTACCGCGGTTGGGCGCCGCATGTGGCGGTGGGCGGCTGGCTCGCCATCCACGACGTCTTCCCCGACCCGGCCGACGGCGGACGTCCCCCCTACGAACTGTGGACAGCCGCCTTGGCGTCCGGGGAGTTCAGCGAGGACGGTGAATGCGGGTCGCTGCGAATCCTCAGACGCGTGGCGCCGGCCGCCGAGGTTCGGTGAGGTCGAGGTCGTCGGGAAGCGACTCGCCGCGAAACAGTCCGGCCGCGGGCGTGGTGTTGGACAGAGCATCGGCGGCGAGCACGATGGCCGCCGCCGTGTAGGTGGTGCGTTCGCGGTAGGGGAAGGTGTCCTGCTCGGGATAGACGATCCCCGTCCAGTACGAACCGTCGGGACAACGATGCGCCTGGGCCCACGTCAACAGCGCCTTGGCCTCGTCGCGTCGCCCCACTGCGTCGAGAGCGAGCGCGCACTCGGCCGTCTCCGCCGCGGTGACCCACGGCCCGGTAGACACGCAGCGCACCCCTAGGCCCTCCATCACGAACGCGTCCCACCACTGGTCGATGCGAGCAGCGGCGGCATCGTCGAACAGGGCACCGGAAAGCACCGGGTAGTACCAGTCCATGGCGAACTCGTACTTGGGCTCGAAGACCTGGGGCAGATGGGCAATGGCGTGCGCCAGGCGCCCGCCGGCGAGTTCCCAATCGGGACGCTCTTGGCCGAGGGCTCGCGCGCACGCCAACCCGCAGCGCAAGGCGTGGTAGATCGACGACGATCCGGTGAGCAGCGGATAGCGCCCCGGGCGCCCATCGGGATCGACGCACCACAAGATGGCCCCGTGGTCCCGCTGCCAACGCAGCACGAAGGCGAGAGCCCGATCGACCATGGGCCACATCTCCTGCAGTACCGAGATGTCGCCGGTGATGCGGTAGTGGTGCCAGGCGCCGGTAGCCACATACGCACACACGTTGGTGTCCAGACGCGGGTCTTTGACCCCGGTGCCCGACACGTAATAGTTGAACCACGAGCCGTCGGGGAGCTGGGTGTCGGCCAGCCACTGGTAACCGGCCCGCGCCTCGACGGCGAAGCCGGCGGTGGAGAGGGCCATGGCCGCCTCCACGTGATTCCAGGGATCGCAGTGCCCCCCGTCGAACCACGGGATCATCCCGTCGGGCCGCTGCACCTCGACGATGGAAGCCGCCGTGGCCAGCACCTCGGCGGCACTCAGCACCCCGGGTACTTCAGGGACAGCGAGGACATCGGAGGCGTGGCCCGCTACGGGAACGCCAGCGGTAGCGGAGGTGGGCACGATGGGATCGGTGGTGGTCATGCCGGCTTCTCCAGATAGACGACGAGGCTCTTGCCCATGACGGGATTAAGGAGCCGCTCTGCGGTGCGGGTGGGGAAAGGGTGCGACACGATGTCCCACACCAGCAGGCGGTGATACGCACGCACGGCCGGATGGTTGTCGCGGCGCACGCCCACGAAGCACTTCAACCACCAATACGGCGAGTGCAAGGCGTGGGCGTGGTGATGAGCAAAGGGGCGGAGGCCGACGCGACGCAACCGCTCCACCAACGTCCCCCGACGGTAGATACGGACATGGCCACCGGGAACGTCGTGATAATCGTTGGACAGCGTCCAGTTCACGACCTCGGGGCCGAAGCGTGGCACGGTGACCGCCATCGTCCCCCCGGGACGCAGCACCCGGGCCAGTTCGGCCATGGCATCTCCGTCAGCGGGAATGTGCTCGAGCACTTCGGCGGCGATGACGCGATCGAAGCTCCCGTCGCCGAAGGGAAGATGCAGCGCGTCGCCCTGCACCACGCCGGCCTCGTCTTCGCCGCGCACCTCGCCGGCGTCGACCATGGCCCCCATGGTGTTGCGCACCTGGGTCACCTCGGCCACCTGGGCATCGAGAGCGACAACGCGGGCCCCGAGACGAAACGCCTCAAAGGCATGGCGCCCCCCGCCGCAGCCGAGATCGAGCAGGCGCTCGCCGCGCTGCACCCCGAGGCGTTGGTAGTCGACGGTCAGCACGAGCCACCGGCCTGGGCGCGGCGATGCTCTTCCATCAGGATCTGGTAGTGCTCGGCGGTGCCCCGGGCAGTGGCCTGCCAGGTGAAGCGCCCGAGCACGCGGTCGCGGCCCCCTTGCCCGAGGCGTTGGGCCAGCTCGGGGTCGTCGAAGACGCGCCGGATGCCCGTGGCCAGCGCTTCGGGGTCATCGGGGGCCACCAGCAGTCCGGTGCGGCCGTCCTCCCCCACCACTTCGGGCAGCGCCCCTCCGGTGGTGGCCACCAGGGGCACGCCACAGGCCATGGCCTCGATGGCGGGTAGCGAGAACCCCTCGTACAGCGAAGGAACCACAGCCACCTCAGCCTCGGCGTAATTAATGGCCAGCTCATCGTCGGAGATGCCGCTGACGCAGCGCACCACCGGCTCCAGGCCGAGGCGCTCGATGGCCTTGGCCACCCGGCCACCGGGACGCGGCCGGCCGATGACGACAAGCTCGACGTCGCGTTCGGTGCGCAACTTGGCGACGGCTTCGAGAAGAGGGACCAAACCCTTCATGGGGACATCGCTCGACGACGTCACCATGATCCGTCCCGGTACCCGGGGGTGCTCGGGGCGGGGCCGGAACACGGTGTGGTCCACGCCCACCGGCACCACGTGCATGCGGCTGAGCTCCACGCCCATCTGGGCAGCGATGTCGGTCTTGGAGGACTCCGACACGGTGACGATGCGCGGCAGGCGGCGGGCCACCTGCATCTGCATACCCAGGAACCCGAACCAACGGCGTTGCGTGAGACGGCGGTAGGCGTTCTCGGCGTGCGACAGCGCCAGCTGGCGGTCGACGGTGATGGGGTGGTGCAAGGTCGTCAAGAGGGGCCAGCCGTCTTCGAGCATGCCCACCAGGCCCCGGCCCAGACATTGGTTGTCGTGGACGATGTCGAAGTCCTGGCGGCGGGCGGCCAGGATGCGGCGGGCGCGCATGGAGAATGCCAGAGGCTCGGGGAACCCGGCCGAGCACATAACGGCGAACTCGAGCCAGTCGATGGAGGAATGGAACTCCCGCAGGTGCGGGACCCGAAAGGGGTCGGGGTCCCGGTACAGGTCGAGACCGGGAACCGGGGTGAAACCCACCCCGTCGTCGAGCTCGGGCCAGGGCTGGCCGGCCAGCACTTCTACGGAATGACCGAGGTTGACCAGCTCCCGAGCCAGGTGGCGGGTGTAGACGCCTTGGCCTCCGCACCTGGGGTTTCCCCGGTAGACGAGGTAGGCCACCCGAAGCCCGCCCGGCTCGGCCGGAGAGCCCGTTGAGGCAGGTGGGACCGTTATCTGGGTGCTGCGCTCCCAGGACTGGCGGATCTCGGCGATGCGCTGCTGGGGGCTCTTAGGCACGCGCCGCACCCTGGTCGGCAATCATGGCCGATCAGCCTCCCCCGGAATCGTGTCCCGGCGCAAACGACCGAGCGTCGCGAGGGCGGCACTCCGGGTCAAAAAGTGCTGGACAAGGGCCCTGGAGGCACTACATTTGGCTCAGCGGCACCCATGCTCGAGGAGCTCCAGCGCATGCCGATCACGATCCTGTACCTGTCCAGCATCGTGAAGAGCGCGCTGGTGGACAAAGACGGGGACCACCTCGGCCGGGTCGACGACCTCATCGTGCGGGTGCAAGACGCCCCGCACCCTCCGCTGACCGGCCTGGTGGCGCGCATAGGCCAGCGTCGATTGTTCGTCCCCATCGAGCGCATCGCCGACATTCGCGACGGGCACGTCGAGCTGATCGGCGACAGCGTCAACCTGCAGCGCTTCGAGCGGCGACCCGGTGAGCTCCTGCTGGCCACCGACCTCTTGGCCCGACATCTGATCAACCTCCGCGGCGCCCGGCTCATCCGCGCCAATGAGATCGAAATCGCCCATCTCGGTGGTCGCTGGGAGGTGGTGGGTGTCGACCCGAGCTCGCGGGTGGCGTTACGCCGGCTGCTGCCGCGCCGGTTGGCCGAGCGCGTACCGGCGGGCACCATCGTCGACTGGGCGGAGATCGAGCCCTTTGTGGCGCACGTGCCCACGGCGCGCCTGCGCATCCCGTACCGCAAGCTCAGTCGCCTGCACCCGGCCCAGATCGCCGACCTCGTGGAAGCCGCCTCGCATGAGGAAGGCGAAGAGATCATCAACGCCGTGGGCCAGGACCGCGAGCTCGAAGCTGATGTCTTCGAGGAGCTGGACGAAGAACATCAGCTCGAGTTCATCCACTCCCGGTCCGATTCCGAAGCGGCCGACCTGCTGGCCACCATGGCCGCCGACGATGCCGCCGATTTGATCACCGAGCTCGAACAAGACCGCCGTCTCCATGTCCTGCAGCTCATGCCCACCAATAAACAGCGCAAGATCCGCACGCTGTTGAGCTACAACCCCGATACCGCCGGTGGGCTCATGAGCCCGGACTTCTTGTGTGTGGCCGAGACCATGCCCGTGCACGACGTCCTCGACGCCATCCGCCTTTCACAAGCACCCCCCGAAGTGCTGACATCGGTGTTCGCATGCGACCGCGACGGACTCGTCACGGGCACGGCTTCGGTGGTACGGCTGGTGCAAGGCGACCCGTCGGCCCCATTGTCGGCCGTGATGCGGCCCGACCCTCCCCACGTGCATCCCGATTGGGACATTCACTCCGTTGTGCGAAAAATGTCGGACTTCAACTTGACCGTGGCCCCGGTGATGGATGACGACCATCACATCATCGGCGTCATCACCGTCGACGATGTCATCGAAACCCTGCTGCCGGCCGGATGGCGCCGTGACTTCGGCATGACAGCGGCCGAGGAATAACGCCGGGTTCCCAGCCCGTTGACTGAGCCGCTAACATCAGCACGCAACCAGCCGCACCTCGCCCACGAGGAGAAGGACTGGTGCGCTCGGCCCTCGGTCGCAGCGAGCCCGGAGACCCACCGGGCGTCACCACTCCCCGGGGTCGGCTACCGAGGGTGAGATCGAGGAGCAGCGCTGCACGCCAAACGTTGGTCGATTCGACCATCGACGCGCGCACGCCGCGGACAGGCAGTACAAGCGCCGGGCTGGTGACGGAGGGCTGACTGTGTTCGGCGGCGCGCGCTACCACGCACGCCTACGACGCCGACACCGTCGGGAGGTCCCATGGCCGAAGAGGCCCCGCACACCGAGAGGCTGACCGCGGTGCTCGATGATGCGCACCTGGGCGACATCAGGGGCGCCTGGGGCACCATCAAGGAGCACGACGAATCGCCGCGCCGCTCGTGGAGGGCGCGCCTGCTCACCCTGGCCGCCATCATCGGGCCCGGGCTCATCGTCATGGTGGGCGACAACGACGCCGGCGGCGTCTCCACCTACGCCCAAGCCGGACAGAATTTCGGCTTCTCGTTGCTGTGGACTCTGCCGCTTTTGATCCCGGTGCTCATCGTGAACCAGGAGATGGTGGTGCGACTCGGGGCCGTCACCGGCGTGGGCCATGCCCGGTTGATCAACGAGCGCTTCGGGAAGTTCTGGGGGGCCTTTTCCGTCGGCGACCTGTTCATCTTGAACTTCCTCACCATCGTGACCGAGTTCATCGGCGTCAGCCTCGCCTTGGGCTACTTCGGCGTGAGCGCCTACATCTCGGTCCCGCTCGCCGCCGTCGGCCTGGTGGCCATGACCGCCACCGGCAGCTTCCGGCGCTGGGAACGATTCATGTTCGTCTTCATCGTGGCCAACTTCTTGGCCATACCCCTGGCCATCTTCGCCCACCCTCACGCCGCCAAAGTGGCCCACGGCTTCTTCGTTCCCGGCGTGCGCGGTGGCTTCAGCTCAACGTCGGTGCTGTTGATCATCGCCATCGTGGGCACCACGGTGGCGCCCTGGCAGCTCTTCTTCCAGCAGTCGAACATCATCGACAAGCGCATCACACCGCGGTGGCTGAACTACGAGCGCGTCGACACCGTGCTGGGATCGTTCGTCACCGTGCTGGCCGCCAGCTTGTTGGTCATCACCGCGGCGGCGGCCTTCTCCGGAACGAAGTTGGCGGGGAACTTCGGGACCGCCCTCGGGGTAGCCCATGGGCTCGAGCACTACTTGGGCCACTCCACCGGCACCCTGTTCTCCATTGTTTTGCTCAATGCCTCGATCATCGGTGCCGCCGCGGTCACCTTGGCCACGTCCTACGCCTTTGGCGATGTCTTCGGCGCCCACCATTCCCTCAACCGCCGTCCGAGCGAAGCCAAGTTCTTCTACGCCTCGTTCACGCTGATGGTGGCGGCCGCCGCGGGCATCGTGCTCATCCCCGGCGCGCCGCTCGGGTTGATCACCACCAGTGTGCAGGCCCTCGCCGGCGTGCTGTTGCCGAGCGCCACCGTGTTCCTCGTCCTGTTGTGCAACGACAAGGCCGTCCTCGGCCCCTGGGTGAACAAGCCGTGGCTGAACGTCGTGGCCGTGGCCATCGTGTCGGTGTTGCTCGTCTTGTCGCTCATCCTCATGACCACCACCGTCTTCCCGCACATCGCCGTGGGCAAGGTCCTGGCCGTGCTGGGCGTGGTGTTGGTAGTGATCCTGTCGGTGGCCGGCGTCCTCTACGCCCGGGCCCTGTCGCGACGCCACGTGCCCGAGGGCCCCGCTCCCAAGCGCGAAACCTGGCGTATGCCCCCGCTGGCGTTACTGGAGCGACCGACCTGGTCCCGAGGACGCCGGGGAGCCATGCTGCTGTTGCGCGGCTACCTGGTGCTGTCGGTGATCTTGTTGTTCGTCAAGGCCGTGCAACTCGGGACGCACTGAGCGGCCTGCGGTGGTTCAGCGCGGCGCGTCGGGGTACGTTCGTTTGCATGGACCTTGCCTATCCGCCTGACGCCGAGGCCTTCCGCCTGGAGATCCGGGCCTGGCTGACCGAACACCTTCCCGCCGGCTGGGGCGAGCCGGACTTCACCATGTCCGAAGCACAGCGCAAGACATTCGCCACACAGTGGGTGGACACCTTGCGCCAAGGCGGGTGGATCTGCGCGTCATGGCCCCAGGAATACGGCGGCAAGGGATTGTCGCTGCTCGAGCAGGTGGTGCTCAACGAGGAGTTCGCCCGAGTAGGGGCGCCCATGCGCGCCGACTTCTTCGGTGACACCTTGGTGGGGCCCACCATCTTGCAGTGGGGCACCGACGAGCAAAAGCGCGAGTTCATTCCCAAGATCCTCAATGGCACCATCTCGTGGTGCCAAGGGTTCTCCGAACCCGATTCGGGCAGCGACTTGGCGTCACTGAAGACGAGAGCCGAGCTCGACGGTGACGAGTGGGTCATCAACGGTCAGAAGGTGTGGACCACCCAAGCGCAATACGCCGATTACATCTTCTTATTGGCACGGACCGATCCGGACGTGGACAAGCATCAGGGCATCTCCTACCTTCTCGTGCCCATGCACCAGGCCGGCGTGGAGCCGCGCCCCATCGAGCAGATCGACGGGTCGGCCGAGTTCAACGAAGTTTTCTTCACCAACGTCCGCTGTCCCAAGGACAACGTGGTGGGCGGCGTGAACAACGGGTGGAAGGTGGCCATGACCACGTTGGGCTTCGAACGCGGGTCCTCGGCCACCACCAGTCATCGCCGCTTCGCCAAGGAGCTCGACGGCATCATCGCCGACGCCCGCCGTCGTGGTCGTGACCGCGACTGCTCGGTTCGCCAAGACCTGGCCCGGGCCTGGTCCAAGGTGAAGATCATGGAGATCAACGGGTATCGCACGCTGACCGATGCCCTCAACGGCACTCGTCACGCCGCCGCGCTGGGTGCCACCAACAAGATGTTCTGGTCCGAGTTCCACCGCGACACCATGTCCCTGGCCATCGACATTCTCGGCATGGAAGGACAGGTGCTCACCGGGGCCCAGGCCCGCGACGAGGTCCCCGATGACAGCGATTTCGAGGGACCGCTGGCCCGACGGGGTCGGCCCAGCTATCCGGTGAGCAAACTCCAAGCGTCGTTCTTCTTCTCGCGCTCGGAGACCATTTGGGGAGGGACGGCGGAGATCCAGCGCAACATCGTGGGCGAGCGCGTACTCGGTCTACCCAAAGAACCCAAAGCCGTTTCCGCCTAAGAGATCGCGACGAAGTCGCCACTTGTTTCAGGCGGCGCCGAGCTCGGTGGCCGACGCCGCATCGGGCACGGCGGAAACCTCCAGGGCGCGGCGGTGATCACGGCGATGCCGCTGCAACGTCACCGCCGAGGCCACCACGGTGGCCACTCCGCCGATGGCGAGCGCCACACGGGGGCTACTCACCTGGGAGATCCACCCCACCAGCGGACTGCCGATGGGGGTGGTGCCCAGAAAAGCGATGGCATACAGCGCCATGACTCGACCTCGCATGGAGGGGTCAGCTCGGAGCTGCAAGGTTGAGTTGGCGGTGGCGATGAAGGCAATCGACGCCGCGCCCATGGGGAAGATCACCACCAAGGCAATGGGCAGCGTCGGTGACAACGCCAGCGCCAAGATCAACACGCCGAAGACCATGCCGACGAGGGTCAAACGGTGGATGTCGGGCTTGCTGCGCGTGGCCACCACCAGTCCGCCGATCACGGCCCCACCGCCCATGAGCGAGGTCAGCGCCGAGTAGACACCGGCTCCACCATGGAAGGTGAACTTGGCCAACAAGGCCAGGACGACTTGGAAGTTGTACGCCAAGGTGCCCACCACCGCCACCAACAACAGCGGGTCACGAAGTCCAGGTGTGCTCCACACATGGCGAAATCCGGCCCGCAACTGGCCACGGGCCCGGGGCACGGGTGGGGAGCGGTGCAACTCGCTGCTGCGCATGAGCGAGAGGCCGATGATCACGGCCAGGTACGACGCCGCGTTGACCTCGAAGCACACCGACAAACCGACAAAGGCGATGAGCACGCCCCCGATGGCGGGACCGATGACACGAGCCGAGTTCATCACCACGCTGTTGAGGCTGACGGCGTTGGGCAGGTCGTCGCGATCGACCATCTCGAGCACGAACGTCTGGCGAGAGGGGTTGTCGAAGAGGTTCACGAAGCCGAGGAAACCCGCCAACATGAAGACTTCCCACAGATGCACGGCATGGAAAGCGGTGAGGAGACCGAGCACCAGCGCCAACACACCGGCGGTGCTCTGGGTGACATACAACACGATGCGCTTGTTGACGCGATCGGCAAGCAAGCCACCCCACGTGCCGAACAACAGCATGGGCAGGAACTGCAACGCCGTGACCAGACCGAGGTCGATCCCCGACCGGCCCGCCGGGGCCAGCTTGAGCACCAGCCAGGCCTGGGCCACGGTCTGCATCCACGTGCCGCTGACGGAGATGACCTGGGCCGTGAACCACAGCCGGTAGTTCCGGACGTGCAAAGAGCGGAAGGTCTCCCCCGCCACTCGCCGGACGCGCGTCACGGCGTTTCGACCAGTTGCTCGAGCAAACCGACCAGATGATCAAGCAGCGCGCGTTCATCGGGCGACAACCGCAGCAGGCGGCGTACCAGATAGGCGTTGCGCAACGAGCGGTTGCGCTGCATCGTCCGCCGGCCATCGGCGGTGATGGCCACCCGGGCCACGCGACGGTCGCCGGCGTCGCCCACGCGACTCACCAGACCCTGGCTCTGCAGACCATCGACCAAGCGGGTCATCGAAGGCGGCTGCACCTGCTCGTGCGCGGCCAGTTCCCCGATGGTCGGCGTGCCGAAGCGTTCCACGCTGGCCAAAGCCGAGACCTGGGACGGGGTGAGACCCCCCACCACCTGCTGGCGGATGCGCCGATTGAGGCGGGTGACAGCGATGCGGAGGCGGGCGGCCAGCTCGGCCTCGGTGCCCGGCTCTGCCCCCGTGGCGGGAGTGGCGGCCGGGGTGGTGCCCACGGCCGCGCCGGTGGCGTCGGCGGGGCGGGCGGAGGGGGCGTTCTTCATCGTTCTCCATTCTAATTACTTTTGCTAATGAATCGCGCGGCCCCCGCCATGGCGGCCCGTAGCATGAGGCCGTGCTCCCTGACTACGCCCAGTTCGACCAGGCCCTTGGCCTCGATTGGTACCAACTCGACCCCAACTTGTCCCAGCTCCTTGACCGGCACCTCGTCGACCCCGAGGAACGTGCCTTCGCCGAGGAGCACGTGACCCGTTTCGGCACCCTGGTGGGCACCGTCATCGGGCCTCGGGCCGAGCAAACCGACAAGCACGGACCGGTCCTGCAACGCTTCGACCGCTACGGCACCGAGGTCGACCACGTGGTCCACCACGCCACATGGACCGACTCCAAGGCCGACTTGGTGCGCAACGGGTTCACCAGCCTCGAGTCGTATTCCGGTCGCCCCGTGCCCGCCGTAGTCACGGCTTCGGTGGCCTACCTGGTGTGCCAAGCCGAAACGGCCATCTACTGCGGCCTGGGCATGACGTCGGGGGCCGCCGACGTCGTGGAGCGCTACGCCCCGGCGCAGGTGCGCACCGAGCTGTTGGACCGGTTGCGCAGCGTCGACCCCGAGCGCGCCTGGGAGGGCGGCATGTTCCTGACCGAGCGCCAGGGGGGCAGCGACGTCGGGGCCAACACCACCAGGGCCGTGCAAGACGGCGACGAGTGGCTGCTCTTCGGCGACAAGCACTTCTGTTCGAATGTCGACGCCGAGGTGTTCATCGTCCTGGCCCGTCCCGACGGCGCCCCCGGAGGCAGCCGCGGCCTGGCCACCTTCATCGTCCCGCGTCTTCGTCCCGACGGCACCGCCAACGGGTTCACCATCAAGCGCCTCAAGCCCAAGCTCGGCACCGTGGGCGTGCCCACGGCCGAGGTCGTCCTCGACGGCGCCCAGGCGTGGCTGGCCAGCGGTGCCCTCGGCACTGACGCGGCAGGGGAAAACGGCGCGACGAGCAACGGTGCCGGCACCCACGACAACGGCCACGCGGCGCGCGACGGCCGCGGTCTCAATCGCATGATGGAGATGGTCAACGGCAGCCGCTTCGGCGTGGCGCTCATGGGCCTTGGCATCCACCGACGCTGTTTCCTCGAAGCCGCTATCTATGCGGCACGCCGGACGCAGTTCGGCAACCGCATCGACACCTATCCCTTGGTGCGAGAGACCTTGGTCGACATGGTGGTCGACCTCGAGGCGGGCATGGCCGCCACCTATGAATGTGCCGCCGCAGCGCGCAGTGCCGTTGATGCAGAGTCGGGCCGCCTTCTGCGGCGCATCCTCATTCCTTTGGCCAAGATGCGCTGTACCCGCATGGCCGTACAGGCGGCGTCCCAGGCCCTGGAGGTCTTCGGCGGAAACGGGTACATGGAGGACTGGCCCATGGCCCGCCAACTGCGCGACGCCCAGTGCCACACCATTTGGGAAGGCACCGAGAACATCTTGTGTCTCGATGTGCGCCGCTCCATTCGCGCCGAGCAGGCGCATGTGGCCCTGTTCTCCCGCATCGAGCGCGCGCTTGACTCTGCGTCGGGGATCAACGTCCTGGCCGGTTCTGTCGACCTGGTTGTCGACGCGCTGGCCGACGCCCGCGCTGCGGTGGATTACCTCGGCAACGCTCCCGACGACATGGGGCTGCTGCACAGCCGTCGTCTGGCCGAGCTACTGGCCGAGGTGACCGAAGGAGCGCTGCTGGTGGAAGAGGCGTCCTGGGCGCTGGCGCAAACCGGCGATGCCCGCAAGGCTGCCGTTGCTCGTCGGTATGTGAGCCGCCATCTGGCCACGCCGCCGGCCCGGGGCATCACCGATCCCGATCGCACCGTGCTCGATCTCTACGAGCCCATCGTTCGCTACGGACCGATCGAAGCCCGGGAGCTCATCACCACTTAGGGACGTAGCCCCCCTGGCCAAGCGAGGCGCTCTCCAAAGGATCGGCCGACTCGTCGACCCCACCGGTCACCTCGGTGACCCAGTCGAGGCGACTGCGCAAGATGCGCTCGACGCCACCTTGCAAGGTGGCTGACGATATGGCGCACGAGCTGCATGCCCCTTGCAACTGCACCTCGACGGTGCCGGCCTCAACATCGAAGGCCACCAGCTCCAAGTCGCCGCCATCGGCTTGTACCGACGGGCGCATGAGGTCGATGAGCGACCGCAACTCTTGTTGACGTTCGTCGCGTTCCTCATCGGTGAGCACTGGCACCCCTCCATTGTGCCGTGACCGGCGCCGCGGTCAGGTCAGAGCTCTGAGAACGCCGGGTGGGGGCGCCATTTGGGGCCGTCGGCAGTGCCTCCACAAGAGCCGTCCGGTTAGCATGCCGGCGTGCCCTCAGACGTGGTGGCGCCGCCGACCACCAGGGCCGCCACGCGCGACTTGGGGCTCGGGCTGATCCTTCCCACCTTCCCCCAGCGCCGTGCGCAGCTGCCTACGGCGACAGCTCTGGCCACGTTGTGTCGGGCCGCCGAGGACGCCGGGGCTACGGGGTTGTGGGCGTGCGATCACCTCTACTGGCACTCTCCCACCCTCGAATGCATGTCCACCGTGGCCCTGGCCGCCCTGTCGACCGATCGAGCCCTGGTAGGACCCTGCGTCTTGCAGCTCCCCCTGCGCGGTGCGCCCGAGGTGGCCAAGCAGGCGGCCTCACTGCAGCACCTGTCGGGAGGACGGATGGTGCTCGGCGTGGGGGTGGGCACCCACGCCGGAGAGTACGAGGCGGCCGGAATCCCCTTTTCGCAGCGGGGCCGACGCCTCGACACCTCCATCGACGAGCTGCGGCGGGCCTGGGGCCGAGACGCCGCCACGCCGGACAGCACCGATGGTTACCGCCAGCTCCCCATCGGCCCGGCGGTGCCGATATGGGTAGGGGGCTCGAGCGAGGTGGCCCTGCGCCGCGCCGCGGTCAAAGCCGACGGCTGGATCCCGTTGTTCTTGAGCCCCGACGAGTACGCCGCGGCCATAGGCCGTCTCGACAAGGAGGTCGAGCGCGCCGCGCGTGACCCCCGACACATCGACCGGGGTTTGGCCGTGTTCGTGGCCGTCGGCGACGAAGAACGCGCTGAAGACGGCTTGGGCTGGATGTCCTCGCTCTACGGGCTGCCGGCGCGGGCCTTCGCCCGGCATCTCGTCAGCGGCGATGCCCGGAGCTGCGCGACCACGTTGCTGCGTTACTTCGAAGCCGGAGCGGGCCACATTGCCGTCTTCGTCACCGATGACGACCCGTTGGTACAGTTCGAGGACTTGGCCGGCGAGGTCGCCGACCTGCTCTTTGACCCGAATCGCACCGTCCCCGAGGCCGACGGTCAGGTAGCGCAACGATGAACCACGACGTTGAAATGAGGTCGAGTTGAACCAAGTGGTGAGCGTCGTCGGTGCCGCCATGACGGCCCTCGAGCGGCGAGACCTCGGCCCCGAAGCACTGGCCCGTCAGGCCGTGACCGAAGCGCTGGCCGATGCCGGCCTCAGCTCGGGTGCGGTGGGGCTGGTCATCGCCGCCAACGCGTTGGGCGGCCGCCTCTTGGACCAGGGATGCATCCGGGCCCAGTCGTGGCTGCGCGGCATCGACCTTGGGTCGGCCGGCGTCGTCAACGTGGACAACTCGTGCGCCGGAGGGTCCTCGGCCCTGCACCTCGGGGTCATGGCGGCGGTGGCCGGACAATCGCCGGTGCTCGTGGTCGGCGTCGAGAAGATGTGGACCGGCGACCGCCTCGCCACCTTGGCCGGCATCGAGGACGGGCTCCCCGCTGATGAGCGCGACGCCCTGCGGGCCTCGTTGGCCAATGATTCGGGCAGTGTCCTCATGGGGCTCAACGCCAAGTGGGTAAGCCATCAGATCGAAGCGCGTGATACCACCCTCGAGCAGATCGCCTCGGCCGCGGTCAAGGCGCGCCGCTTCGGCTCGCTCAATCCCTGGGCACAGTTCCGCACCCCGGTGACCATCGAAGAGGTGCTGAACTCGGCGCCGGTGGTGGGCGGGTTGACCAGGCTGATGTGCTCGTCATTCACCGACGGTGCTGCCGCCGTAGTCCTCGCCGCCGGCACCAGCTCCGGCTCGCCCCGGGTCCGGGCCAGCGTGCTGCGCTCGGGCAACGGCGAACTCGATTACCACGACCGGCTCCGTGACGCCGCCGAGCAGGCCTGGAAGCAAGCCGGTGTCGGCCCGGGGGACATCGATGTTGTCGAGATCCACGACGCCACCAGCGCCGAGGAGCTCTACGCGCTCGAAAGCCTGGGCTTCTATGGACCGGGCGAAGCGGGCGCGGCGACCTTGGCAGGCGACACCTTTGTGGGCGGCAACGGCGTATGCGTCAACTCGAGCGGCGGGCTGGTGGCCCGGGGCCACCCGCTGGGAGCTACCGGCATCTGTCAGGTGGTCGAGCTGGTCCACCAGCTGCGGGGCCGAGCCGGGGCGCGCCAGGTGCCCGACGCCCGGTTGGGAGCCGCCGTCAACACCGGCGGCATCATCGGCGGCGACACCGCGTCGGCCGTGATGCACATCCTCGAAAGGACCTGACGTGACGGGTGCGGTCATCACGGGCTGGGGCATCGCTGTCCCCGACAAGGTCGTCACCAACGAGGACCTGTCGGTCCGTCTCGATACCAGTGACGCCTGGATCACCGAGCGCACCGGCATCAAGGAACGCCGTGTGGGTGGCACCACCTCCGAGCTCGCCATCGCCGCGGGCGCTCAGGCCCTGGAGCGTGCCGGCTTGCGCGGCGAGGACATCGACTTGCTGGTGCTGGCCACCACCACCGCCGACGCCATCGTGCCGGGCACGTCGGCCACCGTCCAAAACGCGCTGGGTACCACCGGCGGGGCTTTCGACATCAACGCGGCGTGCTCGGGTTTCGTTTACGGGCTCGTCGTCGCACACGGCATGGTGATGGCGGGCTCCAAGCGAGTGCTGCTCATCGGCAGCGAGACGCTGTCGCGCATCACCGACTGGGACGATCGTTCCATCGCCGTGCTCGTCGGTGACGGCGCCGGGGCGGTGGTGCTGGAGGCTACTGACGGCCCCGGCCAACTCCTGGCCTGGGACCTGGGGGCCAACGGGTCACTGCGCCACCTCCTCAAGTGCGACCACGGTGGCTATCTGTACATGAATGGCAAAGAGATTTTTCGCCACGCCGTCCACGCCGTGGTGCAGTCCTCCCTGGCCGCCTTGGAGCGAGCCGGGCTGCAGCCGTCGGATGTCGAACTGTTCGTCCCTCACCAGGCCAACGCCCGTATCATCAGCGCGGCGGCGGGGCGCCTCGGCATTGCCGAGGAGCGGTGTGTGATCACCATCGACCGCTACGGGAACACGTCGGCCGCCTCCATCCCGTTGGCTCTGGCTGACGCCTTGGAGACGGGCCGTCTGGAGCCCGGCGCCCTGGTGCTGCTATCGGGATTCGGAGGCGGGATGACCTGGGCCAGCGCTGTATTGCGGTGGGGAGGGTGAGTACCAACGGCAGCACCACGGACCGCCGACCCGTCCTGGTGATGTTGGCGGCGGGCATGGCGACGCGCTACGGCGGAGGCTGCAAACCCCTGGCCCCAGTGGGGCTGCACGGTGAGGCCGTCATCGATCTGACCGCCGGCGACGCCAAGGCGGCCGGTTTCGGGGAGATCGTGGTGATCGTCGGTCCGCAATCGGGTCCGGCCATTTCGTACCACCTGAAACGATCGTGGCCGGCGTCGGTGAAGGTATCGACCGCCGAGCAGCCCGTCCCCCTCGGCACGGCCCACGCTGTGCTGTGTGCCCGGGGGAACATCGGCGATCGGCCCTTCGCCGTGGTGAACGGGGACGACGTCTACGGCGTCCCCGCCTTGCGACTTCTGGCCGATCACCTGGCCCTCGACTCGCCGGTGCACGCCAACGTGGCCTTCGCACTGCGCGACACCATCGTCACCAGCGACACGGTGACGCGCGGCACGTGCCAAGTGGACAGCCAGGGCAACTTGGCCGGCATGGTGGAACGCAAGAAGGTGCACCTGCTCGACGACGGTCGTTTCGTGTCCGACGACGGGCTCGAACCCGTCGAGCTGGCCGGCGACACGCCCGTGTCCATGAACCTGTGGGGGCTGCGGCCGAGCATCTGGCCCGTCTTGGAAGACGCCGTGACGACCATGCACCCCACCGTGGGCGCCGACGGATCGGTGCCCGACCGAAACTCGGTCGACGCGTCGAAGGAAGTGCTTCTGCCTGAAGTGGTCAACGACATGACTCGAGCCGGACATCAGGTGGCGGTGTTGGCCGGCCCGGGCCGGTGCATCGGCGTCACCCACCTCGACGACCTTCCCGTGGTGTGTGCCCTGCTGGCGCAGATGGTGGCCGAAGGCGAGCGCCCCGAGAACCCCTGGCCCTCGGACCGGGCCTGACGCCGCGCCACGCGGCCACCCTCTCCTCGCTCCCCCACACCGACGCCATGGTCCTGCTCCCCCGTCCTCGTTCTCTGCACCTGGACCCAGCCGGTGGTTGGGTGCCCGACACCACACCCCAAGAACGCGTCGACGCCCACATCGCCGCCCAGGGATATCACCTTGAGATCGGCGCCTCGGGTGTGGTGCTGGCCGCATCCAATGAGGCGGGCTTCCGTCATGGCCGCGCCACCTTGGCCCAACTGCGTCACGCCGCCAACACCCCCGCCGGCGCACCGGCGGGCGCCCTCCCCGTTTGTCGCATCGACGATTGGCCTGATTTTCCCGTGCGCGGCGTCATGCTCGATGTGTCGCGCGACAAAGTCCCCACCGTCGCCACGCTGCTCGATCTCATACAACGGCTGGCGTCGTGGAAGATCAACCAGCTCCAGCTGTACACCGAGCACACCTTCGCCTACGCCGGGCACGAAGAAGTGTGGGCGGCGGCAGATCCGTATGACGCCGACGACATCGCCACCATCGCCGACCATTGCCGCCGCCACGGCATCGAGCTGGTGGCCAACCAGAACACCTTGGGCCACTTCGAGCGGTGGTTACGCCACGAGCGCTACCGGCGGCTGGCCATCGCCCCCGACGGCTTCACGTGGATGTTCGGCATTCCGCGCCGACCCACCACCCTCGACCCCGCCAAACCCGAGGCCTTTGCGTTGGTGCGCGACCTGCTCGACCAGCTGCTGGCGGTGCTGCCGTCGGATCAGGTGCATGTGGGCATGGACGAACCCTGGGAGCTCGACTCCTCGCGCGCCGATGAGTGGATGGGGTGGTTGGGCCGGATCCGGGCGCTGCCGGCCTTGGCTGGACGTGAGGTTCTCGTGTGGGGCGACATCCCCACCTCGCGCCCCGACCTTCTCGGCGAGCTGCCCGACGGCGTCACCGTGTGCGAATGGGGGTATGAGGATTCGCATCCCTTCGACGAGCGCCTGGGCGCGCTGGCCGACGCCGGCATTCCCACGTGGGCGTGCCCGGGCACGTCCAGTTGGATGTCGGTGACGGGGCGTTTGGACAACATGCTCGGCAACATCCGTGCTGCGGCCCAGGCCGGCATGGCGCGGGGATCGACCGGACTGCTGGTGACCGACTGGGGCGACATGGGTCACCTTCAGTACTTACCGGTCAGCGAGCCTGGCTTCGCCTGGGCGGCGGCCATGGGATGGTGCGGGTCGGCCCATGAGGCCTTCGACCTCGACACCTTGGCCGAAGCGCTCGACGCCCATGCCTTCGACGACCCAGCCGGCGCCACCGGCCGCGCCCTGGTGGCCCTGGGGCGCATCCATCGCATGGTGACGCCTCAACCGCCGAACATCTCGCCCGTCATCGGCCACCTCCTGCTGCCGCAGTGGCCAGTGGGACGCGCGCTGAGCGACGGACTCGTCCCCGCTGAGGTCGACGCCGTCGAGGAGGCCGTGAACGCGGCGCTCACCACGCTCGCCACGGCGCGTTCGCAACGCGGCGATGGCGGCCTCGTTGCCGAAGAGTTGCGCGGCGGCGCCGCCATGGTGCGCCTGGCCTGCCACGACGCCCGCTTACGCCAGGCCGGCGACGGCTCGTTGGCGTCGGTGTCAGCTGCCGACCGAGCCACCCTGGGCGAAGAGCTACGGGGTGTCGTCGAGGAACATCGCCGGCTGTGGCTGGCCCGCAACCGGCCCGGTGGCCTCGATGACAGCGTGGCCTGGTTCGACCACCTGGCCGGCTGTTACCAAACCGGTGAGGCCGATCGCCGGTGGTTCGGCCCGCTGGCGTGAGATGACGACAGACACTGAGGGCAGCTTCGAGGGCGGCACCGAGGACAGCGGCATTGAAGACGTCGTTGTTGTCCGCCGCCATGTCGTGATCATCGGGCGCGTGCAGGGCGTTGGCTACCGGGCCACGTGTGCGCACCGGGCCAAACGCACCGGCGTGGCCGGGTGGGTCCGCAACCGGGGCGACGGCAGCGTCGAGGCCGCCTTTGAGGGCACCCCCGACGCCGTGGAGCGCATGATCGGGTGGTGCCACCACGGACCGCCCATGGCGCACGTGCGACAGGTCATCGCCACCGAAGAGGCCCCCGTGGGAGATTCCGGCTTCCAGGTGCGTTGAGGCCCGGCCCCGGCGAGGACTCAAGCGAAAGCGGCGCTCAGCGCAAGCGGACGGCGCGGCCCGGTGGTGGTGGGGCAACGCGATCGGGGTGCAACACCCAGGCCAACAGCTCGACGCCGTCGACCACCCGGGGGCCGGGACGAGAGAAGTAGGCGCTGCCGTCGAGCGCCCATACCTCGGCGGCGCCGTCGAACTCGGGGCGGGCCAGCACGTTGGCCCCTTCCGTTACGGCATCGGCGAGGTCATACCCACACGGCATGAAGGCCACCACTTCTGCCCCGCCCGCGGCGATCTCGGGCCAGCCCAGGCGCCTCGACGGGATCCCCGGCGCCGCCAACACCGCCCGCCCGCCGGCGGAGTCGATCTGGTCGGGGACCCAGTGGCCCCCCTGAAAAGGCGGATCGGACCATTCCAACGCCAACACGGCGCGCCGAGGCGCATCGGCAGTGGCCCGGCGTACGGCGTCGACGCGCTGGCGCAGGCGCTCCTGGAGCTCGGCGGCGCGCGCAGCCACGCCGGTGACCGCACCCACCTCGCCCACGCCGGCGATGACGTCATCGAGCCTCGACGGGTCGAGGGAGAGCACCTGGGCGTCGGTGCCGAGCCGATCGAGGGCGGCGGCCACATCCCCCGACGGCACCGCACACACCCGACACAGGTCCTGGGCCAGGATGAGATCGGGAGCCAGCGAGCGAATGAGCTCCTCGTCCAGCCGGTAGAGCTGCTCCCCCGCCGCCATGGCGGCACTCACGGCGTCGTCGACTTCCCCCGGTGGACGGCGCGTGCCGTCGTCGGCAGGGGCGATGACGGGCCACGACACCGTGGGCTTGAAGCGGGCTGCGGCTGGCGCGTCGCACTCCGCGGTCACCCCGACAAGGTCGTCCTCAAGGCCGAGCGCGTAGACAATCTCCGTTGCCGACGGCAACAGCGACACGATGCGCAAGGCTCCCCCCTTCTTGAAAATGTCGTCCGGACGCGGCGAGGCCCCGAGTAGCCGGTTCGGCCGAAGCCGTCCGCACTCCTCGGGGCCAGCGCCCTCAGCAGAACGGTGTGCCCTCCCCAAGGTCGGACGACCCTCGGTCGGGTTTCGTACCGGTTGATTCCAGGGAACCTTCCAGCGCGAGACCGCTTGCCTAACCGCGAACTCGTCTCCGTCTCTGTGCGTTGGCTTCGCCTTGCGGCGTCGCTTCCGGCCTTTCGTCGGTCGTCGTTCGTCGACTGATGACAGGATGCTCCGACCCCGATCGAACGTCAAGGGGGTGGCGCGAAATCCCTATGTTCTCCGGAGGAATTGTAACCCTTTCCCCAGTTTTTGCATCACTGTCCCCAGGTCTTCCCCAAGGCGCGCTATCGATGTCAACGAACTGACGTCGATTCGTGGGGACGGCCGCGTTGACCTGACTCGAGAAGACGGCCAATCTCGATCACCTCTTGATCAACAGAACGTGCGAACCAGGATCGTCCGACGGCGTCGTAAATCAACCCCAACGGGCCATGGCCGAAGTCGAGCTCCTCGACATGGTGCAGGCGCGTGCCGTCGGGAACCGCTTCGATCTCGAACCACGCGTGCAGCGAACGCGGCACACCGTGCTCCAAGGTGACGTCGATATGGGTGGGCTTGTTCCATCGGTAACGAGTGATGACTGAGCCCGGCAACCGACCCAGGAACTTGCCGTCTTCGCGGGCGATCATGCCGTCGGGGGTGTCGGCGAGCTTGGTGACCCACACCATTTTGGTGTCGGCCTTCGTGTACTGAGCGGGGTCCAGCACGAAATCGAACACCTCGTCGGGGGTCACGCCCCGGACGACCGTCGTTCCTTCACCTCGGATCACGGCCACCTCCTCACCCTTTGTCGCCAGCTTTACGGCGCTACCGCGCAACGTAACGCGTGGCTCTCGTCTTCGGTCAATAGGTTCTTACCCAACATCGACCCTCGTAAGCTCGGGCGCCATGGGTGCGGGGGTGCACTGGACCGAGGAGTTGGAGGGCCTGCTGACACCGGGGGCCCTCGTCACCGATCCCGAAGTGATGGCGACGTATAGCGCCGATCGGGCCGATACCGTCATCCCCGGTACTCCCACTGCGGTGGTCAGAGCGACATGCACGCAGGATGTGCAGGCGGTGCTGCGCGTGGCTGCCGCCCACCGGGTGCCCGTGGTGGCCCGCGGTGCGGGTACCGGCCTCTCCGGAGGGGCGGCGGCCATCGACGGCGGCATCACCCTCAGCACGCAAAAGATGAACACGCTGGTCATCGACCCGCCGTCATCGACGGCCGTGGTGGGCCCGGGTGTGCTCAACGGAGAGCTCAAGCGCGCTGCCAGGGAACACGGACTCTGGTATCCGCCCGACCCGTCAAGCTTCGAGATCTGCTCCATCGGCGGCAACCTGGCCACCAACGCGGGCGGCTTGTGCTGCGTGAAATACGGCGTGACCACCGACTACGTGCTTGCCATGGAAGTGGTGCTGGCCGACGGCCGGGCCGTTCGCCTGGGCGGACGCACCGTGAAAGACGTGGCCGGCTATGACCTCAAGCGACTCTTCGTCGGCAGCGAAGGCACCTTGGGCGTGATCACCGAGGCCACTGTCCGCCTTCGTCCCCTGCCGCCCCCCGCCACCACCATGGTGGCCACCTTCGCCGATACCACCGCGGCGGGGCGGGCCATCGCGGCGATCATCGGACGCGTGCGTCCCAGTGCCCTAGAGCTCATGGACGCCACCGCGCTGCGGGCCGTGCAGTCCCACGCACCCATGGGACTCGACCCGGACTGCGGGGCATTGCTGCTCGGCCGCTCCGATGCCGGCGGGGCCCAGGCGCCGGCCGAGGCCACTTGGATGGGCCAGGCCTGCCAGGATGCCGGAGCGACCTACGTGGCATGCACCGACGACGAAGACGAAGGGGAGCTGTTCATGGCCGCTCGGCGTATGGCCATCCCCGCCGTGGAGCGCCTCGGGACCGTGCTCATCGAGGATGTCGGTGTACCGATCCCCGAGGTTCCCGCCTTGTTGAGCGGCATTGCCGACATCGCCCAGCACCAAGACACGATCATCGCCGTCATCGGCCATGCCGGTGACGGGAACTTTCATCCCTTGGTGACCTTCGATCGCCACGACCCCGACGCCACGGCGCGGGCCCACGCGGCCTTCGGCGACGTCATGGATCTGGCCTTGGCGCTGGGCGGCACCATCAGCGGGGAGCACGGCGTGGGGACCCTGAAGCGGCCGTGGTTGACGGCGCAACTCGGCCCCGATGTGATGGCGCTCAACGCGCTGGTGAAGCACGCCTTGGACCCGCTCGGCATCCTCAACCCTGGCAAGGGGATCTGACCCATGGCCGGCACCATCGTCGTCAACAGCCGCAGTCGTCTGGCCGACGGCGTGTTGGCCATGCTCCAACACCTCGTGCCCGACGAACGGTTCGTCGCCGTCGCCCCCGGCGACGACGTGCCGGCTGACGCCGAGGTGCTCGTCACGCTGCTCGATGACCCCACGGGGATCGAAGAGCTTCTGGCCCCTCAGATCCGGTGGGTGCACATCCTGTCGGCGGGCATCGACGGGTTCCCGCTGCAAGCCGCCGTCGGTCGGCAGGTGACGTGCTCGCGCGGCGCTAGTGCCGCCGCCATTGCCGAGTGGGTCATGGCGGTGATGCTCGCTTTCGAGAAGAAGCTGCCCGAGTCCTTCATCAACGCGCCACCGCCGCAATGGGACATGCCGTCTTTAGGCGGACTTTCGGGCCGGACGCTCGGGCTCATGGGCCTGGGCGCCATCGGTAGCGCCATCGTGCAGCGCGCCGTGGCCTTCGACATGAACGTGGTCGCCCTGCGGCGCACCACCACTGCCCCGCCCCCTCATGTACAACTGGCGCCAACGCTGCACGCGCTCGTCGCCGATGCTGATCACGTTGTGCTGGCTGCCCCAGCTACGGCTCGAACCAGCCGGGTGTTCGATGCTGACGCATTCGGCGCCTGCAAGACCGGCGTGCACTTCGTCAACATCTCGCGCGGCACCCTGGTGGACCACGACGCCTTGCTCGTCGCTTTGGACAACGGGACCGTGGCACGCGCATCGCTCGACGTTGTTCATCCTGAGCCACTACCCGAAGGACATCGCCTCTACACCCACCCTGGCGTCAGGCTCAGTCCTCATGTGAGCTGGAGTTCGCACACCAGTGCCATGGTGACTCTCGAAATGTGTGTCGATAACCTGCGCCGATACCGTGACGGCGTCGACGTCGTGGGCGTTGTCGACGTCGACGCCGGTTACTGAGGCAGGTGTAATCACGTGGCTCTCAACACCGGCGATCTCGTCTTGTGTTCGGGCACGTTGCCTCGTGACACAACGTTTGCGCAACGTCTGAGCGCAGCGCGCGCCGGCGAGTACAGCGCCATCTCGCTGTGGGGGCGCGACTGCGCCGCCGCCGCAGAACAAGGCTTGTCACTGCACGACATGCGCACGATGCTCGACGACCAGGGTCTCGTCGTGGCGGAAATCGACCCGGCCTGGTGGTGGACACCGGGGGCGGCCGACGTCACCATTCCCCCCGAACTCGACCCGGTAGGGATCTTCGCCTACGGCGCCGATGAGCTCTGCCACATCGCCGATGTCCTCGGCGCACGATCGTTGAATGCCGCCGATGTGCTCGGTGGACCGTGGAACCTCGAGCAAGGAGCTGAGGCCTTTGCGGCGCTGTGCGACCGCGCCGCTGAGCACGGTCTGCTCGTTCATCTGGAATGGCTGGCGTGGTCCAAAGTGCCCGATCTCGGCACCGCCGTGAAGATCGTGACATTGGCGGGCCGGTCCAACGGCGGGCTCAACATCGATACCTGGCACTGCGGGCGCACCGGAACCACGCCCGAAGACTTGCGACGCCTGGATGGAGAGCGGGTCTTTGCCATCCAACTCGACGACGCGCCGGCCCAAGGCGAAGCCGATCTCATCGACGCCACCTTGCACCACCGCCTGTTGCCCGGCCACGGAGCGCTGGATCTGGTGGGGTATCTGGGCGCGTTGGTGGACATCGAAGTGCATTGCCCGGTGGGCGTGGAGGTCTTCTCGGACGCGTTGCACGACAGTGGACCCGACGGGGCGGCCCGCGCCGCCGGCCATGCGGCGCGGGCTGTGCTGGAGGCATCGGGCTGGTATCGCTCATGAGCGCGCCGCCGCGTGTCGTGGTGGTGGGCACGAACTTCGGCTGCTACACGCATGTGCGCGCCCTTCGCCACGCCGGCTTTGAGGTGATGGCCTTGGTCGGTCGCGACCCGGCCAAAACCGCAGCGCGCGCCCAGCTCTTCGACGTGCCCCTGGCGTGTTCCTCGCTGGCCCAAGCCCTCGAGATCCCGGGCGTGAGCGCGGTCACCATCGCCACGCCGCCGCACACCCACGCCGAGTTGGCCCTCCACGCCATAGCGGCGGGCAAGCACGTGCTGTGCGAGAAGCCGTTCACCCGTGATGCTGCCGAAGGACGCGCCGTGCTGCACGCCGCGCAGTCGGCTGGGATCGTGCACCTGCTCGGGACCGAGTTCCGTTTCGACGCCGGCCAAGCCCTGTTGGCCCGGGCTGTGGCCGAGGGGCTCGTGGGCGCTCCTCGGATGGCGACGTGGATCATGCACGTACCCCTTCTCGTCGATCGCCACGCCGAGGTGCCGTTGTGGTGGGCGGATGTCGACCAGGGCGGCGGGTGGTTGGGGGCACACGGCTCCCAGCTCATCGATCAGATCCGCGCCACCCTGGGCGACTTTGCCGCGCTGAGCACATCGGTGGTGCACGTCGTGGACCGCGCCATGACCGCCGATGACGGGTTCGTCATGCACTTCCGGCTCCGCAACGGCTGCGTGGGCACGCTGCAGAGCACGGCGTCGGACCGAGGGATCATGGTCGAGACACGCGTCACTGGATCGACGGCCACGGCGTGGATCGAAGGAGTCGGCGACGTGGTCAAGGTGGCCGATAAGACTGGTGTACGCACCCTGGAGGTGCCCGATGAGCTCCCCCGCGTACCCGCCCCGGCCCTCCCCGACGGCGCCGTGTCCACCACCTACCAACGCATGATCACCTTCGGTGTCGAATACGGCCCCTATACGCGCCTGGCCCGCGCCTTTCTCGACCGCATAGAGGACCGCGCCCCGGCTCCGGGTCAATGGAGCCCGGCCCCGGCCACCTTCGCCGACGGCGTGGCCCAGATGGCCGTCTTAGACGCGGCCCGGCACTCGGCGAACAGCGGGGGCACCTGGACCGAGGTCGACGATCACCTGACGTAGGGACAGTGCCGGCACCCCTTGGTACAGCACGTGCCCCGATCGCGCAGGTAGACGGCGGTGAGGACGAATAAGTCGCTGACCGGATCGATGTAGCCGGCCTGCCCTGCCGCCATGGCGGCGTCATGGGCAGCGAGGATGTCGTGGCGCCGCGGCGTGCCGAGCGGCAGCCGATCGGGGTGCGGTTCGGTAAGAGGACGCTCGGCGAGCGGTTCAGATGCCACGACGCGCCGAGCGTATCGACGCGTGGGATGGCGGTGTTATCCGGCGGGTTGCGACGCCGCCGAGCGCTCGAACCAAAGCTGCCAGGCGCGATAGCCCCCAACAAGGTCGCCCACGCGCTCGAAGCCCAGGTCGGCCAGCGATGCTGCCGCCAAGCTTGAGGCGTAGCCCTCGGAGCACACCACGATGACCGGTTGGCTGTGGTCGCGCACCACGCCGAGACGATCGAGACCCTTGGGGTCGAGGCGCCACTCGAGCACGTTGCGCTCGATGACCACAGCACCGGGCAGCTCGCCCTGCTCGTCACGTTGCGCCACGGGACGGATGTCGATGACAAGACCACCGTCGGCCATCACGCTGCTCAACTCATGGGGGCCGACACGCTGTATGCGGCGCCGGGCCCTGATCAACAGCACATCGGCGGTGACCGTCAACCGACCGCTGTCCCGTGGTGGTAGCGCTCGGTAACTTCGGCCCGAAGAGTCGAACCGTCGAGGCGATAGTGCGTCATGGTGGTGAGACGAGGCGAGTAGACATGCACGCTGCGTGCCGGCGTGGTCGAGGAATTGTTGGTGATGTCGTGCACATGGTGACCGGCAAAGGCCACCGATCCGCCCGCTGGTACCCGCGTGCTCGATGTGGCCACTACACCGGGGGAGACCTCGCTGACGGCGGTTTCGACCAGCTCGCCATCGATCACCACCACCGCTCCGGCGGAGTCACCGTGGTCGTGCAAATTGAGCGAGCCGCCCGGGGGCCACGTGATGACATACGCCTCGTAGGCCTCGGTGGCGGTCACCAAATACCACTCTCGCCGGACACCCCCGGTCACCGACGGCCAGGGGGAGGCGTCGGCGACCAGGGCGTCGGCAATGGCCGTCAGTTGGACCGGCCCCAGCTGCTCGTCGTGCCGTGCCCTGCCACTGATCAGATCCCGACCAGCGGGATGATCGAGGTGGCTCGAGCCGGCGATGAGTCTCGGAAACCGGGGGGTGGGGGACCGCGCCGGCCAGGGGCGGAGGCGGGCCGTTCCGATGACCATGAGGACATTGTAGGGACCTAAATACGACTTTACAAGTCGGATTTATAGTATTTGGAGAAGTTGCAGGCAGGTGCCCCCGGGGGGGCCGGCTTTAGGCCAGGGCGTGGGCGATGTCGACGCACGCCTTCATGAGATGAAAGCTGCGACTGTCCCCCGTCATGCCGATGTCCAACCGGTTCATGACATATCCCAGGCCCAGCTCGAGATCGGGATCGGCCCATCCCGCCGATCCCCCCATCCCGAAGTGCCCGAAGGAGCGCGCCGAACCCACCCCGGCGGCGGCGATCAGGCCGCGGTTGAGCATGAAACCGAGCCCCCATTGCAGGTCGAGCCCGAACAACACGCGGTCGGGCCCGAGGGTGCGGGGAACGAGGGCGCGCTGCAACTGCTCGGCGTCGAGGATGCGTATCGACTCCCCGTCGACGCCGCGCACATCGCTGACACAGGCGCCGTAGAGGCACGCCAGTCCGCGCGCCGTGCACACGCCGTTGGCGGCGGGAATCTCCGCGGCGCGCAGGCGCGCCGTGTTCCACACCGTGTCGTCGGCCAGGGCGCCTCCGGGAGCAAACAGGGCTTTGAACAACGGACCGTCAGGAGAAAGGTAGGTGCCGGCCAACGTGGCCAGCTCCCCGAGGTCGGGGCCGGGACCGACTCCGGCCGCGTCGATGGCCCGGCCCGCGGCCAGCGACTGCATGAACGACACCAGCGCGGCGACACGTCCCTGCTCGCTATCGGGCAAGCCGATGAAGAACTCGGCACCCAGAGGGCCGGCGATGTCGTCGCGCAGGTACGTGCCGATGGTCTTGCCGGTCACACGACGCACCACCTCGCCGACGAGCCAACCGAAGGTGGTGGCGTGATAGCCGTGATCGGTTCCCGGTGGCCACACCGGTTCCTGGTGCTCGAGCGCGTGTATCACCGGGTCCCAGGCCAACGCTTCATCGAGCGTGAACGTCCCGTCGACCCACGGCAATCCGCCTTGGTGCGAGAGGAGCTGCGCCACGGTGACGTCTTTCTTGCCGGCCTGGGCGAACTCGGGCCAGTAGGCGGCCACGGGCGCCTCCACGTCGATCAGTCCGTCTTGGGCCAGGCGGTTGGCGCACATGGCGGTGACGCCCTTGGTCGTCGAGTAGACGAGCACCATGGTGTCCCGTTCCCAGGCCTGGCTCGTGGCGGTGTCGGCGGTTCCCCCCCACAGGTCGACGACCTTTTCGCCGCCGTGGTACGCCGAAAAGGCTGCTCCCACTTCGGTGCCGGCGTCGAAGTTGGCCTGGAACCGCTCGCCCACCTCTTCCCACCCGGGCGCCACCCACCCATTTGTGTCCGACATGGTGCTCCTCTTCGCTTCAGGTTGCAGCGGGCTCACGTACCCGGCGCAACGCAACGGGTGGTCAGTGTGCCGATACCTTCAATGGTGCTCACGATCACGTCCCCAGGCGCCAAGAAGCGCGGCGGGGTACGGGCCATGCCCACGCCCGCCGGCGTGCCGGTGAAGATCACATCCCCGGGACACAACGGCACGATGGCCGACAGCTCGGCCACCAGATCAGCCACGTCGAAAACGAGCTCGGAGGTGCGGGCCTGTTGCACAACCTCGCCGTTCACCGTGCACCCGAGGGCGAGATCGTCGGGGTTGGCGAACTCGTCAGGCGTCACCAACACCGGGCCCATGGGGCCGAAACCCGGGTACGACTTGCCCAAAGAGAACTGCCGACCGGCCTCATATTGCACGCGGCGCTCGGAGAGATCCTGGCCGATGGTGAGCCCGGCCACATGTCTCCAGGCGTCGGCCCGCGCCACCTGGTCGGCCCGGACCCCGATGACCACCACGAGCTCGACTTCCCAGTCCACCTGATCACTGGGGAGGACGACCGCGGCGTCGTCGCCGGTCAGGCAAGTGGGGAACTTGGTAAACGTGGCCGGCATGGCGGGCAACTCCGAGGCCGACTCGCTCGAGTGGGCGCGGTAGTTCACGGCGATGCCAAACACCTGCGCCGGGCTCGGCGAGGGGGCGCCGGGCCGCACCCCCGAAGCCCGACCCGTCGGCTGTTGGGGCGCGGCCCACGCCGCGAACGGCTCCCACTGCTCGTACACGGCGCCGAGTTCAGGACCGAACGCACCGTTCGACGCGCTGGCCACGTCGAGCTCGGCACCTGGCGCGCTCACCAGGGTGGCTCGTCCGTCAAGGTTGGCCAGTCGCATGCTCAGTTCCTCCTCATGGGCCTCGTCACCCCATCCGTCCGGAGACGTACGCCTGGGTGCGAGGGTCGCTCGGCGAGTCGAAGACCTGCGCCGTGGTGCCGTACTCGACCAGCTCGCCCGTACTGCGATCGTCGCCGAGCATGAAGACGGCGGTGTAGTCCGAGACGCGCGTGGCTTGGAACATGTTGTGGGTAACCAGACCAATGGTGACATCGACGGACAGCCGGGTGATGAGCTCCTCGATCTTGGCCGTGGCGATGGGGTCGAGCGCGGAACACGGCTCGTCCATGAGCAGTACCTCAGGTTCGACAGCCAGGGCGCGGGCAATGCACAGGCGCTGTTGTTGCCCTCCTGACAGCCGCACCGCCGGAGCGTTCAGCCGGTATTTGACGAGGTCCCACAGCGCGGCGTGGTGCAACGCCGCCTCCGCCGCCTCGCGCAGCACCGCCTTGGAACGCACACCGTTGAGTCGTAGTCCCGCCACCACGTTGTCGAAGATGCTCATCGTGGGGAAAGGATTGGGCCGCTGAAAGACCATGCCCACCAGGCTGCGCACGAGTTCGGGCCGGGTGTCGCGGGCATAGATGTCGAGATCCCCGACGCGCACCTGGCCGGTCACCTTGCCGCCGGTGTCGTCATGAAGGCGGTTGATGGTGCGCAACAACGTGGTCTTGCCGCATCCCGAAGGACCCACCAAGGCAGTGACCTTGTGCGGGGCGAGGTCGAGGTTGACATCTCCCACCACCCGATGCCCACGAAAGGCGACGCTCACGTTGCGAAGCGTCACCGCCGCCTCGGCGGTGGCCGACTGAGCGGTTGCCGCCGCATCGCGGGCTGAGTCAGCGGTACCGGGCGTGGGGTCGCTCATCTCGTTCTCCTGTTGAGGCCGGCCGCCACCATGCGCGCCACCACGCTGAGCACGAGCACGAAGGCCAGGAGCACGAAGGCTGTGCCCCAGGCGATCTGCTGTGCCGCCGGTTGCGCCTGGGTGCCGTCGGTGTAGATGACCAATGGCATGGCCGAGGTGGGCTCGAAGGGTGACAGGTTCCACAGCTGGCTGCCGATGGCGGTGAACAGCAGCGGGGCCGTCTCCCCCACCACCCGCGCCAACGCCAACAAATTGCCGGTGACAAGCCCGGGCAGCGCACCGCGCAACACCACCGATCGCACCACGCGAGGACGGCGGATGCCGAGGGCAAGACCGGCTTCCCACAAATCGCGCGGCACCGATCGCATGGCCGCTTCACTGGAGCGGATCACGATGGGCAACATCAGCACGGCCAGAGCGAAGCTGCCGGCGATCGCGGAGAAATGCAGAAACGGGGCCACCAACACGGCGTAGGCGAAGATACCGATGGCGATGGACGGGATACCGGCCAGGACGTCAGCGCCGAAACGCACGGCGCCGGCAATCGCTCCCCGACGCTCAAGCAAGAACAGCGCGCAGGCGATTCCTACCGGTATCGCCATGACGGCGGCCAGGCCGACGATGATCCCCGATCCCACGATGGCGTTGGAGATGCCCCCACCCGGGATCCCCGGCGGCGTGGGCACCTTGGTGAAGAAATCCACCGACAAGGCCTTGATGCCCCGCGATGTCGTATAGGCCACCAACGCCACCAGGGGGGCCAGTGAGATTCCCACCCCGACGGCACACAACCCGACAGCCAGCGCGCCGAATAGTCGGCGCCGACGAAGCGAGCGGCGCGTGCGCGACCGCACCAGCTGACGGCGCGCCGCGGCCACCTCGGGGGCGAGCGACGCCGGCAGAGATGGCGTCGGCACCGACGCAGTCGTCTCGGACATGGCTCAGGCTTCCTCAGGCCGGATGCGGCGGCGCAGCAGGAGCTGCCCTCCGGCATTCACCACGGCCGTGATGAGGACGAGCACAACGACCAAAGCGATCACCGAGCTGCGCTCGAGCCCAGGGGACGCTTCGGCAAAGTTGTTGATGATGGCCGATCCCAACGTGGCACCGGGGGCCAACAAGGAGTGCGGCAAGACGTAGTTGTTGCCGATCACCATGGCCACGGCGATGGATTCCCCGAGCGCCCGTCCCATGGCCAAGGTGACGGCCGCCTCGATGCCGCTGCGGGCGCCGGGAACGACGGCAGTGCGTACCACCTGCCAGCGCGTGGCCCCCAAGGCGCGCGCCGCCTCGCGATCGGTGACCGCCACCGCCGCCATGGCGGCACGCGACAACGCCACGATGGTGGGAAGCACCATCACCGCCAGTACGACGCCAGCGAGCAAGATGCTCGGTCCATAGGCCGGACCGTGAAAGAACCACTCCACCACGGGCACCTTCTTGAGAAATGGCTCCACGTGACGGGCGAAGGCGGGGCTCAACACGAGCAAGCCCCACAGTCCCACCACGATGCTGGGCACCGCCGCGATGAGGTCGATGGCCACCGATAGCGGGGCCGCTAACCAGCGGGGAGCGAGTTCGGAGAGCATGGCGGCCGTGCCCACGCCGATGGGCACCGCCACGGCAATGGCCACCGCCGTGGTGAGCAACGTGCCCACGATGAAAATGCCCGCCCCGTATCGCTGATGGGTGGGGTCCCACGTCCCGGACCAGAAAAATCCGAGACCGCTGTGGGCGAAGGCGCTGCTCGACGACATGAGCAGGCTGATGAGTAGCGCCACCACGATGGCGGCGAACACCACCGCCGCGCCCCAACGCACGGTGCTGTAGAGACGCCCCCCGGGGCGCCGCAGGCGGCGGGCCAGCGCGTCGCGCACGCCGGCGACGCGCGTCAGGTGCTCAGGAGGAATTTCCTCCAGCAGCGAGTCGCCGACCACGGGCGAGAGGTTACCGGTGCCCGCCGAGACGGCCGGGCTACCCGACCACCGTCAACTGGTGAACAGTGGTTGGCCGCTCGAGTTCTCGAGCTGGAGCAGCGTGCTGTGGGCCAGAGCGGCGATGCTCGACGGGAGCGGCGAGTACCCGAGAGTGGCCGCCTGTTGCTGGCCGCTGGTGGTGATCCAGTCGAAGAGCTTGCCGATGGCGATCCCGACGTTGGCATTGGACTGCTTCTGGTAGAGCAAGGTCCAGCTGAAGTTGGCCAGCGGATACGTGGAGGATCCCGGCCCGTTCACGATGTTGAAGTTGGATGCGCTGACGTTGCTGGCCTGAGATCCGGCGGCCGAAATGCTGGAACTCGACGGCGTGACGTAGGCACCCGCGGCGTTGAGCACAGCCGCATTGGTGAAGTTCGCCTCCACGGCGTAGGCGTACTCGACGAAGCCGATGGCACCGGGGGTCTGTTGGATGTAGCTGGCTACGCCGGAGTTGAGCTGCTCACCGATGCCGACGCTGGTGACCGGCCAATGCGTATTGGCGGAAGTGCCGACTTTGGTGGTCCACGCCGAGCCACCGGTGTCGATCAGGTACTGGTCGAGGTCATATCCCGGGCCCGAAGAGTCAGCCCGGTGCACAGGGACGATAGTGGTGCTGGGCAGGTTGATGCCTGGGTTCAGCGCCGCGATGGCGGCGTCGTTCCAGGTTGTGATGGTGCCCAGGAAGATGCCGGCCAGGATCGACCCGTTGAGCTTCAACCCGCCCGAGACACCGGTGAGGTTGTAGCTCAGCGCCACGCCGCCCAGGTCGATGGGGACCTGCACGATGCTGCCGCCGTTCCCACTGGCCGGGGTGGCGATGGGGACTTCGGACTGGCCGAACTGCACGGTGTTCTGCTCGATGTCGGTGACGCCCACGCTGCTTCCGGCCGGTGAGTAGTTGACGGTGATGCCCTTGTCGGCCTGGTTGAAGTAGTAAAAGACACGATCCAAGAACGGGGCCGCCGAGTTGGCCCCGACGCCGGTGAGTTGCTCAGAAGGTGTGGTGGTGTCACACGAGGTGCTGAGCACTCCCCCGGACGCGCTCGACGAGCACGGGCTCTTGGTCGAGCTGGACGCTTTGGCCGTCGTGGTCGTGGTGGTGGCGGCCTTGGCCGCCGCCGTTGTCGTGGTCGTACCCGAAGCCACCGTGGTGGCTGTCGACGCCGACTCATTGGTTGTGGTCGTCGTCGAGCTGGTCGTTTTCTTCTTGGCCGCCGACGGGGTAGAGCTTGAACAAGCGGCCGCCACGAGGGCCGCGGCCACCAAGGTGCCGGCCACCTTCCACCCCGCCGACACGCGGCGAGGCAGCCGAACAGCACCCATAGAACCGGAATCAGCGAACTCTTCAGCCTGGCGCACGGCACCCCTCCTGCGGCGGCGCCTGCGGGAACGGGGGCCCACCGAAATGTACTTTATTTCTAGCGATGAGCTAATAATACTGGACATTAGGAACCCCGTGGCAAAGGCCTCTGGATAGGAGGGGTGACCGGGCTCGACGTCGCTGGTGAGGCGCGGTGTTGGTGCTCTACGCTGACGGCAACGTCAGTCTTTGAGACCTCGAGGGAGCACACCATGGATGTTCGCAGCATCGAGGATGTGGAGCCGGTCGTCGAGCACAACGGCACCGTGCCCGTGTGGTGGTTGGTCAAGGCACGCGAGATGCAGGAGATCACCGAAGGGGGCTTTCTTGAGCTCGTCAACGAGTTCGAGGTGGCCGGTGGGGGCTACGTCGACCCTCATTCGCATCCCACCCACGAGTTCTATTACGTGACTTCAGGGCGTGGCATCATGACCATCGAGGGTGAGGATCGCGCCATCGCCCAAGGTGACCTGGTCCACATCCCGCCCGACAAGGTCCACAGCCTGCGGCCCATCAGCGACACGGCTCCCATCCACTGCTTCTGCTTCGCGGTGGGAGTCAAAGGTGCTGGGCCGATCGACTACACCAACCACTGATCCGCAGCGGTGGCCACTTCGCAGCCCCCCGGGGGCGCAGTCATCGACGAGCGTGCCGCGCCGGGGCGGCCTGATCATCCCTTGGCGGTACTGACGCCTGAGGAGATCGTGGCCGCCGTGGCTTTGGTGCGAGCCGACCGACGCGTGGGCGACCAGCCCCGTTTCGCGTACATCGGTCTGGAGGAGCCCACCAAGGATTACCTTCGGGCCCTCGCCCCCGGTGACGCCGGCGACCGGCAGGTTCGCCTCATGGTGGTGACGGGCCCCGACGCCAACGTCCTCGACATCGTGGTGTCGGTGACCAGCGGTGAGCTGCGTTCAGTGGTCCACCACGACAGCATTCGCCCCGGCTTGCTCTTCGAAGAGGCCTTTGGGGCCATGGTGGCCTTACAGGAGCATCCCGATTGGGCGGCCGCCATGCTTCGGCGGGGCATCACCGACCTCGACTCCGTGCAGATCGACCCCTGGCCGGCGGGATCCTTCGGTGTCGCCCATGAAGAGGGCCGGCGCATCTGCCGCTGTCTGGGGTATCTCCGCGAAAGCCCCGACGACAATGGCTATGCGCGCCCCATCGAGGGGGTCATTGGCTTCGTCGACATGGGTCGGGGCGAGGTGCTCGAGGTCCTCGACACCGGTGTGGTCCCCTTTCCGCCCGAGGCGGGCAGCTATTACCCCGAGGCCGTGGGGGCCATGCGCGACGACCTCAAGCCCATCGACATCACCCAACCCGAAGGGGCGAGCTTCGTCGTCGACGGGAACTTGGTGCGCTGGCAGCGTTGGGAACTGCGGGTGTCCATGGATCCCGTCGAAGGCTTGGTGCTGCATCAAGTCGGTTATCGCGACGACGGCAGGCTTCGCCCCATCATCCACCGGGCTTCGGTCAGTGAGATGGTCGTCCCCTACGGAGACCCCGGAGAGCTGCACGGCTGGAAGAACGCCTTCGATGCCGGCGAATGGGGCCTCGGGCGGATGGCCAACTCCTTGACCCTGGGCTGTGACTGCCTGGGGCTCATCCACTACTTCGATGCCGTGTGCGCCACCGAGCAAGGTGACCCGTACACGATGGCCAACGCCATCTGCATGCACGAAGAGGATTACGGAATTCTCTGGAAGCACAATGACATGCGCTCGGGACGTGACGAGGTACGACGGTCGCGGCGTTTGGTGGTGAGCTTCATCGCCACCGTGGGCAACTACGAGTACGGGTTCTACTGGTACTTCTACTTGGACGGCTCCATCGAGTTCGAAGTCAAGCTCACGGGCATCCTCTCCACCATGGCGGTGCCACCGGGCGAGACACCGCGCTTCGCCTCGATGATCGCCCCTCAGTTGGCCGCCCCCTACCACCAGCATCTGTTCAACGTGCGCCTCGATATGGAAGTCGACGGCACCAACAACTCCCTCTATGAGATGGAGGCACGACCGGTGGCCGCCGGTGCAGACAACCCGTGGGGCAACGCCTTCGAATCAGCGGCCACCCTCCTCGAAGACGAACACCAGGCGCGCCGTTGCGTCGATCCGGCGCGCAGCCGAGTGTGGAAGGTCGTCAACCGGGAGTCGGTCAACCGGTTGGGCCAGGCGCGCGGGTACACGCTCGTGCCGGGCGCATCACCCACCCTGCTGGCCGGACCCGAGTCGAGTGTCGGCAAGCGGGCCACCTTCGCCACCTACAACTTGTGGGCCACCCGTTACGCGCCCGATGAACGCCGCGCTGCCGGGGACTTTCCCAACCAGCACGCCGGCGGCGACGGGCTGCCTCGCTTCATCGCCGGCAACCGCTCCTTGGTGGACGAGGACATCGTGCTGTGGCACACCTTCGGGGTCACCCACATCCCGCGCCCCGAACAATGGCCGGTGATGCCGGTGGAGTACACCGGATTCACCTTGGTGCCGGTGGGATTCTTCGATCGCAACCCGGCCCTGGATGTGCCGGCCACCACCGCCGCGCACTGCCACAACGAGTAGACGCGACGCCTTACACCTCGAAGAGAGGGTGCTGACTTTCGGCGTGGCTATACGGCGACAGGGCATCGGGCTCGGGCACGTCCTCGTCGGCCCCGCCGTGCACGAGCCGGCTGTGGCTGAGCGCCACCACACCGGCGACGAGGGCGCCCAATGCCAGGATCTCGAAGACGAGATCTACCGGGGCCAGTTGCAGGTGCTCCCCGAAGAGGAACACGCCTAAAAGGCTGGCCACCAGCGGGTCGACGATGGTGAAGCCTGGTTGCGATGCGGCCAGCGGGCCCGCCGCCAAGGCATGAGTCGACAACAACATCGACGCCGCCCCCACCACCACGAGTACGTAAGGCGACCAGGTCGTGAAAACCGCCCCCGCTCCCCCGCTGGTGTGCGAGCTCAGCTCTTTGATCACGGCGGCGACGAACCCCCATGACAAGCCGGTGGCCACGCCCAACGTGGCGGCCTTGCGCGCCGGAGACGGGGCCCGTCCTCGCAAGGGCGCGTAAGCGACGGCCCCGGCGATAGCCGCCAGTCCCAGCGCCGAGACACCGGCGAACCACCACAGCGGTGCCGATGCGTGCAGCCGCCCACCCGACGGTGACGCCGTGAACAAGAACACAGCCAGACCCGCCGCCATGGCCGCACCGGCCAACCAGTCCTTGCGCATGACCGGACGCGATCCGATGAGCGCCATGTAGCCGAAGACAAAGAGCAATTCCGACGACAAGATGGGTTGCACCAGGGCGAGGCCGCCAAAGTGCAGCGCGATGATCTGAAAGACAAACCCGAGGATCAAGCTGGCCACGCCGCCCAGCCACAGGGGCTGGCGCACCAGGTACCAGATAAGACGCAGGCTAAATCCTTGTTCGGGAGGAGCCTTGGCCGCGGCCAAGCGCTGACACACCGAGGATGTGGCCGTGCAGAAGCTGGCGATGACGGCCAGCACCACCGCGCTTCTCATGTTTGGGCGTTCCTCGGTACGTGCATCACAATCCTCGGTGCCGTCCATGGTATGCCGCTCGCCGACGCGCTCCATACTCCGGCGGCGCGTGCGCGACGGCGTCCACGCATCGTGAGCGTCCCGTCACGCCACACGTCAAAACGTCTCCGGGCTGGGCGGACACACACGATGGAACCCGGTGGTGGCCATTAGGTGGGCGAACACGCAACGGCGTGACGACATTCCCGTTGCCGCCCCGGCACTTCGCCTCGCGGCGCGTCAACGAGTGGTGGCGGCTCCAAGCGGTACGGATTGAGCGAAATGGAAGAAATCATCGGGGTCGTAGGCCCTTTTGACCGCCATGAGCCGAGGCAGGTTGGACCCGTAGTACGCCGCCTCCCAATCCGGCAGGGTCGGATCGATGTAGTTCTGGTACGAGCCCGCCGCATACGGGGCTAAGACGCCTTGCGCGCTTTGGAGCCACGAGGTGGCTCCGGCCACGATGGACGGGGATGTTCCCGTGGTCCAGTTCACCGTGTATTCGATATCCGCCAACGCATTTCGGTGGACGAAGGCGGTGGCGTCAGCGGGAACTTGGTTGATAGCCCCGCCAAAAGAATCGAAGACGAAACCACCCCCGATCTCGGGCACCGTGGCGTGCAGTGACTGCAGGCTGGCGATGAGAGCCGCCACCCCGTCGGCGGGTAGCGGCGCGTCGATGAACGTCGACTTGGTAGCGAAAGCAGAGCGCGCCAACGTGCCGGCGGGGTTCTGGGAAGGCAGGTGGCACTGGGCCACGCTCGAGTCTTCGCAACCGGCTTCGATCAGCATGGCCCGCAGATACGACTCGGGCCCGACGAAATCATCGGTCGGGGCCGAACCGACGGCGTTGCGCAACGGTTGCAGCGCGCTCGTCAGTGTCGTCGTCGAACCGCACCACACGCCGGTCACGCGCACCTCGACGCCCGCCGGTCCCGCCGACAAGAGCTGGCAGTTCGACCACAGCTCGTTGGGTGTGGTGCCGATCCACTGCTGCCACGCGCCGAGAACATCGCCCGCGGCAGCCGCCGGCCACACCAATGTGAACAACGCGATAGGCGGGATGGGGTGGACATTGAAGGTGAACGACGTCACCACGCCGAAGTTCCCTCCCCCGCCGCCTCGACAGGCCCAGTAGAGATCCTCGTGCTGGTCGGGTCCGCACGTGAGGAGTTGACCGGCGGCGCTCACCACATCGACCGAGGCCACGTTGTCGCACGTGAGTCCGTAGTTCCGGCCGAACACGCCAATTCCTCCCCCGAGCGCCAGTCCACCGATGCCCACCGTGGGGCACGACCCTCCGGGAACCAAAACGCCGGACTGGCCCAGGGCGCTGTAGAGGTCGATGAGGCGGGTACCGGCCCCCACCACGGCGGTGGTGGCGTCGGGGCTGATGGTCACGGTGGCCATGGCGCTGAGATCCACCACCAAACCGGGGCCCGAGGAGTACCCGGCGTAGCTGTGACCACCGCAGCGTATGGCCGTAGGCAACCCCCAGTGTCGGGCGAAGGCGACACAGCGCTGCACGTCCGACGGCGACTGGCAGTAGGCGATGGCGGCGGGGGCCACAGCGTCGAACCTCTCGTTATAGAGAAGCTTGTCGACGGCGTAGCTGCTGGCGCTCGGCAACACGAGCGTTCCGGTCATGGACTGGGCCAGGTCTGACCAGGCCGGAGGACCGCTCACCGTGGTGGGGGGCGAGGGTGCAGTGGTGGGTGTCGAGACCCCGGTGGTCGGAGCCGACGTCTTTTGGACCTCACAGGCATCGAGCGCGGCGCCGAAGAGGGCGGCCGATCCCAAGGCGGCGCCCGCCGCGCCCGCTCGTCGCAAAAACGTGCGCCGAGGTATGAAGTCCTGCGCGTCGGTCGTCACGCGTCGGCCTAGGCGAGGATCAGTCCGACGGGCACCAAGGCCCGGTCATGAAACGTCCGTCCTTCATCACCGCTACCACCCGGGCCGGATCGGCGAGGACGGAGATCTCGGCGGAGGGATCGCCGTCGACGACGACAACGTCGGCCAACTTGCCGGGCTCCAAGGAACCCAGGTCATCGCCTCGACCCATGAGCTGGGCCCCGTGCACGGTGGCCCAGCGCAGCACATCGAGGGCGGGGATCCCCACCACCTCGACGTAGAAGACGAGCTCTTCGCCGTAGACGCCGTGGGGCAACCCGATGGCCCCGTAGTCATCACCGATGACCAGGCACATGCCGGCGTCATTGGCACGCGGGATCCAGGCCAAGGCATCGTCGAGATCGGCCTTGAGGCTGTCGGTAAAACCGAGACCACTGCCGGGAAACGACTTCCACAGCCGGTAAGGGAAGAACATGGACGGGGCCACGGCTGTCGACGTCTCGATGATGCGGGCTATGCACTCGTCGTCCATGCCGTCACCGTGGTCGATGACGTCGATGCCGCAGTCGAGCGCCATGGAGATGGCCTCCCGGTTGGCGATGTGCCCACGCACTTTGGCCCCTCGACCATGCGCCGCCTCGATGGCGGCAGACATCTCGGCCGCCGTCATCTCGGTGCGCTCGGCCGGCCCGACGGTGCCATGGCCACCGGTGACGAACATCTTGATGATGCGAGCACCTTCGCTGATCTCGGCCCGCACTCCTTGGGCAAAAGCGTCGGGACCGTCGCATATCCGCAGTGCGCCGCGCGACCCCAGTTCCCAGTACCACGGGGCGTTGTCGTTCACATGCCCGGTGGTGCTCACATCTCGACTTCCGGGGATGAAGCGGGGGCCGGCCACGGCTCCTTCGGAAATGGCGCGCCGCATGGCGGGGTCGATGGCGAAAGGTGCCCCGGCGCTGACGGCCGAGGTGAAGCCGGCCCGCAGCACGGCCTCCAGGTTGCGCACGGCCCGCACCGCTTGTAGGGCGGGGGGCTCATTCAGTCCGAAGGGGGCCGGTTTGGCGCCGAGCTCGTGATAGGTGGCGTGAAAATGGCAGCTCACCATGCCCGGCATCACGGTTCTTCCCGCCAGGTCGATGACCTGGTCCTCGGGACCGATCTCCCCTCCGGGGCTGTCTCCGACCGAAACGATGCGCTTGCCTTCGACCACCAGCGTCGAGCCGGGCTGGGCTGGGTTTCGCCCATCGAGCACGTTGGCGCTTGTGAAGACAACCCGGGCCACGTCGGGAAGGTAGCAGTCGACAGCCCAGCTCGACGGGCCAATTTGCGGAGACGGTTCGAAGGGCCGCTCTGATTAGATAATCTAACGACATGGGAAACGACGTTTGGGCCGCTACTTCGGCGCGCCACGACGAGACACCGCGGCCCGGCTCGCTGGGCCGAGCAGCGGCATGGCTCTCCAAGCAACTCGAGCTTTCCCTGGCCGAGGTTGAACTCTCACTGCCCCAGTACCGGATCCTCGGGTTGCTGGCCGAAGGCTCGTCCATGCCCTCGGCGCTGGCCGAACGCTTGGCGGTGCGACGGCCCACGATCACCGCCGTGGTCGACGGGCTCGAGGGGCGCGGACTTGTGCACCGCACCCCAGGCGACGCCGACAAACGCAACGTCACCCATACCCTCAGCGCCAAGGGGCTGCTGGTGTTGGCGGAAGCCGACCGCTCCATCGATGCCCGCTTGGTGGACATCGCCGCCAGCCTGGATGACCCTGCCTCCACTGATGCGGCCCTGCACGGGCTCGAGCTCTGGCGCCGGGCCATGCGCGCCTATCACCAGGAGCGGGCGACGTCACCGCACAAGGAACCGGTGACTTCGACATGACCATCTCCCAAGCACGGCCCGCGGCGGCTTCTCCGGCCGGCGCCGAACGCGCCCGCTACCCCGCGCCGCGCGCCACGGTCGACCCTGACCAGTCCAAGACTTGGCTGCGACGCGTCATGCCCATCCTGGGCGCGCACCGGGGCATTTTCATCACCTCGTTGGTCCTGTCGTTCGTGGGCTTGGTGCTCCAGGTGCAGATTCCCGACCTGCTCAACCACGCCATCACCAACTCGGTGGTGTTGCACACCGTGCCGCTGCACTTCTACGCATGGTGGATCTTCGGCCTGGGGTTGGCCGGCGGGTTGGCCGGCTACGTGTCGCGCCTGTTTCTGTTTCAGACGGCCTACGAGATCGAGTACGACCTCCGCACCATGATCTACGAGCATCTGGCTCGGATGTCATTCCCCTTCTTCGACCGGGTCCAGTCCGGTCAGCTCATCTCCCGAGCCAACTCCGACATCCGTTCCGTGCAGATGTACATGACCTTCGCCCCCATGATCCTGGTGCAGTGCAGCATCGCCGTGGTCGCCTTCGGGTTCATGCTGTCGATCAACGTGCTGCTGGCCTGCGTGGCCATGGTGACAATGCCCTTCGTGTTCATGGTGGGCCATCGCATGCGCAAGTCGATGTTCCCGGTGTCGTGGCTCATCCAGGCGCGCCTGGCTGATGTGGCCACCATCGTCGACGAGAACATCAACGGCGTGCGGGTGGTGCGTTCCTTCGCCGCCGAGCAGACGGAACTGCGCTCGCTGGCCAAGGCGGCCGACAAGGTGCAGTGGAGCTACATCAAAGACGCCGATCTCCGGGCTCGCTGGACTCCGGCCGTGCAGAACCTGCCTCAGGTGGGCCTGGCCCTGGTGCTCGGATTCGGGGGCTGGATGGTCATTCAGGGCCATCTCCAGATTGGCGCCATCGTGGCCTTCAACGCGTACCTGGTCATGCTGCAGGCGCCGTTCATGATGCTCGGGATGATCATCATGATGGGCCAGCGTGCTGCCGCGTCAGCCGACCGGATCTACGAGATCCTCGACGAACAGCCCACCGTGGTCGACAAGCCCGGCGCCGTCGACTTGGCGAACTGCCGCGGCGACGTGCGCTTCGACAACGTGTCGTTCTCCTACGGCCCCGATAAGCCGGAAGTCCTGAGCGGACTCAACCTCCACTTGCGTCCGGGTGAGACAGTGGCCATGGTGGGAAGGACCGGATCAGGCAAGTCCACCGTGGCGCGTCTTCTCCCGCGTTTCTACGACGTGACGGGGGGCAAATTGCTCGTCGACGACACCGATGTCCGGGACTTGACCATCGAAAGCTTGCGGGCCAACGTCGGTATCGTTCTCGACGAGGCTTTCCTGTTCTCGGTGTCGATTCGTGACAACATCGCCTACGGCCGCCCCGACGCCGACCTGACCGACATCGAAGCGGCGGCCCGCGCCGCCGGTGCCGACGGATTCATCCGGGAGCTGCCCCACGGATACGACACGGTGGTGGGAGAACGGGGCTACACGTTGTCGGGGGGCCAACGCCAACGCATCACGATCGCCCGTACCTTGCTCATGAACCCGCCCATCCTCGTTCTCGACGACGCCACCAGTGCCATCGATGTGCAAGTGGAACAGCAGATCCACGATGCCCTGCGGTTACTGATGACGGGGCGCACCACCCTCATCGTCGCCCACCGCCTGTCGACGATCAGCCTGGCCGATCGCGTCGTGCTGGTCGACGACGGTCATATCGTGGCCGACGGCACCCACGCGGAGCTGCTGGAGTCGACACCGCAATATGTGGAGGTCCTGGCCCAAGTCGAGCACGACCTGCCGGACACTCCCGAGGCGACTAACGCCAAGCACGCCGATACCGCGGACGAGGCCCGCTGATGGGCTTCGGCGGCGGCTTTGGCGGTGGAGGTCCCATGTTCGGCGGTGGCGGCCGCCCGGGAGCTCCCGGCGCCCCCGGTCTGCCCTTCGGCGGGATTCCCTCAGAACTCCAAAGCGGCGTCGACGAGCTTCTCGCCGATGAACCCGACCACGGCGAGCCCGATGTCGTGTTCTCCCAGCATCAAGAGGCCAAGGAGAAGCGACGGCTGAGCTTGGGCGGCCTGCTCCTCGAATACCCCCACATGCTGGTGCTCTCCACCCTGCTCGTGGTGGCCACCAGCGTGGCGCTGCAAGCCGGACCACTGCTCACGGAGTGGGCCATCAACGGCGGCATGGTGCCGGGCCATCACCACCTGCACGTGGTGGTGGAACTGGCGGTTGTCTATCTGGGCTTCGTGCTGTTCACCGCTCTCACCCAGAGGGCCTTGGTCCAGGTCACCGGCCGGCTGGCGGCGTGGGTCATGAACGACCTGCGGGTCAAGGTGTTCTCCCATCTACAGCGCATGTCGTTGGATTACTTCACCGACGAAAAGGCGGGGGTGATCATGACGCGCATGACGAGCGACATCGAGAACCTCCAGCAGTTGCTGCAGGACGGTCTGGCCCAGTTCGCCATCCAAGGGCTCACCATGGTGGTGATCACCATCATCCTCTTCTGCACCAATGTCACCCTCGCCTTCATCACGGTGCTTTTGGTCGTCCCCGTGCTGATCGCCATGTCGATGTGGTTCCGGGTGGCATCGGAGCGCGGTTATGACCGGGTCCGAGACGGCATCGCCAACGTGCTGGCCGATCTGTCTGAAAGCTTGCACGGCGTGCGCGTGGTGGCGGCCAACAACCGTCAGCGATTCAACATCGTCCATCACCGCAACGTGGTGGGCGAGTACAAGGACGCCAACATGTACACGGCGCAGATCAACGCCATCTACGGACCGGGCACGCAGTTGGTGGGCTGGCTGGGGCAGGCGGCGCTGCTCGCCATCGGTGGCGCCATGGTCGTGCACCACACGCTGAGCATCGGTGCGCTGGTGGCGTTCTTCTTGTACCTGGGACGGTTCTTCGCCCCCATCCAGCTCCTGGTGCAGCAGTACAACAGCTACCAGCAGGGCAATGCCTCGATCTTCAAGCTGCGCACGTTGCTCTCCACCGAGCCGTCGGTCACCGAGGCTCCCGATGCCGTCGTGCTCCCGGCCATCGAGGGCGAGATCGTCTTTGCCAACGTGACCTTCGGCTATGACCCTGACGTCCCGGTTATCAGAAACATCGACATGCGCATCGCCCCCGGCGAGACCGTCGCCTTCGTCGGCCCCACCGGCGCCGGCAAGTCCACCTTGGCCAAGCTGATCACCCGTTTCTACGACCCCACCGGCGGCGAGGTACGTATCGACGGCCACAATCTGCGGGACGTGACGATGGACTCCCTGCGACGCCAGTTGGGCGTCGTTCCCCAAGAGCCATTTCTCTTCGCCGGCACCATCCGGGACAACCTGGCCTTCGCACGGCCGGCGGCGTCGGACGACGAGGTAGCCGAGGCCATTGCCGCCGTAGGGCTGGGCGAGCTCATGGAACGGCTGCCCCAAGGTGTTGACACCATCGTGCACGAGCGGGGCCAGTCTCTGTCGTCGGGTGAGCGGCAACTCATCGCCCTGGGGCGCGCCTTTTTGGCCCATCCCCGTGTGCTGGTGCTCGACGAGGCCACCTCCAACCTCGACCTGCTGTCGGAGACCCGCATCGAGGCCGCCCTGGATGTCTTGCTCGAGGCCCGCACGGCGGTGCTCATCGCCCATCGCCTCTCCACCGCCATGAAAGCGGACCGCATCGTGGTCATCGACGAAGGACGCATCGTGGAGACCGGTACGCACGCCGAGCTGGTGGCCCGCCAGGGCCGGTACGCCGAGATGTACGCGGCATGGGTGAGCCAATCCGATCACGGCGCCGAGGCCACCACGTAAGAAAAAAAGGTCCCAACCGCTCAAGAATTGGGCCGAATGTGTCGAAGTCTCCGGAGGTGGCAGGAACTTCGGTGAACCGGCGCTCGATGCGCGCCCCCGAGCTCTACCACGACTCCCGGCGATCGACCACGCTGTTGTGGGGCACGTTTGCCGTGGCGGGCATCCTGCTCGTCGCCTACTTCGTCTCCCTCCTCCTGCGCCCGACCGGCTCCGACTGGCCGTGGCTCGACGGCTGGAGCCTGTGCAGCATTGAGCTCGTGACCAGTGCCCTGTGCATCGGCCGGGGACTGGTGCCTCGCCCCGGGCGGGTGACCGCTGTCGTCCTCGGGATCAGCCTGCTCATGTGGACCCTGGGCGACATCGCGTTGACAGCGGAGACCCTCGGGGGCGCCACCCCCCACTCACCGTCGCTGGCCGATGCCTTCTACCTTGCCTTCTATCCCTTCGCCTACGTCGCTGTGGTGTTGTTCATACGGGGCGAAGTGCGAAGGTTCTCCACGCCCAACTGGCTGGACGGAGGCATCGCGGGCCTCGGGGCGGCGGCGGTGTGCGCGGCCTTCGCCTTCCACAGCATCTTGCACTCGACAGGAGGCCACGTTGCCTCCACGCTGACGAACCTCGTCTATCCCGTCGGAGACCTGTTGCTCTTGGGGCTGGTCGTGGGGGGCAGCGCACTCCTTTCGGGGCGCCCCAAAGCACCATGGGTCCTCCTGGCCGGTGGCTTGGCCCTCAACGTGGTCGGCGATACCTCCAATCTCTTCCAAGCGTCGTGGGGAGCGTCGCGTTTTGGCAGCATCGCCAACGCCACGGCATGGCCCTTCGCCATCTTCATCATGGCCATGGCGGTGTGGTTGCGGCCCCGCCCTTCGAACCTGCTCGTGACGCAACGGGCATCGGGATTCGTCCTCCCCAGCTTGGCGGCCGCCAGCGCGTTGGCCGTCTTGCTGGTGGGAAGCCTGCACTCGGTGAGCCGAGTCGCCATCGGGCTCGCCACCGCTACCTTGGTCATGGTCGGGGTCCGGTTGGTGTTGACGGTCCGCGGCATGCGCGCCCTGAGCGAAGAGCGCCAGCGTCAATCGGTGACCGATGATCTCACCGGCCTGCGTAACCGCCGCTATCTGTTCCACGTGCTCGACTCGTTCTTCGCCGAGAACAAGACAACTCCGGATCGGAGCCTGGCGTTCTTGTTCGTGGACCTCAATCACTTCAAGGAGATCAACGACTCCTTCGGCCACCCGGCCGGCGACGAGCTGCTGCGCCAGTTGGGGCTTCGGTTGGCGGGGTCGCTGCGCAACAACGACCTGCTGGTGCGTATCGGCGGGGACGAGTTCGCTGTCGTGCTCATCGACGGCGACTGCGACTACGCCGCCACCGTGGCCCAGCGGCTCACCGCCTCTTTGGAAGAGCCGTTCGCCTTGGACGTCGTCAACGCCAAGATCAACGCCGCCATCGGGATCGCCGTAGCTCCCACCGACGCCACCGACAGTGCCGGGCTGGTGTGGTGCGCTGATGTGGCCATGTACCGAGCCAAGTTGGGGAACACGGCGTACACCAACTACGAACAGAAGCTCGACGAAGAGCGTGACCGGATGCGATTGCTCGAAGAGTTGGACGACGCCATCACCAACGACCACCTCGTCTTGCACTACCAGCCCCAGCTCGATTTGCGCAGCGGTGAGATCGTGGCGGTGGAGGCCTTGGTCCGGTGGGCGCACCCCCGGCTGGGCTTGATCGCGCCCATCGCCTTCATCCCCTTGGCCGAGGACGCCGGCATCATGCCCGCCATCACCCGATGGGTGCTCGAAGAAGCCGTGGCCCAGTGCGCACTGTGGCGCGACTCCGGCCACGACTTGACGGTGTCGGTCAACATCTCCCCCACCAACCTTCTCGAGCCTGGATTCGTCGACATGGTGGGCGCCCTCCTCGAGCGTCACGAGGTACCGGCCCGGTCATTGGTGCTGGAGATCACCGAGACAACGGTGATCTCCGAATTCGACACGTCGCGTCGCGTCATCGAGGCGTTGCGGGACCTCGGTCTCATCGTCTCCATCGATGACTTCGGGGCGGGCGTCACGTCGCTGTCCTACCTGAGCAGCCTGGCTGTCGGGGAACTCAAGCTCGATCGAACGTTCATCTCAGGCCTCGTCGGGGGCGACACCGATCGTGAGCTCGATTTGGTTCGCTCCACCATCGATCTCGGCCATGCCATGGGGCTGCGCATCGTGGCCGAAGGCATCGAGGATGTCGAGACCTTGGAGCTGCTCACCACGCTGGGCTGTGATTACGCTCAGGGATACTGCATCAGCCGGCCCAAACCGGCTGGCGAGCTTGCGTTCCGGCCCGAGTTGGCCGCCGCCACCGACGCCGGCTGATCAGACCGGCTGACACCCCGACAAGGCCTTTTCGTGGAGACAGGCGGGGCGACTCCCGGTACGGCTGAGGGGCACCGTTGGGTGCCCGGGCCAACGGACGGGCCCGTGGGTGCAGAGATACCGAAGCTCATGGCCCGTAGAATCGTAGGCAGGTTCGCATGCTGACGAGGCCCGAAGCGGAGGCGTTCTGGCACCATCGGCTCAGGGAAGGCGCACGTTGATGGTGATCGTGGGAGTGCTACTGATCATCTTTGGCGTCACGCTTTTGATCGTGGTCGACGCGCCTCGGCGCATCGCAGCGAAGATCACGCGGATCACCGGGCGCGGTACTGACACTCGACGAACCGTCTCCCCCACGGCCCCGGTCGTTGGCGCGGTCGCCGCCGTCGCAAGTCCCCCGGCCGTATCGAGCCCGGCTCTGGCCGCGCCCGTCTACAGGGCCGGTCCCGTTGCCGTGGCGGCTCCTGCTGCGGTGGCCGTGTCGGCCGAGGTGTGGCCCGCTTATCGCTCGCTCGCACCGGGCTGGTACCGAGAGCCAACTGATCCTTCGGTGGCGCGTTACTGGGACGGCACCACACTGCATGACGAGGAACGGACGGTGCTGAGCCGCCCCACGCCGGCCACCGTCGATGGTGCAACCGGCGCTTATCGAGGGCTCCCGCCGGGGTGGTACCGAGACGATGGCGAGCCAGGTTCGGCGCGCTTTTGGGACGGAAGCTCGCTCGGTTTGGAGCGTCGCCCGGTGGCGACGTGAGCTTCTCCTAAAGTTTGTTGCGCACTGTGCCGAAGGCTCTCCAACAGGCAGGGAGGGGTGGGTGTTCAAGGACGAGGTGCAAGGCGTCGGAGCGAATCCGACGATAGATGGCGCTTCGGAGGGGACCTTGGACGTGGGCACGAAGGTCTACGTGCGCGATCGTTACCAGGGTCAGTGGAGCGGTGGGTTCGACGTGGCCGAGGCGCGCACCGACGGCTACCTGATACGCCGAATCTCCGATGGCCAAATCTTCCCCGATGTCTTTCCCTTTGACGACGTCCGTGTCGAGCGACGCAAGCAGCCGCTGCGCGGGACTGAGGGTTCGTACCTGGATCGGCGCCGTTCGACGTGACGGCGGTGTGGCTAGCGCGACCGACTCCGGCTGCGGCCAGAGACAATCCACGTGAAGTTGGCCACCGCCGCGTTGTAGGTATCTGACGCCGTCACCGCCACGCGCCAGCGGCGTGGCTTGGTCGGACTACCGGTGATCACGCCTGAGCTCGGATTGATGGACAGCCCGGCTGGTAAGCCGACGGCGCTATAGGTCAACGTTTGGTCCGGCGACGTGTCGGTGGCCGTGATGGACATGGTGACCGGAGATCCGAGCGCGGTGCGCTGCTTACCCGGATTGGTCAGCGCAACGGGCTGCCAGCACGACGTGGGTGCGCTGAAGATAGGCGCCGTCGTCACCGGAAGGTTCGACGGTGGGTTGATCATGATGCTGGGGTTGTCGGGGTCAGTGACCGAATCGCTGCGCGTCCACGCGTTCTCACAAGCCAACAGCGCGTGGCGTTCGGGCTCTTGCAGCGATGCCGAGTCTCCGCCCGCCCACATGTCAAAGCGATACAACCCGAACTTGTTCCAGTCGGTGTCGCACTCACTGCACTCATCTTCATGGATGAAATACCGCTCCATGTAGGGGACGTAGATGATGTCGCACCACGGCATCTCGTTGATATCGGTGGCGAAGGTGATGGGATCGGCGTAGGTGCCGGCGCCGCCCGCACCCTGACGGGCCCCACACGGATGGGCGATGATGGTCCCCGGCGGCGAGTTGTCGACGTAGCCATACAGGGTCATGAAGGCCTTGACCGTGGTCGTTCCCGATGACGCCACCGACGCCCGGGAAACCGAGGCCGTCGACACGCCGACGAGACCCAGCACCATGACCACCGAAGCTGTAATGGTGCCGGCTACAAGGAGGAGCCGACGGGACCAAGGCACGATGGACATTTTAGCGACGCCCGAACGCGGTGCCCCGAGGCCGTCTTCTACGATGCCCCGAGGCGAACCAGGGAGGCACGGCGGTGGACAACGGTTCGTCTGGAGGTGGCCAAGATCCGGCGCAGCTGGCCGCCTACCGAGGGGTGGCACCCGGCTGGTACCAGGATGCCGGCGACCCCACCCGGGCCCGTTATTGGGACGGCGCCACCCTGAGCACGCAGACGCAGCCCGTGGCGCCGCCACCGACACCGAGTGTTACGGCGACCCCAGCTCCGGCCCCATCGGCGAGCCCCGTGCCGAGCACGTCGGTGCCCTCAGCGCCGGGCACCTCTGCCGATGCCCCCGAGGTGGAGACACCCGAGCCCGAACAACGCACCGGCCCGGTCAAGATAGGCCGTCTCGACAGAATGTCGGTGGTGTTCGCCCGGGGCATGACTCGGCTATTGGGCCGCACGAACTAAAGAATCGGCCTGCTAGCCCAGGGTGTCGAGCGCCCGGCGCAGATCGCTGGTGAGATCGTCGACGGTTTCGATCCCCACGCTGAGACGAACGAGGTTGGCGGGGACCTCGTTGGTGGTACCTGCGGTGCTGGCGTGTGTCATTCGGCCGGGATGTTCGATCAGACTCTCCACCGCACCGAGACTTTCAGCCAGCGTGAACACACGGGTGGCGGCGCATAACGCCACGGCGGCTTCCTCGCCCCCATGCAACGTGAAGCTCACCATGCCTCCAAAGGCTCGCATCTGCCGGCGCGCCACGTCGTGGCCGGGATGGTCCACGAGCGACGGGTGAAGGACGCGCTCGACAGCGGGGTGGCTGCGCAACAGTTCGACGACCCTGAGCGCATTCACACAGTGGCGTTCCATTCGCAGGGGCAAGGTCTTGGCACCACGCTGCACCAGATAACAATCCAGCGGCCCGGGTACCGCCCCGGCCGCGTTCTGGAGGAATCGCAACCGGTCGGCGACGGCTTCGTCGTTGACAGCGGCGAATCCCCCGACGACGTCGGAGTGACCACCCAGATACTTGGTGGTGGAGTGCACGACGATGTCAGCACCCAGAGCCAAGGGCTGTTGGATCCAGGGCGTAGCGAAAGTGTTGTCCACCACGACGAGCGCACCGTGGCGGTGCGCCACCGCGGCCACGGCGGCGATGTCGATCACGCCGAGCAGTGGGTTGGTCGGCGTCTCGATCCAGATCATGCTCGTGTGGGACCCGACAACGTCCAGTGATGAGAAGTCAGTCGTATCGACGACCAGTCCGGCCGGCCCGTGCACCTGAGTGGCCAGCCGGTACGTACCGCCATACGTGTCGGTGGGCAGCACCAGGTGGTCCCCGGGACCGAGCAGGCGCAAGATGGCATCCTCGGCGGCCAGACCGCTGGCAAAGGCAAAGCCGTATGTGGCGCCCTCGAGCACAGCCAGATGCGCTTCCAGACTCGACCGGCTGGGGTTCCCCGAGCGGGCGTACTCGTAGCCCCGGTGCTTGCCTACGGCATCTTGCTTAAACGTCGATGACAGATAAACCGGCGTGTTGACGGCACCAGTCTCGGAGTCGACATCCCCGCCGTGCACGGCCAGGGTCTCAAAACCCAAGGTGCTGTCGTGAGGGTCCATCTCCGGTCAGCGCGATCCGGCGGCCAACGTGGCCAGTACGTCGGACCGGGTGATGACCCCGACAGGATGACCCCGATCGAGGACGAGCAACGCCGGTGCTCCTTGCAGTCTGGTGACAGCTACTTGAACCAACTCGCCGGCACCGATGGTGGGAAGGGGATCCCCCATGACGTCGCTGAGGGGATGATCGAGTATGGACGGGTCGGCGAACACGCGGTCCATGAGCTCGCGCTCGGTCACACCCCCGACCACTTCCGCCATGACCACGGGCGGCTCGTGCTTGATCACCGGCATCTGGCTCACCCCGTATTCGCGCAGAATGGCGATGGCTTGGCGAACTGTTTCGTCGGGGTGGGTATGGACGAGCCCCGGCAAGGCGGCGTCACGGGCCGTCAACACGTCGCCGACGGTCGTCCCGGCGTCGTGAAGGAACCCGTAGTCCGACATCCAGGCGTCGTTGTAGATCTTGGACAGATAGCCGCGCCCGGAATCGGGAATGTGCACGACGATGACCGCGTCCGCAGGAAGGTCCCGTCCGATGATCAACGCCGCCGCGACTGCTGTTCCTCCCGAACCGCCCAGGAGCAAACCTTCTTCGCGCGTGACGCGCCGCGCCGTGGCAAAACTGACGGCGTCGGACACCGCCACCACCCGGTCGACCACCGACGGGTCATAGGTGGTGGGCCAGAAGTCTTCACCGATCCCCTCGACGAGATAAGGGCGCCCCGATCCTCCCGAGTAGACCGAGCCATCGGGGTCGGCGCCGATGATCTGCACAGCCGGATTGCGCTCCTTGAGATACCGCCCGATCCCGGTGACGGTGCCGCCCGTGCCGATGCCAGCCACGAAGTGGGTGACTCGGCCTGCCGTCTGCTCCCAGATCTCCTTGCCGGCTGTTTCGTATTGAGCACGAGGATTGTTGTCGTTGTGGTACTGGTCGGGCTTCCAGGCCAGTGGCACTTCACGCGCCAAGCGGTCTGACACCGAGTAATAGGACTCGGGGTGCTCGGGTGCCACCGACGTCGGGCAGACAATCACCTCGGCTCCATACGCACGAAGGAGGGCGATCTTGTCGGCGGCCACCTTGTCGGGGCAGACGAAGATGCACTTGTAGCCGCGCCGGGCTGCCACGATGGCCAGTCCCACGCCCGTGTTCCCGCTCGTCGGTTCGACGATGGTCCCACCGGGCCCGAGCAGGCCCTCGCGCTCGGCTGCTTCGATCATGGCCAGCGCAATGCGGTCCTTGGAGGAGCCGCCGGGATTGAACAACTCCAACTTGGCCACCAGCGCGCACTCCAGGTCGCGCGCCGTGCGGTCCAACCTGACCATGGGCGTATGGCCGATGAGGTCGACGAGGGAATCGGCCACGTCCATGGGTACTCCGGTGTCCGCCACGGGACGCACGTCGACGCCCTGCAAGGTGGCGGCGAGATCGTCAGGAACGTCCTCGTCGGTGAACAACTCGGTGGGCAGTCCGCCCCGACGGAGGCCAGCCGCCACCGTCGCCGCCTCCGCCACCGGCCCGCACACGCCCACCCGGCGCGGAATGCGGGCCCGCAAGGCGCCCACGAGTTCTTCGACGGACTCCCCCGGCATATGCCGATGCACGACGCGGGCCCGGTTCTCGAGTCGGGCTGGAACCGGACCGGCGCCGACGACAACGAGCATGTCCACGTCAAGAGTGTTACCAGGTTCGGCTGCCGGTCGGGCGGTTCTTCTTTTTGGCGCACGGCAATGCGCCGGGCCGATGCTCGCCGACAGACGCATGCCTCTTTGGGCAGAGGTTGCGCCAACACGCCAATACGGGCCAATTCTCTTGGCGTCGACGAACTCAAGAAAAACCTCGGTGGTACCCTTTTTTCATGTCCATGCAACCTGAACAAGAGGCGCCCGCGCCGCTCACGGTCTGGCCGGCACCGGCGGGCGAACCCCAGGGTGCGACATTGGACGCGCCGCCGCCGACCCAGCCAACCGACGACAGCTCCAATCGCGCCACGCGCCTTCGGGAGTCCGAAGAGGAGATCGGGCGCTTGGTGATGCGGGTACGCGAGCTCACCGACGCGGCCGTAGCCGAAGCCAATGACGAAGCCAGGAAGGTCGTTGCTCAGGCTGAAACCCAAGCAGCCGGCATCGTCGAAGCAGCCACCGTTGAAGCCGCCCGCCGTCGCGCCGCCGCTTTACCGGTAGCCACCATCCAACAGATCCGCACGACGTTGGAGACCTTCGACCGCGTCAACTCCGAACTCGGACATCAACTACGGACGCTGTGGGATGTCCTCGACGCGGAAATCCAGGCGCAGCCCCAAGTCCTGGCGCCGTCCAACCCCGACCCCGTGCCTCCGGCCGACAACGGTCAAGGCGTTCAAACCGACGGCGGGAGCAGTCCGCTCAGCCCCTGAAAGAACAGGTACAGACCCGCCACCCAAATGGGGGCGAGGATGAGCCACTTGTTCCACGGCCCGAAAGACCGGCCCAGCGGACGGTGCCCGAGACCGAGGGCTATAAGGACGCATAAGGCCAGCAGCACGACGGGCAGATGCCCCCAGTTCCAGGTGGAGGTGGCGCTGCCCACCACGCCGTAGAGCCGCGTCGGGACCGTCGCCGTTGACAACGTGGCGTGGCTGGCCGGGACTCCGGGCAGTTCCAACGCGGCAACGACGACCAACCGGTGAGTGGCGGAGAATGGCGGTGTACAGGTCGTAAGGGTCAGGCGGTTGTCACCGAAGTAGCCCAATATCGACGTGTTGCCGGGCAACACCGACACGGGGGCTCGAGACACCACATAGGTCAGTGTCTGTCCTCCCAGGGTCGTCAACACAATGGGGTCGCCGGGCACCAGCGAGCCCAGGCGATAGAAGGGTGCGCCGTAGGTAGTGCGGTGCCCGGCAATGGCCACGTTGCCGGCCTGGCCGGGCATGGCGGTTCCGATGTAGTGCCCGGGGCCTCTCGACAAGTCGGCTGCGGCCGTGCCCGAGACCACGTACTCGCTCACGCCAATAGCGGGAATCTGAAGCCGAGCCAGCACCGACCCTTCGGGAGGACTGGTGATGCGTTGTGCCACCGAGATCAACGACTGCACGGCATAGGCATTGGATGCGTCCGATGTACTCGACCCACTCGACGGGGGTTGGATGACGCGCTGACGCAGATGCTCGGCGAACTCTGCCTTCAACGACGACTGGGCGTGGTGCTCGGTAATCGACGTTCCCCAGATCTGCCAGCCGGCGAAGAGGATCAAGATGATGCCGATGTTCTGCACCCACGCGAACACGGTGCCCATGAGCTGTCGACGGCGCTCCAGGTTGGCGGCGTCGACAGGATTGGTGACGGCGGCCGCGGGTGTGGAAACCGCGGGCTTGAGCGCGCGTCGAATCAGCGCCGTGCTTGCCGGTGTCCCGAGCACAGCATGGTCGCGGAGACCGGGGGGAGACGCATGCAGATCCAATGCGTTCGACGGCTCAATTACACCCAGATCGGCCACCTCTACCCGCTCCGGAGCGAGGTCGTCGATATCCACCTGCAGCGGCATGAAGTCGACGAGTTCTCGGGCCACAGGCTGGGGTCGTGACGGGGTGAGGGGCGGTGGGAGCTGGAACGCCTCCGAACTCGAAGACCGTGGAGCGGGACCCGAGTCCCGGCGCGCCTGTCGATAGGAACTCAGCACGACGTGTCCGATGGCTTGCGCCGCGCTGTGCACATCGCCGTGGCCCGACGTCATCGCTTCGGGCTCGACGTTGGCATCGAGGTCGAAGGGGATGACGCTCGCTGATGGTCCAGGCTCTACGGCCACCAGCTCCGTCACCAAGCGGCGGCACAGGTCGAGAAGGTCAGAGTCATTCGAGGCACCCTGACCGTCGACAGCAGTGTCGGTGAGAGCCACGTCAGTGCCTGCGAGTGCGACCGAGCAAGTGATCCCGCGTTACGAGGGCGCGCCTCGCACCCGTCTCTGCGCAAAGCCCAAAGGCCCCGAGCACGAGCATGGCCAGTCCGACGATGGCCAGCCACTCCACCAGCGGGGAGACGCCGGTGAACGCCAGCTGTTGGGGCGACGTCGTGGCCACGGTCGACGGGGGAGGCGACGTCGACGGTGCGTTCGTTGATGCCGGCGACACCGCCGTTGTGGTGGTGACGGTTGCCCCGGTCACGATGAACGGGTTGGAGAAGACATGCGGGGCAGCGAAATTGTTGTAGCTCTCGCCCACGTACCAGACACACGGTTGGGAGGCATTGCACTCGATGGGGACGGCCGGAAGCGTGGCGTCGGGCAAGGCGTAGGTCGGCACCAGGTCCCCGGTGTGGTCGGCCGCGTAGTCAAAGCTGCCGTTGGCGTGGGTGGCGTAGGGAAAATCCGCCGCCGCCGTCTGGGCGCTACAGAAGTCGGCATTGGGGGGATCACCCGGGCCCGTCCCCGTCGTGTACTCGCATTCGATGGCCACAATGGATACGCCCGTGCCGTTTTGACCGGAGAAGAGCGTGTTCGGACCCATGGCGAGGTTCACCTTTTCGCCATCGGAATAGGTGTTGTACGGCGCCGCTGCAGGTGGCACTCCGCAATCGACATACACGCTCGTACCCGAAGACAACGATCCGCACGGGGCGGTGGACGCGTCGGCAGCCATGGTGGGGGCCACCGTCAGACACGCGCCCCCGACCAGCATCCCCAGCGCCGCTATCCGAACGCGACGAGAACGCGTCGGCCCGGACACGCGCACTACCGGCTCCGTTGAGCGAGCCGTCGGCGGCGGGGAACGAGGATGAACCGAAAGACCACGGCGGCAACGAGCGCCACGACCACAATGATGATGATCACCGGCAGCAATGAACCCGATCCTCCAGCACTGGCGGCGGCCCCTACAAAGAACGGGCTCGAGAAGACGTGAGGTGACGTGAAGTTGTTGTAGTTCTCGCCGACGTACCAGACACAGGCATGCGTGGCATTGCACTTGATCGAGGCCAGGGTCAGGGTCTTGTCGGGAACCGCGTAGACAGTGACGTTGTCGCCACCGTTGTCGATCGAGTAATCGAAACTGCCACCGGGCTGGACGGCTTGGGGAAAATCAGCTGCTGTCGTCTGCGCGTCGCAGTAGTCGGCGTTGGGCGGATTGCCGGGTTGACCGGCGGCCGTGCGGTACTCACACTCAAGCGCCTCAACGTCCCCACCCAGACCGTCGCTCGGAGAGAAGACCGTATTGGGTCCCATGGCCAAGTCGACCTTCTCCCCATCGGTGAAGGTGGCGTAGGGCTGCGAGGTCGGGGGCACAACGCAGGCGCCGGCCCGACCCATGAACACAGATGACCCCGAGCCAAGCGACCCACACCCTGCGGATGCCGCTGCCGCCGGTGAGGCGGCGGCCACCATGGCACCGCCCAGACCTATCAGGGCCATGCACGCCACCACGACTCCGGACAGGACGACGGGGACGGACCGGTGGTGACGCGCCGGTGAGGGAAGTTCCGCAGGCAGACCCATAAGCAGCAAACTGTATCTTGGCGGCACGCCCCTATTTGCTGCGCTTGGGTGTCGAAAGACACGTTGGACAGCCGAGTTCGCGAAGATTTCGCCGGACGTTTACCCGCGCTTCATGTGGCATCGATGATGAGGGGCACCGGGGTCATCACACCCGTTAAAAGGCTCAAATATCGAGGCACTAAGGACTTGACGCGACGCGCACTCGTACGTTCTGCTGTTGGAGGTGGATCACGAGTCGATGCTCGAGCGTCAACGGATCGGCTCACCGCCGGTGGAGCTTTCCTCATTGGCGCCACCTGCCGGGCCGTCGCAACCGTTTCCTCCACCGCTTCCCCAAGGCGCGCCTCCACCGCCTCCACAAGGCGCACCAGCACAGCCGTTTTGGCCCGAGCCGCAATCCTCAGGGCCAGCCGGACAAAGCGCCAGGGGTGACTCCGGTGTGCCTACTCCTGGCCATTTCAAGATCAAGGAAAAGCTTTCGTGGAGGACATGGCAACTTCTGATCTTCGGCGTCCTCATGCTCATCGTCGGGTTGTATCTCGAGAGCCTTTCGCATCAGCCCAAAGCCGTCGCCAAAGGCACGACCACCTACACCCCGCCGCCACCGGCGGGCTCGTCCTCCACGACAACACCGTCGACGGCGACGACCATGGCCGGTACCACCGGCAACACCGGCGCCACCGGTAACACCGGCGCCACGTCGACCACAACAGGCGGCTCGACAACTTCGACGACCCAGGCCACTACGGCCACCGGTCCGGCCACTGTGCTTGTCCCCCAGTATCAATCCCAGGGGAACTGGACGAGTTCTTCGTTCACGATCGCCGGAGGCACTTGGGACATCGGTTGGGCATATCAGTGCACCCCTGCACCCGCCAGCGGCCCGGCATTCCAGGTGACAGTGGCTCCCTCCAACACCGTGGCGGTAACGCAGAGCACTGCGTCAGGTCAGGGGATCACACCTCAGACAACGACAGGCCCGCAGACAATATCCATTCAAGTTCCGAGCGGATGTGAATGGGTCGTGAAGGTCACCGGGATCAGCTCTTAACTGTTCGAGCAAGGTCGTTAGCCGAATCGGCCGTGCACATAATCCGAGGTGCGCGGATCGCGCGGATCGCCAAATACCTCGGTGGTGGGCCCGGCTTCGACGATGTGGCCGGGCAGTCCTTCCCCATCAACGAGGAACAACGCGCAATTGTGCGACACCCGCTGCGCCTGTTGCATGTTGTGGGTGACGATAACAATGGTCACATCGCCACTGAGCTCACGAATGGTCTCCTCGATGACGCCAGTGGAAATCGGGTCGAGCGCGGAGCAGGGCTCGTCCATGAGAAGCACAGACGGCTTGACGGCCAAAGAACGGGCGATACAAAGCCGTTGTTGCTGGCCACCTGAAAGGGCCGCTCCGGGAGCGTTCAATCGGTTTCGGGCTTCTTTCCATAAACCGGCGCGCTCGAGACAGTCTTTGACCAGGGCATCTTTGTTGCTGACCTTCATGCCTGAAAGGCGCAGACCGGCCAGGACGTTTTGGGCAATGGTCATCGAAGGAAAGGGATTCGGCTTTTGGAACACCATGCCGATCCGGCGCCGCGTTTCAATCACCGATTGCGCCGGGCTATAGATATCTGACCCCTCGAGTTCAACGGATCCCGCCATCGCCGCGCCGGGAATCATCTCGTGCATACGGTTCAGAATCCGGAGGAACGTGGACTTGCCACAGCCCGACGGACCGATCAGCGCCGTGACTTTGCCTCGCTCCATTGTGAGAGAAATCCGATCGAGCACCTTGTGGCGGCCGAACCAAGCACTGACATCCCTCGCCACCAGCGGCGCGTTGCCGGGAAAAGAGATGGCCGGACCGTGGTTCTGAAACGCCGAATGATTGGCGGTGAGTACCGGCGTCGTCGCATGCAGTGCGAGCGGGTCGATAGTGCTCATGCTCCCACCTTCGCCAGGCGCCGGAAACGACGACGAAACACGAAGCCGATGACCCCGAACGCAAGCCCAATGCCTCCCAGCGGCATCGGGTTGGTGCCGGTGGCGGCCAGGCTGACCCCGGCAGTGACACCGTCCCCCGTACCCGAATCCGTGTCCAACCCAGACGAATCAAGATCATCCGTATCGGAGGACGACGAACCAGACGAGGAGTCGGTCGACGATTTCGACGACGTCGACGCCATCGTTGTCGATGTGGTGGTCTTCGAACCGGAACCCGCCGCCGCGGTCGTGGTGGTAGTTGTCGATGTTCCCCCCTGGGCGGCCAGTGTGCTGGCCACGGCCATACCGGCGCTGGCCATGGCCGGGGTGACTGATGCCCCTCCCAGGCCAGTGATGTCCTTCTGTCCTTGGGAACCAAGGATGAACTGGATGAACTGGCTTAGGGCGGTGGCCTTGGCGGCGGAGAGCCCCGTGGTCGGCACGATCAGGTAACTCATCACCATGATGGGGTAGGCGGCCGCGTCGGACCCTCCGTTGGGCTGGAACGTCACCAGGTTCGTGGTCGGGTCAACAGTGGCATCGTTGACGGCGGCCTGTTCGGCGCTTTGGGTTGGTTGCACGAAGGAGCCTTGTGCGTTTTGAACCGCCAGCGCCGGAAGGTAGCGAGGGTTGTCTGGGGTGTTGTTGCCCAGCCAATCGACGGCCAGCGGAGCAACCTCGCCCTCACCCCACGTGGATGGGTCGGGTTCGACGAGGAGGGTCTCCTCGTTGACTGGCATCAGGGTGTTGGCCAGTCCCAGGTCGCCACCCGTAACGCCTTCTTCGATGGGCCAATATTCTGACGGAGTTCCGGTGGCACCGTTGCCCAGGCCCGTTGCCCACGTTTGGTACGCCGGCCCCGCCGTGGAGTCGTTGTCGAAATACTGCTCCAATGCCTCAGTTTCAGCTGAAGGATCGACAAGCGTCTCAGCCTTAACGGCATCCCCGGCCGCGGGCAGCACAGGGCCCGTTCCTCCACTGATAGTGGGGAGGGCGGTGGTGTCGTTCCACGTCTCGATGTTTTGGGTGAACAGCCCCTCGAGCTGATTGGCAGTGACTTGCAGACCAGGGCAGAAGGCGGCCGGCCCAGCCGTGGCTGACGCGTTGCAGACCACGACGGCCGAGGCAGCGATTCCTTCTGCAGCAAACGGCACGTAGGCGAAGCTGCGGCCGTTCGTTTGGGCCGTGGTTGCCTCGGCCGAGGTGAGGGGCAGCTCGGACACGGCAAAATCATCGTTACCAGAAGCGAAGTCCTGCCTCCCAACGTCTATGTCTGATTCGAAGTAGCTCGCCGACACTGACCCCAGACCCTGGGTGTCGTCGATGAGCAGGTCGTTGACGATCGGCTCAGCCAGAGACCCACCCTCACCAAAGAGCGTGCCCGGGTCGGTGTCTGCCGAGGCGCGAGGAACGCTCGCCGCGGTGGACAGCGCCACGGTGACGAGCAGCAACCCCACGATGATGACGAGGACAGGGGTGGCACTCCGGTGGAACGCGAGACGGTTCATGGCGCGTGGCGGGCTCGGAGATAGCGGCGCCGGAAGAACGCGCCACCGACGAATAGCACCGCTCCGACCGCGATCGTCGGCGCCGGGTCACCACCGGTGTAGGCAAGTGGGGGCTTCCCCCCCGACAACGACACGCCAGCCGTTGCTCCCAGCTCCGATGTACCCGCGTCGCCCGATGTCGCCGCACCCGTCGCCGTTTTCGCGCCGCTGACGGTGGATTTGGTTGCGCTCGTTCCGGTGGACGTGTGAGAGGACGAGGAGGAGGACGAAGTGGTAGAGGCCGGCGTGGTAGCGGTTGCATTGGTTTCACCGCAGGTGATGGTGGTCTGCCCCGCCTGCACCTCGGCCGGAGTCAGGTCTCCACAGGCGTAGGCCTGGTTTTCCGCCGCCGTGGGCGCCACCGCCCCGGGAACATTTTTCATCATCTGATCCACCCCGTACTGTTCAAGAGAAAGCCCCAAGGACGCGTAGCCGATCTCAGGCGCTTCGTGCTGACCGAGGGTGAGCGCGTAGTTCACAAATTGGCTGAGTACGGCGCCATTCGCCGCGCTCGATCCGGTGGTAGGAGTAATGAGGTAGCTGTACGTGGAGGGGTTGTAGACGTGCGGCCCGGCGCCATTGAAATCCAACACATGCGTACCGTTGGGCAGCTGCGTGGCGTACGCCAGTGCCGAAGCGACGTCGACGGCCGTTGGTTGGGTGTAGTCACCGGTGGAGTTCTTCACAGACGCTACGGGAAAGCCCCGCTGCAGCGCGTAGGCCGTCTCCACCGCGGTGATATACCCGTTGTCGTCCGGGTTTGCCACCGTGTCGGCCGCCGCCGCCGAGCCGTTGGCGCTGGTGGCGTTCTGGAACAACGGCCAGTCTGAACGCGGCGCCGTGGCTGACAGGTCACCAACTTGACCGGGGAAGCCCTGGGTCGTGGGGGAATTGACGAACGCCGCCCATAGGGCCGGCTGCTCGTCGATGCACCATTCCTGAAACACGTAGTTCGTCCCGGCCAGGTCGCTGCGAATGACCGGGATGATCGGCGTGTCAGGGAGGGAGACGCCGGGATTGTCGGCTTGGATAATGGGGCTGTTCCACGTGGTGACGCCACCGGTGAAGATGGCGCACGCCGAGTAGCTCGAGAGCTGGAGGGTCCCGGTGAACCCGTTGAGGTGGTACATGAACGCAAGCCCACCGGCGGTGACGGGAACGTAGATGAACGGGAACGTCGGCTGGGTCGTATCGAACGGATATTTCTGGTATTCGATGTCGGTAACCCCGAAGTTGATGGTCTGGTTGGCGAACTCGAAGCGACCGTCAGAAGAGCTCGACGACGTGAAGTTGATGTTGAGGTTATAGGGCGACTTGGCGGTATCAATTGTCCACTGCGAGATCTCAGGTGCCGCGAACGACGAGCCGGCACCGTCGAGGGTCACTCCGGCAGCCAACGCCGGGGTTGCGCTCATGACCATGGCACCCGACACGCACACGCCGAGGAAGGCGAGAGCAGTCAGATGACAAAGTCGCCTCGGGTGGCGGCGGAGTGCCTTCGTCGTTGCAGCCAGAACCCGGGATTGGTCGAGTCGGTGATTCCTGCGGTCGTCGAGACGGTTAATCATGGGTGACGGCGTCTCCTTGTTGTCGGGAACTTTCATAGGGTCTCATTGGGCAGTGGGGACCGGCGCCAAGGAGGCCGCATCCCACCGGTCATGCTTCGGTAGGCCTTGCCGAGGCTGCCCGAACCGAGCAGTCGGGCCAAGCCGAAGAGGAGGAGCACAAGCAGCACCAGCACCAGAGCACCGCCCCAGGCTTCTCTCACCTCGTTTTTCGACGACACGTACGAAAATTGATAGACGAACAACGGGAGGTCGAGCTGGATGCCATGGAACGGATTCCAGTTGATGGACTGGTGAACAGACCCCCCGGCGTTCAACAACACGGCCGCCGTCTCCCCCACGGCGCGGGCGATGCCGAGCACGGCCACCGTGAAAAGCCCGGCTCGGGCCGTGGGCAGCACGACCCGCAGAGCCAAACGCCACTGCGGTGCTCCGAGCGCCGCCCCCGCCTCACGCAGCGCATTGGGAACGATGCGCAACACCTCCTGCGAACTGCGCGCCACGAAGGGAAGCATCATCACCGCCAATGCCAGGCTGGCGGCGAAACCGGATTTGCCGTTGGTGTGACGGGGCGCCACCCACCACAAATAAACGAATAACCCGGCCACGATTTCAGGAGTACCGGTCATGGCGTCGACGATCAACTGGACGATGCGAGCAAAGACGTTGTGGGTCTCATTGAGGAAGGTAGCCGTGATGAATGCCAGGGGAATGGCGAACAAAGAGGCCAGACCGACTTGCTCCAAGGTGCCCACGATGGCGGCAGCAACCCCAGACGTATAGACCGGATCGTCGGGACCCGACTGAGCCGACGTCGACGTCAGAAAGTGGGGGAAGTGGGAGGCAAGGACCGGCAGGCCCTTCACCAGGAGCCATCCGATGATGAGGACGAGCGGAAGCATGGCGATCATTGCTCCGCTCCACACGAACGCGGTGCCCATACGGTCTTTCATCCGCAGCATCCCGTGGCGGCGCCATGACACGATCCCGAAGATGATGAGGAAGAGGAAGTACGAACACAAAAACTGACCGACCGGCGCCGACAGCCCGGCCACACTGAAAGCCGTCCACACGGCCGCGGCGCCGGCAAGCGCGGACCCCACGGTCTCGACCGCCGCATCCTTGTTGAGGCCGCGCCGAGAATCAGGGCGCTGGGCCGGGCCCAGTGGCGCCGCCGTCGGAGCCGGAGCGGTGGTTGTCGTTATGGTCATGCGAGGCTACCCCCGGCCCGATCGACCACAACCCGCGCCACCAGGTTGATCAGCAACGTCGAGATCAAGAGGACCAACCCGGCTTCGGTGAGGACGCTGTCACCGATCTTGGGAGAGTTGTCGAAGAGGTTGGCGATGAGGTACGAGATCGATCCCAGCCCGTTGGGCCCGAGGATGTCAGGAGTGAGGATGTTCGACGGCGACAGGATGAGGAGCACTGCCATCGTCTCGCCCAAGGCACGTCCTAAGCCCAGCAACGACGCGCCGATGATGCCGTTTCTTGAGAACGGGAGGATGACGTCGGTGACCATCCCCCATCGGGTGCCGCCTAGCGCCAGCGCTCCCTCACAGGCATCACGGGGGGCTCGGGCCATGACCTCCCTGCTGATCGACGTCACGATGGGAATGATCATGACCCCCACCACCAGCCCGCACAGGAAAATCGATTGACCGTACGTGCCGGGGTTGGGCGACCGGAACAGAGGGATGAACCCCCCGTGGTCGCCGAGGAACACCGTTGGCCCATGGACGTACACGGTTAAAGCAATAAGTCCCCAAAAGCCGTACACGATGCTCGGCACCGTGGCCAGGAGGTCGACCAGCACGACGAGGAGCCTGCGCACTGGCGCCGGCGCGTATTCGTTGATCATGAGCGCCGTCGTTATCGACAACGGCAACGCGATGGCCAAAGCCATCACGGCGATGACCACCGAACCGACCAATGCACCCAGGATTCCGTAACTCAGTGGCGGCGCCCAGCGCGCACTCGTGATGATGTGAAAGCCGTACTTGTGAAACGCCTGGGCACCATTGATGACCAAGAAGAAGATGATGGCGCCGAGTACGAGGAGGACGGCACCACCGCCGCACGACAGGACGAGACGAAAGACAAAGTCGGCCCTGGTCAGCCCAGGCTTTAAGGGTCGGGGTACGTCCTCGTCGACATGAGGCGCGACGGCCGCCGAGGGGGCCGACATGGATCTCAGCTCACCACCTTGGGCAGGACGATGCGGCCGATCGTTCCGGCCGCGATCAATAGTCCACCTAGGGCAGCCAACCACATCAAAAACGGGGTGCTTCCGGTCAACGCAAGCTGGCCCGACGACGCTCCCGGTGTGGGGCTTGATCCGGAACCTGAACCCGTCGCTGCCCCGGGACCCGAGCCCGTCGAACCGGCGCAACCCGCACAGGACGTCGATGTGGTGGTGGACCCCGAAGTCGTCGTGCTCGTCGTCGAACCCGCCAACGTGGTGGTCGTCGAGCCTTCCGTGGTGGTCGTTGTGGCACTCGTGGTCGAGGTGGTGGGTGACGTTGTCGTCGGGGAAGTGAACGTTGTCGTTGTGGTCGTGGCGATCGTGGTGGTGGTAGCGCCAGTCGTGGTGGTCGTCGGCGGCGGCAGTGTCGTCGTCGGAGGTGGGTTGGTCGGCGTTACATAGAACGGGTTCGAAAAGACATGCGGTTGGGTGAAGCTGTTGTAATTCTCGCCCACATACCAGACACACGCATTGGTGGCATCGCATGTGATGGGCGCCTGGGGAAATGTGGCATCAGGCAGTGCATAAATGTTGACGAGGTCTCCACTGTTGTCGCCCGAGTAGTCGAAGCTCCCGTCGGGCTGCACAGGAAAGGGGAAATCCTGGGCTGACGTTTGAGACAAGCAGTTGTCGGCGTTAGGAGGGTCGCCGGGCATACCCGCCGCGTTGACGTACTCACACTCGATGGCCACGATGTCTCCGCCGTTGGCGTCGGTCGGCGAAAACAAACTGTTCGGGCCGATGGACAGATCGACTTGCTGATTATCGGTGTATGTGGTGTACGGGGCTGCAGCCGGCGGGACAGTGCAATCGATGGACACCGGGGGTGTGGCACCTCCCGATGGGAGAGTGCCGCATGGCCCTGTCTGCGCATTCGCCCGGGCCGGCGAGAAGACCAGCAACAAGGCGGCTGCCGCCAACAAGGCGACACCCGCTAACCGGACGTCTCGCCACAATGACCTGTTCGCCGCCAATCGAACCGGGCTCATATTGACCACTCCACTCTCTGTCGTTGCACTTCCACTCACGCGGGTCGAGGCATGAATACAGCCCAAAGCCCGGGGACTCGGATCAAGGTCACCGAATCCCCGGGCATCGGGTAGTCCCTACCGGTGCGGCCTAAGGCGCACCTGACGAGGGGTGGTTAGTTGTCCGGGAACGGGATACCGCCCGGCAATGCCTGAGTAGCGACGCCACCCGGGTACGGGTTACTGATAGCTGAGCCCGTGACCGTCTGGGTCGGGTAGATGAGCCCACAGTCGCCGTTGCCGAAGGTCGGTGCGGCGGTGGTGTCCGTGAGCCGGTTGAACCCGTACGTGTTGTCGATGAGGTCGGTGACCTCGGTGTCGTAGTTCAACCCGGTGCTGTGGTCCAGAGACTTGGTGAGCACACCATCAGTGTTGGTGCTGCACACCCAGTTAATGAAACCGACGGCCGAAGCCCGCACCCCGATGTACGCGCCGGTCAGGTTGAAGGTCAGGCCCGAGGCCGTCGCCGTCGCCGCGTTGTTCAGGGTCACCGAAGACGGGCCGCCGGCGGATGTGGCCGGAGAGACCGCAACGATGTAGGTGTGAGCCGGGAACGGATCCGGGCTGTCGGTGGTGTCGGTGATGCCGCGGCCGATGTCCGACTGCTGGAAGTCGGCGGCAGCCGGCGACGACAGCGTGTAGGAACCCGACGTCGTGGCACCGTCAGTGAACGTCAGTGCCCGGGGGAAACCCTGCGTCGCGGGGTCGGCCTGGTTGACGTACATCTGCCACAGGATGCGGGACGTAGGCAGGGTGTCGTTGCCCTCGGTGACACTCGAGGCCCCGATCCCGTTCTCCTTCATCTTGTTCACCGAGTAGACGTTGGAGGCGCCAGAGGCCACGCCGCCGGTGTGGATAGTCGCCGTGCGAGCGAAGGAGTTGCTGAGCAGCACACCTTCGGACATGTAGTACAGCGAACTCGCCAGCTCCGCGGCCTGGTCGACGGCGTCGCCAGGGAAGTCGCTGAGAACGAAGTCGCCGATGTTGGCGGCGTTATTCTCCAGGGCGGTGTGGTTGTTGCCCTGCAGCACGCTGGCATTCAGGTTGGACCCACCACTGCTCGCCGTGCACGGGCTCGACGGAGCCGCCGAGTCAAAGAAGTTCGTCGAGATGGTGAACTCGGTCCCTGACGTCGGGTTGACACCCATGACGTTGACGGGGACGCCGTTGGGCGTGCCATCACCAGGCTGCTTGGACAAGGTGAAGGACAGACCGCTGACGGTACCCGTCACCACGGCCTGGCTCAACGTGGCCGAGCTCGTGCCGGTGACTGAGTCGATGATGGTGTTGGCCGGGATGCCGCTGGCCGTCACCACATCGCCCACATCGGCGCCCGAGAAGTCGGTGCCGTTGGACGAGGTGATCGTGGTCGAACTGGTGGATGTCTCACCGTCGGTGAAGCTGCCACCGGCGATGGCCAAGTTGGTGAGCTGGCCCCAGTCGGTGATCTCGCTGGCACCGTTCACGCAGTAGAGGCGGTAGGCCTCAGCGGCTGCCGAGGAGAACGACGTCGCCCCGGTGCTCGGCACGTTGCTGGTGATGTTGGAGAACTCCGTCCCGGTATACGGGCCACCCACTGCGTTACCCGGCTCCCAACCGTCGGCCACCGGGCCCATAAGGGCCTTGCCGCCATTGGCGGACAGGTTGGCCGAGGTGTCCACGGCGCCGAAGTACGGCGATGGGGAGACCGTGAAGGCCAGCCCACTGCCAGTGCCGGTGGTCACGTTGGCGCTCAAGAGCACCTGAGTGGGAGACACGTAGGAGTAGATGAACACCGGGTCGCCGTCCCCAGAAGCAGACGAACTCCCCGATCCCTGTGGCTGGGTCGCCGTGCTCAGTAGCGGGATGCCGCTACCGGTCACGTAGTCGCCCACCTGGCTGGCGCTGAAGTCGTTCGAAGAGGACTGCAGCACATTGGATGCTGAGGTGGTCTCACCGTTGGTGAACGCCGTACCGGGCACCGCACCGAAGGTGGAGGGGTTCACCGAGGCGAAGTCGACTTCGGGGACGCCGTCGTAGGCGAAGCCTTCGGCCGTTTCTCCGGTGCAGTCGTTCCCGTTGACCTTGGATGACCGGGCGATGTCGACCGCATCCGGGGAGGCTTCAACCTGGCATAGCTGCTTTTGTCCGTCACCGGAGCCCACGTCGTCAATACCTTGCAGGACTTCGGTCCGATCCCAGTTGTCGCCGGTGTCAGTGGTCGAGCTGTTGTCGTCGGGGCACGGAAAGTCGGTCGTACCTGTCACCGAGCAGCCGTACAGGGCGGCCTGGTTGTACAGGTCACCGATCTGCTGCATGAGGTAGAAGGTCGTGTCCGACCCTGAGGTCCGGACGATCTGCGAGTTGTTGCCGTTGTAGTACTGCGGCGCTGCCGCATTCGCGCACGTCTGTGTCGAACACGACGGGAACAGCGTCGGGACCGCAGGGGTACCGGCAAAGGCGCCGCTACTCCCTAAGGTCAGCGTCCCAGCCAGGACCGCCATACCAATGGCTGACCCTGCAGCAAGACGATTTCGGAACGTTCGGAGGTTCATGTGGCGCTCAGTCCTTTGCGTCGTAGGTTCTGATTCCGGAGTACTCGACTGCATTTCGGTAATGCTCTTGTGCTTCATGAATCAACCAACCGTGATGGTGAAGGTGGCGGTCGCCGTCTGAGCCGGGTGCGTCTTGCTCTTCTTGACGGTGGCCGACACGGTGAAGGTGTAGGGGCCGACGGGGTCAGCGTGTTTGCCGGACTTCGGGGTACCCGACACGGCACCGGGGTGCACCTTGAGACCCTTGGGCAACGAGGAGGCCGGGGTGGTGAGCTTCCACTTGACAGGACCGTCGGCACCGGTGGTCGTCAGAGCGACGTCGTACGGACTCCCGTCCGTAGCGGGATCGTTGGTGAAGGCCGACTGCGTCGTCGAGATGTAGAAGCTCGGGTTGACCGTGACGCTGCCGTTGACATAGTGGATGGTGTAGGTCGAGTCAACCGCACTCGAGCACGAGGATGGGTAGGTGCCTGTCGCCGAGCCGCTCGTGGCCGTGGTGGAACATGCGGGCGCAGTCGAAAGCGACGTGGCCGTGTCCCCGTTGACGAATCCCGTGTATCCCGCCGTGATGGCCGGCACCGGACCGCCCTGGGTCATGGTGGCCGAGCTGGCCGTGACGGTCAGGGAAGCGGTGTCGACTGTCAAGCTGACGTCTTGGTCGGCGTTCGGGGCGGCTCCGTTGGTGGCGACAATGCACACGGTGTAGCTACCCGGCGTGTGATCGGCGGGCGTGCCCGACAGCAAACCACTGGAGCTGTTGAGAGTCACACCCGACGGAAGCGTCGAAGGCGTGCATCCCGCAAAGGCCGTGTCCGAGTAGGTGGGCGTCGGGTTGCCCGTGGCCGAGGCCTGGTAGCTCAGGTTCGAACCAACCGTGACCGAAGCACTCCCGGTGCTGGCCATGTTGGGCGCCGTGGCCCCCACCAAGAACGGGTTCGAGAAGACGTGGGGAGCGCTGAAGTTGGTGTAGTCCTCACCGACGTAGAAGACGCAAGGGTTGGAGGCGTTGCAGGTGATGGCCGCACCTTGGAAGTTCGACCCGGGAACTGCGTAGACGGGTACGAGGTCTCCTTGCTCTTGGGCGGCGTAGTCCCAGCTGCCATCAGAGTTGACCGTCAAGGGCCAGTCCGACGCAGCCGTCTGGGCGTCGCAGTAGGTGTCGCTGGGGGGATCGCCCAATCCACCGGTGCCGTTGTTGTACTCGCATTCGATGGCCTCGATCGCACCGCCATGGCCGTCCGAGTCCGAGAAGATGGCAGGGTCAGCGGCACCCATCGACAAGTCAACCTGCTGCCCGTCGGTGTAGGTCGCGTAGGGCGAACTGGCCGAAGGCACCACACAGTTGATGTAGACGTTGCCGTCTCCTGGCGTAGAGCCGCAACCGCCAGTCGCACTGGCAATCCCGAAGGACGCCACTAGAGCCGTACCCACCAGGGCAACGACCACCGCTCCGGCTAATCCCACCCTGGCCAGACTCACACGACCACGAAACATGCAACACCACCCTTTCGACTGACGTTCACCAATGTCCCGGCAGGACGAGCCCCACCGAGCAGAACAAGACGCACCTTGACAGACGCCATCGGTGGCAACAAGCCAAAACTGGGCATGACGCCAAGGGTTCATTTCGAGTTCGCGCCACGTTCACAGCGCAGGCCCTGTATCAGCAGATTGGTCACAAAACTTGCCGTGACGACCTCTGACGGTGAAAGGGATCGGGGCCTCTCAGCCGAAAAGTGTCGCTATGCAACAACTGACAATCACCGTATGTAACGAGACAGGTGGCGCCGGTGGGCGACGCGAAACAAAGGTGACAACAACGCGAACGTGACGTGAACTCGCGATGAAACCTTGGCAATACGTGCATTCTCGCCTTGTTCGGTGGGCATCGATGATCCAAGAATGCGCTCGAGGTCCGACGACAAGGGGTGAATCTCGCATGCCACAGGCAAAATCGAGAACGAAGCGGATGACCAGGGTCGCGGTGACGCTTGGTGGCGTCGTCGCCGTCCTCGCCGGGACGCTGACACTGTTGCTGGGAGTGGCGAGTGCCGCCACCGGACCCTGCGGAACGTTGGCGTCAGGAGGAAGCGCACCCCCGGTCTACATCGACTGCACGGTTCCTCCCGCCACCACTCCGTACACCACGTATACCGATGGCCAGCAGATAAACCTCGCCATCGGACCCAACTCGTTGTTCTCACCTACGGATGCCAATGGTGGCGCCGTTGAGGCCATCGAATGCCAATACGTCACTGCGGCCGGGACGCCGGGTGACCCACCCAACGCCGACAGCTGCGACGCCCAGACAACGGCACCAGACTTCCCGTTTTCCGTGCAGTCCGACGGCAGTTTCGACTACGCCGCCGACAACGCCGGGGATCTCGTTACCACCTATGCACTCCCCGATGCCACGTTCCCTTCGACGGAGATCACGTGCAACGCCACGAACCCATGCGTGTGGTACGTCGGCGAGGCCTACAACAGCTTTACCGAACCTCATGTCTTCTCGAACCCGTTCTTCGTGTCATCGGGTACGACGGGATCAGGTCCCACCATCACCAGTGCGGCGACCACATCGGTCAGCGTTGGATCGGCGCTGAGCTTCTCGGTCACCACGACCGGATCGCCCGCGCCCACGGTGACGGAATCGGGAACGTTGCCCAGCGGCGTGACCTTCACCTCTGGCACTTTGACCGGCACGCCGGCGGACGGCACGGTGGGCTCCTACCCCATCACCATCACCGCCAGCAACGGCGTGGGCACGGCGGCGGTGCAGGACTTCTCGTTGGACGTCACTACCGCCGACCTATCGGTGACGGCTTCGTCGCCCACCAGCGTCTACGGAACCGCCCCGGCGGCCATTACGCCGACGTACGCAGGCTTCGTCAATAGTGACTCGGCTTCGTCGTTGACGACGCCGCCGGTGTGCACCACGACGGCAGCGGCGTCCTCGCCGGTGGGCAGCTACCCCTCGTCGTGCTCCGGGGGGGCTGACGCTAACTACACCATTACGTATGTGGCCGGTTCGCTCACCGTCGGTCCGGCGCCGCTGACCATTACGGCCAGCTCGGCATCGATGACTCAAGGTGGCACGGTGCCGACCATCACCGCCTCGTACTCGAGCTTTGCAAACGGTGACACCGCTGCGTCATTGACCACGGCGCCGACGTGCACCACTACGGCCACGAGCACCTCCACGGCGGGGAACTACCCCTCGACGTGTTCGGGTGCGGTCGACACCAACTACACGATTTCGTATGTGGCTGGTTCGGTCACCGTCGGCTCGGGTACCACCGGCACGGCACCGACCATCACCAGCGCGGCGACGACATCGATCACCGTCGGATCGGCCTTGAGCTTCTCGGTCACCACCACCGGATCACCGACCCCGTCGCTGGTTGAGGCGGGCACGTTGCCAAGTGGCGTGACCTTCACCGACAACGGTGATGGCACGGGCACCTTGACCGGCACGCCGGCGGACGGCACGGTGGGCTCCTACCCCATCACCATCACCGCCAGCAACGGCGTGGGCACGGCGGCGGTGCAGGACTTCTCGTTGGACGTCACTACCGCCGACCTATCGGTGACGGCTTCGTCGCCCACCAGCGTCTACGGAACCGCCCCGGCGGCCATTACGCCGACGTACGCAGGCTTCGTCAATAGTGACTCGGCTTCGTCGTTGACGACGCCGCCGGTGTGCACCACGACGGCAGCGGCGTCCTCGCCGGTGGGCAGCTACCCCTCGTCGTGCTCCGGGGGGGCTGACGCTAACTACACCATTACGTATGTGGCCGGTTCGCTCACCGTCGGTCCGGCGCCGCTGACCATTACGGCCAGCTCGGCATCGATGACTCAAGGTGGCACGGTGCCGACCATCACCGCCTCGTACTCGAGCTTTGCAAACGGTGACACCGCTGCGTCATTGACCACGGCGCCGACGTGCACCACTACGGCCACGAGCACCTCCACGGCGGGGAACTACCCCTCGACGTGTTCGGGTGCGGTCGACACCAACTACACGATTTCGTATGTGGCTGGTTCGGTCACCGTCGGCTCGGGTACCACCGGCACGGCACCGACCATCACCAGCGCGGCGACGACATCGATCACCGTCGGATCGGCCTTGAGCTTCTCGGTCACCACCACCGGATCACCGACCCCGTCGCTGGTTGAGGCGGGCACGTTGCCAAGTGGCGTGACCTTCACCGACAACGGTGATGGCACGGGCACCTTGACCGGCACGCCGGCGGACGGCACGGTGGGCTCCTACCCCATCACCATCACCGCCAGCAACGGCGTGGGCACGGCGGCGGTGCAGGACTTCTCGTTGGACGTCACTACCGCATCCAGTGGTGGGCCAACGGTCACAGGGATCAATCCCGCCAAGGGCCGGGCCTTCCAATTCGTCACCATCACGGGCACCGACCTGTACAGCCCTCAAAGCACGGGCGGTAACGGTGGCTTCGGTCACGGCGGCCTCTGCTTCTGGTGGCTCTGCTCGAAGGTAGGCGTCACCGTGCAGTTCGGGACGACCAAGGCCGTGGTGCTGTTCGCATCCACAACGCACGTCGGCGTGCTTGTTCCCCCCGGAACCGGCACCGTGGACGTGACGGTCACCAGTGGTGGGGTCACCAGTGGCACAGTCGCAGCCGACCAGTTCACCTATGTCGCCTGCCCCGGCATTCACTGGGGCTGGGGCTGGGGTTCGGGGCAATGCCTCTACGGCGGCCTTGGAGGCGGCGGCTTCGGAGGATTCGGCGGCTTCGGTGGCGGCGGGTTCGGAGGATTTGGTGGTGGCGGAGGGTTCGGTGGCGGCGGCTTCGGTGGCGGTTTCTGAAGCCAGTCATCGACGTACGAACGCCACCGCTGAGGTAGTCGATCGTCGAGCCGCCGTGGCCGGCATTCACGGGTCGTACCTGATTCGGCCAAGGTAAACAATTGACACGCGTTATTCGCGTAAAGTTCACCTGCCTCAGCTGGCTCATTTCACAACCTGACGACAATACTGCCGACCATGACGAGGGTGGCAGGCCCAGGGGTTTGTTTTACAAAGCGCGCATGCCTCCATGGCTAATACCGCCTTCACCAATCCTGGTCTCAGCAGCACCGAGGTCCGCGTACTGGTGGTGGAAGACGAGAATCACGACGTCGCGGTAGCGACAGCAGTACGAGGTGCGCTCGAGGCAGAGAGCTATCGCGTCGAGGTGGCCGTCGGGGCTGTCGACGCGCTACGGCGATTCATTCTCGACCCCCCTGCACTCGTGTTGTTGCGTACCGGACACGACGACGGACAGTGGGTCGACCTGTGCCGCCAAATGCACGAGCTGGCTGACGTTCCCATCGTCATCGGTTTTCGCCTCGAACCCCATACCGGGGCCATCGCCGCCTTTAAGTTGGGTGTAGCGGGATACATCAGTGATCCAGGGCGCTTGCACGAGTTGGTGGCCCGGGTGCGCGCCACGCTTCGCAATGTCGCCGGCGCCACCAATTATTCCGTTATGAGAAGCGTCACGGCCCCGATCGCGCCAGGAGAGATCCGCTTCGCCACCGGCGACCTCTTCACCGACTTCGTGGGCCGTAAGGTCACGCTGGCCGGGCGTCCCGTGCACTTGACCAGGCTGGAGTTCGATCTCCTCAAGTTGCTGCTCTCACCACCGGGACAGGTCCACACCAGGCATGACATCATCACCCAGCTGTGGGGACCCCGTCAGCTCAGCGATTCTCGGACACTCGACACACACATCAGGCGCTTGAGACTCAAACTGGAAGTCCGCGGTGCTTCCTACCGGTTCATCACCGTGCGAGGTGTGGGTTTTCGCTTTGACACCGGCGAGTCACAAGGGAGTTAGCGGGCAGGTCAGTCGACCTTGCCTGGGCGACGGCCGGCTCTATGTCGCCTCAGCCGCGCTGCAACGTGATCAAGTCGGCCACAGCGCGACGCATAACTCGTTTGTCGGGAAAAGACTGCAGCGCCTCAATGGCGGGCCCGGTCACCTCTTCGATGGAGCCCTCGTCGAGATCGCGTAACGCCGGCCACGTCCGAGCCGTGATGGCGGCGAGCTCGTGAACGGGTGAGGACATCCAGCGGCGTTCGATCTCGACGCTGCTTCCGGTAAAACCGGCGGCGGCGGCCCAACCAAGCACCTGGTCACCGGTGACGGCACGGGGACGGCGCGCCCCCCGTCGGACATCGACCTCGACCCCCATGGCATCGATGATCCGGCCGATGGGATCGTCCGGGGCCGAGCGTTGGGTCGTACACACCAGGTAAAGGCCTCCGGGGCGGATCACCCGGGCGGCCTCGTGAAACAGTGCCCCAGGGTCCGCCACGCAATGGATGACCCACACCGACACGGCATGAGCGACACTGGCGGTGGAGATCGCCATCTCCAGGGCGTCGGAACGGATCACGATGGATCCGAGTCGATCCCGGGCCCGGTCGAGCATCGGCGCCGAGAGATCCACGCCGATCACCTTTCGGCCTCGCCGCGCCAGGCCCAGGGCCACCACGCCGGTGCCCACGCCGATCTCAAGGATGGGCTCCTCCCCCACTGGCAAACGGGTATCGAGCTCAGCGGCATATTCGTCGCCGCGCCCTTCACCACCGCGGGTCTCGTCGTAGCCCTCGACCAGCACGTCGTACTCCGTCACCACCGCCCATCCTGACGGCTTCGTCGGCCTGGTGCGCCGACCGTAAGATCGGCGAACGTGGAGTACGCCCAACACGTCGAGGCCGTCGAACGAGAGACCCAGGCCATGGCTGAGGCACTCGCCGACGGGCCTCTCGATACGACGGTTCCCTCGTGCCCGGACTGGACAGTGATCGACCTCGCCGCGCACGTCGGCGAGTTCACGGGATTCTGGGCTCACGTCCTGTGTGAAGGCACGGGCCGCCCCAAACCGGCGTTCGACGACATGCCTTCAGACAGTCCTTCGGCCGTGGCCGACTGGTACAAGAGTGTGGCTGGTCACCTCATCGATGAGTTGTGGGCCACAGCTCCGCACACCACGGTGTGGACGTGGGATCCTGACGACAACTCGGCGCGCTTCGCGGCCCGACGCTGTGCCCACGAGCTGGCCGTCCACCGCTTTGACATGCAGCTGGCGTACGGACGGGCCGAGCCCATTGCATCTGACCTGGCCGCCGACGGGATCGAAGAGATGTTCGTCATGGCGGGGGTGCGATTCGAACCCGGTGGTGACGAGCGAAACGAAAGCCTCTCCCTTCACACCACCGACCAGGACCGACAATGGTTGCTCACGCTGACGCCGCAGGGACTCCATGTCGACCGGCAAAGCACCAGCGGAGATCTGACCGTGCGAGGAGCGGCATCCGATCTCGAGCTCCTCTTGTACCGGCGACCGATCTTGGATGAGGTTGCCTTGTCGGGCGATCGAACCGCTCTGGACTCCTGGTACCGCGCTTTTACGTTCGACTGAGCCCCCTATCCCGACGAGGATCCCGTCATGAACGAGTCGTACAGTCGCACCGCCATGATGGCGGCGGTGGCGCGGGGCCGGCACCGCTTCGAGGACGAAGCGCCCTGGGTACTCGATGACCCGTTGGCGCTGATCATGGTGGGGCCGAAATGGCTGGACATGGCCGCCGCCAGTAGATCTCGGCTCCCCGGCGACATCGACCGTCAAGCCCGAGCGAGCGTGGCGGTCCGATCGAGATACGCCGAGGACCGCATTACGGGGGGTTCGTTCGACCAGTACGTCATTCTGGGCGCCGGGCTCGACACCTTTGCGTGGAGACGCCCCGATCTCATCGGCCCCCGGCGGGTCTTCGAAGTCGATCATCCGGCGTCGCAGCAGTGGAAACGGGCCCGAGCCGAGGAGCTGGCCCTCCCCGTCATCGCAGGCCATGTCTATGCACCCGTCGATTTTGAGGTGCAGTCGTTGAACGAGGGTTTGGACGCAGCCGGCTTCGACTGGACGGCGCCGACCCTGTTCTCGTGGCTCGGGGTCGTGCCCTACCTGACCATCGACGCCGTGGAGGCAACGCTACGAACCATCGCCGGGTGTCGCTCCGGCTCCGAGGTTGCCTTCGAATACGGGGTACCCCGGTCGTCGATGGACGATCAGGGACGCCAATTCGCGGACGCCTTCAGCGCCATCGCCACAACCGTGGGCGAGCCGGTCCACATGGGGTGGTCACCGGCCGAGACCGAAACACTTGTCGCCCACTGCGGTCTCCACGTCGTCGACCATCCCACTCGCGATGAGATCATCAGTCGCTATTTCGCCGCCCGCGTCGACGGCCTGATCCCCTGGAGCGTGTCGCGCCTTTTGACGGCCCAAGTGCGCTGACGCCCCGTGGCGGTCACCGGGCCTGCGGGCCCACGCCCTACGCAGCGGGGCCCAGCTCCTGCCAGACCAGCGAAGCGAGACCTTGGATGGTGGAGATCCCTTGTGCCTCGGTGGCGTTGCCGTTGGACAGCACGGCGATGAGATAGTCGCGTCCGGCGCCATCGATGTACCCGATGCTGTTGATCTCCCAGCCACCTGCGTCGAGCGGAAGCCACCCGTTTTTGATGGCGATGGTGACACCGGAGGGTACCCCACCGGAAATCCCCCACGCCTCGCTCGGGTCGACATTGGTCATGAGACTGAGTTCGTAATTGCGCGACGCGTTGGTCAACAATGAGTTCGGGAACACGACGTCTTTCAACAGGGTGAGTTGGTCCGTGGCGGTGGTCGTCGTCAAACCCCATGCCACGTTGGGTGTGGTTTGGGTGAGACCGACCCGAGCGTTGAAGCTGGCCACTCCCGGAGCACCGCCATCGATATTCCAGAGGTCGGTGGCGTCGTCGTTGTCGCTCTCTTCGATCATTCCCTGAGCCGTGGTCTGCTCATCGGCGGAAAGCGTGCTGCCTTGCGCCTGGGTTTGGGCCAACAGCGTGGCCAAGATATCCACCTTGATGATGCTGGCCGTGTCCTCGGCGACACCGGGGCGATACACCGAGGTGTACCCGTTGTCCACGTCGTAGACCGCCGCAGTCAGACCATCGTTGGAACTGGCCAGATAGGAAGCCACGACCGGAACGCTAAAGACGTCTGTGACCGGCGCCACATCCTTGGCGGCGGTCGACAACTTCTTGTTCCGGTTTTTGGAGCGCTGAGAGGCGGAGGCCTGTCGCCCCGACGGCCCTCCGACATTGGATGCGATGACGTAGCCGGCGATGCATAGAAGGAGGGCAACGCTGATGGTCCGCAGCAGTCGGCGGCGGCGGCGAAGCGACTTCCGGCGTGCCCCATGCCGGGGCCTGCTCCGAGTCCGCAGTTCGCCACGGGCACTGGGGATGCCCCGGAGATCGCTGCCGTCCATGGCGTCATGGTACGGGACCACGACTGGGGGTCGCGGGCGCCGGGGGCACGCCTCTCAGCTATTAGATGCGGCTACCCATCCGCTTCGGCGCCACCACCGCAGCAGCGGCCTTCATCCTGGTGCCCAGGCGTTGGCCCTCGCCGAACACCACGCCCAGGCACTGACGGCGAGCGTCCCGGGAACCATGGCGAAGGGCGGCTTTGGCGTGGGCAACAACCAGCAGCCGCCGGCACGCCGTCAGGCGGTCGTTGGCTACCAACCGTTCAGCCCCGGTCGCCTCACTCGATTGCAGGATCTTGCCGTAGATCTCGACCAGGCCTTGGAGGTGCCACACCTCCTTCGTAGACAAGCTGCCGTCGCGGATGCGATAGATGGCCAATGGCTCGAGAACCAGACCGGCCCGGCACCCCGCAAAGATGAGGCGAACCCACGCGTCGTAGTCTTCGGCGCACAACAACGACTCATCGAAACCCCCGAGGTCGACAAGTCGTTGGCGGCGTAGCGCGGACGCCCCGGGAAGGAAGTTTCGAGCCAAGATCCCGCCGCGTTGATCTTTGGTCGGGAACCGAGGATGTTCGGCTGTACGCGACGTCCGCACCACCTGGCCGTCGCGTTCCATGTAACAGTTGCGAGCCAAGATATCGAGGTCGGGTCGGACCTGGGCCAGTTCACCCAACGCCTCGAGCATCCGTGGAAGCTGCACATCGTCGGCGTCGCAGACCACCACGAATTCTCCTGTGGCGTGGAACAAGCCGAGATTACGAGCGGCCGCCACCCCTTTATGTTCGGCATGCAGAAGGGTGATCTGATCGGCAATGGGGCTGAGTGCGCCGACCAGATCATCAGTCGACCCATCGTCACAGACGATGATCTCGTGCGGGGCCAGCGTCTGAGCCAATACGGACTCGACGGCCGCTCGTACCGTCGACGCCGCTTGGTACACAGGGACCACGACGGAAAACGTCGGTGGCTCCTGGCGTGGAGTTAATCCGGCCGGACCATCGGGAACCACGAAACGGGCGCTCCGACTGAGCACGGACCCGTCGGCCGACTCGGTCCACGCCTCAAGATCGGTATCAGACAACTCGGGGCGGTAGCCCGACAACACGCTGCGAGACATACCCCCTTATCGGAATGGCCGGGGTCCGCCTTGAGAACCCGCTTCCCCTCTGGAGGTGCCCTTGTCGTGTCAGCTGGTCCACAGGGACGCCACCTGGCGCTCGTAACGCGGCTCCCATACGTACCGGCAGAGGATCCGCACCGGTGGGGGCGGCATGCTGAGCACGGCGTCATGCTCAACAGGCTGGGCGCCGTCGAAGATCCACGGGAAGAAGCGGGCCGAGCCGCGCATGCCCACCGCCTTGGCTGTTGCCTTTCCGAACAACTGGAATTCTTCGGGGCTCAGGGTTTTCTCTATCACCGGGAAGCACTTCGATTCCTCGTCGTCGAGGTGCGCGGCCAACAACACTCTGAGCGCCTCGAGCTGACCTGCCAACTCTTCTCCGGCGTCGACATTCGGTCCTGACGCCAGGGTCGTGAACCCCCCATCGACGGCCCGACACGTCGGCTCGAGGGTCAGGTGCTGCGCCTCCATCTCGTCGAGGACGGCCAGGTCGGCCGCTTGGCCAGCCAGCTTCGGCCGCAAGAGGGGCCACAACGACTCATCCTCAACGTGGTGATGGTGATGGAGCTGCTCATTGATGAAGCGCCAGTGGGCACTGAGCCGGCCGGCTTGCCGCGGCTCCAGCCGAGGGGAACGAACGGCGGACTTGAGGCGATCGAGATCGCGAAGAAAGGCCTCGTGGATCAGGTACACAATGGTCATACGACCGCGCGGCGGACCGGCCGCGGGGTCGCCGTGGTTCTCGGACATGGCTTCCCTTACCTCCAGCGCCAGAGCGTATGCGCAGGCAGCATCACGTGCTCATGGACGCCGGCAGGGCCCAATCGGCCCCCAGCGAAACGCCGCAAGGAAGTCTCTAGACCGCGGCCGCCATGGCGGAGATGGGAGCTTCAGGGATGACATGCGAGGCCGGGAGCGAGCCGTCGAAGGTGGCGTCCCCATAGCTGAACATGCCGCCATCGGTCCCCACCAGCCAGTAACCCCCGCCGTCACCGGTGGCCGAGATACCCACGATAGGGGCGGCGGGCTTGGCGTGAGACGCCGGGAGCGAGCCGTGGAAAAGGGCATCACCGTACGCGAACACCCCTCCGTCCGATCCAACCAGCCAGTAACCGCCACCGTCGGTCGTGGCCGCGATGCCCACCACCGGGGCGACGGGCACGGCATGAGATGCCGGGAGCGATCCATGGAAAACGGCATCACCGAAGGCAAAGACCCCACCGTCGGAGGCGATGAGCCAGTAGCCCCCACCATCGTTGGTGACGGCGATACCCACGATCGGCGCCTTGGGCACGACATGGGAGACCGGGAGCGAACCGTGGAAGACGGCGTCGCCGAAGGCAAACACGCCGCCGTCAGCTGCCACCAACCAGTAGCCCCCGCCATTGGGCGTGGCGGCGATGCCGACCACGGGCGCCTTGGGCACGACATGGGAGACCGGGAGCGAACCGTGGAAGACGGCGTCGCCGAAGGCAAACACCCCGCCGTCAGAACCGGTCAGCCAGTAGCCATCTCCTGTGGGCGTGGCGGCGATGCCGACCACGGGCGCATCGGGGACGACGTGCGACTTGGGCAATGACCCCAGGAACGGGGCGGCGCCAAAGGCGAAGATCCCACCGTCACGCCCCACCTCCCACAGCCCCAGAGCGGATTGGACCAGGGTGGCCAAGTTCGAGACTCCCGGGTCACCGTCGGCCGACGAAAAGACTGCCTGGGAACCGGAAATCTGTGCGGCCGTCAGCCCTGCGCTCGACAAGGTGGAGCGAATGGAGATGGAGGGCAGAGACGAGCCTGCCGCGAACGGCCCCGAATCATCCGTACAGCTCACCGTCTGGCCGGAGATGGTGCACGTCCAGCCGGACCCCGATGCCGAACTGGGGACGTCGCCGGCCGGCAACGTGATGTTGGTGGTGACGGGGTCACCTTCGGCCACGCCGCCCGCCAGCACGCTGGGCGTGACCACCAAGTCGGCGGACTCGCCTGCGGTCACCGGTGTGTGGGCGTAGAGCGTTTGGCTCACGGCCAGTTGCGGGACCTGGCCGAGCAAGGTGGTGATACCGGTGTCGTTGACCTCGTGATAGTCGGTCGATCCACCGGTGGAACCAACCCAACCGAATGTGAGCTGCTTGGGGATGCCCGTGGACGAGTTGACCCATGACGACGGGTACAACCCGTTGGTGATCCCGCCGTTGAGTGTCGACGGAAGGGCACCGGAGAACGTGACTTGAGATCCACCGATGGGGGTGAATGCCACTGCATAACTAGACGCCGGAACACTGAGACCTGATGACGTCACCACCGGCGAAGTCGAGGGATTCACCGCCACTTCGACCGGAACGCCCGATGTTGAGCGCGTCCCCGACGGCCCGCCGTCAAGGTCATAGGGGGCGTTGGCGTCGGTGGCCAAGGTGGAGTTCAGCCCGCAGTAACCGACCAAACCGTTTCCGGGGCCGCGCACCGTAACCTGACCGGCTCTGGGCACGGCGCCCTCCCAGGTGGGGTTGGTGCAGCCCGTTCCTTGATAGACATCGTTGGAGTAGTTCCCAAAGACGTCGATGCCGACGCCCAAATAGCCATCCACCAGGCCGGGGCTGCTGCTACCGGCCGAGTACCCGAGGGAACCGCCCGGCTGACCGATGGCCGACGGGGCCACCGGGTCGGTGGGGTTGGCGGCGGCGATGACAAATCCAATGCCGTCCGCGCCGGTCCCACCGAATTGGTAGCTCTTGAATTGAACATCGAGACCTTGGCTGGTGGGCACACTTACCTGGGCGAAGACGCCACCCTCCAAGGTGGTGGCGGCCGAGGTCAGGCGCAAAGCGCCGGATCCGTTGGCATCGGGTGTGCCCGAGCACCCCGGCACGGGTGTCTGTGATGTGGTGTTCGACGCCGTGAGGCACGCCACATTGCTCCCGTCGGGGGCGGTCGGAATCGTCACGGGTTGTGTCACCGTCGAGTTGGAGAAGGTCTGGTTGAACAGTGTCGAGGTCGACGCCCCGGCCGGTATGGCGCCCAAGGACACCGCCAACGGCAACCCGATCAGACACGATGCGCCCACAACGCCCAACACGTGCACCGACCGACGAGCGCGGCGCGTCACCGTGTGCCCATCAATCGAACCGTCCGCCAACCTCGTGGCCTTCGACGCCCGCATCATCACCAGCTGCCTCCTGTGGTCACCATCGTCTCGAACCTTCTTCCCCACCGGTCAGTGTCGAAGCGCGCTTACTGAACCAATGGCGCGCAAAATCAGCCAAAACCGAGGAGTCGGAGTTGTCTAGCAGGGTGGTCGTACCAATCCGCGTCTTGTAGTGACACCCCCAGTCGACACGCAACGCTCTCCGCCATCCAAGGGACAACGGGTGTGGTCACCATTTCTCACGGTTCGTTCCGGGTGCTTGACGACGCGTTTCCGGTCACTTCCGGCGCCGGGCAGAAAGGACAACGATCACGAAATACGGCGCTCGCGCGCTCTTTATCTGTGGCGCGTCACTTATCGTTCGTTGCACGTTCTGCCGTTGCGAATTCACGGCTGGTCCGGCGCCGGAACGCAGTCGGCCCGAATTCCCAGCTCCAGATCATCACTGAGCGTCAGTTCGACGCTGACGCTCTTCGTGAACGCCTCAAGAGGACGCACCGCCCTGACGACACAGAGGTAGACGTCTTGAAGCCTTGGCATCTGCCCTGAGGGGAGCCCACCCGTGAACGCACCAGAGAGCATCGAACCAGATCCCCTAGTGAGCTGGCTGGGGATAGATTCGTCGGCAACGGGAAACGGAGCCAATGCCCCGGATCAAGGGCCCCCTTTGTCCGACGAGGTGGCCGCCACCAACGACGCCGCTCCGGCTGCCGGGTGGTATTTCGACCCCACCGATGCTGCTTCCATCCGATACTGGGACGGATCGGCGTGGACGGATCAAACACAACCCATCACGCCGCACACGCTGAAGATCATTGAGACGTTCAATGCCACGTCGAACTCCACCGACACGACTGCCAATCCTGTTGACCCTCGGCCGGAGTCACCTGTTGCCGTCGACGTGACGGCCGCGACGGAGTCGTTTGCCCCGGTGTCCTTCGAACCGGTGTCCTTCGAACCGGTGTCCTTCGAACCGGTGTCCTTCGAACCGGTTCTTGTTGAGCCCGCGCCTGTCGCCACTGAAACAGTGCAGGCCGAATATGTCGAGCCCGAGTATGCCGAGCCGGTGGCTGTTGAGCCCGCGTACGTCGAGCCGGTAGTGGCTGTTGAGCCCGAGTACGTCGAGCCGGTAGTGGTCGCCGCTGAAGCCGTCGCCCCGGTGGTCGTCGAAGCAACAGACCCGATCAGTGAGGTTCCGTTCGTGAATCAGGACGGGAGTCACGATTGGGCCGAGGAAGCCGAAAAGGCCGTTGCCCGAGCGCGTACGGTCGATACGCCCGAAGCATGGCGCGAAGCCTCGCAAGCTGCATACGTTGTGTCGGAGATGGCGCAGACCATGCACGTCGCCGCCGACGCCAAACAGGCCGCGCAACAGAAAACGTTGGCAGCGCAAGAGGCCTCCGAGGCGGCTCGCCTCACTGCGCAAGCCGCCGACGAAGCAAAAGAGAACGCCGACCAACAGGCCGAAGCCGCCGAGCAAGCCTCTGAGGTAGCCCGCGTCACCGCCCAGGCGTCTGACGAGGCGCAAACCGCACTCGCCCAGGCCCAGCAGGTGGCCGAGCAAACGGCGCAAGCCGCACGTCAAGCAGCCGAGGAAGCCCAAAACACGGGCCAGGCCGCGGCCGAAGCGAGAGCGACGATGGAACACAACATCGAGAGCGCCCGCAAAGCCGCTGACGATGCCCGTCTCACCGCCCAGACGGCCGATGAAGCACAACAAGTCGAGCAGGAGCTTGTCGATACCGTTGCCCGTGCCCGCCAAGCCAACACCCCGGCGGCGTGGAGCGAGGCCCGCAAGGTGGCCGCCGCATCGCGGTCGTCAGTGGCGCACGACGCGGCGGACCAGGCCGACTGAACGCAGGCGTTCAGGTCCCATCCGGTTGTAAACGATCGATCCGGGGGCCGGCACGCCCTAACGTCGCGGTCGGCTTCATCGCCGCTCATGCGCCACGTGGCGTCGATACAGCAGGGACGCGATCGACTCGCTAAATTTCGCCCGATGCGGATTCTGGTGCTGGGAGCGGGCTTTGGTGGGCTCGAATTGTCAACGCTGCTGTCGGAGGCATTCGGCCCCGAGCTCGACATCGTGCTCATCGACAAAAGCGACGGCTTCGTCTTCGGGTTCTCAAAGCTCGACGTCATGTTCGGACGCAAGCTGCCTTCCGATGTGTTCCACCCCTATGGCGACATCGACAAACCGGGGCTGCGGTTCGTTCGGGCGACCATCACCTCGATCGACCCTGTCGCCAAACACGTCGAGACCGATGTCGGCGCTTTTGATGGAGACATCATTGTTGTAGCCTTGGGAGCTGACCTTCACCCGTCGGCGACTCCTGGTCTCGTCGAAGCAGGGCATGAGTTTTACACCGTGGGCGGGGCGTTCGGCGTGCGTGACGTGCTGGCGCGTTTCGACGGTGGACATGTCATCGTCGGTGTCACGTCGACCCCGTTCAAATGTCCCCCGGCGCCCAGTGAGACTGCGCTACTCCTTCACGACTTTTTGGTGGAGCGGGGCCGTCGCCAGGCCTCGTCGATATCCCTCGTCATGCCGCTCGGCGTTCCCATCCCTCCGTCACCGGCCGCGTCCGAAGCGCTGCTCGTGGCTTTTGCCGAACGCGGGATCGAGTGGCATCCCGAACGTCTGGTCACCAGCCTCGATCCGGCGCGCCATGTCGCGGTATTCAGCGACGGGTCGGAGATGCCCTACGACTTGTTTCTCGGGGTTCCCGTGCACAAGGCCCCCGTTGTGGTGCAAGAGTCAGGCTTGACCGTAGATGGATGGGTCCCCGTCAATGCGCGCACACTGGAGACCGCGTTCGCGGATGTGTATGCCGTAGGCGATGTGACGAGCGTCGGAACGCCGAAAGCCGGTGTCTTCGCCGAAGGTCAAGCCTCGGTCGTGGCGCACCAGATCATCTCGAAACTGAGAGCTAATGGCCCGGCGCGAACCTACGACGGCCAGGGAGTGTGTTACCTCGAGTTCGGCCATGACCAGGTGGCCCGGGTCAGTGTCACGTTCTTGACGGGGCAAGCCCCCGTCGGCGACCTCGAAGGCCCCTCACAACAGATCGCCTCGGATAAAGACGAATTCGGCACCTCGCGAATCCGACGGTGGTTTGACCGCGCGTGGTCGTGACGAGGGCTGGACAGCACCTACGTTGCCGTTACGCTTGGCGCCATGAGTCCTGATCCAACCGCCACTGATCCGTCTCACTCTGCCCGAACTGTCACGGTCTCGCCTCAGACGGCGGCCGTCGCCGAGCGTCTTGGCATCGGGGCCTACGGGCTGGAGATCGTCGAGGTGATGGACCTGGCCCCGAGTGTGCGACGGATCCGCGTGGGAGCCTCGCCGGGATACAGCCTGGCCCAGTTCACGTGCGCAGCGGGGCAGGACCTCATGCTCGACATCATGGACCGAGGCGAGTGGCTCACTCGACGTCGGTACACCATCCGCCGATTCGACCCCCAAAGGCACGTGATCGACATCGACGTCATGCTGCATGGAGAAGGTCCGGCGGCTCGTTGGGCCGCCAATGCGACTCCGGGGATGGTCATGACCGCCATCGGACCCCGAGGCAAAGTCTTCCTCGATCCTGATGCTGGTTGGCATCTTTTCGTGGGCGACGACACCTTCGCTCCGGCCACCGGCGCCATGCTCGAAGCCCTGGCTCCAGGACACCGAGCGATCGCCGTATTGGAGGTCGACAGCGCCAACGACGCCAACGCCATCGGCGCCGAGTTTCCGGATACCGATGCCATCACCGTCACCTTCATCACTCGCGACGGGGGCCCCACCGGGCAATCGACAGGACTCCTGAAGGCTCTTGAGGGCATCGAGATCGCGGCCGCGTCACGCCACGCTTATGTGGCCGGCGAGTTCCACGTGGTCCGAGCCATTCGCGAGTCGCTGGAGGCACGCGGACTTTCCTCCGACGAGATTTCGCCTAAGGCCTACTGGCGCCAAGGGCTCGCGAACGCGGAAAACGGCGAGCCCATCCGCCAATAACGTCAGCCCGGCCACAAGGGCGACGATACAAACGACGAGGGGCGCTGCGAACAACTGGTCCGAAGGGCCCTCATGTCGGAGCTTGGCACCACGGCGCGCAGAAGCGAGCCAGACACATCGTCCGGCCCGCTCCGTGCGATGGACTCACCTCAATGAGATGCGCCCAATTTAAGGCTTACGGCTGTGTGACTGAACCAGTGACGATGCCGATCTTCTTGAGGCCATGCTTCGCTCCACACCCCGTGGTGCCGGCCAAAGTTCCTGCGCTCTCACTGGAGTCGATCTGACCTGAAATCGAGCCCGCAAACGACCCGGAGACCGTCTGGTGCGAGAACGTAAAGCCGGCATTGCCGTTGGCCCCGGCCGGATCACCGGTGATGGACGTCAGCGTCACCGTGCTGGTGTCCAGCTTGGCTTTCCCATCCTTACCAGTCCACTTGATGGTGAGCGATCCGGTAACGGCTTCGGTGCCATCGAGACTGGTGCAGTTGTTGCTGCTTGTCGAGATGGTGCCGCTGGCCTTGCCGACGAAGCCAGCCGTCGTCACGTTGCCTCCGCTGGCGCTGCATCCAAAGTTCACCTTCACCTTGGCTGTCTCAGATGATCCTCCGGTGAAGTTCAGCGGCGGAGCGAACTTGAGCGAGCCGGCGGCCGAGCTACATGAAAGCGTGCCGGTACCGGCCACGGGCGGCGAGCCTGCGTAGGCACTCGTCAAATCGACGGTCGCAAGCATGCCGATCGACAGAGCTACGGCCGACACGCTCATAACCAACTTCCTTGAAGCACTCATACATCCCCCTTGATTGGATGGTCCCCGTATGTCCTAACCAAGTCACGCACCCTGCGGTCGCTTGATTTCGACGCAGATCATCTTCGCTTCTTTTGGGCTGAGGATCAGCTGGGGATAGGTGCATGTGGTGACCATGGAAGTTCTCAAGGGTGGGTGCAACGACGAGTGCGGTTGGGTGTACTCGAAGGCCATCTCCTCAAGGAACCGACATGCAGCAGACGGCGAGCGACGGACCGACCGAAAATACAGAAGCGGCCCCCGGTGACCCGGGGACCGCTTCTGTCAGTCTTGCCATTCTTCTGAAGTCTTTCGACTGTCACCTCAAGGTTTCAAAGCTACCGAGAGGTCGAACCCCGTCGGCTCAGATTGTGCCGGAGCCCACCTGGGCCTCGTACACGGTGCCGTCAGACCCGGCGCCGTAGACACAAACGTCGGAAGTCCCATTTGCGGTGATCTTGGCGTTCCCGCCCAGGCCGGTTGTGGTGATGATCTCCTTGTAGAAGAAAGTCTGGTTGAGGAACGTCGGGCAGGAGAATGTGGTCCCGCTCGTCGAGTTAGTGAACGTGAAGGTGGTGGTCTTCTTGTCCGTCCACAGAATCGTCCCGGTGCCACCGCTGTCACTGCCGTTTTCGGTGATGGTGTCCACGCCCTGCGGGCTGCTCTTGCCACCCGAGCAGCCACTGAGCAACGCGGAAATCGGCTGTCCACTTGTCGCCGCAGTGATGGTCGTCGATGCGACACTTGATGTGCAGGTTGCGGCGACCGGGGTCTTGCCCTTGGCCTTTGCCACGGCGCTGCCAGCCGTCGCCAGCATGACGCCCGCAGTCATGGAACCAGCAAGGCCTACGACGGCCAATGCTCGGATCGGTGTACGCAGCTTCTGCATGAGTCCCCCTGAAGGTTGGTTAGTAATTTTCTTCAGGGTAAGGACTATTCGCGGCGCCAGTCAAGAAGTGTTTTCCACTGGTTTTTGTTCGATGCCTCACCAATTTTGATGACAACTCCCAAGGAGCACCCGACCGCCGAACAAGGACCACGCACGGCGGGATTCTTACGTAACACGCTTTGAGCTGCGCCCACGCGACAGGCGGTGGAACTCGGTTGGTGGCGCTTCGGCTTAGTTACCATGCAGTAGCCCGACGGGTACGTCAGTCGTCGGGCTACCCTCGCTGGCCATGACCCCACCCCATCAGCCTCATCCCCGTGACGAGATTCAGGCCGTGATCGACCGGTATCACGAGCTCCGGCGCCGCATCGACGACGGCCTCGAGCCCGACGGCTTTGCCGCTCTGGCCGACTTCTACACCGACGATGCCGTCTACGTGGACGGAGCCTGGGGTCGCATTGAAGGAAAGGAAGCCATTACCCATTGGCTGGCTCACTCGATGGTGGGACTCGGGGACTGGAAGTTCCCCGTCGAGTTCACAGCCATAGAGGGTGACGACGTCGTCGTGAAGTGGACGCAAATCATCCCCGGCGCCCGGGCCGATGGCACGCCTTATACCCAGTCGGCGTACTCACGGCTGCGCTACGCCGGCGACGGAAAGTTCTCTTACGAGGAAGACACCTACAACATGGTGCACGTTCTCGAGGACCTGGCCGCCAGCGGGTGGGTGCCCACCGAGCCCATGAACGTGCCTCCGCAGTACCCCGACCGCAACTGGGCGCTGCCCGACGCCTGAACCGGCCGGGTGGGAGCCGTCCTGCTTCAGCCCGGGTACTCCACGGGGGGACGAAGACCGTCTTGGATCATGAGGAGAAGGCGCTCGCTTTGGGCGGCCGTCACCGTGGCGCTCATGCACATCGAGCTGAGCAGTTGCATCAAGTCCGACGCATCAACGTCGGTACGGACCACCCCGGCTTGCCGGGCCGGCTCCAGCACGGCGGCGAGGGCTCCTTCGATACGCCCCCGGGATACCGATTTCAGCTGAGGGTTCTTCTCAAAGGCTTCGTGCAGCTCAGTGAGCAACGTCTTTTTGGCTTGGGAATAGCGCACGAAGGCTTGGAGCCATCCCACCACGGCAGGCCATGGCTCGCACTGCGCCACCAGGCGCTCCGAGGTTTCGACGAGCTCATCCACGTCGGTGCGATACACGGCTTCGACGAGCGCGATCCGGGTCGGAAAGTGCCGGTAGAGCGTGCCGATCCCCACTCCGGCGTGCTTGGCGATGGCCTCCATCGATGCGTCGCCACCACTGGTGGTGAAGACCTCGCGTGCCGCCGAGACGAGGCGCTCGTAGTTCCTGCGGGCGTCGGCACGCATAGGGCGCGCCTCCCCATCGCCGGTTGGCTCTGAGGTCATCTCGTCCATCGCGGTAGCCGTCTGCGGCTGAGCGGTCATTACTTGCATCCTCCGGCGCCCAGGAGAAACATCTTGCAAAACGGAGGCACCCTCCGTATACTAACCGGAGACAGCTTCCGCTTAGTTGTCAGAGTACCAGTAGGAAAGGTCGAAGTACATGCCCGCATTCCCTGTTCTTTTGTCACGGCCCGGTCAGGAAAGAAACTCCAGCTCAGAAGGCTCCAGGTGGCAGGCATCCCGGTCGGTGTTCCTCTTTGTCATCCTGACGGCCCAGCTGATGGTGGTGCTGGACACAACCATCGTCAACGTGGCGCTGCCCCACATCCAGCAAGGGCTCCACTTCTCGGGGACGAGCCTCTCGTGGGTGCTCAACGCCTACCTCCTGACCTTCGGCGGCCTGCTTCTGCTCGGTGCCCGCTCCGGAGACCTCCTCGGTCGGCGGCGCACCTTTCTCATCGGTATCGCCCTCTTCACGATGAGTTCGCTGCTGGGCGGGTTCGCCGTCACAGCCTCGATGTTGCTGGCCTCAAGAGCTCTGCAAGGCGTCGGTGCGGCCTTGGCGGCCCCGTCGTCGCTGGCACTTTTGACGAGCGTCTTTCCCGAAGGGCCGGCGCGGATTCGAGCTATCGGGCTCTTTACAACGGTCTCGGCCGCCGGAGGCGCCATCGGCCTTGTGTCTGGAGGTGTGCTCACGCAACTCGTGTCATGGCGCTGGGTCATGTTCGTCAACGTGCCCATCGGCCTGGCCGTCTTCCTCGTGGGCCGGATGGTGCTCAGCGAGACCGAGCGCCGCCACGGGCGATTCGACTTCGTCGGAGCGGTCACGTCGGTGCTCGGGATGACGGCCATCGTCCTCGGCTTGGTCGAGGCGGGCACCAGCGGATGGGCCAACGCCCGCACCGTGGGGGCGCTTGTGGCGGGCGTGGCACTGCTGGGTGTGTTCGTGCACAACGAGTCGCGAGTCGAAGAACCGATCCTGCCTCTGCGAATGTTGGCGAACTCGGTCCGCACCACGGCGAACGTCTCCCGTGGCCTCGTCTACGCCGGAATGTACGGGATGTTCTTCTTCCTCGACCAGTTCCTTCAGGACGTGCAGGGCTACTCACCGCTGCGCGCCGGCCTCAGCTTCCTCCCCGTTCCGATATCGGTGTTCATCTCGTCGCAGTTGGCCAGCAAGGTGTTGGTGAATCGCGTGCGACCCAAGACGCTGATGCTCAGTGGCATCGCCTTGGCCATCGCCAGCTTGGTGCTATCGAGCCGCATTGGCGTCGGAGCGCATTACCCCGAGATCCTCCTGACGCTGGTGTTGCTTGGCGTGGGATCGGGCACATCGCTGGTGACCTTGACCACGGCGTCGTTGTCGGGAGTGGAGCCCGCTGACGCCGGGGCCGCCTCGGGCCTGGTAAACGTGATCCAGCAGGTCGGCGCCGCTTTGGGGCTGGCCGTCCTGGTCACCGTGTACGGGGCCGTCTCCGGCCACGCCCAGTTGGCTGGTGCGTCGGCGACGGCCAGTGGGGCAGGACGCGCCCTCATGGTGCATGGCCTCGACGTCGTCTTCGGTGTCGGTGCCCTCTTCGCCTTGACTGCCTTTGTCATGGTGGCCGCCATCGTGCGCCTTCCGAGCGCGAAGGTGGCCGCGGAGACCGTCGATGAGACAGAGTTCGCCATGGACGACGAACTCCTGTGGGAGAACCCCGAGCTCGTGGCCTAAGCGCGCCGGAATCAAGCGTCTGTCAGCCGAAGAAGGACCGCAACTCGGCCGCCACCACAGCCGGCTGTTTGCTGTTGTCGGCAGCGGTGTGTCCCGCGCCAGGAATGGTGACTCTCGACGCTGCCGGCAACACGCCACTGAGACCGTTGAGCGTGGCCGTCAGGTTGCGGGCGCTCTTCGAACCTCCCAAGAGGAGAACTCGGCACCCGCGGCCGGCGAATCGCTCCAGGCGACCCGCCGCCTCCTGAACCGTCTGGATGTCGTAGTGCACCGTCGGAATGAGGTCGATTGGCAACACCTGCGTGCCTTCGAGCACCGGACGATGGGCGGTTCGTTTGATGGCGAAATTCAAGAGACCGGCCACCAGGGGGCGGGGCACGAGACGAATCAGTGTCCGATCGGCAGTGCCTTTCAAAGCGGCCGCCAAAGCGGTCCCGAGTTTCCCCGCTTGCATGGCGCGCTCATACTCTGGCGCCCACTGGCCGTGCACGATGCCGTTGAAGGAAAGGGGTGGCTCGTAGAGCGCCAGCTTGGTGATATCCGGACGCTTCAAGGCGGTCTCGATGCAGATCACGGCGCCGGAACTGAGGCCGAACACGTAGTGGCAACCGGTGACATCGAGCAAGGCGTTGAGGTCGGCCACTTCGGTGCGTAGCCCATGAAAGTCTCCGTAAGCCGAGCTGAGACCTCGGCCTCGTCGATCAGGGACGAAGACGGTGAATCATCGGATAGCTCCTGAGCCAAGGTTCCAAAGCTCTGCGCCGATTGGGCCGCGCCATGGAGAAGGACGATTCCAGGCCCATGGCCGTATTGGTAGTAATCGATCGACGACCCGTCGTCGGAAGTGACCATCGTGTGATGGGTGTACCTGCGTTGGCGTTCCGACCAGGCAGTATCGCGCCCACGGCTTCGCCTTCAAGGGCGTCGCCTCTTTGTCCGATACCTAAGAGATGGACCATCACGAGGTCGGCGGGTTTCGAAAGCTTCTGCGAGCCCTCCGCCTTGACCACGCTTCAGAGGAATTCGCCGCCGCCATCGGGTCAGGCCCAGGTCGCGGCGGCTCACTACTGGTGGTCGGCACCCCCGACAACGAGCCCTGGCATTTCGTTGCCCACATGGCCGAAGAGGCGCAGTCTTGCGGGCGTCCCGATCTAGTGCCCACCTGGGTGCGATGGACCGCCCCACGGGCCGCGCCGGCCCACCTTGGCGTGACATTGGACCGTCTCTCCGCCGTCCGACGCAGCGACACGGTTGTGGTGGTCGCGCCCAATCACGCCGGTGAACGTTTACTTGAACACGTCGACGATGCCCGACGTTTCGGTGGGCGGATCATGACCCTTCATCGTGAGGATGAGGATCTCGCCCAGCTCTCCCATGAGACGCTTATCGTGCCCGCGGTGGCCCCCAGTGGCATCTTCGATGTCGTGCAGCACGTCGTAACGAGCACCGCGGCCGGTGGAGCGGACCATCGCCGGTATCGCCTTCGTCGACGCTCGGCGTGAGCGGGCCCTACTGCCATTAGACCAGGCCAAGGCCGTGCACCGTTGTAACAATCCGTGCGGCACGCAGTGATCGGTTGAGTGGTCCCTGGGGCGCGCACGATTACGACTCGGACTTTTGGGTACATGCACACTCGACACCCCGGGCAACGGACCCGTGGTGGTACCCAAACGTCCAAAGGATGACCATGGTCCTGCTCCTGGCACTGCTGGTGGTATTGCTCTTCTTCGGATTCGGATTCGCCGCTCATCTGCTCTGGATTGTGGCCGTGGTGTTCTTCTTCGTGTGGATCATTGGTTTCGCACTGGGACGGGGCGAAAACGCGGGCCGTCATCGTTTCTATCGCTGGTAAGCGGAGCGGAACCCGATAGGGCCTCAACATGGCTAACACCACCGAAGGATCCGTGCCCTTAACGGTGATATCAGATGGCCACGGCGTTGACGCGCCCGTCGTCGAGGTCGACGCAACGCCGGCAGCCGATGGGGCCAGTCCACCTGGCGTCCTGATTTTACCCCCGAGCGCAGAACGCGAGCGGGACGAATCCGACGACTCCCTGGGAGCGCTCGGTCGCCCGTTCGATCATCGTTCCCCGTTCTTCATCGGCCTGACCGGCGCCCTGGGGGTCGCCATCGCCTACGTCCTGGCCCGAGGCATCGCGGAGATCGCCACCGTCCTGGTCATCATCGGGCTCGCCCTGTTTGTGGCCATCGGCTTGAACCCGGTCCTTGACCTCCTTATCAATAGAGGCATTCGGCGAGGACTGGCCGTCGCCATTGTGACCTTTGGGTTTTTGCTCGTCGTAGCCGGATTTATCCTCGCCGCCGTCCCCCCCATCTCGCACGAAGTTTCCTCCTTGGTGAAGAACTACCCGAAGTACAAAGCGAACCTCGTCGCCGGCAAAGGCTGGGCCGGCAAGCTGGCGGTGAAGCTGCACGTGACGAGTTACCTCAAAGGCAAATCGAAGATCAAGATCGCCCCCGGAGGGGTGCTCGGCGCGGGAAAGGAGATCCTGTCGCTCGGCGTGGCGACGATCAGCATCGTCGCTCTCACCATTTACTTCCTCATCGCATTGCCAGGGGTGAAGAAACTTTGGTTGTCGATCGTGCCGCGCAGCCGGCGCGAACGCACCAGCTTGCTCACCGATGAGGTCTTCAGCCGGATCGGCGGCTTCATGCTGGGCAACCTGCTGACGTCGGTGATCTCCGGTATCGGAACCTACGTGTGGTTGCTCATCTTCGGGGTCCCCTACGCCCTACTCCTGGCGTTGGTGGTCGCGCTCTTCGATCTCATTCCCATGGTGGGTTCCACCATTGCCGGGATCATCGTCTCGCTCGTGGCTCTTTCGAAGGGCATCCCCATCGGCGTGGCCACCCTCGGGTTCTACGTCGTCTACCGCTATCTGGAGGACTACCTCCTCAACCCGCGCGTGATGAAGCACACGGTCAAAGTCACCCCGGGCCTGACCATCATCGCCACGCTTATCGGCGGCACTCTTCTCGGCCTTGTCGGCGCTCTGGTGGCCATTCCTGTGGCGGCCACTATCCATCTGCTTCTTGACGAAGTGACCATCCCCCGGCAAAACCAGCGCTAGGAGTTCCAGACGAAGCGCGCCCGCCGGAAGCTCACGTGGCCTCGGTGGCTGCCGTCCCCCAAGCTGTTGTTCGGTGCACTGATCCTGGTGGCGTTGGTGGTTCTGGCCTGGCGGGTAAGGCACGACTTCGCCAGCGCACTTCACCACCTCAGTGTCCGTCGACTTCCGTGGTTGGCGGCGGCGGTGGGTGCCGAGATTCTCTCCTTTCTCTGCTATGCCGCCGTGCAGAGACGGCTGTTATTGGCCGGAGGAGCCAAGCTCAGGTTTCGCACCATGATGAGTCTGGCCCTAGCCGCCACCGGGCTCACCAATCTCGTTCCGGGGGGAACAGCTCCCGCCAGCGGGTGGCTGGTGAGCCAATATCGTCGCCGCAAAATCCCGATGCCATTGGCACTATGGGCCGTACTGGCCGGCGGCTTTGCGGCCACCATCTCGATGCTGTTGTTGCTTTTGGCGGGGGCAGCGATTGCGCAGTTGATCGGCATAGGGCCGACAGTGGGCTGTGCCGCCCTGCTCATCGGTGCCACCGCCGGCATCGTGGCCGTGGCGCATCATCTCCCCGAGGCTGACGCGTGGTTGATTCGCCACCGCGGACTCCCGGGGGCGTCCTTGGCCCAGCGAGTCGTCCACCGTTCTGTAAACGTGGTGCAGTTTCGGGCCACGCTGTCGGGTGGGATCCAGGTGTTCGTGTTGAGCCTCGGCAACTGGGGCTTCGACGTCGTGTGCCTTATCGGTGCATTCGCCGTGCTCAACTTCCCCGTGCCGTGGCGAGCCGTTCTGTTCGCCTACGCCGCCGCACAAATCGTGGGCAGCTTGGCGCCGGTCCCGGGCGGAATCGGTTTTGTCGAGGGCGGCATGATCGGCGCCTTTGCGTTGGTCGGCACGCCTGCGGCTCGGGCCATCGTGGCCACCGTGATCTACCGGCTCATTACCAGCTGGGGAGTGGCGGCGGTGGGAAGCGTCACCCTCTTCGTTCTCAATCGACGGGACGCAGAGTTCGCACAGCTACGGGGTGCGGCCGCCACGTTGGCAGGCGAAACCGAACCAACCTCATGGGCTCGAGGCCCAACCACTGCGTCGGCTCGCCTCAAGGACTGACAGAGCGCTCCCGGTTCTCGTGGAGGCTGACCTCGCCTACCGAGCGGCCACCCCAACCCCAGATGGCGCCCGCAAACATGTACGCAGGGCGGCCCGGGGGAACCGCCCTGCGTACAGACCATTGCCACCACGAAGGGCCCACGCCTCACCCCAGTTCGGCGTGGGCCCTTCGTCTCGCCCCGCTACGCCCCCTGTGTGGTCGTGAAGGCCGTCCCGTCGTCGGTGAGCGCTCCGGTGGTGATGACGTACTTGCGACCTTCGTAGTAGTTGGACACGACCGGGTCGGCGGCGCCGATGGGAGACCCGTTCACTGTCACTTCGGAAAAGTCGATGGCCCCGAACGTCGGCAACTTCACGATGCCGTTGAGCCCGATGCCGCCGTCAACCGACGTGCAGGGATCCGCAGAGGTCACACTGGCCGAGGAGTGGGTGGTGGAGTCGTCGACACTGACCTCGATGCCACCGCCGTTGCACGACGCCGACAAGACCACGGTGTCGCCCGCGTTCATGGTGACGCTGGGATTGCTGTACGCGCCTTCGAGGTCGAAGCTGGCGGAAAAGAGTGACACCATCTGGCGACGCTTGCCCACCTTCTCCTTGGTGCACCCCAATCCGACGTTGGCACTGCTCCACTGGCCACTGTCGCTGTTATAGAGAGCGTCTTGGATATCGATGCCGTCTTGGGTGCTCTTGCAGGTGAAGGCCGGCAGGGTCACGCTGGCCCCCAAGGATGCGGTCGTGATGGTGTCCGATGGGGCGTAGGTGGCCAGATGCGACCTGGGAGTCTTGTTGGCCCAGGCCGGCGCGGCGGCCAAGCCCAGAAGAAGCGTCGTACCCCCTACCAGGGCCACGGACCGGGAAACGATGGCTTGTGTGCGCGATGACATGACGTTGCTACCCCTCTTCAGCTCGATGTTCGTGTTATCGACTGAACCCAGGATGCCTGGCGTCAAGGCTTTCGTCTGTGCCGACGCGAACACTAGAAACGACGTGGTCGACACATAGGGCCAGCTGAACGGCGCGCCAGAAGGGGACGCTCAGACCGTTCGTCGTGAGTCGACAGGCCGCCCGGCCCACATGAACGTCCCAGGAGACAACACGCATTGCGAAGGACCCAGGGGCGGACCGATAATGGGGCCAGCAGCAAGGGGGGGTAAAGACGGTGTCTCGACGGCGACCTCGATCGCACGACACGAAAGAGCGGCTCATGGACGGGGCGGTCGGCGCCTTTGGCGACCGCGGCTATGGAGCCACCGGTGTCGATCACATCGTGGAGCGAGCGGGCACGACCCGAGGCGCCTTTTACTATTACTTCGCCAGCAAGGCTGACGTGGCCCGGGACCTCCAAGAGGACCTGTGGGGTGCCGCCGCGCAGCGGTCGGCCGACGCCGTCAAGCCCGAGGGGGACTTTCTCACCAACATCCGCCAAGGCGTGGAGGCGTATCTCGCTGCGTTGAAAGACCTAGGCCCCGAACGTCCCTTTCTTCGACAGGCGTTCGACGATCCCGCCCTGACCATGCGCGACGCCGAAGGGAAAAAGTGGGGCGCACACTTCGTCCGGGAGCAGATTCTCGACGCTATGGACCGGGGCCAAATACCCCGCCAGGATCCCGAGATGGCCACGCGTCTGCTCGTCGATGCCTTGCAGGCGCTGACACTGGCGGCCCTCGATGGCGAAGATACAACTGACGCCTTGCGGGTCATTGACGACCTCAATGAAGCGTTGAAGATGGGCCGTCCTGTCGGAGTCGGGGTGACGGCGACTCAGGCCGTACGCAATCGGGGCTAACTGATCGGAAACGAGTACGCCCCGACGACCGTGGCGTCCATGGCCAAGGGGCCTTCTTCGCAGCGAAGGGCAATCTCCGACTGGAAACGTTTGAAGGCCGGCGATGACGCCAGCGGATTGGCATCACCTTCGATGGTGGCGATATGGACGAACGTCACACCGTCGTCCAAACGGAGGGTGACGTAGCGCAATCCTCCGGGATCCTCAGCGGCGAGCTCGGCGAAGACGTCTTCCACGAGCTGAGCGTTTTCGTCGGCACTGTCGGGCTTGGTGCGGTATCGAATCACTTTGGTGGTACTCATCACTTCCCTTTCGCTCGCATTTGGTTGTTGCGGGCCTCATGGGTGACTTCGGCCCGTCCCAGTTCCTCGAGAAGAGGAGGAAGGTACATACCGAATCGACCCCGATATCCCTTGCGCATCCCATACCAGCCCCCGACGGGGTTCGACGCCGAGCGCCCGAACTCCTCCACCGTTCCTGGTGCCGGGTCCTTTCCTTCGTCGGCCGAACCAAGCGGTACCCAGTCGCCGCGCTCTTTGAGCCATGCGGCGAGGTCCTCAATAGCGCGGGCCTGGTAGGTCAGCTTGGTGGAGCCGACCTGGCAAATGAGAAGACTCGGCTCGCTGTCATCGTCTCGGTACATCGAGTACTCCGACGTTCCCGGCGGCGTCTTGAGGATCCATGGATCGTCTTTGGTGCCTTTGGCCATCATGCAACTCCTGTTCCGATTGATGCCATGAAGTACGGAAGTACCGACTCCCAGCCCCGTTGGTTCCCTTCCCGACGCTGTAGGGCGCCATCGCCCAGTCGCTCCCAGCCGCGGTGCTCGATCTCGACACGGGTGCGATCCTGGCCTAAAGCAACGAAACGGATCTCCACATCGGTGGCCTCGGCGGCAGCGAAGTGGAGATGCCAGGTAAAGGCGAGACGCGACGGCGGGTCCCAGGCCGTCACCTGGCCCCAATCGTGTTCGACCCCCGACGACGTCCTTTCGAAGACACGCCCCCCTTCGTGGTCCTCGAAGATCACCGTGATCCCCCGCTCGCCACTGACGGAGTGGTCCGCGGGCCACCACGTCGAGGCGTGCTGGGTCCAGGTCGAAAACGCCGCTGCCTGCGAACACGCCACCTCGAAATCGAAGACGAGAGGCTCTGTCACCGTCGCCGCCCCTGGTCCAGGTTCTCGGCCACCAAGCGGAACCGCGTGGCGCTGTCGCCCCAGATCGTTTCCAGATACCGGCGCACCGCCTCAAGCCCTTCGTCACGCAGGCGGTAGACGTGGCGCGTGCCCACCGGTTCCTCGTCGACGAAGCCGGCCTCCCTCAAGAGTCGGAGATGACGGGAAACGGCGGGCCGGCTGATGGGAAGCTGGTCGGCAATCTCCTGGACGGCCTGATCACCGTGGCGAAGGATGGCCAGGATCTCACGGCGATAGCCATCGGCCAGGGCATCGAAGGCGGCAGATTCACCGGCCATGTCGAGACCCCGCTTGAGCTGCTATCCGTAACACGTGGGTTACGGTAGCTCACGGGGACGGCCGGTGCGTCGTCAGGGTGGCGGGCCACCGCCTCACCCCGTTGGCATCACCTTCGTGCTGCGGCTCACGAGGTCATGGCGTCCCCGGACGTGGCGCCCAGGTTGATGACTCTCGGTGCCCTCGGTATGGCCTGGCTGCTTCGAGTCCTTCGGGTCGTCTCCTTGCAAGCCCACCAGGGCCACCACCGTGGCCACGGCCATGATCCCGGCCATGACCAGGAACACGGTGCGGGTCGAATAGGCGAAGTCGAGGCGGATGAAATGAGGAATTGCTGCCGTAGTGCCACTCCCCGCCGGAGATTGCGCGATGGCCGACGCTTGAGTCACCGCCCGCACGTGCGCCAAGCCATGGGACTCGAAGGAAGTCACGAGGCGAGATCGCATCTGCGAGACCAGGATGGTGCCGAGAACGGCGAGTCCCAGACTGGCGGCAAAGTTCCGCACCGTCTGGGTGATGCCCGTCGCCTCCCCATACGAAAGACGCGACGCCCGGTTGACGGCGTCGGTACTGGCCGGGCCGACGATAAACCCCATGCCCGCTCCCGCCACGATGATGTCCCATTTCTGGGCTCCCAAACTGAGCTGGGTCACGTGTTGAGCCCAGAGGTAGAAACCGACGGCGGCCAGGGCGCAGCCGATGACCACGGGCCGCTTGGCGCCGCGCTGATCGAGCATCTTGCCACCGATCTGGGCGGTGATCACGAAACCGACGAAGAAGTACAACAAGAACAGGCCCGCCTTGGAGGCGCTTTCGCCCAACGCGATCTGGGCATATTCGCTGGCAAAGAAGAACACGGGAATGAATACGAGCATGGCCACACCGAGGACCAGGTTCTCTACCAGAAAGGCCCGGATCCGGAAGATGGTGATCTTCATGAGGGGTTCGGGCGTGCGGCTCTCGATGACACCGAAGACGGCAATGAGGATTACACCCGCCGCGATGCTGAGCCCGATGGCCGGGTTGCCCCAGCCCCACACCAACGACTGCTGGAATCCGAACACGCTGAGTCCGACGCCCGCCGCTATGAGAACGAGGCCCCGATAATCCACCGTCGCCGATTTGTAGCTCGTCACCGGCTTGGCCACGGCAATGAGGATGAGCGCCACGATGGCCACCGGGATGTTCACCCAGAAGATGGCCCGCCATGTCCACTGCGTGAGCACGCCGCCCAGAATGGGACCGATGGCCGTCAACCCGCCGGCCACACCAAAGAAGACGGCCAGGGCCTTCCCCCGTTCGTTCTGGGCGAAGGCCTGCACCACGATGGCCAAGGCGGCCGGGAACATGATGGCCCCACCGGCACCCTGAAGGATCCGGAAGGCCACGATCCACGCCTCAGCGAGGCTCCCTTTCGGGGTAAGGCCACACAGCCCTGAGGCGGCGGCGAACACGACCACACCGATGGTGACCATGCGCCGGTGGCCGAGGGTGTCGGCCAGTCGACCGCCGAAGGCGAAGAGAGCGGCCAAAGACAGCAGATAGGCATTGATGGCCCACTGCAGTCCCGTGCTCGTGAGCCCCAAGTGCCTCTGAATCTGGGGGGCGGCGATGGAGACGATGGTCTGATCGATGAAGGTCATCGACACGGCCACCACCATGGCGGCCAGAACGAGGTTCCTCGACCTGCTGCCGGTGGTCTCGGTATCAGTCACGTGGACTCCTTGGGTATGACCCCCGAACGCTCACCCTCTGAACGTTGATGATGAAGTGACTGCGAGCGCCGGCTTCTCGTTGCCGGCTTCGGCGCCGGCTCATGCGGCGAACCCGACCACTGAGGTGCCGAGCGAATTCCCATCTGAGCCGTAGAAGGCGGCGTCGCCGAAGGAGAAGATCCCGCCATCGGATGCCACCAGCCAGTAGCCCTTGCCGTCGGAGGTGGCCGTGATTCCCACGATGGGCGTGTCGAGGTGGGCTCGACTGAGTGAGCCGTAGTAAGTGGCGTCGCCGTAGGCGAAGACACCGCCATCGGATCCCACCAGCCAGTAACCGTCGCCGTCAGGAGTCGAAGACAGTCCCACGATGGGCTGCTTGAGGTGGGCGTGACCGAGTGAACCATGGAAGACGGCGTCGCCGAATGCGAAGACCCCGCCATCAGATGCCACCAGCCAGTAGCCGTTGCCGTCGGGGGTGGGCGTCATTCCCACGATGGGCCGGTTGAGATGGGTGTGACCCAGCGATCCGCTGAAGACGGCGTCGCCGAAGGCGAAGACACCGCCGTCGGATGCCACCAGCCAGTAGCCGTTGCCGTCTGAAGTTGGGGCCATTCCCACGATGGGCTGGTTGAGATGGGTGTGACCCAGCGATCCGCTGAAGACGGCGTCGCCGAAGGCGAAGACCCCACCGTCGGACGCCACCAGCCAGTAGCCGTTGCCGTCGGGGGTGGCTGCCAATCCCACCGCCGGTCCGGCCAGGTGAACGGCACTCATGGATCCATAGGTCACATCTGCACCAAACGAGACGACCGCACCATCGGACTCGGCCAACCTGTAACCCGGGACCGCGGTCACCGTTGCCGACACGGTCTCATAGGTGAACCCATCATCAGACACGTTCGCCAACGACGTTCCCACCGGCGTGGTCACTTGGATGTCGACGGTGCCGGTGCCCGATGGAGAGGTAGCCGTCATGGAGGTAGACGAGATCACGCTGTAGCTCGAGGCAGAGTTGCCAGTCCCGAAGGTGACGCCGGTGGCATCGGTGAAGTTGGTGCCGGTGATGGTGACGCTGGTACCTCCGACCGTGGTGCCCGAACTGGGGCTGATGGCAGTGACGGTGGGCGCGTCCTCATAGGCGTACTGATCGACCCCCGACGTCGGGCTGGTCCCTAGGGAGTTGGTGACCGTGACGTTGACCGTGGTGTTGGCACTTCCCGCCGGTGCTGTCGCCGTGATAGAGGTGGACGAGGTGACGGTGACACCGGTGGCCGCCGTCGAACCGAAACTCACCGTCATGGATCCGTTGAACCCGGCCCCTGTAATGAGGACGCTTGTACTGCCGGCCGTCGATCCAGAGACGGGACTTACCGCCGTCACGATCGGTACTCCCATCAACCAGGTGTCACCCAGGTTGCCGCCGTTGTAACCGCCGTAGAGGACCATCTGGCTGGTTGTGGTGTCGTAGGCCATGGCCGCATCGTTTCGGCCCGGCGATGGAGAAAGCGTCGGCGTGAGGTTGGTCCATGTCCCCGTGGTTGAACCCGTCGTACTGGTCCAACCCCAGGTGTCGTCCTGGAGTCCCGCTGATGCGGACCCCCCGAAGAGAACGAGCTCACTGGTGGCGCTGTCGTAGGCGATGGTGCCGGCCATACGACCCGTCGGCGGGTTCGATGGTGCGGCATTGTTCCAGGTGCCGGTGGTCCCGTTCCAACTCCAGACGTAGGTGTCGTCTAGGTAACCACTGGAGCCGTAGCCGCCGAAGAGCACGAGCTGACTAGACGATGTGTCATAGGCCATCTGCGGCAAGAACCGAGCCATCGTCGTAGATGATGGAGTCGTGGTGAGCGAGTTCCAGGTGCCCTGGTTCAGCCCCGAGTTCCATGTCCAGCTCCAGGTGTCCCCGAGATAGCCGCTACTTCCCTGACCGCCGAAGAGGAGCATCTGGCTGGTGGCGCTGTCATAGGCCATAGACCCCGCGTATCGCGCCGTTGGCAAGGTTCCCGTCGTGGTGAGCGGGTTCCAGGTGCCCGTGTTCGTGGTCGCGTTCCAGACCCAGTCGTAGGTGTCGTTGTAGTACGTCCCGTTGTTGTCGCCGCCGAAGAGCAGGAACTGGCCCGTGTTGGAGTCGTAGGCCATATCGACGCCCTCTCGGCCCGCGCCCACGGGCCCCGTGGTCGCAACCTCGGTCCAGCTCGTGCCGGACCACACCCACGTGTCGTTGTAGTACGTGCTGCCGTTGTTGCCGCCAAAGAGGATCGTCTGATTTGTCGCCGGGTCGTAGGCCATGGTGGCGCTGTTGCGCGCCGCCAGACCTGATGTCGATGAAGAAGCTTCGAACCACGTGGGCGTTGTGGCACTGGCCGGCTGGCTTGCCACCAGGACAACGCCGGCCAATACCGACACCATGACGAGGGCGGCCAAGAACGACCGTGCCATCTTGTCCATGACGCTCGGACTTTCATCGTTGCGGTGGGTGTTCATGAGGCTCCGATCAGCTCCGCTGACGCTGTCGAGAAGTTTCGAAAGATCACTTCCGGTCCAGCTGGTATCGAGGTTGGTGTGCCCGCCGTCGCCTGCTTCGGCGACGAGAAATCAATGTCCGCCCCACTCCTCGTTTTGGTCATCTCGATCTCCGTAGCTGTGTCCGCGTCGGTACAGGAATGGTGCGGTGACTAGGGAGAGTTCGGCCCCTCCACGACGTGACTCAACACGAGCACCGTGTGATTCAGGGATGAACCGAGGGGTGACGACGGCAATGCTCCAGGCTCGGGACGTGGAGCGCGTTCGAAGGTCCGGAGACGCGCCTCCATACGGATCAGGGTGCGACAACGGGCTCAGGTGCCGAGTTCAAACGACCAAAATGGCGGCTAAGCCTCGAATCAAACGGCGGGTGGAACCCTCAACCTCCAGCTGAGACTCGTGGCGGGATCGGACCGGGATATCACTCCGATGTGACCGGTCCTACTCCCCCATCACGCGTCGTCCCGCTTTGAGGTCATCACGGCAAGAAACCGCCCTCAGCGGCTTCTCGGCATCGTCACTGGTGTCATCGGAGCGAGCCCGAACTCCGTAGGGTTCTCCGCACGCGCACAAACAAGAGCGATGCCCGGGTGCAAGCACCCGGGCATCGCTTTCTACGGTCAACTGTGAAGATGGATTACGCAGCAGGCTGGCGAAGAACTGCCTCGATCTCGAGGTGCAACGTGATCTTGTCGCTGAGCACCATGGCGTTGTCGGCGCCGGGAATGGGACCGTTGTAGCTCACGTCAAAGTCCGTACGGTTGATTTCTACCGAAGCCGAAAAACCGGTGCGAGTGCCACCCCATGCGTCAGGCGTGAAGCCGTTGGCCTCGAGCGTCAAGGTGACCGGCTTGGTCACGCCGCGAATGGAGAGCTCGCCGTCGAGGTCGAAATCGCCGCCGACGGGGCGCAGCGCTGTGGAGCGGAACGTGATAGCCGGGTGGTTCTCGACATCCAGGAAGTCGGCCGATCGGATGTGGTCGTCTCGCTGTTCCTGGTTGGTGTTGATGGACCCGGCATCGATGGACGCCTCCACTGAGGACTGCAGAGGATCATCGGCGGTGACGATCACGCCTTCGAACTTGTCGAATCGACCCCGGACCTTGCTCACCACCATGTGCCGAACGACAAACGACACCTCCGAGTGCACCGCGTCGATGTCCCAAGTGCCTGCGATGTAGCCGGGGAGAGTGGCGGCAACGGTGGATGTGGAGCTGCTCATGGCTGCCTCCTTGTGTTGTGACCTTGTTGTCACTTTCAACTGTTGAAACCAACATTATCCCGATCTAGTTGAAATGTCAACTACTTCCCCTATAATGGCCGTATGGCAGAGACCCGTTGGCTCGACCGGGAAGAACAGCGCACGTGGCGCACCTTCATGCTGGCCACCAACCTTCTCTTTGAACAGTTCGACCGAGAGCTGCAGCGCGACGCCTCCATGACGGCGCCTTACTACGAGGTCCTCGTCCGCCTGTCCGAGGCCCCCGAACGGCGCCTACGGATGAGTGAGCTGGCCGACCGATCTCAGTCGTCTCGCAGCCGCTTGTCCCACACCGTGGCCAGGCTCGAGGAATTGGGATGGGTGGGTCGAGAGACCTGTCCATCGGACCGGCGGGGGGCGTTCGCCGTCCTCACTGATGTCGGACTGGCCGCCTTGGAGGCAGCCGCTCCCCTTCACGTCGAGAGCGTTCGCACGCATCTCTTCGACCAGCTCGACGCGGCCCAACTCAAGGCCTTGCGGGTGATCAGTGAGCGACTCCTCGATCACCTGGTTTCGATTCGGGGCACATCCCCCGACGAGTTGGGCCTCCTCGGAAACCTCACCGACTCATGTCCGAACGCCGGAGCGGAACTCACGGACGCGTCCGGTCGCGCCGGACACCACTGAACTCCGACGCCGACCTCAGCTCAGTCGGACGCCGGCAAGGGTTTTGCTCCCTTGACCGTCAGGACGGCTCCGTCAAAGGTAAGAGCGCCTTCGCCCCTCTTGGTGCACAGCAATTCGAGGCCTGACGCCTCGTCCTCATAGCGCTTTCCCAACAGCGTGGGGCCCGCCAGGGACGGATCGACGGTGCTGCCGGTGGCTTGGGTCCCGAGAGGCCCCATGTCCGGGCCACCACATGCCAGCCGGTGATCACCATCGACCTGACGAACCACCACAACCTCGGTCTCCGACACCGCACTCTTCCAACGAGACCCGACGGTGAGAATCATCATCTGTCCTTAACGGCTAGTTAGTTCCCCGCCATCATCACGGCGGTGAGTTGGTCGCGTACGACCCGGCGAAGCAGTTTACCGGTGTCGGTATAGGGGAGCTCATCGACGACGACCACGAGATCAGGCGTCTTGGATGCCCTGAGCTGGAGCCGAACATGGGCTCGGATGTCATCGGTCGTGGAGGCCGCCCCCGGGTGCAGCACGACGGCGGCGGCGATCCGTTGCCCCCACTCCTCGTCTTCCACGCCCACCACGGCACAGTCCACAACGTCGTCATGCCCGAGCAGAGCATCCTCGATCTCGGCCGGCGCCACGTTCTCGCCACCCCTGATGATGGTGTCGTCAGCTCGACCTTCGACAAAGAGATACCCGACAGCGTCCACGTGGCCTCGGTCGCGCGTCGCGAACCAGCCATCATCGGATACAGCCGCTCCCACGTACTCCCCCGCCACCTGTTGGCCGCGCACGTAGATATCACCGCTGACACCCGGCCGACAGGCAATCCCGCCTTCGTCGCGAATCTCGATCTCCACGCCTGGCAACGGCATGCCCACCGACCCCAGCCGGGCCCGAACGTCCGGCTCGTCAGTCGAAACGGCCAATCGGTGATCCTCGGGCCCTAACACGGCGATCGTCGAACTCGTCTCGGTGAGACCGTAGGCGTTGGCGAAGGCCACGTCCGGAAAGAGACGAAGGGCCTTATCGATCAGAGCGGTCGGCATCTTGGCGCCCCCGTACGACAGCGTGCGCAGGCTCGGCACCTCAGCCGGTTGGTCCTCGAGCACGGAGACAATGCGGGCCAGCATGGTGGGCACCACCATGGCGTGGGTGATGGCCTCTTTTCGTACGGTGGACAACCACCGCTGCGGTTCGAAGGCGTCGAGGTAGACGACGCGTCGACCGGCATAGAGGTTGGACAGCAGGTTCATCACGCCGGCGATGTGATACGGCGGGACGCTGAGCAATGCCGCTTCCTCGGGACCGGCACTGCCGAATTCGACGGTGCCGATGACGTAGGCGGCCAGGTGCCGGTGGCGGAGAAGGGCGGCCTTGGGACTGGCCGTGGTGCCGCTGGTGTAGAGCATGAGCGCCACGTCTTCGGGATCGAGGGGTGGCTCCTCGGACTCACTGGCCGAGGCCAAGGCCGAGTCCACGAAGGTGGCGGAATCGCCGGCGACGGTTGCCCCCAATCCTTTCAGCCGCTCGGCCTGTTGAGCCGAGGCCACCACCACATCCTCGGCGGAGACGACCCCGCTCAATTGGTGGTCTGCCAGCCGGAAATTCAAAGGGACGAAGGGCTTGCGAGCCGCTACGGCACCAAAGAGCGTCACGGGAAAAGCCAGGCCGTTGACGTCGCAGAACACGACCCGCGTCCCGCCGCGCTCACCGAGCAAGCCGCCGGCTCCGGCGGCGGCGGCGGCGAGCTGGCCGGTGGTCAAACTGCGTCCATCGGGGCCGGTGACGGCCACGCGTTGCTCGTCGAGCGACACGGCCATCGACAGCAGCAGCTCGAGGTCCATCAGAAAACGGCGGAGAACAAGGATCGAACGGCCATGGTGATCTGGCATTGTGCCACCGACTCGGACGAGACACGGTTTCCGATACCTTCTAATTGCACCCCCCCTCATTGCACCTCGCCGTCGGGGTCCGACCTGGGGCTAGCCTCATCGCCGATGGCAGCTCCCCGGGGGGATAGGGCATCGTGAAGACGGTTGTCGTCGGAGCCTCGAGTGGCCTCGGTCGCAGTGTCGGCATCGGTCTGGCTCGACGCGGCGAAGAGGTGGCGCTGTTGGCCCGACGCCACGACATGCTCGTGGAGGCCGCCCGCCAAGCGGGTCCGGGGGCTCTGGCCATTGCGTGTGACGTCACGGACGAGGCGGCCTGCCGTCGCAGCCTGGAGGAAGCCGCCGACGGCTTGGGCGGGGTGGACGGCCTGGTCTATGCCACCGGGGTGGGACCTCTGGCTCGCCTGGTCGACATCGACGCCGCCACCTGGCGCCGGACCTTCGACACCAATGTCGTGGGGGCGGCGGTGGTCACCGCGGCGGCCCTCCCCTATCTGGCCGCATCTCGGGGCACAGCCGCCTACCTGTCGACGGTGAGCGCATCGGTGACGCCTCCGTGGCCGGGACTCGGCGCCTACTCGGTGAGCAAGGCTGCGCTCGACAAGCTCATCGAGGCCTGGCGCATCGAACATCCCCACATCGGGTTCACTCGGGTCATCGTCGGCGACTGCATGGGCGGCGACGGCGACTCCATGAGCCAGTTCACGAGTGATTGGGACGCGGATTTGGCCGGTGAGCTCTTTCCCATCTGGGCGGCGAGAAACTATCTCTCGGGCTCATTGATGGACGTGGAGAACCTCGTCAACGTGGTGCACAGCGTCTTGCGCTGCGGTGCCGACGCCAGCGTGGCGTCGGTTACCGTGGTGCCTCGGCCGCCTGCCTAACCACGGCACCGGGCACCCACTAAGGGGAGATCAGAGCATATGGCAGCGCCATTGCAGAGGGGAAGACATCGATGACTGCCGTTATGAAGGGCGTACGGGTTCTGGAGGTCGCCGAGCAGACATTTGTGCCGGCCGCCTCGGCGCTCCTGTCTGATTGGGGGGCGGAGGTCATCAAGGTCGAGCACGTCGAACGGGGCGACGCCATGCGCGGGCTGGCGGCATCGGGAGTCGGCATGATCCTCGGTGATGTGCACGTACTGCTCGAGCATTCCAACCGAGGCAAGCAAAGCATTGGCCTCGACCTCGCCTCCCCCGAGGGCCGAGAGATCCTCTACAAGCTGGCCGCCACATGTGACGTCTTTCTCACCAACAAGCTCCCGGGCGTACGCACAAAGTTGCAGATCGACGTAGAGGACATCCGACGGGCCAACCCCGACATCATCTATGCCCGTGGCACCGGTCAGGGCGAACGTGGCCCCGATGCTGACAAGGGCTCCTATGACTCTCTGGCCTTTTGGAGTCGCTCCGGCGTGGCCTTGGCGGTCACGAGAACCGACTATGGCCACATCGTGGGCCCGCCGGGTCCCGGATTCGGCGACTCCATCGGTGCCATGACCATCGCCGGCGGCATCATGGGCGCGCTGTTCCATCGTGAGAGAACCGGAGAGGCCACCACCGTCGACGTGTCCCTGCTGTCCTCGGGGATGTGGGCCATGGGTCAGACCATCAGTCTGTCGTTGCTCCTCAACATGCCGTGGCAGCCCACTCCCGGTGGTTTCGCCCTCAATCCCCTCACGGGTAACTACAGGACCCAAGACGACCGCTGGATTTCGTTCACGTCCCTACAGGCGGGCAAGTACTGGCCGTCGATGTGCGACGTGATCGGACGCCCGGAGCTGGCCGTGGACCCCCGTTTTTCCGATCACGCCTCCCTCGTCGCCAACGGTGCCGCGGGCGCAACCATTCTCAGCGAGGAATTTGCCAAGCACACTCTGGCGGAGTGGGTCGAGAAGCTGGAGCAGTTCACCGGCCAATGGGCCATCGTGCAAAACACCCTTGAGGTGGCCGCCGATCCCCAGGCAGATGCCAACGGCTACATGCAATCGTGCGAGACCGCCGAGGGCAAGCCTTTCAAGCTCGTCAGTGCGCCGATTCAGTACGACGGCGTACCCGCCGTGCCGGGCCGTTCGCCCGAGTTCAACGAGCACGGGGACCAGATCCTTACCGACCTCGGATTTGATATGGATGCCATCGTGGATTTGAAGGTCCGCGGCGTCGTTGCCTGACGAGCGGGCCACACAACCAGGGAGAAACGACAAATGACACTCTTTGATGCTTTTCGCTACACGGGCAAGCGCGTCCTCGTCGTGGGCGGAGCCACCGGCATGGGGGCGGCCACCGCCGAACTCGCCCTGGATGCTGGGGCCGAGGTGGTGATCATGGATGTGGCCAAGCCGTCATTGGCGGGTGCGAGCTACATCGAGGTCAACCTGGCGGAGAAAAACTCCATCGATCGGGCCCTCGAGCAGCTGGGCGGCCCGGTGGACGTACTGTTTTCCTGCGCAGGTGTTGCCGACGGAACGCCCGGCATCGAGAAAATCAACTTCATCGGCCACCGCCACATGATCGATCGCATGGTGGAGAAGGGCATGCTTCCCCGGGGATCGAGCATCGGGTTCATCTCATCGGCCGCTGGTCTGGGATGGGAGGCCAACCTCGAACGGTTGAAGGAGTATCTGGCCACACCCGACTTCGATACGGCGGTGGAGTGGATCGCCCAGAATGGTGGTGCCGACTACTGGTCCTCGAAGCAGGCCATCTGTGCGTACGTAGCCGCCCAGGCTTTTGTTCTGCTCAAGCAAGGGATCCGGATCAACGCCATCTGCCCGGGACCCACGAATACCCCATTGGCGCAAGCCAACAAGGAGCTCTGGCTCGAATTCGGTTCCGATTACCGCGCCGAGCTCGGCCTCGAAGCCTCTCCTCCCATGGACCAGGCGTACCCGCTGCTCTTCCTTTGCAGCGACGCCGCCGCATCCATCACGGGGCAGACCTTGGTGACCGATGTTGGTTACATCGCGTCGGGCCTGACCGGGGCGTATCCGCCGGCTACGGATGCGGCCCAGTTCCTGACCGGCAAGTTGGGCTGACCGTGACCCCGAGCACTGCTCCACCGCGGCTCTCCGCCTGCCGCTGAGTTCTCAACGGTCGGGCACGACCTCGTCGACGAGACCCCACATCGCTGCCGTTTCAGCCGAGATCGCCGAGCCTCCGAGCGCCAGCCACGCCGTGCGCTGGCGCCCGATCCGACGGGTGATGCTGACCGTGCCACCCGAGCCGGGAACCAAACCAAGGCCCAGCTCGGGCAGTTGACAGCGCGCCTCGGGCGAAGCCACTACACGCCCGGCAAAGGCGGCGAGCTCGATACCCGCACCCACGCAGGCGCCGTGCAGATGGGCGGTGACCCTGCTTTCCAGTCGGGCCAGGAGGAGAGCCGGGCTGCGAACAGTACGAATCACATGGGCCAGCGTGGGGTCGGTCATGGAGCCGAACTCGTCCAGGTCCCCACCGCTCGAGAAGTCCGGTCCTGCCCCGTGCAATTCAACGGTGAGCACGCCCGGGTCGGTGATGGCGTCGACCAGCACCGAGGCCAATGAGTCGCGCAGGGCGACGTTGGCGGCATTGCGCACGTGCGGTCTGTTGAGCGTGATGATCAACGTCCCGTCACGGCGTTCCACCAGGACCGGATCGTCGGGCTCTTGTCTCACCTGCGGTGGCCCCCGGCGCCGATCGCGCAGCCACGCATTGAATGCAGCCCCGGACTGCAAAACGGAATAGGCCAACGATTCGGCCATCAGGGCGCGCTCGGTGTCGAGTTGGTCGCTGGTACGCAACAGCTGGGCCAGGATCACCGCGGGCTCAGGCGCGTGGCGAACACGCTCGGTGAGGTGTCGGAGCTCGGCATCGAGATCAGCAACCGCCACCCAACCCGCCGGGGCCGCTGACGGACCGACGGGACATAGAGCGATGTCGGCGCCAACGGGCGCAGGTGCGGCGGGATGATCACGCGCCACGGCGACCACGACGCTCGGAAAGGCCGGTGCCACGGCCGCCAGCTCGACGTCGCCAGTACGCACCTCCACCATCACGGTGGGCACGCCATCGAGCACACCGAGGAACTCGCGGCTGCCCCGGCGCGCCGCCGCAAACAGGTCGTTGGCGGTGGAGATGTTCAATGCGCTCGGCAACTTGGGGATGATCCGAGGAGCGTATCCTCTGCTTCGTGCAGGCCCGGGTTGACCTCGACGCGGCGGCTGATTTTCGCGCTGCGGCAACTTCCGGGCTCATGAATCTGACCGGTCGCGCCGACGGCCCGCCTGTCGCGCCACCCCCCGGGGTCGTGAATGCCTTGGACGACCTGGCGGCATCGTTGGTGAGCTCGTCTGCAGAACTCGAATCGCCGATCGACGTGGACTGGGCCGAGCTGCTCATGGTGCGGGCCAAGCTTTTGGGCCTGGGACGCCGAGGTCGAGTCTCGGCCGGCGGGGCGTGTCGACTCCTGCAGGGAGACGACGGGTTCCTGGCCGTGAACCTCAGTCGAAGCGAAGACGTGGCCGCTGTCGACGCCATCGTGGGCCGACCCGCGGGTTCCTATCCTTGGGACGCGCTCGAAGAGTCCATTGCCCAGACATCCGTGCAGGAAGTCGCGGCTAAGGCACGTCTGCTTGGAGTTCCGGCCGCCCCCCTGCCTCGGCTCCCTCAGGACCTCGCACCACGAGTGAGGAGCACGCATTTGTGGCCCCGTGCCGGTCGGCGCCCATTGGCGGCACTGCGCATCATCGACCTGTCGTCGATGTGGGCGGGGCCCTTGGCCGCCCACCTTCTGTGGCGCGCCGGTGGACACGTCGTCAAGGTAGAAAGCACCACGCGCCCCGACGGGGGCCGAGCAATCCCATCGTTCTACCGGACCCTTCATGACGATGATCAACCGGTTGAAACATTGGATTTCACCGATGCCGAAGGTCGGCGGCGCCTGGGCGAGCTCCTCGATGAGGCAGATGTCGTCATCGATTCATCGCGGCCTCGAGCCCTCGAGCAACTCGGCGCCGGTCCTGAAGATGTGGCGCTTCGTCCGGGACGCTTGTGGGTAAGCATCACCGGTTATGGCCGCGCCGGGCTCGCTCGCGACTGGGTCGCCTTTGGCGATGACGCCGCCGTTGCCGGCGGACTCGTGGCGTGGGAGTCCGAGGCTGACCCCGTCTTCCTAGGCGACGCCATTGCCGATCCCGTGACGGGCATGGTGGCTGCCGTGGCCACCTTTGAGGCACTTGCCGAAGGAGGTGGTGCGCTCCTCGACGTCTCGATGCAGGCATGCGCGGCGTCGCTCCTGTCGACCGACGCGCTCCACCCGTGATGCGATTCGGCTACCGGCCCATCACGGGAAGCGCCATGACACACGGTGCCGGCGCAAATCACGCCGAAACACCGGATATGTCAATCAGATCGGTGTACCACTTGGCCACCTACCACGGTCACGACCGGAACTTCAGGCGCACCGGGCTCGGGCATGGCTCCTGCCCCAAGGAGGCAGAGATCGCCGATCTCGCCGGGCGCGAGCTGACGTCCATGGCCAGGCCTTGACGCCCAACCGGTGAATAGCTCGATGGCGCGTGGGAGCGATACCGCTTCGGCCGACCCCACCTGGTGCCCACTGCGAGTCCGACGCCACCGGGCCGCGCCTATGGCGGCCCAGGGGTTGACCGGGCCGAAAGGCGCATCAGTCCCGGCCGCCACCGCCACGCCCGCGCTGATAAGCGATGCGCACGGATAGAGGTGGGGCAGGTCGCGTTCGTCCACATGGGCGAGGTAATCATCGCCACGGGCATGCACCAAGCCAGGATTGGTCACAACGGTCAGCCCGGCGGCCGCCACGGCGTCGATGTACCCGGCGGGCACGACCGCGCCGTGCTCGATGCGATCACCCGGCATCACCCCGGCGGCCTCAAAAGCTGCGACCGCAAGGGCCAACTGAACCGGGGTGACACAGTGCATGGCAACCGGAGACCCCGATCCATGTGAACTACGCACCGTGCTCACCATCTCATCGAGATCAGGGAGTCTGTCGTCGTCGAGCAAGACCTTGTGGGGACCGCGCGTAAGCCGCTCGTGGACAGGCATCTCGATGCCGGGCGGGCACATGGCATGCACGCGCTGCACGAGGACTCCGTCGACAAGCGCGGCAGCCAGCCCCGCCAGACCCGACGCGGTGGCGTCAGGGGTGGCATCGGTGACTCCGGTCACTCCATAGGCGGCGAGGCGTGCACTGAGGCGACGGGCATCTGCCAGCGGGTCTCGGTCTGATAGGCGCCGGGCGAGCCACGCGTCCATGCGCCACATGCGCCCGGTGGGTTGGCCGTTGTCGTCGCGTTCGACGCCAGGCTCGTCGGCGGCATCGAGATCCAAGGCACCGACGCCGGCCGAGTTCACCATCCACAGGGCTCCCGATCGGTGCTGGACCCGGAGCGGACCCGGCAGGGCGAGGGTATCGAGCGACCACCGATCGAGGTCGCCGGCTACCGACTCGAAGTAGCCGACAGCGCGCCGCCAACCAAGGTGATCGGTCGGAGCGGCCTGCAGCACCACCCGCATGGCATCGTGACCGTCGACGTCTTCGGGCCCAACGGCCACCGATCGCGCCGCCGCGGCTAGCGACCGCAGATGAATGTGATGGTCGTGGAGACCGGGCAAGATCACACTGCCGGCGACGCTCAGGACATCCTCACCGGGAAGCGGGTCCAACCGCGGCCGCCGGGCTACGATGCGACCCCCCGCTATGCGTATATCGACTGGGCGGCCTGCCTCGATCCGAGTCCCACTCGAACGCCGCCAGTCCGGCAGTGCCGCTCCGGTCACAAGGAGGTTCCGTGTTTCCGTCCCGGTCCGCTCCAGCGTCACCGTTGCATTGTAGGAACGAGGAGTTCATGCACTCGTCCGTGTCTATACGGGGCCCGAAGCCCTCGCAGAATGGTGGCTTACCCCCGTGCGCCGGGACCGTGGGGCCATCTCGTCGACTCCCACGGTCCTCGGCGTCATCGAGGTACCACTGGGATTAGGCCGTGGGCTTGACCGACACATTCCACGCGCACGGTGTCGTCACGTCGAGTCGGTACGTACCGGCCTTTATGTAGGGCTTGTACCCACCTCCGCCCAGGCCGTTTTGGGCCGTCACCGTGGCGGTCTTGGATCCCTTGTGCGCGGCGGTCAGCGTGAAGGGCTTTGTACTCGTGGCACCCGGGCAGTTGAACGTCCATTTCACCGTCCAATGTTTGGCCACCTTGATGGGTCGAAATCGCTTGTCGCCCGTGCCCGACGCCACCAGATACGACGCCTTGGCGGAGTGGTGAGCAGCCGTGTGTGCGTAGACGGCAGTTGATCCACCTATGGTGAACCAGGCCACAGCGACGATAGTGACCAAACTCGTTCCCCAGGGCAAGAATCGTCGGCCCCAACGAGACCGCTGCTTACGATCCGTCAACGTGGAACTCGTCTCTCTGATCAAACTGGTCGTCATGACTATTCCTGCCTTTCTTCCCCTGACATGGTCAGCGTGTATTGACCGAATTCAACTGGTCGAAACAACACCCGCTTCTTGAAGAGACAGTAGGCGGTCGTTGAAGGCCTCGGCGGGTGTCTTCCATCCGAGCGTCTTGCGAGGCCGCGTGTTCAGCGCGTGTGCGACGGCTTCCACCTCCTCCGCCGACCAACGTGACAAGTCGGTGCCTTTCGGAAAATACTGGCGGAGCAGTCCGTTGGTGTTCTCGTTCGTGCCGCGCTGCCATGGTGATTGCGGGTCAGCGAAGAAGACCGGGATCCCGGTCTCGACCTTGAACTGAGCGTGCGCGGACATCTCCTTGCCGCGGTCCCAAGTGAGTGATCGCACCAGCTGCTCTGGCAGCGCGGCCATCGAATTGGCGAGAGCGTTCTTCATCGTGATAGCGCCGTAGCCGGCGAGCGCCGGGCCGTTGTGCACCGTTTCCTTGTGCCGGTAGCCCTCCTCTCGGGGGAGGTGGACGAGCACGGTGTAACGAGTCGTGCGCTCGACGACGGTGCCAATCGCGGAGCGCTCGAGGCCAATGAGCAGATCGCCCTCCCAGTGCCCCGGAACGGCACGATCTTCGACCTCGGGCGGCCGTTCACTGATCAGCGTTTCGGGGGTGACGTGCGCCCAAGTCTTGCGACGGGAGCGCTCTCGAGGTGCTCGCAGCGCACGACCCGTGCGCAGGCACCAGACGAGCTCGCGCTTCAGTGCGCCACGCCCTTCGATGTAGAGCGACTGGTAGATCGCCTCGTGGCTGATCCGCATCGTTACATCATTGGGGAAGTCGAGCTTGATCCGATGCGCGATCTGCTCGGGACTCCAGGCCCGTACCCACGCCCTGTCCTTTCGGTGGGGCTTGTTGTTGCCCGTCCATCGCGGTGGTCGAGGACCGGCCACCACCGAGCCGTCCGGTCTGGTGATCTCCCCCGACAGCCGCTCCTGCACATAGGTGCGCAGCGCAGGGTTCGTGACCATCTTCGCTTTCTTCGGACGCTTTGCCGTGAGCTCGGCCTTCCACTGGGCAACCGACGCTCGGTAGTCGGCCTTGCCGCCACGGGTTGCAGCATTGCGGCGCAGCTCACGAGAGATCGTGGACGGACTGCGGCCGATGGTGCGGGCGATTTGTCGCACCCCCGCGCCCTTGGCCCTCAACAGAGCGATCTCCTCGCGTTCAGGAAACGAGAGGTAGCGGCCAGACAACGGCTCCAGGTCGAAGGGCGGCATGCCGCCGGCGTTGTGGAACCAACGCTGGCCGACCGGCTGCGAGGCGCCGACAGCAGCAGCCGCCTCGATAGGCAGAAGTCCCTTCGCGATCTCCATCCAGAACAGTCGCTCGGTCTCGCGCGGGTGTGGTGGATGCCCCGGCGATCGCATTGCGGGCCGCACTGCACGATCTGCTGCTTGCTGACGACGAACCATCCAACACCTCCGCAATAGAGGTGTTGCGACGATCGGTTGAATTCGCCTTGACTATGGATGTATGTATGGAGAACCGGACCTCGCGTCGGAGCGTCCATATGTGTTCAACAGTGAAAAGTTCGGATGCTCCCCCACCAGACTCAAGGGCCCGAGGGGGTGATCAGAGGGTGATCGGGAAGATGAGCGGCCCCGCCTGGGCCGATCTACCATGCGTGACCGACCTAGGGAGAGCCGTGACCGACGAGAGTGTGAGCGTCACCACCATCATCAGTGCCCCGGCCACGGCGATTTTTGCCATCCTCGCCAACCCGGCCACCCACGGCGCCATTGATGGCACGGGCTGGGTCCGAGAGCCTCTCGACGGCGAGTCGCTGACCGCCTCCGGCCAGGTTTTCCGGATGGGCATGTTCCACGGACAGCACCCCGACGGTCATTACCGGGTAACGAACGAGGTCGTGGCGTTCGACCCGCCCCACGCCATCTCATGGAAGCCCGGCCAGGAGTCCGAAGATGGAAGTGTGAGCTTTGGGGGTTGGATGTGGCGTTATGACCTCACACCAGCAGGACCGGCGAGCACCACCGTCACGCTTTCTTACGACTGGTCCGAAGTCCCCGACACCCGGCGCCAGCACATGGCCTTTCCCCCGTTCCCTGCGGACCACCTGACGAATTCTCTGGCTCATCTTTCCGAACTGGCGATGGAGTAAACGGCCCCAGCCCACCGCTGTCTCAGCGGCCAGGGCTCCACGCCATCCTGGCGATCACCCGCCAATCACCCTCGCCGCGTCGCCAGAATTCGACCGGCTCGGCCGATGACGATCCGATGGAGCAGGCTGAGGGGGCAGCGACAACCCCCATCGGCCGTCTCCTCGTCGAACGTGGCCTGATCACCCCCGCGGACCTGATCTGGACCCTCGAGCTCCAGGAGAAGACTGGCTCGCGTATCGGAGAGATCCTGATCGGGGCTGGTCTGGTTCGCCGCATCGACCTCTTCCAGGCCCTGGCAGATGCCTGGCATCGACCGTTCATCGACTTGACCGTGGAATCGATCGACCCAGATCTGATCGCAGATCTGGATGTCGCCATGCTCACTCGCGAAAGCTGGTTCCCCGTGCGGCGAGAATCCGATGGGGTCATGCTGGTCGCGTCCGCCGAGCGCCCTACCGACTCATTGCACACGCATATCAGCCAGGTCCTCGACACCCCCGTTCGGATCGTGATCACCACGGACTGGGACATCCTTCAGGCCATTCAGAGGTCGTATCACGAAGGCATCGCCAACGAAGCCAGCCTGGGACTATGGAATCGGGACCCTGACCGATCGGCTCGCTCCGTTCTCATCGGCCGTCAGCGAGCCGGGGTGATCGTGGGGTGCTTCGTGCTGATTGCTGCGTTGATCTTCGACACGCAGGAGACCCTGGCGGTCATCTTGATGCTCACGGGATTGGCCCTTTCGATCTCCGTGATCTTCAAATTCGTCGTGTGCATGTCCGGTGCAAAGCGCGAGCGCATCCCGTCGGTCAATGAGGTCGACATCTCGACGCTCAGTGACGACGAACTTCCTACCTATACGGTCCTTGTCCCCGTCTACAAAGAAGCCAACGTGGTGCGTGGGTTGATCGCCAACCTGGCCCGCCTCGACTACCCACCCGAGAAGTTGCAGATTCTCCTGCTGCTCGAGGAGAGCGATCACGAAACCCGTGCTGAAGCGATGGCCGCCCATCCCCCCGAGACGATCACCTTCGTGTCACTTCCGACACGTGCCCCTCAGACCAAACCTCGAGCATGCAACGTGGGGCTCTTTTTCGCCCGAGGGGCGTATCTCGTGATCTACGACGCTGAGGACCACCCCGAGCCGGATCAGTTGAAGAAGGCGGTGATGGCATTCCGGACCCTGCCTGAAAAGGTCGTGTGCGTGCAGGCGGCACTCAACTACTACAACACGACCGACAACGCCCTTACGAGGATGTTCACCCTCGAATACTCATTCTGGTTCGACTACATGTTGCCGGGTCTCGACCAGCTGCAGCTGCCCATCCCGCTGGGCGGCACATCCAATCATTTTCGCACCGACGCCCTCCGCCACCTGGGCGGATGGGATCCGTTCAACGTGACCGAGGACGCTGACCTGGGCATTAGAGCCGCAGCTCTGGGCCAGACGGTGGGGATCATCTCGTCAACAACGTACGAGGAAGCCAACTCCGTATATCGCAACTTCATACGCCAGCGGTCGCGATGGATCAAGGGGTACATGATCACGACCTTGGTTCATTTGCGTCATCCACTCGAGCTCCTGCGCGAGTTGGGCATCCGCGGTTCTCTCGGTTTCCTAATTCTTATCGGCGGTACGTGCTTATCGTTTCTCGCCACTCTTCCGCTCTACGTCTTGTTCATCATCTCGTTGGCTTTTACACCATCTGCCCTCATGGACCACTTTCCCATCTGGGCCTTGTGGGCGAGCTTGGCCAATTTGCTCGTCGGGAATGCTGTCATGATCTACATCTCGATTCTGGGCGGATTCAAACGCAAGACGTACGACCTGGTTCCCTGGGCTCTGTTGAATCCACTGTATTGGATTCTTCATTCCGTCGCTTCGTACAAAGCCCTTTGGCAGCTCGTGTTCAAACCGCACTATTGGGAGAAGACCATTCATGGCCTTAGCACCGCTGGGCCCGACGCTATCGATGCCAGCATCGCTGCCGAGAGAACGCTGGTCGCTTAAACCAAGTCGCATCTGGGCGCTTCGCGTCGCATTGTTTGTTCCCTATCTGGAGCTCGCGCTTTGGATGAATGCTCGGCAGGTGAACCCTGCACCTAACGCCGCCATGCGCGCCGAAGGCAACCTCATCCAAGTACACAATCGTGACCTGGGGTGGTTTGCCCAAGTACACCCTCTCCTGCCCGCTGGCATCGCCCGGCTCGTCCCCGGCGGATCTATAGGGCTTTCCATTGTGGGCGCTGGCATCGCCGCTTTGGTACTCGCCGTCCTCATGGAGCGGTTGTACTACCAGGGATTCTCCCGCTCTCTCACCTTGTTCTTGGTGGCGACCTTGGCCACCACGCCGGCGTTTTGCTACGAGGTCATAGGCGATGTCACGGGACTTCTCACCTTGTCCCTATTGGCGCTGGCACTGATCGGATGTTTGGACTTCGTGGTGGGCGGCGAGACCTACGGGGGCTTCGTTGCCGGCTTGGCCATGGGCATCGGCGTGATCTGCAATTTCGCCTTCGTGATATTTGCATTGGTGATCTCGACGGCTGGTCCCCTCATCGGTCACGATCGGGTGCGAAGGAACCCGAGGACCATCCTGGCCAGCACCACGGTGCTCCTCTTTCCCACCGCGGCGGCAGTGGCCGGATGGGCCTTCATCGTTTGGCGCTACACCGGGAACCCGTTGAAGTTGGCGGAATCTACCAATTTCCTCACGTTTCCCGGTGGGGCTTGGAATCACCTCGGCGAATCGCTTCGGGTGGTGGGCAAGGCCGTCGGTGAGAGTCCGCTGTTCGTTCTGGCCGGAATCATGCTCGCACTGCGACGACCACGAGCCTTGTTGGGAGTGGTTCTTGTACCGATCGCACTTGTCGCCTGCTGGTGGATCGGATTGACAGTGTCACCCCTGATCATCCCGCTGATGCTCACCATGATCGGTCTGGCGTCAATGCCGAGTACGCAATGGAAGCCCACCCTTGTTCTCATCGCGATGGCGTGCGCTGTCCAGATCTCCCTCGGCATTGTCATCGACCCATCCCATGGGGTCCTTACGCAATGGCTCCACCTCATGGCAAGCCGAAACTGAAATCGGATCGAGCGATGATCCGGCCGATAAGGCCGGCGTGGGCTCACCTGTGCATTCACCCTGCCATCATGACGGTTGGCCGTGGATCGGGAGTCACGCAATGCCGATAGCAGCCACATGACGCAATCCAAGTGGCACGGTTCCCTGTGACGTCGCCGACGACCCGGCTCCTGGCCTTGCTGGCATGTGTGAGTTTGCCTCTCGCCGCCTGTGCAAGCTCGAGTCCACATGCATCGTCCGGTGCACCATCCTCGAAGGCAGCTATCGACACCCGCATCGAGGTATACGGAAACTGTCAACGTCCAAGCGTCGAGCCCAAAGAGATCGTGGTTGCTTGTGCCGACTATGGCGAACTCTTGGAAGGTCTCCACTGGAGCCATTGGACATCGTCAAGTGCGAGCGCCGTGGGGACCCTCGTCTACAACGACTGCGTCCCGTATTGCGCGGCGGGCCATTTCCATAGGGTCTCCGACACAAAGATCACCCTCAACGTGCCCGTCGAGGGCGCGCACGGGGTACTCGTATGGTCTGAGGTGCGAGAGAACCCCCAGCCGCCGGGTTACGAGACCGGTTCGAATCACAACAGCTCTCAGGGCTTGCCGACGCAGCCGGATTGACTGATCTTCTACGAGGCGATCACGTCGACGACACGTGGCAGCTTTAGAGGAGGTCGATGCCCGCCATTTCGAACAACATGCCTTGAATGCGCGACGTTCCTCGGGCCACGACCATTCTGGAGGGGAGCCGGTTCGCTAGCGCGACGAGAACGCCGACGCTGGAGCAGTCGATGAAGTCCAGCCGAGATGCGTCGATGATGATGTTCCGCTCGTCTGGCAATTGATCACAGGCTTCTTCCAGTTCCGCGGCATTCGCCATGTCGATCTCCCCCACGAGGGACAAGACAGTGCAGCCCTCCTCGATGGAGGAGACGATGCCGAAACTGGCGAGCAACATGCCGTTCTCTCCCTCTCGTGAGAACACCGTCACTCGCAGAGACGAAGAGTGCTGGCCGATTCGGTAAACCCGACCACGGACACTGGGGCGGTCCGAGTAACCCGTAGATAATCCCTTTTCGACGCTACGGGGGCGGCTGACCGCCGTCTACAGGTAATTTCCCTTGGCACAAACACCAGAGATTCGTAATCTGCTTCTGGAGGGGTCCGGGGCGAGGTCTACGCATGAATCGGAAGACCAAGGGTCCTGGCCCACGGTTCGCCGACGAGAGGCCCGTCCTGGCCGATGCTTCGCCTTGCCCCCATCGGCCCAGCGGCAATCGGGGCTGAACGCCTCCGGCGCCCGAGCCTGATTGCGCCCAGTTTGCGTACCGCGCCGAGACCCGGCCGAAACCTGGGGGGATGCCCGTGTTCCCACCGTGAAGCCGCATTCCCACTGCGGGGCCAGACTCAAGGCCGCCGCACCTATCCTGTGGACCACACCAACGGTCCAACAGGAACGGGAGACTCACAGCCGTGCCCGAGCGCGATGTTAAAAGTCTGCCTGACTTGAGCCTTCAGAATGGCTTCGACATCGTCATGTTGGCCGCCTCCGCCGGCGGCCTTACCGCCCTCAGTGAGGTGCTCGGCGCCTTGCCCGTCGATTTCCCCGTTCCTGTGGTCGTTGTGCAACATCTTGACCCGCGCCACCGCAGCCTGATGGCCGAGATCCTCCAGCGGCGCACCAAGCTCACCGTCAATGAGGCCTCCCAAGGGGCGAAGCTGGAGCCGTCGACGGTCTATATCGCTCCACCCGACGAGCACCTGCTCGTCACATCCGACGGCGGGCTCAGCCTCGCTCACACCGAGCTCGTTCACTTCGTGCGACCGTCTGCCGACCTCCTTTTCGAGTCAGGGGCAGGGGCCTTTCCTGGCCGCGCCATTGGAGTCGTACTCACGGGAACGGGTAGCGACGCGAACATGGGGGTCCGGGCGATTGATCAGACCGGTGGCACCGTCATCGCTCAAGACCCCCAGAGCGCTGAATTCTCCGGCATGCCTCAGGCCGCCATCGATACCGGGGCCGTCGACTTCATTCTCGATCTCGAAGAGATCGGCCCGGCTCTGGTCGCTCTGGTCATTCATGGGCCGGCGATATGAGTGGGCCCCCTCTCTATTGGACCCCCGAACCTGATCCGCAGGACGCCTGGGAGGCGGAGGATCTTGAAGGCCTCCTTCAATTTCTGCGAGACGAACGAGGGTTTGATTTCACCGGCTACAAACGGACGTCAATTGGTCGGCGCGTGCGCCGGCGAATGCAAGAGATCGGCGTGGAATCCATCACGGAGTATCGCTCTGTTCTCGAAGGCAGTATTGAGGAGTTCACCTCGCTGTTCAACACCATCCTCATAAACGTCACCGGCTTCTTCCGCGACCCGGCCGCGTGGAACTATGTCGAGAACGAGGTCATCCCCCACATCGTCGCCGGCCGCGACAACGAGCAACCCATTCGATTGTGGAGTGCGGGCTGCGCTTCTGGGGAAGAGGCATACACGCTGGCCATGATCATGGCCCGGACCCTCGGGGTCTCGGCGGCGGGCCGACGCGTCAAGATCTATGGCACCGACGTCGATCTCGATGCGTTGACCCATGCTCGCAGCGCGGTGTACTCCGAAAAACACCTGGAGGGAATCCCCGCGGACCTACGATCGCAATACTTTCAACCCGACGCCCGGGGACGGGGATTTAGCATGATTCCGGCTTTGCGTCGGACTGTCGTTTTCGGCCGCCACGATCTCACCCGCGACCCACCGATCTCCCACGTCGATCTTCTGTGCTGTCGCAACACATTGATGTACCTCAACGCTGAAACACAATCGCTCGTGATGCCGCGACTGCATTACGCCTTGCGCGAATCCGGCTACCTGTTCCTGGGACGCGCCGAGATGGTGGTGCACGGTGGTGCAGGTCGGTTCGAGCCGGTCAGCGTCAAACACCGAGTCTTCGTCGCTCAGGCGCAGACCCATGTTCTCGGCTCGTCTACATCTCACCCGACGGTTCGGCAGCCCTATGATCCTGGGCCGTTCGAGACGTCTCACCTCGATGGGAGTCTCGTGAGCGACGATCAAACGGAATCTGATTTTCAAATGGGCGTGGTCGCACAGGTCCTGGCATCGCCGAACGGTGCGTTGGTGGGCGCCAATCCCGTGGCGATGCAGATCTTCAACATCCAAGCCGAAGATTTGTCCCGGCCCATTCGAGATATTCGATTAGGAGATGGGTTCGACGACGTAGTCACGCTGGTCGAGAGGGCTGCGCAGGACAAGAAGGTTCGAGATCTCGGATCCGTGCATCTCGTCACACCTTCGGGCGCAACCTACGATCTTATGACACAGATTTTTCCCATCATTGACGAGCACAATGAGACTCAGGCCGTAAGCATCATCTTGGCGGATGTCGGAAGTGTCTCAAGTCTCCATGAGGACTTCCACAACATGCATGCCGAACTCGAGACGGCCTACGAGGAGCTGCAGTCAACGAACGAGGAGCTCGTCACCAGCAACGAGGAACTCCAATCCAGTTACGAGGAGCTCGAGACGACAAACGAGGAGCTCCAGTCGGCAAACGAGGAGCTCGAGACGACAAACGAGGAGCTGCGCTCATCGAACGAGGAGCTCGAGACGACAAACATTGAGCTGAAATTTGCCAGCGACGCGCTGGAAGATTCGAACCTTTCTTTCGTCAATGCCAACAACGAGTTGAATCGGTTCAGCACCCTCCACCGTCACGTCATGGACAACTTTCCCTCCGCCGTGGTGGTTTTGGATTCTCATCTCCTGATTCAGGAGTGGAATCGAGCGGCCACCGACCTCTGGGGGCTTCGTGAAGACGAGGTCTTGGGCGAGCCCTTCTTCGGACTCGACTTTGGGCTTCCGCTCGAGGGGCTCCAAGAGCCTGTCCGGACGTGTCGGACCCCAGGGGCCAGCGTTGTAACCCTGGAGCTGAAGGCGATCAATCGATTGGGCCGTCCCGTGATCTGTGGCGTGGCCGTCGTGCCGGCGACGGGTGGCGACGCCCCGCCTTCGGCCATGCTCATCATGCAGGTCGCCGACGTCCAACCAGCGTAGGCGGCCAGCCGATCTGCGCCTCCTGAGAAACGTTCAGGTTTCCCTTGAATGCATCGGGGTATCACAGTGATCGACGGGCGGAGTCAGGAGACTTGTGGCATTACCAACGGGACGAGGATTCAGCGATAATTCAGGCCCTGGCAGCGCCGAGGCATTCGGTCGAGCGGCCACGCTTCATGAGCGAGCTGCCCATACTCACGAGCTTGCCCACATGGTGCATTCCCGGGCCGAGCGCGTTTTCTTGGCCGGGCTGCGCTTCGGGGCTGCGGCCCGTGAGCGACGGCTGGTTTTCGCCCATTTGCAAGCGGCGTCATCAGAGCGCCAGAAGGCGGTATTGGACTGGTCCCTTGCTCAGAGAGCCAGCGAGTTGGATCATGGCACGGCACGGCGGATACAGGCGCCTGCGCACTTAGCCGAGCGGCCGGGACCAGCGTATTGAGATCCGGGAGCCTTGGAGGTTTGTATGCCATTGCTTGAGCGGGAGATCCCGCCAGTCATTGGGCAAAGCCGGGCAGCTGTGAAGCGGGCCCAACAGCTCAGTGCCTGGCATTCGACGATTCTGGAGCGCTGTCGCACGAATGTTGTTACGGCTCTGGAGGCCGTCGAGACAAGTTGGAGTCTGTGGGATGACGCCTCGGCGCCACCGGTGCACTGCCGCTTCTACCTTCGGGCCAGTGTTGACGGAGAACCACGCTTGGCCATCTGGCGCACGAATAGGCTCCTCGTGCATCCGGAGTTGGAAAAGCGGGGAAGAATTCTGATCACACTCGGAGAAACGTTCGAGGCCCCGGAGCTGGGTTCGATCGTGCCAGCCGGTTTCAACGACCCGCTGCAAGCAGCCCTGACACTCATAAGGGCCGCTGACCGGGTCTTCGAGTTCGACCTTCGCCTCGAGGAACTCACAATTAGATATCGAGCAGAAACACCCGAGTCATGAGTTCGGACACGGGAGATGGTCTTGCCGAGCGTGCTTCGACGTGGTTTCCGGAACGTCCCGAGTCGGTCTCAGCAGCACGGCTGTACACCACCTCCCTCCTCAAGGAGTGGGGGGCGACGCGACAATTAGCAGAAGCCTCATTGATCGTCTCTGAGCTGGCCACAAATGCGATTCGGCACGCGCACTCCGGCTTTGAGCTCAACATCAGCCGCGTGGATGACACTGTTCGCATCGCCGTAAGCGACGAAAGTCCGAGGGTTCCCGTCGTCCAAAATCTCCAACCCGGATCGGTGTCCGGCTTTGGCTTGCGCCTGGTCGACGAAATCGCCTCTCAGTGGGGATACGAGGTGGGCGTGGACGGAAAGAAGGTCTGGGCCTTGCTGGCCGGCGCGTAGGTTGTTTAAGGGCAAGGGGATCGGGGTAAAGCTGCCGAGCCAGGAGCGCCAAGGCCCCCTTGTTGCCCCCCCACGGCTTTGGGAACCGAGACAGCTCCGGGCAGAGAAACGGGAGGGCCAAAGCCCTCCCGTTTCGCGTCAGATCACCTCTGTCCACGGCGCTCCCGGCTCGGTAAAGTGCTAGGAGACAAATGAACCTTCCTTTCCCGGTCCGACCAAGTGTCCGTGCCCAGGTTTCATCGAACCGGGCAGTTCTCTCCGCTTCTGCGGCGTGACAGGGGTTCTTGCACCGTAAGGGGCGGCAGCCGTGAGTTCCGATGTGTTCTGTGCCTTCTCGTTCATCAGAGATGGTGCCCTCACGAAAGATGACTTTTTCACCATTCTGTACCTACGAGGCGAATGTGACCTGGCCACAGTCGCGGAGTTGGAAGCGGCGTGCGATCGTGTGCCCGGCGACCGAAGGCTCATCATCGATGTCGTGGATCTGGATTTCATCGACTGTGTCAGCCTTGGAATCCTTGAGCGCCTGGCCCGTTGACGTCCCTCCGAGTGGTGTAGAAGCCGGGTCCCCCAACTGAAGGGGCCACCGGGTGATCTTCGGTGTGTAAGTCCAATCACCCACCGAAGGAGACACCCGATGACCCTTTACCAGTCTGACGTGCTGGAGCTACTGGACGTGATCCGCTCCGGCGGCGACATCGATGCCATCCGCAAGGGTGCCGAGCTCGTTTACCAGGCACTCATCGAGGCCGAGGCGGCCGAGCACATTGGTGCCGCTGTCTACGAGCGCACCGAGACCCGCACCACGCAGCGAAACGGCCACCGTCACCGGACCTTGGCGACCAAGGCGGGCGATCTCGAGCTCAAGATCCCAAAGCTACGCACCGGGACGTTCTTCCCGTCTCTGCTCGAGCGCCGGCGTCGCATCGACCGGGCCCTGTTCGGCGTGGTCATGGAGGCCTATGTCCACGGTGTCTCGACCCGCAAAGTCGACGACCTTGTGGTGGCCCTGGGCGTCGACACCGGCATCTCGAAGTCCGAGGTGAGCCGCATCTGTGGTGAGCTCGACGAGGAGCTGGCGGCGTTTCGAGACCGCCGCCTCGACCACGTCGAGTTCCCCTACGTGTTTCTCGATGCCACCTACCTCAAAGGTCGAGTGGCGCATCAGGTGGTATCGCGGGCCGTGGTGGTGGCCACCGGCGTCACCACCGACGGCGGGCGTGAGGTGCTCGGCTGTGCCGTGGGTGACTCCGAAGACGCGGCGTTTTGGACCGAGTTCCTGCGATCATTGCGGGCCCGGGGCTTGGCCGGCGTGCGCCTGGTGATTTCAGACCAGCACCTGGGCCTCAAAGCAGCCGTCGAGGCGGTCATGGTCGGTTCAGCGTGGCAACGGTGTCGGGTCCATTTCATGAGAAACGTCCTGGCCCGGGTGTCTCGTTCGAACACCCACATGGTCATCGCCGCCATCCAAACGATCTTCGCCCAGCCCGATGCCCACGCCGTGCGCGACCAGTTCGACCGGATCGCCTCGACCCTGCGGGGCCAGTTCCCAGATGTGGCGGTCATGCTCGACGCCGCCAAGGAGGACCTCCTGGCCTTCTCGGCGTTCCCCGAGTCGCACTGGCGCAAGGTGTGGTCTACCAACCCCTTGGAACGGGTTCATCGCGAGATCAAGCGGCGCACCGATGTGGTGGGGGTATTCCCCAATGACGCCGCGGTCACCCGGCTGGTGACGGCGGTGGTGGTGGAGACCCACGACGAGTGGCAGGTGGCCGAACGGCGCTATCTGTCGGAGACCTCGATGGCCCAGCTCCGCAGACTCGAATCCGTGGCCGTCGTGGCCCCACCACGAACGCGCAAACGCCTGGCCAGCTGAGCCATCCTGGAGGCCGTGAAGGCCTCCTTCAACGACCACGTCATCACCATCCGGCCGGTGCACACCGAGTCCGGTCGCGTCGCAGCGCCGGGAACCCACGGCTTCATCCTGCGCGTCCTCACCGACCCCGATGAGCGCTACGTGGCTGAGCTCTATCTGGACGTAGCGCCTGACGATGGCGCCACGGAACTCACCGTTTTGCTCCCACTCGACTTCGACGTCGTGTAGGCGGCATACTCCCAGGAGCCGGAGATCACTTCTCCACCATTCGGCGGGACGTCATCCCTGGCCCATCGACTTCCCGCTGGAGAAGTCGCCATACGGGGGCTGTCCCCGGTTCAGGTGAAAATGTTCAACTTGACGACGATAGACGTGGTCGTCGATGCGGACTCTGCGGCGTTGTTGGGCAGGAGCTACTGACAGCGCCACGATGGCGTGGGCTCGGACAGTGGTGAAGGCTTCACGGGTGGCCAGCGATTAATCCCACCGCATATCGGTACCTCAACGCCTCTAATGGGTTGGTGCCGCCTCAACTCTGGTGCCCTTGGAAATCGTGTCAGGGTTGTTCCCGATCAACCCCACGAGTGCAAGCGCAAGGGAAACGGCGGCAAGGAAGTTCCAGCCTGTATCGAAGGTTGTGTGGGCCACGAGGTGTCCGAAGATGATCGGGATAAAGAATCCCCCTATGGCGGCGAGCGTAAGCATCAGACCGGTAGCGGTACCGATCTGACCAGGTTGGATGTTGCAGACCCGCGGCGGTACCGCTAGCCATGCGGCAAAGCCAAAAATGAGGAAGAAGCCGATGCCGATCCCGAGCTCCCAAAGCAGACTGTTGGGAACCACGGGGATGAGAGCCAACAAGGCGGCAACTATGAGGAGCGGCCCGACGATGAACATGCGTAAGTTCTTGCTGCGATCGGCGTAATACCCTCCCACCAGGCTGCCCGGAATACCGGCGAGAAGTATGAGCGCGGACAAGAGTCCACCCGAAGAAGCGTCGAAGTGCCGAGTGTTCGTTACGTACTCGCTGAATAACTGTGATGTCGTGAAGTATGCGCCGTATCCGCCCAGGAGCGCGATGCCATAGATCCATAGGTCTCGACTCTTGAGGGCAACCATAAGCGCAGCGCCATCGAAACTCACACCGCCGAGTGACGTATTCCCATCGGGGAGCCTGAATGTGATGATCGTCACCACCGCCACGATCAGCTCGAATACACCAGCCAGAATCATCGAATCGTGCCACCCGGTAGCGCGTTGCAGGTACAGCCACACATAGAGACCGAAAGCAGCTCCGGCACTGAAGGCGGCGCCGCCGGTGACACCGAGCGCGAACGTGACCTCACTTTGCCGAAACCAGACAACCATGGCCGCAGCTGTCATGGCGACGAATACCGATCCCCCGATACCACTCACAACCCGGAAAAAAGCAAGCTCCACGTAGCTGTGTGAGAGCCCCGACATAACGCCGGAAAAGCCTTGTACCAAAAGACCCAGCACGAGGGTCGTCTTCATGCCGATCCTCGTGGCCAACATCCCACCTGGAATGTGCGACAGTCCGTAGCCGACGATGTAGAGCGAGATGAGGAGACTAAGAGGGCCGATCCCCACTTTGAACTCCGCGCCGATGAGTGGGAATGCCGTCGCGACATCGAACCAGTTGAGGGTCAGGGCGCCAATGCCCAGGCTGATAACGGCAAGCATGCCCCAACGCCCCGAGCCGTCCACGGTGCCGTGGGCGGAGGTCATGGTCGTCCCCTTGTCGGCAGGCCGCCCGGATGGCCGGAGCCGGAGTGGATGGATTCCGGACGCTTGCCCGCAGGACTGCTCTTCAATGTTCGATACTTCGTGGCGTAGCGTACTCCCGTGCGCGACTGCCCTAACTTTTTTAGCAACGGGCACGTCTCCGGGCCCCATCCAAGACCGCGTTGCGGCGCCGAAATCTCCCCGCGCCCACGTCGCTGTCATCGAGCCGTCGCATTTACCGGCCCTTGGGCCAGTTTCGGGACACTCAGGGCCATGGTCGCGCCGGAAGATTTGAGCTAGATCGGTGGCGGGACAGACTGGTTTCGTCGGACGGCGGCAAGAACTTGGCATCCTCGCTGAGCGGTTTGCCGCGGCTGAGATGGGCCATCCCCAGATCGTCTATCTGGAGGGTGAGGCGGGCTCGGGCAAATCGACCCTTCTTGCGCAGTTCCTGCGGTCGCTCTCGAACGTTGTCGTTGTCCAGGCGGGTGGCGATGAGGATGAAACACTTCTTTCCTACGGAGTCGTTGATCAGATGGAGCTCGGAGGGTCCACGGAACCGGGCTCCGACCCGATGGCCGTAGGGGCTCGACTGCTGGACCTGCTCGACCGTCTGCAGACCGAAGGTCGGGTCGTCGTGCTGGTGCTGGAGGACCTCCATTGGGTTGATCGGCCGTCGTTGCGTGCGTTGCTGTTCGCTCTCCGCCGGCTTCGTGCCGACAAGGTGCTCATCGTCACGTCCACTCGCACCGGGGGGCTGACTGACCCAGGTTGGGCTCGGTTTGTCGGCGGTGACGCCCGGGTCACGCGGCTACCTGTGGGTGCTCTCACGGCGAACGATCTCATGCAGTTGGCCGCCGCCTTGGGACTCGGACAGTTGTCAGCGCGAGGCGCATCGCGTCTGGCCGCGCACACACAAGGAAATGCTCTTCATTGCCGGGCGCTGCTCGACGAGATCGGCATTGCGGGATTGACCGGGAATGAAGAAGGGCTGCCCGCCCCCAGGGAACTGTCGGCCGTCATCCTCACCCGCGTGGCGGCGCTCTCCACGGCGACGCAGGCATTCCTGGCGGCAGCATCGGTGTTGGGCCACCATGCGTCAATAGCGACGATTGCGTCCGTCGCCCAGCTGGCCGTGGCCGGCGACGAGGCCGACGAAGCTGTTGCCTCGGGCCTGCTCGAGGCGGATCAGATCCCCACCGAACTGCGTTTTCCCCACCCACTGTTTCGGGCCGCTATCTATGACGATCTCAGTCCGGCCATCCGCCGAGGGCTGCATTCTCGCGCCGCGGCGGTCGTTACCGGCAGCCAACGCTTGGCCCATAGGGTGGCGGCTGCCGTAGGACCGGACGAGCAGCTGGCCAGCGAGCTGGAGTCGGCCGCGGTGGCCGACGCCGAGCTTGGCGAATTGGTCGTTGCGGTGTGGGCGTTCGAACGATCGGCCCACTTGTCGCCCGATACCGCGCAGCGGGAGCGGCGTTTGCTCGACGCCGCTGGGGTGCAGCTCATCGCGGCGGACAATGCCGGCGCAGCACGGACTCTCGCAGCGTGCACTGGCAGCAGCGCCCGCCGTGACGCGCTGTCAGGCCTTCTGGGCGTATACACCGGATCGCCCGACGCCGAGACCCGCCTGTTAGCGGCATGGGAACGTCATGATCCGGGCACGGAGTCGGAAAGTGGGACGCGGGCGGCGACATCGCTGGCGAACTGGATGGTCATCTCCGGTCGCGCCGAGCGGGCCCTCATGTGGGCCGACCGAGCCGTCGCTGGCACCCTCGCGGGGTCCGCGCTGCACACCCGGGCTCGCGTGGCGCAAGCCTTTGCCATGTCCGCCGCCGGTCGGAGCCCCGACGGGCTGGCAGTGCTGGGCTTGCTTCCGCCGTCTGGGAGCGACGTGCAGGCAGCCGCCACCGATGCGTTGATCATGCGGGGAGTACTGAAGCTCTACGTCGATGACCTGGCGGGCGCGCTGGCCGACCTTGGTGTTGCCGCCTCCCGTCTCCTCAACGGACTGCCCGCCAGCTACCCGGGGCTGTGCTTATCGGATCTGAGCGATAGCTACTTCCGTCGCGGGGACTGGGACGCGGCCGTGACGTATGCACAGCTGGCGACGTCTCTGGCCATGGACACCGATCGCCCTGCTGATCTGGCTCGGGCGCACGCCCGCGCCGCCCAGGTCCTTGCCTTTCGCGGGCAGTGGACCGACGCCGATGAGCACACACGAGCGGCGCGGGCGGCCGCTGAGCGCTTCCCCTTGGTGTTCACCACCGCTGCTGCGGCCATGGCAGGCACGTCGCTGGCGTTTGCCCGAGGTGACTGGGCGGGGGTAATCGACGCCACCGAGCCGGTGCGGGCGGCCGGGCCACCCGGCGTCGGCGGCCTACCGGGCGTGTTCAATTGGAGGGCGTTCGAAGCCGATGCCCTCGTCGGGCTCGGGCGCCTGAGCGACGCCGAGCGCGCCCTTCACGAGTTCGATTCCGCGATCCCCAACGGACTCGGATCCGCGTCTCTCGCCCTGGCCCGATGCCGCGGCAACCTGGCCGCGGCCACGGGTGACGAGACGGGGGCCGAGCACGCCTTTTCGCAGGCTCGCTCGATCACCACCATGGCACCCATGCCGTTCGAGGTTGCCTTGTTGGATCTCGATGACGGCCGTCGCCTGCGCCGAGTCAAGGCTTGGCCCGAGGCCATCGCTCAACTGGAGAGGGCTCACAAGACGTTCTCCAACCTGGGAGCAGATCCCTACGTGCAGGTGTGCACCACCGAATTGGCCGCCTTGGGTGTTGCTGCGGCGGAGAGCCCCGCCCAGGTCCTCGGGCTCAGTCGAGCCGAGCTGGCCGTTGCTCGCCTTGTTGCCACCGGTCTGACCAACCGGGAAGTGGCCACCGAGCTCTACGTCTCGGTGAAGACGGTCGAGTACCACCTCCGCAACAGCTACATCAAGCTCGACATTGGCTCCCGCCGAGAGCTTGCGGCTCTCCTTCACTAACCGGTCGACCCCGAAACGAGCACGCCGAGACGCGGGCTCACCGGCCTGACCAGGACCTGCGCAAAACCTAGGGCTAAACCTAGGGTCCACCACTGGGGACAACGCCGCGCATCAGGCGTTAGCTGAGTCCATGGACGTCTCAGCAAACCAGACGCCCAGTGTGCGCCTCCTCCTCGAACTCGACCCAACTCCAGACGGTCGGCTCGAAGGACGGCTATCCCCCCAAGTGAGCGAACGCTGGACGCCGTTCTCCGGCGTTCTGGAACTGCTCAAGGTGCTCAAGGAGACGCTCACTGCTGGCAAAAGTGCCACTCACAATCCTGCGAAGGAAGGGACCGACTCATGAAGCGCAACGCCCCAAAAACGAATCAAGGGGCTCCTGTGCCCCCTGTCGGAAACCGGCGGCACGCCCGGGTGGTCCTGTGGGTTGCTGGCGTGATTGCCTTCCTCGGCTTGGCAGGTGGCGGCATCGCATCGGCGCATCTCACATCGTCTCTAGGCGACTACGACGCCCCGGGTTCGGCGGTCGTGTTAGCGCAGCACCAGCTCCAGCGGGCCACGGGAGCCAACCCAGAGGAGGGATACGAGGTCGTCGTGCGTACCTCGACACCGATCGGATATTCATCGGTGCTGCCTCCAAAGGTGGCGACCGTCGTCTCTCTCCTTCGGGCCCGCCCGGAGGTCAAAAGCGTTCTTGACTTCGCCAACACAGGCGATCGCTCCATGATCTCGACAGACAGGAATCTCACCGTCGTCGTGGCAACGGTGGGTTCTGTCAACGAGCAGAAGGCGGTGACGGCGCTGCAGAAGGCTTTCGCAGCCCAACCGTCGCTGAAGAACGACACCTGGCTCGGCGGACCGACGGTCGCCGACGTCCAAATCGCAGCGGTCTCCTCCAAGGATCTCGGTCATGCCGAGCTCTTGGCGCTGCCGTTTCTGATCCTTCTTCTGTTCTTCATTTTCCGAGGCCTGCGAGCCGCCTCCATCCCGCTCATTGGGGCCGTCTTCGCCATAGCGGTGACCCTTGGCGTCATGGGCATCGTCATGGTGGTCGTACCCCTTTCGGTGTTCGCCCTCAACCTGGTCATCGCATTGGGTCTCGGGCTCGCTGTCGACTTCAGCCTTCTCATGGTGTCGCGCTTTCGAGAAGAATTCACCCGACAAGGTTCCATCGACTCGGCCTTGGTGACGGTCAGGCATACCGCCGGTCACACGGTCTTCTTCAGTTCGGTCACCATCGCCGGCGCCATGGCCACCCTGGCCGTCTTTCCTGAGCGCTTTGTGTACTCCATGGGAATCGCCGGGGCCATAGTCGTCCTGGCCGCCGGGGCATTCGCCCTATTGGTCTTGCCGTCGCTGCTCGCCCTATGGGGGCCACGCATCATCGCCCGCGGTACGTCCAAGAACCACCCCGCCGACGCGGGCCAGGCGGAGACGACGGGGCGTTGGTACCAGGTCGCCGCCGGCGTTATGCGCAGGCCGGCTGCTTGGGCCATTGCCGCTGTCGTGGTGCTGGTGCTTCTGGCCTCCCCGTTTCTGCACGTCTCGTTCACCGGCGGCGATGCCAGCGCACTGCCAGCGAGCAGTTCTGCCGGCACCGCCTACACGCTCGTACAGACCCGTTTCGCCAACTTCTCCGAGGCACCAGCCGGGCTCGTAGTGAACGACAGTCACGTGACAGCCGCCCGCCTCGCCTCGTACGCCCACGCAGCAGCCCTCGTCCCCGGGGTAAAGGCCGTTTCGACCTTCGAGCACGTGGGAGAGTCAATGTGGGAGTCAAGCGTGGCCCTGACGTCGGCGCCGTTGTCGCCCACGGCCCAACGAACAGTGAAGGCACTCCAGGGGCTTGGCGGGCCGGGTCGAGTCACGGTTATCGGACAGACGGCGTCGTTCTTGTCGCTGCAGTCGAGTCTTCGGTCTCATCTCCCGCTCGTGCTCGGACTGATCGTCCTCATCGGCCTGGTGATGTTGTTTGTCATGACGCGCTCGTTCGTGCTTCCGGTGATGGCCCTGGTACTGAACACGTTGACCATCGGCGCTTCGTTCGGCGTTCTCGTCTTCGCCTTCCAATGGGGCCATTTCGGCCATCTGCTCGGATTCAGTTCTCCAGGAGCACTGCAGTCGACATCGCTGATCATCGTCCTTGCTGTCGTGTTCGGTCTATCAACGGACTACGGAGTCTTCCTCTTGGGTCGCATCAAGGAGGAGCATGACGCCGGTGTGGCTCCTGCCCAATCGGTGGCGCTCGGTCTCGACCACACGGGCGGGATCGTCACCGCGGCCGCCTGCTGCCTTGCCTTGGCCATCGGAGCCTTGATGCTCTCTCAGCTCGTGTTCGTGAAAGAGCTCGGACTGGGTGTGGCTTTCGCCGTGATCGTTGATGCCACCATCGTCCGCGGCGTTCTCGTGCCGGCCGTAATGAAGCTTCTCGGCGCCGGAGCGTGGTGGTCTCCGGTCTCCGCACGAGTTCGACCCTCGGCAGAAACGGCGCTTCCAATCCCGGCGGCCGTCTCGGCTCTGCACCCTATTGAAGTCCGATGACTACAAGAAATGGAGCTTCCCCTGCCATGTCCACAACTCCGTCAACTCCCCTTCTTCAGACTCAATACATCAATCGACCTGAGGGGCGTGTCGCCTACGACGTCGAAGGCGACGGCCCTCTGGTCGTGCTCGTGCCTGGGATGGGTGACCTGCGAGCTGCTTATCGCTTTCTGGCTCCCGCTCTGCGTGATGCCGGGTATGGGGTGCTCTGCACCGATCTACGCGGTCACGGAGACAGCGACGCCACGTTCGAGCAATACGGTGACGTCGAAACCGGAAGTGATGTGATCGCGCTCATTGAGGAGCTGGGTGGGCCTGCGGTGATTGTCGGCAACTCAATGGGTGCCGGGTCCGCAGTCCTGGCGGCGGCCAAACGGCCCGACCTCGTCAGTGGTCTTGTGCTGATCGGCCCTTTCGTCCGCAATGGCAAAGCGGGTGCTTTGCAGAGGCTGCTACTGCGGGTGGTCATGGCGAGAGCTTGGGCAGCCTCCTCGTGGAAGGCGTATCTGCCCAAGCTCTACGCGGGTCGGCGGCCATCGGATTTCGATGACTACCGGGCCGACGTCGTCGCCAGCCTCCGTAAGCCCGGATACGCGAAAGCCTTCTCCCTCACGACGCGCACAAGCCATTCTGAGTCAGAAGCACAACTAGGCGGCGTTTCGGCGCCGGTCCTGGTCATCATGGGCGAGAAGGACCCGGACTTCCCGGATCCGAAAGGTGAAGCGCAATGGATCGCTCGCACGCTGAATGCCGAGGTAGTCATGGTGCCCGACGCAGGCCACTACCCACAGTCGCAGCGCCCCGACATCACCACCAACGCAGTGCTTCGTTTCTTGGCGGGGGTCAGAGCCGATGCCTAAGGCACAAGCAAAAGCGGTCGAAACCCGTGCCACCATCGTCGCAACGCTCACCGATGGGGTTGTCGTCGGTGGCCCCCGCCTTTGGCTGCGTCTAGAAGGCGCCACGCTTCTGATCGCTTCTGTGGTCGCCTTCTTCACGACGCACCAGGCCTGGTGGTTGATACCACTCACACTGTTCGTCCCCGACATCGTCATGGCGGGTTATCTGGGTGGGACTCGCCTGGGTGCTCGGGTGTACAACCTGGCGCACAGCACTCCGCTGCCGGCCCTTGCAGTTGGGTTCGGGTGGTGGCAACACAAGCCTCTTGCTTTGGCGCTCGGCCTGGTCTGGCTTGCCCACATCGGGTTGGATCGCCTCATGGCCTTTGGCTTGAAGTACGACGATGACTTTCAACACACGCACCTGGGTCGGCCCCAGAATCATTGACGAGCCCGGCGCATCTCCAGTATCAGGGAGTCCCCTCATTCACGTTTGGCTCTCAAATTACGGTTGGAGTATCGCCCCTTGGAGCCCGTGAACGATCGGACACGAACGACGGCTTATAGCCCGAACAGACGCTCATTGTTACATCGGAGAGCGCCATGATGGAGCGGAGTGAGGGCGCTTGCAAGATCTCCCACGCTCATTGCCAGACTCGTCAACCAGCGCAAAAGCGGTAGTCATCCACCAATCGATGGAAAATGTAGCACTCGTTATGCTACATTTGGGAAATGACCCGGATAGGCGTGCGCGAGCTTCGTCAACACGCGAGCCGCTACTTGGAAAAGGTGAAGGCGGGCGAGGTTGTTGAGGTCACCGAACGAGGCAAGCTCGTTGCGCTCTTGGTCTCCCCGAATCCAGCAATTGCAGTTCGAGATCAACTCATCGCGTCTGGACGTCTTGAGCCGGCGAGGAGAGCATTCCATCGGCCGGAACGACGAAAGGTCGCTCCGGGGGCAAAGACCGCTAGCGACGTGCTTGCCGATGAACGCCGGGAACGATTGTCATGATCTATCTCGACACGTCGGCATTGGTGAAATTGATCTTTGAGGAGGACGAAAGCGAGGCCTTGGCAGAGTGGATAGACCTCAGGCCGGACGTCCCTAAATTCAGTAGCGATTTATCCGTTGTTGAGCTTCTTCGCGCTTGTCGACGTGTGAATGAGGACGCTGTTGGGGACGCAACCTTGCTACTCGAAGGCCTTGATCTGCTGCCCATGGATCGTGGCATTCTCGAGAAGGCCGCGTCGCTTGTCCCGGCCGAGATGAGAAGCCTTGATGCAATCCACTTGGCGAGTGCGCTGTCGGTGATAACGGATCTGACATGCCTGGTGGCTTACGACAGCCGCCTGTGCTCTGCTGCACTCGAATCAGGCATCGAGGTTGTCTCGCCCTCCTGACGATTCTCGTTGAATCACCCTGGGAATTGTGGAGACTCCATCGCTTGGAAAGGATGGAGAAATGTCAGGAAACCAAGGAGCCCAGAAGAGGTATCCGCCTGAGCTGAAGGAGCGGGCGGTGCGGATGGTCCTCGAGACCTTCCAAGAGACCGGCGAACGTCACGGAGTCATCGGTCGGATCGCCCGCCAGCTCGGAATCGGCGATCAGTCGCTTCGGACCTGGGTGGCCCAAGCCGAGATCGACGGCGGCAAGCGAGCCGGGCTTAGCACTGAGGAGCGGGGCCGGCTCAGAGCGTTGGAGAAGGAGAACAAGGAGCTTCGCCGCTCCAACGAGATTCTCAAGTCGGCATCGGCTTTCTTTGCGGCGGAGCTCGACCGCCCACGCAGTCGGTAGTCCGTTACATCGATGCCCACAAAGGGGCATTCGGGGTCGAGCCCATCTGTCGAGAACTGCAGGTGGCCCCGCAGACCTATTACGCAGCCAAGAAGCGCCCGGTGTCGCAGATGGCGCTGCGCCACGAGGAGATGAAGCCCAAGATCGTCGACACCTGGACGGCCAACTACAAGGTCTATGGGATCCACAAGATCTGGAAGCAGCTCGGTCGCCAAGGCGAAGTCATCGGACGCGACCAGGTGGCCCGTCTCATGGGAGAGCTCGGAATCGAGGGAATCCGACGAGGAAAGAAGCGTCGCACGACCATTTCAGATCCAACCGCAACACGAGCACCGGACCTCGTCGATCGGAATTTCACGGCCACTCGTCCCAACCAACTCTGGGTCGCCGACTTCACCTACGTCCCGACGTGGTCGGGCATGGTCTACGTGGCTTTTGTCATCGACGTCTTCTCACGAATGATCGTCGGCTGGCGAGTGGCGTCGTCCATGACGACGGACCTCGTCCTCGACACATTGGAGATGGCCATCTGGCGCCGCAACGACATGGTTGACGGTGTGATCTGTCATTCCGATGCGGGCAGTCAGGGCGAATTCAACCGATCGTCGCAACACCTCTATTGCGGAGGTGTTGGATGGTTCGTCGTCAGCAAGCAGCAGATCGTGCAGTGCGGCCCGCAATGCGATCGCCGGGGCATCCACCACACCCGCGCGAGACCGAGCGACTGTTCTGGATGGAGATCGCGAAGGGACTTCTGCCTATCGAGGCGGCTGCTGCTGTCGGCGCCTCGCAGCCGGTCGGCCAGCGTTGGTTCCACAACGCCGGCGGCATGCCGCCCTTCGACCTGGAGCCGTTGTCTGGCCGCTACCTCTCGTTTCCTGAACGCGAGGAGATCGCTCTGTTGAGGGCCAAGGGCGCGGGGGTGCGACAAATCGCCCGCACCATCGGCCGCAGTCCGTCCACGATCTCTCGTGAGCTGCGCCGCAATGCTGCAACCCGTGGCGGCAAGGCCGACTACCGAGCGTCGGTTGCCCAGTGGAAGGCCGAGCTCACGGCAAAGCGTCCGAAGAAAGCGAAGATGGTCACGAACCCTGCGCTGCGCACCTATGTGCAGGAGCGGCTGTCGGGGGAGATCACCAGACCGGACGGCTCGGTGGTGGCCGGTCCTCGACCACCGCGATGGACGGGCAACAACAAGCCCCACCGAAAGGACAGGGCGTGGGTACGGGCCTGGAGTCCCGAGCAGATCGCGCATCGGATCAAGCTCGACTTCCCCAATGATGTAACGATGCGGATCAGCCACGAGGCGATCTACCAGTCGCTCTACATCGAAGGGCGTGGCGCACTGAAGCGCGAGCTCGTCTGGTGCCTGCGCACGGGTCGTGCGCTGCGAGCACCTCGAGAGCGCTCCCGTCGCAAGACTTGGGCGCACGTCACCCCCGAAACGCTGATCAGTGAACGGCCGCCCGAGGTCGAAGATCGTGCCGTTCCGGGGCACTGGGAGGGCGATCTGCTCATTGGCCTCGAGCGCTCCGCGATTGGCACCGTCGTCGAGCGCACGACTCGTTACACCGTGCTCGTCCACCTCCCCCGAGAGGAGGGCTACCGGCACAAGGAAACGGTGCACAACGGCCCGGCGCTCGCCGGCTACGGCGCTATCACGATGAAGAACGCTCTCGCCAATTCGATGGCCGCGCTGCCAGAGCAGCTGGTGCGATCACTCACTTGGGACCGCGGCAAGGAGATGTCCGCGCACGCTCAGTTCAAGGTCGAGACCGGGATCCCGGTCTTCTTCGCTGACCCGCAATCACCATGGCAGCGCGGCACGAACGAGAACACCAACGGACTGCTCCGCCAGTATTTTCCGAAAGGCACCGACTTGTCACGTTGGTCGGCGGAGGAGGTGGAAGCCGTCGCACACGCGCTGAACACGCGGCCTCGCAAGACGCTCGGATGGAAGACACCCGCCGAGGCCTTCAACGACCGCCTACTGTCTCTTCAAGAAGCGGGTGTTGTTTCGACCAGTTGAATTCGGTCAGTACACCTCAATTCGATATACCGAGCGTTTGGCCGAAGTCGGTGCCGCCCCATCGATTGGAAGCGTGGGCGATTCATACGACAACGCCATGGCCGAGACAACGATCGGGCTGTACAAGACCGAGCTGATCGCACCCCAAGGGCCATGGCGGACAGCCGACGACGTCGAAGTGGCCACCTTGGCATACGTCGACTGGTTCAACACCGCACGCCTGCACACCGAGATCGGGGACATCCCGCCGGCAGAGCTCGAAGCCAACCACTACCGTCAACAAAGCGACGCCAATCAGGCCGCATAAATCAAAGCGTGCGGGTCTCCATCAAACCCAGGGGGATTCACGTGTCCTGTGGGCGCGGGAGTGGGGATCGCGCACGACGCACTCCCGAACCCCCTGCTCAGGTTACGAGCTGCCTGCCCCACTCTCTCGGCGAAGCTATCCACTTCGGCGAGAACCTCCTCAGATCGCCAAATCAGCCTGCCTTTCGATCCCGTCTTTGAGGGGGTCAGAACCTCATGTTCCACGAATCGTCCCACGAGTCGGGGCACGTTGTTCGGCAGAATGTTCAGCTCTATCACGACGACGTCCGTCGTAATGACGGGCTGGCGAACGACAAGGTCGGCCAGCCGCATGTAATCAGAACCGCTGCGAAACTTGACGCGCTCATTCCAGCCTTGGCGGATGGCGCGGAGATCGGAAAGCAGAGTCCGGCCATTGGCCACGGCAGCAAGGGAAGCCGAGCACATCATCGAGACAATCGGCTCAGTGTTGTTTCAATCGAGGCACAAAAGGGTGCTGGATAGTGGGCCATCCCGCCGAAGTTCCAGGTTGTCCGAGGGCTGAACAACCTGGGCTATTCCGAACGCGCCGCCTGCCAGCTCGTGGATCTTGGCCGTTCGACCTATTACAAGATGAGGTTCGGCCATCCATCAGACCGTGCGATTCGCCGGTTGCTCCTCTCCGACGCCATCACCGAGATCCATGCCAGGTCGCGTGGAACCTATGGAATGTTGCGGGTCCGAGCCACTCTCGAGATCGAACAGGGTCTCATCGTGAACAAGAAGTTGCTCTGGAGGATCGTGCGCGAACTGGGCCTCCAAGGCCTGCCTGGGCCCAAAAACGGGGTCAAGAATCTCAAAAACATCGCCACCGCCGAGGATCTCGTCCAGCGATCGTTCGTGGCCAGTCGGCGCAACCACCTGTGGTTGACCGATATCGCCGAGCACCCGACGAAGGAAAGATCCATTGCTGCGTTGTGCTCGACCTTTTCAGCCGCAAAGTGGTGGGCTGGGCCATCGATCGACGTTGCGAATCCGCTCTTGTGATCGACGCCGTCAACAGGGCCAAGGACTTCGACCGTTGTCCATTCCGACCACGGATCCCAGCCAATACACCTCTTGGGCTTTCACGAAGAACATGCGGCGCTTGGGCCTCATCAGCTCCATGGGCACCGTGGGACCTCCAACTCCGTCGGTATGGCCGACTACTTCGAGAACTTCTTCTACACCAGAGCCCGGCGCCACAGCGCACTGAACTACCTGACCCCGACCGAATTCGAGGACCTACACTCAACCCACAACCAGCAGGCCGCATTGTCATAACCTCGGTCCACCGAAAGGGGTCAACCTCAACGAGTGGGCGCTGAGGGACTCGAACCCCCGACCTGCTGGTTGTAAGCCAGAGCGCACTGAACGCTGTGCTGACCAGGGAAAACGCTGGTCCGTCGTCACCGAAAACAGCAAACCTATCTGCTGTAATCAGCCCTCGGTATCAGCCTCACAGGCCCCACATTACTCGTGAACTTTTTTTGGCAACGACTTACCAGTCACACCTCCGTCCTAGCCTTGAGCATTTCCGGATGACCGTCGACCTGGCTCCGGTCCTCAAAGCCGAGGTGGTGGGCGTTGTGAGAATGATTGGCTACTTCGACGAGAGCGAAGATCCGGACGTGTTCGCCATGGCTGGCGTCTTTGGTGCCATGAACGATTGGAAGGCGTTTGAGAGCGATTGGCAATCGCAGCTCGACAAGTATCCGGGCCTCGAAGAACTCAAGATGTCGGACCTGGTGCAGGGCCGAGACTATTGGAGAGCCGATGCTTGGAAGGGTCGTATACGCCTTGATATTCAGAAGGAGTTCCTGAACCTCTTTTCTGAGAACTCAACGTCAACGCCCATCGGAATGACGGCTTCGATTGACCTGACCGTCTTCCCACCCCAACGAGATCGTGAGGATTTGGTCGATTGGGCGTGGATGGAGTCGTTCAACATGATCCTGCACAAGATGTGCATCTCTCATCTGGTGCTTGGCCAAGCTGGCGAAGACCTTGCACTTGTTTTCGATTGGAGAGACGGTGTTCGTGGCCACGCTCAGCGCCTAGTGGACAGACTCAATGACAAATGGCTGGGCGGTCCGCTGGTATCTGTCACGTTCGCGGACTCCAAAAGCGTCCTTTCTTTGCAGGCAGCCGACATGCTTGTCTACGAAGCCCGCCGCCTTGCCGCCGACACGATCAGAGGTGGCAACCACGCGCGGTGGCAGTGGCAGCAGCTTGCGGACGCTCAGATCCCGCACGTAGGCCAAAGCCGCCTTTCGTGCGAGCACCTTCGGCGTGTGGACGAGGAATGGGTTGATCCCCGAACACTTGTGTTGGAAGGAACATGACCCGAGGACGAGCGTGATCGAATCCGGTCTCGACGGTTACGACGGATGGGAACTCCTGCGCTCATGTGTCCCGCCTGGACGGCTGAGTGCCGGGTGGGTTCCTCACCCGTATGTGCTGGGTTCCTCACCCGTATGTACCTTTCTAAGCGGCGTCTGACTACACCCCTTGACCAACGGGCGGGTGAAATGTGATGCTGTCGCGTTTCCATGCACCCGAAGGACGAACCAAATGGGGTCTTCATGCGCGAAGTTTCGGCCGTGATTGGACTTTTGTTCAAGCGAGCAAGTCGTCGTTCACTATTGACGATCCTGTCGATTATCGGCGTAACTACGCTGCTGGCCGGAGGGGCACTGATATCGACTTCCGTTTCCGCATCGACTGTCAGTACTCCCGGCACGACACTGACGCTTACCACGACCGCGGCAGGGGTTACGTGCAACAACTCCAACGTTCTCGACCCCATCTGCAGCGGGCTGGCCGGTGGTGACGTTCTGACGGTCACCGGGACTGGATTCACTCCTGGGGCGACTGCCTCGATCGTGCAGTGCAACAGCGATCCCAACCAGCCGGTGATCTCGTTCCTGGGTGAGTACATCCCGGTCAGCTGCACGGCACTCGCCCTGACGACGATCTCCAGTGCGAAGTTGACCTCTGGCGACTTGACCGGAGCGCACACAATGGTGGCCGGGATAACGGGGCCACCCGTAACGGGTTTCGCCCCCATCTGCACCGAGGAGAGTACGACCACGCCGACGACTACCTCGACGATTCCGGATTGCAGTACCTCGGGCAACGCCGCCACCGACGCGGCCAACTACCCGTGTCCGCCGACGGCTGCACAGATAGCGGCTGGCGACGACTGCGTGATTAACATCGAGGACACCGCAGGCGACCGGGCCATCGGCACCGTTCTCTTCGGTAACGAGACGCTGCCGACCTCTGCCACCACCTCGCCGCCACTGACAATCAACCCGAGTACGGGCTTGACCGGCGGTGAATCTGTATCAGTCACAGGCACGGGGTTTACCCCCAGCTCGATCGGAAACATCCTTGAGTGTAATAACGCCAGCAATGAACCAACGGTGGCGCTTCCTTCACCTGTGAGCAGTGCGGTCTCGGTGGGTTGTAGCGCCATTTCCTATTCGCGTCTGGTCTCGACAAGTAGCTCGGGCACCATTTCGACGAGCTACTCGATCATCCAGGGAACGGTCGGACCGCCTTGCGGACTGTCGACTGACGTGATCACTACGTGTCCGTCCACCGACGACGAAGGGTATAGCCCGGCTGCTGACGCCGCTCGCTACCCTTGCCCACCGACCGCCGCACAACAGGCCGCAGGTGTTACCTGTGTCCTGAACTACGGTGACCAAGCGGGAGATTCCGCATCAGGGATCATCGCATTTCAAGGTGAGTCGACCACCACTCCGGGAACTCCCCTTACGGTTGCATACGAGCTGTACTGTCCCGGTACGCCGGTTGGAAACGTGGCGATGAACAATGTCACCACATCAGCGACTATCACACCTGGGTCGGGGGATACTTTCAACGTCACGGACTATCAGACCATCGCTAACTTCCCAGCCGCCCTGGCCACACTGGCGGCAGCGATCGGGAGCACATTGAACGGATCGGCTACGACCCAGCTCGATGTGACAGGGGCCACCCCGTCCACGATGTCGGGTGGAACAATCAACTTCAGCGTGCCCATTCCGAATCCTGTGCCCGCCAGCGGGCTGAGTCTTGACTTGCCGAGCCCTCCCAGCACGATCGGACCGTTTACGTCCACGGGAGGCACAATCACCGTCGATGAGGATGCCAGCACGACGTTGACCATTGATATCGCTCCTGGGTCCACCCTCCCCATCATTTGCAGCGCCTACGCCAACGACTCGGTCCCCACGGGCGAAACGACTGATACACCGTCGGGGTCGACCATCGACCCAGTGATCGCCTCTCCCGGCGAAATCAACACTTCGACCGCTCTCACCGGGCCATATGAGCTGTATTGTCCCGGTACCCCGGTTGGAAACGTCGTCTTGAATGGCGTCACGACCTCAGCCTCGATCACGCCTTCGAGTCCCAATACCGGGGCCGCGTTCAACGTGACGGACTACCAGACCATCGTCACCTACCCCGAGCAACTTGTTGCGGCGGCGGCGGCGCTCGGCAACACCTCGCTGGCTGGTTCGGCGACGACTCAAGTAGATATAAGCGGTGCTACCCCGTCCACGCTATCGAGCGGAACTATTGACTTCTCGGTCCCAATCCCAAACCCAGTGCCAGCTGGCGGCGTGCCCGTCGACCTCCCGGACCCGGCTGCCAGCCTTGGATCCTTTACAGCCACGAGCAGCAACATCGTAGTTGAAGAGGATTCGAGTGCGAGTTTGACTCTCGAAATATCGGGAAACCCGTTGGGCCTCACATGTAGCGCGTACCCCAACAACTCGGCGCCGACTGGGATCACTACCAGCCCTCCGTCGGGTTCGTCCATCGACCCGGTGATAGCTGTTAGTGGAGGTACAACAACCACGGGGACCGGAGGCTCATCCATTACAACGCGGGTTAACACCGCGTCCATCGAACTTGGTCAGTCAAGCACCGTCAGTGATCTAGCTACTGTAAAGGGGAACCCCACCTACGGCAGCCCGACCGGCACTGCCAGCTTCTACGCCTGCCAAACAGGAACGACTCAGAGTCTCACAGTCGGTGCCTGTGCCGCGATAGCAAGCAATCATCTCGGAACGGTTCGGCTAAGCACCGAGACGGGCGATACATCCGAAGCAGCATCGGCCGCCTTGACTCCAACCGCGTCCGGTACCTGGTGTTTTTCAGCGGTGTACGGAGGGGACTCCAACTACTTGGGCTCGGCAGACAATACCGAATCTGCCAGCCTGGATCCTGACGAATGCGTGCTCGTCACCCCCGCTCAGTCGACGACCGCGGCAGTAGTCTCATACGGCGAAGCGTTCATTGGCACTACCGTCAACGACTCCGTGACCGTCACAGGGATCCCATTGGGAATCGCTCCGACTGGCGTTGTTTCGTTCTATGTGTGTCAAACGGGCACAACTCAGGACCTCGTGACTGGGCGCTGTGCTCCAAGCGGAAGCCCTGAAGATGCAGGCGTAGACCTTGTAGGCGGGGCAGGCGACACATCTTCAGCCACCTCCAGCTCCGTCACCCTGACGTCGCCGGGTACGTGGTGCCTCTCGGCTGTTTACGGAGGTGACTCTAACTATCTCGGCTCATCAGACAATACCGAGACCACCAACCTTGACTCCAACGAGTGCGTGCTCGTGGTCCCACTGCCATCGACTACGGTAAGCAAGATCTCGACGGCCAACTCAACTTTTGGCTCTAGCGTCAGCGACTCCGTGACTGTGAAAGGAGACGCTCTCGGTGGCTCGCCGACAGGGTCGGTATCCTTTTACTTGTGTCAGACAGGTACAGGCCAAACTATGGCGGCGGGGCCGTGCGTCTCCAGCAGCACGCCTGAAGACGCCGGTGTCGATCTAATAACAGGCCCAGGCAATATCTCATCAGCGGTTTCAACGTCGTTCACTCCTACGGCACCCGGTACGTGGTGCTTCTCAGCCGTTTATGACGGGGCTGCGAACTACCTAGGATCCTCGGACAACACATCGACGAGCAACCTGGACGCCAACGAGTGTGTGCTCATATCTTCACTTTTGGGCGACGGAATCGCCAGTGCAGACAATGCCTCTGGCACGGCGGGCTCAGCTTTCTCATTCTCCGTCGTGACCTATGGAAGCCCAGTGCCAGTTATCAAGAAGACGGGAACGCTGCCCAGGGGATTGCACTTTGTGAACGACCGCGACGGCAAGGCGACGATCTCGGGGACACCGAGCAAAAAGAGTTCGCCGGGCGTCTATCAGCTTGCCATTGTGGCCAAGTTCGGAACGGGCAAGTCTGCGCAGTTTGTGACCCAGGTATTCACATTGACCGTCACCTGACTCCGAAGTCTGTCGTTTCGGTCTCCATCACTTGTAGACGGCCCAGCTTCGGACGACTGTATCCAACGTGAGCTTTCGCACAAGATTTTCTTGTGAGATATCGGAATGACTTTCGACGAGGCGAGTTCTGATGGAACGAACATCCACCTCAATACCCGACGAGTAGAACACCTTTGAAAGGTAGCCGAAGCCGACCGCTTGCATAGATCGCGTCTAGTTGGTCGCGTGCATTCTCATAGTCATGGCTCGTGGCCTTCTTCCCGCCTGTTGTGTAGACATAATGATTCATCATGCCGATCACGAAATACTCGGCCGGGACTGCCCAGGGTTCGGTTGACTCGAACGGTTTAGTCAGTCACGCCGCATTTGCGGCGCTGTAGATGGTCTCATATTCGACGGGGGTGAGGCGACCGAGGGCGCGCTGGCGACGGCGACGGTTGTAGGTCTTTTCGATCCAGGTGACGATGGCGAGGCGCAGCGCGTCACGGGTCTCCCATCTCTTGAGGTTCAACACGTTCTTCTGAAGAAGTGCGTAGAACGATTCCATGGCCGCGTTGTCGGCACAGGTGGCCACTCTCCCCATCGAGCCACGGACCTCGTGACGGCGCAATGCTCTAACGAAGGCGTGGGAGCGAAATTGCGATCCCCTGTCAGCGTGGACGATGGTCGACGGTGTTGTGGCCCGCACGGCAACGGCGTTATCGAGTGCGCTCACGGCCAGGGCGGCGGTCATGCGGCTGTCGATGGAGTACCCGACGATTCGATTCGAGAAGGCCTCCTTGACGGCGCAGAGATACAGCTTTCCTTCCGTCGTGCGATGCTCCGTCAGATCGGTCAGCCACAGTTCGTTAGCGACATCGGCGCTGAAGTCCCGATTCACCAGGTCGTCGTGCACCGGGGGGCCAGGACGACGCTGGCGACCCCGTTTCTTGGCATGCAGCGACCAGATGCCCTGGAGCGAACACAGCCGTTGCACCCGGTTCTCCGAGACCTCGAAGCCGGCATCGCCTAGCTCATCGGAGATGAAGCGATAGCCAAAGGTGGGGTCGTCGTGATGGATGTCGACAGCGGCGTTGATCACGTAGGCGTCAGAGAGATCACGGTCGCACACGGGCTTGGCCCGCCATTTGAAGTAGCCCTGCTTCGAGAAGCCCAAGACCCGGCAGTCAGCGCTACGGCGATCCCCTCGTCGGCCAGGTCAGCGACGAGGGGATAACTCTGTAATGGGTGATGGCTGGCCCGAGGCTGGCTGAGAAGCTGATCTTTGACCGGCAGTGAGTGACTCCGGATATATCCGATCCACTGGAAGTGGTGTCTTGAAAATGACGTGTCCTCACTGCGGGTTGAAGGTTGGCTCTGCGCCCAGATGTCTTGATCAGAAGCTTGTCCGTCCACCTTGGACGTGACCCATTACAGAACTGTCTCTGAGCGACCCACTCGGCCGACCGAGTTGCCATTGCCCACCAGAGTCAGGAGAGACCATGGCTGTCGTTGCCGAGCTGTTCGACCATGTCGTGGGTGTGGATACCCATGCCCGAACCCACACGTTCTGTATTGTCCAATGCCGAACCGGAGCCGTGGTCGATTCGGCGACCTATCCCACAACGGGGCCTGGCCTCAACCGGGCCGTGGCGTGGATCAAGCGCCGGTGCACGAGCAGGGTGTTGGCAGCGGTGGAGGGCACGTCATCCTATGGTGCCTCGATTACTGCCGCTCTCGTGCGGTCAGATATCGATGTGTGCGAGGTGCGCCCGATGTCGAAGAAGGCGCATGCGCACGCCGGGAAGTCCGATGCCATTGATGCCGAAGCTGCGGCTCGGTCGGTGATTGGGCAGGACTACGAGACTTTGGCGCGGCCCCGTCGCACCGGTGATCGGGCTGCTCTACGGGTTCTTTTGGCTTCACGGCACCTGATTGACCGGCAGCGAACCGCCAACCGCAACGCCCTGACCGCCCTGGTGCGTAGTTCCGAACTTGAGATCGACGCCAGGCGGCCACTTACCGACGCCCAGGTCAAGACGATCGCATCGTGGCGCTCGAGTCGATCCGAAGGCCCGACCGCAATCGCCCGGAGTGAGGCCAAGCGCCTGGCCGTCACCATCATCGAGCAGAGCGAGCTCCTCGCCGAGAATCGCAGACGCCTCCAACTCCTCAGCGAGCAACTCGCCCCTGGTCTTCAGGACACTCCCGGCATCGGGCCGGTGACCGCCGGCATCCTTGTCTGCGCCTACTCGCATCGTGGACGGGTGCGTTCCGAAGCGGCCTTCGCCGCCCTGGGAGGCGTGGCGCCGCTTCCCGCATCATCAGGCAATACCGAACGGCATCGGCTCTCTCGATCAGGAGATCGGCAACTCAACCGCGCCTTCGACGTCATCGTTCGCACCCGAATGAGCTATGACACAGCGACCCGAGACTACGTGGCCCGCCGCACTGCCGAGGGGCGGACCAGAAAGGAGATTCGTCGCAGCCTCAAGCGATACGTCTGCCGGTCCATCTTTCGTCAGCTTGAGACCTGCATGGCTTGACAAGAGGCATAGAAGCGTCATTTTGGGGAGCTGCCCTGGGAGAGATAGGCGGCGGCCCGGCGCAAGATGTAGTTCTCCTGCTCGAGTAGGCGATTGCGCTTCTTGAGCTCTCGCATCTCGGCCTGCTCGGCAGTCGTCATGCCGTCGCGCACACCGTCTTCGATGTCAGCCCGCTTCACCCAGTTGTGCAGCGTCGCCTCTGAGACCCCGAAGTCCTTGGCGATCTGGGCCAGCGGCGCTTCGCGCTTACGGGCGACGGCGACTACGTCGCGCCGGAACTCCTCGGGATAGGCCCTTGCCATGGTCCACATCCTTCCCTCGAGCCAATACTCGAAAGGTTAGGAGTCAACCGAACCCTGGGCAGTCCCCTTCCTGCGTTCGTCCTGGTAGGCAGATCCACCAATCCAAGATGACGTCCCGCCGAATGGTGGAGAAGTGATCTCCGGCTCCTGGGAGTATGCCGCCTACACGACGTCGAAGTCGAGTGGGAGCAAAACGGTGAGTTCCGTGGCGCCATCGTCAGGCGCTACGTCCAGATAGAGCTCAGCCACGTAGCGCTCATCGGGGTCGGTGAGGACGCGCAGGATGAAGCCGTGGGTTCCCGGCGCTGCGACGCGACCGGACTCGGTGTGCACCGGCCGGATGGTGATGACGTGGTCGTTGAAGGAGGCCTTCACGGCCTCCAGGATGGCTCAGCTGGCCAGGCGTTTGCGCGTTCGTGGTGGGGCCACGACGGCCACGGATTCGAGTCTGCGGAGCTGGGCCATCGAGGTCTCCGACAGATAGCGCCGTTCGGCCACCTGCCACTCGTCGTGGGTCTCCACCACCACCGCCGTCACCAGCCGGGTGACCGCGGCGTCATTGGGGAATACCCCCACCACATCGGTGCGCCGCTTGATCTCGCGATGAACCCGTTCCAAGGGGTTGGTAGACCACACCTTGCGCCAGTGCGACTCGGGGAACGCCGAGAAGGCCAGGAGGTCCTCCTTGGCGGCGTCGAGCATGACCGCCACATCTGGGAACTGGCCCCGCAGGGTCGAGGCGATCCGGTCGAACTGGTCGCGCACGGCGTGGGCATCGGGCTGGGCGAAGATCGTTTGGATGGCGGCGATGACCATGTGGGTGTTCGAACGAGACACCCGGGCCAGGACGTTTCTCATGAAATGGACCCGACACCGTTGCCACGCTGAACCGACCATGACCGCCTCGACGGCTGCTTTGAGGCCCAGGTGCTGGTCTGAAATCACCAGGCGCACGCCGGCCAAGCCCCGGGCCCGCAATGATCGCAGGAACTCGGTCCAAAACGCCGCGTCTTCGGAGTCACCCACGGCACAGCCGAGCACCTCACGCCCGCCGTCGGTGGTGACGCCGGTGGCCACCACCACGGCCCGCGATACCACCTGATGCGCCACTCGACCTTTGAGGTAGGTGGCATCGAGAAACACGTAGGGGAACTCGACGTGGTCGAGGCGGCGGTCTCGAAACGCCGCCAGCTCCTCGTCGAGCTCACCACAGATGCGGCTCACCTCGGACTTCGAGATGCCGGTGTCGACGCCCAGGGCCACCACAAGGTCGTCGACTTTGCGGGTCGAGACACCGTGGACATAGGCCTCCATGACCACGCCGAACAGGGCCCGGTCGATGCGACGCCGGCGCTCGAGCAGAGACGGGAAGAACGTCCCGGTGCGTAGCTTTGGGATCTTGAGCTCGAGATCGCCCGCCTTGGTCGCCAAGGTCCGGTGACGGTGGCCGTTTCGCTGCGTGGTGCGGGTCTCGGTGCGCTCGTAGACAGCGGCACCAATGTGCTCGGCCGCCTCGGCCTCGATGAGTGCCTGGTAAACGAGCTCGGCACCCTTGCGGATGGCATCGATGTCGCCGCCGGAGCGGATCACGTCCAGTAGCTCCAGCACGTCAGACTGGTAAAGGGTCATCGGGTGTCTCCTTCGGTGGGTGATTGGACTTACACACCGAAGATCACCCGGTGGCCCCTTCAGTTGGGGGACCCGGCTTCTACACCACTCGGAGGGACGTCAACCAATCCAAAGCCGCACCCTGGGATCCTTAAGTGTATGGCCAAGTTGGTGGCCATCTACACCAGAGTAAGTGCTGAGGATACCGAGACGCCTCAGTCGACTCGTCGCCAGGAACGAGCCTGCCGGGAGTACGCCAAGGCGCGCGGCTGGGACATCGCCCATGTTTACGAGGACGTTGCCGTATCGGCCTACGACCGCCGCGTGCGCCGTCCCGCCTTCGAGACCCTTGTTCAGGTGGTCGCCAGCGGCCGGGTTAATGGGGTGCTGGTGTGGAAGCTTGATCGTCTCGTACGGCGGTCTGCTGACTTCGAGCGATTCTGGGAGCGCTGTGAACACGCGGGGGTATTCCTGACCAGCGTTACCGAGCCTCTCGATTCCACCAATGAGATTGGCCTAGCGGTCATTCGCATGCTGGTGAACTTCGCCAACGTCGAATCGTCATCCATTTCGCTGAGGCTGAAGTCGAAGGCCAAAGAACGTGCCAGCAATGGCGTCTCCCTACTCACAGTGCGAGCTTTCGGCTTCACTAAGGGGGAACTGAGCATCGTCGAGGAAGAGGCAAGCCTGATCCGAGAAGCGGCCGATCGCGTCCTTGGTGGGGAGCCCGTAGACCACATTGTGGCGGACTGGAACAAGCGCCAGATTCCGACCACCCAAGGCACACAAGTGTGGAGACACGCCCCGCTGGTCAAGCTCTTACGCAATCCTCGGCTGGTCGGCGACAACACCTACCACGGCGAGGTCGTGGCGCGTAACTGCTTCCCTGCCATCTTGGAGCGGTCTGTCCATGCCCGGCTCTGTGCCGCACTGGCCAACAATCGAGGGCGACGTCGGAGGCCGGATACCTACCTGCTATCTGGGCTTCTGCGCTGTCATCTCTGTGGCGCTCGGCTGAGAGGGAATCCGAAGACGCATCGCAACGCACTCGGTGAGGTTGTCAGTTACCGCGGCTATCGCTGTCCGTCGCCTCCGAGCGGATGCGGAAGTGTGTCGGTCCTCGCATCCTTTTGTCGAGGAACTCATCACAGATGGTGTGCTGTACCGGATCGAGCACCGCTCACAAACCCCGCGATATCCGCCGCCAACCGACGATGCACCAAAGGAACTCAGTCGCGCCTTTACTCGATATGCCAGCGCCATGCGCGAACTGACCTACGACTACTACATCGAACGGAAGATGACGCGCGAGGTATGGAATAGCGCCCGCGACGCTGTCGACCACCAACTACAAGAAGTGCGTCGGGACCTTGACCCCACTTGGCGACAGATCCCCGAACGACCCAAGGGCTCGAAACATCGGCTCCGGGCGGACTGGGAGCGCCTCGACATGTTGCACCAACGCGACATCATCGCTGGTGAGCTTGAAAATGCCCTAGTGCTTCCCTGTGAAGAGAAGCGGTTTTTCGACACCATGCGTGTGCGCCCCAAGTGGTGGGACGAGACACAGGAGGAAGGCTCGGTCACCTGGCCGAAGCCGTCGCCTAGCCGGATCTGGTCCGATGAGCATTGGATGTCCACGACGGAGGCCGCAGCCACGTTGGCGGTGTCCGAGTCGGCGGTGTTTCGTGGCATCCGAACGGGTCGCCTCGAAGCCTCTCGGATCGGTGGGTTCCTCCGGCTAAAGCGCTCTTGCATCGCCGATCTCGTTTTGGAAAGGACCCGCGTTGTTTCGCTTGATGAGGCCGCGGCCAGCGTTGGGGTCTCGCCTCAGACAATCGGTACGTGGGTACGCCAAGGCACCATCCCGGTTGCAAGACGCGGCGAGCGAGCCTTCATCCAGGTTGAAGACCTCAGACACTGGGAGACCGAGATCAAGCAGCTTGTGCAGTCGGTGGTCGCCGCTCGGGAGCTGCAACTCTCGAAATACGAGCTGCGCGGGTTGATCGAACGCGGGGTCCTCCATGCGCTCAAGAGTTCTCGACGTACCTACTTCGACCGCCTGGAGATCGAAGCCCTTGCGCAGGAGAAACTCACACGTCGCCTGCACAACGTCGTCGTAGCGGAATAACCGACGACGGTCACACGGCGGGCTACGAAAGCTCTCTCAACCTGCGCTCGGAGCGCTCAATGAGCGAATCACACATTTCGATCAGGTCGACAAATAGGTCGCGAGTCTCTGGAGCCGGGTCAAGCTCAAGGAACAGACTGATCGACCGCCGCCGTGATGTTGCGACGGCAAGCACTTCTTCCCATGCGAGAGCCTCCCCTTCGACCGACATGTGGCTTTCCTGCAATCCCTCGCGGTCCGGCTCATAGGGAGCTTCGCTCATCGCATTAGCTTGCCATTGCACGAGGTGGCCTCGACGTTTGTCATCGGCCCGTCGGACCGCCATGATGGCCACAGCACTGAGGAGGCGGCGCGAGCAGCACGAGGGTCGTCCCGGTCGGACTCCCGGGCTCCACGAGTTTTCTTCCTTCGAGGTCAAGCGCACATCGTCGCCAAGGTGAGCGGGGTGGAGGTCCAGGGTCTCCGCCACCGTCTTGAGTCGGGATTCAACGCAAGTGACGAGGTGAGCGTGTCCTGGCCAGCGTGCCCAAGAGGCGCGCCAACATTCGCGCAACCCGTCCAACTTGCGAGGAATCGGCCGCAATCATTCGTAGCCGAATCCCGTTCCCTTTTCAGCTACGTGGGTAGGAAGGGACACCATGGACCCCGAATCCCTGTACGCGGTTGTCCAGACGTTCCACGTTGACCAGGAGAACATGTCGGCGCTTTGTACAGGGGTGGACCAGGCGATAGATGGGTTTGCCGACAACCCTGACTTTGGGGGGTTGCTCTGCCTGGAGCAGGACGGGCATCGTCAACTTGTGACCGTCATCGTCATGTGGCGGGCGAGCGCCCTTGATGCGTTTCGCCCCGAGGTTGAGCGTGCGCATGACCAGATTGCAGCGACCAGTGACTTTGGCGTCACCACCCAGACCCAACGGGTAGTGCGCTTCGTGGCGGGTGCGACGAATGTGTCAGCGGCCCTGGGACCCACCTGAATCGCATGAAGGCTTTGCCACTTGTTGTGCATCTTATGAAGGTCTCGCGGCAAGATCTCCGATTGCGCAATCAGACAGTCGCCTCAGCCGGGTATGATTGCCCGTTTTGCGGCACGCTCCACCGGATCCGCAGAGGAGCCCCCGCACCTCCGCGTGCTCCAGGTGAAATCACCTGTACCTGTTCGGGACCCCTCCTTCTAGCGTTTTCACTACAAGACTTCGTTGCTCGGACCGCCTTAGCGTCCGTGGCCGGGTTCATCGAACCGGTTGGCTCACTCCCGTCTTTGCGGGTGACAAGGTCAAGACGCCTGACCGGGAGAACAGCATGAGGCTCGCCAACTGTGGCATCGCCTCCTTTGTCGAAGAGGAGTGCATCGTCTTGGCCCTGCGGGGCGAGATCGACATAGCGAGTATCGCCGAGTTGCAGGACGCGTGCGATCGTTTACGAGGTGACCAAAAGATCATCATCGACGCATTTGGGTTGGACTTTATCGACTGCTCCAGCGTGGGTGTTCTTGCCAAGGTGGCCAACCGAGTGCCCGCCGGAATGATTGTGGCAAGGGGGCTTCAAGGTATCTTGTTCGAGATGGCGGGGGTACATGTTCTCGACCTGCCCGACGCACCGACGGCGACTGTTTAATCTCCCTCCTCGCATTCCGCACTTCATTCCTTCCCGTCCTGCCAACCGACTTCAGCGGGCCTCCATTATCTGTTCGTGTGCCCCATCGGGCATTTGCGACTCCGGCTCCACGCGCGACGGTTCGTGCACGCTTGGAGTGGGTAATCAGAGAGGTGATAGGCCAAGACGGGAAATGAGTGCGCCCCATCGAGCTTGACGTCAAGCAGGTCCATGAGTTTCTGAGGTCGCAACGGTATCGACAGGTGGGCGGCACCGCTTCGTCGTACTTCCCCGTGTCATCATCGTGATCTTCTCCCTTATCGTCGAGATCCGCGCCCGGCGGCTATTCAAACGCGAGAAACCAACAAGCCTCTGGCCATGGTGGGCCAGCTCTGCATTCGCAGACGAATATCGGACGCGTATCCGCCAGGCCATGGATCTGGCGCGCACTCTCTCCTGTGGGCGGTGCGGAAAGCCCATCTATCCCGAAGACGTGGGACGCATCAACGGAACTCCGTACTGCCACTCGACGACGGGGCCAATGCCCACCTGCTACATGATGGCGAGGTGGAACCTGAATAGGAGTGGCATGGCGCCACGCCGCGTTAGATCGTCGACTCGCCGCCCCGCCACGCCAACCGAGATTGCTCTCGACCGACGTCGTAACGCGCCGGACCTGGGTAGTGCAACTGAGCCGCCGGGCGTGCGCAGACGAACTTCTCCCACGACCGAGATCGCCAGGCATCCGACGTCGACGATACGAGACCATCGCTTAGGAGCGGCGACCGAACAACCAATAGAACAGCGAGTTGCCAGGGTTCGCCGCCATAAATAGACGCCAGAACCGCTTACTACCACGAATGTCATCGGCGTCTCGCCGCGAGAGGTCGCGCCAGGCGAACACTGTTGACACGATCTCCACTGGAACCACGACGGCAATGAGCAGCTTCTGTCGTCTTGTCGGAATGCGCATGATCGCCGTAGCCTCTCACGACCAGTATCGGCTGCCCGAGATGGCACCTTCGAACCCGAGTCAGTGACCGCGCTTATTCGCTTCGGTCGTCAACTTTGCCCCTAGCTGCCTAGAGATCCCGAGTGTCCGGGCAATGGCACCGGCACTGAGCCCTTGGTCCGCTCCCACGGCAAACAGGTCAAGTCGGACCGCATGGCGCGCGTCTGTGAACGCGTCAAATACTTCGGTCAGCTCCGCTCGCAGCTCGGCCGTCTCGGGGTGTTGGGTTGAATGGGTCCACTTGCCCGCCTCGATCTGAGCGATGTTGCGCGCCAGAACCTTATGGTGCTTGATAAGCTCTTGGCGAAGGCGAACGTTAGCCTGGGCGAGTTTTTCGATGTCATACAGCAGACGGTCGGTATGTTCCGACATGCTTTCCCCTAACGCGGACGTGGAGGTCCTCCGCACCTTATGACGCCACGAGCCCTGCCAGTGCATAGGTTGGATGCTTGTCCAGGTTGTGACGTGCTCGGTCATATCGACGTGTAGTCCTTGGGTCAGCATGCCCAGCGGCGTCCTGCACGTCCCTCAAACTCGCCCCGGCGTCCAGGGATAACGTCACGAATGCGTGTCTGAGGTCGTGTGGATGAAGACTCTGGGCCTTCCCTGGGACCGCGTCACGCGCCAGTCGACGAAGCGTCCGCCATGCCTCGGACCGGTGCCACCTCTTGCCGGAACGCGTGGCGAACAGCGGACCGTCGATTCGGTCACCCATTAGCGCGTCCACAGCGTCGGCCGTTCTCGGCGCGAGCGGGACAGTCGCCCATTTCCCACCTTTCCTCGTGACTCGAAGAACCCGGTGGCCGCGCTCCGTGTCGAGGTCGGTGACATCGGCGCCGAGAGCTTCGGAAATCCGCAACCCGTTCAAACCGAGCAACAGTACGAGAGCCAGTGACCGCGCGTTGTCCGCTTCGGCACACTTGATCAGAGCGGCCAACTCCTCCTTGTCGAGCCCCGTAGAGACGGTGTCGGTACCCACCTTGGGTCTGCGTACTTTGGCGACTGGGTTGCGGGCGACCACGTCCTCGGCGACGGCATAGGCGTAGAAGCCGGACAGCGTGGATAGGTGGCGGGCCATGGTGGCGGGGGAGCGATGCTCCACCTCGGCCAGGGTGCGGGCATAGGCATCGACATGGGCGCGCGTGGCTTCCAGTGGGTCGAGATCGTGGTCCTGGCACCAGGAGAACCACGCCGCGAGGTCCTGGCTGTAAGCGGCTCTGGTGGCCCCCTGGTAGCCCAGGAGGAAGGCAGCGGCCACCCCCGTTGCGGAAGGGTCTGAGCTGGGATTGGAGGGGAGGCGGGACGGGGTGGGAACGAGAGTCACCGCGTGAGTCTATCCACAACGTAATTACCATTATGATGGGCATTACGAAGAGGTAGGTTTGGTCTCCCAAAGCGAAAATGCGAACCGATGGGCGCACGCACGAAAGTACCAAGCCGGGCCGAAGACCAACTGCCTTTGTATGGATAGAGTCCTGGGCCTGCGACGGGAGTGAGCATGTGTCCCATTCGTCTTCACGGCCATTACGAACGTATCTGTCGGGCATGTGGCTACACCTGGATTGTTACTCGGGGAGAGGCTGAGGAGTCCCCGCCATCGATCAATCGGTTCGAGGCCCTAGGCGAAACCGGCCTCGCTGGTCGAATCGAGGGGTCAGAGGCCCAAGCGATCGGTGAGGTGGCAGCCGAAGAGAATGCCCGCCTGGAAGCGTACGAGGAGATAAGACGATGCCCCTCCTGTGGCGTCGACGATTTCAGCGAGCGCCCGGTCAAGGGGTCGGGAGATGCACCGGAAACGGATCATCTTGCCGGAACGTCTCCTGTAACAGGGACGCTTTCGCCTGACGGGACGCAGTTCTGGAGCGGCACCGCATGGGTGTCTGCGACCAAGGAAGATGGCAGCCGGTGGGACGGAACACACTGGGCTTTACCGGAAGGATGACCGAGAGAGGCTAACGAGAGGCCTCAGTCATCCGATTCCGAACCGATTCTAACGACTTTCCGAATCGGTTCCAGATTCTGATTCCGACTCTCCCCCATAAGGGGAGTCGGAGAACCGGAATGGGAAGCGCGAATCTGAGCATCGTCCGAGTCCTCATGAATCAGGAGCCAGGCCCTGAGGAGACGGTGTTCAACTTGCAGTCGAATGCGGCGAGCCAGGGGGTTTGTTGACATCCCACGAAAGCGTCACTGAAATCCCAATCGGGAATCCGACGGTGATCTGGTACTGGCTGGGTTGGTACTTCTCGACGAGCTTCTCGACGGTACCCCAGTATTTCTGAACCTTATCGCCGACTTTCTGCTGGTCCTCGTCGGACTTTGGTTTCCTGAATCTTCCGGCGATCCCTTTTCCTTGTCCTGCCAATGTGACCACCTCAACGCGTCCCAGATATGAGTCATCCGGTGCTGCCCCGAAATGGGCCACGGTCGGTTCGTCGTTGAGAAGTCCATTTAGCTCTGCCGTCGCCACGGTCAAGGCAGCAAGCGCATCGAAGCGGTGAGCGGCCTTACCCGATCGATCTAAAGCCTCGTCGAGACGCGACAGTGCCGCGTCAAATTCCCAATCAACCTCGGGACTTTCGAGCACAAGATTGTCATCGACGCCCTCGGTCGGCTTGGAGTCGCGGTCGGAGTCTTCAGCCATGCTCCCCCCTTAGCTCAACACGTAGTCTGCCATCTCAGGGTGAGCGGCTGACGGCTGACTGTTATCGCCACCCACTATTGCCCTTCAAGGCACTACCTTCTTGGTCGGCTCCAACACCCACGAAGGCGAGGTCGATCTCATGTCCGCTAAGAGTGACTTTGTGAGGGACATGGCTCGCGTAATTGAACGCTCTAAGGACCTGCGGGCTGTGCTTGTGCGTTACGAAAAAGGAAGCGCGGATGTGGCCCGCCGAATCGAAAATGGCGAAACGGTTGCTGACGCGCTCCAAGCGGAACACGGGCCGCTTCGACGTCAAGAGGTCACCGAAGCCATTGCGGAGTTGGAAGGAGCGCGGCACCAGGTGCGTCTATCCATGTTCGCTTTGGCAAAGGAACAGGGCACGAGCATCAGCGAGCTGTCGCGGCAACTTGGAATCAGCCGACAGTTGGGCTCGCGATTGGCTATGGAGGCCGACCAGTAGTCCTGGCATTGATCGCATGGCTAGGACGAAGCATAAAGGGCATTGACAGCGGCGGTGGTCTGATTCAATTCGCTAGTTGCCTGCATGATCTCTTGATTCGCGGTCTGGATCGCAGCGGCGTCAAGATCATCGACGCCGGCGACACACGATTCCCCAGCGTTTGCTGAATCGCTTACCGCTGAACTCCAGGGTGACTCAATCGAAGTATCAGGAATGGCGGGTAAGGACTGTGCGCTAGTTGCATCTGACTCCAACTGTTGACACGCACTTCCTATGGTGCCAAGGGATCCATCGTCATCGAGGTATTCCATGGTCGTATCGGCCACAGATCCATAGTCATCCTCAAGGGTGGAGATGATGCCCCCGTACGAGCCGTACCACTGCTCGACCAGTTCGGCCGTCGTAGGCGCGGTCGTTGGTGGAACTGTAGGCGCCGTGTAGGTAGGCACCGTATACGTGGGGACGGTGTAGGTAGGGACCGTATACGTGGGGACGGAATAAGTCGGGACTGTATAACTCGGAACCGAGATGGGGGCGGTCGTCGGCGGAGTGGTTGTAGGGACTTCGATCGCAGGTGTGGTGGTGGCGGGCGACAAGCCGTTCAGCTCTTGCTCAAGTGGATTGAGCGTGGTAGTCGTGCCTGTCGCCAAAGAGCCGTTCGACGCAATCGCGACCTGCATGGGTTTGTTCGTCACACTGAGAGCGACGGCAACGCCGATACATGCCGCGACAATGCCGCATGCCGTGATGAACCACCATCTCCTATCTACCGGGGGACTTTCATCCGACTTGTGAATTGGCGTGCGCATAAACCTCGTCGACGGGTTTGCCTCTGGTGCTCGCCGGTCGAGCAGAGAAAGACTGGGCGACATCGTTGCCATTGGAGCCTGACGAGGGGAAGGGACAGAAGGGGTGAAGGGCATTGACGAGAGAGCAGCAGTCTGCGGTGACGCCACTTGGCGTCGTTCGTCGCTCAGCGTCGCCCCGTCCCAATAGCGAGAAACGGTTGAGTTCGATGTCTCCATGTACCAGCCCGGAGCAAGATTTCGATAGGCCGCGAACGGCTGCAATGGTGAAGTCGGGGCCACGTAGTTCGGGTGTGATTCGGGGGGGTACCACTGCCCGTCAGTTGCCTTCCACCACCCTGGAGCTGGCGCTGTATCAGGTGGAGTTGGTGGGAGAGGGGCCACGTAGTTCGGGTGTGTTTCAGGGGGGTACCACTTGCCATCTGAGGCCACCCACCACCCTGGCCCGCCCGATGAATCTCTCACCTCTGCCTCCACGTCAACCCATGTTGCCTGCCAGTATGGGGCAGAGAAGAGGTGTCCATCACCCTAAGTTTGATGAGTGACGGAGCCAGGGTGAAGACGCTCACCACTAACCTTCGACCCGATTCTCCATGCTCGGATCGGAAAGGTTCACCGACCGACGATCCATCGGCTTGCGCGAGCCGCTTGCCGCCCAACGTCTCGGCCCAAGGACCCGGCGTTTGTCGGCACGTTCTCAGCTTTATGTACGTGTAAACGGCGCGCCCAGTGTCGGGGATCATGCCGACGTCCCCAACCGGCTAATTGGAACCGGAGCTGACGAGGCACATCTGCAAGTGCGAACAGGCTAAACCCGAGCAGCAGAAGGGCACCGCCAACGATGGCCGTCAACCAGGTATCTCGTCCGGGGCCGGTGAAGGCGAGTTGACCCGAGGAACTCGACGAAGAGCCGCTGCTGGGCGTCACTAGAGGTGCGGGCGCCGTTTTGGTGGCCGAAACGGGGGATCCTGTCGTAGAAGTAACCGGAACTATGGACGTAGTTGTCGACGAGGAGACGGGGATGGTCGAGCTGGTGGTTGTGCTCGAAGTTGTGGTTGTTGTGGAGCTATCTGGGACAACGGAACAGCAAGGACCTTGGGTAGGTGCCTCGTACGTAACAACGGTTCCATCATCGTCGTAGTCCCAGTGACCGCCAGCGCTAAGACTCGAAGGAGAGTTGATGCAACTTGCCGGAAACGAGACCTGGTATGAGTTCGTCGCGACATCAAAGCTCGCAAGAACTCCATCCGTTGTTCCGCACACAACTTCGGCTGGAGATGCTGAGTCGACAACTCCCACGAAGGAGTCACCCGAGAAGTCTCCTGCCTTAACGTCGTATGGACACGAGTCGCCAGACGGATCGACGCATAGCACCCATCCGACGAAGGTAGCATCCGCTGTATCGAGCCAGTTCGGGTCCGACGAGGGATCCGTTGCCTGACCAACGGTCATCCCTACCGTCACAGTCGTTGCCGTGTAGTCGACCGACACTTCGGATATGCAAACTCCGCTATTGATTGCGGCTGAGCAGGGCCGAGGATCGCTGTAAGTGGCGCTAGTGGCTCCAGCCGGATTGGCAACGATCAGGACGAATCCTCCGCCCACGCTCATGAATGCCATTACCAATACCCACTGCCGTGCCCGCCACGTAGATCGAAGACCACCAAACATCGCCGAACCCCCCGTTATCGTCCCTCACCGCCTGGTTGGACTCCCATAGTGTGCTACGTATAAGTATGTAGATCAACAGGTAGCACTCCAGGCATGTTGCCTGGGTGCGAGAGGGCGAGCTTCAGCGGAGAGTGGGGCTCAACCTGCGCTCCTACAGGGAGGCTCGGGGCCTGAGCCAGGAGAAGTTTGCCGACAAGCTCGGCTACCACCGCACCTACGTTGGCGGTCTTGAGCGTGGGGAGCGGAACCTCACCCTTAAGGCGGTTGAACGCATCGCCAGTCGACTAAGGCTCGACCCTTTGGAGCTGATGCAGCACCCGAGGCACTAGGAGCGCGCCGTCCCTTCGGCGAACGCGGATGACGCCATAAGCGCGGCTTCCTCTACTCCTCGGGTCTGTCCTGGGTCACACTTGAGGACGGGGAGGTGGGAGCATCTGACGGCGGTCCCAATATCTCGATCAGCCACTCCATGATCGCGGCCTCGCGCTCCTCCTCCGAAGCGTCGGGGTCGAGACGAACGAAGGACTTCTTTGGCGACGAATCCATGGTGAACTCCTCATCGTTCCTGGCGTTGCCACCGGTGCCCGAAGGTCGGTTGGTGAGCTTCACTGGGCCAGGCCCCTCGGCTCGTCTGGATGAGTTGCAGAGAGAATGTTAGCGGGGAGGAACCCTTGTGTGGACAACGAATGGCGGTTCGCGTCAATGAGCTGACGGTCCAATAGGCGACTGGCATCTCCGAGCGGTGGGTCCGGCATCGGGCAGGAACAATGGCACCAATGGGGTTAGTGCCTGAGGCGGGAATCACCGTCATGATGGGATGGGCATTCCAAACGAAATGGGACCTCAGTTGCGGAAACAACCCATTCCGGCAGCGATCAGCTCGCACATAGGCTTACGAAATGCCGGACATTGGCGATCAGATCGGTGAGATTGGTGGCGTTATCCGTACAATGCTGGGCCTTACCAGGCATAGCCGCCTGCGGGACCAGATTCGAGGGACGATTGACCTTTATGAACTGACCTCCAAGCATGATGCTCTGGCGGCTGCGTCGTCGGATTTGGCGGAAATCATCACTCAGCAAACAAGCCGATTGGTAGAGACGTCTAGTGCCACCGGTAGACAATGGAACTGGGGATCGTTCATTGTGTCGTGGGTAATTGGCGCCGCTTTCGCTGTCGCGGCGTATTACTTGGCGCCAAACTGGGGGACGTGGTGGGCGACCCTGGCTATCGTGGTGTCCGGGCTTGCAGGATCTCTGTTTGTACTGGTCGGGCTCATAGTCTTATTTCAGAAAAAGGCTGCTGAGGCATGATCGCCGTTATCAACCTCTCTAGCATGCCTGGAGTGCGCACACCGTTGCAAAGCGGGACGCCGCTGGTCCCAGAGTGACCGGTGTATTCCTCGATGCGTAGTTCGGAAGTGCGCCTCATGATGGCCTTGCCGAGCACGCTGAATGCTTCGTCACGCTCAGGGACGGGAATCTCAAGTCGCCGTTCCGCGGCCTGCAAAGGTTCGCCTTCACCTGTGAGCGGTTGTTTCTATTTCAGCGGCATCTTTCTCCAAGGATAGACCGTGGGGCCTTTCGACAGCGCCTGGTGGAAATGGCGATGGGCAGTCGCTCACACAAAGGCGCTCTTGGAAGAACTCACCGCCTGGATCGACGACCCCAACGGAAGACCACTCCGAATCGGCAGTGAATACGACCCGAAGCATCATCGCTTTCGGGTATTTGTCACTGACGTCCAGTCTGTGCCCGTCACTGCCTCTTTGCGCCTTGGTGACACGATCAGCAACTACCGCATGAGTTTGGACCATGTCGCGTGGGCGATGGTCCAGCGGGGTGCTAGTCCCAACCCGCCCCCACATGTCGCCACGAAGGTGTATTTCCCATTCGCCAAGACTCTGGGAGACTGGAATTCGCTCGTTGGTCGTCGCCTCCCGGGCGTCACGCATGCAGACAGAACAGTCGTTCGTCGTTACCAGCCATACCGGCGCCGGGAGTTTCGGCAGACTCTTGGCCTTCTTGCCGAGCTTGCGAATGACGACAAGCACCGGACGATCAAGCCAGTCTTTGCGGCTCCTCGTGTTGTCCGGTTCAACGTCACGAATCCTCGGGACTGCGAGAATCTCAGGGCGGCTCGCGCCAAGGGTTCGCGCACAACTACTGGCGTAGGCACAGAACTCGGATACGTCTACTGCCGAAAGACGGGACCGAATCCGAAGATTGACGTGAACAACGGGACTCTCGACGCCGACCTCTGCATCACGCTGAACCTCAAGCTCGACAGTTGGCTCCAGTACACATGCATCCACATCGCTGACCTGCTCTGCGCTCTCAGCGAACCCCCATTCCCTTGGGACGAACAAGTCCCTTCCTGGGCGTGGCCACCGGCAGGTAGTCATCGGGGATCACCCGCTGGGCCGCCTTCCCTGCCTGAGCCATGAGCAGAAAGCGCGGGAGGGAGAAGCCCACGCTCGACGGCGTATTGGTCAAAATCGAACAAGCGGAAAACCACCTGGGAACCCTTGAACGGGACTTTGAGAGGGTGTTTCCAGGTCACCGATACGTCATGGTGCCCGAGATCTACGACCAAGGAATCAAGCACGTCTTCAAGGCAAGGAATCCCCCGGCATTCCCGCCCATTTGGAGTGCCCTTGTCGGGGACCTCTTTCACAACTTGCGAACGTCCCTCGACCATCTCGCTCATCAACTCGTCTTGGTCTCCGGGAGGGAACCTACGCTCACGACGCAATTCCCTATCCATCTCACGCCGCCTCGGACACGATGCTCGCAAAAGCGAACGCTGCCAGATATTAGCCCCGGAGTGCGGGAGGACATACGGAAGGTTTTGGAGGTCGTACAGCCTTACAGTGGAACGCAGCGGAACCACGGCCTTGACCTACTCCGAGATCTGGACAACATCGACAAACACCGACGTCTTGTCGTCGTTGCCGCAGCGGCAGAATCGACCATCTCCACCACCGTTGGTGGGGACCCGAGTGCGCCCCCATCGTCCACAACGGTATTCACACGAAACCCGATTGAGCACGACGAGGTAATAGCGATCGTCACCTATGAGCGTCCCTATCCGCAGCCGGACCCAAACCTGTATTTCCTGCCGCACATAGCGTTTGGCGAGCGAAACCGCCGCATCTACCAAGACCCGCTGCCGGTCGTGACTGGCGACCTCTTCTTCCACGTCCGGGACGAGGTCATCCCGAAGTTCGAGCAGTTCTTCCCGTCGCCAACGCCGTAGGCGCCTCATAGGGCGTCACCACGCATATGGCTACCCCAGGAGCGCCACGAGGCTCCCAGCCGCCCCCAGAACGATGCCGATGGCCAGTAGGACCACCCCGTACCATCGCCGGTTAGAGCGCCCGACCAAGCGGTCTTCCATGAACGAGGCAACCTCCGACCGGAAGTGTCGAATCGCTCGCTCAATCTGTCTGAGTGTGGAGTCCGGACGTAGTTGAACGTGTCCGACCTTCCTCCGGCGCTCAAGCTCGTCGGCGTCATCGCTAATGTCCATGACGATCAGGAGTGCGCCCACGATCTCGGCAGCAGCTCCCATCACCACCAACATGGCTGCAACCCACTTCACGGTCAGGCTCGGACCCATGTGGAGGTACACGATCACCCTCGACCTGTAGGGAATGCCTCTAAAGCCATGGACATATCTCATGGGTGATGCACCAGAACAAGCCAAGGGGTGTCGATGAGTCACCCACACATTGCCATTTAACAATGAAAGGTAAGGGACTGCCCAGGGTTCGGTTGACTCCTAACCTTTCGAGTATTGGCTCGAGGGAAGGATGTGGACCATGGCAAGGGCCTATCCCGAGGAGTTCCGGCGCGACGTAGTCGCCGTCGCCCGTAAGCGCGAAGCGCCGCTGGCCCAGATCGCCAAGGACTTCGGGGTCTCAGAGGCGACGCTGCACAACTGGGTGAAGCGGGCTGACATCGAAGACGGTGTGCGCGACGGCATGACGACTGCCGAGCAGGCCGAGATGCGAGAGCTCAAGAAGCGCAATCGCCTACTCGAGCAGGAGAACTACATCTTGCGCCGGGCCGCCGCCTATCTCTCCCAGGGCAGCTCCCCAAAATGACGCTTCTATGCCTCTTGTCAAGCCATGCAGGTCTCAAGCTGACGAAAGATGGACCGGCAGACGTATCGCTTGAGGCTGCGACGAATCTCCTTTCTGGTCCGCCCCTCGGCAGTGCGGCGGGCCACGTAGTCTCGGGTCGCTGTGTCATAGCTCATTCGGGTGCGAACGATGACGTCGAAGGCGCGGTTGAGTTGCCGATCTCCTGATCGAGAGAGCCGATGCCGTTCGGTATTGCCTGATGATGCGGGAAGCGGCGCCACGCCTCCCAGGGCGGCGAAGGCCGCTTCGGAACGCACCCGTCCACGATGCGAGTAGGCGCAGACAAGGATGCCGGCGGTCACCGGCCCGATGCCGGGAGTGTCCTGAAGACCAGGGGCGAGTTGCTCGCTGAGGAGTTGGAGGCGTCTGCGATTCTCGGCGAGGAGCTCGCTCTGCTCGATGATGGTGACGGCCAGGCGCTTGGCCTCACTCCGGGCGATTGCGGTCGGGCCTTCGGATCGACTCGAGCGCCACGATGCGATCGTCTTGACCTGGGCGTCGGTAAGTGGCCGCCTGGCGTCGATCTCAAGTTCGGAACTACGCACCAGGGCGGTCAGGGCGTTGCGGTTGGCGGTTCGCTGCCGGTCAATCAGGTGCCGTGAAGCCAAAAGAACCCGTAGAGCAGCCCGATCACCGGTGCGACGGGGCCGCGCCAAAGTCTCGTAGTCCTGCCCAATCACCGACCGAGCCGCAGCTTCGGCATCAATGGCATCGGACTTCCCGGCGTGCGCATGCGCCTTCTTCGACATCGGGCGCACCTCGCACACATCGATATCTGACCGCACGAGAGCGGCAGTAATCGAGGCACCATAGGATGACGTGCCCTCCACCGCTGCCAACACCCTGCTCGTGCACCGGCGCTTGATCCACGCCACGGCCCGGTTGAGGCCAGGCCCCGTTGTGGGATAGGTCGCCGAATCGACCACGGCTCCGGTTCGGCATTGGACAATACAGAACGTGTGGGTTCGGGCATGGGTATCCACACCCACGACATGGTCGAACAGCTCGGCAACGACAGCCATGGTCTCTCCTGACTCTGGTGGGCAATGGCAACTCGGTCGGCCGAGTGGGTCGCTCAGAGACAGTTCTGTAATGGGTCACGTCCAAGGTGGACGGACAAGCTTCTGATCAAGACATCTGGGCGCAGAGCCAACCTTCAACCCGCAGTGAGGACACGTCATTTTCAAGACACCACTTCCAGTGGATCGGATATATCCGGAGTCACTCACTGCCGGTCAAAGATCAGCTTCTCAGCCAGCCTCGGGCCAGCCATCACCCATTACAGAGTTATCCCCTCGTCGCTGACCTGGCCGACGAGGGGATCGCCGTAGCGCTGACTGCCGGGTCTTGGGCTTCTCGAAGCAGGGCTACTTCAAATGGCGGGCCAAGCCCGTGTGCGACCGTGATCTCTCTGACGCCTACGTGATCAACGCCGCTGTCGACATCCATCACGACGACCCCACCTTTGGCTATCGCTTCATCTCCGATGAGCTAGGCGATGCCGGCTTCGAGGTCTCGGAGAACCGGGTGCAACGGCTGTGTTCGCTCCAGGGCATCTGGTCGCTGCATGCCAAGAAACGGGGTCGCCAGCGTCGTCCTGGCCCCCCGGTGCACGACGACCTGGTGAATCGGGACTTCAGCGCCGATGTCGCTAACGAACTGTGGCTGACCGATCTGACGGAGCATCGCACGACGGAAGGAAAGCTGTATCTCTGCGCCGTCAAGGAGGCCTTCTCGAATCGAATCGTCGGGTACTCCATCGACAGCCGCATGACCGCCGCCCTGGCCGTGAGCGCACTCGATAACGCCGTTGCCGTGCGGGCCACAACACCGTCGACCATCGTCCACGCTGACAGGGGATCGCAATTTCGCTCCCACGCCTTCGTTAGAGCATTGCGCCGTCACGAGGTCCGTGGCTCGATGGGGAGAGTGGCCACCTGTGCCGACAACGCGGCCATGGAATCGTTCTACGCACTTCTTCAGAAGAACGTGTTGAACCTCAAGAGATGGGAGACCCGTGACGCGCTGCGCCTCGCCATCGTCACCTGGATCGAAAAGACCTACAACCGTCGCCGTCGCCAGCGCGCCCTCGGTCGCCTCACCCCCGTCGAATATGAGACCATCTACAGCGCCGCAAATGCGGCGTGACTGACTAAACCGTTCGAGTCAACCGAACCCTGGGCAGTCCCAAGTGCACCCCGCTCTAGCGTTCAGCTATGACAACCACGGTAGCTATCTACACGCGCCTCTCGAAAGATGAATCGGGTACCCAGACTGCGACTAAACGTCAGGAACAAGCGTGTCGCGCCTTCGCCGCCCTCCGAGAGTGGGAGGTGGATGGGGCCTACGAAGACGTCGACCTGTCCGCCTTCAAGAAGGGTGTCGTTCGCCCCTCCTACGAGGCACTGCTGGAAGCCATCCAAGAGCGCCGAGTTGCCGGGGTCGTCGTCTGGAAGCTCGACCGCCTGGTACGTCGTCCTGCCGAGTTCGAGCGGTTCTGGGCCGTGTGCGAGGCCAACGGGGCGATTCTGGCGTCGGCGACCGAACCCATCGACACCTCCACCGATCTGGGGGTGGCACTGGTGCGGATTTTGGTGAGTTTCGCTGGGCTGGAGTCGGCAACCCTGGGGCTGCGAATACGGGCCAAGTTGAATGAGCAAGCCAAGGCGGGCGCACCCCCGTCGATTGTGGGCTTCGGGTTCAAAAGGAACCCATTCCGCGTTGTCCCAAGGCAGGCTGCACTGATTCGAGACGCCGCCGAAAGAGTGCTCAGTGGCGAGAGTCTCCGTTCGATCGCGGCGGAGTGGAATCGCAAGGGTGTTCGTACCAACCGTGGAAATGCGTGGAGCTACTCCACGGTCAAGAACGTGCTCACTTCACGCAGGCTCGCTGGCGACCGTATCCACATGGGAGAGGTGGTTGCCACTGACTGCTGGCCAGCCATCCTTGATCGCTCGACCTCTGAGCGTCTGCGGGTGATGCTCACGGCACCGAGCAAACAGGAGAACGCCAACTTCCGGCGCCACCTCCTCACCGGCCTGGTCTTCTGTGGGCGATGTGACGCGGCGCTGTACACCACCAGTAAAGGGGGTGTGCTGGCGTACCGCTGTCCATCACCACCCAAGGGGTGCGGGAAGCTTCAGATCAACTGCGCCTCTCTGGATCAATACGTCTTGGAGGCGGCGTGCCAACACCTGGATAACGGCGTGAAGTTCGGCTACGTCCCTATCGACCGTGCTCACCTTGACGTCGAATCCGTCACGGAAGAGTTCGAGGAACAAAAAATACGACTCAAAGAACTCGGGGACGATTATTACGTGCACCACCTACTCACACAGAAGGAATACCGCCATTATCGAAGCGTCGTGTTGGAACAAGTGAAGACAACGGTGTCCGAATCCGGAGCGAGAGCGCCACACTCCACCGTTGTGCTGTCAGCTTCCTTATTCATGGCCAGATGGGAGATGTTGGATGTCCGCGAACGACGCGCTCAGCTCGACCGCCATATCAGTCGAATCACGATCCGCCCGGCGCGACGAAGGGAATTCGACCCGGACCGAGTGGAGATCAAGTGGTACCGAGACGTGCGATCCAAGCGACCACACTGCCATCAAGATTAAATCTTGGACCGGCCTCCTATCTCCAGCCTTGTTGCCACATCGTTACCAAGGGTCCCTTATCTGGAGAGTTGCACCCGGAGAGGGGGGCGGGTCCCCGCCACCCGAGGAGTATTCAGCGCCAACGCCAGCAGTCTCACAGTCGGTAGCGCTCGGGCAGGAGATGCCATTGAACGAAAGATCCCCAGGGATCGCAGTGGCGGTCCCTGGAATCCCGTTGATGACGGGTTGATAGATGCCTTGATATGGGTCGAATCCCCATCCCACCACTACACACTTGCCCACGCCGTGGCAGGCGACTCCGTTCACCGACGAAACTATGTCGCCATAAAGAACACGTTGATACGGACCAAAAACGCCGTTTGTCAGAGACACTGCGCCCTGGGCCTGATAATCGGTCTCTCCGACGACTTCACAAGATGTGGCACTCGGACACGCGATCCCTTCGAGGGCGGAAGAGAGGGGGGGCTCGCTGATCGGCGACACCATCGGCGAGCCCGGAATCCCGTGGGTGATGGGCACGACTATGGCATCTGTGTAGTTAGAGTCATATTCGGAGGAAAACTCCTCAGCGCTCGAGCCAGCCGCTTCGCAGAGGCTCGAAGTCGGGCACGCGACGCCCAAGAGGGCGCTGGTCGCCGCATCCATCACGAGCCCTGCTGGGACACCGTCGTTGATCTCCAGGGAAACGCCTTCAGTGGAGTTCCATCCCACCGCCTCGCACTTGGTGACGCTGTGGCAGGCGACGCCGTTGAGTGTTGGCGCCCCTGGCGCGAAATAGACAGCTACCGGAAGGCCCATGCTGATGTCCACGACAAAACCCGCGTTTCCAACAGCCACGCAGGACGTTGCACTCGCGCAGGCGATGCTGTTAAGCGTTTCGGTTCCCGACACCGGCACGGGCGTGCCGGACGTGCCGTTGATGATGGGCACGATCACCCCATCGCCCGATGTCTCGGTCCCTACGGCCTCGCAGAGGGTGGTGCTCGGACAGGCAACGCTGCTGAGTTGGTTTATCTCAGGCACCTGACCGACTCCGTCCGGCGCCCCGTTGATAATGGGCAAGACCGCACCCTCGGTCGCCAACGAGCCGTTCCCCACCGAGGTGCAGCTGTTGAGGCCGTGACAGGCAACGCCGTAGAGCACCTCGATCCCCGACGTCACGAAATCCGTTCCCAGATTGCCGTCGTGAATGGGCAACACCACGCCGTACGTGTCCGAGACGTCCTGCCCAACTGCCTCGCAAAGCGTGGCGGTCGGACAGGCCACACCAAAGAGCGCTGCCGATCTTGAGTCCACCCGGGGATTCTGGGGGCTGCCGTTGGAAACAGGCACGACCACGCCGAATGTGTCCGAAGAGTCCTGCCCCACCGCAATGCAACTAGTGGCACTCGGACAGGCGATGCTAGAGAAAACGGCGACATCTGCGGGCGCCGGGGTGCCTGGAGTGCCGAGCGCGTTGATAGGTACGACTACGCCTTCGTTCGACGCGTTGGATCCAACCGCCTCGCACGACGTTGCGTTCGGACAGGAAATACCGTAAAGAGCGTTGGTTTGCGACGCAATCTTGCCGCTGGCCGGAGATCCATTGGTAATGCGCACGACCACGCCGTTGACGAGGACTCTGCGTGAGAGAATGAAACCCGCTGCCTCGCACAGCGTGGCGTTCGGACAGGACACGCCATTGAGAGAGCTCGTTCCCGGCACCACCACGCTGTCGACGGCACCACCGGTGATACTTGCCACCACGCCGTCACCCGAGTCGTTCGAGCCGACCGCCACGCAATCTGTGGCGTTGTGGCAAGCGACCCCGAGGAGTTTGTAGGTCCCTGGAACCGACCTAACGGTGCCCGGAGTCCCGTCGGTAATGGTCACGATCGCACCTTCGGTGGCGGCAGCGTTTTCTCCCACCGCCACGCAGACACTGGTACTTACACAGGAAATGGCTTTTAGTTGAAACGTTCCCGACACCAAGGTGGTGGCCGATGCTGACCCCACGCCAGCGAGGTTTATCAGCGCCGTTCCCCCCAATAAGAGAGCCAACGCCACGAGCGCTCTCGGGCCAGCCATCGAGTGCCCTGCTCGGCCTCCACGAACGGATCGGGTGGTTTCAAACACGACCCCTACCTCCAAGTCTCAGTATTTTAGTTGGCTGCACTGGCCAAGCTTTGCTCTGTGCGACTACCGACCCAAGTGTCACGGATGTTTAACAGGTGTTGCCATTAGGTGCCAACGAACTGGATCCAGTCATTGCCTTCGCGTCAAACGGGGGCACCAGTGCTCGCTGCTAGCAACTATTCGATCTCGGTGAAGACGTCGCCGTCGCGGACGGTGACTGGCAGCGTGTCCAGTCCGCACGGTTTGCGGCCCAGCGCAATCAATGACCGCGACCACCTCGGTATCGTCCGTCCTGCGAAACCGGTGACCCAATCGAGGTTCTCCCCGGTGCAAACGTTGAACCGCGAGTTGTGCCATGGGCACTGCACCACGCCGTCCTCGTACTTCAGCCCACCGGGACCGCGGGTGAGCGAGAAGCCCAGATGTGGGCATCGGTTGAGGGCAACGTAGACCTCATTGCCTCGGCGAGCGACGATCAAGCGGTGCCCATCGGCATCGACTCCTATTAGTTGGCCGTCAGGGAAGTCGGAGAACGTTCCAACTCGGACTTCAGTACCCATTTCACGCACCTCGATCTATGTCAGAAATGCCCAAACCCTGGATCCATTCTCACATGCCTAGGGTGGGTGCCAACCTGAGCAGGACGATCCGTTCTGTGTGATCGTGTCCGGTGGGTCCAGTCGAACATTTCAGCCAGCAGGGCTTTATCCAGTTCCTGGCCATCGAGCCCCGTCGAGGCCGGTGGTGGCAGGCAGTCATCAGGTTGGACCCCAAGGCTGAGCATCTCAACCACAACGGCACTGTCAACGCCGCTGTCATCTATGGCCTGGCCGAGGTGGCGGGCGCGGGGGCGGTGGTGGCTGACATGTTGGAGCTGGCAGCCGACAGCTACACCGTTATCAAGCACGCGAGCATTGACTACCTGGCCCCAGCGAGGGGCGAGTTGGTGGCCACCGGACAGGCCGACGTGGATGTGGTGCATTCGGCTGGAGGCCAACTGGTCGCTGGTGTCCCCGTCGAGGTGGACGTGGCGGTGTCCATCACCAACCAACAAGGAGCTGAGGTAGCCACCGTGGACTTTGTGGTCGCAATCAAGCCTCGGCGCAAGTCATAGGCGCCTCATCAGGCGCCATCTCCCGTCTCCCGTTTCCACAACGTTGAAGCACCTCAACCATGTCGGGATAGGAGGTGATTGTGGAGAAGCACCTCGCGAGCGGAGAACGCCCGCCGGTCAATGGGAACACCAACTCGGCGCTTTAATCATCGTCATCATCTGCACCACGGCGGCACGGTGGCACCACCTTGAGATGCGCGCTGGGTATGGCACTAGGGATGGTTGGGGACCACTTCCATCACGGTTGTCAGCTTGGACCATGAGGCGAAGTGCCGGGCGTGACATTGCCAAGAACAGTGACATTGCGCCACTACCAACCGACACACGCTGGTGGTTTAAGAAACGAATAGCGCGTCGCGCGCCGTGGGCCCACGAGTGCGTAGGTTTTGGGGCGGCGGGCGGGGGATGTGGGTGGTCAATTTCGCCCAGAGCCGAAGGCCCGCAGGCGGAATTGGTGTCCGTCGGCCACACGAAGGGATGCACATGTAACCACGTTGGGTGCGGCCATCCCGACGAAGTGGCGGGGGACGACAACCTAATGCCGAACCCATGGACCTAATGCCGAACCCAAGGTGTTGGTTGAAGGGTTCGCCATTAGGTGGAGGTCGAGCAGGCCCGAGCCACCCCATGGGTTCCGCATTAGGTCCTAATGGCGAACCCATGGGCGACCACCTAACGCTGAACCCATAAAGGTTGTAAAGGGTTTGCCATTAGGTGGGGCGAGGTTGTGGCGCAGATACGGCATCGCACGCCACCAACCACCCCCACCGACACGCGCGCGACCATTCGACCACGACTGCTCCAGGGTCGTGCATGCTGGACGTTACGAAGGCTGACGGACGAAACGGACGTGTACGACATGGCAAAGCTGCTTCTACGGATGAGCGACGTGATCGAGGCGTTGTCCATCGGGAGGACCAAGAGCTACGAGCTTGTTGCGAAAGGTATTCTCCCGTCGGTGCGCATCGACGGAGCGGTGCGAGTACCGGCATCGGCGTTGGAGGAGTTTGTAGCGTCACTGCCCTCGGCGCGACAGGAATCCTGAAACGAAGAGGGGCCACCCCGGCACGGGTGACCCCTTCATCACAACTAGACCGTAGGAGGTCATGTACATCATGCCACGTTGGGACACAGAACTTGAAGCCCCTCCGCCGCCCCACGCGCCAGCATCTGAGGTCTGCACGGTGATCACCGCAATACCCGACGCCCAGCTCTACATGGCGTTGTCGGAGGGGGGCCAGAAGGCATACCTTCGAGAGATCTGCGAGCAGTATGAGTGGCCGTGGAACAAGGTGGCGACGCTGCTTCGTCGAGAGGCCGTCGCTGCGCGCAGTGGCACACCAGCCACCCTGACCGAGTTCACCGAGTTGGGCATTCCGATCTATCCCGAGTTCTTCGGCGGACCACCGTCGATTTGCCCGTTCAAGGTCCCTTACTTTCACCTGGGCCACTGGTCGGTCATGACGGCGGAGCGGTGTTGCGGAAGTGCCCAACACCGCGACTGCGCACCGAGTAAGGCGGACGCGATCCTGAGGAAGCTGCGACACCGCATCGAGGACCTGGACGAGGTGCATATCGCCGAGGCGCCGTACGACGATGCTCTTTTCAACCGCGTAGGACAACGCCGTCATGCGCGTAACCTCAGCATGTTCTCGTACCACTGCCTCGACGGCACCGTCTCGTTCGTGGCAAATGGTCCGATTGGCGGAACGGCGGCACCAGCATCAACAACTCCATGCCCACCGACTAAGGCGTTCGACTGGATCATCTCCCGCCTTTGGGTGCCCGGGTGCCAGGGCTACAGCTTTACCGGCGGATGGACCTACCCAGCATCCCAACCACTCGGCCTTCACGTGTCCCTTGAGGGCCTTGACGACGCCCAGGCTGTCCAGTTCCGACGCCTCGCCGACGACCACATCGCCTCCACCTATGGCATCAAGCCTGGTATCGACGCGCTCCCACCGAAGCTATGGGGAACGGTGCGCGCCGAACTCACGAAGATCCGGGGATCGGTCAGAAAGAGTTGACACTAGGAACTGGCCGCGCCTTCGAGATGCCAGTAGTCCACTCGTCGTTGCGGAGATTCTGTCCAAGGGAGTGCTGAAACGCCCGCGACGTTCCTCAACGTCGGCCTCATCGTCATATCCATGTTCAAGCCAGCCCCAAGGGTGGTCACGAAACCGGACCACACCCACACCACTCCCATCAAGATGAAGTAGCTCCCCAGACGGTGACTCGGCGACGAAGCCGACGGTCGGGTTGACGGCCCCGCCACCCATCTAGGGCCTTCGACTGGCCCACGGGGTCTATTGGCCACATGGATACCGGTGCCACTATCCCCACAAGGGCGGAGTCGGCGGGTCCGCGGACTCATGCATGACGAATGGCCACGGCGACGTCGTTCCGGGGCCATATCTCGGACTCGCTCCCGGGGAGCCGTCCGACTCCCCAGGAGGTGCGCGCGGGTTCCACAGGCTGGTGAACGCAGCCCACGGAGCGGGAGCGGGTGGTTGGTCCTGACACCCCTACTTCCCCCTTGGGCGGAAGATGACCAGCGCAGAGGCGAACGGGGCGCTGTTCTTCGAGCCACTGAACTTGAGTCGACCCCGGATGAATCGAATCTTGCCGTTCATGGCGAAGTCATGCCACCACCGCGTGTCCGTTCGGGATGCCACCAACAGCACCACGACTTCGGCATGCCCGGCCTGGACCTCCTCGTATCCCTTCTGGACGAACTCGTCCACGCGGGAGTACGGCGGATTGCACCAGACACGACCTCGCCATGTCTTCGTGAGCCCATCGTCGGCCATGGTGAAGTACCGTCGACAGAGTGCGTTGTCGTCGGTGGCGGCCGCATCGAGGGTAAACCTGAACTCGTTGTCCCACTGCGACCACCGGTCACGCGGGGTAGTCCACTCATCCTTCGCGTGCTGGTGGTGGGCGGGAACGGTCGGCTTTCCTGGGCGCGCGGCCTCCCGGGGTCGGCGCGTGGTGGGCCTGGGGTTGCGGGTGGAGGGCCGAGGACCGCGACGTTGTGAACCAGACGGCTTGCCGGTCATCGCACTCGACCCGCCTTCTTGGCGCGGGCCTTGGCCGACTTCAGGGCGAGTGCGGCGAAATACGCCTTGCGGGCGTGCTGTGCTCGGCGTTGGCGCTCTGGTTCCGAAAGCGTGCGGTCTGGATCGACCTCGTCGAGAAAACGCTGATCGAACTGATCGCGGGCGGCCTTCGTACGAGCCGATGGATCTGGTGTCCCAGCCCATGAACGGTGCGAGGCCATCCGTGCGAGCAGAGACCGCTGCGCAGGTGACAAATTTTTGGGCATGACGGAATAGTCCTCCTGAAAGGATCTATCCCTGCCCATCGGGTGTCTGGTTGCCTGGCGGCGGGCGGTCCGGCTACGCGGACTACTTCAGAGCCCAAGCATACCGCTCGTTGGTACCTACCGGCGACCCTGTTGCCGGCTTCGGCCGCGGACCTCCTTTTTCACCAACTGCCTCAGCGCCCACGTCTCTTCCGCCGTGAGGTCGCCGACGGGAGCAATCGGTATGCGCGGGTGAGGGGCCGAGGTGCCGCGTGGCCACACGGGCACTATCACCTTGTGAAAAGCCGGGTATCTCTCATTCACTTGTCGTCGGACCTCCCGAAGATCGAACTGCCAGGTCCCATGCTCTGCACAACTGAACAGTCCGAGGTCACCCGCCTTGTCCAGGAATAGGTACATCGCCTTCCTGTTGGTTTTGGTCCGCGAGCGGAGCCCGTCGGGCCAGTAGAAAACACGAATCACTCGCTCTTCCACGAGTGAATCCCGCCGGGTCATCCACACGTCGGCGACCACGCGGCTCGATTTTCCAGTGGAACCATGGCCGCCCATGCATCTGATCTCAGCTATTGGCACAGCCCCATACTCGACCCCGTCCTCGAACGTTTCGAGAGCCTGCAATGCTTCCGGGTCAGAGGCCCACACCTCGGGTGGCAGGGTCATGACTAGAGCCGGTCTCCGGGCGCAAGGCGCCGGTACGCGTCTCGCGCTCGTTCGTCAGCGGCACTGGCCCCATACCGATTGAGCATCTGTCTTGATCGCCATCCAAAGATACGCATGGCATCTCCCTCGTTGCCCCCCATGGACAACCACGTATGCGCAGCGGTATGGCGGAGTTGGTGAGGATGAAGCTGAGCAATACCCGCCTTCGTACACCGGCGTCGGAGGAGCTGCGCCACACCGGAATCCTTGAGTGGCCCCCGTGACCCGAGCCAGAGGGATGGTGAGGTAGCCCATGAATGACCAGATCGAACCCGGAGATAGCGGTCAATTGCCTGGCCTGTCTTTGTGCCAAACGGTACTGAGCGCGGCCGCTTTCCCTTTCCTAGGACAACCACAACCTGCAATTCGAAATCCACGTCATCAAGGCCCAGATGCGTAAGTTCGGCGAGGCGGAGACCGCAGTCAGCCAACACCCGCAGGAGAGCTACATCTCGTCGGTCGTCAAATCCTGTTCCGTCGCACGCTTTCAGCAACTTGACCAGGTCTTCGTCGCTGACCACCGGCACGGGGACCTCGGGCACGGTGGGCGGCTTCATCAACTCCATGGGGTGAGTTGGTACTTCACCCTCCCTTGAACACCAGTTGAAGAACTGACGGAGGTCGCCGTACCGTACCTGTGCCGTTTTCGGACGCCACCTGTCGAGCTGATCAGCCACGAAGGCTTCGACGTGTTCACGGATGATTTCACTCGCCGTCGTTGGCAGACCGGCGTCCACCAGGAATGTACGGAAGATCTCGACCGTCTGGACGTAGCTCGTGACAGTCCGAGGCGACCGGTTGCGGGCACGAAGGCTCAACGTGTACCCACGCAACAAGAGCCCGATGTCGTTCGGCTCCAGGTGAGTGGTGCGGTACTTCTCGATTGTCGTCATGGCGAATCCTTCCTAAGCAGATGTGCATCTTGGAACTTATCTGCTCGGTGAGTGCTGTCGTGCACGCCGCGACCGCTCTAATTTCGCACATACCCAGGTCAGTGGGCGCTGAGGGACTCGAACCCCCGACCTGCTGGTTGTAAGCCAGCTGCTCTAACCAACTGAGCTAAGCGCCCGCGTGAACAAAGTACAAGGTCAGCATCTTATGGTGACCTTTCCGGCACTACCGACAGCCAACCTCGGTCGCACGATTGGTCGCATAACCTTGGTCACGCTGCTCTTTCGACCTCGCCACGTTTCACCCCACATAGGTGAAAGAAGAAGCCGGCGTTGCCGCGTTGATGCCTCCCGGTGTCGTCACCGTGATGAGGACCGTACCCGAAGCCTCCGCGGCCGGAACCCTGGCGTGCACCCGAGTGCCGGCTGCGTTCACCGTCACACTCGTGGCGGGAGTTCCTCCGAAGCTGACCGACGTGATCCCTTCCAAAGACGACCCGATAATCGTGACTCGCCTGCCCCCGGCGACAGGTCCGGAGTCGGGACGGATTGCGGTGATCGTCGGTGTCGATTGCGAAACCGTCAGCGTCAGAGCGCGCCTGGCGGTCTCCTGTGTATGGGTTGCCGTCGACGTGTCCTCGACTTCGGCTGTGAACGGGAAAGACCCTCCCACCTTGGGCTTCCCGGTGATCTCGCCGGCCGATGTCATAACAACGCCTCGGGGCAAACTTCCTGATGACAACGACCACGTGTAGGGAGCGTTTCCATCATCGGCGGCCAGAGCCGTGGTGTACTTCGCCTTTACGGCTCCGGTCGGAACCGACGCCGTGGTGACCTGCAAGGTGGGTGGCGAGGACAGTGCGGCGAGGTGCAGAAAGAGATTGAGGCCGTCGGGCGACACAGCGGTGCCTGAGTAATCGGAGATCAATGCGTAGTTATCACCCCCACCCCCCAGTGCGCTGCAACTGGTGGTCGTATTCCCGAGCACCCACCAACCCCACGCCAGGTAACTGACACCGTTCTGATCGGCCCAGTTCATGAAGGTCTGATCGAAGGTCGTCAGGCTCGAAGGCGATGTCGGAGGCTCCGCGCAGTCGTAGCCTTGATCGAACTCACCGGTGACCACGGGCACGTCGGCGGCCACGCTGGCGATGGTGCTGTTCCAGCAGGCGGCGCTGTCGCACGATTCCCCGTAGTAGTTGTGGAACGACGCCGCCAGCTGGTGGTCGGGGTCGGATGGTTCGTTGGCGATCCAACCACTGAGGTCATTGGCGTAGCTCAGGCCACCAACAACAATGGGCTGACTGGCCCCGGTGGCCCGGATGGCGCTCACGAGGGCCTGCATCCCGACGGCCACGTAGGTGTCGCTGTCATCGACGGTGCTGCCGTCGCTGGCGACCGGAACCGAACATCCGCCGTTGCGCCAACACGACCAACTCACGGCGAGCGCGGAGTCCCCATTGGCGGCCGGAGAATAGGGCTCGTTGAATGCGTCGAATACGACGGCCGGGTTGTCCTTGAAGGTGGACGCCACCGAAGTCCAAAAGGCCACCGAGTGATCATCGGGCATGGGCCTCTGGCCATCGGCGTCGAGAGTCCCGGGGGCGCTCCAGTGCAAATCGAGGATGACGTACAGCCCCGCCGCGTTCAGATCCGCCACCCAAGACTCGATGGCCTGTTGGTAGCCCGCTTGGGTGCCGTACGACGGCTGTCCATTCAGTCCGAGCCAGCAGTCCTCGTTCAAGGGAACCCGCACGGCATCGGCATGCCACGATGCGATGCCTTGGGCGGTGGCCTCGGTCAAGGGCTGGGAGGAATAGCCCCATCCTTCATCGCAGGCGTACTCGGTGCTGGGCGCGTTGACGCCGAGCAGCCGGATCGTCTGGCCGGCACCGTTGACGAAATGGTTTCCGGAAATGGCGATGGAGAGAGCGGGGTCGGCACTGCCCGGACCGGCCGCCGCCCACCCGTAGGCGATGGTGGCGACGGCGAGACCAAAGGCAACAATGAGCCGGCGTGACCTTCCCCATCTGCGCACGGAGCAGAGATTAATCCGATCCGTCCACGGTCTCATCGCCCAGATATTCGGTCACGATGGACGTCACAGCCCTGGTGGCCGTGGCATGGCCCGTCACCGCTCGGACGAACGGCTCCTTGTGCAGCGTAAAGAGCGAGGCATCAGTCGATGCCGTCACGGTGGCCTGACGAGGAATGTCGCGGATGAGGGCCAACTCACCGAATCCCTGTCCTCGCGACACCAACCCCACAAGCTCGTCATCTCGGCAGATGGTCAGCTCGCCACCCGCTACGGCGTAGTAGCAATCGCCGGGTTCCCCTTGGGTGATCACGACGGTTCCTTGTGCTACCGCCAGCGGCTCGAGGTCCCGGGCCACTGCTTCCAGTGCTGGGGCGGGCAGGGCCGCGAAAATGGAGATCGAACGCAATAGTTGGATCTCGACCTGAGGCACCGTCGCCGATGAGTCGATTTTGCTCAGGCGTGACCACAACAAGGCCATGACGACAACCGCCACCACCGCCGGAGCAAAGAGCGCGGCCTTGACGCCGCCGATGCCGATGGCAATACGAACGAGCACGGCACCCAAAGCAAGGCCGAAGTCCATGAGGGCCTCCAAGATCGAAAACGATCCGGCGATGGCATCCGAAGGCGCCGAACGCTGCAACAGGGTGTGCCCCGTGACTTCGAAGACGGCTCCGGCCAGCCCCACGGTGCCGATGAGAACGATGACGGGAGCGACGTTGGGAAGCGCCCCAATCAATGCCAGCGCCACCACGGCAAGCAACAGGGCGACGGTGAGCGTCCGGGCCAGGTGACGCCGGCCCACCACAAATACGGTGACGAATCCAGAGAGCAATGCGCCGCCGCCCAGTGCGGCGTTCAAGAATCCCGGCCCTCCTGAGCCTATGTGGAGGTAGTTGAGCGCCAGCACGACACAGAGCACGTCGAGGGCGCCGATGAGCACGTAATAAAAGGTATGCAGTACCAGCAGAACTCTGATCTGCCGGTTGTGCAGCGCCACCGACACGTTGCCCCAGGTGGCCTTGCCGACGGAGACCACATGCTCGCTTTCGATCGCGGACGAAATGGCGGCGGCGGGGCCGGCCACCGGTGCCACCAGCACGGTGGCCACGACGGCCATGGCCGCCATGGCCGCCACCGCCAGACCGGGCCCCCGCCACCCCAGCAAGACACCCGCGAGAGCCGGGCCCACCAGGGCGGCGCCGGCGTACGTCCAGCCCGTCATGACGTTGGCGGCGATGAGTTCATCAGGCGTGCGCACGATGGCAGGAAGCAGTGCCGCCTGCGGCGGTCGCGACACCGAGAGACTGAGCGACGTGAGCGGCGCCAAAACGAACACGACCAGAGCGGGGGCACCGAGGCCCATGGACAGGGCCATGGCTCCGAGCGACAGCGCTTGCACCGCATAGGCGGCGCACAGCACACGACTCGGGCGTCGACGATCGGCCAAGGCACCCACGAAGGGACCGATGGCCATACACGGGATGACCTGAACGATCACCATCAAGGTGCTGGTGCTGGCTCCGCCGTGCCCGTACGCGAAGACCAAGAGCGTGATCCAGGTGCCGAACTCCGCCGCTCCGAACAGGGAGTAGGCGAGCCCGACTCTGCGTAACTCCCGATTTCGGAAGGCGGCACGGAACTCCACGATGACCGTACCCAGGCGTGAGGTCATCATCACCCTCTGTCGAGCACCCGCACCGTCACCGTTGCCACTGCCATCAGCCGGTTGTCCTTGCCGGTGTCGATCACTCGCACCTCGGCCACGCCATCGTGTTTGCCCACACGCAACGCGTTGGCGGTGGCCCGAATGGGCCCCACTCGCCCCGGCGCCAAAAAGGAAAGGGCCATGTGCTCCGTAGCCACCAGGCCGACCTGTACGGCGATGGCGGTAGCACCGGCCACGTCAGCCAAAGTGGAGACCACGCCGCCCTCGAGCGAGCCGACCGGTCCCCGCAGGTCGTCTCGCATATCCATCTCGACAGCCACGATCCCGGCGTCTTTGTCAATGATCGTCCAGTGCAGTCCCAGCCAGGATTGAAATGGAGTGCCCAGATCGGCAGTGCCCTCAGCCATGCGCATAAGTCTGGCCCGTCACGAACTACCGAGATGCCAGCCACCGCAGAACTCACAGCTGTACGCACCGAGATCCCCCCCATGGTCGAGGCGGTACTGGAACGCAGCGCGATTGGCGTCTTGTTCGCTGGTGTAGCGCGTCTTGGGCTGTCCGTCGGCGCGCCAGTGGGACAAGCGGGTACGGCGCGGCTCGTCTTGTCGGCGCACCCGGCGTTTGGAGGCCATGGTCCCCGGCGGCCTACGACCCGCCGTTGACCGCCGCCACCAGCGCGCTCAACAACTCGGGGGTGGCGGCCGCGGCCACGGCCCGCCGAGCCCCGGGCTCGGTGGTGACCAACTCGCCACCTTCGAGATCGACCACCGGGGCGCCGGCCTCGGTGCACAAGAGCAGCCCGCCCAGATAGTCCCACGACGCCAGATGGCCCCGGCCCCCGACCGTGAAGGCGTCCACCGACCCCTCCGCCACCGCGCACAGATCAAGGGCGGCGGCGCCGAAGGCGCGGAACTGTGACCAACCCAAGTGACGGGCCGGGAATCCCGACAAGCTGATCACGGCGTGGCGCAGCTCTTTGCATCCCGACGCAGACAGCCGGGTCCCATCTCGCCATGCGCCGCCACCGCGTCGCGCCCAATAACGAACACCGGTGGCCAAGTTGGCCACCACCGCCACGCGCGGACCGTCTTGGTCCACCACGCACACACTTGACGCGTACCACGGGATACGCCGAGAGGCGTTGGTCGAACCGTCCACGGGATCGACCACCGCCATCAGCGGCGAGCCAGGCCGGTGCAGTCCGCTTTCCTCGGACAAGATGCCCAACCCCGCCTCGGTCAACACGGCCACGGCGGCGTCGTCGGCCACAAGATCGATGGCGTATTGCCCCGGTCGTTTCCCCGCCGGGGCCCAGTCCACAACGCCGGACAGGGCCTCGACAACGGCGTCGACCATGCGGTGGCACACGCCCAGGAGATCTTCGTCAGTGCTGCCGGTCACGGCTCGACCCTAATGGCCTGCGACGATGGCCGGAGGACGGTGCCGGCGGGCGCATTAGGCTTTCTGCTCTGTGGCCGTCATCGACGTGGCCGGATACGTGGCCGACCTCAAGGATCACTCCGTGGATCACGGCTTTCACGTCCACGACGAGCGCCACTTCGTCGAGACGTACTCGCTGCGCCAGATGTGGGAGGTCGATCTCCACCCCGAGGAGGGCTGCGGCGGCCCGCTGGACTTGCACTTGGCGCTCGAAGTCGATCCTCGCACCCTGTTGTCCTTCGAGGATGCCGTCATCGACCTTCCCGAGGACGTCGAGCCCCCCGACGAATTCCACTTTCCCCTCACCTTCACGTGGGGACTTCCACCGCTGCCCCACGGCCCCGATCTCTTGCGCCTCGCTATCGACCTGGCCGGCGTGGGGGGCATCGAGCTGCCCCTCGACGTATCTGCCATTGACTCGTTTCCGGCCGCCACCGACGCGTCCGAGCGCCGCTTGTCCATCGTGGCCCGCTACCCGGTGTCTTTGGCTCGCGTCCTCGGCGGCGAAGAGCTCCTGTGCGATGTCTTCGACCGGTGCCTGGCCGTCAGCCGGTTCCTCCTCGAAGCCGCCCCCGGTTGGCTCGACGAGTGACGGTCCGCGGGGCGACGTTTCGACGGATAACGGCCGTCGTCGCCTTGGTTGCCTTGGGTGCTTTGGCCGGTTGTGCCAACACCAACGCTGCTGCCCTCGTCCACCAGGCGTGCGGGCACGTCAACGACTCGCTCTCGTTGTACCAACGGTCCCTAACGGCGCCCCAGGCTTCGGCCACCACCGATCAGAACCAAGCGCTGGCGCAGCTACGCGACGCCATGCCCATAGCTGCCACCGCCGCCGGTGAGGCACCCGAATGGCAGGCGCTCATGGCCACGTTGGCCGAGAGCTCGAGAGGTGTGCCTGAGTCCTACCTGGTGAGCGCGCTGCGACAGCAGTGCGCTCAGACGGTGTTGCCCGGCGCCCCCAATACTCCACTCACCACTGTCCCCATGTAGTGATCAGAGCTTGGGCTCATAGCCCCCGGGCAGGTTGATGGTCTTTTGCTCGAGGAACAGCTCCAAGCCGTCGGTGCCGAACTCCCGGCCCACGCCCGACTCCTTGTAGCCACCGAAGGGGCTCGAAAAGTCGATGGGAACGCTGCTGTTGATCATGTACGTACCGGTGCGCACGCCGCGGGCCACACCGAGGCCGCGGTCGTTGTCGCTGGTCCACACACTGCCGCACAGCCCGTAGCTCGAGTCATTGGCGATGGCCACGGCCTCGGCGTCACCGTCGTAGGGGATGACGACCAGTACGGGGCCGAAGATCTCCTCCTGGGCGATGCGCATGGAGTTGTTCACGTCCACGAACACGGTGGGCTCAACGAACCAGCCCTTGTCGATGCCCTCGGGACGGCCACCGCCGGTGGCGACCTTGGCGCCTTCCTCCTGGCCGATCTTGATGTAGCCCTCGACGCGATCACGCTGGCGGGAAGCCACCAGCGGACCCACCTCCGTGGTGGGGTCAAGGGCGGCACCGACCTTCATGGCCGACACCGTCTCCACCAGGGCGTCGACGACCTCCTGGTAACGGTCCCTGGGCGCCAGGATGCGGGTCTGGGCGATGCACGCCTCGCCGTTGTTCATCAGCGCGTTGGGCATCAGCATAGGAATGGCCTCGGCCACATTGACGTCGTCGAGGAAGATGGCGGCCGACTTGCCGCCCAGCTCCAGGCTGAAGCGCTTGAGGTGCTCGCCGCAGATGGCACCGATCTTCTTGCCGGCCACCGTCGAGCCCGTGAACGACACCTTGTTGACGTCACGATGGCGGACGAGGTACTCGCCCACCTCACGTCCGGCGGGGACGACACTCAGCACACCCTTGGGCAGGCCGGCCTCCTCGAACAACTCGGCCAGACGAAACGCGTCGAGGGGAGTCTCCGGCGACGGCTTGAACACCACCGTGCAACCGGCCACGAGGGCCGGGGCCAGCTTGGCCACGGCCGTGAACAGCGGCACGTTCCACGGCGTGATGGCTGCCACCACACCGACGGGCTCCTTGGCCACGAGCACGGAGCCGAGCAGCCCCGCCTTCAGCTCGTCGAAGGGGTACTTGGAGGCCAGGTCGGTGTAGTAGTCGAAGATCATGGACGGGGCGAGGGCCTGGCCAAAAAGCCCCCAGCTCACCGGCGCGCCCATCTCGGTGGAGATGAGCTCGGCGATGCCTTGCATGTCGGCCTTCAGGGCGTCGTTGACCTTGGTGAGAATGGCAGCCCGCTCGACGGGCGACATCTGAGGCCACGGCCCGTGGTCGAAGGCCTGGCGAGCGGCTGCCACGGCCCGGTCGATGTCGGCCTCGGTGGAGTCCGGCACCTTGCCAGCCACCTCTTCGGTGGTCGGGTTGATGATTTCGATGGTGTTCGTACCCGAAGAGGGCACCCAATCCCCACCGATGAACAGTCGCTCGTAGACCTTCACGTCCCCTCCTCGAATTGGAACATGTTCCGGCCGAATCGTACCGGAGGCGAAGCCGATAAAGACAGCCAGCCCTGTCAGCCTCCCGTAGTGGGGAGCTTGGCCGGAGAGATGAGGTCGCCAGCCGGCGGGGCCGTCACCGCCGGGGCCGTGCCGATGGAGTCGTAGGCCAGGTCGATAACGGCCTGGTGGGCACCCAAGTTGGCCGCAATGCGCAGGGACGTGGCGTTCTCCCCCGACACGGTGGCGGAGAACGAGGTCGACACGGGCCGGCTATCAGAGGTCTCAAGGCCGAACGTGGCCAGGAGCTCAGGGAGGTCGCCGGGATCGAACCGGTAGGTCTGGCCGCTGCGCACCACGCCGGTGGCGGCCGTCAGAGACTGCAGAGGCAGGAGAAGGTCCTCGGCCGCCTCTCCACCTTGGGACCCTCCCGCTCCGCCCGTCGACGGCAACTGCACCCACTTACTGCCGCTGACGCGCTCGTAGCTCTTGGCCCCGATCTCGATCACCGATACCGACCCCGAAGAGCCGGCGCGGGTCTCGCTCACTTTGTCGGGAGCCTGATAGACGACCGACACACGGTTGCGTCCGACCACCGTTCCCGCCGCGCCCCCGGCACCGGTGGTGGTGACCACGGTGGAGTCGACAAGGACGAAGCTCGACGCGGCCGCCGTGTTGGCAGCCGCCGCGTGCAACTGCTCACGCGCCACGGGCGGTGCCGTGACGATGGACAACGCGATACCACCGGCCACAAGGATCATGAACAACCCCAACACCGCATGCGGAGAAACGCCGTCGTTGCGATACGCGGGCTCCGTTTCGACGTCGAGATCGCTCTCTTCGCTGACGACCTCTGGATCACTCGCTTCGCTCGCTTCACTCGAGACGTCGGCGTCGTCACTCACTCGCTGGCCTCACTTACTCGATGTAGTGGCGCCGGGAGCCGACGCGTCAGCGGGCCCGAGCCGCGTGGTCAACCACGTCATGCCGTCGGGTTCGTTCATGGCGTCCTGCCAACCGGCCAGGAGCGTATCCAGCTCGTCGCGCCCGGCCACCTGGCCGAGCACATGGACCACCAGTACGTCGTTGGTGACTTGGTGCGGAAAATCACGCAACTTGGGTTCGCGCATGGCGTACAGCTCACCGGTGTCGGCCACCCACGACAGCTCAAAGCGCGCCCCGTCAGCGTCATGCCATTCGGTGCCAAGCTCCACCTCTTCGGAGCGACGTCGGCGCTCGTCGGCGGCGTAGAACTCCTCGATGTTCACCGGCGCGCTCCCCCGCGTGAGACCACCGGGGATAGACCCTGCGACCCAGGGATTATGAGTCCCCTGCTGGTGCGGTCACACGAGGCCATAGGTGGTCCTGAGCACTATAGGCAGGCTTGCCTCGCACCCGTACGCTTCAGATCTCCTTCACAACCAAACCCGACCCGAGCGCGACGAAGGAGCCGGCTCCGTCGGGGCGACGAAAACCGGCTCCTTCGTGTCACGGAGGTCAAAACGCAGCCAGGGGGGCGGCTACGTCCTGCTCAATGCCAACCGTCAGGTGGGGTGAAAAGGTCTGAGGGCCCATCTCGTGACACCGAGTGAGACCCGCAAAAGGTGGAGGAGATCGCGGAATTTGCGCACCGAGGACTCCCTTCGTTCAGCGTCGTCTTGCCATAACCAGGCTACGGACAGGACGTGAACGGCGGGCTTCCACCGCATGACGGCTCTGTGAACACGGGGCCGGTGCCGATCACCGCTGGCGCCGGTCCCGGCTACGTCTCCGAGTGGCGCTTACGCCTACTCGGAGACGGCCGGTCGTACGTGCTTAGACGTGCTGCGGGTCGTTTTGGGCGGCGTCGATGGCCGGGTAGGTGATCGTCTCGGTGACGGTCGACCCGTTGGGCGAGATGTCGATGTCCGCGCACGGACCCACCGCGGCCACAAACGGATTGCAGATGGGGAGTAGGCCTTGGGTCACCGAGGCACCGGTGATATCGGTGAACGAGAAGCCCGGGCTCGAGAAGCACACCAAGAACTCTCCGTGGTCGCCGGGGTCCGAGTCATTGACCACGCCATCGGCCGCCAAAAAGGTCTCGACGTCGGTGATCGTCGAATTACCGACGTTGGTAAACGTGTTGGCCTCGCTGATCACCGTGGGCGCGTGCTCGAATCCGTCGCCACAGCTGAGCTGGCCCGTGTTGGCGGCGCCCGACAGCAACAGGTCACCCGAGTTGTCGGTCGAGTCGTTCGCTGTCACGGGGCCGGATGTCAGGCTGCCGGTGCAGCTGCCACTGCAGAGCTGGACGGAGTCGGCCACCTGCACGTTGTTGTCCGTGACCGTGGCGGTCTGTCCGCCGTCATCGACGATGTTCACCACCACCGGGCTGGCCGTTGTCCCACTGGCACCGTAGGAGTGTGTGCCCGTGACGGTAAACGACCCGCCCGAGCCCGAGATAGCGACGTCCCCGCTCGCCACCGTGCTGGTGGTGCCGTCTCCCCACGAGATCGTGGTGCCGTCGAACTCCGACGAGGGTGAGTACGTGTCGGCATCGGTGAAGTAGCCCACTACCGCCGTGAACGACTGGCCCGTCTCTTGCGGTGAGATCGTCGGGCCCGGGTTCTGCGCCGTTAACGTGGCGTCGGCCACGTTCACGGTGCCGGTGGCGGACGTGGCGGTATTGAGAGCAAGGGCAGTGTCGTTGACGGTGACCGAGGCGTTGTAGGTCCCGAACTCCTGGTAGACGTGGGAGCCGCTCACGGTATAGGAACCAGCCGATCCGCCCACGGTTCCCGTGCTGGAGTTGCCGTCGCCCCAGTTGATGGTGGCCGCGAACCCGGTCGCCGGCGAGATCGACCCCGTGTCGGTGAACGCCGTCACGTCGTTGACGTTGGCCCCCTCGACGGCACCCGTAATGGTCGGTGCGCTGACGACCAGACCGGGGGTGATGACGGCGGTGCCCTTGGCCGTGGAGGTGGGTGGTTGCTCCAGGCACAGGTACGTCGTCCCCTGCGGCGTGAGGGCGGTGGTGAAGTTCACCGTTCCAATGTCTTGGCTGGCGCTGATGCCCGAGAACGTGTTGTCGGGGCCTTCAGAGTCATAGGGATTCTTGCCGCCGGCGCCGACTTCCTTGGTTCCGTTGCGCAACGTCGTGTAGGACGGCCCGCCGTTGTCGTTGGTGGCGCAGTAGGCGTCACTGGTGAAGTTGTACGTGCAGATCTCGTCGCTGTCGAACCCGAACAACTGGTCTCTCCCCGTGCCCGTCAGCGTGACGCTGTGCACGATCCCATTGGAGTTGTTCAGCACCCCGACGATGACGTCGTCACCTTGGCCTTCGAACCCGCTGTCGATGGGCTTGGTGTTCGCACCGGCCGCGATCGACACAGTCCCGTTGGAATTGATCGTGATCATGTAGGCGCAGCCCGTGCCCGACCCGACATTGGGACAGATCGAGGACGCGCTGGCGGTGGGAGCGGCCGTCGCCACGAGGGTCCCCGCTGTCACCATCAACGCGACGCCTAAGAACATCATCAGTCCGCGTCTCGCAGTTCTGATCATCGACTTCCTCCTATGAAGGTCGAATGCACAGAGTGTCAACGCGTTGTGCACTCGTAGTGATTGTCAGCACAATAAGTGGCCGGAGCAGACGGAGCAACCGCGTTGGGCGCGACCTACCTGGCCAGGAGGTCGGGGACGCTCACCACCCCGAGGCCGTCGAGGATGCGGGCACTCTCCCGGGCCAACTCACCGGGGGCCCGCTGCTGGTACTCCCACCCCAGGGCCGCCAGCACCCCCATGGTGAGGGCCGCCTCGTAGTCCGCCTTCAGGAAGTGCGCCGCCTCCAGGCTCTGCTGCAGCGCATCAGACGCCCCCAGGTCATCGCCCTGGCGGGCCAGGACCACGCCGCGCACCCGGTGTAAGAGGGGCAGCTGAGGGGCCACGCCGCCCAGCGCTCGGGCCCGGAGCAGCTCGACATCGGCTCGACCCAGGGCATCGTCGATGTCCCCGGCCAGCAACCGGCACTCAGCCCAGCGCGCTCCGACCTCGACCAGCTCGGCCTGGCCGCCCAGCTCCTCGGCGTGCTGACGGGCTTGGTCGAACAGGCGGTCGGCATCGTCGTAGCGACCGAGCCGGCCCGCGGCGCGCGCCAGGCTGCCGGTGACATGCGCCTCACCCGAGCGATGACCGGCGGCGCGGCACGTGCGGGCCACCGATTCAAAGAGCCGCTCCGCCTCTTGCGCCCGGCCCTGGTCGAGGGCGATTTCGGCCATGTTGCCCTCGAAGATGGCCAGATGGACGGCGTTGCCCACCCGGCGGGCCATCTGCTGGGCCCGGCCGTACAGCTCGATGGCCTCGTCCCACTGGCCCCGGAAATAGGCGAATATCCCCAGAGAGTTCAGCATCCGGCCCTGACCTTGCAGGTCGCCGAGCTCCTCCATGAGGGCCAGGCCCCGCGTCCAGTTGGTGGGCTCCTCGAGCGTGCCCAGCTCCATGTGGGCCCAGTCCAACACGGCCAGGGCGTTGGCCAGGGCATCCTTCTCGTCGGCGAGCTCGGCCTCCTCGACCGCCCGGGTGCACCACGTGATGGCGCGGCGGTGGTGCCCCTGCTCCTGGCAGAAGCGCCCGTACCAGGCCAGCAGCTGGGCCCGTTGGCGCTGGGCGGCCAGGCTGTCATCGCCCTGGAGCCGGCGCAACGCTCGGGTGATCCAGCTCAGGGCGTTGGCATAGCGGTCCAGCCAACCTTGTATGCGTGACAGCTTCAGCATGAGACGGGCATCGGCAAGCGAATCGGTGCGCCGCAAGCGCCGCGCCGCGCGGAACTGGTGGGCCGCCAGTAAGTAGCCGCCGCTTCGGTCCCGGGCATCGCCCAACGCCTCATGCACTTCGGCCAGCTGGTTGTCGGTCAGCTCCGGCAACCGGCGTGACGCCGCCAGGGCCCGCTCGAAAAACCCGGCCGCCTCGATGTTGGCGTATACCGCCCGCGCTCGTTCGGCCGCCACCAGCGAGTACGTCCACGCGTCCTGGTATTCCTGCGCCTGCAGGTAATGCAGCGAGAGCAACTCAGCTTGCTCCTCGGGCGCGTTGCCGGCGGCGAGGCGAATGGCCTCCCCGGCTCGGGCGTGCAGCCGACGCCGCAGCCGGTAAGAAAGACCGTCATAGGCACTGTCGCGCAGCAGCGCATGACGGAAGACCAAGTTGCCACTGCCGTCGGGCGCCGCGAATTCTCCCAATCGAGTCCAGATGACGTCGCTCGGAGCGGGGACGTCGTCGAGCACCGCACCCAGAAGCTCGAAGGGGGCGCTGCGCCCGAGTACCGATAGCCGACGCAGAAGGTGACGATCATCGGCCGACAACCGGTCGATGCGCGCCGCGATGACGGCCTCGACCGAGTCAGGAAGCGCATCGATATCCTGCGCATCGCGCGCCGCCGCCACCAGCTCCCGCAAGAAGAGGGGGTTGCCCCCGGAGCGCTCCGCCAAGGCCGCTACCTCGTGGGCCGGAAGCGGCGCGTCGTGTGCCGCCATCAGGACGAGTTCAGTGGCCTCGGCGTCGCCCAGTGGCTCGAGACGCAGGCAGGTGAACGGCTCCCCGGCCAGGACGAGGCCGGTTTCGACATCACGACGGGTAAAACACAAGAGCCACGGGTGATCCCCCGCCGCCGCGACGACATGGCGGAACACCTCGGCCGACGCCTCGTCCATCCAGTGGCTGTCTTCCACCACGAGCACGGTGGCCGAGGACAAGACGGAACCGAGCAACTCGGTCACCACTTCACTGAGCCGAACCCTCCAGAACTCGGGCTCAAGGTCGCTCGTCTGCGCGGTGGCGGGGACGTCGACGTCCATGACCGCACCCACCAGGGGCGCCCACGGCACCAGCGCCGGAGCCCGCTGCGCCAATACGCCCATGAGCTGCGCGGCGGTGACAGCTGCGCCCGACTCGTTGAGCCCGAGGACACTGCGCACCAGGCTCCGCAGCGCGCCATACGGCGTGGAGGACTGGTAGTACTCGCACGCCACCGACAACATCTCCATAGCGCCGGCCACCGACGTGAACTCTTCGACCAGCCGGGACTTGCCTACCCCGGGCTCGCCCACCAGCTCGACGACCGTTCCCGACCCCGCCCGGGCCGCTTCCACGCCGGCGCCCCACACTTCCATTTCGTGGTGCCGGCCGACGAGCGGGAAACCTCCGCCGGCATCGACAATGCGGGCTCCGGTGCGGGCTCCTACATCGACGGCGTGGATGGGTTGGGCCTTTCCTTTCACCATAAAGGGCGCCACCGGCGCCACCGCAAAGGTGGACGACGACAGCTCCACCACCTCGGGCGTAGCCAGGATGTGACCGGGCGCCGCCTTAGCCATGAGGCGGGCGGCCAGATTGACGGCGTCGCCCATGACCGTGAACGTGCGTCGGTAAGACGGACCGATGTCGCCGGCAAAGACAGGGCCCCGGTTCACCCCGACGCGCACGGGGGGCGTGCGTTCGGTTTCCATGACCTGGCGCAGGGCCAGCAGCATGCGGTGTTCGTCGTCCCCCGACGTCGACGGGGCGCCGCCGACGAGAATGATCTTCCCGCCGTCATGGTCGATGTCGGTGCCGAGGAAGGTCACCTCCTGGGTGTCGACGGCGTCCTGGACGTCGGTGACGAGCCGGTCCAGATACTCGACGGCCACGCCCGGCCCACCGCCGGTCACCATGGCGTCGATCCCGTCGAAGTGCACGAAGGCCACCACCACCCGGCGGTGCTCGGGCTCGTGGCTCGACCCGAGCAGTGCGTCCACGATGGCCGTCGGTACGCACCCGGCCAGATCACCTCCGGGCCCGACAGGTTCAATACCGGTTGGCAAGGCGTGCGCCACCGAGGGCGCTCGCCGCAGAAGACGTCCCTCTTGTTTGGCGGCACCGAGGTCCGACGGCTCCAGGGCCGACACCGTAGAAGGACTGACAAGGATCTCTCCCGCCTCCGCCACGCTCTCCATCCTCACCGTGGCGCTGGCGGCGGGCCCGGCCACCACCAACTCGCGGTGCGATCCCCCCACCAAGAACATGTCGAAGCGCCCACTGTGGATTCCCGCCGACATACGCAACACGACGCGGTGTCCGAGCAGGGTGAGCCGCCCCACCACCCGCAAGGCGGCGCGCATCTCAAAGGCGGCGCCACAACCCCTGGCCTCATGCGCCGGACCGGTGAACAACAGGAGCAGCGCGTCGCCCCCGAACTTGAGCAGCCGTCCTCCGTTGGCGTAGGCGATATCGAGGAGAGGAGAGAAGCAGTTGCCGATGGCGGCGGCCAGCTCTTCGGCTCCGATCTTGCCGTGGGTGGCCAGGGCCTCAGAGAGCTTGGTGAATCCGGAAATGTCGACGTAGACGATGGTTCCGTCCACCGTCTGGTGCCGACGCTCGGGGTTGGTGGCCACCCAGTCGATGACGAGCCGCGGCAGGTACGGGGCCAGCACCTCGCGATCAGAGACGCGTTCCGTTGTCACCATTGCGCTTACCCCACGACCCCGCCCGCGTCCTCATCGTAGTCCGAGGCCCCCACACGAGCCGCCCTGCAGAAGGGGAAGCACGCGCCCCACCGATCCCTGGTGTTGGCGCGGAGCAGAAACTGAAATCGGTGCCGAAAGTGGGGCCGGCAGGGATCGAACCTGCGACCCAGGGATTATGAGTCCCCTGCTCTGACCACTGAGCTACGGCCCCTTGGCTCCGGGGGAGAGACTCGAACTCTCAACCTAGCGGTTAACAGCCGCTCGCTCTGCCAATTGAGCTACCCCGGAAAAAGCGCCGTAGACGGCCTAACGAAGATAGCAGCGCCTCCGGTTACACCCACGGAGTGTGCCTCAGGCTTCGTCGAGGAAATCCCGAAGGGGTTGTGCGGCATTGGGATGGCGCAACTTGGCCAGCGTCTTGGCCTCGATCTGGCGGATGCGCTCCCGTGTGACACCAAAGGCTTTGCCTACCTCTTCGAGCGTCCGCACTCGGCCGTCCTCGAGCCCGAAGCGAAGCTCCATGACCTCACGCTCACGCTTGGGCAACGTCCCCAACGCGTCGCGCACCGCCTCGTGCAGCATGGAACGCGTGGCGGCATCATCGGGGACCTCCGCACCTTGGTCCTCGATGAGGTCAGAGAGGCTGAAGTCCTCTTCATCTCCCATGGGCTGCTCAAGGGAGACGGTGTCCTGATTGATGCGCTGGATCTCGCGTACTCGTTCGATGGGGAACTCCACCCGGCCGGCGATCTCTTCCACCGAAGGCTCTCGTCCGAGCTCTTGGAGCAACTGGCGCTGGACGCGCACCACCTTGTTGATCGTCTCGACCATGTGCACCGGAATGCGGATGGTTCGACCTTGGTCGGCCAAGGCGCGCGTGATGGCCTGGCGGATCCACCACGTGGCGTAGGTCGAGAATTTGAAGCCCTTGGTGTAATCGAACTTCTCGACGGCCCGCATGAGGCCGAGGTTGCCCTCTTGGATCAGATCGAGAAAGGCAAGACCGCGGTTGCGATAGCGCTTGGCGATCGAAACGACCAGACGCAAGTTGGCTTCGATCAAGGCTTCCTTAGCTTGCTGACCGCGTCGCACCTGCATTTGCAAAGGAGTGCGCTGCTCGGCGGGCGGACGCTGACCTAAGACCTCCGCCTTCGCCCACAGCTGCGCCAGTTCGTCCGAGGCGGCCGTACCGGCTTCGATGCGCTTGGCCAGCTCCACCTCGAGCTCGCCGGTAAGCAGGGGGACTTTGCCGATCTCTTTGAGATACGTGTGCACGGGATCGGCGCCCGCACCGCCCCCGTGATCGGAGGAAGAGTACGACGACACCCGGGCCTTGCCCGTGCGGGCGGATTGCCGGTCCATGACCGCATCCGCCGGCGCCCGTTTGAAGGCTTTGCGACTCAGCCGCTGCAGCGGCGACTTCGGGCCCAACCCTCCGTCGTCTTCGTCGTCGTCATCCTCGACGGCGGGCGCGCCGTTGGTGCTGTCGACCACAACGAGATCGGTGGGGAGGGCTTCGACGACGACTTCGGCCACCGCTTCGGCCACCGCCTCGTCCAAGCGCACCGGGGCGGCATCGGCGCGCGTCTCTTCGATGTACTCGATGCCTTCGACGCGTACGCGCGCCACCACATCTTCGATGATGTCGTGGGAGAGCTCGACGGCTTGCAGCACGAGAATGAGATCGTCTTGGGTGAGGTACCCACGCTGGCGCCCGACGACGAGCAACTGCTCGAAGCCGGCCACGGCAACACCTTGCGGCGGCGGTCGCAACGAACCCGCCGGCGGGTACAGCTCACTCATGCGCTCTCCTCGCCCCTCTCGACAAGCCAGGCTAGCAATCGGGTTGCGGCTTCGGCGCCCCGGCCCGGCATATCCAGGTCATCGAGGTCACGGCGTACTTTGGCCGTCACCGACGCCACCTCTGCATAGCTCTGCGGAGAAAGGCGCGCATGCGCCTCGACTTCGGCCAGGGCGCGTCGAGTTGCGATGCGAACGAGTTGCACCACCACACCATCGGCATCGGCGACCGGTTCCTCAACTGCCAGTCTTCGTAAAAGTTTTGCCACCGGAGGGTCGTCGTCGAGCTCGGTAGGCTCCTCGTCCCCCATCGTCGAGCCCTCCCCCATATCTCCGCCGATGGCGACGCTCTTGGCCTCGGGCGCGGCGGCTTCGGCCTCCTCGATGGCCTCATGGAGGCTGTCGGCGGTCATCAAGGCCTCGAAAGCGGCCCGCTGCAACGGATCCGAGAAAAGCACGGGCTCGAGGCGGTCCCCCACCGTCTCGGGATGATGGACCGTCAACCGCAGCGCCTCGAGGCCGGGACGCAAAGCGGCCTCGACACGGTGCTGGCCCCGGCGCGCCCCGTTGGCTCGAGCGTGCCCATTGTCTGACGGCGCCGCGCCGGCGCGAGGGGCGCCCTCCAACAGAGGCCGCAACGTGGCGGCGTCGAGTCGGCAGCGGTCGGCCACCACCATCAGATACTGGTCGCGCACCAAGTCGTTGGGGTGTTCGGCCACCACGGCCATGGCCGCTTCGGCGGCCTTGGCCCGCCCTTCGAGGGTGCGCAAATCGGCGGCCTCGAGCACGCGCTCCAAGCGAAAGAGGAGAAAGGGCTTGGCGTCGGCGACGGCCCGGCGCAACGCATCGGGGTCTTGTCGCACCAAGTCGGCGGGATCGGTACCGGGCGGCAGCATGGCCACGGCCACATCCACCTCGTGGTGGCGCTCCCACTCATAGACGCGCCCGGCGCCGGCCTGTCCGGCCGTATCGGCGTCATAGGCCAGCACCAATCGTCGGGCGAAGTTCCCAAGGACGCGGAAGTGCTCTTCACCCAACGCCGTGCCGCATGTCGCCACGGCGCGCGGCAAGCCCGCCTTGAAAAAAGCGATGACGTCGGTGTAGCCCTCGCACACGATGACCTCTGTACTGGCCACCACGTCTTGTTTGGCCCAGTTGAGGCCGTACAAGGTGCGCCGCTTGGAGTAGATGGGTCCTTCGGAGGAGTTCTTGTACTTCGGTCCGACCGGTCCCTCGTCCGACGCGCTGGCCCCGGGCGGTAAGGGAAGAATGCGTCCGCCCAGTGCGACCGCTTTGCCGGACGGGTCGAAGATGGGGAACATCAAACGAGCTCGGAACGAATCCTGCTTGCGGCCGCGCCGATTCACGAATCCGAGCCCGGAGTCCACGAGCACCTTCTCACTCGCCCCCAGGTGACGCACCAGGGCATCCCATTCATCAGGGGCCCACCCCAAGCGGAACTGCCGCACCACGTCGCCGTCATAACCCCTCGAACGCAAGTAGTCGCGCGCCGGGCCGGCGTCGGCGGCCGACACCAATCGCTCGTGATAGAAGGCGACGGCTTTCTCCATGGCGTCGAACAACGGGGCGCGGCGCTGACGTTCGGCGGAGACGGCCTCGTCTTCGGTGATGGTGATCCCGGCCCGATCGGCCAGGCGGCGCACGGCTTCGACGAAGTCGAGGTGCTCCACGTCGCGCACGAAAGTGATGGCGTCACCCGAGCGCTGGCAGCCGAAGCAGTAGTACACCCCCATTTCGGCGTTGACGCTGAAGGAGGGGGACTTCTCCTGATGAAACGGGCACAGCCCGGTCCAGCGCGTCCCTTGGCGTTTCAGCCCGGCGTGCTCGGAGATGAGCGCCACGATGTCGGTGGCGGCCCGGACCCGAGCGACGTCCTCATCGGCGATAGCCACGCATGGGACCGTACCGCGCCGCCCTGACACCAGCGCCGGGGAGGCTGGGGCCTGGGGCTATGCGAGTGGCTACGCCGAGCGAGGACGCGAGGTGCGGGAGGCGGCGCCAGGAGCCTGAAAAAGACCTTCGAGCACGGCGTGGGCGGCCGACAGCCGGGCGATGGGCACCCGGTAGGGCGAGCAGCTCACGTAATCCAACCCGGCGCGGGCGAAGAGCCGAATCGACTCGGGATCGCCGCCGTGCTCACCGCACACGCCGATTTTCAGCGTGGGGCGTGTGGCTCGACCCCGGGCCACGGCCAGCCGGACCAGTTCGCCCACCCCGTCGGGGTCGATGGTCTCGAAGGGATTGTGGGCCAGGAGCCCCTGCTCCAAGTACGCCGTCATCATGCGGCCCTCGACGTCGTCTCGGGAGAACCCGAATGTCATCTGGGTGAGGTCGTTGGTACCGAAGGAGAAGAACTCGGCCACCTCGGCGATCTCATCGGCCCGCAGCGCGGCCCGCGGCGTCTCGATCATGGTGCCGATGAGGACCTTGAGCTTGGCCGGACGCTTCGCCGTCTTGGCTTTGGGTGAGGCGGCCAGCGTCTCGGCCACCGCCTTTTTCACCCAGCCGGCGGCCAACGCCATCTCCGCTTTGTTCACCGTCAGGGGGATCATGATCTCAATGACGGGCTTGCCCCCTTTGGAAGCGCGCTCGACGGCCGCTTCCATCAGGGCCCGCACCTGCATGGCATACAGGCCGGGCTTGATCACGCCCAGGCGCACGCCCCGAGTGCCGAGCATGGGGTTGAACTCGTGCCACTGCTTCGCCGCTTCGTAGAGGGCCTGCTCCTCGTCGGTCAGCCCCACCGTGGCCTCTTTGATGGCGAGCTCGGCGGTGTCGGGAAGGAATTCGTGCAGGGGCGGATCGAGGAGGCGCACGGTGACAGGCAAACCGTCCATGGCCTTAAGGATGTCGATGAAGTCGGCGCGCTGGGCCACGCGCAGCTGCTCGAGGGCGGCCTCTTCCTCGGCCGGCGTGTCGGCCAGGATCATGCGGCGCACGATGGGCAGGCGGTCCTCGGCCAGGAACATGTGCTCAGTGCGGCACAGGCCGATGCCCTCGGCCCCGAGGTCGCGGGCGTTGGCGGCATCAGCGCCGGTATCGGCGTTGGCACGCACCTTGAGATGGCCGCGGCGGATGGTGTCGCACCATTCGAGCACGGTCTCGAATTCGGCGGGGGGCTTGGCTTCCGACAGCGCCAGCTCGCCCACCACCACATCGCCGGAGGTGCCGTCGAGAGAGATCCACTCTCCTTCTTTCACCACGGTGCCGCCCACGGCGAAGGACTTGCCGGTGATGCGCACCTTTTCGGCGCCGACGACGGCCGGCTTGCCCCATCCCCGGGCCACCACCGCCGCGTGCGATACCAGTCCACCGCGGGCGGTGAGGATGCCTTGGGCAGCCAGCATGCCGTGGACGTCATCAGGAGACGTCTCGCTGCGCACCAAGATGACCCTCTCCCCGCCTGCCGCGGCGGCGGCGGCGGCGTCATCGGCGGTGAAATACACACGACCGACGGCGGCACCAGGCGAGGCGGCCAAGCCCCGGGTGAGGGCCGTGTAGTTCTTGGAAGCGAACTGCGGGTGCAACACCTGGTCCAGATGCTCGGCGGTGACTCGGCCCACGGCTTCGGCGTGGGTGAGACGGATGCCGGGGTCCTTGGTCATCTCCACCGCCATGCGCAGCGCGGCGCGACCGGTGCGCTTGCCGACGCGGGTCTGGAGCATCCACAGCTTCCCTTGTTCGATGGTGAACTCGGTGTCGCACATGTCGCGGTAATGCCGTTCGAGGCGGGCGAAGATGGCCAGGAGTTCGGCGTGGACGGCGGGGAACTTCCGCTTCAGCGCGGAGAGCGGCTCGGTGTTGCGGATCCCGGCCACCACGTCTTCGCCTTGGGCGTTGACGAGAAAGTCGCCGTATTCGCCTTTGGCTCCTGTGGCCGGGTCGCGGGTGAAACCGACGCCGGTGCCCGAATCGTCATCGCGATTGCCGAACACCATGGCTTGCACGTTGACGGCCGTACCGAGATCGTGGGAGATGCCTTCGTGGTCGCGATAGGCAATGGCACGGGGGCCGTTCCACGACTTGAAGACGGCTTCGATGGCGCCGGTGAGTTGGTCGGCGGGGTCCTGGGGAAAAGCGCGGCCACTGCGCTCGCGCACGATCTGCTTGTAGGCGTCGACCAACGCGTGCAGCTCCTCCAGCGGCAGCTGGGCGTCGGCGATGACGTTGGCTCGCTCCTTGGCCTGCTCGAGGAGGATGTCGAAGACCTCACCGTCGAGACCGAGCACGATGCGCCCATACATCGACACAAAACGGCGGTACGAGTCATAGGCGAAACGCTCGTCCGCGGTGGCCTTGGCCAGACCCACCACCGATTTGTCATTGAGGCCCAGGTTCAAGACGGTGTCCATCATCCCCGGCATGGAGAACTTTGCTCCCGAACGCACGCTCACCAGGAGCGGTTCGACGGGATCACCGAGGGTGGCGCCCATCTTCTTTTCGAGACGAGCACGAGCCCGGGCCACTTGCGTCGAGAGACCCTCCGGCCAACCGCCGTCCATGTAGGCGCGGCACGCGTCGGTGCTGATGGTGAACCCGTGCGGAACCGGCAAGCCCAGCACTGACGTCATCTCGGCCAGGTTGGCGCCCTTGCCGCCGAGGAGGTCTTTCATCTCCATGGGGGGGCGGCGGTGCTTGTGGTCGAAGTCATAGACGAACGGCATGAAGCCTCCTGAGAGGACCAACGGGGAACGCACGAGAGCCTAATGGCCGCACCAGCACGGCCTTGGCCATCAGCCGGGCCGGACCTGGCGGGCTCGGTGAGGAGCTAGCGCCTCGGCAGGCGGGCGGCGATCTCAACCGACAACGTGTCGATGGGGACCCGCACCTGCTCGGTGGTGTCACGCTCGCGGATGGTGACGGCGCCGTCCTCGAGGGAATCGAAGTCAACGGTGACACAAAACGGTGTGCCCACCTCGTCCTGGCGGCGATAGCGCTTACCGATGGACTGGGTGAGGTCGTAATCGCAGTCGGCCACCGGCGCAATGGCGTCGAGCACCTGACGCGACAACGGCTCCAGGGTGTCGTTCTTCGACAACGGGAGTACGGCCACCTGATACGGCGCCAAGCGGGGGTCAAGATGCAAGACGGTGCGCTTCTCCCCGCCTACCTCGTCCTCGTCATAGGCGCTGAGCAAGAAGGCCATCATGGTGCGCGTGGCACCGGCGGCCGGCTCGATGACATAGGGCACATACCGTTCGCCGGTGGCCTGGTCGAAGTACTCGAGCTTCTCCCCTGACGCGGCGGCATGTGCTTTGAGGTCGAAGTCGGTGCGGTTGGCAATGCCCTCGAGCTCGTCCCAGCCCCACGGAAAGAGGAACTCCACATCGGCGGTGGCGGCCGAATAGTGCGAGAGCTCGTCGGCGTCGTGGTGCCGCAAGCGGAGTTTGTCGGCGGGAATGCCCAAGTCGAGGTACCACTGCATGCGCTGATCGAGCCAGTACTCGAACCACGTGTCGGCTTCGGCGGGCGGGACGAAGTACTCCATCTCCATCTGCTCGAACTCGCGGGTGCGGAACACGAAGTTCTGGGGGGTGATCTCGTTGCGAAAGGACTTGCCCACCTGGGCGATGCCGAAGGGCGGCTTCTTGCGCGTGGTCTGGAGCACGTTGAGGAAGTTCACGAACATGCCCTGCGCCGTTTCCGGGCGGAGGTAGGCAACGGTGGCGTCTTCTTCCACGGGCCCGGCGAAGGTCTTGAACATGAGGTTGAAGGCGCGGGCGTCGGTGAGGTCGCTCGAGCCGCAGTTCGGGCAGGTCCCCTCGATCTTGTCGGCGCGCCACCGTTCGTGGCAGTTGCGGCAGTCGACCATGGGATCGGTGAAGTTGGCCAGATGGCCCGATGCCGTCCAGATGCTCGGAGACGACAAGATGGCGGCGTCGAGACCCACCACGTCTTGGCGCAACTGCACCATCGACCGCCACCACGCGTTCTTGACGTTGCGCAGCATGTTGACGCCGAGGGGGCCGTAGTCGTACGTGGAGCGGAACCCTCCGTAGATTTCGGCCGAGGGGAAGATGAAGCCCCGCCGCTTGCACAGGTTGACGATCTTTTCGGTGAGACCGCCGGGATCGGAGGTGAGGTCGACGGTTTCGCTCATTCAAGGGAGGCTACTGGGCACCAGCAGACGCGCCGTCACCTCGTTGGCCAGCAGCCGCCCCCGCACCGTCAATACGGCCCGATCGTCGCGGCGGTCGACGAGGCCGCCTTGGACCAAATCGTCAGGCACCACCGACGAGGGCACTCCTTCCACCGTGCGCAACGCCAAGGCGAGGCCCTCAAAGAGCCGTTCCTCATCGCTCAAGTCCTCGGCTACGGCCAGCGCCGAGCGGCCGGCGCCACACGCGTCGATGTAGCGCTCGGGGGTGCGGACGTTCCACCACCGGCGCCCCTGGCGATGGGAGTGGGCGGCGCTGCCGATGCCCCGGTAGTCGCCCTGGCGCCAGTAGAGCTGGTTGTGACGGCACTCATGGCCGGGCATGGCCCAGTTGGACACCTCGTACCATCGGTAACCGGCCTCGCTGAGCACGGCCTCGACCATCTCGTAGCGGGTGGCCAGCACGTCGTCATCGGGATGGCGGGCCGGATCCGCCTGCAGGGGGGTCCCCGCCTCGACGGTGAGGGCGTAGGCGCTGATGTGGGTGGGGCGAGGCTTGAGGGCGAGCACCCGAGCCAAGGTCTCGTGCCAGTCATCGTCGCTCTCGCCCGCGCCGCCGAAGATGAGGTCGACATTGCACGACGTCCACCCGATCTCTCCGGCCATCTTCAACGCGGCGATGACCGAGTCGGCACCATGACGCCGCCCCAGGCCCTCGAGCACATGCGGGACCATGGACTGCACCCCGAACGAGATCCGGTTGACGCCGGCCGCCTGCCACGTCGAGAAACGCTCCAGAGATGCGTCCTCGGGATTGCACTCCACCGTCACCTCGGCGCCGTCGCGGCGGGGCACGGCCTCGATGATGGCGGCCAGGAGATCGGCGGCGAGGCGCGATGGCGTGCCTCCTCCCACGAAGATGCTCGTGGCCACCGGCATGCCCTCATCGGACACCGCCGCTTTTATCTCGTCGATGCAGGCCGCCGCGTACTCCTCCATGAGGTGGTCGCGGTCGGTATAGGTGGCAAAGGCGCAGTAGTCACAACGCGCCGCGCAAAAGGGCACGTGCACATAGACGCCGAAGGGCTCCGCCACGGTTGCGTCCCGGGGTCAGGTCATGGGGCCGACACGCACACTGCGCAAGCGGCGATCGAGGTGGACCTCCATGGCCTCGGTGGCGAGATCGGTCACCTCGACCGTCAGCGGGCCGGCCGGCACTTCCAGGGCCGAAGCCAGTCCCCCGCCCAATATGCGCCGCACCAGTTCCAGCGCACCCAGCGAGATGGCTCGCCCGCGCCGACAGGTGCGGCACAGCACGCCCCCCTCGGTCATGTCGAAAGCGACGAGGTCCTCGGTATCGCCACAGGACACGCAGCCGTCGATCACGGGGGCCGAGCCTTCTAGGGCTAAGACTTTCAGGAGGAAGGCGGGGACAAGCAGGGCCGCGTCCGCCCCGTCCAGGGCGCGCAGCGCCCCCACCACCATGTCGTAGAGCCGGGGGTTGGCGTGGCCCTCTTGCGAGAGTTGATCGGTGGCTTCCAGCAGCGTGTAGGCCTTGGTGACCCGCCCCAGGTCCTCGCGCACATTGCGAAAGGCGTCGACGACCTCGACCTGATTGACGATGTCGAGCTCACGACCCTGCCAGCACAGCATGGTCAGGTGGCTCATGACCTCGAGACGACCGCCGAACTTGGACGTCGTGCGGCGCACCCCCTTGGCCACGGCCCGCACTTTGCCGTGACCCTTGGTCATCATGGTGACGATGCGGTCGGCCTCACCCAACCGCAAGGTGCGCAGCACCACACCCTCGTCGCGATAAAGCGTCACGTACCCATTGTCCCGCCGTCGGCGCTTGGGGACTGGGCAGGGTCGGACTGGGCCGGGACGCCTTCGGGCCGGCCGGCCTCAGGCTGGGCCGGGTCGGCCTGAGGGCTGCCAGGTACGTAGGGGGCCTTGGGCGGCGTGGTGCGTCCCCCCATCAGGTTCCCGAGCAGGGTCATGACCACGATGGCGCCGATGGTGACGAGAATGGCGGTGGCCGATACCGCCCCCGCCACGGCCAGCACCACCAGGGCACCGATAACGACCACCCCGATCACCCAGGCGTAGACCTTCAGGGTCCGGGTCACTGCACACCGCCGTAGCGCCGCTCGCGTCGCTGGAACTCGGCCACCGCCGCGAACAGGTCCTCTCGCCGGAAGTCAGGCCACAGCACGTCGGTGAAGACCAGCTCCGAATACGCCAGCTGCCACAACAAGAAGTTGGAGATGCGGTACTCGCCCGACGTGCGGATGACCAGATCGGGATCGGGCAGGTCCGGGTAATAGAGATGGGCGGCGATGGTGCGCTCGTCGATCTTGTCGGCCGGCGTGCCGTCGCGCACCACTTGGCGCACGGCGTCGACGATCTCGGCCCGGCCGCCGTAGTTGAAGGCCATGGTGAGCGTCATGCGGGTGTTGGCTTTGGTCAGCTCCACCGACTCGTCCATGCGGCGCAGCACCCGGCGCGGCACCCGCCAGTCGCGCCGACCGGCGAAGCGGATGCGCACGCCCTTGTCGTTGAGCTCGTCGCGTCGTCGCATGAGAAGCGACTCGTTGAAGCCCATGAGGTAGCGGACCTCGTCGCGCGGCCGGCGCCAGTTCTCGGTGGAGAAGGCGAACATGGTCAGCCACTTGACGCCGATCTCAAGGGCTCCCTCGACCGCATCCAGGAGCGCTTCTTCTCCCGCCGCATGCCCTTCGGTGCGGGCCAAGCCCCGGCGACTGGCCCAGCGCCCGTTGCCGTCCATGACGCAGGCGATGTGGGCGGGGACGCGCTGGCCCCGGTCGCCACTTCTCGGCCGATCAGGGCGCAGGCGGTCCGAGGAGGAGCGGGGCACAGGTCGCGAAGCTACAGCCAGTCTCGATGGCCGTATGGCTCCAGGCGCGCCGGCGCCGGGCGACCCAAAGGCCGCCCGGCGCCGGTTTCCTACAAGCTTTGGTTGTTAGAGCTTGCGGACCTTGGTGGCCTGAGGCCCCTTGGCACCCGCCGTCGACTCGAAGTCAACGCGCTCACCTTCCACGAGTTCGCGGTATCCCGTGCCCTCGATTGATGAGAAGTGGACGAATACGTCGGGCGATCCGTCGTCAGGAGTGACGAACCCGTAGCCCTTCGTTGAGTTGAACCACTTCACGACACCTTCTGCCATTATCGATACCTTTGTCCTTTTCTCCACGCATGTCGACTGCACTTGCGGGAGACCAAAGTCAACCGACAACGGCGAAGGGCCCTGCGTGATCCACCGATCGCTAGGGGCGAAGCGTAGTCCAAGGCCCTGCGGATGTGCACGTACCAGGAGCGGGGCGGCCGGGGCCATGGGACCGGTGAGACCAGGCATCGGCGTCCCCACACCTGGCGCCACTTCGCCTCGGGTCCACCTCGGGACCGCCTCGAGAGGTCCCCCGAGACCTCCTGCGGAACCTCCTGCGGAAGCGGCGGGTCGGGTTACCCCGGGCCGGCGGGATCAGGCCGGGTAATCCCTTTGCCAAGAAGGCCGGCCATGTAGTCCACGCCCACCTTCTCCCGAAAGCTTCGCACGGTGTACCCGACGACCAACGAAGCGCCACGCGCTCGGGCTGTGGCCGAGCGAGGCAACGAGAACAGCGGTCCCATCTCGCCGAAGTAGTCACCGGGCTGAGCTACCCGCAAGAGCTCTTCGTCGTGGTCAGGATGACTGCGCACAAGCACTATCTCGCCCTCTTCGACCATGAAGATGCGGTTGCCCCGGCTGCCTTGCTCGAAGAGGACCTCGCCGTCGTTGAGGTTGTAGACCTTGGGCTCGAGCTCCTCGTCGACAAAACGCGGCACCAGCTCCACGACATGATCGGCCAAGGGCATCAGGCGATCATCGTGGGTGGCCACGACGACGACCCGGCCTTCGGCGGCAAGCTCACCGATAAGAAGGAGCACCTCTTCGACCTGGATGTAGTCCAGGTGGGCGGTGGGCTCGTCGGCCAGGATAAGCGGCGGGTCGAGGGCGAGGGCCCGGGCGATGGCGACGCGTTGCTGCTGGCCCCCTGACATGTCTCCCGGGTGATGCGCCATGCGGTGTCCCAAACCGACGCGGGTGAGGAGCTTTTCGGCGCGTTGGCGGGCTTCGGATCCTTTGACGCCGGCCGCCCACAACGGCGCGGCCACGTTGTCGAGCGCGGTGAGGCTGGCGATGAGGTTGAACGCCTGGAACACGACGCCCACGTCGTGGCGTCGATAAGCGGTCAGCTGGGCTCCCTCGAGGGTGGTGATGTCGCGGTTGCCAAAAGTGATGGAGCCGCTGGTGGGCTTCAGGATGCCGGCCAGGCATGACAGCAGGGTCGTCTTCCCGCAGCCGCTGGGTCCCAACAGCAGGGCCAGCGAGCCGGGACCGACCTGCATGCACAACCGATCGAGCGGCCTGATCACGTAGTCACCGCTGGCGTACTCGACGGTGAGGTCGGTGACAGCGAGATCGCCGCGGGTGGAGGTGTCGGACATCACGGGCCTCCGAAGGCCATGGCCGGTTCAACGGATACGGCCCGGCGAAGCCCAGCCGTGCTGGCGAGCAGTCCGAGAACGATGGCGACTCCTGGTAAGGCCAGCATCGACCACAACGGGATGACCACGAGGATGGGAAAGACGGGGGCCAGCACGTTGGCCAGCGCGGCCGCGATGATGGCGGCGGCCAGAGAGATCACCACGGCCTGGACGCCGAGGTTGACCATGAGTTGGCCGTTGGAACCGCCGGTCGCCTTGATGACGGCGAAGTCCCTCGTCTTTTCGAGGGCCGAGACGTAGATCACCGATCCGATAATGGACGCCGCGATGAGCCATAAGAAGATCTCGATGAATCCCACGACCTTCTGCGCTTGAGCCAGCGGGCGCGTCATGTCGGCCTTGATCTGGCTCGAATCGAGGAGCGCGTAGCCCGCTGGCGTCGCGGTGGGGACACCCTTGGTGAGCACGGCGGTGACCAGTGGCTGACCCTCGAACATGAGCTCTTGGGCGGCTCGCAGCGTGACGAATATGTTCGGTGTTCCCGCCAGCATCGTCGAGCGGTGCAAGAGGCCGACGACGTGGAACACGCGGCCCCCGACGACAATGTGCTGACCGATGGCGTAAGGGAGGGAGTCGTCCACCATGATTTCGGAGTCGTTGCGAGGTTGGCGGCCCGAAACGGGGACGGGAGCTCCCACCCTTCCCGGTTCCACCCCGAAGAGGTTGGCGTCGCTGGGATCAGATGCCGAGCCAATGGCCTGCTCCCCATAGATCAAGCCGGCCGCCTGGCGGACACCGGGCAGCTGGCCGACGGCGCTGATGGCTGACTGGGGGATGGGAAGCCCGCTCGTGAAAGGACCGGGGGTGTCGCCATGGACGACCCAGCCACTGGCGTCAAAGCCATACAGGGCGTTGTCCGCCTCGACCCCGAAGCTCCCTGCCAGTCCGGCCAGCACGAGCGCCATGGTGAAGACGAGTGCCACTCCGAACATGGAGATCAGGAGGCGCCGCCGCCGCCACTGCAAGTCCTTAAGGGCGATTCTCCACATCGTTCACTCCGCCGCAAGGTGGCACACGCATCGGGGGTTGCGGGTGGCTCGACAGTAACCCGCCCTTGCCGTCGTCGCCCCGGGGACGGGACCAACCGCCACCGCCTGAGACGTCGTCGGTAGCGTCTCGGAGGTGCAGGCGGCAACCCCCCTGGCGTTCCCGCCCGTTTCGCCGTCACCTCGCCGGTCTCGCCGCCTCGCCTTTTGGCGTTCCCCGGTGGGCCAACCGAGTTGGGCTCGACCCACGCTGCTGGCCCTGGCCGCCCTGGCCGGCTTCTCCTACGGGTGGGGCATGGGCAACTTCCCCATGGAGCCGTTTTACGGGGCGGCGGTGCGCAGCATGGGGAGCAACTGGAAGGACTTCTTCTTCGCCGCCGTCGATCCGGCCGGCACCGCCACCCTCGACAAGCTTCCCGGCGCCTTCTGGCTCCAGGCGCTGTCGGTGCGCATCTTCGGCTTTCACTACTGGGCCGTTGCCTTGCCTCAAGTGATGGCTGGCGTGTTGACCGTTCTGGTCGTCTATCGCGTGCTGTGTCGCCAAGTTGGTCCTACCGCCGGTGTCGTCGCGGCGTTGGTGATGGTGGTCTCTCCGGTGACGGCTCTGGTGAACAGAGGCAACGTCTCGGATTCGGTGCTGATCCTGTTGACGGTGCTCGCGGCCGATGCCACCGCACGCGCCGTCACCACCGGACGACTCCGCAGTCTGGTGATGGCCGGGGTGTGGGTGGGCTTGGCCTTCCAGACCAAGATGCTGCAGGCCTGGTTGATCGCCCCCGTGCTTTTCCTCACCTACCTGGTGGCGGCTCCACCGGTGCTGCGTCGTCGTCTCGGCCATATCGCCCTGGCGGGACTGGTCATGGTGACCGTGTCGTTGAGTTGGATGACGGCAGTAACGAGCGTGCCGAGCCACGACCGTCCTTATGTCGACGGCACCGTCGACGATTCCGTCTTTGCCCAAGTGTTCGTCTACAACGGCTGGTCCCGCATCGGCGTCCACGCCGGCGCCGACACCATCGTCCATGGGGCGCAGCCGTTTCTGGCTGATTCGTCCGACGTCAATGAAAATGTGGGGACGTTCCGCATTGCCGCGTCTCCGTTACGCCTGTTGCGAGGGCCATTGGGACGCGACGACGCCTGGCTCTTTCCCGCCGCGCTGCTCTCACTCTTTGCCGTGCTCTGGGAGCGTCGATCCAAAGGGCGCCAAGATGCGGTGCGCGCTGCGGTCATCCTGTGGGGCGGCTGGTTGGTGATGTTGACGGCGTTCTTCAGTGGCGGGAAGTTCGTGAACTCGTACTACCTCGCCGCCCTCTCCCCCGCCATCGCCGCCCTGTGCGCCATGGGGTTGGTGTCGGCTTGGCGCGCCCGCCACACGAGTCGGCTCGCACTCCTCATCCTGTTCGCTCTCACGCCGTTGACGACGCTGTATGCCGTGTCCCTGGTGCCTCCGGGAGCCGGCGTGCGGGTGTGGGTCATCCCCGCCGCGGCCGCGTTATGCGTCGTGGCCGAGATCGCCTTGGCCATGGCACTCCGCCCGCTCCCGTCGGCTCAGGGGGCGGCCGGCAAAACCAGTCGGGTGGCCATGGCCATGGCGGCGACGTCCATGGCGTTCGTACCCGCCATCACCACCGGCGTGGTGGTGGCCGACGGGCTGGGGTCGTTCTCCACTCCCTACCAAAGCGCGTCAGTGACGGCCGCCACAACCACGAGCGCCGAGGCGTACCAAGCCGAAGGCGGCCAGATCGCCGCGTACTACGACCGCCTCTATCGAGGTGACCAGATCGTGACCGCCGTCGACACCGCCGCCTTGGCCGCCCCCCTCATCATGGTGACAGGCCGAGAGTTCCTCCCCATCGGGGGCTACTTCGGAGTCAACCCCTCGCCCAGCCTGGCCCGGTTGCAACATTTGGTGCGCACGGGCCAGGTGCAGCGTTTCTTGATTCCCCTCCGGCCCAAGGGTCATGACCCTCGCACGTTGTGGGTAGCCACCCACTGCCTGTTCGCCACGAGTCGGCCCGCCCCCGGAGGCGCCACGCTCGCTTATTACAACTGCCCGGCCGAGGCCCAACGTGTGGGCGGGTTTGCCGTGACGCCGGGATGACGGCGGGAGCTGTCAGAGGCGCCTTGTAGTTTCACAGCGTGACTGATCGTCCTCAGGAGGTGGCCGACCTGCTCGGCCACGTCGCCTCGGCCTTGCCAGGCGGGGGCGAGGATCGACCGGGCCAGCTCGCCATGGCCCAAGAGGTGGACCGGGCCATCGCCGAGCACCGCCACCTGGTCGTCCAGGCCGGCACGGGCACGGGCAAGTCCCTGGGCTACCTCGTTCCCGTGCTTCGCTCGGGGATCACCGCCGTCATCGCCACGGCCACCAAGGCCCTCCAAGACCAGCTGGCCACCAACGACCTTCCTTTTCTCACCGCCCAGCTCGGACACGAGCGTCCGTTTTCATTCGCCGTCCTCAAAGGACGCTCCAACTACGTCTGTCGCCAGAAGGTGGCCGAGATGACGAGCCCGTTGGTAGCCACGGCCGACGACGACATCATCGAAGAACCTGTCATCGCCGTAGCGGCCACGCTGTTTCCCGACGAGCTCGACAGCGGCAACGGTGACGGCGGCGCCGGTGCACGCCATAACCGGCCGAGCCCGCCGCGAGAGACGGGGCGCGAGGCGCGGCTTCTCCCCGATCCCGACGGCCTCGGGGGCCAGGCGCAGCGGATCATTGCGTGGTCCGACACCGTCCAAAGCGGTGATCGCGCCGAGCTCGACTTCGAACCACATCCGCGCGTGTGGGCCATGCTGTCGGTCAACGCTCGAGAATGCCCCGGCGCCTTTCGGTGTCCCTCCGGCGGCAACTGCTTCGCCGAAAAGGCGCGCGACCGGGCCGCCGCTGCGGATGTGGTGGTCGTCAACACCCACCTCTACGCCACGCACGTCAAGAGCGGCGGCACCGTGCTCCCCGATCACCAGGTCGTGGTCTTCGATGAAGCGCACGCCGTGGAGGACATCATGACGGCGGGCCTGGGCGTCGAACTGGCGGCCGGGCGCTTCCGGGCCTTGGCTCAGTCGGCGCGGGGTTTGCTCCCCGCCGATGAGGGCGGGCTCGTCGACGGGCTGGTGGAAACCGCCGATCATCTCGACGCCGTGTTGCAACCGCTGGGCGGTCACCGCGTGCTCGGCCCTGACGAACCCGACGAAGGCCGCGGTGCCCGCCATGCCCCGGATATGGCTGGCGCCTCGGAAGAGCTGCGCCACTTGCTGGGGTTGGCGCGCGGCCGGATCGCCGCAGTCATCGGGGCGCTGGTGCGGGCCGGCGCTGGAGACGGCGGCGCCACCGACAGCGCCGACGGTCCCGCTGCGAATGGTCCCGGTTCGGCGGGGGCGCGCGCCATGTTGGCGGCCGGGCACATCGCCGACGACCTTGACGTCGTGATCCACGTCGACGACGACCAGGTGGCCTGGGTGGAGGCATCGGGGCCCAGCGGTCGGGTGCGCACACTGCGGGTGGCCCCCATCGACGTCGGCCCCGTACTGGCGCGTGACCTGTGGCCCGAGGTCACCGCCGTGCTCACGTCAGCCACGGTGCCACCGTTGCTCGAAACCCAGCTCGGTCTGCCCGCGGCCCAGACCGATCGCGTCGACGTGGGCAGCCCGTTTCCCTTTGAGCGCAACGCCCTGCTCTACTGCGCGGCCCGTCTCCCCGACCCGCGCCGAGCCGGGGCTGAAGCGGCCCAGCACGCCGAGCTGGCCGAGTTGGTGCGGGCGGCCGGGGGACGCACCCTGGCGCTGTTCACGAGTTGGCGCGCCATGCAGGCCGCCGCCGATGCATTGGGCCCCGTGTTGCCGTATCGCGTCATGACCCAGAACGAACTCCCCAAGCTGCGACTGATCGAGGCGTTCTCGGCCGACGAGTCAACGTGCTTGTTCGCCACCATGTCGTTCTGGCAGGGCGTCGATGTCCCCGGCCCCACCCTCAGCTTGGTGGTGATGGACAAGCTTCCCTTCGCTCGTCCCGACGACCCCCTCATCGGCGCTCGGCGCCGACGGGCCGGGGATGATGCCTTCCGTCTCGTCGACGTGCCCCGGGCTGCCACCCTTCTCGCTCAGGGGGCGGGGCGACTCATCCGCAGCACCACCGACACCGGTGTGGTGGCCGTGCTCGATCCTCGCCTGGCCACCTCTGGCTACGGCGCCACCCTGCGTCGCAGCTTGCCCCCCATGCGATTCACCACCCGACGCGATGAGGTCGTGGCGTTTCTGGAAGCCATCGCGGCGGCACGGGGCGCCGCTCAGCAAAGCGCTCAGTAACCGAGCCGCTCGATCGCCTCACGGCGCTGCTGCCAGCGTTTCTCGACGGTCACGTGCAGCTCGATATAGGCGCCTTCGGGCATTTGGGCGCGCACGGCGGTACCGACTTCTTTGAGCATGGCGCCGCCTTTGCCGATAACCATTCCCTTTTGTGACTCGCGCTCGACGATGATCTCGACGCGCACCTTGGGCCACTCCCACTCGACCACCCGACACGCAATGGAATGGGGAAGCTCTTCACGTACGTGTGCCAGCAGCTGCTCTCGCACGAGTTCGGCCACCCAGAACGCCTCGGCCACATCACTCACCATGTCGGGCGGAAAATACGGCGGGCCTTCAGGCAGGAGGCCGATGACCGCATCGACCAAGGCGTCGACACCCTTTCCCGTTGATGCCGACACCGGGAAATACTCCACCCCGAGATCGTCAACGGTGCTTCCCGCTAACGCGCCGACCTCGCTTTCGATCACGTCATGGGCGCCGGCCAACTGCGCGAGAACCTGGGCTGAGCTGGCCGCGTCAACCTTGTTCACCACCACCAGCAACCGGCGCAAGGCGCCGGCCGTGGCGCCGTCGTCGCTACTGACACCGGCGACCCGAGCGGTGGCGGCGGCACGCGACAACACGAGGCGGTCACCGGGACCGATCCGCGCCGTGGCGTCGATCATGGGAATGATGACGTCGACGTCGCCCAGGGCTTCGGCGACGTGCTCGTTCAAACGCTTGCCCAGGGCGGTGCGGGGCCGGTGCAAACCGGGCGTGTCGACGAAAACGGCCTGAATCCCGGGCCGATGCAGCACGCCGCGCACGGAGCGCCGGGTGGTGTTGGGACGCGGCGAGGTGATGGTCACTTTGGTGCCGAGGATCTGGTTGACGAGCGTCGACTTGCCGACGTTGGGTCGCCCCACCACGGTGACGAACCCTGAGCGCAGGGGTGCTTCGTTATCCATGGTCCGCTCAGCGGCGGCGAAGCGGAGCGCGCTCGTCGGCCACTTCGGGGGCAGAACGCGCCGAACGGCGCGACCGTGGTTCTTGTTCAGTGTCCTCGATGGTTCCGGCCGGGCGCGGCGCCGGCACGATACGGATGCGGCCGATGCGATTGCCCTCTACTCGCTCGGCCACTAGACGGACGCCGTCGACGACAACTGACTCCCCTTCAGTGGGGATGCGTCCCAACACGTTGGTGAGGAGTCCCCCCACGCTGTCCCAGTCACCTTCGGGCAGCTCGGCGTCGACGAGATCTTCGAGCTCATCGACGGGCAGGCGCGCCGACACCGAGATCTCACCGCCGGCCAGATGCTGCACCGGGGGCTCCTCCACGTCGTACTCGTCGACGATTTCACCGACGAGCTCCTCGATCAGGTCCTCGAGGGTGACCAGTCCGGCGGTGCCGCCGTATTCGTCGACCACGATGGCCAAGTGGTACTTGAGCTCCTGCATCTCACGCATGAGGCTCGATACCCGCTTGGTCTCGGGGACGAAATGGGCGGGGCGCACGTAGCCCGACACGGGTTCATCGCGATGGCCAGCCCGCTCGGCGCCGATGAGGTCCTTGGCGTAGGCCACGCCCTTGACATCGTCGACGCTGTCTCCGTACGCGGGGAGCCGGGAGTACCCCATCTCCATCGACAAATCGAGGGCGTCGGCCACGCTCTGATCGGCCTCGACGGTCTTCATGTCCGGTCGCGGCACCATCACTTCGCGCACGATGGTGTCGCCGAATTCGATGATGGAATGGATCAGCGCCCGTTCTTCGGTCTCGATGACCTTCTCCTCCAAAGCCACGTCGGCCATGGCCAGCAGCTCCGACTCGCTGACACTGCCGCGGCCACTGCGCTGGCCCACCAGAAGATTGGCGAGCCCAATGAGGCCGTTGGAGAGCACCCGCACCGGGGCGAAGCGCACGATGGCGAGCACCACCGGCGCGGCGAGCAGCGCCGAATGTTCGGGGTTGTGCACGGCCCAGTTCTTCGGGATGGCCTCGGCCAACACGAAGATCACGACGACCTCGAAGAAGGTGGCGGCCAAGACTCCGAGGGCCCCGAAGAGCTGATCGGCCAGGATGCCCACCAAGGTGGCGGTTACCAGCTGACACACGAGGACGAGCAGGAGCACGGGGTTCAAGAAACCCTGGGGGTCCTGCACCAGACGCACCAGCTGGCGAGCCCCTCGACGCCCGTCGTCCTCGAGCGACATGGCCTTGGCCTTGGTGGTGCGCACCAGGCTCGTCTCCGCCAAGGCCAGTCCGGCCGATGCCACCAGCAGGACCACCACCACAGCGATGAGGATGCCGTCGGCGGCCCCGAACGTTTTCGTGGTCGCCTCTAGCGCCACCGGTACGAAGAATCCCATGTCGCTAGGGCACCGGCCGGTGGAAGCGGGCGAGCAGCTCCTGCTCGCGCCGCTCCATGCGTTGCGCGTCGGCGTCCTCGCCGTGGTCCATGCCCAGCAGGTGCAGCAACCCGTGCACCACCAGCAGCGCCACTTCGTCCTCGAAGCTCACCTCGTGGTCCACGGCGTTGCGCGCCGCCACCGTGGGACACACCACCACATCGCCCAACAACACGGGGATGCCGTATTCATCGGAGGGCAATCCCCCGCCGGGGCCCGGACCACCCTCGTCCGGCGAGCGCCCCCCTCGATCGATCTCCTCGTCGATAGGGAAGGAAAGCACGTCGGTGGGTCCGCTGATCCCCATGAAGCGTTCGTGCAACTCGGCGATGGTGGCCTCGTCGACAAAGAGCAGCGAGACCTCGATGTCGTCGCGCACCCCCTCGGCCACGAGCACGTTGCGAGCCAGCGCGGCCATGACGTCGATGTCGACGGCGCGCTCGGACTGCTCGTCAGCGACGAAGACGTCAGCGCCCACGAGCCCGGTCCCGCCGATCGTGGGAGCCGCCGCCTTGGCGGGCACGGATCTCGTCGGACTTCTCGTAAGCGGACACGATGTCGGCCACGATGCGGGCCCGCACCACATCGTGCTTAGTGAGGTTGATAAAGGCCACCTGCGGCACGGAACCCAGTACGTCTTGGAGACCGGGGAGCCCAGAACGGCCTCCCGTCACGTCGATCTGGGTGACGTCGCCGGTCACCACCACCTTGGAACCGAAGCCGATGCGCGTGAGGAACATCTTCATCTGCTCAGGAGTGGTGTTCTGCGCCTCGTCGAGAATGATGAAGCTGCGATTCAGCGTCCGTCCTCGCATGAACGCCAGCGGGGCCACCTCGATGGTGCCCCGCTCCAAAAGACGCTGGGCGCCCTCGGGTCCGAGCAGGTCGTAAAGAGCGTCGTAGAGGGGCCGCAGGTAGGGGTCGACCTTGGCCATGATGTCGCCGGGAAGAAATCCCAGGCGCTCGCCGGCTTCCACCGCGGGCCGGGTCAAGATGATGCGCTCGACCTCATGGGCCTGCAGCGCCTGGACCCCTAGCGCCACGGCCAGATAGGACTTCCCCGTTCCGGCCGGGCCGATCCCGAAGGTGACGGTGTTCTGGCCGATGGCGTCGGTGTAGCGCTTTTGCCCGGCCGTCTTCGGTCGCACCGTGCGCCCCCGAGCCGAGCGCATGACCTCGGTGGTGAGGACCTCGGCCGGACTGACGTCGTCTTTGACCATGTCGATGGTGCGACTCACGTCGGCGCCGTCGAGACGCTGGCCCCGCTCCAGGAGCACCACAAGCTCGTCGAAGAGATGACCCACCCGCTCGGCGTCGTCTCCATCGATGCTGATCTCATTGCCGCGCACCACGATGCGGGTGCCGTCGAAGGCATCCTCGATCAGCCGCAACAACTCGTCTCGCTGGCCGAGCAGGGCCACCATGAGGTGGTTGCCGGGGACGAGGATCTTCACCTGGGTCGATGCCACTGGTTTTCTGGAATCGAGGTTACCAGCACCGTCGGCGCCGTCAGCACTGACTGGGCGGCCCGGATCACCCCGGCGGCCAAGTCAGGGGCCGACCCCCGAGAACATGAAGATGCAGGTGCGGCACCGTGTTGGCGGCGTCATGGCCCACGTTGAACACCAACCGGTATCCGGTGTCGGCCACCCCTTCGGACTCGGCCACGTGCCGAGCGGCCACGATCATGGCGCCCACCACCTCGGCGTCGGTGGCGGTGACAGTGGCGGCGTTTTCGATGTGCCGCCGAGGCACGACGAGGACGTGCACGGGGGCCTGGGGGCTCTGGTCTCGAAAGGCCACGGTGTGCTCGGTGCTGTGCACGATGGTGGCCGGCACCGTCCCCGCGGCAATGGCGCAAAATATGCAGTCCTCCGCCGTCGTCATCGGATCAACCCTCTCCGCCCGGCCCGGAGCCCGAAGCGGACCCCTTGAGCTCGGGGTAGAGGTGCTCGAGGCTCCCCGGCGCGATGCGACAGGTCTCGATGAAGCGCTCGACGTCCGGCTCTTGCAGGCGGATGACTCGACCGAACTTGTACGCCGTCAATGTGCCCTCGTCGATGAACCGGTACAGGCTGCGCAGGGTGACGCCGAGGTGCTCGGAAGCCTCTTTGGTGCTCATCCAGCGGATCGGCGCGCTCATGACATTCGATGGTATCTCGCGCTTGTAACGGATCGAACGTCGGGCGCGTCGACGCGCCAGTCAGGTAGTGGAAGAGAAGGAGCTCTATGCGACGAGGCGGTCCCCGCCAGTGAGGGGACTCCAGCCGGCCGGGTCAGGACGTGACGCGCAGGCCGAGCTCGTCGAGGCGACGGCTCATGGCGTCGGGGGTCACCCCGAAGAGGCAGGCGATGGCCCGGAGGTCCTCGGCGCGGATGGTGATCATCCGGCCGTTGAAGTCCTGGCGTTGGACTTGGATCATGGAGAGGAACCGCCGCAGCAGGTCCCGTTCCGGCCCGCTCACCGAGTTCAGCTTGGTGAGATCGATGGTGACCTTTTCGTGCCCGTCCCAAGGCCGCAGCTGCCGACGGGCCCGGCCCGGACTCTCGACGCTCGGGGCGCCGTTGGTCTCACGCTCGCCGCCGGGGCCCCACCGGTTGGCGTCGTCGTCTTGGGGCAGGAGCTGATCAACCGGTACGTCATAGAGCTTGGCCAGGCGCTGGAGGCGGGGCACGGAAATGGCCCGCTCGCCTCGTTCGTAGGCGCCCAAGACCGAAGCCTTGAATTCTTGATCCGACATCGCCTCGACGGCCTGGAGGGACAGGCGCATCTGCTTGCGCACCGCTCGTAGCCGAGACCCCACGGCGCGGGCATAAGCGGCGCGTGCGGACTCCTCCTGTTCGTCCTCTTCAGGCAACACCGTTTGGTTCACCATGACCGTCAGCATCCTCGCTGTATCGCCAGTGTCCGCTACAAAGACGTCCCACCGTTCGAACTCGGCCATGCCGAGATCGTGACGCCCCCCCTGCCCTTGTGGGCAACCAAGTCACCCGACGGCACCTAGTCTTGCTCACTCAGCGTGGTGAACGCAAGGACCGCTTTCTCGGTCACGCGGGGACACCGTCAGCTGGCGGCACGTCACGAAGGTGGCCCCACGGTGCCTTGTCGAAGTGCGCACAAGAGGACACCGGCCGCCACCGCCGCCGTTTCGGCCCGCAGGATCTGGGGCCCAAGGCCCACGGAGGGGAATCCGGCCAGCTCGGCGGGGTCCCAGCCCCCTTCGGGACCCACGGCCACGCTCGGTGTAGCCAAGGTGGGCGGCGGTCCCCCGGGTTGGGCCAATACGACGGGCTTCTGGGTGGCGACGCCGTCGTCGGCGCCGGCCGCCATCTGACCCACGGTCAGGATACCGGACACGTCGGCAAGCCAGGCGCGCCGACTTTGCGCGGCGGCCTCTTTCGACACTCGGCGTAGTCGCTCGACGGCTTTGCCGGCGCGCTCGTCGTCCCACTGCACCACCGAGCGCGCCGAGTGCAATACGACAATGCGGTCGACGCCGATCTCGGTGAGCTTCTGGACGACCCACTCGGGGCGTTCGCCTTTCACCGCCACGAAGCCAACGGTGACAGCGGGCGCGAGAGGCGCGGCGCTCAGTACCGGACCGTCGATCTCCAGAACACCACTGCCGGGGCCGGTGCGAGCGGTAACGGCGTTGTAACGACACGATCTCCACCCTCCGTGACCGTCGGCGGCAATGACTGTTTCGCCGGCGCGCACACGCAACACGCGTTGCAAGTGATGGGCGTCGTCGTCACTCAGCGCGGGCGCCTCGAGGTCGTCGACGAAGACCTGGGCGACGGCAGCGATCGACGAGGGCGACGCGGGACTGAGAGTCACTCAGCCGAACGCGGAGCGGAGCCGAGATCGCAATCCTTCGTTGGGTGGATCGACCTTCTCGCCCCGCTCAGCCGCCAATTGCCGCAGCAATTCCTCTTGGGCCTTGGTGAGTTCCGTGGGCGTGTCCACCACGATGTGCACGTTGAGGTCGCCGCGTCCGCGCCCACGCACGTGCGGCACGCCGCGGCCGCGCAGGCGAACGACGTCACCGCTCTGCGCGCCGGGTGCGACGGTCAGCGATTCGTCGCCGTCGAGGGTCTCGAAGGTCATCGTCGTCCCCAGCGCCGCCTGTGCCATCGATACGTTCAGCGCCGCTTCGAGGTCACTGCCCGAACGTACGAAGCGCTCGTGGGCCTGCACCGACAGATGCACATACAGGTCACCGGCCGGACCGCCGCGAAGACCGGCCGGGCCCCGGCCGCTCAGTCGCAACGTCGACCCGTGATCGACGCCGGCCGGTACGTCCACGCTGAAGCTTCGGCTCTCGAGGCGGCGGCCGTCACTGCGGCACTCGGGGCAGGGACTGGCGATCGTTTCCCCGAGTCCGTTGCAGCGTCGGCACGGCGCCGCCGTCACCACCTGGCCCAAGATGGACTGGCGCACGCGGTGCGTCTCGCCCGCTCCGTTGCAGTCGGGGCAGCGCACGGCGGTGGTGCCGGGCCTCGCCCCCGATCCCTGACAGGCATCACACGCCACCAACACGTCGACGGTGATCTCGCGGCTCATACCGAACACGGCGTCGCGAAACGCCAGTTCGATGACGACTTCAGCGTCCGCACCCCGCACCGGTCCGGTGCGTCGCCGGGTACCGCCGCCACCCGCCCCGCCGAAAAAAGCGTCGAAGAGGTCGCCGAGTCCACCCGAGCCGAAAAACGGATCGGCGGCACCGCCAGCGGCGCCGGGCTCGGCGTCAGGCCCGAAGCGGTCATAGCGAGCACGACGGGCCGGGTCGCGCAGGATCTCATAGGCGCGCGTCACTTCCTTGAAGCGCGCTTCGGCTTCAGGGTCGCCGCCGTTGGTGTCGGGGTGCAGTTCCCGGGCCGTGCGTCGGTAGGCACGCTTGAGTTCGTCCTCGGTGGCGTCAGAGCGCACGCCGAGCAGCGCGTAGTAATCAGCGGCCACGACGTCTCCCGGTTCCCCCGGCGTCGACGGTGCCGTCAGCGTGCACCGAGCGGCCCAGATGCACGCCGAGTTGCTCGCCCACGATGCGCACGGCCGCCAGTGCCTGCGGGTAGTGCATGCGGGTGGGGCCGAGCACGCCGACGATGCCGGCATCCTCACCGTCGATGGACACGGGGGCGACGACCAATGCGCACGATGCCAGTGGTTCGAAGCCGTGCTCGGCCCCGATGGCCACTGACAGGCCGCGATCCAAGATCTCCTCGATGAGCTCCACCACCACCAGCTGTTGCTCGAGGATGGACAGGACAGAACGCACCGTCTCCACGGCATCAAAGGCAGCGGCCATGCGCGACGACCCGCCCACAAAGACGTGCTCGGGCTCGGCGCTGTCCATCATGTCCGACACCGCGGCGGCGCCCATGCGCAAGGCGCTGTCGACACCCTCGTCGCCGGTCGGGCCCACGGCCACCGGCGCCGCCAGGCTGTGACCCCGCAGCTGGGCGGTGAGCTGGGTGGCAGCGTCGGCGAGCACGGCGTCGGTGTATTCGGCGGAGTGCTCCACCGTGCGCTTCTCGATGGCCCCGTCAGAAAGCACCACCACCACCAGCGTCAAGGTGGGGGCAAGACCGACGAGCTGCACGGAACGGACGGTGGCGGTGTCGTGGCCGGGGCCGATGACCACCGCCGCGTAGTCGGTCAGGTTGGCCAGCAACCCACTCGTGCGCCCCAAAAGATCCTCGACCTCGCCGTGGACGTGGGCGAAGAAGCTCCTCACTTCGTGGCGTTGCTCCGGCCCGAGGGTGCCGGGCCGGGCCAAGTGGTCCACGAAGAAGCGGTAGCCCCGGTCGGTGGGGATCCGGCCCGCGCTGGTGTGGGGCTGGACGAGATACCCCTCGCGTTCGAGGGCCGCCATTTCGCTGCGCACGGTGGCCGAGGACACCTCGACCCCGGGGGCGCCGTTGATGTGGGCCGAACCCACGGGCTGGGCCGTTTCGATGTACTCGGCGACCACCGCGTTCAAGATGGCCGCCTTGCGGCCGTCGAGGTCGCTGTAGTCGGCGTCGGACGCGACCCCATCGGCCGAGGGCGTCTCGGTCGAGGTGGGGGACTTAGAAGGGCGACTCTTGGCCGCGGGGCGTTTGACGGTCATCACGTTCCTGGCACTCGATTCTACCGAGTGCTACCCGCTGCACCTTGGTCGGTCGGCCGCGGCGGGCGCCGGCGAGGAGTAGCGGCGCGGCGAGCGGCGTCGGCGGCACGCACCTTGGGCAGGCCAAAGACCACATACAGGCCCGACGCCAGCGCGCAGAGCGCAATGACGCCCAGCGGCACCAGGTTGGCCCGATTCCCCACCGTGATGCTGGCGGAAACAGCCAGTACCCCGAACACCACCACGCCCACGCCGCTGAGCACCTGGCCGCCGGCGAGACGAAAGGGTCGATCGTGATCGGGCTGACGCCGGCGCAGGCGCCCCACGCAAAAAGCCGCCACCGCGTAGATCATGGCCTCGAGGGCCGCCCCCACCGCCACCAGCACTTGCCACGATCCGGTGGCCGTCACCACCAATCCGACGACGAGCGACGCCACACCGAGGGCGGCCACGGGCACCCAGGGCACGGCCCGATCGTTCAGCCGAGCCAAAACAGGCGGGAGGCTCCCTTCGCGCGCCGTGGCATAGATGAAGCGCGACACGGTGATGAATCCGCCGTTGAAGGTGTTGACGGCCGTGACGGCAGTGACCGCCGCCATCAGCCACAGCCCGGCTCGGCCCAGGGCGGCTTGCCCGAGGAACAGCTGCGGATAGGCGGAACCCAGCTGATGGTGGTCGAGCACGTGGCTCATGGCCACGGTGATGAGGCAACACACCAACCACAACACGATGACGGCGATGAACATCCCCCGATGGATGTGGGCGGGACGACGAACCTCTTCGGCGTTGGTGGTCACCCACTCGAAGGCGCTGTAGAGGAATACGCCCAGCGCGATGGCCTCGATCAAGTCGGTGGGATGATGACCATGCAGCGGGCTCAAAGGAAAACGAAGGGCCCGGTGGCTCTTGACGAGGGCCATCACCGCCACGATGACCGTAACGACGAGGACCACCGAGGTGGCCACGTCCTGCACCCCGCCGGCCACCTTGATGCCGCGCAGATTGGACGCCACCGCCAACGCCAGCAGCACGGCAATCCAGATGCCGGCCACCCAGGTGGATTCGGAGAACACGTGTGTCAGCGCCGATCCGACGATGAACGCATCGGCGGCGATGACGAGAATGATGGTGGTCATGTACGCGAAGGTGATGGTGAGGGCGATGCGGTCGTCCATGGACTGCTTCATGTAGAGACGGATGGCCGCCGCGGTGGGGAACATGCCGTTGAGCTCGCCGAAGAAGGCCCACGCCACCAGCGCCAGGATCCCGGCCGTGGTCACCGCAATCCACGCCGAATCCCCCGCCACATACGCCACCAGCCCCGCCGCGGCCAGGTATTCCAAGGCGGCGAAGGCGAGGCCGGTAGACGTCGAAGCCACCGTACGCAGTCCCATGGCCCGGCGCAGCGTGGCCCCGCCCGACGTGGCCCCGCATGAAGTGGTCATTGGTCGAGGAACACCACCATCGACATGGCGTCGATGCGCATGACGTCGTCGGGAGAACCGGCCAAGGTGATCTCACCGGACATGTACTTCTCCGACGGGTTGAGGTCGCCCCAGAACATGTCCGTGAAGTCCTCGCTCGTCGCACTCACCACCACGTCGGGTTGACCCACGTGCCCCTCGGCCAAGGCGGAAAGCAGGTGCGCCCGCACCTCCATGGTGAACGTCTCGTCGGTGTCGGTCACCACGAGATGCACGACGCGGTCCCAGCCCCGCAGCATGCGTGCCAACCGCTCGTTGTCGTTGCATCGCTGGCGCCACTGCGCGTAGGCCTCGACGATCTCGTCGTGGGTGGCCATGGCGTCGGAGTCCTATCGGCCCAGGGCGGCGAGCACTTCATCGGCAGCGCGCTCGCCCGATGACAGGGCGCCGTCGATATAGCCGCACCACTCCAACGCGGTCTCGGTGCCGGCCCAGTGCAACGGACCCACCGGGGCCCGTAGTGCGTGGCCGACGCTGCTCAATGCACCCGGCGAGAACACGGCAATCGGACCGCCGCGCGTGTAGGGCTCGGCTGGCCAGTGCTGCTCGATGACCTCGACGGGCGCCGCGGCGGCGTCGCCAAAGGCGCGCTGCAGGTCGTGCAACGCCATCTGGCGGCGGACGGCGGGGCCGGCATCGGCGAGGAGTCGACACTCATGGCCGGCGATGAACCCCACCAGCACCCCGTGCGCCCCGTCCTCGGGAGAGTCGTCGAAGGTGGAGCGCACAGCGCCCTCGTCGGCGACCAACTGGCCGTTGAGACCCTCGTCGCGCCAGAAGGGTCTTTCGTAGACGGCATGGATCTTGGTCACGGCCCCCATGGGGGCGCGCATAGCGAGCTGTTCTCGCGCTGCCGGCAGAGGGGGGCTCCAACGCAGTTGGGCGGCGAGCACGGGGGGCATGGCCACGATGGCTCGCTGGGCGGCAATATGCCGCGACGGGACCCGGCCGGACTGCACAGTGGCCACCACGCCATCGGGGCCGTGCTCGAGGGCGACCACCGGTGACGACAGCACGACGCGGTCTCCGAGTTCGGCGGCCAAGGCGATGGCGAACTGTTGGGCGCCACCGACGAAGCGAAGCTCCTGGGCCCCTCCGGTGGTGCGGGCCAGGTTCATGAACCCGCCCCCCGAGTGCAGATAGAACAGTGCGAAGAGCAATGACAACTCGGCGGGCTCGGCGCCGAAAATGGCCTTGGTGGCCGTGGCGATGAGCTGGCGCGCCGAGGCCGACGGCACGTGGTCGACGAGGTAGGAGCCGAGCGTTTGGGCGTCGAGGGAATCAGCGTCGGGCGCCTGGTGGGGGGCGTCAAGGGGAACCTGGCGCGCCGCCAGGTCCAACTCGAAGAGAGCTTCGACGCTGTCGGCGGCTGACTTCGGATCGGACGTGGGAATGAGTCCGCCGTAGCGGTAGCGCTCCCCGGCGCGCAGCTCGACCGCTTCTCCGGTGCTGTAGGTGGGAAAGGTGCGGGCGCCGAACTCGTCGGCGAGTGCCAAGAGATGTCTTTGGCCGGGGCCGACCCACTGGCCGCCATGGTCGACGACCGCACCCGACTCGGTCTGTTCGGTCCACACCCGGCCGCCCACCCGGTCCCGGGCTTCGGCCACAATCACGTCAACGCCACGACGCACCATGCAGCGGGCTGCGTTGAGCCCGGCATAGCCGCCGCCCACTACCAGGACGTCACACCGGCGCAGGTCCTGCTCTTGGGACTCATTGGACCCGTCCACGGGCCCACGGTAACCGGGAGCAGGCCGAAGCGTCAGTCCTCGAGGCGCAGGGCGGCGACGAAGGCTTCTTGGGGGACCTCCACGCGCCCAATGTTCTTCATCTTCTTCTTTCCTTCCTTCTGCTTCTCGAGCAGCTTGCGCTTGCGGGTGATGTCACCGCCGTAGCACTTGGCGAGGACGTCCTTGCGCTTGGCCTTGACTGTCTCTCGGGCGATGACGCGACCGCCCACCGCCGCTTGAATGGGGATGTCGAACATCTGCCGGGGAATGAGCGTGCGCAGTTTTTCGGTCATCTTGCGGCCGTAGACATCGGCCTGCGAACGGTGCACCACGGTCGAAAAGGCATCCACGGGGACGTGATTGATGAGCACATCGACCTTGACCAAGTTGCCGACTTCGTACCCGTCGGGCTCGTAGTCGAGGCTGGCGTAGCCCTTGGTCCTGCTCTTGAGCTGGTCGAAGAAGTCGACCACGACTTCGGCCAGCGGGATGCGGTACACGAGCTCGAGGCGTTCGGGCGAGAGGTATTCCATACGCTCGAGCTCACCTCGACGCGCCTGACACAGCTCCATGGCCGTGCCGGTGTACTCGGCGGGAATGATCAAGGTGGCCTTGAGCATGGGTTCGTCGATGTGGTCGAGCGATGTCGGCTCGGGCATCTCGCTGGGGTTGTCGAAACGCAACTCTCCCCCGTTGACGAGATGGGCGACGTAGGCCACCGAGGGAGCCGTGGCGATGAGGGAAAGTCTGAACTCGCGCTCGAGGCGTTCGCGGACGATCTCCATGTGCAACAAGCCCAAGAACCCGCAACGAAAACCAAAGCCGAGGGCGCCCGAGGATTCGGGTTCGTAGGTGAAGCTCGAATCGTTGAGCCGGAGTTTCTCGAGTGACTCGCGTAACTCGGTGAGCTCATCGCCGTCAATGGGATAGAGCCCGCAGAACACCATGGGCTTGGGATCGCGATAGCCCGCCAGTGGCGCGGAAGCCGGGTGATGGGCGTCGGTCACCGTCTCCCCCGAACGCGCTTGGCCCACGTCCTTGATGCCTGAGATCAGATAGCCCACCTCGCCGGGCCCGAGTTCCTCGGTCGGAGTGGGCGCCGGGGCGCGCACCCCGATCTCCTCCACCTCGTACACCGACCCCGCTTGCATGTAGCGAATGCGATGCCGGCTGTGCAGCACGCCGTCCATCACCCGCACCGAACTGACCACCCCGCGGTACTGGTCGTAGGACGAGTCGAAGATCAGGGCGCGCAGCGGGCTGTCTTCGTCGCCACCGGGAGCCGGCACTCGCTCCACGATGGCGTCGAGCAGTTCGGGTACCCCGGCCCCGGTCTTGGCCGAGATGTGCAAGATGGTCGACGCGTCGATGCCGAGAACCCCTTCGATCTCCGCCGCATAGCGCTCCGGATCGGCGGCGGGCAGGTCGATCTTGTTCAAGGCGGCCACGATCTCGAGGTCGTTTTCGATGGCCTGGTAACAGGTGGCCAGCGTCTGGGCCTGGATGCCCTGGGACGCGTCGACCAGCAGCACAGCCCCCTCGCAGGCGGCCAGAGAGCGACTCACCTCGTAGCCGAAGTCGACGTGCCCAGGGGTGTCGATGAGGTGCAGCACGTGGTCCTTGAAGTGGACCCGCACGTTCTGCGCCTTGATGGTGATCCCCCGCTCGCGTTCGATGTCCATGGAGTCCAGGTACTGCTCCCGCATCATGCGGGGGTCCACGGCGTGGGTGAGCTCCAAAATTCGATCGGACAGGGTGGACTTGCCATGGTCGACATGGCTGATAATTCGAGAAATTGCGGATCAGGCGGCGTTCGAGCACGGTCCTGCGAGCGTACCGGGGGCCACAGGGGCCCTGGGTGAGGCCAGTTGACCGGGCTGATAGCATCTCCCCTTCGTGGCCAACATCAAAAGCCAAATCAAGCGCAACCGACAGAACGAGGATCGCCGCCTTCGCAACAAGGCGGTGCGCTCGGAGCTGCGCACGCGCACGAAGAAGGCCCTCAGCGCGCTGGAGGGTGGCACCGATGATGCCGGCGAGATGCTGCGCCTGGCGGTCAAGCGGATCGACAAAGCCGCCGCCTCCGGCGTCATCCACAAGAACCAGGCCGCCAACCGCAAGTCCCGCATCATGCGCCGGGCTCGGGCACTGACGGCAGCGGGCTCTGATAACGCCTAGGACCGACCGACGCTGACCCTCGGGGCCGGGGTTCCGGTACCGAAGTGGTGGCGGCGTCGGATGTGAGGGCTCAGCTGCGTCGAACTTGGGTATACCCGTCGTGATGGGCGCGCCGCAGGACTCGACGAACAAGCTCAAGCGGAGCTTGGTGCTCGTCATGGCGGTATCCACCGGCTTGGCGGTAGCCAACCTCTACTACGCGCAACCGCTGCTGCCGGTCATCGGCAAAGCGCTGCACATGTCGCCGGGGTTGTCGGGCATCATCGTGACCGTCGCCCAGGCCGGCTACGCGGCGAGCTTGCTCTTCGTGTTGCCCCTCGGTGACGTGATGGAACGTCGCCGGCTGGCGACCACACTGGCCGTCGCCAGTGCCCTCGCCCTGCTGTGGTTGGGAAGCTCGTCCTCGGCCGGCGTGCTCCTGCCGGCCGCGTTCGTCTTGGGCGCTACCAGCGTGCTCGCCCAGGTGCTGGTGCCCTTCGCCGCGTCCTTGGCCTCAGACGAGGAGCGCGGCCGCGTCGTCGGCATGGTCATGAGCGGCCTGCTCATCGGCATTCTGCTGGCCCGCACCGTTTCCGGCGCTCTGGCCCAGGCGTCGGGCTCGTGGAGAATCGTGTACTTCGTCGCCGCCGGCGTGATGCTGGCCGAGGCGGCCGTGTTGCGCTGGCGACTGCCGGCCTACAAGGAGACCACCGCCCTCACCTACGGCGCCGTGTTGCGATCCGTATTCGCACTCGTCAAAGACGAACCGGTTCTGCGCCTGCGGGCGTTGTACGGGCTGCTGTCATTTGGGACCTTCAGCATCTTGTGGACGTCGCTCGCGTTCGAGCTGTCACGGCGCTACCACTACTCATCGGCCATCATCGGACTGTTCGGTTTGGCCGGGGCGGCCGGCGCCTTCACGGCCACGGTGGCGGGTCGGTTGTCCGACAAAGGAGAAGCCAAAAGAGCGACGGGGGTGACAACGGTTCTGCTGGCGGTGTCGTGGCTAGCGCTGTGGGCCGGTGGCACCCACGTCGTCTGGCTCGTGGTCGGGATCGTGGTCCTCGACATCGGCGCCCAAGGACTGCACATCACCAACCAAGGCGAGATCTACAAGCTTCACCCCGAGGCGAGAAGCCGGTTGACCGCTGCGTACATGGTGATCTTCTTCGTGGGCGGGGCCATCGGCTCCGCCATTGCCGCCACCGTCTACGAGCGATCCGGCTGGAGCGCGTTGTGCGTGGCCGGTGAGTGCTTCGCCCTGGCCACCGTGGTGCTCTGGCTCGTCACTCTGGCATGGGGTCGACAAGGTCGAGCAGCCCCCCTGGCGTCGCCGGGCGCGGCGGGATTTACCGACGCCCGCTGACGGCTCCCCGTCCACGCGCCGTCGGACGACGCTGGCCCGGGGTGGCACCCAAGCGGCTGAGCCGGGCCACCAGCACCTCGAGGACGGTCTGGGCGGGCAGGGCGCTGCGACCCCGGAAGTCCAGATCGGCGTCGGCGAGAAGTGTCACGGCTCGGCCAATGCGGCCCGCTCCCAAACGCCGGCCCTGTTCCATGGCCTTTTTGGCCGGAAAGACGCTGCGGGCCCCGAGTAGGGCGGCCGCCTCGTCACCCGAGGTGACGCCGGAGCCGTCGAGACGAAGCATGGACTGGTAGTGGCGATGCAATACGGCCATGACGGCGAGGGGATGCATCGAGCCCGCCCCCACCAGCCGGCGCAACGCACCGAGAGCGACAGCGTCGTCACCGGCGTCGATAGCGTCGGTGAGATCCCACGGAGCGAGCGACCCGGCCTCGCCTAAGAACGGTTCCAAGCGCTCTTCGTCGATGGCGGCGCCCTCGCCGTAGGCAGCCACCAACGTCTCCACGATCCCTCGCAAGCGGCTGACGTCGCCGCCCAGATGGGCACCCAGGCGAGCGCCGGCCCGGGCGTCAAAGCGCAGGGGGGAGGCGTGGAGTTGCTCGATCAGCCACTGGGTGCGGGCCCGTCCTGTCCCCACCGACGTGTCGATGGCGCCACCGGTACCGGCGGTGACCGCTTTGACCAACGAGGCCGGGATGGTTCCCCCGCCGGCGGCGAGCACCAGGGTGACTCCAGGGAGAGGGTCCTTCACGCATTCAGCCAGCCGGGCGCCCTCGGGCGCGGTCAGTCGGCCCGCCTCGCGCACCACCACCACGCGACGAGACGTCAGAAAGGGCGGTGTGGTGAGGGCGTCGATGACGGCGCCGACGTCTACGTCGTCACCGCCGGCGGTGCCGTACTCCTCGACGATCATGGAGGGGTCCTCGTCACCAACGACGCGGGCCAACAGATCACGCACGGCCTGGGCTACCAACGACGGGTCGTCGCCGCGGACCACAAACGCCGGCGACGACACATCGGGGCGAGGTTCTTCGCTCTCGGTCATTGGGCCCCCATCACGGCGGCCAACGTCCGACACACGGCGCGCGTTCCGGCTACGTCATGTGCTCGCACGATTCGACATCCCAATGATACGCCCAGCGCGGCTGCCGCCATCGAGGCGGGGCCGCGCCCGTCGATATCCAAATCGAGCACCATGCCCAAGAACGTCTTGTTCGAGGCCGACAGCAACAGCGGATAGCCGAGCTCGGCCAAGGTGTCCGAGGCACGCAACAGCGTCAGCGATTGCTCGGCCGTCTTGCCGAGATCCAAGCCGGCGTCGAGGATCACCTTGTCGGCCGGGATTCCGGCCAGGCGGGCGCGTTCGGCTCGATCGAGCAGGAAGGCCGCCACGTCTTTGACGACGTCGTCGTAGTGGGGCTCGGGGTCACGGACCCGGGGCGCCAGGCGGATGTGGGTGGCCACCACGCTGGCCCCAGCCGAGGCGGCACGGGCCAAATAGTCGGGGTCACCGAAACCGCTGATGTCGTTGCCGAGCACAGCACCGGCTCGGTAGGCCTCATGCGCCACCGCCGCACTCCACGTGTCGACGGAGATGGGGACGTCGAAGCGCTCGTGCAAGGCGGCAATGGCCGGAAGCACCCGGTCGAGTTCCTCGGCCTCATCCACCTCGGGACCGGGACCCGCCTTGACCCCGCCCACGTCGAGGATGTCCGCACCTTCGGCTACCAGCGCCTCGGCTCGAAACAGGAGCTTGGAGAGTTCGTAGGTGGCGCCCCGGTCATAGAACGAGTCAGGAGTGCGGTTGAGCACGCCCATCACCAACGCGGTGTGGGTCAGATCGAAGCAGTGGTCGCCGAGGCGCAGCCGCACGCAGCGGACCCTAGAACAGAGCGGCGGACAGGGCCTTGCGATAGTGGGCCGTGCGGGGATCGTCGGGACCAAGGGTCTCGAGCAGATCGACGAACTCCTGACGGGCGACATCGTCGGTCTTCACCCGCGCCAACAAGCCGTCGAGGAGCCCGTCGACCCCATCGGCGGGAATCTGCACGTTCTGGGTGGCCAGACGGGCCTCGGCCGCCACCTGGCGGGAATCCGGGGTCTCGGGGATGCGAGCGAGGAGCTCGAGGGCTTGGGCCGGTTCGCCCCCACTGACGAGGAGGCGGGCCAGAGCCACAATGGCGCCGGGGTGGTCGGGTTGGATGTCCAACGCCGCTCGCAGCGAGGCCTCGTCTCCGAGCGCCACCAGCGTGTCGGCCTCTGAGGGGGCGGGCGCCAGGCGACTGATGAACTCGGCGACCTGTTGCTCGGGAACGGCTCCCACGAACCCGTCGACGACTTGGCGGTCTCGCAGCGCGTAGACGGCGGGAATCGACTGCACCTGAAAGCTGGCCGACACGCGGGGGTTGTCGTCGACGTTCACCTTGACGAGCTCGACGGCCCCTTCGGTGGCTTCGATGGCCTTCTCCAAGATGGGCCCCAAGGTGAGACAAGGACCGCACCACGGCGCCCACAGGTCCACCACGACGGGCACCTGATCCGAGCGGGCCAGCACGTCTTGTTCGAATGTGGCGTCGGTGACATCAATCACGCCTGAGACGATACCGGGGGCGGGCGGCGAGGCATGCCGCGGTAGCGTGCTTCTATGAGCAGCCGCCCGGAGGCGCTGGCGCAGCCCACCGTCGAAGGCATCGACTCCGAGCGCGTCAGCGCATGGATCACCGGCCATGTGGCCGGGGCCACGGCGCCGTATCAATTCGCCCTCATCGCCGGGGGTAGGTCCAACCTGACGTACCGGGTCACCGACGGCGCCGGCCGTATCTTCGCCCTGCGGCGCCCCCCGCTCAGCCATGTCCTTCCCACCGCCCATGACATGGCCCGCGAGTACCGGGTCATCACCGCCCTCGGGCCAACCGACGTGCCGGTGCCACGCACCTACGGCTTGTGCGAAGACCTCGATGTCAACACCAGCTCCTTCTATGTGATGGAGTTCGTCGACGGCCACATCGTGCGTGACCCGCAGTCGGCCGAAGAGCAGTTGGACTTGGCCGCTCGCGCCGAGGCCGGGATGTCGCTGGCGGCCACCCTGGCCCGGTTGCATGCCGTGGACGTCGACGCCGTCGGGCTCGGGGACTTCGCCAAGCGCGACGGATACATCGAACGCCAGATCCGCCGTTGGTACGAGCAGTTCCGCAACTCCCAGGTCGACGGCATCGATACGTCGGGGATTGTGAGCACGGTCGCCGAACGCCTCAGTGCGGACATTCCCACCCAACAAGGCACCGCCATCGTGCACGGCGATTACCGCCTCGACAACACCGTGCTCGATGACGATGGGACGGTGCGGGCCGTACTCGATTGGGAGATCTGTACCTTGGGGGATCCCCTCGCTGATGTGGGCCTACTGATGGTGTACTGGACCGAGCCCGGCGACGAGGCGGCGCTGATGGGTGTCAGCCCCACCGCAGCGCCGGGATTCTCCAGCCGCGCCGAGGTAAGGGCCCGTTATCAAGAGGCATCGGACCGTGACCTGTCGCGCCTCGACTTCTACGAGGCCTTTGGGTATTGGAAGCTGGCCTGCATCTTGCAAGGTGTGTACGCCCGTTACGCCGGAGGTGCCGCCGCCGGAGATCGCACCAGTGTGGACGGCTTCGCCCACAGCGTGGTCCGCCTGGCGGAGAGGGCCCTCGAAACACTGGAGGCGTCGTGACGATGGTCGATCCTTCGTGACCATTTACGAACGTCACCTCAACCGTGCTGTTGCCAACCCCGTCCTCGTGGTGGCCTTGGAGGGTTGGGTGGACGCCGGCCTCGGTGCTGACGGCGCCATTACCACCTTGCTCGGTGCGGGACCGACAGACTTGGTCGCCACCTTCGACGGCGAATCTCTTATCGACCAGCGGGCCCGTCGGCCCGTTGTCCACATCGACGATGGCGTGAACGAAGGACTCACCTGGCCTGTCATCCAGATGCGCATCGGGACCGACCTGGCTGGCGCCGATGTCCTTTATTTGGTGGGCCCAGAGCCCGACTTTCGTTGGCCCTCCTTCGTCCGAGCCGTCGTGGGGCTGGCGGCGGAGCTGGGCGTTCGTATGGTCGTGGGCCTAGGCGCCTTTCCGGCGCCGGCCCCGCACACGCGACCGGTGAAACTGGCCGCCACCGCCCCCATCCAGTCGGCCGAGATGATTGCCAAGGTGGGAGTGGTGCAAGGCGCCCTGGAAGTGCCGTCGGGCGTCTGGGGCGCGCTCGAAGTGGCCTTCGGAGAGGCCGGGGTACCCACCATCGGACTGTGGGCGCGTGTCCCGCACTATGTGGCGGGCATGTCGTTTCCCGGGGCTAGCGCCGCACTCCTCGACGGGCTGGCCACCATCGGTGGGCTGTCCATCGACGCCTCCACCTTGCGCACCGCGGCAGACAGTTCCTTGCGTCAGGTGGATGAGCTCATCGTCAAGAGCGACGAACACACCGCCTTGGTGCGCCAGCTCGAGCTCAACGTCGACGCCGTTGAAGGCAACCCCCTCGACGTCGGCAACCTCCCCACCGGCGACGAACTGGCCGCCGAACTCGAGCGCTACCTGCGCGATGAGCGCGGGGACGGCTCGCCCTCGGACGGGGATCGCTGAGCACGTCGCTCGGGTAGGGTGCCGCCATGCTCGTCGACGGTGGTCTCGGCCTCAATCCGAGTGACGCCATAGAGACAGCTCGGCGCGCCGAGGATGACGGCTTCGACGGGCTCTGGTGCGCCGAAGCCAGCCACGATCCCTTCCTGCCTCTGTTGCTTGCCGCCGAGCACACCGAACGAATCCAGCTGGGAACGGGCATCGCCGTCGCCTTCGCCCGTAACCCGATGACCACGGCGGTGGTCGCCAACGACCTGCAACAGTTCTCCAAAGGCCGTTTCCTCCTGGGGCTGGGATCGCAGATCAAGCCGCACATCGAGAAACGCTTCTCGATGCCCTGGTCGCATCCGGCTCCTCGCATGCGTGAGTTCATCGCCGCCATGCGCGCCATTTGGGCGACGTGGAACGACGGCACCAAGTTGGCGTTTCGTGGCGACTTCTACACCCACACCCTGATGACGCCCATGTTCGACCCCGGCCCGAACCCTTATGGACCTCCCAAGGTGTTCCTGGCCGCCGTGGGCGGACACATGACCGAAGTAGCCGGCGAAGTCGCCGATGGTCTGCTGGCCCATGGGTTCACCACGGAGCGCTACATGCGCGAAGTCACCATCCCGGCATTAGAGCGGGGCTTGGCTCGCTCCGGACGCGACCGAAGCGATTTCGAGATCTCGTACCCGGCCATGATCGTCACTGGTGAGGACGAGGCCGCCATCGCGGCGGCCACCAAGGCGGTCAAGGCCCAGCTCGCGTTCTACGGCTCCACCCCCGCCTACGCTCCCGTGCTGGCCCTGCACGGCTGGGATGACGCTCACCGCGAGCTGAACAAGCTCTCCAAGCGAGGCGCGTGGGACACCATGGCCGACGTCATCGACGACACCATGGTCAACACCTTCGCCGTGGTGGCGCCGCTCGACGATGTTGCCGCCGGGGTTGCCGCTCGATACGGGGATCTCGTCACCAGGGTGAGCTTCTATGCCCCGTATCGCGTGGACCGGGAGCGCTGGAGTGAAGTCCTGGCTGGATTCCGGGCGCTGTAGCTGCTGTAGTTGCGCGCCCGTCGTTGATGCCGGTTAGGCGCCGTCAGCGAACGACGTTCACCAGACGCGGGGGCCGGGCGATCACACGCGTCGGCTCGGCCCCGTCGAGTACCCCGCGTACCCGTTCGGAGGCCATGGCTAAGCGCACGGCCTCCTCTTCGGACACATCAGGCGAGACCTCGATGCGATCACGCACCTTGCCGTCGACCTGCACCACCAATGTCACCTGCTGCGGACGCACCATCTCCGCATCGAACCCAGGCCATGACTGGCTGTGCAGGCGAGCCCCGACACCGTGGCGCCGCTCCCACGCTTCCGCGGAGACGTGGGGAGCGAGGGGGGCGAGCACCAGCAACAGTGCGTCAGCGGCGGCGGCATCGGTGGGGCCGTGCGGGCCGCCGTCGACATCACGTTGGTAGCGCTGCAGAACATTGGCAAACTTCCGGCATTCAGCCACGGCGGTGTTGAAGGACCACCGTTCGATGTCTTCGGTGACCTTGGCGATGAACAGGTGGGTGGCCCGAGCCAGCTCCGTGTCGGCGGCGGTAAGCTCGCCCTCTCTCGGCGGGACCCCATCCTCGTCCACGACGAGTCGCCACACGCGGTCGAGGAAGCGGCCGCAACCGTCGATGACCTCCTCGGTCTGCTCGGTCCAGTCGAGATCGTCGGTGGGTGGTCCTTCGCCTAGATGGAACAGCCGCAAGGCATCGGCACCGACGGTCTCGAAGTAACGAGCCGGCGTGATGAGGTTGCCTTTGGATTTCGACATCTTCTTCCCATCGATCCGGATCATGCCCTGGGTGAACAACCTCCGAAACGGTTCTCGTTCCAGGCCCGGAGCCAACCCGGTGTCAATGAGGGCACGGGTGTAAAAGCGCGCGTACAAGAGATGCAAAATGGCGTGCTCGATGCCCCCGATGTACTGATCGACGGGCATGAAGTGTGCCGCCGCCACCGGATCGAAAGGGCGATCCTCGGACCAGGGATCGCAGAATCGCAGGAAGTACCACGATGAGTCGACGAACGTGTCCATGGTGTCGGTCTCGCGTTCAGCGGGTCCGCCACAACGAGGACAGGTGGTGTGACGAAAGGTGGCGTGACTCGCCAGCGGCGACTCTCCGGTGGGGAGAAACTCGACGTCATCAGGGGCCAACACCGGCAGCTGGTCTTCAGGCACGCCGACGATGCCGTCCACGGGGCAGTACACAATCGGGATGGGACAACCCCAGTACCTCTGACGCGACACCAACCAGTCGCGCATCCGGTAGTTGACGTGGCGGCGGCCGATGCCTTGCTCTTCGAGCCAAGCAATGGACCGGGCTTTGGCTTCGTCAATCTCGAGACCATCGAGGAATCCGGAGTTCACCTTCATTCCGGCACCGCCGTACGGGCCACCCTCGAAGCCGGCCGGTGGCTGCGTGGTACGCACGATGGGCAAGCCGTGGGCGTGGGCGAAGTCCCAGTCGCGCTGGTCCTCGGCCGGTACGGCCATGATCGCCCCGGTGCCGTAGGTCATGAGGACGTAGTCGGCTACATAGACGGGGATTTCTTGGCCGTTGAAGGGGTTGACGACGTGCCCCCCGGTGAACGCCCCGCGCTTGTCGAGGGCTCGCCCATCGGCGTCGGTGGAGGTGCGGTCGATCTCGCTGGTGGCCGCGGCACTGGCGCGCAGCGCTTCCACCGCCGGACGCTGCTCGTCGGTGGTCAGCACCTCCACCAGAGGATGCTCGGGGGCCACCACGGCGTAGGTCATGCCGAAGCTGGTGTCGGGCCGGGTCGTGAAGACCCGCATGGACAGGTCGGACCGACCCGCCACGGCCAAGTCGAGCTCCGCCCCTTCAGAGCGCCCGATCCAGTTGCGTTGCATGGTCTTGACCCGCTCGGGCCACTGCAGATCGTCGAGCGCCGCCAAGAGCTCCTCTACGTACGTCGTGATACGGAAGAACCACTGTTCGAGGTTGCGCTGGATGACCAGGTCGCCGGAGCGCTCGCAGGTGCCGTCGCCGAGAACCTGTTCGTTGGCGAGGACCGTCTGGCACCCCGGGCACCAGTTGACCGGGGCCATGGAGCGATAGGCCAGGTCGTGTTCAAGGAGACGCAAAAAGATGACCTGGTTCCAGCGGATATAGCTGGGGTCATGGCTCCTCACCTCTCGGCGCCAGTCGTAGACGGCGCCCAGGGCCACCACGCTGGCCTTCAGCTCGGCGATCCGCTTCTCCGTGAAGGTGCGGGGATGCTCACCGGTGCGAATGGCGGCGTTCTCGGCCGGGAGGCCGAACGAGTCGAATCCAAAGGGCGACAGCACGGCGTGGCCCTGCATGGTTCGGTAGCGGACCAGCAGGTCGCCGATGGTGTAATTCCGCACGTGGCCCTGGTGCGCGGCGCCACTCGGGTAGGGGTACATGGAGAGCACGTAGTGCGGAGGCCGAGGATCGTCGCTCTCGACCTCGTAGGTGTGCTCCTCAGCCCAAAGGCCCTGCCACTTTCGTTCGATTTCCTGGACGTCATAGGCGCGGGCCATCCGGAGAGTCTACGGAGCGAGCCACTGGGCCTGCGACGACCGAGGTGGGGCGGCCCGTGACCACCTCGACCGGGAAGTCCTCGGCGCCCGTGATCTCAACGGCAGGCCGGGGCTCCGAACCTCAGTTCGCCGACGCGCTTGAAGTCGACGGTTGGTCGGAGAAACGAGAGGGGGCAACACGATGACTGCTAACGTCGTTGCGTTGTTCCCTGGGGGCGTAGCTCAGTTGGTAGAGCGCTTGACTGGCAGTCAAGAGGTTCGTGGGTTCAAGTCCCATCGCCTCCACCCATTGTCCCATCGCCTCCTCCAAAAGGAGCGCCCGCCGGCGTCGGAGAAGTGCTGCTGGCAGGCACAACTCCTGGTGTCACCGGCGCGCAAATGTCGACCGTGCACGATCCCGGGCGTTTCGGTACGTGAGACACCATCGTGCATCGAACGACATCCGCCATTGACGCCAGGGCTGCGGTCACCCTTCGGTGCTCTTAGGCGGAACTATCGAGCGGCAACCGGGCGCCGGGCACGGATCGTGGTTGAGGAGGCGCTTTCTACCATGCAGTGCGATCCGTTGGTCAACGTGGCGGAACCACCTCGAATCGCTGGCGTCCACGAATCCGATATACGTGGAAGTCCGAATCGAGCGAGAAGATCTTGCGCTGGCCAGTCTCCTCGGCGAGGGCAACCAGGGTGGCGGCGGCGAGTTCCATTGGCATGTCCGCGTACTTATCCATCAATCGAGCGCTGCGGTCTACTGCAGACGTTGAAAGGTCGATGACGATAAGCCTCCCGGTTTGAACCAGTAGCCACAGGGCCCGTTGGCCCACCAAACCCCCGGCTCTCGCCAGTAGGTACATCGCCTCAGTGAATGCCGGCCACGTCGTCACGAGAGGCAAGTCGAGTCCGTCCAGTGCGGCCAGACAAGCGTCGTGGTCGGGCTCGTCTGCGTCGATGATGGCGATGATCGGTCCTGCGTCAGTGAGCGTCACCGCTGGGCGCGGTCTTCCACAAGAGCCTTCGTAAATGCTTCTCCCGAGCGACGGGCTCGTCCGCCGCCGCGCACCACTCCGGCGACATCAGCGAATCGATCGCTCGGAGACCCTAAAAGGGTCTGATCGGCGCGGTCCTCCGCAGCGTGTCGAATGAATTCGGACACCGACTCCCCTTTGACGGCCGCCGCCCGTTGGACCTTCTCGTCGAGCTCAGGATCAAGGCGCAGACTTCTCATGCCAAGGTGTGTATCACAATGGAGTCTCGTTGTATTACATGAGATCCAAGGGTCATGGCATTCGTCGCGCATGGGGGAATCTTTGGGGGCGTGCCGCAGTTCGTTTCGACGTCCGTGATTCGATAGTTACCCGGTTCAAAACGGCGCATGGACGAGGCGATCACCCTCGCTTTGTCGCCACAACGGTGCCGATGATGAGGCTATATGCGCCATGCCATTGCGTTGTTTGGAACCCAGCAGCCGTGAGAAGCGACTCGGCTCGACCTTTGGTTCGGGCGCGGTCGCGGTGCCCAAATAGCGTCGTTGGAACAAGCAGTGTCGAGAACAGATCTGTGAGCACGAAGTGACCATTCGGAGCCAGGACCCGTGCGCACTCGCAGAGCCCTTCGCTCTGGTCCTCCCAGTGGTCGAAGGACGTAGTGCTGACCACTAGGTCGAACGACGCATCGGGATAAGGCAGGTTCTCCGCAACTCCCTGGGAAAAACTAAGGCGGGGGTCGTTGGTGGTCGACTGCGCCACCGCAACCATGCCTGCTGCGGCGTCGATTCCCACAAGCTCATTCGCTTCGGGCATGCGGTCGGCGAGGATCCGTAAGAGAAGCCCGGTTCCGCAACCAACATCAAGCAGGCACCGGGGTGCGCCCCCCAAGCTGAGCGCTACATCAGCTGTACGGGCCGCAATGTCGTGATGCATTCGACCGCGCCACCCGACTTCGTAGCTCTCGGCCCGATCGTCAAACGCATCGACATCGCGATCGTGGGGCACCTACTGAGTATGCCAGCCGTCCGCGAGACACATTCCTGTCAGCTCGTCATCTCTCCCCTACTTCTCCAGCCGAGCGGGCTCAATTTCGTGGGAAGCTCCGCTGGTGAGAATCTCTACGGTGACCGAGGCTGACCTTGAGGCTTTGCTCCCACTCATGCGGGGCTATTGCGATTTCTACGAAGTAGCGCCGTCTGATGATGCGCTCCTCGAGCTCTGCCGTGCGCTGCTAAGTAACCCTCAGTTCGATGGCGTTCAGCTCATGGCGTGTGACGAAACTGGGCGAGCCATCGGTTTTGCCACCATCTACTGGTCGTGGTCGACGCTGTCCGCCTCCCGCATCGCGGTGATGAACGACCTATTCGTGAGTGGTGATGCGCGCCGTGGCGGTGTCGGCGCGGCTTTGATCGAGGCGTGTAGGCAACACGCGGCAGAGCGTGGCGCTACGGAACTCGACTGGCAGACAGCGACGGACAATGTCACCGCCCAGTCGCTTTACGACCGGGTCGGCGGGCAACGCTCCCAGTGGATCGATTACTCGCTTCCCGCCAACTAGCCGTTGGTCAGGTGGATTCCTTGCCGGGAGTTGCCGGCGCCCAATCATCGGGCCACCAATCGCCCTGAGGGTCGGTGGTTTGCCCGACCTCGATGATGTAACCGTCGGGATCCCGGATATAGCAACGGATCTCGTACTCGTGCTGCTTCGGCGGCGTCAGGAACTGCGCACCTCGTTCGCTCCACTCGGCGTACACGGCGTGGATGTCGACGACTCGGATGTTGAGGAAGCTGCTGACCCGGTCGGGATCTTGGGGCGTCTCCAGGGTGATCGTCGGTTTGTCGTCGGTCGGACCCCCGGCCCCGTTGATGATGACGAAGGTATTGGCGAGCGCCACATTGGTGGGCACGGGGCCGAAGACAACCTTGCCGCCGAGCACCTCGGTGTAGAAGCGCCGAGAGCGCTCCACGTCGTCGGAAACGATGAAGTGGCCCACAATCATTGGCTGGGCGGGCTGCGTCGTTTCGGCCACGGTACCTTCACTTATTTGGGGCCTGATGCCCCGCACGCCTCTGGGTTTTCAGCCCTCAGTCAACCACGTCAGTTGGCCGAAGGGGTCAGGCGTTTCGCCGGGGGCAACGTGGGCGTCCCCATGCAGGCCACCCCCATCGATTCGGCCCGGCGCGCATCGTATCTAGGTTGCGGGCTTTTGATCGAAGACACCGATGACAAGTAACCAGGCCGCCGTAATCATGTAACAGGTGTTGGTCAGCATGGCGGCGGCGGCAATATAAAGACCAGGTAGATGCCCAAAGAAGAATAGGGCCGCACCAACCATCTCGGCCCCGTGCACGAGGCTTCCGCCCACGATGCGGGACAGTCGTAGACCGCTGCTCGACCTCAAGGCGTTGGTGTAGCCCTTGATGAAAACGGTTGCCGAAACGCCGGAAACGACAAAGAGTTCGGCGCCAATTGACTTATGGTTTTGCGCACCCATAAGGACAAGCGCACAGCGCATGAACACCAGGGCCAACCCGGTAAGGGTGTTTATGGCTCGATAGCGATGTGTTGCGTCGGCAGCGATGACTTTGAGATTGAGGGACATCGCCACGAACACCAAGCCAGTGAGCGTGACTGCACCTGTTCCGACGAGAATGAAGAAATCGGTCCACCGCTCAGGCCGGTAGATGTCGGCAATCATCAATCAACAATAGCGGTAACGAGACAAACCTTGGCCCGGCTATTTCGATAGCACCAGCGGGACGGGCAGAGGTTTTGCGTTCAGAAGCGCGGCGATTTGGCGAGCTTGCTTCTTCGAAAAACCACCTGAGATCTGGTCCCGTGCGCCGAACGATACGAAAGTCTGAGAGTTTGGCTCGATCAGTGGGGCGGAAATGACGGCGCCGTCAAGATCGATGGCGACGTAGCTGTGGAACGATTGTTGAGCCAGTTGGTTCCAGGATTGAGCTCCGGCCGCAGTCAGATTGACCATGATCGTCCACCCCCCGGAGTAGATGGACGCCACCTGCGCGGAGGCAATGCCGGCATTCGCCAGCTCCGCCGGCCCCAGAACATACCTGGGGTATCCGCCACCCATGGAAGGCGCGGGGCCGGGCAGCAAGACATTCGAAGTCCGGATGTCATTGTCCGCCGTAGTGGACGGAAAGTTGGCGAAAGCGGGATCAGGAGGAATCGAACTCATCGGTTGACCTGTATTCGTGTTGACGTTCAGGTTGGACGGCGTCAGGGCGTCGTCCGATGAGCAGGTCGGCAACGTCCCTGAAGCTGATGGTCCTGAGTAGGCGACAGCACTGCACAGCACGGGCCGAAAGGTGAACGCTCCCAATTCGGTGAAGAAACTGGAAGGGGCCGGAAGTGGCCCCCCTCCTTTGATGACAATGGACTGGCCCTGCACGACGACGGTCGCCTGCCTGTCGCCAAACGCATCGAGCCGAGCCTTCATCACCGGTACGTCCGCGCTCAGCGCTATCAGCCTCGACGGGCCGGAAGGGATCTGGAAGGTAGCCACCGGCGCCGACGAAGAACAGGCCGCCAGTACACCCGCCGAGCTGAAAAACATGGCGATGCCAGCAAGGTATCTCTTGGCGCCCCCACCGATGGCGTGTTTTCTCGAAGCCCAGAGATTGCACGAACTCATGCGCCCTCACCTCACCATTAAGTCGATGTGCAACGAGTGTAGACATCTCACGCCCGGCGGGAGAGTTGTCACCGCGAAGCCGCGGACACTGCCTGTCAGAGAGACGCCACGAGCTCCCGCATGGCTTGCATCTGCTCCACATAGTGGGTGCGGGAGTGGTGACGGAACCTGAGACTGAGTCCAGTGGCGCCGATGTCGACGAACGATCGGACGACGTCCGCGGTCACCTCGGGAGCACCGATGGGGTCGACCGGCGGATCGGGAGGGAACACCAAGGCGAGGGGAACGTCGCGAGCGGCCATGGCGTCGACAATTTCCGGGTCTCTCAACATAGGTGTCAGCTTGTCGACATTCAGCTGAAACGGGATCCACGTATCGCCCAGCTCGATGGCCCGACGAAGCGAGCGCCGCGTACGGCCGCCGATCCAAATCTCGAGCGGACGCGTGAGTCCCGACGGCTCCACGATGAAGCCGGAGAACTGGTAATGCTCGCCTTGGTACGACGGGGTGCGCACACCCCACGAGGCGCGAATGGCTCGGATGGCGTCATCAGACCGGTCCCCGCGGCCCTCGAATTGGTGTCCGAGAAGATTGAACTCTGGTTCCAGCGATCCCACGCCGACGCCGAGCAACACTCGACCATGGCTGGCCACGTCCAGCGTCCCCCAGCGCTTCACCAGCTCCAGGGGGTGGTGATACGGAAGCACGACCATATGGCTCAACAGCCCGATGCGATCGGTGTTGGCGGCCACAAAGCTGAGCGTGGTGATCGGATCCCAGTAGCGGGGTCCACGGACGCCGGTGGCCGAGTCAGGGATGGCGATGTGCTCTGAACACGCCACCCAGTCGTACCCGAGCCGTTCGGCTGCTTTGGCCACGAACACGATGTCGTCGATCGTGCCCGTCTCTTCCCATTTAGGCGGATCGAAACGTGGATTGATGTGGACAATCGGCGTGACCAACCCCATGCGCAGCTTCACAACCACTCCCCCTTCGGAACTCTGAGCCCGATGGAGTGTTCTCGAAATTCGAGCCGGTCGCCAGCCGCCTAGATCAAAGGGAGAGACACAAGTCGGCTGTCGTGGCCGAGGCCGATGTGCTCGCCACCGAAGACGAGCTGGCGTCCGTGGCCTTCAACTCGTAGCCGTAGGCCGTCCCCGTGCTCACGCTCGTATCGGTATATGACGTCGTCGTCCGTCCGGACACAGTCTTCACGACGCTGTATGCGCCGCCGTTGCTCTGTCGCAGGATCTCATAACCCGTCACGGCCGCGCTCGAGCTCGCCGTCCATGTCAGCGCCACCTGCGGATCGATAATCAACCCCGGGCAACTGGCGGTGGCCTTGAGACCAGTGGGAGGAAGAAGCGCTGGCGGCGCGGTTGTCGTCGTGGTGGTGGTCGTGGGTGAGGAGCCCTTGATGGTGGTGGTCGTGGTCGGGCTCACCGGACTCGATCCGGCCACCGTGGTCGTGGTGGATGAGGGACCGGTGCCCCCACTGACGATCGTCGTCGAACTGGAGTCGTTGCCGCCCCCAGATCCCGGATCAGCGGTGCCGGTGCCATCCGTCGTGGTCGTTTCATCGGGCGCGCCGTCGTCGACCGCCCCCGGCAGGGCGGGAAGAGCGCCTGAGTCACTGGTGCCGTTCCGGCCAGCGTGCTTCGAGACGGGCGAGGAACCCGATTGAGATGACGCGCCCGAGCCCGTCGAACCAGCCGCGGTAGGAGCGTCGCCAGCGATGGCGCTGCCCGGCGAGCCCTGCACCGAAGCGGCCAGACGCGTGGGTGCCGATGGACCAACGCTGTGCGAGGCCAGACCCAAACCGACCACGCCGGCGGCCATGGTGAAACCGGCCAGACCGAATCGCCCGCCGGCCATGGCGGCTCGGCCCAGGGCGGCTCCGACGTTGCCGCTCGGGAGTGTGCCCGCCCACGTGAGCGGCGCAATGGCGCGTAGACGCCGTACCGACACGCCCAGGAACGCTCGAACAATGACCGGGTCGAATTGGGTGCCGGCGCAGTTGGCCAGTTCGATGCGCGCTACCTCGGGCGGCATCGGCTTCTTGTAACTGCGCAAGCTGGTCATCGTGTCGAAGGTGTCCGCCACCGCCACGATGCGTCCCCCCAAGGAGATGTCCTGGCGCGCCAGCCCATAGGGGTAGCCGGCGCCGTCAAAGCGCTCATGGTGCTCGGCCACCGTGTTCGCCCAGGGGCCGAGCCAGCCGGCCAGCGGAGCGGTCAACTTGGCCCCCTCCAGCGGGTGGCGCCGCATGATCTCCCACTCGGCGTCGGACAACTGACCGTTCTTGTTGAGGACATCGGCGTGCACGGCGAGCTTGCCGATGTCGTGCAGGAGTGCCGACCACCGCAACTTGTCGCGGTCATCCTCGCCAAGATGCAGTTCTTCGGCGATGAGGTCAGTGACAGCGCGGACCCGCTCGGCGTGGCCGCGCGTCATCCGGTCATGGGCGCTCAACGTTGCTGCCAACGCCACGATCTGTTCGGCGGCTTTGGTGGGCTCGTCCGATACCCCGAGCGCTTGCGCCTCGTGCACGCGTCGGTCCAGGTCCCGCGTCGTCCACGATCGACGGGCCACCGATAGCCGCTTAGGGGCTCGGCCCGGGAAGGCCATCCCCATCTTGAGGAGGACGGTCAGGGGAGCGGCTCGGCGAGCCAGGCGCTCAGAGACAACAAACACCGCCGTGGATACCAGGGCCATCTCGATCCACCAGCCCACGCGGTCTGCGGTCGTGGTTGGGAGGCCAACGAGGTGTCGAAATCCATCGGCGGCCAGGACCGAGCAGGCGATGGGGGCGACCACCACGACAACGCCGACGGCAGCGGCCACCTTGGGCCGAGCTCGCCAGCGACCGCTGTCGCCCACCTCGTGGCCCACGAGCACCCCTCCCGCGCCGACACGCCACCGCCCAGGCGGCGGCCGGAGTCGACTCTCGCTCCCACTGTTGGATCGGCACAGGCGCGCCCCCCCTTGAACGGCCCTACCCTGGCCTTCGCTGCCCGCCGTGGCCATCTCGCCGGGTCCTCGGAGTGCCCAGGAGGGCGGCTCCCCCGCATCTAACATCCGGGCATGGGCATAGCGGCCCTCCGCAGCGCCTGCGTGGTGGTGGCGGTGGCACTCGTAGCAGCGGCTTTCGCGGTGGCGCTCGCGGCGCTGCCAATTCCTGCCGCGGGCGGGACGTGCGGCCCCGGGACGGGGTCGGAATCGGCCTTGTCGGCGTTCTTCAACCCGAAATCGATCGGGGCGGGGCGTGAACCCTCCGCCTCATCGGGCGGCCAGCCCCAATGGCGGGCCTTCGTCAGCGACTGTCAGTCAGCCACCGATCGACGCATGGTCGTGTCCGGGTCGGTACTGGTGGGAGCGATTCTGGTGGGCTTGGGCCTGCCCTGGATGTTGGGTCGGGTCGCTGAAGAGCAAGCCGCCGAGTCGGCCGCCACAGACACCCCCGACAACGCCGCCACCCCACCGCTTCCGCCGCCCGGCTGGTACCCCGACCCTGCCAACCCCACCACCATGCGATGGTGGGACGGCAGCGCGTGGGCGCTGTCGCACCACGCCGTATAAGCAGAGCGCCCGGCTCCTTACCCTTCTGCGGTCACCTTGCCCAGAAAGGTTTGGAGATTCTGGAAGAAGATGTTGTTGGGGTAGGCCCCGGCCGGATCGTTGTGCGCGTACGTGCTCGACTCGTTCACCAACGTGAGGTTGCCATCGGGGATGTTGGACTGCGTGGCCAGATCCTGCGCGTCTTGCAACACGCCCGCGCCCCCGAGGCTGGTGCAAAAGGCGTAGATCAACAGGTCACTGGGCAGGTCGGCTCCCATGGTGGCATCGACGCCAAGCACAGCTTGGGCCGGGTTGGCCAGGCCATCGCCCACGGCGCCCGTGTCGTCGGTCAAGCGCTGCGGGAAGTACCACTCGCTCCCGTCGGCGTCGGTCACGCCTTTGCCCACGAACATCTCGGCGTAGCGCGTCAGGGGGGTGATGGCCCCCTTGGAATCCCATCCCCGCACGGCCCCATGAGTGTTAAGCCCGGTTCCCACGTGAGCCTGGGCGGCGGCGAGGTCAGCGGGCGAGGTAGCGACGTTGACGGCGTAGCCGAGTTGGCCGCGGTTGGTTACCGGCACCGGAGGCACGAGGTCCGACGGCAGGAGGCCCGACTTCTGCCCCAGCGATTGGTCATTGGGGTCATACAGCGCCGCCCCCGCTCCGGTGGCGATGAACAGTCCGGCATAGGGGGCGGGGATGCCACCGAACGACAGCCACGGCGTCGCCGTGGGCACATCGAGAGCAGTCAACGCGGAGGTTGCCGCTGTTGCCGTCTCGGCCGTGGGCGAGCTTCCCCCGTCGATGTAGACCAAGCCGGCGAGCTGGTCAGCCCCGGGGCTCCCGTTGAAGTCCCACGTGGCGTAGGCGGTGACCACCGATCCACCCAGCGAGTGGCCGCCGAGCACCACCTTGCCCCCTAAGGCCGAAGCGGCGGTGATGACCTGGTGGAGGTCCCCCACCGCCACGGCCATGCCCCAGTCCTTGGCGTACTCGACGTTGGCGGTGGCCACCGGCTCGTAGTGCGGCGAGATGCTCGAGTTGGTGATGTAGCCGAGGTAATAGTCGAAGAGCTGGGCGGGAGTGGCGTCATGCGCCTTCAACGCGTTCAACTCGGACTCGTCTTTGAGCAGGTTCTCGCGCCGTTCCACGGACCACACCTGCCAGCCCTTGTCCTTGGCCACGATCCACTTGGCCAGGGGGACGAAATACGAGGCGGCCGCCGAGGTGCCCGGTTCGAGCACGAGGACGTTCTTGGCGCTCTTCGGGCCGACCTTGATGACGCCAACCATGTTGTACTGCGCCGGTGTACTCGGATCGTCGTAGCCGGCCATCCAGGTCACGCTGAGCGACGACCCCCCGGCACGCGGCCGCGCCGGTGACGCGTGGGCGGTGGTAGCAGTCAGGCTCACACCCAGCACGGCAACGCAGCTGATCCCGAGCGCGGCGCGCCAGGCTCGATGACTTCTGTTACGCAACACGGTCGACACCGCGCTCCCCCTCGCCCTCGATGCCGACAATCCACCCCGTCGACATTCCCCCTTGCGAACGACGCCCACCACCCTAGGCCAGGGCCGAGGGGCAAGGCCGAGTGACCCCCTTCGCCAGAACCTGACGTTCAGCCCGGCTTCACCATCGTTGTCGGGGCGGCCGGGATGGTAGACGTCGTCGTCGGGGTGGGCACCGTAACGGGCGAGTTGGGCGCCGCCGCCGTGGCGGTCTGGGCAGTGGTCGTGGAGACCGGCGCCGTCGTCGGGGCCGGTGTCGCGGCCGTGGCAGCTGGCGCGGCCGTGGACGTCGTCGACGAGGCCGGCTGGGTGGCGGGTTGGGTGGGGACCGGCGGGGACACCGGGATGGGCACGGCCTCGAATGGCCCCACCATGAACCCCGACGTTTGGTACGCCAGTCGGACCGGCTCGCTCACGAGCAACGGACTGGTGGCATGCGGAGGGGTGACCTCCAAGGTCGACCCCGAATAACACTGATCAGGGGCTCCCGTCGGTGCTTCTCCCTCGGTGAGGATCTGATAGCAGGTGGCAAAGTAGGAGAACTCGAACCACGCCTGGCCCCGCGTGGCCAGCACCACGGGCGCCGGTGTCGGTGACGAGCCGGCGGTGGCCCCGGCTGCCGACGAGCCCAGCCCGGCGGTGTTGGTGGTGGTGGCCAACAGTGGCGTTCCGTCCGAAGCCGTCACCCCGAGGCCCGGATAGCCCGACAACGTGCACGACGCCGGCGCGATGTTGGTCAGCACCACCGTCTCGTACTGCGCCCCGGCTGACTCCTGCCAGTTCTCCACCTGCGCGCTCAACCCCGAACTCGTGCAGCCCGGGGGACCCGGGGCGGTGGTGGTCGTCGACGAAGTCGGAGCGGTGACGATGGGTGTGGTGGTGGGCGGCGCCGCGGCCTTGTCGCCCCCGTAGTACCGATACAGCGAGACCACCATCCGATCGATGCCGAAGGTGAGGGCGAGCAGCACGATCACGCCGCCGGTGATCATGGTGGCCAGCCGCGTGCGGCGCCACAGGCGGCGCCGGCGGACCCGGCGCTGGACCATCTGCTGGAGCTGATGAGGGTCCTTCACCGATCCCCCTCAGCACACCCGCGCCGCGCTCTGCCTACAGTGCACCCAGGAGGCCACTGTCCATGAATACGCCAGGCGAGCACACCGTCGACAACCTTCGGGTACAGGTACACACCGATGTGGCCGCCATGGCGCGCGCCGCGGCCGACGAGGCGGCGGCATGCCTGCGAGACGCCGTGGCCACTCGCGGTGTGGCCCACGCCATGTTCGCCACCGGCAACTCCCAGCTGGCCTTTGTCGAGACACTGGTGACGTCGACTGCCGACGTGCCGTGGGCCGACATGGTCGTCTTCCACATGGACGAGTACGTGGGCACCGGACCCGACGACTCGGCCGGGTTCCAGCGCTGGATCAGACAGCGCATCGTGGTGCCGGCCCGGCCCCAGGCGGCCTACTACGTCGACGGGCTCGCCGATCCTGAGACTGAATGCGAGCGCTACGCCGGGCTGCTGCGGGACTATCCGCTCGACCTGTGCTGTCTGGGCATCGGGGAGAACGGCCACTTGGCGTTCAACGACCCGCCGGTGGCCGACTTCGATGACCCCCTCGACGTGAAGGTCGTCGAACTCGAAGAAACCTGTCGGCGCCAGCAAGTCAACGAGGGCCATTTCCCCACCCTCGACGCCGTGCCGCGCCGGGCCCTGACGGTAACCATTCCGGCGCTGCTGCGGGCTCGGCGCGTGCTCGCCATCGTCCCCGAGACCCGCAAGGCCGAGCCGGTGCGCGACGCCCTCGAAGGCCCGGTGACCACGGCCTGTCCGGCTTCGGTGCTGCGCCGTCAGACGAACGTCACCCTCCACTTGGATGGAGAGTCGGCCCGGCTGCTGCGCTGGACCTGATCGGGTTACAGCCACCGTTGCAGGAAGGGGTATGCCTCTTCGCCATGCCACTGATGACCGCCGTCGAAGACGTCATGAACGAGATGGTCGTCAGACGCACCCAAGGTCTTGACCACGCGCCGCACCTTGGAGAGCTCCTGCGCCGCCACCGCGGCCGGGAACAAGTCGTCGTCGCGGCCGTTTTCGATCAATAGGGGCCGCGGGGCGATGAGGCCGGCCAGATCCGCGTGCTCGAGCACGCCCAACATGGCGGGCAGCACCTGCGAACCGCACATGTTCCACGGCATCTTGTGGGCCTCGGCCCACGACGAAAAGTAACAACTCACCACCGCCGCGGCCACGCGCTGATCCCAGGCGGCCAGAAACAGCGTGATGGTGCCGCCGTAGGACAGACCGACCACGCCCATGCGTGCGGGGTCGACGAGGTCATGGGCTTCGAGGACGTCGAGAGCGCGGGCCATGTCCCACAGGTTCTGGGTCAGGGGGTTCCACCCCGCCATCACGGCGTGCACCAGGTTGGTGTCGCAGCCGTAGTGGTCCGGGGGGTTCCAGTCGGCTCGCTGACCAAAACACCGCAAGTCGGGCGCCAGCACCACGAAACCGCGCTGCGCCAGTTGCTGGGCGTAGTCGCCGTTGGGAGCCTCGGTCTGCTCAAGTCCCACCACGATCGACTTTCCCGGTCCGTGTCCATGCACGGCCAGCACGGCCGGCCCCGGCTCACGGCGATCATCGGGAATGAGGAGATAGGCGGGCACCGACATGGTGGCCTCGGTGTCGAAGACGATGCTCAGGCGGCGGTACCCGTCGCACTGCACCTCGTCGAGCACCTCGGTGTCGAGCGGGACCCGTTGCGGGACGCGCCCGAGCAGAGTCTCGAGACGCCCGGCCACGCGCCCGCGCCAGGCATTGACGGCGTCGACGTCATCGAGGTCTTCGGCGTCGATGGGCTCGGCCTGGCGAAGCTCGCCGAGCTGCACCATCCATGCGTACCAAGGCGAGAAGTTGCGCACCCGCTTGTCTGTGTCAACCGGTAGCAAGGGGCTCCCAACTCTGGATGATGTGCCAGCACGTCCCTTGCGGAGCACCGGTGTAGGTGGGGACACACAAAGGCGAGGGCGGCTCGTTGTTGTGCAACGACACCACTTGATACTGCGTGGGGCCGGCGAACTTGTTGGGTCCGTAGGACAGGGTCGGAGAGTATGTCCCGGCAAAGTCCGTGATCTTGGACATGGCCTCGACGAAGCTGCGCCGGTTGAGGTCCGGCCCGGCGTTGGTGGCCGCGGTGGCGAACAGCTTGATTGATTGACACCAGCCGGAGATGGGGCCCTGCTCCTCGATGTACGGAGACACCGTCGACACTGGCTTGTTCTTGGCCTTCCATTCGTCGTAGCAGGCCTGCACGCCCGGGTCATAACCACCGGCCGACACCACCGAAGAGGGGGCGTCGGTGCCCCCGAGAGTCTCGGCGGTGATGCCTTCTTGGTCGTCGAGGCCCTTCTCGTAGGGCAGCGGGATGAGGCCCAGGGCCACTTCGATGGACGACTCGTAGTCCGACAGCAGCAACTTGGGGAAGTAGTTCTGCCCGTTCTCCTGGGACAAGAACGGGAAGAAGGCGTTGAACGGCATGAGCGGGATCACGGAGTCGATGCCGGCTGATTTGAGCCGCTCTACGACCAGAGGGGCCGCACTTTGGGTGGCCGCACTGTCGTCGGGACTCGACGGAATGGTCTCGACCAGAGGCTTGGGTAGTCCCGCTTTGGCGATGTCGGGGAGCAGGTAGTCGTTCAGGGCCACCTGGTCGCTGGTGCGGTCACCGGCCACGATGGCCACTTTGCGATCGCCGCCGAGCAGCCCGCTGCTCGCGCCCCACTGCACCAAGGTGGCCAGAATGTCGGACTGATCGGGCCCGGTCCACCACAGATACGGCGACCCCTCGTTGGTCCACGTTGTCGTCGTCGTCCACTCACCGATGAACGGCGTGTGGCCCTCCTGTGTGATGCACAACTCGTCGTCTCCGGTCCACGCCCCCACCCCGTCGATCACGGCGAACACCGCCGGGCTGCCTTCGGTCCACTGCTTGCACAAGGCGCGCATGCTGGCTTCGTTGGTGGGGTCGTAATTCACGATGATGGGATTGATCTTGCGTCCGTAGAGACCGCCCGCGTCGTTGATGGCGTTGACAAAGGTATGGATGGCCGCCTTCTGAGCCCCGTACTCGGCGTCACCTTGGAAGCCGAAGTTGGACGCCAGCGAGGCCAGGTTCGATACCGGGAAGCCCACGTTGATGGTGGTGGCCGTCACGCCCCGGCTGCTCAACGAGGCCTGGTCCACTCCCACACCGCTAGCGGTGGAAAGCCCCGGCAACGCGGCCAAGGGCGCCGTGCCTTTGGTGGGGTTGGCCTTGGTACTGCCCGTACCGGCCACGCCGTAGACGATGCCGCCCAGCACGACCAGCACCGCCACCAGCGCGCCCACCTGCGTTGCCAGCGGCCGCCGGCGCAGACGGCGCCACGAACGCTTCACAGCCACCCCTGCTCCCCCGCTAGCCATGCTGTTCCTCCCGGCGCCACGCCCGGACGACTTCCGGATGTCCTTGTTGGGGGGACACGATATGGCGTGGCGGCGTCCCCTGTTGTGGCAGCCCACCTCTTGGGGCACCATGGAAGCTGTGAGCGTGGCGACAAAACTTGAGATCAGGCCGTTGGCGCCCAACATCGGCGCCGAGATCGTGGGCCTGAATCTGTCCAAAGCCTTGGGCGACGAGGTGGTGGCCGAGGTCCGAGCCGCGCTGGCACGGCATCTGGTGCTGTTCTTCATGGACCAGGACCTGTCCCCTGACGAGCAGGCCGCCTTCGCCCGCCAGTTCGGTGAAGTCACCCCCGCTCATCCCGTCATCAAACCCCTCGATGGGCACCCCAACGTCTTGCCCATCGACGGGCGCGTCGACCGGGCGTCGTGGTGGCACACCGACGTGACCTTTTTGAGCACGCCCCCACTGGGATCGATCCTGCACATGCGTGAGCTGCCCGCTGTCGGTGGCGACACCATGTGGGTGAGCCTCCAGGCTGCCTATGACGGGTTGTCGGCACCGGTGCGCGCTATGTGCGACACGCTCATCGCCTGGCACCACGACCCTTGGTTCGCCGACGAAGTGGCCGCCAACGGGGGATATGAGTGGGACGGGAAGTTCCACGAGGCTCTGCGCCCCACGTCGCACCCAGTCGTGCGCACCCACCCCGAGACCGGACGCAACGGCCTGTTCGTGAACTCGCAATTCACCCGGTTCATCCAAGACATGTCCCCGGCCGAAAGCGATGCCATCTTGGACATGCTCTACCGCCACTGCCAGAAGCCGGAATTCAGCTGCCGTTTTCGTTGGCAGGTGGGGGCGGTCGCCTTTTGGGATAACCGGGCCACCCTGCATTACGCCCTGGACGACTACGGCGACGCCGTGCGCGTGGCCCATCGGGTCACCTTGCGCGGCCCGCGCCCCTACGGACCGGCTCGACCGCTGACCTGAGCCTGTCGCCGCCGGGAGGTCCTCAGCCGAGGGGACCCGAGACGCGCAGCGCTTCTTCGCTGGCCCCCAAGTACGCCGCCAACGCCTTGGGGTCACGCTTGACCTCATCGGGTGACCCGGCCGCCACCACCTGACCGCTCTGCATGACCACCACCGTGGAGCACAGCTCGAAGACCAGAGGCACGTCGTGTTCGACGAGCAACACCGTGGCGCCGGTGACCTCCTGGAGCCGGCGCAGCAACGGAATGAACGCTTCGGCCTCGCGCTGGGCGATACCGGCGGTGGGTTCGTCGAGCAACAGCAGCCGGGGTTTGGCCAGTAACACCGACGCCAGATCGACGACGCGGCGCGTGCCGGTGGAGAGATGGGCGGTCTGGTGATTGCGGAAGCGCTCCAGGCCGAAGGCGGCGATGGCGGTATCGACGTTGCGGCGCTTCTCCCGCTCGGCCCGCCGCGCCCACGGCAGCTGGATGGTGGTGGACAGGACGTCACTGATGTGGCGAGCGTCCTCGGTCAAAAGCAAGGTGTCTTCGACCGAGAGCTCAGGAAATAACCGGCACTCCTGAAACGATCGGATCACCCCGAGACCAGCTCGCTCGTCAGGAAGGAAATCGCTGAGGTCTCGGCCGTCGAGGAGGATCACCCCCGACGCGGGCTGGACCAACCCCGACACGGCGTCCAAAAAGGTGGTCTTGCCCGAACCGTTGGCGCCGATCAATCCCACGATGGCCCCGGGCTCGACGGTGATGGACACACCGTCGACGGCTTGCACGCCGCCAAAGGCCACCGACAGGTCACGGGCCTCCAAGGTGGCCGGGCCCTTGGGCATCTCGTCGTCGTCGAGGTCGAAACCGTCACGGTCGGCCCGCGTCACGGTGGCGCTGGCGGTGGCCGGCTTGTCGGCCTCAGCCGGCGGCAGCGGATCAACCGGCTTGACGAAGTCGTCGGGATTGACGGAGTTGGTCACGGCACCGCCTCAGCCAACGGCTCCGCCGCCGCGTCGGGCGCCGACGGAGGAGTCAGGGCGACGCCGTTTTTCCGATTGATCGCCGACTGCAACATGGCGGTGATGGCGTCACCCAAACGGTGCATCAGCTCGGCCATACCGCCGGGCAGATACAAGATGAAGGCCAAGAGGCCCACGCCGCTGGTGAGGAACTCGGTCGTGGTGGTGGTGCCGAAGATGGCGGGCAACCCGACCAGATACAGCGCGCCGAGCAGGGCGCCGCTGATGGAGTCGATCCCTCCGATGACCACCATCGAGATGACCAGGATCGACACGGTGGGATCGAAGGTATCGGTGCTGAAGCGCTCCAACCAAAAGGCGAGACACACACCGGCGTAGCCGGCGATGAAGCCTGACAGCGCAAAGGCCAGCAACTTGGTGCGCACCACCCGGATGCCGGTGGCAGCGGCGGCGATCTCGTTGTCCCGCACGGCAATGAGGCGCCGGCCAATGCCGCGATCGCGCCATATCCGCACCATGATCACCGACAGCACCAAGACGCCGAGAGAGAACCAGGCGAAGCGCTGCTCGGAGAACAGGCTGATCCCGAACAGCGACGGGCGCGAGATCAAGGTGGACTGCGGGTTGGGCAGCCCGGTGCACACGACCTTGTGGATGAAGGGCACCGTCCAACACGGCGTGGCCAGTACCGACGTCTCCATGAACAACCCAAACCCGAGGGTGCTCACGGCCAGGTACAAGCCCCGGATGCGCAAGGCGGTAAGACCGACGAGCACCGACACGATGGCGGTGACCACACCGGCCAGAGGCAGCAGCAAGATCAACGGCACGCTGGTGCCCACATGAGCGGCCAGGTCCGCCCCTACCGCCACCAACCCGAACTGGCCCAGCGACACCTGCCCCGACCACCCCGTCAGCACGGTGAGCGACAAGGCGACAACGGCGTAGATGCAGATCTGTGACATCAAAAAGGAATGCCCGACGCCGATGAAGGTGGGAAGCAAGGCGGCCAGCACGAAGATCCCCACCACCGACGTGGTACCAACCTTCTTTCGCAGCCCGGTCGATAAGCGGCGAAACGACGAGGTTCCCATGGCCCACGACGATCGCTCGAACGTCCTGGCTCCCTTTTGCAGGGAGGCGGACCGCACCAGCAATGCTCCCAGCAACAACAGGAACAAGATGAGCTCGATGGTGGCCGAGCCGGACGTCGGGTTGGTGATGTTCCATTCCAAGGCCTCTTGCACCACGCCGATACCGATACCGGCGACGAAGGCCACCGGCAGGCTGAACATGGCCCCAAGAATGGCGGCCAGCAGCGCCAGCAGCAGCAGCCCCGGGCTGAGGACATCGGTGAGGGCGCTCGTCTGACCCGGTGATGCCAACACGGCGGTGACAGCCGACAAGATGCCGGCGATCGTCCATGCCACCGTCGATGTGCGGCGCACCCATACCCCCGACAGCCGCGCCGACTCGGCGTTTTCGGCGGTGGCGCGCATGGCCAGTCCCCACGGCGACAAGCGGATGAAGATGGCCAGGGCGGCCACCACAATGGGAGCGACAATCAAGGTCATGACGTCACCGGGCGAGAACAGAAACGAGCCAATCGAAAAGGTCCAGTGGATGGGGATGGGGAACGAACGGTAGAGCTGCTTGGGGCGGACGAAGGGCAGCACGGTGAAGAGATACAGCACCTGGGAGAGCCCGATGGTGGCCACCATGAGGATGACCCGAGGACGACCGAAGAGTCGACGCAACAAGAGCTCGGACCCCGCCCCGGCGGCCGCCGCCAACGCCACGGCCAGGGTCAGTGCGAACCAGTAGTTGAGCCCGAAGTCGTAGTAACACTTGACGAGAAAGACGGCCGCCACCACGCCGAGCTGTCCTTGGGCGAAGTTCAACAACCGGCTGGTGCGGTAGATGAGGACGAGGCCCACCGCCAGCATCCCGTAGTTGAGACCCAAAATGGCGCCCTCGAGGAGGACCGCGGGGGGAAGCGACACTGTCAGCTCTGGCCGGCCGGCGGGCCACCTACGGGGCCGCCCAGGAACACGGGGCGCAACAAGTCGGGGCGCTCGAGAAGATCGGCGGTGGGTCCGTCGAAACGGATCTCGCCGCGCTCGAGGAAGAAGGCCCGCTGGGCCAGGCTCATGGCGCGGTTCACGCTCTGCTCCACCAAGATCACCGTCGAGCCGGCCGCATTCACCCGGCGCACGATCTCGAGCAGGCGCTCGACGGTCATGGGGGCCAGTCCCAACGCCAGCTCGTCGATCATCAGCAGGCGCGGCTTGGTCATCATGACGCGGGCCAGGGCCAGCATCTGCTGCTCGCCACCCGACAGCGTGCCGGCCGGTTGCTCGAGGCGTGATTCGAGTTCGGGGAACATCCCAATGGCCTCGTCCATGGCCGCCTTGGAGCGGGCGTCGTCGCGACGCATGGTGTGATGGCCCACTTTGAGGTTGTCGCGCACCGTCAGCCCGGGAAACGTCATCTTCCCGCCCACCAACAGCGCCGCACTCTGGTTGATGATCTGCTCGGACTCGAGGTAGGTGCAGCTGACCCCGAAGATGCGGATGACACCGCGATGAGGATGATCCAGGCCCGCCACGGCGCGCAGCAGCGTGCTCTTGCCCGCCCCGTTGGTGCCGAGCAGCGCCACGATCTCGCCGTCGGCGACCTCCATGTTGATGTCGAAGAGCACCTGCTGGGTGCCATAGAAGAAGTCGAGGTTGTGGACCTGCAAGGCGGGCAGATCGCCGCCGCCTTGGCGGCGCTTGCCCTCGGCGTAGCGCTCGAGCACGTCTTCGATCACCAACGTGATGTCACGGCGCACGTAGCGCGAGCCCATGATGAGCAAGGCTCCGCCCAAAAGACACACCGGTCCGATGGTGGTCAGAGCCGTGGTCACGCTGGTGGCGTCGCTGACGGCGCCCAGAATGATCCCCCCGGCAAAGCCGCCGAAGATGGCCGAGTACACGCCGAACATGGCGAAGCAGATGGTCCGCATCTCCGGCGGTGCGGTGGCGGCCAGGGTCTGGAATATGGCCACGGCGATAGGGGCCACCGCCGCGTTGGCCAGCAACTGCAAAGCGACCACCAACCACAACTTGGGCATGTAGAGCGAGATGGTGAACAGCGAGCCGTACACGGCGATGCAGACGCCGGCCAGCACCAAAGGAGCTTGCGGGGCGCGGCGGAACAACCGGTCGCCCACCGTGTAGGCGAGCGGCAGCCCGAGGAAGGCGGCCAGACCGATGATGGAGTAGACGTCGCTACGACTGGCCGTGCCCAGGTGCCACACCCGCACGAAGTACAAGTTGCCGAACAGTGACGAGCTGATGGCCACGAAACCGAGAACGGCCACCGCCACCAGCTCGTAGTACAGCGACCGGATACGCAGCAGCCGGGTGACAGCCGAGCCGAGCAGGACACGCGGGGCCTGATCTTGCTGGGCGTGGGCGTCCATGCCGGCCGCCTTGAGGATGTGACTCGATTCGTTGGACCCCTTGTCGGGCTCCTTCAACGTGAAGAGACGGAGGCTGACAGGGATGCCGGCGAAGCCGACGACCATGCCCCAACGCCAGTCGCCGGTGTACGACACGATGTGGCCGAAGAGGAGGATGCCGATGGTCTGGGCGATGGGGTCAGACAGGTAGTGCCAGCTGAAGACCCGACTGCGGGCTTCGGTCGGATAGGCGTCGGAGAGATACGAGTTGTGCACAGTGAGGTTCACGGCACTGCCCACCGAGGCAATGAGATACAAGAAGGTGAACCACCACACGTTGGGGGCCAACGCCATGAACGGCCCCACCACCGAGAACACCAGGAGGCTCACCGCCGCCACGGTCTTGCGGCTGCCGCGGTCGGCCCACAGGGACAAGGGCACAGCCCAGAAAAGCTGTGCCACCGACACCACAAAGGCGAGCGCCCCCAGGCCGGCGTCGTGCAAGCGGAAGGAGTGTTCGAGGTTGTTGCCGATGAGGTTGATGCCCTGGCCGAAGGTGGAGGGGACGATGGCCGCCAACGTGAGCAGGACCAGGGGCTTGTACCCCGCCGTCTGCATGATGGCGCGTAGTGGTGGGGGCTTTCCCTCGCCGGTGCCGGGCATGAGGGCGATGTCGGCCACGGCTTCCTGGTCGCGGCTCTTCGACAGGGCTTCTTTGAGCAGCTCGTCGGGGACGGCGAAGGCGAACAGCGCCTGCTCGTCCGCGACGATCGCCCCCTCCCCCACGGCGGTATCGCTCATCGCCGGGTCACCCTAATGCTGACGCCGGTGTCATATCGAGCCTGAAGACCCTAAAGACCCGCTTTAGGTGAAACCACGGTCATGGGTCCGTGGGGCAAGACGCACAACCGGGCGCCGGGGCCGGCCCGCTGCAGCGCTTCGGCCAACGCATCGGTGACGTCGGCCACGGGCCGAAGGTGGGCGGCGGCGATGTCCTCGGCACTCAGCCCGTCGGCATGCAGCCAGATCTCGGCGTGACGCAGCACCCGGCCGAGCACTTGCACCTGCCACCGATCGAGAGCCGATGGTCCGCCGGCGTCGGCCAGCGCGGCGGTGTTCGTCTCACCTTGGAGGATCCGGGCGAAGGCGCCCGCCGGCATTCCGTCGCGACACGCGGCGGCCATCACGATGACCCCGCCATCGGCCACGACGCGCTCGGCGGCGGCCATACCTTTGACCGCTTGATAGAGGTTGCGATCGAGCGGGTAGCCGGCGTTGGTGGACAGCACCACGTCGAAGCGTTCCTGCACCGACTGGACGGCGGTACGAGTCACGAACGCGCAGGCGGCCTCATGGCCCTGCGGCAGAGGCGCGGCGAAGACGGCGGTGAGCCGGCGCTCGTTGTTGATGGCGACGTCCAGCGCCAGCGTGGGCGGGGCCAAGGCGGTGGCGGCCCGCACGAAGTCGTGCACGGGGTTTCCCTCGGTGACGAGCCAGGTGGCCTTCGGATCGGCGATGCGGGCCGGGCTGTGGGCTTCGAGGATGGTCTCAGTAGCGGCCAACCCCGGGCACACCGCCTTCGGACCCCCGCTGAAGCCGGCGAAGAAGTGCGGCTCCACGAATCCCGTCACGATGCGCACGTCCGCCTCGACATAGTGCCGGTCGAGCAGCACAGGCACGCCGTCGACCCGGCCCACCTCCACGTGCTCGCCGTCATCGGCCCGGTGGTCACGCACGGCGTAGCGACGGACCAGGTCGGGACCAATGAGCTCGGCCATTTCCGCTGGGGTGGCCTGGCGATGGGTGCCGGTGGCACACAACAGCTCGACACGATCGGGCGTGGCACCCAGGCGTTCGAGTTCGGCCAACAGCGGTGGCAGCACGGTGCAGTTGGGCATCGGTCGGGTCAGATCGGGAAACACCACCACGACCTGGCCGGGGCGAGGAGCCCGGCCCACCACCCGGCCCAGGGCGGCGACCAGGACCCCCTGCGCCGGCTCGGCGCGCAGGGCATCGGTGACCGCTCCCGGCTCGTCAGCCACAGGGGCGAGGTCGGTCGGCGCCACCACCACAGCGTCGTCAGGAACGCGGGCCACGAGCCCGTGTTCTCCGTAGGCGAGGGTGACCTCCTTGGTGGCGCTCATGCCAGACCCAGGGCGGTGGCGGCAGCGGCATCGGCGATGGGCCGCAACTCGCCATAGCGACGCACGAGATCGGGATCGGCGGCCTGGTCGATCACCACCGGGTCGAAGCGGTCCAGTTCGAATCCGAGGTCGAGCGCGGCCGAGGCGATGAGCACAGCGCCGGCCATGGCGCCTTCACCCGATCGGCGCTGTCGGGCGATCAGCCCGGTCACCCCAGTCAGGATTTCGAGCCATGGAGAGGCGCTGTCTCCGGTCCCTGTGCCGGCCCCGGTACCGATCGCCAAAGCCACGGGCTTGGCGCCAACCCCGGACATCCGCGTCTCCGCGGGAACGTTTCGAGTCTCCGCGGGAACGTCGTCGGTCATGGCCTCAAGGCATCGAGCCACATCGAAGGCGACCGCCTCCATGGCGGCCCGGGCCAGGTCGCCTCGGCTGTTCTCGAATCCGAGCCCGCCGAATCCGGCCGTGGCGTCGTCACGCCACCATGGGGCCCGCGCCCCACCCATCCAGGGCAGAGCCACCACCCCGTGCGCCCCCGGTGGGCTCGCCGCTGCTGCCGCCATGAGCTCGTCGACGCCAACACCCATGAGATCGGCCAGCCAGGCCAGCAGGGAGCCCGCCGCTGACAGCCCACCTTCGAGCAGCCAACCCCCCAGCGCTCCCCTCGTCACCACCACGCCGGCGGGGGCGGGAACCGGGAACTGTGCCACCGGCACCGACACGTTGGCGGTGGTGCCCCACGCCACCATGGGCGCCGAGGCGCTGGCGGCGGCGCCGAGCACCTCGCAGGCGCGGTCGCCGGCGCCGATGATCACGGGCACGCCGGCGCGTAGACCGAGAGCGGCGGCCGGTTCGGGGCGCAGCTCCCCCACCACGGTGGACGAGGAGACGACGTCGGGCAGCTTTCCCGCTGCCGCTGCCACCAGCTGGGGAACCTCGAGACCGTCGGCGTCATAGAGGCCGGTGGCCGAGGCCAGCGTCACGTCGGTGCGCACCGCGCCGGTGAGCTCCCACGCCATGAGGTCACGGGGGGAGACGATCCATGTGGCGCCCTCGAGGCGCTCGGGCTCGTGACGCGCCAACCACGACACTTTGGCGGCCACCGATGCACCGTCGAGCACGATGCCGGTCCGTTGCCGCGCCGCTTCGCCACCCCCACACGCGAGGGCCAGCGCTTCGGCGTTCTCGGCGCCACGGCGATCGGACCACACCAGGGCCCGACCGAGCGGGTCACCCGCGGCGGTGACGGGGACGAACGTCTGGCGAGCCGCGGCGAAGACGATGGCATCAACGGTCGGCGCGCCGCCCTCCGCACCAGCGGCAACAGCGGCCCCCACGGCGTCGACCAAGGCCGGCCACCACGACGAGGAATCCTGCTCGGCTCGGCCCGGCCCATCGTGCACCGTCGTCAGCGACGTTCGGCCCACAGCGCGTAGGCCGTCCTCATCCCACAGCGCCGCCTTGGTGGTCGACGTGCCCAGGTCGATGGTCAGGATCACCGGCCGTGAACGACGTCGGCCACCAGGCGCGCCATCTGGCGCGGATCGGGGTCCTGGTACAGGACGCGCCCGAGCGCCAAACCGGCGGCGCCCCCGGCCATGACATCGGTCACTTCGTTGAGCACGTGGGCCCGCACCGAAGCGCTGTCCCCACCATCGGCGCCGTCGCCAGGCCGGGGCCCACCCAAGAACAGCACCGGCGCTCCCACCGACTGCACCACCCGGGCCACCGCATCACGGCGCGCCGTTCCGGCGGCACCCTCGGGCACGGGCACCTTCAGCAACGGCGCCCCCATATCGTGCGCGATCACCGCCGCCACGATCACCGACTCGACGTCTTTGGCCATACGCCCGTCACGCCACGACACCGATTCGATCAGCGCCTCGAGGCCGGCCGCCTTCGACTCCTCGAGCACCCGCCCGAGCAGTTCCAAGGCGGCGGCGGTGTGATCGTTGGTCATGTCGATACGCGTCATGTGTTTGATGCCGGTCCATCCGTCTGACGCAGCGCGGCCCACGCTCGCCACCAAACGGTCGTCGAGCTCAAAAGAGGCCCCGGCCAACCCGGTGCGGTTGATGGACAGGTACGTACGGTGGCGCTCAGAGACCGCTCCGCTTTCGGCCAGATCCGCCAGGGGTTGAGCGGTGGCGAGAATGCCGTCGCACTGTTCCATGGCGGCGCGCAGGGCTCCCACGTAATCGGCGTAGCGCTCGATGGTGAGCACGCCCCGAGCGCGGTGATCGGCGGCCAGGATCAGCACCGGTCCCTTGAGGGGGGCCGAAGGGGCCGAGGCTCCTGGTGAGCTCACCCCAGCCCGGCCAGGTCGAAGATCACCTTGGCCAGCGCGGAAAAGTCCTCTCGCCCGTACCCCGCGCTCGACGCGGCGGTGAGCACTTGGCGCGCTGTCGCCACCGATGCCAGCGGCACGCCCGCCTTGGCCCCGTAGGCGAGGGCCAGATCGAGGTCTTTGGCCATGAGATCGGTCATGAAGCCGGGCTTCCAGTCGTTGGACGCCGGACTGTCGGCCACCACCCCGGCCACGGGAAGACGGGTGCGCACCGCCACGCAATCACCGGTGGAGTGGGTGATGACTTCGTAGAGCTTGTCCATGTCCACGCCAGAGGCGACGGCCATGGCAGTGGCTTCGGCGGTGGCCACCATCTGCGCCGCGTAGATGAGGTTGTTGCAGAGCTTGACGACCTGGCCCATGCCGGGACCACCCACGGACACGATGAGCCCGGCCATGGGTTCCAGGGCGATGCGGGCGTCGGCCAAGGTGTCGGCGTCACCACCGACCATGAGCGTCAGCGTGCCGGCGCGCGCTCCCGCTGTCCCCCCCGATACCGGCGCGTCGAGATAGCGCGCTCCGGTGGCGGTCACCAACTCGTGTTGGGCTCGCTCCACGGCGGGGTCGATGGTCGAGCAGTCGACGACGATCTTCCCGGGCCCGAGCGCATCGAGCATGGCCTGCACCACGAGGACGACGTCCGGCGAGTTGGGGACGCACATGACGATGACCTCGCCGGCTTTGACGACGTCGGCGATGGTGCCACCGTCGATGGCGCCGAAGGACACCGCCTCGTCGATGGGACCGCGACTGCGCGACGTGACGGTGACGCGATGGCCGGCATCGACGAGGTTGCGCGTCATGGGCAGACCCATAGCGCCCAGCCCGATGAATCCGATGTTCATGTCCGGTGTCCTGGAGTCAGGAGGCGAACTGGGGCAGCCACTGCGCCGTCTGTTCCATGAGCTCGGCCACCATGGCGTCGGTGTCGTGCATGTCGCCACGCCCGGCCAGAGGGTCAAGTGCGAAGGCCGAGCGGGCCAGTTCCCGGTCGCCGCTGATGGCGGCGCTGACGGTGAGTTCCTGCACGGCCGAGTGCCGACGCAACAGTTCGGCCAGAGGAGCCGGGAGACGGGCCTGATCGCGGCCGCGCATCCCGTCGCCATCGACGACGCAGATGGATTCCACCACGGCGTCGAGGGGAAGGTCAGGGCACTGCCCCGTATTGGGAATGTTGATGGGCACCTCGCGTCGCGTACCCGTGAGCAGCGAGTCGATGACGGGGGCCACCAGTTCACCCGAATCCCACGTCTGCATCTTGGTGGCACCCGACAGCACGGCATCGACGTCTTCGATGTACTCGAGCTGGTGCCCGTTGCGGCGCTCGATGGAGGTCAGCTCGATTCCCCACCCGGCGCCGAACCCGGACTCCTCGGTGAGAACCGAGGGCAGGAACTCAGCCACGTGCCGGTCCCCGGCGGCCACCAGCGCGCCGTAGCGGTCGAAAAGCGTCAGCTTCAGGTAGTGGCGCAACAAGAAGTCGAGCACCGAAAAGGCCTCGGGCTCGGGCCGGCTGGGGTCGGGGCCAAGCGCTCCGATACCGCCGGCCCCTTCGATCATCGACGCCACCAGCTCCAAGCCGTCCACGCCGTCGACGTCGAGCGCGGTGATGACCGGAAAGTGGTTGACCCCCGACACGGTGGGACGCACGGCCTCATGCGGCTTGCCCGCGGCGATGGCCAGGTCCATACAGAAGTGGCCCACCTCGTGACACAGACCCACGGTCTTGATGCTCGTCTCCCGGCACACAGACCGCGTCAAGGTCGTCATGGGGTTGGTGATGTTGAGCATCCAGGCGTCGGGGCAACACTCCTCCATGTCACGCCCGATCCCCACCAGCACGGGGATGTTGCGCAGGGCCCGGTTGACCCCACCGGGGCCCACGCTGTCACCCACCGACTGAAAGATGCCGTGGCGGGCGGGGACGTCAAGGTCGATGGCCATGGAGTCGAACCCGCCGGTGGAGATGGTGACGACCACGAAGTCCGCCCCCGTCAAGGCGGCGCGCTGGTCGGTGGTGGTCGTGACCGTGGCCTTGGTTTCCATGACCTCGTTGGCCATGCGGGCGTAGGCGCCCAGCTTCTCGAGGGGAGCGGGGTCGAGGTCCTCGAGCACCAGGTGCATGTCCACCAGCGCCGGCACCCGAAGCAAATCGGTGACGAGCTTGGGGCCCCACTGGTAGCTGCCTCCGCCGATGATGGTGACCTGCATAGACCTCGACTCCCCGCGTCCCGGACCATCGTTGACGGCCTGCGGCAGCAGGCAGCGGCGATGGTGGCCTCGTTCGCGTGCCACAGTACCGGGGACCAGAGGCAAAGCGAAGGGGGCAGTCGTGGACATGGAATACCGTCGATTGGGGAAGACCGGTCTCAAGGTGAGCGTGCTCTCCCTGGGGTCGTGGGTCACCTTCGGCCCTCAGGTGGACACCGGTTTGGCCGCCCAGTGCATGGCGGCGGCCCGCGATGCGGGCGTGAACTTCTTCGACAACGCCGAGGCCTACGCCGGCGGCGAGTCCGAACGCATCATGGGCGAAGCGCTCACCGAGCTGGGCTGGCCTCGCTGGAGCTACGTCGTGTCCACCAAGCTGTTCTGGGGCATCCACGACGAGATCAACATGAAGGACACCCTTAACCGTAAGTACTTGATGCAGGCCATGGACGGGTCTCTCGAGCGCTTCGGGCTCGACTATGTGGACCTCGTCTTCTGCCATCGCCCCGATCCGGAGACTCCGATCGAGGAGACGGTGTGGGCCATGTCCGACATGATCGACGACCGCAAGGCGCTGTACTGGGGAACCTCGGAGTGGTCGGCCGAGGAGATCCGCACCGCCTGGGACATCGCCGACAAACACCACCTGCACAAGCCCGCTTTCGAGCAGCCCCAGTACAATTTGTTCTGGCGCCACCGCGTCGAAAAGGAATACGCCTCGCTCTACGAGGACATCGGGCTGGGCCTGACCATCTACAGCCCCCTGGCGTCGGGTTTGCTGTCGGGCAAGTACGCCAAAGGCATTCCCGCCGGCAGTCGGGCGTCGTTGGAGGGATACGAGTGGCTGCGCGACGTGCTCGTCGACCCCAGGGTGAACGGCATCGTCGTCGAGCTGGGCAAGGTGGCCGAGGACCTGGGCTGCACCACGGCCCAGCTGGCCATCGCCTGGTGCGCTCTCAACCCGCACGTGTCGACGGTCATGACGGGGGCGACGAGCGTCCGACAGGTCGAGGAGAACATGGCCGCCTTGGAGGTGCGCGAGCGCCTCGATGGCGACGTGCTGGCGCGCATCAACGCCATCACCGCCGCCTACTGAGCAGGGACCACTCGTGGCCGCGCAACCGAGGTCGATGTTCATCGTCACCCAGGTGGCGCCGTACCAACACGGTCCGGCCGGCGTCCACAGCGTGCTCCCCCAGGCGGCCACCGCCCTGGGGGAACTGGCCGGGATGGCCGGGTTGCAACCGGTGGCGGTGCGCGACGTGGCGGAGATCGATGCCGCCGAGCTCGCCGACGGAGGCGTGCTGGCGCTGTTCACCATCGGTGAAACGCCGTGGTCGGCGCCACAGCGTTCGGCCATCGCCGATGGTGTGCGCTCGGGACGCCTCGGTCTCCTCGGCGTGCATGCCGCCACCGACGCCTGCGCCGGGTGGGAGGACTACGGCACCCTCATCGGGGCTCGCTTCGACGGCCACCCCTGGACCCAGACCTTCCGCGTTGACGTCACCTCGACGTCGCACCCCGCCACCGCCCACCTCGGAGACACCTGGGAGTGGCACGACGAGGTGTACTTGTTTCGCGATCTCCGCCCCGACGCCGAGGTGTTGCTGCGCGTAGCCGACGGCCAGCTCGACATGGATGTTTCCGGGGCGCGGGTTCCGTCGTGCGGTTTCCCCCTGTCGTGGTGTTTCACCGAAGGTGCGGGCCGCGTCTTCTACAGCGCGCTGGGCCACTTCTCGGGGGCGTGGGAAAGCCCGACGTATCTCCGCCACCTGTCGGGCGGGCTGTCGTGGGTTCTCAGCGAGGGCTGAGCGTCAGCCCGCGCCTATAAACGCGCCGGCACTACGGCGTTGGCTCGGGCCACCTCGCCGAACCACAAGGCACTGGCCTTCGGTCGGCGTTCGAAGGTGACGCGGTCAACGGTGTGCAATCCGAACTTGGGCCGATAGCCGGAGTCCCACTCAAAGTTGTCGAGCAGGCTCCACGCGAAGTACCCGCGCACATCGATGCCGTCGTCCAGACAGCGCCGCACTCCGGCCAGAGCTTCGGTCATGTACGCGATGCGCAACGCATCGTCTTCGGTGGCGATGCCGTTCTCGGTGACGAGAACGGGGATGCCTGTAAAAGCCGCGGCGCGCCGCACCGTGTACTCGGCCACCTGAGGCCAGTACTCGTAGCCCATCAACGTCTGCGGCACATTCGGATCATCGCCGGCCTGACCGTCAGGCCCGAAGTGCAGGCGCGTGTAGCACTGCACGCCCATATAGTCATCGCCCTCGGTGGCCCGGAGGAAGGTGTTCTCCAGAATTTCCTCGGCGGCCTCGCGCACCCCATCCCCACCCTCGTCCGCCACCAGCTCGGCCATGGACAGAGTCAGCCCCACCGGAAACTTCCCCGGCCCCGAGCGGAGCGCCTCGACGGCCAGTCGATGCGACCGCACCATGGCTTCGTTGACAGCGAGATGCCGCACGAGGTCGTCTTTGACGCCCGGTGGGTAGGTACCGATGGTGTACCCCATCACGCCGATCACATTGGGCTCGTTGATGGTGCAGGCCCGCCCGATGACATCGCCGAGATGGGCGGTGGTGCGCGCCACAAAACGGGCGAAGCACTCGGGCGCGTCGGGCGACTCGAAACCGCCCCGAGCCGACAGCCACAACGGGATGGTGAAGTGATGGAAGGTGACCACGGGCTCGATGCCGCGCTCGTGGCACGCCACGCAGATACGCCGGTAGTGCTCCAAAGCGGCCAGCGAGAACTCGCCCTCGGCGGGCTCGATGCGGCTCCACTCCAGGGAGAACCGGTACGCCTGCAGTCCCATGTCCGCCACCAAGGCCAGGTCTTGGTCCCAGCGGTTGAAGGAGTCACACGCGTCACCGCTGGGCTCGACACACCCCGAGTCCGGGTTGTGCTCCCACGCCCACCAGTCGTTGTTGACGTTGCCCCCTTCGATCTGATGGGCCGAAGTCGCCGTCCCCCAGCAAAAGCCGTCAGGAAAGCGCAGCGCATCAGGTGTTGCATCGGTCATGGCGGCCACGGTAGTCGCCACACCCACGCACGCACCGGGTACATCAAGCCCGTCAGACCGACGGTTACTCTTTGAACCGACTCCTCGTAGGCGGACGGGGTCGGTACCATCGACAGGCGGAGCCATGGACCAACGACTGACGTCCGGCGCACGGACAGCGCGACTCGGACACGGTCCGCGCCCCGGGCTGGCGCTCATCTTCGTGGTGCTCATGATCCTGGTGGCCATGGCCCTCGGCTGGGACAACGTCGCCAGCAAAGAACACGGCACCTCGGCGTCATCGTCAAAAACACACACGCCGGGGCGACCGGCCCCTGCCGTGCGATCGTCAGGCAGCGACAGTCGGGGCACGCCCATCGACGCGGCGGCCTTCGCGTCCGGCGCGTGCATGGCCTTTGCCCCGACCGCCGGCAACCAGGGCAAGACGGTGTTCCTTGACGCCGGCCACGGAGGAATCGACCCCGGTGGAGTGGGCACCACCGAGGGTGGCGAGATGATCGAAGAGGCAAACGAGACTCTGGCCGTGGAGCTCGACGCCATGACGTTGTTGCGCGCCAACGGCTATCGGGTCGTCGTGTCACGCACGGAGAACTCCACCGTCTTGAAGCTGGGACCGAGCGACGAGTCCAACGGGGAGCTGACGTTGCAGGGTGCGCATGACGACGTGGCAGCGCGTGACACCTGCGCCAATGATGCTGGAGCAAAGGTCTTGGTTGGTATCTACTTCGACGCCGGCACCGCGCAGAACGCCGGGAGCCTGACGGCCTATGACGCCGATCGTCCCTTCTCGAGCCAGAACCTCGTCTTTGCCAACCTGCTGCAGAACGATGTCCTCAACGACATGGACGCACAAGGTTGGGCCATACCCAACGACGGCGTGCTTACCGACAACCAGCTGGGCTCCTATGTCGGTGACCCCACCTCGGGTGGAATCGCCGGGGCGGCGGCCAACTACAACCACCTGTTGTTGATCGGTCCGGCCGCGTCAGGTTTCTTCACGGCGCCGAGCACCATGCCCGGCGCCATCATCGAGCCTCTTTACCTCACCGACCCGTTCGAAGGATCGATCGCCGACAGCTCGTCGGGCCAATCCGTCATGGCCCAAGGCATCGTTTCTGCTGTCGAACAATTCCTGTCGCCACCACCATCGACCTCACCCACCACTACCCCTGGCTGAGCACGCCGTCGGTGGGATCCGATTGACCCCACCGACCGGCTCAGATCCACTCGGTAATTGTCAGCCCGCCCCTGCCACGAAGGCCGTGACGATGTAGCTTGCGTGGCGATCCAGGTTGTTCTTGGCGCGGTCGTAGCGCGTCGTGGTCCGGGGATCCGAATGACGAGCGGCAATCTGGACGTCCCGAAGAGCCACCCCGGCATCAAGCGCGGCGGTGATGAAGCTGTGGCGCAGCGAGTGCGGTGAGATGTGCTTCGTGATGCCCGCCTGCCTCGAAAGCCGGCGCACGATCCGGGTAGCGGCATGGCGGTTGAGCCGAGTGCCGGCGCGAGAAAGCAGGAGGGGTCCGCTTGCCCGTTCCCCGGCGGCCAAGTCGAGGGCCCGAGCCACCCGGGGTGGGAGCGGCAGTAGTGCGAGCTTCGAGCCCTTCCCGAGAACTTTGACCGTCCGATGCCCGCGTTCGGCACCGAGGTCCTCGATGCTGATCGAGCACGCTTCAGAGACGCGTAGCCCGAGAAGCCCCAACAGACAGGCAAGGGCATGATTCATAGGACCCGCGGCTGATCCCTGAGCGATGAAGGCAGAGAGTTCCATGCGGTCAAGACCGAGCGTGGCCGATTCAGTGTCGATCTTGGGTCGGCGCACATGCTCGGCCGGGGAGTGCTCGATCAGGCCGTCGATCGTCGCGATTCGGTAGAAGCCGGCCACTGTCGATAACCGTCGTCCGATGGTGGCGCGGGCGAGCCCACGCTCTTCCATCGACCGTGCCCACAATTCGAGATGGCCCCGCTTGGCCTCAAAAGACACCCAGACCAACCGAATCGCACCATACGAAGAACTGTCGCAGGTCGCTCGTGTAGCTGCGGCGGGTCGGTTCGGAGTAGCGGGCCAGAAACCCGCCCACCGCCAAGCGGGCCTCATCGAATATCGGTCGTGTCGGCATCGTGATCGTTGTCATGGAAGGACCTCCTTGTTTATGGTCCTTCCACGCGTCACGTTGCAATACGGACGGCCACTCGGCGTTCGAGGTGCAACCCGTTCGTCAGCTGTCGCTGCAATTCGGAGACGTTCTGATTACTGATCTCTGAGCTATACAAGGCAGACCATCTATCTGCCTTGTAAGATAAAGGAATGACAAGTACAGGTGAAGTTCGGGTCTCCCAGAGAGGCCAAATGAGTCTTCCCGCCTCGGCCAGGCATCGCTGGGGACTCGACGAGGGCGGCGAGGTCGGCTATCTCGACATCGGGGACGCGGTGATTCTGATCCCTGGCGGGGTCAATCGGCTTCGTCGCCAGTTCCTCGAAGCTGTGACCGACGCGGACTGGGACCGTGCTCGGAGCGGCTTCGACGACAGTGACCTCGCCAGCGAGTGATTCAGATCATCGACGACCAACTGTTGGGAGCCGTCCTGCGGGGAAACACACCCCCTCGCCGGCGGGCCGATGTATTCACGACTGGCTACTGGTACGTCCGCCTCTGCCAAGCGGTCCTGGCATCGAACAGCAACGCAGGAGTCCTCTCCGCTCCCTTTGCCACGCTCCCAGCCCAAGCTCGCGACCGTGCAATTCAATCTCTGCTGGAACTGCCCAATGAGATCGGTCTGGTGAACCTGCGCGAGCTCGCACCGCTCATCGGACATTTGCGAAACCGCCACGACCTCAACATTCTTGGAATGGAGGTGTTGGCAGCGGCGATCTTGCTTGATGCCGACGTCTTTCTCGCTGCCCCCTCACCCCGTCTCCAAGAAGCATTGGCACGCGAATCCCGTCGCGCGGAGGTCGTGGAATGAGATGTCTCGATGTTGAAGGTTGAGCACCAAAGTCCGGGAACACCCGTCCCATAGTTTCTGCCCCGCGCGCTTTGCGGTGGGTCCAACGCTGCAGGGGATGTCCCGGACCCGAGCCAATCCCGGCGTTCTCACTCGGTCTGAATGCCTTGAGTGCCCGCTCGCCTCCGGGTGATCCCGATCATCAGGCCGAGGTTCTAAGTCCTCAACTAGGAGAATTTGCGCCGGGCAGCATTAGGTGGTTCCGACAGATCCCGAGCATGGAGGACAGCAAAACGACCAAACTGGCTCGATGGTTACGGCCCAGGAAGTCTTCGAGGCCATGTGGCGGGGCCCGGTAGCGGCTCAGCTTCACGAGCTTGGCTACGAAGGGAGTTTCAGGTCCTTTCGCCTACGGTCGAGCGAACACACTGCCAGCATCACCTTCCAGAAGTCGAGATATAGCACCCGAGAGTCGATCAACTACTGGGTCCACTTATCAATACGCTCGATTCAGACGAAGGAGCCGTTGTGGCAAGAAATCCTTGGAAGGGTAATGCCCGAATGGTGGAACCATCTCAGCTCCGACATTCAGGCTGATGAATCGCCCGACGTGGCAGGGCAGAAGCTGGCAGGCGATCTCCGAGAGTTCGGTCACCGTGCATTGCTTATTGGCTTAGAGGAACCTGACCTCGCTACCGATGACGCTGACGTGCTACCGCATTTCCGAAGTCGGGACGGTCGCCCGATGCAGCTTGAGTTGTTGCTCTCCGGCCATCTCCTTGACCACGGCTACGACTGGGATTTCGAGTCGGTGGAAGGTCTTTTGGCTCTGTCGACCCATGTCCATCCGCAGGTGCGAAACGTCGTGATGTCGTGGCTCGTTCGACGCTTTCCAGATGACGACCGAGTCACGCCACTCTTGGCTGCGTTGGTACAGCAAGATCCACACTCAGTAGTGCGGAAAATGGCGTCGTCATACCTGGCATTTCGAGATGATCATCACGACGAAGTCGATGCTGCAACCCGGTGCGCCTTTGAAGACTCAAGCTTCGCCGTTCGCTGGTGGGGTCACTACGGGAGTGTTTTGCGGCGGCGACGACAAAACGTGAGCTGAGGTTAACTGGAATGTGCCTGCTGGTCGGTCAATGATGTCTTCGGTTGGTCACAGGCGCCCGATACTCGAGATTGCGTGCACAACCACGGCCCAATCCGAGTGCCCAGAGTGGGCATTACCGTGTTGGCGTGGCTAAAAAGAACAGGGAACTGATGGCTCGGTACGAGCGGACCAGGGCGGATGTAAAGCTCGCCGTTGATGAAACGGACCCATTAGGTCTCCTAGCACTGGGTGCGCCAAACGACGAATACGACGACATCGTGGAACGCCTCGTCAGCATGGCGATGCATAACGACGAGATCACAACAACCTCACTCTCTACTTGGATTCGGGATCGGTACGGTCTGGAGCCTTCATTGGCCACCCTGGTGGAGACAGCCAAGGCCATCCAGATACATGTGCATTCCGGGAAACGAGACCCGCCACCTTCGCAATGACTCGGTATTGGTAAACGGAGTTTTGCGAATCCCGTCCAAGGTGATCCCGCTGGTCGATCAAGAAGACCGGCCCGGCCTGGGCGCACAGAACCGTCATTCCCGTACAATTGGCCCAGGGCACTCAATCGTTCCAGGCAGGATGCCGATACGAGCGTGTGCCCATCTGCCCGGGCTGCTCAAACCAGCTCCAGACGCTCGACCTGCCGTGCCCATTCTGCTCGTCAGCGCCGGACGAGCCCGAGGGTAGCGGGTTCGATGTGTCCGAGGTGCGGGAGTTCGCCGAGACGCTGCACTACAACCGAGGCGTCATCAGTTACCGGCCCCAAGAGTTCGTGGATCAAGTCAACCGGTGGTTGTTGGCGCACCCTGGCATTGTCGGGATCAGCGCCTTGATCCATCGTGGAGAGGAGGGCGTTCGAGGCGTTACCTTCACTTGCCATGCCGTCCTTGACCCGGTTCCGTTTCGGATTCAAGTTGCCCGGCTCCCCCTGCGCACCAAGTTGGGGGGGCGGCTCTATCGAGATCCCGGTGATGCTCTGACCAAGTGATCGGACGTCAACCCCGAAGCTCGTCGCCTCAACCACTGGATCTATACCGCTCCTGCGTACGCCAGCGAGGTTTGGATTCTCTTTGTGGTGCCCGCGGCAGCGGTTGCCCCGTTCGGCGAGAGCCGCCTTCCACTCAGTACGGCGGCTCCTCGCCTCCTCTACACCTCAACAGCCATCGCGGTTGTGACAAGGCTGCTGATGGCGATGGCCTTCCTCCTAGGCTTGCTGACTGTCGTGCTATTTGCGCTTTTGCCTGTGGATCCACAGCCCTCATCAGTGGGAATGGCCGCACTGGCAACGGGATCCATCGTTGTCGGCCTCCTCGGTCTGAGGATCTTCCTCCTACGCCTTCCGAGACTGCGCTTCCGGCGGGAGAAGGGAGCCGGGGTCTGACCGCTCCCAATGTGCTGGTACCGGGCGGGGTCTTGGCCCATGCCGAGGAGGTCGGAGGGAATCCGGTACTCCGTGATACCGCGCTGTGGAAAACCAGCCTGGCAAGGCAACGTCGACCCACGCACCCACAAGTCATGATGTTGGAGTGCAGGACTATTGCGACTGGTCCTACGGCCCGCTGACCGAGAAGGGATGACGTCCCGCCGAATGGTGGAGAAGTGATCTCCGGCTCCTGGGAGTATGCCGCCTACACGACGTCGAAGTCGAGTGGGAGCAAAACGGTGAGTTCCGTGGCGCCATCGTCAGGCGCTACGTCCAGATAGAGCTCAGCCACGTAGCGCTCATCGGGGTCGGTGAGGACGCGGAGGATGAAGCCGTGGGTTCCCGGCGCTGCGACGCGACCGGACTCGGTGTGCACCGGCCGGATGGTGATGACGTGGTCGTTGAAGGAGGCCTTCACGGCCTCCAGGATGGCTCAGCTGGCCAGGCGTTTGCGCGTTCGTGGTGGGGCCACGACGGCCACGGATTCGAGTCTGCGGAGCTGGGCCATCGAGGTCTCCGACAGATAGCGCCGTTCGGCCACCTGCCACTCGTCGTGGGTCTCCACCACCACCGCCGTCACCAGCCGGGTGACCGCGGCGTCATTGGGGAATACCCCCACCACATCGGTGCGCCGCTTGATCTCGCGATGAACCCGTTCCAAGGGGTTGGTAGACCACACCTTGCGCCAGTGCGACTCGGGGAACGCCGAGAAGGCCAGGAGGTCCTCCTTGGCGGCGTCGAGCATGACCGCCACATCTGGGAACTGGCCCCGCAGGGTCGAGGCGATCCGGTCGAACTGGTCGCGCACGGCGTGGGCATCGGGCTGGGCGAAGATCGTTTGGATGGCGGCGATGACCATGTGGGTGTTCGAACGAGACACCCGGGCCAGGACGTTTCTCATGAAATGGACCCGACACCGTTGCCACGCTGAACCGACCATGACCGCCTCGACGGCTGCTTTGAGGCCCAGGTGCTGGTCTGAAATCACCAGGCGCACGCCGGCCAAGCCCCGGGCCCGCAATGATCGCAGGAACTCGGTCCAAAACGCCGCGTCTTCGGAGTCACCCACGGCACAGCCGAGCACCTCACGCCCGCCGTCGGTGGTGACGCCGGTGGCCACCACCACGGCCCGCGATACCACCTGATGCGCCACTCGACCTTTGAGGTAGGTGGCATCGAGAAACACGTAGGGGAACTCGACGTGGTCGAGGCGGCGGTCTCGAAACGCCGCCAGCTCCTCGTCGAGCTCACCACAGATGCGGCTCACCTCGGACTTCGAGATGCCGGTGTCGACGCCCAGGGCCACCACAAGGTCGTCGACTTTGCGGGTCGAGACACCGTGGACATAGGCCTCCATGACCACGCCGAACAGGGCCCGGTCGATGCGACGCCGGCGCTCGAGCAGAGACGGGAAGAACGTCCCGGTGCGTAGCTTTGGGATCTTGAGCTCGAGATCGCCCGCCTTGGTCGCCAAGGTCCGGTGACGGTGGCCGTTTCGCTGCGTGGTGCGGGTCTCGGTGCGCTCGTAGACAGCGGCACCAATGTGCTCGGCCGCCTCGGCCTCGATGAGTGCCTGGTAAACGAGCTCGGCACCCTTGCGGATGGCATCGATGTCGCCGCCGGAGCGGATCACGTCCAGTAGCTCCAGCACGTCAGACTGGTAAAGGGTCATCGGGTGTCTCCTTCGGTGGGTGATTGGACTTACACACCGAAGATCACCCGGTGGCCCCTTCAGTTGGGGGACCCGGCTTCTACACCACTCGGAGGGACGTCAACCGAGAAGGTGGAGGAGTCCATGCCGCTCAACCGGTTTCTGAACCAGGTTGGAGCTTATGCCTGCCGCCGGTGCGTGGAGTCGAGAGCCGTGTTGGCTCCTCCGGATTCCATGGACCTCTCCGATGGGCCTGGCGGCAATGACGCATGGCGGGCGGCAGTGGACTCAATTCTCCAAGGCCACGAATCGGCTCTTCCTGAGCTGCTTCGGGTAGCTGGCTATACCGACCAATAGAAGGCTCGTCGGTCGGGCTTTGGGTTCGCCGCTCGTCAAGGGATCGGATCGCACATAATCGTTGGATTGCGTGCGCAACAACAGACCCTCGGGATCCTGGACCGGGTGATTGCGAGCGATGGCACAGGCCCCCTTAAGGGGGCCTGTGCCACATTGAAGGCTGGTCCAGGGGGACTGTGACCTCGGGCCGTCGTTTTGTCTCGACCTGTTCCTTGTTATTGCGTCGCTTCATGTCGGCGCCGTGGGCCGCCTACCTATTACTAGTCCGACAATCAAACCTCAACAGCGAGAGCTACGAAAGCCAGCCAGGGTCCGGCCTCTATCCAAGTACGAGCCACAAGAAGTGCGACCGTGACGGACCAAGCGACTCTTGTTGACCACGCCAACTTGCGGGCTTTCGCAGGATTCACGCTCCTAACACTCACCGAGTTCGTATCGACTTACCCGCTCGAGAGATCGAGCCGATCTCAAACAGCAGCCCATACCACCAGGGTTTCCGTAGGCACCCTGTTGGCTTTGGACCATCCGGCAGTCGGGCTTGCGTACGTCGATCGGACGAGGTGTTGTCCGCCTTCTCACGACGGGTCAGCAGCACCAAGAGCTATAATCCGTACCCAAATATGGTTCTCCTAGAATCACCTCCCCGACATATGGAAGTAACCACGAAAGCGGGGAACCGCTCAATCAGACCCCGTTGGGCGCTGAACGGCTTGCTCCTGGCAGTCGTTATCGGCTCGGGCGCAGCTCTGCTCGTTATTGCTGGTGCGTTCACGGGTCGGAATGCGACGATGAGGCCGCTACGGTCCCCAAGCGCTACCGCGGGCAGCGCTAAGCCAGGTCCCACCCCGAGTGAATTGCGGAGCTGCAACAGCTCGGAACTGAAGGCGTCAGTCTCCACGACGCGCGCAGACCCTGGACTGAGCGGAGGACTGTTGTCGGTGACCAACAAGTCAGCCAATGCATGCGAACTCAGAGCCTTTTCAACCCTCCAGCTCGTGAGTAAAACGGGCATGGTGATCGCGGGCGAGGCATCTCAGGATCATGGCGCGATCAACGTCACGATGGAACCCGGAGTAGGTGAAGCGAATGTGACTCCGGTGTTCTGGCAGAACTGGTGTGGACCAGATCCGCGACCGGTACAGGTGAGCATTGTTCTGCCAAATGGAGGCGGCACGATTCTCAGTGACTACGGCGATGGCTCAACATATCTACCAAGCTGTCTAATACCATCCAAGCCCTCATGGTTTTATCCGGAACGGCTAGTTGGCGCGAACTCGCTATTCGCCTGGAGCGGTGAGTAAACCAACTCAGCGGTGGGCAAAGATGCACCTTGGTTGGGCTCAATCGCCTGGACGGCACGGCGGCACGTAATCGGGAGTGCTGACCGGCGTCCCTGAGCCGAATCCGCCACTAGTCGTCTGCGTGCTCGATGCAGAACTCATTGCCATCGGGATCGGCCAGCACGACCTAGCCGGTGGTGTCCTGCCTACGGTCGTCGACTATCTCCGCACCGAGACGCAGGGCCCGCTCCACCTCTTGTCCGCGTGAGCTGCCCGGGGGAGGCTGCGGGTCGAGGTGCATTCGGTTTTTGACCGCATTGCACTCGGTGACGACACGAGATGCAACCTGAGGCTCCCCAAGAATTGTGGACATCCGCTATGCGAGCATGAGGCTCGCGGAAGGATGTTCTTATGTCACCGAGCAGACGAAGATTCACGACCGAATACAAGGTCGAGGCCGCGCACAGGGTCATCGACTCTGATCGAAGCGTTGCCGAAGTGGCTCGTGAGCTGAGTCTCAACGAGGCCAGCCTCTACAGCTGGGTCCGAGACGAGCGTCGTCGCATCGAAGCGGCCAAAGGGACTGACGCCGAGCCGCTCAGCGCCGCTGAACGTGCCGAGCTCCTCGCCCTCAGAAAACAGGTCCATGAGCAGGAAAAGGATCTTGAGTTCCTGGGAAAAGCGGCCGCGTACTTCGCCAAGGGTCAACCAAACAGGATCGGTTTGCGTTGATGGAGGCGGAGTGCGCGCACTTCGAGATCACCCGCATGGCCCGACTCCTCGGAGTCTCGTCCTCGGGCTTCTACCGCTGGCGCAAGAACGACCGGTCCGCAGCACAAAAGCCCTCCGAGGTGCGTCGCGGTGCCCTCGATGCCGCCATCGTGGCCGCCCACCAGGGCTCTACGGGCACCTACGGCGCTCCTCGCATCACCGCAGAGCTCAAAGACGCCGGCACGGCGGTGTCCGAGAACACCGTCCAGCGTCGCATGAAGGCGCTCGGCATCGAAGGGATTAGTCCTCGGAGCTTCAAGGTGGTCACCACCATCGCCGATCACGAGGCCGTGTTCCCCGACGACCTCGTCAACCGCCACTTCGACCAGGGGGCGCTGGACCGCGTGTGGACCTCGGACATCACGTACATGACCACAGGCGAAGGCCCCGCCTACCTCTGTGCCATCCGTGACGAGCACTCCGGACGCGTCCTCGGATTCGCCGTGGCCAACCACATGCGAAAAGAGCTGGTTGAAGAGGCTCTGGCCGGCGCCGTATTCGTCCGACGCTTCACGTGCGCAGGGGTGAAGTTCCACACCGACCGGGGATCGCAAGGCGAATTCAACCGATCGTCGCAACACCTCTATTGCGGAGGTGTTGGATGGTTCGTCGTCAGCAAGCAGCAGATCGTGCAGTGCGGCCCGCAATGCGATCGCCGGGGCATCCACCACACCCGCGCGAGACCGAGCGACTGTTCTGGATGGAGATCGCGAAGGGACTTCTGCCTATCGAGGCGGCTGCTGCTGTCGGCGCCTCGCAGCCGGTCGGCCAGCGTTGGTTCCACAACGCCGGCGGCATGCCGCCCTTCGACCTGGAGCCGTTGTCTGGCCGCTACCTCTCGTTTCCTGAACGCGAGGAGATCGCTCTGTTGAGGGCCAAGGGCGCGGGGGTGCGACAAATCGCCCGCACCATCGGCCGCAGTCCGTCCACGATCTCTCGTGAGCTGCGCCGCAATGCTGCAACCCGTGGCGGCAAGGCCGACTACCGAGCGTCGGTTGCCCAGTGGAAGGCCGAGCTCACGGCAAAGCGTCCGAAGAAAGCGAAGATGGTCACGAACCCTGCGCTGCGCACCTATGTGCAGGAGCGGCTGTCGGGGGAGATCACCAGACCGGACGGCTCGGTGGTGGCCGGTCCTCGACCACCGCGATGGACGGGCAACAACAAGCCCCACCGAAAGGACAGGGCGTGGGTACGGGCCTGGAGTCCCGAGCAGATCGCGCATCGGATCAAGCTCGACTTCCCCAATGATGTAACGATGCGGATCAGCCACGAGGCGATCTACCAGTCGCTCTACATCGAAGGGCGTGGCGCACTGAAGCGCGAGCTCGTCTGGTGCCTGCGCACGGGTCGTGCGCTGCGAGCACCTCGAGAGCGCTCCCGTCGCAAGACTTGGGCGCACGTCACCCCCGAAACGCTGATCAGTGAACGGCCGCCCGAGGTCGAAGATCGTGCCGTTCCGGGGCACTGGGAGGGCGATCTGCTCATTGGCCTCGAGCGCTCCGCGATTGGCACCGTCGTCGAGCGCACGACTCGTTACACCGTGCTCGTCCACCTCCCCCGAGAGGAGGGCTACCGGCACAAGGAAACGGTGCACAACGGCCCGGCGCTCGCCGGCTACGGCGCTATCACGATGAAGAACGCTCTCGCCAATTCGATGGCCGCGCTGCCAGAGCAGCTGGTGCGATCACTCACTTGGGACCGCGGCAAGGAGATGTCCGCGCACGCTCAGTTCAAGGTCGAGACCGGGATCCCGGTCTTCTTCGCTGACCCGCAATCACCATGGCAGCGCGGCACGAACGAGAACACCAACGGACTGCTCCGCCAGTATTTTCCGAAAGGCACCGACTTGTCACGTTGGTCGGCGGAGGAGGTGGAAGCCGTCGCACACGCGCTGAACACGCGGCCTCGCAAGACGCTCGGATGGAAGACACCCGCCGAGGCCTTCAACGACCGCCTACTGTCTCTTCAAGAAGCGGGTGTTGTTTCGACCAGTTGAATTCGGTCAATTCACCGCTCGGTCAGTCGTCGACCTGTGCACGAAACATCGGCTCGTGCGTTCTATGGGCAAGACCGGATCGTGCTTCGACCATGCCACCGCCGAATCCTTCTGGTCGATCTTCAAGCATGAGTTCTATTACCGCCACGGCTTCGCAACTCTCGAGGAGCTCACCCGCGGCATCACCTGGTTCATGGACTACTACAACCGCCAAAGGAGGTACTCGAAGATCGGCTACATGAGCCCTATCAACTTCGAACTATCGTCGATCAGAGCGGCTCGAGCCGCCTGAGAAGGTGTCCACTTTTTCTGGGGAACCTCAACCGCCATGCCGGCCCTAGCGGCCAGAACGGGCCCTAAGACTGGGAAGGGTGCGCCAGGTAAGAACTGTGCAGCGAGATGGGAATGATGTCGGCCGGCTCGCCCTCAGTGGAGGAGTCGGACTCTCCTATGAGCACGTCTCGTTGCTTCGGGTTGGTGATGATGTGCAGCTTCGGCAAATGCGCCCGTGCCTTCATGATTCCCCCCTTGTCGCTGTCCGGATCGTGCGCCCGGGGGATCAACGTCGAATCATGTCCATCTCAACGTTTCGCCAACAGGAGCTGGGGAACGCGATCACAAGAGCGGATCCAACTCCGGGGGCGCCGAGACGCCAGGCAGGTGCGCCTCGGCGGCCCCAGAGTCGTGGGGGGTGTTAGGGGTGAGACGTGATCAGAGCGGCGGGCCGGGGGTGAGTTGCACGGTGGCGGTGTGTGACGTCCCGGCCCCATCCACCCACCCGACGGTGACAGACGCACCGGGGGAGAAATGGATCAGGTCGTTGCTCAGGTCTTCGGCCGACGATACGGTCGAACCGTTGACCGACACGATGGTGTCGCCGGCGCCGATCCCCGCATTGTCAGCTGCACTGCCTGACTCCACCGAGCTCACATAGGCACCCGCCACCCCGGATCCGTCGCCCGAGTCGCCGAAACCATTCGAAGAATCCGACCCGTCGGACACCTCGACACCAAGTACCGCTCGGGCGCCGATGGAGATGGTCGAGCTCGACTTGCCGCTCTTGATCTCGTTGACCAGAGTCAGAGCCTGGTTGATGGTGATGGCGTAGCCCTCGTCGGTGGCGGACTGGCCGAAACCACTTTGGACCGCAGCGGCGGTGTCCATCCCGATCACCTGGCCCGAGACGTTCACCATGGGACCACCGGAGTCTCCGGGCTGGATGTCGGCGTCGGTCTCGAACATCCCGTGGAGCGTCTCGGGCAACGTGCCCGAATCGCCGGCCGTGATGGTCTGATCAAGGGCAGTGACCCGGCCCGCCACCGCCGACGGAAGGCCGCCCGTGCCACCGGCGTTACCGATGGCCACCACCGCCTGGCCGGCCGTGACGGAGGACGAGTTTGCCGTCGTGATGGTCTGGAGACCCGAAGCATTCTGCAGCTGGAGCAAAGCCACGTCGTCAGTGACGGAATAGCCGATGACGTTGGCCGTGAACTTGCGCGAGGTCCCCACGATCTCCGCCGTGATGGTGGTGGCGTTTTCGATGACGTGGTTGTTGGTGAGCACCAAACCCGCGGATGTCAGCACCATGCCGGTGCCGGCGGCCGCTCCCCCGCCGGCCAGCGTGGTGTCGATGTCGACGAGACCGGGGTCGACCTTGGCGGCGATGGCGGCGGTGTTCACGTCGACGGGCGCGTCGTTGGCCGAACCCGTACCGGTGCTCCCAGATCCCGTTCCGGTGTTACCGCTCCCGGAATCTCCGGATCCGAGTCCCGTGTTTCCCGTACCGCCGGTGTCGCCCGATCCCGTCCCCGTGTTGCCCACTCCGGTCGACGGCGAGTTGCCCAGACCTTCCGTGGTACTCGAGTGGTGGTTGACGGCGTATTCGGCGCCCGCACCCACCACGCCGGCCGCCGCGATGGCGAGGACGGCGGCGATGGTGGCGAATGTCCGGCTCCCCAGCGGTGGGCGCGTGGGCGCCGCGTAAGGCTGGGGCGGAGAGGCGTAGGGGGAGTACGTGGTCCCCGGCGGGGGCGGAGGCGGGGGCATCTGGCCCGATCCCCAACTTCCTCCTGGGAAAGCGCCCGCAGGGCTCGAGGGCGTCCACGGGGGTGGGGGCGGGGGGAACTGGGGTGGGACGGCTCCGTCCGGGACGGGTACGACCGGGACCTGCGCCGTGGGGGCCAGGGGGACAGTGGGCGCCGGGGGGGCGGACCAACCCCCGAACGTTGGCTCGGTTGGCTCGGTTGGCTCGGTTGGCTCGGTTGGCTCGGTTGGCGCAGCCGGGGTGGACCCGCGCTCCGCAGCGGCGTGACCCCAGGGGTCCACCGGCCCTCCCTCGTTGTTGTCAGCGTCGTTACTCACGGTCCTCGTCGCCTCCGAATCGGTCGACCATCTTCCATCGACACGTCGTTGTGATGCATTTACCTTCGCTGGCCAACCTGTACGTCAGCTTTGAGATTCCTCTGAAGTGGCCATGAGCGAGATGAAGTGTTGGTGATGGCAAAGAAAATGACCCTGCTGACCAGGAATAACCGTCTAGCAGGGCCAATGGTGGCCAGTTAAGGCCGACCCCTTACCTTTCAGGCACCGTGGTAGAGATTCGCAACGATGAGTGCCATGGATCTCTACGGCAAGCCACCTCGAGCTCGAGGCAATGGGGCTCGGCATCACATCGGCGCGCCGTGGAGCGACGTCATCACGACCGCATTCGTGGCGCTCATCATCTCGGTGCCCACCATGGTGGTGGAAGAGGACTGGCACGGTCACCCCATGATCGATCAGTCGACGCATTTGTGGATCGTGGCGGTGCTCCTCGTGGCGGGCGCCTTTTTGGCGGGCGGATTGGTCACCGGGCTCCACCGTCCGGTTACTGGCTTTCGCCACGCCACGGCAGGGGCCGCCCTCGCCTTGGCCGTGCTGTTGGTGGCCGCGCTGGGTCGGCGACTGTTGGTCGCCCACGAAAACGTGCCGGTGGCCGTGCTCGAGCTCTGGTGCGCGGGGGTCATCGCCTGTCTCGGCCTCAGTGCGGCCGGTGCTCGGCTCGGTCGATGGCTGGCAGGTCACTCCTGAGCACCGCCGTCGACGCGCTCGAGGAATGGGGAGCGCGTTCCCATTCGCACCCCGGCGGGACACTGCTCGATCATCTCGTGCGCACTGAGTCCATGTTGCGCCACTGGGGCGCGCCGGACGAGGTGGCGTTGGCGGGCTTGTGCCACGCCGCCTACGGAACCGACGGATAAGGCCCATCGCTGTTGCCCTTGGACCAGCGCCATGTCCTCGTCGACCGCATCGGCCGCAGCGCCGAAGCCATCGTCTACCGCTATGCCAGCTGCGACCGCGCCTACCTCGACCAACAACTGAGACCTTCCCCCCTCATCGAGCGGTCTGACGAAGTGGCATGGCGCAATCGCTTCGACGGGGCGGAGACCACCATGCCGGCAAGCTCGCTGGCCGACTTCTTCGAACTCACCTTCGCCAACGAGCTCGACATCGCTCGCCACAACCCCGAGTTCGTGGCGCACTACGGGCCGGGCATCGCCGCGGATTTCTCACGGTGCCGGCTGTTGGTGTCGGCGGCGGCCTACCGAACGTTTGAGGACGAACTGGCCTATGTGCTCGTAGGTGATGAAGACACCGGCGGCGCCGTGGTGACTGTCGCCCCCGGAGGCAGGGCAAAGAGGGACGCGGCCGGGGACGCCGAGTAGCTCACGATCTCGAAGCTGGTGGAATCCGACGCCACCTGCACGTATCCGAGGATGCCTTGGGCGGTGGTGCAAATGGTGCTCGTGCCGGCGACCCCTGAAGCAACGAAATCGACGCACTGCATGGCGAACCCATTGACCGTCATGGTTGATGACGTGACTTTGTCGCCGGCAAAGCCCGCCGCCAAGGCGAACTCCTGCAGGAATTTCACCCAATGCGAGGGCGTGTAGAAGTCAAAGATCTGGTTCTCCTGAGTGGCGGTGGTGGTGCCCAGTTTCTGGCACGACACCGGCCCGGTACCCGACGGTGGCGCGCAGGAGAACTCGCCCGAAGAGTTGACGATGACGTCCGCCGACGGGCTGGTGGTGCCCGACGGAGTCTCCTGAAACGACACCCCGGTGGGCGGGTCGACGGCATAGAGGATCGAGGTCGGTGACGCCCCCGTCGTCACATATTTCGCCTCGAACGGAGAGGCGGCGGCGGACTGCATCTTGTTGGTGAAGGCGTCGACGGTGGACCTGTTGGCCTCCACCGCGTGCACGGCCTTTTTGATGGCGCTCACCTCGGCACAGCCACCGAGGACCACCACACTAAGGACCACAACGCTCAGCGACACCAAGGCACTTCGGAGCTTTCTCACCGCCAGAGTCTACGAGGAGGCGCCGTGAGGAACCGTGGCATTACAAGAACCGGCTGGGGTGGCGTCCATCCACATAACCGAGAAAGGGCGGACGCACGTTGTACCCGAGAAGTTCCTGGAGCCGTGGCGAGAGCAGCCGAACGGTGGCCGGTGCCACGGCCAGCACGTGGTTCTCCTGCGGTCGCACCCACGACGCCGCGTACTCGAGCGCGACCCCCAACCGGGGCTGGTCCGTGGCATTGGCTCCGCCGCCGTGCCAGACCGACCCCAGATAGAACAACACCGATCCCGCCGCCATCTCCATGGGAATGGTCGGGGTCTCAGCCGTGGGTTGTTCATCGGTCCAGCGATGACTGCCGGGAATCATTCGGGTAGCGCCGTTGGCCTCGGTGAAGTCGTCGAGCGCCCACATGGTGTTGACCACGACCTCGGGATGCGGGCGCGGCAAGGGATAGATGGCATCGTCGTAGTGCAGGACTTGGGCCACTTCACCGGGCCCGATCTGGATACCTGTCGGCCCGCTCAACTGGTAATGCTCCAGGAGCTCGTCAAGCACACCGAGGACGAGCGGGTGGGTGGCGGCGCCGTCGAGGGAGCGGGTCTTGGCAAACAGGGCGTAGAGACGGCGCGTGCGAGCCCCTTCGAACGGGTTTCGCCCCGTGGGTGCGCTCTCCAGCGCGGCGGTGATCTCCTGGCGGGCCACGGCCAGCTCACGGGGGGCCAAGAGGCCTTCGACCACGGCGTAGCCGTCGCGGTCGAGGACACCAAGCACGTCGGCCACGGACATGGGGCTGACCTCCATCGCGGGAGAAGTCTGCACCACCGGGTGCGAAGGGACTATCAATAAGGACGCCAACCACGGAGAGGACACGTTATGAGCACTGACCGGCTCAGCCCGCTCGATGCGTCGTTCTTGCACGTTGAGGACGATGTGAGCCATATGCACATCGGTGCCATCAGCATCTTCGAGGGGCCGCCCCCGCCTTTTTCGAGCGTGATGTCCATGATCCAGGGGAAGTTGCCGCTCGTGCCCCGCTATCGCCAGGTCGTGCGTTTCGTCCCCCTCGAGCTAGGACGGCCGGTGTGGGTCGACGACCCGCACTTCAATATCGAGTACCACCTGCGCCACAGCGCCCTGCCCGCGCCGGGCGGCGACGTCGAATTGCGGGCGCTGGTGGGCCGGGTCATGGCCCAACAGCTCGATCGGGCCAAGCCGCTGTGGGAGATCTGGGTCGTCGAAGGCCTCGACGGTGGGCGCTGGGCCATGATCGCCAAGACTCATCACGCGCTGGTCGACGGCGTGGCCGGCACTGACCTCCTGGCGGCCATCATGGACACTTCTCCCCACCCTTCGCCGGCGGTGCTCGACCATTGGAGCCCGATACCGGCGCGCTCGCGACCACGCTTGGCCGTCGGCGCCTTGGCCGATCTGGCCCGCAGCCCCTACGAGCAACTCCTCGCCTTGCGGGCCACCACGCGTGTCCCCCGTCAGGCGCTGCGCCAGGTGAGCGAGGTGGCCCGGGGCTTGACCTCGATGTCGGGACTGGTGAAGCCCACCCCGGCCTCCAGCCTCAACGGCCCGCTCGGACCGCACCGGCGCTACGAGTGGACCTCGACCTCCGTCGACGACATCAAAATGGTGCGCAAGAGCTTGGGAGGGACGTTCAACGACGTCGTGCTCGCCGTCATCTCCCACGGGTTTCGCACCTTGTTGTTGTCGCGAGGCGAATCTGTCGACCGCGTCGTGCGGGCCCTCGTTCCGGTGTCGGTGCGAGCCCGGTCGTCGACCGGCATGGCCGTCGGTGACGGGACCATGGAGAACAAGGTGTCGGCCATGTTCGCCGAACTCCCGGTGGGCATCGAAGACCCCGCGGCGCGGCTGCGGGCCATAACGCTCCAGATGGAAGGCCTGAAGGAATCCAAAGAGGCCGTCGCCGGCGAGGCGCTTACATCGCTGTCGGGATTCGCCCCGCCCATGCTCTTGGCGCTGGGGATGCGGCTGGCCACCAGAGTGGCGCAACGCAACGTGAACACCGTGACCACCAACGTGCCCGGGCCGCAGCTCCCCCTCTACGTGGCGGGCCGCAAGATGGTGCGCGCTTACCCCTATGTGCCGCTGGCCGGCCAGGTGCGCATCGGCGTGGCCATCTTTTCCTACGACGGCCAGGTCAACTTCGGCATTACCGGAGACCTCGACACCACCGCCGACCTCGACGTCCTCCGCCACGGCATCGAGCAGGGCATGACCGAGCTCCTCGCCGTCTGTTCGTAGCCCCAGACGCCGCGCCATAGGAGAGCGTTTTTCTCCGTGGCCGCCCGTCAGGTGCATCGAGGGCGCCTGTCACCGGAGGGGTATCGCCCCGCATGTGGTCATGGTACGGGCGAGGAGCCGCCAGCAAACGGGCCGTGAGCGTATGCTTCTCGGCGCCGAGCAACCCTGCTCCCCAAGGAGGCCACTGTGGCCCGAGGCGTGCCCCCGCAGGTCATCAACACTCTGAAAGCCATCTCGCTGTTCGCTGACTGCGACGACAAGGAGCTCGCGGACATTGCCGGGCTGGGGACGCAGCTGAACATCGCCGCCGGCACCGCCGTCACACGAGAAGGAGCCGTGGGCTCCGAGCTGATCATCATCGTGGCCGGCAACGCCCGCTGCATCGTCGACAACGTCGAGGTGGCGCAATTCGGACCCGGCGACTTCTTCGGAGAGATGTCCTTGATCGACAACAACCCCCGCAGTGCCACGGTCATTGCCGACTCGGCGCTCGAGGCGCTGGTCCTCGACCGGCGGGAGTTCAAAGGCTTGGTGGACGCGTCGCCGACCATTGCCTGGAAGATGCTCGTCTCCATGGCTCGGAGGCTGCGCGCCACCGACCAGTCGATCCACGGCTGACGCGTCCCGTCGGGGCGTCGGCAATCTCAGCTCTGTCGATGACGGCACCCGCTGACCACCCGGATTGGGCCCAGACCCAGGCGCGGCGCTTGTGGCGGCTGTTCGAACCGATCCATGCCGTCACCTACTTCGCCCCCGAGGCGCGCCAGGAGTTCAGCGCGGCCGGGTTGAAGGGCTTTTGGATGGGCTACTTCGCCGGGCGCGCCGCCCCCATGGGTGCCGTCGAGCCGGCTGTCGTGAGCGCCACGTTCTATAACTTCGCCCCGTCGTGGCCGGCCCGGTCGCTGCCCGATGCGTGGGCCTTCGCCTCCCCGGCACGCGTCCTCGAAGCGCGGCTCCGAGGTGTGGAGCAGATCCTCGGTCCTATCTTCGACGCCGACCCTGGCGCCAAGGCCGCCGTGGCGCGCGCCGCCGAGCTGGCCCGCCAGACGACCGTCGACCTGACCACCGCCGGCCGGCCCCTGGCCGCCGCCAACGCCGCCCTTTCCTGGCCGGATTCGCCTCTGTTGGTGCTGTGGCAGGCCACCACCATTCTGCGCGAGCACCGCGGCGAAGGGCACGTGGCCGCCCTCGTCACGGCCGGGCTCGACGGCTGCGAAGCGCACGTCTCGTTCGTCGCCACCGGAGCGGTGTCGCGCCAGATCCTCCAACCCAGCCGGGGATGGTCCGATGCCGAGTGGGAGGACGCCGCCCGGCGCCTGGTCGAGCGCGGCTGGCTCGATGACGCCCGAGCCCTGACCCCACAGGGCGCCGCCGCCCGGGCCGATATTGAGGACGCCACCGATCGATTGGCGGCCCCACCGTGGCTCCGCCTGGGCGCCACCAGGACCGACGAGCTGGCCCAGGCCCTGGCCCCCCTGGCGCGGGCGGTGGTCTCAGCCGGGGTGGTGCCGTCGCTCAACCCCATCGGCGTACCGCCACCAAGCTGAGCGCCGGGCTGAGCAACGGCCGGCCGACAGCCGGGCGGACGCGAAAGCCCCCACCTTTCGGTGGGGGCTTTCGAACTGGGGATGTTCGGAGTGTTTTGGGGTTGGAACGAAATTCGTTCCACCGTGATTATCGACAGCGGGCCTGTCACCTTTAGCGAATCAATCCCAACGTTCGCACAACGGTGAATCCTCGCCGGGGCGCGGCCTAACGGCACCTGGGCCTCGCCTCGCCCAGTGGTGGCCCCGTAGTGTGTCGGCCAGGCAGCCCGGCACCGGCGCCGGCACAGCCAGAGGATGGGGGGTTGGCCATGGCGGTTTCGGAAAAGGACCTGATTGTTCGTCACGTAAGCGACGACGGGGCCCCGTGGGTGGACACCGGCACCGGGGTGCACCTGAAGATCATGCGGGTCGACCTCGACCGGGGCACGTGGGTGATCCGCAACCGTTTCGAGCCTGGCGTCCAGCTCCAGACCCACAAGCACACCGGGGCCGTGGAGGGCTACACACTGACGGGCCGATGGAATTACCTCGAGTACGACTTCGTGTCGTTGCCCGGGTCCTACATCTACGAGCCGGCCGGGTCGGTGCACACCTTGAACGTGCCCGAGGACAACACCGATGACACCGACGTGCTCTTCGTGATCGAAGGGGCGTTGCTCAACTTGACGCCCGACGGCCAAGTCGAAAGCGTCGTCGACGCCGCCTTCATGGTGGATGTGTACGTGGCGCTGTGCGAGGCGGCCGGACTGGGGTATCCCTCCGGGATGCTCGTCTCCTGACGACAGGCGTGAGCAACCCTCAGCGGCCGGGCACCGCCCTGGCCGCACATCTGGTCGATCCCGAGCTCTACCTCAACGATCCGTTTCCTCTCTACGCACAGCTGCGCGCCGAGGCCCCGGTGGCGTGGAACGCGGAGCGCGGCTTCTGGGCGCTGTCTCGCTACGCGGAGGTCATGGCCGCCGAAAGCGACGCCGAGACCTTCTGCGCCGGAAGAGGCATCCTCACCGACGAGATCGGTGCCCACTACGACACCCCGCCCACGATCATGCACACCGATCCTCCCGAGCACACCCGCTACCGCCGGTTGGTCCAGCCCGGCTTTAAGCCTTCGGTCGTCAAGGACCTCGAGCCGTTCATCCGTGCTCGGGCCCGCGCCTTGGTGGCGCGCCTCCCAACCGATACGACGGTCGACGTGGTGGCGGAGTTGGCCGTGCCGCTGCCCATACAAGTGATCAGCCAGATGTTGGGATTGCCGGATGAGGACTGGGAGCGCTGCTACCAGTGGTCCGAAGCCGTCATCCCCGGCGCCACGGACTGGCCTGAGGAACGCCGCAACCAACTCATGGGCGAGATGATCGAGTACCTGTTAGAGGCCACCCGGGCGCGCCGCGCCGACCCCGGCGCCGACGTGCTGACCGAAATGGCCCACGCCACCATCGACGGCGACCAGTTGTCAGACTCCGAGCTGGCCATGTTCCTCGTGCAGTTACTGGTGGCCGGCAATGAGACGACGCGCAACCTCATCTCGGCCGGCATGGTTGCCCTGGCCGAGCGCCCCGACCAGTGGCAGCAGTTGCGCGACCACCCGGATGTGGTGCCCAGTGCCGTGGAAGAGATGTTGCGGTGGACCACCCCGGTGATCTCCTTCATGCGCACCGCCACGCGCCACGTCGAGCTCGGCGACGTGACGATCGCTAAGGACGAGCCCGTGCTCATGCTCTTCGCCTCGGCCAACCGTGATGAGGCCGTCTTCGGCCCCAACGCCTCGAGCTTTGACGTCACACGGCACCCCAACCCCCATATCGCCTTCGGCAACGGCCGCCATTTCTGCCTCGGCGCCGCACTGGCGCGACTCGAGGGACGGGCGGTGCTCGAAGAGCTTCTCGCTCGCTTTGCGGGTGTCGAGCCGGCCGGAGTGGTGCAGCGCACCGGCTCGTCGGTCATCGCCGGCGTACGGCGTGCCGAGTTGTCCTTCGTGGGTGGTTAACCGAACCCCAAATCGGCCTGCCTGCACCCTGTCCCGGCACCGAAGACGGCCTGTACCGTGAGCACCAGGTAGCCAGAGCACCCGGTCCATCACGGCGCCGACGTCTCGCAGGAGGTTTGCCATGCGCATCGAGTCCTCGGTCTTCTCCATTTCGTGGATCCCGTCAGAAGCGGTGGCCGGTGCCATGAAGCTTCCCTTCGAAAAGGGCTTGGCTCACTACGACACGGCGCCGCCGGAGACAGTGACCGATCTCGAAGAGCTGCGCCTCGCCGATCGCTTTCGCTTTGCCAACAAGCTCGATGCGTGGATCGAGGTCGTTGACGGACGCATCGTGGGCCACGGGCAAAGCGGCAGCGGCAGCATCGGTTCCACTGCCCTGCGCCTGGGTGGACGCCAGATCGTCTTTCAGGCCATCCCTCTGCCCGAGCTGCGTCCCGAGCCTGAGCTGAGCGCCACCGAAGTGCGCTTCGTCCAGACCGCCGGCGGCCGTACCGGTGTGCCCGCCCCCCGACGAGTGCGCCGCGCTCCGTTCGTGCAGTTCACCGCCCCCCTGGCATGGACGACACTTACCCTCACCATCCGTGCCGACGGGACCTCCAGCGGCGAGTTGCTGGGGGCCAGCCCCTTTCCGCGGCACTGGGTCTACGGCCATGACGGCGAGCTCATCTCCAAGTCCGGCCTCATAGATTTCAGTAACTGGTACCGCCGGGCCTTCGGCAAACACAGCCCCTGGGGCGACCAGGACTCACCGGCGGTCAGCGCCGAGCTCGAAACCGCCCTCGAACGCGAGTTGTCGGTACACGTCATGCAAGGCGGCGCTAAGCCTGAGATCCGCAAGATAAAGGCGGGCGACGTCATCGTCGAACAGGACACTCCCGGCGAGGAGTTGTTTCTGGTGCTCGACGGGGTAGTGCGCATCGAGGTCGACGGTGAGCGCATTGCCGAGTACGGGCCGGGCTCCATGCACGGCGAGCGGGCCGTGCTCGAAGGCGGCGTGCGCACGTCGACCATCCGCGCCGTCACCGCCTGCAAGCTGGCGGCGGTGCCCGGATCGCAGATCGATCCCAAGGCCTTGGCGGAGCTGCGCGAAGGCCACCGGCGGGAAGAAAAAGCTTGAGCTCGCCCTCACCGTCCGCCGTCGACTAGGCAACATCGCATGATGGACAACGCGGATGCCGTCATCATCGGGTCGGGCCCCAACGGCTTGGTGGCCGCCGCCACCTTGGCCCGGGCGGGATGGAAGGTGCACGTCCTCGAACGCTCCCCTGTCGCCGGCGGGGCCGTCCACAGCGCCGAGCTCACCGTGCCGGGCTACCTGCACGACACCTACTCCGCCTTCTACGGGCTGCTCCACTCCTCACCCGTCTTCACGGAGCTGGGCTTGGACAAGCGGCTGTCATGGGCGCAGTTCGATATACCGGTGGCCGCTGCCATAGACCCCGAGCACGCCGCCCTCCTGCATGCCGACGAAGCCGCCACCGTCGATGGTCTGCGCCGACGCCACAGCGAAGACGGGGCGGCGTGGAGCGAACTGTGTCGGTGGTGGGACCACATCGGGACTCGGCTCCTGAAGGTCATGGTCGCTCCCATCCCCTCCATGGGCCCCACCCTGTCGCTACTGGCCGCCACGCGCGGCAAGGGTCTGTTCGATCTAGCCAAGATGCAAGTGGAGCCCCTCGACGTTTTGGCCACCGATCGCTTCACGGATCCGGCTGCCCAGGCGCTGGTGGCGGCAGGCGCATCGCACGCCGATGTGGCCGTGGACGTGCCCGCCAGCGCGCCGGCCGCCCTCATCTTGGCTTTGGTGGCCCAGCGGCTGGGCATGCCCGTCCCCGTCGGCGGGGCCGGGCAACTGGCGGCGGCTTTGGTGGCGACGGTGCAAGAGGCGGGCGGCACGGTGACCACCGACGCTGACGTCGTCCGCGTCGTCGTACGCGGGGGCCGGGCCGTGGGCGTGCAAACGCGGCGAGGTGACTCCATCAGTGCGCGGCGGGCCGTGCTGGCCGACGTCGGCCCGGGGGCCTTATGCGAGTCGTTGGTCAGTCCCGACGAACTCCCCGCCTCCTATGTGGCTGGACTCCGGCGCTACCGCTACGGCACGGGAGTGTTCAAGGTCGACCTCGCCCTCGACCGCGGCGCCCCGTGGACGGCTGAGGGGCTCGAGCGTTGCGGCGTCGTGCATCTCACCGGCACCGTGGCGGCTATGGCCAAGGCCGGCTACCAAGCCCGCTCCGGGTCACTGCCCGACGAGCCCATGCTCATTGTCGGCCAGCAGACCGTGGCCGACCCCAGCCGGGCGCCCGCCGGCGGGCATACGTTGTGGATCGAGACGCACGTTCCTGGTGTGCCGAACGGATCGACATCGTGGGCGCCGCGCCGTGACGAGTTTCTCGAAACGGTGCTGCAACGTCTCGAGCACCACGCCCCCGGGCTGCGCCACGCCATCGTCGGCATGGCCGTGCGCACTCCCGACGACCTGCAGGCGGAAAATCCCAACCTCGTCGGCGGTGACCTCGGAGCCGGGTCCAGCGCGCTCGACCAGCAATTGGTGTTCCGTCCCGTCCCCGGGTGGTTCCGCTACAACACGCCCATCAAGAGTCTGTACCTGTGCTCGGCGTCCACCCACCCCGGCGGCGGCGTGCATGGCATGGCGGGACGCAACTGTGCGCGGCGCGTCTTGCACCACCGCTTACGAAGGCGGTGACACCCGTCCGTGGTCATACGCGTAGCGAACGGCTTCAGCTCGACTGCGGACATGGATCTTGGCGAAGAGATGGTTGATGTGGCTTTTCACCGTCACCTCTGAGATAAAGAGTTCGGCTGCTATCTCGGAGTTGCTGTGTCCGGCCGCGATGCCACGGAGCACGTCCGCCTCACGCGGCGTCAAGTCGTCGGGCAACGACGCGGGGCCAACCGGCGCCACACCCGGGGCGCCCGACACGCCCGAGGCCGCCGCATCGGGCGGCGCCGACGCGGCGGGCGGCGATGCAGCGCGCAGAAGGCTGGCCTGAGCGGCCGGGTCGAGAACCGCTTGGCCGGCCGCGGCCGAGCGGACGGCCAGGGCGATCTGCGCCCGGCCGGCGTCCTTGGTGAGAAATCCCAGAGCCCCGGCTTCAAGGGCGGCGAGGATGCTGGTGTCGTCGGCGAACGTGGTGAGGACCACGACCTTGACGTCAGGAAGTTCGGCGGCCAGACGCCGCGTGGCGCTGACGCCATCGGCGTTGGGCATGCGCAGATCCATGAGCACCACCGCAGGGGAAAGCGCGTGGGCCATTGCCACCGCCTCGTCACCGTCGGCGGCCACGCCAACAACCTCGATGCCGGGCTCCGCATCGAGGACCGTAGCCAGCGCTTCGCGTACGGCCCGCTGATCGTCGGCCACCACCACCCGCAATGTCTGCCCGTCGTCGGTCATGCACGGCCCGGCGCGTCGGCGCGCTGATCGTCGGGGACGCGCAGCGACACCTGCCACCCGGTCCCCAGGGGGCCGGCCGTCAACGTGGCGCCCAACAGCTCGGCGCGTTCGCGCAGTCCTTCGATGCCGTAGCCGCCTCCGGTGTGGGCCAGCGGCCCCGGCATGGCGTCGGGCTCAGCACCGGTGTCGGTCACCGTCAGGACCACTGCGCCCGGCAAAAAGCAGAGCTGCATCTTCGGAGTTATCCCCGGCGCATGCTTGGCCACATTGGTCAGGCCCTCCTGCGCCGTGCGCCGCAGCGCCACCACGGCCTCAGTGGAGAGCAGGCGCGGCGTTCCGCTGATCTCCAACACGGCGCCGTGCGCGGCGGTGTCCACCAGTTGGCGCAGCCCATCGAGGAGAGGAGGCGTGTCGACGCGCAACGTGCCGACGGCTTGCTTCGCCTCGCTCAGCCCTTCGACAGCCAGGGCCCGGGCCCGGGTCAGCAAATCGCCGGCGCGGGCGCGATCGGGCGTCTCGGCATCGAGAACGGCGTCCAACGCGTCGAGTTGCAACACCAGCGCCCCCAAGCTGTGCGCCAAGATGTCGTGGATCTCCCGAGCCGTGTTGGCCCGCTCGGCCAGAGCGGCAGCGCGGGCGTGTTCCTCGCGGGCCCGCTCGACGTCGGCCAGTCGAAGCTCCGCTTCTTCGGTCCGCAGCGCGTATTGCTTACGCCCCGCCGCGGCCAGATAGCCCACCACCGCCACCGCCCCCAGACTGATGTTGCCCGTACCTTGGCCCGAAGCCAGGACGCTCAGCGTGGTGGCCAAAACAGCGATGGCCGTGACCACGGCGCCGATACCCAGGCCGAAAGCGGCGCCGGCGCTGAGTCCCATGAACACCAACAGCACAGCCGTACCGGCAGTGGGCTCGTAGCCCGCCACCACCCCGCACCCAAGTGCCCCGAGGACAGCTCGCCCGAGTGGCCACGGTCCGGTCGGGGCCAAGGTGACGGCCACCTGGGTGCCCACCGCCACGATGAGGCTGATGAGGATCACAAGCCCATGGCCGCTCAGAGACGCATGGGGGTGGCCCACGAAGGCAGTGCCCACGATGACCGCCAGTGCGGCCAGGCGCGCCCAACGGGCGAAGCGGCTGTCGTAGAGGAACGCCGCGCCCGACCAGGCCGGTGAGCTCAACGGACCGGGGGCCAGATGGCGGACCGACCGGCAGGCTGCACGTTCCCACGGTACTGGTCCCCTGCCGCACTCTCGGGTGGGAGCGACTGGGCCCGGTGCCACACCACGAATGCCTCGCCCAGCAGCGTGAGCCCGAGGCTGAACAAGATGGAGCTGCTCAAGGCGGCTGTGGTGCCCCCAGCGGCAACACCACCGGCGTCCAATGCCAGCTTGGCGAGCACGTTGACGGCGAAGAGAACCACCGAGCCCGCACTCCAGGACATGTAGGGCGCCCCGTTAACCATGGAGACCTTGTCCAGGCGGCCTCGCCACAGTCCGAGCACGAGCGACAACGCGCATCCCCCGGCGATCACGCCGATGTCGATGGTGGCGAGCTTGGCGTGGGCGAGGTTTTGATAGCCGATGACACCCACCACGACGGGGAGGAGAAACAGCTTCTTCGGTGCGGGCACGGCCTCGCCCCGGATGCGTCGGGCCAGGACGAAGACGATCAGGCCGACGCCGATGACAACAGTGGTCAAGGTCATCTCAGACCACCAGCGCGGGGACGGACTGCCGGCGAACCTGGTTCCGGCCCACGGCCAAGCACAGGGTACGGGTCACGGTCATAGCCAGCGCCATGAAGATGAGGGCATCGGTCAGGGCGTCGACGGTGACCGCGTTGGTCACCATCCAGTGGCCGAGCTGCGCGTGATACCAGTGGTTGGCGCCGTAGGTGAACAGAAGCCTGGCTCCGATGATGGCGGTCCAGAAGACGCCGTAACCGATACCGGCGGTGCTCACGCACTGCTGCGATTTCTTGTCGAAGCCGATCTTCATGAGACCGGCGCCAGCCACCACTCCGAGGAGTGCTCCGAGCCCGGCCAGGGCGATCTCGAGGATCTCGCCGTTGCCGGCAGTGGCGGGGTGGGCGATGAACAACGGGACGATGGCGACGGCGAGGAACAGGGGACGCAGGATCCGCATACGGCTGATCTTGCGGCGTCCCAGGTCGGCTTCGAGAACGGCGCCGAGCACGGCGATGTTGACGATGAGCACGTCGGTGGGCATGGCAACGACCTTTCGTTTGGGTACCTCCTCACCGTCGCATGGGAGGCACTCAATCGAATCGGCCCGGGGGTGGCTCAGCAGGTGGAATGTGCACCCGTCGCTCTCCACCCGTGGGTGGAGAGGCCAGACTGCCAACCAGAGCGGCGGTCAGGTCTGCGTCAAGGTAGGGCGGATGACGAGCTCATTCACGTCGACGTCGGCGGGCTGCTCGAGAACGTATTTGACGGCCCGCCCGATGGCCTCGGGATCGATGGCGTTGGCCCGGTAGGCCTCCATCAGCTTCCGGTCCTCCTCGTTGCTGATCGAGTGGGCCAGCTCCGAGGTGACCACGCCGGGATAGATGCAGGTGCAGCGGATCTTGTTGTTCTCCTTGCGCAGACCTTCGGAGATGGCGCGCACCGCGTACTTGGTGGCGGAGTAGACAGCGCCGGTGGGCTGAACCACCAGCCCGCTCACGGAGGAGACGTTCACGATGTGGCCCGATCCTTGCGCGTTCATGTCGGGCAAGACGGCGGCGATGCCGTGCAGCACGCCGCGGATGTTGACGTCGATCATCCAGTTCCACTCGTCGACTTTGAGGTCGCCGAGCAGGGACAGCGGCATCACGCCGGCGTTGTTGACGATCACGTCGATGCGCCCGAACTCACGTATGGCGAATTGCACGAACTGACGCACGTCGTCGAGATCGGTCACGTCCAACGAGCGGGCCCGTGCCACCGCCGGCGGCTTCGATCTCCGCCACGAGCGCATCGAGCCGGTCCTGACGACGGGCCCCCAGCACCAGCTTGGCGCCGCTGGCGGCCAAGACCTGGGCCGTGGCGTAGCCGATACCGCTCGAGGCTCCCGTAATGGCTACGACCTGATCTTTGACTGATGACATGGGAGCCCTCTCGTTTTCGCTCAGGAATCGTTCCCCGGAAGATCGATGACCAGCCCTTCGGCGGCCGCGCTGACCGCCACCGCACCGCCTTGGTAACGAGCCGCGATGGCGTCGATCTCAGCGTCGGTGCGCGGCGGGTCGTGATGAAACAACCACAACCGCTTCGCCCCCGCCTCGGTAGCGAGTCCCACCCCGTAGCCCGGACAGGAGTGTCCGAAGTCCTCGCGCCCCGGCAACTCTTCGTCGGTGTACTGGGAGTCATGCAACACGGCGTCGCTGTCGGCGGCCAGAGTCAGGGCCGCGCCATGACGTTCCCCCAGCCCGTCGGGTCCCGGCCCTAAGGCGGTGGGGCGATGGTCGGGGATGTACGTGATCACGCCGGTCCCGTCGGTGATTCGATACCCGTAGGCGCGCCCGCCTTTGTGCGGCACCTCCAGCGCCAGCACCGAGAATCCGGCCATGTCGTGTTGGCCGGGATCGAGCGACAAGAAACGCCACGTCCCCCGCAGCTCCGCGGGCGTGATGGGGAAATGGGGTGGAGACATCATCTTCGTCAGCACCGCCTCGGCATCGCCCTGGGCCGGCAGGTAGAGGTCGATGGTGGCGTCGGGATGGTCACCGGCTCTGAAGAACGGCAGTCCCATCGTGTGGTCCCAGTGCAGGTGACTCATGAGGATGGCGCCCGAGAACGGGGCATCGCCCAGCAATCCCTTCACGTTGCGAATCCCGGTACCGGCGTCGAGCAACAAGGAAGGAACTTCGCCGTCATGCGCCAGGGCTACGCACGACGTGTGACCGCCGTAGCGCGCAAAGTCGGCTCCGGGGGCCGGCGTCGATCCCCGGGCCCCACAAATGGTCACCCGCATCAGTCGTTGCCGCTGATCTCGGCCAGCAAGTCGGCGAACTTCGCTTGGGCCGCGGCGCGTCGGGTGGGTACGTGCTCGGTGGGGATCTCCGTCGGCGTGTAGGACTTGAGGGTCTGGCGGGCCACCGTGACCTTGTGGACCTCGTCGGGTCCGTCGTAGATGCGCGCCGCCCGCGCGGCGCGGTACATGTGCTCAAGGGGCAGGTCCGTGGAGAAACCCAATGACCCGTGCACCTGAATGGCGCGATCGATCACGTTGTAGAGCACGGTGGCGCCGTAGTACTTGATCATGGCGATCTCGACGCGCGCCGCGGCCGGGCCGTCGCGATCCATCTTCCACGCCGCCTGCAACGTCATCAGACGCGCCGCGGTCATCTCCGCCCTGCTGTCGGCCACCCACTGCTGGACCATCTGCTTGTCCGACAACAGCGACCCATGGGTGTAGCGCGACACGGCGCGCTCGCACAGCATGTCGAAGGCGCGCTGGCTTTGCCCCAACCATCGCATGCAGTGGTGGATCCGGCCCGGGCCGAGGCGCATCTGGGCCAGGCGGAATCCCTCGCCTTCTACGCCGATGAGGTTCTCGGCCGGCACCCGTACGTCGCGGTAGAGGACCTCGGCGTGGGCGCCGATCTTGCCGTAATGCGGGAAGGGGTCCTCCATGGTGGGCACGTCGCGCACCACGTCGACCCCGGGGGTGTCCACCGGGACCAGAATCATCGAGCACCCCGCGTAGGGATGGACGTCGGGATTGGTCACGCACATCACGATCAGGAAGTCGGCCACCGACGCGTTGGAGGTGAACCACTTGTGGCCGTTGATGACCCACTCGTCGCCGTCGCGCACCGCCGATGTCTTGATCAAGGTGGGGTCGGCCCCCGCCCCGGGCTCAGTCATCGAGAAGGCGCTGCGCAGCTTCCCCTGCAGCAGTGGCTCCAGCCACCGCTCGCGCTGTTCCACGCGTCCGGAGGCCTCGATGCCGATGGCCAGCAGCTCGGCGTTACCGGAGTCGGGCGCGTTGTTGCCGAAGACGAGGGGGGCCAAAAAGGAGCGGCCCAGGATCTCGTGCAGCAGGCCCAGGCGCACCTGCCCGAAGCCCATGCCGCCCAGCTCGGGGGGGAGGTGCGCCGCCCACAGGCCCTGCGCCTTGACCTGGTCCTGCAGGGGGCGCATAGCCGTGGCCAGCGCGGCGGTATCGAGATCGAGGGTCTCAAGGGGCAGGATCTCGGCGTCCACGAAAGCCCGCGCCCACTCGAGCTGGGCCGCGTACTCGGGCTCGGTCTCGAAATCCCACGCCATGTCGGTTTGCCTCCTCTTCGTGGTCGGCCACTACCGTGGGCGCGATGCCTGGCGACCATTCGGCGGATTCCCGCCACCCCCTCACCGTACGGCGACCGGAGCGTTGTCCGGTAACGCTGCCGGATCGGCTCAGCGCCTCCGAAGCGAAACGGAGAATAGCGGCGGCCGGCGTGGCCCTTCTCGACGAGCGGCGCCTGCTCAGCGAAGAAGAGTTGGCCGCCCTCGCCATGGTGCCCGACGAGTCGGTGATGGGGCTCGCCGCTATCGCCCACGAGGTGCGGCTGGCGTGGTGTGGCCCCGAGGTGGAGGTGGAAGGGATCCTCTCCGCCAAGACGGGCGGCTGTCCCGAGGACTGCCACTTCTGCTCGCAGTCGGCGCGCTTTGAGAGCCCGGTGAAGGCCACTGCCTTTCTCGATACCGACGAGGTCCTGGCCGCCGCCACCGAAACAGCCCAGACGGGGGCGACGGAGTTCTGCATCGTGCTCGCCATCCGGGGCCCCGATGAGCGCATCTTGGGCCGCATCATCGAGCTCGTCCCCCTGGTGAAACAGCGCACCGGCTTGAACGTGGCCGTGTCGGCCGGGATCCTCGACGCCGAGCAAGCCCGCCGCCTGGCCGAGGCCGGAGTGCATCGCTACAACCACAACCTCGAAACGGCCCGCTCGCATTTCGGCCAGGTCGTCACCACCCACCAATGGGACGAGCGCGAAGCCACGTGCCGGTTGGTGCGCGACGAAGGCATGGAGTTGTGCTGCGGCGCCCTGCTGGGCATGGGCGAGACCGATGCGCAGCGCGTGGAGCTGCTCCTCCAGCTCCGTGAGGTCGAACCCACCGAGGTGCCGCTGAACTTCTTGAACCCCCGCCCCGGCACGCCTTTGGGGGACCGTCCCATCCTGGGAGCGTGGGAAGCCATCAGGTGGATCGCCCTGTTCCGCCTGGCCTTGCCGGGGGTCATCCTTCGCTACGCCGGAGGCCGCGAAGTGACGTTGCGCGATCTGCAGGCCATGGGCATGACCGCCGGCATCAACGCGATCATCGTGGGGAACTACCTGACCACCTTGGGCCGCTCCCCCGCCGAGGACCTGGCCATGCTCGAAGATCTGCGCATGCCGCTGGCGGCCATGGCGGCCGCCCTCTGAGCGAGCCGGCTCACTGCACGGGATGTGGGCGTCCGGCCTCAAGTTGCGCGGGATGCAGCCGGCCGCTTGATCCGCCTCGCTTCTGCCCCCAGTGCGGTGGGCGTATGGCCGTGGCCGTGACCCCGGCCGGATTCACGGCGCGCTGTCGCAGCCACGGCATCCTCGACCCCCAGTGAGCGCTTCGGGTCCAGTGAGCCCTTCGGGCCCTTTGCCCATGTTCCCGCTGGGGACAGTGCTCCTTCCCCATGCGCCCATCGCCTTGCACGTCTTCGAAGACCGCTACCGGGCCCTGGTGCGCGACTGCCTGGCCGGCGACGGCACCTTCGGGGTGGTGCTCATCTCACGAGGCTCGGAAGTGGGCGGCGGCGACCAGCGTGTCGGGCTGGGGACCGTGGCGCGCATCGAGGTGGCCCAGTCGCTCGACGACGGCCGGTGGGGGCTGGTAGCCAGTGGAACCCACCGCATCCGTATCCAATCCTGGATGGCCGACGATCCCTACCCCCGCGCCCTCGTCGAGCACGTCGACGAAGCGCCCTGGGATCCCGATCACGGCGCGCTGGCCTCGGCGCGTGCTGAGGTAACGCGAGCCCGGGTTCTGCTGTCCGAAATGGGCGAGGACACCAACGCCGACCTGACCGAGGTCGACGACCGAGCCGATGTCGAGCTGTGGCGGCTGTGCGCCGCGGCTCCGCTGGGAGTGGCCGACCAGCAGCGGCTGCTCGAAGCCGCCGATCACGCCACGCGCCTCGATCTTCTGCGTCGGCTCTGTGGTGAGCTCGCCGACGACCTGGCCCGCTATTTCGGCGGCGCCGGCTGAGAATCCTGTGCTTTAGGAGGTGACGGCCGCCGCCGTGCGAGTGCGGAGCTTCTCGTAGCAGGCGCGTACCAGCCGGGCCGTGTCGAACTCCTCGGCGATGTAGCGGCCGAGCAGCTCGCCGGAACGGATGTCGATGGTGTGGTCCTTGAAGATGTCGTCGAAGTAATCGAGGGCGCCGCCTTTTCCTTCCGGCTGCACGAGCCCGAAATACTCGAGCTTCTCGAGATCGCTTCGGTCCGAGGCCGCCACCTCGAGCTCTTCGGCTTCCTTGGGGTCGACGTGGACCCGCACCGTGTAGCCGAGCTCGTTGACACGGCGGGCGAAGCTCATCGAGTGCTCGCCTTCACGCGCCGTTACCGTGCGCAGCAGGGCCTCCACCTCGAGGTCCGTGGTGGTCTCGATCCACACGTTCAGATACCGATGCGTCCTGGCCTCGCCCACGGCGATGCCGTTGAGCAGGCTGAGATAGCTGGGCTTGTCGGACATGCCGGCTCCTTCCCCTGGTGCTCGAAACGATAGTCCCGGGCGGGCGTGAGAGAATCGGAGCCATGGACCGCATCGGGGTGGTGGACACCATGTTCGCCCGCTACGACATGGGAGCCGAGGCCGTCGATGAGCTGAAGCAATGCGCCGGCTACGGCGAGCGCTTCGAGGTGCTCAGGCGTACGGTGCCGGGGTTCAAAGACCTCGGGGTGGAGTGCAAGAGGCTTATCGAAAACGACGGCTGCGACATCATCGTGGCCCTGGGCATGCCCGGCAAAGCCGCCATCGACGAGGTCTGTGCCCACGAGGCCTCCCAGGGGATCATGATGGCCCAGCTGCTCACCAACACCCACGTGCTCGAGGTCTTCGTGCACGAGAACGAGGAGAAAGATCCCGTCCGCCTCGCCGCCGTGTGCGTCGACCGGGCTCGCAAGCACGCCCGCAACGCCTACGAGATGTTGTACGAGCCTGAGAAGCTGACGCGCCGCGCCGGGCAAGGTGTGCGCCAGGGCTACGGCGACGCTGGACCGCTCATCGCATCGGATTGAACGCGCCCTATCCGAGACCCATCCCCATGTCGTAGCCGCGCTGGCGGTGACGTTCGGGGGCTCGCACACGATCCATACCCCGTGATGCCAAAGCGCGTTGCAACATCGGCGGTTCGATGACATAACGCCGCTCCGCCACACCGGGTCCATTACGTCCGGCCACACCACCAACCGGTGACAAGGATGGCAACAACTGGTCGGCGGCATCCTCCACGGCACGGGCCGGGACCGCGTTAGGCAGTACTTCGCACCACCGCCGCACCACGTCGCGTCGAGTGGCGCTTTCTCCGAGGGAGCTCTGCACCTCCGACGCCAGTGCGGTCGTCAACGTCGCCGACTGCTCGCCGACAAGTCGCGCCGGTACTCGCCCGAGCACGGCATCAAGGCGTTGGGGACTCAGTCCGATCGCAGACGCCCGTGATTGCCATTCTGGACGCAGTTCCTCCACGGTGACACCCATGTCCTTGGGAGGGCGGGTGACATGGGAGGCGGCTTCGGCGGCCCGGCCCCCGTCCTGTCCCCACTCAGCCAACTGGGCGGCGATCGAGGCCGCCCGTCGGGAGAACGTTTTCCGTGCTTCGAGACCGATGCCTTCGATGTCGGCCCGCCCCCGATCAGGGGCGTCCCACGCCACACCCAAGCGACTCGTCAGTTCATGACGGAGTTGGACGTGATACAGAGCGGACGCGGCGCGGGCGTGCGCATAGACGCCTCGTCCGTCGAGTGCGCTCCACGTGCCGTCGGCCCGACCGAGGTTGGCCATCACTACGTGCGTGTGCAGGTGCGGATCCAAGGCGCGACTGGTGCGATGCACGAAGCCGGCGGTGGCGACACCCTGTGCGGCGACAGGAATGCGGCCCACGTCCTGCTGGCGTCGTACGGCCAAGGCATGGCGCTCCACGTAATCGAGGGCGCTACCCACCGCGGCGTCATGTCCGGCCCCGACTTGAGCGGCGACATCGGGATCGCTCAAGGCATGCAACAGGCTGACGGACTTCGGGGCGCTGAAGGTGAGATCGAAGCCGGCCACGGTCACCCGGTTATGCGCGAGCCCCAGCATTTCACCGGTGCGCGGCGCCGCTCCCCCAAGTACCGCCTCCAGATCCGGCCCCGCCACCGGTCCGGCCAACCCGAGGTCGGCGCGGCCCCGTCCAACCCAGCGCCCCTGTGCCTCGATACCGGGGTGCCGATCATCGCCGGTCACATCCAAGTAATACGCATGTCCTCCACTTCGGACCTTCCCCACCCGCAGCACGCGCACCTCCGGGGTGCACCGTGCGCCAGCAAGGTGACGGGGACTTCGCCCAACTCCTCCCTCCGAGGTCGCAATGCTGGGGTGCAGATCGCCAGGTCCTTCAACGAGGAGGATTTGGCTGGCATGTCACACGGACCAGTGCGGATAGCCATCGCTTTTCCGAACCGAGTCAGTCCGAAAGTGACGGACTCGGTTCCGACCTGTCCCATCTGCTTTCACCCAGCGACGCGAACACCGCGTGGGTTTCCCCCGGCCCAGTCCCCGAGCCCGAAACAATGCTCATGCCGGAGGCGGCTGCGGACGATCAATCCCCTGGTTACCGAGATGGGGTCCCAATCCTCGATCGCCACTTGCGGCGCCAGGCGAGCCACCGCCAATTGTCACGAGTCAGCGTTAGGCGGCGGGAGGGGCTGGCGGCAGTCCGGCCGGGCCCATGAAGGCGAAGACCTGGTCGGTACCGGGGAGCAGCAGGAGGCCATCGCCGACCGATGGCGTCGGGAAGTGGTTCGCGTAGGCGCCGAAGGGTATCGAGACTTCCTGCTGGCCATTGGCGGGGTTAAGACCGTGCACGCTGCCGCTACCGATCGTCCACACCAGCCCATCGGCAATGATCGGGCTGCTGGCGGAGCCGTCGTTGTCGGTCCAGAGCTGCTTGAGGTACGGGGCCTTTCTCAATACCTTGACGGCCGTCACACCGTTCGGGCAAGGCACGTAGATGACCGAGCCACGCACCGCGTGCCCACCATCGGGGTTGCCGCTGCACATCGACAGCGAGGCGACCTGGCCCTCCTCGCCGCCGAGATGTCCCTGATGCAGCAGATAGGCGATGTCCGTCTTGCCGATCTGGAACACGAATCCGTGCACGAGCACTGGGTCCCCCGTTCCGAGGTCCAGGTCGTCGCCACTGAGCGTCTGCCAGTCGCTCGGATAGAAGATCGACTCGAGCTGCATGAGGGGCGATAGCTCGAGCACGGCGTCGCTGTCGTCGTACGGCTGGCCGGCGCCGAGGTTGTAGCCGTCCGCGCTCGCCACGTAGACGTTCCCATGAGGGTCGACAACCGGAGGGCTCCCGCCCATCCACACCGCGCCGCGATCTTGGCCACTGCCGATCTGGAAATAGCTCAGAGTGCCGCCGACCTCCGGGATCGAAACGACGTAGCCGTGGGCGGGACCGTTGGGGCCGGGACAGTCGCCCGTGTTCTGGCCGTACGCGATCACCACGTTCCCGTTATCGAGTGCCAGTCCTGGCCGCTGTAACTGGGCGAGCTGATCCTCGCCAGCGCTTGGCATGGCCGACTGGTCCAGCTCAACCGTGCCCGTATACAGGTCGAGCCCGAAGAGAACATGGGATGCCTCCACCCCACCAGATGCAGCCGGGCCGCTGATCAGCGTGTCGGCGTCGACAAAGATCTCGTGGCGACTCAGGTCGATCACCGGAGTGCCCGTGATACCGACTTGGGGCGAGATGTCGCCGCAGGGTAGATCCGAAGACGGCACTGGGGTGGCGAGATGGCGTGACCACAATACCTGCCCACTGTCGGCGGCCAACACATACACGGTGTCGTTTTCGGTGGCATCGACAATCCGCCCGTCGGCGACGAGCGGCTCGCCATAGAGCTGCCCGTCCAGGGCTGGCGAGGTCCAAGCCGATCGCGATGGCAACAATTTGACGGACCCAGAGACGCCGGTCGCCTCGGCGTTCCCGTGGTAGGTGGTCCAGTTGGAGCCGAAGCCGGAGGAGGCCCGTGGCGTGGCCCGCGAGCCCGCTATGGCGGCGCTGGAGCAGCCAAGGGTCGCAACCAACAGAGTCGCCATCACGATGAGGGGCAGACGCACGTGCCTTCGCGCGCGCACCGTCCTCACGGGAGAACCCGAGCGCCCGCCACAGTTCCGGGAGCGTTCGTTGGATATGTCGACTTGTTCGATAGACCGGGAACGCCCATGAGAAACGGCTCCTACTGACGGGAGGAGGATTTCAACCTCCGACCTTCGGACTATGAGACCTACGCTCCACTTTGTACCCAGTAACTTGTGGCTCAATCAAGGGGTATCGAAACTCGCTTGCGAGCAGGGCCGATTCGGCACTCCGCTTGCTAAGCAGCCGACCACCCTCGCTACCGAACAAAAAAAAACCACTCGTACGATTTTAGTGAAGCCGTTTTCGTCGCTGTAGGTCTGCACCGGTAGGGGTCGGCACAGGAGCAACCCCCGGTGGCGGTCGGTGTGCCGATTCAGCCTCGGCCACAAGTTCGACGACGAAATCCCAATCGGCCTTAACAAATCGAACCGTGATCCAGTCGGCGCCGCTCGGCCGGAGTACGACACGTGCATCTTGCTTGAAGGCAGATCGGCGCTCACCAATCCGTTGCTTCGTGAGGCGCACTTCGATCACCCCCGATCCTTCGAAATGCGCGACCTCTTTGCCCTTCACCCAGAAGGCGAGGCCGTGGCCGAACATGGACTCTGACTGCTCCACACCAGGGAGCGATGCCAGGCGCCGGGCAAGCGAGCTAGCGGGGTTAGTCAGTTGTCGGCCACTTGGTAGCGGGTGAGAATTCGAGCCGCCATTTGCGGCCCAACTTCGGCCAGTTCGGGAGGGCCGAGCACCTGGGCATGGGGGCCGAGGCGTAGCAGCAGACGCCCGAACCACTCCATGCTCACCACGCCGAGCTCGATTTCCGTACGCCCGTCATCACGAAGGACCTGGGCCCGGGTGGGAGCGGCGCCCAGCACCCACAAACCGGCGGGGTCGACGACCAGGCGCGCCACGATGGCACCAGGACCCGGAACGAAGGCACCAGGTTCTTCGCCGGGAACGTCGTCGGCGGCGACAGGAATGTCCTCACCGGTGGTGCGCACCGACACCACGCGGTCCACGCGAAAGCGGCGGGTATCTCCGGCTCGGTGGCAGTACCCGTCGAGGTACCACTGCCCGTCCATCCACAACACCGACGTGGGGTCAACCACGCGCAGCGTCTCTTCGTCGCTCGACAGCGAGTAGTAGGCGATCTCTACTTGCGCTCCGGCCGACAGCGCGGCGCGCAACGCTTCGAGATGCGGCGGCTCGTCGAGATCGACACGCAAACGATCGCCGTCGCCGAGAATCGATTCCAGCTTGGCCAGGGCGCGAGCCAAGGCGCCATCGGCGTCCGCTCCGGGCACGGCGGCAATGGCGCGTGCCGAAGCGGCCAGGGCAAAACCTTCCGCCGCCGTCAGCCGCCGGGGACGTGCCAGTTCGGGACCGAGATTGGCCACCACTTCTTCGTCGTCGACGATGATCTCCATGAGCTGGTCGGGCGTATACGGAGGGAGCCCGCAGCATGCGGCCAGCTCCAGGTCGGCCATGAGATCCTCCGCTGACAACCCGAACTGGTCGGCCAGCTCCGGCAGCGAGGCGCGCCCACGGCGAGCCAGCCACGTAAGAACGGCCAGGAGTCGCCGCAATCTCTGGCCGGCGTCAGGACGTCCGGTCACGGTGCTCGAGTCCCTTCGGCGGCGGCGATGGACGTCAGCCACGACACCATGTCTTGGCGGATCTCCAGCGGGCCGAGCACCTCGGCGTGATCGGAGAGCTCGAGTACCCACCCCCGTAAGGCGTCGACGTTGGTGACCTCGAGGCGGATGACCGCGGCGCCGTCGCCTCGGCGCTCGACGACGGCGCGCTCACCCACCTCGGCGACCACGAGGGGGGCCAACACAGCGTCGACGAGGACGTCGACGGACAGCGGATCACCGTCCCCCATCTTCCAGGGTTCGTCGGGAAGCGCCTTGTCCAGGTCGAAGCCGGCCGGCAGCATCGCACTTTCCAGTCCACCCACCGTCGGTTGCCCATCCATGCGGTCCACCCGAAAAGTACGAGGACCACCCTTATCGGTGTCAAAGCCGACCAGGTACCACCAGCCGCCACGAAAACGCAGCGCGGCCGGCGCCACATGACGCTCGTCGCCGCGATACGTAAAGGTCACGGCGGCGCGTTGGCGCAACGCTTCGTACAACTGCGGCAGGGCCGGCAATGACGGGAGATCGGCCAGGGGTCGAGCCGGTGCCGCGCTCGGGAGTCCCAGGCGCCACAGAGCATCTCGACCACTAGGATCGCCCAGGTGCACCCCTGTCACCGCGAGGTTCAGGGCGGTCTGTTCGTCGGCGTCGAGGTCGAGGTCGGGCAGGTAGTAGTCCTCGCCGCGAATGGTGTAGCCGGTTTGCTCCTTGCCACCGATGTCCACGGTGGTGATGGTCACGCCCCCGTCACGCAGCGTCCGCTTGTCGCGTTCGAAGGCTTGGCGGCGGGCTTCGCCTTCCTTGGGATAGCCGGGCACCTCGGTGGCGATCTCGCGCAGCGACTTGGGCCGCTGGTCGAGCAGCACCAGCACCAGGTTCGTCAGTCGCTCCAGGCGGTCCACCATCGGGATCAGCGTAGGCGCCAGTGCCCGAGGCTCGGCCCAGGTGGGCCTCGATGAGAACGCACCCGTGGGCGTTTCACCTCCACATCCCCGCCTATCTGTCGGTGGTGGCGGTGGCGGCTGCCTACGTGCTGTCCGTGCGCGCCGTGGCCCGGTCCCGGGGACGCCAGGCCCTGCCCACCGCACGCCAGCGCTGGTACCTCGTCGCCGCGCTCGTGTCTCTGGCGCTGGCCCTCACATGGCCAGTCGCCGATCTGGCCGCCCATTGGTCACTCACGGCCCTACTGGTGCAGCGCCTGCTGCTCATCTTGGTGGTGGCCCCGCTGCTGCTCATGGCCAGCCCCGCGGCGGTACTGGCCGATCTGACCAAGGCACCCAAGGTGGACGCCGTGCTCCAAAGCGTGACGCGTCCCGTGGTGGCCATCGTCGTCTTCACCGCCATCGCGTGGGGGACACTGCTGAGCCCAGCCGTGGCCGCTCAAGGCGCATCGTCGGTGGTACGGGGGGTCTTCGACGTCTTGCTGCTTCTCGGCGGCGTCGTGTTGTGGGGCCCGGTTCTCGGCAATATCCCCGGAGCGTCGCGACCACAACCCGTCGGCATGGCCGCCTACCTCTTCGTCCAGTCTATCTTGCCGGGGTTCCCGTCGGTGATCTTCATCTTCGCCCGCCACCCGCTGTATGCGGCGTTCGCCGACGCGCACGGAGTCATCGGCATGTCGGCGGTCGGTGACCAGGAGTTGGCCGGCGTCGTCGCCAAGGTGGCCACGTTGCCGGTGTTGTGGACCGTGGCGTGGATGGCGCTGTCGCGTGCCCATCAGGCCGACACCGAAGGGGTCGACCCGGGCGTGCTCACCTGGGCCGACGCCGAGCGCCACCTCCAGCGCGCCGCGCGCGCCGAAGCGCTCGAGGCACAGGGCACAACCCGTCGTCGCCATCAGCGTTCGGGGCCGCGCGGGCTGTTTCGTCCACCGTCATCGGGATGGGCGCCTGAGGGCTTCTTCGCCCCGACCGCCGAGCCGCTACCTGATGACTTGGTCGAGCCCCCCGGCAACGGCGACCCCCCGGCCTCCCCGCCCGTCTGACACACCTAAGGCCAGGTGGCGAAAGCGCACCGGTTCGGAAGCGAGGATGAATGTGCCCAGCAACTTGTTGGTGTTGCGCGATACCACCACCACCGCGAAGTGGCCCACGCCGCCGTTGGGCGGGGCTCGCAACAGCGCGTTGACGTCCAACGCGTCGAACGTCCCGGTATAGGACACCAGGCACACGTCGCGCACTCGCACGTGGGCCCGGCCCGTGATGGCCTGAAACATGCGTTGGTGTTTCGCCACCGTGGCGGCGGACAACAGCCTGGTCCCGGCGAAGGTGCCTCGACCGTGCACGGCCGCCTTGGCCACCGGCAACGCTTCGAAACACGGACTGGAGTTGGTGCCCAACGTGTCGCGCGCCGAGGTGCACGCCGCGCTCAATCCCGCCACCATGGCCAGCACGCCAACGATGACCAGGACGCGCCTCACCCGGCCACCACTTCGGCCACGGTGTCGGGGGCGATCAACATCTCCAGGTCGGACGGCTGGTGTCGTCCGGTCCAAGCGAACCAGCCCCACACCGACCACCCGATGGGCAGTTCGAGCCAGAAGCTCAAGATGCGATACAGCAATACGGCAGCCACCGTCGAGGTGTTGGACCCGCCGAAGTAGACCAACGCAATGGTCAAGCTCCCCTCCACCACCCCTAGACCGCCGGGCGTTATCGGCAGGTTGGCGGCGAGTTGGCCGGCGCCGTAGGCGAGCAACAGACCCTTCCAGGGGACGCCCACGCCCACGGCCGAGAATGCCAAGGCCAGGCACCCGCAGTCGAGCAGCCAGTTGGCCACACCCCAGCTCACGGCAGAGGTCGCCAACCGGGCCGGCAAATGCACGCTGGTGATGCGGGTCACAAAGACGTCGATCCGCTGGGTGCGCTCGCCGCGCGGCCAGCGCAGCCGCCGTTGGCTCTCGGCAACCAACGACGTGATCACCCAGGCCAAGGCGCGCCGCTGTAAGAAGAGGTACCCAAAGCCCATGGCCAGCACGAACACGCCGGCGGTGACCCCCACCAGGTCCGCTGACGCTCCCTCAGCCCCGGCGACGGCCACCCCGATGGCGGCCACCGCCGCCAAGCTGACCGACGCGGCCACGAATACGGCCATCAACGTCCACGCCGACAATCCTTCGTCGGCACCGCTGCGTCGGTACTGCCGGTAGGCGAACACCGATGACACCACGGGACCGGCGGGCATGGAGTTGGCGATGGCGGTGGCGGCCAGCGTCACTCCCGTCATCCGTCGGAGCGGCATCTTGACGCGGCCGGCTTGGAGCAGGCGCTGCTGCATGACGGCAAACGCCACCAGCGACCCGGTTTCCGCCACGGTGGCGGCAACTACCCACCCCCAACGAATGCGAGCCAGGTAACCGGTGGCCCCGGCCAACTCGCCGCGTTGGGAGGACAGCGCCCACAGCGCCAGCACCGCCAAGGCCAAGCCGACGACGAATTTAAGCCAAGGCCACCAACGTCGCATCGAGGACGACGGCTCGGCTTCTATGGCCGGGGTCTGGGCAGACGGCGCCGCTGCTACCACGGGCGGGAGCTGCGCCGGCGCTGCCGCCGGAGTCGGCGTTGATGAGGACCGCTCCCCCGCCGCCCCTGTCACCTCGACGACGGCTCCACCAGGATCTTGCAGTGCTCATCGGGATGGCCCAGCGCCTCGAACGCGGCAGGCACCCCGTCGAGGTTGACCGTCGAGGTCACCATGGAGCCCACGTCCACTTCGCCCTCGGCGATGGCGCGCAACGCGCCAGCGAATTCCTGCGGCGTGTAGGCCAGTGCGAACTGCAACGAGAGCTCTTTGGCGATGGCGTAGAAAGGGACGATCTCGTCGGGCTCCATGCATACACCGACGACGGTCACTCGGGTGCCCATGGGCACGGCGGCCAAGAGTTGCTGGATCATGCCGGGCACCCCGACGGCCTCAAAGGCCACCAACGGCCGCCGTTGCCCGTCGGTGCGGCGCCACGCGTCGACAACCGGCTCGACACCAGGGTCGACGACTTCCGCCGCTCCCATGCGCAATGCCAAGGCGCGGCGAGCCGGCGACAGATCGCACGCCACGATCGGTTCCACCCCGATGAGCGTTAACGCCGCGATCACGGCCAGACCCACCGGACCACACCCCACCACGACCGCGGCGTCGCCGGCCTGGGCACCCGACTTGGCCACGGCGTGCATGCCCACCGCCAGCGGCTCGGTGAGCGCGGCACGCGCCGTGTCGAGACCGTTGGGCACGGCGAGGGCGAGGGGAGCCGCCAGCAACATGTACTCGGCGTACCCACCCGGGTAGTCGTTGTTGTAGGCAAGTTGATGCAGACCGGTGGACGACAACAACACCGGCAGCGACACCACACGCTGGCCGATGGCCGGTCCATCGGTGTCGGGACCAAGTTCGAGGACCTCGGCACAGAATTCATGTCCCATGACGATGTCGCGTGACAGGTCGACAAAGGGCACCGCCGCCGGGTTGGGTCCGAGCGACGGCAACATGGCTTCGGTGATGCGCACCATCTGCTCGCCATGACGCAGGAAGTGGAGGTCCGATCCGCAGATCCCGCAGGCCAAGATGCGCACCAGGACCTGGCCGGTCTCGGGGCGGGGGTCGGCCACTTCGTCGACCACCAACCGGCCCTCTCTCATGACACAGGCGCGCACGCAGAGATCGTGACACATGGAGTCCCGGACCCCTGGCCAGGCCCCGCCCGCTCCGGGCGCTTACCATGGGCCCCGGTGCCACTGCCCCCTGCTCCTGTGCAGCCTTTATCCGAGGCGGATAGGTCTGGGGATACGCATGGCTCGAGCACCACGCTGGCGTTACGGGCCCACGTGCCCGGCACCGTGCGAGCCTCAGTGGAGGTTCTCGGCGGCCGCGACGTCGTCATGGCGAGATCCGCTTCCGGTCAGCACCGCGGCGCGCTCACCCGAGACGACGGCGCCACCTTGGCCACGGCGGCTCGTCTGGCCCGTGCCCAACGCTTGCCTTTGGTTCTCGTGATGGCGTCATCGGGCTCCGACGTCAACGACGGCGTGCATGCCCTGCACGGGTGGGGCGAGGCGGCGGCTGCGGTGGCGGCGTGTTCGGGGACTGTTCCCGTATTGGCGGCCGTGACCGGACCAGCGCTATCGGGACCGGCGTTGTTGCTCGGCATGGCGGACGTGACGGTGATGACCCCGGATGCTTTCGCCTTTTTGTCGGGACCCGATGCAGTGGAGACCTTCACCGGTATCCACGTCAGCCTGCACGAGCTCGGGGGCACGCCGATGCACGCCACCTCCAGCGGGCTGTGCGCCTTGGCGGCCGAGAATCCCGAGCATGCGTTAGAGCTGCTGGGCGCCGTGCTCGCCTATCTCCCCGACCACACCGACGCCGAGGCCCCCACCTTCGATTGTGACGACGACGTCGAACGCCTGACCCCCGAACTGGAGTCCGTGATCCCCGCCGCCGCCACAGCGTCGTATGACGTGCGCGACGTAATCACGTCGATCGCCGATGACGGAGACTTCCTCGAGCTGCGGGCCGGCTTCGCCCCTCAGCTCGTCACGGCGTTGTCGATCATCGGAGGGATGCCAGTGGGCATTGTGGCCAACCAGCCGCGCGCCATGGCCGGCACGCTCGACATCGTCGCCTCCCAAAAAGGCGCCCGGTTCGTCCGCTTTTGTGACGCCTTCAACCTTCCCATCGTGACCATGGTGGACACGCCCGGATTCCTTCCCGGCAAAGACCTCGAATGGCGGGGGATGATCCGCCACGGCGCCGAGCTCGCCTTTGCCTACGCGGAGGCCACCGTGCCGCGCTTATGCCTCATCATGCGCAAGGCCTACGGCGGGGCCTACATCGTCATGGATTCCAAAGGCATCGGCAACGACATCTGTCTGGCGTGGCCGTGCGCAGAGATCGCCGTCATGGGCGCCCAAGGGGCCGTGCAGATCTTGGGGCGCAACGCCTCACCCGAAGAACGGGTCGCTCTCGAAAAGCATTACAGCGAGGAGCTGCTCACCCCGTGGGTGGCCGCCGAACGCGGTTTCGTCGATGCCGTGATCGACCCGCAGGAGACACGCGCCGTGATCCACCGCTGCCTTGACCAACTGGCGACCCGTCGCGAGCACCTGGTGGGGCGTAAGCACGAAGCCGGGCCCATGTAATAACCGGGCCCAGACGCAGCAGTGGCCCCCGCCGTAACGGGAGCCACTGCCGTTTCACTTTCTCGCCGCAAGGGCGAGACGAACTGCCTCGTTACTCGGTCGAGGCGTTCGAGTACGTGGTGTTCCACTTCCAGCCACCGGTGTTGCTGAGAGGCGTGGCGGCGTTGCAACTTGTTTCGACGCTACCGGTCACTGCAGTCGTGGAGACCTGCGCCTTGGCGTAATACACGCCGGCTGTGGTCAAGGCCGCGCCAGCGTTGTTCATCTGGGCGTCGGTCCCGGTAGTGGTCGGGTTGAAGTCGTTGGTGTCACTAGCAATCGTGGTCGGCGTGGCCTCGAGGTCGACGGTGTACCAGCAGAAGCCCGTCTTCGAGTACGTGGCCAGGATGATGCCGCCGCCGTCACCCGAGGCGGTCAGGTCGACAGGCTGAATGCTGATCGTATTGGCGCCCTGCGTGGTGTCGGAGGTCGTGATCCAGCTGAACTCCGGGGCAGAGGAATTGAACGAACTCAACGGCAGCGTTCCCGAAGCGTACGACTGGCCATTTTGGTAAAGGGCCTTCGCCTCGGTCAGAGCGTTGGTCAGGTTCGACTGCGCCGCACGGTCGTTGGCCGACCCCGTCACCCCAAGGAACGTCGGGATGGCGATGGCGAGCAAGATGGCGATGATCAGCAAGACGACCATCAATTCAATAAGGGTGAAGCCAGCTTCGGCTACCCCCTCGCCTTCCAACTGAGCAACGCGCTTGTCACGCAGGCGCGTTGAAATGGACTTGAGCATGCTTCCTCCCTTAATGCGCAATGGTTATCGGAATAGATATCGGCAACAGGCCGAAAAGCTTTAGACCCGACTTCCCCAGAAGACGCAGAACTGCTAGGCGCCGGTGGCGCCTGAGCACACGTTCTGCTGGCCGGTCGTGTAGAAGATGTCTCCGGCCAAGGTCAGGTTGTATGGCCCGGGGGACGACGGGCTGATGCCCGGCCCGGCCACGGGACCTCCGGTCACGCCGATTGTCGTCACCGAGAACAGGCGCGGGAATGCATCCAAACCGTGGATGAAGGAACGCATCTGTGCGAAGTCACCGGTCAGGGTAAGGGATACGGCCACCGCGCTCACGCCGGCCGTACCTCCCCCCGGAGGGGCATTGGTCACGCTGATGCTCGGTGTGTTGGGATCGCCGCTCGACACGGCTAGTTGCGTCACCTGCTGCAAGAAACTGTCGACACTGGGGGAACCGGGGATCTCGGTGAGATCCTTGACGAGCTGCTGGCAGTTGCTGACCAGTTGCGCCTTGTCGTGACGCAAGGTGGTGATCTCGGCTTGGAGCTGGAGCTCTTGGGCCTGCAGCTGAGTCTGGCGGCCGTGCAGGCTGGAGAGTTTGGCCCCTTCGGGGGAGATCCATGCCGCGTAGGCCACGATGACGGCCACGATGACACCGACGACGGTGAGGACGGGCGTGCGATATCTGGTAACGAGTTCCATCACGAGTTTCCGTTCTTGGCGAGGCTGGCGTCAGGACCGAGCGACACGTTGGATTCGAATGTCACCGTGGTGTTGGCACCGACCGGGGTATTGGTCACCGATGACACGCCCGGTGGGCTGAACATGGTCACACCGGAGATGTTGTCAATCCATTCGGCTACCGGTGAGAAGTGGGCGGTTCCCGGGAAGCTGCCGCTGATGGTGAGCACCATGCTGCCGATGGCCCCCTTGGCTGTGGTGGCGCCCGGCGTCGCAGTCCCTGCAGCCCCTGAGTCGCTCGACGTCGCTCCATTGACCGTTGTCCCCGTACCGGTCAAACCGGTAATGGCCAAGCCCGACGGTGTGCTGGCGTCGAGCTGGGTGAATACTGATCCCCAGTCGGCGGCGGCACTGGCAAGGCTCGTCACATGCGCGTTGGTGTCCCGGACTTCATCGGCTGCGGCCAATGCCTTATCGAAGGTTGGGATCTCCGTATTGAACTGGGCCACGGACGCACTAAGGGCGTTGACGCTGCTGGTGGCGGACTGGACGGACAAATACCGCCACGCACTGACGCCAAGGATCAGCACCGCCACGACGCCGGCGCCGATGAAGGTGTAATGCGCCACCTTGCGTTGGAAGTTTCGCTTGAGAACTTCCGGCGGGACAAGGTTGAACTTCTTGACCGACCCGTTGGGCTCAGGCAGAGCCAAGCCGATCGGAGCGGCTAGGACGGGGTCGATGCTCAGCGCCTGTTCGGGGTTGAGATCAAGACTGGAGAGGTCGAGGCGTGCCAACGGCGAGACCGCCTCGACAGGGATGCGCACCTGCGTGCGCAATTGTTCGATGAGCCCCCGAAGGCGCGAGCCGCCGCCGGTCACCAGGACTCGGGCGATGGGCTCTCGTCCCGGCAAGGTGGCGAAGTACTGGATGGAGTTGCGGATCTCCGTCACGATCTCGAAGATCGACGGTTGCACGGCGCGTTCAGCCGCTTCCACCTGAGGCAAGTGCTCCCCGAGCCGGCGCTTGACCGATTCGGCATCGACCAAGGGAAGGTCGAGCGCGGAAGCGATGGCCGCGCTCGATGCGTTACCTCCGGTACCGATGGTGCGGACGAACTGCGGCATGCCGCGTTGGTGGACCACCACAACCGTCAAGCCCGCTCCCACCGAGACGATGGCTTCGGGGCTTTCTGAGAGATGGGCCCGGTCCACCAGGGCGCGCACCAAGGCTGAGGAGACGAGGTCCACGCCCTCGACGTGAAGACCAGCGCCTTCGACCGCGGCCACGACGCCTTCCACAAGCTCGTTGTGGGCGGCGGCCACCAATACTCGGCGTGCCGTCGAGCCGTCGGGCATCTTGTAGTCGGCGAGAACCTGTGCGGAGAGAATCGTCTTGTCGGGCGGGAACGGGATGACCTCTTCGGATTGGAACCGAACGGCGGAGTCGACCTCGTCATCAGGCACATAAGGAAGGTCAAGCTCGCGAGTGATGGCACGAAGCCCGGCGATACCCACGACCACGGACTTGGAGGTGAACTTGCCGTTCTGCCACAACCGCCCGATGGCATCGGAGATGGCCGAGATGTCGCGCACCTCGCCGTCCACGACCGTGCCCGGAGGCAGGCCCACCTGGCCAAAGGCCACCAAGGCCGGGATTCCCCGGCCCATGTCCAGTTCAGCGGCGCGAACCGCGCTGGTCCCGATGTCGAGTCCTACGACTTGTGGCATTCCACCATTCCCTCAGCCTTGCAATGCCCCGACGAACGTCTTTCGTTGTTCATCGGCACATTGGCCCGAGACTTTGAGTTCCAATGACGTAAGTTCCGCAGCGGTGCCGCTCGAGACACCTGCGGCGGTCACCAGCACCACCGATCCAACGACCACCCCCCACCATGCCCACCACGGTCCGAAATGCCAGTTGGACACCATGGTCATGGCGCCCGCCACGATGGATAGCGCCAGGAGGCGAACACGGCTTTCGAGGCCCACCACCACCAGGCCCACGATCAGAGGCGGCATGATGTAGAAGGGGTCCATCACCGATTCGGTCAGGCAGCGCAGGGCCAGGGCCGCCCCCGCAGCCCATGCCAACATCTCAGGGTGAGTCCGCCAGCGTCGGGCCCAAAACCCCAGTCCGACGGCGAGAACGAGGGCCAAGACTCGGCCCGGCCCCCCGGCCACGGCTTCGTTTCGCACCGGGCCGACCCTGGGGGCTAGTGACGTCCACGGCGTGACGTGGTCGACGGTCGGAAAATTGGGCTGATCCACAAGCGCCTGAAAGGTGACGTGGAATTCCGCCAGCAGGGGCGTGACCAGAAGAACAGCGGCGGGCGCCAAACAGCGGACGGCCAGACCTAGGGCGTTGCGCTTCCCGGCTATGGCGAACATCACCGGGAGCATCAACAGGACCAGGGGTTGAAATGCGACGGCAGCGCCGAATAACCAACCCGCTGCCGTCCATCGTCCGTCGATGGCCATGACGAGCCCGTAGATGGCGAGGGCCACGGCCACAGGATCTTCGGGGTGGCCCCAGAACGCGGCCACATTCCAGAGAACAAAGGCGCCTGCGACGGCGATAATCGCCCGTCGGCTCTTGCCGATCCCCAGTCGCTCGGCCAAGGCGTCGCACGCGAACAGCGCCGAGCAACTCAGGAGTAGCTCGACCGGCCCGAGCACGTACCACGCCGTGGGGTGCGCCAAGTAGTACGGGATGTCCTCGGTCAGGCCGAAGGCGCCGCAGATCATGGCTACCGGGGCGAGGGCCAGGAGGATGCCCGGAAACGTCACGACGGCGGTGTGCGCGGCGTAGACATCCCCCAAGTCGCCCCAGCCGATGAAGTGGGCGGAACGGAGCGTGCTCCAGATGTCTCCGGGGACAATCCAATACGAATGATGGCGAACGACCGGTCCCCACCACAGCGAATACGCCATTCCACACACGACAAACAGGACAGTGACCAGTACCGGCCACTGCCGGCGCTTTAGACGGTCGCGAACCGGGTGCCTGGCGGCATGGCTTTCGACTTCGCGCACCTCGACCACCTCGAACACCTCGAGCACATCCGCCGTCAGCTTTGAGGGATGTGCTTGATGTACGAGAACATGGGCAGGTACATGCTGACGACCATGACACCCACGCCAGCGCCGAGGACGACGGTAAGCATGGGCTCGAGCAGCGACGTCAGGTTGTTGACGGTGTTCTCTACTTCACCGTCGTAAAACTCGCCGACCTTGTGCAGCATGGCGTCGAGCGCACCGGTCTGCTCCCCCACCTCGATCATCTGGGTAACGAGGGAGGGGATGATCTCTTCGTGCTCAGCCAGCGTGTCGGCCAGGGAGCGACCCTCACGCACCCCCGCTTTGGCGGCCATCAGGACATCACCGACGATCTGGTTCCCGGTGGTGTCGGAGACGATGTCCAGTGACTCGAGGATGGGCACCCCCGAGTTCACAAGCGAGCCCAACGTGTGAGCGAAGCGCGCCAGGGCCACCTTGTGCAGGAGTTGCCCGAAAATCGGTGGCTTGAGCTTCCACGCGTCGAACTTGTGGCGCCCGGTGGGAGTTTTTATCCACTTCCGGAACAACACGATAGAGGTGATGAAGGCCACCACCACCAGAAATGCCCATGGGCTGAGCACGATCTTCGAGATCTTCAAGATGATCAACGTGGGCAGAGGCAAGGTGGCGTGCAAGGAGGTGAACAGCTTTTGGAACGTGGGCACCACGAAAATCAACAAGGCCAGGAAGATCACGCACATCACCGTGAGAACCACGGCCGGGTAGGTCATGGCCGAACGGATGGTGCGGTTCAGGTTGGCCTGCTTCTCCATGGTGGTGGCCAGGTCGGTGAGCACGGCGTCGAGCGTCCCGCCCGCTTCACCGGCCTGCACCATGGTGACGTAGAGCTGGTTGAAGATTTTGGGGTGCTTGGCGCACGCGGCCGAGAGAGATGAGCCGTGCTCGACGTCGACGCGCACTTCGTTCAGGACGCGCGCCAGCTCCTTGTTCTCCACCTGGCCGGCCAAGATGTTGAGGCCGCGCACCACCGACAAACCGGCGTCGACCATGGTGGCGAGTTGCCGGGTGGCCACGGCTGTCTCAATGAGCTTGACCCGGTTGGTGATGCCGGGGATGACGATGTCCTTCTTCACCGTCGTCCGCGACTTGGGCACCACCGAAATGGGCATGTACCCCATCTCGCGGAGCTTGCCCACGACCAGCGCCATGCTGTCGCCCTCGAGCTGCCCCTGCACCATGTTGCCGGTGCGGTCGCGTACTTTGTAGTCAAACGTCAGGGCCATGGCCGGCTCCTAGGAGTTCAGGTGGTTGCGGAGGTCTTCTTCGTTGCGGCAACGGTCGAAGGCGACGGCTTCTGATACCCGGCCTTCTCGAACCAACTTGGCGAGGGCCTGGTCCATCGTCTGCATCCCGTATTGCCCGCCGGTTTGCATGAGGGAATAGATCTGATGGGTCTTGCTCGACCTGATCAGGTTGCGGATGGCCGCCGTGCACGTCATCACCTCACACACCGCCAGGCGCCCCGTGCCGTCGGCATTGAGCACGAGCTGCTGGGTGACCACCCCTTCCAAAGCGGCCGACATCATGGTGCGCACCTGCTCCTGCTGGCTGGTGGGAAACACGTCGATGACACGGTCGATGGTTTGCGGGGCGTCTTGCGTGTGCAAGGTCCCGAAGACCAGGTGACCAGTCTCGGCCGCAGTCAGCGCCATTGACACCGTTTCCAGGTCACGCATTTCACCCACCAGGATCACGTCGGGGTCTTCACGAAGCACCCGGCGCAACGCCTCGGAGAACGACAGCGTGTCCTGACCGATCTCGCGCTGATTGACAATGGCGCGCTTGTGCTCGTGAAGGAACTCGATGGGATCTTCGACCGTCACGATGTGCAACGGCTTCGTCCGGTTGATGATGTCCACCAACGACGCCAACGTGGTCGACTTCCCCGACCCGGTGGGTCCGGTCACCAGAACCAAACCGCGGCGCAACTCGGCGAAACTGCGAATCGAGTCGGGGATCGACAGCGTGTCGAACGGCGGGATCTCATGCGGAATGGCTCGCAAGGCGGCCGCCACCGTCCCCCGCTGCAAGAACACGTTCAACCGGAAGCGACCTACGCCCACGATCGAGTGTGAGGTGTCGAGTTCCTTCTCCGCTTCGAATTTCTCTCGGCTCGTCTGCGGAAGAACACCGAAGATCATGTTCCGAATGGTCTCGTTGTCCAGGTTGGGACACCCGTCGATGGGGCGAATGGCACCGTGGAGTCGAATGCACGCCGGCATCTGCGCGGTGAGGTGGAGGTCCGAAGCGCCCACCCCCACGGCGTAGCGAAGAAGGTCGTCGAGATGGAGGGAATCTTCGACGCGAGACGAGGTGCCGTTGACCGACAAAGACGGAACCGCGTCGGGGTCCGTACTAGCGGGAGCAATGACGGGACTGGGCGGTGGTGCCGGAGCTGAGAAGGCGGCAGCCGCCGCATCGTCAGCCTGGGGCTGGCTTCCTAGGGCCTCGATGGTAGTGAGGACATGCTCGACGGCCACGGGATCGGCCAGCGCGGGGATGATGTCGCGGCCCACCAACACGGCCAGGGCCCGAAGGTCTCCGGCGTCGGGGGGATCGCCGAAGGCCATGACCAGCTGCTCACCATGGAGCTGGAAGCCAATGGCGCCGAACTCGGCCGCCGACGGCGGAGTGAGCTGGACGGCCCGGGCCACGGACTGGTCGTCGATATCCACCACGGGCAACTGCGTCATCTGCGACAAGACGCCGAGCACGACGTCGACGCGCGCTACGGAGCGCTTGACGAGTAGCGCCGTGAACGACGCTCCTGTTGCGCTCGACTCATCGACAAGGGCGTTGACGGCGAGCTCGTCGGCATAGCCGCCGGTCACCAGGGCCTGAGCCAGACGTCGGGCCCACTCCACGCGGGTAGCCGCCGACGGGCTCATGCCACTACTCGCAGGACTTCTTCGAGGGTTGTCTCGCCCTCGAGTGCCTTTCGCAGCCCGCTGCGTCGCAGGGTCACCATGCCCTGTTCGACGGCAAGTTTGTGGATGTCATCGGCCGTGCCTCCCTCAATGATCAAGCGTTCGACTTCCTCGGTGACGACGAGGAGTTCAAGCAATGCCTTTCGTCCCCGGTAGCCGGTCTTGGAACATGCTGGGCATCCCACCGCCCGATAGAGCGTGGGGTTGCCGTTGCCGACCAAGACCTCGCCGGGGTTCCAGCCCCCCACCGCCAGCTCGGCCTCAGTCGGCTCGTAGGGCTCACGGCAGTGTTGGCAGAGGCGCCGCGCCAGTCGTTGCGCCAAGGCGGCACTGATGGCAGTGGTCACGAGGTATGGCTCCAGGCCCATTTCGACCAGGCGCATAGGCGTGCTGGCCGAGTCATTGGTATGCAAGGTCGACAACACGAGGTGGCCGGTGAGGGCGGCCTCGACCGCGACCGTTGCCGTCTCGCGGTCGCGAATCTCACCCACGAGCAAGATGTCAGGGTCGGCGCGGAGGATCGAGCGCAGCGCGGCGGCGAACGTCAGTCCGGCCTTTACGTTGAGCTGGACCTGGTTGATCCCCTTGATACGCAGCTCGACGGGGTCCTCCACCGTGATGATGTTCTTGTCAGGAGAGTTGAGGGCCGCCAACGTCGCATACAGGGTGGTTGTCTTGCCACATCCCGTCGGTCCGGTGACGAGGATGGTGCCATAGGGCTTGGTAAAGACTTTCCTGTAGACGGCGAGCAAGTCGTCATCGAAACCGAGGTCGTCGAAGCCCAGCACGACATTGGTCTTGTCCAGGACCCGCATGACGATCTTCTCGCCATAGATGGTGGGCAAGGTGGCCATGCGCAAGTCGATCTGGCGGCTGCCCACGGTCAGCGAGATGCGGCCGTCTTGGGGGAGTCGGTGCTCGGCGATGTTCATGTCGGCCATGACCTTGAGCCGCGTCGTCACCGCCGAGGCGATGGCCCGCGGGGCCGTGGAGGTGTCGTGCAGCACTCCGTCGATGCGATAACGGATGCGCAGGTTGTCAGCGTTGGGCTCGACGTGGATGTCCGAAGCCCGCTCGTTGAGGGCTTGGAGGATCAGAAGGTTCACGTAACGAACGATGGGGGCATCGTCCACCACGGCTTGAAGGTTCCCAAGCTCTTCCTCGCTCTGTTCGGCACCGATGTCCGATGCAGCCGACGCGGCGAACTCGGTCGCACTCCCTCCTTGGTTGTAGGCCTTGTCTATGTAGGAGTTGATCTGCGAGCGAGTGGCGACAACGGTGACGAAGTTGCGTCCGATGATGGTACGCAGGTCGTCCATGGCGAACACGTCGGTCGGGTTCGAGGCGGCGACGATCGGGATCCCGTCTTCAATCCCCATGACCAGCACGTTGTGATGCCGAGCGGTTGCCTCAGGGAGGTGGTAGGCGGAGGCAAAATCGACGGTCTGTACGTCGAGGTCGACAAAGGCGAGACCCATCTCCTGGGCCATGCCCCACATGAGGTCGGCCTCAGTGACGAGCCCCTGCACGGTGAGGATGCGAGCGATGGCCTGACCCGTACGTTCGCGTTCTCGCAGAACGGCACGCATGTCGTCGAGCGAGACTCGTCCACCCTCGACGAGCACCCGAGCCAGAGGCGGGAAGCTCGAGGTCTCACCGGTGAGCTCTGTTGGTGCCTCGCCGGCGGGTCCACCCTCCACGAATTCGGCCAGGGCCACTTCGACATCGGTGAGATCGTCGCTGCCGGAATCGCCGCTCGGTGGGGACATCGATACCGGGGGCGGCACGGTAGTGGCCATCGGAGCGCCGACCTCGGACTCGTCGATGATCGCCGACTCGGCTGCAGCAGTAGGGAGCACGACATCGGTGAGCGCGGCCGCCAGGACGTCATCGGTAGCGGCGGTGTCCGACGCGCTTGACGGAAGCCCGGGGGCCTCACCCATAGGGCTGGCGGGTGTTTGGACCATAGGCGCCGCGACCGCGGCTGATGAGCTTGGGACCGGGGAAGGGTCGACAACGAGATTCTGAGCACCAATAGGCGCACCCGATGGTGCCGAACTCAGCGACGCCGACGTGGGTTCGACGGTGACCGGGGGCAGCGGTGCCACGGGGGGGGCGGGCGGGGCCGCAGCTACCGGAGGCGGTGCGGCCGGCGTCGGGGCCCCGTTGTAGACGCGAGTCAGGCAGGTGTCGATCTGGTCGCTGCTCGCCACCACGGTGATGAACTCACGGCCGATGGCGGCCCGGAGGTTGTCCATGGCGACCATGTCACCGGGATCGGCGATGGCCACCACCGGAGCGCCAAATTTCCTGCCAATGGGAACCACATGGTTCTGCCGGGCTACCGAAGCTGGAAGGACCGAGGCCACCGCAGGATCGACGGAATAGAGGTCGAGGTCGACGAACTCCAGATTGTTCTCGCTCGCGAGCAGCCGAACGACGTCCACCTCGGTCATAGCAAAGAGCATCGGCAGGTTGGGAGCCCACATTGAACGTGGGCGGACCGACGCCTTGACAAATCGGTCCCGCTGCATCTGCCAGCGTCGGTGCTACCGTTGCCGCCCGAATGCACGTCCGCTGCCTCCCAGGCGTAGTCCCTGGTCGTAGGTGGTCTACCGCGAATAAACCTCGACATTTTCGGCTTCTGCCCAGAAGCTCCAAACGCACAAATTCCCAACCGCGTTGGGTGGGAATCGCTCGACGGGCTCACGCACGGTGACACACGGTCTCGCGCTGGGTATCTGGACGCCGGCCACCGTGACGGTGGGACGGACCGAAGTGACCGTGGTGATGGCACTGTTCGGCTTGATCATCGGTTCGTTCCTCAACGTCGTCGTCTACCGCGTGCCTCGGCACTTGTCGGTGAACAAACCACGCTCGTTTTGTCCTCGGTGCCATGCGCCGGTGGTCGCCATCGACAACGTGCCGGTGCTTTCTTGGTTGGTGCTGCGAGGTCGCTGCCGGCACTGCGGGGAGCCCATTTCGCCGAGGTACCCAGTGGTCGAGGCCGTCACGGCCGCCACCTTTGCGCTCATCACGTGGGCCATCGGTCCGCACTGGGCCGTCCTCGGGTGCTGCGTGCTGTGTGCCACGGTCCTGTCCCTGGGAGTCATCGCCCTCGACGGCCTGGCGCCCCCGCCGAGAGTGGCCGTCATCGGCGCCTCGCTCGGCTTTGCTCTGCTCGTGGTGGCCGGTGCCGCCGATCACCGGTGGGCGCGTCTGGTCGGAGCGCTGATCGGATTAACGGCCGCCAAACTGATCGCCGTCGTCGCTGCAGTCGCCTACCGAAGGCACCGCCACCCAGGCGACGGTGACGGCGAAGGTAGGGGCACAGATGTCTGGAGCTTGTTGGCTTTGGCGCCGGCAGGGACGTTGCTCGGATGGGTAGGGCCTCTGGGCGCTTCGATCGCGGCGGGGGTGACCGTCGTGGTGCTGGGCGCGTGGTGGGTGGCACGGGGGCGACCGCACAGCGCGACGTTGCTCTCGGTGTCGGTCACCATCGCAGCTACCGCCGGCACCGCCGTCGGTGTGACCGTGGCGGCTGCCCTTGGACGGGTAGCGGGGACCTGAACGAGTTCAGACAGTAACTGCCGAAGGCACAAAGGCTCCGCCGGTGCGGACGACGCCCATGCGCTCGAGCATGACTTTGAGGTCGTGGGGATTCGAAGCGGAGTCCATGGCGTCGCGTAGACCGATGACGCCCTGCTGCAGCAAGTCAGCCAGCGCCTGGTCAAAGGTCTGCATCCCGTAGTACTGGCCGTCGGCCATGATCTGGTCGATATCGGACGTCTGGACGGGATCCAGGATGGCCTGCTGGATTCGACCGTTAACCACCATGACCTCGACAGCGGGCACGCGGCCTGATCCGTCCTCGCGCGCGATCAGACGTTGGCAGATGGTGCCCTTCAGGGCGCCGGCCAGGCTGACTCGAATCTGCCCTTGCTGGTGCGGGGGGAAGTAGTCGACGATCCGGTTGACCGTTTCGGTGGCCGTCGAGGTGTGCAATGTCGAGAACACGAGGTGGCCGGTTTCCGCCGCCGTCAACGCCGTGAACACGGTTTCGGGGTCTCGCATCTCACCGATGAGAATGACATCGGGGTCTTGGCGAAGAACGACGCGCATGGCGCTCGTGAAACTGTCCGTGTCGAAGCCGACCTCGCGTTGTTCGATGGCCGCCATGTGGTCGACGTGGAGGTACTCGACGGGATCTTCAATGGTGATGATGTGCGACGCCCGCGTGTGGTTGATGTGGTCGATCATCGACGCCAGGGTGGTGGTCTTGCCCGAGCCCGTGGGTCCGGTCACAAGGACAAGGCCGCGCTGCTCGTCGGCCAGGCGGCGAACCACGTCGGGGAGAAGGAGATCGGAGATCGTCGACGCACTGGTGCGGACCCGTCGGATGGCCAGCGCCACCGAAGCCCGTTGGGTAAAGGCGTTGACGCGAAATCGGCCGAGCCCGGGAACCGAGTAGGCAAAGTCAGCCTCGTGTTTGGACTCGAAAACCTCGAGGAGGTTGGCGGGCATCATCGATCGCGCCAACGCACCTGTTTCCTCCGCGTTGAATTGCGGCTCGTCCTCGATAGCCCGCAACTGCCCGTTGATCCGCACCCGGGGCGGCGCGTCGGCCTTGATGTGCAGGTCGGAGCCATCGAGCTCGGCCAACACGTGCAGCAAGCGGTCGAGATCGTCTCTATCCATGGAGCCCCCGTATGTGCGGACCCGGCCAGGACCGGGATTTCGTTTTGGGCGGGCGCGCCCGCGTGCATTCGATGAGAGTGCATCGACGCGTCGGGCTGTTCACTTGATCATCGGCTCGGACGTCGCCAAGGGCCCCTGTCAGGGGCGCGTGTCACCGAGACACCCGGCGGGACCAAGCACTGAGCGTGTCTGTGCGGCCACTACAAATCCTTTTGGAGGGCCTCCGGAGGGGCGTCGGGGACGCATTGTGACAAGGGCCACACAACACTGATTTTCGTCACGAAACCGCAACACTGCCGCTGTGCGTTTGTCGCGTTCTCGGGACATGATCCACCCATGGAACCGCTGGTTTTGGAGTCGTGCCACAGCACTTGGCTCTTCGACACGGAACGCATGCGCTTCCGGCGCGTCCTCAAAGGGCTCGACCTCGACAACCACCCGGCCTCGACCGGGTGGAGGCCGTACTTCGGTCTCGACATTGACCCCGTGTCCGAGTCGTTCGTGGTACTGCTGAACCCCGAGGGAACGCGCCTGCTGCGGTCCTGGCGTCACGTCGAACACTGCACCCAGTGCGGCGGCGAGGCGACGGGCGAACTCTCCCTCGACGAGCTTCGCAGCGCAGCGCGCGCCTGAGTTTTCGGGGCGGCGCCAAGGCTCCGCTCAAGGCAACGGGCTTCAACGTCGATAACGATCCCATCGGTAGCGGTGGAAGTCGGCGGGAAGCGGGCAGTGGTCGAGATATTTCGCTCTTTCTTTGAGGTTCCCTGTGGTTTGTCGCGCCAGCGGGGCGCGACGGCAGGCAGGACACAGGGCGAGCTCGGCACTCCAGATTCCGGCACCCCAGATACAGGAGCGTGACCCGGAAATGACGATGGAGAGTCTCCAGCCGAACGAAGCATCTTCGGACACTGACCTCATTCGATCTATGGCTGTGTCGTCGGCTGAGCTTTGGCACGAGATGCTCGATCGCCTTACCCAGATTCATGAGAGCCAGATCATCTTGGCCCGGGCCGTGGAGGAACTCGGGACGATCGTGCGCCAATCGATGTCGGGCGCGCCGCTGCCGGCCCTGGATCAGGTGCACAAGATCGCTTCGCTGCCGGCTGGCTCGTTGCCGTTGACGGTGTCGTTGGCCTTGGGGTCGGGGGGGATGTCGACGGCATCGGTCGCAGCCACGTCGACCATCACCGTCCCCGACGGTGCCGACGCTGTCGCTCAGGCCCAGGCGATCGTCGATGCATTGCTCGGTCTCGACGATCTGGGTTCGACAACATCGAAACCGGCATCGGTAACCATCGCTGACCACCCCGAACAGCCCGCCAACTCCAAAACCGAATCCAAGGCTGACGCCAAGGCCGAATCCAAGGCGGCCAAGGCCGCCAAAGTCGAAGCCAAGGCAGCCGCCAAAGCCGCTTCCAAAGCGGCACACACCAAGGCGGCTGGCGAGGACATCGTTGGCGACAAGACCTCAGTCGAAACCACGGCGATCGACACCAGCGCGGTCAATGCGGCCGACCCCATTGCTGAACCTGTCCTTTTGGTGACGGTGGCAGAGGACGCTTCGGACTCCAAGGGTGTTGCCACTGGCCCTAAGCCGATCGACCCCACTTATTTCGGGATCCCCGCCACGCTTGGCGAACTCAGCATCGAAGCCATCGACTCGTTGTTGGCGGCCGAGTTTGGCGACCCGGTGGCCGCGTCGGACGCTGACGGCGACGGGCCTGATGCGTCGATCGGCGCCGCTGATTCGGGCCTTCTCGAAGCCCTCCTTGGTTCCGACTTCGTGAGTCAGGCCCCAGCCACCCTGACTGTGGTCGCTCCCCAACCAGTGAATGCGCCCGTCGAGCCGGTAGCCGCCGCCGCAGCTACCGCCGCTGCGGCTACCCCGCCGTCGCAGATGTTGCCTCCGCCGTTGATCACCCCGGACGTCGAACTCGAAGACGAATCACCGATCGAACCCGTGGCGCTTCACGTCCATGTGGCTGCTCCTGACCCTGCCGTGGAGTCGCCGCCCGTATTCACGCTGGCGCCAATGTCAAGCGTTCTGCCCGAGCCACAATCCGAGCTCCCACCCTTCTCCGTCGTTGCCCAAGCAGCAGCCGAGGCACCGCCCGTGCTGCAAGTAGCTGTTGCGCCGGTAGCACCCGCGGCAGCAGCCCCTGCCGTTCAGTTCCACACGGTGACACCTGAATCGCCCGGCCTGCCTCACGTCATGTCGGCAGCATCGATGGCCACCGAGATCCTGGCCGCCACCCCGGAGGAAAAGAAGCCCGAGAAACCAGTCGAGATCGAGGAAGAGGAGATCAACCAGAACATCTCCGAAGATCTCACCATCTTGGCCACCAACCGTAAGAAGCGGCGGTTCCACCGCAACTAAATCGGGCTCGACGCCCGACGATGACTCCCTACGGCTGGGGTGGGCGGCGCCAGGTCCCGAAGCTCCCGCCCACCTTCTCCCACAGGGCGAGATCCCCGACGCTCATGGTTCGGTCCGATGACTTGCACATGTCGTAGATGGTCAAGGCGGCCACGGCGCAAGCGGTAAGGGCTTCCATTTCCACGCCGGTGCGGTCGACCGTCTCGACTTGCGCCTCCACCTCGACGAAATCGTCGCCGATGTTGAAGTTGACGTGCACGGTGCCCACCAAAAGCGGGTGACACATGGGAATCAGATCCGAGGTCTTTTTGGCCGCCTGGATTCCGGCAATTCGGGCCGCGGCCAGCACGTCGCCCTTGGTGATGGCGTTGCTGGCCACCTTGGCCGTGGTCTCGGGCGCCATGAGCACCCGGCAGCGAGCCAGCGCTCGGCGGTGGGTTGGCTCCTTGGGCGTGAGTTCAAGGCTTCGTGCGCTCTTGAGGGGATCGAGGTGCGTAAGGCTTCGGTCGACCACGGCGGCATTCTACGCTGGGAAGAACTATGTACCGGGGGGACGCTGGACGACGCTCCCTCCGCTAAGCTGGCACTCATCCTACGAGAGTGCTAAAGGAAGGAACGGGCGAGGATGCCGACCTACGAATATGCCTGCACGTCCTGTGGCGAGCACCTCGAGGTCGTGCAGTCGTTTCGCGACGACGCCTTGACGGAATGCCCGGCCTGTGGCGGGGACTTGCGCAAGGTGTTCGGTTCCATCGGCGTCGTGTTCAAGGGCAGCGGCTTCTATAAGACCGACACCCGATCCTCGACCAAGTCCTCGACCTCCAGCGGGGAGAAATCGTCCGCGGCGGAGTCTTCGAAATCGTCGGACTCGAGTTCCTCGTCATCCTCCTCGGAGTCTTCCTCGGACAGCTCGAAGAAGAGTCCGACCAAGGAATCGCCGAAGCCCTCGAAGGGCTCGGGAGAAAAAGCCGCCGCTTCTTAGCGCATTACGACGGGTAGTAGAAAACGTTGCTTTGTGCGGTCGGACCCACCAGTGCGTTGGTGGGGCTGGAAATGGTCACGGTCACCGACGGGAAGCATGTCGACATGCCGATGTAGTAAATCCCGCAGCCACTGTCGAGGGTCGTCGGATCAACAACAAACGGGATCGAGGCCGACGTCTGGCCCGGGGCGAAGGTGACCGTGCCGGAACCCGGGCTGAACGACGACGGCGCCCCGAACCAAGCACCCCAGTACAACGCCGCCTGGGGTCCATCGGAAGTTGCGTAGCTCACCGTCACCGTGGAGGTGCTGGGCTCGCTGAGCCCCAACCCCACTGTCTCGTTCGGGTAGGTGAAGGTGACGGAATCGCCGAACGACACCGACGGAACCAGGGGTACCGCCACTGGTGCTGATGGTTGCCCATGGCCATTGGCGTTGGCGGCACGGACGCGGACCTTGTACCGACGACCGTGGGTGAGCCCCGACAGCGTGCAGTCCGTGTCCCCTGTCGTCGTACACGTGGCCCTGCCGGGCGCGGTGATCACGGTATAGGAGGTGACGGCCGAGCCACCGTCTGAGACAGGGGCGGTCCACGACACGTCAGCCCCCCCGACAACGGCGACAACGGTCACGCCCGTCGGCTTCCCGGGCTTATTGCTCGTGGCCCCCCGGGCGTGGGCATAGGCGGGCACGGCACCCACGACAAGAAGGACGACAACACCGAGCACCCCGAAAAGACTTGCTTGAACCCGGAGCCGACCCACGGCAAGGTGAGAATTCGGTTTCACGTTTCGACTCATCGAGGCCCCCCTGATAGTCGATGACAGGTTGAAGCCTACGAGGAACTACCCCGGCGCGCTCGGGTCGGTGACACCACGTGGTGACGGTAGGCCGAGAAGGTCGGCGACCGCCCGGTGCGCTACGAACCGCTGGCGGCCATGTTGGCTATGGCCAGGGTCTGACCGGACGCCAGGCCCGGCAGCCATTCGACGTCCGCCCCCACGTGCAAGATGTCATGCAGCATCCGCTGCAACGTCGAAGCGACCGTGAGCTCCCGGACCGGTTCAGCCAATTCCCCGCCCCGGATCATCAGTCCCTCCGCTCCCACCGAAAAATCGCCGCTGATGGTGTCCACGCCCGAGTGGACACCCGACACGGACTGGACATAGAGGCCGTCGCCCACCGCCCGCAGAATCTCCTCAGACCCGAGTTCCCCCGGCGTCAGGTGCAAAGCGCGACATCCCGCCACCGGAGTGGTGGCGTAGCCGCCCCGTACGGCTGAGGCCGTCGACGTCGTACCGGCACGGTTGGCCGAGGTGGTGTCGAACACGAACCCCCGCAACACCCCGCCATCGAGCAACACGTTGCGCCGGCACGCCAGACCTTCGGCGTCGTGCGACGACGCCCCGAAGGCCCGGGCGTCGGTGGGATCGTCGACCAAGGTGATGCCGGCTCGGGCCACGTCCTCGCCTACACGCCCCGCAAAAAACGACCGCCTCTTGGTCACCGCTTCACCCGACAAGGCCGAAGACACCACGGCCAACAACGTGGAGGTGATGCGGGGATCGAACACGACGACGAGACTGCCTGATCGACCCTTGACCGCACCCAGCATGCGGGTGGCCCGGTTCACGGCGTCGAGAGCCGCTTTATCGAGGTCGAGATCTTGCGGACCGCGTCCGGCCGAGAACCCCGAACCCGTCTGGCTCTCGGCACCTTCGCCGGCGATGGCGGTCGCCGACACACTGCACAATGTGCGCGCCGCGGTGGCGGCAATACCCGTGGAGGTGGCGATAGCGGCGCGAGCCACCATGTCGCCGTAGTCGCAGCCGTGCACCTGACGAACTCGAGGGTCGCCGGCTCGGACCCGTCGCTCGAGCTCCAAGGCGAGATCCACTTTGGCCGAGGTCGCAAGGGTCACCACACCGTCGTCCCACAGTTCGAGTCGGGCCGGCGCCACGCCATCGGGTACGGCCAGCATCACGTGGTCGTCGGGGGTGGCAAACGAAGCGTTGTCGCGCGCTTGGGCCAACGTGTCGCGCACGACAAGGTCGTCGAGGCTTCCCGCGTAGGCGAACCCTTGGCGCCCGGCCGTCAGTACCCGAATGCCGACACCGGCCGTGGCCGCCGATGACAGCGACTCGACCTCGCCTTCAAAGGCGCGCACATCGGTTTCGACACTGCGAGAGACATAGACCTCGATGTGCTCACCGGGGCCGGCTGACGCCGCCACCGATGTGGCCAGATCGAGAAGTTCCTCGGCCGACGATGCCGTCGACGCGGCGGTGGTGAGGGTGTCAGACACCGGCGGTGCCCCCGATCGTCACGCCGGTGAGCCGCAAGGTGGGTTGGCCGCATCCCACCGGCACGCTCTGGCCATCTTTGCCGCAGCTGCCCGGCTCCATTGCGAAGTCGTTGCCCACGGCGTCGACGCGACGAAGGATCTCGGGACCGTTACCGATGAGGTTGGCGTCACGCAACGGCTCGGTGATGTGCCCCCCTTCGATGAGATACGCCTCCACCATGCCGAAGACGAAGTCGCCGGTGGTGGTGTTGACCTGGCCGCCGCCCAGCTTGGCCACATAGACCCCGGTCGGCGTTTGCGCCACGATCTCGTCGGGGTCCTCAGTGCCGTTAATGAGGAACGTATTGGTCATACGGACCATGGGGAGGTGACGGTAGCTCTGTCGCCGGCCGTTGGTGGACGAGCCGCGCCCATCTTGTCGGGCCCGTAGGTAGTCCCACATGTAATCCGACAGCACGCCGTTCTCGATCAGCACGTTGCGGCCAGCCGGGTTGCCCTCGTCGTCGACGGCAAAGCTTCCCCACTGCGTGGCGATGGTTCCGTCGTCGACCAAGGTGATAAGCGGGCTGGCCACCAGCTGACCCACCTGCCCGGCGTACACCGACGCACCCTTGGCGATGTGGTCCGCTTCGAGGCCGTGTCCGCACGCTTCGTGAAAGAGCACGCCCCCGCTGCCCGATGCCAACACCACGGGCACTTCGCCGCTCGGAGCGGGACGAGCCACCAGCTTGGCCAACGCCCGGCGGGCGGCGGTGGTAGCCACGTCCTCCACCGCAATGGTGTCGAACAATTCGAACCCGACCATGAAGGCAGCCGTCTCCCGGCCCGTGTGCATGCCGGTGTCGCCTTCGGCCACACAGGAGACCGAGAAGCGCGACCGCACCTGGTCGTCACCGGTGAACACGCCGTCGCTGTTGGCCACGAGCATGCGGCGACGGCTGTCGCCGTAGGCGGCCGACACCTGGGTGATGGCGCCCCCGGCACTGCGAGCCGCTTCATCGGCGCGCGCCAGCAAGGCGATCTTGTCGGCCTTGGCCACCGTGTCGGGGAAGATGGCGATCTCATTGGGACGCGGTGCGGTCTTGGGCACGAGGCCGACGACCTGGCCGGCACCGCCTTGGCGCGACACGGCTCGGGCCGCTTCGGCGGCCGCCAACAAGCCCGCCTCGCTCAAATCGGCGGTGTGGGCGTAGCCCGTGGTCTCCCCCACCACGACCCGCACCCCCGCACCGCGATCGCGTCCGGAGGACAGTTCCTCGACCCGGCCGTCATCGAGGACGGCCGAGGTGCCGTGGCGGTCCTCGGCGAAGATCTCGGCAAAATCCCCGCCCTGGCTCAAAGCGGCCGCCAGGACCCGTTCGATGGTGGCCGGCTCGATCAGCGTTCCGGCGTCAGAGGTCGTCGTCAACGAAGTTCCTTCCTGCCGCTTGGTGACCATCCCTGGAGCAGGGCGAACAGCGGCACTCTGGCACACACGCCCTGGAGGAGGGTCCCTTTGGCTCGTTGTGCGCCCTTTTCGTATGGTACCGCCGTGGCCCTCGCGTCCGGTTTGAGCGCTCAGGTATCTCTGACAGTCGGACCAGCCGACACGGCGAGGGCCATGGGATCGGGCGAAGTCGACGTTCTGGCCACTCCTCGGCTCATCGCGCTGTGCGAGGAGGCCGGCTTCCGCGCCGTCAAGGGCGCTTTGCACACGGGCCACACCAGCGTCGGCGTGCGGGTCCAAGTCGACCACCTGGCGCCGGTAGCGGTCGGCTCCACCGTCACTGCCGAGGCCATCTTGGAGAAGGTCGAAGGACGGCGGCTGGTGTTCACGGTGTCGGTGACCGACTCCGCCGGACTGGTCGGAGCCGGACGCATGACGCGCGTGGTGGTGGACACCGACGCCTTCATGGCCAAGGCGCGCTGAAACCCAAAACCAAACCGAGCAGCTAGAGCGCCTCGCTCGGCACGGGCGCCGAAGCGGCGATGACGTCGAGGATCTCATCGCCCACCAGCTCGTCGCGCTCCAGCAGCGTGTCGCGCAGGTTCTCGATGACGTGACGATGCGCCTCGAGCATGGCACGCACGTCGGCCTTGGCCTTGCCCAGCAACGCCTCCACCTCGTCGCGCCCGCTGTCAGACGACAGCACCTTGGCCACGATGTTGCCCGGCATGTCGAGCGCGTCGGCCGAGATCAGTGAGCTGCCCATGCCCAGACTCCCGATCATGAGACACGCCGCACTGGTGGCGGCCTGAAGGTCACCGGCCACACCTGTGCTCGTCTCACCGAAGAACATCTCCTCGGCCACCATGCCCCCGAAGGCGATCTGGATGAGGGCCTCGATCTCCGAGCGCGTCTTGGTGTAGCGCTCTTCGGTCTCGGAGTGGGCCAGGAGGCCGAGCGCTTCCTTGCGCTTGACGATGGAGAGGATCTCAAGCTTGCGGCCCTTGCCCGCCAACCAGGCCACCGTGGCATGGCCGGACTCGTGCGTGGCGATGGTGCGCCGCTCCGCCTCGGTGTATTCGACCGGTTGAGCCAGCCCAATCTCCTCGGTCATCTTGGCCTGCTGGATGTCGCCCCACGACAGGCGGTCGGCCCCCCGCCGTAGGGCCCAGATCAGTGCCTCGTCCAGCACGTGCTCGAGCATCACCGGCGAGTAGCCCTGGGTGACGGCGGCCAGGGTGTCGCGCTTGGCTTCGTCGTCGAGCTCGGGATCGTGGGCCTTGCGCTCGAGGTAGTAGTCGATGATCTCTCGCCGCCCGGCCCGGCTGGGCAGGCCGAAGTAAATGGAGCGATCGAAGCGCCCGGGGCGCACCAGAGCGGGGTCGAGGTCGGCGGCCCGGTTGGTGGCACCGATGACAAGGATGTTGGCTCCGGCGGGCACGGGCTTGTGGATCTGGCGCCCGGCCGGCAGCCAGGAGTTCACGACCTCGATCAGCGCGCCGCGCAGACGCGTCATGGCGGGGGGCTGGTCAAAGGACTGCAGCTGGATCAACAGCTCGTTGACCACCCCGGCCACGCCGTCGTGGTGACGGCCTTGGCCCATGCCACCGCGCGCTCCGCCGATGGCGTCGATCTCCTCGATGAATCCGATGGCCCCACCTTCTCGGCGGGCGTACTTGCGCAGGGCCTTGAAGTAGGAACGGATCTTGCGGTTGGTCTGTCCGTAGAACATCGATTGGAAAGCCGACGACGACACGAACAGGAACGGCACGCCGCCTTCGGCCGCCATGGCCTTGGCCATGTAGGTCTTGCCCGTTCCCGGGGGACCCTCGAAAAGAATGGCCCGGCGCGTGGAGCCGCCCATCTGCTCCACGAAGGTGCGATGGGCCAGGAACAAGTTGAGCGTCTTGACCGCTTCGTCGACCACCATGCCCGCCCCGCGCACGTCGGCGAACCGGACGTCGATCTCCTCAGGCCGGTACAGCACGTGCGGCGAACGGCCCGCCCCGAGCATGGGGAGGATGATGGCGCCGCCCAGCAAGAAGATGAGGATGATGGCCGGCGTGTACGGGAGTATCGAACTCGGGATGTGAGGGAATCTGAGGGCGCCCCGGTGCAGGACCACGGCGCGCACGATGAACCAAGCGGCGATGGGCGTCAGCAGCAGGCCCAGCCGTAGCCAGCGTCCTTGGCGAACCCGTTCCCGGGTCTTGCCCACGTCGGCCCCGGCCGCTCGGATGACCTCGTCCTGGGTCAGCATCTCCAGGTCGCCGCCACCCTCGCCCGCGGCGGCACCGTGTTGGTGACGGAACGGTTCCCGCACGCCGTGCTTGCTCATAGCTCGCCCCCCACTCCCCAGGCGACCCACCGGGTTGTGCCGGTCGGCCGGACCTGGACCCTGCGACGAGCCCCCAGCGGCTACGTCACAAGTTCCCTGTGGTCCACTGTCGCAGAATTACCACGGAGCGTCAACGTCCATGTTCGTGTTGTCACATAAATGACCACAAAGGGCGGTCGGGTGCCCGTAGGGACCAGCGGGGCGGCGAGGCGGTGGGGCCGCCGTCAGACCCCACGGCCGAGAACGCCTCCGAGCACTCCGCCTATGGCACCCCCGCTGGCCGCTTCGTGACGGTCGTCGTGCTCCAGGTACGGCGTCAAAGCGGCCGCCAACACCGGGATGGGCATGCTCTGCAGCCACACGTTGCCTGGCCCGGTGAGCTGGATGAGGTGATGCCCGTCGTCACCCATGTAGCGGTTGGCGATGCCGGGCAGCCGGATGACGGTGAAGCTCACCGAGTCCTGAAACAAGCCGGCGTGGCCGGGGTGCACCAGAAGCGACTGTCCGGCCGCCAACTCGTAGGTGGCCACCTCGCCGGAGAGCTCGATCCACGCCTGGCCCTGACCCTCGAGCTTTTGGAGCAGGAAGCCTTCGCCGCCGAAGATCCCGCCTCTGAAGGTCTGTTGCAGGGCCACCGTGGGCGTGATTCCGGGCGTGCCGCACACCCAGCCGTGGCGGTGCACCAAGTACCCACCCCCCGGAGCGACGTCGACGGCGAAGATCCGGCCCGGGAGCTTGGCCGCAAAGGTGACCATCCCCTGGCCTCCGACGGCCTCGTAGCGGGTGAGGAACACGCCGCCCCCACCCACGGCCCGCTTGAGGATGCCGCCCAGCCCGCCGCCGCCGGCGCCGCCCGCGTTGGTGGTCTGGGAGAGCTGCATGTTGGCCGTCATCCACGACAGGTCTCCATGGGTGGAGATCAAGGCCTCGCCAGGATCGAGCACCATCTCCAGGACCGGCATGGTCGTGCCCTTGACGTTTGCCTGCATGGTTCGCCCCTTTGTCGTCTCCCGGCGGTGGTGGCCGGTATTTCCACGGCGAGTCTGTCGCATCGGCCGACGGGCTGCACCCCACTGCGGTTCTCGAAGCGAGGTCCTGGGCCGAGTCACTCGGAGTAGCGTTAGGCCCCAGCCGACATCGCCCGGACCAGGATCCTGCATGCTTCTCGACAACATCCACGACCCGTCTGACCTGCGCAGTTTGTCGAAGGACCAACTCGACCAACTGGCAGCGGAGATCCGGACGCGCATCGTGGACACCGTGACAGCCACGGGCGGGCATCTCGGCTCGAACCTCGGCGTCGTCGAGTTGACCCTGGCTGTGCACCGCGTCTTCGACTCGCCCCGTGACGTGGTGCTGTGGGACACCGGTCACCAGTCCTACGTGCACAAGCTCCTGACCGGCCGCCAGGGCCAGTTCCCCACCTTGCGCCAGCCGGGTGGAATGTCGGGCTACCCGTCGCGCCACGAGTCTGCCCATGACTGGATAGAGAACAGCCACGCGTCCACCGCGCTCAGCTACGCGCACGGGATCGCTACCGGGTTCCGGTTGCGCGGTGAACATGAGCGGCGGGTGGTGGCGATCATCGGGGACGGATCGCTCACCGGTGGCATGGCCTACGAAGCGCTCAACAACCTGGGCCACTCAGGGTCGCGCGTCACCATCGTCTTGAACGACAACGGCCGTTCCTACGCGCCGACAGTCTCCAAATTGTCGTCGGAGCTCACCTATCTGCGGCTCAACCCGTCCTACGTCCACGCCCGCGAGCGCATGCGCAACTTGTTGCGGCGGGTGCCCGCCCTGGGGGGCTTCGCCTATTCGGGCGTGCACGGCCTGACCAGCGCCGTGCGCGAGATCGTCACCCCGCACTGGTTCTTCGAAGCGCTGGGCGTGCGCTATGCCGGACCCATCGACGGTCATGACGTGATCGGTATGCAGCACGCCATTGCCAACGCGGCCGAATGGGACGGGCCCATTCTCGTCCATGTGCTCACCCAAAAGGGACGGGGCTACGCACCGGCCGAAGAGGATGAGGTCCAGCGCCTTCACGATTTCAAGGTGCAACCCAGCCGCGTGGCGCCGCTGGTGGATGTGGCTCCTGCCACCTACACCGATGCCTTTACCAGAGCCCTTCTCGACATTGCCCCCACGCGCCCCGAGGTGGTGGCCATCACCGCCGCCATGCCCGGTCCCACCGGCCTGTTGCCCTTCGAAGGCGCCTATCCCGACCGCTTCCTCGACGTCGGCATCGCCGAGCAACACGCCGTCACCGCCGCGGCGGGCATGGCCATGGCGGGACTGCGGCCGGTGGTGGCGGTCTACTCCACCTTCTTCTCGCGAGCCTTCGATCAGGCCAACTTGGATGTGGGGCTGCACAACCTCCCCGTCGTCTTTGCCCTTGACCGAGCCGGCATCACCGGCGACGACGGGCCCAGCCACCACGGCGTGCTCGACATGGCCCTGGCCCTGTCCATCCCCGATATGACGGTGTTCGCCCCCTCCTCAGCCCAGGAGGTGCAGGCCATGCTCGATACGGCGCTGACCTTGCCGGGCCCGTCCACCATTCGCTTCCCGAAGACCCCGGCTCGCCAGGCCCCCGGCAACATCGTCGGCCAGGGTTTGTCGGCCCGCCTCGTGCGCCGAGGCGACAACGAGGTGTGCATCTTGGCGGTGGGCAAGATGGTCGAAGCCTCCGAGGAAGCCGCCGAGAAGCTGGCCGCCGACGGGGTGGACGCCACGGTGTGGGACGTCCGCGTGATTGCCCCGCCCGATCCGGCCATGTTGATGGACGCCGCGGGCCATGGACTGGTGATCACCGTCGAAGACGGCATCCGCATCGGCGGGGCCGGGTCGTACGTCCTCGAGGCCATGCGTAGCCTCAAAGATTTCGGCCGCCCCCTTCCTCCGGTGCGCACCTTGGGGGTGCCCCGGGCCTACATCCCCCAAGGCAAACCAGCCGCCATCCTGGCCGACCTCGGCCTCGACGGCCCCGGCATCGCCGCCGCCGTCACCGAGGCGTTGGTGGCCGAACGGGATCGTCTCCAGCTCTCCTAACGCCCCCGACCGCCGCTGGTCCGGGCGATGGCGGTTCGCCTGTCCCCAAGACCGAAACATGTTCTAACTTTGGGGTCGTGCAATTCAATCTCGCCGACCTGTTCGAAGCGGCCGTAGACGCCTTCCCCGACCGTGAATACCTGGTGGCCGAAGGCAAGCGGCGCACGTACGCGCAGATGGAAGAACGGGCTAACCGCCTCGCTCACCACCTGGCCGCCCATGGAGTCGGACCGGGCGACCACGTCGGCATCTACGCCCTCAACAGCGTCGAATGGGTGGAGACGGCGTGGGCGGTGTTCAAGCTCCGGGCCGTGTGGATCAACATCAACTACCGCTACGTGCACGAAGAGCTCAAGTACCTCTTCACCAACGCTGATCTGGTCGCTCTGGTGCACCAGCGCCAGTACTCACCCAACGTCGCCGCCTTGTTGCCCGAGCTGACCGGGCTCCGCCACGTCGTGGTCATCGACGACGACAGCCAGGAGCCCAACCCTTCCCCGGCCGCCGTCGATTACGAGGACGCCGTGGCCGACGGTGCTCCCGAACGCGACTTCGCGCCGCGCGCCGACGACGACATCTACATCCTCTACACGGGCGGAACCACCGGCATGCCCAAGGGGGTCGTATGGCACCACCGCGACGTCTTCTTTGCCCTTGGTGGGGGCATCGACGCCCTGACGGGGTTTCGGATGGACCGGCCCGAGCAGATGGTGGAGAAGGCCGTTGCGCAAGCCGGCCAAATCACGTTTCTGCCCATTGCCCCGCTCATGCACGGTGCCACCCAGTGGGGCGTCATGGGGCAGAGCTTCGTCGCCAACCGCGTCATCCTGGTGCCGAAGTTCGAGCCGGCGGAAGTATGGGGCCTGATCCAACGCGAGAGCGTCAACATGGTGATGATCACGGGCGACGCCATGGGCAAGCCCCTCATCGAGGCGCTCGATGACCCCGAGATTCCTTATGACCTGTCGTCGCTCATCGGCATCACCTCCACCGCGGCGCTGTTCTCACCCGCCGTCAAGGACGACTTCTTCCGCCACCTTCCCAACCTGGTGATGACCGACGCCGTGGGCTCATCAGAATCCGGGAACAACGGGATCACCATGGTCCACGCCGGGGCGACCGCCATGCGCAGCGGCCCCACGGTCACGTCGCTCGGGGGGACGGTCGTCCTCGACGAGGGCCTCGAACCCGTCAAGCCGGGATCGGGAGTGATCGGGAAGATCGCCCGCAGCGGCGACATCCCCGTCGGGTACTACAACGACCCGGTCAAGACGGCCGAGGTGTTCATCACCGTGGACGGCAAGCGCCACGTCATGCCGGGGGACTTCGCCACCGTGGAAGCCGATGGGTCGGTGACGTTGCTCGGCCGCGGTTCGATCTGCATCAACTCAGGCGGCGAGAAGATTTTCCCCGAAGAGGTGGAAGCCGTCGTCCGTTCCCACCCCGACGTCATGGACGCCATCGTCGTGGGGGCCCCGGATGAACGCTGGGGTCAAACCGTGGCCGCCATCGTCGAGCCGCGCCACGACCACAGCGCCCCGTCGCTGGAGGCCATTCAGGAGCACTGCCGTACGCACGTGGCGGGCTACAAGATTCCCCGCCATCTCTACGTGGTCGAACAAATCCAGCGTTCGCCGAGCGGAAAGCCCGATTACCCCTGGGCCAACGCCGTCGTGGCCGCGGGGATGGCCGCAACCTGACCGCTACGCTTCGCCGCCGTGCCCACAACGCTTGCTGACCTGGTGGGTGATGGACAGGCCTGTGTGCTGACCATGGAGCTGCAGCGCGGCGTGGTCGGTGACCTTTCGAGTTTCCCCGAGCTGGCCGCGGCGGTGGACAGCGGCGGGGTGATTCCGGCCACCGTCGAGCTGCTGGAGGTGGCCCGGCGCGTGGGTGTTCCCGTGGTGCACTGCACGGCCGGCTTCCGATCCGATCGGGCCGGGTCGTCGACCAACGCCCCGCTGCTGAGCGCCGTGGCCCGCATGACCGATCACCTGATCGAAGGCACCGCCGCGGTGGAACTCGTACCTGGTCTCGGGCCCGAGCCCGGCGACCTCGTCTCGCACCGCCGCCACGGGGTGGCCCCCTTCAGCGGCACGTCTCTCGACGTCACCTTGCGTGCCCTCGGGGTGACCACGGTCATCGCCACCGGCGTATCGCTCAACGTGGCCATCATCGGGCTCGTCATCGAGGCCGTTGACCTCGGCTACCGAGTGGTGGTGGCCACCGACGCCGTGGCCGGGATACCACCCGACTACGCGCAGGCTGTGTTGCGCCACACCTTGCCGCTGCTGGCCACCTTGGCGACGGTGACAGAGATCACCGCCGCGCTAGGGGCTTAAGAACCGATCTGGGCTTGGCGCTGACGGGTGGTCGAGTGCACGGGGTCCTTGTCGAACTTCGGCAGGACGTGGCGACCGAAGGTGGCGACGGCTTCCTCGCAGATCTCGATGGGCATGGCCGACGACAACATGCCGAAACTCAACTGGTCGGCGCCGGTGTCGGCGAAACGCTGCACCACCTTGGTGACCTCTTCGGGATCTCCCACCGCGATCTGCGCGTTGGCGATCTGGTCGTTGATGGCGCTCGGGGTCGGGTTGGGAATGGTGTCGGGCCACACGGGGATGCCCGGAGGCCGAGGGAAGGTGTCGAGGTAGCGGAACACCAGGCTCAGGTAGTAGCCGATGTCCATCTCGGCAAAGACGTCACGGGCGCGGCCCCCGTCCTCGAGGCACAACATCTGCGAGGTGATCATCACGTTGTTGTTGACGTAGCCACCGATGGGCTCGGCGTTCTCGATGTCCTTCTTGTACTTCTCGATCAGCGGGCTGAACTGCTCGGGCTTGCCGAAGGCAAAGCACAGGACCCCGAGGCCGTTGCGCGCCGCCAGCTCAAAGGTGCTCGGGCTGCCGGCAGCCACCCACAGGGGCGGGTGGGGGTTGGTGTAGGGCTTGGGGAGGACGTTGCGGTTCGGCATGGAGAAGAACTTGCCGTCGTAGGAGTAGTCGGTCTCCTTCCACATGCGCACAATCTGCGGAAGCGTCTCGGCCACCATCTCGCGCGTCAGCTCGGCGTCCTCGATGCCGAATCCCTTCTGCTCCGTCGTGGACGAGCCCCGGCCGTGGCCGAATTCGAAGCGCCCCTCGGAGAGGTGGTCGAGCATGGCGACACGCTCGGCGATACGGGCCGGGTGGTTCACCGGCGGGGTGATGTTGAAGATCCCCGATCCGAGGTGGATGTTCTTGGTCTTGGCCGCTGCGTAGGCGATGAACGACTCGTTAGCCGAGAGGTGGGAGTACTCGTGGAGGAAGTGGTGCTCGGTGGTCCAGGTGTACTTGAAGCCGGCTGCGTCAGCCGCCACCGTGTAGGCGACTTCGTCCATAATCCGCTGGTGCTCGGACGCCGCCCCGTACTTCGCTACGAAGGTGGGCGTCAGGCACACGCCGTTGAATATCCCGAATTCCATCGGTGGCGGCTCCTCTCGCTCGCGGCGATGAACGTACCAGTTTGCCCAAAAAAATGCAACGTGTTCCAATAATGGGCGTGGAGACCATCGCTGAGCTGCTCTTAGCCCGAGCCGGGGACGAAAACATCGGGTTGGTGGCCGGAACACAGACCTGGAGCTGGGACGACGTGGTGGCCGCCGGAGCCCAGCGGGCCGCCTGGCTGGCGGAACTCCGAGGCCCGGGGGCATTCCATGTCGGGCTTCTGCTCGACAACGTCCCCGAATTCGTCTGGTGGCTGGGGGCAGCGGGGCTGGCCGGGGCAGTGATGGTGGGCGCCAACCCCACCCACCGCGGATCCGATCTCGCCCGCGACCTCGCCCACACCGAAGTGCAGATTCTCGTTACCGACCGCGCCCATTTGCCGCTCATCGATGGCCTCGACCTAGGGGCGGACATGGGGGTGGCGTCGGCATCGAACCCGCGCATTCTCATCATCGACGACCCCGGCTACCGCTCGGACCTCGAACGCTTCGCCGGCGTTGACCCGCCCACTGCCGAGGAGTCCGGCGTCACGCGCGACTCTCTCGGCTACCTGATCTTCACGTCGGGAACGTCGGGAGCCCCCAAGGCGTGCCGCTGCACCCAAGGTCGCCTGGCCGGCATCGGCGGCATCGTGGCGCAGATGTTCGAGCTCGGTCCGGCCGACGTCTGTTATGCGGCCATGCCGTTGTTTCACTCCAACGCGCTCATGGCGGGGTGGGGCCCGACCTTGGCGGCCGGGGCGGCCGTGGCCCTCCCCGAGGGCGGACGCTTTTCGGCATCGGGGTTCCTGCCTGACGTGCGTCGCTACGGGGCGACCTACTTCAACTACGTGGGCAAGCCGCTGTCGTACATCCTGGCCACCCCCGAGCAACCTGGCGACGCCGACAACACCTTGCGCCGCGTCTTCGGCAACGAAGGGGCGCAGCGAGACGTAGCGCGCTTCGCCGAACGCTTCGGCTGCGTGGTCACCGACAGCTACGGATCCACTGAGGGCGGCGCCGTGGTGCAGCGCACCCCCGACACTCCTGACGGCGCGCTCGGACGGGCCCCCGAAGGCACCATGGTCGTCAATCCCGACAGCGGCGAGCCGTGCGTGGTGGCTCGCTTCGATGAACACGGCCGGCTCGTCAACGCCGAGCAGTCCATCGGCGAGCTGGTGTCGATGGGGGGAGGCGCGGGGTTCGAGGGGTACTGGCACAACGACGACGCCGAAAAAGCCCGCTTGCGCAACGGTTGGTACTGGACCGGCGACCTCGCCTACGTGGACGAGGCGGGCTTCTTTTACTTCGCGGGACGAGCCGACGATTGGCTGCGCGTCGACGGCGAGAACTTTGCGGCGGCGCCGGTGGCCCGCATCCTCGAGCGTCACCGCGACGTGGTGGTCAGCTCCGTCTACGCCGTTCCCGACCCTGTGGCGGGCGACCAGGTCATGGCGGCCATCCAGCTGCGTCCCGGGGCGGCCTTCGACCCCGAGGAGTTCACCGGCTTTGTGGCCGCCCAAGAGGATCTCGGCACCAAGTGGGCACCCCGATTTCTGCGCGTGAGCGACGCGCTGCCCATCACCGCCACCTCCAAAGTGCTCGTGCGGGTGCTGCGAGCCGAGGGCTGGAACTGCACCGATCCCGTGTGGTGGAAGGCGGACGTGCGAAACGACTCGGGCTACGAACGTCTCACCGACGCCGACAAGGCCGGCCTCGCTCGCCGCGTCGACTGACCTCGAGTTCCCGCCGGCACCGGAGCCGGACCTCGTAGGCTCCCGGCCATGGAGCATGACGTGGGGGACATGAGTGGCAAGACGGTCGTTATCACCGGAGGCAACTCCGGTATCGGCAAGGCAACCGCCGTCGCCTTGGCCCAGGCCGGTGGACGAGTGGTCATCACGGCTCGAGATGCGGACCGGGGGCAGGCGGCGGTGGCCGATATCTCGGCGCGCAGCGGCAGCCACAATGTCGAAGTCGTCGTCTTCGACCTCGCCGATCTCGCCTCGGTGCGGGCCGGAGCGGCGGAAATCCTCGAGCGGTGTCCCCGCATCGACGTCCTCCTCAACAACGCCGGCTTGGTGCTGTCGTACCGGCTGCTATCTGTCGACGGCTTCGAGGCCACCTTCGCCACCAACCACTTGGGACCGTTCCTGTTGACCGAGTTGTTGCTCGACCGCATCAAGGCCAGCGCGCCGGCGCGCATCGTGAACGTGGCATCGACGGCCCACAAAGGGGCGCGCCGCGGGCTGAACTTCGACGATCTGCAGTTCGAAGGCGGCTACAGCGCCATGTCCTCCTACAGCGCCAGCAAGCTCGAGAACATCTACTTCACCACCGAGCTGGCCCGTCGGCTGGCCGGCACGGGCGTGACGGCCAACAGCTTGCACCCCGGCACGGTGCGCACCGGCTACGGCCGCGACGGCGACACCGGAGGGGCTTTGGGATTTGGGATCAAGATTGCGGCGCCGTTCTTCCTCAGCCCCGAAAAGGGCGCCCGCACCTCGGTCTACCTGGCCTCGTCTCCGGACGTCGCCACGGTGTCAGGGAAGTACTTCGCCAAGTGCAAGGCGCGCACTCCTTCGAAGGCAGCGCGTGACGACGCTGCGGCGCGTCGACTGTGGGATGTGAGCGAGAAGCTCGTAGCTGAAGGGGCCGACACCACCACCTGACGCTGAGGCCTGACGCTGAGGCCTGTCGTTAGGACGCCACGTCGCTGATCATCGTGGACGGGACAACCCACAGGAGTCGGCCCCGGCGGGGCGACGACCAGCTGTCGAAGGTGTCGGACTCGTCGTCGACGGCACCAGCAGCGACGGGCGGCACCGATGGGCCGAGCACATCATCGAGCGTCCTTCCGGCGTCGCGGGCCTCGAAGAGTCTGGCGATGGACGCCAAGGAGAACCCGTCGTCCTGCAATCGCAGCACCGTGGTCAGCCGCTGGCGGTGCTCCTCGCCGTAGTAACCGGTGCGGCCCAGCACGCGGGGCCGAGGAAGGAGCCCGAGGGTCTGCAAAGCCCGGATGTTGCGCGTCGTGGTGCCGGTCTGTCGAGCCAGATCGTCGACGGTGACCTCGGCAGTCCCCAGAGTCGCCCCGTCGGCAACTCCAACGCTCACCCTGGTCACGCCCATGAGACCCACTCTACCATCACATGCCACTTGACTGTTACATCATCTTATGTAACATAACTGCCATGCCATTAAACCTCGACGCCATCGGGTCGACGACGGAGCCTGTGCAGCGCTCCTGGATGTCGACCGACGCCATCCTTTATGCCCTCGGAGTCGGCGCCGGAGCGCCGGACCCCGTCGGATTCGAACTCGAGTACACGACCGAGAACTCCATCGACACCCCCCAGAAGGTGCTGCCCACCTTCGCCACCGTGGTCGGGGCCGGCGGCCCATGGCGAGGCCTGCTGGGATCCTTCGACCTCGCCATGCTCCTGCACGCCGGCCAGTCCGTCACCGTGTTCGGCCCCATCCCCACTGACGCCACCGTCAGCACCACGAGCGCCATCACCGGCATCTTCGACAAGGGATCGGGCGCCTTGGTGGTGTCGGAGTCGACGTCGATTGACGTGGCGTCGGGCGAGCCCCGCTTTTCGATTACCACCAGTCTGTTCATACGCGGCGAGGGTGGTTTTGGTGGAGACCGGGGACCCGCAGCACCCGACGGCTGGTCCGCCGGTGAACCCGACGAAGTGGTCAGCTACAGCACGCGCCCTGACCAAGCCCTCCTCTACCGCTTGTCGGGGGACCGCAACCCGCTGCACTCCGATCCCGCCTTCGCCAAACGGGCCGGCTTCGACCGTCCCATCCTGCACGGGCTGTGCACCTACGGCTTCACGGGACGAGCCCTGCTCCATACGTTGTGCGGGTCCGACGCGGCGCGTGTCCGGTCCATCGATGGGCGGTTCTCCAAGCCGACGATGCCGGGCGACACGTTGACGGTGTCGATGTGGGTGGACGGCGCCACGGCGCGCTTTCGCACCACCAACCAACGCGGCGAAACCGTCATCGACGCCGGAACGTTCGTCTTTACCTAAACACCATGAACCCCGAGGGCTCAGCGATCGATGCCCAAGACCAATCCGCTAGTGGGCACGCCGGTGCCGGCGGTAACAACGATGTGCTCGAGGCCGGCCACCTGATTGACCGAGGTGCCACGCACTTGGCGCGCCCCTTCGGCAATGCCGTTCATCCCGTGGATGTAGGCCTCACCGAGCTGCCCGCCGTGGGTGTTGATGGGGAGCGTGCCCCCGAGTTGGATATTGCCGTCGCGCACGAAATCTTTGGCCTCGCCGGGGGCGCAGAATCCGAGCTCCTCGAGCTGGTTCAACACGAACGGCGTGAAGTGGTCATAGAGCACCGCGCTCTGCATGTCGGCGGGCCCAAGCCCCGAGGTCTCCCACAACTGGCGGGCCACCACTCCCATCTCCGGAAGCCGCGTCATGTCGTCGCGGTAATACGACGTCATCATGTCCTGACCTGCTCCCGATCCCTGCGCGGCGGCCCGGATCACCACCGGCGGCCGGCGCAAGCTGCGGGCTCGCTCGAGGCTGGTAACCACGATGGCCTGGCCCCCGTCGGACTCCTGGCAGCAATCCAGCAGGCGCAGTGGCTCCACGATCCAACGTGACGCCTGGTGGTCTTCCAAGGTGATGGGCTTCTCGTAGAACCAGGCGGCCGGGTTGGTCGCGGCGTGGGCTCGATCAGCGACGGCCACTCGACCGAAGTCCTCGGTGGTGGCTCCCGTGGCGTGCATGTAGCGCTGGGCGAACATGGCCACCCATGAGGCCGGGGTGACCAGTCCGTTCGGCGCGTACCAGGCGAAGCTGGCCGCTTCGGCGTTGGCGATGGGGGCTCGGTCCTGCACGCCGGCGCCGAAGCGATTCCCCGAGCGCTCGTTGAAAGCCCGGTAGCACACGACCACATCGGCCACCCCGCTGGAAACGGCCATGGCGGCTTGCTGCACGGTGGCACACGCCGCTCCCCCGCCGTAATGGATGCGCGAGAAGAAGGTGAGATCACCCATGCCGAGGGTGCGGGCGATTTCGATCTCGGGGTTGGTATCCGACGCGAAGGTGGTCAACCCATCGACTTCGTTCGGCGCAATACCGGCATCGTCGAGCGCGCTCGCCACCGCTTCGACGGCCAAGCGAAGTTCGCTGCGCCCTGAGTTTTTCGAGAACTCCGTGGCACCGATACCGGCGATGGCGGTGGTGCCGGCGAAGGCGTGACGTCGGGCCGCGCTGGCGCTCACGATGCTGCTCCGCGCGGCAGCGATACCACCACGGTGCCAACGACGTGGTTGCCCCGACTGTTGGCCCCTTGCACACTGATCTCCACGCGGCCCCGTGCCGGAGACGTGCCGTCGTCGGCGATGTCGGCGCGACTGAGCACCTCGCCGGTGAAGCGCATGGTGTCGCCGGGATAGTTGGGCGCACCGAGGCGGATGGACACCTTTTCGATCATCCCGCCCGGCCCGGTCCAGTCGGTGATGAAGCGACCCACCAGCCCGTTGCTGGAGAGGATGTTCATGAAGATGTCCTCCGAACCACGCTGGTGGGCGAGCTCGGGGTCGTGGTGCACGTCCTGGTAGTCGCGCGATGCAATGGCGGTGGACACGATGAGCGTGCGGGTAAGCGGGATGTCGAGCGGGTCGATGGCGTCACCCACGGCGACATCCCCGTAGAGGCGAGTAGTAGAGCGCATGGGATCAGACCCCCGCCGCACTCGTGCGTTCGGCGGCGATGAGCCCGCCCAGGCGAGCCAGTTGGGCACTGGGACCCTCGAGCATGAGCTCGATCTGCTTTCCCCACAAGAAGTAGCGGTGAATGGGGTAACTGACGTCGGCACCAAGGCCGCCGTGGAGATGCTGGGTGGCGTGTACGACCGCTTGGCCTCCCTCTGACGCCCACCACTTGGCCACGGCCACCGACTGCGACGCCGGCCGGCCGGTATCGAGTTGCCACGCGGCGAGCCACAAGGTGACCCGAATGGCCTCGGTGTCGATGTAGGCATCGGCGGCGCGCAGCATCGTGCCTTGGAACGTCGACAGGGGCCGGCCGAACTGCTGCCGTTCGTTGAGATACTCGGCGGCGCGCCCCACCGCTTCTTCACTCACCCCGAGCGCCAGCGCGCACAGTCCCACCAGGGCGCGCTCCAAGATCCACTCCAGGGCGGCGGTGCCTTGGCCCGGACCGGCCAGCACGTCGTCGGCTTCCACCACCACACCGTCGAGATGCATGTGCGGGTGTACTTGGTGATCAGTCGTCTCGGCTCGTTCCAGGGTGACACCGGCACCGGTCGGATTGACCAACACGACGATGGTGTCGTCACCGGCCACGGCGGGCACCACCACGGCGGCGGCCAGGTGGGCTTGAGGGACGGCTTGGGTGACTCCGTCGAGTCTCCAACCTGACCCTTCGGGGCGAGCCACGATGGCGGGCCGATGGATCGGACTGGCAGCCGCCTCGGTAAGCGCGGCGCTGAGGCGGACCGTGCCGTCGACAACACCCGGCAGCAGGCGCGCCTGGGCGGAAGGCGAGCCGAAACGCGCCAGCGGCATGGCTCCGAGCACGGTGGTGGCCCACAAAGGCACCGGTGCCACCCGACGCCCTTGGTGTTCGAGGACGAGGCACGCCTCAGTGAGCCCGAGACCTGAACCGCCGTGGGATTCGGGCACGACCAGTCCCAACAGATTGGCGCCGGCCAAGGCCGCCCACAGTTCGGCATCGAAGCGATCGGGCGTCGACTCGACCTCCTCGATGCGTGTCGTGGTGGTCATGCCTCCGAACACGGTGCCGGCCGCTTCGGACACAGCCAGCTGCTCTTCGGTGAAGGCGAAGTCCATTTACTTCTCCCCGGGCCGGAACATGGGCAAGGTGAGCTCGTCGTCCACGGCCACCAGCTCGACGGTGCCGGGCATGCCGATGGCGAGCTCGTCACCGGTGGCTCCGATGACATCTACCACCAACCGCGTGCCTTCTTCGAGTTCGACGGTGGCAATCGGCAACGGGTAGTCGAACGACGGCACCTGAGGATGGTGCACGACAACAAAACTGAAGATGGTGGCCTTTCGGCTCGACTCGACGGTGTCCCATTCGAACGAGCCACACGCGGCGCACGCCGGGCGTGGCGGGTGACGCAAGGTCGCGCACGACGCACAGCGCTGGATCAGGAGCTGGCCCGCCTGGGTGCCTTCGAAGAAGAACGCATTGTCCTGCGTGAGCGCGGGCCGAGGCCGGGTGGCGGCCGGCACGGCCGCGGCGGCCGACTCTGCGGCCGGGGCCGGGGCCGGGGCCTTGCCGGTGCCGGGACGGAAGCGGAGAATGCGAAAACGCATGGTGGCCACCGGATCACCGTGCTGATCGGTGAAGTCCAACCGGGTGGTGACGAAGTGCCCTTCGCCCAGTCCGGTGTGCTTCTCCTCGGAGACGGACTCGATGAACGACGACACCGACAGGTGATCACCGATCACGAGAGGGCGTACATACTCCTGGTCGCAGTTGGTAGCCACCACCGATGTGAACCCGGCGTCGTCGAACAGGGCCCGCAGTTGATCTTGGGGGGAATCGTCCACGGCGTTTTCGACCCGCAAGCGCTCCGCCTCGGCGGTGGCCTTGTAGCCGCGCATGATCCACGCCTGCAGCATGGTCGGAGGGGCGATAACGCCGGGGAAGCCGTTGGCACGAGCGGCGTCGCCATCGACGTAGACCGGGTTCTCGTCACCCATGGCCTCCACCCAGTGGCGGATCATGGCCTGGTTCACGGCATCGGGGCCGGCATGCGGCGCCCCTTCGGACTGGCCTTCGAAAACTCGCAGTTTGGCCAGCAGCGCGTCGGCGTCGCTCACCGCGCCCCTCGCTTCATGCCCAAGCCCGCCATGGCCACGATCTCGCGCTGTACCTCGTTCACCCCGCCGCCGAAGGTATTGATCTGCGCCCCTCGGGCGGCGCGTTCGAGGCGGCCGCGCAGCGCCTCGCCCGGTGAACCTCCGGACAGGTAGCCACCCACACCGACAATGCCCAACAGGCGCCGGTAGATGTCCATGCTGCGCTCCACGCCGAACACCTTCACGGCCGAGGACTGGGCCGGGTTGAGCGCGTCATTCGTCAGCGCACACGCCATGCGCCAGTTGAGCATCCGCATGGCTTCGAGCTCGGCCACACAGCGCGCCAGGTCGGCTTGTACCCAAGGCAGGTCGATGACGACAGTGCCGTCGGTAGTGGTGCTGGCCGCCGCCCACGCCGCGACTTCGTTGCACAGCTGACCGGCAAAGCCGCTCCACGCGGCGAGCCCCACCCGCTCGTGATTGAGCTGGTTGGTGATCATGCGCCAGCCTTCGTTTTCGGCCCCCACACGGTTGCTCACCGGCACGCGCACGTCGCTGTAATACGTAGCTGTCGTGGTGGCCCCTCCCACGGTGACGATGGGGCTCCATGAGAATCCGGCCACATCGGTGGGCACGCACAGGATGGAGATGCCCTTGTGCTTGGGCGCATCGATGTCCGTACGCACGGCCAGCCAGATGTAGTCGGCCATGTCAGCGCCACTGGTGAACACCTTGGCTCCGTTCACCACGTACTCGTCGCCATCACGCACGGCTCGGGTGCGCAATGACGCCAAGTCGGTACCGGCCTCAGGCTCCGTGTAGCCGATGGCGAAGTTGATATCGCCGGCCAGAATGGCGGGCAGGAAGAACAGCTTCTGCTCCTCGGTGCCGAAACGCATCACGGTGGGGCCCACCGTGTTCACCGTGACGAAAGGAAACGGGGCCCCGGAGCGACGGGTCTCGTCGAAGAAGATGTACTGATCGGTGGCCGGACGCCCTTGGCCCCCGTATTCGACAGGCCAGCCGATACCCAGCCAGCCGTCCTTGCCGATGCGGCGCACGATCTCGCGCCACAACTCGCCGCCTTCACCGACGTCGCCGATGCCCTCGCGCACCTCATCGGTCAGCAACTCGGCGAAATACGCGCGCAGCTCGTGACGCAGGGCCTGCTGCTCGGGGGTTTCCTCCAGGTACATCGTGCGCCCATCCATGTCCGGTCCGGGCCGGCGGTCACCGGTCCCGGCCTTTTGGAACTCGTTCTAGTTTTCAGGCTACCAGCGGCGGCGCCCCGGCGCCTATCATGACTGGAACACGTTCTGAATTACCGGCTTACCGGAGAGTGGGGACCCATGGAGCTCAGTGACATCGACCTGACGGACTCGACCAAGTTCGTGCCGGCCGTCCCCCACGACTGGTTCGCCTTTCTACGGGCCAATGACCCGGTGCATTGGCACGAGGAGGCCGCCGGCCCCGGGTTCTGGGCCATCACCAAGTACGACGACTGCGTCAACGTCAACCGGGACTACGAGCACTACTCCTCGGCCGCCAAGGCCACCTTCTTGTGGGACGTGGAGCCCGACCAGCTTTCCCAAATGCAGCTGATGATGCTCAATATGGACCCGCCGCTGCACACCCGCTACCGGCGGTTGGTCAACAAAGGCTTCACGCCGCGCATGGTGGCGCAGCTCGAGGCCGAGATCCACCGGGCCGCCGACTCGATCATCGATTCGGTGATCGAAAAAGGCGAAGCCGACTTCGTCACCGACATCTCCGCCGAGCTCCCCCTCATCGTGATCGCCGACCTGCTCGGTGTGCCCCAAGAAGACCGGCACCAGATGTTCGACTGGTCCAACCGCATGATCGGCCAGGAGGACCCTGAGTACCAGATCACCGCCGAGATCGCCCAGCAGTCGGCCATGGAGCTGTATGCCTACGCCAGCCAGCTCTTCACCGAGAAGCGGGCCAACCCCCATGACGACCTCATGAGCGTGCTTACCCAAGTCGAGGTGGACAACGAGCGCCTCAGCGAGCTCGAGTTGGAGCTGTTCTTCCTTCTTCTCACCGTGGCCGGCAACGAGACGACCCGGAACCTCATGTCCGGGGCCATGCACACCTTCTTCCAATTCCCCGATCAGTGGCGCAAGCTCGTGGCCGACCCGTCCTTGCTGCCCAGCGCCATCGACGAGATGTTGCGTTTCGTGACGCCGGTCATGAACTTCCGCCGCCAGACCACCATGCCGGTGGAGATACGCGGCCAGCAGATCGACGCCGATCAGAAGGTGGTGTTCTTTCACTCCTCGGCCAACCGCGACGAGGACATCTTCGAGAACCCCGACACCTTCGACATCACCCGGTCTCCGAACCCGCACATGGCCTTCGGTGCCGGTGGACCGCATTTCTGCCTGGGCGCCAACTTGGCCCGCATGGAGATCCGCGTCATGTACAAGCACCTGCTCGACCGGTTGCCGGACATCCATCAAGACGGCGACGCCCAGCGCCTGCAATCTGCCTTCATCAACGGCGTGAAGCACTTGCCGGTGGCGTTCTCCCCCGGCAAGCCCGTCAGCTGACGCTTGCCACTGTCATCCTGAACCTCGAGCACGATCGCCGCGCATGCGTTTTCATCAGGCCCTGGCCTTCCTTCCCACCTTTGACGCCCTGGCCATAGCCAAAGCGTCGGACGAGCAGGGATACGACGGCGTCGAAGTGTCGGACCACATGTTCTTCCCCGCCGATCGCCAGTCCCGCTACACCTACTCGACGCGCCCCGATGGGGCCCCGTCCTTCGAGCAGTGGGACTCCGACACGCACTGGCCCGACACCTGGTGCTTCGTGTCGGCCATGGCGGCGGTCACCACCAACGTCCGCTTCATGAGCGGCGTCTATGTCGCCCCGGCGCGCGACTTGATCACGGTGGCCAAGCAAGTGGCCACTGCGGCGGTGCTGTCGTCGGGACGGGTGACCTTCGGGGTAGGTGTGGGCTGGTGTCGCGAAGAGTTCGAGGCCACCGGGCAGGACTTCACCACCAGGGGCAAGCGCCTCGACGACATGATCCCGGCCCTGCGGGCGCTGTGGTCCGAGGGCTGGGTCGAGTACCACGGTGCCCACTACGACATTGCATCCATGCGGATGGAGCCAACGCCCCCCTCCCCTATTCCCATCATCGGGGGCGGACACTCCGAGGCGGCGTTTCGTCGTGTCGCCACCCTGTGCGATGGATGGGTGGCCGCCGGCGCCTACACCCCCGATCAAGCACGTCACTACTTGACCGAACTCAATGCGGCCCGCGACAAGGTGGGCCGGCGCGAACCTTTCGACATCTACCTTTCATTGATGGCCCGACCCGACGTGGACCTCTTCCGCCAGTTCGAAGAGGAGTTCGGCGTCACCGACTTTTTGTGCGGGCCCGCCGCCTTCGCGCGCGTCAACCCCGCCGACAGCCCCGAAGCGCAGTTGCGATTCAGGATCGACGAATCGCAGCGTTTCGCCGACACCGTCATAGCCAAAGCCCGCTGAACCGGGCTCAACCGAGGAGCACGTGATGCGAGACCTGAAGCTCGGGCTGCAGCTCGGCTACTGGGGGGCGTCGCCTCCCACCAATGCCCCGGAGCTCGTGGCCGAGGCCGAGCGCCTCGGTTTCGACTCGGTGTGGACAGCCGAGGCCTACGGCTCTGACGCCCTTACGCCGCTGGCGTGGTGGGGGGCCGCCACCACCAGGGTGCGTCTGGGCACCGCGTTGTGCCAACTCTCGGCGCGCACGCCCACAGCCATGGGAATGGCGGCGCTGACCCTCGACCACCTGTCGGGGGGCCGCCTCGTGCTCGGGCTCGGGGTGTCAGGTCCCCAAGTCGTGGAGGGTTGGTACGGCCAGTCCTTTCCCAAGCCATTGGCCCGCACGCGCGAGTACGTCGACATCGTCCGCCAGGTCATCGCCCGCAAGGCACCAGTGACCAACGACGGTCCGCACTACCCGCTGCCGTACCCGGGGGGCACGGGGCTGGGTAAGGCGCTCAAGCCCATCGTCCATCCGCTTCGCAACGACATCCCCATCGTGCTCGGGGCCGAAGGACCGAAGAACGTGGCTCTGGCCGCCGAGATCGCCGACGGCTGGTTCCCCATTTTCTTCTCCCCCAATCACATGGGGGAGTTCAAGTCCTCACTCGACGAGGGCTTCGCCACCCCTGGGGCGCGCCGCACCGTGGAGGACTTCGAGGTCATCGCCTTCGCCCCCATCGTGCTCAATGACGACGTCGAGGCGGCCGCCGATGCCTTTCGGCCCATGCTGGCGCTCTACATCGGCGGCATGGGAGCGCGCGAGATGAACTTTCACTTCGACGTGTTCGTGCGCATGGGCTTCGAAGCCGAGGCGCACAAGATCCAGGACCTCTACCTCGACGGCCACAAAGACGAGGCCGCCGCCGTCGTACCGACGGCCATGGTGGAGAACATCGCCCTGATCGGGCCCCGCGAAAAGATCACCGCCGAGCTGGACGCGTGGAGGGAGTCAATCGCCACCACCCTGCTCGTTTCGGGGTCCGCCGACACATTGCGCATGCTGGCCGAGGTTCTCCTGTGAGAATGGGCCCTCGCCGATAGGGTGAGGGAAACCGTCAACCCGGGTAGCGAGGTGGCCACATGAGGTGGATGGTCTACGGGGCGTACGGGTACACCGGCCGGCTGGTCACCGCCTTGGCCACCGAACGGGGCGAACTGCCGATTCTGGCCGGTCGAGACGAGAAGCGGCTGCGACAGCTGGGCCAGGTCTTCGAGCTTGAACATCGGGCCTTCGAGTTGAGCGACCCCGATGCGCTGCGCGCCGGGCTCGAGGGCATCGACGTGGTGGCGCACTGTGCGGGCCCTTTCTCAGCCACCGCACCGGCCATGGTGGAGGCGTGCTTGGAGACATCCACGCACTATCTCGACATCACCGGCGAAGTCGAGGTCTTCGAGACCATCCTGGCGCGCGACAAAGACGCCCGGGAAGCCGGCGTGGCCCTCATCCCCGGCGCCGGGTTCGACGTGGTGCCCACCGACTGCCTGGCCGCCGCCTTGGCCCGGGCCTTGCCCAGCGCCACCCGTCTTGATCTCGCCATCAAAGTCGACGGCGGCATCAGCCCGGGTACGGCCAAAACGGCACTGCAATCTCTGGGCTCGTCGGGCTTGGGCCGTGTGGGTGGCGTCATCGCCCCCGTGCCCGCGGCGCGCCGGCGTCGGACCGTGCCCTTTGCCGATGGGCGCAGCCGCTCGTTGGCGGTGACATGGGGAGACGTGAGCACGGCGTTTCATTCCACGGGTATCGCCGACATCACCGTCTACGCCTCCCTGCCGCCGGCGATGCTCCCCATGGTGGCGTTGTCGGAACTGGCCGGCTCGGCTGTGACCCGACCCCTGGTGCAAGGGGTCCTGCGGCGCGCCGCGGGGCGGTTGCCGGGCCCCTCGGCCAAGATCCGGGCCAAGAGCCGCGGTCAGGTATGGGGTGAAGTCTCCAATGACGAGGGCAAGACCGTGTCGGGAACGATCTCGACGCTGAACTCCTATGACGTCACCGCCGACGCCGTGGTGCGCATCGCGCGCCGCCTGGGAGCCGGCACCGTCGAGCCCGGTGCCCATACTCCGTCGGGAGCGTTCGGAGCGGACTTCGTCCGCGAACTCGACGGCATCGACGTGCATTTCCCGAGCTAAGGAGGAGACATGTTGGCAGCACTGACGGTCGGCCAGTTCCTCGCCACGTTCCTCATCATCTACTTGGTCGTGGTGATCATCTCGTTCATCGCGTGGGCCCAGATCATCTCCAAGGCCGGGTACTCGGGATGGTTGGTCCTTCTCGGGCTGATACCGATCGTCGGCGTCGTCATGTTCTTTGTCTTCGCCTTCTCCACGTGGCCCATTCAGCAACGGCTGCGGGCGGCCACACAGGGCGGCTATTACGGCGGCTATCCGCCCGGCGGGTACGCGCCCGGTGGCTATCCTCCGGCCGGATACGCGACAGGTGGTTACGCGCCAGGAGTCCCCGTCGCTGGGTATGCAGGAGCCGGACAACCGGGCACCCCGTTGCCTCCCGCGGTTCCGATGCCTGGGGTGCCGCAGCCGCAGGCACCTGCGCAGTGGCCGCCCTCAGGCGGCACGCCACCATCAGCACAGCCTCTGCCGCCGCTGATCTGGCAAGAGGACGACCCCGCGCCCAATCCTCCCGCAGGTCCCGGCGCCCCGAGCGGGGGCGGGGGCGGGATGGTCTAAGCGGTCAGGCGGATCAGGCCGGCTCGGAGGCGAGCTGGTCGCCCAGGCGCAGCAAGCTCGCCGTCGATCCGCCCAGGGTCAAGGACAGGTGTTTGACGGCCAGGTAGTGGCGATGCACGGGATAATCCCGGTCCACTCCCATACCGCCGTGCAGGTGCTGGGCGGCGTGCACGACGCGCTGGGCGCCGTCGTCGGCCCAGAACTTGGCCACGGCCACCTCGGCGGCGGCGGGCAGGTCGTTGGCGAGGCGCCACGCCGCTTGCCACGCCGTAAGACGGACGGCCTCGGTGTCGATGTACGCATCGGCGGCGCGCTGCCCCACCGCCTGGAAGGTGGCGATGGGCTTTTCGAACTGCACACGCGACGTCGTGTACTGCGCGGTGAGTCGAACGGCCTCCTGACAGGAGCCGGCTTCTTGGACGCACCACGCCGCACAGGCACGTTGCAAAACCCAGTCGAGCGCGTCAGCGCCCCCATCGCCGGCCACGAGTACGGCGTCGACGCTCACAGGGGCGTCGTTGAGTTCAAGCTCCACTTCGACTTGCCCATCGGTGGGAATCTGCCGATGCATGGTCACGCCGGGGCCGCGTAGGTCAACCACAAAGAGCCCTACCCCACCGTCTTCGAGGCGCGCCGACACCACGGCCGCCTCGGCCAGGTGTCCGCCCGGGACATACGACTTCGTGCCGTTCAGCACCCAGCCGTCGCCGTGGCGGCGCGCCAAGGTGCCCGGGCTCCACGGATCGCCACCGGCTTCGGCCACCGCACCCGTGAGCACGATGGCACCGGAGGCGACGCCAGGCAGATAGCGATCCTTCAGCGCGTCGGATCCGAACTTGTCGATGGGGGCGGCGGCGAGGACGGTGCACGCCACCAGCGGCACGGCTGCGGCGGCGCGCCCGGCTTCCTCGGCCACGATGCACGCCTCGAGGAATCCGAGGCCGGCCCCGCCCACCGACTCGGGCAAGGCGATACCGAGGATGCCCGCCGACCCCAGCTCGGCCCACAACTTGGAGTCGAAGTGGTCATCGGTGGCATCGACTTCCTTGAGCCGCTCCGGCGTCGAGAGGTCCGAAAAAATGCGGGCGGCCAACTCGCGTAGCGCGATCTGGTCTTCGGAGAAGGAGAAATCCATGTCGTCCCTTTCAGCGCAGCGACCGGGGCATGCCCAGGCCGAAGATGGCGATGAGGTCGCGCTGGATCTCGTTGGTCCCCCCGCCGAAGGTCAGGATCACCAGTCCCCGCGTGTACATCTCGAGGCGACCGAGGAGCACCGCTCCCGTCGAGCCCCGCTTGAGGTAGCCGGCCTGGCCGACCACTTCGGACATGAGCCGAAGCGCTTCCATATAGAACTCGGTCCCGAACACCTTGATGCTCGAGGCGTCGGCCACGTCGAGGTGACCTTGGGTGGCGGTCCAGGCCACCTTCCAGTTGATGAGGCGGAGGAACTCGAGTTTGGCGTGCACCTTGGCCAGGTGCAGCTTCACCCATTCCTGGTCGATGACACGCCGTCCGTCAGCGAGCTTGGTCTCCTGAGCCCACGCCCGCACATCGCCCAAGGTCCGCTCGATGATCCCGGGCGAACACAGCGTGACGCGCTCGTGATTGAGCTGGTTGGTGATCAGTGACCAGCCGTTGTGCAATCCGCCCACCACGTTGGTGAGCGGCACCCGCACGTCCTCCCAGAACGTGTAGTTGATGTCGTGATCCCCGATCAGCGTCATGGGCACCACACGCACGCCGGGGGTGTCCATGGGCACGATGACCATGGAGATGCCCTTGTGCTTCGACGCGTTGGGATCGGTGCGCACTGCCAGCCAGCAGTAGTCGGCGTCACTGGCCAGGCTGGTGAAGATCTTGGCCCCGTTGATGACCAACTCGTCGCCGTCGACCACGGCGCTGGTCTTCAACGCGGCCAGGTCGGTGCCAGCTTCGGGCTCGGTATAGCCGATGCAGAAGTGGATCTCGCCGGCGAGGATCTTGGGGAGGAAGAAGGACTTCTGCTCGTCGGAGCCGAAGTTCATGATGGTGGGACCCACGGTGTTGATAGTCAGCATGGGCACCGGCGCCCCACAGCGCATGGACTCGTCGAAGAAGATGAACTGCTCGATGGCCGATCGCCCTTGGCCCCCGTACTCCTTGGGCCAACCGATACCCAGCCAGCCGTCGGCGGCCATCTGCTTGACCACCCGCCGGGGGACGGGCCCCACGCCGTGGCTGCCGGCCAGGTCCGCCTCCACCTCGGGGGTCAGGAGATTTCCGTAGTAGGCCCGCACCTCCTGGCGCAGGGCGTGCTGCTCGTCGGTGTAGCCGATCTCCATGGACGTCCCTCCTTGAACCTGGAACAGGTTACATTTTGCCGCCGACCTGTTCCGCCGGTCGTATGCCGGGCTGACCGGCACTCGGTACGCTCCGCCGATGACCCGGGTCCGGCACCTCCCCAGCGGCGAAGCGGTAACGGTGGAGGTCGTGGCCGCCGAGGTGGTGCGCCCGTTGCGCCACGCCGTACTGCGCCCGGGGTGGCCCGAGGCCGAGTCCGTCTACCCCGGTGACGACCACCCGTCGGCCGCCCACGTAGCGGTGCGCGCCGAGGAGGGAGGCCAGGTGCTGGCCGTGGGCACCGTGCTCCGCGAAGCGTCCCCGTGGGAGCCCGAGGTGCCGGCGTGGCGGATCCGCGGCATGGCGGCCGAGGAACAACGACGCAGCCAGGGGCTCGGCACCCTGGTGCTTGAGGGGCTGATCGAACACGTCAGCGGCCAGGCCGGCGGGGTGGTGTGGTGCAACGCCCGCATCAAGGCGTCCACCTTCTACGAGCGCGCCGGGTTCGAGACCCGGGGCGACACCTTCGACCTGCCCGGCATTGGGGAACACCGTCAGATGTGGAGGCTCGTCGAGGTGTGAGAACCTGAAGGTTCCTCACGACCACGAAGGAGCACCCTCGATGCCCGACGCCGTCATCGTCGCCACGGGACGCACCCCCATCGGGCGCGCCAACAAAGGTTCCCTCATCACCTGCCGGCCTGACGACCTCACCGCCTTGGTGGTCAAAGAGGTCCTGGCCAAGGTGCCTGAACTCGATCCCCAACACGTCGAGGACTTGATCGTGGGCTGCGGCCAGCCCGCCGGCGAAGCGGGCTACAACGTGGCGCGCGTGGCCGCCATCCTGGCCGGGCTCGAGGTGCCCGGGGTCACCGTCAACCGGTACTGCTCGTCTTCGCTACAGACGATCCGCATGGCCGCCCACGCCATCAAGGCGGGAGAGGGTGACGTGTTCGTGGCCGCCGGTGTGGAGACGGTGAGCCGCTTTCAATACGGCGCCTCGGACACCGGTCCCCACAATGTCGCTTTCGCCGACGCCGAAGCCCGCACCGCGGCGCGCGAGCCGGCCGTCACTGATCCGTGGACGCCGATCAAGGGAATGCCGGACGTCTACATCTCCATGGGCCAAACCGCCGAGAACGTGGCGGAGGCCGAGCACGTAACCCGAGAGCGTATGGACGAGTTCGCGGCACTCAGCCAGAACCGGGCTGTCGAGTCGCAACGCAACGGCTTCTTCGAGCGCGAGATCATTCCCGTCACGTTGGCCGACGGCACCGTGGTCACCAAGGACGATGGACCGCGGCCCGACACGACGGTGGAGGTGCTCTCCCAACTCAAGCCCGTCTTCCGCCAAGGGGGAACGATCACCGCCGGCAACGCCTGCCCCTTGAACGACGGTGCCGCCGCCGTGGTGGTGATGTCAGACACCAAGGCCGCTGAGCTCGGCATCACGCCTTTGGCTCGCATCGTGGCCAGCGGGGTATCGGCCCTCGACCCCGAGATCATGGGTCTCGGTCCCATCGAGGCGTGCCGCCAGACCCTGGCGCGTGCCGGGATGACAATCGACGACATCGACCTGGTGGAGATCAACGAAGCCTTTGCCGCTCAGGTCATCCCCTGCGCCGAGAAGCTCGGCATCTCGTGGGAGAAGCTCAATGTCCACGGCGGGGCCATCGCCCTCGGGCATCCCTTCGGCATGACCGGGGCGCGCATCATGACCACGCTGTTGAACGGACTTGAGGATGGAGACAAGACATTCGGTCTCGAGTCCATGTGCGTCGGCGGCGGCCAGGGCATGGCCATGATCGTCGAACGTTTGCGCTGATCAACGCGCCAGCGCCGGCGAGTTCACATATTGGAGAGCAGTGTCGTGCCGATGGCGAATCCGCACATCGTGCAGTACACGATCGCAACAGCAACAGGGTCCCGATCCGCGACGTCCTCATTAGCGACAACGGGGACAGCGCTGAGGTTGTTCTCGAGGCCATGGCCGCAGCGCGGGCAAAAGGGCGGGTCGCCCGCACCGGGTGACGGGAACAGGCCGATGGGCCGTAACGGGAGCGGTGAGTCCCCGTACTGACGGGTCCCGGCGTCGGCGGCGGTGCCATCACCGAGCAACGTAATGACTTCTTCTCGCACCCCTTCGAGCGTGGCGCCCATGCTCTGGAGGATCTGGGCGCCCACGCCTTCACCCTCGCGCACGAGCCCGAGGAGGATGTGCTCGGTGCCGATGTAGTTGTGGCCCAGTTGCAATGCCTCGCGTAAGGAGAGTTCGAGGGTCTTTTTGGCTCGCGGCGTGAAGGCCGGAGGTGATCCATCGAGCGGCGCCTCCGACGGAGCGATGATCTCGTTGACCTTCGTCCGGGCTGCCTTGAGCGATATGCCGAGGGCGCCCAGGGCTTTGGCCGCCACAGACTGGTCGTCGCCCAGGAGTCCGAGGAGGATGTGTTCGGTGCCGATGTAGTCGTGCCCGAGGAGGCGCGCCTCTTGTTGGGCCACCACGAGGACACGCCGCGCTCGGTCCGTGAAGCGTTCGAACACAACCTCACTCTACGACTGGCCGTCCCCGGACGCGCTGCGGCCACCGGGGACGGCGCGGCGTATCATCCTGCGGTCCGGGAGCCGATACGGCGCTGACAAAGCAGGGGGACGCCCAGGTGGAACCGATTTACGACGTGGGCTCGATGTGGGAGCTCGTCGAACGCCGTGCCGCGGCGTCGCCGGACCGGCGCATGATCGTCGACGAGTCCGACCGCGCCTTGACCTTCGGCGAGTTCCGGGACCGTTGTTTGGTAGTGGCGGCCGGATTGCATGACATGGGCATCGGCGCCGGCACCGTGGTGTCGTGGCAGCTCCCCACCCGCATCGAGACGGTGGTGCTGTCCATGGCGCTGGCCCGGCTGGGTGCAGTGCAAAACCCCATCTTGCACATCTACCGCCAGCGCGAGGTCAGCTTTGCGTTGCGCCAGACGGGCGCGTCGTTCTTCTTCGTCCCCGGGGTGTGGAAGGACTTCGATTTCACCGCCATGGCGCAGACGATCTGCGCCGAGCTCGACACGCCGCCGGTGATCGCCAGCGCCTACGAAAACCTCGTCGAGGGTGATCCCGCCACGTTGCCGCCTCCCCCGGCCCCAGGCGGCGCCGATCCGGCTGGCGACGAGGTGCGCTGGATCTACTACACCTCGGGAACCACCTCCGATCCCAAGGGCGTGCGCCACACCGACGCCACGCTCATCAACGGCGGGCGCGGCTTGGCCATGGCTCTTGAGATGAGCGAGGACGACGTGGGTTCCATGGCGTTTCCCTTCAGCCACATCGCCGGGCCCGACTACCTCGTCATGGTGATCGCCAACGGCTTTGCCACCGTGTTGCTCGAATCGTTCCTGCCGGCGCGCGCGGTGGAAGTGTTCGCCCGCCACGGGGCCACCATGGTCGGCGGTAGCACCGCCTTCTACCAGGCGTACTTGGGCGAACAGCGCAAAGCGCCGGGAACCAAGATCATCCCGTCCCTGCGACTGATGACCGGCGGCGGCGCCCCCATGCCGCCTGAGATCTACTACGAGGCGGGCCGCGAGATGGGCGTCAAAGTCGCCCATGGATATGGCATGACCGAGATCCCCATGATCTGCATGGGCGCCCCCAACGACAGCGACGATCAGCTGGCCAACACCGTGGGCAAACCGGTGTGGGGGGCCGAACTGCGCATTGTCACCCTCGAAGAAACGGTGGCACCGGCCTTGGTTGATGGTGAGGTGCGGGTGCGCGGTCCCATGGTGTGCAAGGGCTACACCGACCCCGTGCTGACGGCCGAAGCTTTCGACGCCGACGGTTTCTTCAGGACTGGCGATGTCGGCCATATCCGTCCCGACGGGCACGTGGTGCTGACGGGGCGGCTGAAGGACATCATCATCCGCAAGGGCGAGAACATCTCAGCCAAGGAGATCGAGGACCTCCTCTACGCGCACCCCAAGGTGGGCGACGTGGCGGTGATCGGCGTGCCCGATACCGAACGCGGCGAGATGGTGTGCGCCGTGGTGGAAACGGCCGCCGGCGCCGAGGTACTGACCTTCGGCGAGATGACGGCGTACTTGAAAGAAGCGGGGCTCATGGCGCAGAAGGTGCCTGAGCGCCTCGAAGTGATCGACGCCTTGCCCCGCAACGAGACGCTCAACAAGGTCCTCAAGTACAAGCTGCGAGAGCAGTTCGGCTGACGCCTTCGGCTATTTGGCGCCGCGTTCAGCGACGCGCAGGAGCACGCCGACCACCATGGCACCAAGCCCTACGTAGATAAAAATGTGGCTGGCACTCGGAGCGACCAGACCGGACACGGCCACCACGATGCCAAGCAGAACCAACCACACGCTGATGACCCGGGCGCCACGCGCGCTTGCTTCAGGGTCATCGGCCATCAGGTCTCGAGTGTAGGACCCGGCGTCCTCAGTGACTCAGTGCGGCACCCGCCAAGGCGGCAATGACCCCAAGGCCTCCGGCGCCGAGGACAGCCACGACGACCCCCTTGCGCAGCACCAACAACCACATCACCACCACTCCCAACACGGCCAACTGCCACAGGTGACCCAACGCCAGGCAGAGGGGGATGGCCGAGCCGGCGATGGCACCCACCACCGTGGGTCCGGCGCCAGTAAGAAAAGATTGCACCGACGCGTTGGCGCGGATGCGATCGAAACGGGGGGCGCCGACGAGGACGAAGACAAACGAGGGAGTGAACGCCACCAACGCGGCCAGGACACCGCCCACGATGCCTCGAGCCGCATATCCCACCACGGCCACGGTCTGCACCACCGGGCCGGGCGTGACCTGTCCCAGCGCGACGGCGTTGAGGAACTGCGTTCCGGTCATCCAGTGGTACGCGGTGACGGCATCGTGCTGCATGAGCGGCACGATCACGAAGCCGCCGCCGTAGGAAAGGGCGCCGACCTTCAGAGCCACCCACACCAGCGCGCCGAGGCCACCCACGGCCACACCGTGACCGAGCATGGCCGCCGGCACGGCGCCGCGGCCCGGACCCGACCGCCGGCCACCATCGGGCCACGAACGCCGGATGACGATCTCGGCCACGCCGCACGCCACGAGCACGGCGACGAGATAGGTACCGATGACGGCGGCGGCGACCGCACCGGCCAGCGCATAGGCGGCCCAGCGCCGGCGTTCCCATCGGCGTGTGCCGATGCGAGTCACGCTGGCCGGTGCCAGTTTGAGCGCAGCCGCCAGCGCCACCGCCGGTACCGCGGCGCCGGCTCCGGCAGCGGCGCCCAGGATCCACTGCGGTGGATGCTGGGCCAGGAACACCGCCGCCAACGCCATGATGAGGACGAACCCGGGCACGATGAAGCACAACCCGCCCACGACGGCCCCGGCCGTCCCGCGCAGGCGCCAGGCGCAGAAGATGGCCAGCTGTGTCGACGCCGGACCAGGCAACAGGTTGGTGGCGGCTACGCCGTCTTCGAACTCCGGTGCGGTGATCCACTGCCGATCGTCGACGCACAAGGTGCGCAGCAGGGCGATATGGGTGGGCGGACCGCCGAAGCCGATGCACCCAAGGCGTCCCCACTCACGCGCAATGGTGAGTAGCGATACCTCGGGTGCAACCCGACCTGGCGCCACGCGGCCGGTGATGCCCGCTAGGCGGTGATGCCGCCGTCGACCGACAGCACGGCGCCGGTGGTGAAAGCCGACTCGTCCGAAGCCAAGAAGCAGATGGCGGCGGCGATCTGATCGGGCGTGCAAAAGCCCATGCGGCTCATGATGCGGTAGAGGTGCTTGGGATCGGCGCCCTCGGGGAGCTGGAAATTGGCAATAAGCGGCGTGTCCACGCCGCCGGGGGCCACCGTGTTGACCCGAATGCCTCGTCCCAGGTACTCGACGGCCAGCGCCTTGGTGAGCAGGACCACTCCGCCTTTGGACGCGCTGTAGGCGGCCGAGTAGGCCGAGCCCATGAGCCCGGCGTTGGACGACACGTTGACGATGTTCCCGCCTTGGGGATGGAGCATGTGGGGAATACACGCCTTGCACATGAGAAACGGACCGGTGAGGTTGACGGCGAGAATGCGCTCCCACATGGCCAGGGGCATGTCGGCGGTATGCGCAAAGGCGCCGATGCCGGCCACATTGGCCAGCACGCTCGGTCGACCGATGCGGGTGACCACGTCGTCAATGGTGTCGTTGACGTTCTTCTCGTTGGTGACGTCGCACTGGTAGGCCACAGCCTTGCCGCCCAAGGTGGTGAGGGCCTCGACGGTCTCCTCCACGCCCTCGAGGGCCACGTCCAAGGCCGCCACCTGCGCCCCCTCGACGGCGAGGCGAATGGCGGTGGACCGGCCGATACCGGACGCGGCGCCGGTGACGACGGCGGTCTTGCCCACGAAGCGGCGGGTTTCGGGGATGACGATCACATCTTGCGGGCTCACGGTGCGCTCTTCTCCCATAGTTGGTCGGTGTACGTGTCGGTGCCCGCAATGGTGGGGATGAAGCCCAGCATGGCGACGACCTTGGCTTTGCCGGAGTCTTCCAGCGCGGCGCGGTGGGCGGCCAATACAGCGGCGGCTCCGGCCGGGTCTGAGTCCAAGAACCACAAAGTGAGCTGGCGCCGATCGTCGGCCTCGCTGCGCGGCACGTCGCCGGGGGCGTCGATGAGAAGGGGCAACGGGTCGGCCGCCACCACCAGGCGGGCCGGCGTGCCCGGCAGCAGGGAGGGCAAGTGCTCCTCTCGTTGCCAGGTCTCGAACGTCTCCACGTCGAGGTCGTCGCTGCGGTCGGTGAACACCGCCACCAGGCCCGCGCTCGGGTGGTCCAGGGCCAACTCAGCAGGCAAGCCATCGGGGTCGCGGCCCTGCTCCCACGCATAGCGGTACAGCAGGGTGTGGATGTGGTCGCGCTCGTTGAACATGCGCCCGGCCCGGTGCAAGGCCTTCACCTGGTCGACGGCCCAGCGGTTCCAGATGTCGTGGTAGCCGTCGAGCACCCAGTAGAGCGACAGATACGTACCGCGACCTGGCTCCCCGGTAATGGCCGACGGGTCCGGAACACGGCTGGCCTTCATGTCGGCGGTGGCGACAAAGCGCTTTCCGGCGAAGTTGTAGGGACCGATCATGCAGCCGGCGTAGAAGTGATCGCGCTCGTACCAGCGGTTGTACTCAACCTCATGGCCGCGCCGGGGCTCGACCAAGGTGAAGAGCATGGAGCCGAGCTTTATGGGCTCGGCGCCGGCCACGATGGGGTGTTGGCGGGGAGGCCGCTCACTGGTCTCGGTCATGTGCTCACCTGTGCTCTCTCGTCGTTCTTGGCTCGTCGTTCTTGGCCATCATGGGTGGAGCTCTTCTGTGGCGAGCAACGCCCGCCGGTCGACCTTGGACATGGCCGTAAGGGGAAGGGCCTCCATCCAGTAGAGCCGGTCCGGTGCTTTGTAGTCGGCCAGGCGGGACGCGCACCATTGCCGCAGCTCGGCCAGCTCAGGGGGTGTGGCGGCGGAGGGCGACCGAACGGCAAAAGCCACGCCGATCTCACCGAGCACAGGATCGGCCACGCCCACCACGGCGACGTCGGCGACGTCGGGGTGGGCTCCCAGCACCGCTTCGACCTCGGCGGGGTAGACGTTGTACCCGCCTCGGATGTACATCTCGCCCACCCGGCCCACCAGACGCAGGTTGCCGTCGGGGCCGAGGAAGCCGAGGTCGCCGGTGGTGACCCAGCGCTCGGCGTCGACGACGGTGGCGGTGGCGGCTTCGTCGATGAGACGGCCGTCAGTGCCGCCGGATCTGTCGCCGACATATCCCCGGAAGGTGGCCGCCGAACGAAGGCGCACCCGTCCCACTGTCCCCGCTCCAGCGGCACCGGCTAGGTCACCATCGCCTTGGGTGGGATCGCGAACAATGTCGAGCTCGACACCGGTCACCGGTCGGCCCACCGTGGTGGCCACTACGTCGTCGGGATCATCGGGCCGGGTGCCGGTGCCGAGGGACGTTTCGGTGGACGTGTAGCGCACCACCACCGGACAGCCCAGGCGCGCCCGCATGGCCCGCACGAGCTCAGGGGGAACGCGCGAGGCGCCGGTGGCGGCGATACGAAGATGCTCGAAGGTGGCGGTAGAGGACGTACGTTCGAGATGGGCGAGCACCAACGCCCACTGCGTGGGGACGCCTTGGCCCACGGTGACGCGCTCCCCCTCCAGCAACGAGATGGCCCCTGGTGCGGTCCACGGTTGCGGCGTGATCACCGTCGTCACGCCGTTGGCGATCTCGTCCCACAAACGCGTCATGTAGGCCACATGCGCGAACGGAAGCGGGGACAATCGGCGGTCACCGCGCCGCGACAGGATGTCGCTGCCGGCCGCCACGGCGGCCAGATTGCGATGGTCGAACACCGCCCCTTTGGGGACTCCGGTGGAACCACTCGTCCACACGATGGCGACCGGGTCATCGTCGTGCAGTTGCGGCAACGGCGGCGCAGAGTGATCGGCCGCTTCGGCCAGAGCGCTGCGCATGACGACGTGACCGGCAGCGTTGACGAGTGACGCCAACGACCCCTCTCCCCCATCTGTCATGAGCGCGTCATCGACCACCGTCACCGTGGGGCGGGCTCGGCCGAAGATGGATGCCTTTTCGCTGGCCCCGAGGCGGGCATTGACGCCGGTGGTGATGGCGCCGAGGCGCAGGGCGCGTTGGTAACACACGGCGTAATCGATGGACGAGGGCAGCACGAGGCACACCACGTCGCCGCGTCCCACGCCGCTATCGGCCAGCAAGGCGGCCACGCCGTCGGCGGCGTTGTCCCACTGGGCCAGGGTCAGGCGCCGGCGTCCATCAGTGCCGACAGTCCCCGGGCGGCCAGCCGAAGCGGACATGCCGGCATCGTCGACCTCGACGTAGGCCTCCACCTCCGGGCTCGCCTCGGCCGCGGCCCGCAGCACGTCGACCACCGTCGGTCCCCATGCCTGAATCTGACGCGCCGTCATAGAGGCGCAGATGGTAACCGGCGCCCCCGATGCGGTCATGATGGCGGCCATGGACATCACCGTGCGCGGGCTGCGACCCGAGGAGTACCCCCTGGCTGTCGCCGTCTCTTCCCGCTCGCTGCGGGACGACCCCAGCACGGTGGCGATGTACGGCGACGACCCCCTGCTGCGGCTGACGAGTCTGCACGGGTTGTTCCGTGAACACTTCCGCACCCTTCCCGTGCCGCAGGTGGGTGCGTTCTACGGCGACATGCTCGTGGGCGTGGCGGCGGTGGCTGCCCCCGGCGGCTGCATCGGGGCCCTTATTGGAGAACTCGGCGAAGGAGTGCTCTCGCTCACACCGGGGCCGGAAGGGCCCAACCCGTCGCACGTGTTCTGGGCGCACTGGGCGGCGCGTGACCTGGCCGTGCCCCACTGGCACCTCGGTCCCGTAGGCGTGGAGCCCGGCTACCAGGGATCAGGGGTGGGCAGCGCCATGCTGCGCGCCCTGGGCGAGGTTTACGACCGCGAGAACCAGATTGCCTGGCTCGAGACCGACAAAGAGCGCAACGTGCGCTTCTACTCGGCAGCCGGATTCGAGGTGGTCGAGCACACCACGATCCTGAATGTGCCGGTGTGGTTCATGCGCCGTGATCCAGTCCCGGCCTGACGGAATATCGAGCGAAAACGCCTGTCGCGCTCAATCCTCCGTCAGCGAGCGGCGCGCCGGCGAACTGCCTTGGTCCTGCGTGACGTCGCGCTGACTTGCTTTCTGACTTCGGCAGCCCTCGCTCGTCGGAGGCTCTGGCGCGCGGCCAAGGACTCTGGGGACTGGTGGACGATGATGACCGCACCTTGTCCCGATTTGGTCGGTCGAACCGTTGGAGTCACCACTGCAATTCTATGCCCTCCACGCCCAGGATCACGCCAATTTCGTCGGCGATGTCTTCAAGTCTCTTAACCCCTTCGGTCTGGACTTGGCGATCTTCCGACACAAAGAATCCATCATTGGTGTGACTAATCACACTGAGCGTCCCCACAATCTCGTCGGTGTCGAGCCTGATTGGGACCGCAGCTGCAATTTGATCGTTGGCAAAACGCTCCTTCTGAGCAGGAGAAAGGTGGAATTCGTCTCCCGACACCGCGTCCCCTAGGGCGAAGACCAGCTCGTGCCTGTCAAACGCGTACCCGGTGACCCCCTGGCCCACCTTGAACACAGTCGGATCGTCGGGGTCAGATGACTGGTCCGGGTACCAGGGGACGAGCAATCCACTGCCGTCGTCCAACAGATAGATGCAAAACCGGTAGTGGCTCGGGACCCCGGAGAGTGATCCGAACAACAGGGCAAGAAAATGCCTCAGCACGATCCGTTGGCTGGCTCGGGCCATCGAATGAACGGCCCTCTCTCGGGTCTGATATGGCGAGGATGCGCCAAACCCGCTGAGTCCGATCAATCAGACCAGGGAAGAGGGCCGCAAACGTCGGCACCCCCACTAAAGCGACTCCCAGGACAAACAGGACCGTCCGATTGCCACGCAGCCAGGAGTAAATATCCTGTGCCCACGTCGCGATGACCGTCCTGCGGACGTAGATGGTGACCACTATGAAGGTCACGCCCGCGCTCGAAACGAGGGTGAACATGTTGGTCACGCCGGGAACCTAAAGGGAGGCAGTGACACTGCCCCCGGGGTAGTTAAAGCGTGAGCACGCCCCGGGCCAACTTGCCGGCGTGCATGTCCTCGACAATCTCGCGGAACCCTTCGAGGGGGCGCGTCTCGGTCACGAGTTCGTCGAGCATGAGACGACCCTCGAGGTAGAGCTCCACCATCAACGGGATGTCCTGATGCGGACGGGACGACCCGTATCGGCAACCGATCAGCCCGCGGTCGACGTACGCCAGCGCGTTGATGTCGACCGATACTTCCGATCCACGCGGCGGAACCCCAATGGCCACGGCCGTGCCGCCCCAGTCCAGCGCGTCGAGCGCGCTCCGCAACACAGCGGGATGGCCTACGCAGTCGAAGGCCCACGTCACCCCGCCGGGCCCGAATGCCCCGGGCACCTGGCGCGGCCCGTGAGGGACGATGCGCTTGATCTCCTCCACCGCGTCTGTGGCCGAGGCGTCGACGAAGTGGGTGGCCCCGAACTTTCGGGCCAGGTCCTCCTTCGAGGCCAACGTGTCGACGGCCACGATGCGGCTGGCCGCACTGAGGCGCAAGGCCTGGATGACGTTCAGCCCTACCCCGCCCACGCCGAAGACGGCGGCGCTGTCGCCGGGAGCCACCTTGGCCCGGTTGAGCACCGAGCCCACGCCGGTGAGCACGCCGCAGCCGATGAGACACGCAGAGGTGAAAGGCACGTCCTTGGAGATGCGCACCGCCTGCACCTCTTTGACGATGGTGTACTCGGCGAAGACCGAGGCGGCCGCGAAGTTCGACGCCGGCTCGCCGTTGTAGGTGAACGGCGTGGAGACGTTGCCCAACGTGTGCACGCACAGGGTGGGGTGCCCCGTGTTGCAGGCCCGGCATGTCCCGCAGCTGGCCAAGGTGGCGATGACGACATGGTCACCGGGCTTGACCGAGCGCACCGCTGGTCCCACCGATTCCACGATTCCGGCCCCCTCGTGGCCGAGGACGGACGGCGCCTTCCAGGGGATGGTGCCGTCGAGCACCGACAAGTCCGAGTGGCAGACGCCCGCAGCGACGATCTTGACCTTGACTTCTCCGGGACCGGGCTCGGCCACTTCGAGCTTGTCGGTGACCTCGGCGTCCCCGCCGGTGTAGACGATGCCTCGCATCACGATTCCTTCCGTTGGTCCTCGGTGACGTTACCGGCGTCCGGCCCGCCCACTGGCTGCTGTTGTTGCGCGAAGCGAGCCCGCAGTTCGGTCTTGAGCACCTTGCCGCTGGCATTGAGCGGCAGGGCGTCGATGATCTCGAGATAGCGGGGAACTTTGTAATTGGCCATTTGATCTCGGGCCCAGGCCAGGAGCTCCGCCGTAGTGGCGTCCGCAGTGGCGTCGGCGCTGGCTCCGGGGCGCAGCACCACGTAGGCGCACCCCACCTCGCCCATGCGCGTGTCGGGAACTCCCACCACCGCCACCTGGGACACGCGGTCGTGGGCCAGGAAAGCGTTTTCGATCTCGGCCGGGTAGGCGTTGAAGCCGCCCACGATGAACATGTCCTTCATGCGATCGGTGATGCGGACATTGCCGGCGTCGTCCATGATCCCGATGTCCCCCGTGTGCAACCAGCCGTCGGCGTCGATGGCCGCCGCGGTGGCATCGGGGTCCTCGAAGTAGCCCGATGTGACCGTGTAGCCGCGCACCACGATCTCCCCGGGTTCCCCTCGATCGAGCTCGATCCCCTTGTCGTCGACGACGCGGACCTCGAGCCCCGGTATGGCCCGCCCCGATGTGCCGGCGATGATCTCGGCGTCGTCGTGGCGTCGGCACATGGTGACCGTTCCCGTCGACTCGGTCAGCCCGTAGGCGGTGAGGACGGTGTCGAAGGTCAACTCGTTGCGCATGCGCCGCACGAGTTCCACGGGCACCACCGCCGCACCGGTGACGGCCAAACGCAAACTCGACAGGTCGTACTCGTCGCGGCGGGGGTGATCCAAAATGGACTGGTACAGCGTCGGCGGACCGGGAAGGACCGTGATTCGTTCTGCCTCGATGCGCGCCAGCACCGCGTCAACGTCGAACACCGGTTCCGGCACGATGGTGGCCCCCGCCATGAGGCAGGCGATGATGCCGGCCTTGTACCCGAAGGTATGGAAGAACGGGTTCACGATCAGGTAGCGGTCGCCTTCGGTGAGCCCCACCACCGTGGTCCAGGTGGCGAAGGTGCGCAGCGTTTGGGCGTGCGTGGTCATCACCCCTTTGGGACGACCCGTGGTCCCCGACGTGAAGATGACATCGGAGAGATCCTTGGGGCTCACCTGCTGCCACCGGTTGCGGGCGTCATGCTCAGAGACAGCCAGGCCCACCACCCCAGCGTCGCCTTCCACCACGCCGTCGGCACCGTTGAGGAATTCGCGCCACCCGAAGATGGGGACCTCGTCGGTTGTGGTCAGCTCGCTCGAAGTGCCTACATCGTCCTCGGAGCCGGCACTGTTGATGAGCACGATGCGCTCGAGGTCGGGCACGTCCTCGCCGGCGAGCATGCCCGGGTAGTCGATGCCCAAGAACCCCTGCGCCGTGAACAGCGCGCGCGCCCGCGAGGCCCGCAACACGTAGGCGCCTTCCGGCCCCTTAAAACGCGTGTTGAGAGGGACGAGCACCGCCCCCGCCCCGAGCAATCCCAGGGCGGAGACGACCCACGACGCCATGTTGGGCGCCCACAAGGCCACGCGATCGCCGGGATGGATCCCCGTCGCCACCGCGGCGCGGGTCACCTCCAGGGAGTCGGCCACCAGATCCCGAAACGAGAGGCGCGTGGCCCCGTCGACGAGTGCTTCGCCGTCGCCGAAGCGGTTGGCGGCATCGGCGGCCAGCTTGGGGATCGATCCCCACACGATGTCGCCGCGGGGGTCCTCGTCAATGGCGCCGGGGACGACCGGCAACGGGCTCATGGGTGCTGGCTCGAGACGGACACGATCTCGCCGCTCATGTACGAGGAGTAGTCACTGGCCAGAAACACCATCACGTTGGCCACCTCCCATACTTCCGCGCCGCGCCCGAAGAGCTCGCGCGAGCGCAGCACTTCCAGTTCGTCGTCGGGGAGAACCTTGTTCAAAAAGGGATGCAGGGCCAAGCTGGGCGACACGGCGTTGACGCGCACCCCGTACTCGGCCGCCTCCGCCGCCGCGCTGCGGGTCAGGGCCATGACCCCGGCCTTGGCCGCCGCGTAGTGCGCTTGGTTGGCTTGGGCCCGCCACGCCAGCACCGATGCGTTGTTCACGATCACGCCGGCGCGCCGCTCGTAGAAGTGGCGCAATACGGCCCGGGTACAGCGGAAGGTCCCCGTCAAGGTGACGTCGAGCACCTTCAGCCACTGCTCGTCGGTCATCTCCACGATGGGGGCGTTGCCCCCGAGGCCGGCGTTGTTGATGGCCACGTCGATGCGCCCGTGCTCGGCGATGGCCGCGTTGTAGAGGCGCTGCACGTCGTCCTCCACGGTGACATCGCACGGCACGGCCAGAGGCTTGCTCCCCGCTACCGCCGTGAGCGCGTCAGCGGCTTCGTCGAGGCGTCGGGCATGGGTGTCGGAGATGACGATGGTGGCGCCCTCCTCCGCGCAGCGTTGGGCGGCCGAGAACCCGATGCCGGTACCCGCCGCCGCCGTGATGACCACGACCTTGCCCGCCAGCAAGTCGTGTCCCGTCGGGGCGGGCGGCGGGGTTGGTGGCGTCGGTGGAGTTGGTGGAGCGGTCATGCCGGCACCTTGGGTTCGGGGGGAAGCCCGAGCACGCGCTCCCCGATGATGTTGCGCTGGATCTCATTCGACCCGCCGTAGATGGTGTCGGCCCGCGAGAACAGAAAAGCGCGCTGCAACTCGTTGAGCTCGTAGCCGGGTCCGTCGAGAACCATGGCGTCGGCACCGAGCACATCCATGGCCAGCTCACCAAAATCGCGATGCCAGCTCGACCAGTAGAGCTTGGCGATCGACGCTTCGGGCGGGGCCACGGGGCCGTCCACCCCGGTGAGCGAACGCAAGGCGTTGAGCCGCAAGATGGCGAGTTGCTCCCACGACCTGGTCAAGCGTTGGCGGAGCACGGGATCGGCGCTGCGGCCCCGTTTACGCGCCGTCTCCAGGAGGTCGTCGAGCTCTCGACGGAACCCCAAGATGGTGCCGAGGAGTCCCACGCCGCGTTCGAAGGCGAGAGTGGCGAGGGCCACCCTCCAGCCGTCGTTGACGTCCCCCACCACCAGATCAGCGGCGGTCCGGGCTTCGTCGAAGAACACCTCGTTGAACTCCGATGTGCCCGTCATCTGGCTGATGGGGCGCACCTCCACCCCGGGCTGGTCCATGGGGACCAGCAAGTAGGACAGGCCCTTGTGCTTGGGTTTGTCGAAGTCGGTGCGAGCCACGACGAAGCACCAGTCGGACCACTGGGCGAACGACGTCCACACCTTCTGCCCGGTGATGACCCACTCGTCGCCGTCGCGTACGGCCTTCGTCTGCACCGCGGCCAGGTCCGATCCGGCGTTGGGCTCCGAATAGCCCTGGCACCACAGCTCCGTCCCCAGCCGGATGGGGGCCAGGAAACGCCGCTTCTGCTCCTCGGTGCCGTAGGCGATGAGCGTTGGCCCCAACAGGCCCTCGCCAAAGACGCCGACCCGGGCCGGGGCATCGGCGCGGGCGTACTCCTCGTTCCAGATCACCTGTTGGGACATGGAGGCTCCCCGGCCGCCCCACTGCTGCGGCCAGCCCACGCACGTCCAGCCCGCCTCGCCCAAGGTTCGCTCCCAGGCCACCCGCACATCGCGCCCGAGGTGTTCATGGCCGACGCGCCCGAGCCCTCGGGCGTCGGCGAAGGCACCCACCAGTTGGCTTTCCAACCACGAGCGCGCCTCGGCCCGGAAAGCGGCGTCGTCGGGGCTGTCGTGGAGGTCCATGGGTCTCGGCGGTCTCAAGCTCCCTGGCAGGAGCGTTATCTGACGCGACGTTAGCAAAGCCCCCCTGGCGTCCTTGGGGGCGGGAACACCCCGGATGGGCATGGTGTTTTACTCACTGCAAGAAAGCATTGGAGTTTCGAGTTGGAGGCACGATGAGTCCTGAAGTAGTCAAGTCAGAAGATCAGTGGAAGGCGGAGCTGGATCCCGAGCGCTTCCACGTGTTGCGGGAGAAAGGCACCGAGCCGGCCTGGACGGGGACGCTGCTGGATATGCACGACCCGGGTCTGTTCCGCTGTGCGGCATGCGGGGCCGAGCTGTTTCGTAGCGACGACAAGTTCGACTCGGGGTCGGGGTGGCCGAGCTTCACCAAGGCCGTGGCCGACCACGTGATCGACGAGCACGAGGACCGCAAATTCGGGATGCGGCGCACGGAGATCACCTGTGCCCGCTGTGGCGGCCATCTCGGCCACGTCTTTCCCGACGGCCCCGGCCCCACCGGGCAGCGCTACTGCGTGAACTCGCTATCTCTGGAGTTCGAGCCCAAGGAGGGCGAGCAGAGCTAGGCCGCACTCGGAGTATCGTCTGGCCCGCCCTGGGCGCAGTTGCCCAGTGGCGGGCTTAACGGGGGCGCGCACGATGATCCTGGATCGATTTCGGCTGACCGATGCCGTGGCCGTTGTCACCGGCGCCGGACGTGGCATCGGGGCCGGCACTGCGCTGGGGCTGGCCGAGGCCGGCGCCGACGTGGTGATCTCGGCCCGATCGGAGGAGCAGCTCAAGGAAGTCGCGGCTCGGATCGAGGCGGTGGGGCGCAAGGCGGTGGTGGTCCCCGCCGACCTCAACGACCTCGACGCCCTCGCCGCTTTAGCCGAGGTGGCCGTCGAGGCCTTTGGTCACCTCGACATCGTGGTGAACAACGTGGGCGGCGCCATGCCCCGCGCCCTGCTCGACACCTCACCGGGATTCTTGGAGCGGGCCTTCCATTTCAACGTCACCACCGCCCATGTCCTCACCCGGGCCGCCGTCCCTTTGATGCTCGAGCACGGCGGGGGCTCGATCGTGAACATCAGTTCGGCGGCGGGTCGCACCTCGGGCCGTGGACTGGCCGCCTACGGCACCGCCAAGGCGGCCCTGTCGCATCTCACTCGGCTGTCCGCCGCCGATCTGGCCCCTCGGATCCGCGTCAATGCCATCGCCGTGGGCTCGGTGGCCACCTCGGCCCTGGAGGTCGTGCTCACAGACGACAACTTGCGCCGGACCATGGAGGATGCGACACCGCTGCACCGTCTCGGGGAACCCGAGGACATTGCTGCCGCGGTGGTCTACCTGTGCTCGCCGGCGGGCAGCTACATCACCGGCAAGGTGCTCGAGGTCGACGGCGGCATTGAAGGCTCCAACCTCGACATGGGCATCCCCGACCTGTGAGGTTGTCGACATGACTCACCGAGTAGTGCTGTGGGGAACGGGCAACGTGGGGCGCCACGCCATCGCCGGCATCGACGCCCGGCCTGACCTCGAGCTCGTCGGCGTATGGGTGTCGAACCCGGACAAGGCGGGACGTGACGCCGGTGAACTGGCTCGTTTGGGCCGGGACCTGGGGGTGCGCGCCACCGACGACGCCGAGGCCATCTTTGCCCTGGCCCCGGATTGCATCGTGCACACGGCCATGGCCGATCACCGCCTCATGGAGGCCATCGCCGATCTCGAACGCATGCTTCGGGCTGGGATCAACGTGGTCTCGAGCGGCCCGGTGTTCCTCCAATACCCCTACGGCGTCGTATCCGATTCCATGATCGAGCCGTTGCGCGACGCGGCCGCCCGCGGCGGCGCATCGTTGTGGGTCAACGGAATCGATCCTGGGTTCGCCAACGACTGGCTCCCGTTGGTGCTCACCAGCGTGTGTGAGCGCATCGACGAGGTCCGCTGCCTCGAGATCCTCAACTACGCCACGTATGACCAAGGCATGGTCCTCTTCGACATCATGGGATTCGGTCGGGCGCTCGATGACATTCCCATGCTGTTGCAACCCGGCGTGCTGACCATGGCGTGGGGAAGCGTGGTGCGCCAGCTGGCCGCCGGTCTGGGTGTGGAGCTCGACGGCGTCGAGGAGTTCTACGAGCGCGTGCCCGCTCCCGAGACGTTCCGCGTGTCGGCGGGCGAAATCGCGGTAGGGACCGCCGGCGCCCTTCGCTTCGAGGTACGGGGCATGCGCGGCGGGCGAGCCGTGGTCGTCCTCGAACACGTGACCCGGCTGCGCGACGACCTGGCCCCGCACTGGCCCCAGCCGGCCGGACATGGCAGCTACCGGGTCGAGGTGCACGGCGAACCCAACTACACCCTCGACCTGCAACTGCTGGGCACCGATGGCGACCACAACACGGCCGGCCTCAAGGCGACGGCCATGCGCCTGGTCAACGCCGTGCCTGCCATCGTGAAGGCGCCGGCGGGTCTGCTCACCGCCCTCGACCTGCCTCTCATCACCGGCCGGGGGCTCGTGAGCTGAGGCCACTGGCTTCGCCGCCGGCCACGCTGCCAGCGTGCTTTCCGGCCTTCTGTCCGGCACGAGACCACGATGTCCGCCTACCTTGTCGGCCATGCCCGTACCGCTAGACGAATATCCCGTCCACCAGGTCCCGCTGTCCATGCGGCACGTGGCCACGAGCGATCGCAACGCCTATGACCGCTCGTACTGGAACGCCCATGACCGCACCGGTGAGGTGTTCTTCGTCAGTGGGCTCGGCGTCTACCCCAATCTGGGCGTCATCGACGCCTACGCCACGGTGACGCTCGGCACCACTCAGCACACCCTGCGCATGTCCGATGCGCTGGGCGACGATCGCATGCAGCAGTCGGTCGGGCCCTATCGCATCGAGGTCATCGAGCCGCTGCAGTCGCTACGCCTCGTCTGCGACGGTGATGAATGGGGCATGGCCTTTGACCTGACGTGGACGGGATCGTTCCCGGTGATGGAGGAGCCCTCGCATGTGATGCGCCAAGGCGGCAAGGTCATCCTCGACGCCCAACGCTTCGCCCAGGTGGGGACGTGGCACGGCGTGTTGCGCGTGGACGGCCGCGAGATGCAGGTGAGCGACGACACCTGGGTGGGAACCCGTGACCGGTCGTGGGGAATCCGCCCTGTCGGCGAGCCCGAACCCCCCGGGCGCGGGGCCGCCGAGCCCGACGACGCCTTTGGCTTCTGGTGGACCTACGCCCCCATCCGCTTCGAGGAATACGGCCTCATCGTCATCGTGCAAGAAGACGGGGACGGCATCCGCACGCTGAACGAAGCGGTGCGCGTCTTCCCCAAGGCCACGGGCCGACCCCCCGAGCAACTGGGCTGGCCCGAGATCGAGGTCATCTACCGGCCCGGCACGCGCCATCCCCAAAGCGCCGTGATGCACCTGGCCCAGCGGGGCAAGCCGCTCGATGTCGAGATCGACATTCTCGGGTTTGTAGCCCTCAACTGCGGTCCCGGCTATGGCGGGGACCCCGACTGGTCCCATGGCCAGTGGAAGGGTCGCGGCCACGTAGAGCGCGTCACCATCGACCTCGAGGACCCCGCCATCGCCGGACGCATGGGCTTCGGTGTCGTCGACCACGTGGCACGCGCCCGTTGCCAGGGGGCCGAGGGATTTGGGATGTTCGAGCACGGCAGCTTCGGACGTCACAGCCCGTCCGGCTTCAGCGACTGGGGATCGGTGGCCCCGTGAGCGCCGACGACGGCGCCTCGGTTTTGCCTGAGGCGGCGCCTCCTCGGCCCCAGACCTCGACACGCGATCGCGACGACGTCCGTCGCCGGCTGCTGACGTGGTTGGGCGACAAGGTGGTCGACCCCGACGTGCCCGAGCTGCAAGTGCCCGAGTCCAACGGCATGTCGAGTGAGACGCTGCTCTTCGACGCCTCGTGGGTCGACGCTGACGGCGCGCGACGTGTCCATCCTTGCGCCGCCCGCCTCAGCCCGGACCCGAGCAACGTGCCGGTCTTCCCCGTCTACGACCTGCAACGCCAGTTCGACGTGATGCGGTTGGTGGCGGCCCATAGCCAAGTGCCGGTGCCGAAAACGCTGTGGTACGAACCCGACAGCGCTGCGCTCGGAACGCCCTTCTTCGTCATGGAGAAAGTGGACGGCCTTGTCCCTCCCGACATCATGCCGTACCCCTTCGGCTCCTGGCTGTCTGACGCGCCGCTCGCCGACCAGCGACGGTTGCAGGACTCGTCGGTGCGCGTGCTCGCCCACTTGCACAGCGCGGCCGTCAGCCCGCCTGACATCGCCTTTCTCGAGTTCGACCACGCCGGTGACACCGCCTTGCGTCGGCATATCGCCGAACAAGCCGCTTACTACGAGTGGGTCGTATCGGATGGGGCGCGCTCGCCGCTGATCGAGCGCACCTTTGCGTGGCTCGACGCGCACTGGCCGCAGCACGAGGGACCGGCGGTGATCAGCTGGGGCGACTCGCGCATCGGCAACATGATGTTCCGCGACTTTGAGCCCGTCGCCGTTTTGGACTGGGAGATGGTGGGCGTCGGACCCTGCGAGATCGACATCGCCTGGATGGTGTATCTGCACCGCTTTTTGGATGACATCGCCGTCGATGCCGGACTACCGGGCATGCCCCATTTCATGCGCATGGCCGATGTGGCTGCCACCTACGAGGAAGCCTCGGGACACAAGCCCCGAGATCTCGACTTCTTCACCATGTACGCGGCACTGCGTCATGCCATCGTGATGAGCCGGGTGGCGCGGCGCCAGGTTCTCTTCGGCGAGATCGCCGAACCCGCCGACCCCGACGACATGATCATGCACCGTGCCTCTTTGGAGCAGATGCTCGAAGGGACGTACTGGGGACGGTTCGAGACCTCCTCAGATTGACGTAAAGATCTCAGGATCTTCCCAGCCGGTACTCAGCCGGCGCCCTCATACTTGATGGCGTCCGGGCGGAGTCCGCCACGTCGGCCCGGCTTACCGTGTGACACCGGCCCCGGAGGCTCCCCTTCCCGGGGTCGGTGTCGCTCGGACACCCTCTTCTCTCCGGTTTGGTTGTCGCTGATCAGCGCGCTAGGTGGACGATGTCGGCGACCAGCAACGAGAACACCATGACCATGACCGCGGCGTAGATCCCGGTCATGGCCCAGCGCCACGGGTGGTTGGCCAACCAGAAACGGCGCATGCCGATGACGTCGAAAACGAGGGCCACCACGGCGATGGGAATGCCGATGATGGCTCCGACTCCGGTGGCGAATCCGAGCGCGGGGAGAAGAAATGGAAAGACGAGGTAGCTCAGTACGCACCGCAGACCCGAAAGCGCCATGGAGGTGTTGAACATCCGGTGAACGGCTTCTTCGCGCATGGCCGGCGGGCCGTCGGGAACACCAAGGAGACGACGCACCGCCGCGTCAGGCCCTGTTGGTCGGGCGAAGGACGTCTCCGGTGACGCAGCGGGCATGGACATCGCCCCCAGACGATACGACCATCCGTGGCCGGTGCCCAGTCAGCGCCGGGCCGGCCACGGAGGGTGCCCGCCCGTGGGACGGGGGCCTGCGGCGTCGTGACACAGTGAGAACCGTGTTGGACAAGACCGAGACGGCCGACCAAGCCGGCGGAGAACGCAATCTCGCCACTCGGTTTCGACGTCACGCCGATGCCATCGAGGGCGCCGGCCGTTCGCCGCTGTCTGTTGCCTTGATACGCGGGGCCGCCGACGACCTCGACAGCCGCGGCATCCTGGCGGAGCTTTTGGACGACGTCCCCCTTCCCGCCGGCCAAGCGCCCGCCCTTCGAGTCCTCGGCGCCCTGCACCGGGTCGTCCTCGAAGGACTAGCCCCGGATCTCGGTCGCTACTACCCCTCCGTCGGGGGCACAGCCCCTCCCGCTGATGCGTGGCCCGTGGCCGAAGCGACGCTGCGCACTCATGCCGATCACATGCGTATCGCCTTACGGCGAGGGGTCCAGACCAACGAACCCGGGCGCTCGACAGTCCTCTATGGCGTGCTGTTGTGGGTAGCCGACCACTACGACCTCCCCATCCGCCTCTTCGAGATCGGCGCCAGTGCCGGATTGAACCTGATGGCTCCCCACTTCGCCTATCGAGTCGGGGGCGAAATCCTCGGCACGGCCGGCTCCCCTGTTTTCTTCGACGAGCCGTGGGTCGGTGCTCCTGCCCCCGACCCCGCCGCCAAGGCGAAGCGTTTGGCCATTGCCGGCGCACGTGGTTGTGACATCGCTCCCATCGATGCCACCAGCGCCGAGGGGCAGCTGACGTTGCTGTCGTTCATCTGGCCTGACGAGCCCGATCGCATCGCTCGCTCGCGCGGCGCGCTGGCCCTGGCCGAACGGCACCGACCGCTCGTCGACAAGGTCAACGCGACACCGTGGCTCGCGTTCGGGTTGCATCCCCGCCAGTCAGGAAGCGTCGACGTGATCTGGCACTCCGTTTTCGCCCAGTACCTATCCGAGTTCGAGCGTTCCCACTTGATCGAGCAAATTCGAATGTGGGGTACAGAAGCCACGACGTCGGCGCCGTTGGTATGGGCGCGCATGGAGCCCGACAAAGAGGTCACGGACGGCTTTGGCGTCAGAATCACGTGCTGGCCCGGTGGTGACGAAATCCTGGTGGCCCGCTCCGGCGACCACGGGCCTCCGGTGCGCTGGTCCACCTAGGCGCGGAGCTCGAGACGGGTCAGGACCAGCCCAGTTCGTCGAGACGAGGATCGCTGATGCCGAAATGGTGGGCCACTTCGTGGATAACGGTCTTGCGCACCAGCGCCACCACCTCTGACTCGTTGGCGCACGAGTTGCAGATGGTGTCCTGGTACAAGGTGATGCGATCTGGCATGGCACCGGAATAGCTGCTGGGCCCCCGGCGTGTCAGCGGGATCCCCTGGTACAGGCCATAGAGGTTCCTTCCCAGGGCGTGGTCCTCGACCATGACAGCGACGTTCTCCATGGAACCACCGAGATCGGGTGGCAACGAATCGAGCGCTTCGGCTACCAGCTCTTCGAACCGCTCTCGGGTGACGGCGAACACGCCGGGAACCGTAGTGCCGGCGCTCCGGCGCGCCGCCTCACCGAGCGTCGCTACTAGCGACCCGGGGGCGGCACCAAGGGCAATCCTGACGCCGGCAAGGTCCGATTGATGACAGCGCTGGCCACGGTGCTGAGGCGAATGCGGCTACTTCGGGCATAGGAAACGAGCATGGCAAAGGCTTGGTCCATGCCGACGTGACGAGCTTCGGTGACGATGCCTTTGGCCTGCTCGATGACGATGCGTGAGTCGAGCGCATGCTGGAGTTGGCCGGCTACGGTCGTTCCGTGGGCGACCGCTCGTTCTTGAAGGATCCCCACGGTGGCGGCCTCGGCCAGGGCCTGGGTGATGGCCACCTCCCGGGCCGACAATTCGCGAGACCCGTCGCAAAAGATGGTTAACGCTCCCACCACTTCCTGGCGGCGCCGAAGCGGGACGGCGTACACGATCTGAAAGCCCGCCTGCCGAGCTTTGGGGGCGAAGTGCGGCCAGCGTTGCTCGCAGTCCTCCAGCTGTTGGCGAAGAACCGGCTCACCACTGACCACACAGTCGTGACAGGGGCCTTCGTCATACTGGGTTTCAATCATCTCAAGAGCGCCGCTGCGCGCCGATGATGAAGCAACTTTTCGCAATATTTCGCCTTGCAACAACACCACGGCGGCTTCGTTGACGTCGAGAAGCTCGACGCAGCGTTCAACTAAGACCGAGGCCAGCTCGACGACGTCGAAGTCGGCGACGAGCGTGTCGGTCAGCTCGACAATCGTTCGAGCAATCCACCCTTCGCGATCGTCCAGGGTCATTGTTCGTGGACCGATGCACTCACGTCGACGTGACCCTTATCGAAGACGAGATTGATTAGTTGCGACGCATAACACCTATTGGTTTTATGGTCTCTAACCGATGATTCGGTCATGGCCTACCTCGCGTGTGCATGTCCGTTGGCAGCGGCGAGGTCTAGGCCGGCCCGTCGTGAACCGTTATCGGTATGACGTAGCTCAATGTGTTGTTGGCAGAGCCGGAGGGTCGGCTCCGAAACCTGGGGTTATTCTGAGTGCTCTAAGGCCCGAAATGGTGGATGGCACCTCGAGCTCGGACGGTACGTATCTCGTATCGGTGCCCCGAGTCGGCCATGGGAGCCCTCGACGAGGTGAACCGAGGGTGTTTTGCGGGGTGATAGGCCGCCTGCGCCCCTGCGGACACCGGCCCGGTGGCCGCCCATGGTCCACGAAGGAAGGCGCCCTGGGAATGCCCTGTGAGCTTTTCAATGAAGGGGGCGCCGGAAGGCCTCATGCGCTAGTTTTCGGGCACGCGTGGTGACCCGTCACCGCGCCTTGGGGATTGGCGCCGCCTGGTAAGCGGTGGCCGCAAGGGGGACAACATGAACGTACGTCGACGCATCCTCACCATCGGCAGTCTGGTGGTCGTAGTGACAGCCGTCACGATCGGATCGCTGGTCGCTGTGAGTGGAGTGGCCGGAGCCCGTACGGCGCCTCGGACCACGACGGCGGCACCCACCACCGCCGCGTTCAACCTGAGCGTGGCTGTGGACACCCCCAGCACCAACTACTCCGGTTCGGTGGTCGGGCAAATCGACTTCGCCACCGCTCAGCTGGCCGCCACCATCAACGTGCCCGAAGGATTCGGCACCATCATCTCGGCCATCGCCCCCAAGTTCGCTTCGCTGGTACCGGCCGCCGTTGACGCGGACACGCAAGCGCAGGTCATCTTCTCGGGGGGAACGCTGTACCTAAACGTGGCCGGGCTCTTCGGCTCCAAGTGGATCGGCATCCCATTCGGTCACACTCCGGCAGCGTCCTCAGCGTTTCGAGAGGTGGCCAAGGGCCTCGAGAACGTAAAGGTGCTCGGCCGGTTGGCCAAGCACTCCGGTGGGTCGGTCACCAAGCTCGGCACCAAGTCGATCAACGGCATCCAGGCCAACGGCTACTCCACGCAGCTGGCGCTGGGTTCGCTGCTCCACGTAATCCACGTTGGACGCGGTGGTCACATCGCCCGGTCGCTGGGCAGAACGACGACGAGCACGCTGGGCTCGGCTCTGCCGGTCCAGGTGTGGGCCGAACCAAGCGGACCTGTCGTGCAACTCTCGATCAACGTCACTCCCCCGGCAGGGTCTCCCATCACTTCGCTCGACGTCTCGTTGTCGCTGAGCAGCTGGGGTGCCCCCGTCACCATCACGGCGCCGCCGGCGTCGGACGTGGTGTCGCTGCCCTTTTCGCTCTAGGCCCGTCCGCCCGAGCGGGCGGCATTGACGGCTGATTATCAGCGGAGCGCCATAGGCTGGGCGTGCTCGGACTGACCGAGCCGGGCAGTACGGTCGACGAGGAGAAGGATGGCCGATCGCGCTTCGGGTCGTGTCAGCCGCGTCACCAAGGTCCGCGGTGGCCTGTCGAAGTCGAGCGAGCAGCGACTGCGCACCTTGGGCGACCACATCCCTGGGGCCGGTGTCGACGCCATCGCCCCACCTGCGCAAAGGCGCCACCACCTTCGTCGCTCCCTGATCATCGCCGTGGTCGTGGTCGTAGTGGCCGCATTGGCGGTGCAGTGGTTGCGGCCCCTCCCCGCCGTGAGGTTCCACTCGGCCTTGTCGGGCTCGATTCGCCTGCCCGGCACGCCGCCATCGCTGCCGTGGCCCACGACGGGTTCCGCCGCCCTATCGGTGGACGAGATTGGAACTCTGGGTCAGGCCGGAAGCACCCAACCCGTCCCCATCGCCAGCATCGCCAAGGTCCTCACTGCGTACGTGATTCTCAAGGACCATCCGCTTCCGAACGACGCCAATGGACCCACCATCGCTGTCAGTGCGGCCATCGTGGCCGACTATCAGCAGGGCGAGGCCAGCCAACAATCCGAAGTTCCCGTGGCCAGTGGCGAGAGCGTCACTGAGCTTCAGGCACTGCAAGGGCTCCTGGTGGCGTCCGGCAACGACATGGCCACCTTGCTGGCCGACTGGGACGCCGGCACCACGGTCGCCTTCATCACCAAGATGAGTACCGCCGCCCACGATCTTGGCCTTATCGCCACCCACATCACTGATCCCAGTGGGCTCGACCCGGCCACGGTGAGCAATCCAGCCGACCTCGTCCTCCTCGGCCAAGCCGCCATGGCTATCCCCGCCTTTGCCCAAATCGTGGACATGGCCCAGCTCACGCTCCCCCTCGGAGGGGTGGTTTACAACTTCGACTATCTCCTCGGCCACGACGGGTTCGTGGGAATCAAAACGGGGTCGGATTCCGCCGCCGGCGGCTGCTTCCTCTTCGAGGCGCAGAAGAACGTGCTCGGCAAGAACGTGAGCGTCGTCGGGGCCGTCCTCGGCCAGGGTGGCACCAGCTCGATCGAAGGTGCCCTGACGGACGCCGACCTGCTCTCTGACACCGCCTTCAGTGCGATCGCTCTCGTCCCCCTCGTCGCCCCCGGACATCTCATCGGGCGAATCGTGGCCCCCTGGGGAGCATCGGTTCCCGTAACAACGACATCCGCTGGGCGTGTCTTGGGATGGCCGGGGCTCGTGGTGAAAATCCACACGCGCCTGTGGCCCTTGTCGCCACCGATCTCCGCCGGTGAGCGCGTTGGCGCGCTCACTGTGTATTCGGGCGGAAATGCCACCGAGGTCGAGATGCAAGCGTCGCGCCAACTCGCCGGGCCTTCGACCCTGTGGCGCTTTACCCGCTTCTAGCTCTACCGACGGCTTATGGCATAGGGCTGGGCTCAGGCCTCCTGGTGCGTGGCCGAATAGATCTGAGCAGTGGCTCCAGTGATCCTCGAAAGGTTGCGCTTGCCGAAGGCAATCTCATGGGGAGCGGCGACATGAGCGTCGAAGGATTCCTGTGACTCCCAACACTCGAAGAAGCGAAACGTGTCGCGTTCATCGACGTCCTCGGCCCACCAGTACTCGATACACCCTTGGTCGCGACGACTCGCCGTCGTGACCTCGGCCAGGCTGGCCAGAACATCCTCGCGATCAGCGGCCGAAAAGCTCAAAGACCCCGCAATGATCAACACGTTGGCACTCCCATCATGTGGTCAGGTTTCCGAGTCGCACTACCAGATTTTGTCCGCCACGCACTGGCCCAGAAAATCCTCGAGCCGAGGCCACCAGTGGTTTATGACCGTCGGCAACGCGATGCAGCCGTGGGGAGCGTCGGGATAGACAAGTAGTTCCGCCGTGTTGCCGGCCAGGAACCACCGGTCGGCGAACAGCAACGTGTCGTCCAGCAAGTGATCTGCGGTTCCAACCGTAAAAATCGCCGGCACCATGCCCTGCAGATCGGCATACAGAGGAGAGAGATCCGGAGCACGCCGTTGGTCGGGGGTCAGGTTGGGGACGAACTGATCGGTCATGAAGCGCATGTCGTCGGCGTCGAGCACGTCGAGGTCCGGCCCCGTGCCGATCCCCCGCGCACTGGGGAGATGGCCGAGGTCGAAAGGTCCGAAGACGAGGTTGGCTCCGCAGAAGCGACGAGCGAGCTGGTGACGGTCCCGCAGCCGAAGGAGCGTCACGGCGCTGAGGTGCGCGCCGGCCGACTCGCCACCGATCAGGAGACGATCGGTGCCGTATTCCTCAGCGGCGTGCTCGATCAACCACAACGCGGCCGTTTCGCAGTCGTCGGGGCCGGCCGGGTACGGATGCTCGGGCGCCAGCCGGTACTCGACGCTGACGATGGCCAGGTTGAGGCTCTGGCTGAGCGCTTCATTGAGTAAGTCGGTGAGCTCGGGCTCACCGAGCATCCACGCGCCGCCGTGGATGTGGAGCATGGCTCCATCGATTTGCTCGGGGCGGAACTCGCGAAGCCGCAGTGGACCGGCGGGTCCGTCGATGGTGCGATCGACGGCCTTATCGGATCGCAGCACGAGCTTCGACTCGGCGGCGCGTCGACGCTCCATCTGCTCGGAAAGTGTCTCGCCGGGCTCGTCTACCACCCGTGGCCATCGGCCCACGAATTCCTTGGCTTCGGCGCGGATGGTTTCACGAGCCGATTCCATCTCGTCGTCCCACAGTTTCATTCAGATACCCCCAGTGGTGATGATCGGTTACCCAATATGGCGGCAGGCGCGCGCAGTTAGCGCGGGTCACGCCACATGACCCACATCTTGGGGCCGTAGGGAACGTGCATTTCTTCGGTCTCGGTAAAACCGTGACGAGCGTAGAAGGCGAGGTTCTCCTCTTTGGACGCTTCGAGGTACACCCGCTCCCCCTCTTGATCACAGCGCTGCAACACGGGGGCGAGCAACGCTGAGCCCACCCCTTTCCCCTGCCATGACGGATCGGTCCCAAGCATCTGGAGATACCAGTGACGTTCTTTGGGGTGATGGCTGTCGAAGTAGAGGAGCCCGGGCGTGCAGCGCAAGATACGAAGGCGTTGCAACCGGGCCATGGTGAGGCCCACGCGGGCATTCGTTCGCCAGCCCAGTGGGAACGTCCCGGGCGGATTCCAAAACGCCGCTCCCTGGCGGTCCTCAGTCGTATAGACCTCGCCCAGGGGCAGTGTGGTGCGAAGCAGGGTGCGGAACAGGAGCGGAAGCCGGCGGTGACGACCGGTCGCCTTTGGGAACATCCACGTCATGAGGGGGTCGTCTTCGAAGGCCCGGGCCAGCATGGCGGAGATGGCATCCACGTCGCTATGGCTCGCCTTTCGAACCTGAATCTCCGGCGCTGGGGGCGACATCGGCGGTGACGCTACTCGGCTCCTCTCCGGCATGCCGAGCGTGGCGAGGTCGCGTGTGGCACTGTGCCGGGGACCATGGAGAGTGAACCGCCCCCACAACCAAGGTCCACTGGTCGAAAGACGATCGCATTACGCACGCTCGGCGCCGACGACTGGGCCCAGTGGCGGACGGTGCGACGAGCGGCACTGGCGGATGCCCCGTATGCCTTTAGCTCGACGATCCAAGAGTGGAGCGGCCCCGGTGACACCGAAACGCGCTGGCGGAAGCGTCTCAGAAGCGTCCCTTTCAATGTCATCGCCGAGTGCGAAGGTGGTTCGCTCGGCATGGTGAGCTGCACAGCACCACAGGATGGCGAGGTGTACCTGATGTCGATGTGGGTGGCTCCGTCGGTGCGGGGCCATGGCGTGAGCGATGCCTTGATCACCGCTGTCATCAACCAAGCCAGGGGCGGCGGCGCCCTACGAGTGGCCCTCGCCGTGCGAGAAGCGAACCGCCATGCTGTCGCCCTTTATGCGCGACATGGCTTCATGGACGACGGCCCGTGGGAGGACTGTCCGCCCGGACCTGAACACGAGCGCAGAATGGTGCGGATCCTCGGAGCTATTTAGAACCAGTGCATCCATGGGTGGTCGTGGCGCCAGACAACCCCGTCAACCTTTCCGATGACGTTGCCAATAGGCACGGTTCCCCAGTAGCGCGAATCATCAGAGTCCCCTCGGCAATCGCCCATCATGAAGTAGTGATTAGGAGCGATCACCGTCGGGGCGATGTGCTCCGATGCTTCGGTGCACTGTCCCACCAATTTCGGAAGCCATGGCTCGGGCAGCGGTTTGCCGTCGATGAGCACCGTGTTGCCGATCGAGGAGATGACTTCTCCCGGCAGCCCGATCACTCGTTTGACGAGCACGGGCGGCCCGTTGACGTCCTCGGGCACATTCTTGAACACGATGATGTCGCCGCGATGAATGGTGCCGGCCAGCTTGTCCACCAGGATGCGATCTCCGGGCATGAGGGTGGGGGTCATCGACGGGGTCGGCACGAAGAACGTCTGTAGCGCGTAGGCACGGGTTCCCGTGGCGATGACAACCGCCACCATGATGGTGATGACCCAGCCGAAGACTGACCGAAGTCGCGGACTGGCACTTCGCGTCGGTCGGCCCTCGCCGTGCTCGGGCGGCGCCGTGACCCCTGTCATCTCCCCATCATCCCTCATGGCGAGTGGATTATCGTCTCGCCTCGGTGATTATCCCAGGTCAGGGTCACTTTCGGTGGGTTACCCCACAACCCTGGGATCGGCGGCAGGCCCGATCCGACCGTCACTGAGCCCAATTGCGGCAGGAGACGACGTTCAGATGTAAACCTCGGGGGGTCACCTTCGAGGGGAACGGACATGAGTGCAACGCTGAAACTGTCGCACAAAGCAATCGGGGTTGAGGTTCGCCGCGACGCATACGACGTCGTGCTCAACGGGCAGCGCGTCGGTTCGGTCGAAATGAACGACACGTTCGAAACGCCTATCGATGCTGGACGTCATACTTTGCAAGTTCGCAGCGGCCGAAACTCAAGCCGAACCAAGACATTCGACGCCGCCGACGGCGAGACCGTCGCCTACCGATGCACCGGGAAGAGTATCTTGCCAGTCTTCCTCGCATCTTTTTTCGTACCGAGCCTGGCCCTCACGCTTATTCGGGACTGAGCCGAGACACGGGCGTTCACTTATCCCATCTCCAGAGCAAGAGCCGGCTGTCTGCGGATATTTGATCGCTCCAACGTCACCCGCGTGGGCCAATGACATCGAAGCCAGGGTTCTGAGCTTGGGAGCCCAGCAAGCACCGAGAGGCCCCACCTTTAGATCCACCAAGGCGAACACCGCGCCAATGACACACCGTTCGACCCCCAGGACGGCGGACCAGAGGCCGAACGTCTTGCACCCACGATCGGTTCAGGCCGCGGTCCGCCCGCCGTCGACGGCGACGATGGCTCCCTGAACGAAGCTGGCATCGTCGGAAACCAGGTAGGTGATTGCTGCCGCGATCTCCTCGGGCGATGCGGCCCGTCCGGCGGGGGCGAGTGCGGCGAACTGGTCGATGGCTTCACCGAGTGGCGCGGTGCCTTCGGTTCGGGTCGGGCCAGGGTTGACGGCATTGACCCGAACGCCACTGGGGCCGAACTCGGCGGCCCACGCCTTTGTCAGCAGCACGAGCGCAGCCTTGCTGGCCCCGTAGATCGACATGCCCGGAATGCCGAACTCGGCGGCCATAGTGCCAACGTTCACGATGGCGCCTTTCCCCCTTGCCGCCATGGCAGGGGCAAGCTCGCCCACGAGGACGAAGGGGACTTTGACGTTGACGGCAAGAACGGCGTCGATGTCCTCCTCGCTGATGTCCGCGGTGGGCCCGACAGGGAAGATCCCGGCGTTGTTGACCAAGATGTCCACGTGGCCTCCCCCGGCCTCGACGGCGTGGCGGGCAAGTTGGCGGGCCGATTCCGCGCTCCGCAGGTCTCCGGCCACGAAGTCGGCCTTCCCTCCAGCCGCCCGGATGGCGCTCACGATGGCCTCGCCCCGGGGTACATCGCGGCCTGCAACCAGTACGTGGCTACCGCGCCCGGCGAGCGAGACGGCGGTGGCCTTGCCGATGCCGCTGGTGGCTCCAGTGACCAAGGCGACGGTTCCGTTGAGGTCGGTAGTACTCATGGGGTGATCTCCTCATTTTTGAAGTGTCCACTTCACTATGTCACATAATTGTGGAGTGTCAACTTCAAAAATCGAGGACGCAGCAGTAGAATGTCATGCATGGCGGGGAGCAGCAGAGAAGGCGGCGACAAGGAGCGGCCGTTCACGCCCAAGGGGCAGGCCACGCGCGAGCGCATCGTGGTAGCGGCGGCGTCGCTGATGTACGAGGGCGGCGTTGCGGGTACGAGTTGGGAGGACGTGCAGAAGGCGGCCGGCGTAAGCGCCTCGCAGCTGTATCACTACTTCGGCGACAAGCAGCGGCTCGTCCGGGCCGTGATTGCGCACCAGACCCAGGAGGTCCTGGCCAACCAGCAACCTTTTCTCGGCAGCTTGGACACCATGGACGCCCTCAGGGCTTGGCGAGATCTCGTGGTGGAAAGCCAGCGTCAAGCTCGGTGCAAAGGCGGTTGTCCGCTTGGCAGCCTCGCCGGGGAACTGTTCGAGGCTCATCCAGAGTGCCGTGACGATCTAATGGATGGGTTCGACCAGTGGGAAGCCTTAATTCGCGACGGACTCGAGCGCGATGCACCGACGCGGCGACCTACGACGCAGCGCCGATCCCAACCGGCTCGCCACCGCACTCTTGGCCGCACTCCAGGGCGGCCTCATCCTTTCTCAGGTCCATCGGGATACCGGCCCACTCGAAAGCGCGCTCGACACAGTGCTCGAATACATCGCCTTGCTCATGGCCCGGCGGCGAGTCGAGGGACAACGGGCGTAGTGCGCCTTGGTCGTGGGCCGCGAACCCATGAGTGATTTGCCCGGAGCGAAATTGCGGGTGACGAAGCCGTCTTGTTTGGCGCCCCCGGCAGGACTCGAACCTGCGACGCACGGTTTAGGAAACCGACGCTCTATCCTCTGAGCTACGGGGGCTTTGGCTGGTAGAAGGCTATTTCAGCAAGGTATCTGGCCGCTTACCGGCTCGTATCCCAGAAAAATCCCAGAATGGCACAACTGGCGGGTACATTCCGCCCGATGAGCGGCTCGCTTCGTGAGAAATCCCCGGGCGTATGGGAGATTCGGGTAGCCCTCGGCCGTGACCCCCTCACGGGTAGTTATCGCACTGTGAGCCGGACCGTCCACGGCGGCAAGCGTAAGGCACGGGAGGAGATCGCCCGGATCGTCAACCAGGCAGCCAACGGCAAGTTTCAGGGCACAAAGGCGAATGTTCGCCAATTGACCGAGCAATGGCTCACGCACCTCGAGCGCCTGGGCCGATCACCCAAAACGATCGAGGGCTACCGGAGTCTGATCAAAAACGGCATTGATCCCGCCCTCGGCAATATCGAGCTCGCCAAGCTTTCCGCCTCTGATATCGACCAGTTCTACGGTCTCCTCCAGAAGAAGGGGCTGGCCAACAACACGATCCACCATTATCACGCCTGCCTTTCCTCGGCTCTTCACCAAGCCGTCCGCTGGGGATGGATCGACCACTCCCCCACAGTCCGAGCCACGGCCCCGTCACTGCGGCCCCGTGACGTTCAGCCTCCGAGTGTTGACGACGTGCGGCGGGTCCTGATGGACCTCGAGAAGCGCAATCCAGAACTCGCCTGTCTGATATTCGTGGCGGCAACGACCGGCTGCCGACGGGGAGAGCTCTGCGGACTCCGATGGACGGATGTGGATCTCACCGGCGGCACCTTGACCGTGACGAGGGCAATTACCGAAACCCGTTCTGAGGGTCTCGTCGAAAAGGATCCGAAGTCACACCGGTCCCGGCGCATCGCGTTGGACCATTCGACCGTCGCTGCTCTCGAAACTCATCGGAGCCGGCTCGATCATCGATCGGACCGGACGAGTGTGCCGATCCCCGCCGGCGGTTACGTGTGGTCTCTCGAACTCGATGCCTCACGACCCATGCGACCGGATCAGATATCCGGCGCTTGGCGCCGGACAGCGAAACGCCTCGGTCTCGGACCCGTCCGATTCCATGACCTCCGCCACTTCGCCGCCACCGTCCTAGCCAGCTCAGGGGTGGACATACGCACGATCGCAGGAAGGCTCGGCCACGCCCACCCAGCCATCACGCTTCGCACGTACGCCCACTTTATGGAGGCGGCTGACCGCGATGCTGCGGCGGTGATGGGTCGACTTGCTCTCACTCCACCGGGAGCGACGGCCACTACACCTGGTTCGACAGCCGAGCTGTTGGCTTGAGTCGGCGTTTCTGATGCCACGCAACCTCCGCTTTAGCCGCCATGCTCGGGACCGGATGCTCGCTTTCCACCTCAATGTTTCTGACGTCCGGACAGCGTTGGGATCCTCTGAGATCGTTGAGGAATACGACGACGGTGCCCAGTTAGTACTGGGCCGATCGGAAGTTCAAGCGCTCCACCTCGTAGTTCGGCACTCAAATGGGATCACCTTTGTGATCACGGTGTATCGGCCTGATCCAACGCGGTGGGACCCGTCGTTTCGGCGTAGGATAAGTACATGAAGTGCCCTTTGTGCCGAGAAGGCGAGCTGCGGCCCGGCACCTCGGACGAGACCGTGTCATACGAAGGGATGACCCTCGTTGTGAAGGACGTTCCCGCAGAAATCTGCAGCACGTGCGGAGAACCATACTTTGACGAACAGGTCACACAGAGACTGCTCGACCTCGCACGCGAGGCGGCCGCTGCCGGCGTGGTCGTAGACGTCCGGCATTACGTCGCGGCTTGACGGATACTGCCCTGTAGTGGTTCTTTTCGGGTCGTAACAGAGGATCAGGGCTCTGGGCCTTCTGGGTGCGAACCCGTTGGAGCCTGCGATGGACCGGCGCCTGAATCCACTTGATAGAACTTCAGTGGCTGAGGTTATTGGATGTTGCCATTTAAGCTTGAGCTTGCCTGGACAGCGGTAAGAAGAGAACAAGCCTGTCGGGGAGCCGCCGACGCTGCGGTCGAAGAGACACAGGCGGTCAACGCCAATCCCAAAATGACGACCAACGCCGCCGCAAGCAGGCCCCACTTCACACGAGTGGTCTATCACCCATGTCCCGCTGTCGCCCCGTGAGAGCGGCCCGATGGGCCAGGCAGGGATCGGCGCGGGAGCGCACCTAGCACCTGTCAAAGCGCTCTGAACGGTCTCTGGTTGCGCGCGCAATCGCCAAATACACGTGACGCCATCGGCACCTTCGACCAGCTTGGACTTACTCGGGCGGCACGGTAGTTTTTGGCTGTGACGACCGCCCACGTGTGGCTGATCGACTGGGAGCAGGAATGCTGCGGGCCCACACGGAACGTCGGCGATGAAATCAGGATGTCTGTCTTCTACAACGACGGAAAGCTAGTCGAGCAGCGCCACGACTATGGCAATGATTTGCAGGGCCAACCCATCACGGCCCGCGTCGAAGCGATTTTGTGGCGTCGAGCCACGGAGCGCGCCGTTGATGACGTAGTGACCTTGATCGACGATTACGAGCCTGGGGTTTCTCTGGAGTCAACCGACGACCGCCCTGACGATTCTTCCGCGTCCTGGGCATTCGTATTCGCAGTCGACACCGACGACCCCCTGCCCGGGACTTCTTAGCCTGCAACGCTCTGGGCCGCTCCCCATGCCCAACGACGTAGGTACTGCCCATGGCGTTGACGGTGAACTCATCTGCCCGATCGCCTGGTCCAGCGATGTTCTGCTCAAGAACGCCGTCCGCATACTCGCAGTTCGGTGACTGCCGCGGACAGGGAAATATCGAATCCCAGACATGCAGCTCAAGGAGCATTGGATGTTCAAGCTGTCCGGTGTTTGCGCCGGCCGCGGTACCGCATCAGCAAATGAAGCACGCAGTGTGAAGGCGCCCACGCATGGCAGTTTCGACGGTCCTAAAAGGCAACACAAGCCCTGAGCAGGCGCGTACTTGGCGGGCCAAGGTGTCAGACGGCACGAGTTGACCAGATTCATAGGACAAGTTGTAGGACAAGCGTGCGCTCTATCCCTTTTGAGTACACAGAGCTTCAGGACCGGCTTGTTCCGTGCGGTCGATCGCCAAACGTCAGCGGTCCGCCTTGGGGTGGGTCTTCTAGCACCAAGCGAATTCTTGTCGCCTGCGAGGAAGCAATTGCAACAAGATCGACAAGCGGCCAGCCCGGGCCGGCTGCGGAGGCTGTGACCAAAAAAGTGACTCGTCCAACTCGCCCCGCGATCTTGCGAGAAGTCCCACGGACGTCATCTCGCTCAGTGACGCTCTCCCATGCGATGAGTTGGTCTACTCCTTCAACCTGGACGTCGTCGAGGAAATGGTCTTCGACAGTCGTCACGCCCTGCCATCGGATTCCAGTCGAAGGAAAAGCAACGACTTGCTTCTCAGCATCAGAACTAGTCGCCAGGGGAAGGACCTGCGCCATCATCCCGCCGGGGGGATCTTCATGACGAAACCGTCGAAGTGCAGTGAATTCGCCCGTCTCTCGGGCTCGGCGAGCAATGGGACCAGATTCGGCGGCGCCAACTCGGCGGCTGTGCCTATTGAGCTCTTGCCAGCCCGGGCCGGGGAGATCGCCAACGCAGATGAGCATGTCGAAAGCGTGTTTCCGATGCCGCGACCCACCGACCTGCGAGAGCAGGAGACGAAGCCGCATCCACGGCCCGACAGCCGGACCTGTGACCGGCTGACCGGGGTATTCGGGTTCCCGCACGGTCGATAACTCTATGGGGAGACTCGGATGCCCCTGGGCGGACCGAGCGCTACTGCATGAGTGTCGGGCACCCCAAAGCGCCATCAGTTGGGCAGTGGGGACAGCGGAATACCGGGTCCAGAGCGGTCGATTGGGCGTTTGTCGCGGACGCAGTCTTCCCCGGCGACCCATCCGCCCGCAACAGGTTGTAACGTCGATTCACCTTAAAGCACGGCTGGGATACATCGTGGCGTACGGCGCATGGCATCCAAAATGGACCTGGTGGATCGGCATAGTTGTCGATCACGTCGTTCGTTTCTACTTCGTTCCCCGCGATGCGCGCCTCAATGCGAATCTACGGGATATCAGCAATGGGGCCCATCTCTTGGTGACAGCTTTTACCCTGCCAGCCGCAGGGAACATGCACCAAGGCATCATGGAGTTGTCGAGCGAAGAAATCGTCTTCCACAGCGTCTCACTTTTCCCAAGGGAAATAGTCAGGTGGGAAGCTGGCATTTGGAAAACGCGAACTCGATCGCCAAGGAAGGGTGATTCCCTGTTTCTTCGTTTCGGCTGGCCCCGGACAACGGTCATCGATTGTGAACGAGATTCGGTCTCCATGACGGTCGCAGCGACGCGCATCGACCTCAATCTCATTGAGGCTTTGCTGTCGAATCAAGCTTGATCTTCGTAAAGACAGTTCTCACACAGTGACACTCTCCGCTGACCTGGAAAAACGTGCCCCCTGGGAATCTTGATTCCGTAACACTGGATCGGCCGTTACCCATTTGCCTGCACAGCCCCTGACGACGCCCGCTGCCGTAGGCAGAAGGGCGTCGTCTCTGGGGTGCTGGAACACGGGATTCACTGCAACAACCGCTTCCTACGATCACAAGATGGGACGAGCCAGTCGGGCCAAACGGATACGACGGGAAGATCGATCGAAATCCGCGTCCAAGGCGGATGTCGTTTTCGTCACGAACGTTGTCCGGGCTGATGCGGGCGTCGAGGAGCCGACGGGTCCCGATTTTGGCTGGGGTGGCGCCAGAGCCGGCGCTGGACGGCCGCGGATCTACCGGAACGCTGCGAGCCGCCAAGCGGCATACAGAGCCCGCAAATCAAACTCGGGGGAGATACCGTCTTCAGCGTGACATCACCGGATGTCCGAGTCAGGTCAACCGATTATCCGCGTCGACTCACGATTGCGTTGACGCCAAGCCGCCAAAGGCGGTGCGGCAGTGGACAAACGAAGACAACGCGCTCGGATCCATCCCAGAATCCATCCCAGAATTTTCGACGATTTGCGACGGCAGGGCACTGCACGGGACGACACGATAAACTGAAATCCCTAGTCAGGCCTTCTGTTGCCGTCTCCTGCCGTCTCGACCGGACGCACTTATGAGCATTAGGAAACCGACGCTCTATCCTCTGAGCTACGGGGGCTAGCTGGCCTTCTTCAGTCTCGGTCGGCCTACGGTTTTGGTTTCGTCCTACATATGGCCTGTACATCCTTTCATGGCCAGCCAGGCGCCCGATGTCCCCGAAGTCAACGACGGCCGAAAATTGACCCCCTCGCGGCGGGGTGGTTTCCAGGGATGATTGCAACACCTCTGCGATCCTGGGGGTTGTGATCTCATCGTCTCGTCGTGTGAAAAAGGGTCCGAGGGGGCGCCTCCCGGCATTCCCACGCTGTCCTGTTTCGAACGACAAGGTTGGCCGAGCCTTGAGGACATCGCTACCCTTCCCGAGTGGGAGCAAATCCAACAATCGTGTACTTCAAGGGCAAAGATGGACTTCGTCTTGTCGGCGACCGCAGAGGGAGCTCTCAGGATGTTCCAGTCCTCTTCCTTCACGGAGGCGGTCAAACACGTCATTCCTGGGGTGGGGCCGCCGCACGGATCGCCGAGCATGGTTGGCAGTCTTTGACGCTTGATGCTCGAGGTCATGGCGACTCCGCCTGGTCCGACGTCGGCGACTACCGCCTCGCGACGTTTGCCGAGGACGTCCGACGCGTGATCGAACAACTGGACAAGCAGCCCATCCTGGTAGGTGCTTCGCTTGGTGGCTTAACTTCGATGCTCTTGACGGGTGAACTTGCTCCGGGCGTTGCGCAAAGCGTCGTACTCGTAGACATCGTGCCGGATATGGAGGAGGCAGGCGCCCAACGGATCGGCGCCTTCATGTTGGACCGCGCTGAGGTTGGGTTCGCATCCATCGAGGAGGCCGCCGAAGCCGTTGCGGCCTACAACCCCCATCGGCCAATGCCTTCTGACACGTCGGGCCTTCGGAAGAACCTACGTGAGCGTGATGGGCGGTTCTACTGGCACTGGGATCCGGGCTTCATGTTCCGGGGCGGCGGATTGGGACCAGACGAGGTCCGCGACATAGATCGACTCCATGCCGCGGTCGGACGAATGGTGGCCGACGTCCCGGTCATGCTTGTACGAGGCCGGGTGAGTGATCTCGTCAGTGCTGAGAAAGCCGCCAACTTTTGCGAACGGTTCCCAGAGGTCGAGTTCGTAGATGTTTCTGGGGCAGGGCACATGGTCGCCGGCGATCGGAATGATGCCTTTACGGAATCGGTCACGGCATTCCTCGATCGTCACAGCGAAGCAAAGAACTGAACGTTGAACGCTGCTGCCGGTAAGAATGGCAAGCGAAGTGCATCTTTGTGTGTGGTGTCCTGACGACGCTTAGCCCTTGTTGATTCGTCCGGGGTACCTAGGACGTTTCGTCGGACTGAACGCTCCACGTGGCTCCGGGACTTCCTATTCCTTCAGCCGCGCCCGCCGCATTCTGGCCGATCGTCACGCAATAGGTGGAAATGGGGCACGAGATGTCAGTCAGCCAAGTCATTCCCGTAGGCGCGGCGACGTTGCTCCACGAAGCTCCCCCGTCGGTGGTCAACATGAAGTACGCAAGTCCCGTCGCACTATCGGGGGGGCCAACAGCGACGCACCACAATGATGTCGCGCAGCCAACCTGTTCGGCGCCAGCAGAATTTGCCGGAGTAGTCTGCGGATTCCAATAGCTCGCGCCTTGGTCGAAAGAGAAGACTGTCGCACCAGTTCCCATATTTGGATCGTTGTTGTAAGCAGCCGCTATGCACGTCGTGGATGACCCGCAGGAAACAGAGTGAAGCCCACCCCCCAAAAGTCCACCGTTGAAGGTTTGGTTCTCCCACGTCGTCCCGCCATCGGTGCTACCGACAGCTCCACTGCCAACTGCTTCACACAGACTTGAAACGCAGCTTACGGACCCTAGAGCGCCGTGCGGAGGGTCTGTCGGTGTGACGTTTTGCCAGGATCCGCCGCCGTCGCTCGTCAATCCGATGTATGCGCCTGCCTCACCATAGGGATTGGCCACACTCCCGACCACCACGCAGGACGATTCGCTGAAGCAAGAAGCCCCGTCCAAAGTTACAAAGGATGGAACCACTGACTCTACGGACCAGGTCACTCCCCAGTCATCCGTATAGACGGCCTGCGTTTCGCCGACAGCGAGGCAGGTGGATCCGAAACAGCTGACAGCGTTGAGTTCCGGAACTGCAACGGGGAGCTGACGCGCCTCCCAAGTCTGGCCTCCGTCCACGCTTACAGCCACCAACCCAGTATTGGTCGTACCTGCCGATCCTGTTGATGAGCTGGTGCTTCCAACAACGAAACAGTCCGTTGTATTTAGACATGTGATGGCATCAAAGACTGCCGGGCCCCCGTATGCAGTCGTAACGGTGGACAGAGGAATGGTGGCATGGACAGTCGTCTTAGTCGTGACCTTCACTTTGCCCTTGAGCGAGATGACAGTCTCGGTCACCTCAACCTTGACCGAGCTCGGACTGCCAGGAAGCCTTCTGCTGGCAACCCCCCACAGCACCCCGGCAGGAGAAAGCTTTAATCCGTGCGGGAGGCTGACCTTCTTCCACCTTAAAGTGGTCGTAAAAGGACTCGTGCTGACTCCGACGTTGGCGGCCTGGAGGGGCACCGGGGCGTAGGCCTTGCCTGGGGTCACCGGCGTAAGGCTCGTGGTTGAGACGTAGAAGTCCGTGGTGGCGATGGTCACTGCCGGTGTCGCAGTGGTGTCCAACCCCGAGATATCGGCTTCGGGATAGCTGGAACCACCGCCGCCACCATCGATATCTCCTCCACCGCCACCGAGTAGCCCGCCACCGCCTCCGCCACCGGAACTATTGGCGCTCCCGTTCGCCCCTACCTCGCCGCCGTTGCCGCCAGCAAGCGATCCACCGTTACTTGCGGGCACGGTCCCGCCGCCAGAAGTGAGATCGCAGTAACCCGCCGAGCCTGCGCCTGTTTCCGTCGCTGCACCGGCTGCGTCATAAAGACTGCAAAGCTCCTCGGTCGCGCCGATCGCCGGCGCAGGTTGTCCGGCTGCACCCCCATCTCCATCATCCCCGGCACCACCCCCGCCGCCACCTCCACCAGCGACAACGAGGGGCGAGGATCCGCTGTAGACCGCGGATGCGCCGCCGCCACTACCAGCAGCAGAGGACCCCACGGGGCCAGCAGAGCCGCCCGATCCCTCTCCAAAGCCACCGGCCGATCCGTTGCCAGTTCCACCGTTGCGTGCCACGGACACGGCGAGCTGCTCACCAGGATCCACCGCGACCGTTGCCGTAACGATCGCACCTTGTCCTCCGTTACTCCCATCTCCCATGCCACCCGTGCCACCCACCGCGGTAACGGTGATGCTGGACACTCCTGTCGGAACGGCCAATGAATACGTCCCAGGAGTGGTGGACGAAAAGAGGGCTGCCGGACTGGCCGACGCGGTGCCCTCAGTCAACGCAGTCGTGACGCCGAACGCAAGGGTGCTCAGTCCTCCGAAAGCAAGCGCCCCGGAGAGCACGACGCGGAGCCGGCTTCTCGTTCCAGTGGACACCCGATGCCCGGCCTGGGGCAAGGACCGCATAGGTATCCCTCCTGGTATCGCTTGATCGGCTCAAGTTTGGTGGCCACCACTTTAGGGGGCACCACATGTTGACGCATCGTCAAGAATGACGACTCGGCATTGGCATAGCACCTTGGCTTCGTGCCACATGGCTCTGCGATCCACGGGATCCGTCACGCCCGTCTCCGCCCGTGACACCTCAGTGACACGTAGTCAGGTCGACATCGATGTCAGGAGGACGGTCCGGTTCCCGATCCCCGAAAGGAACAGTGCCAATGTTCCGATATCTACTTGCACAGCGTGAGGAGGTCAACGTGACCTACCTGCCGCGGACGCAACGCAAACGATTGACCACGGACGGTCGCTTGGTTCGACGTAACCACGTACGCCCCTGGTGCGACGCTAAAGCGGAATGTGTGTGAGCCTGTCACAACCTCGTTTGCAACTTCCCTGGTTGTCTGGAAAAGAACGACTCGTACCGGGATGTCCCGATACGAATGAGCTACGGGCAGAGCACCGACACACGGCTCCGCGATGCCGGTCACGGTTGCGGAAGGTGTCGGCGACGAGCAGGCACCGCACGTAGCTACCGAAATCAACAGACCCATCATCCCGATCCTCAAACATCTCATACTTCGTTCGACGGTTCTCAATAGTTAGTGGTTCCCGCCGGAGCTGAGAGGATCTCGAGGCTTTCACAGGCAGAGACAAGCTATTCACCTGCACTCACTTGGAGTGACAGTGAAGGCACCCGTATGGTGGCGCCCAGGACGGAAAACTCAAACTGAACAGTTCGGTTGCCTGAAGAGGTGGCCGACAGCTCAAGATTGATGGCCGTCCGAGGATATTGGCCCGACGACGACACGGCCGGCACCACAAACCGACCCGATGAAGGAAGGATGTTGACGCCGCGCCCTGATGCCTTCCAGAGGATCGTCGTGGCATCGGGTTGATCAGACTGGACTCCAAGTGTGACTGAGTCGGACTGGCCGACATGCGTCTCCACGGTGCCGCTGGGCATGGTGAAGCCGACCGCCGGAGCGGCTGACGCTGTATACGACGGCGGAGCCGAATCGGGGGTCGATCCCCAATTCGGATTAGCCGAGGCGCCCAGGGTGAAATCGACGACCCCACCCGTGCGCAAGATGCTGGCCGGCAACCAGGGTTGGTTCCATGGTGTCGCCTTGTTCGACCCGATCGATACGTCGGCGGACTCGACATACGGTCCCGGCACTCCTTGCGCCGAGATGGTGAGTACTTTGCCATTTGCGAGATAGATCGTGCTGCTCGAGAACATGGGGCTGGCCAGGGCGAGGTTCGCCGTTCCCGGTGTCACCGGGTACAGCCCCAAGGCCGCCCAGACGTACCACGAGGAGATGGCTCCGAGGTCGTCATTACCAGGCTCGCCGGAAGGGGTGGGTGCATAGAGGCTGCCTGCGATGAGACGCACCTCATCTTGGGTTCGCCACGGAGCGCCAGAGAAATCGTACTCCCACGGGGTCCACAGACTGGGTTCGTTTCCGGGCCAATCGTAAGGAAGGAACGGTCCGTCGGTAAGCTGATTGAAGTAACCATTCAGCTTGGACGTAGCGGCGGCGTCTCCTCCCATCAGGGCGAACAGAGTGCCAAGGTCCTGAGGAACGCTCCAGGTGTACTGGGCTGCGTTGCCCTCTTCGAAACCGGCTTGGCCTTGGTTCTCGTTGATGTAGTACGCCGATGGTGTTGGGACCAAAGGTCCGGTGGGGAAACTTCCGTTTGCAAGGCGCGCCTGAACCGAGTCGGTGGCCGGGTTGAAGAGTTTCTGCCAATTCTGCGACTCAGCCATCATCGTCCGATACGCAGACGCGTCGCCGACGCCCTCAGCGATCTGGGCTATCGCGAAATCATCGATCGCGTATTCAAGTGTTTCCGAGGCACCGAGGGCGATCCCCGGAGAGACCTCGATGTAGGAAAGCTGCGGTGCGTAGCCGAGCTGTTCGAATTGGCCGAGATTCGGACGTTCCTGAACGTAGTTCGGTCCCGTGCCGGCATCGTTGGCTCCTTTCAGCATGGCCTTCAGCGCTCCGTCCACGTTGAACCCGCGCGCGCCGAACGCATACGCATCAGCAATAACGGGATCGGCCGAGTCGCCGTTCATCACTCCCGAGTCCGAGTTCGCCACCGCCCACGTGGGCAGCCAGCCATCTTGGGAAGCGTCGTTGACGAGGGACTGCACCATGTCGGACGCCTCAGACGGGTCGATCATGGAAAGCAACGGCACCTCCGAACGGTAGATATCCCATTCCGAGAAGTTGGCGTATTGGACGTGGTCATGGGCGTCGTGAACACGGCCGTCAAAACCTTCGTATTGCCCGTTGTCGTCGCTGAAGGCACTCGGATCGAGCAACGAGTGGTAGAGCGCGGTGTAGAAGGTCTGCTGCTCCCCCACGCTTCCTCCTTGCACCGTAATGCGATCCAGCATTTCGTTCCAGGATTGGGTCGCCTTGTATTGAACGTCGGCCAAGCTCCAGCCGGGGTCCTCGGCCTTGAGGTTCGACGCCGCGTTCGCCTCACTGACATAGGACACGCCCACCTTCATCGTCACCATGCGGTCGTTGACGGCATCAAAGGACACCCACGCACCACAGGCTTTGGCAGATGATCCGGCACACGTCGCCATGCCCGGATGCAGTCGACCGTTCTCCCACACGCCGAAGTGGGTGAAGGGCCGGCTGAATATCGCTGCGAAGTGCAGGGTGTACGTGCCGAACGAACTACAGAAATATCCCGTTGTCACCGATCCCGTCACTTCGCTGCTGCCGCGAATCTGAACGGAGGACGCGTGGACAGCGGTGGCGCTGTCACTCACCTTGAACAAGACGTTGGCCGACGACGTCGAGGGAAACACGATCTGCCCGATACCGGTGCGCGTGGTGGCCGACAGCTGGACGGATGTCGCCGGGGAACCCAAGCCCACCTGGTAGTACCCCGGCGAGGCATTCTCACCGGCATGGGAGAACGACTCCGTCTGGTTCTCCGGGTTTCGGGGAACCGCTCCGGTGGTGGGAAGAACCGGAATGTCACCGAACACCGAGCACCCCGCGCCCGACAGGTGGGTGAGGCTGAAACCGGAGATCTTGGTGTCGGCATAGTCGTAACCGCCACCTTGCACGCGGTCGGGGGCCGTGTCGGGACTCCACTGCACCATCCCGAATGGAACGGCAGCACCGGGGAACGTACCGATGGCGCCGGTCACGGCGGCTCCGGCACTGGCCGCCGTTCCCACGAAAGGGTCGACCAGGCGTGCCGAATCGGTTTGGAATGGGAGAAGCGCGGTGGTTTTCGTGGACCGGGGGGTCGACGGCATTGCCGTTCGGGACTCCGAAGTCGAATGTTGGGTCGGGCCGGACGATGCATGGGGGACGATGGTGGGTGCGGTGGCAATCGACGCGAGGGCGGCGCCCGCCACCAGAAGAACCAAGCACCCGACACTTACCCAAGGCATTAAGCGGCGCACGGCGTCCTCCCCGGCATCAGTTTCGCACGCCCTGATGCGGGGGCCACGCCGCCTCGATCACACGCGTTCGGTCAAAGGCAGTGGGAATCGCGATATCCAACGCATTCGTCGCCATCGGCGTCTGGACTGAAAAAAATCGCAATCGCTCTCGGCTTCGATTGTCATGCGGGATGCGCTTGTAGCGACTCCAGATCTGTGACGAGCGACTGCACTTCAGCCGCTATTTCGCTTTGTCCGTCCGGGGAGATTTGGCTTTCGCGCTGTTGGTATTCCTGAGGAGTGGTGGCTGAAACCAGGCTAAGGAGCTGCTGCGAGTAAGTATTGCCCAAACTCACGAGAGCTACCTGTTGGGGCTCGACTTTCGCGGGCAGCTGGAGGTTGCTCAGTTCATTGGTGAAATGTGCGATCCCCTCGGCGATCTCACGGGTTTCCCTATCGAGGCAGGTGACGCCGGTCGTGGATGGGCAGGCGGGCACTTCGTGCGGGACAGCCGCCGAGTAATCAGTCGCGATCGTGGCTCCTAGGACAGACGGGCTTGTCGTATTGCTGCTGCTCCCCATTGTGACCGCCAAGGTGAAGATCAAAGTCCACAAGATCACGAAGGCAAAGCCCACAATGATTCCTGCCAGGGCAAACCCTGAACCGCGTTGAGCTCCTGCCGAGCGGCGGACCTGGGAACGTCCAACAAAACCGAAAATGATGCCCACGACGCTCGGGACACCGATGAAGATAAGACCCACAGCTGAGCAAACGAGCGACGCCACAGCGAGACCGTTCGTTCTGGCGACGAAGGGAGCTTGCCCCCCCTGGCCATAAGAAGCCCCGTAGTAAGCGCCGGGAGCCGCGTAGGGCTGTTGGGCAGACCAAGTGGTGGGGGGCACCCCCGTTTGTTGTACGGGTACTTGGTCTGTCGGCGAGGAATCCTGCACCACGATGGTGTCAGCCGCCTTGTCGTGCAGACACTGGCGGTTCTCATCCCAAAGACACCACAAAAAATTGAGGATGCCCAGATACGGCACGATGCTGAAACCCCGATACGCAGCTGCTCGGCCCCAAGCCCGACCCCAACTCAGTGGGTGCCCGTCGCTCCGGAGGGGCCGGATATGGAGCCAGGCTTTCCCGAGGGTCCTTCCGTAACGGGCCGTCGCCACGGCTTCGTAGACGACAAAGGCGATGCTGGCGACGAGGGCGCCTCCGAAGCCGGCGAGATAGAGCCAGACAATCCCCGGCGTGGGCTGCCGGCTGTATGGATTCGAATTCACGCGTGGAAAGATCGGACCCGCATGGGGAGCCACCAGCACGACAGCCATGGCAATGAACGCAGCGAACACCGGTATGAAGACGAGGCCATCGAGAAGCTGCGCCGCCAGGCGGCGGCCGGGGTCGGCAAGAGCGCCGGGGCCATATTGCGGCCTCCCGAGCTTCGCTCCTTTCCAAGGTGCCTGGACCCACCGGGGGTCCATGCCATAGGGCGGCATCGGAAGAGGCGCACGATGTTCGGTCCATTGCCCACCATCGAAATAGCGCTGCTGACCTAATTGCTGAGGGTCGGGATACCAGCCCGGTGGAGCGGCCCCAGTGGTCATGACTTAGTCTCGCTCAAGGAATTGGCAATCGCTTGTTCCGTGCCTGAGTACCCGAGGAACCACCTGGGTCAAGGCATCACGGACGCGGCCCTGGACTCATTAGGTAAATTAAAAGGTCCAAGTCCCCTCGCGCGACCCTTTTGGCCGGAACCGCGCTGGCTGTCGCAAGCAGCCATACGGACATCGCCGCTGGATGAACGTCGGGATTGATGGCTTTGGGGGACGTCGGAACGGCCCTGGCGTAGCAACGGCTACCGTGAGTTAGCTGGAGGTCTCCAAAATGGCTCAGAACGAACCGTGCTCACGCTGTGGCAGCCGTCAGGTCGATGAGTACACCCACAACGACTGCCCGCCTGGGTCGACCCACGACGATCATCGGCACCTGGTGTGCGCCAACGCCGCCTGCGAGTACGAATGGATCGAACCAATCCCCGCCAGTTGAGCGTGGCCACCCCATCCGGCAGGGCGCCCACTAACGCCTGGCGCCACCCACGACGGTTGTAATGGCTCGCTTCGGGAACGCGACCAACACCAACAGCGCGACGCCGAGGCTGATCAGAACAAGGCCGAGGAGCAGTAGCCACTGCACAGCCCGGCCGGTACCGGTGAACGCCAATTGACTCGAAGAACTCGAGACGACGCCCGAAATCGTCGTACTCGTGGTAATGCTGGCGGCACTCGTCAACGTAGCCGGGCCGACCGTAGTTGTCGTGGCAAGCGTGGGGGTGGTTGTGCCAGAACCCACTGTGGTGGTGGTCGAGTCGGCCGCGACCGTGGTCGTCGTCGTTGAGACTGGGGTGATCGAGGGTCCGATGGTCTGCTCGAAGGTCTTGGCGATGACGTCGGCACCGGCCAGCACGGGGTCGTCGCCGAACCCCTCCAGCTGGCCCTCCACACACGTGATGTCGAGCAGGGTGCAGGCGTTGTTCACGGCCACCGGTACTTGGCCCCACTGCGATGACACCAGATCAGTCAGATCATTGACGTCGAAGGCGGTGGCCACATCGGCCACGGGAACACCCTGCATCGCATAAACCTGTTCGAGTACCTGGTTGAACACGCTGAGCTCGGAGACCGACGATTGCGCGAAGCTTTGTCCGGCTGCCCCGGCCACCCAGTCGCCGAGGAACGGGTTGAAGTAGTTCATGCCGTAGATGGGAACGCTGGGTCCCGCCGCCTGACGCAAGGCGGTCAGGATCATCTTCAGGTTGGTCTGCAGGGTGGTGAGTCCCGCCAATACGCACGACACGTCGATCCCCGTGCCGTTGGCACAATTGACGACGTCGTTGCCGCCGATATCGACGGTGATGAGAGCGACCGAACCCTGGTGAGCTTCCAGAAAGGCCGTCGCTTCGTCCAGCTGCGAATGCGTCGGTCCCGGCGCGCACAGCGAATTGGCAATCATCGTGCTCGTGGTCTCACTCGAGCAGGCCATGTCGACGACCTGGAGACCCGGAGTTCCGCTGGCGTAATACGAACCGAGTTGGTAGGGGTAGGAGTTAGGTCCATTCCACACCGGAACGGAGTCCCCCAGGGCCAAGTAATAGTGCCCGGATCCCGACGACGGGCTCTGTGCGGACGAAGCACCAGCAATCGACAGGGCCACGAAGGTCAAACCGGCGCAGAGCGCCACCACCCCGACGGGGCCAAGGCGCCGGGTCACTGTCCTCGCGTTGCTCGCGACAGACAGCCTCCGAGTCACGTCAAGGCAGACGGCCTGACGCCGTTGCCCAACGAATCATCTCGGCAAGGTTCCACTTCCTGGCGTGGGGGTGCGAGGCGGACTCGGCGTGTACGGGAGCCGGGAACCCGGAGCCAGCCTGGCGAGAGAGCTCATCGACCTGTGCGATCGAGAGCTCCAAGAGGCGAGCTACCTCCCGGTCGTTGCCCAACTCCGATGTTCCGCTCGGGGACAAGGAGGCCACCTCGGTGCCTTGCCAGCGCGGGCGTTCCAGGTCGGCGGGGTCGAAGAAGGTCACCGCTCGGGTGGTGGCGAAGATCCGCGCATCGGGCTCGGCGTAGCCGGCCACGCGGGCCACGCTGAAGTCCTGGGTCCACAGCATCCGTCGGCCGGGGTCACCTCGCCTCTCTTCGTTCAACGACATTCACCTCCCCTGCACTTCGGCGGTCCTGGCATTCAACCACGCACAACTCTTGGTACCACAGTCATTCGGCGATGCAAACGTTCGTGCCAGCATCGACCGTCCTCGAAACCCTGCGCCTAGGAGCCAGCCTGGCGGCAGTCTCCTACGAGACGGCCATCATCGACGACGGCGCACCCGGCGTGTCAAGCCTCCAAACCAAACGGTGTCTATCACCACCGCACGGCTCAGCGTCGACGCAGGTCAACGTCGGTACGCCACGCCCCGAAGGGCCGAGGGGAATCGACAGGATCGACCTTGAACCGGTTGCGCAAGTCGCTCAGGGATTCCAAACCGGTGGTGTCGCGCGAGGTCACGGCGCCCTCGGAACCGACCAAGCGGCGTTCGGGACTCGCCGCTCCGTACCATTCGAGGAGTTCCTCGATAGCGGCACCGTGGTCGGTCAGCGCAGTACGGCCGAGTAACGAGTGACGCCCTCGCCGCCGCTTGGGCCACACCACGCGCCGGCCGATGGTGGACGGCGTGCGGGGTCGCGATGCAGGTATTTGTCGGGAGTTGTCGGTCACGTTGCCTCCGTACTGTTGGAGATCTTTTCGAAGATGACGCGGCGGGGTCCGGCCCTCGGGCGGGGTCATCGGAGCGCGGTCACTGGAGTTGGATCAACCCCATCCGCACGGCCTTCAGCACCGCTTGGGCGCGGTCGTGCGAATCGAGTTTCTCGTAGATGGACGACAGGTGGTTCTTGACGGTCTTGACGCTTATGTACAGGCGGCTGGCGGCCTCGTTGATGGTCACACCGGTCGCCATCAGGCGAAGTACCTCTTCTTCGCGTCGACTCACGAGTTGAGGCACGGGATAGGTGACCGGTGGGGAGCCCCAGGCGTCGCCCCCTGACCACGAGGCGGGAACAGCAGCCGACGCCGAGAGGACCCGCTCACCGGCGAGCACCCGGAGGACGGACTCCACGATTTCGGCCGTCGTGCAGTCCTTGACCAGATAGCCGCGGGCCCCGGCGGCGAGCGCCGAGGACACCGCCGTCTCGTCCGAGAGCATGGACAGCACCACCACCACGGTGTTCGGCACCGCGCTGCAGATCCGCTTGGTGGCCGCCACGCCCGAGAGCACCGGCAACGACAGGTCGACCAGGGCGACGTCGGGCTTGTGCAGCTCGACCTGCTCCACCGCCTCCTCGCCGTCGGCCGCTTCGCCCACCACTTCGATCCCGGCCCGGTCGAAGGCCTCGCGCAGGGCTTCGCGCACCATTGTGTGGTCGTCGGCTATGACGATTCGCACCATCACGACACCGCCTTTCTCATCCGGACCCGGGTTCCTTCACCGCGTCGCGACGTGATCTCCAACTTGGCCCGCACCGAATCAGCGCGCTCTTTCATGCCCAACAGGCCGTAGGCAGATACCCGGGCCGGGACAGAACCGGTCATGCCCACGCCATCGTCCAAGACCTCGAGCAACGCACCGTCTTCCCGGCACCGCCACAACACCGAGATCTTCGACGCGCGGGCATGGCGTTCGGCGTTGGTCACGGCTTCGCGCGCCACGCGCGAGAACTCCCGCTCGACCGACAGCGGAAGCCGCGTCGAGGAGTCGGTGACGAGGGTGACCTTGACGTTGCTGCGCGCGTTGACGCGGGCCACGAACGACTCCAGCATGGCGTCGACGCCCATGGCATCAGAGACGTCTGACCGGAGGTCCACCAGTGCATCGCGCAGCTCCTGAACCAGCTCGCTGAGATCGGAGCGCACGGCCTGCAGGTCGCGCTGCACGGCTCGCCCGTGATTGAGCTGGATGAGTCGGTCGATCTCGAAGCCGAGGTAGACCACGGACTGGCCCACGTGGTCGTGCAGCTCACGAGCCAGACGCGAACGCTCCTCCTCCACGCCCAGGGTGCGAATGCGATCGAGCCACCGGGCGTTGTCCACCGCCAACGCCACCGTCTGGGCCAGATCCCCGGCCTGACGGAGGTCTTCGGGGGTGGCGCTGCGGCGAGTGTGCGACTCGACAGCCAGCACCCCCAGGAGTTCGTCGCGAGCCCGCAGCGGGCAGTACAAACCCCAGCGTGACTTGTAGCTGAGCCCGAGCTCGAGATTGTCATGGGCCACGGGCTCGCACTCATGGCTGGCCAATGCCAGAGCACCGGGCAGTTCGAAGGGCTTGCCGTGGGGGGCCGGGCGCAACCCTTTGGAGGCGACGAGGCGCCAATCCCCCGTGGCCGGATCTCGGAGAACCACGGCAGACACGTCGGGGGCCAAGAGCTCGTCGAAGCGACGCAAGGCCCACCGAGCGGCGCCATAGAGATCAAGCGGCGTCGTCTCGCGTACCGTCGCCGAGTGCAAGTCGAGAAGGAGATCGTTGACGGCGGAGAGGTGCGTGATGCGGTTGTCGAAGTTGACCTGGGCGCCTTGGGCGTCGTCGACGATATAGCGGCACAGTCCTCCGGCTACCCCCACCAGCACGAGCTCCATGGCGAACTCCGCGCTCGGTGCCCGCAATGTCGTGATACGACGTCAGGACCACGCTCGGGACCACGACGGCGAGACCGGCCAGCCCGGCCAAACACAGCACCACGCGCAGCCCTCCGGCGAAGCCGGCGACGGCGGTGGCTACACCGAGGCTGACCAGAAATGGCGAACGGCCGAAACCGGTGGCCTCGACGACGGCCACGCTGACGGCCACTTCCAACAGAAGCGCCACCGTCGGCCGCGCTCCGGCCCCGCTGAAATCGATGGGGACGATCGTCCGCCACACCGTGTAGGCGAGAAGAAAACCACCGGCGACATAGGCGCGCGCTCCGTCGTGACCGACGACAACCAAGACGGTGCCGAGAGCCAATGCCCCCCAACGCGACCAGAGTAACGGCCGCTCCAAATGCGTAACGCCATCAGGGGAGGCGAGCGGAAGTTGACGCCACCGCGGCCGGGCGTCGTCGATGCGCGATCTGTACCGAGCCACGTAGCCGGAAAGCGGCACGAGCGATTGCACAGCGGTGTCTCCTCGTATCGCCCAAGAGTTGCGTCGGGGAGCGTATGCAACACCAGACTCAGATGCAACAAAAACCTCATCGTCATCACGACGAAACGACCCCACGCGCGCACGGTCACACTCACCGCTAGCTAATGACATTGATGAAACTACGCGTGTGTCGAATCAATGGACTCAATGAGTGACGTAATGGCGACATCACGAGCGATACGGAGTCACGTCGCGCTCCGGGCCGCGGCGTCGGTCCAGGAGAGGTCGACACATCCGCCCGCTCTCCCCCCGTAGCGGACTGAAGCGGTTTCGATCTGGTCGCCGGTATGCCCGGCGGGGAGAGAGCGGTACGCGATCATGGGCCGGGCCCGGCTCGTCGAGGTGACCGCACCCGACGACGAGGCACACCGGCGCAGATGACGGTGGGAGGAGCCGAAGACGACGTGGGGTCAGACGAGCAAACCCAGGCCGCTCAGCTCGACACCGTGGCCCCGTCGCCTCCGCCCCGCCGAGGGCTCTCGCGCTACGCCCTCCCCGTGGGCATCGTGGGCGTGGCCGTCGGGTGCTTGGTGCTGTGGCGCGACGCCTTGAACTCAGGCGTGTTCGACGACACCTTCTGGCATCGGGCCGCGGGGGTGTGGATGCTCCAGCATCACCGGGTGATCACCCACGACATCTTCTCGTACACCGTCTTCGGGAATTCGTGGCGATCACCGGAATGGGGATACGACGTCCTTTTGGCCGAGTCGGTGCGGGTGCTCGGCCCCGTCGCCTTCTGGTTGTTGTCGGCCGGCGTGGCGTCGGTGGCCGTGGTGGCGGTCACCGTGCGCAGCCGGCTGGTGGGGGCCGGATGGATGTGGACAGGGCTGCTGAGCCTCGAGGCCGGGGTGGGCATGTCCCTGTTCTTGGACGACCGCCCGCAAGTGGTGAGCTACCTGTTGCTGGCCACGCTCCTGCTGCTGTTCACCTTGGCGCGGCGCAACGCCAAGTGGCTCTGGGGCGTGCCGGTGCTGTTCGTTGTGTGGGTGAACATGCACGGCAGCTTCCTGCTGGCGCTGGCCGTGGTGGCACTGGAACTGGTGCTGGCCTACTTCCCCGTACACCTCGGCCGGGTGTCGGTCCCCCACCCCTTGCCGAAGAAGCCGATGCTGGCGACGTTCGTGGGGGCGTTGGTGGCCACGTTGGTCAACCCCTTCGGGCCGGCCGTGTACCAAGTCGCCCTGGGCGTGACGTTCAACTCCACCATCAGGCAGCTCATTGAGGAATGGCAGTCGCCGAACTTCCACGATCCCTCCACATTGGCGGTGATCGTGCTGCCCATCGCCTTTACGGTTGGGTACCTGGCGTTCTCCAAAGCAACGCTGCCGGCCGCCGAGCTGATCCTGGTGGCTTTTCTGTTGGTGATGACGTTGCAGGCGGTGCGCTTCCTGCCCTACTTCGCCATCGCCTGGTGCGCGCTCGCCGCTAACTGCCCGCCGGTTGCGAAGGAACAACTCCGGCCTCAGCTCATCGTGTGGCCATTGCTGGCCATCCTCGGCGTGGCGTTGTTGCACGGCCCGTGGTACCCGGCGGGGAAACCCGCCGCCAGTGTTCCCGTGCGCGCCGTCAACTATCTCGAGGCACATCATGGTCGGGTGTTCTCGACGTACCTGTGGAACGACTACCTCGACTGGCGAGGCATACGGGTATTCGTCGACGGTCGCACAGAGCTGTACACCAACACACCGGTACTCGATCAGTATCTCGCGCTCGACAACCTAACCACCGAGCCCGACGTGATCCTCAACGAGTACCGGGTGCGCTACGTCCTGTGGCCACCCGGTTCCCCCCTGTCCATCGACCTGGCCCACGACACGCAGTGGCGTGAGGTGTGGCGGTCAAAAACAGCGGTGATCTTCTCCCATGTGGGATAGATCCCGAACCCCCCATCAACCGGCCTTTGTTGCCGGGCACCAAGGTGTGCCCGGCAGGAGGCCCCCCATAAAGTCCTACCGCCGTCGTACGACCATCAGGCCGTACGCACGGCAGAAGGGTTACGGGTTGTTGATCGAGCTACCCACGTTGTTAAGGGTGTTCGAAACCGAACCACCAAGGAAGTGCAGGGCCACGATGGCGACCACGGCGATGAGAGCGAGCAGCAGCGCGTACTCAACGAGGGCGGCGCCCATCTCATCCCTGCGGTTCCATGTGTGGCGGATCGGGTCAACCATCCGCATCACCAAAGAAACGATGTTCACGGTAACGTCCTCCTTCTAGTACACGAAGAGTCCACTATCCGTCAACAGTGCCTGCGTGCGCTATAGGTCCTGAGGCCCAATCTCGGCGCACGGCCCGGGGGCTTAATCGAGCTGGATAATCCCCATGCGCATGGCCTTCACCACAGCCTGGGCGCGGTCGTGTGAGTCGAGCTTCTGGTAGATCGACGACAGGTGGTTCTTGACCGTCTTGACGCTTATGTAGAGCTGGCTGGCGGCTTGGGGGATGGAGACGCCGGTGGCCACCAGACGCAACACTTCTTCCTCGCGCTTGCTCACAAGGGCCCGAGCGCCTTCGGGGGCCAGGGCCCCCACCCGAGACGGCTGGGCACCTTCGAGCGACGGCAGGCTGAGGCCCGGCGACAGCACCACTTCCCCCCGCTGCACCCGGTGGACAGCGGCCACGATCTCGGCGGTGGTGCGGTCTTTGACCATGAAGCCACCGGCTCCGGCCGCCAACGCCGAAGACACCGCGGACTCGTCCGAGAGCATCGACAAGATGAGAACTGACGTCTCGGGGTGCGCAGCGCGGATGCGCTTGGTGGCCGCCACGCCCGACAGCACGGGCAGGGAAAGGTCCATAAGGACGACGTCAGGCAGGAGCTCGTCCACTTGGTCCACGGCTTCTTGGCCGTTGCCCGCCTCCCCCACCACCACCAGATCAGCGTGTTCACAGGCCCACCGCAGCGCCTCTCGCACCATGGTGTGATCGTCGACGATCAGGACACGGGTATTCATGTCATCTCCTTGTGCATACGCACCAGCGTTCCCTTGCCAGGGTCCGACGTGATGTCGAGGGTGGCGCCGACGGATTGGGCCCGTTCTCGCATGCCCAGTACCCCATAGCTCGAGTCCTTCTCCAGGACGCCGTCCACCCCGACACCGTCATCGACGACCTCGAGGACCGATCCTCGGGAATCGGAGAACCACGCCACGGCCACGTTGGAGGCGTCGGCGTGGCGCTCCGCGTTGGTGACGGCTTCGCGAGCCACGTTCCAGAACTCGCGCTCGACGGCCAGGGCCGGGCGACTGCGGACATCGGAATCGAAGGTGGTGGTGATCCGCTGGCGCCGCTGCACCGTTTGCAGGAAAACGGGGAGCAGCTCCTCGACGCCCTGGGCCCGCGACACATCACAACGCAGGTCCACCAAGGCACTGCGAAGCTCACCGGCGAGCTCGCGCATGTCTTCGCGCAACGTCAACAGGTCGCGTTGGACGGCGCGACCGTGGTTCTGCTCGACCAGTCGATCGAGCTCGAAACCGAGATACGCCACCGATTGCCCGACGTGATCGTGGAGCTCTCGCGCCAGGCGGGCGCGCTCTTCTTCCGCACCCCGGGCATGGATCTCTCCGAACCAGTGCGCCTTGTCGGCGGCCTGGGCGGTGGCATGGGCCAGATCGGACAGGTGGCGCAGCTGGGCCGGGGTGGTGCTGCGTCGGGCCCGCGCTTCGACGGCCATGACGCCGACGACCTCACCGCGGGCTTCGAGCCGGCAATACAGACCCCACGTCGACCACAGTCCGAGCCCGTCGGTCAGGTTCTCGATCTCCACGGGCTGGCGTGAGCCAATGGCGGCGATCAACGGGTTGGGGAGGTCGGTGCCGTGGTGCTCTTCCCAGTGGGTCACGCCGCGGCCGGCGACTACGTGCCACGTCGTGGTGGACGGGTCGATCAAAATGACGGCGGCGGTATCGGGACTGAAGAGTTGCTCGAGACGGTCGAGGCTCCAGCGGGCCACGGGGTCGATGGTCATGGCCGGGAACCGGTCGTCGGACCGTCGACGGTCTTGGAGGATGTCATTGGCGGCCGAGAGATATTCGACGCGGCGCACCAGACCGACCTCGACCTTGCGGGCGTCGTCGAGCATGTGCCGGCCTACGGCGGCTACCACCGCCACCAGCACGAGGATGGCGGCCACCTCGAGACTCGGGGTGCCGGATCCACCGTCACCAACAGGGAGCACATCGGGAACCACCACGGCGGCGGCGCCAATGACGGCCAGACCGGGAACCACCGGCCAGCCCCCCGTGAAGGCGGCGATGGCTGTGGCCACCCCCAAGCACACTAAGTAAGGAGAACTCGCCGACCCCGTGGCTTCAACCACGGCCACGGCCACGGCGACCTCGAGGAGCAAGGCGGCGGCGGCTTCCCAACTTCGGCCCGGAAAGTGCAAGGGACGAAACGTTCGCCACAGCGCATAGACGGTGAGAGCGGCACCTGAAGCAACGTCGGCGGTTCCGCCCAGATGCTGGGCATTGGCGATGACCAAGGCCACGAGCAGGGCGCTCCAGCGCATGGCGGTGGGAGCCGACTCCAACCTCGTGTCACCGGGCTGGGAGACGGCCTGACCCGGCGACGGCGAGCTTCGAAGTGCCAAGGGCGCATCGGCGGTGCTCACGGCCCGGTTCCACAGGGTTCGGGCCCGGTGCCGGGTGTTCCCATCGGATGCGGGGATGGTCAGCTGCACAGGTCCAGGACCCCCACCACCTCGCGCCGAGGCCACCCGTCTCGCCGTCCCCGAGAGGGGCTCGGCCTTTGGCTCACGTGGAGTAAAAAGCAAACTACTGATGGTGGTTTATCGGAGGATTAATCACGAAATGAAGCCAGCCGTCGCACCATTTGAGGTCAACGTTTTGACAACAATCCGCCTTTATGCGGTGTGACCACCGCTTTTAGTAGCAAATGAGCCTCTCGACCTACCGAAAACAATTTTACGAGGAGGCCTCATCCGGGCGCTCGACGGCGACAATCCAGCCTGGAGCTCGCTTCACCACCGTCCATCGCGGGCTCTCGGACACCAACGAGGCGAGCGGCTCGCCCCGGGGCCACAGCACCGTTCGAACTCCGTAGTGGTCGAGCACGCCCTGCCAATCCTGGCCCCCACCGAGCAGGACGCCATAGGCATTCTCGACCGGCGTGGGGTACATGTCGACCCGGTCATCGATAAAGACGCTGGCCCGGGCCCCGAAACGGAGCTCGAGGTAGTTCCCCACGAAGTCAGGGGTGGCCACCTTGGCCGGCACCAAGTGATGCTCGGCCATCCACGAGACCTCGCTCACGGGGTAGGCGGCCAGATTCCACTCGGGATTACGCAGCGCTCCGGAGACGAGCAAGGCTCCCACCACCACGAGTCCGGCCAGAACCCCGGCGGGAAGGACTCCGGCCCGATCTCCCTTGATGGTGCCGAGATCAGCCAGACCGCGTGCCAGCACGGGGGCCACCACCAACGCCGCCACCGGCACGTTCCGAGAGGCCGACAGAGCAGCCGCCACGAAGAGGGCCGCGACCAGGGCGTCTTCGATGGTGCCGCGCCGGGCCACCAACAACACCACGGCCAGAAGTACTTCAGCCAGAAAGACCAGGTTGACGGCGTTGCTGAAGCTCGGCGACTGCCACTCGGCGATATGGGCGAACGCGGCGTGGCGGGTGACGACGATGGTCGGGTACCACACCAAGCGCCACCCGAAGGGATTGGCGAGGCCGAGCACACACCCCACCACGGCGGCGCCCAGCAAACGGGGCAGGCGCTCGAGAGGGCGGTGGTCCAGGGCCCGGCCCACGATCCTCGCCACCAGATAGGCCAGGCCGAAGAGCCAGCTGCCGTGGACGTTGAGCCACAGCCACATCACCGGCACCAGCACCCATACCGACCCCCGGCCCGACTCGGTGATGAGGATCACTACCCCAAACAGCACGAGGGCAATGAGCAGCGGGCGCGGCGACCAGTAGCCGGTGCCGACGGCGAGTACAGCACACGCCACGGCGATGCGGCCGATGAGGGTGCGAGCCGGCTTGGTCAACGTCCACGTGATCAGGGCGAGCACCGTGGCTAGGGCGGCGTGCAGCAGCTGCAATCCGTGACCGCTCCAGGTCTGGTCGACCACGCCGTAGAGCACCGACGCCAGCCACGACTCGACCACCCAGGCGTGACCGTGAGCGGTAAAGGAATACGGGTCGGCATGCGGGACACCGTGGGCCACGATGATGCGCCCGGTGGCCACATGGGTCATGAAGGAGTTGTCGTGCAGGCGGATCAGCCCGACGGCCAGTCCCCACACGCCAAAACCCGCACCTACCGCGCTCGATAACCGAGGCATTCGCACCGCAGTGCGTCGGATCAGTTTTTGAAGATGTGGAAGATGGCGATGAAGGCCGGGCCCGCCACGATGACGAAGAGCGCCGGCATGATGCACAGCACCATCGGAAAGAGCATCTTGACCGGGGCCTTCTGCGCCATCTCCCGGGCGTACTGCTCGCGTCGCACCCGCATCTCGGCGGCTTGGTTCTGAAGGATCGATCCGATCGACACACCGAAGGTGTCGGCCTGCAACAAGGCCATGATGAACGAGCGAAGCTCGGGCAGCTCGACCCGGCTGTCCAACGCCTCCAGCGCGTCACGCCGGCTCGATCCGGCCCGCAACTCACCGAGCATGCGGGCGAACTCATCGGACAGTGGGCCGGGCACCAACACCACGGTGCGGGCCAGGGCCTGCTCGAAACCGAGACCGGCCTCCACGCTGACGGTGAGCAGGTCAAGGATGTCAGGAAGCTTGTGGCGAATGGCCAGGCGACGGGCGTCGATCTCCCGGGTCAGCCAGGCGTCTGGTCCGAGGATGCCGACGACGGCGATGAACACCAGCACGGCCACAAAGTCCACGCCTTTGAGGTTGGTGAGGTACCACACCGTCAACCACAGCACCGGAATGGCGACGACCATGAGCAGCCGGATGACCAAGTAGCGGTCGAGGGCCTCGACGTTGTCGCGCCCGGCCAACGCCAGCTTGTGGCGCAGCTTGTCGAGACGCTCGGTCGGCACGAACCGCTTGATCCCGGTGACCGCCATGGCGCCGGCGGGTTGCAGGACACGGCGGCTCAACGGTTCTTTGAGTGCTTCTTCTCGCTCGTCGATGGGCGCGTCGTAGTCCGCCATGCGGGCGCGCGCGGCGCGCACGCCCAAGCGCTCGTCGGCCTTGAGGGCGACGGCCCACGCCAACAAGGACACCGCAACAAACACTCCGATGACGGTCACGATCAGCACGTCACACCTCGATCTCGATGATCCGACGCAACCACAGGATCCCGATGACGGCCAGGCCGATCGACCCGTAGAAAAGGATCTCGCCGACGCCGCTGTGGAACAACGGGGTGAGGTAGCTCGGATTGACGACGTAGACGAACAGCCCGATGGCGATGGGCAGGATCGAGATGATGAGGGCACCGATGCGACCCTCGGCGGTCAGCGCGTGGGCCTCACGACGCAACCGGCTGCGGGCGTTCATGGTCTCCGACACGATGTCGAGCAGTTCGGCCAGGTTGCCGCCGACCTCCTGCTGGATGCCGATGGCCGTGGCCACCCACTCGAAGTCCTCGCTCTTGAGCCGATGCGCCACTTCCACCAGCGCACTGACGAGAGGCCGGCCCAAGCGGGCTTCGGCCACCACGCCCCGCATCTCCTTGCCGATGGGGTCGGAGATCTGCCGGGATACGGCTTCAAGGCCCTGCAAGATCGAGAAGCCCGAGCGCAGCGTGGTGCTGAGCAGTTGGAGCATGTCGGGGAGTTGATCGGCGAAGGCCCGCGTGCGGCGCTTGGCCATGGTGTCGAGGACGCCGAAGGGGACGACCACGAACACGGCGCCGGCGATAAGGCCCCAGATGGGGCCGAACCCGAATCCACCAATAACCGCTGCCACCACCACCGACACCAGCCAGAAGAACACCGCTTCGGCCGGACGGATGGGGACGTCGGCTTCGTTCAGCTTGGACTCCACGACCGGCATGAGGCCGCGGCGCGTGGCGATGAGCGCCACCGCGTCGATGGCCCGCTGCAGGAGCGGCGACTGCACCAGGTCCCCGGAGCCCGACGACAGGGCGGCGTCCGAAGGAGACGACCGTTGCAACGAGTAGGGCGCCAGCGCCTGGTCGAGACGGGCCGTGCGCTCGCGCACGACCAACCCCAGGACTCCCCAGGTGAGGAGACCGGCGGCGGCCAGAACGAGGATGGGGATGAAAACGCTCATTTAGGCTTCGCACCGTTCTGAGGCTTCGTACCGTTCTGGGGCTTGTCCTCGTGAGGTGCCTTGTCGCCATTGAGCGCGGCGTCACTGGCTTGTGACTTCACCACGTTCTGGTTGAGGGACTTGGCCCGCAGCACGAAGTACGGCGTTTGCACCAGGGACTCGGCGTCGAACAGCTCGGCGTCGAGCACCACGCCGGACTCCTCGAGCTTGTCGGTGAAACGGGGACGGATTCCGAGCGACTTGAGCGATCCCCGGTACATGCCCTCGTCGTCGATGCCGGCCGCAAAGTCGAACGTGAACAAGTCCTGCATGATGATGACGTCGCCCTCCATGTGCTGCACCTCGGAGATCTGGGTGACGCGGCGGGTGCCGTCACGCAGACGCGTGAGCTGGACGACGAGGTCGATGGCCGAAGACATCTGCTCCCGGATGACACGGATGGGAAGGTCGAAACCAGCCATCAGCGTCATCGTCTCGATTCTCGAAAGGGTGTCTCGAGGGCTGTTGGAGTGGATGGTGGTCAGCGAGCCTTCGTGCCCGGTGTTCATGGCCTGGAGCATGTCGAGGGCTTCGCCGCCACGACACTCACCAACCACGATGCGGTCGGGGCGCATACGCAAGGAGTTACGCACGAGATCGCGAATGGTGACCTCTCCCCTACCCTCGATGTTGGGCGGGCGGGCCTCGAGCGAGACCACGTGGTCCTGGCGGAGCTGGAGCTCCTTGGAGTCCTCGATGGTCACGATGCGCTCGTCACTGGGGATGAACGAGGACAGCACGTTCAACAGGGTCGTCTTGCCGGCGTCGGTACCACCCGACACCACCACATTCAGCCGACCCACCACGCACGCCTCGACGAAGGCGGCCGCCGGACCGGTGAAGGTCTTGTTGGCGATCAAGTCGTTGACGCCGAGTCCTTCGGCGGAGAACTTCCTGATGGTGAGGAAGGGGCCACCGACGGCCAGGGGGTGCACCACGGCATTGATACGAGATCCGTCAGGGAGGCGGGCGTCAACCATGGGCGAGGACTCGTCCACACGCCGGCTGACCTCGCCCACGATCTTGTCGATGACCCGGCGCAGGTGGTTCTCGTTGAGGAACCGGGTGTTAGTGCGGATGATCTTGCCCTTGCTCTCGATGTAGACGCGATCGGGGCCGTTGACCATGACCTCGGACACGGCCGGGTCGTCGAGATAAGGCGTGATGGGCCCATAGCCCAGGATGTCGTCGGCGATCTCCTCACCGAGGCGGGCCTTGTCGGCCAGCGACAACGGCGTGGCCTCGTCGGCCAGCGCCGCTTGCAGCTGCGCGTTCACCCGGCGACGAAGGTCATTCGGTGCCACCCGGCCTTCAGACAGGGCGGGCCCGAGCTCGTCGATCAACCGCTGGTGGACGCGCAGGTGGACCTCTTCGAGCACCGTGCTGCGGTCGTCGGTGCTCGCAGGTGAAGTCATGCCGCGCAACTGATCAGAAAGTGACATCGCACGTCCCCCTAGGAAGTCTCCGCCGGCGGTTCAGAACTGGCTTCGGGAACCATCAACCTCTTGGCGAGGTCGTCGATGACCCGGGCAAAACGTGAGCGCGGTGTGCTCATGACTACGGGGACGCCGCGGTTGACCGACTCGGCCACCACGATGTCGCTGGGCAACGCCGCATCGATCTCAAGCTGCACGGCCCGCTGGGCGTCGCGCTCGGTGAGGCCGACTTTGGTGTTGGCCCGGTTGAGCACGAACTTGACCTTGGACAGCGGAACTCCCATGACCCGCAGGGTCTCGAGCCCGACGCGAGCGCTCTTGAGGCTCATGACGTCCAACCCAGCCAGCACCAAGACGTCGTCGGCCACATTGATGGCGCCCAACGTGGCGTTGGAGAAGTTGGCCGGAGTATCGATGACCACATAGGCGCAGTGCTCGCGCAAGACGCTGACGATGCGGGTCAGCTCTTCGCTGCCCACCAGATCGGCCGAACCGGGCTCTGTCGGGGCCGCCAGCACGAACAGACCACTGGGGGAATGCCGGAGCAACAGCCGCTCGAGCAAGGTCCCGTCGAGGCGATCGCCGGCCGCCACCGCCTCAGCGATGGTGTGCACGGGCTGCAACTGCAGCATCAAGGCCACGTCGCCGAACTGCAGGTCGGCATCGACGAGCACGACAGGCTGAATGGTCCGCTTGGCCAGCGACACGGCCACGTTGATGGCCACGACCGATTTGCCGGTGCCGCCTTTGGTGCCGCACACCGTGATGACCCGTCCTTGGGTCGACGTGGACACGCTCTTGGCGGCGGGCGCCTCGGGCTGCTGGTCGGGTTGGCGCACCAACCGGTCAATGGTCCGAGACACGGCTTCGCGCAGCTCGCCGTCGTCGGCCGACGCCGGCACGACATCGTCAAGCCCAGCCCGCAGGGCCTGCTTGAGGACATCCGCGTTCAACTCGTGGACGATCATGATGGCGCCCACGCCGGTGCGAAAGGCCAGCAGACCGTTGAGTTTCTCGATGACTTCCTCGGGGGGCTCGGTGGGTCCGAAGATGACGACGATGGGCGTCGTCGAATCGGCCACCTTCATGAGGCCCTGGAGGTCCTCGCACGCTACGGCGTCGAAGTCGAGCTTCCGTATGTGCTCGGTAAGGATCGTCCGGACGGTCTCGTTGGAGTCCACAACGCTGACAACGATGTGGTCCTCTTCGGGGATCGGCCGCGCAAGTGCTTGCGCCATGGCTTAACTCGCAGCCTGGGGACCTGAAAGGAAGTTCCCCGTGGTGGCCGACGGCACCGTCACTACCGGGTTACCCGGCGGCACGAGGAGCATGTACAGCCCGAGGCTCTCCTGCTGCGCCAACGCGATCCGAGTGGCCTCGGCCGGGTTGACGGCCACGGTGAACAGCCCGCTGGTGTTGGCTTGCGTCGTAGGCGTCGAGGCGTCGGTCTGCACGTTGGTGCTGGTGGTGGACGTGCTCTCGCCGATGGCCAAGATGGGCACGTTCTGCAGCAGCGTGCTCTCCTGGTTGTTGACGGTCACGAGCAGGTCCACCTTGTCGCCGGGGACCTCGAGGTCAGCCACGCCGTGCACAGGGTCTTCAGAGATGGTGACAGCCACGTCGCCAGCCGGAATGAGCTGGGAGAAGCTGTTGACCGCAGCGAGGGGGTTCACGAACATCGATGACACCAGTACCTGGCCCACGGCGTAGCTGGAGATGGCCTCCTTGCCGTTGAGCGAGTTCAGGTTGGTCACCGCTGACGGGGGCCGGAACTTGCGGGGCAGGCTCTCCTGCTGGAGATAGCCACCACTGATGGCCTGGGCGCCGGTCAACGAGCGAGGCACCGCCTTGCTCACCACGTAGGCCGGGACGAGCTTGGCTCCGTGGTACGCCTGCTTCTGCGCGTTGTTGAGGAACACATAACTCAACACGGCAGCCAATACGCCGACAGCAACCGCGACCGCGACCACGATGGTCCGTTTGGGTGTCATCCCGTCCTCCCTCGTACCGACAGGCCCCTGAAACGCATGTGAAACGCCGGAGGCGTCTCGCTGAGACAGGAATCCATCGCCATAGTGCGGGTCGAAGAGCCACTTGACAATGCCTACAGAGCCAAATGAGTCCCAGGACCTACCTACGAATTTGGAGAACGGCCCTTTCGTCGGGCAGGCCCGCCGCAACGGGACCAATTGAGCCCGAATCAGCCTCGGCGCCATGGCCCCGCAACGACCACAGCCAGGTGGCGGTGCCGACCGCCACCAGCACGTCGCGGGTCAAAAACGCCAGCGTGATGGTGACCGCCAGCGCGTGATTGGGATGTCCGACCCGTTCGGCCGCGGCCGCATACGGGAAGATGGCCAGATTGATCACGCAAGCCCCCACCCACGAGGCCCGCACTCGGTACAGCGCCCACAAGGGCATGAGCCAGATGAGGTACTGCACCGACAGCACCTTGCCGCCCACCACGGCCAAGGTCAGCGTGACCAGGCACACCGCCTCCATTGGCAACCGGCCTCGGATCTGGACTCTCCACAGTGCAATGCACCCGATCACCGCGGCGATGAGGATCACCATCGACACCGGTGCCGCCATCGCATTGAAGACGTTGAGGCTGTGAAACGTGTTGATCCACCGGGTGCTGCGCCAGTCGAGCAATAGCGACAAACCGGCGGCCAGACTGCCGATCTCGGTGGGGCGGTGCACATAGAAGTGCGCCACGTTGAGCACGGCGCCGGGGTCGAACAGCGCCGGCACGACGGCCACGACCACCACTCCACCGGCCACCCAGGCCAGGCGCTGGAGCGGAAGGCGACGCTCACGACGCCATTCGGCGATGAAGAAAGCGGGCCAAAAGATGGCGGGGAACAACTTCAAAGCAAAGCCCACCGTGCTCCACGTCCACGCCGCTGACCACCGGCCCTGCTTCGCCGCTCGCAAGGACCACAAGGCGGCCAACGTGGCGAAGATGTCGTAGCGGCCTGCCACCACCATGACCGATCCGAGGGCCAGATAGGCGATCAGGCGTCGGGCGCTGGCGACGTCCCAACCGGCGATGGATGAGCCCTGGTAGCTCGTGACCAATGCCACCAAGGCCATCCCCGCCAGCACAGCGAAGGCCCACGGGTAGGCCAGAGGAATGAGCAACGGCAGCAGGAAAATCACCAGTGCGGGGGCCGGGTACTCCGACGGCAGATGGTGAAACATCGGGGCCGTCAACGCCGCGTGCGCATAGGTCGAATACTCGGTGACGTCGCCGGGATGCAGCAACGTGGCGGTCACCACCGTGGCCAGGGCCCAGACGAACAGTCCAGGCACGACGACAGGGCGCCATTGCCCACGAAGCGTCTCGCTGACGGCTTCCAGGCGAGCCCGGATCGCCGGTGTGCTCCGTCGCACCATGTGCTCGCCCTCCCGAGGAATGGCATCGGCGCACTGCCGGCCACCTCTGAAGCGTCTCGCCCCTCAATCCCCAAACGGTGGCGTGGCCGCAGTGCCGATGGTGGCGTCGCCGGGCGGCGCTGTCAACGACCCTCGAGCCGCCAACCACCGCAGCTTCGGCTTGCGGGCGGCGTTAGCGGTGGAGCACGGGGTGCTGGCGAGCGAGCATGGGCAACAGCGCGGCGCGGGGTGTGAGGTAGCCCAGATAGGCGCCGATGCGGTTGGCCCTGCCCGGTATGGCCACGGGCCGGCCTTCTTCGAGGCCTTGGACCCCAACGGCGGCGACGTCGGCGGCCGACTCCCACATGAACTTCGGCAGGGAGTTTTCCGACTCTTCGACCGTGAAACCGGCCATTTCGGCGAATTCGGTTTTCACCGGCCCCGGACACAGCACTGTGCAAGTCACGCCGGTGCCCTTCAACTCCTCGCGCAATGCCTGGCTGTAGGACAACACGAACGCCTTGGCCGCCCCGTACCCCGCCTGGCCCGGCAGGGGCTGAAAAGCGGCCGTCGACGCCACGTTCAACACCCCGCCGCGCCCCCCTTCGACCATGGCGGGCACGAAAAGACTGCACAAATCGACGACCGCCTCGACGTCGGTACGGATCATGGACACCTCGGCTTGGTGGTCGCTGCGGTGCACCGGACCGGTGGTGCTGAACCCGGCGTTGTTGACGAGCACAGCCACTTCGAGACCGCGCTCAACGAGAGTCGACGGCATCGCGGCGCGCGCCGCGGCGTCGCTGACATCGGCGACCAAGGTCTCGGCCCGCACGCCGTAGGTGGACACGAGTTGCTGGGCCAGCTGCTGCAGGCGGTCCTGGCGGCGGGCCACCAGTGTCACGCCATGGCCACGTTTGGCCAGCTCACGGGCAATTTCTGTGCCGATACCGGATGAGGCACCGGTCACCAGACACGTGGTCGTCTCGGTCGGTTGGGGAAGAGCCATGCGCCGATCGTATGGGGGATCGGGTCGCCAAACTCAGCGCCGGCTCGGGCGGCAACCCCTGCACCTCCCGTGCGGAACGCCCCATCGAGCAAGACGTCGAGCGCTCTTTCAGAAGGCCTTTCAATAAGGCTGTGTGACAAAGGGCGATTGCCTCTATCGAATGTCACACCGCCGCGCCATTATCGGGTGATGGACAAACGCGTGGCTCGTCCGGCGGTGGAGGTGCGTACCAGCACGCGCCGGCGCAAGACGGCCAGCGCCTTTTGGCAGGACGGTCGGGTCGTGGTGGTACTGCCCGCTCGACTGTCTCGCGCCGACCGGGTCGAGCTCGTCGAAGGCTTGGTGCAACGCGTCCTGGCCCAGCGCCCTTCGGTCACCGCCTCTGATCGCGACCTGGCCAAGCGGGCCGCCACCTTGGCCGATCAATACCTCGATAGCGTCCAGCCCCATTCCATCAGGTGGGTCCCCAACCAGAACAAGCGGTGGGGATCGTGCACTTCGGGCACGCGCGAGATCCGCATCTCCGAACGCCTGCGAGGCGTACCGGGCTGGGTGCTCGACGCCGTACTGGTGCACGAACTGGCGCACCTCATCGAACCGAGCCACTCACCTCGATTTCGCCGCTTGGCCGAGCGCTTTCCCCGCATGGAAGAAGCCGACACCTTTCTCGCCGGCTACGCCCTGGGGCTCGAGTACACGCCGAATACCTGACGTCGTCTGGCGGCAACGTCGTCGGCCGTATTAGAGCCGTGGCGCCGGCCGTGCGTAGGACCAGCGCGTGATGGCGAGGGCGACGCGCACTTGGCGATAGATGTAGGTGACCTTGGTCATGTGACCTCCCTGGGGGGGGTGGGGGGACAACACCAAGGCTATGGGCTCGATATGAATACGCCGTATCGGGCTTGTGACGTGTGGATGAACGAGATGCGAATGAGGACAACCCGCTGACAACAAACGCCGCTACTGCGCGGTAACCGTGCTGCGTCGAGCCAATCGCACGCGCTGTACGCGACGGGCGTCGCCCCGTTAGTGCACGGCGTCGAGCACAGCTGACGCCACCAACTCCTCGAGATAGCGCGTGTCCCACCACGTCACTTGCAGTTGCTTGGCGCGACGGAAGTACAGCTGAATGTCGAACTCGACGGTAAAGCCGATGCCTCCGAAGACTTGCTGGGCCATGGCCGTGACGTTGCGGTAGGTCTGGCAGGCGAACAACTTGGCCATGGGTGCGAGGGCCGCCACCGAGCGTTCCGTGGCGCTGGCCCAGGCCGCCTCGTGGACGAGGGTGCTGCCCCCGTCGACCGTGGTCACGGCGTCGGCCAGATAATGGGCGATGGCCTGGAAGGCGCCTAGGGGCTTGTCGAACTGGTGACGGTCCTTGGCGTATTGCACGGTGATGTCCAGCGCATACTGAGCGCCCCCCATGGCTTGGGCGGCCAGCAAGATGCAGGCGTCGTGCATGACGGCGTCCCATGTTTCCCACCCCGATGCCGCCGGGCCGATCCGATCGGCGTCGGTGACCGTCACCGCGTCGAGGTCGACGCGGTATTGGGCGTCCGAGGCGATGCTCATCTGTTGGGTCAAGGTCACGCCCGATGCGGCCGGATCGACGATGAAGAGATCGACGGCATCTTCGCCGTCGCCGGTGCGGGCCAGCACCACCAACCGGTCGGCGGCGGTGGCAAAGGCGACGTGGCGTTTCGTGCCCGTCAGCTCCCACCCACTTCCGCTGCGCACGGCCCGCATCTGCACACCCTTGGGACCGAACCCGTTCTCCGGCTCCAGCCACGCCACCGAGAAGATGGACTGGCCCGATGCCAGACCCGGCAACCACTGCTCCTTGAGTTCGGTGCTGCCGGCGCGCGCCAGCGCTCCCCCACACAGCACGGTGCTCACCAGATGCGGCGTGGGCACGATGCCGCGCCCCAGTTCCTCGTAGAGCACAACCCCTTCGACAGCCGTCATCGACGCGCCGCCGTATTCCTCGGGAAGCAACAAGCCGATCACATCCAACGCACCCAGCTGCTTCCACAACTCAGCCGAGTACCCCACCGGATCGTCCTCGAGCTCGCGCACAACCGACAGGGGGCTGTGGGTGGCGCACACGCCGCGCACCGTCTGGCGCAGCATGTCCTGCTCGGGCGTGAAGTCGAGGTCGAGCACGGATCAGCTCCTGATATCGGGCGCAGGCGCGGGCTGCGGCTTCCATTGGTCCCCGTGCCGGTGCCACGGGTTGTCGTTGCCATTCACAGGGACGGCCACGCGGGCATCGCACGAGCTCTTGACGTCGCCGTCCACCGCCAGTGTGATGTCCACACCGACCCAACCGCATCCCACGTCGTCGGTGCCGACAAAATCAACGACGCCGGACAACACCATGGTGTCGCCGGGGAACACCGAGTCGCGCATGCGGAAGAGCACTTGGCCCATACGGCCGTGCGGACCGGTCCAGTCGGTGAGATAACGCTCGAACCACGCGGCGATGTTGGGCGTGTTCAAGAAGATGTCGCGCGTCCCGTTGCGGTGCAGCGCAAAGTCCTTGTCGTGGTGCATGGGGCGCCAGTCGCGACTGGCCAGCGCGCCGAGCACGACAGTGGTGGCGCTCACCTCCACGATCAGATCAGGAAGGCGATCACCCTCGGCCACTTCGCCGAGCAGCAAGGTGGGAGCGATGGTGCTCATGCGTCGTCCTGACGGCGGCGGTAGCCGAAGCCGGTATAGGTCTCCACGCCCACCACCTCGCCGCGCTGGTTGGCGTACTCCACATCGATGACCCAGAAGCGGCCCGTGCCCAACTTGGTGGTCTTCTCATCCGACACCGAGCGCAGGTACTGGCGCGTGGAGAGCAGATCGCCGGGGCGCACCGGCTCGTAGAAGGTCATGGTGTTGTCGGTCATGACGGCCTCGGGAAGCCCGAGGCGCTCCTTGAGATCGAAGTGCACCTGCAGTGGCAGCTTCGCCCCGCGTGGCCCCGGGGCCCAGTGATGGGGCCGGAACCATACCGACAGCATTGTGGGCGGGGCGATGGGCCCGTCGGTGATCTCCTTGGCGGCGTGGTGGTCCCAGAACAACGGGTTGCCGTTCTCCACCGATGCGCACGTGGTCCAGATGTAGCCCCGCTCAACGGGGAAGTCGCCCGTCTCCTCATACTGAGGGACGCCGATCAACTCACGGACATCGTCGACGACCGTCATGCCGCCACCCCCTTGCGGCGCAACTCGGCCACCGCGGCGGCGTCGATGCCCGCGGCGGCGAGAAGGGCGTCGGTGTCGGTGACATCGGCGGCGCGCACCGTCACCGGTTCGTTCAGCTTGGGCATGCCGGCCATGACCGCACCCACTTGCGCGAAGGAGGCGCCGTCGGGGCCGCGGGCTTCGACCATGGCGTGGCGGGCCGCGAACTGATGATCCTCGGACAACTCGGCCACCTCGCTCACCGGGGCCACGCACGTGTCGGCACCGCCGAGCAACGCCGCCCACTCGTCGCGGCGGCGGGTGGCCAACGCCTTCGACAAGGCGGCCCGCAGGTCGTCTTGGGCGTCGTCGTCATACTGCTTGTCGGCCCACTGCTCGAGCTCGAGCAACCGGCACAGGTTGGCGAAGAACTTGGGCTCGATGGCGGCCACGGCCAACCACTTGCCATCCGAAGTGGCGTAGGTGTCGTAGCAGGCGTAGCGACCGCTCAACACGTCGTGCCCCGGTCCCGGCAGTGCGCCGGTGGCCAAGTGTTCGTCGACGCTGAGAGACATGAGCCACAAGACCCCGTCGGCCACCGACACGTCGAGGAAGGTGCCCTCACCGGTGGTGCTGCGGGCGAACAACGCTGCACAGATGGCCAGCGCCGCCTGCATCCCACCGGCCGCCGCGTCGGCGATGGTGGCACCGGGAATGGGCGGGCCCCCATCAGCACGCCGCTGACTGGAGGCCAGATATCCCCCCACAGCCAGGTAGTTGAGATCGTGTCCGGCCCACCCCACACGCGGGCCCTCTTGGCCGTAGCCCGACGTGGAGCAGTACACGACGCCGGGGTTGACGGCCCGTACCGCCTCGTATCCGATGCCGAGACGATCGACCACACCGGGGCGAAAGCTCTCCACCATCACGTCGGCGCGCTTGGCCAAGGCCAACAAGGCGTCACGCCCGTCGGCATCGCGCACGTCCAGGGCCACGCGTTTGTAGGCGCGTCCGGCGCCATAGGAAAACCACGGTGGGGTCGTACCCGCAGTAGCGCCCCCGGGCACGGGGACCACCTTCACCACGGTGGCGCCATAGTCGGCCAACAGGCGCGTGGCACGCGCCGCGGGACCCACACTCGAAAGGTCGAGGACCGTTACACCGGAAAGCATCAGAAGTTCTTCGGCAACCCGAGCTTGCGCCTGGCGATGATGTTCTTCTGGATCTCTGACGCACCCCCGCCGATGGTGTCGATGACGGTGTAGCGGTAGGTCGACTCAGAGCGTCCTGCCATGGGGGCGTCTTCGGTCTTGACCCGCAGTTGCCCACCGGCCCCGGCAATGTCCATGGCGGCGTCGGCGAGCCGCTTGGAAAGCTCGGTGGCATACAGCTTGTATTCGGACGCTTCGCACGTCGGAGGGGCCCCGCCCAACGACGCTTTGTGCACGAAGTTCAGCCCCAGCACGCGCGCCACCTCGGCTTGGGTGGCCAACTGGGCAATGCGTTGGCGCACCACGGGGTCGTCTTTTAGGGCTTCGCCGTCGCGCTGCGCCTCGGCCACGTACTGACACAGCAACTCCAGGCGTTGGGCGATGGGCGAAAAGGTGAACAAGGTGAAGCGTTCGAGGTCGAGTGCTTCGGAGATGTACTGGAACCCGTGATTGAGTTCGCCCACCACGTAGTCGTCGGACACGAAGACGTCGTCGAAGTACACCTCGTTGGTGCGCTCGTCGCCCATCGTCCAGATGGCCTTGATGGTGATGCCGGGTTGGTCCAGCGGCACCAAGAACAACGTGATGCCCTGGTGCTTTGACGATTGATCGGTGCGCGCCCCCACCCAGTACCACTCGGCGAAGTGCGCCGAGGTTGTCCACGTCTTTTGCCCATTGAGCCGCCACCCGTCGCCGTCGCGCGTGGCCTTGAGTTGCATCGACGCGGCATCCGAGCCGGCGTTGGGCTCGGAGTAGCCCACCGCGAACTCGACTTCGTTGCGCAAGATCTTGGGGAGGAACTCGGCCTTGAGTTTGTCCGAGCCGTGACTGATCACCGTCTTGCCGATGATGCCGACGCCCTTGCCGATCTGGGGTCCGCCCCGGCGGGCCAGGGCCTCATTGAGGAGGTACTCGTAGGTGCCCTCACCGTCCTGGCCGCCATAGGCCTTGGGCCACGTGATACCCAGCCAGCCTCGGCTCCCGAGCTCAGCCATGAAGGCTCGCCGGGGCGGTGTGTCGACGATTTGGGCCATGTTTTCCCGGGTGAGGTCGAAGACCTCGGGGTCGTCGTGGTCGTCGAGGAACCGCTCGACCTCCTCGACGAAGGACAGCTGTTCCGGCGAGAACTCGAAGTCCATGGCGTACGTCCTCCCGGCTGGGTCACATCTGACTGTCCGTCAGATATTAGCTACCATGGCGAGCCATGAGAGGTGTGATAAGCGCAGCCGGTTATGTCCCCTTTCGGCGCCTGCGCCGCTCGGCTGTGCCCGAGCTGCTCGGCACCGGTGGCGGCAAAGGCACTCGGTCGGTGGCCTCGCACGACGAGGACACCACCACCATGGGCTTGGAAGCGGCCCGCCTGGCCTTGGCGGCCGCCCCGGCGGCGGCCCCCGAAGCACTGTGGTTCGCCACTGCTACTCCTGCGTATCTCGACAAGACCAACGCCAATGCCATTCACGCCGCCCTTCAGCTTCCCGGCGACATTCCGACCGTGGACTTCGGCGGCGCCCTGCGCTCGGGGATCGGCGCCCTGACCGCGGCGTTGCGAGGGGGCGGGACCACCCTGGTTGTCCTCGCTGACCAGCGTGACGGCATGCCGGGCGGAGCCGACGAATCCTTCGGCGGCGACAGTTCGGCCGCGGTGCTGATCGGCGATGACGGCCCCGGGGCACCGGTGATCGCCGAGGTTCTCGGCACGGCATCGGCCACCGACGAGTTCGTGGACCGGTGGCGCACACCGGGCGAGACGCGCTCGAAGATGTGGGAGGAGCGCTTCGGCGAAACCCGTTACCTGCCCCTCGGCCAAGACGCCTGGGGCCGCGCCCTGAAGGCGGCCGGGGTGGAGGCATCCCAGGTCAACCACCTGATCGTCACCTCGATGCACGGTCGCGCCGCCAAGGCGCTGGCCACCAAATTGGGCACGGCGCGCGAAGCGCTGGCCGACGACCTGTCCTCCTCGGTGGGCCAAAGCGGCTCAGCTCATCCCGGATTGCTACTGGCCTCGGTGCTGGAGAAGGCCAACCCGGGCGAAGTGATCGCCATGATTCACCTGGCCGACGGGGCCGATGTGATCGTGCTGCGCACCACCGACGCCATTACGCCGTGGGCACCGGGGAAAACGGTGGCCCACCAGGTCGGCGCCGGCGCCGAGATCCCCTACGGGAAGTACCTGTCGTGGCGCAACATGCTCACACCCGAGCCTCCCCGTCGTCCCGAACCCCTGCGGGTGTCCTCACCGGCGGCCTGGCGGGTCGAGGATTGGAAGTTCGCCTTTGTGGGGTCGCGCGACCGCACCAGCGGGGCGGTGCACCTCCCCCCCGCTCGTATCTCCATGACCGGTGGTGCGGTGGACGACATGGAGCCGCTGGCCCTGGCGGCCACCCAAGGCACCATCGTGACCTTCACCGTCGACCGCATCGCCTACTCGCCGAGCCCTCCCATCGTCTTTGCCGTGGTGGACTTCGACGATGGCGGACGCTTCCCGGTGGAGCTGACCGACGTGGACGCCGACGCTTTGGCCATTGGCGACCGTGTCGAGATGACGTTCCGGCGGCTCTACAGCGCCGACGGCATCCACGACTACTTCTGGAAGGCCCGTCCCGTACGCTGAGATCCATACGCTGAGGTAAAGCAGTCTCTTCTTTTTGCACACCCAACACAGGAGGTAGGAGATGTCGTCCCACGGGATCAAGGACCGGGTGGCGATCGTCGGCATGGGGTGTACCCCCTTCGGCGAGCAGTGGGACAAGGACGTCGACGACCTCATCGTTGACGCGTCAATGGACGCCTTTACCTCCGCCGGTGTGACCAAGGACGACGTCGACGCCTACTGGCTGGGCACGGCCACCTCAGGATCGAGCGGCATGGCCCTGGCCCGGCCCCTGCAGATCTCGGGCAAGCCCGTCAGCCGGGTGGAGAACTTCTGTGCCACCGGTTCCGAAGCGCTGCGGGCCGCTTCCTACGCGGTGGCATCGGGCGCCTATGACATGGCCATGGCCGTGGGCGCCGAAAAGGTGAAGGACTCCGGCTACCAAGGCCTGGCCTCGGCCAAGCCCGCCGGTGACGGCACCGGGCGCACCCTGACGGCGGCCGCCATGTACTCCATGGTCGTCCCCGCTTACGCCAAGAAGTACGGGCTGGACGAGGACCAACTCATGGACGTGCTGGCCACCATCTCGTCCAAGAACCACGCCAACGGGGCCAAGAACCCCCGGGCCCAGTTCCGCAAGGAAGTATCCAAGGAGACCATCGCCGCCGCGCCCCGCATGGCCGGGCGCCTCGGCGTCTTCGACTGCGCCGGCGTCGCCGACGGCGGTGCCGCCGCCATCGTGGTGCGCACCGAGGACGCCCATAAGTACACGGACAAGCCGCTGTACATCAAGGCATTCGCGGTGGCCACCGGCAGCGGTTCGGGTCTGATCGACCCCGACTACGACTACACGCACTTTCCCGAGTGCGAGCTGGCCGGCGCCGACGCCTACCAGCAGGCCGGCATCACCGACCCCCGCCACCAGCTGGCCATGGCCGAGGTGCACGACTGCTTCACCCCCACCGAGCTCGTCCTCATGGAGGACCTTGGCTTCGCAGCGCGAGGCACAGCGTGGAAAGAGGTGCTGAACGGCACGTACGACCTCCACGGCGAGCTTCCCGTGAACCCCGACGGCGGGCTCAAGAGCTTCGGACACCCCATCGGTGCGTCGGGCCTGCGCATGTTCTTCGAGTGCTGGCTTCAGCTGCGCAAGGAAGCACCACCCGAGCGCCAGATCACCAACGACCGCACCCTGGGCCTCATCCACAACCTGGGGGGCTACCCCGGCGAAATGGTGTCGCTCGTGTCCATCGTGGGCAGCCAGCTCGGCTGAGTTTCTCTCGCCGGTGTCGTTCCTCGACGAGCGAGCCGGCCTGACCGGCAAGGTCGCCTTGATAGCCGGCGGTGGCGGTGGTCTCGGGGCGGCATCCGCCTTGGACCTGGCCGCGGCGGGTTGCGCGTTGGCGCTGTGTGACATCGATCCCGTAGCGCTGGCCGACACCGTGGCCCGAGCTCGGCACCTCGGCGTCGAGGTCCTCGACGACGTGCTCGATGTGCGCCAACCCGACGCCCTATCCGAATTCTTCGGGCGCGTGGAGGAGCACTTCGACCGCCTCGACGTCCTCGTCAACGTGGTGGGCGGCACCTTCCGAGCGGCGTTCACCGACGTCAGCGCCAAAGGGCGTGACGCGCTGATGCGGGCCAACTTCACGTGGGTCGCCGACGCCATCAGCCTGGCCGCCACCCGCATGACCGCGCTCGGACGCGGCGGCAGCATCATCACCATCACATCGATCGAGGGACATCGGGCCGCCCCCGGGTACGCCGTCTACGCCGCCGCCAAGGCGGCCGTCACCCACCTGACGCGCACTCTGGCCGTCGAGCTCGGACCGGCGGGCATCCGGATCAACTGCATCGCCCCCGACTTCATCCCCACCGTCGGCTTGGCCGGCATCGCTGGTCGAGCCGGATCGGCGGGCCAGCGCGCCGCCGAGGCGGGCGACGGCTCTGACCCGGGCGACTTCCTCACCATTCCTCTAGGACGTAAGGGCACCGCCCAGGACATCGGCGGCTCAGTGCTGTTCTTGGCCTCGGAGCTGTCGTCCTACATCACCGGCACGACGTTGCATCCCGACGGCGGCTCTTTGGCCGGCTCGGGGTGGATGTTGTGGCCCGACGACGGGTTCACAGCCCGGCCCCCGGCGTGGGTGCTGGACCGGCTCGAGCCGGGCGCTCAGCCGTGACCGAGGCCCTGTTCGTCCTCGATGGCGACGCCGTGGAACCCACCGAGCTGGGCCGCGGACCGTGGTCACCCGATGCGCTGCACGGCGGGCCGGTGGCGGCCCTGGTGGCGCGCGCCGTGGAACACCACGAACCCGATGCGGCCATGCACGTGGCCCGGCTCACCGTGGAGCTGTTGCGTCCCGTCCCCCTGGCGCCACTCGAGATCGTCGCCACCATGGCGCGCCCCGGTCGCAAAGTGCAGGCCGTCGACGTCACCGTCACCGCCTCCGGGACGGCGGTGGCCACGGCACGCGCCGTGCGCATCCGCACCCTGCCCGACGAGCCGAGTGACAGTCCTCTGGGCGCATCGGCGTCCTTGGACACACCACCCCGGGGTCCCGAGTCCGGCACCTTGGTGAGCGCCTTCAAAGAAGGCGGGCCGGGTTTCGCCAACGGCGGCACCGATCTGCGCGTGGTGGAGGGCAGCGTCGGTTCCAATGGTCCCGCCGCGGTGTGGGTTCGTCTGGCCGTGCCGGTGGTGGCGGGCGAAGAACCGTCGCCGTTGCAACGAGCGGCGGCCGCCGCCGATTTCGGCAACGGGATCAGTTCCGTGCTCGACTTCCGGCGCTTCATCTTCATCAACCCCGACCTCACCGTGTACGTCACGCGTCCTGTCGTCGGTGAGTGGGTGTGCGTGCAGGCCATCACCACACTGGGCCCGCCCGGTACGGCCACCGCGGAATCTCGTCTGTGGGACCAGTCAGGGCCCGTGGGACGATCGCTACAAAGCCTTTTCGTCGACTATCGCCCGTAAGCGACCGCCGACAAGCCCGCCTCGCTACGGCGTCGGGGCCTTGTAGCCGACGTCGCGTTTCGCCGCCGCGTCGATCTCCTTGGTCGACAACAGCGGCACCGTTCTGGTGGTGGCCCCACCGCCCGCGCTGACGGCCAGAGCCAGCGCCGCCGCGGCGGTGTTGTCGGGCAACTCGGCCAGGGCGTAGACGTCGGTGTCGCCGAAGGCAAAGTAAAAGGACTCAAGGGAGCCACCCAGGCTCACGGCGGCGTCCTCCGCGGCCTTCTTCCGGGCCGAGCCGCCTTTGGCCCTGACGGCTTTGACGCCATCAAGGGTGTAGGACACCTCAAGCAGGTACTTGGGCATGTTCCCCTCCTCCGTACGCGCCGCATAACCCTAGGGTTCGCCGTCGTTCGCCGCTCGGGCAACGGCTATTGCGGGCAACGGAGGGTCAAATCAGCAGGTTGCGTGCCTAGATGGGCTCAATATCTCGGCCCTTGTGGCCGATGGAACGGACATGTCGACCGTCGAGGCCGTCTTGAACAACGTGGTCGGGCGGAGACGGACCTTCGTCCTGGGCGCTGTGGTCGCCGGGTTGATGACCCTCGTGTTCCTGGGCTGGATCGTCTTCACTATCGCCGGGGCGCACGCCACCCTTGAGGTCGACGACATCGGCCAGGGAGTGGCGGCCTGGTGTGCCACCGCCGTCTGTGCGGTGGCGGCCCGGCGGGCCTCCAAAGGCCGGGCCACCTGGGCGCTTTTGGCCGTCTCCAGCTTCGCCTGGGGTGCGGGCGAGGCGGTGTGGTGTTACTACGCACTGGTCAAGAACGTGCCGGTGCCGTTTCCCTCGCTGGCCGACGTCGGGTTCCTCACCGCCGTGCCCTTCGCTTTTGCCGCCTTGCTGCTGTTCCCGAGCGGCGAGCGCCGGGCCGCCGACCGGGTTCAGGGTTTTCTCGACGGGACCATCATCGCCACGTCACTTCTTTTTGCCAGCTGGGCCACAATCCTCGGCCCTCTGTACCGTTCTCATCAGGGCGGGGTGTTCAAGCAGGTGATCTCTTTGGCCTATCCGACGAGCGACGTGATCATGGTGTCATTGGTGGTCATTTTGCTGGCCCGCACCAAGCGGCGCGGCCGAGCCAGTCTCGGACTCGTGATGGCGGGCGTGGTGGCCTTTGCCATCTCCGACAGCGCCTTCGCTTACCTCACCGAGGTGAACAGTTACAGCGGCGGCAGCTTTCTCGACACCGGTTGGGTGGCCGGCTACCTGCTCATGGGGCTGGGTGCGCTGTGGGCTATGACCTCACCACCGCACGAAGTCGAGCACGCCGGGGTGTCGACCATCTCCTTGATGGCTCCCTATGTGCCGGTACTCGCCGTGTTGGCGGTGACATCGGTCGAACTGTTGCGGGGCAAACACATCGAACCCGTCTCGTGGGTCATGGTCTTTGCCCTGGCGGTCCTCGTCCTCGGTCGTGAGCTGCTGCGCCTGTGGGAGCAAGCCGCCACCGCCCGTCTCTATGGCCGCGAGCAGGACCCCGAAGCAGCTTTGCTGGTTCGGTGAGCACGATGAGCGCAAGCTATTCACGGGGCCCGCAGGTGGTGCTCATGTCCCCCCATGGGCACATGCCCAACCGGCGGGTACCGGTCAACAACTCGGCACGCCGCATCACCTCGTGGATCATCCGCAGCATCATCCTGGCCACGACGGGCTTCGCCCTGCTCGACCTGTCGCTGCTGGTGTCGTCGGTCCACCACTAGGGATCGACGCAGCTAGGTCAGTTGAGTGAAACAGGCCCCTCGTAAGGTGAGGGGGTGGACAGTGAACCCTGGATCGGCCAGGTAGTGGCCGTCCCCGACGTGGAAGCCAAGCTCAGGGACAAGCATTTCCTGACTGTGGCCCAGATTCGCCGGGCGATCTGCTGGGGAGCGCATCACCGAGCAGCGTGGGACGATAGTTCTGTGTATGGCGAGCGTCTGGTGGTCACAGGAACAACCGAAGAGACTGGGCCGCTGATCGCCTACCTACGGCCGGTCGATGAATCTGACGGCACCTGGGAATGCCTGACCGCATGGAGGATCGACTGATGGACAAAGAACTAGAGGAAGCGGACAACCTGACCAAGGAAGACCTTCTCGCGAAGCTGGACCACGGAAGGCCAGCCAGCCTGGCGCGCCCCCGCGACTCGAATCAGCGCGCAAAGGCCGTCAAGGACGCCGTTACCCAGAGGAGCGACCGACCGAGGGGGATCGCCCTCTGGCCAGAGGATGAGCCGCAAGAGAAAATTGTGCTGACGCGGCGCAATTTGTCGCCGGTCCCTGCTCCGATCAGAGATCCAGGATTGAGAATAAGAGCGGAAGCCTGAACGGCTCTTCCCTGTCGATCCAAACCTCGATGGTGTACTGGCCGTCCCCCCGAACCTCTATCGGGATAACGAGCACTCGGATGATCCGCTCGGGGTCGACGAGCGGAGGTGCCGTCCCAGGGTTCCATTCAACCCCAACTCGATCTGAGCCAATTTCCACACCCTCGGGGTCGGTTACCCGGTAGTTGAGTCCGAGGACGATGCCTGGGGTGTCGCTCCGGTCGAAGCGGAACGCCAAGATAACCGGGCACGGGATCTCGGCGGGCAGCTGCTCCTCCTTGACGAAGAACCCATTCGCGCCCAGCCCGAGCACGTTGGGCCGCCCTTCGTTTTCCTCAACGTCCTGGCAGCTAATCGCCCACTCCAAGATCACCGCTCGCCTGGCCTCTCGCTCCTCAACTGACCTCTATCTGAAATACCCTAGGCGTAGGTTGTAATCGTGAACAGGTTGAGCACCAAGAAGCAAAGCAGGGTCATTTCGGCCCGTAGAAGGTATGAACACCCGTGCCACAGTGCGAGTAACCGGGGGCGCCAAGAACGCGTTTTCCGAGTGTTGTCCGACCTGGGAGAGGCTTGCCGCGATACCAAGCCCGCACGCTCCGCAACCTGCCGTGTCGTCGGGTCGAGTGCGATGAGATTTCGTCGTTCTGCTACGTCACGTCCAAGATGAACGATGGCCGCTGGATTGAGATGGGCACCTACCTGCCCCACCGGAAAATGCCGGATGCCCTGAAATCGCTTGCCGATTCAAACTGACTGTCCCAGTACGGGATCGACGCAGCCTCGTCTCCTCACATAACGTGGGCACATCGCCGCCACCGATGTCACCACCGACGAGACCCAACTGGTTCGCTCTCACCTTGACGAGCTGCTGCGGGCCCACGACCCCGCCACCACCCCGGCGGTGGAGTTCCTGGGGGCCCGTTTCGACGCCGGTTTGGCGTGGGTGTCGTTCCCCGTGGGCCGCGGCGGGCTCGGAGTAGAGCCGGAGCTGCAAGGCATCGTCGAGCGCACCATGGTTGACGTGCATGCGCCCAGTGAAGCCGAGCGCAACGTCATCGGCTACGGCATGGCGGCCCCGACGATCCTCGTCCACGGCACCGACGAGCAGAAGGATCGCTACCTCCGGCCGCTCTTCACGTGCGAAGAGATCTGGTGCCAGCTGTTCTCCGAACCGGGAGCGGGATCCGACGTGGCCGGGCTGGCCACACGCGCCATTAAGGACGGTGACGAGTGGATCGTCAACGGCCAGAAGGTGTGGACCACGCTGGCCCACACGGCGAGCTTTGGACTCCTGATCGCCCGCACCGATCCCGACGTGCCCAAGCACCGCGGCATGACCTACTTCATCGTCGACATGCACGCTCCGGGCGTCGAGGTGCGGCCGCTGCGCCAGATGACCGGTGATGCCGAGTTCAACGAGGTGTTCTTCACCGACGTGCGCATCCCTGACAGCGCCCGGCTCGACGCCGTAGGCGCTGGATGGCGCGTGGCTATGACGACGTTGATGAACGAGCGCGTCGCCATCGGCAGCGGTGTGCCGGCCCGAGCGTCCGGACCGATCCATGAGGCGGTAGCCATCTGGAAGGACAAAGCCGACAAATCCCCCGCCGATCGCGACCGCCTCTTGCGTCTGTGGGTGGATGTCGAGGTGGCTCGCATCACCAACATGCGCGCTCGCACCTTGCGTAAGGCGGGTACCCCGGGTCCTGAGGGTTCGGTGGGCAAGCTGAAGGCGGCTGAGCTCAACAAAGCCGTATTCGAGCTGTGCGTCGACTTCATGGGTATGGAGGGCACCCTCTACCCCGACCATTACGAGATGAAGCGCCCCGAAAAGCCCACCTTCGGGGGCGGTGGTGATGCTCGCCACGCCTTTTTGCGGTCACGGGCCAACTCCATCGAGGGCGGTACATCCGAGATCATGCGCAACATCCTCGGTGAGCGCGTCCTCGGGCTCCCCGGCGAACCTCGAGGAGACAAGGATCTCCCGTGGTCCGAGGTACCACGCAGCTGACTGGAGACCGCGTCTCGACATCAGCGCGGGCCGTGCTGGATGTGGTCGACGCCATTCCCGAGGGCCAGGTGCTCAGCTATGGCGATGTCGCTGCTTTGGCCGGACTTTCCTCGGCCCGCCAGGTCGGCCTGGCGCTCGCGCAGCACGGACACGAAGTGCCGTGGCACCGCGTCGTCATGGCCGACGGGTCCCTCGCCGCCCATCTCGAGGCCGAGCAGCGCGCCTTGTTGCGCGCCGAGGCGGTCCGTTTCGCGGGTTCGAGTGCGCGTAGCAGCTCCGCCAAGGTTGACATGGACCAAGCCCGCTGGTCTGCGGGCGCGCGGCGAGGGGCACCGTGATGGCGTCTTCTGCGCTCACGTTCATGGGTCAGACCTTGGACTCCAAGGGTGTCCGTCAACGACGCTTCGATATCGAGCGTGACGGGCGCACCATTCCCGGTTTGTTGTGGACTCCCGTTGATGGACGGGGCCCGCGGCCTTTGGTGTTGTTGGGGCACGGTGCGGGCAACACCAAGAGCGAGCCGTACATCATGGCCATGGCGCGCCGGTTCGTTCGCCATCACCAGTTCGCCGCCGTGTGTATCGACGGTCCTGTCCACGGCGACCGGCGCGCTGACGGTGGTGGCAATGGCGGGCTCATGTTTCTGGAGTTCGCCCAGCGTTGGGCGCATGACCCCGATCTCACCGACGCCATGACCGGCGACTGGCGGGCCACGCTGGACGCCGTGGCGCTTGTGCCCGAGGTGGGCGTGGGGCCGGTGGGCTGGTGGGGCCTTTCCATGGGGACGATCTTCGGCTTACCCGTGGTGGCCTCCGACGAGCGCCTCCAGGCGGCTGTCCTTGGGTGCATGGGACTAGGCGGTCCGACCGATGCCGTGCGTCAGCGTGTGCTCGACGACGCCGAAGCCATCACGTGTCCCGTGCTCTTCTTGGTGCAATGGGACGATGAGATCTTCACGCGCCGGTCATCGTTGGACCTCTTCGACGCGTTGGGATCGACGGACAAGCGGCTGCACGCCCATCCAGGTTCCCATACGGCGGTGCCGATCGAGGAGATGGATGCCTCGGAGGCCTTTCTGGCGGCCCGCCTTACCTCGACGAACTGAGACTCAGCCGACCATGGCGGCGGCGGCGCGTGCCGCCAACGCCACCAACGTGAGCGTGGGCCCGTAGCCCGCCGCGGTCACGAACACCGAGGAGTCCGCCACCACCACGTTGGGCAAGCTGTGCATGCGCCCGAACGCATCGACGACCGAGGTGGCCGGGTCATGACCCATACGGGTCGTTCCCATGACGTGGCGGCTGGCGGGGACGACCGACTGCATGGCGTTCTCCGCCCCCTCCAACGCCGGCGACGAACTGAGGCTCGTCCACCTCGCTCCCATGGTGTCGAGGATCTGGGCCAACCGAGGCCCGTGGTGAGCGGACGCCACCAACTCGTGGCGATGAGGCCTATACGTCACCCGCGCCACCGGAAAGCCGCGTGCGTCGCGCACCTTGGGATCCAAGTCGACGGTGTTGGTGGGTTGGGCCAGGTCCTCACCTTGCATGATCATGGCCCACATGCGATCGCGCATGGCCGACGAATGCATGAGGCGCTTGTGATTGGCGCCCCAGGGATACAGCGTTGCCTCCATGATGGGAAGCGACGGACCGCCGTGCTCGGTCATGCCGCCGCGAATCCACGGCAAACCCGCAGCGCGCGCCGCGGCACGAGCGGCATCGTCGACAATGACGCCGTCGTCGTGCACGTGGGTCACGGCCCGACCCTTATGGGCATGGACACGCTCGGAGAGCACCCCTGCCGCGATGGTCTGGAAATGGACCATCAAGTACCGGCCGATGAGGGGATGCTCGATCCCCGACAGCAGCAACAGGCGCGGCGTCTCCAGGGCGCCTCCGGCCACCACGACATGACGCGCCGCCAGCGTGCGCCTCTCGCCATCGGGCCCGATGACTTCCACCCCGGTGGCGCGTGTCCCGTCGGTGACGATGCGAGCGACGAATGTCTCTGACAGCAGCTCGGCTCGTCCCGTCAACAGGGCCCGTTGCAGCATGGCCACGGGGTCACCCTTGGCGTGAATGGGGCAGCCAAAGAAGGCACAGAAGCCGCAGTTGTTGCACGCCGGCCGCCCGTCGAAGGGCACCGAGTTGGCGGCCGTGGGCGCCGGGTACGGGTGCAGTCCCAAGCTCTCGGCGGCGGGCCCTGACAACGTCGCTCCGTACATGGGGGCTCCCGACGGCATGGGATAGGGCCCTGATCGCCACGCCGCGAAGGGGTTGGCTCCGGCTTCTCCCGATACCCCGATGAGTTGCTCGACTTCGGCGTAATAAGGCTCGAGATCCGCGTAGGTGAGGGGCCAGTCATCGACATCGGCGCCGTCGATGGGGCCGTAGGTCGAGCGCAGCACGAAATCCTCTTCTCGGAACCGGGGCACCTTCCCATCGGCGTGCGTCCCGCCGCCGCCCACCGTGGAGGGGATGGAGTTGACCTCGCCCACGTAGCGACGGTCCCCGTCTTCGATGCCCATGCGGAAGGTCCGAGGTTCGGTGATGGGGTCGGGACCGAGGAAGTGGCGGTTGATGAACTTGATCTCGTCGTTCGAGTAATCGGTGGCCAGACGAGTCGGATCGGCGACATCGATGAGGTGGTTGCGACCCTTTTCGATGATGGTCACCGTCCAGCCTGCCCGGGTGAGAACGTCGGCCACCGTGGACCCGCCCGGGCCGGAGCCGATGATGATGGCGTCGACGGTCATGGTCCCGCCACCTCGGCGTCGCTGTAACCGCGCGGTTGCACGTCGCCGGCGAACTGCGCCAGCTCCCAGCCGATCAGCCCCCGGTTGCCGCCGTATTCGGGGGCGCCGTAGAGACCTTCGCAACAATGCCCGTAGACCAGATCGGTGAACTCCTCGTGCACCTGGAGGCGTTCGTCTTGTTCGCCATCGCTCACGTCGCAGAAGTCCTCGCCCAAGGCGGCGATGCCGGCCCGGTAGCGCTCCTGCAAGCCGACCACGGGACCGTTGAACTCGCGCTCGGGAATCCCTTGGGTCCCTTCGATGCGGATGCGCCACGCCAGTTCGTCGATGGCGGTGAGTTCGTGGAATGCCGCAAACCCGTTCTCTCCCCCAAAGCGACCCGACGACGCTCCGCCGGCCCAGATGCGGGGCGGATCAAACGAGAAGGCGCCGAGAAACCCGTCGATGTAGTCAGGCACCCCGGCCTCGATGGCCCCCGGCGTCTCGTCGGTGGGTACGAGGCGAGCGCACACGGCGCTGAGGACGCGGTACTCAGTGTCAGACAACCAGACAGCCATGATCCTCCCAGTACTCGAGGCAGTACGCGACGCCACACGCGACGCGATACGAGTCACCAGACAGTGGAGCTGTCAAAGACAGTACAGGGACGAGATGGTGCCAGGGCCAACTGGCCCGACGGCAGATGCCTCCATGGCCGCAAGGCCAGAGGGCTTAGTGGCTAGATCGCTCCTACGCGCAGGGCGTATGCCACGGCGTGCGAACGATTGCGCAGGTTGTGCCGTTCGGTGACGGCGTGGATGGCGTTCTTCACCGTGCGCTCGGAGTAGGCCAGCTCGGCGGCGATCTCGGCGGTGTCGAAGCCTTCGGACACCAAACGGAGCACCGTCCGCTCCCGCTCGGTGAACCCCTCCACCTCGGCGGCGTCATCAACATCGTCGTCGGCGTCGTTAGAGGCGGCCGCACCGTTGCCTTGCCACCTGTTGCTCATGGAGTGGATACGAGATCCGTTCGACGTCCCCCGCCACCGGCTGGCGATAGGAACCACCGTGGAAGAAGCGTCGGTGCCGGAGCGATCCAATCGGGCCAGAAGAAGGCCGAGCACGTCAGAAGGAAGGGCGACGTCCCCACCGGCGGCCAAAACCACGGCGGCGGCCAGTCGCTCGGAATCGGCGTCCGAACGGTGAAGGATGCTGTGCACGCCCGCGTCGACAGCCGCCAGGGCACCTCGTTGATCGAGTTGGGAGGCAATGAGGACGACCCGGGCCCGTTCCACCATGGCCAGGGCTCGGATGCGAGCCAGAGCGTTGGGATCGATGACCTCGGTGACCACGACCACGACATCGGCCTCGCCAGCGTTGTCCACGGCGATGAGGGCGGGATGGGCTCGCAGTTGGCTCCACAGCACGGCCTGCGACACCGGATCAGGCGCCGATACGTGCACGAGAACCCGCTCAGGGCTCACCACCGCGATCTCTTTCAGCGCCGCCTCCCCAGATGGTGCCTGCGGGTGGCGCAAACCCCCCACAGACATGCCGCCGAAGTCGGAGTATGGATGACGATGATCACGGCACCATCAACGGCAACTCAACCTGTGATCAATGGTGACGAGCCTGGGGCGGGCTGAGCTCGGGGACGAGGGCCGTGGCGAGGCTGATCGGCTGCTGAGGGTCATCGGCTCCCGCCGCCCCCTCGCCTACTGTGGCCACCGTGAGGTGGCAGCGACCTCGGGACTGCGCCGAAGCCGGGGTAAGGGGCTGACAGGGTGTACGTCGCCGCCTTGGAGATGGACCTGCTGATCAACGACAGCACGTCCTTAAAGCACAAACGCTCGGTGATGCGCCACATCATCGCCATTTCCAAGCGCCGCTATGGCGTGTCGGTGTCAGAGGTGGACCACCAAGGCACCTGGCAACGGGCCGGACTCGGGTTCAGCGTGGTGGCCTCCAGCGCCGGTCATGCCGAGTCGACGCTCGACACCGTTGAGCGCTTCGTGTGGTCGCATCCCGAGATCTCGGTGCTCGCCAGTGAGCGACATTGGCTCGACCTCGACCCCTGAACGCGCGGCGCGGACCGACGATGACGGTGTGACCGAACCGACGCACAAGCGGAGCGCTCTGCCCGTATTCGAGTCGCTGCGCGGCTATCAACGCTCCTGGTTGTCGGCTGACCTGTTGGCCGCCGTCACGTTGTTGGCCATCGCCGTGCCCGAGCAACTGGCCACGTCGCGACTGGCCGGCATGCCGCCCATCACCGGCCTCTATGCGTTCATAGCCGGCTCGGTGGTCTTCGCACTGCTCGGTTCCAACCCCCAGATGTCGGTGGGGGCGGACTCGACGATCGCTCCGCTGTTCGCGGCGGGTATGGCGCATCTGGCCACGGCCGGATCGACCCACTACGTGGCGTTGGTCGGGATCCTGGCCGTGGTGACGGGCGTCGTGGTGGCCGCCGTCGGCGTGTTGCGCTTGGGGTGGATTGCCGACTTCCTGTCCGCCCCCATTATCAGTGGCTTCTTGTGCGGCGTCGCCATCATCATCTTCGTGCACCAACTTCCGGACCTCTTCGGACTTCCTGCCGCCAGTGGTACGACGCTGCACCGCTTGTCATTCGTCGCCTCCCATTTGCACGCCACCAACAAATGGACCCTCGTCATCGGCGTCGCCGTGTTCATCGTGGTGGCGGGCTCCGAGCGCATCAGTCGTCGTCTGCCCGGCGCCTTGGTGGGACTCGTGGGGTCCACCCTTGTGGTGTGGGCGGCCCAGTTGAAGAACCACGGTGTGGCCGTGCTCGGCACGGTTGCCCACGGCGCTCCCCATGTGGGGCTGACCGGGCTCTCGTGGTCGGCCATCGGCAGCGTGATCCCCATCGCCGTGGTCGTGGCCCTGGTGATCGTGAGCCAGTCGGCCGCCACCACACGTGCTTTTGCCGACCAGGGCGGCTACGACGTCGATGTCGGACAGGACTTCATCGGGGTCGGGGCCGCCAACGTGGTGGCCGGTTTCTTTGGGGCGTTTGCCGTCAACGCCAGCCCGGGACGTACCTCGGCCGTGGCGGGTTCGGGCGGGAAAACGCAGGTTTCGAGCCTCGGAGCCGCCGCCGTGGTGGTGCTGCTCATCCCGGCGGCCGGGCTCTTGAAAGACGTACCGCTGGCGACGCTGGCGGCCGTGCTGATCTTCGTCGCCCTCCGTATTTTTCGGGTTCGAGATCTGCGCACGGTGCTGCGCTTCAGTGTGTGGGAGTTCGGCTTGGCGCTCGTCACTTTGCTGGCCGTCGCCCTCATCGGCGTCGAACAGGGCATCGTGGTCGCCGTGGCCCTGGCCATCATCCTGCGGGTGCACCTCAGCGCCCGACCCGGTTCCTACCAACTCGGTCGCATTCACGGCACGACAAGTTGGGAGCCCTTGGGCTTGCATGCCGACACCAAACCCACGCCCGGCGTGATCGCCTTTCTCTTCTCCGCGTCGCTGTATTTCGCCAACGCCGAGTACTTCCGCGCCTCGGTGAACAAAGCCCTGGCCGAGGCCACCAGCCCGACCACATTGTTCATCTTGGACACCGCAGCCATGGACGACATTGACTACACGGGATCGCGCGCTTTGACCCAAGTCATGGACACCCTGCAGCGCGATCACATCACCTTCGCCGTAGCCAGGGCTGTCGGTGCTACCGAGGTCGACCTCAGACGCAGCGGCCTGCTGGCCAAGATCGGGACCGACCACATGTTCTCAAGCGTGGACGAGGCTGTGATCGCCTTGGGGCCCAAACCTTCTGCCCCCGGAACTCCGGGCTCTTAAGCGCGCGGCCATTCATCCTTTGTCACTCGCCATATCAAGCGACGGCCTTCTTCGGCCGGAGCCTCGGGAATGTGGGCGACCTCGCCGACAAGATGGAACCCCAACCGGCGTGGCACGGCCGCGCTGGCGTGGTTAGCGGCATCGCAATGGATCTCCACGTGGGTGATGTCACGCATGGCGAAACAGGCAGAGGTGATGGCCCGCGCTGTTGCGGTGGCAATTCCTTTGTGGATATGGGCGACGTGCACCCAGTACCCAATCTCTAGGGCGTTCGGTCCGATGCGGCGGTGCAGGCCGGCGGCGCCGATAACAGCGGAGGACTGGGGAAGCAGTATCCCGTACGAGTAGTCGCCGCCGGGTTCCCATGAACCGGCCGTGCCGCCCAGACGCCGGCGCTGGAAGCGTTCGGTGGTGGCTTCGGGCGTGGCCCACGACATCCACGGCACCAAGTGGTCGAAGCTCTCGGATATGGCCTTGGCCACGGCGGGGGCGTCATGCACCGTGAGGCGGCGTATGACGAGCCCGTCCACCTCGATGAGCGACGCGGGGACGTCGCCCCCTGGTGTCAAGACCATGGGACACAGTGTGCCGTCGACACCCGCCCGGGGCGCCAATTGGGCCGCGGTCGGCGGGGACCTGGGCGTGGCCACAACGCCGCAACCCTGCGTGTCTGAGGAACCACCTACCGCGATTTGTGGGCCGAGGTCGGCTAGGGTCGATTAGTCGACATGAGAGCAACGGCGCCTGCCTCGACACCAGTATCTCCGCCTCTTCGGGCCACGCGGCCCGACGGTAGCGGGCGCCGTGAAACGGCCCTACGGGTAGCGCCGCCCCGCGTGCGCATGGTGCCGGCCAAGATGATGGTGGACGGCCGACGGGTGCGTTACGCCGTGTCGGACAACGAAGGTGCCCACGGTCCGAGCGGTGCGGGAGATCCGCCTGTGTGGGCGGTGAACATCCACGGGTTCTTCGCCGGGGGCGGCATGTACTGGCGAGAGAGCAGCCAACTGGCCCAGCGCATGGGATGGCGGGTCATCAACCCGACCCTGCCGGGATTCGCCGGTAGCGATCCGCTGCCGTGGGAACAGGTGAACCTCCGGGCCCTGACCGAGCAGGTGTTGCGCGTGCTCGATCACTTAGGGGTCGAGCAAGTCGTCCTCTTGGGCCATTCGATGGGTGGAGCGGTGGCGGTGGAGTTCGCCGACCTGCATCCCGATCGCACCCTCGGGATCGTCTATCGCGACGGGGCCGCCACGCCCGAGTGGATGCACCGGCACGGGCTACTCGTCTCGATGCTGTCGCCGTTTCTGCCTGACATGGCTGGGGTAGTCGACCTGCTGGTGGCGGCGGTGCTCGATACGCCCGACCTTCTCATCGGCCGTCGCCTGTCATCGACGTTTCGGGGCCTGTGGCCCGATACCAAGCGAAACCTCCGCTCCATGGGCAGAACGCTGCCGGTGGGGACGATGCTCATGTCCATCGATCTGCGCCAAGAGGTACAGCGCTTGGCCGAGGCGAACATCCCCATCCTGCCGGTGTGGGGATGCTTCGACCGCATCGTCAACGCGGCGACGGCCAAGGAATTCGCCACCCTGGCCGGCACCGATGTCGTGTGGGTCCCGGGCGGTCACTCGTGGATGATTCCCCGCCCTCAGGGTCAAGCCGACGTGCTGACCATGTTGCCGCGCGGCAGGGAATTCGTTGAGGCGGTGGCAGACCGTCGGCTGTTACTGCAAAAGGCGAGCTCGGGCCGACGCTCCCGCTCCGCCGCTTTCGGCGAGGGCCGGCGCCGGCCCAAAGCCATGCAGGTGGTGCGCTGATTTAACGGCGCACTTTGGGCACCGGCTGCGTGGCAGCCATGGCCAGGCGGACATCAGAAGAGAACCCGAAGCCGACCGAGCACGCCTCGCGATCGCCCACGGCCAACTCGGCTTCGATGACATCGTCGATCCCGTCGAGATCGTCGACATCGGAACGACCGTCGGCTCCTGCCTCGATGACAACACTCTGACCTTCCACGGTGCTCCTTCCTGTCGCGCTCGGCTGGCGCGACCTTCCGCTATTAACGCCTTAGGCCTAGTCCGTCGGCGCGCCGGAACCAAGCATCGACCACCCAACACGGCCACTCAGCCCGGTCGGGCCGGGCGGTAGCGCCCTAAGCTGGCCGCCATTCGCGTGGTGACCGACGGGTCACTTGGCGAGCAGCGGTCCGGAGGATGGCCCGAGGAGGACGCCAAGCATGCGCTGGGAGATTGAGGACAGTGGCGAGCAGCAGGAATTCCGTCAGGAGTTCCGCACGTGGCTGGCCGACGTGCTGCCGGCGGGGTGGATGGAAGCCGTTGAGGCCGGCGACGACGACACCTTGGGAGAACTCAAGGCCGCCAGTGGCTTCAACCCCTTCACGTGGCAGTCGACGATCGGGCGCAGCCCGTACGCGGCACCGCTGTGGCCGACGGAATACGGCGGCATGTCGGGCGAGGTATGGATGCAGCAAGTCGTGCGTTCGGAGCTCACGCACTACCGCCTCCCCACCGTGTCAATCAATCTTCTCGGCGTCGGACTGGCCGGTCCCACCCTGATCGAGCACGGCTCGGAGGCGCAGAAGGAGCGCTACCTGCGCAAGATCCTCTCGGCCGAAGAGATCTGGTGCCAGCTGTTCAGTGAGCCGGGTTCGGGGTCAGATCTGGCGTCGTTGTCGACGCGTGCGGTCAAGGATGGGGACGTTTGGGTCGTCAACGGCCAGAAGGTGTGGACGACGATCGCGCAGTTCGCCACCTTCGGCATGCTGCTGGCCCGCACCGACCCCAACGCGCCCAAGCACGAGGGCCTCAGCTACTTCATCGTCGACATGAAGTCGCCGGGCGTCGAGATACGTCCGCTGCAACAGCTCACCGGTTCATCGGAGTTCAACGAGGTCTTCTTCACCGACGTGCACATCCCCGACGCCAATCGGGTGGGGGCCGTCGGCGACGGATGGCGCTGCGCGCGTACCACGCTCATGAACGAACGGGTGGCCCTGTCGGGCATTTCGTTGGATCCGGTGTCGTTCACGGGTGGGGTGCGACGCGACCCGTGGCAGTCGTACTTGGCGCGCATTCCCGATCGCAGCGATCCCCTGATGCGCCAACAGCTGGCACAGCTATACATCGAATCGGAGATCAAAGAGATCACCACGTTCCGAGCCAACTCGGCGCGTCGTCGCGGCCAGCAACCCGGCCCCGAGGGTTCGGTGAACAAGGTCTTCAACGCCGAGTACAACCAGCGCCGCTCCAACATCGCCGTCAATGCCAACGGCATGGGCTCGGTGGCGTGGATGGCGGACGACAAAGACGCCGAGGCGCTCGGCTACACGTTCCTGCGGGCCCGGGCCAACACCATTGAGGGCGGAACCTCCGAGGTCCTGCGCAACCAGATGGCCGAGAGAATTCTGGGTCTGCCGCGCGATGTGGAGGTCGACAAGGGCGTGCCTTGGGCAGAGGTCAAGCGCAACTAATGCCTGGTGTCTCCCGTTAACGACAACCTCCCGCCCATAGCCTCCCTCGACAGGCGCGTGCGTGCCGCCGGTGCGCTGCGGGCCTTGGGTCACGCGCTCGTCTCCCACGACGTGGACGACGAGGCCATGACCCGACTGGCCACTCAGATCGAAGTCCTTGTCGAGGAAACCGAGCGCGCTCCGCAGCGCCGGCTGCACACGGCCGAGATGACACAAGCCTTGTTCGCCGACGCGCCCTCAGAAGGCGGGGTGCGGACGCACTTCACGGACTGCATCGTCACCGGTCCGACCAATCCCATGGGCATGGCCGCCCACATCCACCGCCACGGCGACGAAGCGGTGCTCATCACTACCTTGGGTCCGGCCTTCGAAGGGGCGCCCGGGCGCGCCCATGGTGGTGTGGTGGCGGCATTGTTCGACGAGGTGATGGGTTTCGTCTTGTCCATTCACACCACACCCGCGTATACGGGCCGTCTCCAGGTGAACTACCGAGCGCCGGTGAGTCTCGGCGAAGAACTCGAGCTTCGGGCCCAACTCAGCGAGCGCCGGGGCCGCAAACTCTCGATGACCGCGCACGCACACCAAGGTGGGCGGCTGGTGGCTCAAGCCACCGGTCTTTTCGTCGCCGTCGACCCCGACCACTTCGCCTCGGGTTCGGCCTGAGCCATGTCCGATCCCGATCGGATCCCGGTGGTGATCGCCACCGGGCAGGCCATCGAACGGCACGCGCCGGTATCGGTCATCGACGTGGCGACGCGGGCCGCCGAAGCGGCCCTGGCCGAAGTGCCGGCGTTGCGGGCCCGTATCGATCAGGTGTCGGTGGTGAACATGCTCTCCAACCCTGGTCCGTCACCGGCGGGCCGCCTGGCCCGACGGCTGGGCTTGGCGCCGGCGCGTACCGAGGTCTCCACCATCGGTGGGAGCTCACCGCAGTGGTTGGTGAACCGCGCTGCGGCGGCCATCGCAGCCGGCGAGGCCGAAGCCGTGTTGGTGGTGGGGGCCGAAGCCCTTCGATCGGCCAAGGTCGGCGGTGGTGGTGGTGGCGGTGAGGAGCACCCCGACGACGAATCGCTGGCGCCCGACACCGTGGTGGGCGACAGCCGCTCCGGTATCGGCCCGGCCGAGACGGCCGTCGGGCTCGGCGCGCCGGTCAACGTGTATGCCTTGTTCGAAAGCGTCATCGCCCGGCGCGCCGGTCACACGTGGGCCGAGCATCGCCACGCCATGGCGCAATGGCTGTGCCGTTTCACCGAGGTGGCCGCCGCCCATCCCTACGCGTGGTTCCCGCAGGCGCGCCGCGCTCCAGAGCTCGCCACCATCTCCGCCGACAACCGCTTGGTGAGCGAGCCGTACCCGAAGCGCATGTGCGCCGTTCTCGCTGTCGACCAGGGAGCGGCCGTGGTGGTCACATCGCTCGGTGCGGCCCGGCGCGCCGGTGTCGAAGACGCCGCCGTGTTCTGCATCTCCGGCGCGGCCGCCAACGACGTGTGGTTCCCTTCGGCGCGTCCCGATCCGGGAACGTCGCCCGCCATCGGCGCCGCCGTGAACAGCGCGCTCGAAACCGCCGGCGTAGGCATCGACGACATCGGACAAATCGACCTGTACTCCTGCTTCCCCTGCGCGCTGTCCATGTCCTCCGCCGCCATTGGCATCGAGCTCGATGACAGCCGGGGGCTGACGGTGACCGGTGGGCTCCCTTACTTCGGAGGTCCGGGCAACAACTACACGCTGCACGCCATCGCCACCATGGTCGAACGCATTCGCGCCCACGGCGGGACCGGGCTCGTCACGGGACTGGGCTGGTATGCCACCAAGCACACCGTCGGTATTTACGGGTCCACGCCGCCGGACGCTTTTCGCATCGGCGACACCACAGCCGCGCAGCGAGAGATCGATGCCACCGCGGTCGACGTGGCTGAGGTAGCCGAGGGCTCGGCGGAGGTGGTGGCGGCCACCGTGGCTATGAGCCCCGCCGCGTCGGTCATCGCTGCCCCGGTCATCGCCCGGTTGCCGGACGGTCGCCACATTGCCGCCGCCGCTCACGACAGCGAGCTGGCCGGCCTGGCGGGACGCAATCTCGTGGGGGACGTCGTGACGGTGTCGGGCCAGCCGCCGCGTTACCGGGTAGCGGGCTGAGGCGCTACGGACCTGAGCCCGGCGTTGAGTGTGGCGCCACACTCGACTTGGCGGCCAGACTCACAGACGATCCAGAGCAACCGAGTCAACGCACAACCGAGTCGACCATTAAAGGAGTGCCCCATGGCGGAAGTCGAACGTGAGCGTCGAGGCCACGTCGAGATTCTGACGATCAACCGACCCGAGGCGCGCAACGCCATCAACGGCGCCGTGAGCCTGGGCATGTCGGCCGCCCTCGACGAGCTCGAGTCCGACGACGACTGCTGGGTGGTGGTGGTCACCGGATCCGGGGAAAAGGCCTTTTCGGCGGGCATGGACCTGAAGGCGTTTCTGTCGGGCGAGGCGGCGCTCATCATGGAGGGCACCGGTGGATTCGGGGGTATCACCCAGCGCAAATTCCCCAAACCCCTCATCGCCGCCGTCAACGGGGCCTGCCTGGCGGGCGGCTTCGAGATCATGCTCTCGTGCGACCTGGTTGTCGCCGCCGAGCACGCCACTTTCGGGATCCCCGAAGCCAAGCGCGGCCTTTTGGCCGGGGCCGGCGGCCTGATCAGGCTGCCCAAGCGCCTCCCCATGGCCGTCGCCTTGGAGCTGGCTCTCACCGGTGACCCCATGGATGCTCACCGGGCCCAGGGCCTGGGCCTGATCAACCAGGTCGTGCCGGCCGCCGATCTCATGACCGCCGCGGTCGGCCTGGCCGAACGCATCGCCGAGAACGCCCCCCTGGCCGTGCGCTGGTCGAAGAAGGTCATGGTGGAGTCCGCCGATCTGCCCGAGGCCGAAGGTTGGAAGCTCAACTCCGAAGCCATCGGGGTGGTGTTCACCTCCGCCGACGCCATGGAGGGCCCCGCCGCCTTTGCCGAGAAACGGAAGCCCAACTGGCAAGGGAAGTGACGTTGCGCTTCGGCGCCGAGATGGATGGCGGCCTTACCTCGGCGGCAGAAGGGGTCTAACCTTGTGATGGAAGCGCCAGCCTGATGGCGGGCGCCGGAGAAGGGATGGACCCGTGCACCCAATTCTTGCGGAGATCTTCGGCCCCGACCTGATCATCGTCATCATCGTCATCGTGGCGGTCCTCTTCGGTGGTTCGCGGATCCCCAAGTTGGCTCGGTCCCTCGGATCAGCGCAGTCCGAGTTTAAGAAGGGGCTGGCCGACGGGCACAAGGCGTCCGACACCGACGCCGAGCCGGGCAAGGACGCCCCCAAGGACAGCACCGACGACACCGGCAGCGTGGCCAAGACCAACGGCAACGGGTCGTCAACGGCGTCCAACAACTAGTCGACTCTGTTCTGGCGCGGCCCTGTCGCGCTCGCGCCGCACGGCATCGCACGGCCCGTCCACGCTGACCGCACCTCTCGCATCGACCGCACCTGCTGGGGTCCCCTATGGCTGACGACGTCCTCGAGCTGGCTGAAAAGCTGTGGAGCGGGGAGATCGACATCGCGTCGATCCACCCCGTGGGCGGCTATCTGGGAGGGCTGGCCGAGATAACCGACGGCGTCGCCTTTGTGCCGTCGTTTGCCAACGTGTCGGCCTTTTCCACCGACGACGGTTTGGTGCTGGTCGACACCGGCTCGAGCTTTGTGGCCGAGGCGGTCCACACCACCGTTCGGGCATGGTCGCCGTCGCGCCTGCACACCGCCGTGTACTCCCACGGACACATCGATCACGTTTTCGGGGTCCCCGTATGGGAAGCCGAAGGAGCTGAGCGCGGTTGGCCCCGGCCCGTGGTCATCGCCCATGACGCGCTGCCGGCACGCTTTGACCGCTACATCGTCACCGCCGGTTACAACGCCGTGATCAACCAGCGCCAGTTCAGCGCCCCCGGCCTGACGTGGCCCACGGAATACCGCTACCCCGACCGCACCTACAGCGACCGGCTCGACATCGAGGTGGGCGGCGTGGGCTTCGAACTCCACCATGCCCGGGGCGAGACCGACGACCACACGTGGACTTGGATCCCGGACCGCAAGGTGGTGTGCTGCGGAGACCTCTTCATCTGGGCCTCCCCCAACGCCGGGAACCCTCAGAAGGTGCAGCGCTACCCCCGGGAATGGGCGGCCGCCTTGCGCCAGATGGTTTCGCTCGAGCCCGAGACCCTGCTTCCGGGCCATGGTTTCCCCGTGCTCGGTGCCGAGCGCGTGGGGCAAGCCCTGACTGACACGGCCGACCTTCTCGATTCGTTGGTCGATCAGACCCTGGTCCTCATGAACGCCGGCGCCCGGCTGGACGAGGTTCTCCACACCGTGGCCGCCCCCGCCCACCTGCTCGAACGGCCCTACCTGCGCCCCGTCTACGACGAACCGGAGTTCGTAGTGCGCAACATCTGGCGCCAGTACGGGGGGTGGTGGGACGGCAACCCGGCCACCTTGAAACCGGCCCCCGAAACCGCCCTGGCCCTGGAGCTGGCTGAAATGGCCGGAGGTGCGGGCGCGCTGGCCGAACGCGCTCTAGCCCTGGTGGAGGCGAATGGGCCGGGTGGCGGGGCCGGTGGTGGCCCTGCCGGCGGGGCGGGCGGCGATGTCAACCTGCGTGTCGCCGGCCATTTGGCCGAGCTGGCCGCACTGGCGGCCCCGACCGACGCCGCTGTGCAACGCATCCGGCGAGACGTCTTCGCGCGCCTGGCCGAGGTCTCGACCTCGACCATGGCCAAAGGGGTATTCAGCTGGGCATCACGCCAATCCGACGAAAGCGCCACCCACTCTCATTGAACGACCGTCGGCGGCGTGCTGCGAACTACTACTTGTAGGGCGCGGTTCGCTAGTGTCGTCGCCGTGAGCGCCTCGGCCCCCGGACCCGCCCACCCCAGCGCGTCACCCCGTCGCCGCCGTCCCTTCGCCGTGCTCGGTGCACTGGCCTTGGCGGTGTCGCTGGGCGGCTGCCAGCTGCCTCGCTTTTACGCCTTTCGGGGGGCGACCTCCCAGGCGCACGACGAGTTCACGTTGTGGTCGGCGACGTTCATCGCCGCCATCGTCGTTGGGGTGTTCACCGGCGGCCTGATCCTGTGGTCGATCATCCGCTACCGGCGTAAGTCCGACGAGGTCCCGCGCCAATTCCAGTACCACACGGGCCTCGAAGTGGCGTACACGATCATCCCCGTCGTCATCGTGCTCGTGCTCTTCGCCTTTACCGTCATCACCGAGAACCGGGTGGACGCCGTGGTCCCCAACCCGGCCGTGAAGATCAACGTGTGGGCGTTCCAGTGGGGATGGGAGTTCAACTACCCCACCCAGGGCGTGACCGTCGAGGGCCAGACCACCGAAGACCCTGACCCCATCGGCCTCGACGGCTCCACCTGTTCCCCGTCGGTCGACTGCCTGGGCCCGGGCCTGGTCATGCCGGCGGGCCAGACCGTGCGCATCACGCTGCGGTCGCGAGACACCATCCACGGGTTCTACGTGCCCCAGTTCAACTTCAGCCGCTACGCCCAGCCCGGTGTCACCAACCAGTTCGACTTCACGGTGTCGTCACCAGGGGTCTACCGGGCCCAGTGCACCCAGTTCTGTGGGCTCTACCACTCGATCATGTTCTTCCACGTGGTGGCCCTGCCTGAGTCGCAGTTCCACGCCTGGGTGACCTCGCAGAAGAACTCCCTGGATCGATCGTCCAGCTCAGCGTCCAAGACATCCGGCTCAGCTACGCATACGGAGGCAGCCGCATGACCCTGCTGGCCGAACGACCGCACGTCGCCGAAGAACACCACGAGCACCACGATGGGCCCCAAGGGATCCTCAAGTGGATGACGAGCACCGATCACAAGGTGATCGGCATGAACTACATGATCACCTCGCTCGTCATGTTCTTCTTCGCCGGCATCATGGCGCTGTTGATCCGGGCCCAGCTCACCAGCCCTGACAGCACGCTGTTGAGCCCCCAGCAGTACAACGAGCTGTTCACCATGCACGGCAGCTTGATGCTGTACCTCTTTGCCGGCCCCTTCGCCTTCGGTGGTTTGGCCAACTACATCGTGCCCATTCAGGTGGGCGCTCCTGACATGGCGTTCCCCCGCCTCAACGCCTTGTCGTACTGGCTGTACCTCACCGGCTCGATCACCATGATGTTGGGTTTCTTGGTGGCCGGCGGGGCGGCCGCGTTCGGCTGGGTGGGCTATGCGCCGCTATCGGAAGCCACCTTTTCGTCAGGGTCGGGCCCCGACTTATGGATCCTGGCCATCGGCCTCACCGGGTTTTCGGCCATCTTCACCGGCGTCAACCTGGTCACCACCATCTTCTACTTACGCGCTCCCGGTATGACGATGTTCCGCATGCCGCTTTTCACGTGGGGCATGCTCGTCACCGCCATCCTCATCCTGCTGGCCTTCCCCATTTTGACGGCCGCCATGGTGTTCCTCTTCGCCGACCGGCACTTCGGGACGCACATCTACACGGTGGCGGGCGGAGGCGTTCCGGTGCTGTATCAGAACCTTTTCTGGTTCTTCGGCCATCCGGAGGTCTATATCCTGGCCTTACCCTATTTCGGGATGGTCTCCGAGATCATCCCGGTGTTCTCCCGCAAACCGCTGTTCGGCTACAAGGGCATGGTTTTCGCCAACATGGCCATCGCAGCGTTGTCCACGGGAGTGTGGGCTCATCACATGTTCACCACCGGGGTTGTCCTTCTTCCCTTCTTCTCGCTCCTGTCATTGCTCATCGCCGTGCCCACCGGGATCAAGTTCTTCAACTGGATCGGGACGATGTGGCGTGGGCAACTGCAGTTCGCCACGCCCATGCTCTTTTGCATCGGCTTCCTGTTCGCCTTCCTCATGGGTGGTCTCACCGGCATCATGCTGGCGTCGCCGCCCATCGACTTCGCCACTCACGACACGTATTTCGTGGTGGCGCACTTCCACCAGGTGCTCTTCGGGACAGCCGTGTTCGCCGGTTTCGGCGGGCTCTACTACTGGTACCCGAAGTTCTACGGCCGGATGTACCGCGAGAGCTTGGGCAAGATCCACTTCTGGCTGATGTTCATCGGCTTCTGGCTGACGTTCATGCCCCAGTACCAACTCGGCTTGGAAGGCATGCCCCGGCGGGTCGTCACCTACGCGCCCGGGCTCGGTTGGCAGTTCCTGAACCGCTTGTCCACCATCGGTGCCTTCATCATCGGGCTTTCGTTTGTCTTCTTCCTCGTCAACATGTGGGTGTCGTGGCGTAAGCCGGTTCCCGCCGGCGACAACCCCTTCGACGGCCACACCCTGGAGTGGTTCGCCTCTTCCCCACCGGTGCACCACAACTTCGAGAAGCTCCCCCCCATTCGTTCGGAACGACCGACGTGGGACTACAACCACCCGGACGCGTTGGCGATCAGGCACGGAGCGAGCAGTAACGGGCATGCCCCGGTGCTCGCACCGGCCGGCGCACCCGCCGACGAGAGCTAGCGGGACAGGAGCCGGACATGCGAGTCGAAGCGATCCTTCTCATCATCGTCGGCGCCTTCTTCGCCGTAACGGCGACGGTGTATTACATCTGGGGAACCCTCGTCAGCCAGAACGAAGTGGGCGGCGTCGTGATGCTCATCGGCACCGTGCTGCTCGGCTTCGTCCCCGGCGGCTATTACCTGTGGTGGTCCCAGCGCATGAAGCCGCGACCTGAGGACCGCCAAGACGGAACGTTGCAAGAGGGTGCCGGAGTCATCGGCGCTTTTCCGAACTCGAGTATCTGGCCCTTCGTTCTCGGCATGGGCGTGTTCCTCATCGTGTTGTCCTTCGTCTTCGGTCTGTGGCTCATGGCCCCGGGATTTGCCCTCGTCATCTCGGCTGCTGTCGGGGTGACGGCCGAAAGCCGTCGAGGCGGCGCCGTCTAAAAAGTCACGCTGACCTGGGCTTTCGGCGTTGTTGCGCCGGTGAAGGTTCAGGTCGACCCCCAGGGGTGCCGATACCTCGTGAGTGCTCTTTTCGCGCCGGTCGGGCTCTGCTCGTCACTCCCGCCGGCGGGGGAAGTCGACGGCCATGGCGTGCGTCGGCGCTGTCGCCGCTGTCCTCGTCATCGGGTTGTCCCCCCACCTCGCCGGTGACGGCGACGCGCTGACGGCGTCATCCGAATCATCGCTGCCCAGTGCAGCCGGCGGTCAAGGCATGCATTCGGTCCGCCCCCTGGTGGTTTCGCTTCCCACGACCACCGTGCCGCCGACCGTGCCAACGACGGTTCCCACCACTGTCGCCGTTCCGGCGCCGGCCAAGGTCCCCACCGCGGCTCCCAAACCCATTCCCGCTCCCACACCGCCCCCTACCGCCGGTGCCGGCGCCGTGCTGCCTCCTGCGCACCCAGCCGCCGACATCGCTCCGTCGCCGAACTTCCTCAACAGTTGTTCGGGCTCGAGCTATGACGACTCGACGGGGTGCGTGAACGCGTCGCTGGCGGCCATCAACAACGGGCGCGCCATCGAAGCGCTTCCGGCCATGACCCTGCCGAGCAACTGGACATCGCTCACCCCCGAGCAGCAGATGTTCGTCGTCACCAACCTCGAACGCACGGCGCGCGGCCTGGCCCCCATGTCGGCCATGGCCACGTCGTTGGACCAGTCCTCCGAGCAAGCCGCGGCGGCCGGCAAGGACCCTTCGCCCGCCGGCGGCTTCCCCTTCAGCGAGTGGGGCGGAAACTGGAGCGGGGCCATGGGCAATCCGCTCGAGGCCATGTACATGTGGATGTACGACGACGGCGAAGGTTCGGCCAACATCGACTGCACCGCCACCAACACCTCGGGCTGCTGGGGCCATCGCGACAACGTGCTGTTGGTCATGTCCTGCGCGCCGTGTGTCATGGGCGCCGGCTTTTCGGCGTCGGCCTACCGGGGAACGCCGAGCATGACCGAGCTGTTGGTGAGCACGTCAGGAAGCCCGGCCCTCGACTTCACCTGGCAAGAAGAAGAGCCCTACCTCTAGGGCTTGTCGGTGGGTCGCTGTTCCGATGCCAGACGACGCAGCGGCTCTCCTCCAGGACCACGCCAGAAGCCCTCAGAGCGGTACAGGGGCTCTCCGTCGGGCGATGCGTGGAGTTCGACGTTGACGACGCCGGCGGCCTCGAACCAGGCCAGCACGCTGCGCAGGACGGCGCGGCCCAGCCCGTGGCGCTGAAAGGCCGGATCGGTGGACATCCACTGCACGTAACCGTTGCGCCCATCGGGCTGCACCGGGGTGGGCAGGCGGCGCACGATGACTCCGGCGCCGCACGCCACCAATCGTCCCGGCTCATCGGGATGATCAGCCACGAAGAAACAGGTGTCGTCCCCGGCGCGGCTGCGCACCGATGCCCGAGCTGATTCGCCGAAGTGCTCCCAGAGCTCAGGACCCGGATCGATGCCGAGGGACCGGAACATCATCTCGGCCAGCCGGACGATCTCGGCGGCATCCTTGGCTACGCCGGGGCGGACGGCGGTGATGCCGGCACTGGGGCCGGCGGGACTGACGCCGGCGCCAGCTAGCTCAGGGCCGTCCGAGGGCTCAGAGCCGACGGGGGACGCGGCGCACACCTTCGCCATCCCCGGCACCGACGGTCTCGGGCTCCATTTCGATGAACGTGGGCACGGGCTCGGGCTCGATCTCTTCGTGCTCGTCGCCGGGACGTACCTCGCTCGTCACCGTCGTGTACTCGCCGTCGATGGACCGGCTCATGACCACAGCCCGCTTGCGTCGGCCTGCACCCGGTACGCCGGCCAGCTCACGGCAGATGTGCCAGGTGGCGAATCCGACGATGAACGGGACGATAACGACGGCGAAGCGGAAGAACCACAGCACGGTGTTCAGCGACACCTCGAAGAAGTTGGCCAGTACGTCCGTGGAGCTCGCCAGGAACAGCATGAAATAGAAGGCGAAGAAGGTGGCCCCTACGGCGGTGTGCCGGGGCCGCTCGCGCGGACGGAAGAGGAGGTTGTGCGCTTGGGTGTCGCCCTTGAGCTTGGCGGCGACGAACGGCCACGCCCAGAACAACGTGAAGGTGAGGCCCGGGAACAAGATGGTGGGCAGGAACACCTCGAAGGGAATGGTGTGGCCGAAGCCCACGAACTCCCAGCTCGGCATGATCCGCAACGCACCGTCGAGCCAGCCCATGTACCAGTCGGGCTGCACGGCGTAGGAGATCTTGTAGGGCTCATAGGGCCCGTACTGCCAGATCGGGTTGACCTGTACCAGGCCACCAAGGGCCCACAGCACCCCGGCGATCATGAACAAGAACCCCGTCGTCTTCAAAATGAAGGTGGGGTACATGGGCGAACCCACCACGTTGTCCTCGGTGCGTCCGGGGCCGGAGAACTGGGTGTGCTTCTGACGCACCAACAGCCCGAGGTGCGCACTGAGGAGGGCCAGGATGATCAGCGGCACGATGAGGATGTGCATGAGGAAGAAGCGGGGAAGGATGTCGCCGTTGCCCGGGTAGTTGCCGCCGAAGACGAAGAAGGCCAGGTAGCTGCCCACCAGCGGGATCGACAGCATGAACGAGAAGGCCAGCCGGATACCCGTACCGGACACCAGGTCGTCAGGCAGCGAGTAACCGAGGAAGCCGTTGACGATGGCCAGGATCAGCAGCGTCACGCCGATGATCCAGTTGAGCTCACGAGGCTTGCGGTAGGCGCCGGTGAAGAAGATCCGGCACATATGCACGGCGATGGAGCCGATGAACACGTCGGCGGCCCAGTGGTGCATCTGGCGGATGACCAGGCCACTGCGCACGGCAAAGGAGAGGTCGACGCTCGACGCGTAGGCCGCTGACATCTTCACGCCCCGCAACGGCAGGTACGAGCCGTGATAGATGACCGTGGCCGACGAAGGGACGTAATACAGCGACAGGAAGACGCCCGAGGCCAACAGGACCACGAAGCTGTACAGCGCGATCTCCCCTAACAGGAACGACCAGTGGTCCGGGAAGATCTTGTCGAGAAAGGTGCGTCCGCCCTTGGCGATGCCGAGGCGGTCGTCGAGCCATTTGAGTGAACCGTCGACCGGGTCGACCTTCTTCTTGGGGGCGTCGGTCGCCTTCGCTTTACCGGGCCGCAGTCGAGCGGCGAGGCCGCCCAGGGCGCTCACGAACGCTCCCAGAAGCCAGGGCCGACCGGCTGGTCGTAACCGGCTTGGGCACGGATGAAACCCTCTGAATCAATCATGATCGGCAGTTGGGGCAACGGGCGGGGTGCGGGGCCGAAGACCGGCTGGGCGCCGTCGAGGACGTCGAACAACGACTGGTGACACGGGCACAGCAGCTGCTGGGTCTCCTCTTCATAGAGGCCCACCGGGCAGCCCGCGTGCGTGCACAGCTTGGAGAACGCCAAGTACCCCTTGGGCCCCCATGTCTCGCGTCCGGGCTTGGTCACGATGTTGAAGCTCGGCACGCCGGCTCGGATCAACATGGTCTGGTCCACGGGGTTGCCCACGAAACCTTCGGGGAACACCGTCAACGAACCCCCGGTCTCGAGGTCGGCTTCGTGAATGGCACGGCCGGTCAAGTCGACCAGTCGCATCCCCGGTCTCCAGTCCGTGACGAAGAGCGAATCGTCGACCTCGCCCCCCTTGGGCGGGTGGGGGGTAGTGCCGAGCGATCGCAGCAACGGGAACGCCAGCACGATGCCCATGACGCCGGCACCGGCGCCCATGATCCCGCCCAGAAACCCTCGCCGGCGCACCGTTTGGACGGCTCGCTCCTCCACCACCGCCGTCATGGCCTCGCGATCCGCGTCGCTCGAGCGCAACGTGTGACGTTGCTCGGCGAACGGGCCGGCGGGGAGGAGGTACTTGCCCCACGCCGACATGCCGAATCCAAAACCGAAGAGCCCTACACCGAGGAACACACCCTCGAGCTGGGTCTGGCCACCCTGCCAGTACAGGGCCCCGTAGGCGGCGAAACCGAGAAAACCGATGATCAAACAGACCGCGATCAGCATCTCGGTGCGCTTGGGGTTCTTGGCCAGCGGCTGCATGTGGGGATCGGAGAACGAGGCCACGGGCATGCCGTGGCGCAGGCGCGACCCGTTGGAGGATTCGTCGGTGTCGACGCCCTCCGAGGTAACGGTGGTGTCCGACTCGCTCATGCCCGGTCCCCGATCCAGAAGGCCACCAGCATCAAGGCGCCCACGCCGATGAGCAGGCCGATGAACCCTTCCGCCACTGGTCCGATCCCGCCCAGGCCCAGGCCGCCGCTGTTGTTGGGGTGCTGGATGACCTTGGTCACATAGGCGACGATGTCGGCCGCCTGCTGCTCAGAGAGGTTGCCCGGACCGAAGTGCGGCATGTTGCCGGGGCCGGTGCGGATGGCTTCGGCTATTTGCGTGGCGGTCGCCTTGTGCAGTGATGGAGCGAAGGCACCGTTGGCCAGGGCGTCTCCAGCACCGGTGATGGTGTGGCACCCGGCGCAGTTCAAGACGAACAGCGAGTTGCCATCGGCCAGGTTGGCGTTGTTCAGGTCGACCGTTGGGATGCCGCTGTCAGCTTGGAACGGCGGCGCCAGCGACGCTACGTAGGCGACGATCTGGAGGACCTGCTTGTGCGAGAAGCGCACTTGCTTGCGCACGGGCTGCAGGTACGAGTCGGCCAGCGGCATACGGCCCGTCGACACCCAGAAGTCCACGGTGGCAGCACCCAGGCCCTGCAGGTTCGGAGCCCGATCGGTGCCCAATGCCTCGGGTCCGTGGCACGAAGCGCAGCTCGAGGCGAACAATGCCTCGCCCGCTCCGATGTACGACCGCGGCGGCTGGCTGTAGGTGATGGGCGCGGGCTTGCTGCGCACCGCCACCACCGCCGCCCCCGACGCGGTCGATGTCGCCGCTGTCGTGGTGGTCGTGGCGGCCGTCGTTGTGGTCGTCGTAGCTGCGGCCGACGTGGTCGTGCTGGACGCCACCGTTGTCGATGTCGTGGTGGTGTCCGCTGATCCCGGGGTAGCGCCCGTGGTGAGCACACCCAACACGGCCACACCCACCACGATGAGCGCCGGCGCCAGGTATCGGCCGCGGAGCTTGGTGTTCTTCAGCAATGCGCGCTCCACGCCCTCAGCCCGACTTCAAGAGGAACAGGCAGCTGAAGATGCCGATCCACATGAAGTCGACGAAGTGCCAGTAGTACCCGACGGCCTGGAAGACATTTGTCTCGCCAGGGTCGCCGGCAGGACCTTTCATCCTGCCCAAGAGGAAGATCATGGCCACGAGCCCGAGTGCGACGTGGATCCCGTGGATACCGCTCATGATGAAGAACAGCGACCAGTAGGCGTTGAGAGAAGGCCCGTGGCCGTGCGAGGCGAAGTCGTGCCACTCGTACAAGGTGTTGGCCAGGAAGCCGGCCCCCAAGATGAAGCTGGTGACGATCCAGCGCACGGCCTTGCGGCGCTCGCCACGCTCTTGGGCCCATACCCCGAACTGGAACGTCGGGCTCGACACGAGCAGAACCACACTGAAGATGCCCGCCTGCAGGTAGTCGAGATGCTCGCCTTGCAACAGCGGCCAGCTGGTGGCGTGGGCGCGGATGGTGAAGTAGGCCGCGAAAAGACCCGAGAAGAACATGAGCTCCGAGCCGAGCCAGATCATGACTCCGACGGCCAGCAGCGGGGGCCGGTCGGGTACGTGTTTCTTGGCGGGCGTTGGTGGCTCGACCGATAGGGCCTGGGTCACGGGGTCTTTCCTAGTTGACGCACACCCCCGCGCGCCAACACCGTCCCCTTGCGGCGACGTTGACCCCGACGGCGACAACGCCCGAGTCGGAGACGATTGTCAGCGAGGACGCAGCGCGTCGGGCAGCGGACGCGCATGAACGACGGCCAATCGGCGCGTCGGCCGGGTCAGCGACACGTACAACGTGCGCAGACCCTGAGGCGATTCTTCGACGATGGCGGCCGGTTCAACCACCACCACGGCGTCGAATTCCAGGCCGTTGGCGAGGTCCACCGGCAACAAGGTGAGCGGCGCCCCCAGGCCGTCGCGTCGGGGGTCAGCGGCGGGGACGCCGGCGGCGTCGAGGGCCAGGGCCAACTCGGCCACCAAGGACGCCGGCGCCAGCACCGCCGCGGTACCGGGCTCGACCTCGGTGGAGAGCTGGGCCGCCACGCGGGCCACGGTGGCGGCCAACGCAGAGCGCCCCACGGATTCGAACAGGGGCGCCACCCCGGTCCGGCGCACGGGTCGAGGGGGCTTGGTGCCCGGCGCCACCACCGCCAGCAAAGGCGCCGACAGCTCGACGACCTCGGCCGGGGTGCGGTAGCTCACCGTCAGCTCCACCAATCGGGCCGGGCGCTGGCTGGGCAGGTGGGGGGTGACCTCGGCCCATGAGTTGGGGGCCCACGGCCCGGTGGCCTGGGCGATGTCGCCCACCACGCTGATCGAGCCCGACAGCGACCGGCGGGCAACCATGCGCAGCTGCATGGGCGAGAGGTCCTGGGCCTCGTCCACCACGATGTGGCCGTAGTTGCGCAGCGTTCCCTCTGGCTCGGCCGACCCGGTGGCGCGGTTGCGCCGTGGTCCCAAAAGGACGCGCGCCTCATCGATCAAGGCCAGGTCGGCCGGGGTCCACGGGATGTCGGCCAGGGACGTGCTGCGGGGCCGGACCAACAGGGCCTGCTCTGGGGCGGAAAGAATCCCGCGCGCTGCCAAGCCCATGAGGGCCGGCGCTCCCAGGAGGTCGTGGAGCAACTCCTCGGCCGAGATCCGAGGCCACATGCGTTCGAGGGCTTCGATGTACTGGGGAAGGCGGCGCACCTGGCGGCTGAACTCGGCCAGGTCGAAGGTGTCCTCGTTCTGGTCCTCGGTGGGGCTGAGCCCCTTGGCGCCGTTGCCGTGGTTGCTGCCGGCGCTGTGGCTGGCGCCGTTGCGGCCGTTGCCGCTGCTGCTGCCGTTGTGGGGGCGGTTGGCTCCGTTCCCCGCCGCGGCGGCGGGCGCTCCAGAAGCTCTGTTGCCGAAAAGATCGATCACCTCGGCGTAGTTGGCATCGCCGTCGATTTCCGGCTCAAAGGGGTCGACCCCGGGGGCGCCGTCGTCGACGTCGTCGGGGTCAGGAGCGGGGTCGTTCACACCGATTCCGTGGACGTTGCGAATACGCAGGAAGTCGTCGGCCAGCTTGCCCAGCACCATCTGCTCGACGAAGCGCCGGCGGGAGTTGTGGCTGCCGGGCCGGCGCTTGGCGGCCGACACGATGGCACCGGAGTCCTCGGCCAAAAGGCGCAACACCGCCGCGCCGAAGGGCACCTCGGCATCACGACGCAGCGCCCGCTGGCGGGTGCGCACGGCGCGCGCCACCACCTTCGCCATGCGGGGCTCACCTTTGAGCCGGGCCACCGGAGCAGGGTCCTCGGATCGGGCCGTCACGCCGGAGACGATGCCGCTCACCGTCGACAACGTGACCCCGCTCTCGCCCAGCGAGGGCAGCACATGCTCGATGTAGCGCAAGAACAACGGGTTGGGACCGATGACGAGCACGCCCTGGCGCTCGAGGGGGAACCGATGCGTATAGAGGAGGTAGGCGGCCCGGTGCAGCGCCACCGCCGTCTTGCCCGTCCCCGGGCCCCCTTGGACCACGAGCACGCCGGGCAGAGGTGAACGGATGATCTCGTCCTGCTCGCGCTGGATGGTGGAGACGATGTCGCGCATGAAGCCCGTGCGCGCCCCCTGCAGGGCCGCCAGCAGGGCACCCGGCCCCCCGAGCTCGAGCCCGTTTCCATCATCTGACGTCCCCACCAGGGTCGATCCGTCCTCGCCGGTGGGAGATCCTGACCCGTCGTCAGCAGCATCGAGGTCACCGGGGGCGACCGAGAAACGCTCGTCTTCGACGCCCACGATGCGCCGGCCATGGGCGGCCAAGTGGCGGCGCAGCACCAGCCCCATGGGGTCGCGGCCCGTGGCCCGGTAGAAGGGTTCGGCGACCGGCGCTCGCCAGTCCACCACCAGAGGTTCGAAGTCTTCACCGGAGACACCGAGCCGGCCGATGTGGAAACTCTCGATAGCCCCGGATGGATCATCAAACGGGCGCCGGTCGATACGTCCGAAACACAGAGCCTGCTCCCCGATATCGAGCTGATCGAGGCGCGCCATGCTGGTGCGGACGATGACGTCGCGCTCTTCGCGGAACTGGTGAGTACCGCCTCGACCCTGATCGAGAACGGAGCGGAGCATTTCTTCAGCATCCGAGCGCAGCTCGTCGACGCGCTGGTAGGCCCGGTCAACGTGAGCCTGTTCCGCCTCGAGCTCGGATGGTGTAGCCACAGGCGCTCCCTCTTCACCGCCCGCCGCAGTGAACCATCCATCATATCGCCCGAAGGCTCGCTTCCGGCAGGGTCGACGGGACAGGTAGCGTCGATGCGTGCCGCTCTCGGATGCGCCCTTCCTGCGAGCCTGCCGGGGCCTCCCCGTCGATCGGGTACCGGTGTGGTTCATGCGCCAGGCGGGCCGTTCGCTTCCCGAATATCGCGCCGCGCGCGGTGAAGGAAGCATCCTCGACGCCATCGGTCGCCCCGAGCTCGCCGCCGAGATCACCCTGCAACCGGTCCGCCGTTACGGCGTCGATGCCGCCATCTTGTTCTCCGACATCGTGGTGCCCGTGGCCGCCGTCGGTTTCGGCATGGACGTCGAACCCGGTCGCGGGCCAGTGGTGAGCCGCCCCTTCGCCGCCGCCTCCGACTTGGACCGCTTGCGCCCCTTGGACCCGGCCCAGGACATCCCCTACGTCATGGAGACGGTGGGGCTGGTGGTCGAAGCGCTGGCCCCCTTGGGGGTGCCGCTCATCGGCCTCGCCGGCGGGCCCTTCACGGTGGCGAGCTACCTCATCGAAGGCGGCCCGTCGCGTACCTACGCCCGGACCAAGGCGTTGATGCGGGGTGACCCTGAACTGTTCGGACGCCTTTTGGATGGGTTGGCCGATATGGCTATCGCCTTTCTGCGCGCCCAGGTGGGGGCGGGCTGCTCGGCCGTGCAGATCTTCGACAGCTGGGTGGGAGCGCTGTCGGCCCGGGAGTACGAGCACTACGTGCTCCCCGCGTCGACGAAAGTGTTCACCGGACTCTCCGACCTCAACATTCCTCGTATCCACTTCGGCGTGGGCACGGGCGAGCTGCTGGCCCCGATGGCGTCGACCGGAGCCGAGGTGATGGGTGTGGACTGGCGGGTACCGCTGGCCGAGGCCCGCCGACGGGTGGGACCGGGACCGGCCCTGCAGGGCAACCTGGACCCCACCGTGTGCCTGGCTCCGTGGCCCGTGGTGGAGGCCGAGGCGAGGGAAGTGCTGGCCGGGGCCGTGGGCAGCCACATCTTCAACCTCGGCCACGGCGTGCTCCCCGAGACCAACCCTGAGGTCCTCGAGCGCTTGGTCGCTCTGGTGCATTCGGTGTCGCCGGGGGGGCAGTGACCGACGGCGTCGGCGGCGACCGGGTCGGCGTGCTCGTCATGGCGCACGGTACGCCCCGGCGCATTGAGGACATCGAGGCCTTCTATACCGAGATCCGCCGAGGCCGGCCCCCCACGCCCGAGCTGCTGGCCGAGCTCGTCGGGCGCTACCAGGCCATCGGGGGGACGTCCCCGCTCAACGAACGGACCGAGGCGCAGACCGCCGCCATCGCCGCCGCCCTGGAGAACCTGGCCCCCGGGCGCTTCGTGGTGGAGGCGGGCTCCAAATTCTCGGCGCCGCGCATCGAGGACGCCGCCGTGAAGCTGCGCCGGGCCGGCGTGGCGCGTGTCGTCGGGTTGGTCCTCACCCCCCAGTCCTCGACGGCCAGCGTGGGCGAATACGCCCGCCGAGCCCGGGTGGCTTGCGAAGAAGACGTTCCCGCGGAGACGCGCGCTGCGGGCGGAGGCGGCCGGCCGGCGCCGGTGCCCATCCACGTGATCGACCATTGGCACACCGAGCCGGATCTGGCCGTGTTGCTGGCTGAGCGGGTTGCCAATGCCTTGGACTCTCTCGGCCTTAAGGCCGATGCCGGCCTCGACGCCGCCGTGATCTTCACGGCCCATTCCATCCCATCGCGCCTGGTGGACGCCGGCGACGTCTATGCCGACCAGGTCGCCGAGACGGCCGCAGCGGTGGCCAAGGTGGGCCAACTCAAGCGCTGGTCGGTGGCGTACCAATCGGCCGGGCGCACCGAGGATCCTTGGCTGGGTCCCGACGTGCGGGACGTCATCGCCTCGCTGGCCGCCTCCGGCGCTGGTGCGGTGGTGGTGTGTCCGATCGGGTTCGTCTCGGACCATCTCGAGGTGCTTTACGACATCGACATCGAGGCTCGAGCTGTGGCCGAAAAGCTCGGACTGCAGTTCGCCCGCACGGCGTCGCTCGACGACGACCCTCGCTTCTGCGCCATGCTGGCTCGCCTCGTGCTGGACAGCGCCGGCGCCGCCGGGGCGTGACTGGTCCGGGGACAAAAGCGCCGGTCATCGCCGTGGTCGGCGGCGGCATCACCGGTCTCGCCGCCGCCTGGGAGATCATCCGGCGGAACCCCGAGGCGCAGGTGCACGTCCTCGAAGCCGACGACCACCTGGGCGGCAAGATCCGCACCGGCGTCCTGGGCGGACGGCCCATGGACCTCGGCCCCGACGCCTTTGTGGCCCGGCGACCCGAAGCTCGGGCCCTGTGCGCTGAACTCGGCCTCGACGGCGCCTTGGTCGCACCCGGGCGTCGAGGGGCCTCGGTCTGGGCTCGGGGGCGCCTGCGGCCATTGCCGGCGGGACTGGCTCTGGGGATCCCCACCCGCATCGGACCCCTGGCGGCGTCGGGTATCTGCTCCCCCTCTGGGCTCGGGCGTGCCGCCGCTGACCTGCTCAGATGGGTGCCTCGACGGGGATCGGGGGGGCCGGAGCGACTGGAGCGGCCGGGCCGGCCGGACCAGCCGGACCGGTCGGTGGGAGACATCGTGGGCCGCCTGGGCCCGGAAGTGGTCGAGCGCCTCGCCGATCCGCTCATCGGGGGGATCCATGCCGGATCGGTCCACGACCTCAGCGCCGCGGCGGTGTTCCCGCCATTGCTGAAGGCGGCGGAGGCCGGGGGAAGCCTCATGCGCGCCCTTCGCAGCGAGGCGCCCGCTGCCTCCGGCGGCGGATCCACGCCGAGCCCCGATGAACCGGTCTTTCTAGGGCTCGTCGGGGGCATGGAAGGCCTGGTCACGACGTTGGCGGCGGAGCTGGCCGACCGGGGCGTGCAGCTGCGCCTGGGAACGGCGGTGGAGTCGATCACGTCGGCCGGAACGGCCGGAGCGGGCCGCTTCACGCTGACGCTGGGGGGCGGAGCCGGCAGCGGCACCCTCGAAGCCGATGGCGTAGTGGTGGCCGTGCCCGGACCCGCCGCCGCCGCCATCCTCACCCCCCTAGAAGGTGGGCTGGCTCAACTCCTGTCCCCCATCTCCTACGCCTCCGTCGCGCTCGTGACCCTGCGCATGACCACCCACGACGTTGACGTCCCCACGGAGGGCACCGGCTTCCTCGTCCCCCGCGGCGAGAAACGGTTCATCACGGCCTGCACGTGGATGACGGCCAAGTGGCCGCATCTGGCCGCCGACGGCGAGCACGTGTTGCGAGCGTCGACGGGCCGCTATGGCAACGACCGCAGCAACGACCTCGATGACCAGGAGGTTGTGGCTCGCACCCTCGACGATCTCCGGCTCACCATGGGGCTCCGGGGCGAGCCCCTAGAAGCGGCGGTGACGCGCTGGCCCTCGTCGTTCCCCCAGTACATGGTGGGCCACCTGGGCCGGGTGGCCGACATCGAGGCCGCGGCCAGTCGCGGTGGAGCGCTAGCAGTGGCTGGAGCAGCACTCCACGGAGTGGGGATTCCGGCCTGCATCGGCAGCGGTCGCCGCGCCGCCGCCACCGTCCTGCAGCAGGTGGGCGCCACCGGTGCCGGGCCCAGGACCTCCTCGTGACTCCAAAAGGCGCCTTGAGCCGGATCCGGCGGCGTGGCGCCGTCGTCGTTCCGTCGCTGGTGGCCGGCGCTGGACTGGCCTTGTCGCTGCCGCCCATCGGGCTGTGGCCTGCCGCGTTTTTGGCGGCCGCCCTGTTGTGGTGGCGCCTTGGGGGCCTGCGCATGCGCACCCGATTCCTGGCCGGATTCATGGCGGGCCTGGGGCTCTTTTTGGTGGGGTTGTGGTGGACCTTCTCGTTCACGGGCCTGGGGGCGATCGTCCTGATCCTGGTCGAGGCCCTGGCCCCGGCCGTGGCCTGCGCCATCACGCCTTCCCGGCGAGGGCGGGCGGTGGGCCTGGCCGGCGCCATGGTCCTGTTCGAGGCGGTGCGCAACACATGGCCCTTCGGCGGGCTCCCCATCGGGGGCGTGGCCTTGGGCCAGGCGGCCGGGCCCATCGGCGGTGCGGCGCGCCTGGGCGGTCCTCTGTTGGTGGTGGGGCTGGTGTGGCTCGGGGGGGCGGGCCTGGGACTGCTCATCACCGCCGTAGGCGGCGCCGTGATCAACCGCAACGCCGAGGGGCGCGAGCCGGCGGGATGGCGCGCTTTGGCCGAGCACGCCGCCGCCCTGTCGGGCCGGGAGACGATGGCGCCCGGCGGGGTCGTGACCACCCGGCCTTGGCCCGTGCGGGGCCCGGCGGTGTCGGGGATCCTGTGTGTGGCCGTGGTGGTGGCCGTGGCCGGTTGGGCGGCGGCGGCCCCCGACGGCGGGCCGGCCACCTCGACCATCCGGGTCGCCGCCGTGCAGGGAGGCGGGGTCCGGGGCCTGCGCAAGGCGCAGGTCAACACCACCACCGTCTTCAACGCTCAGCTCGCCGCCACCGCCGAGATCCCCACCCATGACGGGGGCCGACCCCCCACCTTGGTCCTGTGGCCCGAAGACGTGGTGTCGCTCGATGAGCAGCTGACGTTGTCGCCTGTGAATGCACAGCTCGGTGCGCTGGCGTCAACGCTGCGCGCCACGCTGGTGGTGGGTGTCACCGAGACTATGTCGGCGACGACCTTTCGCAACGAAGCCGTCGCCTACTCCCCCTCGGGACGGCTCGTGGCTCGTTTCGAAAAGGTTCACCGCGTCCCCTTCGGCGAATACGTTCCGTACCGCGGTTTGTTCTCGCGTATCGCCAATCTGTCGGCAGTACCGCAAGACGCCATTCCCGGTCATGGTGACGGGGTGTTGCACACGCCGATCGGACCACTCGGCACCATGATCTCGTACGAGGTCTTCTACGCCGGCCGCGGCTGGGTGGCGACACGCGCCGGGGCGCGCTTGTTGATCGTGCCCACCAACACGGCGTCGTACTCGACCAGCCAAGTGCCCTCGCAAGAGCAAGCGGCCGACCGGCTCCAAGCCATCGACGAAGGACGCGATCTGGTGCAGGCGGCCACCACGGGATACTCCGACTTGGTCAACAACCGTGGCGATGTGCTCGAGCACACAACACTTGGACAACGTCAGGTGCTTGTTGTCGACGCTTCGCTGCGATCGGGACGCACCATCTACGAACGCGTCGGCGATCTCGCCGCGTTGGTGCTTGCTGGCGTAGCTGTATTGGGCGGATGGATGGCGCAGTTCACGAAAGTGGAGGTCAACGAGGCGGCGCAAGAAGAACGCCGGGCGCGCGCCGCCAGAGCACTACCGCGCGTAACCTCCCCTACGTGAGGCGCGTCGCTCGGGTCACCATCGCGCTCCTCATCTTCGCCGCTATTGGCGTTACCACGGCGACGGTGCACGTTCTTCCTGCCGCCGCTGCCGCCCCGCCTACGCACTTTGCCGGCACCGGCATCGCCAACTTCGGCAGCGCGGCAAACGAAGGGGGCTTCAACGACATCACGTTGACGGCTCCGGCGGTGGCCATGGCTGCCACCCCGAGCGGCAAGGGCTACTGGGTGGCCGCCGCCGACGGGGGCGTGTTCGCCTTCGGTGATGCCGGCTACGACAGCTCCATGGGAAATCAGCCGTTGTACGCGCCGATCGTCGGCATGGCCGCCACGCCGAGCGGCAAGGGCTACTGGCTGGTGGCCGCCGATGGCGGTGTGTTCGCCTTTGGTGACGCGCAGTTCTACGGATCGATGGGGGGATCGCCGATCAACCAGCCCGTGGTCGGCATGGCCACTACGCCCAACGGCAAGGGCTACTGGCTCGTCGCCGCCGACGGCGGCATCTTCGCCTTCGGCGACGCCGGTTTCTACAACTCGATGGGCGGTACGACGCTCAACAACCCCATCACCGCCATGGCCGCCACCCCGAGCGGCAAGGGCTACTGGATGGTGGGATCCGACGGCGGCGTGTTCGCCTTCGGCGACGCCGCCTATGCCGGTTCGGCCGCCAACGAGAACTTGGGCACCTGGGTCACGGGCATCGCCGCCACCCATGACGGCGAGGGGTACTGGCTGGTGGCGGCCACCTCAGCCGTGCTCCCCTTCGGAGATGCCGTGTCGTACGGACCGACACCGAACACTCCACCGTTCACTCCAGCGGCGGCCATCGCGGCCACTCCTGACGGCCACGGATACTGGTTGTTGCAACCCGACAGCATCGCCACCAGCTTCGGCGTGCCCGATGCGGTGGGAAGCCCGTCGTGGGGGCAGGACGCCATCGCCATTGCCACCAGCCAGATCGGCCAAGACCCCGATAACGCCCAAGGTGCGTTCTGCAACCCCTACGGACCGTGCGAACAGTGGTGCTCATTGTTCGCCACCTGGGTGTGGAACCAAGCCGGTGTGTCCATACCTGACTTCCCCTTCGTGGGCAGCGTCTACGACTGGTCGGCCGCCCACGCCACCGTGCTGTCGGCCAACGCCATACCGCGCGTCGGTGATGCCGTGCTCTACGGCACCGGCCCGGGCAGTGTCGCCGCGTCGCCGCACATAGCCTTGGTGGCTGAAGCGTGGCCCGACGGTGCCATCGTCACCATCGACGGTGACGCCGGGCCTGAGCCCACCGGTCAGCTGGCCGTGGTGTTCAACGGGCCGTTCCTGCCCTCCGATTCAGAGGCGTATAACGGCATGCCCATCTACGCCTACGCCGAACCCTGAGCCTTACGTCAGGGCCGCGGTGCGCTTGCCGCACGGGCAACTCAGGAGCACTTCCGGGTCCGGACGCGGACGGTCGGACTTGAGGAAGGCGACGTGACGAGTCAGCTTGATCGTCGTCGGATGGCGCCGCAGCGCACAGACGGGCCGCAACCGGAGGAAACGACCGATCCCGCGGAGCGACCGAGGCACTATTCGTAATACCCCGAGTGGATGTAGATGCAGGGAATCCCCTCGTCGTGGAACATGTCACGGTTGCGGGGGTCGTCCTCGAAGGCCAACCGCAGGTCGAGGTCCCGGGCCCGCAGCGCCCCCACCACTGATCGCTTGAAGGATGACACCTGGCTGCCGTCGCCCCGGTCGCGCATGACGAGCAGGTCCCAGCGCAACCCGTAACGCTCGAGCCACTGCAACGTCTGCGGACGCACTCGCACCGGTCGGCCCGTGAGCAGCACGATGTGCAGGCTCGGGTCGAGCAGCCCTAAGAGGCGGGCCACCTCGCCCACCAGCGGGTCATCGGCGCACGCATCGAAGAAGGCGTGCCAATCGCGCCGCCCGTACTCAAGAAAGTGCTGGCGTCCTGCCGCGTCCGACAACACGCCATCGATATCAAAGATGACGGTAGGGACGCCGGCGAATTGGCCGTCACGCCACGTCCAGTTGGGCGGGCTGGCTGGTTCTCCACCGGGGCTCATCAGTCTTCAGCCGGCGATGCGTCGGCCAGGCGCCGGATCTCGTCGACGACGCGAGGGTCAGCCAACGTCGTCGTGTCCCCCAGGGCGCGACCTTCGGCCACGTCGCGCAGCAACCGGCGCATGATCTTGCCGGAACGGGTTTTGGGCAGCTCGTCGGTGAACACCACCGTCTTGGGTCGGGCGATGGCGCCGATCTTTTTGGCCACGTGCTGACGCAACTCTTCGCCCGTCTTGGCGTCTTGGGGCTGCCCGGCTTTCACCGTCACAAAGGCGATGATGGCCTGGCCCGTGGTTTCGTCCTTGGCCCCCACCACGGCCGCCTCGGCCACTGACGGGTGATCCACCAACGCCGACTCGACCTCGGTGGTCGACACCCGATGCCCCGACACGTTCATGACGTCGTCGACGCGGCCCAGCAACCACAGATACCCGTCGTCGTCGATCTTGGCGCCATCACCGGCGAAGTAGCGGCCCTCGAAGCGGCTCCAGTACGTGTCCCGGTAGCGCTCAGGATCGCCGTAGATGCCGCGCAGCATGGAAGGCCACGGTCGCGTCAAGGTGAGATAGCCGCCGCCCTTGGCTACCGGCTTACCGGCATCGTCGACGATTTCGGCGTTGATGCCCGGCAGCGGGAAGGTGGCCGACCCCGGTTTGCACGTGGTCACGCCCGGGAGCGGTGAAATCATGATGGCGCCCGTCTCCGTCTGCCACCACGTGTCGACCACAGGACACCGTTCGCCACCGATGTGAGTCCAGTACCAGACCCAGGCCTCGGGATTGATGGGCTCACCCACCGACCCCAGTACGCGCAGCGTGCTCATGTCGTGGCCGGCGGGGTACTGCGTTCCCCACTTCATGAACGTGCGGATGGCGGTGGGCGCGCAGTACAGGATCGACACGCCGTAGCGCTCGATGATGTCCCACCACCGGTCCTTGTCGGGAAAGTCCGGGGTGCCCTCGTACATGACGCTGGTGGTGGCGTTGGCGAGGGGCCCGTAGACGATGTAGCTGTGGCCCGTCACCCATCCGATGTCCGCCGCACACCAATAGACGTCGGTGCCGGCGTGGACATCAAACACAGCCTTGTGGGTGAAGGCGACTTGGGTCAGGTAGCCGCCCGTGGTGTGCATGATGCCTTTGGGCTTGGCCGTCGTCCCCGACGTGTAGAGCAGGTACAGCAGATCCTCGGCGTCCATGTGTTCGGGAGGGCAGTGAGGATCGGCGCTCGCCATGACGTCGTGCCACCACACGTCGCGGCCATCGACCATGGGACAGGCTTCGGTTCCGGCTGTGGCGTCGCCTGCGCCGCCACTCGTGCGCCGCACCACCACCACGTGCTCAATGGACGGCGTCTCCTCTAGCGCGACATCGGCGCTGGCCTTCAGCGGCACCACTGCACCGCGACGCCAGCCGCCGTCGGCGGTCACGAGGACCTTGGCCCGGGCGTCGTTGATGCGGTCGCCCAACGCGTCGGGGGAGAAACCACCGAAGACGACGGAGTGCGCCGCGCCCACCCGTGTGCAGGCCAGCATGGCGGCGGGAAGCTCGGGGATCATCGGCATGTAGATGGCCACCACGTCGCCGCGCGCCACCCCGAGCCCCTTGAGCACGTTGGCGAAGCGCTCGACATCGGCCAGCAGCTCGGCGTAGGTGATGGTCCGGCGGTCGCCGGGTTCACCCTCCCAGTAGTAGGCGACCCGATCTCCGAGGCCGGCGGCCACGTGGCGATCTAGGCAGTTGTAGGAAACGTTGAGGGTGCCGCCCACAAACCACTTGGCAAAGGGGAGGTCCCACTCGAGCACGGTCGTCCACTTGTCGAACCAGTCGAGAGACTCGGCCTGACCGGCCCAAAACGCCTCCAGGTCGGCGGCGCCTGACGCGTAGAGGTGTTCGTCGGCCACCACGGCCCCGGAGACAAAGCCCTGGGGGGGAGGAAACCGACGTTCCTCCAGGTAGAGGTCATCAATGGCGGCCCGGGCCGGGGACTTTTCGGGGCCCGACGGGGCCGCGCCGGCCGTATCCGACATCGGTGATGTCCCCCTCCGCACGCTTGTGGACGCTTCCATCGAGGCCACCCGGTATCGGGTGCCTCGGTGGGCTGAGCGTACCCGAGGGTCCAAACGAGGGCCGAGAACAGGTGGGGCTGGCATGATGGGGAGGTCATGTCAGAAGGCGTTTCCGAGGCCCGACCTGGCGCCCCGGAGGCCACGCCTGGCACCGACATGAACGCGCTGGTGCTGCCCGTGGAGGTCGGCCGGCGGGTCATGGTCGTTGCCAACCTGGGTCTCCGCCCGGCCGCCACCCCCGCCAGCACGTGGGCATCGAACGGGCTGGCCCGTGCCCTCGACGGCTGGGAGGGCCCCGGACTTGTCATCGTGGCGGGCAATCTCTTCGACCTCGAGGCAGAGAGCGCCGGCGATGGCGCCGATGGCGGTCCCGGCGCGGCGCTGTCGGCCCACCCCCGCCTCCAAGATTCCCTGCGGGACTTTGCCGCCGGAGAAGATCGCCAGGTCATCTGCCTCCCTGGCAAGTCTGAGTCAGTCGCCGGCGCAGAGCCTCCAGCTGCGTGGCGCCGGACCATCGAGAATCTCGGACTCGAGGTCGCCCCCTCGGTGGACCTCCATCTGGCCAAGGCAACCGGCACGCGAGTGGTGCGCGTCTGTGCCGGCGTCCCGAATATCGACGTCGGGGGCGACGCACCGGGGGCTCCGGACGGGCTTGGCGCTGGGAGCGGCGGTGCCGGGGGCGGCGCCAGCAGCAGCGGCGGTGGCGGCCGGGTCGCACGCGTCTTGTCGGTCACTCCCGATCGCGACGCGCCGTGGCAGTCCGGCCTCGATCGGCTGGCCGACCCCGCCACCGTGCAGCGGTTCCTCACGTCGCGGCTGCTCTACCGGCGCTTTGCCCGCTTGGCTTGGTGGCTACTGCTCCCGTTGGCAGCCGCCCTCATCCTGCGACTGCCGTTTGTGGCCACCGGACTCGACCACCTCTTCTTCGGACATGCCGGCCCCAAGCGCGCTATCAACGCCGCCCGGTCCGCCGGTTGGGGGCCGCGCCTGCTGGTGGCCGCCGTCGCCTCTGCCGTTGAGCTGGCCGTGCTCGCCGCCGTGTTGGCGCTCCTGGGCCGCAAGGCATGGCGCACGCTCGGCGGTGGCCAGCTGCAGAGGTTCTTCGGTAACCAACTCTCGCTGGCGGCTGGCTCTACGGCCAACGACCCGGCGCGCGACGCCGCTCGCGCCCTCACCGCCGGTGGCTATGCCGGCATGGTCACCGGCGCCACGCTGCAAGCCGAGCTGACCAACCTGGGGCAGGGCTTCTTCGCCTGCGCCGGCACCACTGGCGAGGTGGTCGAAGAGCACCCCGGGCGCGTCGGGCTCTTGCCGGTCTTCCTCGAGCACCGGCAGCTGGCCTGGGTCGAGCTCGAGACCGGGGCCGAGCTGCACGCCCGGCTGTTGTTGGCGCGCGTCGACGTGCCCCCGGCCACCGTTCTCGAACGCATCGGGGCCCGTCACAGCCGGTCGCACGACAACCATCCGGTGGTGGTGGCCGCCTACCCCCAGGGCGCGTCGTGGCCCCCCGGTCCCGACCTCGGAGCGCTACTCCACCGAGCACGACGCGTCCGACGCTGGACGGCGGCGGCCATCGCCGCGGCCGGGCTCATCGACCTCGTTTCCGCGCTCACCCCGCCGCTGCGCGGTCGGCTGCACCTGATCCTGGAGGTGCTGCCTCTCGGAGCCAGCCAGGCGGCGGGAGCCCTTGTGGCGCTGTCCGGACTTGGTCTGCTCGCCCTGGCCCGAGGAGTGCGACGCGGGCAACACCGCGCCTGGGCCATCTCTGTCGCGCTTCTGGCGGCCACCACGGTGCTGCACATCTTGCGCGGCGTGGACGTCGAGGAATCGGTGTTGTCGGCGGCCGTGATCGCCCTGCTGCTCGTGAATCGGTCGGAGTTCAAGGCCAAGTCAGACCCGCCGTCGTTGCGTTCAGCCGTATGGGCGTTAGCGGGCGGCGTGGTCGGGATCACGGTGGCTGCCACCGCTGCCGCCGAAGTGGCCATGCATTTCCACAAGACCCACTTCCACCTGTCGGTGTGGAAGGTGGGCGAAGCCGTGGTCGAACGGTTGGCCGGCGTGCAAACGGTGCTTCTCCCCAATCGACTCAACGAGTTCCTGGCACCGAGCCTTTTGGCTTTAGGGGTGATGTTGGCCATCGTGGCCCTCGTTCTCGCCACTCGTCCCGTGGTGGACCGACGCATGGGTGCCGGCTGGTTGGCCGAGATTCGCGCTCGCGACGTGGTGCGCCGGCACGGCGAGGGCACCCTCGACTATTTCTCCCTGCGCAGCGACAAACAATGGTTCTTCCACCGCGACAGCCTCGTCGCCTACGCCATCTACGGCGGTGTGTGTCTGGTCTCCCCCGATCCCATCGGACCGCGCGCCGAGCGCGAGCAGGTGTGGGGCGCCTTTCGACGCTTCGCCGATAGCCGTGGCTGGGTGGTGTCGGTGATGGGGGCCGGCGAAGAGTGGCTGCCGTTGTATCGGGCCAGCGGCATGCACGACATCTACATCGGTGATGAGGCTGTCATCGATCTCGGGCGTTTTTCGTTGGGGGGCGGGCAGATGAAAGGCCTGCGTCAAGCCCACAACCGGGTCATCAAGTACGGCTACACGGTTTCGTTCCATGACCCCAGCCGGCTCGATCGCGCCAGTGCCGAGAGCCTCACTGGTCTCATGTCCCAAAGCCGACGGGGAGATTTCGAACGGGGATTCTCGATGATGCTCGGGCGCATCTTCGACCCACGCGACGAGGACCTGGTGCTGTGTATCGTCACCGGCCCCGACGGACGTCCGGCCGCCATGTGCCAGTTCGTTCCGGCCCGCGGCATCGGCGGCTACTCGCTCGACCTCATGCGCCGAGATCGCGGCGAGCACCCGAACGGGCTCATCGACTTCGCCCTGGTCTCGTCCATTGAGCATTTTAAGGAGATGGGGTGCAAGGGGCTGAGCCTCAACTTCGCGGCCATGCGCGAGATCCTCGAGGGCGAGCGCGGCGACGGCGTCACCCAGCGCGTCGAGCGCTGGGCCATCAAGAAGTTGTCGAGCTTCTTCCAGATCGAGACCCTGTGGCGTTTCAACGCCAAGTACTACCCCGACTGGTTGCCGCGCTACGTCGTGTTCGATACTGCCGAACATCTCGTGCCGGTAGTGCTGGCCATCATGCGGGCGGAATCGTTGGCTGAAGCTCCGGTGATCGGCAAGATGCTGACCGGTCAGCGTCGGCGCGCTGCAGCGGCCGCCGGTTTGTCCGTGGAGCTCGACGACAGCGGGGCATCGCTGCTGCCCGCCGGCGATGAAGGTCCGGATGCCGGCGAAGTCGTCGCTCCTGCCCCGCCGGAATCAGCACCGGACACACCGGGGACGCCGGTGGCACCGGGCACTCGCCACAGGTGAGGATCCGGCCCGCGACAAAGGCCGACGCCTTGGCCGTCGCCACCGTGCACGTCCGATCGTGGCAAGCGGCCTATCCGGGCCTCGTCCCTCAGACGTATCTCGATTCGCTGACCCCCGAAGGCCGCCACGGCCGGTGGGAGGACATCCTGGCCGCCACCTCGTGGCCGAAGCAGGCGACGTTGTTGCTCATCGATGAGCCCGACGAGACGGTGATGGGTTTCGTGAGTTTCGGTCCCACGCGGGATGAGGACGACGACCCCGCCACGGTGGCCGAAGTGGGGACGTTGTACATCGATCCCGATTACTGGAGCCACGGCGGGGGCGAACTACTGCTATCTGCCGCCGTCGCACAACTCGCCGAGGCTGGCTTTGCCGAGATCACGCTGTGGGCATTGGAAACAAACATTCGTGCCCGGCGTTTCTACGACCACCGGGGCTGGAAGCTCGACGGCACCACGAAGCAGCACGATTGGAAAGCGTTCGTCGCCACCGACGTGCGTTATCGCCTGACGCTCAACAGTGAGGGGAACGTGACATGAGACAACGACTGAGCATGGTCACCCTCGGCGTCAAGGACACGGGTCGGGCCCGCGCCTTTTATGAGGCGCTCGGTTGGCGCTCAGCGGGATCAGAAGCACCCGGCGGCGCACCGGTGTTCTTCCAATCCGGCGACATGGTCGTAGCCCTGTGGGACCGCGCCCTGTTGGCGGCGGACTCAGGTGTCGACGACACCGGGGGCTGGGGCGGCATCACGCTGGCTCACAACGTGGCTTCGCGCCAAGAAGTCGACGACATCACCGAAGCGGCCCGAACAGCCGGGGCCACCGTCGCCCGCGAGCCTGCTGAAACCTTCTGGGGAGGCTACGACTCGATAATCATTGACCCCGACGGACATCCCTGGGAGATCGCCCACAATCCGGGTTGGCATCTGACCGAGGACGGTGGGGTCCGCATGGCCTGAGGTCATCGAATCCACGGGAAGATGCGCGTAGTTATCGCGGATCAGAGAAGGTGACTATAGGCGAACAAACCCCTCCCAGGCCTCAGCAGGATGAGCGGCACTCGAGCGCGCTGGAGTCGCTTAGTACGTTCGCGACGCGCCGCGTACTCCGAAACACCTGCTCGACGAGTCGAGCCAAGGTGTCGCAGGTCTCTGGCCGAGGAGGTCCCATGGTAGCGATGACGGCTGGTCGTAAACCCTTTTATGCCGTTACGGGTACCGTCGCGGTCGCGGTGCCGCTGCCAATTTGCGCAGTGGGTTGGTACGCCCGTTTGGCGTCTGCAACAGGTCGGACCATGTGGGCAGAGGTGCCAATTCCGAGCGGCCCGTCTGGTTTCGCGGGATTGGATCAGGTTTCATGCAGTTCCTCGAGTTGGTGCATTGCCTTGGACTCCTACCTCGGTCTAAGCAATACCTCGGGAACGGCAATCGAGTCTTGGAATAGAACTGCCTCGACACTAACCCTGATCGAGTCGTGGAACGGCACCAGCTGGGCGCTCGCCTCCAGTCCGAATCCCGGAACGTCGAACACCTTGAACAGCGTCTCGTGTGCCTCACCAAACGCGTGTCAGGCAGTGGGTTATTCGGGGAAGCCAGAAGAGGCGGCCCTCATTGAAACGTGGAACGGCGCGAGCTGGTCGGTTGCACCGGATCCCGTCGACGCCCTTCTGCTAGGCGTTTCCTGCGCATCGCCAGACGCCTGCGCTGCCGTAGGTGGCTATTTCACAGAGCGGGAAGAACGCACGTTGGCCGGGTCCTGGAACGGCACGAGTTGGTCGGTCAACACGAGTGCGAACTCGCCCACCACCAGGCCCGAAACGAACTTCGAATGCCTGCAGGCTGCGTCGTGCGATCTGGCTGGCGCCTGTACCGCTGTCGGTCAATCGGCCGTCGCAGCGGACCTTACTCTGGCGGAAGTAGCCCAACTTCCGGCCATTACAAGTTTCATCGGGCACGGCCGGCCCGGTAGATCAGTTCTTTGTCGGCGACGCCTGAAGAATGACCCCCTATCGGCGGGCGGATCCGCCCGTCGTTAGGGGGTTAATTTTCGGCCGTCGTTGACATTCTTTACGTTCTCCATTACGACCTCGGGTACGCCAACATCTCCTAGGATCAGCGAGCAAGGCTCGCTTCCCCACGGAGTGGCGTTCCACAACAACGACAACGGCACGGCAAGTCTCTCAGGAGGCCGCGATCAACGGGTACCTTTACGTTCACGATCACCGGCACGTTTGGAAGCGGAAAACACAAGCAGGTCGCCCAACAGCAGTTCACGCTCGCAGTGTCCTAGCCAGTCCGTCCTCGGGGGATATGTGGCTTTCATCCTCAACTGGTCACCTACCGGGGCTTCGAGCTCACCGGAACACCTGGGCAATGGATCTGGATCACACCCCGGGCCCCGACCGAAACGGCGAGCGCATCCTGAGTGACGAAGTGGCCGAAGCCATGACCAAAGAAGCCGACGAACGACAGGCCTCCTTCAACCGGTAGGGCGCAGCGTTGTGTACGCGGTTTCGTTTAGCGGCGATTATTTGGCGCGCCTTCGGACGGTTCATCCTGAAGCGGTGACGCGAACCCACCTTTATCCGTCTGATCCTAGGAATTCTGGGCGAACCCTAAGACGGCCCCGGCAAACAAAGCACGTCGCTCAATGGCCAATATGTGCCACGTCTCCCATCCGAGCGGTGGCCCCCCTTGGGCGTGCTGAAGGAAACTCCAAGACTCACCCGTACCGTTTGCTGATCTGTGGCTGTTGACGAATTAACCAAGAAGCCAGAGCGACACGAGGCAAATCGTGCTTGCGATGCCAGTCGATCGAACTGTGCGCCGCACGCCGGGACTCAGACTGGCAACCTGCACTTACAAACTGGAGATCGCAGGTAGCCCAGTGACTCGACTCTGATTGGAATTTCGGTTAGCAATGGTCTGCGAGCACGACGTGATGTTCTCGTTTCGGCAGTTCGATATTCTCGGCTAATAGCCTCGATCGCACGACCTTCGCGACGTCTGAGGTTCCCCAGAAAAAGTGGACACCGTCTCAGGCGGCTCGAGCCGCTGTGATCGACGATAGTTCGAAGTTGATGGGGCTCATGTAGCCGATCTTCGAGTACCTCCTTTGGCGGTTGTAGTAGTCCATGAACCAGGTGATGCCGCGGGTGAGCTCCTCGAGAGTTGCGAAGCCGTGGCGGTAATAGAACTCATGCTTGAAGATCGACCAGAAGGATTCGGCGGTGGCATGGTCGAAGCACGATCCGGTCTTGCCCATAGAACGCACGAGCCGATGTTTCGTGCACAGGTCGACGACTGACCGAGCGGTGAATTGCGATCCCCTGTCAGTGTGAAACTTCACCCCTGCGCACGTGAAGCGTCGGACGAATACGGCGCCGGCCAGAGCCTCTTCGACCAGCTCTTTTCGCATGTGGTTGGCCACGGCGAATCCGAGGACGCGCCCGGAGTGCTCGTCACGGATGGCACAGAGGTAGGCGGGGCCTTCGCCTGTGGTCATGTACGTGATGTCCGAGGTCCACACGCGGTCCAGCGCCCCCTGGTCGAAGTGGCGGTTGACGAGGTCGTCGGGGAACACCGCCTCGTGATCGGCGATGGTGGTGACCACCTTGAAGCTCCGAGGACTGATCCCTTCGATGCCGAGCGCCTTCATGCGACGCTGGACGGTGTTCTCGGACACCGCCGTGCCGGCGTCTTTGAGCTCTGCGGTGATGCGAGGAGCGCCGTAGGTGCCCGTAGAGCCCCGGTGGGCGGCCACGATGGCGGCATCGAGGGCACCGCGACGCACCTCGGAGGGCTTTTGTGCTGCGGACCGGTCGTTCTTGCGCCAGCGGTAGAAGCCCGAGGACGAGACTCTGAGGAGTCGGGCCATGCGAGTGATCTCGAAGTGCGCGCACTCCGCCTCCATCAACGCAAACCGATCCTGTTTGGTTGACCCTTGGCGAAGTACGCGGCCGCTTTTCCCAGGAACTCAAGATCCTTTTCCTGCTCATGGACCTGTTTTCTGAGGGCGAGGAGCTCGGCACGTTCAGCGGCGCTGAGCGGCTCGGCGTCAGTCCCTTTGGCCGCTTCGATGCGACGACGCTCGTCTCGGACCCAGCTGTAGAGGCTGGCCTCGTTGAGGCTCAGCTCACGAGCCACTTCGGCAACGCTTCGATCAGAGTCGATGACCCTGTGCGCGGCCTCGACCTTGTATTCGGTCGTGAATCTTCGTCTGCTCGGTGACATAAGAACATCCTTCCGCGAGCCTCATGCTCGCATAGCGGATGTCCACAATTCTTGGGGAGCCTCAGTCGGCAACGTCTTCGTTTGCGGAAGTTCGATGCACGTAGTCAAGGACGTTTTGGATCTTGGCACCCGCATCCATGATCCCTTCTCGTCCTGTTCACGCACCGCTTCCCAGGTCCGCCCCACTAGACCGCCACGTCGTGTCGGACCAGAGGATTAGCTATGGCCCGTTTCTCTTGGATTGGTCGTATCAGTAGGCCCTGCTCTCTACCGTGATCCCCAAGGGCCACCTAAAGCGTCGGGAGAGTTTCACCCGTAGCAAGCAGCGTCAGCGTCAGAATGGACGGAGTGAACGCATAGAGGGCTCCCTGGATCTGCACAAATCTGGCGAACGGGACGCCCGAGCCCTGCACCGTGCCCTGGCCAGTGCTCCCTATTACCGGATCCGGACCAGACCCGGGATTCGGAAAACCCGCGTTATCTACCCAGGCCTCCTGCAGGAACTCGAACTGATCTCCAATGCTTGCTTGGTAACAAGAAAAAACAAGACCGCGCGCCGCGTCGGGTCCTCGATCCTTACCCTCAGCAGGGTCGAACGGCGATCCAAAGGCAATGCCTCGCCTCAAGATCCGTTTCTCGCCGACGGTGGCTTGCCCGGGCAAGCTTCCGGCTCGAGGATTGACCTTTCGAATATGCGCGCACAATGGAGTCGAAGCTCCAGCGAGGTCATTAGAAAAATCGAAGTTGTTGTCACTACTGAGATCGGGACCCGATCGAGGATCTACATTGGAGTCCACCGCCACTGGCACCCCTGACCTCCACCGCCCCACGAGCTTGGCGCCGACTGCCTCGGTACCGAGGTTCAACGACCCAGAGAGTCTCTCGGCCTGAGCCCACCAACCTGGTACGTCTTGGCCGAGCCTCCTCACAACCAGAAAGCTTCCGTCAAACATCCACGAGGGTACCGGGCGGCCAGGATTGTTGTGCCCCGGGTACCCCAGGACAAACTCGCCAGGTTCGATCAGAAGCGTGCCCGGCTTGCCAGCCACCTGGCTCGGCGTGATGGGGTCGGGTGGGTCAAAGCCGAACACACCCGGCTGGCTGATGCCGTCCTTGAACCCGAAGTGCTCGTGACCATGACGAACGCCCGGCAAAGACCGTCCCTCCTGCTCGAACACGGACAAAATACCGTGGAGAGCGGCAATCTGGCGCACTTCTTGGGTGAGCCCAAGCAGATCCGCTGCCGAATCAGCGGCAAGAACAACCAGAATGTCGATTACCTGGTCGCCGCGGCCAAAGAACCAGGAGGGGGGCGCTTCCGGCCCGGCGGTAGGTACGTCCGGGGCCGTCGTCGCACCCGCGATAAAGCGCTCAACGCTTGGATCCCATCCAGGCAGGCCGAGAACAGTTGTCGCCTCGGGGTCAAGAATTTGGAGTCCGTGACTGGTAACGCTTACCGCGAGCCATGTAGCGGAAAGATCATCGGGGTCCTCGTGGCCTTCCCTGCGCGCTGCAGAGAAAGCCTGGTTAAAAGCCGCAACATCATTATTTCTCGAAACCAAAGGAACGAGGTCAACGAGAAACTCCCGGCCGCGTGGCTGATCAGGCAGTTGCAAGAACATGAACAACTCGTAATCTTTATTGAAGGCAGCGAGAATGTTGCCCTGGATACCCGCGTCGTTCAGAAGCGCGGGATATGGGGGCACAGGCCTGATGGGCGGCTGGGTGGGTGCTGGGGGTACGGGGGGGGTTGGCTGGGGGTACGTGGTCATTGCATCTCCGTTCGTCATCTACGTCTCGTCGACCCTCTCTTCGTCTATATGCGCCAGAGAGGGCGATTCCCGCGCTGGATCGTGGTTCGGCACGCACTTTTGAGACAAGAGTGCGTGCACTACTGCAACCTCCTCATCTGTGGTGCGCGCTCGAAGCATCTTTGCTCTCGGCGTTCCGAGTGAGGATTTCTCGATGAGCTTTTCCACCTGGCGTGCGATGTTCATGCTCCGACCTTGCGGCGGTGGCGAAATAGCAGGGATTCCACCGCACCCACCGTCATATCGAGCTGCGCGGCGATCTCGTATTGGGTATGGCCAGTTGTGAGCAACGCCAGAACCTTGACGAGAGTTCGCTCCTGTGAATTGGAGCCGATGGCGTCCGCCAAGAGAGAGCGGATCTCGACCAGATGGGCTGGATCGGAACTCGGGTCTGCGACTGATTGATCCACAAATTCGGGCACGAGCTCGAACCGAGGATTGTCCCGGATCCAGGTTGCATAGACCCGGGGGAACTTCATCAAACACTGGCCGATAAAAAAGGTTCGAAGGCTCGCACCCTTCTCGGGATCCCACCGGCCTTTTGGAAGGACAGAGTGCCGGAACGTGGCTATCGCCTGAGCAACTGTCATCGACGCCAGCTCTATGACCTCATCCTCCTGCAGTTGGATCCTGCGCTCGGTCCGGTAACCCCTTTGACGGCACCGCACAAAGATCGCACCCGTGCCGATCCATGCGCGGAGGACCTGGAGGCCGTAACGAGCAAGGGCATCACTGAACCGATCCCACCCAGGCCCACGAAACCCAGCCGCCGCCAAAGTGCGATAGAGGCGGTTATCGGCTGCAAGGCGGTCTACCTGGTCTGACACGACGCCGTCAAAGTCAACCAGCCACGCCTGTGGGAGCGCCTGCCGTCGCAAGTCATGACTGTCTGGGCGGCGTTGTACCTGCTCGGACCGTATCTCGACGCCGGTCAACCGCACTGCTTCCACGTTGGGTTTTGAACCTTCACGAGGGGACTGTTCGCTGCTGGCCACCAGCCAACACCCCCTCATATGCACATTGTTGATGAAGTTCCCGCGCACCCAAAATGATTTTTTCAGATTGCGCCCTCGCCAACGCCACGCTAGGTCAGGGCAGGCGATCCCCCCACGCGGGACAATGTGCCGTAGCTAAGTGGCAGTTGTGAGTGACACTCAGTCTCAATTGGATGTCAAGTTGTCAGTGCCCAGTGCAGGTCGGTTGACAAGCAGTGAGGCCCGAGGAGCAGATTCGCCAACTGCATATCTTGATCATGTAGGGCACGTTGACGTTGACGCGGCGCACAAGCACCGCGTCCAACAGTGAAGGGAGTCGTAGGCCAACACCGTTGTCGTTTGACCCAATAAACCTCCAAAGGTGGGATAGCACCACGCTGGTATTGGGAACGCTGCTGTCGCGGAGCAGCGAGGCGCACCGGCTAACCGCCCTTATGGCCCGGGGGCGAAAGGCAGGGGATCTTTCCCGCGGACTAGGACGACAGCATCTGCTGATGCAAGCGACTACTGGCGAGACCTCGCTACGGGCGCAGGGCTCGAACATTCTCGCCGAAGGATTGGTCTTCGAAAGTCGAACAACTTTGAGCGAGCCCACCTGCGCCAAGCCCCTGACGCCGTGATGAAACGGGCGGACCCCGGTCCTCGCCGTAGGCCGGCAGGATTGCACCAAGACCGGAGAACTCGTCGCATGCCTGCACTGCGCTCGATATCATTGGGCGGATCAATCGCCAAGGTGGATAGCAATGGCTGATGGTGAACCGTTTATAACCGATACCGCGGAGCAAGATCTAAACGAAATACGACAGACATCCCCGACCGAGTTCCGTGATGTTCTGCGAGATATAACCGATCTCATATACCTCGTCCACGGAAAGCAGGAAATCAAAGGCTCTAATCCAAAGTCGTGGACGGTTGAGATCAGTCACGACTATGTGGTCGCCTTCTCGTACAGCTACGACGAACGCACGGCCGGAATTTGGATTCAAATGGTTGTCAAGAAGAACCTACTCGAGAGTGAATTGAGCAAACTTGCTAATGCAAAAGAAAACGGCGATGGCTAAACAGGATCCAGGCCAATGCGCGGCAATTGCGCAAGCTTTCTTGGCCGCAATTGGGGCTGTTGTAGCCGGACTCCTTGCTCCCAATCTGTCAGCTACCCAGTGGCAAGCACAGTTTAAAGATTTCTTTGTCGCTGCCGCGAGCGTGAATGGAGCACTTCTCATTGCAATCGCTGTCCAAGCGCGTTATGGCAGACAGTTGAAAACCGTGGCTTGCGTCACAGGGGTTAGCCTCACATGTGGCTTGGTTGGCTCAGTGTTGGCACTTAGTCCCCTACCGAAACCCGTGTACGGTTTCCTACTGGCCATTACGGTCGGTGGTGGTATCGGTGGACTTATTGCCGCATTTGTCGTTGGTTGGGCCAACCTCCAGCGAGATATCGGCACCGACCGATCGGAAGCGACCATGAAAGAGCTCGCCCAGGAACTCGGACGAACGAAGATGCAGCTTGCCATTAAGATGGACGATGGAAAAACTGGCACGATACACATTGTGCCAAAATAGGGCGCATAAGCGAGATATGCGGCTAGCACTCCTGCGCCGCTTGGGCTGGTGCAGTCGTCGGTGCCTGCGACCCCGCGAGCTCAACCTGAAGGGCCGTAATGTGCTGCAGCTCGTTCAAATACCTGCCCGGGTCGAGGGCTTTCTCGTCCTCAATAACGTCGGCGGCGACTTTCTCGTTCACGGCTTTCACTCGGCGAACAATGCTCGGAAAGGTATCGACGATGTATGCATTAACCAGTTCAGCATTAACCAGCTTGATCCGATCATCACTCCGAATCTGCTCGGGAGCAGCGGCAACACTTACTGCAGCAAGCCTGTGGATGAAGTCTGACAACTCGGAGCTGCTTCTCGCCCACGACAAATGAATCTGCGGCTCCTCATCAAAGCCGGCAGTCAACTCGCTTATCGGTCGGCCCCGGCCGGCTGCGATATCTCCGATTGCTGCCTCTCGTCGGCTGATGAGTTCGGGTACAACACTCAAAGCAAGTGCTGGTAGTTGTTCTTCCTCGACTCGAGACAAGACCGCGACAGCTCTGCCGTCCCTCGTTATGACCATTGGTTGGCCGTCTTCTATCAGCTGCTCAATCACTCCGCGTGTAGCCCGGGAAAGCTGACGGACCCCGATCACAGGCATTTCTGAACCTCCCGGTAATTGTCTGACACTTGTCTGACAGTATAGCTATTCGCGAACCAAGATCAACCAGCCGCCGTTGGTATCGCATTGGGCGACACTCTAATCTGGCGGCCTCAAAGCTAGTTCTCGGTGGAAGCACTTCCGGGCGCCCCTAGGTGCCCCTGAACTGCGGTTTCTCTAGTAGCGGCGACTCGCTCCGGCAATCCAATCGGGTCCCTAAACCCAATTGACCGGAACTACCACAGGAAGTATAATAGGTATATATGTCGGAAGAGGCGGTGATTCTCGAGCGTAAAGAAGTGGCCGAAGCCGTTGACCGACTTCGGCGTGCGGTCCTCCCTAAAGACGTCCTTGGGGTCCTTCGACACCAATTCAAGCTAAGGCAACAGACCATTGGCGCAGCTTGTTCGATCACCGAACGCACGGTTCGTAACTGGGAATCTGGACAATCAATCCGACGGCGACACGCGGATCGACTCAGTGCACTTGCAGACGTTGTGCTCGTCATTTCGGAAACCCTTCTTCTCGATGGTGTCGACCCGTGGCTTTGGGCTCGACTGCGACTCCTAGGTGGACACCGAGCGGTTGAGCTACTGGGTGTTGATGAGGTCGACGGCGTTTTGACCGCCGCTCGAGCATTCGTTGAGGGTGACTATGCCTGACGATTCTCCATGTGTTTTTGACGGATATCTGACCCTGCGATTTGGCAGACAACGTCTTCCTCGAGCGACCGACTGCTCCCACACGCACGCGAGCCCGATCGACGACGAGATAGAAGCGGTCTCATCGCGCTTACGGGTCGAGGGAAATTATTTTCCGGTCGTCACGTTCACGGAACTGTCCCCCTCGCGCTGGTGTGTGCCTTCAAGACATCAGACCTCAAGCCACGAAGATATGTCAGCAAACTACGAGGCCCCTCGTAACCCAGCTAACCCCTTTGAGACCCTTTTGCAAAAATGGCGGAGTCTGAACCTCGCCGAGAGTTTTTTGGTTGTCGGTACCCAGAATGGTGGTTCCGGCTTGTACCTTGACCCTTCGTCGTGGATTGAACCTGACTTCATCGGCTTCGGAACGCCAATACTCTCGCCAACTTCTCTATACGCTCAAGGCGACGCGGTTGGACCACTTCCGGTATCAGCCACCTCGCACATTCCAATCGCCACCTTCACAGAGAACGAACGCTCAGTTGTAACCGAGCTCTTCGATCGCACGCGGAACGCCTACCGGCTATCGGACTTTATTGGCGTCATATGTGCGTGGGATGGGCTTGATGAGAAGGAGCGGTTCGGCTGGTCCTGTTTCCTGCGAACAGCTTTGGAGGATCGCAGGCACCCGACTCGAATCCGAGGGCCTCAAAAAGAGGACGCCCGATCACTCCTGACAATAATCGCGCTTCCGATCAAGCGACACGCGCCTCCGTCCCAACTCACAGGGACGCAAGATCTAGCTTCGAGGAAACGGCTCCGCCTGGTTGCCTGATTCCGATACTGGTCCGTCCCGATGGCTACGCAGTTGGAACGACGGATCACAATCGATTGAAAGGCGCCTCCAGATGTTCTTCGCGAAAAAGCTAGAACCCACCCTGCTGCAAGCTCCCCATTCCCCTATATCGCAAACCTGGTGTCCGCCCCATGAGGGTCCGCCAGGTATGTCAGTCCTGAAGGATTACTGGCACCACGGTCCGCCCGATCGGTCATTCGTCCACATCCCAGAAATCGCAACCAACGACGCTCGCTCACACCGAAGGGGCGGATCCGGAGCATGGTACGGAACGGATGGCGAGGAGGCGATGATTGCCGAGGTTCGTCGGCACTTCTCCATAGAAGGCATGGATCCGGCGTTGATTGTTCGCCAAGTCGGGACCGTGAGGGTTCGTTTGGGTTCCATCCTCAACCTAGTTGATCCGAACAACCGGGATGCGATCGGCGTCAGCAACCTTGATCTCACCTCGGAGAGCTACGAGCCAACTCAGCTCATTGCCGACTGGGCTCGCGAAACCGGTTACCGAGGACTTCTTGTACCATCGGCGGCTCTCCACGGGGCCACGAATGTGGTCGTCTTTGCAGGCGGTGAACTTGGCATGGAACTAATTCGCGCCCACGTCTCAACCGTCGAAGAGATCCTAGCCAGGGCTGCATAACAAGTTCGCGCAGTCTGTGGGTCTCAGTCCTTGCGATCAACAATTACCTGATATCTCGATTTGATCTCAACTACGAGGTCGCGGGATGGACTGGGGACTTTGGCCTAGTCCCAAGCAGCCAAGGGCCCAGATGAGGGTCTGTCGAGCGTGACGACACCTTGCTTTGGCACCTGAGGATTAGCCCCTATTGGACCGAATGAGTTACTTCCTAGGCTGCGAGGATCTCGCTGTCGGCGGCCCTGAAGACTGACCCTCTATCGAATCCGCCCCGACGCTGTCCGTGGCCAGTTTTAAGTCCCCGCTGGCGGCCACCAAAAGTCCCCACCCCTCGGGATGAGTTCTGGCGCGCCTCCTTCATGCGGAATGACTCGCCTTCGGTGACGACAAGCACGTTGTGATGCAGCAGTCGATCAAGCAAGCTGACGGCCGCTGATTGGTCGGGCAAGAAGCGTCCCCACTCCTCGAAGGGCCAGTTGTCGACCGTCACGTAATTCCCTCGATTTGGCGTTTCGCCGTCACGTAATTCCCTCTTCCGCCGTCACGTAATTCCCTGGGGCTCCGTCACACAATTCCCTGGTGGTGGCGACGGGTGAGGATCCCTCGCTCCGGTCTGCAGTCCGAGAACCATCTCCTCGTCGGCGAGACGAGGAGGACTGTTGGCAAGGAGAACGATGCAGGTAGACGATGTGGCAGAAATCCTCGAGCACTGGCATGCAGGAAGGCGGATGGGCGAGCTGTGCGCCTCTTTGGGTATTGATCCCAAGACGGTTCGCAAGTACGTAGCGCCGGCCTTGACCTCGGGGCTTTCCCCCGGCGGTCCGGTGCTCAGTCGTGACCAGTGGTCGGCGCTCGCGTCTGACTGGTTTCCCGAGCTGGTCGATTCCAGTGGTCGTCAGGCGACGTGGCCCGAGATCGAGTCACACCGGGCCCAGGTCACCAAGTGGCTCGAATGCGGGGTGACAATCACCACCATTCACCAGCGGCTGCGCGACAACCTGGGCCTGTCGGCTTCAGAGTCGTCGTTGCGCCGCTTCATCAATGCGAATCTGGCCGAGGAGGCGAAGCGCAATGCCGTCGTCGTGCTGCGCGAGACCCCACCGGCAGGCGACGAGGCTCAGGTGGACTACGGGCTGAGTGTGATCACCTGATCTGGCCCCACCTGGGCTGGTTGTGATCAGGCGGGTTCTAGGGATCGTCGCAACAACACGGCGTTTCGAGGGAGCTATGAAGGTGGCGGATCTGATCGTGAGGAGTCTGCCATGCCAAGGTCTTGCGGGGCCGCCGGTTGAGCTCTGCTTCCACGGCTAGGAGCGTTTCCAACGAGTGTCTGGATAGGTCCGTCCCCTTGGGGAAGTATTGGCGTAAGAGCCCGTTCGTGTGTTCGTTCCGACCACGCTGCCATGGACTTGCCGGATCACAGAAGTAAACTTTCATGCCGGTCGCTTGGGTGACGTCGGCGTGGCAGGCCATCTCGCTACCCTGGTCCCAGGTCAGTGTGCCTCGAAGCTCGACGGGCATTTCGTTGAGCGCATCGATGAGGGCGGTACTGACTTGTTCAGCGGTGTGCCCGCTTGGAAGGTGTAGCAGCTTGACGTAGAGGGCCTTTCTCTCGACGAGAGTTCCGATAGCGGACCGGTTCTTGTGACCCATGATCAGATCGCCTTCCGTAAGACTGAAGGTGGCCCAGGAGGGCCGGGTGTAGATGAGGTCTCCTTGCGCTTTGGTCGCTTACTGGGAATGTCCGCCCGGCCCTTTGGGCGCCCTGGCTGCTGATTGAGATGTGCGCTTGGTCGCTGGTTACGGAAGCGTCAGCGGGGTGTTCCTCCGGGTCGTGGCAGAGATTGACTTACATCGAGGGAACGGAGCGTGTATGAAGAAATCGGATAAGGCGTGGGCTGGGATTGACGTCGGCAAGAACCACCATTGGGTCTGTGTACTGGACGCCGATGGCGCGGTGTTGTTATCGGAGAAGCTGGCGAACGACGAGGGTGAGATTGTAAAGCTCATCGCGACCGTGACTGGGCTCGCTGAACAGGTGGTCTGGGCGGTCGACATCGTCGGCTCACCGTCCGCGCTGATCCTGGCGCTGTTAACGAGGGCCGAGCAGCCGGTGCGTTATGCCTCGGGTCGAGTCGTCGCGGCGATGAGTGCGGCCTATGTTGGCGAAGGCAAAACCGACGCCAAGGACGCCTACGTCATTGCCGAGACGGCGCGCATCCGCCGCGACCTCACTACCGTCGACCGGAACAGCGATCTGATTCGCAACCTGGCATTACTGACAGGGCACCGTTCGGATTTGATCGCTGATCGGGTCCGGATGATCAACCGGCTTCGTGACCTGATGACCAGCGTCTTCCCCAGCCTGGAAAGGGAATTCGATTACAAGTCGTGCAAGGGTGCCGTCGTGCTGTTGACCGGTTACGCCAGTCCGGACCGGATACGCAGAACCGGGCAGGCTCGCCTGGGCGCCTGGCTGCAGCGCCGCCGGGTACGCGACTTCGACGCTCTCGCAGCTCGGGCCGTTGCTGCGGCCAGCGCCCAGCTGATCGTCCTGCCCGGCCAAGACCTTGCGGCCTCGATCATCAGTGAACTGGCAACCAATATTCTCGCCCTCAACGATCGCGTTAAGGCTCTGGACGGCCAGATCGCGGTGGTCTTTGATGAGCATTCGCAGGCCGCGATCATCACATCGATGCCAGGCTTCGGTCCCATCCTCGGTGCCTCGCTGCTCGTGGGCGCCGGCGACCTGGCGGCCTTTCCGACCGCCGGTCATCTCGCCGCCGCTGCCGGGCTGGTTCCGGTCCCGAACGACTCCGGACGCCGAACGGGCAACCTGCACAGACCACGCCGCTACAACCGGCCCCTCCGGCATGTCTTATACCTGTCAGCGCAGACAAGCATGATTCGGCCCGGCCCCAACCGGGACTACTACCTCAAGAAACGTGCCCAAGACCGCACTCACAACGAAGCCGTCATCGCCCTCGCCCGCCGCCGCGTCGACGTGCTCTGGGCACTCCTGCGCGACAACCGAACCTGGGAAACAGCACCACCGAGCCACTCTCAGGCGGCTTGACAACCCCATTGAGATTCCCAGTGTCCGGGTTCATTCCGAAAATCGACCTCTTCGGGGCGCTCAGAGATCATCGTCATTGGCACGACGAAGCGAGTCATTCGTCGGTCGAGGCGCCGCTGAGGGCGACGTCGACTCCGCCCAGAGCGCAAGACTCGCGTCCCGGATCGTTGAAGATCTCCTCGGCCAGGCACGTATACGGCCTGGTAGATCGTCTCAGGACAGATTCTCATCTCAGGTCGCTCGCTGAACACCGATGGAAGGACGTGAGCAATCTGTTGCGGACTCCAACGTTTGTCCAAGTGGTCTTGGACGAAGGTCCGAAGCTCCACGTTTGTGGCAAGCCTCGACTCCTTGGGCCGCGCTCGCCTTGCGACTGCACGTCGGTGAGCACCGAAGGGCATGTACCTCTGCGTTACCGGGTCGCGGTTGCGGAGGATCTCCCGACTAATCGTCGAAGGACTTCGGTTGATCGCTCTAGCAATTCCCCTCACAGACAGCCCGGCCAGAAGACCGTCGGCGATCAAAATCCGCTCCGCTTCGCTCAAGAATCGGTCGGAGCCCCGAATGGACGGATTCGCGATGATCGGGGCATACGTTTTCGCTCTGCCGGCTCCGTTGACGATTGTTCGACCTCGTCTCCAGCGTGTCCCCGTGCGGCGGTTGACGCCCACGACGCGGCATGCGGCAGAGTTCGACACACCTTTTGCCATGAGCTGGACGTATAGGTCGCGCTTTTCTGAAAGTGGGGGACCACCAGGCGACTTGAGAGCCCGTCGACGGGACATCTGACCTCCAAGGTGAGGGTAGATGTTGCGACGATCCCTAGAACCCGCCCCTTATCGCGGTGGGGCCAGAATCGATTGACAAACTCAACGGGCTGCTCGGGCGCTGGTTCGACCCCCAGGCGCAACGCTGGCGCCGGGTGTGGGGGTTCATCATGGTGCTGGCCTTCTCCCGCCTCATGTTCGTGCGCCCAGTGTTGAAAATGGATCAGCGTTCGTGGGTGGAAGCCCATGTCTTGGCCTTTGAGTTCTTCGGCGGCGTGCCGAGGCGCATCGTGCCGGACAACCTCAAGACCGGGGTCATCACCCCGGACCTCTATGACCCGTTGATCAACCGGGCCTTTGCCGAGCTGGCCGTCCATTACCGGTGCCTGATCGATCCCGCCCGGGCCCTCAAACCCAGAGACAAAGCACGGGTGGAACGCCCCGTCCCCTATGCACGGGACTCCTTCTTCGCCGGTCGGGCCGAAGAGTTCACCGACATCGCCGCCATGCAGGTCGATGCGCTGCGCTGGTGCCGGGAGGTGGCCAATGTGCGCCGCTGCCGTCCCCTCGACGGCGTGGCTCCCATCGACCTGTTCCGAGTCGAAGAGGCCGGGGCTCTTTCGCCACTGCCACCGAGCGCCTTCGAGCTGGCCACATGGACCCGGCCCAAAGTCCACAGCGACATCCACGCCAAGGTGAACAAGACGCTCTATTCGATTCCCTGGCGCCACATTGGCCAGGTGCTCGACGCTAAAGAGGGACACCACACCGTGGAGTTCTTCTCGAACGCGGTGTTGATCAAGACCCATGTTCGCCTGGAGAAGGGCAAGCAGACCGACTACGGCGACTACCCACCGGAGAAGATCGCCTTCTTCCAGCGCAACCCGGTGTGGTGCCGGCGTCGGGCCGCTGAGATCGGGCCGTCGGTGACCGAGCTGGTGGAACTTCTCATGGAGGTCAATGCCCTGTATCGGTTGCGCAGCGCCCAGGGCGTCTTGCGCCTGGCCGATAAATTCGGTCCCGCCCGCACCGAAGCTGCTTGTCGGCGCGCCCTGGATGTCGGTGACCCGTCCTATCGCACCGTCAAGGGGATCCTGGTGGCCGGCACCGAAGGCGACGGGGCGGAAAAGCGGGTGGCGCCCATGGTCCCCGCCCATCTCCATGGCGCGAGCTCGGCTGCGCATTTTGGCTCGGCCCCCCGCTACGGCTATCGGCGCATGACCACCATCTTGCGCCGGGAGGGCTACTGCGTGAACCACAAACGCATTCAGCGCCTGTGCCGTGACGAGGGATTACGGCGTCCTGGCCAAAGTCAAGAAGCGCTCTCGGGTGGGGGTCTCGACCATCAATGGCACCAGGCTCCGAGCCGTATACCCAAACCACGTGTGGGCCATCGACTACCAGTTCGACCAGACCACGGATCTGCGGACACTGAAGATCCTGAACATCACCGACGAGTTCACCAAGGAAGCGCTCGCCATCGACGTCCGCCGTTCGATCACCGCCGATGGCACCGTCGCCGTCCCGACCAGCTGCTGGCGACAAGGGCGACGGCACCCACGTTCATCAGGTGTGACAACGGTCCCGAGCTCACCGCCAATGCGCTTCGGGACTGGTGTCGGTTCTCCGGGGTCGGCACCGCCTACATCGATCCGTGCTGCCCGTGGGAGAACCCTTTCGTCGAGTCGTTCAACGGCAAGCTCCGAAACGAGCTGCTCAACGTCGAAGCGTTCGAGACACTCCTCGAAGCTCGGGTATTGGCCGAGAACTACCGCATCGAGTACAACCCCTACAGACGGCACTCCGCTCTTGATCAGCTCACGCCGATCGAGTTCGCCGAGCGGTGGCACCAAAATCACGCCGGACTGACATAGGGACTGGATCCGTTATCCGGGGCAGGCCAATCGGCCTCGCGCAGTTTGCGGACGACCTGCTCTGGCGTGTGTCGTCGCTGCTTCACCTTGATCATCCTCCTTCTGCCCAACATCGTGGGCAAGAGGACGCTCGGAGGTGGTGGATCCGTGGGATGGGGTCAGGTCACTCCTCCTCGATACTGTCATTTGCCAGTCCGATGGGACCACCCCGTTGCCAGCAACATGGGACCACCTCGCGTCCACTTCAGCCGGCTGACGTGATGATCCCGGCGGCCGGCGCCGGGTGTCAAACGCGCCGGCGCCGAGGCCTCGGCGGTCGGGGGTCGGTCGGATCCCCGCCGATGACCGGCTTCTCGTGCTGGCGGTAGGACTCACCCTCGATGATGAGCTCCCACGCCGCGCTCTTGAGCCGGTCGACGGCCGACTGGGCCAGCAGCGGATCGGCCATGACCGCCAGCCATTCGCTCGGATCTCGGTTGGACGTCAGAACGGTGGCGCCCACGTGGTGCCGTTCGACGCACAGTTCGTAGATGTCGGCCGTCTCCGTTGCGTCCAGGGCGGTGAGGGCGAAGTCGTCGATGATCAAGAGGTCGACACCGATGAGCTTGCGCATCTCGACATCGAAGCTGGCGTCGAGGCGTGTTGCCTTCAGTCGCTTGTGCAGCTTGTCGGCCCGTTCGAAGTGCACGCTGATGCGCCGGCGACAAGCGATGTGACCGAGGGCGGTGGCCATGAAGGTCTTGCCCACGCCGACCGGCCCCAGGATGAAGGCGTTGCGGGCTTGGTCGACGAAGCGCATGGAGACGAGCTCGGACCACACGGCTCTGTCGTAGGTGATTTTGGCCTCGTCGTCCCAAGCCTCGAGCACCATGTGCGGGTCGAGCCGGGCCGCTTTGGCCCGACGCCCGGCCGAATCGCCGTCGCGCCGGGTGTCAACGGCCATCAGGAATTCCCCACTGGCGGCCACGAAAAGTCCCCGGGTATGGCCAGAAATCTCCCCGGGTATGGCCACCGAATTCCCCACTCCTCGAACTCGTGATCAGTGGCCCAAGGGCTTGACCCCCTTGCCGCTGGTGGCGTCTTGGAGGCGAATCGATTCTCCAGAGGTCTGCACTACGTGGGCGTGGTGAAGCAGGCGGTCGACAAGAGCGGTGGCCAGACTGGGCGGCATGAGCTGATCGAAACCTGAGGGGTGCAGATTCGAGCTGATGGCGATCGATCGACGTTCATAGGCAGCATCGACCAATCGATAAAGGCCTTCGGCTGCTTCCTCGGTCACCGGCAACAAACCGATGTCGTCGACCACGATGACATCGGCACGCAGCATCGGGGCCAATGCTTTGGCCACCGTGTCGTCAATGCGGTGCCGACGCACTAGGACACCCAGTTCCTCGATGGAGAACCAGGCGACGGTGCGCTCGGTGTCGACCACGGCATGGCCCAAGGCTTCGAGCAGGTGAGACTTGCCGGTGCCACTGGGTCCGCACACCACCAAGTTCTCGTGACGCCCCACCCACTCCAAGGTGGCCAGGGCATCTTGGGTGGGTGCGGGTATCGAACTGCGAACGGGGTCCCACGCTGCAAAGGTCTTGCCGGCCGGAAAGCGGGCGCGCTTGCGGCGGGTCTCGGTCATGGAGGCGGCCCGTCCGTCGACTTCGGCTTCGAGGAGGACCCGAATCAGTTCGGCCGGAGCCCATCGCTGGGCTTTTGCCGTTGCCATGACGTCTTCAGCGGCGGCGCGCAGATAGGGAAGACGCAGGCGCCGAGTCAAGACGGCTACCTCGTCGAAAGTGGTCTCGGTGCTGGTCACTTCTCAAGCTCACCGAGACGGGCCCACCCGGCAGTGCCAGGCTGGAGGGAGTGGTCCTCTGAAATCCGACGCAGTGGTTCTCGACGGATGGAGATGATCGAGTCCAGATCGCCCGCTTCGAAACGGCCGGCCAACGCCGCCAACCCGAGGGCCTCGTCGAGAACACCGGCATCGACCACTCGCCGAAGTGCGAGGGCGTCACCCATGCGCTCGTTGATCTGATGCGCGCCGGCGGCGGCCGCTTCGACCAGGTAGCGCCGGGCCCCTTCACCGAGGGCAAGGAATGCACGCTCGGTCGAGGTAGAGGCTTTGGGGGCGCGCTCGGGATTCTTGCGCCGGGGCGGGTAATGCCCGTCGTGCAGGGTCATCTGGCCTTTGGCGGCCACCGGGTGACGGGCCACCTCTTTAGGTCCCTCCGGACCCGTCGCCACAATGACGACCTCGTTTCCCACACAACGCACGAACACCACTTCTTCGCACAGTTGGTGCGGGACCGAGTAGCGCGCTCCTTGGAAGGAGATGAGTGAGGACCACGACACGGTCCGAGTCTCACCAAAGGCCACTGTGTAGGGCTCAGGTGGAAGGCGGTGTAGATGGGCTTGTTCGACGAGCAGACGATGGGCGGGCTGCTCGCCGGTCTCTCGGTGCACCCGGGTGTTGAACCGCTCGCCGGCGGCGGCACAGGCCCGCTCCAAGGACGCGAAGTCGGCGTACTCTCCAACGAGATTGTCGGGCCGAGGCAGCACATCGGCCTTGGCGAGGCGCACCGTCGCCTCGGTGCCACCTTTGGATTCGGGATCGGCTACTACACAGGTGTGGATGGCAACCCCGTAGTAATGGGCCACCCCGAGCAACTCTCGGTTGCGCACCGCCAGGCCGGCCACATGGCTGGTGGTCACCGTCTTTTCGTTGTCGGTCAAGAGATAGGTCGGGGCGCCGCCGATGGCTCGCAACGTGGTGTCGAGGGCTGCGGTCAAGGAGGGGAAGGTGCGGTCGGCCAGCGCCACGACGACCCGGAAGCGCGACCAGGCCAACCAGGCACAGAACAAAGTGGTGGCTCGACCTTCCACAATCGGACCAGTCCCATAGTCGAACTGGAGCCACAAACCGGGCTCGGTGATCCAGGGCTTGTAGATCCGGTGATTGGCCCGCACGTAGTCGGCCTTGAGCCGGGCCACCACCCGCCGGGTGGTGCGTTCGGAACCGACAAAGCCCATGGCGGCGAGCTTTTGATGGACCACATCAGCGCGCACACGCCCTGAGGATCGGTCGATCCACTCCGTGATCTTGTCGGCGAAGGGCTCGGTGATAACCGGACGGCCAACGCCGGCGGAAGGATCAAGGCCAGCCGCTCGGGCGGCCACGAAGCGCCGAACGGTCTTGTGATCGACGCCACACAAGGCAGCGGCGGCTCGAAACGAACTGGTGAGGTCATAGGCCTCGAGAACTTCCATTGCTTTCTCCTCGGACAACATGGATAGATCCCTCCTCGGGGTCGTGGACAGCGCGAACTGCCACGATCTCCGGGGAGGGGACCCCAAAAGGTGGATGTCGTTAAGGCCCGAGGAGCGGAGCGATGCCCACAAGCGGGGAATTCAGTGGCCATACCCGGGGACTTCTGGTGGCCGTTCGTGGGGAATTCCCGTGGCCGCCTACGGGGACTTTTTCATGTCCGCCGTCACGCCGGGTGACCTCGTCGCAGAACAACTGCTCCAGGAACTCGACGTGGGCCAGGTTGTGGCTCTTGGCCAGGGCCAGACGCTCGGGCAGGGTGTCGATGAGCTGGCCCAGGCGCAGCTTGCGCATGAGGACCTTCAACTCCGGCGACACGGTGGGAGTCGGTGCGCTCATCGTCGGGCCTCGGTCATCGACGAGAACTCCGACGCGTCACGGGCGAAGCGTCCCTGGATGACGATCGTGTCCGGCCGGGCGTCGGGCTCGGTGGATTCCCGGGCCCGCTCGAGCATGCGCGACACCAGGTTCACGTCCAGTGCCTCGGCCTCGAGCGCCCGACGACAGGCCTCGTCGACGCGCCTCGCCCCCCACTTCTTCACCAGTCCCAGCAGCCGGTAGACCTGGCGCATGCGGGTCCACGGCAGCGGCGTGTCGAGGATGGCGGCGGCGTAAGCGCCGATGGCGTCGCCGTGCTCGGCCGCCATGCGCCCGAGCCGGTCGATGTCCCGGGTGGCGTAGATCTCTTTGCCTTGTGGCATGTCGGCTGGGTCGGTGTTGCGCCCACCGGGGGGTTTGCGGGGATGGACCTTCACCAACTCGCCCCGCAGGTAGAACTTCACCACAGCCGAGTCGCACCGGGCCCGCAGTGTTCGTCCCACCAACGTGTGATGGACGCTGTAGAGCGCCTTGGCCACCTCGCAGTGGAAGTCACGATGGACCTTGGGGTCCGACCACTTCGGCGTGTCGAAGGGCGCAGCCGGCCGGGCGAGAAGCAGCGGTTGCTCTTCGACCCTGAACGCCTCGAGGGGTCGACACTGCGTCGTGCCGTGGATGCGCATGCCGGCCGTGGTGCTGCACCATGTCTCGCCCCGGGCCCGACAATCAACGATGTCGACGAAGGTCTCGCCGGCGAAGAAGTTCTTCTGGACGTATTGCACGACCCGTTCCACCCGTGGTTTGTCGGTCGGGGTCCGCACCCGCGCCGCGTCGATGACAAAGCCCCTCGACTGGGCGTACTCGAGGAACACGTCGTTGAACCGGGGGGCGGTGTTCTCGGCTTCGATGACGATCGACTTCATGTTGTCGGGGATGACCACCGGGAACACCCCGCCGAAGTAGCCCCAGGCCGCCTCGAAGCCCCGGATCACCTCCTCGGTCGTTTGGGAGAAGGTCGGCCACACGAACTGGTGACGGCTGAAGACGGCGGTGAAGATGAGCCCCTGGCACACGCGTCTTCTGTCCCCGTCGGCCACGAATCCGAGCCGGCCGAAGTCCACCTGGAGTTCGACTCCCGGCGGTGGGTCGTCGACGCGGACCGTGACCGTGCGCCGGCCCGCCCCACACCGATCGACGGCGAAGCGGGCCAGGGTGCGGGGCGGGACGACGACACCGTTGCGCTCGAGCAGGATCCCGATCTTGGTCACGGTGAGGTCCTGCTTCACCCACGCCGTGATCTGCTGCTCGTGATTGAGCAGTGACCGCCATGCCTCGCCGTGACCGTCGGGCCGGTGCGGGCGCACCCGCTCGACCAGTTGGCCGATCAGTTCGTCGGTGAGCTGCTCCTCCCCGCCGCAGCGCTCGAGACCGAGCTCCAGTGCGGCGGCGATGTAGCGCCGGGCCGTCTTGCGATCGACGCCCACCCCCTGGGCGACGGTGCGTTCGCCCTCACCCCGCAGCCACCGCCTGAGCGCCTCTTTGATCTGGACCACCGTGACCTCCCTGAACGCCATGGGGCCTCCTCCGCATCGGCATCGGAGGCCCAGCCGAATGTCTGTTCGGCCGGCAGAGGTGGACCCTCAGGGTGGTCCCATAACTGGCAAACGGGGTGGTCCCATGCCACTGGCAAAACCTGCGGCTAGCTGGTCCCATGTGGCTGGCAAACGACAATACCGAGCGCAGGCCGCACGCTTGGCGGAGCCGAATCGACTACTCACCCTAGGAGGCCGACAACCGAAAGCGCGAACTGTCAGGTCTCCGAGTAGATTCGTCACCGACGCCAACCACAGGTTTCTCGGTTGGGTACCTTCGAGAACATCCTGAGGATGCCGAACACTGCAAGACACGATTCAGTGCTTCGCAGCCGGGTCCTCTAACTCGCGTTACCGACGGATTGCCCACATTGCCGCGCTTTCCAACGGCACCGTGCTCACAACAGCGATTCTTGGCGAGCGTTTCGGCCGAAGTCCCCTTGGGGCGCGTGGACTATGCATCTCCACGCTTTCCCCGAGGGGGCTTCGGCCGCCGCAGGAACCGGTCTCGGGTCTATCTAAATCACAAGCTAATTGTCGACCGTTATCTCGATGGATGAGCTGGTTGTGGTCTCACCGTCTGAGCCGGTTGCTTGACTCTGTAATTCGTATGTGCCGTCAGGCACTGACGTCGAGTTCCACTCACCAACGTAGCCGTATTCTGTCAGTCCGCCACTGGCAATCGGTGACTCGTCGTAGCTCCCACCCGTTAGGAGAAATTCGACCGAGGCGATACCGAAGGTACCCGAAGCCGACGCGTCGAGCGTTGTGGTCCCCGACACCGTGGCATCGTTCGATGGCACGAGCACGCTTGTTGTTGGTGGATCACTGAAGCTAAACACGGTTCCCAAGATGTCCTTGAAGTGGCTTGGGGTATTTCCGCTTCCACACGGATCACCCGAACCTTCATCGTTTTGCCCATAAAAGAGTACGTAGTTATCTCCCGTCGCCGACCAGAGTCCAAACGGAGTTGCGTCTCCACAAACGGTACTTCCACCGTCGGTGTCGAGCAGCTCAGTTCCACCCGCGAAAGACGTATTCGACGTTGACGCTGATTCCCACACATTTATATAGCCAGCATCTGACGAAAACACCTGATAGAAGAGGTGCCACACGCCGTTGGGATCCTGGACGACCTTTGGTGAGTCGACCGCGTTTGTCGTAGTGTCTACTGTCTGCGGACAGTCCGTCGGGACAAACGACGAGTTCACGGTAACGGCATATATATCGGCGACGTTAGCCGAGAAGCTAGGACAATCGGGACTGGTAAGCGCGCCTCCATCCACTCGTACCGTGAAGTAGACCGTCCAGTTTTCGGATTCGGAGTTGTAGACGACGCCCGGATCGGCTGGCCCCGAAGCGCCATACAGCACCGGCGTATAATCACCCCAAGTTGTCCCATTGGTCGAGGTGGCCGCCCAAACTTGATTTTGTTCGCCTCCGGTATGGCAGTTTTCCTGACACATGGTAAAGAACATCGTGTACTCCGATCCGCTGGGAGTCTCGTAAACAACGGGATCGTTGACGCGCTCGGCCCCGTCGGGGTCTACACCACTGATGACGGGGATGTCGCTCGACTCGATGACTTCCGTCTTAGGACCAAATATCACCGGGTATGTGACCCCATCGCACGTCGTTGACGTAGTCGAGCTTCGGTAGAAAATCTTGTCGTACTCTTGCTCTTCTGTTTGAGATCCCCCGTAGTACATGACGTAGTTTGTATTGTCATTGGTGCCAAGATTCGGGTCCTGGAAGACGTCGGGGGCGTAAATGTCGTAACCGCTCACGCTGGCCTGCGTGCAGCCCGATTCGACAGAATCCGCGGCTGCGTGCGGAGCTTGGGCCCCGATTATTGCCGTCATGAGCGGCAGGAGAACGGCGGCGACCAATGCAAGCTTGGAAAGACCGCCTATCTTGTGAACGCGCCCCACAACAACGAAGCACTTTGACATTCTCGTGTCCATACCTGTCCCCTCTCGCGCAGATATTCCGATTGAGCATGAATTGAACAAAGCAATTCTCGTAGTACCCAGAACCCAACACCGATACCGTGCTAGTTGCCAATGTTTTCCCGAAGTCGGCACCTTCGGGACGCGCAACGTTCGATAACGATTGCGGCCGGTAGACGTACAAAGATGCACAACCTTCTGTTTTCATTTTGCACCAAGGGCCGCACATGTCAAGCTCAATTTTCGCTCATCGCTTTCGTTTCGCTTTCGCACTCCACGATTCGAAGCAGAGTTCGTGACACGCTCGACTTGAGCCCTCGCGTTCGTCAAGGTCGTCGTGGCGATGTCTGTTCGTCAAGAACGGCGCTGGCGTCGCGCGTGACTGAGATCTCGCATCATCCTCACCTTGCTCGCACACCGCGATTTGCTTCGGCCGCGCCACCAAGCGTCATGCCCCATGAGACCAAGACTCTTTGACCGGATACGCTGATCGCGCCCCGGCGAGCAGAGCGCAATGCGAGCGCAGCCGTGGGGCGACGTCGGCGAACGCCTGTGTCGACCGTTCGCAGACTCGCTCAAGGAGATGGGTCTCTCGAAGATCTTCAACACCGAGGGGGATCTACATCTCAATACGTCATGGTGGGCTGGTACGGCCGGTGCCACCCGTCCAGCCGCTCTGCGCTGGTCCGGACTCCACTTAGCCACCTTTTTACCCGTCTCCTTTGATTGCCTCAAATCCCATCGCGCACTAGAGCCGCGAGTTACGCGTTTGATACATGTAATGCGTATTTTCTTTGGCTACCACTCTTGGCCTGCCCTAACCGCCTTGGCAACTATCCGCTCGACGTGCCTTTTACGTCACGCAACCGACCCCAGTCGGCGAGTTCAGGATCGTGTCCTAAAGCTCAATTCGGTCGCACCGTGGTGTCGTCTGACGACTCCACTCCCACCGGAGGCGTGAAAGCGGGTCCGAACGTCGTTTGGAGCGTTCTCCTCCGTTCGGATGGAATGTGATCAGCTGCTCACGCAAGGTGTCTCCAAGTCATCAGCGGGGTGAGACTCTCGGGTTCCGGGTCTTGCGTCCAAGGGCTAATGGCATCCGACCGGCTTGTTCGACAAGCTGGTCCCGAGCCGTCAGCAGGTGAGTACTCATAAGGGCGGGACCTCAAGTCCTGGATCTAGATCGTGCCCCTGCTGATCGGTGAGGATGCCGACACGGCTGGTGGGATGACGTGCCTCGAGCACTTCCATTAGCGGGCCGATGGCCTCCTCCGGCTCACGACAACGAGAGGAGGCATGGTGAAAATCTTCGCCGGCGTGGACTGGGCAGAAGCTCACCACGACGTCTGCATCATGGATGAGTCAGGGGCGAAGCTCGGAAAAAGGCGAGTTCCCGAAGGTCTCGAAGGCGTGAGGTCGTTCCACGAACTCGTGGAACCATTCATTGAGGAGCCATCCGAAGTCAGAGTGGGCATTGAGACCGATCGAGGTCTGTTTGTCGGCGCCTTAGTGGCGGCCGGCTACCAGGTCCATGCGGTGAATCCGTTCTCGGCGTCGCGTTACCGAGATCGCCACTCGAGCTCGGGGGCGAAGTCTGACGCTGGGGATGCCGAGGTGCTGGCTGATCTGGTCCGCACTGACGCCCACAATCATCGTGAAATCGCCGGCGACACCGACCTGGCTGAGGCAGTGAAGATCCTGGCCCGGGCGCATCAGTCCATGATCTGGACCAGGTGTCGCCAGACCAACAGTCTTCGATCGACACTGCGCGAGTACTACCCGAATGCCTTGGTGGCTCTCGGTGACGACCTCCATGCTCCTGAGGCTCTGGAGATTCTGTCCATCGCTCCCACCCCGGCGCTAGGACGACAGCTGTCGAAGTCCAAGATCGCCTCGGCCCTGCGCCGGGCAGGGCGTCAGCGTCGGATCGAGGAGAGCGCCGCCAAGATCCAGGGTGCCCTTCGAGCCGAATGCCTGAAAGCTCCGGCGATCATCTCGGAGGCCTTCGGGTCGAGCGTCGCCGCCAACGCCCGAGTGATCGTTGAGCTGAACCGCCAGATCGACCAACTCGAGAAGGCAATGGCCGAACATTTTGAGCGGCAGCCGGACGCCAAGATCGTCCTCTCCCTGCCAGGACTAGGGACGGTTCCCGGGGCCCGGGTGCTGCGCGAGTTCGGGGATGACCCCGAGCGCTATGCCACTGCCAAGTGACGCGACAATTACACCGGCACGTCGCCGATCACCCGAGCTTCGGGGACCAAGCGGGTAGTTCTCGCTCGCTTCGCCCGAAACCGGATGATCGCAGATGCCACTTACATGTGGGCCTTCGGAGCGATCACCAAATCTCCCGGTGCCCGAGCCCTCTATGACCACCACCGTGCAGCTGGGGACAGCCACCACCAAGCTTTACGAGCGCTGGCCAACCGCCTCGTCGGCATCCTTCATGCGTGCCTGTTGAGCCAGACTCTTTACGACGAGGAGATCGCCTGGCCGGGACGGAAAACCAATGTCGCTTGACGGCTAACGGCGTGGGATGTCTACATCGTGCCCCTGCTGATCGATGATGATGCAACACGGCTGATGGGATAACGCGCCTCGAAGGCATCCATGAGGACGCCGAAGGCCTCCTCGGGATCACGACAACCGGAGGAGGCACGGTGAAGATATTCGTCGGCTTGGACTGAGTAGAAGCCCACCACTACGTGCGCGTTATAGATGAGTTGGGGGACACTCGGAAACAACGAGTTCCCGGCGGCATCGACGGGAGTGAGGCCGTTCCCCCAACTCGTGGAACGGTTCATCGGCGAGCCAGGCGCCGTCCGAGTCAGCACTTACCGATCGGGGTTCGTTCGTGGGTGTTGGTGGCAGCCGCCTACAGGGTCCACGCGATGAACCCTTCCTCGGCCTCGCGTTATCGAGAGTCCACTTGAGCTCCGAGGCCAAATCCGATCCTGGCGATGCTGAGGTTCTAGCCGGTATGGTGCGCGGGAGCGCTCACAAATATCGGGAGACCGCCGGTGACCCCGAGCTGGCCGAAGCGGAGATCTCGCCGGGCCTACCAGTCCACGTTCTGGACCCGGGACGAAGACCAACAGTCTGCGGTCGACGCTGCGTACTGAATTCGCATACCCCGAGTCGCCAGAAATCTTGTCCTTTGCTCCCACCCGGCTCTCGGTCGCCAGCTGTCGAAGTCGACTATCGCATCGGCTCTGCCCCGAATGAGACGTGCCGAACTCCTGGGGACCCGATTATCTCAGGCGCCTTCGGGGCGGGCGTTGCCGCCAGCGCCCGGGTGATCGACGAGTTGAATCGACAGATCAACGAACTCAAGGAAACGATGGCGTGGTTCCGGTTGTTGACGCTCAGGTACTGAAGATCCAACCTGCGATGTTCTTGAAGTGATCCGGCGATCCCCCACAGGGGTCGTCGGCCGTAGGGAGGTCCTCCCCAAAATAAAGGGCGTAGTCCGACGTATACCCCGATGCGGTCAGCCATAGGGCCGATGGAGTCGCGGTTCCGCAGACGGGTCCGCTCGTGGAGTTGGCGATTAGCTCGCTCGGGGTTCCAGTGAATGAAGTGTTGGATGACGAGACGGTTTCCCAGAGATTAATGGTACCGCTGGAGGGCCAATCGTCAAAGAAGAGGTACCAGTCACTGTTGTTTGGGTCTTGCACCAGGTCCGGCGAGGTCGTTAAGTCACCATCGGGATTAGTGAAGGCGACTGAGGGACCAGAGATCACCTGTTCGTCATCGTTGACCGAGACCACCTGTATTTGGTCCAGATCGATCGTGTGGTACGAGAAGTACACGAGCCAAACTTGACTACCCGATGGGTCGTAAAGCGCATCTGGATCAGCCGCACCATCCGTGTTGTCCAGAATCTGATAGTTACTCCAGCTGGTTCCATTTGTTGTTGATTCAGCCGAGACCACCTCGTTGCCGGCTTGGCCCGACGCACCAGTGTGCGCGGTGAAGAACATGGTGTACTGCAGCTCATCGGTTGCAGGATTTATGAACTCGGTGACGCTAGGATCATTCACCTGGGTAATCGTTCCACCCAGGGCATCTGCCACGTCGCTCGGTGTGATCACGGCCTGCTGAGTGCCCCACGAATCGGGATCCCCGTATGTTGGGTCTGTGCCCGTAGCCTTTCGATAGTAGATTCTGTCCCCGCCCGTATCGGTTGATGCTTGCTCGCCGCCGTACCACATGACGTAAGTTTCCACGCTTGGGTTGGTGTCGAACAAGACATCGGGAGAATAAATGTTTTTGCCCGTAAATTCGGTAGTCATTTGAACAACCGTGTCGGCATAAGCGTTCGAGGTATTGACGCCAACATTCAAGATCAGAGCCCCAAGTGAGGTTGTGAGCACCATTGCCGAACTAGTTAGAAAGCGTACGTAGCGCGATCGATAACGAGTACTTGGTGAATGGCCCATGTCTTCAGTTCTCCCTTCTGACACTTCAACCCTTCGGTTAAGCACCTTAAGCGAAGTGCCCAATAAGGTAAAGCGATTTTCGACGGCTCATGGTCACAAATTAGATTGATTCCTGATCGTCGCAACTGAATTGGCTCTCAGCCGTAGACCGATGATTCCTTTGCTTCTTCTCAAGACCCAGGGACCTTTGCTGCACCAGTGCCATCCGATGTCCAGGTCCCAGTCTCCCGATTTGAGCAATAGGGGTGTCTTGCCAAGGGAGTCCTGCAGCAGGTGCCACGCAACGTTCTTCGCTGTAGATATGTGACCGCTATGCATACGATTGTTTACGCGGCTTCCTCAATGAGGACTGCGCGATCCAGGAGTTTCCACGAACTGCCGGGCAACGTAAGCAACAGCGCGACACGGTTGAAGCGCGCCACCACATCCTGCCAAACGATGATGTCAAACTGACAACAATGCGGGCGCCTAGGGCTTGAGCTGGGGCACTACCGATCGGGGTCTGATCGGGCTTGAGGACGCGCCCACACCCGTAATGCTCTTGGGCCGAATCGACGAGAATGCGCCATGCCCGGAACTCTGAGTCGTGACTATGCTAGACCCGGATCTCCAGGGTTCGTCCCGGGCTTCCCAGCGGTACGGCCCACGCCATAGTTAACCGGGCTGACGCCTCAGACGCCCTCGGACGAGGAGCGCTGACCGGACGGCTCCCAACTGGGTCGCAAGCAACGAATAGCCGTCGCAGTAATGCCAATGGGTTGCCATTACTAGTGGGTGTTTGGCTCGACCATCGTCGCAACTCACGACCAATCGTGTTTTGGTGCCGACGCGCCCGCTAACTTAGTTGCCTACTCATGGAGCAAGCCGTCAGATGGTCTCTCTCAAAACGATGTCTCGGCGAGCACGCCGGTTGCGATGGTGGGGCTCATTCGTCCTCATTGGCCTACTCGTCTCCATTTGGAGCATCGCGACTCCGCTGTTTGCGGGCCCCGACGAGGGCGTTCAGATCACAAAAGCCGCCGCGGTCGCCCGGTTCCAGTTCCTCGGAACGCCCATACCATGGCCTCAACCCGGCCCTTCCCCTTTTATTGAAGTCCATGTCCCAGCGATTTTCGCCACGAGGGCGCCCCCCTGTTTTGATGCGGGTCACCCGAACAGAACCGCTGCGTGCCAACCACCAATCGCTCAATCATCGTCCCGATTGGTAATCGCGTCGACCTACGTAGGGCGTTATCCCCCACTCTATTACCTCATCACGGGCCTTCCTTCGCTCGTATTCACAAATACTCTTGGCATTCGTTTAATGCGGCTCGTCAGTGCCATTCTCGCTGCTCTCTTTCTCGCATCGGCATTCGAATCAGCATTCACGTGTCGGCGACGCCCCCACCTTGTGTTGGGGGTCGCGCTTTCGGCCACACCGGTGGCGCTGTATCTCGCGTCAACTGTAAATCCGAACGGTCTGGAGATCGCGTCCGCGATTTCGCTCTGGAGCGCTGGCGTCTGTTTGGCGTTAGACAACGCTCCTCGCGTAGATCGCCGGCTGCTTGTACGCGCCTCAATCGCAGGAATGGTCCTGGTGCAGTGCCGCGGTCTTTCGTTGCTTTGGGCGGCTCTGATCTGCCTCTCTTTAGTCGTTTTTGCACCAAGAAGCACGCTCGCCGTGATTCTAAGAGACCGCGTCGCTCAGATAGGCATCGCACTGGCAGGTCTCAGCAGCGTGGCATCTCTGTGGTGGCTCATGCATTTTGATTCGCTTGCTCTTACCCCAATCGGGCGCAAGCTACATGGCCATTTCCTGGTCAGGCTAGGGACAACCCTGTCGCGAACTCCCCGCTTCCTTCACGAGATGGTGGGTGATCTTGAAGTGATCGGCAACCTTGGAACGATTGGTGCACAGACTCCGCTTCTGACCTTCGTAGCGTGGAGCGTCCCAGGCATTGTCTTGCTTGGCTTTGCGATTGCCGCTGGCTCAAAGCGGGCGAAGGTCGTACTCAGTGCACTCATCGTCGCTTCGATCATCATACCTGCCGCGCTTGAGGCTTACGTCGCCCCGCGCTTAGGTCTGATCTGGTACGGCCGATACACCCTACCGCTAGCCGCCGGAATCGCAGTTCTCGCCGTCGGGGCAATCCCAGTTGAGACGCTTCCAAGACGCTATTGGAGATTCATCGCCCTAGGACTACCAGCACTTCTGGCTATCGGTGAAGCCGATCTATTTTTGGGCGCGCTACGTCGCTATACCGTCGGGTATGCGGGATCATTCTTGCCCTTCGGAGGGCCTTGGAATCCGCCCCTCGGTGCTCCCATTGTGTTGGCATCGTTCTTGCTCGTTCTCATCGGGTTCGTCGCATGGCTGTCTTACTTCACCTGGCCTCGTGAGACAATAGGTACCGAATAAGCCGTTGGGCTCGTCACCCTCTCTTCGAGACTTGGGAGCATACGTCGCGTTCACAAGTGTCGGACATAGAGATCTTGCTTGAGACCTGCACAACCGTAACCACCGTTGCTGACACCGACATTCTCAAGATTCGCGATCGGATTCCGGTAATCATTTCGACGGCTGGCTGAGTTGCCCAGTAGAGCTCCAATGCGACAACGCCTTGCGTTCTCGACACCAATTCGACCGTCGTAGTGAAGCCGAACGATTGCTTTGCTATTCCCAAGAAATATCGGGGATCGTGTCCTGTAAGACTCTCCAGCATCGAGCATCGTTGTTGCCACGTAGTGCCGGAGTTCCAAAAGCGTCAGCGATGAAAGATCACCATGGGGGAAACCGCTGCCAATAAGCCGACAAGCGCCCAACCCTGACTCACAAGACCGAAAGCAATCGCCAAGAGCAATACGCAGATGAGGACACTGGCAAGGCGCCCCAGGTAGAGAGCCTCGTCGGGATGATGGCCAAGTCGAGCAACCGAAACCCAAGGTAAACGGAACAATGGGTGGATACCACGCCACGTAGGAGTTGACCGTCTGTCGTGCTCCAGAGAGCGGCGAGGACTGCGTTAGTAGGCAACGAGCGGACGCCGGAGACAACCCGTTGCATGCCCATTGCGGATCGGGTGCATAGCGAGTGGGAAGCTCGAACTCGCCGAAGTTGGCGTCGTCGTAGCGGTATCGATGAATTTCCCGGCGACACCTTGACGTGCTTTGGCAACCATTGGCCTAGTGACGTTCCGATGGCTTTGACGTAGTTGGTTGGCTCATCGGGCGCAGCCCCGGGCGGATTCGAAAATGCCCACGTTACGGTCAAGACGCCAAGACCGGCGACAAGAAGCACTGCGACCGACACGCGACGTACCCGACGCAGCGCCCCTCCGGCGTGCCCATCACTGGTCCGGGTGACATCGGTGGGTCCGTTCACAACAACGCCGATGCTATTCCAGACCGGGCACGAAGTCGGGGGTCACGGACACCACGCCGCCGCGTTGGACGAGACGCTGACACTCTCAATGGGCATATTCCCCGTTCGTTTCGTGTACGACATCGTCGGCCGGATGTCGCTATGGATAACCGATTGTTCGAGGTTCAGCAGCCGCTCAGAGCGGCACCCACCGGGGGCGCTGGCGCGAGGAAAATGTGCTCCCCAGGATCATCACTTGAGAGCGGCACCTGAGCAACCGATCCTGTGCAATCTCTTGATCCATTGTCCTCCGCCAACGTTTCTCTCTTTGACTTTCCACCCCTGCCGTACTGGTCGAGTCGTGAATCGGAGGCCCGTTCACTGTTACACCGGCAGACAACAATGCAGACATGTCTGGTGATCTCACCAAGTCGGAGGCCTTTCTGGAGCGGTTCCTGGCCAGTGCCGAACCGGCGTGTACCTCCACTTCTGATGCCACCTCGGTGGTGGAGATGGCCATGTCCATCAGACGCAAGGCAGACGCCTGTCGGCGACGCCTGAAGAATGACCCTCTATCGACGGGCGGATTCGAGTGGTCGACGCAACACCCGATGAGAGAGGGTGTCGGTGTATGGCCAGTCGCGGTCGCAAGCGGAGGATCCCCCTGGAGACCGAGTATTGGCGGTTACTTTCCGCCGGCGTGGGCACCGTTGAGGCGTGCAGACAACTTGGTATCGGTCGCAAGACGGGGTTTCGGTGGCGTCATGAGAACGGCGGGATGCCCCCGACGCGGCTGGCGGAAGCCGAACTCTCGGGGAGATACCTATCTCAATTCGAGCGGCATCGGATTGCGGCGTTGAACGAGCGTGGCCACGGCGTGAGAGAGATCGGTCGCCGGCTCGGCCGGGCACCTTCCACGATCTCACGAGAGCTTCGTCGCAATCGGGCGGCTTACGACCGCGGTGGCTACGACGGTGACCTTGCACATGCCCGAGCTCGAGAGCGCGCCCGTCGCCCTAAACCCGCCCGCTTGGCTTCTGACGTCGAATTGAAGGCGGCGGTCTCAGAGAAGCTGGACCTGGAATGGAGCCCAGAGCAGATCGCCACCCATCTGAGGGACACGTTTCCTCAGAGGCCAAGCTGGCACATCTGCCCCGAGACGATCTATCAGGCGTTATACGTTCCTGGCAGAGGTGGGCTGAGCAGGAACCTAACCCGCAAACTTCGGACCGGTCGCTCGATGCGCAAGAGCCGACGGCGCCGTGATGCCCGGAGAGTTCGCTTTGCCGTTCCTGGGGCGAGTATTTCGAGCCGACCGCACGAGGTCCTCCTTCGTACCCGCCCCGGTCACTGGGAGGGCGATCTAATTGTCGGACGGAACAACCGCTCGGCCATCGGGACTCTGGTCGAACGCCATAGCCGCTATACCCGCCTTGTTCACCTACCCGACGGTCATGACGCTGATGACATGTACAAGTCGCTCAGCCGCGTCCTGCAGAGCTTGCCGACGAGCCTTCGCATCACATTGACATGGGATCAAGGTGGTGAGATGGCTCGCCATGCCGAGCTGGCGCAGCTACTTAGCGGAGGCATCTTCTTTGCCGACCCGGGCAGCCCATGGCAGCGACCTACTAACGAGAACACCAACGGCCTCCTCCGGCAGTACTTCCCCAAGGGAACGGATCTCTCCCTGCACGACGAGGCGAAGCTTCGATTCGTCGAGGAACGACTCAATAATCGGCCCAGAAAGAACCTGGCCTGGTCAACACCCGCCGCGCTGCTCGCACCCCATCTAACATGCTGATCTAGGTAACTGTTGCGTCGACCACTCGAATCCGCCCTCGAATCCGCCCGTCGTTAGGGGGTTAATTTTCGGCCGTCGTTGACAGACGCCGTCGTGACCCTTTATGCGGCTCGCATGGCCCAGTCCTCGGTATGGAAGGACGCCGGGCACCGATCGCCAGCCGATTGGCTGGCCGAGAAGTCCGGGGTAGGGCGCGGCGAAGCCATCCGCACTATGGAGACCGCCGAGGCTCTTGGTTCTCTGCCGCTTACCGTCGATGCCCTTCGAGCGGGGCGACTTTCGTCCGAGCAGGCCCACCAGATCACCGCCGTGGCCTCTCAGCACCCTTCGGTGGAAGGGGCCCTGATCGAAACGGCTGCTCAGAGCACCGTCAAAGGCCTCAAGGACCAGTGCAAGAGGATCCTGGCCCAACACGACTCTCAGGACGAGGCTCTGGCTCGTTACGAACGCATCCGTCAGAACCGCTATCTGCGCTGGTGGACCGACACCGAAGGGGCCTTTTGCCTCCAGGGCCGGACCACTGTTGAAGACGGAGCCCGGTTCATCGCTTCTTTAGAGACCCGCTCCAATGCTTTGTTCGATGCTGCTCGCAAGGCTGGGCGTCATCAGCCCACCGATGCGTACCGGCTCGATGCCCTGGTGGAACTGGTCACCGGGGAGGGTGATCCGAAATCGGGGACCACCTCTGAAGTCGTCTTCCATGTGCCGGCGGCCGCATTACGACGAGGCAAACTCAAAGGCCAAGAGATCTGTGAGATTGCCGGCCTCGGGCCGGTGCCTCTAGCGGCAGTGGAGAGGGTCCTCCCCACTGCTTACGTCAAGATCCTGGTCGAAGACGGGGTGGACGTCACCACCGTGGCCCATGCCGGTCGGGCCATCTCCGCTCATCTGCTCAGTGCCCTGCAATCCCGGGACCGCAAGTGTGTGGTGAAGGGATGTGACGTATCCCATGGCCTTGAAGCTCACCACATCATTCCTTTTGCTCAAGGCGGCAAGGGATCTCTCGAGAACCTGGCTCGGGTCTGCTCTCACCACCACTCCCTCATCAGCTACCGGGGCTTCGAGCTCACCGGAACGCCAGGGAACTGGATCTGGATCACCCCCAAGGGCCTCGACCGCAACGGCGAGCGCGTTCTCACCGACGACGTAGTCGAGGCGATGGCCAAGAAAGCCGACGAACGGCAGGCGTTGTTCGATTAACACGCCGGCGAGCTTTAGTGCGGCGAAGCGTGTCTGTCTTGGCCGCACCCCACTGCGCACCGCATGGAATCATGAACCTCGCATCGGGACGAGTGCATCACATCGCTTGTGAATGACGTTTGCATGTTCGCGTGGCGCGCCGGCCGGGGCTGTCAGCCGTGCTGCCAGAACCTCGATTGCAGCCCGCCCACGCCACCGAGAGCGACGGCATCGAGGCGAGCCAAATCCTCGTCGTCGATACTCCAACCGAGAGCTCCGGCGTTCTCCTCGGCCTGATGCTTGTTCTTGGCGCCGGGAATGGGCACCGCACCCTTGGCCATCACCCAGTTGAGCGCCACCTGGCTCGGCACCTTGGTGTACTTCTCACCGATGCGACGCAGCTCGGCGACGATGCCATCAACAACTTCCATGGGGTGCGTCGAGAAATTGCGCTTACCTTTGGGAGGGTTGGCACTCGAATACTTCCCTGTCAGCCGCCCTTGGCCTATGGGTGAGTACGCCAGCGGCAGCACCCCGAGCTCGGCGCACGCGGCCAGCAGACCCGACGTCTCAGGTCCACGACGAAGCAACGAGAACTCAATTTGGTTGGTCGCCAACCGCATGCCCCGCTTGCGAAGCTCGCCGTCGATCGATCGCGTCTCTTTCACCGAGTAGTTCGACACACCCACCGCTTTGACCAATCCCGCTTGGTGCGCAGCCGCCAGCGCCTCGGCCAGCGCCGCATGGCCGCGGAAGCTGATGGGCCCGTGAATCTGGTAGAGCTCGACAGACTTGCGCCCCAGCCGGTCCAGAGAAGCCTGCAAGGACTTGAGCAACGCTCCCTTCACCTGCAGCTTCCATGGCACGGGCATGAACTTGCTGGCCACCACGACCGACGCGGCACGCTTTGGGTCACGCCCCAACATGGAGCCGATGATCCGCTCGCTCTCGCCCTTGCCGTAGACCTCGGCGGTGTCGAAAAGCGTGACCCCGGCGTCGATCGAGGCGTCCCACGCCTCTTGAATCGTTTCCAAGGTCAGACTGGAGTCGTATCCGCCCATGCCCCAGGTGGAACGGTCGCCCCACGCCCACGTACCCACGCCGAGCGGCGGGATCTGCACATCAGAACCAGCCAACGTGTAGTGCTCATCAACCTTCATGGACGTACTCAGCTTTCTTCGGGGTCGGCATCGGCATCACCTTCGGCGTCGGGATCGCCGTCGGTGCTGGCGAACTCGATGAACGGGTTGGGCGGCAGGTACTCCTCGGGAATCGAACGGGCCTTGCGGTAGTACTGAATGGCCATGATGTTCGACGCACCTTGGTCCTCGAACACTCCACACACAGCGATGTCACGAGCGTCGGTGAAGACGTCACGAGCGGCAATCTCCCCGTCGGTCAGCTGCTCGTAAGCGAATATGCCGACCCGGGCCACCAGGCAGTACACGCATTTATCAGGGGACCGTCCTATGCGACGACCCACCATGCAGTGTTCGTTGCCGTCATCGAAGAAGTACAGCGCCGATCCCCCGCTGCCGACCCGTCCGTAGATATGGCCGGGATCATCAGACTCAGTCAGCCGCCGGCCGTGCATCCGATCCTTCATCGCCCATAGCGGAGCGGGAGGGATCTGGTCCTCGGGCTCTTCGGGCTGCTCCGCCTCGACAACGGCCTCGGACCCGTCGAGATCATCAACCTCGTCGAGATCGTCCAGCTCGTTGTCCATGGCCACGAGTATGACGGAGTGCGCACCATGGCGCACCGAGCGCCGCCGTCAGTGGAACAGCAGCGTCGCCCGGTGGGCGAAGTCGAGCAGCGGCGAGGGCCACACCCCGAAGAAGACGGTGGTAGCCACGCACAAGAACACCGCCGACATCACGGTGGCGGGCGGCTTCAAGGTCTCGGGCGGGCGGATGGGAACCGTCAGGGTGGCGGTGGAAGTAGTGGCGCCATCGGCAGCGGTGCTGGAGGCGGTGCTGGTGGCGGTGGCCGTGGTGGCTTGGGCGGCGAGGTCGCCTGCGGCGGCACTACCCGGCAGGGCGGCGTAGCCGCCAATGGCTTCGTCTTCTCCGTAGCCCGAGTACATGACCAGCACGACCCGCAGGTAGAAGAACGCGGCGATGGCGGCGGTGACCATGGCCACCACGGCCAGCGCGGTGGAGTGCGCGCCCACCGACGCCGCGATCACCTCCAACTTGGCCAGGAACCCCGTCGTGAACGGGATGCCGGCCTGGGCGATGAGCAACACAGCCAATGACCCCGCCAACCACGGGTTGCGTTTGGCCAAGCCCCGGTAGTTCTCGATGTCGTGATTGCCGTCGGCAGCACCGCCCACCACGCTGATAACGGCGAAGGTGCCGATCACCATGAAGGTGTACACGAACAGGTAGTACAGGGACCCCTCGACGCCGCGGGCCGTGGCCGCCTGCAAACCGAGGAGCACGAAGCCGGCGTGGTTGATCGACGAATACGCCATCATCCGCTTGATGTCGCGCTGCACCAGGGCCACCACCGCCCCGAGCAACAACGTGATGGCCGCCAGCACCCACACCGCCGGCTGCCAGTCGCTGCGCAGCACTCCGAAGGACGAGATGAACACCCGCAGCAACGCCGCGAACCCTCCCGCCTTGGCCACCGCCGCCATGAAGCCGGTCACCGGGCTGGGCGACCCCTGATAGACGTCCGGGGTCCACAAGTGGAACGGCACGGCGGCGATCTTGAAGCCGAAGCCCACCAGCAGCAGCGCCAGCCCGGCCAGCAACATCCCGTTGTGCAGCACGATGTTGCGGGCCAGGTAGTCGGCGATCTGGGGAAGGTTGGTGGTACCGGTGGCGCCGTAGACGAGGGCCACGCCGTACAAGAACAACGCCGACGAGAACGCTCCGAGCACAAAGTACTTAAGCGCCGCCTCGCCCGACTCGTTGCGCTTGGCGTTGTAGGCGGCCAGCACATACAGGGCGATGGAGAGGATCTCCAGACCCAAGAACACCACGATCAGGTCGTTGGCCGAGCCCATGACGATGGCCCCCGCCGCCGAGATCATCATCAGGGCTTGGAATTCGGCGCCGGCGGCGTCCTCGCGCCGCACCCAACCGTCGAAGACGAGTGCCGATATGACCACGGCACAGGACACCAGGATGGAGATAAAGGCGCTAAAGCCATCTTGGACGACCGATCCGCCGATGGCCACATGGGCCCCGTGCCCGCCGTGCTTTTGGACCTGAATCCACTGTGTGATGGAGAACGCCAGGGACACCAGTCCGAAGAACACGGCCATGGTGGTGGCCACGCTCGGTTCCATACGCCGGCGTTGCAATGAGCCCACCCCGAGGATGGCCACGGCACCGCCGATGAGAATCAGCTCGGGCAGGATCGAGAAGTAGGCGATCTTGGGCAGCATGAGCGGAGCCGCCGCGACCGCTGACAACAGCATCATGGGACACTCCGAGCTAGCGCGGAGCCGGCCGACGCATGACCGGCCGAGCCCGTCACGTGGGCGGTAACGGTGGCCGACACGCGGCTGGCGTGGCGGGCGCTGGAACTGGCGCCGGGGTACCCGGCGCTGAGCTCACTGCGGCGGGTCACGGCCGGCTCGTGCGTACCGGTCTGCTGCTCGACATGACGAACCAGCAGGTTCACTGACGGCGTGATGCGATCAAGCACGGGCTTGGGGTACACACCCAAGAACACGATGAGCCCCACCAGCGGCGCCACCACGGCCATCTGGCTGAACGACAGGTCAGGAGTGTCGGCGGTGGCAGCGTCGGGCTCGCCGTGGAAGGCCTGCTGGTACGCCCACAACAGATAGATGGCCGCCACCACCACGCCGCCGGTGGCCACCACCGCCCACCACCGGTGGGTCACGAAGGTACCGAGGAGCACCAGGAACTCACCCACGAAGCCGCTGAGCCCGGGCACCCCGATGGACGCCAACATGCCCACGGTGAATACCGCCGCCAAAATGGGGGCAGGGCGTTGCAGGCCGCGCAGCTCGGAGGTGTTCCACGTGTGGCGACGTTCGTAGATCCAGCCGATGGTGATGAACAGCACGGCGATGATGAGCCCGTGGTTCACCATCTGCAGGACGCTGCCGGCCACGCCTTGCGTCGACAGGGCGAAGGTCCCGAGCACGATGAAGCCCAACTGGGCCAGCGACGAATACGCCACCAACCGTTTGAGATCGCGCGTGGCGCATGCCACCACGGCCCCGTAGAGGATGCCGATGACCGCCAGCGTCAACAACAACGGCGCCAAGTCCACGGCGGCTCGGGGGAACAGGGTCAGGTCGAAGCGGATGATGCCGTAGGTACCCATCTTGGCCATGACGGCGGCCAGGATGATGGCCCCCGATGTGGGTGCCTCGGCGTAGGCGTCGGGCGACCAGGTGTGGAAGGGGAAGATGGGCGCCTTGACGGCGAAGGCAGCCGTAAAGGCCAAGAACAGCAGGATCTGCGACGTCGAGTTCAGGTGCGTCTTGCTCAAGGCCACTAGGTCGAAGGTGAGTACCCCGGTCTGGTGCTCGTGGATGAAGGCCACGGCCACGATGCCCACCAACAAGAAGGCCGAACCGAGGAACGTGTAGATGAAGAACTTGATGGCGGCATAGCCCCGCCGGGCGTAGCCCCAGCCGGCGATGATGAAGTACACCGGCACCAAGGTGAGCTCGAAGAACAAGAAGAACAGGATGAGGTCGAGCGAGACGAAGCTGCCCAGGCACGCCGCTTCGAGAAGCAGCATCCACGCCACGAACGAACGAGGATTCGGTCCCACTTTCCCCGACAGCAGGACGATGGGAAACAGCACCGCCGCCATGAGCAACAAGAACAGCGAGATCCCGTCCACCCCGAGGTGCCACGAGATGCCGAGCGAAGGCGCCCACACGTGGCGAGACACCAAGCGGTAGCCGCCGTTGCCGGCTCGGAAACGGATGGCGATGGTGATGGCCAGCGCCAAGGTGGCGATGGTGCCGGCCAGGCCGATGCCCATGACCACCTTGCGCTGCAGGTTGGCCCCGATGGACTTGGGGACGAGCGCGGCGACTATGGCCGCCCCGGCGGGCAGCAGGATCAGAACAGTGAGAAAGGGAAAGGCGGTGTCGTGGGTCATGTCACGACCACGCCCGAGTCGCCATGTAGGCGAGCAGGATGACGGTACCGAGCACGATGCCGAGCGCGTACTGACGGACGAAGCCGGTCTGGACACGACGCAACCGGGCACCACTGCCCCGGGCTAGGCGAGCCACCCCGTTGACGGCACCGTCGATGACCTTGCTGTCGAAGGCGGCGCAGAACGCCGCGAAGGCTTCCGACGGGCGGCCGATGACGGCGTCGTAGATGTCGTCGATGTACAGGGCCCGGCGCAAGGCGGTGGGCTCCAAAGCGGGAATGTCGGTGTGCTGGGTCCACAGTCGCAACCCGAAGCCCACGCCGATCAACGCCACCACGGCGTCGGCGATGGACAGGACCCACCTCGTGGACGTCGACTGGACGGGGTTGTACAGGGCCGAGCCGAACACGGGCCGCAGCCACCCGAGCGGGTCCCAGTGAAAGACGTTGCCGGGCAGGTTGAGCAGGCCTCCGGCGATGGCCAACACCGACAGCACCACCAATGGGAGTGCCATCACCCACGGTGATTCGTGGGGGGCGGCGTTCTCAGTGCCGTGGTGTTCGTCTGCGGCGCCATGAGCGGGGGCAGCGTGAGTGGAGGCGGCATCAGCAAGAGCGGGCGCCGAGCCGACGCCCTCGGGGCGGGTGTCGATCAACCGACGCCAGCGGTCGTCACCGAGAAAGGCCAGGGCGAACAACCGCGTCATGTAATAGGCGGTGAGCAGCGCGGTGACGAGGCCGATGGCCCAGAGGATCGGAAAATGGGCGAAGGCATTCTCGAGGACGTCACCTTTGGCGAAGAAGCCCGACAGCGGCGGAATGCCGGCGATGGCCAGCCAGCCCGCGCCAAAGGTGAAGAACGTGAGCTTCATGTAGCGCCGCAGGTTGCCCATGCGCTTGAGGTCCTGCTCGTCATGCAGACCGTGGATGACCGAGCCGGCGCCGAGGAACAGCAGCCCCTTGAAGAAGGCGTGCGCCACCATGAGGAAGATGGCCGCCTCGTACGCTCCGGTGCCCACGGCCAAGAACATGTAACCGAGTTGGGAGACGGTGGAGTAAGCCAGCACCTTCTTGATGTCCTGCTGGCCGCAGCCTATGAGGGCGGCGATGAAGGCCGTGGCCGCCCCGATCGAGGCCACCACCAGCTGGGCCGGATGCGAGAGCGCCAGCAAGGGCGCGATGCGGCACATGAGGTAGACGCCGGCGGTCACCATCGTGGCCGCGTGGATGAGAGCGGAAACGGGCGTGGGGCCCTCCATGGCATCGGCCAGCCACGGGAACAGCGGCAGCTGCGCCGACTTGCCCGCCGCCGCCACGAAGAGCAGGAGGCAGATGGCGGTGCGCGAAGCGGGGTCGATGCTCGAGAGGTGGGCGAAGATGCCCCGGTAGTTCAGCGTCCCCGTCTTGTCGAAGACCAGGAACATGGCGAGGAGGAACCCGACGTCGGCGATCCGGTTGTAGAGGAACGCCTTCTTGCCCGCACTCGCCGCGCTGTCGCGCCCGAACCAGAACGACACCAGCCAGTACGAGCACACCCCCACCCCCTCCCACCCCACGAAGGTGAATAGGAGGTTGTCGCCGAGCACCAGCAACAACATGGAGGCGACAAAGAGGTTCAGGTACAAGAAGAACTTGGAAAAGTCGGCGTCGCCCTTCATGTAGCCGATGGAGTACAGGTGGATGAGGGCGCTCACCCCGGTGATGAACAGCGCCATCGTCATCGACAGCGGGTCGATGAGCAGCGCAGCGTGCACCTGCAGCCCACCCACGGGGATCCAGGTGAACCAGTTCAAGATGAACTCTCGTGACGCGCCGGAGTGACGCTCGAGCAACCCTCCGTAGGTAATGAGGGCGGCCACGAAGGCTCCCGTGACGGTGGCAGTTCCGAGCCATCCCGCCCAGGGGTCACCGAGTCGGCGCCCGAAGAGCGCGAGAACGACGAAACCTGCCAAGGGCAGGACCGGCATGTAGGTAGCGGCGTGCAGCATGGTCGTCAGTTGGTTCCCGTCATCCCCGCAACATGTGGACGTCGTCGGCCGAGGTCGAGGCACGGCGGCGGAACAGGGCCACCACGATGCCGAGCCCCACCACCACCTCGGCCGCCGCCACCACCAACACGAAGAAGACGAGCGCCTGTCCCCCGATGTCATTGAGCATGCGGGAGAAGGTGACGAAGGCCAAGTTGGCGGCGTTCAGCATGAGCTCGACGCACATGAGCATCACGAGCACGTTGCGGCGCACCAGCACGCCCAGCGCCCCGATGGAGAACAGCACGACCGACAGGCCGAGATACCAGTTGCCCGAAATGGTCACCCCGACACCTCCTGCGACTCGGCCTCGGCGCCTGCATCTGGGGCGAGGACCGGCTGCGCAACCGTGCGACCGGCGGCAACCGCCTTGGCCACCGCTTCGGCCACAGCCACCATGGGGTCGCCGATGGGCGAGTCGATGATCGGCGTCACCGAAGCCAGAGCGTCATCGGGAGCAGGAGCGACACGCGGGGGGCGGCGGGCCAACACCACGGCACCGACCACGGCAATCACCAACAGCGCCGCGGTGATTTCAAAGGGGAACAGGTAGGTGGTAAACACGGCCCGACCCAGCGCAGCCACGTCGCCGCCGTTCTGGTTCTGCGCCGGACCGGCCACCGAATGGGCCCCCACGGCCCAATGGGCGGCGCCGGCCAGGACCAGCAACCCGGCCAGCCCCAGGGCCACCAGTACAAAGGCGAGGGGCCGTTGGCCGCGCAGGGGATCCTCGGCCAGGTTCTCCTGCTGGTCGACGCCGAGGAACATGATGACGAACAAAAACAACACCACGATGGCGCCGGCGTAGACCATCACCTGCACGGCGGCCAGGAAGTCGGCCTCTTCCTCGACGAAGAGCACGGCGATGCCGAACAAGGTGAGTACGAGCATCAAGGCGCTGTGCACCGGGTTGCGCGCCAGCACCACGCCCACCGCTCCGCCCAGCACCATGAGGGCGGCCACCGTGAAGACGAAGGCGTCGACAGACGAGACGGCGGCGATCACTTGCGCGACATCCGCTTCTTCATGAGGGCCTTCTTGGCGTCCACCTTGGCCTTCATCCGATTCTTGACACCTTCGACGCCGCGCTGGTCGGGCAAACGCTCGCTGTCGTCGAGGTGCAGGGCGTAGATGTCGCGCAGCGACCGGATGCCGGTGGCGGCATCGTCGCGGTTACCGCTCTGGCCACCTTCGGGGGGGCGTACGCCGTAGCCGAGTTCGCCGGACCACTGCACGGTCCCCTCGTATTCGGCATTGCCTCCCGGCGCGGTGGCGCGCATCCAAGCGGAGGTATGCAGATCGTCGCCTTCCCTCCAGTCTTCCCAGGGAAGGTGCTGGGGGCGCCCGGCGTCATCCACCAGCAATTCTTCTTTGGTGTAGATGGCGTCGGCCCGGTTGGTGAAGGAGAACTCGAAGAGTTTGGTCTCGGTGATGGCCTCGGTGGGGCACGCCTCGACGCACATGTCGCAGTGGATGCAGCGCAGGTAGTTGATCTCGTAGACGAACCCGAAGCGTTCCCCCGGCGAGGTGGGCGCGGCCGGGTCGTTGTCGGCGCCGCGCACATAGATGCAGTCGGCGGGGCACACCCCCGCGCACAACTCGCACCCGATGCACTTCTCCATGCCGTCCTCGTAGCGGTTGAGGACGTGGCGGCCGTGCTGGCGAATGGGCTTGGGCTTCTTCTCGTTGGGGTACTGCCACGTGATGCGCGGCTTGGCCATCTGCTCCAAGGTGACCTTGAAGCCGCCCAGGAACCCGAAGTCATCTTTGAGGTCGTCCAAAAATCCCATCAGCCCACCGGTCCTGTCGGTGAAGAGCTATGGCCGAGCGCATCGAGGTCCTCTTGGCGGGCCGTCCCCACGAAGATGGCCCGGAACAACAGGGCGGCCGCTGCGAACAGGGCCACGATCACACCCAGTCCCCACCACCCGCCCACGATGATGGCGGCCACGATGAGGGTCCAGCCCAGCGACAACGGAATGAGCACCTTCCAGCCCAAGTTCATGAGCTGGTCGTAGCGCAACCGAGGCAGCGCAGCCCGCAGCCACACGTAGATGAAGAGGAACACGGTGGTCTTGCCCAAGAACCACAGGATGGGCACCAGCCACTTGAGGATGTAGATGTGGGGCGTGGGCCCGTCGGGGCCGCCGAAGAACAGCGTGACCACCACCGCCGACATGGTGATGACGCTCATGAACTCGGCCATGAAGAAGATGGCGAAACGGATCGACGAGTACTCGGTGTGGAAGCCGCCCACCAACTCGCTGTCCGCTTCGGCCAGGTCGAAGGGCGGTCGCTGCAGCTCGGCGGTGATGGCGATCAGGAAGATGACGAACGGCACCACGCCCGTGCGCAGCAGGTTCCAGCTGGCGAAGAACGTGTGCGACTGGCTGATGACGATGGCCCGGGTCGACAGCGAACCCACCACCGAGGCGCCGCCAGTGAAGAGCACCACCATGATGACGGTCATGCCCAGGGCCGCTTCGTAGGAGATCATCTGCGCCGAGGCGCGCACCGCACCGAGCAATGGGTACTTCGATCCCGACGACCATCCCGCCAACATCACGCCGTAGACCGAGATCGACGACATGGCCAGCAGCAACAAGATCCCGATGGGCGGGTCGGCCACCTGCAGCTCGAAGCGGTGCCCCGAGATGGTCAGGTACCCGCCTACCGGCACGATGGCGAAGGAGACGATGGCGGGGATGAGCGACAGATAGGGCGCCAGCTTGAACACGAAGCGGTCGGAGCGCTCGGGAATCAGGTCTTCCTTGAAGAACAGCTTGATGCCGTCGGCCAGCGTCTGCAGCGTGCCGAAAGGCCCGGCCCGGTTGGGCCCGATGCGCGCCTGCATGTCCGAGATGACCTTGCGCTCGAACCAGATCATCATGGTGACCGCGCCCATCAGCACGGCGAAGACCACCACCGCCCTGATCACGGCGACGAGCAGCTCAAACCAGTGCACGCCGCCGAGGTAGAGCGGGTCAAGGGCAAAGAGGTGCGGCATCACACCGTCTCCAAGCGAACATCGGCGACCGCATCACCGGCGGTGATGAGCGCGGCCGCCCCCGAGGATGCCGAACGGTCAGCCGGTTCGGCGACAGCCGGAGAAGCAGTGGTGGTGTCGGCACTGGAACGGTTGGCGCCACCCTGGTTGAAAGCAACCTCGACCGATCCGCGCGGCACGCCGTCGTCGACGGCCACCTCGAGCACGACCGCCCCGCGCGCCGAGCGCAACCGGGCCAGGTCGCCCGACTTCAGGCCGAGGCGCTCCAACTCCGAGGAATGGGTGCGCACCACCGGCGCTCCCGGAACCAAGGCCGACAGCTCGGGACACGATTCGAGAAGCACGCCGTCGTCATAGAGGCGGCGTGCTGACACCAGGCGCAACGAGTAGCCGTCGGTGGGCGGCAGGTGCGGCGGAGCGGAGATCGGCTGGGGCCAGGACAGCAGCTTGGGGCGCGTCGGCGCCGCTCCGTTGGAATCGACCGTGTCCTCGCCACCGCTCTGCTCGGCCATGCCGGCGCGCGGCGGAGCACCTTGGCGCTCGACGGCCTCAATGCCGGGAGTGGCCATGGGGTCGAAGGGGCGCAGGGCACCGCGCCGTGTGAGCTGCACGGGCGATGCCGTCAACGGCACGATGATTCCGTCGCGCCCAGCCGTCGAGTCGAGCACGGGCCGAGTGACGCCGGCGTGCGAGGGGGCCAGGCGCTCGATTTCGTCCCACAACTCGGCTTCGTTGGTGACACCGAGGTCACCGCCCAGTCGCGCCGCCAACTCGGCGGCGATCATCCAGTCGGGCCAGCACTGGCCGGGGGCTACGAGCTTCTGACCGAGGCGCGACACGCGGCCTTCGATGTTGGTGGTCGTCCCGGACCGTTCGTGGGCCATGGCGGCGGGCAGCACCACGTCGGCGCGCCACGACGATGGCGACAAGAAGGAGTCGACCGCTATCACGAAGGTGGCCCGGTCGATGGCGTCGCGCGCCAGCTTGTGGTCGGGGAAGTCTCCGAGGGGATCGCCCCCCAGCAGCACCAGGGTGTTGATGGTGCCTTCGGCGGCGGCTTCCAGAATCCCAGCGGTGTCGAGGCCGCGGGCTTCGGGCACACTCCCCCACGCGTCGCCGTACCACTGGCGCCCTTCGTCGAGGGAGACGCGCCCGGGCAGCATTCCCGGAGCGAGACCCATGTCGAGGGCGCCCATGACGTTGCCGCGCCGCAACGCCGGCAAAAAGCGCGCCTGCGGCCACGCCGCCGCCAGGGCGGCCACGGCTTGGGCCGTCACGGCCCCGTGCTCGGCCAGCGAGGGACGACCGAAGACGACGACCACACCTTCGCCTTGCGGGCCGGCCGCGGCCAGCGCACCCAGCGCGGCCTGCCACGACGCCTCGTCAATGGTGTCGGGGCGGGTGCCCCCCGCACCCGCTCCCAGAGCGGAGGCCAGGGCGGCGGCGTCGCCGGGCCGGTACAACAGAGAAGAAGTGGCGAAGGCACTCACCGATGTGGTCGTGGGGGTGATCTCGACCAGAGGCGTACCGTTGTCGACGACCGCCTCGCGCAGACGCAGGAACAGCACGGGAAGCTCTTCGCGCACGTCGCCTGAGAGCGTCACCACGCACTTGGCCGCACACGTCTCGTCGATGGTGGCGCGTGGCAGTCCCAAGACCAGCTCGGCGGGAAGACCGTCGCCGATCTGGGCGTCGACCGAGTCGGTGCCAAGCACACCCTTGGCCAACTTGGCCCACGCGTAGGCGTCCTCGTTGGACAACCGCGCCCCGCCGATGACCCCGATGGACTGCGCCCGGACGCTGCGGGGGATGCCGCGCAGATGATCGGCCACGGCCGCCAAGGCGGCGCCCCACGACACCCGCTCCAACTCACCGCCGTTGCGGCGCAGCAACGGTTCGTCAAGACGATCGGAGGAGTTCACCGACTCCAGCCCATAACGGCCCTTGTCACAAAGCCAACTGTGGTTGACGGGATCGCTGTCGATGCCGAGCATGCGCGTGACGCGGTTGGTCGAGGACTGCACGGCCACCCGACAACCGAGCGCACACGTCGTGCACGTGGACTCGACTTGGTCGAGGTCCCAGGGGCGCGCCGTGAAGCGGTAGGCCGTGGAGGTGAGCGCGCCCACGGGGCAGATCTGCACGGTGTTGCCCGAGAAGTAGGAGGCGAAGGGGTGCTCCTCGAAGATGGACACCTCGATCTGGTCGCCCCGGCCGACGAAGTCGATCTGCGCCTCGCCCGCTACCTCGTTGGCGAAACGCACGCAGCGGCCGCATTGGATGCAGCGTTCGCGGTCGAGCAGCACCAGTTCCGAGATGGGCAGCGGTTTGGCCCAGTGCCGCTTCTCTTCGACGAAACGGCTCTCGCCCGGACCATACGCCAGGACCTGGTCCTGCAGCGGGCACTCGCCGCCCTTGTCGCACACCGGGCAGTCGAGAGGGTGGTTGACGAGCAGAAACTCAAGCACGCCATCTTGGGCTTTGCGGACTTTTTCGGAAGTGGTGACCACTTCCATGCCGTCGGCCACGGGCATGTAACACGCCGGCTGCAAGGTGGCGCCGCGCGGGCCGGACACCTCGACCAGACACATGCGGCACATGCCCACCGGCTTCATGCGCGGGTGGTAACAGAAGCGCGGGATGTAGACGCCCGCCTTTTCCGCGGCGGCGATGAGGAAATCGCCGGCGGCCGCCTCGACGGTGCGCCCGTCCAAGGAGATGGACACGGTGCTGCCCGACTCGACGTTGGGAGCCTTGGCGTTATGCGACGTGACGACGGGGTCAGCCATGCGGGCAACCCCCTTCCTTCACGTGCACCAGCAGTTCGTCACGGAACATGCGGATGGCCGATGCAATGGACGAAGGGATCGACGAGCCGAGCACGCAGATGGTGGTCTGTTGCGGCGGCCACGACACCCCGGGAGCCAAGTTGTCGCATAGGTCCATGAGCAAGTCGATGTCGGCTTCGCGACCGGATCCTTGTTCGATGCGCATGAGGATCTTCTCGAGCCACCCCGCCCCTTCACGGCACGGGGTGCACTGGCCGCACGACTCGCGCCAGAAAAAGCGGGTGATGCGCCAGGCGGCGCGCACCACGCAGGTGGAGTCGTCCATGACCACGATCGACCCCGAGCCCAGCATGGTGCCCAGCGCGCCCACCTCGTCTTGGCCCAAGGGCACGTCGAGGTGCTCGGGACCGAGCCACGGCGCCGACACCCCACCGGGAATGATGGCTTTGAGCTCCCGGCCCCCCAAGATGCCGCCGCCGTACACGGGGGCGTAGATGAGGTCGCGGAAGGTGGTCTTGACCATCTCCACTTCGAAGACGTTCGGGTTGCGCACGTGACCGGCCAGCGCGAACAGGCGCGTGCCTAGCGAGCGGCCCTCCCCTAGTGCCGCAAAGGCAGCCGAGCCGTTGTTCATCACCCACGGCAAGTTGGACAGCGTCTCGACGTTGTTGACCACGGTGGGCTCGCCGTAGAGGCCGACCGCAGCGGGAAAGTACGGGGGCTTGATGCGCGGGAAGCCCCGCTTGCCCTCGAGGCTCTCCAGCAGCGCCGTCTCCTCGCCGCAGATGTAGGCGCCGGCGCCAGGGTGCACTACCACGTCGACCGAGTACCCCGATCCGAAGATGTCGTTGCCGATGGCGCCGTGGGCGTAGGCCTCGTTGACCGCCGCTTGCACCCGTTCCAGGCCAAGGGCGAACTCACCGCGGATGTAGATGAAGACCTGGGTGGCTCGGATGGCGTAGGCGCAGATGACGACGCCTTCCACCAGCTGGTGCGGATCGCGCTCGAGGAGGAGGTGATCCTTGAAGGTGGCGGGCTCGCTCTCGTCGCCGTTGACAACCAGGTACGTGGTCGGCGCCTCCCGACGCATGGACCACTTCCGCCCGGCCGGGAAACCAGCCCCACCGCGCCCGAGCAGGCTGATGGCGTCGACTTCGGCCGCCACCTCCTGCGGCGTCATGGACACCGCCTTGCGCAACCCCTCGTATCCGCCCGTGGCCAGGTAGCGCTCGATGGTGAAAGAGTCGGGATGCTCGAGGCGCGAGGTGAGAATGCGCGGCGCTTCGGTGACGGTCATGATGCCGCTCCGTCGGCCTCGGCTCCGCCATCAGCGGCCGCTACCTTGACCCGCAGCCCGCCATCACGCCGCACCCGCACGAGGGTGCCGTGCGCCGGCACCTCGTCAGCTAGGCGGCCGGCCACGAGATCGTCGACCAGCGTGTCGAAAGACTCGTTGGTGACGTCGCCGAAGAAGCGGTGGTTCACGGCCAAGGCCGGGGCCCGGCCGCAATCGGCGATGCACTCGACGTCCTCCAAGGTGAAGGTGCCGTCCTCGGTGGTAGCGCCGGCGCGAATGCCCAGACGCTCTTCGACGTGCTCGAGCAGCTCGTAGGCACCACGCAACATGCAGGCGATGTTGGTGCACACCGACACCACGTAGGTGCCGACGGGCTCGGTGCGCAGCATCTCGTAGAACGACGCCGTGCCCAGTACCTCGGCGGGCGTGACACCCACCAGCTCGGCAATCTCGGAGACGGCCTCAGGATGCAGCCAGCCATCTTGCTCTTGGGCTAGGTGGCACACCGGGATCAAGGCGGAGCGTGGGTGCGGGTAGAGCGCCACCATCTCCGTGGCGCGCTGGCGCAGCTCGGGGGAGAGATGGCTCATCGGTCCGACTCCCCCATCACCGGGTCCACCGACGAGATGGTGGCGATGGCGTCAGCCACCAGCCCGCCGCGCAACATGACCGGCAGGCTCTGCAGGTTGACGAAGCTCGGGCCCCGGATGTGCAAGCGGTAGGGCTTGGCCGACCCGTCCGACACGATGTAGCAACCGAGTTCACCGCGCGGCGACTCGACGGCGACATACACCTCGCCTTCGGGGACCTTGTACCCCTCGGTGAACAACTTAAAATGGTGGATGAGTGCTTCCATCGATTCGTTGATGCGAGCCCGAGGCGGCGGCGTCACCTTTTTGTCCTGGACCCGGTAGTCACCTTTCGGCATCCGCTCGAGCACTTGGCGGACGATCTTCACCGATTCGCGAATCTCATTCAGGCGCACGGCGTAGCGGTCGAAGTTGTCGCCGTAGGTACCCACGATGACGTCGAAGTCGACTTCTCCGTAGGCGAGGTACGGCATGGTGCGGCGCAGGTCCCACGGGATGCCGGTCGAACGCAGGATGGGACCGGTGGCCGACAGCGCCAGTGCTTCGGAGGCCGTCATGGTCCCCACACCTTCGGTGCGCTGGCGGAAGATGGGCTGACCAGTGAGCAACTCGTCGTAGGTACCGAGACGAGCGGCGAAGTTGTCGCAGATGACCTCGACGTCGTCCTCCCATCCGTCGGGGAGATCGGCGGCGGTGCCACCGGGACGGATGAAGTTGTTGTTCATGCGCAAGCCGGTGGTCTTCTCGAAGAACCCCAAGATGAGCTCGCGCTCGCGAAAGCCGAAGATCATCATGGTGGTCGACCCGAGGTCCATGCCGTTGGTGGCCAGCCACATGGTGTGCGACGACATGCGCTGCAATTCGGCCAGAAGCATGCGGATCCACACCGCCCGGGGCGGGATCTCGATGCCGAGCAGGGCTTCGGTGGCGAGCGAGAAACACAGCTCGTTGGTGAGCGGCGACAGGTAGTCCATGCGGGTGACGTTGGTCGAACCCTGTTGGTACGTGAGTTCCTCGGCCTGCTTCTCCATGCCGGTGTGGAGGTACCCGATGACAGGCTTGGTGCGGACCACGGTTTCGCCGTCGAGTTCCATCATCAGTCGCAGCACGCCATGAGTCGAGGGGTGCTGCGGACCGAAGTTGATGATCATGCGCTCGTCGTCGGAGATCTCGATGTCGAGGTCGGCGCTGTCGCCGGCCACGCCAGCCACGCCGGCCACGCCAGGCTCAGCCGCCGCCCCTCCGAGCACACCGCCCGTCCCCGATCCCTCGGGCACGCGCAACACGGAACCGACCTCGCGACGCAGCTCGTCGGGCGAGGTGTGGGCCAAGTCCTGCAGACCCTGCGCACCTTCGTCGGTCTCCGCGATGAAGTCGTCGCTCACGCCGTGCGTCTCACCCGGATCGCCGGGCTCATCGGGCGCACTCACCTCGGCCCCGGCGCCGCTTTGAACTGCACGGGAACGCGACCCACGCCGTAGTCCTTGCGCAGCGGGTACCCCTCCCAATCCTCGGGCATCAAGATGCGCGTCAGATCGGGATGGCCCGTAAAGCGGATCCCGAACATGTCGAAGATCTCGCGCTCCATGGCCTCGGCCCCCGGGTACAGGTCCCACAAGGTGGCGATCACGGCATCGTCGTCGGGCACCTGCACGCGCACGCGCACCCGGCGCGCCTCGCGCAGCGACAACAAGTTGGCGACGATTTCGAAGCGTTCGGGCGCAACCCCGTCGGGCAACGTTCGCCCCGGGTGCGTCAGGTAGTCGACCGCCGTCACGTCAGAGAGCATGTCGAAGCCGCCCTCTTTGTAGGCCGCCACGGCGGCGTGGTACCCGTCACGAGGAGGGAACACGATCTCCGACGCACCACCGGGCGCCACCGCACCCGCCGCCGAAGTACCGACGCTGGCGCTCATCGCGGCGTCCCCAGTCGAGTCGCCTCCGGACGCTCGGGCACCCATCCGGCCAACTCTTCGGGACCCGACGCGCCACCATCGGCGGGCGTGCGGCGGCGAGTGATCTCACCGGTACGCACCTTCTCGTGCAGCGTCAAGATGGCGTGCAGCAATGTTTCGGGGTTGGGAGGACAGCCCGGCGCGTACACATCGACCGGCACAATCTGGTCGACGCCTTGCACGATGGCGTAGTTGTTGAACATGCCGCCGGTCGATGCGCAGACGCCCATGGAGATGACCCACTTGGGCTCCATCATCTGGTCGTAGACCTGGCGCAAAACCGGAGCCATCTTCTGGCTGACTCGTCCCGCCACGATCATGAGGTCGGCCTGGCGAGGAGAGGCCCGAAACACCTCCATGCCGAAGCGGCTGATGTCGTAGTCGGCGGTGCCGACGGCCATCATCTCAATGGCGCAGCACGCCAAGCCGAAGGTGACCGGCCACATGGACGCGGTCCGCGCCCACTTGACGAGATCCTCCAACCGGCCCGTCAGGAAGTTGTGTTGTAGGTCTTCGAGCCCCACACCGCCTCCTTGGCCCTACGCCGCCTGGTCGGTACCCGGGGAACCCGGCCCGACCCGGGCGATGGTGCTGGTCGAGGTGCGCTCGTTGATGGCCGGCCGCATGCGCTTGGCCGGACCCCAGTCGAGGGCCCCGTTGGACACGAGGTAAAGGAAGGAGACGAACACGACTCCGGCGAACACCATGACCTCGATGAGGCCGAAGGTGCGCAGCTGCCGGAAGATCACCGCCCACGGGTAGAGGAAGACGATCTCGATGTCGAAGATGATGAAAATCATGGCCACCAGGTAGAAGCGCACCGGGAAGCGTTGGGGCGGCTCGACGTCGGGGACAATCCCGCATTCGTAGGGGGCGAGCTTGGCCGTGGTGGGCTTCTTGCGCGGCGCCATGAGCCCCGACGCCAGGAACGACAAGGAGGCGAAGAGGAAGCCCAGAACGAACAGCACGGCGATCGGGAGGTAGTTAGCCATGGACGAAGCGGTTTCTACCACGGCGCCTTCGAACCAGGCACATTCACTGGCGTAGATTGCGGGCGTGACACCCGTGACAGCCGTGACGCCCGAGACATCCGCCGGTGCCATCGACGGGCCCATCGACGGCACCGTCCACGACGTGCTGGTGATCGGAGCCGGCCCAGGCGGCGCGTCGTGCGCCTACTGGCTCGCCGACGCCGGCTGGGACGTGGTGGCCGTCGAGAAGAAGCACTTCCCGCGCAACAAGACCTGTGGGGACGGACTGACCCCCCGGGCTGTGCGGCAACTCACCGACATGGGCCTGGCCGGGGCGCTGTCAGGGGCGCACCGATTCGAGGGTCTGCGCGTGTGCGCCTACGGACAGACCATGGAGATGCCCTGGCCCGACCATCCCGCTTTTGCGCCCGTCGGCTACGTGATCACCCGCCACGACCTCGACCAGTTGGTGGCCGAGCGGGCCGCCAAAGCCGGCGCCACCATTTGGGAGGGTGCCGAGGCCACCGCCCCCCTCCTCGACGAAACAGCCGGGGGACGCCGCCCGCTGCACCCCACGGGGGCTGATGGCACGTTGCCTCCGTGTGTGGGGGCGATCGTCACCGATCGCGACAAGGGCACCACGCACGAAGTGCGGGCTCGGTACGTCGTGGTGGCCGATGGGGCCAACTCACGCTTCGGGCGGGCCCTCGGCACGGGACGCAACCGGTCCTATCCCATGGGCATGGCGCTGCGGGGGTACTACCGCTCGCCCCGCCACGATGACGGCTTCATCGAGTCGCACCTCGACATCCGCGACGCCTCGGGCACCGTGGTGCCCGGCTACGGCTGGATCTTTCCCATGGGCGACGGCAGGGTGAACGTCGGCGTGGGCATGCTCACCGGCGAGGGCCGCTGGAAGGGTGTGAATACCTCCCATCTCATGGACGCCTTCGTCGAGCACGCTCCGAAGTCGTGGGGACTGTCGCCCGAGACCTCATGCGGAGCGCCCACCGGCGGCAAACTGCCCATGGGGCTGTCCGTCGGCCCCCGCATAGGACCCAGCACGCTCGTCATCGGCGACGCCTCGGGGTCGATCAACCCGCTCAACGGCGAGGGCATCTCCTACGGCTACGAAACGGGACGCCTGGCCGCGGCGGTGGTGGGACGGGCCCTGGCCGGCGAGGGTCCTGAGGCCTTGGCCGACTACGAACGCCAGGTCGAAGAGGCCTACGGGCTCTATTACCTGGTGGGCCGCGACTTCGTGAAGATGGTGTCGAACCCCCTGGCCATGGAGGCGTGCCTGCGCATAGGGATGCGCTCGACCAACATCATGGGCTGGCTGCTCAAGATCATGGCCAACCTGCTGCGTCCCGACGAGATCGGCACCGCCGAAAACGCCTACCGGGCCTTGGCCGTACTGGCCCGCGCCGCCAACGGCCGCTAGCCGCTTTCCACTCGTCAGAGCGGGTCGAGGCGGGCCCGCAGCAGGCAGAATGCATTGCCTTCGGGGTCGGCCAGGACGTGCCACGACTCCTGTCCGCTCTGGCCGATGTCGACGGGGCGTGCCCCCAGCCCGAGAAGGCGTTCAAGCTCGGCGTCCTGATCGCCGTCGGTGGCGTTGACGTCGATGTGCAGCCGGGGTTTGCTCGGCTCCGGTTCGTCCGTGCGACTCAGGAAGATCGTCGCCTGCGCACCGCCGAACCCTGCCGCGGGTCCGATTTCCACCGACCCGTCCTCCTCGCGATCAAGCACGACGAAATCGAGGACCTCGCACCAGAATCGAGCCAGCTCTTCGGGGTCACGGCAATCCAGCACGAGCTCACTGATTCGACAGGCCATGAGCGAACCGTACCGAAACCGGCGAGCGTCAGGCGCCGCCCACGGTGGCCGGGTTGTCGTTGCCGCTGGCGATGTTGTGCGCCACGACGCCGGTCCGATCGGCCACCACGCCCACCAGGCTCTGGTAGAGCGACGTGCCCAGGGGAAGCCCGACCGTGTCGGACGTCACCTCGGATTCGACTCGGCCCGACGCCATGAAAGCCGACTCCGTATAGACCGTCTTATGTCCCGCTGATCCGATCAGTTCGAGGGGAGCGGACACGATCGTCCCGTTGACGCCGTAGCCCGAGGGCAGCGCCATCGCCACCGCCGCTCCGCCGGCGGCCACGGTGACCCCGCTCGGTACGGCTAGCCGCAGTACCGACATGAGCAGCTGCTGCTCGCAGGCGGCGAATTGCGGCTTATTCACCACGGCCAAGGCGGCGGTCACCTCGCTCGACAAGGGCAGGATGCTCGCATTCGACGAGACGTCGGTCCCATCGCCAGGGTTGTCGGAGAAGCTGGCCGAGTCCTCGGTGACGCCACCGTTGGGCATGTTGTCTCCGGTCAGCGCGGCGGCTTGGGAGGACGAGATGTCGGCGCACTGGGCGAACTGCTCGGCGGCGGTATTGGCCGCCTTCGGTGCCGAACCGGCCGATGGCTGGGCGTGGCTGGTGGTCGTGGTGGTGTCGACCTGCCAGGTGGGGGGCACATCGGTGAGCTGGAGGTTGATACTGCTGGCTAAGGCCCGCAGGTCAGCGGCGTTGTCGGACACCGCCTTGGCGAAATGGCTGACCGTGAACCATCCCGCTCCGGCCAGACCCGCCACCAGCACGATGGCCAGGAAGGTGGAACCGGCCCGCCGCCGGCGGCGACGCCCCGGCCCGGCACTGACGGCGATGGCGTCGTTGGCACCCCGGATCTTCTCGAAGACGACCTTGCCGGCCTGGCTGGGCTGACGACCGGGGGCGGGGTAGGCGGGAACGGGGGGCGGGTAGAGCGGTTCGGCCAGCGCCGCGTAGGGCCCCATGACCGGACCCAGCGACAAGGGGCTCGGGGGGGCGGCGCTGGGTGAGGCGCCGCTCAGCGCGGCGGGGCCCTGTTCAACCGGGCCCGCGGGTGGGGCGGCGGCTGGAATCAGGGGTGCGCCTAGCACCCCGAGCACCGGATCGACGCGAGGCGCTCGTAGCAGGCGCTCCTCGGTGGGCACCGACGGAGTCGAGAACTTCCCTGGTGGCGGCGGAGGTGGCCGCAATTCGGCGGGCGCCAGGCCAAACGGCGGCGCCGCCACGACCGGAGGAGCCGGAGGTATGGCGCCTACCGCCGGGGCCACGGGGGCCACGGGGGCCACGGGGGCCACGGCCGTCGGTACGGGTGGGGCTATGGCGACTGGTGGGGCAAGCGGTGCCGGTGGGGCCGGTGGGACGGCCGGGGCCGCTCCCGCCACGGCTACCCCTGCCGATGCCGCCAAGGAGGCCAGATGCGCTTCGAAGGCAGGGGCCCGGCCCGGGTCGACTCGGTCGGCGGGGACCAGGAACCGCACCGTTTTTTGGCCCACCACCAGCTCGAGCACCGTTCCCCGCCGCCCGTCGGACATTTGGGCCTGCTGACGGAACGACAGGGCGCTGGTCTGGACCCAGGGCACATTGCGAGACGGCGCCGCCGACGGGGCTACCACCGTGATGCCGCCGTAATCGACCAGCAACGACAGGCCGCCCACCGCCGACGGCCCGGCCGCGCTGCTGCTGAGCAGGAAGACGTCGTCGAGACGAAGGCCAAGGGCGCGGCCTGGAGTGGCCGGGACCCCCGTCCTCAGGGTCTCGGTGGCTTGACCGGCCCAAGCCCGGTCATCGATTGATGTCACCGGCAACTTTCGCTTCGACGGCACTGACCAGCGAGTTCTCTGTGGCTTGGTCGAACACGAGATCGCTGGTGGTGGTCAGGGTGGCCTGCACCCTGCCCCCGAATACGGCAATGGCGTCCGTATTGACGGTCACGGCCTGGCCCGACACGTTGGCGATACGCGAGATCTGCACGGCGGCCACGTGCACACTCGAGGAGGCAGGTTGCGGGACTTGGTCGGCCTGCACGGTGGCCGTCGAAAAGGCCGTGCCCGCCTGCGGTCCGGCCACGTAAGGGACCATGGCCTGCGCATAGGACTGGTAACACGAACCGAACAGCGCCGGGTTGGCGAATACGGCCAGGTCACCGGCGACATCGGCGCTCGAACCCATCACCGACACCGACGAGCTGGCCGCGCTGCCCGGGACGCCGGCCTGGCTGAAGACGAGGGACTGAGCCGATGCCACTCGACCGGAGCCCGCCCCGATACCGAACGCCCCGTCGACGTCGGACACCGGCACCTTCAAGCATTGGGCCAGGTCAGAGGCGGCCGTCGTAGCTGCCGTAGTGGCCGCCGCCGAGCTGGCGGCCCCCGAGGCGAAGGGGTTGCCGGCATTGCCCGCGGCGCCTGTCCACCCTGATAGCTGACCGGGCTGGATGCCGACGCCGGCGGCCAACGTGGTGTTGCGAGCCAACGTGACCGCCGGGGTGATGGCCGGTGCCTTGGTCTTGGCCGTGGGCGTGGTCTTGTGGGTGGCGAACCATCCCTCGGTACCCCCCGCCACCAGGACCACGGCGATGGTGAGCAGGCCGATGCGGAGGTTGCGCCGGCGAGCCGGCCCGGCCTTGTCTGCTTCGGGCCCAGCCGCATCGGCCGCCGCCTCCCCCGTGGGGGCCACGGTGGCGACCTTGGCCGTGGGCGGCGCCACCACCGGCATCGGAGCAGGCACATCGACGACGGCCACTGGGGACGAGGTGATGACCATGCCGCTCACGAGGCTGGTGTGGCGTATGAGCTCGGCGATGGCCTCCTGGCCGTATGCATCAGAGGCGAAGAGGAGGTCCACGCTGCGAACGCCCATGGCCACCCGTAAGGCGGTGGCGGGGCGGTTGGGCACCATGGTGGCCGGGCAGGTGACCAGGGAGGACACCCGGTCCCAGCTCACCGTGCGAGTCACCCCGGGGGTGGGTCCGACAACGCTCAGCCCGGCCGCGTCGACGATGACGGCCAGATCAGCGACTTCGGCCCGACCCTCAGGAAGGGGGCCGGCCACGGCCACGGCCGAATAGTGGGCAGCCTCGACCTCAGACACGGTTTTCGTAGCCAACGCCGTGCGCGCCCTGAACATCGCCGACCTCCACCCGCCAAGGACCGTCCCAAACGATTCGGTTGGAGTTGTCGGCAGAAACGGGCTCGGACCTGAGCCTTTGGGGGAAGCGAGTTAGCGAATACCCACGCCGGCGGTGGCCAGCACGGCGGCCGATTCGGCCGCGGCGGCCACCACAGCATCGAGCTGCTCGGGCGCGTGGGCCAGGCCGGGGAACATCACCTCGTAGGGGCCGGGGGCCATCGCCACGCCGCGCTGGAGCATGGCGGCGAAAAAGGCTGCATACGCCCCACCACCCACAGCTGCCACAGCCTCCCGGTAATTGTGCACGGGCGCATCTGTGAAGAACAGCCCGACCAACGGGCCCACCACCGGCACCTCCACGGCGATGCCGGCGCCACGAATGGCGGCTCCCAGGGCAGCGGCAAACCCGGCCGCGGTGTCTCCGAGGCGCTGATAGTCCGCCGCGGTGACGGTGCTGAGCACGGCCCGTCCGGCCGCCGTGGCCAGGGGGTTTCCCGACAGGGTGCCGGCTTGGTACACGGGCCCATTCGGAGCGAGTACGGCCAGTACGTCGCGCCGGCCGCCGAAGGCACCCACGGGCAGACCGCCGCCGATGACTTTGCCGAAGCAGAACAGGTCCGGCACCACCCCGGTCACCGCACTGGCCCCACCCCGCCCCAGGCGGAACCCGGTGATGACCTCGTCGAAGATCAACAGGGCACCGACCTCATCACACGCCCGGCGCAGCCCCTCGAGAAAGCCGGGGGCGGGAGCCACCAGGCCCATGTTGGCGGCCACCGGCTCGACGATCACGCAGGCCACCTGGTCATCGAGCTCGGGTACCTCGTTGTAGGCGACGACCAGGGTGTCGGCCACCGCCCCCGGCGGCACCCCGACCGACCCGGGCAAGCCCAAGGTGGCCAGGCCGCTGCCGCCCCCGGCCAACAGCGCATCGGCGTGACCGTGGTAGCAGCCGTCGAACTTCACCACCCGATTTCGCCCCGTGAAGCCGCGTGCCACCCGAATGGCGCTCATGGCCGCCTCGGTCCCCGACGACACCAATCGCACCTGGTCGCAGCCGGTCACTGCGGCGCAGATGGCCTCGGCCAGTAGTACCTCGCCGGTGGTGGGCGCCCCGAAGGTCGTCCCCAGCGTGGCCTGCTCGGCGATGGCAGCGGTGATGGCGGGGTGGCCGTGACCGAGGATCACCGCCCCGTAGGACTGCACCAGGTCGATGTAGCGGGTGCCCTCGACGTCCCACACATACGGCCCCTGGCCTCGGGTCACCGTGTAGGGCACGCCGCCCACCGAACGGAAGGAGCGCACCGGGGAGTCCACGCCGCCGGGGATGACGGCCTGGGCCCGGGCGAACCAGGCGTCGTTGTCGGCCACGTCAGCCACCGATGGCGTCGGCCAGCTCAGCGGCGAAATACGTGAGGATGGCGCTCGCCCCCGCCCGCTTGATGGCGGTCAGGTGCTCGAGGGCCACCGCGTCGCCGTCGATCCAGCCGCGCTCGGCGGCCGCCTTCACCATGGAGTACTCGCCGCTCACGTGATAGGCGGCCACCGGCACCGGCGAGCTTTCCGCCACCGCGGCGATGATGTCGAGGTAGGCGAGCGCAGGCTTGACCATGACCATGTCGGCGCCTTCGGCGATGTCGAGGGCCACCTCGGCCAGCGCCTCGCGCCGGTTGCGGGGGTCTTGCTGGTAACCGCGCCGGTCTCCACCACCGGCAATGGTCACGTCAACCGCCTCCCGGAACGGGCCGTACAGGGCCGATGCGTACTTCGCCGCGTAGGCGAGGATGCCCACATCGGTGTGCCCGGCGCCGTCCAGCGCGCCGCGAATGGCGCCCACCTGGCCATCCATCATTCCGCTCGGCGCCACCAGGTCGGCACCGGCAGCCGCCTGGGCCAGGGCCACCTGGCCGTAGAGCTCCAAGGTGGCGTCGTTGTCGACGCTGCCGTCGGCGGCGAGGACCCCGCAGTGGCCGTGGTCGGTGTACTCGTCCAGACAGAGATCGGCCATCAGCACCAGCTGGTCGCCGAGGCTGGAGCGCAGCTCAGCCAGGGCGACCTGCACCACACCGTCGGGATCCCAGGCGCCCGAACCGACGGGATCCTTCACGTCGGGGACGCCGAAGAGCACCACGGCGGGCACCCCCAAGGCCGAGATCCGCTTGGCTTCGGCCACCAGCGTCGCAACGCTGTGCTGGTAGTGGCCGGGCATGGAGGTGATGGGGATGGGCTCGTCGACCCCGGCGCGCACGAAGAGCGGGGCCACCAGGTCATCGACCGATAGCGACGTTTCGGCTACGAGTCGCCGCAGCGCCGGAGTACGCCGCAATCGCCGGAGGCGGCGGGCCGGAAAGGCGCTGCGGGACGAGCCCGGTGCGTCGGAGATCTCCACGACCCTCAAGCGTAGGCCGTGGGCCTAACGGGGCTTTCGCGACGCGGACGGCACCGCCGACAGGGCGGCGACCACGGCCGCAACCAGCCCTTCGGCGCTGTGCTCGTCGGCCACGACATCAACGTGCAGACCGGCCTGGCGGGCCGCCTCAGCGGTCACAGGGCCGATGCAGGCCACTACGGGTGCCAGGGGGCGTCCCCCCGACAGATCGAGGTAGTGGGCCACCGCTGAGGGCGACGTGAAGGTGATGACGTCGGCCCGGCCCGCCGCGTCCAGCGCCTCAGGAGTGGCGCCGTCCTCAGGCGAGGCCATCACCGTCCGGTAGGCCACCACGTCGTCGACGGTCCAGCCCCGGGCGCCCAGGCTGGAAACCACCACGTCCCGGGCCGCCTCTGCTCTCGGGTACAACACCCGGGCCCCTTCGGGCCCGCCGGCCGGAGAGTCGGGCATCTGGGCCACCAGCGCTTCGGCCGTGGCCGGCGCGGCCACCAGATCAGCGACCAAACCCCAGGCCGCCAGGGCTTTTGCGGTGGCCGGGCCCACCACCGCCAGCTGGGTGGCCCCGAGACGCGTGGGGCTGCCCAAGGCCGACGCGAAGCGGTCCACGGCGTTGGCGGAGGTGAGGACGACCCAAGCGGCGCTCGCCACGTTGTCCACGGCCTGGCGCAGGGCCTCTCCCCCGTCGGCGGCCTCGACAACGGCCAACACCGGCACGGCCAGGACCGTGGCCCCTGCTTTGGACAGCCCGGCACTCAAGGCGGTGGCCTGAGCCGCAGCCCGGGTCACGGCCACCGTCACGCCGGCCAGGGGCCGCCCAGGGCCGCCCCCGAGGTCAGCCCCGGCATGGGAGACCGCATGGGGTCCCCACACCAGATCCAAGGCGGCCACCGCCCCCACCACGATGGTGGTGGGCGAATCCAGGTCCAGGTCAGGAAGCTCGGCCAGCGTGGTGCGCACCGTGCGCCGCGCCGGAGTGGTCCCCCAGTGCACGGCAGCCACCGGCGTGTCGGGCGCCAGCCCTCCGGCCAGAAGCCGAGCGGCGATGTCGGCGCGGCTCTCGAGTCCCATGAGCACGACGATGGTGCCGCCCACGCGCGCCACCGCATCCCAGTCCACGTTGGTGCTGTCGGGCCCGTCGCCCACCCGGCCGGTCACCACCGTCACCGAGGTCGATAGACCCCGGTGCGTCACGGGCACGCCGGCCGAGGCAGGAACAGCAAAAGCCGAGCTCACGCCGGGCACCACCTCGAAAGGAACCCCGGCCGCCAGCAGGCCCTGGGCTTCTTCCCCACCGCGGCCGAAGACGAAGGGATCGCCACCTTTGAGGCGCACGACACACGCACCGGAGGCGCCATGGGTCACCAGCAACGCCGTGACCTCCTCCTGACGACGGGCCAAGCCGGGTCGCTTGCCTACGTCGATGCGCAGTGCCTCGGCCGGAGCCAGATCGAGGAGCTCGGGCGACACCAGCCGGTCGAAGATGACCACGTCCGCCTGGGCCAGGACCTCGGCGCCGCGCACAGTGATCAGCCCAGGATCGCCGGGGCCGGCGCCAACCAGGTAGACGGTCATGGCCGAGTCATGGCCGAGTCATGGCCGAGTCACGGCCCCGTACCGTCCCAGTCATCGAGACAGCGCCCGCCGTCGTCATCGAGGAGCCCCATGGCGAGCTCGATGCCGAGGGTGTCGGGATCGGTGCCCCCAGCCCGGCGGCGCAACATGACCCGGCCGTCTCGACTGGCCAGCATCCCCTCGATGCGCAGCTCGTCACCCCCGGCGCCGCCCCCAGTGTCCGTGGCCAACGCCCCCACCGGCAGCGTGCACCCGCCGCCCAAGGCGCGCAGGAAGGCTCGCTCCGCCAAAACGGCCCGATGCACCCCCACATCATCGATCAGGGCCAGCAACTGGCGAGCGGTGTCGTCGCCGTCGCGGCACTCCACCGCCAGGGCACCCTGGGCCACCTGGGGAAGCATCACCGACGGCTCGAGGACATCGGCCACCTGGGCCCCCATCCCCAAGCGCTCCAGAGCACACGTGGCCAGCACCCCGGCACCCACCTCGTCGGCCCGTTCGACGCGCCGGGCCATGTTGCCGCGCAGGTCGCAGAAGGTGAGATCCGGACGCAGCCACGCCAACTGGGCCCGGCGGCGCGCCGATCCGGTGGCCACCGTGGCCCCAGTGGCGAGATCGGCGAGGCGACACCCCACCATGGCGTCGCGGGGATCGGCGCGCTCGGGGACACACGCCAGCACCAGACCGGGCGGAGTCTGGGTGGGGAGGTCTTTGGCCGAGTGCACCGCCATGTCGGCCCGGTCGTCGAGCACGGCCGCCTGCACTTCTTTGACGAAGGCACCCTGGCCACCGATCTGCTCGATGGGGACGTCGAAGCGTCGGTCCCCGGTGGTCTGCACGACCACCACCTCGCAGTCGGTCACGCCCAGCGCAGCCAGCCGATCGACGATGGTGCGGGCTTGCAGCAGGGCGAGCGGCGAGCCTCGGCTGGCCACCCGCCAAGGGCGGGTGCGGGCGGACGGATCAGCAATGGCCACGACGGGCTCAGAGATCAAACAGGGCGCGCAGTGCTTCGGTCAGACGCTCGCCTCGAGGCGTTCCGGCCACGTCCTTGAGTACCACCGAAGGCTCATGCAGGAGCTTGGCCAGCACGTCGTGCAACACGGACTCGACCTCGTGCCACTGGGCGTCGTCCAAGGTACCCAGGCGCGACCGGTGACGCTCGAGCTCGGCCCGGGTGAGGGCGTCGAAGCGGCCGCGCAAAGCCGAGACGATGGGCGCCGCACCGCGGGCGCGTCCGTCGGCGCGGTAGCGCTCGAGCTCCTGGGCCACGATTTCCTGCGCGGCGCCGACCTCGGCCTGGCGGCCTTCCAGCGCCTTTTCGGCGTGGGTGCGCAGATCGTCCATGTCGAAGAGTTCCACGCCGTCCACCGCCGATAGCGCCGGATCGACATTGCGGGGCACGCCCAGATCGACGACGACCAAGGCGGTCAGCGAGGGATCGGCGTGGCGGCGCCCGAGGGCGGCTCCCAGCAGCTCGGCGTCGATGACCGGCAACGTGGCGCCCGTCGAGACCAATAGGACATCGGCGTCGGCGGCGGCGCCCGCCACATCGGCGAGACCGATGGCACTACCGCCGGCGCTGTCCGCGAGAGCTTGAGCGCGCGCCGCGGTGCGGTTGGCCACCACGATCGACGCCGGATGATGCGACGACACGGCGCCCACTACGGCCTCGCCCATCTCGCCGGCGCCCACCACAAGCACGCGCCGATCGGCCAGCGATCCGCCCCAACCGCGGGCAGCCACGTCGACGGCGATATGCGAGAGAGACGTGGCGCCTTGAGCGATGGCGGTTTGCGACCGGACCCGGCGGCCCACCTGCACGGCGCGCCGGAACAAGCTCGACAACACGGGGCCGGCCGCCTTTTCCGCTTCGGCACGCTCGCCGGCCCGGCGCACCTGTCCGAGCACTTCGGTCTCTCCCAGCACCGCCGAATGCAGGCCCGACGCCACTTCGAAGAGATGCACGGTGACGGCGTCGTCAAAGAGCAACGTTTGATGTTCGCTGATGGTGTCGATCGACGTTCCCGCTGCGGTGGCCAGAAACTCCTGCAGGTCGGCCACGCCCTCGTGGAAACGCTCCACCACCGCATACAGCTCGGTGCGCAGGCAGGTGGAGAGGACGACCACCTCGGACAGATTGGAGCGGTCGCGCAGGGCGGCCAGGGTCTTGCCCAAAGCCTCCTCGGGCACGGTCACCCGCTCCAGCAGCTCCAAGGGGCTGCGGTGCTGTTCGAGTCCGACCACGACCACCGACAACGTCTCGCAGAGCTCCTCTTCGAGTTGGATCCTCTGTACAAGGATGCCGGTCCTGCTGCGCGTCCGCCAGACAGGGCCCCCGGCGGCCGACGCTGTGAACCAGGGTCAGCCCGGCTCGGTGGGGGTGATCCCCACCACGTGCGGCAAGGGGGACGAGGCCGTCTGGGAGCCGGGATGGTCCCGATGCGACAAGTAGAAGCTCATCACCTGCAGCTCGATGGACAAATCCACGTAGCGGAGCAGGACGTGGGGGGGCACCGTTAAGACACGCGGCGCGAAATTGAGCACCGACGCGATCCCGGCCGCCACCATCCGGTTGGCGACATCCTGGGCGCCGGGTGCGGGAGTGGCGATGACGCCGATGGTGGGCAGATCACGGGCCAGGACCTCTTCGAAGGAATCGAGATGGACGATCTCGACGCCTCGCACCCGCGTGCCCACCAGGGCGGGGTCGATGTCGAAGAGGCAGCACACCCGGAATCCCCGTGACGTGAAGCCCTGGGAGTTGGCCAGCGCCCGCCCCAGGTTCCCGCATCCCACGATGGCGACAGGCCAGTCGCCGTCGAGTCCGAGCTCCCGGTCGATGTGCGCCAGCAGGAAGTCGGCGTCATAGCCCGACCCCCGGGTGCCAAAGGAGCCGAAGAACGACAGGTCCTTGCGCACCTTGGAGGCGTTGACACGCGCCAGGGTGGCGAGCTGGTCCGACGACACCGTCGACGTCCCGGCGCGCACCAGCTCGAGGAGGATCCGTTGATACACCGGCAGGCGAGCAACGGTGGCCTCGGGGATCCGACGCGTACCCGATCCCGACATGCGCGGATCGTACCGAGTGGACCCCCCTGCGCACCAAGTCGGTGATGAGGAATGTGAAGTAGTGGCACCTCTTACGATCGAAAATCCAGGGTTGATCGAACCCATGCATCCTGCTTCAGCTGGGCCTCTCGATAACCGCCCAGGTCAGACACTTAAAGTGGGGACCCCGAAAGAACGAGGGAGAAGCCCTAGGCCCCCGGCACAAGGACGCTTAAACTGGAAGCGTCACCGGCTCTGATGGCAGAGAGGAAGTGGCCCAAGAATGCTGAAGCACGAACAAAGAGGGATTTGCAGGCAGCGCCCAGCCCCTCCGCGGCCGGCCTCGGCGCCGCGCCCGGTAGCGCCCGTTCCCATGAATCCCCACGGACAGGGTCGCTAGTAATCCAGCATTCGGACAACCGAAAGCAGGAATCGGCGCTTTATCGTTTGCCAGCGACTGAGGTGTTCCCCTCTCAGCCTTTCAGCAAGCCGCTGAAAGTTGCCGTAGATCGGGGGGTCCGAAGAATCCCTAGCCCTGTACTCGTCGACGGTGAGGCGCCAGAGGTCCCATCGGGATTGCACGATGTCGCTCATCGTCAACTCGATCCATTCAAGGGTGACCCCTCCGAGCAACTCTTGGGTGCCCAGGTCGTCGAAGAAGTTGGGCTCTCGCAGGAGCAGATTTACATTGGGCTCAGGATCCCCCTCTGGCGCAATTCCAAAAACGGCGTTTCGTAGAGCCGCATCGTCCGGGTACTTGTCGATCTCGCCTCGGGCCTCAATCAAGTCAGCAGCGTCCCAACGACGAGAGATGCCCGCGGCCGCCTCGGTTAAGCGAGCCATTCGTGCCTCTCGCAGCTGACGAGCCGCGAGCAGCACGCCAAGAGCAAGGACCGCAGTTGAGATGGCCGTAATCCAAGCTGGCAAGTCAAGCCCCGGTAGGGCCTGGCGCAGCACCAGGTGAGAAAAATAGGGCCCATGCAATCTGAGCACCAGAGCAGCGTACGCCCGAAAAAGTCGTCACAACCTTTCAAATGCAATCGAAGCTCGGACGCGAATTCCCGCTATTGATTTGACGCCTCAGGCGGGTTGATCGCGCAGCGCCCTACGCAGGGCTTTGCCCACCAGACCGCGGGGAAGCTCGGTGACGAAGCGAACGGTGGTGGGACATTTGTAATGCGCCAACGAGCGCTGGCAGTGGGCCCGCACGTCTTGGGCGTCGAGGGTGACGCCGGCAACGGCCACCACCACCGCCTCCACCGACTCCTCGGTGACGGGATCGGGCTTGCCGAGCACCACCGCCTCAGCCACGCCGTCGAGGGTGTTGATGACCCGCTCCACCTCGGCCGGAAAGACGTTGAATCCCGACACGTTGATGACGTCCTTCTTGCGGTCCACCACGAACAGGTCGCCGTCCTCGCCGATGATGCCGATGTCGCCCGTACGCAGCCAACCATCGGTCAACACGCGAGCCGTGGTGGCGGGGTCGCGCCAGTAGCCGGCGAAGACGTTCGGTCCGCGCACCCAGATCTCGCCCGGGTCACCTTGCAGCGCGTCTTCCTCGTTTTCGTCGACGAGGCGCACCTCCACCCCAGGAAGCGCATGGCCCACCGATCCGGGACGATGGTGCGCGGTGCCGAGCGAGGTCGCTACCGCCGGCGCCGCTTCGGTGAGGCCGTAGCCCTGCCACAGCGGCACGCCGTAGCGACGTTCGAAACGGGTGGCCACGTCGATGGGCAGCGATGCCGCCCCCGCGATGGCGATGCGCACGCCGGCCAACGGGCCCTTGTCGGCAGCGTCGGGCTCGGGGAGGTCGGCCCACGCCGAGAACATGGCGGGCACGCCGAGCAACGCGGTGACCCCGAGGTCACGCACCTTGGCCAACGACGCACCGGCATCGAAGCGCTCTTGGAGCACGACGGCCGATCCGGTGACGATGACCAGGCCGAGGGCCACGTTCAGCCCGAAAATATGAAAGAGCGGGAACGCCGCCAGCGCCACGTCATCGGCTCGCACCATCTCCCCCGGCAAGGCGAGCATCTGGCCCACGTTGGCGGTGAGGTTGCCGTGGGTGAGCATGGCCGGCTTGGGAGAACCCGCTGTGCCGGAGGTAAAGAGCAGCACGGCCAGGTCGCCATCACCCCGCTCGACCACCGTTAGGGCGAGGTCCCCCTCGCCTTCTTCGGCGGCCGCCGAGAGCGCTTCCCACGTCGTTTCGCCCGACGTGGAAGCGGCGGCGGGGACCACGATGTGGTGGGCGCCTGTCGCCTCCAGGGCCGTCACCTGATTAGCGGCGGCCCCTCCGGCCAGGATCACGGCGGGTTCCACGGCGGTGAACTCGTCGGCCAACTCGGCGGCGGGGCTGTTGGGGTTGAGGGGCACGCACACCGCACCGGCGGCGAGCACCCCGAGATAGGCCACCACGAAGTCGACTGACGTCGGCCACACCACGGCCACCCGGTCATCGGGGGCGACGCCGAGGGCCTGGAGCCCCGCTGCCACCGCCGCGGCCCGCCGGCGCAGCGTTCCCCACGTATGCCACCGCTCCCCGTCGTGCACGGCCCGGGCGTCGGCGGGATGCTCGTTGACCACCGCCACGAGGTTCATGGCGGGAGCGTTCCCGCCCAGTCGAGGCTGATGGGGTCACCGGCCTTCACGGCCAGCACGGTAGCGGCCGACCGCTGGTTACACACCACCGAGAGCTTCCCGTTGGAGTCGACCACGACACCGATCTCGTCACCCTGTAAGGCGGCGAAGCTGTCGACCCGGCGAACATCGACGGTGTGCGGGCCAGAGTCGGCGGCGGTCCCGCCGCCGGTGCGCAGCACCATGACCTGGATGTCGGCGGCCACGGCGTCCCCGCTCACCGCTAGCTGCACGTTGCCGAAGCGGTCCACCCACAGCACCTCGGTGTCGATGCCCCCGGGGCCGATGGACACGACCGGGGGCGCCAAACGCACCAGGTCGTCCACGTCGAGGGGAGAACCCAGCGCCTCCAGCGCCTCGCCGCCCCACAGCCGGGCGGCGGCGGGCGCAAAGACATCGCGACCATCGAAGGTGGCGCCCCGACCCGGGATGGGGTGGGCAGGCAAGGTGACGGCGGAGCGGGCGCCGCCCTGGGCATCGAGAGCAAAGCCAAGCAAGCCGTTGTCGGGACCGACGAAATAGCGAGGACCTTCGGGGCCCTCGGGGCCTGCCGAGGCGGCGTCGGGGCCGCCGACTTCGACCGCCACGGCTCGGCGGCTGGTGCCCACGCCCGGGTCGACGACGGCCACCACCACGCCGGGGCCCAGGTGAACGACGGTGCGGGCCAGCAACAACGCCCCAGCTCGGACATCGAAGGGGGCCACGTCGTGGCTGAGGTCGATGATGGGCGCCGGCGGCGCCAAGCGGCTGATCACGGCCCGGAGCACGCCGGCGAACTCGTCGGCATACCCGTAGTCGGTCAGGAGGAACACCGATCCGGACTCCCCCGGGGCGCGCACCATCAATCGAGGCCCCCGGTGTCCCGAGGAGTGAGCTGACCTAGCCGGCTCGGGTGTACCGGTCGGCCAAGTAGTGGTTGACGTCGTCCTCGCGTAGACGGAACGACTTACCGACACGCACGGCAGGCAGCTCGCCCGCGTTGATGAGTCGGTACACCGTCATGTTGGATACCCGCAGCGAGTTCGCCACCTCGCGCACTGTTAAGAACCGGGTATTCGTGACTTCTTCTGGTGCCAGTGGAATCACCCCTCTCCGCCTGAGGCGACTGTACGCCAATGTGACGAATGTTGGAAAGGGGACACGGCAGGATTCCGCCGCCACCTTGCACAAAAGCCCCTTAGGGCAAGCGTTTTAGCGCCCGAGCTCCTCGGAACGGCGGGCCGCCGCCGCCACCGCTTCGGCAAAGGCGCGCCGCAGACCATGGTCTTCCAGCACGGCCAAGGCGGCTTCGGTGGTCCCGCCCGGGGAGGTGACCTGCGCCCGCAGCGCGGCCGGGTCGTCACCGGTCTCGACCAACAGCCGGGCGCTGCCGGCGATGGTGGCCAGAGCGAGGCGCCGACTGGTGGCGGGGTCAAGACCGGCCGCCACCCCCGCTGCGATGAGGGCCTCGGCCACCAGAAAGATGTAGGCGGGGCCCGAGCCCGACACGGCCGTGACGGCGTCGAGGGCGGCTTCAGGCACGCGCACCACTTCCCCCACGGCCCCGAGAATCTCCTCGGCCCATGCCATGTCGGCTTCGCCGGCCGACGCTCCCGCCGAGATGGCGGCCATGCCGGCGCCGATGAGCGCGGGAGTGTTGGGCATGGCGCGTATCACGGCGACGGGGGAGGTGAGCCACCGCGATAACTGGGCGAGGGGCACTCCCGCCATGATCGACAGCACCCGGTCCGGCGCGCCGCCCGCGGCATCGGCCAAGGCGCGGCACGCCTCCTCACCTTGCGCCGGCTTCACCGCTACTACTGCCGCGTCGGCGGCCACCACGCGCGCTGACGTGGCCACGCCGGGCAATGAAGCGGCCAGCGCGTCACGGCGCGACTCATCCACTTCGACGATCACCATGGTGTCGGCGCCTCGCCCGGCGCGCAGCAGCCCACCGACGAGCGCGCTGCCCATTCGACCTCCACCGACGACAACTAACGCAGGACGCATCAGCTGAGGCTAACCGTCATGACGCGACGCAGCCCGAGGAACCATGCAATACCGACCGCACTTCCCCGACGGCCGACATCACTCGCCCCTCGGGCTGTGCCACGGGCACCCTATCGTCCACTCGACGTAACGGCGAGTGCGCCGCACCCCGACGCGGCAGTTGCACAACTCTTGCGCGCGTCGTGTGCGTGACACGCAACCGCGTGTGCGTTTTCACTCCGAACGGGGGCGCGGGCGACGGCGATAGATGCCGGCGAAACCGATGGACATGGCCGTGGGGAACACATCGTCCACGTACGACAGCGACGAGCCGATGATGCGATCGAGCTCGTTGTCGGTGACGCCATGCACCGGCATCTCGCCCACCACGTACACGGCATCCTCAGGACCGAGGCAGTAGCGCATCTGATGCAGGTCGGCATTGCGACGTAACAGGTACTCGTAGGTCTCCTGCACGTTCACCTCGGGGGCCGGCATCAACTGCGCTTCGTGGTGCAAGGTGCGCTGGCGGATGGTGATCCACACCGTGATGAAGTCCTTTTCCTCCCCCCGTAGGCGCAGGTACCACCGGTCCAGGGCCACATCGCGGTCGACGGCAGCGACCACACCGTTTTCTTCGGCCAGGCGTTCGTGCGCCCACGCCTCGATGACGGCGTGGCACCGTTGACGCTCTTCCTCGGTGGCGATATCGGCGACTGCCACGCCCGTCAGAACCCTCCGGCCGTCAGCGACAAGCCACGAGACGCTCGGCGGCGAGCTCCTCGTAGGTGGCCCGCAGCATGGTGGCGGCCTGGGCCCACGTGTAGCGCCGGGCCCGGACCACCGCGGCGCTGCCCATGCGCTGCGCGGCCAGCGGATCATCGAGCACCTTGGTTACCGCGGCGGCGAAATCAGCCGGTACGGCCGCATCGACCAGGAAGCCGGTGTGGCCGTCGTCGATCAATGTGGTCAGTCCTCCCACGGCGGCGGCCACCACGGGCGTGCCACAGGCGCCCGCCTCCAGGGCCACCAGCCCGAAGGACTCGGCCCGACTGGGCACGATGCACACGTCGGCGGCGCGGTAGTAGGTCGACAGCAGCTCGTGGGGTTGGGGGGCGACGAAGTGCACGGCCTCGGACAGCCCCGAGGACGACACCAGCTCCTCGATATAGCGCTGGTGCTCCTCACCGTGCGGACCACTGGGCCCACCCACGATGACAAGCTGCGCGTCACCGTGACGACGGCGCACGTCCACCAACGTCTGCACGGCCACGGCCACACCTTTGAGCGGCTGGATCCTGCCCACGAACAGCAACAGCGGTACGTCGGCGGGCAAACCCAGGGCGCGTCGAGCCTGCGGTCGATACCCCGGAGCGAAGAAGGCATGGTCCACCGCCGGCGCCACCACCCGCACCCGCGCCGGATTGGCGTCGTACAGGTCGGCCAACTGCGCCGCTTCCACGGAACACGAGGCGAGAACGATCTCCGAGCACGCCATGATGGCGGCCTCGGCCTCGGCGCGGCGATGCGGTTCGTCGCTCGAGACCTCCTCGGGGCTCGCCTCCGCCTTGACCCGGGCCAGAGTGTGGAACGTCGACACCAGCGGCAGGTCGAGCTCGTGCTTGATGCGGTGACCGGCCAGTCCCGACAGCCAGTAGTTGGCGTGCACGGCGTCGAAGCCGGTGTCGCCGGCGGCCATGAGGGCCATGACGTTGTCGGCGAATTCGTCGACGACGAGGGGCAGCGCTTCTTTGGCCATGGGTTCGAGGGGCCCGGCCGGTACGTGGTGCACTCGGAACCCTGGCTCGACCACGACGGTGGCGGGCACGTCGGGTGATGGCGCACGGGTGTAGACGTCGCACTCGACTCCGGCGCGAGCCAGCGCCGTCGACAGCTCGCGCACGTAGACGTTCATCCCCCCGCCGTCACCGGTTCCCGGCTGGGCGAGCGGGGAGGTGTGCAGGGAGAGCACAGCCAGTCGTCGCACCGGCGATGAGCCTACCGGGCGCCTCGAAGCTGCATTCGGGCCTCAGTCCACCTCGGGGTGGGTGCCCGGGGGCTCGTGGGCGGTGCCGTTGGCTACGGGGGCAGCGTCATTGGTAACGAGGGCGCCATTGGTAACGGGGGCCCCATGGGCAGCGGCGGTGCCAGGGGCAGAGGGGGTTACGCCGGCGGCGGCCTCGTTCTCGTGGCAGAACGACAGGTAGATGCGGATGAGCGCCTGCTTCTGGTCGACGTTCAAGGCCGGGTCGGCCAGGATCTCGCGGGCCAGGTCGGTCTCCCCGGTCCCGGGCTCGAGGATGCCGGCTTGGACGTAGAGGGTCTCGGCCGAGATGCGCAGTGCCTTGGCGATCTGCTGGAGGATCTCAGCCGACGGCCGGCGCAGGCCCCGCTCGATCTGGCTGAGATACGGGTTGGAGATGCCGGCCAGCTCCGAAAGCCGGCGCAGCGACAGGCGGGCCGAGTTCCGCTGGTCGCGAATGAAGCCGCCCAGGTCACTGAGCCGATCGGGGAGCTGCTTCGGCACGGCGGCGGCGGAGTCCAAGACCCGGCTCAGCTCAACAGCCCTTCGACAGAGGCCTCGCCGGTCTTGTACCGGCTCACGATCTCCGCCTGAAGCGTGTCGATGCGCTCGTGCAGGGCACGGCGCTGGTGCGAGACGCGTGTCTCGATCTCGGTCAGGCGGTCCGCCACGCTGCGCAACTCATCCTCGGACATGGTGGGCAGCTTCCCGATGCCCTGCGCGTCGAGTACGGCGTCGATCCCGGCGGTGAGGTCCTCGCTCTCCATGTCGGGGGACATCTGCGACGGGAGGCGACCGAAGCCGGCCGGACGTGGGGGGCCGGATCCGATGATGGTGGGCAGGTGCTCGACAATGGAATCGAGGTCGGTGACGCCGTCAGCGGCGCCGTCGAGGTAGACGTGGACCACGTCGAGCCGGCCTTGGGCGATGCGGCGGAGATACGACACCGACGTCTCTGCTTCTTGGCACTCGGCCCGCATGGCGCGCAGGTCCTGCAGCGTTCGCTCGTTCACCCCACCGAGATAGTCAGGGGCCAAGAGCCGGTCGAGCTCCTCGTCCAACGGAACCGAAGGAGTGTGCACGGGGCGATCGTATCGCGCCACCTTGTTACGAAGGCCCACGGTGCGCCACGGGTCCGGCTCGGGTGGCCGGGGCATAACAGCGCACCACCGTGCCAACCAGCGCCTTTCGGGACACCGGCCCGAAGTGCCGGCTGTCGGTGCTGGCCATGGGATTGTCGCCTCTCACCACGATGTCGTCGCCGAGTATGGCGGTCACCCGCTTGACGATGACCCGATCCCCCCGGGGGTCGAACAGCACCACTACCTCACCGACCCTGACGCGCCGGGCTCGACGTACGAGCAAGCGGTCGCCGGCCATGAGGGTGGGCGCCATGGACGCCCCTTCCACCACGACCCGGCGCGGCCGCCAGAAGATGAAGGCGATCGCCGCGGCGCCGGCCGTGAGGGATGCCGCGGCCGTGGGTAAGGTGGGACGAGACATCATCGTTCCCACTCTGGACCAAGGAGCCTTCCCATGCGTCTGTCTGACCGCCTTCTCTCGATGATCGACCGGATCGCTCCTCCGCCGTCGGTCCACGCCCACTGCGACCTGCCCTGTGGCGTCTATGACCCGGCCCAGGCCCGCATCGAGGCCGAGTCCGTCAAGGCGTGCATGGAGAAGTTCAACGCGTCGACCGACGCCGAATTCAAAGAGCGCGCCATCGGCATAAAAGAGGAGCGCGCCAACCTCGTCAAGCACCACCTGTGGGTGCTGTGGACCGACTACTTCAAGCCCGAGCACCTCGAGAAGCACCCCACCCTGCACGATGTCTTCTGGAAGGCGACCAAGACCGCCGGCGAGACCAAGAAGACCACGGACCCCAAGGTGGCCGACAGCCTGCTGGCGCAGATCGCCGAGATCGACGAGATCTTCAAAGCGACCAAGAAGGGCTAAGTCCAGGGCGGGCGCCCTGGCCCCGGTCTTAGGCGGCCGAAGCGTGATCGGCGCACAACCGCGCCGCCGGGCTCTCGGCCAACTCGACGTCGGCGAGCGGCTCGCCACATTCGTCGCAGGTCCCGTAGGTGCCCTTGTCCAGCCGGTCCAAGGCGTACTCGACGTCGGCGATGTTCGCCTCGATGGCGTCGAGCATTCCGAGGTCGACGTCCTCGCCGAATCCAGAAACGGGTTCGTCGGCCGTGACCTCGAGGTCGGGGCGGTCCGTTACCGCACTGTCGAACTCAGGGCTGTCGAACTCGGGGCTGTCCATTGCCGGCCGATCGTACCGGCCTGTCGTGGCGGCGGGGTGCCTGGGCGTCCCTAGGATCGTCACGTGACTCCCCCACCTGCCCTAGCCCGGCTTCTCGGGGACTCCGTGGCGGTGCCGTGCGTGGACGGCACCGAGCGCCCGTACGTCAACCTCGACGCGGCGGCGTCCACCAGCGCCCTGGTGCAGGTGGCCGAGGCCGTCGAGGCCTTTATCCCGATGTACTCCAGCGTGCATCGGGGCACCGGCTACAAGTCGCGCCGGGCCACCGAGGCCTACGAGTCGGCCCGGGAGCGGGCCCTGAGCTTTTGTGGGGGGCCACGCACCGACGACATTGCCATCATCTGTCGCAACACGACCGAGGCGCTCAACCATCTTGCCTATCGGCTCCGCCTCGGGTCTGACGACGTGGTGCTCACCACCGTGGTCGAGCATCACGCCAACCTGCTGCCGTGGGGACGGGTGGCCCGCCGGCGCTACGTGGAGTGCCATACCGACGGCACCTTCAGCGTCGAAGACGTGGTGGCCGGGTTGGATGTGGCTCCCCGGCCGCGGCTGCTCGCCATGACCGGCGCTTCCAACGTCACCGGGTGGATCCCGCCGCTGGATGAAATCATCGCCGCCGCCCACGAACGCGGTGTGCCCGTCGTGCTCGACGCCGCCCAGCTCGCACCACATCGTCCCATCCCCGCCAGCGCTGACTACGTGGCGTTCAGCGGGCACAAGCTCTATGCCCCCTACGGTGCCGGCGCGCTGGTGGGGCCGCGAGCCACCTTCGCCGACGGCGAGCCTTTCCTGGCCGGCGGTGGTGCGGTGGACCTCGTCGACCTGGACGAGGTGGTGTGGACCGATCCGCCCGAACGCGAGGAGGCCGGCTCGCCCAACGTGATCGGGGCGGTCGCTTTGGGAGCGGCGCTGGACGTGCTGAGCGGCATCGGGTGGGAGGCCATCTCGGATCATGAACGGGGGCTGGCTCAACGACTGCGACACGGGCTGGCCGCCATCGACGGGGTGCGGGTCCTCGGCCCAACGCTGGACACCGACACCTTGGCCATCGCCGCCTTCGTGATCGAGGGCACCGACCACGCCCTGGTGGCAGCCCGGCTCAGTGCCGAGTGGGCCATCGGCGTACGCCACGGATGCTTCTGTGCCCATCCCTATCTGGTCCGACTGTTGGGTCTCGGCGCCGAAGAAGTCGACGCCTTTCGCGCCCAGCTGCGGCGCGGCGACCACAGCGCCGCGCCGGGGGCGGTGCGAGCCAGTTGCGGGATCTCCACCACAGACGACGAGGTCGACGCCTTGTTGGCGGCGGTCACCGAGCTGGCCGCTGCGGCGCGCTCGGGGCACCGAGGCGCGGTGGCCTACGAACAAGAACCGGGCACCGGTGACTACTGGCCGGTGACCGACGATCCGGCGTGGTCGGCGTTGGATCGTCGACGCGGGGCGTGGTGCAGCCGAGGGTGATGCGGCGGAGTTGATGCTTCAGCACCGGCGGATCGGATCGGTAGACCCGACCCGCCGGTTACCGGCTCCTGGTGCCCGCTTCCGTCAACCCATCGATCCGTAGAACGGCATGCCGAAGGCGAAGATCCCGCCGTCAGCGGCCGCCATCCAATACCCCGCCGAGTTCGGCGCCGCCGCCATCGACACCACGGGCGAGTCGAGGTTCTCCCCACCCGTCGATCCGTGGAAGGTGGCATCACCGAAGGAGAACAATCCACCGTCGGAGGCCACTTCCCAGTAACCGTTGCCGTCGGAGGTCACCGCCATACCCACCACCGGCTTGGAAAGCGGGTGACCGCCCATCGACCCGTGGAACTTGGCGTCACCGAATGCGAACAACCCGCCGTCGGTGGCCACTTCCCAGTAACCGTTGCCGTCGGCCGTCGGAGCCATGCCCACCACCGGCTTGGCCAAGGGGTGGCCGCCCATCGATCCGTAGAAGCGGGCATCGCCGAAAGCGAACAGCCCGCCGTCGGATGCCACCTCCCAATACCCATGACCGTCGGGCGTCGACGCGATGCCCACCACCGGCTCGGACAGCGGGTGGCCGCCCATCGATCCGTAGAACTGCGCATCACCGAAAGCGAACAGCCCGCCGTCAGATGCCACCAACCAGTAGCCACCGCCGTCGGGCGTGGCCGCCATACCCACCACCGGCTGGGAGAGGGTAATACCCGCCATGGAGTTGTAGAAGCCGGCGCTGCCGAAGGCGAACACGCCGCCCTTGGAGTCCACCAACCAATACCCCTGTCCGTTGGGGGTGGAGACGATGTCCACCGCCGACGCCATGAGGCCGGCACCGCCCGGGTTGCCGGGAAGCTCAGGAAGAACCTGGCTCCACGCATAGTCGAGGCCGGGCGAACCGGAGGTGTCCACCAACAGTTCTGTCCAACTGGGGTCACCTCGGTACGACGACGAGTTGTAACCGACGCCCATCACACACGGCGTGCAACTCAGACTCAGAAGGACGTTGTCCCGATGCCCCCAGCACCCCGCCTCTCCGGCGTACGTGCAATCGATGTTGGCCGAGCCCAGTCCGTCGTCGTACATCCAGTAGTAGATCGCTTCGAGCGGGCTCCCCATGGCCCCGGCCCAGTTGCCACCCCACGAGGTCCACGCAAAGCCACCGGGCGGAGAGGGATCGGCGTTGTTGGCGGCCGCCTGGGCGGAGGCGACATCCAATGCGTTGGCCATACCCGACAGCGGCGGCAAACCGCGCACGGTGCGCTCGAGGTTGGTGGCCACGAACAGCTGTTGCTGCGGGGAAAGAGACGACCAGTTGGTGGGGAGAGCCATGCCGGGCAGGCCTTCTTGTTCGCGCCCGTTGTCGATAGCGGACAGCGTCGAGTTGACACACGTCGACCCGTCGTCATACGTCGATCCCGAACAGCTGTTCAAGAAGTTCGGGTTGGGCGCGATGTTCTGGCTGGGGTTGCCAGGGGGCAGGATGCCCGCCGTCGAGTTCGGGTAGGCCTTGGTGACGGGAACCGGTTGCGCCCGAGACGCATGCGCCGGTGCTGCCGGTGCCGCCGGGGTGACGTGGGCGGCGCTGACCGCCGAGCTCGGCAAGCTCGTCACCGCCAACCCCACAAGGGCCGGCACTATCGTCAACGCGGCGGCCGCAGGTACGAGGCCAACTCGCCGCCGACGGGCCGGGAGGACCTCGAGGTCCTCATGACCGCGGCGGCGCCACGAGGAGACATTCCTACGCATAACTGGGTGTATCGGGACAGGAACCGGAACGGCTTACGGGAAACCGTGGTTGACACCCGGGTTTGTCCGTTTGTTGGGGTACTGGCCGCGTTGTGCCTAGCCGCCATGGCCGCTGGCTGCGCCGCCACGCCTGGCGCCGCCACCTCGACCCTGTCCGAGCGGGCCGCGGCGGGCACCGAGGCCTACGTGTGCAACTTCTCCTACGCCTCCCAGCCCGGCTCCACCCTGGCGACGGTCGACGTGGCCGACGGCCGCCGCGGATCGTGGGTGGGGACGGGGTCCTTGCCATCGGCGCTGGCCGCCACGCCCGACGGGCGCCGGCTGCTCGTCACCAACCAACAGAGCGACACCCTGACCGTGCTCGACACCGACCATGACGACGCCGTCGCCACCATTACCACCGGTCTCGAGCCCGACGCCGTGGCCGTCAGCCCCGACGGGCACACCGCACTCGTCGCCAACCTCGACGACAACACGGTCACCCCGGTCGACCTCACCACCATGCGGGCCGGCGCCCCTATTGGTGTGGGGACGCATCCCGACGCGCTGGCCATCGGCGGCCCGACGGGCACCACGGCGCTGGTGGCCAACTTCGGCGACGGCACCGTAACCGTCGTAAATCTTTCCACGGGACAAACAGGCCCCGTTGTGGCGGTGGGTCGCGAACCCGATGCCATCGCCATCGCGCCGGCATCGGCGGCATCGCCGGTCGCGCCGGCATCGGGCGGATCCGGCGGCGAGGTGGCTCTGGTGGCCAACTTCGGCGACGGCACCGTCACTCCCATCGACATGTCCACGTGGCGCGCCGGTAGTCCCATCACCGTGGGCGCCGGCCCCACCGATATCGCAGCGTCGGCGTCGGCGTCGGCGTCGGCGTCGGCGTCGGCAGCGCGTATCCAGCGCGCCTGGGTCACCACGGGCCACTCCCTCGTACCCATCGACGTCAACACGTTGACAGCGGGTCCGGCCATCGACGTCGGACACATCGCCGAGGCGGTGGCTCTATCCAACGACGGTCGATCGGCGTGGATCGCTGATCAGAATGGCACTGTGATCTCTGTGACCCTGGCCTCGGGTTCGAGGGGCCGACCGATCTTCGTCGGGGGACGTCCGTCCGCCATCGTCATCCCGCCGCCGCGCTCTGCCGAGCGCAGCGCCAAATGAGCGTTACGACGTAAGGACGAGTTGAGATTGGGTGACCCTGGCCACCAGCCGCTCATCGTGGTCGCGCACGTCGGTTTCGATCACGATGAGTGTGCGGCCCACGTGAAGGGGACGAGAGCGAGCCTCGACGAACCCGTCGCGCACGGCCCGCAAAAAGTTGGTCTTGGATTCGACGGTCGTGGTTCCTCGTGCACCATCAGGAAGGTTCAAAAAGGCGCAGCTTCCTCCGGTGCTGTCGGCCAGCGCCATCACGACACCTCCATGCATCACGCCAGCGGTGGTGCACAGCCCCGGTGCCCACGCCAGCCGAGCGCACACCTCATCGCGGTCATAAGTGATTACCGTGAACCCCAACGTCGCCGCGAACGGCATGACGGCACGTAGCGAAGCGGTCAAGTCGTCATCAGACGGCATGGTCCCTCCCTTGTTCTGTGTCGGGAGCACGGCGATACGCCAACACGGCAGTCATGCGAAAGGTCCGGCGGTGGGCCGCCCGGGGCTCGAACCCGGCACCTTGGGATTAAAAGTCCCCTGCTCTACCCGATGAGCTAGCGGCCCTGAAAAGAGAGTATCCGGCTCCGTCGACGCCACTGTGGCTTCCCAGCATTCTCTCAGCGAACGGCACGGTCGGGATTGGGGCAGCGGGTATGAATGCAACTGCGGAGGCCCTTGTGGATCTGTTGGGAAACCTGCACACCTTTGCGGACCTGAGCGCGCGTGGCGCCAGCTTCACCGGTCCCCGGGCGTCGAGTTCCAGTCGATGTCCACCGTGGCAGCCACGTCAGGGTGCTCGCGCAACCATCGACGCGCATAGGGACACCATGGAACGACGATTCGTTTCTCGTCGATAGCCAGCGTGACGGCGGCACGCACGAGCTGGCCGGCAATGCCCCTCCCCTCGATGGCCTCAGGAACACCGGTGTGCACGATGATGAGTCGACCATCGTCACGCTCGTAGATCAGCTCGGCCACAGAGCCTTCGAGCTCGACAATCAGACGATGGTTCTTGCCATCGCGTACGACGACGGGGGCGTCTTGGTCTGCACTCATCGTGAAGCGCGAGATGCGGCGGCGGCCGTCAGGAGGTTGAAACAGATGAAAGGAGCCCGGCGGCCGAGGGCTTCCGGGTGGCTCGAGGCCGGGGCCGTTGGGCCCACACCGCTACCCAGCTGGGGGTGTGATGGGAATCGAGATCGGTTTCACACGTCAGGCAGGTCAGTTCGTCGGAGTACTTGGAGCCGACGAGGACGAGGGTGCCGGCGTCATCGATCTCCTTGTCCCACCACTGGGATGCGGAGTAGTAGAGACCGGGACGATGGCATTTGCTGCATGTCTCCTCGACCTCTCCGACGTCATCCACGCCGTCGACACCTTGGTTGTCATCGATGTCGAGCATCACGTCAACTCCGTTGGCGGGTTCGTTTTCTTCGGTGTCATGGGACTGTTCGTACTGTACCGACTCTTCATACTCGTCGGTTGGCGCGCCCATGTCACTTTGAGGGGAGTCGATCGGACGCATCTCGTCGCTTAACTCGTACCCGTCCCAATGACGAGCAATGGTGGGGTCATCGGGATCCTGGTACCAGCCCGGCGCCAGACCTCGGTAGGCCTCGAGTTTGTCCGATCCTCGGAGGTCAGTTGGAGAAGCAGTGTCGTTCGTCATGTCATCGCATCCGGTCCGGCTTTAGAACAGCACGGGTACAGGTTCCCAGCCATCTAAAAACCAGTATTCACTCGTGTCACTCGTGTCACTAAGCGTTTGCAACCTGTCTGCCCGATCACGCAGTTTCTTTGGGCGGTCAGGACATTAGTGCAGGAGCCAGCGCGCGGTACTGCGCCAAAGGGAAGTGCATCGGCACCGGGGAGATCACCTGGATGCAGACGTGATCGGCTCCCGCCTCACGGTGCTCTCCCACCTTGGCGGCGACGCCGCCGAGGTCGCCCCAGCACACCACGGCATCGACCAGACGGTCGCTTCCGCCCCCGGCCAGATCGTCGTCACCGAACCCGAGCGACCGAAGATTGTTCGAGTAATTCGGCAAGGTGAGGTACAGGGAGGTGAACGTCCGAGCCAGAGCCCGAGCCGTACTGGGGTCGCGCTCGAGGACCACGGTGACCTCAGGGGCCAGCACCGGGTCCGGCCCGAGGGCCTGGCGCGCCCTGGCTGTGTGTTCGGCCGGAACGAAGTAAGGATGCGCTCCGGCGGCCCGATCTCGGGCTAGCTCGAGCATGCGAGGACCGAGGGCGGCGAGCACGCGGCGATCTTTGGATACCGCCGCCGTCTGGTCTTTGGAACCGTCGAGACCGGCTCGTGTGTCGAGCTCGGTCAAGAAGGTGGCCATGTGCGAATAGGGGCGGGCGTACTGCTCGGCGATCACGGCGTGGCTGGCCCCGAGACCCAAGACGAAACGCCCCGGGTGGCGTTGCTCGAGACCAGCAACGGCCGCGGTGAGCTCGGCGGGCGAATTGGGCCAGATGCTGGCGATGCCGCTGGCCACTTTGGCGGTCGTGGTGGCGCCGAGCAGCCGCTCGAAAATGGGGGGAAGTCCGGGGTCGAAGCCGGCCGAGGTCCACAACATCGAATACCCGAGAGACTCCATTTCAGCGGCGACGTCGGCCACCGATCCTTCCGCGCCCTCGACGCCTTCAGCGCGCCACGAGCCGCTCCACCAGATGCCTACGGGTCCAAGGTGCACGCGTCGCATGGTACTTACGGCGCAACGGAGCCACCGGCCTGACGCGCCATGATGAGGCCCATGGTCAACTCCTCGCGGCTCCTGCCCCTGGTGGGTGCGTACAACTTTCGGGATCTGGGTGGGTATCGGACCAACGACGGCCGCGCCACACGCTGGGGTTGGTTGTACCGAAGCGACACCCTGCATGAACTGACCAGTGACGACGTGGCCGTGTTGCGCGAGCTCGGCCTCACCAGTGTCATTGACTTGCGCACCTCAACCGAGCTGCGGCGCTCGGGTCGCGGGCTCATCGGAGCCGAGCCGGTTCGCTACGTCAACTTGTCGGTCCTCAGTGAGGAATCACCACTTCCCCAAGGTCCCGGCGAGGCCATGGCGGCACCCACGCCCAGGATCGCCGACACTGCGGCGCGTTACCTCTCGTATCTCGACATGGGACGCGCCGCTTTGGTCGAATCGATCGGCATCATGGCTGACGGGGCGAACTACCCTCTCGTCTTTCACTGCCAGGCCGGCAAGGACCGTACCGGTGTGCTCGCCGCGCTGGTGCTCGAGTGCATCGGCGTTGAGCGCACCACCATCGTCGAGGACTACGTGCTTACCGCCACGCGCATGGACTTGATCATCGAACGACTGCGGCGAGATCCGCACTTTGCCGGACGCGTCGACGAACTCCCTCCGTCGGTGTTCTCCGTCGAGGCCGACACCATGGAGCGGTTCCTCGACGGGCTCCACGAGCAGTTTGGCGGTGCGGCCGCCTGGGCGTTGAGCGCCGGCGTGGCGCAGGCGCACCTCGACGCCTTGGCCCATCTTCTTTTGGAGCCTTGAGCTCGGAGACTCAGCTCTCCCTCGATTCAGGATCCCGGAAAGGATCCCGACTGCCAGCCGATGGAGCCGTTACTGACGTGGCTCGCCGCCGGGGCACTCGGCAACGCCGGCGCTTGGCAGGCGCTGTGCCCCGTCTGAGCGCCATACCAAGTAACAGCGTTCGATCTCCACACGAACCAACACGTCCCCGATGCGGAATGCACAGCCAAGGTGACGCCGCCACTGGCCCCGCCGGCCGCGACCAGGCTCATCTGTCCGGTGGTGGTTGACGGGCCTGATGTAAAAGGGTCGCCGCGGCTCTCGGCGGCCAGCGATGCCACCGTCACGTCGCCATACCCGCCCGCGCTCAGCGCGGCTTGATCCACCGCCGACAAGGCCGAGGTGAGGTTGGTCTGCGCCACCGTGTCCCCGGTCTGCGCCACAAGCCCACTGGGTGCGCCGGCAACGGCATTGCCCGCGCCCCCGGTGGCGCCACTGTTACCAATGGCAACCTGCCCGCCCGGTAAGACCTCCACGGGGCTGTCGCCTTTGCCGGCTTTCGTGGTCGGCAGCCCGTTGAGCGACGTTACGGCGATCAATGCCATCACCGCCAAAATCGCCAGGGACGCGACCAGGCCCAGCATGCCCAAGCCGTCTTCCCCACCACCGGCCCCATGTCGCGAGGCCGTCAACGCTCCGTCCATCGGGTCCTGCCCTCGCCACGGGAACTCGACCACACCCATCGTACTGTGCCTGGCCTTGCCCCAAAACGCACAAAGTGGCAAGAAAACTCGCACACCGTGAACCTTCTCAAGAGGTGGAATCACCCGGTCGATTGTTCGTGGGAAGCCAGCCACGGAGGCAGTTCGATGTCCGGTAGTTCACCCAAACACGCGAGTTCACACGTGCGACCACACAAGCTGTTGCTGCATGCGGCGAGCACCAAGCTCGTGTTGTCAGCCGCCATCGTGCTCGTGATCGCTGCGGTAGCCACCATCGGCGCCTGGGCGGCGTGGAGCGTGTCCGATTCGAACAACAGCAACACGTTTTCGACCAACACTGTTCTGTTGGACGACAACCAAGGTGGCCAAGGTGGCTCGGCCACAACCACCGGTACGGCGCTGTTCAACGTGTCCAATCTCGAGCCGGGATCAGCGGCCACTACCGACTGCATCGGTGTCGACTTCACCGGAACAGCATCGGTCGGATCCCTCACCCTCACCGCTGCGCTGGGTGGATCAGGACAAACCGCCTTACAAGGTCAACTGACCATGAATGTGGCGACATTAAATTCTTCGGGGACGGTGGCGGTGACGCCCGGTTCGAACACGAACAGCGGGTCGTGCACCAGCTATCCGTCGAGTGGAACGAACACCTCGGTCGGCACGCAAGGTGCCACCCTGCAGAGTTGGGCCTCGAGCTCGCCGTACACAGTGTCATCGCCGGTGACCAACACGTGGTACAAGTTCACCGTTAGCGGTCTGCCGGCAGGTGACTCGGCGTGCGCCACATACTGCAACCAGACGATCACCATCGCCTTGACGTGGACGCTGACGACGACATGACCGCCACCCTCAGGTTCTCAGGGGGCGCTCACGCCCAACGACGTACTGCACGCCGACGTACGGCCCAACGACGTACTGCCCAACGACGTACTGGACGTCGCGCCTGGCGCCTCGGCCGCACCATCCCCACCGTCATCCTCTGCACCTTGCTGGTGGCCTCGCTCGCATTGCTGGGGGGCACGATGCTCGGCTTTCGGGCCTTCACCATCAAAAGTGGCTCGATGACGCCGACACTGGCCGTCGGAGACGTGGTCATCGACAAGTCGGTGAGCCCCACCACGGTGCACAGCGGTGCCATCGTGACCTTTCGCGACCCCGCCCTGGGCGAGCAGCTTGTCACCCACCGGGTGGTCTCGGTGAAGCAGGTCGGCGACGTGATGCTGTTCGTCACCAAGGGAGACGCCAACCGCGTTCCTGAGCATTGGAGCGTGTCGACGAACGGACACCTGGGTCGCGAGGTGGCCAGGGTGCCGGGGGCGGGTCAGATGCTGGCCGATGTGAGCACTCCCATGGCTCGGATCGCCGAGATCGGCGTTTTCGCCCTCTGCCTCGCCACCGTGGCGCTCAGGCGCATCTGGCTTCAGCCAGATACACGGCGGCCCACGTACTCGGCGGCCTAGCCGCCCGGAGCCGAAGCACCACAAGAACCACACGGCCAGGGCGACACCCGTTGTAAGGCGTCGCCATGAGCACCGAGGTTGCGGCTCATGCAAACAGCACACCACCGGTCGCCGGTTTCCTCCAGCCGCTCCCTGCGTTTCTGGCCCGTCGTGTTGGTAGTGGCGGCGGTGGTGCTTCCTTCGGTGCGCCACGAGTGGTCGAACTCGGGCGCCGTGTGGGTGGCCACCAACACGTTCGCCAGTAGCGCGCTGAAAACTGTCAACTGGACCGGGCCGGCCACCCAGCTGGTGTTCATGACAGCCCCCCAGCAAATCGAGGACAGCACGTCGGGGGCCATGATCGTCCAAGAGGAAGACGCCGTGGGCAACCCCGTCACCGCCACGGCGACGGTGACCGTCACCCTGACCTCGGGCAGCACCAACATGTCCTTTTCCCCGAGCGCCTCGGTCACCATCGCAGCGGGTTCGAGCACGGCCACCTTCACTGTCAGCGACACGTCCGACACCACGGTAGAGACCATCACGGCGGCCTCTACGGGAATGGTGTCCGCTACCCAGACCGAGGCCATCAACGCGGCCGGATCCCATACGACGGTGACGGTAGGGAGTCAATCGGGATCGCTCGCCCCCAACGGCACGGCGACATACTCAGTGACCGTCACCAACTGCAGCGGATGCAACACCCACGGCTACAGCCTGACCGACGTGGGCGGCCTCCCCCCCGGGGCGACGTGGTCGGTCAACACCGCGTGTGCGGCCATCTCGGGAACATCACCGTCGTATACCTTCACATTGACGGTGACGGCCACCACAGCCACGCCGGCGCGCGCCACCGCCTATGCACTGGCCGTCACCGGGGCACGGTGGAACGACACCAATGACTGCAACGTGAGCGGGGGGATCTACGAGGATGCCGAAGGAACGGGGTCGCTCACCGTCAATGCCGGGTCCGCCTCCAAGATCGCCTACGAGGTGCAACCCGACGGCGCCACCTCCTCGGGCGGTGTGTTCCCACTGCAACCGAAGCTGGCCATCGAGGATGCCTACGGCAACGTCGTCACATCCGCCTCGGCGTCGGTGGTCTTGACGCTGGTGGGTACGGGCACGTTGGCGGGATGCACGAGCGCGGTGGCCACCAGCAGCGCAGTGGCAACCTTCAGCGGCTGCGATGTGACCGGTACGGTCGACCTCGTCAACGACACGTTTACGGCCACCGCGTCGGGGGGATTTGCCGGCACCGCCGTCAGCAACCCGTTCGACATCACCGGGGCGGCGAGCAAGGTGATCTTCACGACGCAGCCGGCAGGAGATTCGGGCACTGGTGGCCTGTCGGCCGAACCCGTTGTCTCGGTAGAGGACTCGAGCAGTCACGTCGTCACAGCCAACAGCGCCTCGATCGTGATCGCCCCCAGCTCAGGGACCCTCGTCTGCAAGGACAGCGGACTGACGGTGACAGCGAGTTATGGCGCGGCGACATTCGGAGGATGCGCGCTGACCACCGCCAAGACGGGCGCCAGCCTGAGCGCCACCTCGTCGGGGCTGACGTCAGCGACGAGCTCCACGTTCAACGTGACCATCTCAGCCCCCACCGTCACCGCGCCATCGTCGGGGACACCAGAGGCCATCGCCCAGTATGAGACGTCGACATTCACCGTTACCGGCACCAACTTCGCCTACGGCCTCACCGTGGCCGACAGCGGGGGGAACTTCACCATCAACGGGTGGACGTGGACGAGCGCCACGCAGATCAGCGTCACCGCCACCTGCACCGCCGCCGGCACCGACGGCCTGGTCGTCACCAACCCCGACACCGGCGCCGTCACAGCGGCCAGCTCTCTGACCAGCACGTAGGGGCCTGACGCGCGAGGCCCGAAGCGGAGCCCCATCCCCGGGATCTCTTCGCCGGGGGGATCCAAGATCACCGGAGATAGGGTCCAACCGAGCGTCGAGCCTCGGCGAGAACATCCCGCAGCAGGCGACGCACGTCCTCCCACACCGTCATCAACGTGCGGGCACTGTCACTGTCGCCAATGTGGGCTGGGGAAAACAAGGGGCGAAACCTGGGGATTTTGCGGCGCGATAGGTGCGTGCGCCAGCAAAGGTTGAATCTCAGGCGCGCGCCCTCAGGTGCAGAACATCGAGCCGGTCGCCTAAGGCGTCGGGTGTGATGCCGAAGAAGCACGCCAAGGCGCGCACGTCGGCGCGCCGAATGGTGATGACGCGCCCGTTGAAGTCCTGGCGGTGCACTTGGATGATATGGAGAAAGCGCCGCAACACGTCGTGCTCGGGGCCTGTTCCCGCCCGCAGCCTGGCCAGATCTATGGATACCTTCTCCGGGTCTCCGGTCGCCGCCGGCGACGACGGGTCGGCTTCACCGTCGGCCCTCGGCGCCCCGCTCCAGGGGGCGCGTCGAGGCTCTTCGGGGAGGAGCTGGTCGACGGGCACGTTGTAGAGCTTGGCCAGCCTCTGCAGCCGATCGACGGTGATGACACGCTCGCCACGCTCATAAGCGCCAAGCACAGAAGCTCGGAACTCCTGGTTGGACATCTCCTCCACGGCCACCAGAGACAATCCGGTCTGATGCCGCACGGCGCGCAAGCGCGACCCAATAGCGACGGCTTGTTCCGAACGCGTGGGCTCGTGTTCGGCGGTGAAAGACGACTCGGTATGGGGTTCCATGATGTGTGGTCGTGCCGCCTCACGAACTCCCAGGATTCTGCCCCGCGTCCGTGGGCCTGGCGCGGATGCACGCCCCAGCTGGCCCTACGCTTCCTCCCTCCAGGCGCTCGGACCATCCGTCCTCGGTGCCCCTATGGTGCGCCTATGGGCCGCAAGATCCTCTTTGTCACCACCGACCAGCAGCGCTTTGACAGCCTGGGATGCAACGGCGGGGTGATCGCCCGCACCCCGGTGGCCGATGCTTTGGCCTCCGCGGGCATCAATTACCGGCGGGCCATGAACCAGAACGTCGTCTGCATGCCGGCCCGCAGCACCATGATCACCGGGCAGTACCCCCGGACCCACGGGGTCTACGCCAACGGCGTGCCACTGCCCGCCGATGCACCCAGTGTGGCCGCCCACCTCCACGAGCACGGCTACCGAACGGCACTGGTGGGCAAGGCGCACTTCGAGCCGGCTTTCGACCCCGACGGGCGCTGGCCCGAGAACCGCTTTGCCAGGGAGGGCTCCACCGGCCCGCACCGCGGCTTCGAACACGTGGAGCTGGCCATGCACGGACCCCTTCCCCTATGGCACTACGGCGTATGGATCCGCAAGCAACCCGGAGATCATCGAGCGCGACTTCTACCAGTTGCTCGACGGTGCGGCGCTGAACAACGCCGGTGGCGGGGAGACAGGCGCTCCCCAGTTGAAGATCAATCCCGTGCCGCGCGACCTCTACCACACCGATTGGGTCGCTGACCGCACCATGGCGTGGTTGGACGGCCTGGACAGTGACGACGACTGGTTCTGCTGGATGAGCTTTCCGGATCCGCACCACCCGTGGGACCCGCCGTCCTCTGAGCTTGGTCGAGTCAACTGGCGCGACCTCGATCTGCCGGCCGGACACCCGGGCTCACCCGAGGCGTGTCGACGCATCCTCGAGCAAAAGCCTCGCCATTGGATGGAGTACTACGACGGCTCACACGCCAACCTCGAAGGCGGGCCGGCCGGCTTCGTTCCCGCCGCCATGACCGATGACCAAGTGCGCGAGGTGAACGCCTTCACGCACATCGAGAACGAACTCATCGACGAGGCCATGGGCCGCGTCATAGCGCGCATTGAAGCCCGGGGGTGGGGGGCCGATACCGACATCATCTTCACCACCGATCATGGCGAGCTGCAGGGAGACTTCGGCTTGCTCTTCAAAGGCCCGTACCACTGCGAAGCATTGATGCACCTCCCCATGATCTGGCGTCCAGCCCCATCGGCGGGCGTGGCTCCTGGTGTCATTGACGACCCGGTGGGGCAGCTGGACCTCGCCCCGACGTTCTGCGCCATCGCCGGCGTGGCCGTACCGCCTTGGGTACAAGGCACCGCCCTTCCCACGGCCCCTGACGCCCGGCGCCAGCGCGTCATTTGCGAATGGGACAGCCAGTTCGACAGCGAAGACCTTCATCTGCGTTCGCTGTATCGCGACGGATGGCTCGTCACCGCCTATGAGGCGGGAGGTATCTACGAGGGCCACGAAGGTGAGCTCTACAACCTGGATGAGGACCCGCTTCAGTGGAGCAACCGGTGGGAGGACTCGGTGTGTCGAGCGCTACGCGACGACCTCATCGGCGATCTCTATGACAACCTGCCCGCCCGCCGTGAGCCGTGGCTCGAGGTGGAAGCGCCGGTCTGAGAACCAGACCGGATCAGGGTCGCCCGGCGCCTACGAGCCCCTGGTCCCACACCGGCGCGTAACTCACCAGCTCGCCCGTTTCGGGAGCCTGGATCACCGTGTTATTACCGATGTACATAGCGACGTGCTCCACGGAATCGGTGCCGTCGTCATAAAACAGAAGGTCACCGGGCTCGAGGTCCGACAAGGGAATGTGGGTGATGGCGTCGTACTGGTCCTGAGCGGTGCGCGGCAGACTCACGCCCGCTTGGCGCCAAGACCACTGCACAAGACCTGAGCAGTCGAACCCTGGGCTGGCCGAGCCCCGGGGCGACTCTCCACCCCACACGTAGGGCACGCCGAGCTGCGATTCAGCTGCTTGCACCGCACCCGTACCGCCGGGAGCAACCGGTGCGTCGTTGGCCAGCGGCGCACCTTGTTGTTGCTGGGCGTTCGCCTCCTCGGCGGCCTCGGCTGCTTCTTGAGCCTGCAACTGCGCTTGGAACTCGGCTTGCTGCTCGGCCTGCTGCGCCGACTGCAGCTGGGTGACCAGCGTGGCGACCTGTCCTTTGACCTGACCGAGGGAGGATTGTTGCGAGGCCTCCAACACTTGGGCCTGCTGCTGCTCGGAACCCACTTGCGTGGCAACGGTGCGCGCTTGGGCCTCGGTGGACTGCAGTTGGGTCTGTTGAGCGTTGAGCGCCTGCTGGGCGCGATGGAGGCGGTCGATGGCCGATGCCACATTGTCGCCGGCGACCTGGCGATACTCCTGCGCCGCCGATGCCTGTTCGCCGCCCGGGGAGAAGAAGTTCTCAAGGGCGGTGTCAGTGGTGGCCCCACTCATGTATTGCGTCAACGCCTGATCGCGCAGATCGGTCTGGGCCGTCGCCACGTCCGACTGCGTCTGCGCCACCTGGGCCTTGGTGGTGGTCAGCTGACTGTCGAGTTGCTGCACCTGTTGCTCGGCGGCGTCGTACTGCTGACCAAGCACATCGAGTCGTTGTCCATCGGTCTGCAGTTGCTGCGCGATCTGTGCGGCCTGAGCCTGCGCAGTCTGCAACTGCCCGTTCACGGCGCTGACCTTCGCCTTTGAACTCGATACCGGGGAAGCATCGGCGTTGCGCGTCAGAGGCCCAACCATGGCCATCACAACAAAAATGGAAAGGGCGACCACTAGGCGGGGCCGAACATTCGCCTTCCGCCCATGAGACGGTGGCGTCGAGAATTCTCCGACGTCACTCACGATGGATATTGTGTTTAACACGCACGCAGGTCCTTTGCAATGATTCGAAAGTCCTATTCGTGCCTACAAGGGCAAGGCGGCGCAGTTTCACAGAAAAGGCCGAAAACCTCACAGAAATCGCACTGAGCTGGCCATATCAGAATCACACCACGGCGAAAGTCACAGAGCTGTAACAGCAAATCGTGGTGTCGCACCGACGATCCGCTCGGGAATACGCATCTCAAGTGTTGTTGCCCACTCGATGTCGCGCAACCTGTACAGAGAGAGACCAGACCATCCGCTGCGCCCCAATAGATCAACAATGTTACGGGGATGTGTACCCTGATCCGAGTGGCAAGGCGTTGCGCAGATTCTCCGAATACGGCGCGTGATGATCCGGTGCTTCTCCGCGTATGCGGCGCAAGATCTGACGCGCTGAGGAGCGCGCTCGCTCCAACGCATCGATGTGTCCCCACATCGATTCGATGACGACGAGTCGTCCCGTCGGCGCCGCGGTGCGCCAGGCGCGCAAGGCCAGTTCGGGATCCGGCAAAGTCCATAACAGGTGACGTTCCATGACGGCGTCGAACCCGGTCGGAGGTGCGGTAGCGGGCCCGACGACGACGGTGATGTCCAAGTCTTCGGCGTCAGCGGCGGCGTGCAGACGAGCGAGCATCTGGGGAGACAGGTCCAATGCGGTAACGGCGTGGCCCAGTCGGGCGGCGATCAAGCTGAGAAAGCCGGTACCGGCCCCACAGTCCAAGACCCGGCACGGTGCGGGAGGCAACAACGTCGCCAACGCAGCAGTCCACGCCGCTTGCACGGCCACACTGGTGGGGCGATGCCCGGGAGCGTCGTCATAGGTGGCGGCGTCGTCATCCCAGTACTGCCGTATGTCGTCGAGAAGTGTCATGGGTGACGTTCTACTGCGCCGCACGCCGTGCAAGCGCCACAGAAGCCGGCTGCGGCCAAGGCGCGAGCTACTCGGCGCGCAACAACGTGGCTGTGGGCGTTTGGGCGGCCAGCCATCCCGGAACCAGAGCTACGACATTGGCGAGCACGAGGGCACCGAGGGCGACGACGACAACCCACAGCACCGGAACGTTGGGAGCCGGCACCGCATGAATCAAGTTGGCGAATTGGTTCCACAAGAACCGGCCCGTCACGATGCCAAGCGGCACCCCCACGATGACGCCGATGACGACGGCGACACTCGACTGCCACGCCACAACGGCCGCCAACTGTCGCCCGGAGAGGCCGAGTGTCTTGAGGACAGCAAGATCGCGTCGTCGACGGCGGACCGAGGCAATGAGCGTCACGCCGAGAGCGACAACAGCTCCAACAGAAAGGCCAGCTCCGAGAATGGCGGGGATGTCTTCGATGGAATGAGAGTCCACGATCTCTTCAGGACGGAGCACCGACACCACGCCCCCCGATGTTCCGCTGTTTTGCGGCGACGCGTTGATGGCGGCACTGACCCTTTGCAGGGACCGCTGCGCCCTCGCAGAAACGCCCCCTCTGGTTCGGATGAGATATGCATTGGGGCCGGGAACGGTGTTGCCCTGGGTGTTACGCACCGATGCCGGTATGAGCCGGTAATCGATGATGGCTCCCTCACCAAGCCCGTCACCTTCGATGGCCGGCATGGTTGCGGTGCCGACGATCACGAGACGAGCCTCCGCACCGGCGCCGCGTACGACAACGGTGTCGCCGAGGTGCTTGTGCAGACTGGCCAAGGTCGATGCACCAAGAACGATCTGGTCCGGCGCCTCGAGCCCGTGTCCGCTCAACAGCGGCGGAGCTACGGCAGCATCGGGTGCGGCCCCGATGGTGGGGACGCCTTGTTCGCGGTCAATCGACGCGGCGGCGAAATACACGCCTGATGCCGCCAGGACATCGTGATCGTGGGCGAGGAGGGTGGCGCTTGGCTGGGCGGGAAGGTCCTCGTCGCCGGCGAAACCCGAGAACATGGCGTAGTTCCAGTTCCACCCAAAGAGTCGGGGGTGAGAAACCAGGCTGTTGAGACTGGCACCGAAGGTGACGGTGGCGGTCACCACCAGCAAGGCAAAGGTGGCGCCCACGATCGCCGATCGAACGGGGACCGGATCACGTCGATCACCTCGATCAAGAGCGAATCGGACCCCGGTAACGGCAGCGACAGGTAGGCCAGAGCCCGCCATGGCACGCGCCGGCCCGGAAGAGCCATTGGTGCTCCACTGCTGACGTTCGCGCACGCGGTGGGGCGCGTTACGCCATGAGACCAACAAGGCGATGCAAGTCAGGAATACGACGATCAGCGCGCATCCACCACCGAGCACCAGCCAGTCGACTGACGGTCCGATAGGGAACACGGGGCGCACTGGGCCCAACGGGAACAGCGGCGACAGGGCAATCGCCACCAGCGCGGCCAACAAGGCGCCAACGGCTATGGCGCCGACGACGACCAAACATCCCACCGTCGTGGCCATGGCGGGGCCGGCGCCGAGCGCCCGTATCGTCGTCATCTCGCTCTGTTGGAGGCGAAGCTGACGCCCGATGACTTGGTAGGCGATGATTAGCGCCGCCAGCCCGGCCAGGGCGCCAAAGACGGCGAGAGCAATCGACACCGGTTTGATGGCGCGGTCGGCGGCGGCGATGTCTGGCCCGTACGTCTCGATCTTGAACGTGGCGGTTATAGCGGGAACGGCCCGGGTGATCTCACTGGCGACAGTGGTTGGCGCCGCCCTGTGGCCGGAAAGCGTTATGGCGCTGTAGGAGTACGTTGCGCAACATGTCGCCAGCTGCCTCGTAAGCGCAGGCGAGAAGAGCACCTGCCCCGACCCCAAGGCGTCGTAGTCATCCTCGACGACGGTCCGAGGAAAGACGACGATGCCGACAATCCGGACGGTCACGATCTTGGCCGGCGGCGGAGTCGGAGCGGAACTTGGTTCCAGGTCCTCCGCATTCAATTGCGAGTCCGAGTTAAAGGCGATCTGGGCCACCGAGCCGATACGTATCCCGAGCTCTTGGGCTGCCTGGGCATTCATGACCGCCTCATGCGGGTTCGATGCTGTGTACATCCGACCGACGACGACGTGAACGCTGTCCTCCGTCCGGTATTCGTCGCCCAGGGAGCCTTCCACCACGGCGGGCTTTTCTGCCGGGCCGATGGCGGGATGGATTCCGTGGGCGTAGTCGATGTTGCCGTCGAAACCGACTACGGCCTGCTCGCCGCTTACATGGGGGAGACGGCCCACTGTGGCCGCGGTGGCGGGGCTATAGCCGACTGAGGAACCCAGCGCCGGGTTATCGAACGACAGGAAAGCCAGCAAAGCCGAGGGGTGCGTGCTTTCGATGTACGTCGAATACGACGACTGCGTCTGCCGGGCCCCGGCGATGGCACCCATGGCCACTCCCCCCACCAGGCCGAGCAAGACGATCAGGGCCAGGTACCCGCCCCATCGCTTGCCCACCGTCGCCCGTGCGTAGAAGAGAGCGACACGCCAGTCCTGTCGGTTCACTCCCACCTCTCACTGTCCACGTGGCTGGCCCATCCGGACTGGTCCTTGTGCAGTGTGCCCTCGACATAGGGCGTCAAGCCAGGTGGGCACCATGTCGCCCACTCTCGTACCAGCACTACTCCGACCGCCGCCCATCGACCCCCACTCGAGAGCTGCGAGAATGAACCCCGCCGCCGACAGACATCGAGATGGCGACGACCGGCGCGAGGAGGACACGTGGCAGGACGACTCGAAGGGACAGTGGCGCTCGTCACCGGGGCCTCGAGCGGCATCGGCGAGGCGACTGCCCTGGCCCTGGCCGCCGAGGGTGCGGCCGTGGCCATGGCGGCTCGTCGCAAGGACCGACTCGAAGCACTGGCGCAACGGATCGGTGCTCCCGACAGGGTGCTCGTGCTCGAGACCGACGTCTGCGAGGAGGACCAGGTCCGTCGCATGGTCGATGACACGGTGACCAGATTCGGGCGGCTCGACACCCTCATCAACAACGCGGGCGTCATGCTGCTGGGGCCCGTGGTGAACGCGCCCACCGAGGAGTGGCGCCGCATGGTGCAGTTGAACCTGCTCGGCCTTTTCTATTGCACCCACGCCGCGCTCCCCCACCTCCTCGATGCAGCCGAAAGCGACCCGCGCCATGTCGCCGATGTTGTCAACGTGAGCTCAGTGGCAGGCCGGGTGGCCCGACTGGGAAACGGGGTCTACAGCGCCACCAAGTTCGGGGTGGGGGCCTTCTCGGAGGCGCTACGCCAAGAGGTAACGAGGCGCCATGTGCGCGTCACCATCGTTGAGCCTGGTGCGGTGTTGACGGAACTGGCCACGCACCTGCGTCCCGAAATCCTCGAGGACATGGCGAAGAACTTCGTGAGCGTGGAGATGCTTCAGGCGCACGACATTGCCGACGCCGTCACCTTCGCGGTGACGCAACCGCGCCGCACCTCGGTGAACGAGATCCTGGTGCGCCCCACGGAACAGGAGCGCTGACGCCGGGGGCGAAACGCTACGGACTCAGGTGCTTCGCTTGAAGGTGGCCGCGAACGTCGTGCCCCCCACGGTCAGCTTTCCGGTGGAAATCTGCACCTTGCCATCGGTCCCCGTCACTTGGGTCTTGTCGAGGTGTTTCTCCTTGCCCAAGGCGCGGCCATCAAGCTGGCAATCGGTAAACGTCACATCCTGAAACGTTGGGATGTCCATCGAGCCACCGGCAGCCACGACGGCCAGGACGGGCGCACTGAGCGCCGTCGTCGAACTCGAGACATCTCCCTTGGAGGATGCCTCGTCGACCAGGGCCGAGGAAAGGCTGCCCGTTGTCTGTGCCACGGTGATGGTGACGACCGTACCGACGACGATGCGGTCGGTCGAGACACCGCGGTGTCCGGCGTACGCCTCGCCCAGCACGGACTCATGACCATCGGCACACTCGATGGAGACGCCGGCCCCGGCCGAGGTGGCGTTACCGTCCACGGCGGCGTCGGTGAGGCCGGCGTTGAAATCCACCGCGGCCACTCCGGTCACGGGACACGTGATCGAAGGAACGGCAAAGGTCGTTGTCAACCGTGTCGCCGACGCTGTGGGCGGAACCACTGAGTAACCCCCCATGCCGGCGATCTTGGTCGTGGTCATGACCGTCCCGGTAAGCGTGACCGCCGCAATCCCTTTCTTGGCTTGGCACAGCGCGGCGAGATCAAGGGGCACGCCGATGTCGATAGCGGCATCTCCGGCAAACGAACCGGTGATGGTCGTGCCGCTGATGGTGCTGGGTGCGAACGTGGCTCGCCCCGCGTACGGCGAAGCGCCGACGGCCCCGTTGACCGTCCCCTTCCACGTAAGGATCAGCGTGGCCGGTACTCCCGTCGCCGACAAGGTCGCGCAGTCAAGGGGACTGCTGGCAAACAGACCGGTCACCTTGGCCTGCGTGATAGCCACCGTGCTGTCGGTGGCATGACAATCCACCAGCACGCCGTCAACCGATGATGCGCTCGTCCCTCCGCCCGATTCGGTGAGCGGCGGCGAGAACAAGACCTTGGCCGACATCGTGCACGTTACGGACCCCGGTGCGGCGCCCGAAAAGCTCTTCGGCTTGGCCGCTTTAGCGGCCACCGGGACAACCGACAGCCCTGACACCACAATGGCAGCAATGGCGGCGGTAACCGCCGCCTTCGGTAGGAACGTTCGCCACCGTGACATCGGGTGCCACTGTCGTGAGGTCCGAGTCCGGTGGACTACGGCTCTACGCAATGAGTTATCAAGAACGACACGCTCGCCATCGATCATGGATCGACCCCCCTACCTTGTGGCCTAAACAAGGCTGAGCGGTCTTGACGTTACGTGACCCCAGACGTGTCGTCCACGGGCTTGGCGCTGCGCTTATCCTCCGCCACTAAGCGTGTGGGTCATCTTGTGACGGCGCGACCGCCGACGGCGTCAGGCCGGGGGACCGCCGGTGAGACGCACGTTGGCGCTGTGGCTTGCCCCCGACACCGCCACCCATTTGACGGTGACGGAACTCCCGGGGCGATGCGTCAGCAGCGTCGACTCGAGGGACGCCGCCGATGTGACCGACGCACCGTCCACCGACACGATGACGTCTCCGGCGGCGAGCCCGGCGGCTTGTGCGGGGCTCGGGTTCTCGACGGTGACGACCAGAGCACCTGAGCTCACCGGTGCAACGGGGCCGGTGTAACCCCCTCCGAAGGGGCTCGATGACGACGATTTGCCACTGGCGTTCTGGATCTCCACCCCCAACAGCGGTCTATGGGCTCCGATCTCGACGGTCGAGGTCCACGCTCCGTTACGTATGGCGGCCAGGATGGGCAATGCCGTGGTGAGGGGGATGGAATACGCCTCCGACGCACCGGAATCCTCGCTGGCACCGTCGGCGGCGGCGGTATCCATGCCGATGACATGCCCATTGGTCTCGACCAACGGACCGCCGGAGTCACCACGCTGGATGGGGGCGTCGGTCTGGATCAACCCGTGCAGCGTCTCCGGCGTGGTCCCCGGGTCGCCCGCCGTGATCGTTTGATCGATGCCGGTCACGGTGCCCGGCACGGCGGCCGGTTGGCCACCACGCCCCAGGGCGTTGCCAACGCAGACGATCACGGTGCCCACGGCCACGTCGGCGTCAGAGCCAACGTCGATGGTCTTCAAATGCGATGCACCTTGGAGCTGAAGGAGGGCAACGTCGTCGGTGGGGTCGTCACCGAGCACCGTGGCGCTGTAATTCTGCCCCGTGGTCGGAATCTGCACGGTGACAGAGGTGGAATCCTCGATGACGTGATTGTTGGTCAGCACCTCCCCCGAGGACGTGACCACCATGCCGGTGCCGGCGGCCTCGCCACCCCCCGACAACGTCGTATCGATGTCGACGATGGCGGGGTCCACTTTGGCGGCGATGGCAGCGGTGTCGGCGTTGGGCGCCACGACGGAAGATCCACCTGGATTGGCGACGCCCGATCCCGATAGCGCCGATCCGTTGTTCCCGAGCGCGTATTCCACGGCGCCACCGGCCACGGCGGACACCAGTACCAACACCGCCATCACCAGCACGACGATGCCGCGGCCGGCACGGCGAGGATTAGGAGGCCGGCCGTACGGAGGGATGGCGCCCCCGCCGCCATAGGGGAAATTGCCGCCGTATGGGGAGGTACCGCCGTATGGGGAGGTGCCGCCAGGGCTGTCGCGTGGGGGGCCGCCGAAGGGAGGAACGCCGGCGTTGTATGGACCGGCTCCATATGGAGCGGCGCTGTAGGGACCGGCGTTGTACGGACCGGCCCCATAGGGGCCGCCGCCGTATGGCCCAGGGCTATAAGGACTGGGGCCGTACGGAGGGACGGCGTCGCCGCGTGGTTGAGGGTCACTCCAGTTGGGGGGCGCCCCTCCTCCGTAGGGAGGCACGCCGCCGCCTGACCACGAAGCACCGCCGACGGCGCTCCAGGGGGGAGGAGGCGGCCAGGGCGAGGAGGGTGGCGGTGGAATCGCCGCCTCCGGAGTGTGCTCGGGAGGCGGGCCCGGATCGGTGGGCTGCTCGTCCGGGTCGTACGGGCTCGTCACTGCGTTCTTACCTTCCCTCCACCGCGGTCCGATGGCGGTGACGTCCATCGCACGTAACCAATGTGCCCGGCGAACCTGTGAACGACCTTGAAATTACCGGGCCGACAGCCTCAACGTGACCGCAGCCTAGGGTGAGGCGACATCGCCGAGGGGGGTACGCCGTGTTCACCAAGATCGTCGTGGGGACCGATGGCTCGGACACGGCCAGTGCGGCCGTGGGAATCGCCATTGACCTCGCCAAGCTCTGCGGAGCCGAGCTCCACATCGTCAACGCCTACCAAGCCGTCAGCACGGCGGTGGCGGCCGCCCAAGCGGGAGTCGTGACAGCCGGTGCCGTCGAGATGAACGTCTCCCTGCTCGAGGGCGCCAGCGAGGAGCTCCTGGCCAAGGCGGCCGCCGCTACCGACGGTGTCTCCGTGCATACCCACTCGGTATTCGCGGCACCGCCCGATGCCGTCGTGCAGGTGGCCGAGACCATCGACGCCGATCTCATCGTCGTCGGCAGTAAGGGGATGAAGCGTCGGGTGCTCGGGTCGGTGCCCAACTCGGTGGCACACAAGGCGCCGTGTGATGTCCTCATCGCCAAAACGGCGTAAACGGACGGCGCTACCTGGCGGCAGGTTGGGAGACGGTGACGGCGGCGGCTTCACGGACTTCACGGATCCGCCTGCGGGCAGAATCGTCATCCGAGCCAGGCCGGGGCGGTAACCGGAACGTCGTGTAAAGCACGCGGCGCTCGCTGCGCACCGGAGGTTGGGCCATGTGCATGGTGCAACTCAGATGCACGGTCACATCGCCGGTGCGAGTGGGAAGGTCGATTACCGGGAGCTGATTGTCCCTTCTGAGAAGCGCCGGCCACACCAGGGCTCGGTGACTTCCGGCCACGGCACGCAGCTGGCCGCTGTCGGCGTCGGCTCCGGTCACCGACACGCCAACGGTCAATGAGCAGCATTCGTAGCTGTGGCGGCCGAGTGAGCAGTCTTTGTGCCACGGGACATCGGAGATTCCTTCGACGATACCGATGGGTTTGATCAAGGCTTCGACGGAATTGGACTGCATCGCTCCCCACACGTGGCCGTCACCGGGGAGGGCGGCCAGTCGCGCCAGGCGCTCGTTGGTACCGAAGGACGACACCAGCGCACTGTGGCGCTCGAATCCCTGCATGCGTACGAGGCGATCCTCGCCATCGGCAGTACGTGCCCACCAGGACTGACCGTCACCACGCTGGTAGCCGGCGATGGCGGCGTCTATATCTTGCGAGACGGCGGACATCTCTTGTGCGGAGAACATGCTCTCGACGTGCAAGAACCCGGCTTCTTCGAGGAAGTGGGTCATGTCCTCGTCGGAATCCGACAACGAGAACGTGCGGGAGAGATCCAATGATTGGCCACGTCGGTCTCGAAATGCCAACTCCCCGACGTGAGGAGCGACGCCGTCGAGAGCGCCCCGCAGCACAAGCCACCAATCGAGGAGTGTCTCGAGACGACCTTGCAAGTTCAACCGGCCGCTGGAGAACCAGGCCATCGGTGTCACCTGATCGGCGATCAGGTCGTCGAGCTGGTGGCGGTCGATGTGCAGGATGTTGTTGCTTGAGCCCGTGGCCTCGGTGATCACCCCACGACCATCGACCACCGACAACGTCCACGCCGAAGCGCCGTCGACGTCAATGGTGAGAGATCTCGGTGACAGGTGACTCAGTGCGTCTCGAAGCAGGTCGGCACGCGTCTCGAAGGTCGCCGGGAGGTCCTCATCGAAGAACGTCCGCGCATCCACAGGAACAGTGGCGCCGTCGGTCCTGGTCCGCATGTCCACGCCCACAACGGCCTCCTTTGCGCCTATGGAAAGCGTAGATCGCCGGACCCGATGAACGGCAGGCCTTCGCTTGGCAAGAGCTGGCCCTGTGCATCAATGACTAGAGCGTTGTACCCCGGGATTGCTTCGACCAGCGACACGGCATCCACACCGCCGGCCATGACGCCGGTGGCCAACGCATCAGCCAACGCCAGGTCGGGACCCGTGACGGTCACCGATTGCACATCGTCCGCACCCACCCCGGTGCGGGGATCGAGCACGTGGAGTCCTCGTTCATAGCTACCCGAAGTGGCCACCGCCCCCGGTGACGCCACCGCACAGACGCACGACGCGGCATCGAGCGGGTCGCGGATGCCGATGACCCACGGCCGGTCGTGATGGCGGTACCCAAAGGTGGCGATGTCGCCACCGCCATTGACCATGGCGGCCGGCACCCCGAAGGCCTTCAGGACGAGAAGCGCCTCTTGGGTGGCCCATCCTTTGACCAGGCCGGTTGGGTCGACGCCGCCGGGCATGGCCCACGGATCGAACCATCCCCCCGACAGCTGTCGCGCTCGTCGACAAAGCTCCAGAACGAGGCTGACGTCTGCCGGGCACTCCTCAAGTCCGATCTCGTCCCGGCGCAGCCGGCTGATGGGGCTGTGGGACTTCCACGTGCTGAACACGTCATCGGCGTCGTGCAACCGTTCACACGCGGCGTCGATGGCGCTCCGCACGTCGAGGTGGTCGAGCCCGCCCGGCTCCACCACAAAGGAGAAGGTTGTGCCCATCGCGTGCTCGACGTGACCGATGGTGGACGAGGCGGTGATCATCGCTTGATGTGGAGCTTGTCCAGGGCCGCTTGCATAGAGGTCTCATACGCCATGCTCGTCATGGTGGCCCCCGACACGGCGTCGATGTTGGCGCTTTGCGCTCGCATGGCCTCCTTGCGCAACATCGGCCCGGAAACCTCGCTGAGTTGCACCGAGTGGGCGTTGTCGTTCGGCAGCTGCAGGTTGTCGATGGCCACGATCCGTCCGCCCACCACAGTGACCCGTACCTTCACCGGGCCGTTGGGTGTGTACCCGGTGCCGATGCCGACACGGCTCCCCGGTACGTAGGTCCATGTGGCGCGCTTGGCAGCGGCGCCAGGACCTTCGTTGTGGGTGCGAAAGGTCAAGACAAACGCCAGACCGGCGGCGGTGGCGGCCAGAACAATCGGAGCACGACGCATGGTCAAACAGCCCTCGGGCTCACAACACAAACGTCTCATAATGGATGCGGTTAGGGGCAACTCCGAGGCGGCGAGCAGCCTCTACCACCTGGTCACGCAGTCCATGGGGGCCGCAGATATACACGTCGCGCTGGGCCAGATCAGGTACGAAATGGTGGAGGAGGGCGGCGTCGACAGGGACGACCGAGCGGGGCCCGACCAGTTCGTGGAACCTGCCGTTGCGCTCGGCGACGAGGGTGGCGATCTCGTCGCGAAGCACCCGCGCCTCGTATGTCGAGTACCGCAGAATGACCACCACGTCCTCATCGGGGGGAAGGTCCTCAAGCAGCGCGCGTAACGGTGTCACGCCAATGCCCGCCCCTATGAGGGCAACAGCCCGACCGGAGCGCTTGTGCTTGGTGAATGACCCGTGCGGGCCTTCGATGAACACTCGCGTACCAGGACGCAGATTGGCCACAGATCCACTGTGATCTCCGGCATCTTTCACCGTCACTCGCATCAGGGGGGGTTGGGGAAGCGCCGAGAGCGAGTACGGGTGGGCGTCCCACCACGCACCTTTGGCCAAGAACCGCCATAAAAAAAACTGGCCGCCAGATACCTTCAAGCGATCGAGATGGCGTCCGGTACACGTGATCGACACGACACCGGCGCTTTCGGTGTGGACGTCGAGAACTCGCAGGCGGTGGTAAAGGCTCCGCCAGATCGGCAAAGCGATTCGGTAGCCAAGTACCACGCCAGCCGTGCCTGCCCACAGCAGACTCCACCACACCCGATCGAGCGGGTGATGGACGAACGATGACCCGTTGGCGAGTTGGTGGGCGAAGGCCAAAGCAAGACCGAGATAGATGTAGAGATGAATCGACCACCACGTCTCGTAGCGAAGGTGACGGCGCGCGGCGCGCCACGACGAGATGCCGACCACCACAAGCAATCCGAAACCGAAGGTGGCGGCGACGACATCGGGATAGGAGCCCAACAATCGGCGCAGCTCGGTCCACAACGGCGCACGGTCGAGTTCGGCGTACCCGATGATGATGAACACGACATGCAGGGTTATCAACACGATGGGCCAAGAGCCCAGGCGACGATGCCACCGGACCAGATGTTCCTGGCCGAAGACGCGCTCCAACCACGGAATGCGGGCCACCACCAAGACCATGATGAGCAACAGGTAGGAGCCCAGCAAACCGGCAAAGCGTCCGACGGCCAAGGCCGGCCCACCGGGGGCGGCCAAGGCGTTGTTCATTTCGGCCGTGATCTCGAGCCAGACGACAAAGCCGAGGCCAGCCGCGAACGCGGCGAGCGCCACGAGGGTGATCTCGCGCCGTCGACGCGCCGGCGACGACGCCGAGACGCGCGTTGAGCGAGTCGCCACCGGTCCATGGTAGACCGACCAAGGTCCTCGATCGGCCCGACTATTCGGCCTATCTTCCCGTGCTAGCGGCGAGGTTGGCGTACCCGGACCGTCAGCGTTGATGAGAAAAAGGAGAGGCCGTGGGCAAGATCAGGAGCGAGATCTCCGTGTCACTTGATGGCTACAGCGCCGGGATAAACCCGAGCCTGGAGAACCCCCTCGGCGAGGGCGGCCGGCAGTTGCACGAATGGGCGTTTGGCCTCGCGGCGTGGCGCGCTCCCCATGGGATGCCGGGCGGTGACATCAACGAGAGTACGGCCGTTGTCGAAGAAAGCCTCACCAACGTGGGCGCCACCATCATGGGCAGGAAGATGTTCGGTGGCGGCCCCGGGCCTTGGGGCGATGACCCGTGGAAGGGATGGTGGGATGACAATCCACCGTTCCACCGGCCGGTGTTCGTGCTCACGCACCACCCTCGGAGTGCTCTTGAACTTGAAGGGGGCACCACTTTCACGTTCGTCACCGATGGCATCGAGTCCGCCGCCGAGCAGGCTCTCCACGCTGCGGCCGGCATGGACGTCGTCGTGGCCGGCGGCGCTGACGTTGTGCAGCAGTTCTTGGCGGCCGGCCTGGTCGAAGAGCTCGAACTCCACATCGCTCCCGTGATCCTGGGGGACGGGGTCCCGCTCTTCGACCATGTCGGTGGGACCGACATCACGCTCGAGCAACTGCGGGCCGTTGAGGCGCCCGGGGTCACGCACGTGAAGTACCGAGTCGCCAAGAGCTAAGGCGTCATGGCCCCACCGACCAGTTGACGTAGCCGCCACCGAATTCAGTACTTGCGGCATTCTGGGTCACGACAAGTCCGACGGTGGAACCCGGCGTGATCCCTAGGGCCGACTCGGACACGCTCTGCACCGGTTGGCTGCTACCAGCGTCATACGTGATCGTTGATCCAACATCGACTCCGTTGACCTGTAGCTGGGCCGTCACCGTACTGCTCACGTTCTGGTAGTCCTCGAGGTTCAGGTTCACGTACAGCGTTCCCGAGTTCAAAGCGACGTCGGCTACTTGTTCGGTAGGAGCCTGTCGCGCGCTGATCATTCCGGCGCCCACATACTGAGCGCTCGTGTTGCTAAAGGCGAGACGCCCCGTGCCTCCGTTACCATCGATGAAGGCCGCTCCAACTCCACCCGTGGCTCCTTGCGCACCTGTCGAGCCTTGAGGACCCGGGGTACCTTGCGCACCAGTGACACCCTGGACACCGACGGAGCCCTGCGAACCGCTTGCACCTTGAGCACCGGAGTATCCCTGGCTACCGGTCCCTCCTTGGAGCCCGCTGGAGCCCTGAGATCCGCTTGATCCCTGGGCGCCGGTGGCACCTTGCGGCCCGAGATAGCCCTGACTTCCCGACGCCCCCTGGGACCCGGTTGCACCTTGAGAGCCGGTTGCCCCTTGGGCGCCCGTCAAGCCCTGGACGCCGACGTAACCCTGCGATCCGGTTCCGCCCTGCGCGCCCGTTGCACCCTGGGTACCGGAATACCCCTGTGCCCCTGATGCGCCCTGGCTCCCACTGGCGCCCTGCGTACCCGAAGAACCTTGAGCCCCGGACGCACCTTGCGAGCCACTGGCACCGCTGTAGCCCTGAGTGCCAGTGGAGCCCTGCACGCCGCTCGATCCTTGAGCTCCCGAGGAGCCTTGCGAACCGCTGGCGCCGCTGTAGCCCTGAGACCCCGTCGAACCGTTGACGCCGGCATAACCCTGCGCTCCCGACGCGCCCTGTGAACCTGCCGCGCCGCCGTCGCCCTGTGCTCCAGTTGCACCTTGAGACCCGGTTGCACCTTGGGCCCCGGTCAATCCTTGGACGCCGACGTAACCCTGCGATCCGGTTCCGCCCTGTGTACCCGTTGCACCCTGGACACCGGAGTATCCCTGTGCACCTGAGGCGCCTTGGCTCCCACTTGCACCTTGCGCTCCTGTCAGGCCTTGTGTCCCAACGATGCCTTGCGAGCCGGATGCACCTTGCGAGCCACTCGCACCGCTGTAGCCCTGAGACCCGGTGGAACCGTTGACGCCGGCATAACCTTGCGCCCCAGACGCGCCTTGCGAACCCGATTCTCCGGTGTAGCCCTGGGCGCCGGTTGACCCGGTTGCACCTTGAGACCCGGTTGCACCTTGAGACCCGGTTGCACCTTGGGCCCCGGTCAATCCTTGGACGCCGAGGTAACCCTGCGATCCGGTTCCGCCCTGCGCACCCGTTGCACCCTGGACACCGGAGTATCCCTGTGCACCTGAGGCACCTTGGCTCCCACTTACGCCCTGCGTACCCGAATATCCCTGAGCGCCGGATGCACCTTGCGAGCCACTCGCACCGCTGTAGCCCTGAGACCCGGTCGAACCGTTGACGCCGGCATAACCCTGCGCCCCAGACGCGCCTTGCGAACCCGATGCTCCGGTGTAGCCCTGAGCGCCGGTTGCACCTTGCGCTCCTGTCAGACCTTGAGTGCCGACGCCCGCAAAGCCCTGGCTGCCCGTTGCACCTTGAGCACCTGTCGTGCCGGTGTAGCCCTGTACGCCGGCGTCGCCCTGAGAGCCGTTGGAGCCCTGAGATCCAGTCGATCCTTGTGCTCCCGTATAGCCCTGAGATCCAGTCGATCCTTGTGCTCCTGGGCTCGACGAACCCGCGGCACCAGTTGCGCCTTGGGGTCCCGATTGGCCTTGAGGACCAAGAGTTCCCTGGGCACCGGTTGAACCTTGGGCACCCACCTGACCTTGCGGACCGGCGTTCCCTTGCGGCCCCACCGCGCCCTGCGCTCCTTGAGGCCCGTGAGGTCCGCAGAAAATGAAGCAATGATCGCCCCCGAAGGGCGGGAAGAATTCGTGTTGAGCACTCGAAATGGGATCTGCCGACGCGGTGCCGGCAGTACCCAAGAGGTAGCCGCCGCTCGACATGGCCATAGCGGTTGCCCCAAAAGCTGTTGCGACAATTCGACGCTTCGGTGGTGTGTAACGTCCGCCTTTGCGCTCACGTCGACGAGATGCCATCACAAAGTCCTCCGCCTGTCGTTCAAGGTTCCGATGAGCCGGTGATCGGGCCCCTCCTCTTATGACACGACGCGAATAACCACAACCAGTGACTATTTAACAACTCTCCGTGGTTATTTCCCACCAAGTACGCAACGCTGGGCACGCGTAATAGGGAGACATAGATGCGGGTCGGCGCTGTCCGCGGACGCTTGGAACGGCGTCACTCGGTAGCAGATCCGTCACGATAAGAAGCCGATGAGCTGATTGAGAACGCGACGTTCTCCGCGGCTTCGGTCAGTAGCCGGAGCTCTCGCCTTCGTTGCCACCAGGGAGGCGGAAGGATCCGGGAACAGAACCGAGACTGCCGGCGGATGAGCCTGAGTCGGGGCCACCTTCAGACCATGAGCCGGAACCGCCGTACGAAGGAGGCCCTCCATGGGAGGTCGGCCGCGTGCTGCCGGAGCTGGTTCCCGAACCGTTGTGACCACCAACCACAGTGCCCGGCACCGAGCTGCGCGTGTGGGTGAAGCCGGTGCCGCCGGTAACTCCGCCGATGCCAGTCCCCCCGCCCCCGACACTTCGTCCCGTCGGGAATGATCCGGGCGATCCAGTCGGCACGCTTGGCGAATTGTGCATGCAGAGTTCTGGAATTGCAGACCCGACCGTGGGCTCAAACGACGAGTGCGAAGCGGCGGACCCACCGAGCAGCGCATGACAGGCGGCCTGAAGTACTCGTTGTGATTGAGGCTCGACTTTGGCGCGATCGGGAGGGTTGAGCTTCCCGAGCGCTCCCGCCAACACTTGAGCGGCGCGAGCGGTATTTGTGACAGTGCTGGTGGACTTCGGTGCCAAATCGCCCTGCAGGGTGCTCGTGTCGTTTTGCACACTCACCACGGCTGGTGGGGTTACTGGCAAACCGACCGCAACAGCGAGGGCACGCAACGGCTCGGGAACGGGAGCACCTGCCGCGAAGGCGGTGCCCGTGCCCACGACGGCCGTGGCGACGATTGCGCCAACCACCACAAATCGGCGGCGCCAAGTCACCACCACCGGAGCGCGGCGCCGGCGCAGTTCGCCAGTCTGCTTGCGGACGGCCAGGAGGCGTACGTCACGAAGGGACTCGTAGGTGGGCTCCAGGTTGGGAACTGCGAACGAGGAGGCCAGAAGGTCGAGAATGTCCTCGTCCGACATGGGCATGGTGGCAGGCTCAGTCATCACCGCGCTCCAGGATTTGGCGCAGATGAGACAGGGCGCGTGATTGGGCGGTACGAACGGCGCCGGAGCGCTTGCCCAGGGCGATGGCGGCCTGTTCGGCAGTCAACTCGCCGACAACGCGCAGCTCAAGTAGCTCGCGCTCGTCACCGTTCAATTCCTCGAAGGCCTTACGCACGCGGGCATGGTCCTCGGCGATAAGGACATCCTCGCCGGGCTCCGATCCCACCCCTGCGGCACCGCCGGCGATCACCGTCGCCGCCATGTGGCGTTGCGACCGATCGGCGCGGCGGTAGTAGTCGGCCGATACACGACGGGCAATCCCGAAGACCCAGCCATCGAAACCCGACGGCCCCAGGGTGAAGCCGTCAATGCCCGCTACGGCGCGCGTCATGGTTTCGCTCACGGCTTCCTCGGCATTGGCAAACCCGAGGCGCCGCACGAGATAGGCGTGAAGGCGCGGATAGACGCGTCGATAGAGCAGCTCCCAGGCGCCCTCGTCGCCTGTCCGGGCCGCCTCGACGACATCCGCCTCGTCTTCTTGGTCACCCATGGCATCGCCCACTACATCGCTCAGCTCACTCTGGTGTCACAACAATCTCGGCCGAAAGCGTCAAAAGCTGGACCCATGGTGAAAGATCTGTAACGCCCGCCGCCGAGCGCCCATGTAGTGGACGAACGTACCCCCGACGTGAGGAGCGCGAACCCGTGCTGAGCACAACACCGATGTCAAGTTGGAAGAAAGCCGTGACAGGCAGCGTTTTTGTGGCTTCGTTGGTCATAGCCATGGTTGCAGGATCCACCGGTATCGCCGCCGCCCAAGGCACCGGCCACGGTCCTGGACACTTCACGTTCTCTTCGTCCTCGAGCTCGAGTTCGAACGCGGCGTCCAAATGGGGGCCGGGCAACCAGCCACGCCATTCTGGCGGCTTGCGAGGCTTCGGGCACGGCCCCACCGTCAAAGGCACGGTGTCGGGCACTCCGAGTTCTACCAGTTTCACCTTGAACATCCCGGGGTGCTCCACGGCGCAGACGATCACCACGTCAAGCACGACGACCTACTTCGCACCGGGTACAGGCGTGACGCAAACCGGCTTGAGCGCCGGTGAGCACGTGATCGTCACCCTCATTTCCGGCTCGACTCTGACAGCGAAGTCAGTAACGATTCTCTTTACGCAGGTCTCTGGGGTCGTTTCGAGCACCTCGCCCTTCGTCGTCACCGATGGTCAAGGCTTTGAACACACCATCGACGTGTCGAGTGCGACCACCTATACCCCGAGCGGGGCCACCATTTCCCTAGGCGAAAACATCACCGCCTACGGCGTGATCGCTTCGGACAATGTGACCCTCGATGCATTGGTCATCCGCGTGCGCCCCGCTTCGTCCGGTGGACCCACCGGACCGTTCGGCAACGGCCACATAGTCGTCGGAGTTGTTGCCGCAGGTACCACGACGCCCACCTTTACGGTGGACGAGACGGGCGGTACGACGCAGACCATCACCGTCAATGGCTCGACGAAGTACTTTGAGACCGGAACGACGACCCCACCGGCCGGCGTGGCCGCAGGCGAGCACGTGGCCGTAAGCCTCGTATCAGGTTCGTCGCCCGCCACCGCGAGTCGAGTCGTCATCTTCTTGAACCAGCTCGATGGCACCGTCATTTCGACCGGAACGACCTCGTTCGTGATCGCCGATCACCAAGGCTTCTACCGGACCATCAATGTCGGGGCCGGCACCGTCTACTCCCCGTCGACGGCGACATTGTCCACCCTCACCGGCAAACACGTGGCCGCCTTTGGCAGCGTCGACGCCGACGGCGTGTCACTCGATGCCCAGTTCGTCGACGTATTCACGTTCCCGGCGTTCAACTCAAGCAACTGGGAGCTGTGGCAGAAGACTTCGTACACGTGCCCGGTGGTGACCAGCTCCAGCACCAGCTCCAACCCGAGTCCGACGTGGCCGCCGAAATCCTTCCCGGGTTCCAGCACTGGGAGCAGCACGAACCACGTGATCGTGACGGGGACAGTGCAGTCGGTCACCACGACGACGGATCTGATCGTTGTCGCCCAGCACAACGGCAGCACGACCACCGTGCTTGTCACCGGCACCACCACCTATCGCGATGGATCCACTTCGGACCCCACCTTGCAGACGGTGGCGGGACTGCCCAGCACGACACCTATCACGGTGTTCGGGACGTCGGGCCCCGGAAGCGAAGTCACGGCTTCCCAAGTAGTCATCGGGGCGACCGGCGGCGGCTGGGGCAATGGCCCCGGGTCCGGCTATGGAAGTGGGACCCAGGTGTCCGGCCACAACGTGCCGACTCCCAGTGTGCACTTCGGTGGACCGCCGAGCGTCACCTCTAGTGGAGCCGGTCGATCCGACGGCGGGGCTGGCGGTTCGCGCGGCGGATATGGGGGCAGTCAGTCCCCCTTCGGCGGCGGTCAATCCGGCCACTGATCGACACCACATTCGATGACCACACGGTCATCGAATGGTGAAGCGGACGCGTGAGCTTGGTGTCGTCGCACTTGACGGTGGGACGACACCAAGCTCGTTTCGTGTCTACGGCACCAACCATCTGGGAATGCGCTGAGCATGGCGATGCGCACCTAACACACCCCTAACCTCTGCGCCCTTGTCCTTTCAGACGTGCATGCGACTCTTCCAAGTGTTCACTATTGAAAGGAAAATCGCATGCGAAAGCGCTTTATTGCCCCCATCGTCATAAGCGGTGCTCTTCTGGCTGGCGCCACAACCGTGGGCTTGGACGGTTCGGCATACGCCTCTACTGCGCCTGCCACCGTCAATATCCCACTACGAGGCATCGACGGCCCCGCGGCAACATGGATGCGAGCCCATCGTCACGCCATCCGTCAGGCGGTCGTAAGCCTCAGTGCCAAGTCGACCGGCGTGACACCACAGGACCTGGTCACCGAATTGCAATCCGGTAAGTCGATTGCCGATGTCGCCGGAGAGCACGGTGTGAGCGCACAGACCGTCACTGCCGCATTGGTGAGCACCGCCGACGCCAAGATCAACCAAGCGGTGACGAATGGTCATCTCAGTTCTGCTCGGGCGACCAAGATCGAGGCAGCCTTGCCCGGCTATGTCACCACCTTGGTGAACCACGCATTCTGAGACACACAACACTTGGCGGGCTGATCGACGACGACCGGCGCGGCTCAGTAACACGTCCGAGTGCCCTGCCGTTCATCACGGTAGGGCGCTCGGCGTATCAGTCCATGACTACGTGCCATGGAGATTCTGGTACACGTACAACGTCATTTGTGGTCCGACTCCCTCGCTCGCCATCAGCGATCCGATGGCGCCGAAGTCATGCGAGTATGGGTATGAGAAATGGGCCACCAGCCGGTAGTTCTGCTTGAACCATTGGACGGTGACAGCTGTCCATGGGAAATAGTCCGAAAAGGGGATCTGCAGCTCGACGTAGTCGGCTTCCTGTAGATCGGTCAGCCACCCTTCCTCGAAAGCGACCGAGTACGGCGGGTTGGAATGCGGGGTGGTGCCGCCGTCTTCGGCCAAATACATCCCATAGGGGTCGACGACCGCCGGGCATCCGGGCCTCGATGGGTCGAAACGGTTCGCCGCCAGCAAGTTGGTCGGGAAATCGGAAATGACACACGCTCCGGGCGGAATCACGGCGGCCAACGCCGCGCCAGGGTCCGTCGCCACCGTCAGATAGGACTGCGCGTACGCCGATTCCTCGACGACAAGGAATACGACCACACTGAGCCCCACGAAGGCGACGGCGATCAGTCCACCGACCCCCCTCGTCGACCGGCGAGGGACGCGCCCGGCGCGCACCTTCCTCAGCGCCCCCACTACAGCCCACCAGAGGCGGCTCAATGTGATGCCGAGCAACATGGCGAGGAAGGCGGCCGGGAAATAGGCGTAATGGTCGTAGAAGGCGGAGTACTGGAACATTCCGACGAAGACAACCACCGAGGCCACCAGAACAAACCACTCCACCAAAAGGTGCCGCCGCCAGCCGAGGATATAAGCCACCAGCACAGCGAGGCCCAACGCTCCGAAAGCAACCACGGCGAGCCCCGTCGACGGGCCGACAATTGTCAGCCGTCCCAACCCACTGATGATGAGCAGCCGATGGCTTAAGGGAATAGCGGCGGACAGATCCTGACTGCGGGCGAGCTGATCGGTAATCACGTCATGCACAAACGCATGGGGAGCGGCCACGAAGAATGCCAGGCACGGGATTACGGCTCCTACGGCGATGCCAAGGGCGAGGGGCGCTCCCTTGCGCCGCCACGCCGGAAGAAAAATGAGAAGGACCGCCAGCACGGGGAGGATCCCCCACACCTTTACGGCAATGGCGAAACCGAAGGCCGTGCCACCCCACAACACGCGCCACCACGAGGCGAACCCGCCGTGCGCAAAAACCAAGAGCGTGCCGAGCAGACAAAAACAGACCAGATAGGGCTCGAGCACAACGGAGTGGTCCACCGTCTGCGCCAACGGCCACAGCGCCAGTGAAAAGGCGGCGATGCCGGCCGCCACCCTGCCCACGGGTCGGACAATGAGTCCGACGAGTACCGCGTTGAACGCGACGACGACCGCCGTAACGCACCTGGCCATCTCTAGCGAGGTGTCCGTCCCGATCAGCCGGCCCAGCAAGGCAATGGGCGACATCAAAAGGACGATCCCGGGAGGATGGACCAGAACGAAATCTCGATAGGGAAGAACGCCGTGCACGAATCGGGTGGCGGCACCGAAGTACGCCCCCTCGTCGTAGCCTTCGTTCCAACCCAGTACCCCCGAGAGGACGTGAGGAAGGCTGAGCTGGTAGCAACTGATGCCGAGGCTCACCATCCCGGCCAGTACCGCCAGGGCCGTGGGGGTTGCCGATGCGTTGGCGCGCGTGACAACTCGGACGATGGCGTTCGAGGGAGAGGGCTGAGGCCCCCCGAGTGTTGTCCCTGGCTGCTCTGTCGTGAGTGCTGTCATAACAGACGTCGATGCCAACTCTGCGTGGCGTTTCAAGGGCGGAGCGCTGAACAGATCAGCTCGTCAGGCGAAGGTTCCCTTCGGCGTACTCACGCCACAGATCAGGTAACTCGGGGTCGGCCAGCAGCTCTTTGGTGTCCTGGCGAGATTGGTCATGTTCTCCGACGTACCAGGCCGCGACCGAACGCTCGAAGCGCAATCCCCAGCGATAAAGGGAGGAATCGACGTACAAGATGTCGTCGGGCTCCGGGATGTGGACGCCACGGCTGGCGAAAAGATAGGCCGCCGACCACGCTTCTCGATTTCGCCATCCGAAGGCGAGATAGTAGAGCGGCTCCGCTCGGGTGGGGCGCATGGACCAAGCCCGCAACAGGGCCGTCGACGCGTGCGGAAAATTCGACTCGAGTTGCAGCAATCCCACCTGATACTGAGCGAAATAGGTTTCTTCGTCCCACCCTGTGTTCATCTGGGCTCGACGGTTGTAATGCACAATGGCGATGTCGTGGCGCCCTAGGTGTCGATACGCCTGTGCCAGGTAGAACAGCGTGCGAGGGTCGTCGGGATGACGCTCGTGCTCCGCTTCCAAAAGGGCTCGGTCGCGCTCGTACTTGTCCCCACGCGTACCTTCGTCGACGTGGTTGTGCAGTCGGACGCCGGGCAGTTGCACCTGGCGGGGGCGTCCCGAACTGGTCAGGAACTCGTTGGCCACACCTTCGAAGCGCCAGTGCCGGTCGCCACGCACCACATACGGCATGGAGAAAGGTTCCGTCCCGCCACCGATGTCGGGGTCCCCACCGAGCACGGTGGTCAACAGAATGTCGCGGCGAGCAAAAGGCAGGACGAGCTCATGGAGGTCCCCGTCTACCTCGACGGTCATGTCGGCGTCGAGAAGCAAGAGCCAGGTGGCGTGCTGCTCGTAGGCCAGGTCCATGAGCTCAGTGCGGTTGTGGCCGAAGTCCACGAAGGGCCGGTGCTCGAGTCGACCAGGAAGGTCACCGAGGATGGCCTGGATCCGGTCGCACGTGTCGTCGTCAGATCCCGTGTCGATGATCACCCAAGAGTCGATATGGGCGATGGCGGACCTCAGGCAGCGTTCGATCACCGCCGACTCGTTCTTGACGATCATGGCGAGACAGATCGTCGGGCCATCGCTGTCGGTCACCACGAACTCCGATGAGATGTGTTCATATCCTTTGCTGTATCGGCCCTGGGGAGTCGAAAATGAAGCCGGGACGTGGACGGCGGGAAGCCTGAATCACCCCTAATTGGGGCTGCGCCTGCCCAGCTGGTCCAGGTAGAACTCCATATTGGCGAAAAGGCGCTTTCGATCCTGGGACGTGCGCAGGGCCGATACCGTCTCGGCCAGCGCCTCCTCGTACATGCCCAGTTCGCTGTGACAAATGGATAGGTGATCCCAGGGGCCCCACGTATAGGCGGTGTCATCGATGAAGCCCTCGGCGGGGCGCGTGAGGCCAGTGGCGGCGGTGAAGTACGGCACGGCGTAGCGCCATTCGCGGCGGTGGTAGTGGTGCAGCCCGAGCCGCATGAAAGCCTCGGCCCGGGTCGGGTCAAGCTTGACAGCAGCCAAGAGCGAGTCGTACTTCTCCTGGTTGAGCTCGAGGGCTTCGGCGCACTGGGCCATTCCAAGCAGCGCCGAGTACCGCTCCCATACGACGACCTCGGCCACACCCAGGTACTCCTGGTAGGCCGCCATGCCTTCCTCCCAGCGCCGGTGGTCGGCAAACTCGTTGCCGAGATAGAAGAGGGTGCGCGGTGACCGATCGCCCTCCTCCACGGCACGCTGGAGAATCGTCAGATTTCGGTCAACCTTGCGGTCCCAGCTCTCGGGAGGAGCGCGGTGTTCCACAAAGGCCTCGGGCCATCGGATCAGATTGCCAGGGACTCCGATGAACTCATGCACGGGGCCCACCCACCGCAGTCCGGCGGCCCGGCGCACGACGCGCTCGCGGTCGAAGCTGAATGTGCACACGCTCGGATCAGACCCCGCGAATTGTCGATGGTACGGGATCATGACGCCGAGCACTTCAGACTGATGGACCAGGTCCGCTTTGAGGCGGAGGAACCCCTCCTGGGCGCGTGGGGGAATCCGATCATCGGCGTCCAACCACAAGATCCAGTCACCCGTGCATTGGTCGAACGAGAAGTTCCGGGCCGCCGAGAAATCATCGATCCATTCGAAATCGAACACCTTGGCGCCGTGTTCGGCGGCCAGTGCCTTGGTTTTGTCCGTGGATCCCGTGTCAACGACGATGAGCTCGTCGCAGATGGTGGCCGCATCATCAAGCACGTTGGCGATGAGGTTCTCTTCGTCCCTGACGATCATGGCCAAGGACCACTTGACCGCCGAGCCGTGACTGGCGTCATCACTCGTCTTCATGGCCTTGGGCACGGCGACCATTGGAGCACAACGAGCGTCTAGGGAATGGTGATTCCCGCCGGCACGTGGGCGGCCAAGGCGGGATTGCTGTGGATGGCCAGGGTGAGGAGACGATCGCCTTGCGCCTTTTGGCCGTTACCTATCAACAACAGGCCAAGATTGAACTCGGTGTTGGCGTCGTGCGGCTTGATGATCAAGATCTTGCGGTAGAGATTGATGGCCTCTGGGGGCGACGATGGAGCGTCCATCACGGCCAGGTTGAAAAGGGCCGCCGATGACCTCGGGTCGAGAAAGAACGCCCGCGAGTAGGCGGCCGTTGCGGCGGGGTCCAGACCTTGTCGCTGGTCCACCACCCCGAGGTCGAAGTAGCCGTCGGTGTCGGCGGGGTCGATCCTGATCACGGATTCGAACTCAGTTCTGGCCACGTTGGGCCGCCCCTGGCGAAACGCCGCAATCCCTTGTTGGAGCGCGGCGTTGGCTGCACCGGTCGGGGTTCGATCGAAATGGTTGTAGACGAACGTGCGAGGTTGGGAGGACACCAAGACAAAGTTCTCGTTGAAGTACGACCCCAGAGCGGGAGTCCAGGGGATGTAGTTGCTGTAGGGGATGGACTGCACGACATAATCAGCTCGGGCGAACCACGAGTGCCATGCGGTCACAAACTTGGGTGGAATCGGGGGCGTGGCCGGCGGAGGGACGCCGTTGTCGCGGCTCAGCCACATGCCAAACGGGTCCACGATGGCGGGGCATCCTGGGGCCGTGGGATTGAAACGGTTGGCGTTAAGGCCGAAGATCACGTAGTCGTAAACCACACAGGCGCCTGGGGGTATCTGGGCGTCGACCTGCGCGGCCGGGTCGCTCGCTGAGCTCAGGTAGGACGAGGCGTAACTGGTGTCTTGCCCGACGACGAATACCAGGGTGGCCGCGAAGGCAACAACCACCACGACAGACGCCACGGTGGCCGCGATTCGGACTCTATGACTGTCAAGGTGCCCGGCCAGGTTCCTGGCCCAACCCACGAGCTGTCCCGCGCATACGGCCAGGAGAAGCGCCAAGAACGCAGCCGGGAAGTATGCGTAGTGGTCATAAAACTCGGGTGAGGAGAACGTGCCGAGGATGGCGGTGACGACGGCGAGGAGTGCGAACCACTCGAGGCGGGAGACGCGGCGCCAGCGGGCCCCGTAAACAACCACGGCGAGCACACCGAGTCCAATGCCGAGACCGACAGCCAAGGCGGTGGTGGCGGTGATCCTGGGGATGCCACTCAGACCTGTTATTTCAAGCATTCGCTGGGCGAGCGACAGTGCGCCTCGGCCGGACGTACCTCGACTTATTTGCGAGGTAATCACGTCATGGACGAAGGCCCGCGGCGCAAAGGCCGCAAACGGCGCGCACGCGACTGCGAATCCGAGCACCAGCCCGATGATCAGAGGGCGGACTCCTCGTCTCCAGGCCGGGACACAACACACAAGGGCCGCGGCCGCAGGGAGAACCGCCCACAGCTTGATCGACCCCGCGAACCCGAACGCCACCCCGGCCCAAAGGACGCGTCGCGAGCTGGCCAACTCACCATCGCGGAAGAGAGCGACGACACCGAGGAGGCTCAAGAACACCACATAGGGTTCGAGCAGCAGGGTGTGATCAGCAGCCACGGCCAGAGGAAACGCGGCCAGCGATACCCCGGCCACCACCATGGCGGTCACACCGCGCCGACGCATCACGAGGGCGGCCAGAGCCGCGTTGCACCCAACCACGACCGCCGTGACGCAACGGGCCACACCCATGGCGTCTCGAGTCCCCATCAGACGTCCCACCAGGGCCACGGGAGCCATGACCAGGGTGATCCCAGGCGGCTGGACGAAGTCAAAGTCCCGGTACGGAAGCACACCGTGGACAAGCCGGGTGGCCGCCCCTAGATAGACGCCGTCGTCATACCCACTACCGCTATAGCCATGGATACCCAGCAGCACGAAGGGAAGCGAAAGCTGATAGCAGCAGATTCCCAGCGCCAGGAGGCCGGAACACAGAGGCACCCAGGTCGATGCCGGAATGCTGCCAACGAAAGCCACTGGCGCCAATCGACGACCGGCGTCCAACGGCTCTGCGTGGTTCTCGTCGTCTTCGCTCACAGAGTCGTGCTTCACCCGAGCGTGAAGGTCTTCCTCAATGTGCCGGGAAGTTTACGCGCCGAGCTGGGCTCGACGGTGAGATCGCGGCGAACCACGACCACCAGATGCGAAACGCACGACTCGAATTCGAAGTTGGCCACACTGTGTGTATCGCCGAACGTGATGGCGGACCGCACTGATGTTCACTCCCAGTGGCGAGAATCCAAAGGATTACGCACCTGGAGCGGAATCGGGTTCAAGGGAGCGGGCCGATGTGCCGAAAAGACTGGGATCGTCGGCTGACGAGAGGGCCGGCACTAACGTGTGGCCACTCTCGGCTCGACAAGCATGCTGGTGATCAGGGTCTCGATCAGAGGATAGGGAGATGACGCAGATTTCTACAGAATCCGCCGCTACGCATCGCACGTCGCTCGGAGCCACCACGCGTCGGCGGCGCGTCACGGCCTTGAGCTTGATGCCACTCTTTCTCGTGGTGGGGCTGGCCGCGGCATGTTCTTCGACGCCAGCGGCGACAACTCCGGCCAAAACCGCTGACAACCTCGTCACCAAGGGCCTTGGGGCCGAATCCAAAGGCGAAACCCAAACGGCGGTCAACGACTTCACCGCGGCCATCGCCGCCAACCCTGCCGACACGTACGCCTATTACGACTTGGGAGTGATGTACCAGTCGCAGCTCGACAACCCGACCCAGGCCGCCGACGAGTACAACAAGGCCATTCTGGCCAATCCCGCCTACAAGCCGGCCATCTTCAACCTGGCCATACTCGAAACGCCGACTGATCCCGCCGGCGCCATCGCCCTCTACAACAAGATTCTGGCCCTGGACGCCAATGACGCCGACACGAACTTCAACCTGGGCCTGCTGCTCATCGCCCAGAACCAGTCAACGCAAGGTCACGCCGATCTGGAGAAGGCCATCATGCTTGAGCCGACGCTGGCGCAGCGGGTGCCAAAGGGAATCACCCCGTAGATATCGAAGCGCCTTCACCGGTGATCTCCGTTGATGTCTAAGGCACCGGAATGACCCATTCACAGCTTCTCATCTCCATTCCCAACGTCGCCGCCAGTCCGCGTCCCAGCTGCTTGCTGCGCATGGACATCCTCACGCAGCGAATGGAGTGGATCGACGTGGGGTACGGCCAGCCTCTGGCCAGTGGGGTCGGTATCTACGCCGATGACCGCTTCGTGTTCCACATCAGCATCGCCAACGCTGACTTTTCAACGCACCTGGCGGTGCTGGACCGCCAATCCCTGCAGGTTGTGCACACCCAACAGCTGGCCGAGGTGGTCGATGGTCACTCCGTGGCCCGCCTGGGCGACGAGCTGTGTGTGGTCTCGACTGGCACCGACGAGATCGTCGCCTACCGGTTGGACGGCCCCAGGGCGACCAGTGCTCGGATTCTGTGGGCGCCCACCGCGTCGGGCACCGACACCCATCACATCAACTCGATCGTGGTCCACGACGACGAACTGTGGTGCTCCGCCTTCGGGCCGAAAGAGAGCGAGCGGTACTCCTGGGCCACCGTTGCCAACGGCTACATCCGAAACGTCACGCGGGAAATCACGCACATCGAGGGATTGCTGCAACCTCACTCGGCCATCTGGCACGACGACGAGATGTACTTCTGCAACTCCCGTCCTGGAACCGTGAATACCGCCGAAGGGCTCTTCGCCCACCTCTACGGCTACTCCCGAGGCCTCGCCTTCGCTCCCGACGGCACCTGGTACGCCGGCACCAGCCTGGGCCGTCGCCCGGCGCGTGACCAGGCCCGGACCGATGAGTTCGGCAGTTTGGTGGATCAGGGTGAAGTACACGGGCGCTGCGCGGTGGTGCAGTTCTCGCCCGGTGGAACGCGCACCGAGATCGGTCTGGGCCAACACGGCGACGAGATCTACGATTTTCTGCTCCTGTGACCGATGGCAAGCAATATCCATCGGCATAGCGCGCCAAGTCCGCGATAATTGACCAGATGGACTTCATCGTTGGACAAGTGGTGCGCTTCGCCGGCGTCGACAGCACGGTGGTCGAGATCGGCGAACGCGGTGGACACCTCGCATGCCTGATCGAGAATGGCCCCGATCGTCTGCCCATGTGGGTCCCCGCTGACATCCTCGAGGTGCATCAGGGACCGTCCGGCCAGACAACCCAATTCGACCACCGCACTCCGGACATACTCGTGGTCGACAATTTCTTCCGCGACCCTGACGAAGTGCGATCCATCGCTCTGGCCCAGGAATATGCGGCCGACCTCCGCTATTACAAAGGCGTTCGCAGCACGCAGCGGTTCCTGTGGCCACACCTGCGTGAGGAGTTCGGCCGCTTGCTGGGCAAGCCCGTGACCGAATGGGCCGGCTACCCCGCCAACGGCGTCTTCCAGCAGACCAGCGCTGATGACCCCCTGGTGTGGCACCACGATTCGCAGCAGTACGCAGCGGCGGTCTACCTGACCCCTGACGCGCCGCCGCAGGCGGGCACGAGTTTCTGGCGTGACCGGGCCCACGGCTGCCGGCGCAGCCCCACCGACCCTCGCGAAGCACGACGACTGGGCAGTATCGAAGCCATTGAAGCCGCCAAGACAGTCATCTACAACGAAGACAACGTCGTGAACCAAGAGCACTGGGAGTTGATCGAGTCGGTCGCCGGTTTATACAACCGGCTGGTGATCTGGGAAGCGAACCTGATCCATTCGGCCACGTCATACGAGTTCGCCGACGGCAGCGTGGTACCGACTCGACTGGTCCAGCTGTTCTTCTTCGACGCCGACTGAGTGGCGCTGCCCTCGCCTCAGACGAGGAGGAAACCGCCCTGGCGGGGCCCTTCCTTGATGGCAATGAGGTTGGCGCACACGTACGAGATCCGGTGCTGCTCGTGCCATTCGGTCGGGAAGTACGTCACCAACCTGCTCACCTGGAACCGACATTGGATCTGGGGCACGAAGCGTGCGTAGTTGTTGTCGGTGAAGTACCAGAAGGAGTTCTCGTTGTAATACGCCACGTGGGTGGGGTCCTGGAAGGCCCCCCGCCCGTCGGTGCTGGGCGTCAATGACAGGACCATGCCCCCATGGGCGAGGAGCCGATACATCTCGTTGAACAGGCCGACCTTGTCGGTGACATGCTCCAGGAAGTCCACGGCTCGGATGACACCAACGCTCGAGTCGGGGAGGTCGATGCCCTTGCTGACATCGCCCACAATGTCGACGCCGGGGCCCTCATACTGGTCGACACCCAGGTAACCGCCAGGCTTGTTGTGCGCCGCCCCGAGGTCCAGCGCCGCCAAGCCGCGACGATTGGTCCACGCCAGGACGTTGGGCTCGACGTAGCGGTCATAAAGGGTGACCGTCTCGTGCTGGATGCGAACATTGATCTCGTTCTCTCGCTGAGTATTTCGCTGATGGAACCGCTGTAGGTAGAGGCACTCGTCGATGAGATGGAAGTCGGCCACCTGGTAGAGCTTGCACATGATGTCCTGGTCATCAAGCACATCACGGGTGGCGTCATAGCCACCGGTGAGTTCGTAAGTGGAGCGACGAAAGGCACGCACGTGGTTGGGAGCGAACCAGATGAAGCTGACGTTGTGCGGATACGCCTCCATTGAGTCGCACTGCAGGACCGGTCGACCATCTACCTCTACCTCGCGGTACTCCCAGCCGTTGCGCTGATCGAATCTTGAGTCCTCGCGCGAGCCGTCCTCGCTGATCTGGGCGAAATGGCTGAATACGAACCCCACCTCGGGATGGGCATCGAACGCCTCGACGATGAGCTGCAAGGCGTCTGATCGCATCTCGTCGTCGTGGTCGAGCTCGACGAGGAACTCCCCCATGGCCACAGAACAGGCGTGGCGCTTACTGGCTCCCACCCCGGTGAGCTCGTCTTGCACCACGAGACGGACACGGCCATCGTCGACCGGAGGCCGCCAGCGCGCCCCCTGGTTGAGCACCACGATCCATTCCCAGTCCTCAAACGTCTGAGCGAGCAGGGTTCGCATGCAGTCGTCGAGGTAGCGAGTCTGGTGACTCGGGGTGAACACGCTCACCCGAGGACGGCTTGCGGGGGGCTTGTTTACCCGACCGGCAGACTTGGCGGCCGGGGCTTTTTTGGCGGGTTGTGCACTCACAATAGGAATTCATCGGTCGATTCCGACCATGACTGAAGTTCTCGAAGGACCAGGCAGGCCCCATAAAACCTCGAAGGGAGGGCCCCGCCGGGCCCCCCCTTCGATCTCCCGCCACTTGGCAGCTCCCCCGATGCCGCCCGCTGGTGAGGATTGCTTGTTGCCTGCTCTTAGTGCGAGCAGATGACGTAGGCCGTCACGCTCTGGCTCTGGAAACCTGCGACGTCCGCTTGCCAACCTTGAGACTGCCCCGCTGCGGTTGAGCTGCCCGTTGTTAGCGGCGCCGACTGAAGCAAGCCGCTTGTTGTGTCGTTGACGTCCGTCCCGGTTGGATAGGCGAAGCCCGCTACCTTCGACGTGACGTTGACGGACGTAGCTCCTGACGTTGCGGTTGCGGACGCCACGAATGTCTGGGTATTCGCCCCACTTATCACCGTGATGGTGTCACCCGAAGTGATGGTGTTCAAGATTGCGGTGAAGTGGAGTGTCACCGTAGCGACACTGGCAGAAAGTGCGGTCGTCAGCGTCGGGTCGATTGTCGGCAGCGATCCACCCAACTCGCCGTTGCTGCCGTAGCCACCTCCGCCGGTCGCAACGTCGTTCGCCGGGCAGAAGGCATCGACCGTCTCGTCGTCTCCGGACCCCGCACTCGTTGCGTACTCGGTGACGACGTTCGAAGCCACGGACGGACCGGTTGCACCTTGCGTACCTTGGGCACCCGTGCCAGTCGCTCCCTGGGAACCCTGCACACCCGTGGCACCTTGCAAGCCCGTGGCACCTTGCAAGCCCTGGGTACCGATCGAACCGTTCGTTCCGGCCGTGCCCTGAGCGCCTTGCACACCCTGGGAGCCCTGCACACCCTGGGAGCCCTGCAAGCCCTGGATGCCGATGCTCCCCGTCGCGCCCTGGGATCCCTGGAGGCCTTGGGAGCCCTGAGAACCCTGGAGGCCCTGCAAGCCCTGCGATCCGACGGCGCCCTGCGACCCAGCCTGACCGTCAGCTACGACACCTTGGGCGGGGACCGTGGACCCTGGGGCGATGTTCCCGACGCCACCGAGGTTCGTAAGGGTGATCACATTCACGTTCGTTGAGGCCACCACGTAGTGGCCGCCGCCCTGCAGGTAGACGTCCTGGCCGGTAATCAGCCATGTCCCGTTAGTAAAGGTCAGGTTGCCGGTTGTACCGCCGACCGCAGGCTGCGGGAACGAAGTGGTGTTGGTGGTGTAGGCGTTGACTCCGGCTGCACCAGTGGCGCCCTGGACGCCCTGCGCTCCCGCTAGACCCTGGGTGCCGACGATGCCCTGAGCTCCCTGGGTTCCGTTGGTGCCCGCTGTGCCTTGCGCACCTTGAGAACCTTGGACCCCGGCGCCTCCTTGGCTGCCGCTGAGACCGTTCGTCCCATTGGTTCCGTTGGTACCGGCCGTGCCTTGAGCTCCCTGGACTCCCTGGGCTCCTGTGGAACCCTGCGGACCCACAGACCCCTGGAGGCCCTGGGAGCCGGCGGAACCGTTCGAGCCATTGGTGCCTGCGGTGCCCTGAGAACCCTGAACACCCGTGGAACCCTGGACGCCGGTGGAACCGTTGGTTCCGTTGCCGCCCGCTGCACCTGTCACACCCTGGGCGCCGGTGTAGCCCTGGGCACCTCCGGGAGCACCTTGCGTACCGGTGAGGCCCTGGACGCCGGCGTATCCCTGGTTCCCCTGGGATCCTGCGGATCCCTGCGGACCGAAAGCGCCCTGGGTCCCGGTAAGACCGGTTGCCCCCATGTTCCCCGCGAATCCCGTGAGACCCTGCACACCCGTGTATCCCTGTGAACCGGAAGCACCGCTGTAGCCCTGAGCGCCACTGGCTCCCGCAACACCTTGGGTGCCGACAAAGCCGGTGTAGCCCTGGGCTCCGGAAGTACCCGTGAGTCCAGTTGCACCAGTCCCGCCGGTGTAGCCCTGGTAGCCCTGGGCACCTTGGGAACCGGTGAGGCCTTGAGGACCGGTGAGGCCCTGGGCCCCGACCGAGCCGGTGCCGCCCTGGGCTCCAGCCGAACCAGCCGAGCCAGCAGCGCCGGTCGAACCGTCGGCACCAGCAGAACCCGCCGTGCCGGTGAGGCCCTGGACACCGTTGTAGCCCTGGTAGCCCTGCGAGCCCGTGAGGCCCTGGGCACCCGTGGAGCCGGTCGAACCGTTGGCACCAGCCGAACCCGCCGTGCCAGCCGAACCGTTGGCGCCAGCCGAACCGTTGGCACCAGCCGAACCAGCAGCGCCGGTCGAGCCGTTAGCACCCGCCGTGCCGGTGTAGCCCTGGTAGCCCTGGAAGCCCTGCGAGCCGGTGAGGCCTTGAGGACCGGTGAGGCCCTGGGCCCCGACCGAGCCGGTGCCGCCCTGAGCTCCAGCCGAACCAGCCGAGCCAGCAGCGCCGGTCGAACCGTCGGCACCAGCAGAACCCGCCGTGCCGGTGAGGCCCTGGACACCGTTGTAGCCCTGGTAGCCCTGCGAGCCCGTGAGGCCCTGGGCACCCGTGGAGCCGGTCGAACCGTTGGCACCAGCCGAACCCGCCGTGCCAGCCGAACCGTTGGCGCCAGCCGAACCGTTGGCACCAGCCGAACCAGCAGCGCCGGTCGAGCCGTTAGCACCCGCCGTGCCGGTGTAGCCCTGGTAGCCCTGGAAGCCCTGCGAGCCGGTGAGGCCTTGAGGACCGGTGAGGCCCTGGGCCCCGACCGAGCCGGTGCCGCCCTGGGCTCCAGCCGAACCAGCAGCGCCGGTCGAGCCGTCGGCACCAGCAGAACCCGCCGTGCCGGTGAGGCCCTGGACACCGTTGTAGCCCTGGTAGCCCTGCGAGCCCGTGAGGCCCTGGGCACCCGTGGAGCCGGTCGAACCGTTGGCACCAGCCGAACCCGCCGTGCCAGCCGAACCGTTGGCGCCAGCCGAACCGTTGGCACCAGCCGAACCAGCAGCGCCGGTCGAGCCGTTAGCACCCGCCGTGCCGGTGTAGCCCTGGTAGCCCTGGAAGCCCTGCGAGCCGGTGAGGCCTTGAGGACCGGTGAGGCCCTGGGCCCCGACCGAGCCGGTGCCGCCCTGGGCTCCAGCCGAACCAGCCGAACCAGCAGCGCCGGTCGAGCCGTCGGCACCAGCAGAACCCGCCGTGCCGGTGAGGCCCTGGACACCGTTGTAGCCCTGGTAGCCCTGCGAGCCCGTGAGGCCCTGGGCACCCGTGGAGCCGGTCGAACCGTTGGCACCAGCCGAACCCGCCGTGCCAGCCGAACCGTTGGCGCCAGCCGAACCGTTGGCACCAGCCGAACCAGCAGCGCCGGTCGAGCCGTTAGCACCCGCCGTGCCGGTGTAGCCCTGGTAGCCCTGGAAGCCCTGCGAGCCGGTGAGGCCTTGAGGACCGGTGAGGCCCTGGGCCCCGACCGAGCCGGTGCCGCCCTGGGCTCCAGCCGAACCAGCAGCGCCGGTCGAGCCGTCGGCACCAGCAGAACCCGCCGTGCCGGTGAGGCCCTGGACACCGTTGTAGCCCTGGTAGCCCTGCGAGCCCGTGAGGCCCTGGGCACCCGTGGAGCCGGTCGAACCGTTGGCACCAGCCGAACCCGCCGTGCCAGCCGAACCGTTGGCGCCAGCCGAACCGTTGGCACCAGCCGAACCAGCAGCGCCGGTCGAGCCGTTAGCACCCGCCGTGCCGGTGTAGCCCTGGTAGCCCTGGAAGCCCTGCGAGCCGGTGAGGCCTTGAGGACCGGTGAGGCCCTGGGCCCCGACCGAGCCGGTGCCGCCCTGAGCTCCAGCCGAACCAGCCGAGCCAGCAGCGCCGGTCGAACCGTCGGCACCAGCAGAACCCGCCGTGCCGGTGAGGCCCTGGACACCGTTGTAGCCCTGGTAGCCCTGCGAGCCCGTGAGGCCCTGGGCACCCGTGGAGCCGGTCGAACCGTTGGCACCAGCCGAACCCGCCGTGCCAGCCGAACCGTTGGCGCCAGCCGAACCGTTGGCACCAGCCGAACCAGCAGCGCCGGTCGAGCCGTTAGCACCCGCCGTGCCGGTGTAGCCCTGGTAGCCCTGGAAGCCCTGCGAGCCGGTGAGGCCTTGAGGACCGGTGAGGCCCTGGGCCCCGACCGAGCCGGTGCCGCCCTGGGCTCCAGCCGAACCAGCAGCGCCGGTCGAGCCGTCGGCACCAGCAGAACCCGCCGTGCCGGTGAGGCCCTGGACACCGTTGTAGCCCTGGTAGCCCTGCGAGCCCGTGAGGCCCTGGGCACCCGTGGAGCCGGTCGAACCGTTGGCACCAGCCGAACCCGCCGTGCCAGCCGAACCGTTGGCGCCAGCCGAACCGTTGGCACCAGCCGAACCAGCAGCGCCGGTCGAGCCGTTAGCACCCGCCGTGCCGGTGTAGCCCTGGTAGCCCTGGAAGCCCTGCGAGCCGGTGAGGCCTTGAGGACCGGTGAGGCCCTGGGCCCCGACCGAGCCGGTGCCGCCCTGGGCTCCAGCCGAACCAGCCGAGCCAGCAGCGCCGGTCGAGCCGTCGGCACCAGCAGAACCCGCCGTGCCGGTGAGGCCCTGGACACCGTTGTAGCCCTGGTAGCCCTGCGAGCCCGTGAGGCCCTGGGCACCCGTGGAGCCGGTCGAACCGTTGGCACCAGCCGAACCCGCCGTGCCAGCCGAACCGTTGGCGCCAGCCGAACCGTTGGCACCAGCCGAACCAGCAGCGCCGGTCGAGCCGTTAGCACCCGCCGTGCCGGTGTAGCCCTGGTAGCCCTGGAAGCCCTGCGAGCCGGTGAGGCCTTGAGGACCGGTGAGGCCCTGGGCCCCGACCGAGCCGGTGCCGCCCTGAGCTCCAGCCGAACCAGCCGAGCCAGCAGCGCCGGTCGAACCGTCGGCACCAGCAGAACCCGCCGTGCCGGTGAGGCCCTGGACACCGTTGTAGCCCTGGTAGCCCTGCGAGCCCGTGAGGCCCTGGGCACCCGTGGAGCCGGTCGAACCGTTGGCACCAGCCGAACCCGCCGTGCCAGCCGAACCGTTGGCGCCAGCCGAACCGTTGGCACCAGCCGAACCAGCAGCGCCGGTCGAGCCGTTAGCACCCGCCGTGCCGGTGTAGCCCTGGTAGCCCTGGAAGCCCTGCGAGCCGGTGAGGCCTTGAGGACCGGTGAGGCCCTGGGCCCCGACCGAGCCGGTGCCGCCCTGAGCTCCAGCCGAACCAGCAGCGCCGTCGGCACCGGTGTAGCCCTGAGCTCCATCGGAGCCATTGCTTCCGTTAATGCCGTTGAGACCGTTGAGGCCTTCGCCTCCTTGAGCACCTGCAGATCCGGTGTGGCCCTGAGCGCCGGTGTTGCCGTCGACGCCGTTGTAACCCTGGTAGCCCTGCGTACCTGTGGATCCTTGGGCTCCGTTGTAACCCTGGTAACCCTGGTAGCCCTGGGACCCGGTCACGCCTTGCGCCCCGGTGTAGCCCTGTGCGCCGGTGTAGCCCTGTGCGCCGGTCAGACCCTGGGCGCCGACGCCACCCGTCGCACCCGCGGCACCCGTCGCACCCGCGGCACCCGTCGCACCCCCGGCGCCGGTGTTTCCGGTGGCCCCAGCCGCGCCGGTTCCGCCGTTCGCACCCGTTGAGCCGTTGGCGCCGGCCGAACCAGCCGTGCCACTAAGGCCCTGGGAACCGGTGTAACCCTGAGCGCCGGTAAGACCTTGCGTGCCGACCGAGCCGGTGCCTCCCGTGGCACCAGCGGCTCCCGTCGCACCCCCGGCACCGGTGTTTCCGGTGGCTCCAGCCGCGCCGGTTCCGCCGTTCGCACCCGTTGAGCCGTTGGCGCCGGCCGAACCCGCCGTGCCGGTAAGGCCCTGGACACCGTTGTAGCCCTGGTAGCCCTGCGAGCCGGTGAGGCCCTGGGAGCCAGCCGAACCGGCAGCGCCCGTGGAGCCGTTAGCACCCGCCGTGCCGACCGAACCGGCAGCGCCCGTGGAGCCGTTAGCACCCGCCGTGCCGATGGAGCCCTGGTAGCCCTGGTAGCCCTGGGAACCGGTGAGGCCTTGAGGACCGGTGAGGCCCTGGGCACCGACCGAGCCGGTGCCGCCTTGAGCCCCCGCCGAGCCGGCAGCGCCGGTCGAACCGTTCGCTCCAGTCGAACCGTTCGCTCCAGTCGAACCGTTCGCTCCAGTCGAGCCGTTGGCGCCGGTCGAACCAGCCGTGCCGGTCGAACCGTTCGCCCCAGTCGAGCCGTTCGCTCCAGTCGAGCCGTTGGCGCCGGCCGAACCGTTCGCTCCAGTCGAGCCGTTGGCGCCGGCCGAACCGTTCGTCCCACTTGAGCCCTGAGTGCCTGTGTAGCCCTGCGAACCCTGAGACCCGGTAAAGCCCTGGGCACCACGCGCACCGGTCGTGCCATTCGCGCCGTTCTGGCCGTTATTGCCGTTCTGGCCCTGGTTGCCCGACGCTCCTTGGTTGCCTCCAACACCTGAGTAACCCTGGGCTCCGATGGCTCCCTGCGGGCCCTTCGTCCCCTGGGCACCAGTCAGACCTTGCGCACCGACCGCGCCCGTCGACCCTTGGGCGCCCTTGGTTCCGCTGGAACCCTGACTACCGGCTCCACCGCTCGATCCTTGCGTACCGGCCGAGCCGGTAAGACCCTGCGCACCGGTCGAGCCGGACGCTCCCTGACCTCCCGATGAACCAGTGGCCCCCTGGGCACCGGCGGTGCCTGAGGCTCCCGCCGTACCGGCTGTGCCGGAGTATCCCTGCGACCCGGTCGAACCCTGCGCACCTGCTGCGCCAGCGGACCCCGCGGAACCGGGGGATCCAGGCGCCCCCGCCGTGCCGGTGGCTCCCGGGCTGCCCGGTGCTCCGCTCGCGCCCTGAGCACCCGATGCACCCTGAGCCCCCGTGAGACCCTGCGCGCCGATCGAACCTTGCGAGCCGGTGCCGCCCTGGGCGCCAGCCGAACCAGCAGCGCCGGTCGAGCCGTCGGCACCAGTCGAACCGTTGGCACCAGTCGAACCGTTGGCACCAGTCGAACCGTTGGCGCCGGTCGAACCGTTCGCTCCAGTCAAGCCGTTGGCGCCGGTCGAACCGTTCGCTCCAGTCGAGCCGTTGGCGCCAGTCGAGCCGTTGGCGCCGGTCGAACCGTTGGCGCCAGTCGATCCTTTGGCGCCGGTCGAACCCTGCGCTCCAGTCGAGCCGTTGGCGCCGGTCGATCCGTTGGCACCAGCCGAGCCGTTGGCGCCGGTCAAACCCTGCGCTCCAGCCGAGCCGTTGGCGCCCGCCGAACCAGTGGAACCTTGCGCCCCGGACGAACCCGTCGAGCCATTCGCGCCAGCCGAACCAGTGGAACCTTGCGCCCCGCTCCGGCCGGTGGCTCCCTGTGTGCCACTCAACCCCTGGCTGCCGGTAACACCCTGTGCGCCCGTGGAACCCGTCGCACCCTTGGTGCCACTCGATCCCTGCGCGCCACTCACGCCCGGCGAACCGGTAAGACCCTGCGCTCCAACCGATCCCGTGGCACCCTTCGTGCCCGTTGCACCCTGGGCGCCGTTCGAGCCGTTGTTGCCGTTCTGGCCTTGATTGCCGACAAGTCCTTGCGGCCCCTGCGGTCCTTGCGGCCCTTGTGCGCCTGTAAACCCTTGAGGGCCTCGGGCTCCTTGGGCGCCCGTGGCGCCCTGAGGACCGGCCGGCGGGTCCGGGAATGCCACCAACGAGGCGTGCGACAGCTGCCCATTGGGCGACTTTGTCGGCGTCGCGGAAGGAGACGCGCCAATACCAACCATGTGTGCGCTCGATGCGGCCAATGCGGTGGCCCCCATGGCCGCTACCGCAAGCTTGCGCTTCGACGGGGTGTACCGCCCGCCCTTGCGTTCTTTTTGCCGCTTCGTCATTTCAGTCCTCCGCCGTTTGGAGAGATTTGCTAGGTATCGCGATCAAGAGCTGTGGACCTGCACTTCGTGACTGATGGCCCCGCTCGGCCACCGGAACGTCACCCAACATGTGGACTGGTCCACGCATGTCACGCATCGTGGTGTTTCGATCTCACTTCTAGATCCATCGAGGATCAACATTCGACCAACACGATCCCCTGACGGAGGCCCGCACTCACCTTCAGAAAGGCCGAGATTCAGGCACTTTCGGGCAATCCGGGATCAGACAGGTTCGGTCGACGTACTCGACAAATAGTCAGCCCCGCCGGCGTAAGAGGTGCCGTAGCTGGTCGCTGCGTTGTAGGCCGCCAGGCTTATGGTCACACTGCATGTCGCAACGCCGTTGCTATTTGTCGTGGCCGTACATGTAGGGCTTCCGGTCGTGTTGAGCGTGAAGGTGATCGACTGGCCCGAGATGCCGGTCCCGGTGGACAAGGACGTGAGAGTGGCCTTGAACGTCACCGTGCGCGTGGCGCCGCTGCCTGTCACCGTCACCGCTTGCGGGGTAGTCGACGTGGCCGCTTTGTTGACGACCAAGTTCTGGGCCGTCGAGGGCGACGTGGCGAAGTTGGCGTTGGCGGGGCTGAACACTGCGGTGATCGAGTAGGTATTCGGCGCCAGTTGCGAGGCCGTCAAGGTGCAGGTGCCTGTTCCGCCCGACAGAGTGACCGTGCACAGCGTCGTGGGGCCGTTGTCGATGGCGACAGTCCCCGTCGGAGTCCCTGCCCCCGAGGTCACCGTCACGCTGAACGCAGCCTTGCCTTCAGACCCGTACGTGACCGGGCTGGTGAAACTCAGCGTGGTCGTGGTGGGGGCCGGGTTGATCACAAGGCTGTGCGCCGTCGACGTCGAGGTGGCGAAGTTGCTGTTGGGCGGCGTGAACACGGCAGTAATCGAATAGGTCCCTTGCGCCAGCTTGCTGGCCGCCGGAGAGCACGAGCCGGTACCACCCGACAATGTCACCGTGCACAGCGTGGTGGAGCCGCTGTCGATGGCCACCGTGCCCGTCGGAGTGCCGCCGGGTGAGGTCACCGTCACCGAGAAGCCGGCCGAACCCTCCGCCCCGTAGTTGACCGGAGTGGTGAAGCTCAGCGTGGTTGTGGTGCCGGCACCGTTCACCACCAGGTTGTGTGAGACCGAAGAAGACGAGAAGTCGGCGTTGGCGACGTAGAGCGCCTCGATCGAGAAGGTTCCCGCTCCCAGCTGGGTAGCCGACAACGTGCAGAGGCCCGTGCCGCCCGACAGGGTGATCGCACACAGCGTGGTGGAGCCGTTTTCGATGTCCACGGTGCCCGTCGGCGTGCCACCCGCCGACGTCACCGTGACGTTGAAGTTGGCCGAACCTTCGGACCCGTAGGTAACCGGCGTCGAGAGCGTGAAGGTCGTCGTGGTCGAGACCGGGTTTATGACCAAGCTGTGCGCCGTCGACGTCGAGGTGACGAAGGTCACCGAGCCCAGCGTGTACACGGCCGTGAGCGAGTACGTTCCTCCCGCCAGTTGGGCGGCGGACAACGTGCAGATGCCGCTTCCACTCGAAAGGGTGACCGAGCACAGCGTGGTGGCGCCGTTCATGACGGCCACCGAACCCGTCGGGGTCCCACCGGCAGAGGTGACGGCGACGTGGAACTGGGTCGAAGCCTCAGCACCGTACGTAACGGGGCTGACCAAGGTCAGTGTGGTCGTAGTGGCATAGCTCACCGTCAGGGTGAAGCTCCATGTGCCGCTATTGCCGTAGATGTCTGCGTCAGTGCCAGACACCTTGTACGTGCCGGACGCCAACGTTTGGGTGACGGTGACGGCACCCGTCGAGCTCACCGTGATCCCGGTCACCACCGTGGTGGTGTGGAAGGTCACATTCCCGGCTTGCCCCGTCGTGGCGAGTTGGGCGGTGAAGCTCGTCGAGGCCGCACTGGTGGTGGAGCCCGTCAGAGGCGCGCCTTGGGTGATGATGCCGCCCGTGACCTGCGCGGTCGTGTCAGAACCGGAGGACGCCGTGTAGTTGGCATCTCCGCCGTAGGCGGCGGTGGCCGAGTACGCGCCACCCGCGGCGCCGGTGACGGTGCACGTGGCGGTCCCACCCGTTAGTGCGGTGGTCGACGAGCACGGCACCACGACATTTCCGGGACCCGTGATGGTCCAGGCGACGGCTCCCGTCGGCGTGACGCTGGAACCGGAGACGGTGGCGGTGAATACCAGGTTTCCGCCACCCGTTATGGCATGAGAGTTGTCCACCACTGCGGTGGACGAGCCCGCTTTGCCCACCGCGGCACTCGAGTCAGTGCCTGAAGATCCGCTGTAGCTCGAGCTTCCGCCGTACGTGGCGGTGGCCGAGTAGGCGCCGGCCAATGCTCCGGTGATGGTGCAGCTCGCCGTTCCTGCCGATAGAGCGGAGGTCGACGAGCACGGCACGGCGACGCTGCCAGGGCCGGTCACAGCCCAAATCACTGTGCCCGTCGGGTTGCCGCCGCTCGAGGTAACGGTGGCCGTGAAGACCAAGGTGCCCCCGGTGACAATGGTGGATGAGTTGTCGGCGACCCCCGTACTGCTGGTGCCGGTGATCGTGAACGAGTTTGTGGTCACCGGGGACACAATCCCGCTTGTCGCCTGCAGTGTGTACCCGGTGGCAACGTTGTTCAGCGAACAGGTGAAGGTGGCGACGCCCCCCGACACTGTGGCCGTCGTACCCCCGGGGTTGGTGCACGTGAGGGTCGAGGACCCGGAGTTGGCGCCGAGCGCCAACGTGACCGTCGTGGCGTTGTCTCCGGTCTCGAGGTTGCCGTAGCTGTCGATTTCGCTGAACGCCACGGTGATCGTGGTGCCGGTCACAGCACTCGACGGAGGCTGGGTTGACACGACCAGCTGACTGGTGGTGCCGGGTGCAACCGTAAAGGAGGTGGACGGTGCTGAGATGACCGATCCGTCGTTGGCCGAGACCGTATAGCTGCCGGCCGCCGTCGTCGAGATGGTGAAGGTGGCCGTGCCACCCGACAGCGACACCGGCCCGAGTCCGCTAAAGGTCCCCGCCGACGACGACAGGTAAATGGAGTCAGTGGCACTTGTGGCCAGGTTGCCACTGGCGTCATAGGCGCTGACGGTCACCGTGGTCGTGCCACCGGCGCTGAAACCAGACGGCTCGGCCGTGATGGTGAGCGACTTCACGCCGCCCGGCGACACGGTAAAGGAGTTGGACGGTGCCGAAGCGATTGCGGCGTCGTTGGCGGTGACCGTGTAGTTCCCCACCGCTGTCGTCGAGATGGTGAAGGTGGCCGTACCACCCGACAGAGCCACCGGACCCAAACCGGTGAAGGAGCCCGACGAGGTCAGAGTGATGGCGTCGGTGACGTTGGTGGCCACGTTGCCGTAGGTGTCATAGGCGGTGACCGTCACCGTCGTCGAGCCCCCGGCGCCGAAGTTGTTCGGCTGACTGGTGATGGCGAGAGAGCTCACTGTGGTGGGGGCGACTGTGAACGTCGAGGACGGGGCAGATGTGAAGTTGGGACTCTGGGCCGTGATCCAGTAGCTCCCCGCCGCGTCGATGACAAGGTTGGAGAACACTGCTCGGCCATTGAGGCCGGTGACGACACTCGTGGTCCCCGATGCGAACGACAGAGTGCTCAAGGTGAGCGTCACCGTGACGCCGCTTACGGGGTTGCCGTACTGGTCCTGCACCACCAGGGTCGGTGGGCCGGTGATGGTGCTCCCCGCCGTGGACGGCCCGGGCTCGGTCACCCACAGCACCTGGCCGGCGGCAGGGGTCACGGTGAACGAGTTGGAGGCCGTCGAAGCCACGGCGCCGTCTTGGGCCGTGACCGTGTAGGGCCCGACACCAGTGGTCGAAATGGTGAACGTCGCCGTGCCGCCCGACAGAGCCACCGGACCGGTGCCCGTGAAAGTTCCCGACGACGGCGTAAGCGTTACGCCCGACGTCGCGTTGGTGGCGAGGTTTCCGTAGGCGTCATACGCCGTGACCGACACCGTGGTGGCGTTGCCTGCGGTGAAGCCCGTGGGCTCGATGGCGAACGTCAGTGAGCTCACCGCGCCTGGGGCGACCGTGAAACTGGTCGACGTTCCGGTCAGAGAGCCTTGCCCGGCGGTGATCGTCGTCGCCTGGGCATCATCCAGCGTGACTGAGGCAGTGCCCACCCCGCCCGAGAACGAGACGGGCTCGGTGTAATTCGGCGGCGTTCCGCCTGGACTGCTCAGGGGTCCTGAGAAGGTGACGGTCTGGCTGGAGCTATAGCTGGTGGCGGTGTTGCCGTAGACGTCGAGGGCGGTGATGGTGACATTGAAGGGGGTGCCCGCCGTCGGACTTCCGACCACTGTGACCGCAAAGGAACTCGCCGGCCCCGGTGTGACGGTGAACTGGTTGGACGCTGCCGAGGCGATCGACCCGTCATGCGCGGTGACCGTGAACGTCCCCGCCAAGGTGGATGAGATGGTGAAGCTGGCCGTCCCGTTCGACAACGTCACGGGACCCTCTCCGTTAAACACTCCCGCCGACGTCAGCGCGATGCCATCGGACGGGGTGATGGCCACGTTGCCGTCAGCGTCGTAGGCGGTAACCACCACGCTCGTCGAGCCTCCGACCGCGAATCCGGCGGGCGGGATGCTGATGGTGAGCGAACTCACCACACCCGACCCCACCGACAGTGCGTAGGTGCCGGTGATCGAGCTCTGCGTGGCGGTCAACGTAAGCGTCAGGCTCCCGGTTTGGACCAGCGTGATCGTCGCCGTGCCCACCCCACTGACGAAGGACACGGACGTCGGATAGCTCGGCAACGCACCACTGGGGCTCGCCGCGCCACCGGAGATGCTGAACGCCTTGGTGCCCGTGAAGCTCGTAGCCACGTTTCCGTAGAGGTCCACGGCCGACATGGTGAGGTTGAAGGCGGTCCCAGCTGTCGCCGTCGAGGGTGTGATGGGGGTGAACCAGAACGCGTTGGCCGCCAGCGGAGCCACGGAGAAACTGTTCGATGTGCCGGTGAGCGAGCCCTGGCTGGCCGTGAGCGTCGTGCTCACGGCGTCATACAGCGTGATCGTGGCGCTGCCGATGCCACCCGAGAAACTGACCGTTGCCGGGTAGATCGGGCTCGTGAAGTTAGGGCTCATCAATGGGCCCGTGAACGTGATCACCTGGCTGTTGGCGTAGCTCGTGGCGGTGTTGCCGTATTGGTCGACGGCGGTGATGGTGACAGGGAAGGAGGTGCCCGCCGTCTGGTTGGCGATGGTTGCGATCGTGAAGGCGGTGGCGACACCCGGCGCCACCGTGAACGAGGTCGACGCGACGGAGTTGATCGAACCGTCATGGGCGGTGATGGTGTAGCTGCCGGCCGTCGTCGTCGAAATGGTGAAGGTGGCCGTGCCACTCGACAGCGCGGTGGCTCCAAAGCCTGTGAAGGTGGCCCCCGGGCCGGAGGTCTGCGTCAAGGTCACTGAGCCACTGCCGTTGGTGGCCACGTTGCCGTTGGCGTCCTTGGCGGTCGCTACCACCGTGGTCGATCCCCCTGCGGAGAAATTGCCGGGCTCGGTGGTGATCGTGACCGTGGTGGCCGTGCCGGCCACGATCGAGACACTGGAAGATGCCGCCGACGTCAGGCTTGGCGTCGTCGTGGTGGCGTCGAAGGTGTAGCTCCCCGCCGCCGCCGTGCCGCTGATGGCACAGCCCGCAAAGGTGGCCACTCCCAAAGTGGGCGTCACCGGGTTCGTGGTGCAGGTGAGCGTGCCCTGGGTGCTCCCGCCGTTGCCGGCCGTGTAGACGTCGACGTGCAGCGTCACCGCCGCGGTCGAGGTGGTGACGATGTTGTTGTTGGCGTCCTCGATGGTGACCTGAGGCTGCGAGAAGGCCGTGCCTTCGGTCACGCTGCCGCTCGGCTGGACGCTGAACAGCAGTTGCGTGGCCGTGCCGGCCACGATGGTCACGGTCGAAGACGCTGCCGACGTCAGGCTTGGCGTCGTGGTGGTGGCGTCCAAGGTGTAGGTGCCGGCGGCCGCGCTGCCGCTAATGGCACAGCCCGCAAAGGTGGCCACTCCCAAAGTGGGCGTCGCCGGGTTGGTGGTGCAGGTGAGCGTGCCCTGGGTGGTCCCGCCGTTTCCGGCGGTGTAGACGTCGATCTGTAGTGTCACCGCCGAGGTCGAGGTGGTGACCACGTTGTTGTTGGCGTCCTCGATGGTGACCTTGGGCTGGGTGAATGCGGTGCCTTCGGTGACACTGCCGCCGGGCTCGGTACTGAAGAGCAGTTGGGTGGCCGTGCCCGCCACGATCGCCACGACCGAAGACGCCGGCGTGATGGTCAGGCCGCTGCCCGAGGCTTGGAACGTGTAGGTGCCGTCGGCGGCGTTGCCGGTGATCTCACAGCCTGCGAAGGTGGCCACCCCCGAGATGGCCGCCACGGTGGTGGTACTCGTCGGGCAGCTAAGCGTGCCTTTGGTCGTCCCGCCGTTGCCGGCCGTGTAGACGTCGATGGCGAGGGAGATCGAGGCTGACGATCCCGTCACCACGTTCCCGTTGCTGTCCTCCACGCTCACCTGAGGCTGCGTGAAGGCAGCGCCTTCGGTCACGCTGCCGCCGGGCTGGACCGTGAAAGCCAACTTGGTGGCCGTGCCGGCCACGATGGTGACGGTCGATGATGCCGCCGAAGTGAGACTTGGCGTCGCCGTCGTGGCGTCGAGGGTGTAGCTCCCGGCCGCCGCCGTGCCGCTAATGGCACAGCCGGCGAAGGTGGCCACCCCCAAGGTGGGCGTCACCGGGTTGGTAGTGCAGGTGAGCGTGCCCTGGGTGGTCCCGCCGTTGCCGGCCGTGTAGACGTCGACGTGCAGTGTCACCGCCGAGGTCGAGGTGGTGACCACGTTGTTGTTGGCGTCCTCGATGGTGACCTTGGGCTGAGTGAATGCGGTGCCTTCGGTGACGCTGCCGCCGGGCTCGGTACTGAAGAGCAGCTGCGTGGCCGTGCCGGCCACGATCGCCACCGCCGACGATGCCGGTGTGATGGTCAGGCCGCTGCTCGAGGCTTGGAATGTGTAGCTGCCATCGGCGGCGTTGCCAGTGATGGCACATCCCGCGAATGTGGCCACTCCCGAGGTGGCTGTCACCGGGTTGGTGGTGCAGCCCAGTGTGCCCTGGGTCGTCCCGCCGTTGCCGGCTGTATAGACGTCAATGGCGAGGGAGATCGAAGCCGAGGATCCCGTCACCACGTTGCTGTTGGTGTCCTCGACGCTCACCTGAGGCTGGGTGAAGGCCACGCCCTCAGTCACGCTGCCACCGGGCTGGACCGTGAAGACGACCTTGGTGGCCGTGCCGGCCACGATAGAGACACTCGATGATGCCGCCGACGTGAGAGCCGGCGTGGTGGTGGTGGCGTCGAAGGTGTAGCTCCCGGCCGCCGCCGTGCCGCTAATGGCACAGCCGGCGAAGGTGGCCACCCCCAAGGTCGGCGTCACCGGGTTGGTAGTGCAGGTGAGCGTGCCCTGGGTGGTCCCGCCGTTGCCGGCCGTGTAGACGTCGACGTGCAGTGTCACGGCCGGGCTCGAGGTGGTGACGACGTTGTTGTTGGCGTCCTCGATGGTGACCTGGGGCTGGGTGAAGGCTGTGCCTTCAGCCACGCTGCCACCGGGCTCGGTGCTGAACAGCAGCTGCGTGGCCGTGCCGGCCACGATGGTGACGGTCGACGATGCCGCCGAAGTGAGACTTGGCGTCGCCGTCGTGGCGTCGAGGGTGTAGCTCCCGGCCGCCGCCGTGCCGCTAATGGCACAGCCGGCGAAGGTGGCCACCCCCAAGGTGGGCGTCACCGGGTTGGTAGTGCAGGTGAGCGTGCCCTGGGTGGTCCCGCCGTTGCCGGCCGTGTAGACGTCGACGTGCAGTGTCACCGCCGAGGTCGAGGTGGTGACCACGTTGTTGTTGGCGTCCTCGATGGTGACCTTGGGCTGAGTGAATGCGGTGCCTTCGGTGACGCTGCCGCCGGGCTCGGTACTGAAGAGCAGCTGCGTGGCCGTGCCGGCCACGATCGCCACCGCCGACGATGCCGGTGTGATGGTCAGGCCGCTGCTCGAGGCTTGGAATGTGTAGCTGCCATCGGCGGCGTTGCCAGTGATGGCACATCCCGCGAATGTGGCCACTCCCGAGGTGGCTGTCACCGGGTTGGTGGTGCAGCCCAGTGTGCCCTGGGTCGTCCCGCCGTTGCCGGCTGTATAGACGTCAATGGCGAGGGAGATCGAAGCCGAGGATCCCGTCACCACGTTGCTGTTGGTGTCCTCGACGCTCACCTGAGGCTGGGTGAAGGCCACGCCCTCAGTCACGCTGCCACCGGGCTGGACCGTGAAGACGACCTTGGTGGCCGTGCCGGCCACGATAGAGACACTCGATGATGCCGCCGACGTGAGAGCCGGCGTGGTGGTGGTGGCGTCGAAGGTGTAGCTCCCGGCCGCCGCCGTGCCGCTAATGGCACAGCCGGCGAAGGTGGCCACCCCCAAGGTCGGCGTCACCGGGTTGGTAGTGCAGGTGAGCGTGCCCTGGGTGGTCCCGCCGTTGCCGGCCGTGTAGACGTCGACGTGCAGTGTCACGGCCGGGCTCGAGGTGGTGACGACGTTGTTGTTGGCGTCCTCGATGGTGACCTGGGGCTGGGTGAAGGCTGTGCCTTCAGCCACGCTGCCACCGGGCTCGGTGCTGAACAGCAGCTGCGTGGCCGTGCCGGCCACGATGGTGACGGTCGATGATGCCGGTGTGATGGTGAGCCCGCTACTCGAGGCTTGGAATGTGTAGGTGCCATCGGCGGCAGTGCCGGTGATCTCACAGCCTGCGAAGGTGGCCACTCCCGAGACGGCCGTGACGGTGGTGGTGCTCGTCGGGCAACTCAGTGTTCCCTGGGTCGTGCCGCCGTTGCCGGCGGTGTAGACGTCGACGGCAAGGGAGATCGAGGCCGAGGATCCCGTCACGACGTTGCCGTTAGCGTCCTCCACACTCACCTGAGGCTGCGTGAAGGCCGTGCCTTCAGCCACGCTGCCACCGGGCTGGATGGTGAAGGCCAACTTGGTGGCCGTGCTGGCCACGATGGTGACGGTCGACGATGCCGGTGTGATGGTCAGGCCCGTGCCCGAGGCTTGGAATGTATAGGTGCCATCGGCGGCGGTACCGGTGATCTCACACCCGGCGAAGGTGGCCACTCCCGAGCTGGCCGCCACCGGGTTGGTGGTGCAACTGAGCGTGCCCTTGGTCGTACCGCCGTTGCCGGCCGTGTAGACATCGATGGCCAGGGTGATCGACGCCGACGATCCCGTCACGACGTTGCTGTTGGCGTCCTCCACGCTCACCTGAGGCTGCGTGAAAGCTGTGCCCTCGGTGACGCTGCCACCGGGCTGGATCGTGAAGACCAACTTGGTGGCCGTGCCTGACACGATAGAGACGCTTGAGGACGCCGCCGAAGTCAGACTGGGCGTCGTGGTGGTGGCCTCAAAGGTGTATGTGCCGTCGGCGGCGGTGCCGCTGATCTTGCATGCCGTAAAGGTGGCCACTCCCAAAGTGGGCGTCACCGGGTTGGTGGTGCAGCTCAGCGTCCCCTGGGTGGTCCCGCCGTTGCCAGCCGTGTAGACGTCGATCTGCAGTGTCACCGCCGAGGTCGAGGTGGTGACCACGTTGTTGTTGGCATCCTCGATGGTGACCTTGGGCTGAGTGAATGCGGTGCCTTCGGTCACGCTGCCACCGGGCTCGGTGCTGAACAGCAGCTGCGTGGCCGTGCCGGGCACGATGGTGACCGCCGAAGAGGCCGGTGTGATGGTCAGGCCGCTGCTCGAGGCTTGGAACGTGTAGGAGCCATCAGCAGCGTTGCCGGTGATCTCACATCCTGCGAAGGTGGCCACTCCCGAGACGGCCGCCACGGTGGTGGTGCTCGTCGGGCAGCTCAGTGTCCCCTGGGTAGTGCCGCCGTTGCCGGCGGTGTAGACGTCAACGGCGAGGGAGATCGACACCGACGACCCTGTCACCGTGTTGCCATAGGTGTCCTCGACACTTACCTGGGGCTGGGTTGCGAAGGCCGTTCCTTCGGTGACGCCACCGACAGGCTGCGTTGTGAACGCCAGCTTGCTGGCTGTCGTGGCTGCTACCGCGATGCTGGCCGACCCGGCGGCGGTCCCTTGCGTGGCCGTCAAGGTTGCTGCCTGGGCGTCGTACAGAGTGATGGTGGCGGTTCCCACGCCGTTGGTGAAGACGACGTTGGCCGGATATGTCGGGGCCGTCCCGCCGGGGCTGGAGGCCGGTCCGGAGAACGTGATCGCTTCGGTCCCGCTGTACCCGGTCGCCGTGGCGCCGGTAGACGACACCGCTGTGAGAGTGACCGAGAAGGAGGTGCCTGCTGTCGCAGTGCTGGGGGCTGAAACAGTGAAGGTTCCGAAGATTGTCTCGGCTTGGGTGCCATTCTGGTAGGCACCACTGTTAATAGAGACCTGGATCGTCGGGCTTCCGGCCGTGGTGTCCCCGTAGTAGAAGGTGACGCTCGACGCATTCCTGGCGATGGTGGCCGTCGTCGAGTGTGAGCCGCCCGACGTGGTGGCGAAGTACCCACCCGACGAGGTCGTGCTGAGGTTCACGGTCGTGGTCGCCGTGGCATTGATGGCGTTGCCGAAGGCGTCCTCGAGGGTCACCGTGATGGCAAGAGTGGCCTTGGTCGAGGTTGGGCCCGTGACCGGAGTTGAGGTGATCACGAACTGGCTGGCAGGTGCCGCGGCCACGGCGAAGCTACTGGTGGCCACCGAGGTGATCAAACCTGTCGTGAACTTCAACGTGTATGAGCCGACGGTGTCGAGAATCACGTTGGAGAACGTCGCCACCCCGTTGCTGCCAGTGGTAACCGTCGTCGTCGCTGAGGGGTCGAAGGTCGCTCCCGATGGGCTGCTGTTGATGGCCACGGTGACTGTTGCCCCGCTGACCACGTTGCCGTAGACATCCTTGACCGTCACCGCCGGAGGACCGTTCACCGGCGATCCCGCCGTGGAAGCTGTTGGCTGCGTGGAGATCGTGACGGTGCTTGGTGCCGCCGCGCTGACCGCAAAAGAGTTGCTCGTCACCGAGGCGAGTCCCGATGATGCGAACGTCAATGTGTAGGTGCCGGCGGTGTCGAGCACCAGATTCGAGAACACCGCCAGACCGCTGCTGTTGGTCTGGACACTCGTCGTTGAACCCGATGTAAGCGCCCCGCCCGTAGGTCCGCTGGCGATGGCGACCGTCACAGTGACGCCACTGACCCCATTGCCGGAGGAGTCCAACACCTCCACCGTGGGAGTGCCGGTGACTGCCGAACCAGCCGTTGAGGCTCCGGGTTGAGGGTTGAGAATGAGCTGGCTGGCACCGGCCACGGTGATCGTGACCTGCGAGCTTGTTCCTTGACCAAGACCCCCACCGTTGGCGAGCAGGTTGTACGTATTCGCGGCCCCGATGGATATCCCGCCAAAGGTCACCGAACCGGACGAGCCAGTTGCGGCTGTCGTAGTGCCACTAATGGTGGTGGACGGTGACGTGGTGAGGCTGACCGAAACCCCGCTGTCCGACACAGGGTTGCCATAGGCGTCCTCCACCTGCACGGTGACCGAGAAAGCGGTGCCGGCCGTGGTGCTGGAAGGAGGCTCCCCGGTGAAAACGAGTTGGGTCGCGGTCCCAGCTGTGATGTTGAACGGATTCGTGGTCGCCGACGTCAAGCTGCCACTGGTGGCCTGCAGGGTGTATCCCGTGCCTGCCACGTTCATCCAACAGGTGAATGTGGCCACCCCGTTTGACAGGGTTGCCGTTGCCCCTCCCGAATTGGTGCAGGTCAGATTGGAACTATCGGGGTTGGCCAGCAGGGCAAGGCCGACTTGGGTGGACGAATCGGTCGTCACCACGTTGCCGGCGGAGTCTTCTTCGGAGACCTGCAAGGAGAACGAGGAACCAGCCTGAGAACTCGAAGGCGGTTCGGATGTCACCGCGAGCTGAGTGGCACCGCCGGCGGGTGAGAACGTGTCGGTGGAGCTACTGGCTGCGTTGAAATTCCCATCCCCGCTGTAGGCGGCACTGGCTGTGTACGTCCCCGCTGCGGACGCACTGATCATGCAGGTTGCCGTGGCCGAGCTGCCAGTACCGCCCGGACTTATGGACCCGGAGGGACACGAGATGCTTCCCGAGGGCCCGTTGACTGTCCAGGTGACCGTTCCGGTCGGCGTGGTCGAGCCGTCAGGCCCCGTGACCGTGACGGTAAGCGTGACGTTCGAACCCAGGGTCGGATTGGCCGAGTTTGTGACGACGACGGTCGGAGTGGCCATGGCGACCGAGAGGCTGTCAGGGGGACTTGAGTTACCGCTGTAGTTGGAGTCTCCGCTATAGGTTGCCGTCGCCGAGTAGTTACCTTCATTGGGTAGGTCGATCACGCAGGTGGCCGTGGCGACGTTTCCTGAACCCGTTAGAGCGGTCGAGCCAGAGTTGGCGCAAGACGCTGACCCCGTCGGAGTGTTGACCGACCACGTGACGGTTCCGGTGGGAGCGGTTTCACCCGTTTGACCCGTCAGCGTGTCCGTGAACGTCACCTGCTGGCCCAGTGTTGGCGACGCTGGCGCATAGGTGACTGCATTTGTGGGTGCGGACACAGCGTAAACAGTGAACGAGTCAGCACTGGAGTTCGAGGCCGTGTAGAACGAATCGGCCGCCACCGCCGTCTGTGCCGAGTACGTACCGGCGCTTGAGGGTGTGATTGTGCACGTTGCCGTGGCTGAGTTGCCTGACCCAGCCAGCGCCGCGGAGCCCGAGTTAGTGCAAGAAAGAGCGCCGGTTGGTCCGGTCACTGTCCACGTGACCGCTCCTGATGGTGTCGGGTCCCCGCTCGGTCCGGTCACGGTGTCGGTGAACGTCACTTGTGAGCCCAAGCTGGGTGCCGACGAGTTCGTCACGACGTTCGAAGGGGTGTTGGAGCTGATCGACGTCTCGGCGTACGCCGGACATCCACCGCTATCCCCACACCCCGGACCACTCCACGTGGCGGTGTTGGTGATGGTTTCGGCTGGATCATTGGCGTTAGCCGTGACCGAGAAGGTCAGGGAATACGAGCCCCCAGCATTTGTTCCCGGAACTCCGCTCGAGATCGTCCAGGTGATGGTCGATCCGGACACACTGGCCGAACATGTGGAGTTGCCCACAGCCGCCGAACATTCCGCCGAGCCACTCACATAGGTCGTACCAACGGGAGCCGAGTCAGTGACCGTCACCGGGGCAGTTGAGGCAGCCGTGGTTGACGTGTTCGAGACGGAGATGGTGTATCCAAACTCTCCGCCTGGAGCCACGGAGGGCACACTGGACGCCTTGGTCACCTGAAAGGCGGAGTTGTTCGTCACGACGGTCGATGCCGACGCCAGGCAGCCCCCAAGCCCGTTTGAGCAGCCGGCTCCAGTCCACGACGCGTTGTTGGTGATCGTCTCCTCCGGGTCGCTAGCGTTCGCCGTTGCCGAAAACGCCAATACGTAGGTGTTGCCTCCCGTGGTCGATGGGACGCCGCTGGAAATCGTCCAGGTTATGAACGAACCGGACAGGCTGAACGAACACGTGGAACTGCCTATCGGTGCCGGACAAGCAGCGGACCCGCTCACGTAGGTGGTGCCCGATGGGGCGGCATCCGTGACCGTAACCGCACTGGTCGATGTCGAAGTGCCGGTGTTCTCAACGGAGATGGTATACGCGATGGCCGTGGCTGATCCCGCCACGACAGTCGAGGTCGCTGATTTCGTCACTGTGAACGCGGCCCCGTTCGTGACCGTGGTTGCCGTTGTGTTGGTCGAGCACCCGCCTGTGGTGGCACAACCAGACCCGGTCCAGGTAGCGGTGTTCTCGATCGTCTCTGTCGGATCACTTGCATTGGCGGACACGGAGAACTGCAACGAATCCGCTATTCCCTGGCCCACGTTCGTGAGCGTCCAGGTCACGGTCGACCCGTTAACGCTGAATGTGCAGCCGGCAGCCCCGTTGCAAGTAGCCGAGTTGGCGACAAGGGAGGTTCCCGAGGGAGCCGAGTCGGTGATCGTGGCCGAGGCCCCATTTCCGCCGATGTTGTGGGCGGCGAGCGTATACACGATATCTGTGGAGGATCCTGCCGCCACCGAGTTCGGGGTGGCGGACTTTGTCACGGTGAAGTCCGGGCCTACGGTGAAGCTTGCCGCGCTCAGCGAGTTCTCGAGCGTGAACCATTGGGAGCCGCCGTTGGCGAGCCCACCGTCGGTGAAGTTGACGGTGCCCGAGTCGTCGTTGGTGGCTATACCCGAGAAACTGACGTTTGGGCCTTCATAGCCATAACTGCCGTATGCGCAACCGGTGGCCGCGTAAGGGACCGACGTGTTGCCGACTTTCCACGTCGGTCCGAACTCTGCACCCTCTGGGTCGCTTGTGTTGTCAGAACACGCGCCATCGGCATCGAATCCGAAGATGTTTTCGCTCGTCGATGACAGTTCAACGCTCGGGACGGCGTTGCCCGTATCATTCAAGATTCCGACGAGGGTGTCGTCATCATCGTCATAGGGACCCTCGGCCGAGTTGGCAAGAATCGTGGCCGTGCCGCTCGCATTCAGAACGATCAGGATCCCGCAGCTCGTGTTGTACCCAACGGTAGGGCACTCGTTGAAGGGAACCGACGTCGTCCACCCGGACGTCGAACCAGAACCCGTGGACACGTAGTTGCCCTTGGTCGTGGAGTTGTACACCCCCGTCTCGCCGTTGTAAGTGGCGCTCACGAAGTACTCGGCGGAGGCGGTCGCCGTTGCGAAAGTACACGTCGTGGTGGATGTTCCGGCGGCGCCGGCCAACGTCGACGTCGCACAAGTCTGGCTGCCCGTCGAACTGTAAATATTCCAGTTGACCGTGCCCGTCGGGGTCCCGCCTGTGCCCGTCACGTGGGCCGTAAACGTCACCGTTTGTCCCGGTGTCGGAGCGGCCGGCTGGTAATCGACAACCATGGTCGGCGTGGTCGTCGCCGCATCGGCAATCGTCGTCAAAACAGGCACCGACATTGCCCCAAGGGCCATGGCCGCCAGCAACAAGCCGATCCGGCGCCAACGCCGAATCGTCACACGATTGCTCACCGTCTGATCCTCATCACCGACTGGTGCGCGACAAAATCACCTGCGCCTGGGGTTTCCGCCGGTTCACGCTCGCAATCGTGGACGACGCAACTCACCAGATTCCCTATAGCAAGTCAAAATCTCCACAACGGCGTCTTGGCGCCAGCGGTGAAGCTTGTGGGCCTCAACCCTCGGCCCAATGACGACCATTGCGCGGTTCTGTGGTCTCACGGTTTCCGAGGACGCGATCCCGGATAGTCCGTTGACACTTCCCAACGGGCCCCCATTTCGGTGTTGGCAAATGTCAACAACACCTATCGGGAACCACCTGTAGGGAAGGTCCATGACGGGTCGTCGACAACCCCCCTTGTTGTAATCTGTCAACATCAACAATGAGCTGTGGTTCACCGGAGGGCCGCCGATGTCGGTGGAGAGTAACCAAGGAGACGCCGAACGCCACCAGTTCACATTGGTGATCGCCGGCAATACCGCCGACGTGTTCGCAGCGTTGAGGAAGGTGGGATGCATTGATGCCACCGCCGACGCCGTACGCGGTACTGGGTTTCTAAATTTCGATCGTCCGGCTGTGAGCTTTCGAGACGCGGTCGAATCCGCCATTTCTGCGATTGAAAGTCTCGATGGCCTTGTCGTCAGGCGGGTCGAACCCGATGATGTCGTGACCGCCGCCGAGATCGCCGACAGGCTCGGGCGCACCCGGGAAAGCGTTCGTCTATTGGCGATGGGGGCACGGGGGGACGGGCGCTTCCCGATTCCCATATCCCACGTGCGAGCTCGCCAGCGACTGTGGCGCTGGACCGACGTCGTCGCCTGGTCCGGTGAGGTAAACGACGATCAAATCGTTCGTGCCAAATACATCGCCGTTATCAATGCCGCCCTTGAATACCGACACCACATTTCAGCGACCGACGACTTTGCGCGGGCGCTTGTGGGAGAACTGGATGAGGTCGCGTCTCCACCACTCGTTGGGCCCCAATCCAAACCAACCGCCCCGCCGCCGGACACCTCTGAAGCCCCAGCGACAACGGGTACCTATTGGAGGCGCAGGAGGACTCGGGAGCACTGACGGGGCGTCCATGCCTTCGTGATGAGCCAAACCAGGCCGCGTCTCATCGGGATAGCCGATATCAACCTGCAATAAGGAATCGACAACCTCACTCCCTGCAATTGGGGGAGAGCCATCTTTTTTATCAATCCAACGACTCTGCCGGGCAGGCAATCCCGCTCGTCCTGTGGTCGAGACGACGGAATTGCAACTCGGCGCTCTCTATTTCGGGCTTTGCGCAGACGCCCAGAGGGAGAGCCCAAACTCCCAGATCAGGGCTTATTCGAGTTGGCCAAATGTTGAGTTTCCATAGGGAGCCCTGTGAGGCGAGCCAGTCACGATTCGACAGGTGACGGGAAGCGGGGCGTGCGCGGCGGCCCGGCTTTATGACGGGATTGAGTGTCGCCCTGCAATGGCTACGACAGGTGCCAATGGAGACGGCTCACCACTACATCTTGGACCTCGCTCGGTTCACGGATGTTCTGGGATCGAGTCTGAACCGATGCGAATTAGGCGAGTGGAGGTAGCAGTACCGTGGGTTTGAGAGCTCGTAAGGAATCGAACTCCAACGGTGGAGCGGCGGCGGCGACCGAGACGAAGCCCGATGTCAACGCGGCCGCGCCCAACGGCGACCGCACGCAACTTGGCGAATTGCTCATCAGCGCCCGTCGGATTTCTGCCGCTCAACTCGCGGAGGCGCTTCTCCAGCAACCATCATCCGGGAAGCGCGTCGGCACCTTGCTCCTTGATGCCGGCGCGATAAACGATCGCGATCTCGCCAGCGCGCTGTCGGACCAGCTAGGCATCGAGCTTGCAGACCTCTCGCAATGGTCGCCCACCACTGCCGCAATCGACACAGTGCCCGAAAACGTGGCGAGAACATACCTAGCTGTGCCTCTTGAGGTAGACGAGTCCGGCATCTCGGTGGCCGTCGGAGACCCAAGTTTGGAACTGAAGGACACCCTGACGAAAGCCACGGGGCGGCCGATCAGGCTGTTCATCGCCCCGAGTTCAGATGTCCAGCGGGCGATCGACTCTGCCTATCGCGCTCTCGGTCGAATCGAGCAGCACGTTCAAGAGTTCGCTCAACACGAGCCGACCATCCGGCGTATTGCCGATGCAACGGCACAGCAAGTGCTTACCGACGACGCTCCCGTTGTCCAGGTCGTAAACCTCGTTATCACGCAGGCGCTCCGCGACCGGGCGTCAGACATCCATATTGAGCCGCAGGACGAACGCTTGCGCGTGAGATTCAGAATCGATGGTGCCTTGCATGACGCTGTCGAGCTACCGACCTCGATCGGGCCCGCCCTCGTAAGTCGCCTAAAGATCATGGCGGGGATGAATATCGTCGAGCGTCGTCGCCCACAAGACGGTCAGATTGCCATGGAGATCGACGGCCGTGGCATCGACATTCGCGTTTCCACGGTTGCCACCATCTGGGGCGAGGCGTGCGTTATGCGCGTGCTCGACAAAAGTCGTTCTCTGTTCCGCATGAGCCAACTTGGCATGCCAAGCCACACGCACGAACCATTTACACAGTTGATTCACGCCCCATTCGGAATGGTCCTCTGTGCCGGACCCACAGGCAGCGGCAAGACGACAACCCTTTATGCCGCCCTCACTGAAATCGACGAGCCACACAGAAACATCATGACCATCGAAGACCCGGTCGAATACGTCTTCCCCACAATCAACCAGATCCAAACGAACGACCAGGCTGGTATCTCGTTTGCAAATGGCTTGCGGTCCATCCTCCGACAGGACCCCGACGTAATCCTTGTGGGTGAGATTCGAGATGTCGATACTGCCCGCGTCGCCGTGCAGTCCGCACTAACTGGCCACTTCGTACTTTCGTCACTTCACGCAACCGACTCCGCTGCCGCCTTGCACCGCTTTCTTGATATGGGCATCGAGTCCTTCCTAATTGCCTCTTCAGTGGTGGCCGTAGTGAGTCAGCGCCTCGTTCGCCGAATCTGCCCCTCTTGCAAGGTGGAGTACACCCCTAAGGACGAAGAGCTTGCCTTCTACGAGGAAAGTGGGGGCGAACCCAAGACCTCATTTTGGCACGGCGAAGGTTGCAACTTCTGTGCTGACACCGGGTACCGGGAACGTATCGGAGTGTATGAGTTGATGCGCATCACTCCCGAAATCAAGCGCCTCATCGTGGGTTGGGCCACCCAGGAAGAGCTCCAACGAATGGCGGTGTCGCAAGGCATGCGCACCCTAAAGCAGGAGGCAACTCGCCTCGTTAGCGATGACGTTACGACCGTCTCCGAGGTCGTTCGGTCCATCTTCGCCTTCTGAAATAGAGGACTGTCACAATGGCCAAATTCAAGTTCACGGCAGCGACTCCAGACGGGGGTACCGTCACTGGCGTTGAGGTCGGACTCACTCCTGGAACTGTTCGTCGAGCTCTTGTCGAACGCAATTTGGCACCAATCAAAATTGTCGAAAAGAAGAACCTCCTTAAGCTTGAGCTCACCGCCGAGAAGGTGCCCCGCAAGGAACTGATGCACTTTTCCCGTCAGATGTCCGTGTTTATGAAGGCTGGAATACCTGTCCTCGATGCCCTTGAAGTTATGACCGACGAGATGGGCGACAAGGTCTTCCAGAGGGTCTTAGCGGAGATGGCCGATTCATTGCGTTCTGGCGACACCTTCTCCGGCGCATGCTCCCAGCACCCTGAGGCATTCCCCCCGTACTACCTCGGGATCCTCGCCTCTGCCGAGCTGACCGGAAATCTTGACGTCGTACTTAACCAACTTGCCGACTACATAGACCGTGACATTGAGTCGCGGCGGAAAGTCTCGTCAGCCCTTATGTATCCGGGGATCGTATTGGCCATGGCCATCCTCGCCATCGTCGTCATCACAGGATTTATTCTTCCCAGGTTCAAGACGTTCTTCACTTCCTTGAACGCGAAGCTTCCGCTGCCAACTCGCATGCTGATGAGCGCCGCAAATGTTGTGACCAACGATTGGTACGCGATCCTTGGCGTCTTCGGTATCATTGGGGTTCTCCTCGTCCTTTCATTCGTTACTCGTCGTGGAAGAGAAATTCGGGATTCGCTTTATCTCCGTATTCCCGTGCTCGGAGAACTCATCCGCACCGCCATTCTTGAACGGTTTTGCCGCATCCTGGCAACCATGGTCGGGGCAGGCGTTCCGTTGCCGGATGCGCTTGAAGTGACGAGTAATGCGACTGGAAATACCATCTACCGCAACGGCATGGTGAACGCCAGGGCCGCGATGATGCGCGGCGAAGGTTTGGCCGCACCGCTGGCCGCTTCCAACTTATTCCCGAGTGCCGCCAAACACATGTTCATTGTTGGTGAGAGCACTGGAACGATGGACGACCAGCTTGACACAGCGGCGAACTACTTTGACCGAGAGCTCGAGTACAAGCTGAAGCAGTTCACTGCTTTGTTCGAACCTGCCGTCATTCTTTTTGTCGGGCTCGTCGTCGGCTTTGTGGCCATTGCGCTTATCTCGGCGATGTACGGAATCTATCGACAGGTCCACATCACATGACGCAATCATGCTCACGACCACTGACGTTCGTTAGTTGAGGAGGTCTGCCCGTATCCCACTTCCCAAAGACCAAACACGTAACAACCAACAATGCTCCATGCATCGTCGGCGGAACTCCGACCGTGCCTACAAACAAGAAGGGATAAACCACCTATGTGGGACAGAATGAAAGAGAAGAGGAACGAGGGAGGGTTCACCCTCATCGAGCTCCTCATCGTGATCATCATCCTGGCCATTTTGGCCGCAATCGTCGTGTTCGCCGTTGGTACCAGTGGCGGCAATGCGGCTACGGCGTCGTGCCAAGCGGATGCGAAATCGACGGAGACTGCTCTTGAGGCCTACAAGGCTCTGATCGGCAGTTATCCACCGGTTCCGGCAACTTGGACGCAGGCCAACTACAACGTCACGACAGTTACTGCGCCTTCTGGTTTCGGCTACCTGGACACACAACAGGGATCTGGATCTGCGACGTCAGGCCCGTGGCTCAAGACGGCGCCCGGGACGCAGTACTACACGATCCTGTTTGACGCTAACGGAAATGTTTACGTCGGTGGTCCGGCAACTTACGGCGCTACGGATTCTGCAGCCACCGAGTTTGACAGCACACCAACAATTTGCGACACGGCATCCGCAACGCCTGCAGGCGTGGTGGTTTCGTAAGCAGATTGATGGGTATCAGGCGGAGCAGCTCGGGTCATTCGACTCGAGCTGCTCCGTTTTTTCGTTCAACAACACTGCCATGTCTGTTGCACGACGCTTCCAGCTCGTGACGTCGTTAGATGCGCCAACCACTCCTGATCTGTAAGGGCAACCGGGGTATTCACAACTCGCAATACCCCGCACACAGAACCCTTTGAGTGGAACGTTTCCCTCATTTTCGGTTACGGCCTGAAATAACAGATCGGCTCCTCAGAACCGAGTCGCACCTGGCCAAGTCGGAAGGGGTCGGCTACATCCTCTTCGGGACCTAGGCAAAGCTGCAATTTTCAGCTGGTCTCGTCGGCCGCTATGGACGGGCCGTCGTCATCAACTCCCTCGAATAATGCCTAAGGGTTGGGCGAGCATTCGGCGATGCAGCGATCGCCGCAGCCATGATCGACAGGCTCGGCCTCCACGTCGAAATCGTTTCCATAAAGGAATTTCTACCGACTGAAGCGCTGCGACCACGGGAGAGTGCCAACGGCGACGGCGTCTTGGCCAGATCACTGGCCGGCGGGGTTAGTCTTCGACCTGCGCCAGCAGGGTTATCAGTTGGGCCTGCGTTGACAGAAGGAGATAGCGAAACAAAGTTGCTGTTGTGGGCAACATGCTGCCGCAATGCTTCTCGGCAATTGGGCGTCTTCAGAGAAGGTGTTCGTGTCGTCTAGGGCGATTGCCCGCTTTTCGTTGGATGGAGCCGGTCGCCTGTCAGCCGGGACCCGGACCTTCAATCTGTTGACGTTCGCCGGTTTCGATCGCCACACAAGTAGGTTGGGGCGGATGTCAATGAACCGCTCACAACGAGGGGCACGCCTTCCGTATCGAACCTTGGCGGGGGTCGTGCCTTGTCCTCGGGGGTGGTTGGCGGCCACCGCCAAACTTCAGGGGATCACGATGGCCCCCGAAGAACCGCAAGTCTTCCCATCTTTCCTCGAGATGCTGGACTATAAGCCGGCATACCAGGTGATTGCCCTCTTTGCCCCTGTTGGACTTCCGGATGAGCCCATTCCACTAGGTCGGCATTGCGAACGCGATGCCCGACGTGTTCTTGGCGCTCCAAGATCTGCCGCAATAGTGTCCGCTCCTGCTCGCCCAGCTCTCGCACAAAACAGTTACAAGGAGGCGGCCAAAGCAAACGGCGGCCATCTGAGCGTCGTGGCTTGGAGCTTGCGGACCCGAATCGCTGAGGTCGACGCCAATATTGCGCCTTATTGGCAACGTACCGTCTTCGAGGTCCATCCGGAGTTGAGTTTCTACCAGCTCGGCGAGGACCGTTCGCTTCGGTATCCCAAGAGAACCGAGGCTGGATTAGCCGAGCGGAGAACACTGCTCGAGGCCCGCTTCCCGGGTATTGAACGTATCCTTGACGCCCATCTGCCAAAGGTGACGGCGTCACACCTCCAGGACGCGGCAGCCTGTCTATGGACGGCCCGGAGGATTATCTCGAGAGCCGTGACGAGGCTTCCGGATGATCCCGAGTGGGACAGTCAGGGCTTGCGCATGGAGATCATGCGCTAGCGACCCTGTTGTACAGGAAAAGCGTTCGTACCGGGAGAGCCGTCCGGCGAGATTCGGGCCCAAGGCCCGGAGATTCGGAAATGACGTGTCCAGAAAACGTGCAACAGTCGATGTTCGGGCGCGGGGTATCCCGTGATTTTCACTTAGTCCATCATGATCCGCGGCCTTGCACTAAGTCGCCCGTCGGCCCGCCGCGGATGCCGAGGACTCGAATGGGCCGGTCGGGCCAGCGTCGGGCGAAGGTGGCGGCCCGAGCCCTTTTCGCCATAACACGGGGGGCTGCGAGGTGCCTATCTGCATTCGAAGCTGGAGGGCGTTCGGGCCCCGGGTTGAGGAGACGGAACGATCTTCCGTACGGTCATCAGGGTCTTGGCGATGGTCCGAATTCCGGTGAGTTCGGTGGGACCACACCCAACAGGTCGGGCCGCCTGGGGACGATCGTTCCCGCACTTACAACGTCGCTTCGTTCAGAGACAAGCTCCCGGAATCAGTCGTATTGCTCCGGAGATGACGTGTTAACTGTTCGCGTTCGACACAACCCAACTTTCGATAGTCATCCCTGTCCCACAGGTCGCAATCGTTGTCGAGCTGCACTCGAAATTGTCGTAGCCAGAACTCGAGTAGTCATCATATTGAACCTGCGCAGTCAATATTGGCTTCGAAGACCCGGACGTCGAGCAGCTGGCGGCGGTTACCGCGCCCTGGCATGCGTAGAGGTTCACCGTCCGATATTGACTCGACAAGGACGACGTTGTGCCGTTGCCGCAGACAACCGTAACGACATCATCGGGAACGGCTGCGGCCATGCTGGGAAGGATCGTCATGCTCGTAACCCCATTTGGCATGCAATCCTGATTGGTGGTTGAGGTGTAGGCGTTATCGGTGTACCTCGTCGCCTCAATCGACGCATTTGTTGCGCTCGCGGCTGAAAACTCAAGCGTACGTTCGTTGCGAAGGTTCCCCGTATTGAGCAGGTCATTCCCAGTAAACGTAACGAGACTAAGTAACAGCAGAGAACAAATGACAATAAAGATGAGGGCAAGGATCAGAGTGGCACCGGCCTCGTCAACGGACGTCTTGGCAACCCGATTCATCGCCTCATCCTTTTTGCATCTGGGGGCCGCCGGTTGCGGTCGTATAGTTCGTGTCCCCGCCGTAGCTGTACGTCACGGCGTACGTGACCGACGCGCTCGCTCCTGTGATCGTGCACGTTGCCACTTCGTTGGCTGCACTCAGCGTCGAGGCGGCACATGTCGGAGTCACGCCCGAGGTGACGGTGATTGTCCAGGTCACCGTCCCCGTTGGGGCCACTGCCCCGGCAGGACCCGAGAAGGTGGCTTTGAATGCAAGGGTTGGTGATGCCGTAGGCGTCGGATAGCTGACCGTGGGAGCGACCTTGACGACATTTACAGTGTCGGGGGCCGACGTGAGGGCCGAATAGTTGCCATCACCGCTGTAGGCGTCGGAAACGACATACGAGCCGACCTTGGAGACAGTGATCGTGCACGTGGCTTGCCCGGCGGCATTGAGAGTAGTCGTCGACGTACCGCAGGTGGTCGCGATACCGCCAGCAACAGTCCAGACGACTGTCCCAGTGGGAGTAACTCCACCCATTGGCCCAGCGACCGTAGCTGTAAACACCACGCTGCTACCGAGCGTCGTCGGAGTCGAGTTCGAGACCATATTGGTGGGAGCGACCTTGACGACATTTACAGTGTCGGTGGCCGACGTGAGGGCCGAATAGTTGCCATCACCGCTGTAGGCGTCGGAAACGACATACGAGCCGACCTTGGAGACAGTGATCGTGCACGTGGCTTGCCCGGCGGCATTGAGAGTAGTCGTCGACGTACCGCAGGTGGTCGCGATACCGCCAGCAACAGTCCAGACGACTGTCCCAGTGGGAGTAACTCCACCCATTGGCCCAGCGACCGTAGCTGTAAACACCACGCTGCTACCGAGAGTCGTCGGAGTCGAGTTCGAGACCATATTGGTGGGCGCATACATACCGACGGTGACCGTATCGGCGCCCGACATCACCGAGTTGTAACTGGTACTCCCGTTATAAGTATCGGATACGACGTAGGTGCCGACTTTTGACGGCGTGATGCTACACGTCGCCTGCCCAGCTGCATTGAGAGTCGTCGTAGACGCGGAGCATACGGTTGCACCTCCGGTACCACTGACGGACCACGTAACAGCTCCAGTTGGTGTGGAACCACCGCTTGGTGCCGTAACCGTGGCCGTAAACGTCACGCTTTTTCCCAGGGTCGTCGGGGTCGAGTTCGTGACGACGTTTGTCGGCGAGGTAAACGATGGATTGACGACAACGAAATTGAGGCTGTCAGACACACCGTTGACAGCGGTAGCGACAATTGTCACCAATTGTATTCCCGAGTTCGTACACGTGGAATCGAATCCCGCACCACCCGTCTTTCCAGGGTCCCAATACTGGATCGACGAAATCGCCAACGAATACTTACTCAACGACGTGCTGTCCGAAGTCGTTTGGGGGGCCGGATAACCCACATAGAGCCTGGCCGCCGAGTTCTGTAGGTTTGTTCCGTCGCTCACGCTGATTTGGTATCCACCCGGAAGTGGCGGGACTTTGGCGGCAGGAGGAACGACAAACGATACGAGCGAACTTCCGGTGCTATCGGTCGTCCCCCCACTTGTTGGAGCGAAATTTTGGCCGTCGATTGTGAGTTGAAGATTGGCGTTGGGGGCAAAGCCTGACACGGGAACCTGCACTGTTTGCCCAGCCACCGTGTCACTGATTGGACTCGGAGCTCCCACCCAATCTGAAACATCCAGGCTGGTTGCCGCCTGGACGGGGGTCGATCCTCCGTCAAACACATAGATCGGTTCGGATGTCCCTGAGCTTGCGGAAGCAATCTCTGGCTCCATAAACGTAATCGTCACGTTGCCGGTAGTTGCGGGTACGTCAGCCGGATTGGGACTCGTGACCGCCGCGGCGGTTCCCGTGGTCAGCGTCCCGGTTCCTCCGACCCTCACTGTTAGAGGACTCCCCTCCGGTAAATCAGTGGCGAAAATGGTGACAGGCGTACCTGCAACCTGAGGGATCGCGGCCGAGCCGGTACCTACATACTCGCCTGACGCATTGGCGGGGTTCGGCGCGCTCACAATGGTGTAGTTGGAAACGCAAGCAGCAAAAAGTGGATTCGGAGTCGATTGTTCTTGAATCTGATATTGAGCAGCTTCGGCGAAACTTCTCAACAATGTGTCCAGGGTGGTGAGGCTTCGGTGCTCGGCAGAGCTTGTAATTGAAGTGACGAGTGTGCCTATTAATGCAACGCTGGCGATACCGATGATCACGACCGCTATCAAGATCTCCAGAAGCGTGTCACCCGTCTCGTTCGAAGCCGTGTGCCGCGACGAGTGCGCATGTCGACGCAACCGGGCAGAACCGTGAGAATCACTACGAAGTTGAGTCATGTCATCCGACGCTCACAGCGACCCCAGACCCTGTCACGGTCAGGTTGGCGCCAATAAGTCCGGCTGTGAATGAGATCCCTTTCGTTGCTTCCGTGATAGTGATTGGCGCGCATGCGGCAACGACGAGGCCCCCAAAACTCTCGGAGAGAGTAGGAGCGGAACTCGCCTGAATCGTCATCGGTGAGGTGTCCGAAGCAGCGGAGGAGCAGCCGGCGGGGGCCTCAATCTGGTATAAGAGCACGTTGCCGTAGTACTGCTCACTCGCTGGACCGGCCAGTAGGTTGAAGGTGTTAGCCGTAGCCGATAAGTCAACAGGGCCGCCGGTGACGTACAAAAACAATCCAGCGGTGCTCGTGCAAGTCAAACACTCCAGCGTGTCACCCGAACCTTGAGCATAAAGTCCGGCGTTGAACGTGTATTCGCCAGGCGCAAAATTGATTATGTCATTCGAGTATGTGGTACCGACGCCGCCGACCGTGCTCCCGAAGTCATAGTTCCCCGCCTGCAGATTGAGCGTGACGTTGTTGGCGCCAAAGTTCAATCCATTGCTATACGTTCCGGCGTTACACGTCACGGCTGAACTGGCAGTGCTCAGCGAACCTGTACACGTACCACCAGAGGGATAAGAGGGCGGTGGAAAACTCAGCTGTGTGACCTGTGACCCCACCGATGTCGCCGTAGTCGGTGCAGACCACCCGGTTCCTTCGACAAGGTTGCTGCAGATGTTGCCCACCGGCTGCGTAGCGCAGTTGTAGACGTCGAATGGGCCGGTCGATGGCGCTTCAGTCACCGTCGCGCCGGTCTGTAGGTCCACCTCATTGACGGCTGGCTCATTGAAGGTGATGGCGCCTGCAACGCCGAGGGCAGTGTTCGTTTCCATACAGAGAATTTGGTTTCCCCCGCAATTTGAAGTGGCGCTCGTGCCCCCAAGTAACAGGGACGGCACTGGGCTGCCAGCGCTGGTACTGCCATTGGACCAAGCAGACGGCACTCCGACAAGGTTGTATTGATACCCAACAAGGTCATACGGCTGGCCACTCGATGTGATGTCGGCCTGCGTAACGAGAATCGTCACTCCCGAGATGTTCGTGGTTGTTAACCACGTACCGGCATACGAGCTCGTGCAGTTCGTCGGTCCACTTGCGGATCCACAAGTGACCGTGATCGTGGGGGGATCAGACTGGGAAACATCCGTAGCAACAACCACCGTCGAAGTGGGAGTAGCAGCCCCTCCGGAGCACGTGTACCGGACAATGTTGTACGTCGCTATACCAGAGATTTTCGAGTTGACGTCCCAATAGGACACAACCGTGCGACCCGTGCCGCCCGGATTCCACTCCATTCCCACGATGAATTTGGTTCCCGTGCCATCACATGCGGCCACGGTCGCGCCCGGTGGATCTCCTATTGGAGCGCCAGAAGTAGAGGAACCAACAGTGGCAAGGTAGGCCGCGCTTTGCACGTCACGCACGTAATAAGCCGAGGTGATTTCGTCCGCCGCAGACGCGCTGACGCGTACAGCAACGCTTTGTTGATCACTCAAAACTGTGATCAGAGCGGCCGTAACGCCGGCGATGACGATCGGAAGAATCACCGTGACGATGACGAGCTCAATGAGAGTGAAGCCTTCTTCCCCGCTCGAATGGTGGCGACCTAAACAAAGCCGCGAGCAGCCGTTTGCTCGGTGGGGCCCAGCCGTTTTTCGCCACCTTGTCGCCATCACAACCGCCTCTGAACCGACAAACGAGTCTCCCGGCTCAACCTTCATCAACAACTCACTCAGATCGATGCCACGCGAGGCTGTTCGCCCAGGTGCGGCGGCACCATCGACAACTGGGAAGGCCTCTCGATCTCCTTCGGGTACATGCTCACCTTCAGCGCCCCGTCTTGATCAATGAGACCGGCATGGATGAGGGCATTGAGAGACATCTCGATGGTCTGCATGCCCTCTTGCTGGCTTGTCGTAATCACGTTACGCAGCTGACGGGTCTTGCCTTCGCGGATCAGGTTGCGTACGGCTGGGTTGGCCATGAGTACCTCGTAAGCCGCCACTAGACCTCCCCCGGTGCGAGGTACCAAACGTTGGTAGACCACACCTTCGAGCGTGGACGCCAACTGCACCTGAACCTGGTCGCGCCGATCGGATGGAAAGATGTCGACGATGCGATCCAGGGCCTGGGCGCTGTCGTTGGTGTGCAACGTGGCGAATACCAGGTGGCCTGTCTCGGCGATGGTGAGGGTCGTGGCGATGGACTCCTGGTCGCGCATCTCGCCCACGAGGAGGACGTCGGGGTCTTCTCGCAGGACCGAGCGCAACGCCTTCTCGAATGAATGGCTGTCGATGCCCACCTCGCGCTGACTGACAGCCGAGGACTTGTGACCGTGGACGTACTCGATCGGATCCTCGATGGTCACGATGTGGCACTGACGGTGTCGGTTGATGTAGTCGAGCATGGCGGCGAGAGTCGTCGATTTCCCCGACCCCGTCGGCCCCGTCACCACCACAAGCCCCATGGGCAGGTTCACGAGACGCTCCACGGCGGGCGGAATGCCTAAGTCCTCGAAACTGGGGATCTGGTAGGGGATCATTCGCACGGCCATGGCGCAGGCCTCGCGCTGGTGAAAAGCGTTGCAGCGCAGGCGTGCTTTGTCCTGCCAGGAAAAGGCGAAGTCGACTTCACGCTCAGTCTCGAACCTACCGACGAGGTCCTCGCCAAGCACGCCCAGAATTATCGACTCAACTCCCTCGATCGAAAGGGGTTCGTAACCCGGTACCGGACGAATCAACCCGTCGACACGAATCAGAGGCGGGGCGCCAGCGGTGATTAAGAGGTCGGTGCCTTTGTGCTGCCACACTTCCTCGAGCCAAGGTTCAAGTTCCGCTACTGCTCTCGGACCGTGTTCACGAGACATCGGTTGCCCTCCTCAACAGCCGGGCCGGTGGCACGGCTTCGTCGTCATCGGTCTCCCCCGCCGCCACCCGTTCACAGGCGTCGACGAGGTCACCCCCCTGACCCACCTTCAGTGCCGCCCACGGCCCCAAGGGCAGATCGGGCGCCACGCCCGCCACCACCAGCGGCTTGCCGTGGTGCAGGGCGCAGATCACTCCGAACTCCGCCTGGGCCAAGTTGGACAGCGGCAGCGCCCGCACGTCGGCCACCAGGTCGAAGCCCACGTCCAACGGGCAGGTGCGCCCCTCGATGAGGGCGTTGCACGGAAAGGCCGGTTCGCCGGGCTCATGACAGCGCAGAACCTCGCAGCCACCGGCCTCCAGCACAACAGCAGATTGTTCGATAGCCCAGTCATCAGTTCCGACCACCAGGACGGTCGGCTTCGGAAGATAATCAGCCGCGCCCGATGGCCCGACACCCAAGGCTCCAGCAGCGGTCACGGGCTCAGTGTGAACGGCCCAGGCCACCACCTGGCCTACAGAATCTCAACAGCCCGCCAACTCTGCCTAGGGATAGAGCTGGAGCCCACGAAGTATGGGAATCTCCCACCGCAAGTTTTGGGCCCCAAGTGCGGTTACCGGGGGAAAGTCATCTCAAATGTTGGTCAACTCCGCTACTCTGGGTGGTTGTGCAGGCGGGGATACCGGCAGGAGCCAGGGCCATGACAACGGAGGTCGATTACCCGCCGCGACAGCGGAGTCGTCTGCTCGTGGTCGACGACGACGTCGACGTGCGGCAGATGCTCGTCCGCCTCCTCGACGCGGAGGGTTACCAGGCCGCTGAGGCCGCCTCGGGTGAAGAAGTCCTCAACTTGCTCAACACCCGTGCCCCCGACTTGGTGGTCCTCGACATCATGTTGAGTGCCGAAAATGGCTTTGACGTGCTTACCTCCATCCGCCGTCAGAGTGAGGTCCCCGTCATCCTTTTGACGGGTCGCGATCGCGAGTCCGACCGCGTGCTCGGGTTGCGGTTGGGGGCCGACGACTACGTCGTCAAACCATTCTCGACGGCCGAGCTGGCGGCGCGCATCGCGTCGGTACTGCGCCGCAGCGGGCAGCGCGCCGCCGAGCCCAAGGGTGGCCCCATCGACTTCGGCAAGCTCCGCATCGACACCACTGCCCGTGAGGTTTGGCTGTCCGACGAACTCGTGGAGACAACGGCCAAGGAATTCGATCTCCTGGTCTTTTTGGCGTCGTCTCCCCGACAGGTCTTCACCCGGGAGCAGCTGCTCGCCCAGGTGTGGGGATCGTCCTCGGCGTGGCAAGACGCCGGCACCGTCACCGAGCACATCCGCCGAGTACGGCGCAAGATCGATATCGACGACGAGCATGCGTGGATACGCACCGTGCGCGGCGTGGGCTATCGCTTCGAACCGATTTCCTGAAATACCTGTTGACGTTTTAGGCCCGCCGACGTGCTCGGGCGGACACCGGAGCCGTCGTCGCCCGGGATGCCCGATCCAACGCGTCGCGCACCCGTAGGGCCAGCTGGTTCGGGGTAAAGGGCTTGGCCAACAGATCGGCGGCGTCGGGCAACGGATGACGGCCCACCGCCCCGGCGTCGAGGTGCCCCGATACATAGAGCACCGGCAACCCGGGATAGAGCTCGGTGAGCAGCGCGGCCAGCTCAATCCCGCTCATGCCAGGCATGACGACGTCGGTGACGAGAAGGTCCACCTGATCGTGGCGGGCCATGGCCGTCGACAGGGCCTCGGGACCACTCGACGCCGCGATGACCGTGTAGCCGCGGTCCTCGAGCTCGCGCACGGCCAGGCGGCCCAGCTCCTCTTCGTCCTCGACGAGCAGGATGACCTCGTCGCCAGAGGTGGGGCCTGACATCAGCGGCGTCAACGCCACCACATCGCCTTGTTCAGCGGGGAACCACAACGTAAAGGTGGTCCCCTGCCCCAGGGTGCTCTCCACCGACACATCGCCGCCGGCCTGATTGACCGCGGCGTGCACGGTGGCCAGCCCCAGGCCGGTGCCCTGAGCCAGTCCCTTGGTGGTGAAGAACGGCTCGAAGCAGTGTTCGACGGTGTCGGCGTCCATCCCCGTGCCGGTGTCGGTTACCGCCAACGCCACCAAGGGCCGTCCGGCCTCATGGTCCTCGCCGACGACTCGGGTATGGAAGGTGAAGCGACCGCCCGACGGCATGGCGTCGCGGGCGTTGATGGCCAGGTTCAACAGGGCGCGTTCCAGCTCGGCGGGGTCGGCCAGAATGTGGGCCACGCTCTGGCTCGGGATCAGCTCCAGCGCCACGTCCTCACCGAGTACGCGGACCAACATCGGTTCCATGGCGGTCACCACGGCATCGATGTCGAGCACCACCGGTTGGAGGGGCCGGCGGTGCCCGATGGCCAGCAACTGACTGGTTAGGGCGGCGGCACGTTGGCCGGCACGTTGAATGGCGGCGATGTCCTCGCGGGCCGGGTCCTCGTCCTGCATGCGCCGTAACAGCACCTCACTGCATCCCAGGATAACGGTGAGCAGGTTGTTGAAGTCGTGCGCCACACCACCGGCCATGCGGGCCATGGCGCCGAGCCGTTCGGCCTGGTTGAACTGCTCCATGAGCCGGCGCCGTTCGGTGACGTCCTCGGCCACCATCAGGATCCCGGCCACGTTGCCGCGGTGATCGGTGAGCGGGGCCGTCGATACCGACAGCTCGAGCAACTCGCCCACGCGGCCATCGGCATTCACCTCGGTGCCGAGGGTGGGGCTCCCGGCGCGGGTGCGCTCCCACAGGTCGGCGAGAACAGGCCACCCATCTTGACGAGCGGGAATGACCTTGCGGTCCGGCGTGTCGGTCTCCCAACCGAACAGCGCTTCGGCGGCCCGGTTCCACCACCGCGCCTCGCCGGCCAAGTCGAGCTCGGCGATGGCCAGCGGGGAGGAGTCCACCACGGTGCGCAGGCGATGCTCGTTGCCTTCGACGGCCTGATAGAGGTGGGCGTTCTTCAGCGCCACCGAAGCCATTTCGGCCAGCAGAGTGAGCACCGACTCGTCCTCGTTGGTGAAGAGATCACGATCGTGACCGAGGACAACGATGGCCCGCTGGCAGTGGCCCTCATTGTCGGTGAGCGGCACGGCCAACCACGGCGCCGACTGCTTGGCTCGCTTCGCCGATGCCGGGTGCGGGATTGATTCGGGCCACCGCCGGGGCCGGTTGGATTCGGCCACCAGCCGGCTGGCCAACGTCACCACATCTACGTCGATCTCGGACCCGAGCGCATCGGGCGGCCACACCGTCTCCGCGATGGGGCCGCCGCTAGGCAGTGCGCTCACCACTACCTGACGGGCTTCGAGCACCCGCTGGGCGTGATCGGCCAGGACCCGCAACACCTCGGAGTCGGCCAACGGGGCGTTGACGACCAAGGCGGCTTCCATGAGGCGTTGCAAGCGCTCGGCGTAGCGGGTGGCGGTGTGCTCGGCGGCCCGGCTTGTCCCCCACGAAAGAACACGCTCGACAGCAACGCCCACTCGTTCGGCCAGTCCCTGGGCCGTTTCCAGGTCGGAGCGCCGGTAACCGCGTCGTCCGGATCCGGTCACGAAGCTCAGCGCCCCAAAGGAGAGGCCACGCACCCGGATGGGCACGATGATCATGGACTCCACGCCCGAGGCCGGCGCACCTTCGCCATAATCGCCCGGAAAGGCGGGCTCTCCTCCGTGCGGTGACCCCATGCGCTTGGTCGTCATGACCACCTCGGGGCGACCCTGGGCCATGGCTCGCAGCACCAGGCGGTCGCCTTGCGGATGACGATGCGCGACCGGGCTGGTCTCGACTTTGGTGCGGCTCCCGCCGCGCGAGGCATGGACGACGCGGTGCAACTCGCCGCCGTCTTCGGTGATATCGACGGCGAACCAGTCGGCGAAGTCGGGCACCACCACGCCGGCCAGCTCGGCCAGCGCCTCGTTGTAGGACTCGAGGGCGGTAGCGAGCACATCACCGGCGCGGGCCAACAAGGCCAAGTGCAGACGGGCGTGCTCCGCCCCGAGGCGGCTGCGACGCTCGGCTTCGTCGAGACGGCCGTGCTCGATGGAGGCCCCGCAGCGGTCGGCCACGAGCTGCATGAGACGGAGGTCGCGCACCTGGAACCGGTCGATCTCCCGCGCCCCCACCTGCACGACACCGATGACCTCACCGCGCACAAGCAAAGGAGCCGCCACCAACGACGCCACTCGACCGCGCAGCATGGGGGAAGCCAGATGAGAGCCGGCCACATCGTTGACGATGATGGCTTCAGCGTTGGCGGCCACTCGGCCCAACAGACCTTGGCCCACCTCTACTTGGGTGCCGGCGTCGCCGAGCTCCTGGAACCCGTGGGCGGCACGCACCGTCATGTGTCGTCCGTCGCTGGTCACCAGGAGGAGAGCGGCCATGTCGCCGCCCATGACTTGCGTGGTGCGGGCCAGCAACTCGTCGAGGAGCATGTCGAGGGGCAAGAAGGAGAGCTCGGGGTCGGTGACGAGCTCGGTGGAGCGCAACAGCTGGGCGGCGTCGACGAGGCCCTCGCGGATGCGCACCCCGGCCAGACGGCCGAAGGCCAGGATGACGATGACCATGGCCCCGCTGAGAGCCACGAACAGCCACCCCAAAGTAAATCCAGCCACGGAGCGAGGTCGGGCGGAGGTGGTGAAGGCGAATACCACCACGCCCGAGATGGAGACCCAGGCCACCACCAGGGCGATTTCGGCCAGGATGCGGTGGCGTCCGAGGTCGCGGCGCAGCACCCGCTCGAGCCCGGGCCCGCGCTCGGCAGGGTCGGTGACCGCCCTACGACGCAGAATGCGCACTAGGCGCGAGCTTATCGAAGGGGTTGTGGGCCGGGAACTGGAATTCATGGCGCCATCAGCTGTCGCCTGGCCACCCAGGGTGGCTAGGGAGCTGAGGTCCCCTCGAGCTCGGGGGCCTCAGGGTCTTGGCCTTCCCGGGCGGCGACGTCCTGCGGATCGAGGGAGGCCTGGGTATCGGTCCGGCGGGGGCGCCAGAAGGCGGGGATGTCTCGGGGGCGGCGGGGCTCGGCCAGCAGGTACCCCTGGTAGAGGTCGCACCCCAGTTGGCGAGCCACGTGACGCTCTTGGCGGTTCTCGACACCTTCGGCGATGACCCGAAGCCCGAGCCCGTGACCGAGGTCGGTGACCGCCGCCACAATGCGCTCGTCCTCGGGGTTGGAACCCAAGCCACTCACGAAGGCACGGTCGATCTTGAGGTAGCTCACCGGCAACCGCTTCAGGTAGCTGAGCGAGGAGTAGCCCGTGCCGAAGTCGTCGATGGCCAGGCGCACGCCGAAGTCGCGCAGCTCGTTGAGGATGCCGTGCATGCGCACGTCATCAGAGACCAAGCCCGACTCGGTGATCTCGAGCATGAGAGCGCCGGCCGGCAACCCGCTCTTCTCTAGTGCCGAACGCAGCGCGGGCAGCAGGTCGGGACCGTCGAGCTGGCGGGGAGAAACGTTGAGCGCCAGGAACGAGTTCTTGGCCTCGGGATACAAGGTGCGCCACCGCGCCATCTGGGCGCAGCCGGCCTCGAGGACCCATCCACCCAACGCCACAATGAGCTCGGACTCCTCGGCCAGACCCACGAAGCGTCCGGGCAGCAGCAAGCCGCGCCGCGGGTGCTCCCAACGAACCAAAGCCTCAAAGCCGAGGATGCGCCCGTTGGCCAACGAGGCCAGTGGCTGGTACTCGAGGCGAAGCTCCCCGTTGTCGACCGCCACCCGAAGGTCGTGCTCGAGCTCGAGGCGGCTGCCCACCTCTTCGCGCAGACCGGCGTCGAAGATGGCCACGCGGCCCCGGCCCTTGGTCTTGGCTTGAAGCATGGCCATGTCCGCGTCTTGGAGGACCTCGGCGGCATCGAGACCGACGTCGGCCAGTCTGACGAGGCCGATACTTGGTGTGACCGTGAGCTTGCGTCCCGTCGACAGCCGCACCGGGCGCGACAGCAACGTTCGGAGTTCTTCGGCGCGGCTGAGGGCGGCGTCGGTGTCGCCCACACCGGGTTCGAGGGCAGCGAACTCGTCACCGTGGAGGCGGCTCAGGCTGACGGCCGTGGGCATGGCCGTTCTGAGGCGGTCGGCCACGGCCAGCAGGACCTCGTCGCCGACGGCGTGCCCGAGTGAGTCGTTGACCAGCTTGAAGCGGTCGAGGTCGAAGAAGAACAGCGCCATCCCCTGGATCCGCGACGGATCGCCCTGCATGAGGTCTTCCACCGCGGCCAGGAACCCACTGCGGTTGGCCAGACCCGTCAACGGGTCGTTGCGGGCCTCCCAAGCCAGACGGTCCACGAGCTGCTTGCGCTCGGTGATGTCGGATACCGAACACACCACCGAGGCCGTTTCGTCGGTGTCTTCCACGCCGATGATCAGACGTGAGCTCACCGACAGCCACTGCGCCTTGCCGCGCTCGTCGTGCACGCCCAACACCATGTTGGTGGTGGACACGCCACTGGCCAGGGCGGCGGCGACGGGGAGGTTGTCCGGCGCCAGCGCGGCCCCGTTGTCGCTCAGGGCGACACCCCCTCCGGTGAAGATCCCGTCGCCATTTCCGCCGTGGAGCCGGTTCCCGAGAATGCGTACTGCTGAGTCGTTGGCGGCCGCCACGTTGCCCTCGCGGTTGACGACCACGACACCCTCTTCGAGGGCGCCCACGGCTGCGGCGTAGCGACGCTCGACGGCCACGCGGGCTTGGGCGGCCTCTTCGGCGCGCTTGCGTTCCGACACGTCTCGCAAGATGACCTGAAAGGCGGGCTTGCCTCCCCACGTGGTGCGCACGGAAACGACTTCGACCGTGAACTGCACACCGTCGGGCCGAATGATCACGACCTCGGCGCCCTTGACGGCGTCGCCGGGCTCGTGCAGCTGGGAGAGCCGGGCCACCACCGGAGCGATGTCGTTGGGGTGGATGAACAACGTCATGGGCTTGCCCAAGACTTCGGTCAGCGAGTTCAGACCGGCAAAGCGCAACGCAGCCGGGTTGGCGTAACAAACGATGCCCTCTTGGTGGACGATGATCCCGTCAGGAGAGTGCTCGATGAGCAACTCGAGGCGCTCGCCCACGTCGGTGGTCACCCACGGCACCGTGCCGGGGTCGCTGACATCGGCCACGATGCCGAAGAAGCGGGCACTGTCAGGGGCCGGAAGCGAGGCGGCCCGGACCAGGATCCGGTGCACCACGCCGCCGGGCTCTTCGAGCTCTTGGATGAGCTCGTAGTTGTCCCACACCACACCGGCTTGCACGGTCTCCACGATGGGGGCCAGCAGGGCGTCGCCGATTTCCTCCAAGGACACCGAGCGGCCCTTGGGCCCGGGCGGGATCAGGTACTGACCGCCGGCCGGGGGGTTGCGCAGAATTCGCTCCACCGAGGCATGCCAGCGGAGGCCCGCTCCGGGGATCTCGAGCTCCCAGGTGGCCACACCGGCGAGCCCCGACAGGAGCCCGAGGCGCTCGGCGATGCCATCGGCATCGAGCGTGAGCTCGCGTTCAGGGGCGCTCGCATGCCTGAGATGGCGAAGCCCCACACCTGGACCGGACATGTGACGTCTATCGGCCCCCTCAGGCTGGATCTTGACCTTCGTCACCCAGCGCGAACGGGTGATTTGGGGTTCTCACGGCCTGTGGTCGAAAAAACGAAATCACATGCTTGTGATTTGCTCTATTGCGGAGGGCGTTTTAAGTAAATAGATCGGGTGGCGTGGCTCGCTTCTTTAGGCCCGGTGTCGGGCATCGATCCCGGTAGGGGCGGTGCTGGTGCCCACGTGGGGGGCCGTGTTTTTCTGCTTTCGGCGGTAGTGGATCTTTCCGTTTCATCGCCACACCAGCCCCAACACTACGCAAGGTGGTCGAAGTTTTATCTCTCGTTGTGAAAATGGCATTTCGGGAAATAGGACCCTCGACTCTTTACGGCCGCACACTGCGGTTCTACTGTTTGCTCGTTGTTGTTGAAGTGGTTCGTGTGACACCTGCGTGTGCAACCACCTGGGTTCCACCGAGCCTCGGGCCGGGGAGATGGGAAAGATGCAGGCAACGACTCTAGAGAGAACCCGCCCCGATCCTCACGGGCCGCCGGTGTCCATTGCCGGGATCGGCGCCGTGACCGGCTACGGCTGGGGAGAGAAGCTCCTCCGAGAAGGTCTCTACAGCGGGGACTACGCCGTGCGTCTCCACCCCGGCTTCTCCCCTGCCTACGCGGACGACTTGGGCTGGGTGGCCATGGTCGAAGACCTGGCTCCCCCTGAAGACGGACCCAGCCGTATGACCCGGGCCATGCGCCACGCAGCGCGGGAAGCTATTCACAACGCCCTGGACCGTGGTTGGCGTCCGGGCGGAGTGGTGGGCCTGGTCCACGCCGTGGTGCTCGGCGACGTCGGACACTGGCGTGACTACCACTACCGCCGCGGGGCCATGAGTCCGGCTACTTCGTCCTTCCGGCGCGACTGGCTTGAGCTGATGCCGTCCACCGTGATGATGGAGACCATGCGGGAGTTCGACTTCCACGGCCCCACCATGGCGGTGACCGCCATGTGTGCCTCCGGTGTCGCCGCACTGCTCACGGCGCGCATGTGGATCAACACGGGAGTGTGTGATGACGTGTTGGTCGTCGCCACCGACGTCTCGCTGTCGGCCGCCGAGATGTGTTACTCGTTCGGGAGCCTCGGGCCCCTACATGTGAACGGTCCGGCGTGGGATGTATGCCGGCCCTTCCAAGAGGGCAGCCTCGGGTTCAACCCGGGAGAAGCCTCCATCGGCATGGTGGTATCCGGACGTCACGACGTGTCCTACGGCTCGGTGCTGGGCGGGGCTATGTCCTTCGACGCCTTCCACCCCATCTCCATCGCCCCCGACGGCATCATCGTCAAGCAGGCCTTTGAGGGTGCGCTGGCCGATGCCGGACTTCACGCCAAAGACATCGCCTACTTGAACGCCCACGGGACCGGCACGGCCCAGTGCGACAATGTCGAAGCCGCCATCTTTGACGAACTGCTCACCGAAGCGGACGGTCTGTACTCCTTGAAGCCACTGGTAGGTCACTGCCAAGGGGCCTCAGCGTCGGTGGAGATCCTGTCCACCCTGTACGGCTTTCAAACCGGCGTCATCCCGGCTCCGCCCAAGGTGAGCAAGGGCCATCCCAAGCTGCTCGACGGCCTCACGGCCAGTGTCGAGGGACCGGTGATCAAGTCATCGCTGGGCATGGGTGGCCACAACGCCGTGATCATTCTCGACGCTCCCGGCTGATCAGCGCCATGACCACAGTCGAGGAACATGTGGTGACGAGCCCGAGCCACATCGGCGAGCTCGGCCGGGTGCGTCATCTCGGTCGGCGCCAGCGGCCGGCCCGGCTGCACATCCTGACGAAGGCCAAGCGGCGCGACGTGCTCATTGCGTGGACGTCGGAGTACTCGGCTTCGGCTTCTGGTCCTGCTGGCGGCGGTGCCGTTGGCGGCGGTGCTGTTGGCGCCGATACCGGTGTCGTGCCCACAAGCGACTCGGCGGCTGCTTCAACTTCGTAGGCGAGTTTCCACACCGGCCGGCTGGTGTCGGCCGGATGGCCTCAGCCGGAGGGTGTCGGCCCGATGGCCTCAGCCGCTGACCTCAGTCGGGTTGTCTTGCTCCGAGCAGGTGGTACGCGGCCCAACGTAGCTCGTCATCGAAGAAGTACAAGATGGCGCCGGCCAGCAGGAGCAGGAACCCCACGAGGGCGATGATCTGCGCGAACGGGCCCAGACCCGTAAAGGCCAGAAATCCCGAAGGCTTCGTCACAACGCTCGGGGTCGACCCGCCTCCCGATGAACCCGTGACCGGCGGGTCGGTTGACGTTGTCACTGGGGCGATCGTCGTCGTTGTTGTCGTGCTGGTGGTGGTGGTCGTCGTCGTGGACGTGGTGTGGTGCGCTTCGGTGGTCGTTGTAGTCGGCGCCACCGTGGTCGTCGTCACGTCCGCTCCGGCATTGATGACGGCAACCCAGTGCCCGTCATTGTCGCGATACTCGTTGTCGTTGGGGCCGAGGTAGAGCTCCCCACTCGCCGGCAGAGACATCGTGCCGTAGCTGATGCCGACCTCGAATGGTGAACCGTCGGCGCCGATCTTGCCCATTAGCGAGTAACACATCAGGTTGGGCTCCGGGAAGGGACCGGCCGCATGACCACTCAGGCACTTGGTGGTGCCGGCCGGCGTCGACGGATAGCGATCGTGATCGACGAAGTTGATCGTTCCGCTGGCGGTGACGCTGAGGGCCTCACCGGCGTCGAGCACGATGCCGGTGTCGGTCCACTCTTGAGTGGGGATGATCGACATGGTGGCCGATGCCGGTTGCGCCCCAGCCGACTGTGCCGTGGCCGCGACAACTACGAGCAGCGCCGCTCCCAGTAGGAGCAGAGCCAGAGATACCCGATGGTTTTTCATATGCCGAACCGACCCTATGGACGCCACAGGCCACGGTGACCGAAGCCGCCTTCGCTGTTCCACCACCATAAGTACCACAAGGCTCACGCTGCGGATACGTCAATATTTAGGACTTACGCTGGAAAACTAAGGATTTGGTCAAGTAGATGACAATCAAATTCCGATGCCCACATGATGCCCGGCCCCTCCGGCCAGGACAAGTACTCAGCTAATCCCCAGCCAAGTCGGAAATGTGGGGCCAATTATGGAGACCCCACATCAGGAGGTGAAGTGCACACACAGCGTGATAACAAGCGAGTCCGGTTGATTCCATCGCTCGCCACTGTCGGCATGCTCGCAATGGGTGGTGTCATGGCTTCGGCGTGCGGCTCCTCGGGAGAATCGGCGAGTGCGGCGTGCCAGCGGATCGCTGAGGTCCTCGACATGTCTCCTGAGCAATCGTCTGACCCATCGGGATTCGCCCTGTTCCAGGTCAAGCCCCTGAGCAAGATCCAGACGTCGGATGGGGCTCTCCAGAGCGCATTGAAGACGATCGTGCCCGCCGACAAGGTGGTCGCCAGTGCCAATCCATCTGCAACCGCTCTGGCTGCGGCCACCAAGGTCGAGGCTCAAGAGGACACCGTGATCAACGGGCAATGCCCGGGATTGGGTATCTAAGAGGCCTAGGAACCAGCTTTTTTCGCCCAGGCGTGGACCGGTTCGGTCACCTTAAGGGTGACCGGCGCGCCGATGTCAGCGGCGAGTCCTCCGGGGGCCCGGGCAATAACGGTGTCGGTGCCGCACGGTTGATCCGGTGCCACCGTTATGACGATGTCGTGCCCGTAGAACTGGACGTCGACGATGTGGCCGGGCAGCCCAGGCCCTAGTTGGCCGAGCTCCACGTCAAGCTGTTCCGGTCTCACCAGGACGACGGCGGTGGTGGGGTCGGCAAAGGGTGTGGTCCCGGGAAGCAACGTCAGCACGCCGAAGGCGGTAGCCACCGACGCCCCGTCGGCCGTGCCGTCGATCAGGTTGGCCACGCCGACGAATGACGCTGTTCCGGCGTCCCCGGGACGGACGTAGATGTCCCGAGGACTCGATTCTGCGGTAACCCGCCCATCTCGCAACACAGCGACGACGTCGGCCCACGACAACGCTTCGTCCTGATCATGGGCGACGAGCAGTGCCGTGGTCTCGGCGTCGCGCAAGATTCGCTTTACATCGGCGTGCACGCTGGCACGCAATCCCGCGTCCAACGATGCGAATGGCTCGTCCAGTAAGACCAAGGAGGGCGCGACGGCGAGCGTACGAGCCAACGCCACCCGCTGCTGCTGACCACCGGAGAGCTGGTGCGGGAACCGATGGCCGAGGTCCGCCATGCCCACCATGTCGAGCAGCTCGGCCACGCGTTGGGTGCGCTGGGGTCCACGGCCCAGACCGAAACCGACATTCTTCGCCACCGTGAGGTGCGGGAACAAAGCACCCTCTTGGGTGACATACCCGATACGTCGCCGCTTGGGCGCCACGAAACGCCGTCCATCACCGCCGTCCACGACCTCGTCACCAATGGTGATGGTGCCGGCGTCGGCGCGCTCGAAACCGGCGAGAATTCGCAACAGCGTGGTCTTGCCACTCCCTGACGGTCCGAGGACAACGGTCAGCGACCCGCTCGGCACGGTGAGGTTCAACCCGTCGAGGACTACATGGTCGCCGAAGGTCTTGGTCAGTCCCGTCACGGTGACGCTGGTCACGCGCTAATCGCCTCTGGTGCTCTCGCAGCCGTGGCCGTGGCCGCCGCCGTCGCGGCCTGCACCGGCGCTCTCGTCGTGGCCTGGGCCGGCAGCCGATTGAACCATCGAGCGATGATGAAGCCAGGCACCGCGGCCATGGCCATCATGACGGCGGCATACGGTGCCGCCGCGCTATCCGAGGCGTCGTTCTGCAGTGCCCAGAACTGCGTGGCCAGAGTGTGCGCCCCGGTGGGGATTAAGAGCAAGGTGGCCGTCAGTTCGGTGATGGCGGAGAGAAACACCAAGCAAAAGGCTGCAGCGAGACCGGGAGCCAAAAGGGGGATGGTCACCCGGGCCGCCACCACAAGTCGGCTGCGACCGAGAGAAGTCCCCACCTCCTCCAGCCCGACAGGCGCGGAGACGATCGAGGCCCGCACCGCCACCAGGCTGAGGGGGAAGAAGATGATCGTGTAGGCGATGACGAGGAGCTCCCACTGCTCGTAGATGGCGAAGACGTACCGGATGGCCAAGAAAACGAGGCCGAGGCCGATGACGAGGCCGGGGAGACCTTGGACAAAAAAGGCCCCTCGCTCGATGAGGACAGTGGTGCGGGAGCGGTTGCGAACAGCAGACCACGCCACCGGCACAGCCAGCACGGTGGCAAGTGCGGCCGCGGGAGCGCTGTAGACGACGGACTGCCACGCCGCCGACCCTAGTGACGACGCCGCAGGCAGCGTCGAAGTCTGGTTGACGATCATCCAGTAGATAATCGTGCCGATCGGCACCCCCAGTGCGAGCAGTGACACGGCCGTCAGCCCGAGGAAGGCCGGAATGGCGGAGCGCCCCAGGTGATGACGACGCGCCGCACGCGCCACGTGCGATCCAGCTCTTGACAGGCGGCCCCGTCCCGCCGCGGCCGCTTCTCCGCAGATGAAGACGAGCCCGATGAGCACGAGCACCAACGACAAGGCGCACGCGGCGGGGGTGTCGAACCCGTCGGTGAACTGGGCGAAGATCTCGGTGGTAAAGGTCTGGAAGCGCAGCGCCTCAAAGGCGCCGTACTCCGCCAATATGGCCAGAGCCACGAGCAGGCTCCCGCCCAACAGCGCCGGTCGCACCTGTCGAAGGGTGACCCGAAAAAACACGGCTATGGGAGATAGTCCCAAACTGACCGCCGTCTCCTCCATAGCCGGATCGGCACTGCGGAGACCGGCCGCCACCGGCAGGTAGACCAGCGGATACAAGGCCAGTGACATCACGAGGGTGGCACCCCATAGACCGTTCACCTGTGGGAAGGCCGACGACCACTCCGATCCCAGCACGAAGCGCGGCACGGCAATCGGCAAGACGGCCAGCACGGCGAAGACGCGCCGGCCCGGAAGGTCTGTTCTCTCGACCACCCACGCCGTGGCCACGCCCAGGATGACGCAGACCACGGTGACGAGCACCGTCAGGCGGACGGTGTTCCACAGCAACGAAGCCGTGAGCTGTCGGAACAGGACAGGGCGAAGCTTGGTCCACCCGTCTTGCCCCGCTTGCACGATCAAATAGGCAAGAGGAACGAGAAGGAGGGCGGCGATCACCACGCTCGCCGTCGTGAGCAGCCGATGATGAATCCTGCGCTGCTTCACCAGGACGCTCAGATCAATCCCGCCTGCTGCTCGAGGGCGATGGCCTGACTGCCGTCACCCAGATCGGCGATGGTCAACGGAGCCGGCTGCAGCTCGTCGAAGGGCTTCAGGGGCTGGGCCGTAAGGACGCCGGAACCAAGCGGGTATTCGTAGCTGTTGGAGTGGGCGATGATCTCCTGACCCTGATGGCTCACGATGAAGGCCAGGAACTCCTCGGCCAGCGCCTTGTGCGGACTTGATTTGAGGATCCCGGCGCCGGACACGTCGAGCACGTAGCCCGGGTCCCGCGGTGCCAAAAAGGAAATGACCGAGTGCATGTTGGCCGCACCGACCTGATCACGTTCTCGGTACCAGTAGTAATGGTTGAGCGCGCAGAGATCGATCGAGTTGCTGCGCCGCGACACCATGTCGACGAGCGTCTCGTTGTCGGGGAACTCCAACGCGCCGGCGTTTTGCCGCAGCCCTTCGAGCCACTGCAGCGTCTTGGCCTTGCCGTAGGTGCGAAGGACCGATGTCACGACGGGCTGAAAATCCGTCTCCGAAGGGGCGATGGCAATCTTGTTCTTCCACTGCGGCAAGGCCAGGTCCATGATCGATGTCGGGACCTGGTCAGGTTGGAGCAGGTTTGTGTTGTAGACGAGGACGTTGACACGGGCCGTGACCCCCACCCAGTCGCCGTTGGGGGAGTCGTATTTCGAAGGCACGTGGGCCAGAGTTGACGACGACACCTTGGCCAGCAGTCCCCGCTCCTGCAGTGACATGAGTGCCGGGGAGTTCTCGGTGAAGAACACATCGGCCGGCGAGCGCGAGCCTTCCTGGATGAGCTGATTGGCCAACACGTCTTCGTCGTCGCTGTGCACGTTGACCTGGACGCCATACTTCTTCTCAAAGGCAGTCACGAGGCCGTCGGTGGTCTGTAGGTGCTGCCCGTTGTACAACGTGAGGACCTGCTCCGACCCTGGACCTGACGAGCTACAAGCGCTCAGCAGACCCCCGAGCAAGGCGAAAGCGGCTACCACCACAAAGGCACGAACCTGCCCGGGAGCACCTCGGGATTCCGGTGTTTTCGCAGCCCAGCGGTCCATTTTGTACCCTGTTCCGGTCACGTTCCCGAGCGTGCAGGAGCGGCTGCCTCCTAGCCGTAAGTTAGGTAAGCCTAATCTTTGGGATGGGCCTGGGCAAGGATGGGGTGCACGTCGCGCGTGCGACTTCCAATGCTCAATGAATAGGGGTGCGCGCCATTAACGTCACTCGGATGCGCCGCCGCGCCGACGTGTTTCTTGTCGTCCTCGCGCTTGGTCTGGGCGGCGGACTGACGGCCTGCGGGGGTAGCTCGGCAACGCCGCCATCCCATCAGGCGACATCGGTCGACGTCATCGTCACGCCGACGAAATGCACGCCCGATCCGGCCACCGTCTCTCCTGGCACCGTGACGTTCACCGTCACCGACAAGAACGCCACCATGGTCACCGAGGTCGAGCTGCGCCAGCCCGACGGCTACCTCATCGCCGAGAAACCGAACTTGACCAACGCCACTCCGGGAGGGTTCTCGGCCAGCCTGAGCGACGGGACGTATCAGATCTACTGTCCCGGAGCCACGCAGACCCTCTCCAATCTCATGGTGTCGGGAGCGTCGACCTCGCCGTCGTGGAAGAAGAACCCGGCCCTTGTTACGGCGGTGACGAGCTTCACGACCTGGGTGTCACAGCAGATGATTCCTGTCGTCGCCTCCACGCGTGCCTTTGCCGCCGCCGTAGAGGCAGGGAACCTGCCCGAGGCTGAGAGCCTCTATGTGCCGGCGCGCGTGGACTTCGAGACCATCGAGCCTGAGGCCGAAACGTTCGCGTCGCTCTACCAGGACATCGACGGCCAGATCCAGAACTTTGGCAACCCTTCGCAGTTCCAGGGCTTTCACGAGCTCGAAGAAGCCATGTGGGTCGGAGATTCGTTGGCGGGGCAATCGAGTTACGCCACGCAACTGGTGAGCAACGTCGTGCAGCTCCAAAGCATGATGGCGACGGTGACGTATCAGCCCGCCCAGATCGTTGATTTTGCCGACGCCGAGCTTTCAGAGACGACCACCAACGAGCTCACCGGCGCCGAGGAGCGTTACTCCAACCTGGAGCTCGTTGACGTCAAGGGAACCTTCGCAAGTGTGGCTGAAGGAGTCACGCTCTTGGGCCCGGCCCTCCAGAGTGCCAATCCGGCCGTGTTCCATCAGCTGACGGCGGCGCTGGCCACGGCGCAAGGTGCGTTGGCGGGGCTGGCGCAGAATCCCGGACCGTCGGACAGTGGTTATCTGTCCTACACGATGGTCGATTCGGCCGAACGCCAGGTGATCAATCAAGACACCGTGAACCTCATCACCGCACTAGGGCAGGCTGCTCTGTACTTGCCGTAGCGCTTCGCCGTTACACCTCCATAGAACAATCCAGTCATGTCCAATGACATACGCCACGCGGTCGCCGAACTGCGTCAGTTTTTAGCTACGGCCGATCCAGCGAATACTTCCCTTGACGACGCCGCTGCGGTGGTGATCATCTGTGCTGAGATCGAGCGCATGGGGGCGGCCATCCAGACCCTCTATACGGTTCGAGCAGGCCAGGCTTTGTAGCCGACGGGTCAGGCACTCCTCAGCTACCGAGCGATCGACCCTTTCCACGTGACCAGAGCATGGGTGGACAATCAGCCAAGCGTCAGTGATCCACCGGTGAAGCCTGTGATGTTCGAGCGCGGGACCGTCCCCGAGCAAGGATTGGTGGCCAAGGTCAACCCGATGGTGTTCGGCGTGCCTGCGAATGAGCCGCTGTCCCCGCTAGCGGGGAGCGTCAACGTAGATGACGCTCCTGTGACCCAGTTCTCACCTGTATTGGAGAACAAAGTCGGAGAGGGGTTATGCGGAACCCCGTCGTACACGACCCTGAAAGCTGAGATCACTATCGATCCTGTGGTCGGGGTGGCCTGGCCGCATCGGTTGGCATCGGTTGCCGTCACAGTCCAGTGGGCAATGAGCGTCATTTTGAAGACGTGCGTAGCATTCGAACCTGGCGACGTCGCGCACGAACCAAGACCAACCTTTGCCTTCAGAGAAATGTGCTCATTCGAAGCAGTGCCGGTTGAGCTCAGTGCCGGCGAGAACTTGACGAAACCAGCGGACTGCGTACAAGTAACGCTCCCGTACGCCGTATAGGCCCACGCTGACGTGGACACGATCGTCGTGAGGCCCAGCGTCAGTGCAACCGCCACGACCACCTGCAAGAGACGAACACGCATTCTCATCTCTCCTCCCCTTCGTTGCGCAGACTGTAGCGGTCAAGAACCTCCCAATGACGAGCCGCGTGCGACCCTCTAGTCGGATCCTCATGACTCGGACCGTGGAAAGACACGAAGCATTTGAGGCTGCCCCGCCACGTCGCGGCCTCGCCCGATCGCTGATCGCTGATCGCTGATCGCTCATCGCTCATCGCTATTACACCCGCATAGAACAATGTGGACATGTCTGGTGATCTCACCAAGTCGGAAGCCTTTCTGGACCGGTTCCTGACCGATGCCGACCCGGCTTGTACCGCCAGTTCTGATGCCGCATTGGTGGTGACCATCGCCGCTTCCATCGAGCGCAAGGCGGCGGCCGTCAAGACCCTCTTTGCGGCTCGCATGGCCGAGTCGTCGGTGTGGAAGGACACCGGGCACCGCTCGCCGGCCAGTTGGCTGGCTGAGAAGTCGGGGACGGATCTCGGCCAGGCCGCGGGGACCCTGGAGACCGCCGAGGCGCTCGCTTTTTTGCCCCTCACCGTCGACGCTCTGCGGGCGGGACGGCTGTCTTCTCAGCAGGTCCACCAGATCACCGCCGTGGCTTCTCAGCACCCTTCAGTGGAAGGGGCTCTGATCGAAACGGCGGCTCACAGCACCGTCAAGGGCCTCAAGGACCAGTGCAAGAGGATCCTGGCCCAACACGACTCTGAGGCCGAAGCTCTGGCTCGTTATGAACGGATTCGTCAGAACCGCTATCTGCGCTGGTGGACCGACACCGAAGGAGCCTTTTGCGTCCAGGGCCGGACCACTGTTGAAGACGGAGCCAGGTTCATCGCGGCTTTAGAGACCCGCTCCAATGCCCTCTTCGATGCTGCTCGGAAGGCCGGGCGTCACCAGCCCACCGATGCGTACCGGCTCGATGCCCTGGTGGAACTGGTCACCGGGGAAGGTGATCCGAAGTCGGGGACCACCTCGGAAGTCGTCTTCCACGTGCCGGCGGCCGCTTTAAAGCGACGAGCGCTCAAAGGCGAGGAGATCTGTGAGATCGCCGGCATTGGGCCGGTGCCCTTAGCGGCGGTGGAGAGGGTCCTTCCCACTGCCTACGTCAAGATCCTGGTCGAAGACGGGGTGGACGTCACCACCGTGGCCCATGCCGGTCGGGCCATCTCCGCTCATCTGCTCAGTGCCCTGCAATCACGTGACCGCAAGTGTGTGGTGGAGGGCTGTGACGTCGCTCATGGACTCGAAGCCCACCACATCATTCCCTTTGCCCAAGGTGGCAAGGGATCTCTCGAAAACCTTGCTCGGGTCTGTTCGCACCATCACTCCCTCATCAGCTACCGGGGCTTCGAGCTCACCGGAACCCCGGGAAACTGGATCTGGATCACCCCGGCGGGGCTGGATCGCAACGGCGAACGGGTTCTCACCGACGAGGTGGTCGAGGCCATGGCCAAAGAAGCCGACGAACGGCAAGCCCTGTTCGATTAGGACAGCGCAGTCGTTGCAGCTGCGCTTGCAGCCTCGAAATATCGGATCTCGCCTAGGCCGATAGGCCCTGCGTGAATCCTCGCCGAGCGAGTGGCTAGCACCTGCTACGCACGTGATTTTGATCTCCTCACCGTGATAAGCCAGATCGCTACCCCGGCCACGATGACAATCGCGCTCAATCCCAGAATTGCCGCCCAAGGCGTTGTGGATGCCGAAGCCACAAGAGGGAGTGCGCGTTTTTGAGCGGCCAAAACAGGAGCAAGCTGAGAGGGTGACAACGCCATGCCCGCTACTAAAATCGACAACTCACCCTTCTGAGCGAAGAGGAGGCTGTTAGTGCCGTTTGGTCCCCTACAACTTCCAATGACGGCGGCGCCTAACGCGTCGCTTGCTTTGCCAGATTGGGTCACAACGCCATCACCACAGATGATCTCAGCGACTACTCTGCCGATCCGATCCCAGTCTTGGGTGGACGACCATCGAATGAGCGTCGTCGCAATCGTCGAACAATTCGTCCCGGCACACTGATGCCACTCTGAAAACGCGTAGTCGCTTGGATCTGGCGACATCAGCTCTTCAGCAATTATCTTTCCGCTCGCGATCGCCTCGGCGGGGGTGTCACTCTTGACGAGGGAGTACCCAGGCAAGGGAATGCTCAACATGTACCCGCGCAGCGGTTTTATCGAGCCGCCGCTCGCCAAAAAGCTGATGGCAAGCAATACAGCAAAGGCCCCATGGATCACTGCATTCATCTTCGGGGTCATTCAGCGAGCATAACGAGCACCTCTCCCCCACTGTCGGATCTGGCCGACTGGTGACGTCCCTGGAACGACAACCTTGCGTTGCAACTACTCCCAAAGTACGGGGAACACGCTTTGTTGTCCTGTAATGCCTTTTAGCGACAGCGTTTTCGCGACTCCGAGCCTGAACGCTCCAGCAAGGCCCTCCTGCAACTGCTGGGATGCGAGGATCTCACCTCCGGCTGCTGCCGCCGAAATCCGAGCTGCCACTACGACTGTGCGACCGAAGAAATCACCGGCCTCAGCCTTGACGTTTCCACAGTGGATCCCCACGCGGGTCGGTACCGCGATCCCCGCCCAGCCGCCGCTCAGTCCACGCTGCAGCGCCACCGCGCAGGCCGCCGCCGAACCACATGCGGGAAACGCCAACATGAAACCGTCGCCCTGTCCTTTGACAAGGCTCCCACCAAACACCGCCGTCTGTTGCCTGATGACGTCGTTGTGCCATTGCAGCAAATCCAGCCAGCGATCCTCACCCAGAGATTCCATAAGTGCGGTGGATCCCTCGATATCGGTGAACATGATGACCACCGAACCATCGCCTGCCGTGGCGGCGATGGGCGGCTGTTCGTCTTGGACTCCGGTAAGGATTCCTTCGACCGCCGTGGTCAACTCGACTCCGACGTACTCTTCGTTGGCGATGGGCACCGAAAAGTGCCATTGCACTATGCGCCAATAGGCACCCTCCTGATGCAAAACGGCGGTCAGCCGCGTTGGAGTATCCGGTTGGCCCTCCATGTGACGGACCGTCTTGGCTTCCACCCAGCCGACAGTTCCTTCCTTCCATGCCCTGATCTCTTCGATGTCGGGCTGGAGGTCGGGCCACTCCTGGAGCTGCACTCGCAAAATCGCCCTGATGTTCTCGAATCCGACCCACCATTCATTTGGGTCTTGGCCGATGATCAGTGTCTCGGGACTCCGAGAAAGACAGTCGACGAACGAGTCAGCGTCCCTGGATAACGCCGCCCGGAGCATGTGCTCGATCAAGGGAACGATCTCTGGGGCCGGTTCCATCCCCTGACCTTAGGCCGTGGTTCGAATCGGCCAATTGGAACTCCGGGAATTGTCGTCCCGATCAGCGTCGAATCGAGGCGAGGCGCGGGTGCTCCCCGCCGAGCACTCCTGACGCCGGCGATCTCAATCGCAGAAGTGCTCGCTCTCCTTCATGACCGCACGAAGGAATGTCTCCTGGTCCGGGTTAGCAGCCAGGCTGGAGGCGGTTTGGCGAACGGCACTTGATCCGTTGACCGACGTGGCGGTGTCGACGCTCGATGATTCGCTTGCTTCACCGAACATGGCCTGGAGTGCCGCCGTGTAGGCGGAGGAAACCACGCCGTGGTAGCACCCGATGTCAGCGCGCTTGCTCTTCACGTTCTCAAGGACGTAGTGATAGACGCCTTGGGGGTAGCCAGGAACGGCCGAGAAGATTCCATTGCAGGCATCGAGCTTCGACACATGAATGGTGGCGCCACTCATGGCGATGTTGTCGTAGATGCCGTACCCGTCGAAGGCGAAACCCAACAGGACCGGCTCTTTCGCCGCGGCCGTTGCTGTCGACACTCCCGGCGTCGTCGATCCGCCCGTCGAGGTGACCGACGCAACCGCGGCGACACTTTGACCGCTTGCGTAGTCGGCCAGGCAGGCCGGGAGCCCGTGATAGTGGTACTGGCCGTGCGGCCCGGGGTGCCCATCGCAGTTGTCGAGGAACGATGCACTCACGTCGCCCGAAGTGGCAATGAAGTTGTCCTCTGTCGCCACCGTCGTGTCGTTGGCTTCGTAGGGGTTGAAGAAGACTGCCCCGTCGAGCGCCACACCGATCGGTCCCAAGTTGGTCGTCGTCTTGGATTTCGAATACTCAGGCGTCAGGGGCAACGTGTAGCTGTAGTTCTGATCTTGCAAAATCGATGACGAGGAGTGGATGGTGGCTCCAGACGCACTCACCGACTGGGGATTACTCGGCACCGCGTAGTCCGGCGCCACGAAATCCGTGGGCGGCAAACCAGTCGAAGTGAATGTCCACGATCCGTTGCCGAGTGAAGCAGAGCTGTTGGACATCCAGTGGGCAGAGTCGATGGCGACCGCTTCGCTTTGAGGCGTCGTCTTCGAATAGCCCTTGGCGTGAGCCGTGTGAGTGGCGTGAGTGGCGTGAGTGGCGTGAGTGGCGTGATGGCCAGTGTTGACGTGAGCGATGGTGACCAGCAGGAGGAGGACGGCAAAGCCGGCAACCGTGGCCGCTCCTAGGAGCCTCAACTTGAGTGATCGCACTAAGGATGCCAGCACAGTGAAAATTCTAGCTCAGCGAATTCCCTTCTACCGGGCTGGCGCTCTTACTAGGGGGTGATCGTGATGCGAAAGATGCGGTGAACGACCCGGGGCGGCGAGCCGTCCATTCCCGGTGTGGGGTTGCCCTCGCTGCTGATCTCCTGCAACTCATCGAGGCCCGAGCTCACATACCCGAAAGGCTCCGCGCCGGCCGGCAGCGGCTGGATCCCCGTGGCCGAGCCGAGCAGGATTGAGAACAGCCCGCCATAAGACGGCGTGGCCCCGCTGTTGTTGCTCAGGTCAAGCATCACCACCGTCCCCGGTGCCGCTTGCGCACCGGGCGGTACCGACTGTGACTCACCGTACGTGTACTGAGGTCCCCCCGTACTCGACCCCGGCTTCACCCCGAACTCGGCGAAGGCATCCGGGTGGTGCACCACACCAGGCCGCACGGCGTAGACCGAGGGCACGGCCCGTATGAAGATCAAGCAGTTGAAGAATCCGTGATCAGCCAGAAAGACGAAGTTGTTGACCGATTTCGGCGCCGTGCTCGAATCCAGGGCAATGGTGAAGTTGCCGTTGTCGGTGACGACGGTGGCGGTATAGGACTTCGCCGGATTGATCGAGAGGCGCGGGGCCGTGCTCCAGGTCCGCTTCTTCGGCTCGGCATAGGCCCTGTCGGGACATCCGGCCGCGGCCGAGAGCTGATCGACGCGCAGCTGGGCCCGGTTGATGGTGGCCGGAACCGGAGGCCCGGCCCGATGACGGGTCACCAAAAAGACGACACCGGCGGCGAGCGCTCCCACCACGATCACCACGCCAACGCTCTGCAGGACCCGCCCCCGCACATCTTGACGCCTCTTGGCCGCCGCCTTGGCATCTCGAGCCGAGCGCTTGCGGGCCCGCTTGTCACCGGGCACGGACGGTCACCGAGCGCTCACGCCTCAATCATACGAAGGCGGCACGGCGAGCCCGTGGCAGCGGGTCCGTCAGCCGCTCGAAGGGACCACCGGCGGCGCGCCACCCGGCGTCATGACCTCGATGCCAGCTGGCTTCGGCGTATACGTGTTGCCCAAGCCGAAGACGATGGCGTCGCCCACCGTGGCGATCCCCGACCAGTTCGACTGAGGGATGGCCAGCTGGGCGATGAGATGTCCCGTCGTCGTGGCGCGCACGTCGATGACTTGTTTGGCAAGCGCCAACCCGTTGAACACCATGGCGCCGGCGACAGTTGTCGGGGCAAACGATCCCACGGCGTCCACCTGCCATTCGATGGCACCAGTGGCCGCGTTGAAGGCATGTCCTTGGGGTTCCTGCGCAGCCGTGTCCCTCGGGTTGCCCGGGTCGCACAGCCCCATGCCATTGCTTTCGAAACGGCCGAAGTCGCCGATAGCAGTCGCCCCGTACACGCCCTGACCGTCATACGCCGTGGTGGCGATGTAACCCCCGGAAAAGCCTCCGAATACCACGTTGGTCTGCCACCGCAACGCGCCCGTGGCCGGGTCGAGCGAGTAATAGGTCCCGTTCTTGCCGCCTTCACCGAGGAATGTGGCATTGCCGTGGGCATCGACCCCGGCGTTAGCGGTGGCCCCAAAATCCCAATCGCAGTCGCGAGCGAGCAGCGTCGGCTTGTACACCCACGCCAGCTGTCCGGTCGTAATACGGAACGCCATGATGGCCACCGCGTAGGGCTCGTCCGCCGAGAAGTCGCAATCGGCCGTGCCGTAGACGACGAGCCCTAGGGCCGGGAGCACGGTTCCTGACGACCAGATGCTGCCGCACCCGTCGTTCAACACGGGTCCACCCGCAGTGGCCACGTCGGTCTGGAACTCCCACACCGGATTGCCGCTGTTCAAGCTGGCGCCCACCACGAAGCCATGGGAATCACTCTGTCCGTCGACGTCGACACCGAAGAGCACAAGCCCGTTTGCCACCACCGGCGAGGAGAAGATGCGGGTGTCGTCGGTATCTGGGTCGAGCGGTCCGGGACGACCGCTGTAGGCGTGGTCCCAGTAAATGGCCCCCGTGGCGGCATTGAGCGCATAGAGCGTGTAACCGGCGCCGAAAATCACAAGCGCGGGGCGGTTTGCCTGGCCAGGCTCGAACCACGCCGAAGATGTGATCAACCCGCCGTCCGACGTGAGCGTTCGACGCTTCTGGCCCGGATATGGCACCACCCCGTTTTGGGCCGTCACCTGGGTCTTCCACAGCAGCGTTCCCGTCGCCAGATGCACGGCGTAAAAGGTGTCGTCCCATGACCCTACGTACACGATGCCGTCGACCACGGTGGGCGACGCCGTGACAGCGTCACCGGTGGGGAAAACCCATGCCTTCTTCAGCGTTTTGACGGTGGACGACGTCAAGGTGGTGCGTCCGTTGAAGGTGTGTTGGGCGTCGAACCCGTAGCCCGGCCAGTCCCACGGACCAGGTGTACCGATGCTCTGGGCCGGAGTGGTACCGGAACTGGGAACCAGAGCAGATGATGCCGTCGTTGATGGCGACGCCGAAGTTGCCGGGACCGAGGTGGACGCCACTTTCGTGGGAGAGCCCGAACAACTGGCCACCGTCACGGCGGCCATGACGACCAGCAGTGTGAACCAGCCCCGGGACCCCCGAGGCATCGACAACGCAGTATTCACGGCGCCGTTATCCGAAGCCGGCCGTGGCTGGAGCGTTGGTCGGAGGTCCGACGTCGGGGGCGCCGTTTTCCGACGAGCCGGACAACGGCGCTGTCAACGTCCCCGACGGATATGGGCACAGCTGCTTGGACGGAACGCAAACTGTGACGCTCGTCGGAAAGTCGAAGCCACCGGCCACGGCCACCGGGGCCGACGGCTGGTCGTTGGTGACCGTCACCCTCATGAGCTGGCCGTCGTAGTCGCCCGGTCCGCAGTTGGTGAGCAAACCGCTGCAGACGATATGGATGTCGATGAAGTAGAGCGTCCCGTCCGGAGCGAAGGCTATGCCGAAGGGGTTGTACTGATTCGGGTTCTTTCCGGCGTTTTCGGCCAAGGTGCCGGGCACCGATCCCCAACCCGGTTCGGGCTGTCCGTTGTCGTTCACCCAGATGATCGACGGGTTGCCGAAATAGCTGGAGATGGCGTAGCAGCCGCACGCCGGATCTTGGGCAATGCCCGCTGGGAACGGCAACGAAGCGCCGCTGCCCTTGAAGAACGTCGTCATCTCCACCTTGGAGCGGGGGTAGAGCCCGCCCGGACAGTCCGCCGCGCTGGTGGGCATGGACGATTGGGCGAAGCGAAGCACGGACTCGGTGCCCACATTGGGGACGAGCACGTCTCCGTTGGGCGCCAGCGCCATCATGCCGGGTTGAGACAAACCGCCGGTGCCGTCATCGTGATGGGCGCCGACTCCGCCGGCATTCGGACCGTAGATGATGCAATACGTCGTGTAGCTCGGTGCGAACCACTCGACAAGACGTCCGCTGGTGGGCGGAGGGTAGTTGCCTTGCGCGGTGGCGATGTCATTGCCGAAGACGTTGTCATGTTCACCCACCACGCATCCGGTGTACGTCTGATTGTTGTTGAACACGCCGTTCGAGGACGGCGGGGAGTCGCTGCCGACGCTTTGGCCGGGCATCTTGTACGGGCCGGGCACGTACAGCGTCTGTCCCGAGAACGCCCCGTTGGGTTCGTCCAGTTCCTCGCCGTCGGCCGGCTCCTTATAGGGCTTCACACCACCGAAATCGTGCTGTGCCGGCAACGTCGGGTCGTAGCCCACCACGAATTGGCCATTGGGCAGCACGCACATCTGGCCGTTGGGGTCCCACGCCGGAACGAGCTGGGCTTGTGTTGCCGCGGGCATGGAAAGGACGTCCTCCTCCTCGTTCTGGTCCCAGTACACGAGGTAACCCGAACCTGCCTTGGTGCCTCCGGTGAGCAGAGCCGGGTTGGCCGTGATCTCGGTGGACGAGGCGATGGTGGAGGGGGTCGTGGTCGAGCTGCTCGACGCAGAAGGCGACGCCGACGAGCATGCGGCCAGCAGTACCCCCACGCTCAGTGTCATTCCCAGCGCGATCCGCTTTCCTCGCACACGCGGCATAGCTCTCCCCCTCGGTTCGCCCCGCCGCCGCCGGGATCACGTCGGGCGTCATGTTAGGCAAAATGCCCGCAGTCGGCTCAGCCGAGCCGATCGCCGCCCAGGCCGATTAGCGTCCTCGTTCATGAAAACAGGTGACGTAGTAGCCGACTTCGCTCTCCCCGACGAGACCGGGGCCACCCGCAAGCTCAGCGAGCTCCTCGCTAACGGCCCCGTCGTGCTGTTCTTCTACCCGGCCGCCATGACCTACGGCTGCACCAAGGAGAGCTGCCACTTTCGCGACCTGAAAGCGGAGTTCGATCAAATGGGCGCCCAGCGCGTCGGTATCAGCGCCGATGCGGTCGAGAAGCAGAAGCGCTTCTCCGACAAGCATTCCTTTGACTTTCCGCTGCTGTCGGACCCGTCGCGCACCGTGGCCGAGCAGTTCGGCGTGAAGCGCAGCGTGGGCATGTTCCCCAACAAGCGCACCACGTTCGTCATCAACACCGACAGCACCGTGCTGGATGTCATCTCCAGCGAGGTCTCCATGAATAGCCACGCCGATAAGGCGCTGGAGGTGCTGCGCGCCCGTAAGGCGTAGCGGCTACGACCCGATGTGGTCGGCCGGAATGGTGCCGAGAAGCCCCTTCTCGTAGTCCTCGAAGGCCTGCTGAATCTCGGCGCGGGTGTTCATCACGAACGGTCCGTAGGCGGCCACCGGCTCACCGATGGGTTGCCCCCCGAGAACGATGACGTCGAGGTTCGGTGCCCGTGACTCCTGACGCTCACCGGCGCGCAGCTCAAGGTGATCGCCGGCACCGAAGACAGCCAACTGTCCGGACCCGATGGGCTGCCCTGCCGATCCCGCCGTACCCGTCCCCGACAGCACGTACACCAGGGCGTTGAAGTTCTTCGGCCACGGCAACACCAAACGGGAACCGGGGGTAATGGTGGCGTGCACCATGGCCATGGGGCTGTAGGTCACCCCGGGCCCGCCGTGGTCGCCGATCTGGCCGGCAATGACACGGACCAACGCGCCGGCGTCGTCTGATGACAGCAACGCCACCTGGTCCCTGCGGATGTCCTGATAGCGCGGCGGCGACCACTTGTCCTTGGACGAGAGGTTGACCCACAGCTGGATGCCGTGGAACAGGCCTCCACTGGCCACCAACGCCTCGGGCGGTCGCTCGATGTGCAGGATGCCGCGGCCGGCGGTCATCCACTGCGTGTCGCCGTTGGTGATGACTCCCCCGCCGCCGTTGGAGTCCTGGTGTTGGAAGGTGCCGTCGATGATGTACGTCACCGTTTCGAAACCGCGATGCGGATGCCACGGCGTTCCTTTGGGCTCGCCCGGCCCGTATTCGACCTCGCCCATCTGGTCCATGTGCACGAAGGGGTCGAGGGCGGCGAGGTCGACACCGGCGAAGGCGCGCCGCACCGGGAAGCCTTCTCCTTCTAACCCCGACGGTGCCGTGGTCACCGAGCGGACGGGACGCTCCACCGATCCCGTGGCATCGGCCACAGCGATACGAGGCAGGGCACTGACATCCTCAACCGTCACTGCCGGCATGACCACACTCCTTCGTGTCGTTTCAAGCTTTCGACCGTGCTCTGCAACGCCGCCCGGCTGATCACCATTGCGCGGGAACGTCTTTGAGCACGGTATCGCCGGCGACAAACCGCCGCCGCGAGCCGGGATCGAGCACCCACACCCCTTGAGCGCCCCGCACCTGCCACCCCGCCGACGTGGTCACCAGCGCTGTCTCCTCATCGATGCCCACCAGCGTGGTGCCGGCCGGCTTCCACTGCGCCCACAGTTCTCCCGCCCCGGGACGCCAACGCTCCATCTGGTCGTAGTGCGGGATGACGGCCAGCGTGTCGATGACGCCCAGGCCATTGGCGACACCGGCCGCCGGGTCGATGGGGACATCATCGGGACCGGCCGCACCGGGCCGCAGGTCCGGGGGCGCGCCCGATGTAAGTGCCATCGCACCGGCCGAGCATCCTGCCAGTGCGGCACCTCCATTCCATGCGGCGAGAACGGCGTGCCACACCCGGGTGCCTCGCAAGGTGGACGCGAGGAAGTGCGGGTTTCCGCCCGACAGGTAGACCATCCCCACCTCGTCGATGCAGGCGGCCAGTTCGGGGGCATCGGCGTCGGTGCGGTCGAAGACAGGGACGTCCACGCTCTGCACGCCGAGCTTGTCGTAGTGGCGACGGGCGAGGTCGAGCCAATAGGAAAGGCGGTCGGGGCCTTCGAGGGCGGAGGCGGTGGGGATGACGGCCACCCGCTGCGGCCGGCCGGCCAGCAGCTCCTGGTCGACGGCCTCCATGGCAGGCAGGAACTCGCCGCTTCCGACCAGTGCGATGGGACCTCGTGCCACCTCCGGGACGGTACCCGGTGCGCAGCGGTGCTCGGGCCGGCTCGGGCCGGCTCGGGCCGGCTCGGGCCGGTCAGCCTTGGCGCTCAGGAGCCGGGTCGCGCACGTCGACCCAGCCCCGGCCCGGCTCGTAGAGCTTGACCACCCGGGCCGGCGACCCCACCGCCACGCAGTGATCGGGAAGGTCGCCGGTCACCACCGACCCGGCGCCCACCACGACGTTGCGGCCGATATTGGCCCCGGGCAGGACGATCACACCGGTGCCCAACCACGAACCGGACCCGATCGACACGGCCACATCCACCGGCCATTGCTTGCCGATGGGCACGTCGGGATCGGTGTACACGTGGTTCTGATCGGTGATGTACACGTACGGCCCCGTCTGGATGTCGTCACCGATGTCGATACTGAAGTGCCCGACGATGTGGCTACCGCGGCCGATCAGGGTGCGGTCCCCGATGCGGACCACGGGGTTGGTGACCATCTCTTGGCCCGGAGCCATTCCCGCTGAGAGAGACACGTAGGGGCCCACCATCGTGCGGGACCCGATGTGGATGTAGTGCTCGTTGTAGAGCGCACCCAGGGGAAAGGCCAGGATGCTGCCGTCGCCGAAAGCCCCGAAGCGCTTGGCTCGGGGGTGATCAGGCCCGATGGCCCCCAGCTCGCACACCCATTCCCACGCCGTGGATATCGCCGGCGCCAGAAGCCGTCGAGCCCAAGGGGGAACCTGGCGGGGCGATGGCACGGACGGGGACGCTAGGTGATGAATGGGTCCGGCTCCCAGCCCGGGCCGGGTCCGAGCCGCGGCCTGAGCGGGAGCGGACCGCTTTTGACCAGGCCGGTCTCACCGACGGTGATCACCCAAGGCGGCAGGGTGCGGGCGTTAGCCTCTCGGCCAGCGGCCCATCACAAACCTCACTGCAGATAGTGCCAGCGGGCAGAAATTGGCGCAGGTCGCGGTGGCACGGTCGCAGGAGGAACACATGGCAGAAGACGGTGGGCCCGAACAGTCGGGAAGCGCAGTCCCCCCTGACAACCCGGGCGGGCCGGCTGGAGCCGCGCCCCAAGGCAAACACGCCGCCGGGGATGGGGCCGGGGCGTCGGCCAATCGGACCTGGATCGTGGTGCTGATCGTCGTAGTCGTGGTCCTGGCCGGAGCCGGCATCGCCCTGGCCGTGTCGTCGGGGTCGAAGAGCCCCAGCCCCAAAAAGGCAACGGCTCCTGAGATCCCTGCCACCACCCCCACCACCGCCGCGCCCGTGTCGGACGCGGCCACCTGCCCGTTGACGGGCCTCCCGGCACCGGGGGGTTCGGTGCCGCAGCGCCCGGCTATCGCCATGAAGGTCGACAATTATCCACAGGCGCGCCCCCAAACCGGCATCGACAAGGCCGACATCGTCTTTGAGGAACCGGTCGAAGGCGGCATCACCCGCTATGTGGCCGTGTTCCAGTGCCAAAGCGCCACCTTGGTCGGCCCCATCCGCAGCGCCCGTGAAGTCGACGTACAGATCGTCGACGAGCTCAGCGACCCGCTCTTCATTCACGTCGGTGGCATCCCGCCGGTCCTCACCTTGATCAAGGATGCCAACGACCACAACGAGGACCTCTTCTATAACGGCGCCATCGTTCAGAACGTCCGCGGCCGCTACGCCCCCTATGACCAGTACGTGTCGACGGCAGCGGTGTGGGGACTCGCCCCCAGCGACACCACGCCCCCGGCCCCGCTGTTCACATACTCATCGACGGTGCCGGCGGGAACGTCCACAGCGTCGGTGCACATCCCTTACTCGGGGACGAGCAATGCCACTTGGACCTGGGATGCCGGCACCGGGAAGTGGGGGCTTGCCTACAGCGGCTCCTCGGACTTCTTGTCCGACGGCGACCAGATCGCCGTGACCAACATCGTCATTCAAAAGGTGAACGTCACCTACGGCCCGTGGACTGAGAACTCCGAGGGCGCGTTGGAGGTCGAATCGCAGTTGACCGGTAGCGGGCCCCTCACGGTGCTGCGCAACGGGGTGGCCATCACCGGCACGTGGTCGCGATCCTCATTGTCGTCGCCCACCAGCCTGGTGTCCTCGACGGGAACGCCGATCGCGCTGGCGCCCGGTGAGACATGGGTGGCGATTGTTCCTTCAGCCATCGCCGTCACCACGGCATCACCGGGCGCTACGACCTCGGGCTGAGCACGCTAACGCTCAGCCCGCTGCCAGCACGCTTGTTGCGCTGCGCGCCGCGAACTCAGTCCAGCGAGATGGGAGCGTCGTCGTCCCGAGCCGCCCCGATGGTCTCGGTGACCGGCAAGACAGTGCCCGTCAGCTGGGTACGGATGCGCTCGTTGATCTCGATCATCAGCTCGGGTGTCTCGCGTAGGAATTCCTTGGCCTTTTCGCGGCCCTGACCAAGCTGCTCACCTTCGTAGGTGAACCAGGCCCCCGACTTCTTGATGAGGCCGAGCTCCACGCCGACGTCGAGCAGCGAACCCTCGCGGCTGATGCCCGTGCCGTACATGATGTCGAACTCGGCCGTCTTAAAGGGCGCCGACACCTTGCACTTGACGACCTTGACGCGCGTCCGGCTGCCGACCACGTCGGCCCCGTCTTTGATCTGCTCAATGCGGCGAATGTCGAGACGCACCGACGAGTAGAACTTCAACGCCCGGCCACCGGGGGTGGTCTCGTTGCTCCCGTACATGACACCGATCTTCTCGCGCAGCTGGTTGATGAAGATGGCGATGGTGTCGGACTTCGACAGCGTGCCCGTCAGCTTGCGCAACGCCTGGGACATGAGGCGGGCTTGGAGTCCCACGTGGGTGTCACCCATCTCCCCTTCGATCTCAGCTCGGGGGGTGAGGGCGGCCACCGAGTCGACCACGAGCACGTCGAGCGCACCCGAGCGGATCAACATGTCGGCGATTTCGAGGGCTTGCTCCCCGGTGTCGGGCTGGGAGATGAGCAGGTCGTCGACGTTGACGCCGATGGCGGCCGCGTACACCGGGTCCATGGCGTGCTCGGCGTCGATGTAGGCGCAGATGCCGCCGTTTCGTTGCGCTTCGGCCACGACGTGCATGGCCAGGGTGGACTTACCCGAGGACTCCGGGCCGAAGATCTCCACGATCCGGCCTCGGGGCAGGCCGCCGATACCGAGGGCCAGGTCGAGCGACAGTGCTCCGGTGGGGATGGACTCGATCCCCAAGTTGAGGTTCTCCCCCATGCGCATGACCGACCCCTTGCCAAACTGCTTCTCGATTTGGCCGAGTGCCATGTCGAGCGCCTTGTCACGTTCCATTTCCTTATGCCTCTCTTCGCTTGCTCTGCGGTCACCTCGGTGTGACGAGGCTGAACCGTACGAAGGGGGTGTGACACCTTCCCCTGGGGACACCCGGAGCGTAGTAGCGAACAGGTGTTCGTGTGGGGGATGTCTGCCGCCCCGGCACCCGGCGGCGTCCGGGGAGGACCAGACCACCGAGGATGTGCCGAGCTCCGATCCGCTGAGCTGGCCCTAAGGCCCCAGAAAACCGGACTCAGGCCCCGTAACGCTGGGCCAGGCCGTCCATGGCCCCGTCCCAGGCCGCCGCCATGGCGTCGAAGGGCTCACTGAGGTCGACAGACCGACCCCGAGCCGCCCGGGCCAGCGCGAACTGCAGCGCCTTGGCTCGTTCGGAGATCTCGGTAAAGAAGCCGATGACGGCTTCGAGGCCCCCGCCGTCGCGCGCGTCCAACCAGGAGACGAACGACGCCGCCATTTCCGCGTTGGAGCCACACTGCCGACAGGTGCCGAAGGCATAGCGGTGGAACACGGCCATTTCCTGTGTGGCCAACCACGGCACGTCCGCTTCGAGGCGCTGGCGAAAGCGCGCCATGGGGTTGGTGGCGGGACGACGGCTGAGATGTTCGGCTGTCAGCACCCGCACGGCGTCAAGGACCTCGTCGGGGTTGTAATGCATGCGGTCGAGGCGCACCACTTCTGAATACGGCGGAAGCACCGAGGGAGGATCGCTGTGTTTCCCCAGGCGCAACAGACCGTCGAAGTCATCGCCCTCGAGCTCGAAATAGCCGGCGTTGTGGAAGTAACCCAGACGGCGCTGCTCGATGTCGATCATCTGCGGCATGAGCGTCGTCTTCTGGTGGTCGGTCTGATACGACACGCCACGCGTGTCGGGCAGGAACCAGGCATCGACGTCGACGGTCAGCAGGTTCCCGAACCCGAGCTGCTCTTCGATGTGCGTCGCCACCGGTCGCCACACATTGAGCTCGGCCACCTGCAAGCCGAACAAGATGCGGAGGTCCTCGGTGGGGTACTTGAACATCGTCCACTGATCACCTTCGAAATCGGTGCTCAAAGTGAACGCCGCCGCCGCCACCGGGTCAAGACCCAAGGCGTGCAGCACTTCGATCCACAGATCGACGTAGCAGTTCGTCTCGGTCCAGGCCCGCTCGTTGGTGTGCAGCGCGTGCGGCACATACGTGGCCGGGTCGACGGGCAGAACCCGTACCATCATGGCCAGAGCTGATTGCGCACTGACGCCGGCCAGGCGTCGGTGTCGACGCCGTGGGTGCGGAGCAGGGCCAGAGCGCAGCGGTCCACCCCGAAGGCGACACAAGCACTGTGGGCAACTTCGCCCGACGCCGTCTCGATGGAGAACGGAATGCCGAAGTGGTCGCGATGGCAGTTGGCCGACATGATGGCGGTCAGATTCTCCACCGAGTTGACCGGTGTCACGATCTCGATCTTCAGCGCTTCGTCGAGCTGGTTGGCGCTCAGCATCACTCCGACGCGACCGAAGAAGGGGTCGTTGGCGGGTATCGCGGAGACCTCCAGCCCGAGCCCGGTCAACAACTCCAGGCCGCGCTCCAGGCCGCCGTCACGATGTTCCTGGGCGGTGTCGGGGTCCCCCACATAGACGTACTCATGCATCCGGAAGGCCTGCATGCGAGCGGGATCGAGGCTGGGCTCGCAGCGGAAGCAGTAGCCGGAGATGTCGAAGCGGCGTCCGCCTTCGGGGAGGCGCCCCGTGCACAACGGGTACACCGGGTGACAGGTGGCCGAGCACAAGACGACCTCGGCCGGTTGTAACGCCGATTGCCAGTCGCCACCGGACTCCCACAGGCTGACCAGCTTGGCGTGGTCACGATCGCTCCCTCGAAAGGTGTGGATCGAGCCCATGAGATCAGGAAAGGACCGGAGGTAGTCCGTTTGATCGAACGTGGTGCGGGCCATGACCGGGGGGAAGCGCACCGTCTCCACCGGAAGCACCACGGCGCGATCGATGATCCACTGCTCCAGACCGTCGATGATGGCCTCGTAGCGGCCGGTGCGTCCGTAGAGCCCGTCCACTCCGGTCTCGAACAACAGGCCGGCGGCAATTAACTCGTCTCGCAACGTTGATGACGGGGCTTCAGCCATGGGACAGTCAGCTCTCTCTCTGGACGAGGAGGAGTTGGGCATTGTTGGCCAGGATGCGGTCGTTGTTCACCATCAAGGCGGCGCCGTAGGAGTCGCGCAACAACCGGCCCAGGCTGTAGGGCGAGTCTTCGCGATATCCGGACATGCCGCAGATGAGCATGGCTGACCCGACGATGTCGACAACCAGTCGCGAGGCGGACACCTTCAAGGTGTTCATGCCCACGGCGAAGCTGATGCTCGACAACGCGTCGGGGTCGTCATAGAGACGGGCGTAGCGGTTGGCCGCCCCTTGCACCGTCGACTCCATCTGCTGGTGCTTGGTCATGAGCTCGGCCAAGCGAAGCGCGGCGGGCGGGGTGACCCCGGGCTTCTTGCGCGCCTCGGCCTGCACGTAGCGCCGGGCCCGGTCCACCGCGGCGGTGGCCAAGCCCAACCACACCGAGCCCCACAGCACGTGGGAGACGGGGTGCATGGTCTGGCTGAGGATCTCATCAAAGGGGTCATCGAGAATGGAGGCGTCGTCACCGTCGGCCACCAGCGAGAAGCCCGGGCTGCAGGTGCCCCGGAAACCGAGGGTGTCCCACTCTCCGGTCTGCTCGAGCTCCAGGCCGGGGGGCCGGCACACCACCAGCACCTGGTCGCTGGGCGGGCTGTCGGGCCCGCGCCGCGCCGTAGCCAGCACCGCATCGGCATAGCGCCCGTAGGAGATGACGGGGGCGTCCTTGGCCAGGTGGAAGCGACCATCGGCGCGCTCGACGGCACACACACTCGAACGCAGGTCGCCGCCGATTCCGCCTTCGGTGGTGGCCGACGCCAACAGCAGATCCGCTTCGGCCACCTCGCGCTGGAAGTCGCGCAGCCAAGGCGAGCGACCGTGACGAACGAGGCAGGCCGCCTGCATGTGATGCATGGCGAAGATCATCGCCGTCGACGCGCAGTGACGACCGAGGGCGGCGACGGCGTCGGCGACGTCGGTGATGGGGGCGGCTTCGCCCCCGAGATCGGTGGGAACGAGCACCCCCAGCATGTGGGCGGCGCGCATGGCATCAACGGCCTCAATCGGAAAGCGCGCCTTGCGGTCGACGTCGTCAGCCGCCGGGCCCGCCACGTCCTCGGCGATGCGCTGGGCGCGCTGCACCAAACTCATAGAGCGATCGGTTGTGTCTCCCATGTCAGCTGGGCGCCACCTCGGTCAGTGTCTCCAGCGCTTCTTTGATGGAGGTCACGGACTCAAAGGTACCCTTGCGCAGCATCGATTCGGGGAACTCGATGTCGAAGGTGTCTTCCAGGGCCAGCATCACATTCACGCTGGCGTGCGAGGTCATCCCGGCCTGGAACAGGTCGGCACCGTCGGCCAACGTGCTGATGTCGACGGGAAGCTTGGCGTGCACGGCCAGGACCTGGCGGATCTCGTCCTGCATCGTCATCTCGGCGTACCTTTCTGAGCGCACAGGGCGACCACCACGGCGCCCGCGTAATCACCTTCATGGGTAAGGCTCACAGCCATGTCCTCGATCCCCGCTTCTTGCGCCAACGCTGCAGCCGTGCCCCCTAGGCGCAATCCGCACCAACCGTCGGGGTGGCGGACGACCTCCATGGAGCGCCAGGTCGGGTTGGCTCCCGTGGGTCGTAACACCTTGATGACGGCCTCCTTGGCGGCAAAGCGCGCCGCCAGACGCGCCGCCATGGCCGGAGCGGGTCCCTCGCACGACGACAGCTCGTGGTCGGTGTACACCCGCTCCAGATAACGGCGGCCGAAACGCGCCATCGACTCTTCAACGTCGGAAACCTTGGTCAGATCGGCCCCGACGCGCACCTTCTCCCCGATCATCGGCTCCATCCTCGCGCAAAGAAAACCAATGGAAGCCCAACCGAGGTGGACTTTTTGCCCTAAAGGGAGCCTTTAGCGGGGCGAGCCCTCATCAAGAGTTATCGGCGCGTTCACCTGCGAGTTGAGCGCTCTGACGTGGCCACGGGGCGTCGGCGGCGCCGAATCGCCCGTGGGGATCAGTTCCAACGTGCGGGTATCGCCCGGGGCCAGATGGAACCACGACTCCGACGGCCGGTAGCCGGGGACCTCCACCGCCACGAACTCGGCGAAACGACGCGTCGACACGGCCAGGGAGTTCCCGTTCAAGAGCACGGCGTGGAGTCCGAGATCAGCCTCGACGGGCCGGGCCAGACCCAGCGGCAGGTGGAACGCCTCGCTCGTGACCTCACCAGCGGCATCGACCAGGGAGACGGCCACCACGTCATAGGGCGGCGGGCCGAAGCCGTAGGCGGCGGTCAAGTCGCGAAAACCGTCGAACATGTCAAGCAGGTCGAAGCTCGTGCCCCCCTGGCCGGCGACCGACACCTCTCGGCGCTCTTGTTCGATGCACAGCTCCCCCCGGGCGAAGAGGCGGACCTGCACGGTGGTATCGACCGTGTCGGCGGTGTCGTTCACCACGTGCACCCGAAGTCCGTTGAGGCCTTCGTCGGTCAACAACACGGCTACGGGCTGCAGCACGCGGCGCAGCGCGTACCACGGTGCTTTGGGTCGGCCCAGGGCGTCGATGATTCCCCACCCTCCCCCGGGACGAAGGTCACGAAGGGCCAGGACGAGGGCACCGGCACACGTCGATCCGGGACGGCGCCACTCGGAGAAGACCACGCTCATGAGCTCGGTCACGGTGGCTCGGGCCAGCTCCAGAGCCCTGTTGGCGTCCTGCCACCGCAGCACGAACGGATCCACGCCAAAGAGCCGGCCCACGTAGTGGCTCTGCATGTCCTCGAGGTCCCACGAGCGCCCGGCGTCGTGATGCACGCTCAGCTTCCACTGCGGATCGTGACCGGCCCGGGTGACGCCTCCACACACGTCGTCGATGGTCTGCGGCTCCGGCGGGGTGGCGAAGGCCAGACATTCGCTGGCGAAGCGGACGCCGGCGCGACGAGCGTCCTCCAGCGGGCGCAAGTAGCCACCGATGCCGAAGAACTGGCTCACGCCGGCGTTCATCTGGAACGGGAACCCACCGCCGGTGGGGTTGTCCGTCACGTACGCCACGCCGGGCAGCTCGCGCTCGACGACGGCGGGGATGACCTGCTCCAGCAGAGGAAAAGTCCATTTGTCCCGAGACAGAGCCAGCATGGCGGCCTGCTCTTCTATCTCCTGGCCGCCGCACACCACCGCCACCGACGGCCGCCCGCCCAACGTCGAAAAGACCTGCCCGAGCTCTTGTTGCACCTGGGCCACAAAGGCGTCTTCGTCGGGGGGGTCCATAAAGGCGAACATCAGGTCCTGCCACACCAGGATGCCCAGCTCGTCACAGGCGTCGAAGAACGCCTCGTCCTGGTAGACGCCGGTGGCCGGCAACCGCACCATGTTCATGTTGGCGTGGCGCAGAAGCTCCAAGGTGGCCCGGTCCTCACCGGGCGGAGACACCATGCTCACCGCGTCCGGCGGCATCCACGTGGCACCCCGACAGAACAACGCCACGCCGTTGACGTGCACGCGGAAATCGCCGTCTTGGCGTGTCACGGACACGGTGCGGAACCCCACGTGCCCGAGGGGCAACTCGGTCCCGGCCGCCTCGACGGTAACGGGGTAGCGGGGCTGGGCACCATGAGTGTGCGGCCACCACCGCTGCGCCCCTGGGACCCGCACCGAACCCTCGACGATCGTGTCGTTGGCGCCCGCGTCAGCGGCACCGCCCGCGTCAGCGGCACCGCCCGCGTCAGCGGCACCGGCCGCGTCAGACGCAGCGGCACCGTCTTCGGCCTCGGCGGGGCGCACGGTCAGAGACCCACGGTGATCGCCGACGCGCAGCTGCAGGCCGGCCGCCGGCATCGACCCTCGGAGGCGCAGCACCACGTCCACCACGCCGTCGTCACCGTCGCAACGCGCCACCACCCGGCGCGTCACCAGCCGAAGCGGTTCACTCGGACGCAGCGTGACCGGGCGCCACGGGCCCACCGGCGCCGGCGTGGCCGCCCAGCCCGGCATGCGCCCGAGCAGGGTGGTGCGCAACCAACGCAGGTTCTGGTGGCTGACCAGGTATCCCTTCCAGCGCGGCCGAGGCCGACGCGCCGCCAGCCACGGACGCAGCGAGCCGCACAAGATGAGCAGTTCGTTGTCGGCCGCCACGCCGGCGAGCTCCACCTCGTGGCGGACGAACATGTTCTCGCTATGTAAGAGGTGGGCCTGGTTCAACCACACATCGGCCAACGTGGCCAGACCACCGAACGAGAGCACCCGCGGGCCATGGCGGCCGGCGAAACGACAGCGGAACCACCAGTCCTCGGCGTCGAAATCGTGCCCGTCGGTCGTCAGACCCGAGGCTCGCAACGCCCCCGCGGCTGTACCGGGGACGCTCGCCGGGCGCCACTGCGTCAGCACCCCTGCGAGCTCTTCGGGGCTCGAAGCAGCGCCAGGAGGCGTCGAGCAGCACTCCCATGCCGCAGCCGCCAGGAGGTCATCGGTCATGGCAGCCGTATTCTGCACTATCGCGCACCGCGTCTGTCGCTTCGTGGCCCCCTGGTAAATTGCGGCCGCGACCTCGCGGAGGGTTAGGCAAATGAGCCAAAGCGAAGGTGCGTGAATGGGCAAGCCGACTCAAGGTGCGACACTCCTGGTGGCCAGCGCCGGTGGGCACCTCCAAGAACTGCACGAACTCCTGCCGCGACTGAGTGCGGTGCACGGCACCGACGTGACCTGGGTCACCTACGACACCGTGCAATCGCGCTCGCTGCTCGACGGTGAGGAAATTGTCTTTGCCGATTACGCCAACCCGCGCGATGTGAAGATGATCAGCCGCCACACCTTGGTGGCGAACCGGATGCTCAAGGGCCGCCGTTACGCCCGCGTCATCAGCACCGGCAGCAGCATCGCCTTGGCGTTCATCCCCCGGGCCCGCATGAGCGGGTTGTCGTGTCACTACATCGAGAGCTCGGCGCGCGTGGAAGGACCCTCGCTCACCGGACGAGTCCTGGCTCGCATGCCGGGGATCAACATCTACAGCCAGGTCGAGGGGTGGCGTCCACCCTGGCACTACCGAGGCTCCGTGTTCGACGGTTATGCCACCGAACCCGGCGAACGCGACGTCAAGGACGTGCAACGGATCGTGGTGGCCGTCGGCTCCCAACAGGCCTATGGATTTCTGAGCTTGCTGCGGAGGCTGGTGGAGATCATTCCGCCCTCCGCTGACGTGGTGTGGCAAACGGGATCGACCGATGTGTCGTCACTGGGCATCGCCGTCAAACCCGCCATGCCGAGCGAAGAACTCGCCGCCGAAATGGCCAAAGCCGATGTGGTGGTGACCCACGCCGGCGTCGGCCTGGCCCTGCTGGCGCTGTCGACCGGCCATTGCCCGGTGGTCATACCGAGACGCAAGGCCCTTGGTGAACACGTCGATGATCACCAGGTGCAGGTGGCCACCATGCTCGCATCACGGGGGTTGGCGGTCACCTGTGAATCCACGGAGATCACCATGGAGCACCTGCAACAAGCCGCGGCGCGGCGCGTCGAACGCGCCGCCCATCCCCCGCCGTTCGAGTTGATCGCTTAAGCGCTCCGCATGCGGCGTCCCGCCCATTTGGGCGACAACGCCGCCGCCGCCGACACAGCACGGGCACGAAAGTCTTGGCCTGGCCCCGTGACAACTTTCATGCACAACCGACGCGCGTCGGGGCGCTGCTCGACCAAGGCCGCCTTGGCTTCCTCGCGCACCAACAGACGGCGGAACAACGCCACTCGCTCGGTGGCGATGGCGCGCTCGGCCTCGGAGAGTTGTTGATGGCGCAAGATCTTGGTCATGGCCGTGATGGAGCCTTGGACACACCACATGCCGCGCGTCGACAGGCTTCCTTTGCTCAGGCGCCAGGTCCACAACGGTTCGCGCAGCACCCCGGCGCGAGAGCCCGAGAACACCAGTCGCATCCACACGTCGTAGTCCTCGGCGCAACGCAAGGACTCGTCGAATCCTCCGATGTCGAGCAGGCGTTGACGGCGCACCCCCGAACCGATGGGGATGATGGTGTCCTTCAGGACACCCATACGTAGGTCGTCCACCGGGAAAGGCGGCTTTTTCTCCTCCTGCGCCAGGCCGAGGAACACGCCGTCGAGCTCGACGTACGGCGTCGGCACCAAGATGTCGAGATCGGGCCGGCTCATAGCCAGTTCGCCCATGGCCTCGATGCAGCGTGGCAGCAACAGATCATCGGCATCGCACCCGGTCAAAAAGTCGCCCCGGGCGTGCGCCAGAGCCAGGTTGCGCGCCGCCCCCACCCCTTTGTGCTCTTGATGCAGGAGGGTGATCTTCCCCGTATACGGGGCCAGGGCGGCGGCCAAGTCGTCGGTCGAGCCGTCGTCACAGACCAGGATCTCGCACGGTGCCACGGTCTGATCGAGCACGGACTCGATGGCCTGAGAGACGATGTGGGCGCCCTGGTACACGGGGATCACCACGGAAAAGGTCGGCGCCACCGGCAACGTCGGCCCACCCTTGCCGGCTTCGGGCACCACCCAGTCGGCCACTCGGTGATCCTAACGCCGGCTCTTAGCGGAGCTGCCTATGTCACAATACGGCGGAGGACGAACGATGATTGTTCCCGACATTGCCGCGTATGCAGGCGAGCGGCTGAGCACACAACGGCCCACCTTTTCGGTGAACATGCCCGTATACCAGGCGGCCGATACCGTCGCTATTGCCATCGAATCGGCGCTGAGCCAGACCGAGGCGCCGCTCGAGATCATCGTGTGCGATGACGGCTCCACCGACGATCTAGCCGCTGCGTTGGCTCCCTTCGAAGGCAAGATCACGCTCCTGCACCAGGACCACGCCGGTGCCGCCGCCGCTCGCAATCTGTGTCTGGCGCATTCCACGGGTGATTTCGTTCTTGTCTGTGACGCCGATGACGCCTTGATGCCGCGGGCCATCGAAGCCTTGGCCGACTTCGCCGTGGCTCGCCCTGATCTCGACATGTTGTGCCGAACGGCGTACTACGCCAAGGACGGCACCATCGTGGGGGTGTCGCGCACGCCCGAGGCGCCCCGCTTTGCCGTCGACAACCAGCGGCTGGGGATCCTGCTCGAGAACTTCGTCCCCGCCCATGTGGCGGTGCGACGAAGCCGCCTCGTCGAAGTGGGCGGCTATGACCCCAATGTGCGAGCCGCCCTCGATTACGAAATGTGGGTACGGGTCATTTTCGCGGGGGCCCGGGCCGGGCTGCTCCTCGAACCACTGCACATCTACCTTCTGCGTCCGGGCAGCCTTTCCACCAACGACGTGTGGCGCACCCAAGGTTCCCTGACGGCCATCACCAAGGCTCTGGCGCGCCACGACCTCACCACCGCGGAACGAAGCGCGGCCACCGGGCGGCTTCGGTCTTTGCGAGCCGAGCTGGCCCGGGCCCAGGCCAAGGGGGCGCTGATGGCAGGCCAACCCGGTGTGCGTCGCCAGAGCCTGCAGGTGGCCTTGGGCGCAGGACAGACATTGCGCAATCGCGCCCGGGCCACGGCGGCAGCGGTGGCCCCGCGCTGGGCCGGAGCACAGGTGAGGCGACAAACAGAGGCAGCGCGCCAAGCCTCTCTGTGAGAACGCGATGTGGGACTACGAGATGTGGATGGTGAGGACCTCAGCCCCCATGTCCTGACCGGCCTTGCGCATCTCCACCACCACGGTGGTGTTGCCGGCCGTGCGCGGCTTGCCGTGGATCACACCGTTGGGCGACAGATGAAGACCGAGAGGGAGCTTGCCCAACGCCAACTTCCACCGGAACGTCTTGGTGTCGCTCAGCGCCAATTCGTAGTGCTGGTTGACGGCTCCGGCCGGCAGCGCCAACGTCGAGACATCACCAGGGTCCGGCGTGCTGGTCTGCGTGGGTGAGACCACCTCGAGCTGCCCCCACGGAACACCGTCGAGCGCGGCGTAGGCGGGCTGACCGTCCCACGATGAGGTGATGGGGTCGGTGCCGCTGTGGCCTTCGTAGGTCCAGTCGTAGCCGTTCTCGGCGGCGATGCTCACGGACCCCGATTGGTCGGTGACGACCGCCCCGTAGGTCTGCATGGCTTTGAACACCATTTGGGCGAACGGCGTCAGGCCCTTGGGCATGGCCAACGTGGTCGGGAAGCGCAACCACGATCCTTCCGATACCTGCCCCGGACGAGAGCCGCAGTCGGTGCGGTTGGCAGGGGCCACACCGCCGTTGCAGTGGACGACCTGCAGAGCCAGCGTGTGATTGATGGAGCCCGATGCCACATCGGCTTCGGTGATGGCGGTGCCCAGATACGAGATGCCCGCCGCCGACAACCCGTAGCCGCCGGGCTCGGAGAACACGCCGTCGGAAGCACTGAGGTTGGTGATCTTGCCGCCGTCGCACGCCGTCCATCCGTTGGAGGACGAGTACGCCGTCTCCCAGAACTCCCACTCCGTGGACGTCGACGGCTGGTAGACGATCAACGAGCTGTCGCCGGTATCGGGGATAAGCGATGCCGCCGATGAAGGGATGGGGACGTCGGGGCCCGTTCCTGCGCCCCCGTACACGTTGAAGGTGTTGCAGCTCGACCCGCCGTCACCGGGAGCGGGAGCCGACTTGATGGGCACCAGCGCCTGATTGGCGGCCACGGTGACAATGGGGATGCCGTCATAGGCGTTGGTCGAGCTACTCCCACCCCAGTTGCCGCCGTTGACGGTGACCGACCCGTAGTTGTTTTGGTACTGGGTCACCAGGTTGGAGACCATGGTGGAGGAACCCGAGACCACACTGGCGCCTGACGCCAGGGGCAGGTCCCATGAAGAGGTGAAGGGATCGATGGCCGTGCTCGCCGTCGCCGTCGTCCCGGACAAGATGAGACCGCCGGCCGTACCGAGAGCCGCCCCGAAAAGTGTGGTCGCCAACGCGAAGCGAAACCGCTTCGAGCGCTTGGACGTGCGCGAAGGTGCAATGATGTCGTTGGCCGTCGCCATCCCCGTGTCCTCCTCCTCCGCCTTTCGATGGTAACCCAGGTCACCCGATCTCACGTAGCGCGATTTTCCCTTTCGAGATCGGCACCGGGGGTGCATGCGAAGTGCCTCATGCGCCTGGGCAAGATTCCCACTCAGTGAGCGCTACTAATCACTCATCGCGCGCAAGACCGACCTCTTACGACGTGGTCGACCCGCTCAATCTCACTCACCGCACCTACCCCTGAAGGGGCAGGAGAAAACGCCTTCCTCGACGCAAGGCAGGCGGGTCAGCCCGTTGCCGGCACCGTCACCGTGATGGTGGAAGGAGCCCCGACTCCGGAGGCGTCCCAAGTCGACACCGAGTACGTGTGCTGCCCGGCGGCGACATCGTCATCCTCGATGGTCAACACGGTGGGGTCGAGCCAGGCCTGGCTGGGGAGCCATTGACCGTCGCGGAAGATGTCGACCCCCTCGATGCCAGCGGGGTTGACCCAGTTGAGGGTAACGGTGGTGCCATTCACGCTGGCGGTCAGGTCGGTCACGACTGAGGACGTTGAGGGCGGCGCCGTGGTGGTGGTGGTGGTGGTCGTCGGCGTCGTGGTTGTCGTGGTGGTCGTTGTCGTTGTGGTGGGCGTCGTCGTCGTTGTCGTGGTGCTGCCCGGTGAGGCGTTGGGGGTCGGTGCGATCACCTGCAGCTGACTCCACGGCATCGCATTGAGTGCTGCATACTCCGCCTTGCCGTCCCACGACGCCGTGATGGGGTCGATGCCGGAGTTGCCCTCGTAGGTCCAGTCGTACCCGTTCTCAGCGGCGATGCCCACCCCGCCGGATTGGTCGGTGATCACGGCGCCGTAGTTCTGAATGGCCCTGAACACCATCTGAGCAAAGGGGGTCATGCCCGATGGCATGGCCAGGTTGGCGGGGAAACGAAGATACGAACCTTCTGACACCTGGCCCGGGTCGTAGGGGCAGTCTCCTCGAGTGGCGGGCGCCACATAGCCGTTGCAATCGCCGACGTTGGCCAACATGCCCACCACATGGTCAATGGCACCGGACTCGATATCGGCATCGGTGATGGCCGTTCCCAGATAGGGGATTCCCGCCGCCGCCAGGCCATAGCCACCGGAGGCGGGAAACACGCCCGGCGACGTAGACAGTCCGGTGATCTTGCCGCCGTCGCACGCCGTCCATCCCTTGGAGGCTGAGTAGTCGGCTTGCCAGAACTCCCACTCCGTGGATGTCGAGGGCTGATAGACGACGAGCATGCTGTCGTTGGTACCGGGAATCAACGCGGCGGCCGATGAGGGAATGGGCACCATGGAGCCCGTCGCGCCGCTCGATGACACGGTGAAGTTGTTGCAACTGGCGTTGGGATCGCTCGAATCCGGCGCCGCGCTAATCGAAACCAACGGTTGGAAGGCGGAAACGGTGACGATGGGGACCCCCTCGTACGCGTTCGTCGTGCTCGACCCGCTCCACGAACCGCCGTTCACGGCCACCGATCCGTACACGTTGGTGATCTCGTTGGCGAAGTTGCTGACGATGGTGCTCGAGTTCGATACCACCGCGTTGCCGGCGAGCGGCATGTCCCACGAAGAGTCGAACGGGTCAATCGACGTACTCGGCGCCGGTGCGGCGCCCGTGGCCGCGTCGGACGCCACCGTGGCCAGGCCCAAGCAGCCGAGGCTGACGATGATCAAGCCGATGACCGTGCCGACCGCGGCGACGCGGTGGCGCGACACAACGGCGGATCGCAGTGCCACGATAAGTCCACGGGTCAATGGCATGTCAGGGGAGGGTGCGTCTCGGGCTATCGGACCGACGACCGAACGACGCGCCCGCAGGGTGGGTCATCGGGCGCTGTGATACGCCGCCGGTGACGTTGAACGTCGTGCACATGTGGCTCATGTTCATCAACACTCCCAACCGTTTTGCCCTTAGGTGAACACTACGACAGACCAATCGCAAGCCAACTTTTGGTAATCGCAGAGTGACAACACGGTGAAGCGTAACGGGGCACCGGACGCGTTAGCGCGCCCGGTGCAACACGAGTAGCGCGCGTTTGCGGCGCGATTTAAGGGATTACGTCGAAGCTTCGCATGCGCGTTTACAAAGCGCCGTGCGTTGTCGCGTAACGGCCGCGACCAGGCAATGCGTTACGACGGCGCGACGACCTCGAGCTGGCTCCAAGGCATCCCGTTGAGCGCGGCGTACTCGGCCTGGCCGCTCCACGAAGCCGTGATTGGGTCTGTTCCGCTGTGTCCTTCGTAGGTCCAGTCGTAGCCATTCTCCGTTGAGATGGCCACGCCACCGGACTGGTCGGTGATGACGGTTCCGTAATTCTGGATGGCCTTGAACACCATCTGTCCGAACGGCGTCATGCCGCTGGGCATGGCCAAGCTGGCGGGGAAGCGCAAGTACGACCCTTCGGATACCTGATTGGCACTCGACCCGCAGTCGCCGCGCGTGGCGGGCGCCACGAAGCCGTTGCAATCACCTTCATTGGCCGCCATGGCGATGACGTGATCGATGGCGCCCGACTGAACGTCGGCCTCGGTGATCTCCGTGCCGAGGTAGGAAATTCCCGAGGCGGCTTCCCCATACCCGCCCGCCGCCGGGAACGTGCCCGTCGATGTGGCCAGGTTGGTCAACTTGCCCCCGTCGCACGCCGTCCACCCCTTGGCGGCCGAGTAGTCGGCTTGCCACAGCTCCCATTCCGTCGACGTCGACGGCTGGTACACGATCAGCGCGCTGTCGTTGGTACCCGACACGAGTGCCGATGCCGAGGAGGGGATGGGGATGTCGGGACCGGTGCCGGCACCGGTCGATACGTTGAAGTCGTTGCAGCCCGCCGAGGGGTCGCTCGAATCGGGGCCGACGGAGATGGGCACCTCGGCTTGGCCGGCGGGAACGGTGACGATGGGGACACCATCGCTTTGGTTGGTCAGGTTGGCGGCATTCCATAGGCCGCCGTCCACGGCCACGGTCCCGTAGACGTTGGTGATCTCGGCGGCCAGGTTGGCGACGATGGTGCTCGAGCCCGACAAGACGGCGTTGTTGGACAGCGGCACGTCCCACGAATCACTGAACGGGTCCACCGACGTGCTCGACGTCACCGTCGCCGCCACCGGCGCCGGAGCTGGAGCTGGAGCCGGAGGGGCCGTCGTCGTTGTCGTCGTAGTGGTCGACGTGGTTGTGGTCGACGTGGTCGCCGTCCCCAGACGATTGAAGTGCAGGCGACCGTTTGATGCGAATGCCGACGCACGGTACGGCTTTGCCGACTGGGCATTGGCGGTCGTGACCACAGCAGTGATGGCCACGGCAGCGAGGACAGCAGCGATCCAACGGATATACGGGGGTACTAGGCGCATGTTGGTGTGTCGGTACGCCGCGTGGACCACCTTGACGGTGCGGTCGCCGAGTTGTTGCGACGAAGAGTTGAGATAGATTGAAAGTTGTGAATAGAGCTCGAAAAAGGCCTGGTGGAGGCATTACGCAAGGTTTCTGCAACGAGTTCTTAATGGGGGCGCTTTTTGGTGCACGACGAGGTTCGGGCCGGCGGCGACGCCGATGACGGCAACGCCCATCTGGTTCGGTCCGCCGCAACGACCGTGCTTCGGGTGGTTGCACACCCCTGACAGCGGCCGGGCCCGAGCCGGCGTCTTGATTTGCCCGCCCGTGGGCTACGAGTACATCGGCTCGCACCGGACACTGCGCACCCTGGCCGAGCAACTCGAAGCGCGAGGTCTGGTGGCGCTTCGCTTCGATTACGACGGCACCGGCGACTCGGCTGGCGACTACAGCGACCCTGATCGCCTTACGGCGTGGCTGACCACGATCGGCCACGCCACCGACGCCCTGCGCTCGAGCGGCGTACGCGTCGTTGCCGCCGTCGGCATGCGATTCGGAGCAACGATGGCTGCCACAGCGGTGGCCAACGGTTCGTCCTTTGACGCGCTGGCGTTATGGGACCCGGTGTGGTCCGGGCGCGTCATGATGCGACAGCTGCGCGCCCTGCAGCAGGTCGGAGTGGGGATCGAGAGCAAAGGTGACGTCGACGACGGCATGCTCGAAGCCGCCGGGGTGCGCTACGCGCCCGGGACAGTCGAGGGCATCTCGGCCTTGCGATTCCCCGATCTCTCCCACTCGTCGATTCCCATGTTGGTCTTGACGCGCCCTCATGATCCGGTCTCCGCCCCCAAAGACCATTTGCCGGCCGGAGCCCAGGAACGCCAAGCCATTGGCCAAGAAGACCTCCTCGATCGCGAGTCATCGATTTCGATCGTTCCCCGGGAGACCCTCGAGGAGGTCACGGCGTGGCTCGACGCGCAGCTCGAGGGACCGGACATCTCGGTCACCGTGCCCGCCGAGCCCGCTACCGCCGTCATGCCCGGGGGCATCACCGAAACCACGGTGCGGCTCGGACCGACGGGACTGTTCGGGATCGTGGCCGAAGCCGACGTCGCCGAGGACCGCCCCACGCTCATCCTGCTCAACAACGCCAGCGATCACCATGTCGGGCCCAACCGGATGTGGGTGGACTGGGGGCGCCGTCTGGCCACCCTGGGATTTCGGGTCGTCCGCGTCGACCTGTCCGGCATCGGCGACAGCCCGCGCCATCCGGGGCAGTACGAGGACCGTTCCTATCCGCCCGCCCGCCTGCAGGACTTGGGGGAGATCACCGCCGCCTTCTCCGATGACAACGGTTTTGTGCTCGTCGGACTGTGCTCAGGTGGACGCATCGCCATCGACTGCGCGCCCGACGTCGGGGCTCGCGGCATCGTGGCCATCAACGTCGCCATGCACACGCCGGCAGCGGGGATCGACATCGTCACCCCTGACAACACCTGGCCGCCCATTGTGGTCAAGGCGTGGAAATGGCACCCCTACCGGCATCACATCTTCATCCGCCTGCCTAAGACGCTGTGGCGGGTGCTCGACCGACTCGACGTGGTGCCGTCTGTGTGCCGGCCCCTGATCCGCACCGTGAACGCCGGCATCGAAACCCTGGTGGTGTGGGGAGCGAGCGAGTACGGCTTGCAGCGAACCAGGGAGAAATCGCGCTGGGCGCTCGACGAGCTGGCCCGCCGACCAAGGTGCACCATCGAGATCGTTCCCGACGTGGACCATGCCCTCATGCACGGGCCTGGACGCGACACCGTCATTGCTCTGCTCACCGCGCACCTGATGGCGACCTACGCCTCGACGTCGGCGCTCGAACTCACCGACGCCGACTAGCCCCACCCGGCCGGACACGCGCACGGCGGCCCGTCCCGAGCCCGTCCCGAGGCGTGAGCGCGACCCCACAGCCAGCGCATACGGGGATTCGTCGGCAGAAACGGGCAGCGATAAGCTGCCCCGGCGGCGGTAAGTGCCCGCCGGTCTCCTATTTTCGATAATTGCGGGCCCGAGCGTTGGAAGTGGGCGGAATTTGGTATGAAGGTGGCGGGGTTGGGATCTCGTCGATCCCATCAGAACCCGCAGGTCGGCACCGTCCAAGCACGATCGAGAACCGGCGAATCGAAAGGGACCGCTCGAATGCAACCAAGTAGCCGAACGGCGAGGACCCTGCCGTCTTCGCCGTTCCTCCCCGACGAGCCCGAGGCCATGCGGTACGTCTCGGTGGGCACGTCGGTGCTCTTTCACCTGAAGCTGGTGGCGATCGTCGCCGGTGTCGGCTTGCTCCTTGGCGTTGTCTTCGGCATCGTCCGTCCCCCCATCTACACCGCTGAGGCCCGCCTCATCGTGGGCCAGGGCTCCAACCTCACCAATGTGGCGGCCGCCGCGGGCCTGGAGCCCGCCGAAGAAGGCTTCGCCGCCGACTACAGCCGGCTGGTGACGGGTCTGCCCAGCCAGGATGCCAAGTACGGAGGCACCATTTCCGCCTCCCCCATTCCCAACTCGACGATCATCCGGATCGACTCCACGTCGGGCTCGGAGAAGGGCGCCGTGGCGGTGGCCAGCGCCGGGGCCAAGGCTCTGCTCAGAGAGGTCAACGGCATCGACAACGGCAACAAGGCCGCCCTCAACGCCCTGCTGTCCCAGTACCAGTCGACCCAAGCCGCCATCGCGCAATACAACAGAGCAGCATCGATCCTCCAGGGCGAGGTCGCTTCGGGCGGTCCCAACGCCCTGTCTGAGAACGTGCAGCTCTCGCAGCTCGAGGCCAAGATCGACGTGGCCCAGCTGGAGGCGAATGCCGAGCAAGCGCAGTACCAGGCGACCTACTCACCGGTGGAAGCCGAGGAGAGCGTCGTGCAGATCACCGGCGCCACCTCCTACACGGGCAACGACCGTCTGACCTATATCGAGATCGGTCTGGTAGCCGGGCTCTTCGGGGGTGCGCTGTTGGGCGTCGCCCTGGCCGCCTTTGATGACATGAAGCCGAACATGCTTCGAAAGCTGCGTAGCACCAAAGCACCGAACGCATAGGAGCAGCGCAGGTGTCTGGGCTCCACTCCGTCAGCCAGCTCTTCACCAAGCCGACCCCGGCGCATGCCATGGAGATCCTCGGCCTCATCATCGTGGTGGCCGCGGTGGGCTTCCTATTCTGCCGGCTCTCGGCCACGACGATGGTGGCCATAGCGATCGCGTTGGAGTGCTTCTCGGGCGACTGGAAGTACATGCACATCCCGGTGCCGCTCGATCGCGTCGCCCTGATCCTGGCCCTGGGGCTCATCATGTTCCGAGGCTGGAACCGGGTCAGCCCCGGGCGTCGCCTCGTCTTTTCCCCTATCCACTTTCTCTTACTGGCGATTGTGGTCTACGCCACGCTTTCAGCCTTCGGCGCCCACACCCTGACCACGTCGCTCGGGTTCTACGCGCTGTTGGACCGGCTCGGCGTCATTCCGTTCATCATGTTCGCCCTTGCTCCACTGCTGTTCGGTTCCAGTAGGAGCCGAAACATCCTCCTCATCACGCTGGTGTCGGTCGGTCTCTACTTGGGCGTCATCGCCTTCTTCGAGGGAGTGGGAATCCACAGCCTCGTGTTCCCGGGATACATCAACAACCCCAACGTGGGGATCCACTACGGCCGGGCCCGGGGACCTTTCGGCGAAGCCGTGGAAAACGGCTTGTGCATGTTCATCTGTGGCGCCGCGGCCATGGTGGCCTTGACGACGTGGCGCTCGCGTTGGGCCCGGCTCCTGTGTTACGCGGTGGTCCTGCTCTCCGCGGCGGGCATGCTGTTCACCCTCACCCGGGAGGTCTGGATCGGAGCTGTCGTCGGCGTGGTGGTGGTTGGCCTCTACGACCGCAGGCTGCGTCGCTACGTTCCGGCCATTCTCCTCAGTGGCGCCGTGGTCACCGTGGCCCTGTTGGTCTTCGTCCCCGGTCTTTCCAGCAAGGCATCCAATCGCATCGGCGACGCAGCGCCGGTGTGGGACCGGTACAACACCGACCGGGCCGCGCTGTTGGCCTGGCAGGAACACCCGCTCTTCGGCATTGGGTGGGAGACCTTCATCGCCACCAGTGACAGCTACCTGCGCCAGGCGCCGACCTATCCCCTCACCGGCAGCAACCTCGAGGTGCACAACGTCTTCCTCTCTCACCTCGTAGAGCTGGGAGCGCTCGGGGCCATCATGTGGATCTGGGCTCTCGTCACCGCGGTGGGGGGAGCGGCATTTCGCCGGGGACCACCAGAGCTCTACGCGTGGCGCCTGGCGCTCATCGGCATCCTGGCGTTCTTCGTGGTGGTGGCCATGCTGGGGCCGCTCAGCTACCCCATGCCCAACCTGCTGTTGTGGCTGTGGGCCGGGATCGTGGCCGCTGACTACTACAGCGCGCCGCGTCAGGCGCCGCTCGAAGAGCAATCCGGCCTGCCGCTCGACAGCTTCCACGACACCAGCGTGAAGAGCTCGTTGAGTCGCGAGCTGTCCGGCGTGTCATCGTTCGGTCCGACCAACGAGCCCTGGGGCACCAGCTTTCCTCCATCGCTTTGAACCAACGATGCGTCGAAACCGGCGCGCATCGATTCGAGGCGGTCCGGTCGGCCGGTCATCGGTGATGGTTGCCGTAAGCTCGCCATGTGGCGCTGCGCTCGCATTACTGGACAATGCGCTTTCGGCGCTGGCCGCAGAGCCCACCGTTGCAGGAGGGCTACACGCTGGTCATGCCCGTCCCCGGCGACCTGCCTGTCATGCTCGAGATTGCGTTCGCCGTGTGCCGCGAGCAAGCGGCACGCCATCGTGTAGCCACCATCGTGGTGCCCGACCGCATGACCGATGCCATCCGTCGGATCGTCGACGCCGAACGTCCCACGTGGCCCGGCCCGCTCGAGCTCATCACCTTGCCTCGACCGGAGCGGTGGATCCTTCCCATCCTCAACAACGGCTGGCGTAACCACGGTGTTCAGCTGATTGCCGGGACCGCCGCCACTCGTTCGACGCACCTCATCCTCCATGACGCCGACCTGTTCATGTTCCGCCCCGACTTCCTCGATTCGCGCTATCAGGCCTGTCAGGCCGGGGACTTCGCCTGTCTCGGTGTACAGCCGGTCATTTGGGACAAGTGGTATGCAGAGCACGAACGCCAACTGGCCGCCACCTGGGAGCTGACCGCCAGCGTGGCGTGGCTGCGGTCCTGGGCGCCCGCCATGCACATCAGCCACGAAGACGAGCTATGGAACGAGCGGCACTCCTTCGACACCACGCTGCATCCGCAGTGTCTGACCGAACCGAGCCGCATCGGCATTTCCGGGGATGACGGCGACCTCGTCCACTTCGGCTACGTCACCTCGACCTACCGCCTGTGGCAGGCCCAGCATGTCCACTCCGACAGCGGCTTCGTCCTCCTTTTGACCCGCATGTTCATCGAGTCCTTTGCGTCGGACCGTCAGGGATATGCCATGCCGAGTGCTGAGGAACTGGCCGACGGGCTTACGAACCCCGATGCACCCATCAGCTTTCCGAGTGCGAGTGAGGGAAGCAGTGATTACCGGGCATTTCGGACCGACACGGCCCGGATTCTGAGCGGACCGTGGCTCAGTGATGAGCAGCGAACCAGAGCGCAAGCCGTGCTGGCCCCGTTCGATCGCTTCTACAGCTACGTCTGAACGTCGGCCCTTCAGATCTCGAGGGTGGACAGCTCCACCAGCCGAGCGAAGTCAGGCATCCTGTCGACGAGCTCCGAGAACGTTCCTTGCGCCACCAGGCGGCCGTCTTCTAGGTAGAAGAGCCGGTCACATCGTCGCACCGTGCTCAACCGGTGGGCGATGGTGATGGTAGTGATCGTCCCTCGCAGGGACTCGAGGACCTCGGTCACCTTCGATTCGGTGTCGTTGTCGAGTGCCGATGTGGCTTCGTCGAACATCATGACCCGGGGATTGCTGAACAGGGCCCGGGCCACGCCGAGGCGCTGGCGTTGGCCTCCCGAGAGGCGGGTGCCATGCTCGCCGATCACCGTGTCGAGCCCATCGGGCAGGGCACGGATGGTGTCTTCGAGCTGGCTCATGGTGAGCGCTCGCCACACCTGGTCGTCATCGCCCGGGGCGCGTAACGCCACATTGGCGCGCACGGTGTCGTCGAAGAGGGCAATGGCCTGGGGCACATAGCCGATGGTGCCCCGCCACTCGCGGCCCACCGAAGAGAGGGGATTGCCGTCGATGTACACGGCCCCGCTGTCGGGGTCGAGAAGACCCAGCAAGATGTCGACCAGGGTGCTCTTGCCGGCGCCGGAGCTCCCCACGAGACCCACGGATTCGCCCGGCGACACCTCGAAGCTCACGTCCGTCAACACAGGTCGGCCGGCGACGTAGGAGAAGCTGACGTGATCGGCCTTGATCCGCGACGCCATGGCGGTGTCGCTGTCGCGCCCCGTGGATGCAGGTCCATGCCCAGGTCCGTGTGCCGCGCCGTTGCCCGACACCGACGATCCGTTGGCCGGAGCCGTGGCCAGGGCTACACCGTTGGCCGGCACGCCGTTGCTCGACGCCGAGGCGCCAACCAGGGCGGGCACTGCCGATGCCGCACCCAGGGCGGCCGGTGGCTCGGCCTCGGCCCTGTGCAGGTCCTTTTCGACTTGTTCGAGGCTGGGCATAGCAGCCCGGCACTGCGAGTTGCCGAAGATGATCTTGTTGAGCGGGGCGACGATGCGGAACCCCCCCACCAGGAACAAGCCCAGCGCGCCGGTAGCGGTGGCTACCGACTCGGTCGAGTAGGCGACAACGGCAATGGTGGCGGCGGCGCCGACCATGGCCAGCTCCAGGATGTAGCGAGGCGTCAGCGTGACCAACGCCATGGTGCGGTAGCTGGAGATGAGTCCACGGCGCAGGCTGTAGACCTCCTCCACAAAGGCATCCTCCACGCCACGGATCTTGATCTCCTTGACCCCGGTCAGCGCCTGGTGGATGTTCTGAAAGTCGACGGCCTGCATGCGGTGCAGCACCGTGGTGCGCCGGGCGATGTGGTGGTTGGTCACCCGCTGGTACGTCACACTCACCGCACCGAAGTACACACCGGCGGCCACGGCGATGAGCGGGTTCACAATTAAGAGAATGATGGTGATCAAGATCACCGAGAACGAGTCACCCACGGCCCCGATCCCACCCACGAAGCCGCCGCTGAATGTCGTGCGCACGCCGAAGGTCAGCGTCCGTATGCGTTGCGAGCTGTTGATGTCCAGGAACTCCCGGTAAGGAGCGTGCAGGTAGCTGTCCATGATGCGCCGCACAAGACTGGCCTCTTCGGCCAGCAGAAAACCGATCTCCCAGCGCAGGACGAGTACGGCCGACACGCTCTTGACCAAGTACACGAGAAGAACGGTGACGCCAAGCTCCAAGGCCAGTCGGCCCGGGTGCGGGTTGCCCATGAACTTGGTCAGGTCGCGGACGAACCTCGAGTTCGACTCGAATCCGGGGGCCAGCAAGATGGCCATGAGGGGAGCGATGAGCGCCAAGGCAAACGCCTCGAGTGAGGCGAGAATCATCAACAAGACGCAGGCCAGCCAGAACTTCCGACGGGCCGGCTCACTGAGCAGCGGTACCGCCCGCCTGAAGAACATGATCATGACGTGGAGCTTCTCCGTTTCAAGGCCGCGCGAAGTAATTCGCCCTTCAGTCTACTGAACCTTCTTCGGCTTCCCGGAGGGGCAACTTCAGTGCGATATGTCAACCACGCCGAGCCACTCGCCCACTTGGCGTGCACAATCATCAAGGTTGAAGTCGGTTTCGACGATAAGGCGCCCGTGCTGCCCGAAGCGGAGCCTGAGTCCCGGGTCGTCTGCCAACCGGATCAGAGCGGCGCCCAGCAGGTCCAGCCGTCCGGGCGGGACCAACAGGCCGTTGGTGCCGTCATGGACCAGATCGGTGATGGCTCCGATAGGTGTGGTGATCACAGGCACGTTGCGCGCCATGGCCTCCATGAGCACCACTGGGAGCCCTTCGGCAAAGCTCGGGAGGCAGAAGATGTCGGCGTCGGAGAACAACGCTGCCAACTGGTCTTGTCCCACCGCTCCGAGGAATGACACGTGCTGCGCGATCTTGAGTTGGGCGGCCAGCTCCTCGAGTGCGACTCGACTGGGTCCGTCGCCGGCCAGCACGAGCCGTGCTGTGTTGCCCCGGGCCAGCAGTTCGGCAAACGCCTCGAGCAGCAGGGAGTGACCTTTTCCCGGAATGAGGCGACTGACACACAGGACGACGATCGACTCGTCGTCTCGTGACGATCGGTCGACGGGTCCGAACTCGACGGTGTCCACGCCGCAATGCACGACATGCATCTTCTGCCAATGCTCCTCACCACTAAGCCACATGAGTTGGGACCGGCAGAAATCACTGATGCAGATGACGAGATCGGCGGCCTCGACCTTGCGGCGCAAGTTGAATCGATCGACGGCGAAGAACTCGGTCGATCCGTGCATGGTAAAGCTCCACGTCCAGCCCGCTTCGGGCTCGATCCGTCGACCGAGATCGGCTGTCAACCAACACACATCGCACGCCACATTGGCGAAATGGGCGTGAAGGCGCCGGACCTTGCGACGGCGGCAGGCGTCAAAGAGCAGGACGGACTCGGCGAAATAGAAGATCTGCCACAGATGGGCCTTGGGGCCGCGCGGTGAAACACGCCACGCGTGTGCCAATGCGCCTAGGTACGCGCTCGAATGCCTGACGAAGACATTGAGGTGGATCCACAGAAAGGCCAGCGCTCCCACCGGCAGGATGTTGATGGTGTGCGCGGACTCCTCGAGGTCAACCGGGGCCAGCAGCCCGTCTCGCTCGACGCGGTGGATGGAGAAGGTCTGGACCAATACTCCTAGGGCACGAAGCGCTCGAATCTCGCGCAGGATGAAGGTGTGGGAGATGGCCGGGTACTGCGACACGACGTAGGCGACGTCGGCACCACTGCGCTCGTCAGGCCAACGCACGGCGGGCCCGCTCATGGACGCCGGGTGTCGGCCACGGGCAAAGGCGCTTCGGCACTGCGATCGATGCTCGAGCCCGTTCGCGACGAATTGTCACGTTCCCACGTCGATCCTTTGGTGCGGGCCCGGAGCTTGGCCACCGCGCTGATGGAGACGTACGTGGCCACGCCGAGCCAGTTGGCGGGTTTGCGGGCCAGACGCACCAGTCCTTGTTGGGCGCCGGCGGCAGGAGGAAAGCGGCCGAGTCCGGACGCGGCCAGCTGCCGGTTGCCCCGGTAGGCCCGGGTGCGCGTGCGGGTGAGAGAGCGGGCGTCACGGGGCGGATGGACGCGAAACGAGTGGTCGAGCAGGCTCTGGCGCTCGGTGCGATCGAACTGTTCAAGGACGAACTCGTCATCGGCGATGATCTCCGGGAAGGTGTCGAAGCGTGCCCGGCCCACCTCCGACAACCCGTACACGCCGCAGCCCATGGGGTCCTCGTTGAAGTAAGGAAGCTGGCGCCAGATTGCAAAGTACCGACCCACCGCGGGCGACGACTCCGAGCAGTCGTAATTCGGCAGGGGCGCCGCGCACAGGGCGTGCCCCGCCGCCAGCAAGGCAATCACGGCCCGGGTGGCATCGATGCCGATCTCGATGTCGGCGTCGATGTACAGGCGCGGGAAGCGGGTGGCCACGCGGTCACCCGCATTGAGGGCGGCCACCTTGGACGCCTGGGCCAGCTCCACCACCGTGACCGCCGGCGTCACCGACCGAGCCAGCGCGGCCGTGTCGTCGGTGCAGCCGTTGCAGGCCACGATCACCTCAAGCTCATCGGGCTCGGCGCCGGCCAAAAGGCATCGCAGCGTTCGGCCGATCGTCGAGGCTTCGTTATGAGCTGGGATGACGACCGATGCGGGAATCACGCTCGTTCCACAGTACCCGCTGAGGCTGCGAATACGGCAGGACTACAGCCCTAATTCCGCCCACGCCGAGTCGTGCTGTGGGCTACGGCGGTCTCGAGTGCCTCGGTGATCCCGAGCGCGAACTGCTCGAGGGTGAAGCGCTCCTCGACGTCCTTTCGCCCTTGTCGACCCATCTCGGCGGTCTGCTCCGGGTTCTCCCACATCTCGACGATGGCCTGGCGCAGGGCCAGTACGTCGCGCGGGGGCACAAATCGCCCGTTGCGGCCGTCCTCGAGCACGTCGCGCTGGCCCTCGATCTTCGAACACAACACGGCCCGTCCCATGGCCATGGCCTCCAACATGCAGCTCACCCCGTTATCGGTGTCACTCGGACGCAGGGGCAGGACCACGAAACGCGAGCGCGCGTAAAGGTCGCGCAACTCGGTGAACGACAGCGGCCCGATGGTCACGTTCGGAGGTAACTCGCCGCGTGCGGCCAGCTCGCCGATCCATGCATCTTTGCGGCCCGGCAACATGACCCCGGCGATATGACACGGGATGCCGGTGGGGCCGATGGCGTCGATCAACGTGGCGTAGTCCCGCATCTCGCGGCCCGCCGCGCAGATGGTGGCGGTGGGCGCGTCGGGAACCGGCGACCAGAATTTTGCGTCCACGCCCCAGGGCACCGAGACGACCTTGTCGGCCGGTATGCCCAGCTCCCCCACAGCGATCTCCACCTGATTGCTGGGAGGGGTGACGAGGACGGAGATCTTCTTGTGCACGCGCTTGAGGATCTCGGCCTTCTTCTTGGGCGACACCCATCCCATGAGACCGACGAACGGGGTGTTGGTCCCCAAGACGCTCTGCAAGGCGCAGAACGACAACCCGGCCTTTTCCGCACCTGAAGAGAGGATGACGTCGTACTGACGCCGCGTGATGAACGCTTCGATCGCTTGCGCGAGCTGAATGGGCAGGGGGCGCAGAACGGCTTGGCGCCATTTCGGTGCTACCGGCACCTTGGACCACGTCGAAGGGCCACCCAGGAATCTCTGGTCCAAGAAGTGAATATCGAGGGGAACTTCGAAAATCCATAGTCGCGGGTGGCGACCGGCGGCTTGGTCCTGCTCCACCTCGTCGATATACGGAGGGGCATATTCCGTCGACACAAGGACCAGCACCCGTGTACGCCCTGTGTCACTCATCGTCGCCCTCGGGATCGGTGGTTCCGAGGTCGATAGTAGATCGTCAACTAGGCTGGGCCGGTCTTCGCTCTCCTCGCGTCCAGCGCTGATCCGGTTCGGTCTCCCATGTGCTTCGAAGGTAGGCAGCCGCGGTGACGAAGGACGAAACGACCGACGATTCAGGCGACGACCTGGACGACGACGACCCGAACGACGAGCCGGACGAAGAGCAGACCGACGAGTCGCCAGAAGACTCGCCTGATCCCGTCTCACGGGTCGACGCCGTCGCCCGGCGTCGGTCGACCAAACGGAAGCGTCGGATCATCACCGTCGTCATCGTCGTGATCGTGTGGGGAGTGCTGGTCGGCATCGAGGCCTTGTTGGGCATCCGTGACGACAGCCACGGGATGCACTGGGTACAGGAGGCTCGGAACCACACCACGGCCTCCGAAGTGGTGGCGGGCTCGGCTGTCACCCCCCTGCGCGAGGCCGAGAGCGACTTTTCGGCCGGAAGCGGCTGGTTCAACTCGCCGCTTTTCGATCCCATGGAGATCGTGCCCGTGATCGGGCGTCAGCTCGGCTCGGTCCGAGACCTGTCGTCGGCCGCCACCGACACGGCGCGCATCGCCATCACCGCACTCCAGCGCAGCCGCGCCATCCTGAAAGTCCCTCACACCGCCGGCCCCGCCCGCATCGCCACCCTTCGGAGCCTGGCGCAGCTGGCCGCCACCACCGACGCCGAACTGGGCCGGATCAATCCGGGGACGGGCCAGGCGCTGCTTTCGCCTTTGGCCTCCAAGCACGAGACCTTCGTGAACGACCTCGACGAGGTGCGTCACTCCTTGGGCACGGCATCCCAGGTCTCCACCGCCGTCGCCGGGCTCCTCAACGGCCCGGAGTCGTACCTGGTGGTCATGGGGAACAACTCCGAAATGCGAGCTGGGTCGGGCATGTTCCTCGAGATGGGTGTGCTCCGAACGGACCTGGGGAACTTCACCCTGAGCCAGCTGCAACCCACCTCCCCGCTGACGTTGCCCGTGGGCAAGGTGCCCGTCACCGGCGATCTCGAAGCCCGGTGGGCCTTCGCCTACCCGGGTGTCGACTGGCGCAATCTCGGGCTCACTCCTCAATTCGACGTCAACGCGCCCCTGGCCGTCCGCATGTGGGCCGCCAACACCGGCCAGCATGTCGACGGCGTCCTCGCCGTCGACATCGAGACCATTGCCCAGCTCATGGCCGTCACCGGGCCCGTGAAGCTGACCGACGGCACCGTGGTCACCGCCCAGACGGTGGTCCCGTACCTCATGCACGACGAGTACACCGGCCTGAGCGATCAGCACATCACCGAGCAGGAAGCCCAGACCGAGGAGAACCGCGAAGACAAGCTGGGCGTCCTCACCTCGGCTGTGCTCAAGGGACTCGAGACCCAGCACCTGGACCTCCGCGCTCTCGCCAACGCCGTGGTGGCCAGCGCCCAAGGACGTCATCTCATGATTTGGTCGGACCAGCCCGCCGCCGAGTCGGCCTGGGAGACGGGGGGCGTGGCCGGCCAACTGCAGGCGAACTCCCTGCTCGCCGCCGTCATCAACAGCGGTGGGAACAAGCTCGACCAATACCTGTCGGTGCGCGCCAATCTCGCCACCGTGCCCCAGGGCGACAAGACCGACGCCACCTTGACCGTGGTGATGACGAACGGGACACCGCCGGGGCAGAACCAGTTTTTGGCCGGCCCATTTCCGGGCACGGGCGCCGTCTACGGCGAGTACCAGGGCATTCTCGCCGTCAACGTTCCCGGCTACGCAGCGCGTCCGACCGTGGACGGAAACCCTCCGCTCGAGACGCTCGGGGCCGAGGGCCCGACGTGGGTGGTGGCGAGGGCCGTGGACGTCAAACCGGGCCAGAGCCAGACCGTCGTGATCCGATTCGTGATGCCCGGCGATCACGGGACCATGCGGGTTCTCCCGTCGGCACGGCTCGGCCCCGAGATATGGAATGACGGGGGCCTGCACACCACCGACGCCACCCCTTTCACCGTCTCGTGGTGACCCGAATATTTAGTGACCTACTACAAATATATTGGTCACCGTCCGCGGCGGCCCGTGTCGTCAATTAGAAGTACGCTTCGGGCAAACAGTCACCTAGTTGATCGAATGTTGACTCCAGGTAGGGTCAGCGTCGACGTTGGGTCGTCACTATGAGTGCTAGCAAAAGGTACCGACCGTAGGGGCGCAGGACGTGCCACGCCCGAAAAAGCGTGGGATTCCTCGAGTCGAGGGAGAGGACAACATGAAGCGAACAAAGGTGCTGGCATTCGGGTTCTGTGCGGCGCTGTGCGCCGGCGGGGCCGCCGTGATGCCTGCCGTTGCCTGGGCAGACAGTGGGACGACCACGTGCACGCCGTCGGCGTATCCGCTGGTGACGTGCCCTCCTCCCAGCTATGGGGGTAGTGGTGGAAGCACCACGCCGACCCCGGTGACGCCGGCTTCGTCGGCTATCGCCTACACGAACGCCAGCGCTGGGTCGTTGCCGTTCACGGGTGCGGACATTGAGCAGATGGCAGCGGTCGGGGGGACTGCGCTTATCTTGGGTTCGGTGCTGGTGGCTCGTAAGCGCCGCCGGGTCCGGGCTTAAAACTGCTCAACTAGCGAAGCATCCGCGCCGATATGACGCCGTGAGCATCTCGCTCATCTCTGGCTGGCGCGCCGCAAGGCGCGCACCAGCAGAGGGTGCTTTGCACGCTGGTGCCTGGTCCGCACCGCGCTGCGGTGGAGGGTCGTCGAGATGACAATCGAGCTCACGGCAGACACGTCGGGGACTGACCCAACTGTGGTGGGCAACCACGATCTCATCTTGGAATGGACGGACGATGTCACCGCCAACGCGGAGACGTCGCCCAATGCCCCCGAGATGGAATCAGCCACATTTCCATCCGCCGTGTCCCTCGTCCAAAACACAGCCGTGGCCGACCCCACATCGAAAACGCCGCGTCGGCACTGGTCGCACCAGTGGGTCAAGGCCGTCGCCATCGTGGCGTCTGACCTGATCTCTCTGGCGGTTGCCTTCGTGGTCGGCCTGGCCGTGGTGGGGCTGGTGTCCAAGTCCTCCGAGCACGCGCTGACGCACCTTGGCGGCGTGGCCTGGGAACTGGGTCTCTTCGCCGTCGTCTCCACCGTGTGGTTCGCCGTCTACGGCCTCTACCGCCAGGCACGGCGTCGGCTTCGGCCTCACGCCATTGCCGATGTGGGCCGTCTCTTTCATGCCGTTATCGCCGGCACCCTGGTCACGCTTGGGGCCGGCACCCTCATCCACCGCACCGCCGGCCTGACTCAGGCGACGCCGATTGAGCTGACCGTCATCGGCTTCTTTGCCTTGATGATCGTGCCCCTCGGTCGGGGCGCGTGCCGGGCGCTGTGGCACGGCCGGCCGTCGGCTCGGGCTCGGGTCCTCATCGTGGGCAGTGGGCTCATGGCCGATCAGGTCAGGCGCCATTGCGTATCGTCTCTCGACCTCGAAGTGGTGGGGCTGGTGGACGACGACCCCGTGCCCGACACCAAGACCATCGGTCGTATCGCCGACATCCCCAGGCTCTGCGAAGACCTGGCCGTGGACCGGATCATCGTGAGCTTCTCGCGCTCGCACCCGGCTGCGACGGTGGACCAGCTCCGTGAGATCCATGGCACGGTCCCCATCTCGGTGGTCCCCCGCTACTTCGAACTGCTGTCGTGGCGCTCTCAGCTCGACGACTTCGACGGCCTGCCGGTCATCGACATCCCTCCGCATTCGCTTTCTCTCGGTGCCCGCTTCGTTAAGCGCAGCTTCGACCTGGTCGGCGCCACCGCCGTCATCATCGCCTTGTCACCAGTCATCGCGGCGGTATGCACGGCCATCAAGTTCTCGTCGCCCGGGCCGGTCATGTTCCGTCAGACGCGGGTGGGCAAGGACGGGAAGCTCTTCACCGTCTACAAGTTCCGCACCATGCGTGTGGGTGCGCAAGGCGAGCGCCACCTCTTCGACCACCACAATCAGTCCGACGGACCTCTGTTCAAGATGAGTGACGACCCGCGGGTGTTTCGTGTAGGTCGCATCCTGCGCCGCTTCAGCCTCGACGAGATCCCCCAGCTGTTCAACGTGCTGTTCGGCACCATGTCTCTGGTCGGCCCCCGTCCTTTCATCCCCGAGGAAGCCGATCGCCTCGACGGGTGGTCAGCACGGCGTCTCGACGTTCGCCCCGGGATGACGGGCTTGTGGCAGGTCTCCGGACGCAATGACCTCAGTGCCACCGAGCTGTGCCGCCTCGACTACCTCTACGTGGCGTCGTGGTCGTTCTGGTGGGACTTGCGAATCCTGTGGGCTACGCCTTCGGTGATTGTGCGCGCCTTGGGCGCCTACTGATTCGCCCGCTGACCACGCGCCCCTCCACATTCGGCCGCCCGTCGGTTTCACCCACCGATGACCGGTTCCTTGGCCTCGACCGTAAGTAGTGTCGAAAACGATGCGCGGCGCCATAAGGACGATCACAGGAATAGTCGGCCCCGTCCTGGTGGCGTTCGGAGTTCTCGTATTCCTCTTCATCGCGTATCAGCTGTGGGGAACCACCCTTTCCGAATCCCATAGCCAGGCCCAACTGCGCCAGCGCTTCGACACCCTTCTGCAAAAGAGTCACGCCCACCACGCGGCGTCAACGTCGAGCACCTCGACGACACTTTCCACGTCGAGCACTACCACGACGCCGAACACCACCACGAGCACGACGACTGCTCCGGCAGTGGCGGTGCCGATATCTCCGCCCACCGAGGGTGGTCCGGTGGGCCTCATTCAGATCCCCAAGATCCAGTTGGACAAAGTGATCGTGCAAGGGACGGGAACCTCCGACCTCCAACAAGGTCCCGGGCACTTTCCCAACACGCCGCTCCCGGGCGAAAAGGGGAACGTCGCCATCGCCGGTCACCGCACCACCTACGGTGCGCCGTTCTTCAACCTCAACGAGCTCGCGCCCGGAGATCCCATCATCATCACCACCGTGCAGGGAACCTTCACCTACAACGTCGTCCGCACATTGGTGGTCTCCCCCGCCAACACCTCGGTGGCGGGACCCACACAAATCACGGCCGTGGCGCCTTCCAGCGGAGCCATGCTCACGCTCACAACGTGCAATCCCCGCTTCAGCGCCTCCACCCGGCTCGTCGTTCAGGCCAGGCTCACGACAACTCCGGCACCGACGCCGGCACCGACGCCGGCGCTGCCCACCACGCCGACCTCAGGGATCAAGCCCAGCCATAAAACGAAGACGGTCAGCTCGAACTCAGGTCTTGGTGATCAACAAGGATCGTGGCCTCCGGCGCTGTGGTGGGGTCTCGCCGTGCTCTTCAGCATGCTGGTCGGTTGGCGCACTGCGCAACGCGTCGCCACCCGTTCGCAGCGGTGGATCGTCTATAGCGTGAGTGGTGTCGCCGGCCTGGTGCTGTTGTTCTTCTTCTTCGGAGCTGTCAGCCCCCTGCTCCCCGCCAGTTTCTGACAAACGTTCACAGGTCGACGACCGTCATGGCGTCGTAGACGGCACCGGTGGTCCCCAACACCGATGAGTACAACGTGATTTGACGGACGGGCCACTGGGCGGCGATGGGGATGCCGGCCAGCTCGGGCGTTCCCGGCTCCTTGCGCCGGGAACGAGCCAACGTCAGATGTCCGTTGAATTCCCGGTGATCGGGCCGTTGTCCCCATGAAGCCGTCACTCTTGTCACCTCGCCGGCGATGTCGTCGAGGCCCGCCACCGGCACCTGAAGGACAGCGCCCCCCGGGAACCAGGCGCTGGCCGGCCCCATCACCGCATGCACGGGAGCGGAATTCTGCGCATGAGCGCTGCCCAGGCCGAGCAGCGCTTCGGACAGAGATGCCGGGTCGGATACATCACCGATGAAGCGAAGCGTCACGTGCCATTGCTCGGGAGTGGTCCACCGAATCGACGAGAGGTCAGGCCTCGGAAAGTGGTGGACCGCTTCGATAGCACCCGGCGGGAGCGTTATCGCCACAAAAAGGCGCATGGGGCAGCTTCTCACTCGGGGGCGATCCTCGACGGTGGATCTCTCGAGCCATGCCAGAATGACCACCTCGATGACCTCGTTCTCGCCTTCGGCGCCCGTGTCGTTCATCTCCACGCATCTCGATGACGTTGCCATCTCCTGCGCGCGATTCATTCATGGCCATCCCGGCGCACGCGTCATCACGGTTTGCGCCGGCGCGCCAAAAGGAAGACGACGGGGCTACAACCGGTACACGACCGGGGAGAAGAAGGCCCCCGCCGCCGTGCAAAAACGGCGAGACGAGGACGCCGCTGCTATGGCCATGCTCGGGGCCACGCCGATGTGGCTCGATCTTTATGACGCCGACTACCTACGGTCCGATCGCGACGTCGGTGACGTGGCCGAGATCGTCGACGCCATCGGTCATGCGCTCGGTCCCGACGCCACGGGATCGGTGGCCTTTCCACTGGGGTTCGTCCACGCCGATCACGTGGCCGTGAGCAACGCCTGTATCCAGCTGGCCCGCGACCTCGCGTTGGAGTGGTACATCTACGCCGACATGCCGTACTCGCAGACCTATCCCGACAAAAAGGCCGAGCGGCTGGCTGAGGTGCAGCGCCGGGTGCACCTTGAATCACTGGACCGCTATGTCGGTGACGCGCTGATCAAAGACCAGGTACTCAAGGCCTACGCGTCGCAATACGGCCCCTTGAGCGAGGAGCGCGGCTTTGCCGCGTCGCTGTCGGCCCCGGAGGAGTACTGGCGCGTGACAGGCGGCTCCCTGTGATTGCGGCGACAACCAGGACCTTGGTGCCTGGTCCGATCGTGCAACCGGGCGTCGCTGAGCGTGCCCGGCAGGCCGCGGGCCGCAAGGTATCCCTAGATTTGATGATGACAAGAAGTCCCCAAACTGGCGACGATGGGCTGGGTTCACGGGGGCACGGATGAGAAGCGTTGACCGACAGGCCAAAGACCAGGTCGACAGGGACCTTCTCGCCGCCTACCAAGACGTTCCCCCCGGCTGGTATCGCGACCCTGATTATCCAGCCTTAGCTCGCTATTGGGACGGCCTCGCCTTAGGCACCGAACGGCGCCGCGTCACCGGCACCCGAAAACAAGCGCCCGTTCCCACCACGCCATCGCTCCGACCAGCCCTACCCGCGTGGTATCCGGATCCAGCCGATTTTTCCAGCATGCGCTACTGGGATGGAAGCCGGTGGACCGACCAGACCCACGCGCTCGATGCACCGTCGAGCGCCGCCGCCACCCCAGCCGTTGCGCCCGAGCGCCGCGCCGTCACCAGCGCCCGAGCCAAAGTGATCACCGCCGCGGCCGCCGTTCTCGGCGCGTTGGCCGTCGTGGGAGCCATGACGTACGTCGACAAGAAGCCGGTCGAGCTCTCCACCAATACGTCTCCGTCGGCCACCAATGCCTCTCCCGATCCCAAAACGGTCGCCGCACCGTGCCCCCACGGCGCGCCGCTGACGACGGTGAGCATTAGCCCTGCACTCCAACCGGGGACCACCGACACCTGGGACGTCACGCTGTCGGGCACGTTGACCAACGACACGTCGACGAACGTGCAGCCGTTCTACGCGGCGGTGCAGCTCCTCGGTGCCAATGGCGTTGTCCTCAGTGACCCGTTTTTGCTGGCGTCGGGGGGCGGGGTCGACCTCGGCCCGGGACAATCCTTCGCCGTCTCCGGCCAGTCCTCCGTCACTTCGACGACGGCACCGACCCTCGGTACCGTCTCGACGTACTGGACGTGGTTCGACGTCGACGACGGGGCCTGCCCTTCCAACCCGTAGCGTTGGCCAAGTGGGCCCCGGTTCCATCATTTGCGTGCGCGCTGACATCACGACGCGCCACGTGGACGCCATTGTCAACGCCGCCAACCGACAGCTCCAAGGCGGGGGCGGGGTCGACGGCGCCATCCACCGTGCCGCCGGCACTTCGGAACTCGACGCTGCGTGTGCCGTCTTAGGAGGATGCGAACCCGGCGACGCCAAGGCCACCGACGGCTTTCGCCTGGATGCCCGGTGGATCATCCACACCGTGGGTCCCGTGTGGAGCGGGGGTGACCGGGGCGAGCCTGAGGTCTTGGCCTCGTGCTACCGCCGTAGTCTGGAGGTGGCTGATGCCCTGGGGGCTCGGTCGGTGGCGTTGCCGGCAATATCTACCGGCGTCTACGGGTATCCGTCCGATCAAGCGGCCGTCGTAGCCGTGCGGACCATCAGCACCAGTGTCACGGACGTCGAGGTGGTTGAGCTCGTCGCCTTCGACAGCTCCACCTACGAGCTGTACCAGGAGTTGCTGCGCCCTTGAGCGCGGTCAGGGGCGACGGACGACGGCCCGGCGGCGGCGGCGGTCGAGCCCGCTGAGCGAGGCGATCAACAGGGCCAGCAGCACGGCGCCAAGCATGTCGGTGGACGATACCGGCGTCAGCTCGCTGCGGTCAGCTGCGTCACTGGTGGTCACGCTGACAGCCGGAGCGGCGGAGATGGCCGAGGTCGACAAGGCCGGCGCCGGCGTTGGGGCCGGGGCCGGGGTGGTCGTCGGAGTCGTGGTGGGCACCGTCGAGGCCGCGGTGGTCGTGGCCGGCGTGGTGGTCGCCGGGCCTGACGCCGGAGTCGTGGCAAAGCGGCTGCCGGCCGGGGCACCGATGGCGGGAGCCACCGTCGTAGGCGTGGTGGAAGCCGACACAGCGGGCGTGCTCGTCGCCGGGCCGGACGCCGGCGTGGTGGCAAAGCGGCTGCCGGCCGGGGCACCGATGGCGGGAGCCACCGTCGTAGGCGTGGTGGAGGTACCGGCTGGGCATGTCGTGGTAGCTCCTGGGCAGTCGCCTGTGTCAGCCCAAGCCGACACAGGCGACGCCAGGACCCCCATGGCGCCACAAAGCGCCACCGCCCCTCCGAAGATCGCTGCTGATGTGAGAGAACGTCGCCTCGGGGTGCCGCTGGTGCTTTTGGTCACGATGCGCCCTCTCTCGATCACAATGATTGGCATTGTGCGGAGCGCACCTCACCGCTTGCCCTATCAGGCATCAACTCTGGGTCAACAAACCTTCCGGGGGGGCCAGGCGGCGGCGGAGAAAGTCGAGGGCTGAGATCGAAGCGAACTGACGCACCCGCTCGCGGTCGCCGGGAAGCTGCACCTCGAGGGACTCGGCCTCACGCCCGGGGAGGGCCAGACCGATGAAGACCGTGCCCGGAGGATGGCCTTCCTGCTCATCGGGTCCGGCCACTCCGGTAAGGGCCAGTCCCACATCCGCCCCGAGCACCCTACGAGCGCCGTCGGCCATGGCTCGTACGGCCTCTGCGCTCACCACGGGGCCTTCGGGCAAGCCGAGCACGGAGAACTTGACGTCGCTGGCGTAGGCCACCACCGAGCCCCGGAACCAGTCACTGGCCCCGGACACATTGACCAGCCGTGAGGCGACCAAACCACCCGTGAGCGATTCGGCCAGGCCCAGCGACAGGCCGCGCCGGCGCAGCAGGGTGGCCACGGCGACCTCCATGTTCTCCTCGTCGGTCCCGAACGCCGTCTCTCCAACCAACGCACGAACACGGGTGGCCTCGTCCTCGACCATGGCGGCGGCGTTGGCTTCATCGGGCGCCTTGGCTGTAATGCGCACCTTGATCCCCTCGATGCCGCTGGCGAGCAAGGCGATGGTGGGGTTGCCGACCTTGTCCAGAGCCTCAATGCGCGGGGCGAGCACCTCCCCGAGGCCCGATTCGCTCATGCCCCAGGTGCGAACCACCCGGCTCACGATGGCCGCCGCATCGCCGGTGACATCCAAGCGAGCGCGCAGGTCGGGGAGAACGGCCCGGGTGGCCATCTCGACCAGCTCGTAGGGCACGCCGGGGAGTGCGTAGATGACCTTGTGCCCGACGGGACAGATGAGCCCGGGGGCCGTGCCCGTCGTCTGCGGGATGATCGTCGCCCCGACCGGAACATCGGCCTGCCGACCGTTGCTCTCGGGCATGGCCCGACCTCGGGACGCGAACATGACGGCGATGCGCTCGAGCACCTCGTTGTCACGAACAAGCGGCACATGCATGACCTCGGCGATGGCGTCGCGTGTGATGTCGTCGTGAGTGGGGCCCAGCCCTCCACAACAGATGACGCCATCGCTACGGGCCAATGCGGTGCGAAGCGCCAGCACGATGCGTTCGAGGTTGTCCCCCACCGCCTGGTGAAAATGCGAGTCCACCCCGCTCAGCGCCAGCTGCTCGCCGAGCCAGGCCGAGTTGGTATCGGCGATTTGGCCGAGCAGGAGCTCGGTGCCGACCGCCACGACCTCGATGCGCATGCCTTCGTTACCTCGGAGACTCGTCGGCGTTGGCCTCGTCGGGAGCTGCGGGCCGCATACCCAGGGCCTCGGCCATCAAGGCCGCACCCGACTCCACCGGCCCCTGCGCGGCGCGTCGGCCATCGACCACGTATTGCACGCCGGTGACGAGGGTGAAGGCGACCGCCACCCACACCCCCACCTCGAGAACAGTTCGGTGCGGGGCCACGGTGGGCAGAAGGCACAGCAGTATGGCGATGCCCTGGACGAAGGTCTTCACCTTGGCCGACGTCCGGGCCGGGATCGACACGCCCCTGCGTCCCACCACCATGCGGTAGACGCTCATGTACAGCTCACGCGCCGCGATGAGGCCGACGGGCACCCACGACAACTCGCCACGAGCGGCGATCGCCATCAAGAGGCCCACCACGATGACCTTGTCGGCGAGCGGATCGAGGAAGGCACCCGATCTCGTGGCCCCTTGGCGCCGGGCGATCCAACCGTCGACACCGTCGGTGAAGCCGATGGCGATGGCCAGAGCGGCTTGCACGTAGCCCGCGCCGTGCACGGCCACCAGGGCGATGAGCACCGGGGTGGCCAACAACCGGGCCAAGGTGACGGCGTTGGCCGGAGTCGCCAGCGCCGATGGTCCGAATGTCGGCGTCCGGACTTGTTCCGGCGCGGCGGCGTCGCTCATGGTGCCGCGCTCGACAGCTCGTCGGCCCATACGTCCGGGCCCGCCGCGCCGGTGACCAGCACGTCGGCGAACGTCCCTGTGGCCAAGGACATAGGGACGTGGATGATCCCGTCGATCTCGGGAGCCTCGCGGTAGGAACGGGCCACACCGGGCTCGTCTACGAGGACGTTCACCTTTTCTCCCACCAACGCAGCACGACGGGAAGCGGTGATGTCGTCTTGGAGCTCGGAGCACTCGCGCAGCCTCTCGGCGGCGAGCTCGGTGGGCACCGACCCGTCGAGATCCGCCGCGTAGGTGCCCGTCTCCTCGGAGAACAAGAAGAACCCGGCCCAGTCGAGCTTGGCTTCGGCCAAAAACGACAGCAGCTGGTCGTGGTCAGCCTCGGTCTCCCCTGGGTAGCCCAGGATGAACGAGGAACGCATGGCAGCATCAGGAGCAGCGGACCGCATGGTGGTGATGCGCTCGAGGAACTTGTCGGCGTCCCCCCAGCGGCGCATGCGCGCCACCAACGGCCGAGACACGTGTTGAAGCGACAGGTCGAAGTAAGCAACACCCGAACCCAGCATGGCCTCGATGAGGTCGTCATCGAGCGACGATGGGTACAGGTAGAGAAGCCGCACGCGCTCCATGTGCTCGGAGAGCGCACGGATCAGCCCGACAATGGGGCGAGCCGTGCCGGCCGTGCGAGCGGTGCGCTTCGGCGCACTGAGATCGAGCCCCCACGACGCCAAGTCCTGAGCGACGAGGACAACCTCATGCACGTTGTCACCGAGGGCGGCCACTTCTTGCATGATGGCGTCAGTGGGGCGCGACCGCTGCGCCCCCCGAAACGACGGAATGGCGCAGAACCCGCAGCGCCGGTCACAGCCCTCGGCCACCTTGACGTAGGCCCACGGAGCGGTGGCGGCGGGCCGGGGCAGGTTGAGCAAATCGAACTCGGGAATCGGCGGCGACGCGGCCGACTTCTGCGGTTTGCGGCCCAACGTCACCGGGACCCCAAAGCCAGCCACCAGATCGACCTCGGGCAGGGCGCCGGCCAGCTCGCCCCCGTAACGCTCGGCCAGACACCCCGTCACCACCAACCGGGCCCCGGCGCGCTTGGAGGCCGAGAGCTCCAAGATGGTGTCGATCGACTCCTGGCGCGCTGCTTCGATAAAGGCGCAGGTATTGACCACGACGAGGTCGGCATCGTCGGGCGACTCGGCAGGCTCGTATCCTCCCGACACCAGGGTGCCCGTTAGCTTGTCCGAGTCCACCTGGTTCTTCGGGCAACCCAACGTCTCGAGCCAGAAGCGTTCGGCCACCTGGACAATCTACTGGCGTACCGGCAGGACCGGTCCTGCACGCCTCATTCGTGAGCGGAGAGGGAGGGATTTGAACCCTCGGACCCGGTTTCCCAGGTCAACTCATTAGCAGTGAGTCCGATTCGGCCGCTCTCGCACCTCTCCTTGCAACGCTGGTCTCTATCCGGTCTCTATCCGATGGTCGGGTACCAAGACCATCGGCGCTCAAGGGTAGTGGATCGATGAAGGAGGTGGATCCCGACACAGCTTGTGGGCTGCGGGTGTCGGCTAACCAAAAGGGCATCCGGGACTGGGCCCTTCAGCGGGAGCGCAGCCCATCCTTGAGGCGGCGGACACCGGCTTTGAGAAGAGGAGGGTCGCCGTCGACGGTGGCCTGCACGATTGCGTGAGACGTGTCGAAGTAGTGGTGCGCGGATCTGCTTGACCCCCTTACCGATCTTGATGAGCCGGATGCGAACTGAGTTGGAACGCGCGCCACTCGTCGTCGTGCCGACTCACAGCTCGATCGCTTCGGATTCAGCTTCAGCCCGGACCCGCGGTCGCAGGCTGTCGGACGGTGCGATGTCGACGCGCGTGCCGAGGATGTCGGATATCTCGCGCTCGAGCCCGCCCAGCGAGAGCAGCCCGGTTCCTGGGGCCAGATCGACCAGGAGGTCAATGTCGCTATCGGAGGTGTCTTCACCACGGGCGACACTGCCGAACACTCTGACGTTCGAAGCCCCAAATCGATGGGCGGTAGCCAGCACTGCAGTCCTGCGCTGCCGCAGACGTCGACCTAAGGGAGTGTCGGGCAGCCCTGGTCGGATTCCCGGATCATTTTCGAGCCTGAGGACCAAACGGTGACCGGTGGCCGAAACCAGCCGCTCAAGTGTGCTCAAGGCAGGTTCACGGTGACCTGACTCGTAGGCGCTGATCACGCTTTGTGCAACGTGAGCCCGCCGGGCCACATCCGACTGCGACATCGACGCGCTTACCCGCGCTTGTCGGAGCAGTGCGCCCGACGTTCGGGGCTCAGCTTCCATGTGAATTAGCCTATAGCGGATCGTCTATGGGCAACATTGGGCCGCCCCGGCGGTGTCTACCTGTTGTCAGTGTTGACGATCAGCAAGCTGCATGGGCAGTGGTGAGACACCTTGTTGGGCACGCTCCCCAACACGAAGCGCTTGATTCCACTCATGCCCCGATTGCCAATCACCACGAGATCCGCGTTCACCGTTTCCGCCACCGTGATGATGACGTCAGCCGGATCCCCCTCGACGGTGTGTGCCTCGGTGGCCACCCCCTGGCGCTCGGCCTGCTCGCACACTCGAGCGCACAATTCGTCAGCTTCATCTCGGATCGTGGTCAACGCATCGGCAATGGCGGCTGCATCGACATGTTCAGTCCCCGCCATAGCGGCGGACGCCGGCCGGACGACATGCACGACGTGCAATGTGGCTCCGCTCATCTGGGCCAGCGCGATGGCCTCCTGTACCGCGCCTGATGCCCGATCGGACCCGTCCGTACCTACGACAATCGCCTTGTACATCAGTACTCCTCGCCCCCGACTTCTTGCAGGGGCACGTTAGACGGCGTTCGTTCCACGGCCGCTGAATCTCCACGACCACGGCCCGTGAAGCTCACGCTTTCCTAACGCGCCGCTCACGGTGACCACATGGCCGCATTCGATGATCTGTATAGGCCCTGAAAGGCGCCCTTCTAAAGAAGCCCCTTAACGGGGTCGATGAACAAGGGATCTCTCAGGACTTGACGCTTCGAGGAGGCATGGCATGACGAAAGGAAGGCTCACAGGGGCGGTCCTCGCCATTGGCGTGGCCACGACTCTGGCGGCATGCGGGGGAGGATCGGCGAACGTCGCCGACAAACACACGCCAACGGTGTCGGCGACAACGCCGACTACCGCGGCGGCGGCCCCGACATCCACCACAGTTCCTGTCACCGTCCCCGCTTCATCGTCGACGGCACCCTCGCCGCTCAACCCACAGGCACTTGATCAGTTGTCCGACTCGCTTGGCGCCCTTGACGCCAACCTCGCTACGGCCAACAACGATCTCAACAGCCCGCAAGGAGACTCGTAAGAATGAACCACACCATCGTTAAGAGAATGACGGTCGGGGCCATGGCCTTTGGCGTGGCCGTCGGGCTGGCGGCCACGGCGCCTGGCGTCGCCTACGCAACGCCGTCGACCACGTCTACGACGTCATCGGTTTCATCGGCCGGGTCCGCTCAACCGTCGAACCCGATCTGCACGCCCAGCGCGTTCAGTGCGTCCCAGCAACAAGTGGAGGCGGAGCTCACCGGCCGCGTCACCCAACTCAACGCACTGCTGAGCGAGGTGAACAACACGGCCAACCACTTGACCACTAGTGACCGCCAGACATTGGCCACCGACATCAGCACTGTCGAGTTGCCGGGCATCCAGGGCCTGCTGACCCACGTACAACAGGACACCATTTGCCTCGAGTTGCGCGCCGACGCCCGGGCCATGGTGCTCGACTACCGGGTGTACATGGTCATGACCCCGCAAACCCATCTGACCATCGTGGCCGACGACGAGACCTCCATCGAAGGCGTCTTCGAGAGCTACGTACCGACGATCACCGCCGCCATCCAAAGGGCACAGGCCCTTGGCCACGACGTGACCGCCGCCCAGAACGCCTTCACCGACATGAGCGATCAAGTGACCGCCGCGCAAACTGCGACCACTGGCCTCGACGTACAGTTGCTGGCTCAGACGCCACAGGGTGCCCCGGGCAACTGGCAAGTATTCCTGGCCGCTCGCACGAGCGTGACCAACGCACGCGATGACCTCCGGGCCGCCTACGCCGATGCCCAACAGATCAAGGCCGACTTGCAGTAGCGGCTCCGGCGCTTATGCGTGTCGCCAGTCGGCATGCAGGCCATGCTCCCGGGCAAAGCGCTGGGCCAAGATGGTTTGACCGTTGAGCGCTTGGGCTTCGGGGGCGGTGGCCAGCCAGGCGATGACGGCGGCCGGTACCGATGGAGGTGCTCCCGGATACCGCCCTTCGAGTCCGAGCGCACTCGCATTGACGATCTGGCGCTCAGTCTCGACGTAGCCGGGATCGACATTGTGGATGCGAATGCCGCAGTCGGTGAGTTCCACGGCCAGGATCGGTGCGAAGCGATGGAACGCCGCTTTGGATGCCGCGTAGGCCAGGCCCCATCCCCCCGATCCCACGGGTGCGGTGGGGTCTCCGGTAGCGACGTGCGACGACACGTCGATGATGACACCGCTACCGGCCGCCATCATGGCCGGCAGGGCTGCTTTGATGACGACGGCCTGAGCCACCACATTGGCGAGGAGCTTGCGCTCGAGTTGCTCGACGGTGAGGTCGACAAAGCGCACCATGCTCCCCGGGCCGGTGTCGACGGCGTTGTTCACCAAGACGTCGATGCGACCCCACTCCTCGAGCGCCCGCGTGACCGCCGCCGTCAGGGACGCGCTGTCATGCAAGTCAGCCACAACGGGTAGGGCGCGCCGGCCCAGGGCCTCGATCTCAGCCGCCGTGTCGTCAAGACTTCCCGGCAGGCGCCGGCCCGCACCCGTGTCCGACTCGTCGATCCCGTCGCCCTCGTGCACGGTGCGGGCCGTGAGTGCCACATCGAACCCGGATCGGGCCAAGGCAATGGCGGTCGCCCGGCCGATGCCGCGGCTGGCTCCCGTCACGAACGCCACGTCGGTGTTCATGGGGTGGCCGGGCTCGGAGCCGGTCCCGGACGCGGCACCACATTCTGAAGACGCAGCTGGCCGGTGGCCACGACGCGGCTCTCGGCGTCAGTGATAGTCACGTCCCACAGCTGTTGTGTACGCCCTTGCTGAATCGGCGTGGCCACCACATGCACTGGACCTTCGACCATCGAGCGCACGAAGTTGGTGTTGTTGTTGACTCCGACGGCCACCAGGCCTTGGTCGGCGACGGCCAGGCTGGCTCCCACGCTGGCGGCCGTCTCGACGGCGGATGTGAACACTCCGCCATGGACCAGGCCCCAAGGTTGGTGATGTCTTGGCCCCAGATCGATGTCACCTTCGACCCGGTCGCGAGCCACGTGGGTGAAATGAATCCCGATGGCGGCGAGGAACTCACTCTCGTCTCCGGGCTGTGGCAGTCGAACCGTTTCGTCGGCCATGGGGGCGTCCTCCTTGGACTCACAGCGACTCAGAGATCGCGACCAATACCGATCTGTTCGGCCCAGCGCCGGACACACTCGGCAAAGAACGCGTCACGATCGCCAGCGTCATCGCTTATCACGTTGTGAAACTGTCCGAACAACTCGAACGACACCATGCCAAAGAGGGCCGTCCACACCATGAGCCCGACATGGATAACCGCATCGGGTACGTCACCGGGAAAATAAGAGCGCACCGGAGCCAGCGCCACCCTCACCTCGGCGGGGACAGCGTCTCCGACAACAGCGGGAGCGAGATTTCCGCCCGACATGGCGTCGGCCACGATTCCTACCAACACCAACGAAGCTCGGCTGGCCGGTGCGATGGTGTCGATGGGGGCCACATAGCCCGGAACCGGCGATCCGTAGATCAGGGCGTACTCGTGGCGGTTCTCGAGCGCCCAATTCCGCACGGCCTCGCACATGGCCGAGAACCGTCCCGCCAAGTCATGGCGGGCGACGAGGGCCTCACCGCTTTCGACGGCCGCACCAAGGGAGTCATACGCGTCGATGATCAGTTTGGTGAGCAACTCGTCGCGGCTGGCGACGTAGCGGTACACGGCGGAAGACGCCATCCCCAGCTGGCGGGCGATGGCCCTGACGCTCAGCGAGGCGGCGCCTTCGGAAGCCAGGTACTGACGAGCCGCGGCCAGGATCTCGGCGGTGATCTCGGCCCGGGCCCGCTCACGGGCGGAACGAGGCACCGACGGCTGCGCATCGGGAGCTCCGTCCCCGGTAGCTCGGTCCCCGCTCACCCCGTGATCCTGCCACACGGTGAGAGCAGTAGCAACGTTTTGGAGCACTGCTCTTGAATTGGGCCTAGGCGTGTGTCATGCTCGATCTAGAGAGCAGTGCTCACAAACAAGAGCATCGCGATACCCGAGGAGGACGCCATGGAAGCCGACGCAAAGGAAACACGTGAGCTTCACGTGGTGGTGGGGGCCGGTCCCATCGGCACGGCCGTGGCGGAGTTGTTGGTCGCCGAAGGACAGCGAGTTGTCGTGGTCACGCGTTCGGGCGGGGGGCCGGCCGGGGCTGAGCGTGTGGCCGCCAACGCGGGCGACGTGGCTTCGATGAGACGCCACGCCATGGGGGCCACGGCCATCTACAACTGCGCCAACCCCAAATACCACCGGTGGCCAACCGACTGGCCCCCGATCGCCCGGGCCCTGCTCGAAGCGGCCGAGAGCAGCGGTGCCGTGCTCGTGACGGTCTCCAACCTCTACGGCTACGGACCCGCCTCGAAATCGATCGGCGTAGAGGCGTATGACGAGTCGCACCCGATGACCGAATCAACCCCACTGGCCTCGACCGGAAAGAAGGGCCCAGTGCGCGCCCAGATGTGGCGTGACGCCCTGGCCGCTTGTCAGGTCGGCCGCGTCAAGGCCGTGGAGATCCGCGCCTCGGACTACATCGGGCCGGGGGCGTCGAGCGTGATCGGCGACCGACTCGTCCCTCGGCTCCTGCGCGGCAAAGGAGCACCGATGCTCGGGAGCACACAGCGTCCCCACACGTGGACCTACACCGATGACGTGGCCCGTTTCGCCGTGTTGGTGGCCAGGGATCCCAAGGCATGGGGACACGTCTGGCACGTGCCGTCCAACCCGGCTCGCACCCAGCAACAAGTGGTCGACGACATCGCGGGTGCCGCCGGCGTCCCCACTGTGCACGTCCGCGCCCTCCCCCACTGGGTACTGCGGGCACTGGGGCCTTTTGCCCCGGTCATGCGGGAGTTGGCCGAAACCGAATACCAGTTTGGCGATGACTTCGTCATGGACTCATCCCTGGCGCGCACGACCTTCGGGTTCGAACCCACGCCCTGGAGCGTTGTGCTCGATACCACCGTGCGCTCCTACCAGTAGCACACCAGCCGCTTGCACCCCCGGGCTCGTGTCCGTCGGGCAAGATCGCGTCATGCCCAGGACATGCACAGCGCGAGAGGCGGCCGACTTGGTGCGGCCCGTCGACACCATCGGGATGGGTCTCGGGCCGGGCACTCCCGACGGATTACTCACCGCGCTGGGCGATCGCGACGATTGGGAGAACCTCGTGCTCGGCGGGGCCCTGCTGCTTGGGTATTACACAGTGCTGACCAAGCCGGGCGTGACCTTGCGCTCGGGCTTCTTCGGACCGGCGGAACGGATCCTGCTGTCAGAAGGGCACAACATCGAACTCGTGCCCAGTGGTTTCCGGCAGTTCGCGCCGGTGTTGGCGCGTTTCGCCCCCCGCATCATGGCGGCCCAAGGAGCCCCGCCGGATGCCGATGGCAACGTAAACCTGTCACTGCACCTCGGGGGTACGCGCGACGAGCTCCTGCGAGCCGGTCGCGATCCGAACCGCATGCTCGTGGTCGAAGTCAATCCCAACTATCCGCGCACCTCGAGTCTGCCCCCGCAGTTCGACAACACCATCCCCGTCGACATCATCGACGTCCTCATCGAGTCCGACTCGGCGCCCTTCGCCTTAGAGGAAGCCGTTCCCGATGACATCGACGTGGCCATCGCCGAACACGCCATGACGTTCGTCACCGATGGCGCCACCTTGCAAACCGGGATCGGAGGAATCCCGAATGTCGTGGCCGGTAAGCTGGCCGCCGGGTCACTGGGCAACTTCGGGATCCATTCCGAGATGTTCACCACGGGCCTGATGCGACTCCATCAGGCCGGCAAGGTCACCAATGCCCGCAAAGGGATCTACGAAGGCGTCTCCGTCACGACCTTCGCGCTCGGGGTCCCCGAGCTGTACCAGTGGCTCGACGGCAATCCCGACGTCGCCTTTTTGCCCGTCGGCGTGGTGAACGATCCCACCGTCATTGCGCAAAATGCCCGTCTCGTTGCTATCAACGGGGCCCTGAGCGTCGACCTGTACGGCCAGGTCGTCGCCGACAACATTGACGGCAAGCAGATATCGGGCGTCGGTGGCCACGAAGACTTCGTCGCCGGAGCCGAGCTGCACCTCGACGCCCATTCGCTCATCTGCTTGCGCTCCACGGCCCTCGTCGACGGCGCCGTGCGGTCGCGCCTTGTCGGGCTCCTCCCCGAAGGGTCAGTGGTGTCGACGCCGCGTCACCACACGGGCGTGATCATCACCGAGTACGGCGCCGCCGAGCTGATGGGCCTCACCGTGCGCGAACGCGCCCATGCCCTGGCCGATATTGCGCATCCAGATTTCCGGGCCGTGCTGCGCGCCCGAGCCGACGAGCTGGGCCGCCGCTAAGGCTGCAGGCCGTAAGCCGCCGTCAGCCCGAGCGGGCCAAGGTGGAGGTATCAAGAGAAGCGAGCAGATCGCTGTCGCGCTCGTAGGTGAGCGCCCGTTCGGCGATGCCAAGCTCCATCCACCGGAGCTCGTCCACCTCGTCGGAGGGGATGAATTCCCCCTCGCCGGGAACCATCAGCCAGTACGCCACCGACTTGGGGCGGCCCCGGCGGTCCCGATACTCGGTGCAGCCCACGAAACGGCTCAGCTGACAGGCCAAGCCCGTCTCCTCTTGAACTTCCCGCAGCGCGCAGTCCTCGTAGGTCTCGCCGGCCTCGAGCTTGCCTTTGGGCAAAGACCAGTCGTCGCGCACGGGGCGGTGCACGACGGCAACCTCCCACCGGCCTGTTGCGGTGCGGCGCAAGACGACACCGCCAGCCGCCTTGACGATTTCCTCATCGCCCTTGGCACGGCGCACGGGCGTCGTGGAGCTGCTCACAAAACGGCACGTTATCGGGGGTCTACGCACGAAACGGGGATCCTCTCGACCCATGGCGCCGGCGTGATTTGGGCACAGCGAGGAGCCCGGGAGAATGCGCCACCCTCGGGAGTAACCTCAAAAGGTGGCTGCTGCGCCGACCCCAACTTCGGAAGTGGAAGTCGAGTGGCAGCTCGATGCCATCGACCTGCGTCCGGTCGAGCGGTGGCTCAACCCGGCCAACGGATCATCGGGCGCCATCGTGGCCGTCTCGGACGTGGGAGGCGTGGCGGTGTCCGCCCACCCGCAACCGGCTCGTCGCATGGTGGACACGTACATGGACACCGACGACTGGCGCGTGGGCCGATCGGGGTTCGTCCTCCGGGTCCGTCGGCGGGCCGGCGTCGCCGAGGTAACGCTGAAGGACACGGCGCCGGCCGTCGGTGGGCTCCGCAAACGGTTAGAGGTCACCGAGCTGCTGCCTTCTGACGACGTCACCGCGCTGGCCACGACCGGCCCGGTTGGGCGCCGGCTCCAAGCGCTGGCAGGGACGCGCCCCCTGCACCCCATCATCGAGGTCAAGACCAAGCGACGACCGTTCAACCTGCACGTGGGCGACGAGACGGTGGCCGAGCTTGCTCTCGACGACACGCTCATCGAAATGGGGGCCGGACGCGCCCCTATGCACATGCGCAGAGTCGAAATCGAAGTGGTGCCCGCGTGGGTCGACGCGTTACGTCCCGTCGTCGAGCAACTCCGTCGGGAATGCGGTTTGCAGCCGGCCACGTTGTCGAAGTTCGAAGCCGGTCTGTTGGCGTCGGGCCTTCGGGTACCCCCTCCTCCCGACGTGGGTCCCGCCGTGATCCCGCCCGATCCCACGATCGGCGACGTCGCCTACGCCGTCATGCGACGCAACCTCTCCGCCATGCTCGCCCACGAACCGGGCACCCGCTTGGGTGAGGACCCCGAAGAACTCCACGACATGCGGGTGGCCACCCGACGCCTGCGCGCCGCGCTGGCGCTGTTCGCCGAAGTGTTGCCGGCCCGCGCCGCCCATGTGCGAGGAGAGCTGGGCTGGCTCGCCGATCTTTTGGGAACCGTCCGTGATCTCGACGTCCAGCTCGAACGCGTCGTCGAGTGGATGAATGACGTATCCGAGGATGACCGCGTCGCGCTCGGTGGACTCGCCGATCTCCTCGGCCAAGAGCGATCCGAGGCTCGAGCCCGGCTTCTCGAAGGGCTCGACTCCACTCGTTACGAGACCATGGTGACGAGTTACGTCACCATGCTGCGCCAGGGACCTTCTCGGCGGTATCCGGCGTCGCAAGCCCCGGCCATCACCGTGGTGCCCGACCTCGTCGACGCCAAGCATCGTTCGGCGGTCAAGGCGGCCCGGAGGGCCCGGCGCAGTGGCGAAGCCGAGGACTTCCACAATCTTCGCATCCGTTGTAAGCGCCTTCGCTACGCGTTGGAGTTCGTTTCCGAAATCTACGAGGGCCAACCCGGCACGTTCATCAAGACGGTGGTGCGTCTTCAAGACGCACTCGGCCTTATGCAAGATGCGCGCGTGGCCGCCGAACGACTCCATTCTCTCGCCACCGGCGAACCAGGGGGACTCTCGCCTACGACGATCTTCGTCATGGGTGGTGTAGCTGAACGTCATCATCGTGAAGCCGAGCACATGAAGAGGAAACTGCCGAAGGTGCTCAAGAGCCTGGGCGACGCCCAATGGCGCAAGCTTTCTGAGCTCCTGGTGCGCCGACGCGCCGAGTTCTATGAACTCAATGGGGGAATGCCGGGCGGTCAAGACGGCCCGTCCCAGGTGGCGCCAAGGAACGCTGTCGTGATGCCTCTCGCTCCCCTGGCGGTGCCCACCTCGCCCGCGTCGCCTGCAGCACCGCCCACGTCGGCCCGGTCCCCGTTCTCCCTGCCGGCACGACCGTTGTTACGCCCGGTGGCACCTCCTCAAGGGCCACCGTTGATCATCGATCGGACGCACGAACCCGACTCGTAGATGGGCGCCCACGCGCCGGCGACAGAGTTCTTCCACAGTTCACGCCCTTGTGACGATGAGGACACCTGGCCGTCGTACCTTCCTCTTGTGGCACGCAGCACAACGCGGTGAGGAGGGCGAGATATGCGCACGATCCTGCAAAACCTGAATGAGGTGTACTCCCGGCTCACAAGTATTGGGGCCGCTCGTAACGCCCGTACCGAGGTGGAGCGGGCCACCGCTGAGGTCATTGACCTCGAGACCCAACTCCGGCGCGTCGTCGACCCCACACCTCGGCGCGCTGCCTGATCGCCCCCAACGGCCCCGGCGCCTACGTCCTCCCCCGGACGGCGCCTGGGGCCCACGGGGCGTCAGAAGGACCACGGAGCTGCTCGGGCAACGACATTAGGTGACCCTAATTTTTCAGGCCGTTGCGCAGGGTTGATCCGATACCATGATGACGTGAGCGACGGCTTTCACCCCCCGCTCGAGGAGTACCTGGAAACCATCCAAGCGCTCATCGAAGAGGGCACCCCCGTGATCCAAGCCCGGCTGGCCGAACGCCTGGGGCGATCGGCGCCGTCGGTATCGGAGATGCTCGACCGGTTGGTCGAAGACGGCTACGTAAGTCGAACGGGTCGACTCATCGCCCTGACCGATCAGGGACGCCAACGCGCCGACAGCGTGATCCGTAAGCATCGCCTGGCCGAAAGGCTGTTGGTGGACATCATCGGCCTGCCGTGGCACAAAGCCCACCTTGAAGCAGGGAGATGGGAACACGTGATCTCCGACGAAGTCGAGGCCCGGCTGGTCGAGCTCCTTGGCAATCCGAGCACCTGCCCGCACGGCAATCCGATCCCGGGCGCCCCTCGGTCCTCTATCGCACTCGCCGACCAGGTGAGTCTCGCCGAAGTGGCCGCCGGCGACACCGTGCGTCTGGAGCGGATCACCGAGGAGGTCGAGCTGGACATGGACCGCCTCGCCTACCTCGACGACCACGGCTTCATCCCGGGACGTTCCGCTGTCGTGAGAGCCAAGGCTGCGGACGGGTCGATGACGTTGGACGTCGACGGCACCGACGTGGCCATTGAGGCTGCTTTGTGCCAGCAGATGTTCGTCGCCGCCGTCTGATCAGACTCTGTGTGATCAGACGCGCCCGATGAGCTCTTCCGCTTCGTAGGTGCGCAAGCGTTCGTAGAGCTCTCTCACCTGGGGACCGCGGGCGCCGTCACCGGCCAGATTGACCAACTCGTGCGGATCGGCGTCGTGGTCGTACCACTCGTGTTCCTGTTCCTCGAACGGCGCGTCAACTCCGACGCGCTTGGTCCCCGGGTCTTTGCCCCACAAACCTGTGGACGGTTTGCCGCCGCCTTCCCCGTAATAGCGGGCGTACTTGGTGGTGCCGTCGAAGAATCCGCGTAAGGCGTAGCGAACGGCGTTGAGTTTCTCGGTGTGCGCCGTGTCCTGAGCGAAGAGCACGTGGTCGCGCACCTCGGTAGCCGGATCGGCGAGCACGGGTGACAGGTCCACCCCTTGCAGCGTGGGGCCTTCCAACGACGCGGCGGCGGTGGACGAGGAGTCGATACCGGCCAGCGCGCCAATGGTGGCGGCCAGGTCGACGTGGGTGGCCAGGGCGTCGGTGTGGGCTCCGGCCGCGGTCACGCCGGGCACCCGGATGTACAGCGGCACCCGCATGATCTCCTCGTAGACGAACGGGCCCTTCGAGCGCAGGCCATGGGACCCGCACATGTCCCCGTGGTCGGAGGTGAAGATCACAATGGTGTCGCGCCACGCCCCGCTGTCCTCCAAGGCACTAAGCACGGTGCCGAGGCTGCGGTCAGCCTGGCGGTGCAGCTCGACGTAGTAGTCGAGTTGCCGAAGCCACGCTCCGGTATCGGCGTGATCGATGGTGCCCCACAGGCCGTGCTGCTGATCCCAGCTCCATTGGCGATGGGCCTCGGGCTTGGTCTCCAGGTCGTCGTGAAAATTCTCAGGGAGCGTGTCGCACACCTCTTCGTAGCGCGCGTCGTAGATCGGCAACGGGTCGTCGTCCTTCCACGCCGCGCTTTCGAGAACCTGTCGAGTGGCTCGCACCTGGTCGGGGTGACCATCGGCGTACCCGGGCTGGTCGATCGGAAACCACATCACGTCATGGGGGTTCACGAGAGCAACGGTCAAGAACCAGGGTTGCTCGTGGTTGGACTCCGGGCCGGCGTTCTCGTGCAACCAGTGCGCGGCATTGCCGGCGATAATCGGGTCGAAGTGCACCCCGGTGCCCGCCCATCCCATGAAGTGTCGATCGTTGCCGTCCCAATCGGCATAGCCATACGCCGCCATGTCCGGATGGGCCGACTGAGACAGATGCCACTTCCCGATGTACGACGAGCGATATCCCGCCCCTCGCAAGAGTGATCCCAGGGTGGGGATCTGGGGGTCAAGCTCGATGTGCTCCGGCATGATGATGTTGTCCACCACGCCATGGCCGGGCAGGTATCGCCCCGTGATCAAGCTGGCCCGGCTCGGCGAGCAGGGCGAGGAATGCGTGTAGTACCGGGTGAACTCGAGACCCTCGGCGATAAGGCGCTGGCGCCAAGGGAGATCCACGGACGATGGCAACCAGCGTCGCTGGCGTTCTTGATCGGACACCACCAGCAAAATGTTGGGGCGGCGCGAGGCCCGTGTCCCCTTGGCGTCGCCGTTGGCATCGCCGTTGGCGTCGTCGCTCGCCATTATGAGGCGGCGATGTCGATGTCGAACTGTGGTTGCTTGATGGCGGCAATGTCGGCCTCGAGCAGGCGCGCCGCCTCATCGGCACTGGGCAGATCGTCAAGCGAGTCCACAATGAGGGACGCCGCCGCGCTGAATCCCTCGGCGCCGATGCCGCAATATTCCACTGGTAAGCCGGGCGGAAGCCGCGTGATGCCGAGCTCGGCGTCACGCGCGTCAGGAAAGTCCTGGCTCGGAAGGGCGATGCCGTACACGTTCATGTGCTTACGCGTCAGCACCATGGCTTTGACCGATCCGGGCAGAGCCGCCGCCATGCCGGCCGCGCACACGTAGGCCGTGGTGTCCGCCAATGTGGCCAGAACCCGGTCATGCAATTGGTCGACGTTGCGATGGGCCGAGCAGGCCGACACCGAAAAGGTGACACCGGCTTTTTCGAATATGACAGGCAGCTGCGACTCCTTCACAAAGTGCAGGTCGCTCGGGCTACCCACTAATACCTCCACGTGAGCCATGGATCCTCTTTCTCCGTCGATGACGGGCCATCCCAAGCCCCCGACCCTAGGCTGAGGCGGCGAGGGACCACTAGATTGCAATTCTTGTGACCCCGGACTCCGACACGACTTCCTCAGGAGCTGGCTTCGTCGTCGAAGAGGTCACTGACCTCTCGGCTGAACTCGCTTCGGCCATCGCCGAGCTCGTCCCTCAGCTGTCATCCTCGGCGCCACCACCCACCTTCGCCGAGCTGGCCGAGATCGCCGGGACGCCGACGACCGCCTTGTTCGTGGCGACGGATGTGCACGGACCGGTCCTCGGCACTTTGACCCTGGTGGTGTTTCGAGCCCCCACCGGACCTCGAGCCTGGATCGAAGACGTCGTGGTCGACGACGCGGCTCGTGGCCGTGGTGTCGGTGCCGCGCTGGTGCAGGCGGCCTTGCAGCAGGCCAAGGAGCGAGGTGCACGAACCGTGGACCTGACGTCGCGCCCGTCGCGGGAAGCCGCCAATCGCCTCTATGAGCGGGTGGGCTTCGGGCGCCGCCAGACCAACGTCTATCGGATCGACCTCGGTGACTGACGAGGTCCGGGGCTGAGGGCCCCCGTGCCCACCTTCATCACCCGCCTCGACGGCCCGTCAGGCGGTGTACGCCTGGCCATAAAGGACGTCATTGACGTCGTCGACGTGCCCACCACGGCCGGGTGCCGCGCCGTCGCCCTGCACGCCCAACCCGCCCGCCGTGATGCGTCATGTCTGGCCGGGGCCCGCGCGGCAGGGGCGGTGGTGGTCGGCAAGGCCAACCTCCACGAACTGGCCTTTGGCGTCACCGGAATCAACCCGTGGTTCGGGACGCCCACCAACCCCCTCGACCCCACCCGGGTTCCCGGCGGGTCGTCGAGCGGGTCGGCGGTGGCGGTCGCCACCGGTGAGGCGGACGTGGCCTACGGCACCGACACCGGCGGCTCGATTCGGATTCCCTCGGCGTGCTGTGGCACCGCCGGTCTCAAAACGACGTGGGGAAGGATCCCGGTCGACGGCGTGTGGCCCGTGGCCCCCGAGTTCGACACCATCGGGCCGATGGCTCGCGACGTCGCCGGCGTGGTGACCGGTATGGAGCTCCTCGAACCTGGCTTTACGGTGGCCCCTCCCACCGCCCCCGCAGCCCTGCGCGTCGGGCGCATCCGGCTGCCCGCCGATCCGGACATCGACGCCGCCCTGGACGCGCTGCTGGCCGACGTGGGCTGGGAGGTCGTCGATGTCGGCGAGGCGGTTGTGGCCGAGTGGAATGAGGCCACCATGGCTTGTGGGGCGCTGCTGGTGGCCGGCGCCTGGGACTCCGACCACGAACTGGTCGAGGCCCACCCCGATCAGGTCGGTGCCGGCGTGGTGGCCCGCCTACAGACGGCCACGCAGCTGCGCCCCATGCTCCCCGACGCGCGCGCGCCACCCAACAGCGATGGTCCGATCGGCTCCGAGCACTCTTTGACCAGGTCGACGTCCTGGCCACACCCACGTTGTCGATCTTCGCGCCGCGCCTCGAAGAGGGCGACGAGCTACTGGTGGCCCGGTGCACGCTGGCGGTCAATCTCGCCGGGGTGCCGGCGCTGTCGCTTCCGGTGCCCAGTGGCGGGCCCCTGCCGGCCAGCTTGCAGCTCATTGGTCCGTGGGACGCCGAGAATCGGCTCTTGGCCGCTGGGTTGACGGCCGAAGCGTGCGCCGATGCCATGGTGGGGCCATGAACCTGCCCGTCATGCCGCCGGTTTCACCCATGCTGGCCAAACTGGCTCGGCAACTCCCCACCGGCGCCAACTATCTCTACGAACCGAAGTGGGACGGCTTTCGCTGCATAGTTTTTCGTGACGGTGATGAGCTCGAGCTCGGTAGCCGCAACGAACGTCCCCTGACGCGCTATTTCCCCGAACTCGTCGATCCCCTTCGCAGTCAGCTGCCGGACAAGGCCGTGGTGGACGGCGAGATCGTGATCGCCGGGGAAAACGGTCTGCAATTCGAAGCCCTGCTGCAAAGGATCCACCCGGCCGCGTCGCGCGTGGCGTTACTGGCTTCGTCGACGCCCGCATCCTTTGTGGCCTTCGACATCCTGGCCCTGGGAGAAAACGACCTCAGAGCCGCGCCGCTGCGCGAGCGGCGCGCCGCACTCGAAGGTGCGGTAGCCGGCGGTCATGCCAGCGTGCACGTGACGCCAGCCACCACTGACGCGCAGGTCGCCACCGACTGGTTCTCGCGCTTCGAAGGGGCCGGCCTCGATGGAGTGGTGGCCAAGGACCTCGAGCTCCACTACCGACCCGGTGAGAGGGCCATGCTCAAGGTCAAACACGAACGCACCGCCGACTGCGTGGTGGCGGGGTTCCGTTTTCACAAGTCGGGACCGGTGGTGGGGTCGTTGCTTCTGGGCCTGTTCGACGACGCGGGTGTGCTCCACAGCGTCGGCGTGACGGCGTCGTTCACGGCGGCCCGCCGTCGTGAGTTGCTCGAGGAGATCGCTCCCTACCGGATGGGCTCGCTCGAAGGCCACCCGTGGGCGGCGTGGGCCGCCCCCGAGGACGCCACCGGCCGCACACCGGGGGCCCCGTCGCGCTGGAACGCCACCAAGGACCTGGGCTGGGAGCCCCTCGCCCCGGAACTGGTGTGCGAAGTCGCCTACGACCATCTGCAAGGCAGCCGATTCCGCCACGCCACCACCTTTCGGCGTTGGCGCCCCGACCGCCGCCCCGAGACATGCACGTACTCCCAGCTGGAGGTGGTGGCTCCCGAGGAGCTCCAGGCCGTCTTCGACGCTTAGGTGGGCGGGCGGGCTCGGCTCGGAGCCACCCGGCGGGGTTCGCCCCGCTGTTTGGCGAAATGCGGTGGCCACGGGGCATCCCCCAGACCTCCGGCCTCGTCCCTGGCGGCGAGGTCCAACAACCCGTCGAGCACGTAGCGGTGATCATCCAGGCCGGCGCCGGGATCGCCGCGTCGAGCAAAGCGATCCGGCACCGTGGCGATAGTGAGGTCGGGGGGCTCGACGTCGGGAACCTCGTCCCAATCGAGGGGACACGACACCCGCCCTTCGGGATTGGCCCGCACCGAATAGGCCGAAGCCACCGTTCGGTCGCGCGCATTCTGGTTGTAATCGATGAACACGCGCGTGCCGCGTTCTTCCTTCCACCAGGCGGAGGTGGCCTCCTCGGGCATGTCCCGTTCCACTGCTCGGGCCAACGCCAGTGCGGCGCGGCGCATCTCGGTGAAGTTCCAGTTCGGCTCGATGGGCACGTTCACATGGATCCCTCGAGAGCCTGAGGTCTTGGGGAAACCCTCCAAGCCGTGGGCGCTGAGCACCTCGCGCACCTTGAGCGCCACGCGGCGCACCGTCTCGAAGGGCACACCGGGTTGCGGATCGAGGTCGACGCGCAGTTCGTCGGGGTGGTCGACGTCACGGCGGCGTACCGGCCAGGGGTTCAGGTCGAGGCATCCCATGTTGGCGGCCCACACGATGTGCGCTACATCCACCGGACACAGCTCCTCGGCGCTGCGACCGCTCGGGAAGGTGACCGTCACCGTTTCGAGCCATTCGGGTCGACCGGCCGGAACTCGCTTCTGGTAGAAGAAGTCGCCTTCGGCCCCGTCGGGGTAGCGCTTGAGAACGGTGGGCCGCTCGCGCACCCCGAGGAGCGCCCCGGCGCCGACGGCCACGTAGTAGTTGGCCAGGTCCAGCTTGGTCTCCCCCCGGGTCGAGAAGAAGACCTTGTCGGGGTTCGACACGTTGACGGTCCGGCCGTCCACCTCGACGGCGACGGGCGGCACCTTGGCGGCCATCATCCGATGGTGACACGGATAACCTGCCGTTGCGTGGAGCCCGCCGACGCCCTCCGGCGCATCGCCTATCTGCTCGAATCGCAGCGCGCCGAGACCTACAAGGTCAAGGCTTTTCGCACCGCCGCCGAGACGGTCGACGCCACGGCGCCCGACCGTCTGGCCCAGCTGGCCGCCTCGGGGCGGCTGGCGGATCTCCCCGGGGTGGGTGACACCACCGCCAAAGTCGTGGCCGAGGCCTTGCGCGGGGAGGTCCCCACGTACCTCGAACACCTCGAAGGCGAAACGGCTCCTCCCCTGGTCGGTCCGGTCGCCGAGCTACGCGCCGCGCTGGTGGGCGACTGTCACAGCCACTCGAACTGGTCGGACGGAGGCAGTCCCATTCGTGAGATGGCGGTGGCGGCTCGTGATCTCGGACACGACTATCTCGTTCTGACCGACCACAGCCCGCGCCTCACCGTCGCCCACGGGCTTAACCGCGAACGCTTGCTCGAACAGCTCGACGTGGTGGCTGAAGTGAACGAGGAGCTGGCGCCCTTTCACCTTCTCACCGGCATCGAGGTGGACATCCTCGAAGACGGCTCGCTCGACCAGGATGACGACCTCCTGGCCCGACTCGATGTGGTGGTGGCGAGCGTCCATTCCAAGTTGCGCATGGACAGCGCCCCTATGACGAAGCGCATGGTGGCGGCGATCGCCAGCCCCCACACCGACATTCTCGGGCACTGCACGGGCCGCCTCATCGTGGGACGTGGTCGGCCCCCGTCGAGCTTCGATGCCGAGGCCGTCTTCGACGCGTGCGCACGTACCGGCACGGCGGTCGAGATCAACTCACGGCCCGAGCGGCGCGACCCTCCCGAAGACCTCCTGCGCCAAGCGGTGGAGGCCGGCTGCTACTTCTCGATTGACACCGACGCCCATGCTCCGGGTCAGCTGGAGTGGCAAGCCAACGGCTGCGCCCAGGCCATAGCCGCCGGTGTCGACCAGTCCCGGGTCATCAACACGTGGAACCACGACGAGCTGCTGGCGTGGACGGCGGGCCACAACGGCTGATCTACGTCTCGCCCTTGTCGTGGTGTCGAGGGCGGACGATGACCTCCGAGCGCTCGGGGTGGTCAGGGTCGAGGTGCACGGTGGGGAGGTCGTCGTCGGGCGGGTCCCCTGAGGAGTCCACCACGATGGCGATCTCGTCTTCTCGGCGGCCGTACATAGCGTCGTACATGCCCACCATGGCGTTGCCCAAGGCCCCCACAGCACGCGAGCGGCTCATCCGCGTATGCGCGACCTTGCCGGCTCCGCCTGCCTCACCGTCGGTGGACCGCAGCCATGCCAGCCACTGTTCGTCGGACCAATCGTCGGCGTTGTCAGGGGGATCGCCGAGGGGATCGCCGAGGGCATCACCGGGGGCATCGTCGGAGAGACCGCCCGGGTCGGTGGACTCAGGCTCCATCGTCCCAGGGGGGCAGCGACCCATCGGTGCGGCTACGCCAGTTCGACTCCGCCCTGAACAGAACCTCCCGTAGAGGCAACCCGGTGCGGGCCGCGGCGCGCGCCGCGTCGAGCTGCTCCACCTTGATCCGTCCGGGGCTGACCTTGACCCGCACCGGCACCCCCTCGACCTCGACTTCATCCATGACACGCGCCGACGGCCACCGTTCGAGGAAGGTGGCCCGCACGCCAAGGGTGCCCGTCTCCGCTTCCAACACGGCTCGCACGGACTCGACCAACGCCAGATCCGCCAGGGCACTCACGGTGTGACCGGGGCGTCCCTTTTTCATGAGGATGGGCGTGATCCACGCATCGTTGGCGCCGGCCTCGAGCAACTGACCCACGGCATGGGCCAGGGTCTCACCGGTGGCGTCATCCAAGTTCGCCTCCAACAGCATGAGGGGCTGCCCGGACTCAGCACCGACGGACAGCGACTCACCCAAGATCACTTGGGTGCAGTTGGGCAGGCCTTCAAGTTCGGCGGTACCGGCCCCGAAGCCCGTGGCGATGATCCGCATGGGAGGCATGGGCCCGAACCCCGAAGCCATGGCGGCCAAGATGGCAGCACCCGTGGGCGTGGTCAGCTCGACCGACACGTCGCGACCCCATGTGGGTGCACCGCGCAGAAGATTCACCACAGCCGGAGACGGGTTGGGGATGAAGCCGTGGGCGCTGCGTACCGTGCCCGTGCCGGTGGCGACGGCTGACGCCGTCACCTCGTCGACCTCGAGGACCTCCAGCGCCGCGGCGGTGCCCACGACATCGATGATGGTGTCGTGCGAGCCGACCTCGTGGAAGTGCACCTGGTCCGACGGCCGACGGTGCAGTCGTCCTTCCACATGAGCAAGCGCGGCGAACGTGTCGAGGGCGCGGCGGGCCACGCGATCAGGGAGCCGGGCTTCTTGGACGAGGCCGACGATGTGCGCGTGCGTACGCACGACGACGTCATCAGTCACGTCCACCACGGCCCGAGTCGCCCCCACCCCGGCCCGGAGCACCGATTCGGACTGCAACCGCCACCCTTTAAAAGGAAGGCGCTCGAGGAGCCCGAGCACCTCATCGAGATCAGCACCCGCATCCAAAAGGCTGCCGAGCGCCATATCGCCGGCGATGCCGGCGAAACAGTGGAACCACGCCACGGTGGAGGGCTCGGACTTCACAGCAAGATCCGGGCCACGGCGCAGGCCGCCCCAAAACCGTTGTCGATACCGACCACCGTGAGACCCGCCGCGCACGATGCGTGCATGGCCAGCAAGGCGGTCACCCCTTCGAGCGAGGCCCCGTAGCCGGGCGAGCTGGGCACGGCCACCACCGGTGCCGGCGTGATGCCCGCCACCAAGCTGGCCAGTGCTCCTTCCATGCCGGCCACCACGACGACGGCATCGGCCTCTGCGATGTCATCGACCGAGGCGAGGATGCGATGCACCCCGGCCACGCCGCAATCAGCCAGCAGCATGGGCGGCATGCCCATGGCGCGCAGAGACGCCACGCACTCATCGGCCACAGGGAGATCGGCCGTGCCCGCCGTGATAACGAGCACGCGCCCCGGACGCGGCGCGGCCGATCGCCATGCCACCAGGGCCAGCTTCCCCGTCGCCGTCAACTCCCCGCCGGGACACTCGGCCAGGGCGGCCTTGGCCTGGTCAGCATCGGCTCTCGTCAGAAGAACAGGCCCCGAACCCGGCTCCGACAGGAGCTCGGCGACGATGCGGGCGCACTGCTCGGCCGTCTTGCCGGGCGCGTACACGGCCTCACCCACCCGCTGGCGCAGGGCGCGGTGGTGGTCGACCCGGGCGAACCCCAGGTCGGCGAAGGGGAGACGGCGAAGCCGGAGCACGGCGTCATCGGGGTGACAGGCGCCGGTGCGGACGTCGTCGAGGAGCTGGCGGAGTGCTGGTTCGTCCATGGGTCCAACTATCCTGCCTGCTCATGCCCGGGACGTCGATCGCCTTCCTGGGACCGCTCGGCACGTTCTCCGAAGAAGCCCTCCTTTCCCAGCCTGACTATGCGGCCGCCACCGTCGTGCCTATGGCCACTTTGCCCGAGGCCCTCGAAGCCGTGGGGTCGGGCCAGGTCGATCTGGCCTTCGTCCCCATCGAGAACTCCATCGAAGGCACCGTCAATGCCACCGTGGACAGCCTGATCCACGACGTTGACCTTCTGGTCCAGCGTGAAGTGGTCCTCGACATCCATCTCAACTTGGTGGCGCCACCCGGCACTCAACTCGCGTCGATCCGCCAGGTGCTGTCTTTTCCTCATGCATCGGCCCAGTGCCGGCGCTTCTTGGCCGAACGTCTGCCCAACGTGGAGGTGGTGCCCACCAACTCCACTGCTGATGCCGCGCACCTGGTGGGCGAACATGGTGGCCACGACTTAGCCGCACTGGCTCCCAAACTTGCCGCTGAGCTCTACGGGTTAGAAGTGCTCGAGGCCGCCGTCGAAGACCATGGCGACAATCAGACCCGCTTTGTGGCGTTGGCCCGCCAGGGTGTTCCCGGTCCGACCGGGCATGACAAGACCAGCATCGTGTGCTTCCAACGCGAGGACCGGCCCGGCAGTCTGCATGCCATCTTGAGTGAGTTCGCGGCGCGCAGCATCAACCTGACCAAGCTGGAATCCCGGCCCACCAAAAAGGGACTCGGTAACTACTGTTTTCTGATTGACCTCGAGGGACATCTCTCCGATGAAGTCGTGGCCGACTGCCTGCGCGTGCTGCACGCCGAGCTGACCGAGGTGAAGTTCCTGGGCTCCTACCCGGCCGAGGGTGAACACGGCGCAGTGGTGCGCCAACGGGCCGACGCGGCCTGGCGTGAGGCCGACAGCTGGATTGCTGCCCTGCGCTCCCAAATCGTCAGAAATCCCTGACGCGCTACCCTCGTCCCTCGGAGGGATGGCAGAGCGGACGAATGCGAAGGTCTTGAAAACCTTTGAGGTGCAAGCCTCCGGGGGTTCGAATCCCCCTCCCTCCGCTCGTGTGAGCTTCACGCCGAGGCAGTGCATCGGCACTCCTACGCCCTAAATCAGCGAGGTGCCTCGTCACGTCGATGGCGGAGATCGAGGAACGTTCGCCGTGCAAGAACGAGCCAACACAGGATGGCCACGCCGGAGAGGATCGCGGGGACCGGGTGACCAAGCAGTATGGAGGCCCCGACCGCACACCCGAAAGCGGTGAGATTCGCCGCCACGTCGTAGACCGGGGCGATGAATCGTCGGTTGATGACATGGGCGCCAGCTATGAGAAACCCACACGCGAAGGTCACGGACAGGAGGAAGCTCACCACGATCGCAGTCTGGCCGAATCCCCGTGCTATCCGGCAATTCCGCTCGGCACCGTTGAACGCCAATCTCCAAGGTGCCCTTCCGGGTAAAGCACTCTCGCGCGCACGGGCGTGCACAGATCACCACACCCCGCCGAAATCCGAAGGGCCCGTTATAACCGTTTGGTCGTGAGCTACCAGAGATAGTCGTGCCCAGGTGTTCGAGGGTTGTCACCACGGATTGACGATTGGGCTGGGGCCTCGTAGCGTTTTGGCGGGGAGAGGCGGCGGGCGGGCCTGAGGGCGGCGACTCAATGGGCGACTGTGTCGAGCGACACACTCCAGAGGTTGGCGGCGACACAGACCGAAGAGGGGCCGATCCTTAAGGTTCAACTCAGTGCCAAAAGGCGGCGAAACCTCGGAGGTATGCCATGTTCAGTAGCTTGCGCCTTAACCGGTTCGTTCAAACAGATGGTTCCCGACGGCGCTTCGTTCTTCGGTCACTTCTGGCCCTGACCATGATGGCCAGCGCTGCGACCGTATCGATTGCCACGGCTGCTTTCGCAGCGGGCGGGTGGTCGTCGCCGACCAGTATCGACCCGGGCAACAATCTGTCCGCGGTGTCCTGTCCGACGACGGGTTTCTGCGTTGCCGCCGACAGCGATGAAGACGCCCTGACGTACAACGGCGCTACCTGGAGCGCTCCCACTGACACGGGCTTGGAGACGGTGGCGGTGTCGTGTGTGTCGGCTCACTTCTGTGCCGCTGTCGGTGGTGAGCCTCACCTCTCGACTCATTACGCAATGACCTATAACGGCACGACTTGGACCACTCCGACGATCATCGACACCATTGCGTCTGGGGTGTTGGAAGACGTGACCTGCGCGACGGCGGACTTCTGTGTCGCCCTCGACAACGAGGGATACGCCATGACATACAACGGTGGCAGTTGGTCTGGTGCCACAGATATCCTGGGCGACGCAACTTCAGTGTCGTGCCCAACTGTTTCATTCTGTGTTGCGATCGACGCCGGTCAGGACGCCGTAACCTACAACGGCACCCGATGGAGTGCTCCCAGCAAGATCGACTCTTTGAGCGGTGGCTCCTCAGTCTCTTGCGCGTCGGCGAACTTCTGCATGGCTGACACCATCGGAGGCGACGTCCTCGCCTACAACGGCGCCTCCTGGTCGTCTCCGGTGAGACTTGATATTGACACCCGCGACGACAACAGCTTGGGCCAAGTGTCCTGTTCGAAGACAGCGCCCAACATCTGCGTGGCTATCGAGCAATACGGCACTGATGCCATCACCTATAACGGTGAAAGCTGGGAGAATCCTGTCGATGTTGACGCAACGGGACTGACCTCGGTTTCGTGTACGTCGGTAAGCTTCTGCATGGGCGTGGATCTCGGCGGCGACGAGATCACCAGTACCACTGCACAAGCCCCGCTGGCGGTCACCACGACCTCACTCCCCGACGGAACAGTGGGCACGCGGTATTCGGCCACCTTGGCTGCGAGCGGGGGAAACTCTCCGTACAGCTGGAAGCTGCTCACAGGCTCGTCCTCACTGCCGAAGGGTCTCAAGCTCAATAAGCAGACCGGGGTTATTTCGGGTACGCCCACGCGAACCGCCTCCGCTCACTTCACCGTGGAGGCGCTCGACACAAAGACCAAGAACAAGCCTCACGCTCAGAACAAGGCCACTGCGACGCTTTCCATCACGATTTCGTCGTGACGCTGGCAACGCGATGACAAGTAGGCGTTGACGTTGGCACCCAAGCCTCGGACCCCCATCTCTTGCGGTGGGGCCGAGGCTTGGGTGTTCGAAATCGCCAGGCACTCACCACGCAGTTCACCTCCAGATCACCAGTGAGTGAGCAGGCGCTTGTGCCGATGGCTGACGGACACCACACAGGAGCCCGTCGCCATGGACAACCAGATGCCCGTCACCTACGACGCCATCGAAGAGCTCGTCACGTTGCCCGAGCTGACCGATCCGCTCACGGGCATCGGCAACCGGGCCTTGTTCGAGGAACACCTCACCAGAGCCGTGGCCCGGCGTCGGCGATCTGGGGCCGCGCTCGTCGTCATGCTCATCCAGGTCCTTGATCTGGGCGCCGTCAACAACGTCCACGGCCGAGAGCGAGGCGACCAACTGCTCAAAGACATCGCCCACCGGCTGCGCGCCAGCACACGAGATGGCGATGTACTGGCGCGCGTGGGAGGCGTCACCTTCGGAGTGATCTTCGAGGGCGCGCCGGGGACCATGAATGCCCAGTCGGCGGCCGAGCGCCTTCTGGACGGCTTTGCCCGGCCCTTCGGCGAACCGAGAGGCCAACTCCTCGCCCTCGCCACCATCGGCGCCGCAGTCAGTGACGGTGGTGCTGAATCTGCCCGTGAGCTGCTGCGCAACGCCGAGCTGGCCCTGGCAGTGGCCAGGGAGTCCGACGCCGCCTACTTCGTCTATTCCCCAACGGTCGAGGTGCGGACGTTCGAAGAGGACTGAATGGACGGCCTGGGCTCCAGTCCAGGCCAAGATCACGGCATGCCCGATCCCCTCGTGCTCGGACGCTCGGTCGTCGTCGGGCCCGGTGCCAGCCCTCCCGAACAGTGGGCGTCATGCGAGCGCATACGCGTCACCAGCGTTGACCGAGCCACCGCCGACGAGTTGAGCGTCGCCTGGCGGGCACGGCGCTCGGTCGTCGTCGAACTCACGCCCGGACTCGGACTCGACGATCCGCTGGCTCCACCCGACGAGGTGGTGATGGACCGCCAGCCGTGGCAGTGGCCAGTGGACTTGGACCTCGTGGGTGAACGACTGCACCATGCCCTGTGGTCGAACACGGTTGACGCCCGTGGCGGTGCGGCGCACGTGCGCTGGCACTGGGGCGACATGGCGAGGCGTCTCGGCGCCGCGGGTGCTGACAGCGCTGACGTCGTGCTCCCCGACGGCACCCCGGCCATCTGCGATGGCGGCCCCCTTGACGCGTCGCTGCCGGGGCGGATGGCCACCGCCGTGGTGCACCGCATTTCGCTCGAACACGACTCCCTTCAGCCGCTGGGGCCGAATGATGGCAGTGGCCTGGCCCTGGCCCCCGACCAACTCGACGCCGTCACCGAGCCCGGTGGCCCCGCCCGCATCATCGCCCCCGCCGGCTCGGGCAAGACGAGAGTTCTCACCGAGCGCGCCCGCCTATTGCTACGCGGCTGGGGCCTACCTCCCGGTGCGGCGGCCATGGTCGGCTACAACGTCCGCGCCGCCGATGAGATCCGGGCCCGCCTCGCCGACGTCAGCGGCGCGCGCGTGCGTACCTTCAACTCGCTCGGACTCCGACTGTGCGGCAACCGCTCCACCATCGAAGAGATGGAGGTGCGGCGGATTCTCGGTGATCTGGTCACCTTCCCCCGACGCGCTGAGAGCGACCCTGCCGCTCCTTGGATCGAAGCGCTGTCGCGCCTTCGCCTCGGCCTCGCCTCCCCGGACACGGTGGAGGAGGAGCTGCCTGACGTGTCCGACCTTGAGCGCGTGGCTCGTCGCTACCGGGCGCTGCTCAGCGAACGCAACGTCGTCGACTATGACGAGCAGATCACCGGCGCCATAGAGCGACTCCTGGCCGATCCCGCTTTTCGCCGTCGCAGCCAGCGCTTCGCACGCGTCCTGCTCGTCGACGAATTTCAAGACCTCACCCCCGCCCACCTACTGCTCATCCGGCTTCTGAGCGGACCGGCCGGCGCCGTCTACGGAGTCGGAGACGACGACCAGACCATCTACGGATACGCCGGGGCGACGCCGAGGTGGCTGGTGGACTTCGAATCATGGTTCCCCGGGGCCGCCCTGCACTCACTTGAAGTGAACTACCGCTGCCCGGCTCCCGTCGTGACGGCGGCCTCCAACCTCCTCACCCACAACGCACTGCGGGTGAAGAAGGTGATCCGGGCCGCACCGGTCGAAGGTGACGGCGACGGCGAAGGCGAAGGCGACGGCGACGCTCCCGATTTCACCCAAGCCCTGACCATCCTCGCCCCCGGCGCAGGCCCGGCCCGGCGCAGCGGTCAACGCGTGCAAGCGCTCCTCGAGGCCGGGGCCACGCCCGGCGACGTGGCGGTGTTGGCACGCGTCAATGCGTCGCTGGCCCCCGTGCAGGTCATGTTGCGTCACGCCGCCATTGCGGTCAACGGTCCCATCGACGGCCGTTTCCTCAACCGCGGCGGCGTGCGAGCGGCCTTGGCGTGGCTGGCCGTCGCCACCGCGCCGTCTTCCGCGCTGCCAGCGGCGATGCTGCGCGAAGCAGCTCGACACCCCAAGCGAGGCATGAGCGCCTCCCTCGTCGATCTCGTGAGCAGTCAGCACTCCGAGGAGTCGATGCTGAGCCTGTCTCGGTGGCTCGAGGGCAAAGACAACACACGCGAAGCCGACAAGGTCAGCGCCATGACCGACGACATCGCGCTGGTGCGTGCTGCGGCAGCGAAGCCCGGTGCCACCACCGCCGATGTCCTCGCCACCGTGCGCCTGCGCGTCGGCCAGGGTGGACTGGCCGCTAGTGCCACCGCGCTCGATCGGTGGAGCCATGGCGCCATCGCGTCACACGGTGACGACCTGGACGCCCTGGTCGAGCTGGCGGAGCTGGAACCCGATCCGGTGCATTTTGGGGCGTGGCTGTCTGCTCAACTCGCCGTGCCGGCCGATCGCACCGGCGTCACCTTGGCCTCGATCCACGCCGTCAAAGGCCGGGAATGGCCCCATGTCGTGATCCACCACGCCACCGACGGCCTTCTGCCCCACCGGTTGGCCGAGGACATCGAGGAAGAGCGACGCGTATTCCACGTGGCGCTGACCCGGGGACGATCGACGGTGTCGATTGCACCGGGCGCCGTACCATCACCATTTCTCGTCGAGCTGGACGCACCGGGCCAACCGTCCGCCGCACCTCCCCGTCGGGTCCGGGAACCGGAGTCGGCGCCGAGTCCCGCGCCGGCGAAGGGGGCGGAGCCGGTGGCGGTGGAAATCGGGCTGTCCTTTACCCACGGGGGGCATGACTACGAGGTCATCGAGATCCTCGACAGTGGCGTGCGGTCGCGAGTCACCGAGGCGACGGCCACCACGACCAACGCATTCGGGACGACCGTGCGCTACCACGGTCAGCCGGCCATGCTGGCTCACCCCCGCGTAGAGGCGGCGTGGGAAGCACTGCGCGAGTGGCGGGCCAAGCAAGCCAAGACATTGGGCAAGCCCGCCTATGTCGTGTTTGACGACAAGACGCTGCGCCTGGTGGCCGCCCTGCTTCCGACCAGCGAAGCGGGCCTGCTGGCCGTCAGCGGCATCGGCCCCGTCAAGCTGGAGGCCTACGGCGACGATCTGATCGCCATCGCCGAATCGCTGCGCGCCGGGTAGGACCTGCGGTCAGAAACCGATGCGCCGCTGCGGGGCGGCCGGGACAGCGTCGGCAGCGTCGTCGGCAAGGACCTCGGTCCACCCGCCCCCGGCCGAGCCCAGCCAGTGCACCTGGGGCTTCCACGGTCGCCCCGACAGCGTGAGCGCCCCGCAACTGCACGAGACCACGTCCCAGGCGTGGCGCGTCACCACGATGTCGTGGCACGCCTCGCAGCGAAGCCGGCGAGCGGGACGTGCCCGTCGTCGTCGATCAGACGGCGGCACGCGAGAGCTCGGCACTCACCCCGCGGCGTGGCGTGATGATGTCGTCGATCAGCCCGTACGCCTGCGCCTCTTCGGAGGTCATGTAGAAGTCGCGATCGATGTCGCGCTCGACACATTCGATGGGCTGGGCGCTGTGGAAGGCGATGATCTCCGCCATTCGACGGGTGGTGGACAGCACCTCGCGCAGGTGGATCTCCATGTCACGCGGTGCACCCCTCGTTCCCGCGCTGCCCTGGTGGATCATGATCTTGGCGTTGGGCAGGGCGAAGCGTTTGCCCGGGGTTCCCCCACACAGGATCATCGCCGCCGCTGACATGCCCATCCCCACACAGATGGTCGACACGTCGCAGTGCACGTGCTGCATGACGTCGTAGATGGCCATGCCCGCATAGGCCATCCCTCCAGGCGAGTTGATGTAGAGGGCGATATCACGGTCAGGGTCCTCGGCGTCGAGATAGAGCATCTCCGCCACGATCAGGTTGGCGATCTGATCGTCGACCTCCTGGCCCAGGAACACGATGCGCTCTTTGAGCAGCAGCGAATAGATGTCGAAGGCACGATCGCCGCGTGCCGTCTGGTCGAAGACAGTAGGAATGACTGAATAGCTCATATATGAGATACCATAGCTGACGTATGGGACTATGGGAATCGTGAACGAGCGTCGTCACGAGCCCCTCTTGCCGGGGTTGTCGGACATGTCCCGCCGGCGTAAGGCCTTGGCCGCTGACCTGGCGGAGCGACGTATGGCCCTGGGCCTGTCCCAGACCGAGGTGGCGGCGCGCATGGGGACGTCCCAATCGGCGGTGGCTCGCCTGGAAGCCGGTCAGATCGATGTGCGCCTGTCTACCCTCGAGCGTTACGCGGCCGCCGTCGATCACGTCTTGGATTGGCACCTCGAAGATCGCCAGCGCTGAGATGCACGCGCCGTCACCACTTGGGGACCAGGTGCGGACGTCATTGTTCTCTCGCCGGGTGGTACTCGTGCACGGCACCCTCGACGACGCGGCCGCATCCGAGGCCGCCGCTGCACTCATGACCCTCGATGCTTTGGGCGACGAGCACGTCGAGCTGCGCCTCCAGAGTTGCGAGGGAACCATCGAAGCGGCTTTCGTCCTCATCGACATCATCGACGTGCTGGGGGTGCCCGTCCACACCACGGCCTTAGGCCTCATCGGCGGTGGTGCCGTGGGTGTGTTCGCTCTCGGAGCGCGCCGGCTCATCGCCCCCCACGCCCGCTTGCGGCTGCGCGAGCCCGACATCGAGGTGACAGGCCGAGCCGGCGAGTTCGAACGCGCCGCGGCCGAACACGCCCGGCGCCGTGAGCAGTTCCGTCAGCTGCTGGCCGACAAGGTGGGCCGGAACAGGGCGGAGATCGACGACGAATGGGAAAGCGGTCGCTACCTTGATGCCGCCGACGCGCTTTCCTTCGGGTACGCCGACGCCTTAGGCGTCTGACGCGGAGCCGACCAGCTCGACAAGTTCGACAGGTTCGGCGCGGACGGCGAGGTTGAGCCCGGTGGCCAGCAACGCGCCCGCCTCAGGAGCCTCGAGGGGCCGGGCAAATAGGTAGCCCTGACCGCTTTCGCACTCCTCGTTCTGCAGCATCTCGAGCTGACCCTCGTACTCGATCCCCTCGGCCAGGGTTTGCAGGCCCAGCGCCTGACCCAGCTGCACCAGCGCGTGCACGAGGGCTTGGCCTTCCGTGGATTCGGCCATGCCCATCACAAAGGCACGATCGATCTTGATCACGTCGACGGGGAACTGCTGGAGGTACGCCAGCGACGAGTAGCCCGTGCCGAAGTCGTCGATGGCGACGCGCACCCCGACACTCTTGAGCTCCCTGAGCCGATCGGCCGCCTCGCGGCTATGACGCATGAGGGACGTTTCGGTCATCTCGATGACCAGCGCGGTGGGATCGAGCCCCGAGCGCTCCAACGCCGTGCGTACGTCGCCGACCAGCCCCGCCGTTTCGAATTGACGGGCCGACACGTTGACCGACATGTGGACAAGGTGCCCCTCTTCGCGCCATAGCTGGGCTTGACGGCAGGCGGCTATGAGCACGAACTTCCCGACGTCGGTGATCATGTCGGAGTTCTCCAGCGCGTCCATGAACTCGGCCGGGGGCAACACGCCGCGGGTGGGATGGCGCCACCGCAAGAGGGCCTCGAGGCCGACGATATCCAGGGTGCGCAAGTTCACGATGGGCTGGTACACCACGAAGAACTGCCGACCGAGCAGCGCCTGGCGAAGGTCCTTTTCGAGGTCGAAGCGACTCTGGAAGGTGGCTCGCATGGACGGATGGAACGTCACGTGTCGATTGCGCCCGCCGGCCTTGGCCTCGTAGAGGGCGATGTCGGCATCGCGTAGGAGATCCTCGGCGGACTCGTACATGCCCGAGACAATCCCGATGCTGGCCGATACGTGCAGCAGGGGACGCTCGTCACTGGCGACAGGAAACGGTTGCACAAGGGACTCGAGCAACCGATCGGCCACCATCTCCGGGGCCATCGACGACGACCCTTCGGCCAGGACGACGAACTCGTCACCGCCGAGGCGGCCGATGGTGTCCGACGCCCGCAGCGCGCCCAATAGCCGCGCCGACACGAGCCGTAGGAGATCGTCCCCGACTCGATGGCCCAAGGTGTCGTTGACATCCTTGAACCCGTCAAGGTCGATGAACAACGCCGAGACCGACGTCCGGGTGCGTTGCGCCCGGGCCAGCATCTGCTCGGCGCGGTCGAGGATGAGGGCGCGGTTGGGCAAGCCCGTGAGCACGTCGTGGATGGCGAGGTCTTCGAGCGCCTCTTGGGCGTCGCGCAACTGGGTGATGTCGTGGCCCGACACCACCAGCCCGTGCACCACGGGGTCGTCGAGCAGGTTGACGATGCTGAGCTCAAACGGCACCGACCCTTGCCCCCGCTTTTTCAACCCGACGTGGACCACGGTGGGGCCGTCACTCGACGACGGAGTGGCCAGCGCACGCGCCAGGGCCGTGTCGAAGCGAGGGCGATCGTCGTCACACACGAGGTCACCCAAGGGGCGCCGCTCCACGAGTTCTTGGTCTTGACCAAGCAGACGCGTCACCGCGGCGGAGACCGACTCCACCTGGCCCGTCTCGTCGACGAGCATGAGCATGGCCGCCGCGTTGTGCACCAGGGAGCGGAACCGTCCCACGTCGTTGGCGGCCACCTCCCAGCGCCGGCGCTCGGTCAGGTCACGCACCGACATCACGACGCCGCCGACGTCGGGGTTGTCGAGGAGGCTGCTGCCGACCACCTCGACCAGACGCCACCCTTCAGGGGCGCGCACGCGTAGCTCGAGCGGCGTACCCACGTCCTTGCCCTGAACGCTGGCCAGCGAGACCACGGCTAGCTCATGGTCGTCGGGGTGCACGAAATCGAGCACGCTGATACCGACCATGTCGACCAAGCGCAGCTCGAAAAGCGCTTCGGCGGCGTCATTGGCCCAGATGAGCCGGGCAGAGTCGTCGATCACGACGGCGGCATCGGGGAAGCCGCGGGCGATCTCCGATAGGGCGCGATTGTCCATGGCCTCCTCTCCTGGTGAAGAGCGATCTGTTGATCTATCGGCACAACAGGCGTGCGCCTGAAGCGTCGCCTATGGGCCTCAGCTGGTTCTTCAGCCCGAGGCAGCCTGCGCCGCTTGGGCCACCACATCAAGCAATACCTGCGGTGCCACCGGCTTGCGCAGGTAGCGAAAGACCTTGTCCCCGAGATGGGCTCGGAGGTCATCATCCAGCGAGAACGCGGACACCAAGACCACGACGGGGGGATCGTCCAAGGCATCAAGCACGGCGATGCCGTCGCGACGTGGCATGCGGACGTCCAAGACGAGCACGTCCGCCCCCTCGTCCTTGAGGATCTCCAGGGCTACCTGGCCGTCCTCGGCCTCGCTCACGTCATAGCCCTCGCCCCGCAAGATCTCACACGCGGTGGAGCGCACGCCTTCATCGTCGTCGGCGACGAGCACCTTGGCGACGTCTTCGGTCACAACATGACCTCCACGGGGGGTTCGAGGGGCAAACGAACCGTAAAGATGGTGCCACCGGTGGCGCCGATATCAATGGACACCGACCCCCCGTGGCCTTCCGCCAAACGACGGACGATGGCCAACCCCAGACCGGTCCCGTCGGCCCGGGTGGTGAAAAACGGGTCGAACACCTTGGCGGCGGTCAACGGATCGATCCCGTCGCCGTCATCTTCCACCGTGATGACGGCGTTGCCGTCGTCGGTGGCGGCGCTGAGCCGAAGCGAGCCCGAGTCGTGCATGGCCTGGTAGGCGTTGGTGACCAGGTTGGTGAGGATCTGGCCGATCTGGGCGCGATCAGCGGTGAGGGTGACCGAGTCGGTGTCGTCGGACACGGCGATGCCGGGGGGCGGCGGGGAAGCCTCAAGCACCTCTTGGACCAGCTCGTGTACCTGCAAGGTCACCGGCACTGGCGCCCTGTCGCGCATGTAGGCCGTGAGGTCCTCGGCCAGGTGGGCGGCGCGTGCCAACTCGCGCTCGGCCATGGACAGATGCTTCTCGGTTTTCGTCGTGTTCCCGAGCGACTGACGAATCAGATAGTGCGCGTTGGTCACCGCGGCCAGGGGGTTGCGCAGCTCATGGCCGACGATGGTGGCCATCTCCCCTACTGCCGCCAAACGCTCGCCGCGCACCAAAGCTTCGTGGCTGGCGGTGAGCTCGGCGGTGCGCTCGGCCACCATCTCCGCCGCGTAGAGCTGGCGCCGGCGCAAGATGTCGACCAACAAGGCCATGGCCAAGGCCAGAATCAACCCCACCCCGAGTAGGAGATAGGGCGCCGCGTTGGGGAAGCCGCCAGCCAGGGGGCTCTTGGCCGAGGCCACGATCAGCCACGTCATCGACCCCAGCGCAAAGGTGGAATGGCTCAGCGGGCCCGACAGCGGAAGTGATCGCGTGTCGGCCAGGACCAACTCGCTGCGTTGCGCCCGGGGTGCGGCGTAGACGAGGGCGTTGAGCTCGTGGAAGGCGGCGTTGTCGGTTGAGGGTATGGCGATGAAGGTGGGGATGGTCAGCTGCTCGTATACGGCGAACCCAGCGGGAACGAGCGGAGCGCCCTTGGCAAAGCCCAAGGTGGTGGTCTTGTCAGACGAGCTCACCAGCACCGGCGCCAGCTTGGCAGCGGCGGTGCCGAGGGTGGCCGAAAGGCGGGAACCGGCCATCTGCCCCACGGGCAGACCGGGGCCGACCGAGGAGGCCACCACCCAGTTGACGCCTTGGCGCCGCATGAGGGCGATGGCGATGGGACCGGCCGCCAGTGAGCGAGCCTGGTCGGCGAACCCCGACGGCGACTCCCCGTCGGCCGATACCCCCGTGGCCAGCCCGTCGAGCGACGAGCTCACGCCGGAGAAAATCGACGATACGTACACGCCCGCCTGCGTCGTGTCGTTGTTGAGCAGGGCCTGGTTCTGGCTGTCGACCCCCCGCTTGGTGAGGACGAAGCCAAGCACGCTGAGGGCGGCGATGAGCAATAGCACCACGAGCGCCACAGCCGAAACACGCTTCATCGACATCGCCCGAGACCGCCTCTGTTGCCTACATCAAAGTCTTTTTCGTCCCGAGCTGCTCGTCAAGCATCGCACGGCGTCTATCACGGCGTCGGCCGTGTCTTGGACGACCGACCGGTCCACGGCCAAATTGCGGGCCTGGCCGCTGGCGGGCCATAGCCCCACCACCCGCGACGGCAGGGCTCGCTCGCCCCGGGCCAAGGCCGCCACCAGGGCCGGAAACCCCATCACGGGGCGCCATGAAGCCGCCGGGGCCCCGGGGTAGATGGCCAGCATGACGGGGCGGCCCCCGGCGAAGGCCCGCACCTCGACCCGGCCGTGCAGGGCCAGGGCCTTGGTGCCGGGACAGTCCCACCAGTCATCTCGCCCGCCCACGGCGGCCGGACGCTCGAAGCGATCCCAGTCCAGGGCCACCCACAGTTGCGTCGCCCACGTGGTGGCCTCGGCCGCCACCACGGCCTGGCCCCCCTCCGTCAGCGACTCGTACCAGGCCGCCCACCAGGGAGCCCGGCCCCCCTCCTCGAGACCTCCGGCCAACACCTCGGTCACCGCCGTCCGAGGGGACGGGGCGCGCCCGAGGACGCACCGTTGCACGGCCGCCAGTCCCACCGCCCGCCGGCACGCCCGTGCCGAGGGCACGAAAGGATCCTGGTCTGTCGTCGGGTTGCGCAGACGATGAACGTCGAGCGTGAGGCGTTCACCGGCGGGAAGGTCGCTCACCAGGGGCACAAGCTCCTGGCGCAGCCGTTGGCGCACCTCAGCGAGCACAGACCCCGGCACCTCGGGCCCAGCGGGGGCCACGAGCTCATCGGTCAGGGCGGCGGCTCGCGGTAGTAACAGCGCCGGGGAGGCGGCCCCACTCACAGCTCGTCGTCCTCGTGGTGCGGCGTGCGGCTGACTCGATCCTGGCCGGCAGCACAGTCGGGAAGACCGGCGCACCAGGCGCACAGGGGGTTGGGGTTGCGGGCGGGCTCGGCCCCGGCCGCCATCCGGCACACGGCGTCGACGCCGGCCAGCAGCCGGTGCAGCGCCCCCACGATGGCGTCCTCGCCGACGTCCTCGGCATCGAGCTCGCCTGTGCGCGTGTAATAGGTGGCGATCCGAAAGGGCGTGGCGCCGCTGCGCAGGGTCTCGAGCAGTGCGTAGAAGTGCAGGTCACCGCGGTGCTCCAGGCGTCGCGACCCTGATTTCACTTCCACCACACACACCGAGGCCCTTTCACCGGCGGGAGCGCCAAGGGCGAGGTCCACCACCCCTGTGAGCACGACGCGGCCACCGGCCAACGGCACCTCGAGGCGCTCCTGGGTACGGGGCAGCCAGGCCGAGTTGGGCACCTGCCACGTGGTGGTGATGGTGCGGGCGTGGTCGGCCACCTCTTCGGCCAGCTGATGACGCTCGTCGGTGGGGAGGGCGGCCACGAAGCCGGCCACCTCGTCGCGATCGCCGTCGCAGACCACGGCGGCAATGGCGTCGGTGAAGGGGTCGCCGATGTGGCCGATGGTGACCCACTGCCGGAACACGGCGTCGACCAGGATGCCGCGCACCAGGGCTCCGGTCAGGGCTCGGGGTGCCGAGCGGCGGGCGACGAGATGGGCCTCGCAGGCCAGAACCTGGTTGAGGGTCTCCTTGTTGACGCGCAGCGCCGGGGCGCCGGGGGGCAGGGCGGCCAGGGCGGGGGCCAGGCTGTCTTCGAGCCAATCCCGCAGACCGCCGGCCAAGCCCGGATCGACCACGGGACGGCGGCTGCTGTCGCCGCGCAACCTCGTCACCACGTCGGCGGGGGAAGGTCGGACGGGGAGGGCTACGGCGGAAGTCACGGGTCGAGCATTGCGCACGGGTGTGACGCGGCGATGTCATAGGGTGAATTGGGCATGAACGCGGCGTTCGACGTGGTGTTCGGGATCTTCGTGGTGGCCATGGCGGCCGTCGCCGTTCTCGCCGTGCGCTCGGCGCGGCGTCGGGACCGGGCCGAGCGTTCGGCTCGGCGTGAGCGGTCGTGAGCCTGCTCCCCGGTGGGGTGTTCACCGGGCCCAATACCCGCAACCTGTGGCTGAGCCGGCGCCGCCGTATCGGCCTGTTTCGAAGCCGGCCCCGTACCGCCTTCGTCTTCGCCGGGGGGAGTTCGCGAGGCGCCGCTCAGATCGGCATGCTCGAGGTCCTCGTCGAGCGCGGCATCAGACCCGACGCCGTCTACGGGTCGTCGGTGGGGGCCATCAACGCGGCGGGCTACGCGGGCACACCCGATGAGGCCGGCGTCGAACGTATGGCCGCCATCTGGCGCCGCCTCACCCGAGACGACATCTTTCCCCAGGGCCGCGTGCCCAACGCCGTGCGGTACTTCCAGCAACGCCAGTCCGTCCACCCCAACCGGGCCTTACGCCAGGTCATCGAAGAGGGGTTGACCTTCGAGTTGTTAGAGGAAGCCGCCATCCCCCTACAGGTCGTGGCAACCTCTCTCACTGACGGAGCCGTGCGGTGGTTCACCCGCGGGCCGGCGGTAGAGGCCATCTTGGCGTCCGCGGCGTTGCCGGCTCTGCTCCCGCCCGTCGACATCGGCGGCGAGATGTTCATCGACGGCGGCGTCATCGACAACGTTCCGTTGGGCCGAGCCGTGGCCGAGGGCGCCGAGCGCATCTTCGTGTTGCTGTGCGGCCCCCTCCACTACAAGCCCCATCCCTACCGCCGGCCCGTTGAGGCGGTGCTGACCGCCTTCTTCATCGCCATCCACGCCAAGTTCGCCCGGGAGCTCGCCGACCTCCCTTCCGGCGTGGAGGTGGTGGTGTTCACCGTGGACTCCGAGCCCGTATCTCGCTATGACGACTTCTCGGGGACCGATGCGCTCCTGGCGGCGGGACGGGCCAGCGCCGAGACCATCTTGGACTTCTGGCGCTCAGGAGGGATCGGCGACAAGGCCGGCGCTATCGGCCGCGTCCCATCAGGACCGGTGGGACCGAGCGTTTCTGCGCCCCCTGAGGCGGCTGGTGCGGGTGCGGCTGCGGCTGCGGCTCGTGCGGCTGGGCCCCAGGAGGACGAACCGGAGGACGAGCCGGAGCCATCGGTCGGCGGCGAGCAGGCCGTGGTCGAGGGCTAACGCCTCGGAGGCTTGTCGTCGTCAGGACGCCGGGCCACATGCCACCCGGCCGAGGACACCTTGCGGGGTTCGTAGAAGACACAGCCGTCCGGGCACCCGAAAGGGAGCTGCTCGTTGGCATCGACGCGGCACCGCTCGAGCTTCTCGCCCCGGGCGGTGGTCTGCATGATGTAGTGGCGGCAGTCGGGCTTCACGGCCATGGACCATTGTGGCCCGTCCTCCGCCCTGCTGTAGCGTCGCCTGACGTGGACGTGCCTGCCGGTTCCGGCTCAGAGCCGTCGACCCCGGTGTCGGCTCGGCAACTGTTGCGATGGAGCGAGACCCTGTCCGCCATCGCCCGTACGGGACTCGGATTCACCCAAAGCCTCTACGAGCGCGAGCGCTTCGAGGAGATCGTCAAGGTGGCCGCCGACATCCGCGTGGCCGCCGATGAAGGCGCCGCCGGCGTGGAAGACGCCGGAGCACTGGTCGAGGAATGGATGGGGTCCGTCGGCGAAGGCGTGGCCGGGTACGTCACTCCCAAGGTGGCCATCGGCGCCGCCGTAGGAAACGACGAGGGCCAGCTCCTGTTGGTCAAGCGGGCGGACTCGGGCGTCTGGCTCTATCCCACCGGTTGGGCGGACGTCGGGTACTCGGCCGCCGAAGTCGTCGTCAAAGAAGTCCTCGAGGAAACCGGCATCGAATGCGAGCCGGTCCGCCTCATCGCCGTGCTCGACGGCCTTCGTCTCGGCTTCACGCGCACACCCCTGTACTCGCTGGTGTTCCACTGCCGGGCCACGGGCGGGACCCTGCAAGCCCACCCCCTGGAAACCGCCGGCGTCGGATGGTTCAGCCTCGATGAACTCCCCCAGCCACTGGCCGGCGCCGAACGATGGGGACGCCACGTCTTTGCCGCACTACGCGGCGAGCACGTCGATGTGCTCTACGACCGGCCCCGCCAACCGATGTGGCGAGGCGAAGAAGCCAGCGAGGCTTGAGCCTCAGTCGACGCCGAACTCTCCGCGACCTTCGGAGTCGAAGCGGAATCCGACGCCGCGCACCGTCACCAAGTAACGGGGATTGGCCGGATCACCTTCAAGCTTGACCCGCAGCCGGCGGATGTGCGTGTCAAGGGTGCGGGTATCGGCCAGGTCGCGTCCCGACCACAATCGATCGATGAGGTCGTCTCGCGTGCGCACCTGCCCCGGCGGTGAGAGCAGAGCGGCGAGCAAGTCGAACTCGCGCCGTGATAGGTGCACCATGCGGCCTTCGGAGACAACTTCGCGTCGGGCGAAGTTCACGCGTACGGGACCGGCGATCACTTCGTCGGACCGGTCCACCACGGGCCCGGCCGGCCGGGGAGGCAACAGCATTGGAGGAGGTGATATTCGGCGCAGGACCGACTGAATGCGGGCTACGAGCTCTCGCAGGTGGTACGGCTTGGTCACGTAGTCGGCCGCGCCAACTTCCAATCCGAGGACAACATCCATCTCGGCGTCGAGAGCGCTGACCATGATCACCGGAACGTCCGCCAAGCTCCGCATGCGCCGGCACACCTCGGTTCCCGCCAACCCCGGCAAAAGCACGTCGAGCAGCACCAGATCGGGCGGATGGTCAGCAAACATCTGCAGACCCTCGAGGCCGTCGGCGGCCAACTCCACGGCATAACCCTCGTTGGAAAGACCCACCTGCAGCGCCTCGCGATAGGACTCTTCGTCCTCGACGACGAGGATGCGAACACGCTCGCCGTCTGAGTATGCAGCGATCATTTCCACAGGGGTACCGGTGTGAAATGAACGACACGCGAACAGACAGCAAACAGTCAGTGATCGTTCAGTGAAATTCGCACTAGACCTGGAATTGGACCGTTCACGCGCCGCCGCTATGGCGCTGGCGGTGGGCGATGGCTTTGGCCGCTCCCCATGCCAACGCGAGCTCTCCGATGGCCGGATCGAGTGCAGCCAGTGAGGCCGGGTTCAACCCATAGAGGTCGGCCGGAAAGCGCTCCTCGACAAAGTGGTCGCGCACCACGGGCGGCACACCGGCGCCGGCCAGCACCGCCGTCGGCAAGGCGACCACGCCGCGCACAAGTTGCAACGGGGTGACCCGCTGGTGGTCGACATCGGCGGCCGCCAACGCGGCCAGTTCGACCGCGAGCTCGGCGGCGGCATGGGAGCCGGCCAGGCGCGCTTCAGCCAGCACCGCGTCCCGATCGTCGGCTGCTGATGCTCCGGATCCTCCGGATGCGATCCACGCATCGAGGATCCTCGCCACGGAGTCGACCACCCAGGCCTCCACCACCGGCGGTAGGGCTTGCGCCATCGCCGCGCCCACCTCGGCGAGAACGCGCCCGGAGTCGTTGTTGTCAGCCAGGGTCAGCTCTCGACGACGTCCCCGAGAAGATCCACTCGGATCCCCTGGGTTCGCAGCCACTGCAGCGCTTCATCGATCTTGGCGGGCTCGCCGGCGATCTCGCAGACGATCCATCCTTCGTGCTCGTCGACATTGGCCCGTCTGATGTTGGGCTCCACGTCGTGCTCTCGCACCATGCGAGCCATGAAGGGTTGGCGGACCAAATCCTCGGGAAAGGTGAGCTTCACCCTCACATCGATCATCGAAGCGCCGCGTTCAAGTTGCCGGTGCGAAAGCCCTCGAGGTCCAACGTGACGTACGCGTAACCCGCGCCGCGCACCGCGGCCACCACCTCGGCCCGCCGCTGCACGGCCATCAGCAGCTCATCGGGTTCGAGCTCGACGCGGGCCACGTCGCCATAATGGCGCACCCGCAGCTGGCCGAAACCGATGGCGCGCAGCGCCGACTCGGCCCGGGCCACTTTGGACAACGCGTCGAGGGTCACCGGCGTGCCATAGGGAAGGCGTGACGCCAGGCACGCCGCGGCGGGCTTGTCCCACGTCCGCAGGCCGAGACGCCGCGACGCGGCGCGCACGTCGGCTTTGGCGAACCCGGCCATCACGAGGGGAAAGGCGGCCCCCCGCTCGGACGCGGCGCGTTGACCGGGGCGATGATCCGACAAGTCGTCGGTGTTCACGCCGAGTATCACCGTGGCGTTGCGCTCGAGCGCCACAGGAGCGAGAACGTCGAGCAAGCTTGCCTTGCAGTAATAGCAACGAGCGCCGTCATTGGCCACGTAGGCCGGATTCTCGAGCTCGTTGGTACGCATCGGTTGCCAGTTGAGATGCCACTCGCCGGCCAGAGCCTCGCAGTCGGCGAGTTCATCGGGGGCCAGTGACGGCGACACGGCGGTGGCTACCAACGTCTGCTCGGCGCCGAGCACATCGGTGCACACCTTGGCCAAAAAAGCCGAGTCAGCACCGCCGCTGAACGCCACCACCACGCGACCGAGATCCTCGAGCACCCCGCGCAGTACATGGAGCTTGGTGTCGAGCTCCGACTCGGTCGCGAGCGTCATGCGCGGCCGCCCAACACGGCGTCGAGTACGTCGGTGATGTCGCCGACGGCGCCGGCCAGAAACGGCCCGAACTCGGCGTAGCGGGCCGAGGCCTCGTCAAAGCGCATGGTGTACACGCAGTCCTTCAGGTCGTCGATGTGGGTCCCGAAGAGCGTGACCCCCCACTCGTAGTCGTCGAGTCCGGTCGACGCCGTGATCAGTTGCAGAATCCGCCCCGCAAAGGTGCGTCCAATTTTTCCATGCCCCCCCATCAACGCCCGCCGGGCGTCGTAGTCGAGCGAGTACCAGTTGTACTCCGGGTCGCGCCGCTTCGACATGGGATAGAAGCAGAAGGCCGGCTTCCCCTCCGGCGGCAGCTGCGGGTAGAGCCGGGCCTGGCGCATCTCCTCGGGGACCCCGCTGGCGTACTCCGAGAGCTCCGTCACCGACACATAGGAGTACGGCGTCTCGAGCCCCGCCTGGCGCAGTGCGCTTTGAACGGTGCGCAGACGGTTGGCGTCGGGACCGAGCATGACGAAACCGATGTCGGCCTTGTGCCCGAACAGCGACACCGTCACCACCTGATCGCCGGCCTCCTGCGCACCCTTGACCGCTCGCACCACCGCTTCGGCGTCGGTGGCCGGCGTGACCTTGGTGAAGAGGTGGAGGACGGCCAGTCCAACGGTAGGAGAGAGGGTGTCCACGGTCCCAGTGTAGGAAAACACCGAGGGGCGCCCAGAAGGCGCCCCTCGGTCAAACATCCTGGCCGGTCGAAACCGGCACCCACACGGTGGCCTAGAAGTCGTCCATCCCGCCGCCGGGCATGCCCGCCCCGGCGTCCTTTTCGGGCTTGTCGACGATGACGGCCTCGGTGGTGAGGAAGAGAGCCGCGATCGATGCTGCGTTCTGCAGCGCGGAACGGGTCACCTTGGCGGCGTCGATGACACCGGTGGCGAACAGGTCCTCGTAGACGTTGGTGGCCGCGTTCAGGCCCTCGGCCGGCTTCTTGAGGTTGCGCACCTTGTCGACCACCACACCGCCCTCCAAGCCGGCGTTGACGGCGATCTGCTTCAAGGGCTCTTCGACGGCACGGGCCACGATGCGTGCCCCGGTGGCCTCGTCACCCTCGAGCTTCTCGGCGAGGTCAAGGATGTTCTGCTGGGACCGCAGCAACGCAACGCCGCCGCCGGGAACCACGCCCTCCTCGATGGCCGCCTTCGTCGTCGACACGGCGTCCTCGATGCGGTGCTTCTTCTCCTTGAGCTCCACCTCGGTGGCCGCCCCGACCTTGATGACCGCCACGCCGCCCGAAAGCTTGGCCAGGCGCTCCTGCAGCTTCTCCCGGTCGTAGTCGGAGTCGGTGTTCTCGATCTCCGCCTTGATCTGGTTGATGCGGCCCTTGATGTCGGATTCGTCACCGGCACCTTCGACCACGGTCGTCTCGTCCTTGGTGACGACCACCTTGCGGGCCCGACCCAGAAGGTCGAGGCCGACGTTCTCCAGCTTGAGGCCGACCTCTTCGGTGACGACCTGGCCGCCGGTCAAGATGGCGATGTCCTGGAGCATGGCCTTGCGGCGCTCACCGAAGCCCGGGGCCTTGACGGCGGCGGACTTGAAGGTGCCCCGGATCTTGTTGACGACCAGGGTGGCCAGGGCCTCGCCCTCGACGTCCTCGGCGATGATCAACAGCGGCTTACCGCCTTGCATGACCTTCTCGAGGATGGGGAGCAAGTCGCGCACGGCGGAGATCTTCGATCCCACCAGCAAGACGTAGGGGTCCTCGAGCACGGCTTCCATGCGCTCGGGGTCGGTCACGAAGTAGGGCGAGATGTAGCCCTTGTCGAAGCGCATGCCCTCGACGAGGTCCATCTCCATCCCGAAGGTCTGCGACTCCTCCACCGTGATGACGCCGTCCTTGCCCACCTTGTCGATGGCCTCGGCGATCATGGAGCCGATCTCGGTGTCGGCGGCGGAGATCGATGCCACCTGGGCGATCTGCTCCTTGGAGTCGGTGTCACGCGCCAGGACCTTCAGCGATGCCACCGCGGCCTCCACGGCCGCCTCGATGCCCTTCTTCAGCGACATGGGGTTGGCCCCAGCCGCTACGTTGCGAAGGCCCTCACGCACCATGGCCCAGGCCAGCACGGTGGCGGTGGTGGTGCCGTCACCGGCAACGTCGTCGGTCTTCTTGGCGACTTCCTTGACGAGCTCGGCGCCCACCTTCTCCCATGGGTCTTCGAGGTCGATCTCCTTGGCGATGGACACACCGTCGTTGGTGATGGTGGGGGCACCCCACTTCTTCTCCAACACGACGTTGCGGCCCTTGGGGCCGAGGGTGACGCGTACGGCGTCGGCGAGCTTGTTCATGCCATTCTCGAGGGAGCGGCGGGCTTCCTCGTCGAAGGCGATCAACTTGGCCATGGGTGGTTCCTCCGTGGACTTCCTCTAGGTGCGCTGTTAGCACTCTATCGGTTCGAGTGCTAACAGGTAACCACACCCGGTTGGGCCACGCAAACAGCGCCCGGTCCCGGAGGTCTGTGTCACATCCTGGGCGTAAAATCGAACATATGTTCGATACCACACAGATTCCTGAGCTCGACGACCAGACCATCGAATCCGAGCTCTGCTCTCAGGCCGCCCACGTGGCCGCCGGCGAGTGCCGTCTGCTTCTCCTTGTCGGCGAGTTCGACCGCCGCGGTACCTGGGCCGGCCAAGGTCTGCGTTCGTGCGCCCACTGGCTCAACTGGCGGGTGGGAACCTCGATGGGCGCGGCACGAGAGCAAGTACGCGTCGCTCGAGCGCTGGACGAGCTCCCGGTCCTGCGGGCGAGCTTCGAGACGGGCGAAATCTCTTATTCCAAAGTCCGGGCCATCACTCGGATCGCCACCCCTCGACTCGAGGAGGGGCTGGTGGAGATGGCCCGTTACGCCACCGCCTCGCAACTCGAGCAGATCGTGCGGGAGTTCCGACGCTGCACCTCGGAGGAGGCCGCCCGCGCCATCGCTCAGCGCAGCCGCCAGTTCCTTCGCAGTTACACCGACGACGACGGCATGGTCGTCATCCACGCCCGGCTCACTCCCGAAGACGGCGCCGTGGTGCTGGCCGCCATCGAAGCAGCTCGCGCCGTGCTGGAATCCGCACCCAATCCCCCGGAAAACGTTCCCGCGGAAACGTTGGACGGTTCCTGGAATGACCCGTGGTCGCCGTCAACGGCCGCCGCCGAACGACATGCCGACGAACCGGTCCATCCCTTCGAAGCCGACCGGGCCGACGCGCTGGTCGCCGCGTGTGCGTCGGTATTGGCCCGAGGGTTGGACGACGACGGCGCCGATCCGCACGTGTCTGTGCTCGTCCACGTCGACGAAGCGGTCTTGTCCGATCCGGCCGCTCCGGGTTGCTCCCACATCGACGGCGTGGGTGCGGTGGCGCCGCACGTGGTGGCCCGACTGGCCTGTGACGCCACGGTGTCGCGCCTGATGTACCGGCCCGACGGGTCCGTCGAGCCCCGAGGAGCAACGCGCGCCATCCCCCGCACGTTGCGTCGAGCGCTACACGCCCGCGATCGCGGCTGCCGGTGGCCGGGATGCACGGCGAAGCACTTCCTCCATGCCCACCATGTCATCTTCTGGTCACGCGGCGGCCCCACCACGTTGTCCAACCTGGTGTCGTTCTGCAGCCGTCATCACCGCTTGGCCCACGAAGGCGGATGGCGCCTCGAACTGTCGCCGTCGGGCTCGCTCAGTGTCTGGTCACCGGACGGCACCTCGGTTCCCATGGTGGGCCCGCCCGTCGCCGCCACAGGAGACTTGGCTTCGGTGCACGCCGCGGAGGGCCTCGACATCGGGCCGAACACGTTGGCGTACCGCGGTGAACGTTTCGACCTCGGACTGACCATCGACTCGCTCCTCAGCGTTCCCGCGGAGACGCCGGAGTCTTAGCCGCCGGCCACCGCCGGCACGATGGAAAGGGTCTGCCCGTCCGACACTGGCGTGGCCAGTCCGTCCAGGAAGCGCACGTCCTCGTCGGAAAGAAAGACGTTGACGAAGCGGCGCAAGCCACCCTCCTCATCAAACAAACGGTCGCCGAAACCGGGGTGGGCCACGTCGAGCGCCTTGAGCACCTCTCCCACCGTCGATCCTTCCAAGGCGATCTCCTTGGCACCGCCGGTGAGCGAACGCAGCTGAGCGGGAACACGGACGACGACGCTCATGACAGCGGCCCGCCCAGGTCGTCCAACGCCACCGCCGCTGAAAAGGCCTCCAACGTTGGTGCGATGGTGGCCGTCGGCTTCACCACGTCGACGAGCGGTTCCACCGTCTTGAGCCCGTGCCCGGTGACGAAGGCGACCACCTTTTCGTCGCGGCGTATCACCCCCGACGCCGCCAGCTTGGCCAGCGTGGCGATGGTGACGCCGCCGGCGGTCTCGGCGAAGATGCCCTCGGTGCGAGCCAGCAAGCGGATGGAGGCGATGATCTCGTCGTCGGTCACCGATGCAAAGGCGCCGCCGCTCTTGCGCACTTCCTGCAGCGCGTACCACCCGTCGGCCGGGTTCCCGATGGCGAGCGATTTGGCGATGGTCTTCGGCTTGACCGGACGGATGGCGTCGCTACCGGCCGCGAAAGCCTGCGCCACGGGCGAGCACCCCTCGGCCTGCGCACCCGACACCCGCACGTGCGGCTCCTCGTCGAGCAGCCCCACCTCGTAGAGCTCACGAAAACCCTTGGCCACCTTGGTGAGCTGGCTACCAGAAGCCACCGGCACCACCACGTGATCGGGAGCGGTCCAACCCAGCTGCTCGGCCACTTCGAAGGCCAGGGTCTTTGATCCCTCGGCGTAGTAGGTGCGCACATTGACGTTGACGAACGCCCACGTCGGATGGTCGCTGGTGAGTTCTGCGCACAGCCGGTTCACGTCGTCATAGGTGCCTTCGACGGCCACCACATGCCCGCCGTAAACGGCGGTGGTGACGATCTTGGCCACCTCGAGGTCCTGGGGGATGAACACCACCGACACCATGCCGGCGCGCGCCGCGTGGGCGGCCACCGAGTTGGCCAGGTTCCCCGTCGACGCGCAGGCGGCCACCTTGAAACCGAGTTGCCGGGCCTTGGTGAGCGCCACCGACACCACCCGGTCTTTGAACGAACCGGTGGGGTTGGCGGTGTCGTTCTTGATCCACAGCTCGCCCAGCCCGAGTTCGGCGGCCAATCGATCGGCCCGCACCAGCGGCGTGTAACCGGTCCCGAGATCGATGGGCGCCGGGTCGTTCACCGGCAGCAACGGGGCATAGCGCCAAATGGTCTGGGGCCCGGCCGCAATCGAGGCGCGGCTGATGTTCGCCTTAATGGCCTCGTAGTCGTAGGCCACTTCGAGCGGCCCGAAGCAGTAGTCGCATACGTGGAGGGCCTCGGCGCGATAGCCCCGGCCGCATTCCCGACAGCGCAGCCCTGTGACGAATTCCATATGTCCTCCTCATCGGTCGGGCATTGGCACCTGGCGTCCCCGATGGGGGATCACTGGTTGCCGCGGCGTCACAGGGCCCGTCCCTCAGCCGCTCTTGATGGTCTAACCATGGTGGACGATGACAGGTACCCCCGTCAACGCAGGCCCCCGGCATAAGCGATGATCGTGGGCGTGGGAACGCCGCTGCGCCGCTTTGATCACGCCGACTTCGTCCCCGCCGAGCTCGCTGCGGCCCGGGGCGGCCTGCGGGTGTCGGTGTGTTTGCCGGCGCGCGACGAGGAGTCCACCGTGGGCAACATCGTGGGTGCGGTGGTCGAAGCCCTGACGCTACGCGGGGGTGGAGTGGACCTGGTCACCGACATCGTGGTGGTCGACGACGGGTCCACCGACAGCACCGCCGCCGCCGCCCGCGACGCCGGAGCCCGGGTCATCGGATCGAGCGGCCAGGGCAAGGGCGAAGCCATGACGGTGGCTTTGGCCGAGGCCGACGGGGACGTCATCGTGTTCCTCGACGCGGATGTCAAGAACTTCGGGCCCCACTTCGTCACCGGTCTGGTCGGCCCCCTGCTCGGCGATGAGGACGTGGCCCTCGTGAAGGGCTTCTACGAGCGGACCCTGTACGACGAGCCCAACGGCGGCGGGCGCGTCACCGAGCTGGTGGCCCGACCGCTGATCTCAGAGCTCTTCGCCCACCTTGAGGACGTGCGCCAGCCGCTAGCCGGCGAGACGGCCGCCCCCCGCTCGGTGCTCGAGAAGTGCGGTTTCGCCCCCGGCTATGGCGTCGAGTTGGGGCTGCTCATCGATGTGGCCGAGCGCTTCGGGACCGAGGCCATCTGCCAGGTGGACCTGGGCGTGCGCTCCCATCGCAACCGGCCCCTGTCCCAGCTACGCCACCAGGCTGCGGACGTCTTGCGGGCTGCTCTGGCGCGTGCCGATCTGAGCTGAAGTCGCCGCCACCCGGCGGGGCAGCGCCAGCGCCACCACGGCACCGAGGCCGAGCACGGCCACGCCGACCCACACGGCGGGCAGCAGCCCCGAGATGTAGGCGGCGGCACTGCCGTAGCCGCCGTTGGCGCTGAAGACGGCCCCCAAGGTGGCGATGCCGAGGACCCCGCCCAACTCTCGGAAGGCGCTGTTGGTCCCCGACGCCACTCCCTCTTGTTCGGGGCGCACCGACGACAACACGACCGAGGCCAGGGGCACGAAGAACAGCGCCATGCCGACTCCGGAGACGACGAAGGCCGGCCACAGCGAGCCGTAGGGAACCGTGGCCGTGGTGACCAACGCCAGCCACCCCAGCCCGATGGCTTGCAGGGCCAGACCGGCGGCCAGCACGGGACGGCCCCCGAAGCGGCTGGCCAGGGCGGCGGCCAACGGGGCGACGAGCATGGGCATGCCGGTCCACGGCAGCACCCGCAAGCCCGCCGCGAAGGGCGAGTAGTGCTGGACGACCTGGAGGAACTGGGAGAGGAAGAAGATCGATCCGAACATTCCGAAGCTCATGAGCAGGGCCACCACGTTGACGGCCGCGAAGGCCCGGCTCCGGAACAGGCCGAGCGGCAGCATCGGGGCTTTCGAGCGGTTCTCCCAGGCCACAAAGCCCGCCAGGCCCACCGCCCCCACCACGAAGGAGGCCAGCACGCTCGGGCTCGTCCATCCGTGGTCGTTACCCCGCACCAGACCCAAAACGACGCCGAGCAGTCCCAGGGTGGCCAGAATCACGCCGCCCACATCGAGGCGCTGGCGAGGGGCCCGAGACTCGGCCAGGCGCCACCGGGCCAAGACGAACAGGATGACCCCGATGGGCACGTTGATCCAGAAGATGTACTGCCACGACCAGCCGCTGGTCACCGCTCCGCCTACGAGGGGTCCGGTGGCCACCGCCACTCCGCCAATGGCGCCCCACAGTCCGAGCGCGGCGTTGCGCCGCTCGGGGGACACCGCGGCGGAGAGCAACGTGAGCGACAGGGGCATGATCAGCGCCCCGCCCACGCCTTGGACGGCCCGGGCGAACACCAGCCACCCCACCGTGGGCGACAGAGCCGCCGCTGAGGACGCCACCGTAAAGATGGCGAGGCCCGTAAGGAACATGCGGCGACGGCCGAAGCGGTCCCCGAGGGCGGCGCCGGTGAGCAGAAGCACGGCGAAGGTCAGCGTGTAGGCGTTCACCGTCCACTCCAGGCCCGACAGCCCGGCGTGCAGGTGGAGCCGGATGACGGGTAGGGCCGTGGTCACCACCAGGTTGTCCATAGTGGCCATGAACAGGGCTAGCGACGTGATGACGACCGCCCAGCCGGCCGATGTCTTGTTTGCCATGGCTCTCTCCTGAACTAGTGAGTGGTAACTCTCTTCACGGAACAAAAAAAGAAGATCACATGAGCCCGAAGAACTGAGCCGGGTCAGGGTCCTGGCAGGCCAGCGCCCAGGGCTCGTCTAGGGAGACGGCGTCGATGGCAGCCAGCACGTTCATCAACATGCCCTGGGCGAAAAAGGCCCGAAGGGCTTCGTCGTTCAGGCCGGTGAGCTCTTGCACCACGTGCCACAGGCGCTGAAAGCCATCGCGCGCCGCGGCCCGGATGACCTCGTCCTCGGAGGCGGCATAGGCGTGGAGCTGGACCAACAGCAGGTCACGCTCGGCCAGCAGCTCTTTGTAGGCCGTGCCCATGGCTTCCATGGCCTCGATGCCGGTGAGCCCCTCAGCGGCAGCCCGGAAGGCCTCTTCGATGCGGTAGTGCATCAGTCCCATGGTGGCGATGAAGAGATCGCGCTTGGTGCCGAAGAGCCGGAACAGATAGGGCTGGGAGATCTCGGCGCGCTCGGCGATGGCCTCGGTGGAGGTGCCCGCGTAGCCGCCCTTGGCGAACTCGACCATGGCCGCCCGCAACACCGTCACCCGCCGCTGGTCAGCGGATTGGCGGGTGGTGGCGGGGTACTTGGTGCTGGTGGGTGCGGCCATCACGGCTCCTAAGTTAGTAGTCACTCACTACGATGTCAAGGGGCCGGTGGCACGGTCGAGAGAACGTCGTGCACGGCGATCTCCACACAGCCCTGGGGCTCGGCCATGGCCCGAGCCTCGCCGAAGCGGTCGACGAGGCTGACCACCTGCAGGTCATGGGTCTGCGTGTCGTGGGCCACCGATCCGGCCACCACCACGACACGCGTCCCTGCGGCGGCGCCCCGGCGGGCCACACCCCCCACCACCTTGCCCGCCCACGAGGTGGCGTCGAGGCGACCTTCACCGGTGAAAGCCATCACGGCGGGTCCGAGGCGCGCCTCGAGGTCCACCGCCTCGGCCACGACGTCGAACCCGGGCGACAACCGGGCCCCCAGGGCGGCCAGCCCACCGGCCAGGCCTCCGGCGGCACCCGAGCGGGGCAGGGCGGTCACGTTCACGCCGAAGCGGTCCCGGTAGCGCTCGGCCAGCTCGACCAAGCGCTGGTGCAGGAGGGTCACCTGGGCCGGGGTGGCCCCTTTTTGGGGCCCGAAGATGGGCGCGGCGTCGGTGAAGAGGGTCTCGACGTCACAGGCCACCACGACCTCGACTCCGCCCAGGCCGCCGGCCTCCTCGATGGCGTCGACGGCGCCCAGTCCACCGTCGGTGGTGGCCGATCCGCCCACGCCCACCAGGACTTTTCGCACGCCGCCGGCGACGGCGGCGGCGATGAGCTCACCGGTACCCCGGGTGGTGGCGGCGACGGGATCGTTGCCGGCCGCACCGCCGGCCAGGCCCAAACCCGAGGCGGCCGCCGATTCGATGACCGCCGTCTCCCCCACCAGGTACCAGCGGGCCTCGACGCGCGCTCCGAGAGGCCCGGTCACCGTGGTGACCTGCGGCTCGGCCGGGTGCGGCCCCGCCTGGGCCAGGACGTCGGCGAAGCCTTCACCGCCGTCCGACAGCGGGCAGAGGTCGCACTCCCAGCCCAATGACACCGCCGCAGACGCCATACCGGCAGCCACCGATGCCGCCGACGCCGTCTGCTTAAAGGCGTCGGGGCAGGCCAGCAGCAGTCGCCGGCGAGGAGTCATGCCCGGCACCCACGGGTAGGGTCCATCGCGTGGCGGACACCGATCTCGTCGTGGCGTCCAACCGGGGGCCGCTGTCCTTCGCTCTCGACGACCAGGGCAAACCGGTCCCGGCCGGCTCCGCCGGAGGGCTGGCCGCGGCGTTGCACCCGTTGCTCGAGGGCACCGGGGCGACGTGGGTCTCGTGTGCCATGTCTGAAGCGGATCGGCTGGCCACCGCCGAGGGGATGATGTCCGACGGCGGCATCCGGCTGATCACGGTGCAGCCCGATCCCGACACCTACCGCATGGCGTACGACGTGGTGTCGAACTCGACGCTGTGGTTCTTGCACCACCACCTCTTCGACCAGTCCCGCCGACCTCGCCTGGACCATCGCTGGGCCGAGGCCTTCGACGCCTACCGGGAGCTCAACGCGTCCTTCGCCGCCAAGATCGCCGGGGCGGCCGGGGACGAGGCCACCGTGCTGGTGCAGGACTACCACCTCTGTCTCGTTCCGGGGATGTTGGCCCGGACGCGCCCCGATCTTCGCACCGTGCATTTCACCCACACCCCCTTCGCCGATCCCAACGTGCTCCGCATCCTGCCCGACGCGGCGGCCTCCGACCTGGTCGGCTCCATGGCCACCTCCACCGCGTGTGGGTTCCACACCGCTCGCTGGGAAGCCGCCTACCGCTCCTGCGCAGCGTCGTTGGGCATCGACCCGGGGCGGACCTTCGTCTCGCCCCTGGCGCCCGACCCTGGCGTCATGCTCGAGCGGGCCGCCTCCCCGCAGAGCACCGAGGCGGGCACGCGGGTCGACGAGCTGCTCGGCGGACGGCGCATGGTGCTGCGCGTAGACCGGATGGAGCCGTCCAAGAACCTGCTGCGCGGCTTCTGGGCTTTCGACGAGCTGCTGAAGAACCGGCCCGACCTGCGCGGCGGCGTGGTGATGCTGGCGCTGGCGTATACGTCGCGCCAGACGTTGCCGGAGTACCAGGCCTACGGCACCGAGGCCGAGCACACCGTCGAGCGCATCAACGAGACGTGGGCGACGGGCGACTGGACGCCCATCATCCTCGACGTGGCCGACGACCCCGCTCGATCCGTGGCCGCGCTCACGCGTTACGACGTGCTGCTCGTGAACCCCGTGCGAGACGGGCTCAACCTGGTGGCCAAGGAAGGCCCCATCGTCAATCGCACCGACGGTGTGCTGGCGCTGTCGCGCGAGGCGGGCGCCTATGAAGAGCTGCGCGGCCCGGCCTTGGAGGTCAATCCCTTCGATGTGGCCGGCACCGCTGCCGTGCTTGGGGCCGCGCTCGACATGGACGCCGAGGAGCGGGCCCGGCGGGCGCACGGCGTGCGGGAGATCTTGGCGCGGCGCGACGCCGGGGACTGGCTGGCTGACCTTTTGGATGCGGCGGTGATCAGGTCGTAGCTCGGGCTTCGGCCACGTCGGCCAGCTTCGTCAATAGGGCCAAGGCGGCGGCAGGTCCGGGCACCACCATGTCGGCCGCGGCAATCAAGGCCGGGGGTGACTCCGGGTCGGCCACGGCCACGCGCACGGTGGCGATGTTGGCGCTGTCCAGCTCGTCGAGAGCCGCGAAGGCGGCCAAATCACCGGTGTCGTCCCCGAAATAGCACACCGCTTGGCAGCCACCGACGACGTCGCGTAGAGCCGATCCTTTGTCCACGTCCAGCGGGGGTCTGAGGTCGATGGCCATGCGCGAATCATGCGCCACCAATCCGGTGGTGGCGACCCAACGAGCCGCGAATTGTCGGGCCCAGGGGGCTGCGTCGGGGGCACGCCGCCAGTGCAACGTCATCGACACCCTCTTGTCCTCGACTCCCACGTGCTCGGGCGCTTCGGCGCGTGCCGCCGCCACCACCTCGGCCACGGGGGCTATCCAGGCTTGCGCGCCGGGAGCGGTGCGCACCCGGCCGCCCTCGATCCATTCCAGTCCGTACACACCGACCAAACGCACGGCCGGGCCCGCCCCACCAAGGCGCCGTTGCAGGTACTCGACGGGACGACCGGACACCACCGCCACCACGGCGAAGGACCACGCCAGCCGGGCCAACACCGTCTGGGCCTCGTCGAGGGCGACGGCATCGTCGGGTTCGTCGACGATGGCGGCCAGCGTGCCGTCGAAGTCGGTCACCACCGCACTCGTGGCGGCGTCCTCGATCAACGCCGCCAGGGGCCCGAGCGACGCATTGGCCATGACGGCCGGGTCAGCCCGTGGTGGTGGTCGTGGCCGAAGAGGGGACGAAACGAGCGGCCAGATCGGGCCCGGCGATAACCACCACCGTGGCGCCTTCGTAGCTGGCCACGGGCACCGGCACGGTGGCGCCTTGGATGCTGGCCGCCGGCAGGTCGAGCGCGGTAGCCACCTCGGACGCCGCCCCGACGGCTCCGCTCACGGGAAAGACTTCCGTGGAGCTCACCTTGGCAGTGGCGTTCGTCGCCGTCAGCGTGGAGTACCCCTTGGTGCCCAAAAAGGTGGTGACCGCCCCGGCCACCCCGTTGATCACGGTGGCGTTGGCCACGAGCACGTGCACCTCGGGAGCAGGCGGAGGCGGCGTGGTGGTCGTGGTGGTCGAAGAGGGAACCAGCGAAGTCGGCGGAGTGGACGTCGACGCCGCGAGCGATGTGCCCACCGGTGGCCGGGTGGCCGATGGCAAAAGCAAGATGCCGAGGACGACAGCGACGGCGACGACGAGCACGCCGCGCCACACCGGACCGGCCCGACCGTGGCTCGGGCCATCGAGGGCCTCGAAGCCGTCGTCGACCGGGGGCCCGTCGATGTCGCTCATCGTCGTGGGTGCTGAGGTTGGGCGAGTCCTTCGAATCGCGTCCGGCGTCGGGCCAGAAGTCGGCGGCGGACGCGTCGCACGACGAGAGGAGAGAACTCCATGGCCTCGGGCGCGTCGACCAATTCGGCCAACCGTTTGTAGTAACTGGTCGGTGAAAGCCCGAGCAGGTCGCGGATGCCGACATGCTTGGCACCAGGTCGGGTCCACCAGGATTCCTCGAAGCAGAGGATGTCGCGGTCGCGTTCAGTCAGACCCATCGTGTCGTCCAGCCTGCCAATGAGAGGACCCCGAAGCAAGGATCCTCCAACCAACGAGGGTGCAACGCACCTCAGCACTAGCGTGGAAACCCTGCCGGTGTGGCGCAGCTGGAAGCGCAGGCGATTTGTAATCGTCAGGTCGTGGGTTCGAGTCCCACCACCGGCTCCCATCCCACTTAGGCGCGCCGCGCCGTGATAGGGCCGCTGTGACGCCGCCGGGCCAGCTCGAAACATGCCACCGCGCCGGCGGCGGCCACGTTGAGCGACGCCAACGATCCGCGTTGCGGAATCGACGCCAGCATCGAGCAACGCTTCTTCGTCAAGGCAGCCAGACCTTTGCCTTCGGCCCCCATGACCAATGCCACGGGACCGGAGACTTCGTCACCGAGGTCATACAGCGCGCGCGGTGCACCGGCGTCAAGGCCGACGGACACCACTCCCAGATCTTCGAGACGTTGCAACGCGCTAGGGACACCGGGCACCAACGCAAAGGCGAGGTGTTCGATGGCGCCGGCGGCGACTTTGGCCACTGTGGGCGTGATGTGCGCGGCGCGGTGACGCGGCAACAAGACTCCGGTCACTCCCGCACTCTCCGCGCTGCGTAACAGGGAACCGACGTTGTGCGGATCAGTCACCCCATCGAGCACGAGGAGGAACGGCGGGCGCTTCGTGTCTTGGCAGAGGTCGTCGAGGTCGCTCTCGGGGAGGGGGCGGGCGCGGGCCATCACCCCTTGCGGAGCTTCGGTACGAGCGGACTGTTCGAGTCGTCGGCGCGGCACGAGCAGAGTGCGCACCTTGCGACGAGCGGCCAGGCGCTCGATGTCGTCGAGGATCGGGGACGGATCCAAGCCTTCGGAGATCCACACTTCGCTGACCGTCCGGATGCCGGCGGCCAGCAGTTCGCGTACGGCTTGGCGCCCTTCGACTTGTTCGCCCCCCAGGGTGGGGCGCTCGTGCTCGGGGCGACCGGCTCGTTCTGGTCGTTCAGGTCGGCCGGGGCGCGCTGCAGGTCGGCTGGGGCGACCACGCACAGGTTCGCTTCGATCTGGCCGGCCGGATCGTTCGGGTCGCGCCGGACGGCCGCGCTCGGCTTGGCCGCGCTCAGATCGTCCCGCTCGCTCGGGTTTCCCCGGTCGTTCTGGGCGACCTGCTCGTTCTGGGCGGCCGCGCTCGGCTTGGCCGCGTTCGGGCCTACCGGATTGATCCGGCCTTCCCGGTCGCTCTGGCCGTGCCGTGCGGCCGCGCTCCGTTGGGCCTCGTTCGGGTCGTCCCGGTCGTCCCGATCGCTCCGGCCTTCCCGGTCGGTCGGGTCGGCTGGGTCTGCCCGGTCGATCGGGCTTGCCCGGTCGGCCGCGCGGCGCGGGGCTCATGACGCCGCACTCGCGGTGAGCAGAACCACGGCCATGCAGGCAATGCCTTCCGCCCGACCCACAGCGCCGAGCCCCTCAGCCCGCTTGGCCTTGACGCTGACCGGCGCTCGCAACGCCTGTTCGAGTCGTTTCACCATGGCCGGCGTGTGCTCGGCCAGACGGGGACGCTCGCAGATGACGGTGACATCAGCGTTGACCACTGCCATTCCGGCGTCTTGCACCATGACGAGAACCCGAGCCAGCAGCTCCACGGAGTCGACCCCCGCCCAGGCGTCGTCGGTGTCAGGGAAGTGCTGGCCCAGGTCGCCGAGGCACGCCGCTCCCAGCACCGCGTCAGCCACGGCATGGCTGACGACATCGGCGTCGCTATGTCCGGCCAGGCCGGCCGCGCCCGGAACGACCACACCGCCGAGCACAAGCGCCCGACCAGGCGCTTCGGAGAAACGGTGGACGTCGAAGCCATGGCCCACGCGCAAGGAAGGCAATGACGGCATGGCGGCTGGACCAGCCGGACCAGCCGGAGCAGCCGGAGCGGCCGGAGCGGCCGGAGCGGCCGGAGCGGCTGCAGATTGGGCCAAGGCATCAGCCACGACGAGGTCGTCGGGCGTGGTCACCTTGATGTTGCGGGGATCGCCGGGCACCACGCGCACGGTAGCGCCCGTCGCCTCGACCACCGACGCGTCGTCGGTGGCGTCCGGTTCATCGGCATGGGCACGGCGCAAAGTGGCGGCCTGAAACGCTTGCGGGGTCTGCACCGCCATCAGTCCGGCGCGCGCCACGGTCTCGACCACGGCAGTGCCGTCCACCCTCTTGACGGTGTCGGCCACGGCCAAAGCGGGCACGGCCCCGTCGGCTCCTGCGGCCACGGCACCCACCACAGCCCGAAAAAGCTCCGCCGAGGCCAGGGGACGAGCGCCGTCGTGGACCACGATCACCGCCGCGTCGAGGGGCACGGCGCCCAGCCCGGCGCGTACCGAGGCGGCCCGGGTGGCGCCTCCGGCGACGACGACATCGGCACCGTGATCGGGCGCGGCCGAGACCGAGGCGACATCGGCGGGAACAACGAGGATCACTCCGTCACACGTGCTGCGAGCGGCTTCGACCGACCAGGCCACGATGGGGCGTCCCGCCACGGTCTCGAACTGCTTGCGTCCGCCGAAGCGTTGTCCCGATCCGGCTGCCACCACCACGGCCCACACGGGCCCGGGCCCGGCGCTGGAGCCCGTCATGGCACGGCTCAGGGCAGCGCCTCGTCGAGGCGCTTCTCGGCGGTCTCCTCGTTGACGTCGAGGGCGAAGGTGAGCTCGGAGACGAGAATCTGGCGAGCGCGGCTGAGCATCCGCTTCTCGCCGGCGGAGAGGCCCTTGTCCTTGTCACGGATGGACAGGTTCCGCACAACTTCGGCGACTTGGTAGATGTCGCCCGAGCGAAGCTTCTCGGAGTGGTTCTTGTAGCGGCGCGACCAGTTGGTCGGCATGCGCGCCTCCTTCTTGCGAAGGACGGCGAACACCTCCTCGACCTCCTCGTCGTTGATGACCTCGCGCAGCCCCACACCTTCGGTGTTGTCGGCCGGAACCATCAAGGTGAGGTCGCCGTAGGCGAGACGTAAGACCAGGTACTCCCGCTTTTCGCCGAAGGCCTCTTTGACCTCGCGCCGTTCCACAATGGCCGCCCCGTGGTGGGGATATACGACCTTGTCACCGATGTCGAACACGTAGCTCTCTTTCCTGCGAAGGCGCGCCAGGTGGCCGCAAAGTCACCAGGGGAACACACCAGGATACCTGAGGTGTGAACCCGTACCCTTCGCGGCGTCAGCTGTAACGATCGAGAATGCTCGCCTCGGCCAATCGGGCCAGCCCGTCTTTGACGGTCCGGGCCCGGGCCTGGCCCACGCCGCCCACCCCTTCGAGGTCCTCCACCGTGGCCCGCAGGATCTTCTGCAGACCGGCGAAATGCGCCACGATCCGGTCCACCAGCGCATCAGGAAAGCGGGGTAGGCGGTACAAGAGCCGGTAGCCGCGCGGCTCGAGCGATGCGTTGAGCTCGGATTCCGGGGCGGCCAGGCCTAGGGCGCCGCCTACCTTGCGGGCATCGAGCAGCTCGTCGGTGGACAGCGCCTCCAAAACGTGCAGCGCACCGACCTCGCCGCCCTCGGCGGCGGGGCCGAGGTAGTCGCGCACCACGAGCGCCCGGACCGGGACCACGCCGTCGGTGAGCTCTTCGAGCTGGAGCCGCAAGAGCCGGCCTTCGTCGCCCAGCTCCACCAGGGTTTCCTCGATGTCGCGGGCCACCCGCAACAACAGCTCGGCGGGTTGTAGGACAGCGGAGATGTCCCGGAAGGTGACGGTGTCCTCGACCTCGAGTGCGGTGAGTGCGGTGATGGCGAGGTCGAAGCGCTGGCGAAAGCGCTGCATGGTCTGGAGCGCGTGGCTCACGCGGTCGTAAAGACGGCCCACCGGCTGCAAGGGATGGCGTTCGTCGTGGCGATAGACGGTGATGATCCCCATGGCGGCTGACACCGACACCACCGCCACGTCAATGGACCGGGCCACGCGCTCGGCGGTGCGGTGGCGCGTGCCGGTTTCGGTCGTGGGCACCGTCGGGTTGGGCATGAGGTGGACATTGGCGCGGGCGATGCGGGCCGCGTCGGGCGAAACGATGATGGCGCCGTCCATTTTGGCCAGCTCGGTCAGGCGCTGGGGGCTGAACTCGGCGTCGATCAGAAAACCGCCGGTGCAGATGGACAGCACGGCGGCGTCGTCGCCCACCACCACCAGCCCACCGCGCTTGGCCAGCAGCACACGCTCGAGGCCATCGCGCAGGGGACGTCCCGGGGCCACCATGGCCAGGGCGTCGGCCATAGCCGAGCTCGGTTGCGACGGCACGGACAGATGGTACCGGCGCCAACTGCGTCCCACTACGTCAGCTGTTTCTCCGGCACCTTGTCCGCCATGGGCCGCAGACCGGCCAGCGACAGCGCTTGGGACACCGATCGCACATGGAGAAGCTCCATGCCCGGGGGCCCGTCGGGGCACGACGCCGGCACCAGTGCATGACGAAACCCGACCCGCGCCGCCTCGGCCAATCGCCGCGGCGCGTGGGGCACCTGGCGGATCTCACCGCCCAGACCGATCTCCCCGAACGCCACCACCCCGGGGGGGAGGGCCAGTCCCAGGGCGGCGGAGCAGAGCGACAGCGCCAGGGCTAGATCGGCGGCCGGCTCGGCCAATTTGATGCCGCCCACCGCGGAGGCGAAGACGTCCGATCGGGCGAAGGCCACCCCGGCCCGCTGCTCGAGGACAGCGAGCAGGAGCGCCAGGCGTCCACCGTCGACCCCCTGGGCGGCTCGTCGGGGCACGGGCATGTCCGCCGGGCCTACTAGGGCCTGGACCTCCACCATCAGGGCACGCTGGCCCTCGACGGCGGGCAGAACGGCGCTGCCGGGCTCACCCGGGCGTCGGTCGCCGAGCAGGAGGCGGTAAGGGTCGGCCACCGCGGCCAGACCCGATTCGCCCATTTCGAAGAGCCCGAGCTCGCCGGTGGGACCGAATCGGTGTTTGACGGCTCGCACCAGACGCAGGGCGTGATGACGGTCGCCTTCGACGTGGAGCACGGTGTCCACCATGTGCTCGAGGGTGCGGGGGCCGGCCAAGGCCCCGTCCTTGGTCACGTGCCCGACCAATACCACCGGCACACCACTCGCCTTGGCCATCCCCACCAGTACTTCGGCACACGCTCTGACCTGGGAGAGGCTCCCGGGCGGGCCCGTGGTGGTGGAGTCGGCCACAGCTTGGATGGAGTCGACCACCACGAGGGCGGGACGCGATACCTCCACCGCCTCGACGACCGCCGCCACGTCGGTGGCGGCCAGTACCCACAACGACGCCGGGATGTCGCCCAGGCGCGAGGCCCGGAGGCGGACCTGGCGGGCGGACTCCTCGGCCGCCACCAGCAATACGGGGGCGCCCCCGCCGGCCATGGCCACCAGCACTTGGAGGAGCAGCGTGGACTTGCCCACGCCCGGCTCTCCGCCGAGCAACGTGACCGATCCGGGCACGAACCCGCCGCTTAGGACCCGGTCGAACTCCGTCAGCCCGGTAGACGCGGGCGCCGCCGCCGACAGGTCGACCTCACCGAGCAACTCGGGGACGGCCGGCGGCAGGCCGGCGGCGTTGCCGGCAGCTGGGGGGGCATGCTCCTCCAGCGAGTTCCACTCCCCACATCCGGGGCAGCGTCCCGCCCATTTCAGACTTTCGTCCCCACACGAGCTGCAGCGATAGGTAGTGCGCGACCGGGCCATGCCCGGGACACTACGGAGAGGCTGTGACGGCGACGGGGATCAGTTGTCGGCGCCCGCACCGGCCAACTCGACCGGCGGGGGCTCGAGGCCCTGGATGGTGTGGAACACGATGGCGTCGTCCTCGACGTCGACGATGATCGTCTCGCCGACTCGGAACTCCTTCCACAAGATCCGCTCCGACAACGGGTCCTCCACGTACTGCTGGATGGCCCGGCGTAGCGGACGTGCCCCCAACGTGGGGTCATATCCCTTATCGGCCAGGTACGTCTTGGACGCCGGGGTGAGCTCCAGGCCCAAGCCCTGTGCCTCGAGCTGCACCGAGACCCGCTTGATCATCAGGTCGACGATCTCGACAACCTCGTCCTTGGACAGCTCGTGGAAGACGATCACCTCGTCGATCCGGTTCAAGAACTCCGGCCGGAAGTGCAGCTTCAGGGCGTCGTGCACCTTGCCCTTCATGCGCTCGTAGGTCACTGCCTCCGAGGTCTTGGCAAAGCCCACCGACGACTTGCGCAGGTCAGCGGTACCGAGGTTGGACGTCATGATGAGCACGGTGTTCTTGAAGTCCACCGAGCGCCCTTGGGCGTCGGTGAGTCGGCCGTCCTCGAGGATTTGCAGCAAGGCGTTGAACACGTCGGGGTGGGCCTTCTCCACCTCGTCGAAGAGCACCACGGAGAAGGGCTTGCGCCGCACGGCCTCGGTCAGCTGACCGCCCTCTTCGTAACCGACGTACCCGGGGGGCGAGCCCACCAGGCGCGACACGGTGTGTTTCTCCATGTACTCGCTCATGTCGAGTTGGATCAGGGCGTCTTCGTCGTCGAAGAGAAACTCGGCGAGCGCCTTGGCCAGCTCGGTTTTGCCCACACCGGTGGGGCCCAAGAAGATGAACGACCCGCTGGGGCGCTTGGGGTCCTTGAGGCCGGCGCGCGTCCTACGGATGGCCCGGGCCAGCGCCTTGATGGCCTCCTGCTGGCCCACGACCCGCTTGTGCAGCTCGTCTTCCATGCGCAGGAGCTTGGCCGTCTCCTCCTCGGTGAGGCGGTAGACGGGGATACCGGTCCAGTTGGCCAGCACCTCGGCAATGACTTCCTCGTCGACGACGTCGAAGAGCTCGAGGCCCTCGGCCCGCCAATCGGCCTCCATGGCCGTTTTGCGGTCGAGACGCTCCTTCTCCTGCTCGGCGAATTTCTTGGCCTGGTCGAACGCCTGGCGCTCGATGGCCGACTCCTTGTCGACGCGGATGCGGTCGATCTCGGCCTCGAGCTTCTTGTAGTCCGGCGGCGTCGTCATGCGCCGGATGCGCAGACGGCTGCCGGCCTCGTCGATCAAGTCGATGGCCTTGTCGGGCAGGTAACGGTCGGCGAGGTACCGGTCGGCGAGGTTGGCCGCCGCCACCAGGGCCTGGTCGGTGATGGTCACCGAGTGGTGGGACTCGTAACGGTCACGCAGGCCCTTGAGGATCTCGATGGTGTGCGCCACCGACGGCTGCTCGACGCGGATGGGCTGGAAGCGACGCTCCAAGGCGGCGTCTTTCTCCAGGTGCTTGCGGTATTCATCGAGCGTCGTGGCACCGATGGTCTGCAGCTCGCCTCGGGCCAGCATGGGCTTGAGGATCGACGCCGCGTCGATGGCACCTTCGGCGGCGCCCGCACCCACCAGGGTGTGGAGTTCGTCGATGAACAGCACGATGTCGCCGCGGGTGCGGATCTCCTTCAGAACCTTCTTCAGGCGCTCCTCGAAATCACCTCGGTAGCGGCTGCCGGCCACCAAGGCGCCCAGGTCAAGGGTGTAGAGCTGCTTGGCCTTGAGCGTCTCAGGCACGTCGTTGGCCACGATGCGCTGGGCCAGGCCCTCGACGATGGCGGTCTTGCCCACGCCGGGCTCGCCGATGAGCACGGGGTTGTTCTTGGTGCGGCGCGACAGGACCTGCATGACGCGCTCGATTTCCTTCTCTCGTCCGATGACGGGATCGAGCTTGCCGTCGCGCGCCAGCTGGGTCAGGTTGCGGCCGAACTGGTCGAGTACCGGGGAGCCCGAGGACGTCTCCGAGGGGGACGACCCCGAACCGGCTCCCACCGACTCCTTGCCCTGGTACCCCGAGAGCAGCTGGATGACCTGCTGGCGCACTCGCGCCAGGTCGGCCCCGAGGCTGACGAGCACCTGGGCAGCCACACCTTCACCTTCGCGAACCAAGCCCAAAAGCATGTGCTCGGTGCCGATGTAGTTGTGGCCGAGCTGCAGCGCCTCACGCAGCGACAGCTCTAAAACCTTCTTCGCCCGGGGAGTGAACGGCGGCGACCCCGTGGGGGCCGTCCCCGACAGGCCGATGGTCTCCTCGACCTTCTCTCGCACGGCTTCCAACGAGATGCCGAGCTGCTCGAGTGCCTTGGCGGCCACTCCCTCGCCCTCGTGGATAAGACCGAGAAGAATGTGCTCGGTACCGATGAAGCTGTGGTTGAGCAGGCGCGCTTCTTCTTGCGCCAGTACCAACACTCGGCGTGCACGGTCCGTAAAGCGTTCGAACACCAGACCGCCTCCCTTGACGGCTCAATTTCTGAAGCTCAGTCTACTGGTGGAACCGTAGGAACGAGCACCAGCCCTACCCAAACGTGGTCGACTTCTTCCTCCCCCGTAACCATCGGCTCCGAGGCTGGAATTCCTGACTACAACCACGGTCGGTAGGAAAAAATGCCCGCAACCGGTGGGGAGGTGCCCGAAAGGCCGGGTCCCGGGCGCCGCTGCGCCCGGCCCGATGGTGCCGTCAACGTGGGCATTGTCGCAGGTCCAGCCCCGTCGCCTAACGTGGCTGCTGGTGAATGTCGCCATGTTGACGGGCCTCGGGTCCATGGAGGCCGACCTGGCCCGGCTCGAGCCCCGCCTGCGCGAGGCCGTGCAGTCAGGCGACGCCTTTCTGGACGAGGTCACCACCCACCTCATCGCTGCCGGCGGCAAACGCCTGCGCCCGGCCCTGGCCCTGGCCGCCGCCACCACCGGATCACGACCGGCCACCGATGACGATCTGCAGGGGGCCGTGGCCGTGGAGCTCGTCCACCTGGCCTCGCTGTACCACGACGACGTCATGGACGACGCCACCATGCGCCGCAACGTCGAGAGCGTCAACGCCCGATGGGGCAACTTGGTCGCCATCGTGGCCGGCGACTTCCTTCTGGCCCGTTCGGCCGAGCTGGCCGCGGCGTTGGGCACCGAGATCGCCGGCTTGCTCGCCAACACGTTGGGACGGCTGTGCCAAGGGCAAGTGGCCGAAGTGCGCGGTGCTTTTTCGACGTCGCGCACCGAAGACGACTACTACCTCGCCATCGCCGGCAAGACAGCCGCGTTGATGGCCACGTCATGTCGGATCGGTGCGCTCACCGGGAACCTGCCGCGCCACGAGATCGACGCGCTCACTTCCTTCGGACGCAGTTTGGGCATGGTCTTCCAGTTGCGCGACGACGTGCGCGATGTCATCGGTACGGCCGAGGAGCTCGGGAAGCTGCCGGGTCAGGACTTGGCGGAAGGGATCTACACCCTTCCCGTGTTGGTGGCGCTGCGCGACCCCGACGCCGGGCCCGAACTCGAATCGCTGCTGGGACAGGTCCTCGAAGCACCCGAGCGTGACAAGGCCCGCCACATCGTGGCCGGGTCGGGAGCCATCGACGCCGCCGTCGCCGCCGCCCGGGATCATGCCCAGTCGGCCGTGGTGGCACTCGAATCGGTACCGAACCCCGAGCTGCGAGCCGCACTGGGCGACCTCGTGCACCGGCTCGTCGACCAGATGGCCGAGCCCGGCAGCTGAACGCTTCAGCCGGAGCTAACGCTCCGGTCGCAGGGTCGGAAAGGCAATCACCTCGCGGATGTTGGCCACGTCGGCCAGCAACATGGTGAGACGGTCGATGCCGATACCGAGTCCAGCGGTGGGCGGCAAGCCGTATTCCAAGGCGCGGAGGTAGTCCTCGTCCACCGCCGCCATGGCCTCTTCATCGCCGCGGGCATGGGCGGCCGCTTGCGCTTCGAAACGGGCGCGCTGGTCGTCGGGATCCACCAACTCCGAAAAGGCGTTGCCCAGCTCGCGCCCGGCCACGATGGGCTCGAAGCGCTCCACCAGATCGGGATCCCCTCGATGACGACGCGCCAACGGCGACACCTCAGCCGGAAAGTCAATCACGAATATCGGGCCCCACAACTCGGTCTCCACCGTCTTTTCATACAGCTCGAGGAGCAACTTGCCCGGTCCCCATGCCTCGTCCACCGACCCACCGGCCGCCGTCAGCCGGCGGCGCAGATCGTCGACCGGCGTGTGCACGTCGACAGGAGCGCCCAGCGCGTCGCTCACAAGCGTTGCCATGGTGGCGCGCCGCCACGGTGGGGTGAGGTCGAGATCACGTCCTTGATACGTCAGCTTGGTCGTCCCGCATATCTCTGTGGCCAGCCCCGCCACCAACTCCTCCACCAACACGGCGAAGTCCCCATAGTCGGCGTAGGCCTGATACGCCTCGAGCATGGTGAATTCGGGGTTATGACGCGGGGAAAGCCCTTCGTTGCGAAAGACCCGGGCGATCTCGAAGACCTTTTCGAAACCACCCACCACCAGTCGCTTCAAGTACAGCTCAGGGGCGATGCGCAAGTACAAGTCGGTGTCGAGCGCGTTGTGGTGGGTGATGAAGGGCTTGGCCAGTGCCCCACCCGGTATGGCATGGAGCACGGGCGTCTCGACTTCGACGAAGCCCCGGTCGTGCATGGCGGCGCGTAGGGCCGCCACCAGACGGCTGCGCAACAACAAGACCTCGCGGGTGCGCTTGTTGGCCCACACGTCGACCTCGCGTTGGCGAAAGCGCGTCTCGGTGTCCGACACGCCTTTCCACTTGTCGCCAAAGCCGCGACGCGTCTCGGCCAACAGCACCCATTGGTGCACGCGCACCGACAGCTCGCCCTTGCGCGTGCGCATGATGGTCCCCGTCGCACCCACCCAGTCACCGAGAGAAAGCTTGGCGAACTCGTCAAAGCGCTCGGTCACCTTGTCAGGGGCGAAGAGCTGGATCTCGCCCGACGAGTCGCGCAATGTGGCGAAGGTCAGGCGTCCTTGGGGTCGCACCAGCATGACCCGACCGGCCACCGACACGACATCCTCGGATTCCTCTCCGGCGGGAAACGACGCGTAGCGCGTCTGGAGCTCAGCCGCCTCAGCGGTGCGATCGAAACGATAGGGAACGTCGGCCACGAGGCCGGAGCCTACGTGGTCTTGACGTTTCGCTCGTAGACGAGGCGCAGGCCGTGCAACGTGAGCCAGGGCTCACGATGATCGATGCACTGCGACTGCGGCGAGATCAGCTCGGAAAAACCACCGGTGGCCACTACCGTGGCGTGGCCAAGCTCGTCCATGATGCGCCGGCACATGCCGTCGACTTGGGCCGCATAGCCGTACAGCGCACCGGACTGGATGGACTCCACCGTCGATTTGCCGATAACGCTGCGCGGCTCGACCAGTTCGACGCGACGCAAAGCCGCCGCATGGTGAAACAGCGCGTCCATCGAGATGGCGATCCCCGGCGCGATGGCTCCACCCAGGTACTGACCCTCTTCGGAGATGGCGTCGAACGTCGTGGCCGTGCCCAGGTCGACGACGATGCACGGGCCGCCATAGAGGTCATAGGCACCGATGGCGTTGGCGATGCGATCGGCGCCCACCTCCTTGGGGTTGTCGTAGAGGATGGGCATACCCGAGCGCACGCCAGGTTCGAGGACCACACAGGGCACGTCGAACCAGCGGCTGGCCATCTGGCGCAAGGCGGTGGTGACGCGCGGCACCGATGACGTGACGGCCATGCCGGTGACGACCTCGGTGATCTCCATGCGGTCGAGGGTGAGCAGTTCGGAGAGCAACAGAGCGTGCTCGTCGGGGGTGCGATGGTCGACGGTCGACAGTCGCCAATGGTGCGACAGCCCGGCCGGCTCGGGTGGCGCAGGCGGCGCCGGGCGGCTGTCGGGGGGAGGATCGTCACCGGGATAGAGGGAGAACAGCCCCACGACGGTGTCGGTATTGCCGACGTCGATGGCGAGCAGCACGTCAGGCCTCCACGTTGTCGAGGCCGAGGTCGAGCACGGGAGCAGAGTGGGTGAGCGCGCCCACCGAAACGAGATCAGCACCGGCGGCGGCGTAGAGCGGAGCACTCTGCAGCGTCACCCGGCCCGACACCTCCACCAGCACGCCGCCACCACCACCGCCACCGCCGCTGACCCCCTCGCCGGCGAATTGGCGCACCATGGCCACGCAGTTGGCCACCTCGTCGGGGCTCATGTTGTCGAGCAGCACTGCTCCCGCCCCTGCCTCGATGGCCTGGGCCACCTGGTCGATGCGATCGCACTCCACCTCGACGAGCCTCCCGGGATAGCGCCGCCGGGCTTTGCCAACGGCGTCAGCGATCGACAGCCCCACCAGATGGTTGTCCTTGAGCAACACGGCGTCGGACAGGCTGCCGCGGTGGTTCCACGCGCCGCCGGCCCGCACGGCCGCCTTTTCCAAAGCGCGCAGTCCGGGTGTGGTCTTGCGCGTGTCGAGCACACGCGTGTCGGGGTTGGCAGCGATGACGGCGTCGACAAAGCGACGCGCCATGGTGGCGATCCCCGACAAGTGGCACAGGAAGTTCAGCGCCGTGCGCTCGGCGGTGAGGATGGAGCGCAGCGGGCCTGACACCTCGGCCACCACGCTGCCGGGTTCGACGAAACTGCCGTCAGCGAGGTGCCACAACACGGTGACGTCGGGGTCGATCTGGGCGAAAGCTTCGAGGGCGCACAGGCGGCCGGCCACGACACCTTCTTGGCGGGCCACCACGGCCATGTGGGCCCGCCGGGCCTCGTCGATGAGTGCAGCGGAGATGTCACCCAGAGGAAGGGTGTCCTCGGCCAGGGCCAGGGCCACCGCGGCCCGCACGGCGGCGATGGGCGGGTCCACGCTCACGACGCCGCCTGCCCGTGCACGATGCGACGGCGCCAGCGGGGGGAGGGTTCGGGGTAATCGGACCGGGCGTGGGACCCTCTCGTTTCCTGGCGGCAGTAGGCGGAGCTCAGGAGGGCGCCCGCCAGCACGGCCAGGTTGGCCAGCTCGCCGGCGGCCCGGCTGGCGTCGACCCCGGCTTCGACCCCGGCTTCAGTCACCGCCACGGCCGCTTGGGCCACGTCGGCCGCGTCGGCCACTTCGGCTGCGGCCCGTTCGAGAGATGCAGCCGAACGCACCACCCCCGCCCCTTCGGTCATGGCGCGCTGCAGGCGCTCGCGTTGCTTGGCGATGTCCGCCACAGAGGGCGCGCCCGCTCCCCCAGATCCGCCCGCTCCGGCGGCCGAAGCAACGGCAGTCCGACCCCACGGTGGCGCCGGCAAATCCCCGACCGCGACACATCCGATATCAGTAGCGGCGACCGGCTCGAGCACCGCCTTCATGGCGCCGGTCGGTTCGGCGCAGTCTTTGCCGGCTTCGATGGCTTCAGCCAGGCGGGCGCCGAAGACCATGCCTTCGAGCAGCGAGTTCGAGGCCAACCGGTTGGCGCCGTGCACACCGGTACACGCCGTTTCGCCCGCCGCCCACAACCCCCCCAGGGCCGTGGCCCCGTCGAGATCGGTGACGATGCCCCCCGACACGTAATGCGCAGCGGGAGCGATAGGGAGCCATTCCACCGCAGGATCCAGTCCCGCCATCCGCAACGAAGCCGCCAGCGTCGGAAAACGTTCGTCGAAGGATTCCAACCCGGTGGCATCGAGCCACAGGTGATCGACGCCTTCCTCCGCCATGCGCGAGGCCATGGCCCGGCTCACCACGTCGCGGGGCTCCAGCTCGTCGACGAAGCGGTCGCCGCCGGCGTCGCGCAACAGCGCGCCGTGTCCACGCAACGCCTCGGACAGCAAGGGCCTGGGCATGGCCGGGTGATGCAACGCGGTGGGGTGGAACTGGAAGAACTCGACATCGCACACGGGCACCCCGGCGCGCAACGCCATGGCACTGCCGTCACCCGTGGCCTCAGAAGGATTGGTGGTGACGGAGTACAGCTGGCCCGCGCCCCCGGTGGCCAGCACCACGTGACGGGCCCGTACCTGGCGGCGCACGCCGTCAGGGTCGAGCGCCACCACCCCCACGCACCGGTCGTCCTCCACGATGAGGTCGAGCGCGAACCACCGTTCCAGTACGGCCGCCGCCGATGCTTCGGCCGCGCTGACCAGAGCCCGTTCCACCTCGGCTCCGGTGGCCAGGCCTCCGGCGTGCAGGACGCGAGCGGTGGAGTGGCCACCTTCGCGAGCGAGGGAGAGGGCGCCGCCGGCTTCGCGGTCGAACACGGCACCGAGGGAGATGAGCTCGGTCACGCGCGCCGGGCCTTCGTCGACGAGCACGCGCACGGCGTCGACGTCACACAGACCGACACCGGCGCGCAGCGTGTCGGCCAGATGGAGATCGGTGGAGTCCTCGTCACTGCCGAAAGCAGCCGCCACGCCGCCTTGGGCCCAACGCGTCGCCGACTGCGACAGCTCGGCTTTGGTCAGGACCCCCGCCCGCACGCCAGGCACCTCGGCCAGTCGGACGACGGCCGAGAGTCCCGCTACCCCGGAACCGAGGACGAGGACGTCGAGTTCCACGCGTGCCAGAAGATCGGGGGGAGCCGCGGCTCAGGCGGTGACAGCTCGGCGCAGGTTGGCCTCGAGCTGGGCGGTGGTCTCGTCCACGACGGCGTTGTCGAGGTCCACGTGAACGACCTTGGGCTCGAACCCCTCGACCTCAGCTTCCTCGTAATCCGCGTACGTGATCACGATGACTTTGTCGCCTTTGTGCACGAGCCGAGCGGCGGCGCCGTTGAGGCACACCTCTCCGGGTTCGCCCACAATGGCGTACGTCTCGAAGCGCGCCCCGTTGTCGATGTCGAGTACCGCCACTTGCTCGTACTCGCGGATGTCGGCCAATGCCATGAGGGCGGGGTCGAGGCTGATGGACCCGATGTACTCGAGGTTGGCATCGGTCACCGTGGCCCGGTGAATCTTGGATTTCATCATGCGCCGGCGCATCTCTAGGACGCTCCCTTCCGTTGCTCAGAACTTGGATGGTTGAACACTCTCGGTTGGTGCGTCGTCACTGGACTCCCGTGCGAATCGGCTTCGTGATGGTCACGGCCGGCACCTTGGGAGCGCGCACCCGCTTGGTGAGCCGCGTGGAGAGCGGGGTGACAACCGCCCCTTCGTTGTCGATGAGTCGCACAGGTCCCACCGTGGCTGCCACCAGGAGGCGAACAGCACCATTCAAACGTTCGGGAACCGCAAACGTGGCCGCGTCCACCACCGCCACGTAGTCGGGCACCACGGCCGGCTCGCGGGCCAACTCGGCGGCCATGGCGGCGCGCACCGCATCGGTACGACGCTCCCCGTTGTTCAACCGGTCGAGGCCGGCCAGCAATGCACGGTGCAGAGCCAACGCGGCGCCGCGATCGTCGGCCGACAAGCGGACATTGCGGCTCGACAGGGCCAGCCCGTCGCTTTCGCGCACCGTCGGGCAACCCACCACATCGACCGGCAACGACAGATCGGCGCTAAGGCGACGCACCACAGCCAGCTGCTGAAAATCCTTCTCGCCGAAGTAGGCGCGGCATCGTCCCGCCAGCGCGAAGAGCTTGGTCACCACCGTGGCCACCCCGTCGAAGTGCCCCGGGCGCGCCGCGCCCTCCAGGGAGTCGCTGACACCGACGACGTGCACCGAGGACATCTGCGGCTCGGGGAAGTTCGGGTACATCTCGTCCACCGCGGGGGCGAACACCATGGTGGCACCGGCTCGCCCGGCCACCTCCACGTCCCGGTCGAGATGACGCGGGTAGGCGGCCAGGTCGGCCGCGTTGTTGAACTGCAACGGGTTGACGAAGATGGTGACGGCCACCACATCGCACTCGGACGCGGCCCGCTCGATCAGCGCGCCATGTCCGGCGTGCAGGGCGCCCATGGTCGGCACCAAACCGACGCGGCGCCCGGCCCACCGATGGGCGTCCAAAGCGGCGGAAAACCCGGCCGCGGTGGTGATCACGACCGGGCCCGAACTCGGCGCCGGCACGGCATCCGCCAGTCGAGCCGCCAGCGCCACCCCGGCGTCATACCCATCGAGCTCGGCGCTCGGCAGCACACGGCGATGGCGAGCCAACGTGGCCTCGTCACCGCGGGCCGCCGGGCCCGTCAGGGCGGCGGCGGGACCCAACGCCGACACGTCGTCGAGAGCGGCGCGCGCCAGCCCCACAAAAGGGTCAAGCCCGAGCCCGGTCGCCGACGCGATGCGCTGTACTTGGCCCATCAAGGCGACCACATGGTTGGCGGCCACACAAGCGGCGGCGTGGTAAGCAGCGCGCTGGTCGTCGCCGACCACAAACGACATGCCGCCCAGGGCCGACACCAGCTCCGACACAGCCGAGTCTCCGGCGACGGCGAAGGCGATCCCTGATGCCAGGCGAACCCGACCGACCTCAGGCGTGGGCAGCGGAACGAGGGGATGCAGCGAGGCGCGACGCCCATGAGGGGCCAGGACATCGAGACCGAGGGACCCCGACACGTGCACGATCAGCGTCGCCGGCACCGGTGCGATGGCGGCGGCCACATCGGCCACCGCGGCGTCAGGGGTGGCAATGACAACCATGTCGACACCGACGGCGGCGTCGGTGAGGTCGTCTCCTCGCCCCAGCAGCGCGCGCATGTCAAAGCCGACGTCGGCCAGCGCTACCGCCAAGGATCGACCGGCCCGACCAGGGCCGATCACACGGATCGAGGTCACCGGAACCCCTTTCTGCGCTCCAGCCCCTCTTCGAGGGTGCCGGTCGCGTCAGGCGATTCAGTACGCCCTAATCCTATCCGCCTTACGCACGTTTCCACCAGCAGTTTTTTTGATGTCGGGGTCGATCAGCTCAGGAGCCAGATCAGCCAGCGGCTCGACCACGAAGCGGCGCTCCCACATGCGGGGGTGCGGCACCACCAGGTCATCCTCCTCGACCACCAGGTCGCCCACCATAAGGACGTCGACGTCCAAGGTGCGGGGCCCGAACCGCACGGTTCGGACCCGGTCGGCCGCCTCCTCGAGCCCATGGGCCATGTCGAGCAGCGCCCGGGGTGACAGGACGGTAGAGAGCTCGGCCACCACGTTGAGGTACCACTCCTGACCGGGTGGCCCCCCGACCGGCTCGGTCTCGTAGACCGGCGACACCGCCACCACATCCGGCATGTCGACCAGGGCCCGGCGGAGATGACCCCACCGATCACCCATGTTCGATCCCAGCCCCACAAAGGCCCGCATGCCCGTTGTTCTCGGGCCGTCCGAGGGCCTACGGCCGCCGGCGAGTGAGGCAAACCCCGGCGGACTCGAGGTCATGGGACACCGGAGGCCGCATCTTGCGCAGCGCCACGGTCACCGCCTTGACCTTGCGGTCCCGCAAGATGGCCTTGGCGATGTCGTTGGCCAGCGACTCGAGCAACACATGGGTGGGCCCCGTGATCACCGCGGCGGCGGCGTCGATGGCCGCCGCGTAGTCAGCCGTATCGAAAAGCTCGTCGCTGGTCGCCGACATGGCCAGATCGACCACCATGCGCAGGTCGATCTCAAAGGGCTGCAACGAGTGGCGCTCGGCATCGAGCACACCGTGGGTGCCGAACACGCGCAGGCCCCGCACCTCGATGTAATCCTCAGGGTCAGCACCGGCTGGCTCGGCCGCCCCGGCCGCCGCAGCCTCGGTCACACCGGACGCACCAGCCGCGCCGGACGCGCCCGCCGCCGGCTCCGATGTCGATGCTTCGGGTACCGACTCCTGGGACTCCTCGACCGGCTGCGACGCGTCGCCGTCCTCCGACGATGCGTCTTCGAGCTCGTCGAGCCAGCTCACTAGGCCTCGTCGACCGTGGCCGCTTGCGCCACGATGTCGCGTCCCGGCGGTCCCATCTGCCTCCCTACCAGCCGTTCCACCACGGCGATGGACTGCGGCCCGCCCGGAAGCCGATGCGACCACAGCAGGTAGCCCGCCATCACACCCATGATGCGATCGCCCAGCTCTTCGAGGTGGACCAGGACGCGCTCGTTGTCGCGCAGCCAACCGTCGAGGTTCTTGAACAGGTCGGCCAACGATTCGCGCAGATCCGTCTCGGTGCCGACGGGAAGGTGCGATGACACCACGTCGCCTTCTTCATAGGCGGCCAGGTTGTGCGACGACGGCAGGAGCGACACGATGCGCGTGAACCCTTGCACCCGCAGCCAGATGATCTCCTCCTGGCGCCGCACTCGGCGGTGGTTGGGGGCGAACCCGCCAGGGCGCTCGCTCACGGCCAGCTGATCCTGGATGATCCACGTGAAGTTGCGTGGCGAGATACCCGCCGCCCACTTGCCCTTCACCGCTTCACCATCTTTCGCTCATGCGACGACCACGAGGTCGATCGCTCTCCTACCAACGTGGCTGCCTGCACGGTGGGGCCCACATCATGGGCCCGCACCATGGCGGCTCCGGCCAGCATGGCCCATGTGGCTGTGGCCAGGGAGCCGCCCAGGCGCTCCTCGACGGGAGCCGGGGTGCCGTCAGGTCCGCCATTGATCTTGCCCAGGAACGTCTTGCGGCTGGTTCCCACCATCACCGGCCAGCCCTCGTCGGTCAACTCGCCCAGATGGGCCAGCAGGGACAGGTTGTGCTCGACCGACTTGCCGAAACCGATGCCGGGGTCGATCCATACCTCGGTCACCCCGGCGTCAGACGCCTGGCGGGCCCGGTCGACCAAAAAGGCCCGCACCTCGGCGGCCACATCGCCGTAACGGGGGTCGTGTTGCATGGTCCGGGGCGTGCCCTGCATGTGCATGGCCACCCACCCGGCGCCGGTATTGGCCGCCACCGGCCACAGCGAGGCGGACACGTCGTTGACCAGGCTGGCCCCGGCCGCCACGGCTGCTTCGGCCACCTTGGCCTTGACGGTGTCCACTGACACGCGGACCTGGGGGGCGAGTGCCTCGATCACCGGCAGGACCCGGCGCAGCTCCTCGGCTTCGTCCACGGGTTGCGCCCCGGGCCGGGTCGACTCCCCGCCCACATCGACCACATCGGCTCCCTCAGCCACCATTTCGAGGCCTCGAGCCACCGCATCGTCGGGGTCGAGGTAGCGCCCCCCGTCGGAGAACGAATCGGGCGTGACGTTCAACACACCCATGACCAGCGGCCGCATGGGGACAGAGGTTAGGCCCGTATTCAACGGCTGTGAACGAAGTTCATGGCCTCGGCGCGGGTGCGAGGGTCATCGCGGAACAGGCCCCGGACCGCGGATGTCACCGTCAGGGTGCCGGGCTTCTTTACCCCTCGCATCGACATACACAGGTGCTCGGCCTCCACCACCACCAGCACGCCGCGGGGCTGGAGCACCTTGGCCAGCGTGTCGGCGATCTGGGTCGTCATGCGCTCTTGCACCTGAAGGCGCCGGGCGAAGCCGTCCACCAGCCGGGCCAGTTTGGAGAGTCCGGTGATGCATCCGTCGGCGCCAGGGATATACGCGACATGGGCACGGCCAATGAAAGGGATCATGTGGTGCTCGCACAGCGAGGCGAAAGGGATGTCACGCACCATCACCATTTCGTCGTGATCGGCGGCAAAACTGACGGTGAGGTAGTCGCCCGGGTCGCTGTCATAGCCGGACAACAGCTCCTGGTACATGGCGGCCACCCGCCGCGGTGTTTCCTCGAGCCCGTCGCGCGTCCGGTCTTCACCGATGGCATCAAGCAGCTCGGCGATGAGCCGCTCCACCTTCTCCGTATCGACGCTCACCGCACGTCACCTGTGCCGGCGCGTTCAGTCAACAGGAGCGGGGCCTTTGTAGGCGCGCACCTCGGGCACATTGCGGTAGCGCTCGGCGACATCGAGCCCATAGCCCACCACGAAATCCGGGGGTATGTGGAAACCGACGTAGCGAAGATCGAGCTTGGCCCGCTGACGGCCTTCTTTGACAAGCAGAGCGCACACTTCGAGGCTGGCGGGCTGGCGCGCCCACAGGCTGCGACGCAAGTACTGCAGCGTCAGCCCGCTGTCGACGATGTCCTCGACGACCAGCACGTGGCGGCCCGTCAAGTCGTAGTCGAGGTCTTTGACGATGCGCACCACACCGCTGGTGGTGGTGGCCGATCCGTACGACGCCACCGCCATGACGTCCACCTCGACCGGTAACGAGATGGCACGGGCCAGGTCGCTCATGAACACGAACGCGCCCTTGAGGACACCCACCAGGAGAGGGGGCCGGCCGCGGTAATCGGCGCTGATCTCCTCGCCGAGCGCCATGACCCGCTTGGCCAGCACGTCTTGGGCGACGATCACCTCACCCAGACCGGCGTCGGTGTCCCAGGAGTAGGGAGCCAAGGCTCCCGGGCCCGGCGTGCGGACGGCCACCGCCGTGCTGCCAGAGCTGCCGGACGCGTCGGTCATCGGATCCGGACCTTATCGGACGGCGTCGCTGTCGATCCGGGCCACTGAAAGTCGGCCCGAGGAGCGGCTGACCCGCAAGCCCGGGGCAACATCGGTGGCCCGTACCGTTCCCCGAGCCACCTCCAGCACCCGTTGCACGGCGGCCAGTCCCGGGGCAAAGGGCGCCGACTGCGCCACCAGGGTGCGCGCCGCGTGCCGGGCCAGGACCTCGGGGGCCTGGGCCAGCGCGGCGGCATCGCTGGCGTCGAGGGCCGAGGCCTGATCATCGAGGTAGCGCGCCTCGGCCGCCAGCACACCCGCCTGACGGGCCAGCACGGGGACGACGTCACGCCCGGCGATGTCCGAACACAGGGGCAGCAGCTCGTGACGAATGCGGTTGCGGACGAAACGCCGATCGTTGTTGGTGGGATCGAGCACCGGCTCGAGCCCGACGACCCGGCACAGCTCATGGGTCTCGGCCCGGCGCAACGCCAGTAGCGGGTGGGAAGGCCCAGGGCGCATGGCCGACAGCCCGTCGCGGCCCGCTCCCCGGAGCATGTTGAGCAGCACCGTTTCGGCTTGGTCGTCCATGGTGTGGCCGGTGGCCGCATCGCCAGGCAGCACCGAACGACGAGCGGCGCGGGCCCGGGCCTCGAGATTGGGTCCTTTGGCCACGCTGACGCGCTCGGAGCGAAATCGGGCCCCCAGGCGATCGGCGGCGGCGGCCACCACCTGCGCCTCGAGTTCGGATCCCTGGCGCAAGCCGTGATCGACGTGGACGGCGGTGACATCCAAGGACGCTTCGACGGCGAGGACCAGTAACGCCAGAGAGTCGGGCCCACCTGATACAGCGCAGACCACGGCCGTGCCGGGTGAGGGAAATGTGCAGCGGGCCAAGAGCTCGCCCGCCGGCGAGAGCATCAGCCCGTAGCCAGTTGCGGGGAACCCGCCCGGGCCACCCACTTCTCGGGATGGCGGATCTCCTCCATGGTGGGGAGCATCTCGGGGCCCTCCCAGACGCGCGAGAACAGAGTGGCGCCGCCCGACGCTTCGATGGCGCCGATAAATCGCTCGCCTTGCTCGTACTGGCGCAACTTGGCGTCGATGCCCATGAGCTGCTGGAGAAAGCGCGACGGCATGCTCGCCTTGCGGCGCCGGTCGCGCAACACCCGCGCGAACCACGGGGCATCGGGAACGGCCCCGGCTCCGGCCCGGTCCATGGTGACGTCGCCGTGCCCTTCGAGCAGGCTCATCATGGCCTGGATGTGCCCGATGACTTCGAGCTGCTCGGGGGGTGCCACCAAACCCAAAATGCCGGCGTCATCAAGCGGGTTGTGCCCGCCGCGAATCGATTCGGCTGCACGACGCAGCGCGTCCATCAACTGACGGGGATCGGGAGACACGCCCCCGAGCGTCTTGTCCACCAATGAGAGGAAGTAGGGCCGCAACCACGGCACGCCGGTGAACTGGCACCGGTGGGTGACCTCGTGCAAGGCGATCCATAGCCGGAATTCCTTGGCCGGAAAGCCGTGCCGGCGTTCGAGGGCCAAGATGTTGGGACCCACGTACGAGATGGCATCGCCGTCGAGCCCCGGCGTTTCCCCGTCGGCTGATTCAGCTCCTTCGGCGAACAGCAGGTCGTACTGACCGAGCACCCGCGTCGACATCCACCCGAGCACCGCACCCATCTGGGCGCCGGTGGTGCTGCGCGCCACACCGGCCAGCGGACCCGGTACGCCGGTGGTGTCCACCTTCTCCAACAACGGCTCCAACAAATGCTGGAAGGAGGTCAGGTTGTTGCGCACCCAGCCGGCCCGATCGACAACGCGCGCTCGGGCTCGGCCCGACACCGGGGTAAGTCCGGTGGTTTCGATGACGAGCGCTTCGGCTCTGGTGGTGGCTTCGGAGAAATCCTCTTCGAGCTTGGCAAGGTCCGCACCGTCGACGGTGTGAAGCGACGAAGAGCTGAGGAGCGGGGAGTTAGCCCCGACCCACGTCGCCACCCGTTCGGCCACGTCCCAAGATACGGGGCTGGTCACCTGCCCAGTCTAGGGAACCCGAAGGTCAGGCGATCTTCTTGCCCCGCATGCGCGGTGTGACCTGGGGCTCGTGGAGGAAACAAAAGTCGCTCTCGTTGTAGATCGATAGCTTCGTCTTGCATCCGTCCTCGCGGCACACTCGTCCTCGAGCGAACGTCCGCGAAGGCCGGGAAGGACCCGTGAACGCCGACCCGCCGATGGATCTGGTCCCCAGTTCCCGGTGATCTTCCATGTCTGCTCACCTCCCGCCGATTTTGTTGTTGCATCCCTATCGGCGGGACCCTGCCTGTTCCCAAGAGGGCAGGTCAGGTCGTTGTGCAGTTATTGTGAAAGACCGCCTCAGCCGGTGGAGGGCCCATGGCGGCCCTGCTCTTCCAGCAGCGCGTCGTGGATGCGCCGGCGGAGATCCTCGGGAACGTGGTCTTTGCAGCGGCTGGAGATCACCACCCGCAGATCAGCCTCGAAATCGAAGGCATGAAGGCAGGGGGGGCAATCATCCAGATGGCGCCGGATCTGCACGCGCCGTTCCTCGGTGAGCTCGCCGTCGAGAAAGGTGTAGAGCCGTTCGACTGTCTCAGTGCAGTCGACTTCGTGCTCCTCCTCCCCCATATCCGTCTCCCCTCACCTACGAGTCTCGAAACCGACCTTCGTCAGCGTCCCGCGTCCGGCGATCCCACCAGGCCCCGTTCCACTGCAAAATCTGCCAACGTCTTTTGGAGCGCCTTTCTTCCCCTGTGGATCCTGCTCATCACAGTACCGATCGGCACCTCGGTGATGTCGGCGATCTCTTTATAGGAGAAACCTTCCACATCGGCCAGCAAAACGGCGATCCGAAAGGCCTCGGGAAGGGCTTCGATGGCGTCTTTCACCTCGTCATCGGTGATGTGGTCGAGGAGCTCCTCCTCGGCTGACCGCCCGGCCTGGCTGCCGGGCAACTCACCCAGGCGGTGGTACAAGTACAGGTCCTCGATGTCCTCGACGTCGGCCTTCTCCGGCCGCCGCTTGGCCGCCCGGTACGAGTTGATGAAGGTATTGGTCAGGATCTTGTAGAGCCAGGCCTTGAGATTGGTACCCTCTTCGAAGCGATCGAAGGCCCGGTACGCCTTTAAAAAGGTCTCCTGGACCAGGTCCTCGGCATCGGCGGAATTGCGCGTCAGCCGCATGGCGGCGGTGTACAGCGCCGGCATGTGCTCCATGGCGAGCTCTGTGAACCTGGTCTGATCGGCCACACAGGCACCATAGCCACAGGTTGTAACAACCGGCAGCGCAGCAGAGCCCTACCAGTAGGCCTGGAGGCGGGCCAGCGACGCGATATAGGCCGACGCGGGCTCGGTCAGGTCGACGAATTGCGTCCCCACCCGTAGCGTGCCGTCTCGGCACGGTCCGGTGTTCTTGACCGCAGCCCGGAAATGCACGGCCACCAGAAGGTGCTGGTTCTCGGCCTCATCGGTGGTGGCCCCGAGCAACTCGATCCCGGCGCCCGCCGACGAGATGTCGACCACGCGGCAATGCCGCCAGGCCGCATCGGGGTCGCCTTCAATCATGTACTGGCCTCCCCAGTCGGTGAGCTGGCGGGGAAGCACCCTGCGCAGTTGATGCCGTTCCATGACCGGGCGCTCTCCTTTCACGCTCGACGCCGTTGGCTGTCGGGGGGATCGCCGACCACCATCAGAGACGGTCGAGAAACTGGAGGGGTAGGGCGCGCTCCCCATGCGCTCAGTCCACCGTGCGCCAGCCCATCGAGCTGCTCGGCCGGCAACGGCCGCCCGAAGGCGAACCCCTGGGCGAATGCACAACCGAGGTCTCGAAGCTTCTCGATTTGATCGTCGGTCTCCACCCCTTCGGCCACACATGTCAGTCCGAGTGATTGGGCCAGAGCCAACACCGTCCGGACGATGGCGGTGTTAGCGGGATCTCGGCCCAGACCGGTGATGAACCCCCTGTCGATCTTCAGGGCTTCGACCGGGAGTTGCCCGAGGTAGCCCAACGACGCATAGCCGGTGCCGAAGTCGTCGATCGAGATATGCACGCCCTGGTCGCGTAGCGCCCGCAAGGTGCGCGTGGCTCGCGCCGGGTTCGCCAAGAACATTCCCTCGGTGATCTCGAGCCACACGACATCGGGGTCGATCCCGGCGTCCTCGATGATCTCGACCACCTCGGAGACGAAGTCGACCTCGGCCAGCTGACGCGGCGACACGTTCACGGCGATCCTCGGCACCGCGCCGGCCCGCCCTTGATCACGTTGGAGTTCCTGCCACTGGGCCGTCTGCTGACACGCTTTCATGAGCACCCAGCGGCCCAAGGAGACGATGATGCCCGTGTCCTCGGCCAGTTCGATGAACTCCCCCGGGAGCAACAGGCCCCGGGTGGGGTGACACCAGCGGACCAAGGCTTCGGTGGCAATGGGCTGCATGGAAGCCAGGTCCACGACGGGTTGGTAATGCAGCTCCAGCTCATCGCGCTCGATGGCCCGGCGCAGTTCGCAACTCATGCGGAGCTGGCCCGCGGAGCGATTGTCCTGACGCCAGTCGTAGAACTCGGTGCTGGAGGGGCCCACCTCTTTGGCCCGGACCATGGCCTTGTCGGCGCTGCGCACGAGCGCGGTGGCGACGTCGCCGGGTCCACGACCGAGGGCGATGCCGGCGCTGGCGGTCACGAAGAACTCCGACCCGTCGATCTGGAGGGGGGCCTGCACGGCGGCCACGATCCGGTTCACCAGTACCTGGGCCTCGTCCTGGTCGGCCACCTCCTCGCACACGAGGGTGAACTCGTCGCCACCGAAGCGCGCCACGGTGTCGCCCGGACGCATGACCTTGTGTAAGCGCTGCGCCATGGTCCGCAGCACCTGGTCCCCGGCATCGTGGCCCATGTTGTCGTTGACCAACGTGAAGTGATCAAGGTCGAGGAAGACCACCATGACATGGCCGGGCTTGCGCTGAATGCGCTGCAACGCCATGCGGAGGCGGTCCATGAACAAAGCGCGATTGGGAAGGTCCGTCAGCGCATCATGTGTCGCCGAGTGCGTGATCTGCCTCTGCAGCGCCCTTCGTTCGGTGATGTCCTCGACCGCGCAGATGCGGTAAAGCGGCAGTCCGTCGTCGTCGCGCACGATACCGACACGCACCGACGCCCACACGTGGGATCCATCGCTGCGGAGGTAGCGCTTCTCGAACGAAAGTGAGTCCACTTTGCCGGAATGCAATTCCTCGATCTTGTCGAGGCTCTTGGCCATGTCAGCAGGATGGGTCAAGTCGGCCAGACCGAGACCGACCAGTGCATCGGGTTCGTGCCCCACAATCGAGGCGAAGGCACCATTGGCTCGGATGATGCGGGAATCGCTTCCGTCCACGAGGATCATGGCGTTGGGGGCGGCGTCGAACACGGTTTGAAACCGTTCCTCGAGTTCGGCGCCCGCTGCGCTCGACGGATCGCCTGACATGTCGCGCACCGCCAACACCGTCAACCAACCCTCGCCTGTCGGCAGTGACCGCAAACTGAGATCGGCCGAGAACTCGGCACCGTTCTTGTGACGACCTACCCTCGTCAGGCCATAGTCGAGTGAATATCTCCCATCGCCGAACGTGCCCCAGGCGGGAATGATGATTTCCAAAGATTGGCCGATCAGCTCGTTGCGGTCATAGCCGAAGAGGCGCTCAGCCTGAACGTTCACCAAGGTCACACAGCCGTCGACACCGAAGCCCACCATGGCACCTGGGGCCGCGTCGAGCAGGCCCTGCACCTTGGCACCTGAAGGAAAAAGCGCTCGCCCGGCCATGAGTCACCTCGCATGGATCTGTGATGGATCGGCGAGGTCTGGGCCGTCGGAGGAATCGATGTTGCCTCGGAGTGTCGGCGCGCCTGGCGGCAGGCTTTAGGACCGAACGCGCCGGAGTCGCCACGCGCCGGCCACGCACTTCACCCGCGGATCACCCGGCGCAAAAGCGCGGCGTCGTTGCATCCACGCCGATACCCAAAGGGTTCGCACACCGCGGCGCGCCACCCACGTCGGTTTGACGCGCCCGAAAGGAGCACGGTGATTGGAGGCGAGGATCGCACCACGCGCCGGAGTCTGGCGCGGCATGCTTCGAGCGGGCTCATGCTCGGCGCGCTGGGAATCCTCGTGGCCGTGGCGTGCACGTGGGGAGGGTGGCTGGGTTCGGGTGGCCGGCTGTTCTGGGTCGGTTCGCCCTCGATGGGTCGCACCGCCCCGGTGGGCTCGTTGGTGGCCACCGAGCCAATGGGGGCGCACCCTGATCTGCGCGTGGGCGAAATTATCGTCTTTCGCCCTTGGTCCGATTTGAGCTTCACCTTCATCCACCGGATCTACCGCATAGAGCCGGATGGTCGCTACGAGACAAAAGGCGATCTGAACCCGACTCCCGATCCTTGGACCATTACCGCCAAAGAGATTTCGGGAACACCGGTGGCGATCATCCCGGCCATTGGATGGGTGTACAAACTGTCGACCTGGCTGTTTCTCAGTACGGCCGGGGTGATGTTCCTGGCGCTCATTGTCCGAGGCCGATTGCGCACCTCGGTGGTGACCCTTGGCCAGGCCTTGATCGTGGCCATTCCCTTTTGGCGTTATCGCATCATTCTCAACAGCTACCTCTACAGCGCCCAAAGAGTAGGGCGGCACATCACGGCCCGCCTGGTCAACAGCGGCGTGCTACCTGTGCGTGTCGCTTTGCCTCACGGCAAAGCGGTGATCGCCGCGGCCGGACAAGAGGTTGTCGTGCGCGGCACCATGGTGGGCCACGCCCGGCGGCTCCCCATTTCGGGTTCGGTGGCATTGCCGTGGTGGGGGTGGGTCCTGGCGGGTTTCTTTTGTTTCTCACCCATGCTCGTCCGACGACTCACCTCGCTGGTCCCGGTTCCCGCGCACCGCCTGAACCACCACCGCGGACCGCAACACATCTTCAGACGGCGGTTGGCACCGGGGATGTAGCACGCTCCCTGCGCACCGGTCACCTGCACGATCACCTTCGATTCATCACGTCATCCGCCTGAGTTCTTCGATGGCGCTGTCGATAATCGACACACGCCCAGCGGACTGCGTTGTGGCGCGACTACGCCCTCGCGAGGGCCTCAACAAGGAGACATCATGCACCACCAGAGCCGATTTTCCGGCGGCTTCGTAGCCGCCGTTCTCGGAACGATGGCCCTCGCCTTTACGGCGGCCACCGCGTTCGGCGTCACCCCGTTCTATGCCCAAGTAGGCGGGAGCGCCAACTCCTTTCAGAGCGGAACATTGATTCTGTCGAAGACCGTCGGGGGCACCACATGTCTGTCCTCACCGAACTCGGCGGCCGGAATCATCACCAACGTGAACAGCACGTGCGCGTCGAGCGACCTCGGGACAGGGACGACGAACGAGGTGAGCGGAACGTCGCAGACGGCCAGCGTCGCCTTGACCAACCAGGGATCGATCTCGTCGCTTACCGGTATCGCTCTGACCGAGAGCTCCTGCACCACCGCGGCGGCCCCATTCGCCACATCGGCGCTGAACCCGTTGTCGTCGGGCAGTGATACCAGCGGCTTCTGCGGCAAAGTTGACGTGACCATCTACAACGGCACCAAGTGCGTCTATCCGGCTGGCGCTGGTGCCTGTCCGGCCCTGGCCACGACGTACAACCTGTCGACGTTGGCCAGCGTGGGGAGCTTGTCGATGGTCTCCTCTCTGGCGGCGGGTTCTACCGTCACGCTCACCTTCACCACCGGGCTCGACAGCACCGCCACCAACGCCGATCAGGGACTCGTCGCCAGCATCCCGCTCACCTACTCCCTCACCCAGTAGTCCTGGACTTGGGGCCCTCGCGCCGGAAACTCCTGAGCAATGACCGCGCATGGCCTGACCCAGAGGAGCCATCTCCCCTGGGTCAGGTCCGCCCTCGGGCTCTTAGTCGTCCTCGGCGCCCTCAGTGCCGTCACCGGTCAGGGTCCTGTCTTTGGCGGCGACAGCGCCAAGGTAGGTGGCAACGGCACCTTCCAAAGCGGCACGCTGCAGCTTTCCGACACCATCGGAGCAACGAACTGTCTGTCGTCTCCGAACACGGCTAGCGGTATCACGGCGTCGAACACGGGAACGTGTACGACCTATCCGATGGCCACCGCCGTGGGCTCGTTAACAACGACGTTAGCCAACCAGGGCTCAATCTCCCCTACGACTGCCGGTGTGTCCACCACCGGCAGCTGCGGGGTCCAGGAGTTTGCCGACACCTCTACGGCGGCGACCAACACCGGACTGCCCATCGGCACCACCACCTACGGTGCGGCCGGCAGCGGACCCACGACGTTGTCGGCCTCGTCACGTGCCGTCACCCTCGACGGCTCGACAGGTTGGGGTGAGACGCTCTCCGGGGCTGCCGCGCCCACCAATTACACGTTGATGGCGTGGGTGAAGCCAACGGCGCTCAACGGCGTCATACTCGGCGACACCAGCACCCAAGGCAATACGGCGCCGACGGACACCGACCGCATGATCTGGATCAACACGGCTGGACGCATCGGCTTCGGCAACGACACCACCACCTTGGAGTCCACCGCTGCCGCCGCGCTGGCCACGGGAACTTGGTACTTCGTCGTAGCCACCAAGTCCACCACCGCCGGCATGGTGATCTACATCAACGGAACTTCGAACATCACCTCCGCCGCGGCTGGCGCCAAGGCCACCTTGAGCTACACAGGCTTCTGGCACCTCGGTTGGGGGAGCGCAGTAGGAAGCGGCTTCACCACCTTGCCCACGTCCGACTTCTTCGGAGGATCGTTGGCCGACGAGGCCGTGTTCCCTGCGGCCCTGAGTGCAGGACAGGTCTCCACGCTGTACGCCGAGACGACTCAGTCGGCCCTGTCGACCCAAGTGATCGCCGATGCCCCCACCTCGTATTGGGCGCTACAGGACACCGGCTCCACCCTCTACACCGGCGCCATCGCCAACCTGACCGCCAACTCCACCAGCCTCTACAGCGACGATTCCGCCAACCCGGGCACGGACTACGGCACCGGGGAGGGCACGCTGGGCACCGACGCATCGGGGCCGCTGTCCACCACCGCCACCACCTTCAACGGATCGACGGGCTGGATCCAGACGGCGGTGGACTCAACCGCGTTTTTGACCAACCCCGGTCCCCAGACCTTCTCCATGGCGGCGTGGTTCAAGACGAGCACGCCGACGGGTGGGATCGTCTCGTTCAACAGCGTGCAGACCAACACAGCCGGCTCCTATGACCGCATGCTGTGGCTCGACCCGAGCGGGCATCTGGTATTCGCCTTGTATCCGAACACGCAATTCGAGCTCAACAGCTCAGCCACGACAACGCATGACTACGCCGATGGGACCTGGCACTTTGTGGTGGTCACCGTCATACCGGTCAACAGCACCACGGCCACGGCCCTCATGTACATCGACGGCGCCCTGGTGGCGGGATCGGCCGGGAACGAGACCACGTCGGGCAATGGCGGCGACCCGGCGCAGGAGTACAGCGGGTGGTGGCACATCGGTTGGGATCCCAACGGCAACTGGACCGACCAACCGACGACCGATTACTGGGAGGGCTCGCTGGGCCAGATCGCCATCTTCCCCACCGTGTTGTCGGCCGCCAACGTGTCGACGCTCTACGCCGAATCCTCAGCCAGCAGCTATGACGCCGCGGTGACGGGGGGCGTAGCGGCCTCCAATGCCTATTGGCCTCTGGTGGTGACGACGGCTCCGACGGCGGCAGCCTGCACCTATATAGCGCTGACCATCCAGGCGGGTTCCGCGTGTATCTACCCCGTCGCCTCGGGGGCGTGTCCGACCGCGCCACCGACGAACTGGCTTTCCCCGGTGACCGCCACCGTGCCCGTTTCCTTACCGACGTTGACATTCACCACCACGACAACGCTCGGGGCCACCACCCCTCCGGCGGCTGGTGTGGGACTGCACGTCAGCGTCCCTCTGTCGATCACCGACAGCAGTGGCGGGTTCACGACCACTCTCGTGCACGATGTCGGATACGTGTCGCTGTGAGCCGACGCCGGCCGATCTGGTTGGCAGCATCGACTCTTGTCCTCGTTGTAGGCGCGGTGGCATCCGCCTTCGGCGCCAACGCACTGGCGCGCGCTGACGAGCAGCGGTCCCGCCAGACGTTCGTCGCCTCGTCGACGGAGATCGCCTCCAAATTGAAGGCGGCTCTCGAGCATGAGCAGGACCTCGTCCTCAGCGCGTCGGCGTACTTCCTCTCCAACCCCGATGCGTCCGAGACCGACTACGTCCAGTGGACCAAGTCCGTACATGCCTTTGAGCAATACCCCGAGCTGATGGCGATCGCCGAAGTGTCCATCGTCTCTGCGTCCCAGCTTCATCGTTTTGTGGCCCACGAAGAATCCGACGGGGCCGACCCGTCGGTCGCCACCGGGACATTTGCGATCACCCCACCGGGGAAGCGGCCCTATTACTGCCTCGGCACGGTGGGATCGTCTCGCCCCGGGGCCACTGCCTTTACGACCGGCCTCGATTACTGCGACAGCCCTTTGGGTCCTGAGCTCGAGTCGACCCGCGACTCAGGTCAGGCCGCGTATCTCCCCGTCGGGACCGGAGCCGACACCGTGCTGGCGGTGGGGAGCGCCATCTACCGGGGCGGGGTCGTGCCGCCCACCCTCGCAATGCGACGCGCCGCTCTCATCGGATGGACCGGGGCGCAGGTCCTCCCTGGCGTGCTGTTGCACGCGGCCTTAGCGAACTTTCCGGGTACGGCGGTAGCCCTTCGATTCGACTCCGGCTCCTCGCATGTCACCTTTTCGTCGGGACTGCTCCCCCGGCATGCGCAGAAGACCACCGTCCACATTGACAACAGCTGGCAGCTCGAAACCTTCGGCACGGTGGCACAGGGCGGCGTGCTCACCGACGGCGACGCGCAGGGCCTGTTTCTCGGTGGTCTGCTGCTGAGCATGATGCTGGGGGCGTTCATCTACGTGCTCGGGACCAGCCGCGCCCGCGCCCTGGCGCTGGTGGGTGAGCGCACCGTTCAACTCCATCACCAAGCCTTTCACGACTCGCTCACCGGCCTGCCCAATCGCGCTTTGATCCTCGATCGAGTTGGCCAGGTCTTGGCCCGCTGCCGGCGAGAAGGCACCGTCGTGGCCGTCCTGTTCATCGACCTCGACAACTTCAAGGACATCAACGACACGTTGGGCCACGGTGCCGGAGACCGGTTGCTCGTCGAAGTGGGGTCCCGGCTGCGTCGCACCGTTCGTGAGCAGGATTCCGTCGGACGCCTCGGTGGTGACGAATTCATCGTGGTGGCCCAAGGAAGCACCGCCGGGGCCGGCGGTGAAGCGGTAGCAGCGAGGATCCTCGATGCGTTCACGCTCCCTTTTACGATCCCAGACTCCGAGGTGGCCTTGTCGATCACCGCCAGCATCGGCATTGCTCAAGGCCGGCGCCACACATCCGAAGAGCTCCTGCGAAACGCCGATATCGCCCTCTACCGGGCCAAGGCCGAGGGGAAACAAGGAGCCACCTTGTTCGTGCCCTCCATGCAGACCGAGATGGACGAGACGCACCAGCTTGCCGTCGATCTACGCACGGCGGTGGAGACGGGGCAGTTCTTCTTGCTCTACCAACCGACCTTCAACCTCGCCAGCGGAGCACTCACCGGGGCCGAGGCCTTGTTGCGTTGGCATCACCCGGACCGAGGCGTCATTCTCGCCGATGAATTCATCCCCTCCCTCGAAGCAAGCGGCCTCATCGTGCCTGTCGGACAGTGGGTGCTCGACAGCGCGTGCCGGCAGGCGGCCCAGTGGCATCGCCGAGGGCACCGCATCTCCATCTCCGTGAACATCTCGGCGCGCCAGCTCGAACGCGACCGGATCGTCGACGACGTACACGGCGCGCTGACGGCCAGCAGTCTTGATCCCGCCCTGTTGACCCTGGAGCTCACCGAGACCGCTTTACCTAATGATGCCCTGTGCACCTTGTCCCGGCTTCAGCTGTTGAAGGCACTCGGCGTGCGCCTGGCCATCGACGACTTCGGGATGGGCTATTCGTCGTTTACGTCCCTCCAGCAATTCCCCATCGACGCGCTGAAGATCGATCGGTCGTTCGTGTCAGTGGTCGCCAAAAGCGCCAAGTCGGCGGCCATCATCCATACGCTCGTCGAGCTCGGTAAGGCGCTCGGGCTCGAGATTGTCGCCGAGGGAATCGAAACCCACGACCAACTTCAGCTTCTGCGGGCCGAGCCCATCGATACCGGTCAGGGGTTCCTGTTCTCGCGACCTCTCGATGTCAAAGCCATGGACCACTTGCTGCGGACCATCGCTCACGCCGGCGTCGGCGTCTGAGCGCGGCTGCATGGATAGTTCTCGGCCGCACCCGGCGACAGGAGCTGAAGCTCGCCGGCCACCATGAGCGCCTGCTCGCGTGAGGTGACACCGAGCTTCAGATAAAGCGTGCGCAACTGGGTCTTGACGGTATTGGTCGAGACGTACTCGGACGACGCGATCTTCTTGAGTTGGTCGCCGCTGTGCAGGCGCTCGAGGATCACCCGTTCCCGTTCGGTCAATGTGACCAGCGTCATGGCCTCGGGATAGATCTCCGGGGCTCCCGCGAACAGTTCGCTGTCGAGCAGCGCCGCCGCTGACGGCACCTTGGTGGCAATAGCGGCGAGGTCGCTGCGTGGTGCGGCGGCCAAGGGGAGCCACGTTCCGAGTTGCTCGGCTTGGTTGACGGCTCGACGAAGCAGATCGGCAGCGAGGGCGGTCATCTCGAGGCGTTGATAGGCAACGGCGCTGATGATCGTGGTCTCGAGACGATGCAGCGGTGAGACCGACGGTGCCCCAGAGGCGGAAGCCGGCGAGTGGACGACGCGATGGTGGCGATCGTGAGGGTCGCTGTGGGCGGCGGCGACAGACCGAGGGACGGCATTGGCCACGGCAATGGCCCCGCCGTTGTCGCCGGTGAGCAAGGCGAGACGAGCCCGAGCCACGCTGACGAGGGGATGGTGGTGACGTACGCCGTCCAACACGGCCTTGGCATGGTTCCCTCGACCTAGGGACATGAGCAGCTCGGCTTGGGCGGCGGCCAGCATGGGCCCGGCCATGCCGCCGTTGGCGTCGCTGACGGCAAGCAAGTCGGCAGGAACCCACGTGCTGTGCAACTCGTCAATGGCGTTGAGCCGGTCACCCCACACCAAGGCGTGACATGCCCGCGCATACGCCGCAAAGGGCCATAGCTCGTTCGGGCCCGTCAACTGATCCAGATCAGCGAGGGCATCGGCACAGGGCTGCGCTTCAATGCGACGCAAGGCGATCAGGGCCCGGGCGATGGTGCCGGCGCAATCGAGATCGGCCGACGCCAGCACGTCGGCTCCCGGCCCGACCGCGTCTCTCTCCAGCCAGGTGGTGGCCGCTCGAACATTGCCCAGCACGGCATTGGAGAGGGCGAGGTGGCCGGCGGCATCATGACCCAGAAACGCGAAGTCGCTCGTAGGCGCCAGGCTGTACGCCGAGGAATACTCAACGACCGCACTGCTCGAGTCCCCCAGCAGGTCATGAAGCGCGGCCGACTGCACCAAGCTCAGCGATCGCAACCCGACCACCTCCGGCGTTCGGGTGGCCAGCGCGGCCTGCATGAGTGCCCTGACGTTCTCGTTGCAAACGCTGGCGCATGTCCACATGCTTCTGTCTCGATACAGGGCCAGGAGCCACAGATTTCGCTCGATGACGTTGCGGACATGGGGTGAGTGGCTGATGCTCTTGATCTCGGCCGCCGTCAGGACCCGGGGCTGAGGGATCGTCTGGGTGTCGAGGGGGAGCTGCAGGGTGATGGTCCGCAAGGCGGCCGCCGTGGTGTCAGGAACAATGGCGTCATCGGGAACCTCGGCGAAGGCGCGCATGAGCTCGGCCCATTGTGTTCCGTAGAGCGCCATGGGATGAAAGCCAACGAGCCTGGTGAAGATATCCCAGCGGCGGGCGTTCACGGCATGGATGAGGGCACGTTCGGGAGAGTGGCGGTCCGCATACCACTGCGCCAAGGCGCCCTCGAGGGTGCTCGCCTCGTCCGGGTGGCGGCGCACAAAGTCGTCCCGGATCACCGCTCTCATGAGCGGCGACCACTCCAAAACCAAGGCGTCGTCGTGACGAGCACTCAGCAACCCATTGCGTTCCAACACGGCGACGGTTCCTGGTTCCGAAGGCCCGGCACCGGTGTCGATGCTCATGGCGCTGGTGGGCGACACCACCTCAACCACGTCAAGGCCAAGTACCTCGACCAGAGCCAATGGCCCGGCGCGCATGAAATTCTTCTCACCGATGGCAAGCTCCAGATGGCGTCGCGCTCGTGTCATCGCCGCCGCACTGAGGGCGGCGAGATCCGACGCGAACGGCGTGTCGGCCAAGTCGAGGGCCAGAACGCCGAGAGGCATCGGCCACCCCATTACTTCATGGTGGACCGCCACTGAGCCAGCGCGACTCACGTGGGCGCCCGTGGACGCCAGCAGCAGCGCGGTCTCATCCTGGGTAAAAGCAAGCTCACGCTCGCCTACGTGGGTGACAGGGATGTGCGACTGCACAGCCGTCACCATGCGCTGCACCGATCTGCCCACCACCAGCAGCGACAATTGTTCGACGTTGCCGACAAGGGTCGCCAGGCTGTTCACGATGTGCGCATCATCGACGTGATCGAAGCCGTCGACGACCAGCCACACCGGCTGACCCATTTTCCGCAGGCCGTCGGCGACTCCAGCCAACGACGGTCGCGCCGAGCGGGCCCGTCCTTTGGCGGCGCCCGGCACCTTGGCGGAGAGCTCGGTGCAGAACACGGCTTCGCTGTGACCGCAGAGCTCGGCATCCACCGCCACGACCTGATGCCCGGCATCACGCATCTCCTGCATCCACTGCGTCAGGAGGACCGATTTGCCGAAGCCGAGCGGTGCGCCCACAACGGTGACTGGGCCGCCCTCGCTCAGCAGTGCATGCAACCGTGGACGCCTCAGCATCGGGTCTGGGGTGGACACCGACGCGGTTGCGGCAACGGGCAGATCAACGGCGTTTGCAATCGTGGCGACAGACGCTCGTTCGGCCATGGGACACCTCGCTGGGAACGTGATTCAGATCGGCGAGGTCTAGGCCGGATCAATGGGATCGACGTGTTGACTATCGGTCGGGCTGGAGGCCGCCTTTAGGGCAAGACCCAAACATCACTGTTGGCCGCAACGAGAATCACGCAGCGCGGTCGCGGAGGCGGCGATGGCCACCGGCGCCGACAGGTCGTGTTACCCGTAGCTCCCATTCCAACGCGTCACCAGAGGCAGCACCGAGGCCGAGAGTGTCCGGTCGATCACGGCGCTGGCGACGACGCTCAGCCGTAGTTGTTTAGCCCGCGCGTAGCGCAGAAGCATGGCAAATGCCTCATCGGCGCCGACGTCGCGCGCTTCAGTCACGACCCCTTTCGCCTGTTCGACGATCAGTCGCGAGTTGAGCGCACTGCGCAGCTGGGTGGCAATCGACGCGCTGCTGGAGATGGCCCGTTCCTGAAGGATTCCAATGGTGGCGATATCAGCCAGCGCTTGGGCCAGATCGACCTCGATGGTAGAGAGGTCGCGTTGATTACTGCCGAAGATATTCATGACGCCGATGACGTCATGGCGCAGGCGCAGCGGCAGGGCATGAACGATCTCAAATCCCGCGCTACGGGCCTCCAAGGTGAATCGGGGCCAGCGATCGTACGCGTGATCCAGGTGTTGGTTCAGAACGCTGTGCCCAGTCCGCACGCAGTCGTATCCGGGCCCTTCGTCATGCTCGAACTCCATCAGCTCCAGCGCGCCCATGCGCTCGGACGACGAGGCCACCACGCGCAGCTTGTCCCTCGCCGACAGCGCCAGCCCTACTTCGGTGGCGCCCAAGAGCTGGCCGCATCGTTCGACGAGACGCGAGGCAAGATCGATAACATCGAAATCAGCAACCAGCGTGTCGGCGAGTTCAACGAAGGTTCGAGCAATCCATCCTTCTCGATTGTCCACAAATCACGCTCATCGCTCTGGAGGATAAAGGGATTCATCGCCGTTCGTTCGGCATACCCTTGCACCTTGATTGCGCCCAGCTAAATCACCAAGGACGCGCAATCAAGGGTGACACGAATGGCGACCAGACGATAGGCCTAAAGCATACGTGATTCCGCCTGACAGATATACGTGCTTTCCCTTGGTTACCGGGTGGTTTCGTCGAACCTTAGCTTCCTCGTCACGACTTCGATGGCCACTTCACGAATCGGTCGGTCCGTCGAGTAGGCGTAACCACGCAAGCGCAACAGGGCTTCTTCGATATCGCAATCGAGCTGCACGGAAATCATTCCTGTGGCTTGATGCACCACCGACCGATCGTCGTCAACCTCGAGGCCCCAGGCCAGAAACTCTGATGACGCCTGGGCCTGCATGTCGAGCAAAAGGTGCGTGATCAGGCCGGCCACCAAAAATGCTTCCGAAAGCGCCTCGCCATCGAGCACACCGGGTTCATCCCGGTAGAGAACCAGCGCGCCAAGCTTGATCGCCCCTAAATGCAGCGGGAGCCCGTAGGCGCTTCGGATGCCGGCGTCGATCAAGACACCGGCCAGATGTGGCCACCGCTCTCTGTGCATTTCGAGATCGTCAACGATGATGGCACTACCGTCGCTGTACGCCTCGGTAGCCGGACCTTGGCCGAGGGTGAGTTCGGCGTCCTGCACCACGCTGGACACGCCGTACACGCAGGCGACGCTCGGAGTTGTGTCCTTCCCCATCAACACGACGGTCACGCCCGTCATCCCCAGCAGGCGGGCGGCATTGCTACAGACAGTGGTGAGAGACATCGACTCACCCTCGCCACGGCGGGCAAGGGCGGCGCGAACCCGTTCCGAGTCCTCACTGCTCAAATCGGATCTCTTCCTCACTCCCCGCTCGCCTCGACTACCCCCAAGGCGCCAATAGGGCTCTTAAACATCATCATGATGATGATAAATAAAACATTAACGGTGGTTGCGATGATAACGATGGGCGCTCTCGCGGAATGTCTTCGTTCGCACAACTTTCCAACACATTCCCTGGCTCTGACGACCCCCAGCGGCGGCCGTGAAGGGAACGGGCGACCTAACGCACACTTGCGATGGCGACGACAACGCCTTCGCATTTTGCTGGGGGTACCCGCGGGCGCCAGGGCCGAAACGACGCTCTGACGCTGCTGCGTCAGAACCCGTCGACGTTGGAGCCTGGGAGGGGACTCGAACCCCTGACCTGCGCATTACGAATGCGCTGCTCTACCAGCTGAGCTACCCAGGCATACCGTGGTCACGATCCGTTCCCCGGACACTCAGCGACGACGAGTGACCGGACGAACACTTAGAAGCAGACCATCCTAAAGAGTAGAGCAGCCGCTAGACCAGGCCCGGTGACCACTGGGTCCCCTTTATGCACCGATGGCTGAGAGCCGGACCATCAGCGCCTCCAACATCAAGGTCTCGTTCCGATTGCGAATGAGCTCGGCCGCCACTTCCTCTACGGCCCGCACGGCGCCAGCCAGTTGGCGCAGATGGCTCTCGACGTGACCGGTCCCCGGCGCCCCGGGCGTATGCCCTGCGCCGCCTTGGGCAACTTGGGCCACCATGCGATCGCGGTAGGCCCGAGCCAGATTGGCCAGCCCGGCCCGCAGCTCGTCGGTTCGCCATTTCCGGACAGCTCGATTGTGGCGCTCCTCGATCTCCTTACGTCCCGGGATGCCTCGTTCGCCCATGGCCTCGGCCTGGGCGCCCAGCTCTTCCATTTCGGCGGCCTGGCGCGCCCGCAGCGGCTCCACGGCCTGTTCTGCCGAAGCGAGAAGCTCGGCCGCCAAGGCGGCGGCCACTGCTCCCGTGCCGTCGAGGCGGGTCGGCACCGACCGCCATAGGGCACGCCGGGCGGCAAAGCCGGCATCGTCAGCAAGAAGACGGGCCCGATCGGCGTTGCCGCCGGCCGCGTCAGCCAACTCCGCAGCCGCCTCCGGCTCCACCCCTTGGCCCTGGAGCCAGCTCGTGAGCTCCCCCGCTGACACCGGGGTCAGATCAATACGCACACAGCGGCTGGCCACGGTGGCCAGCTCGGCGGGAATGGTCTCGGCCCGCAACACGAACACGCTCTCGCCGGCGGGCTCCTCCAATGTCTTGAGCAACACGGGGGCGGCCAGACGGGCGAGATGCACGTCCTCGATGCTGATGACCTGGCGACTGGCTTCGAGGGGCCGACGTTGAGCCAGACGCACCACGCGCCGAGCATCGTCCACGCTCATAGCCGCTCCGGCACGCCCGAACTCCACCAGATCTGGATGCGATCCCGCCAGAGCCCGTCGGCACACCTCACAGTGCCCACAGCCCCCATTCGGACACAGCAAAGCCGCCGCGAAGCCTCTGACCAACGCGCCCTGGCCGAGCCCCGCCTCTCCCACCAAAAGGTAGGCGTGCACCGGCCGGCGAGCGGCGGCGCGCAGATCGGCGAGGGCTCGTGCTTGGCCGACGACACCGGCAAACAGGCTCATCGAGGGCAGGTCATTGTCCGAAGAGCCGGCGCTGTCGAGGGGTAGGTCGGTGCTCGGAGTTGGCATACGTCGTTCTCAGCCCGGTGGCGCAGGGACGGCGGGCGCTAAGCCGGCGGGCAAGGGCCCCATCCGGGCCGTAATGGCGTCGTAGACGCGCGCCGCCACTTCGGACACGGTCCCCACCCCGTCGATGACGACCCACCGCGTGTCATCCGCGCCAGCCAGGGTCAAATACCCCCGCCGAACGCGGTCGTGAAAATCCTCCTCCGACTGTTCGAGCCGGTCCCCTTTGTCCCGGGAACGCACCCGCTCTCGCGACAGCGCCAAAGGCACATCCACGAGCACGTTCATGTCGGCCTGGATTCCCCCCGTGGCCCAGGCCACGAGCTTCGCCAGCTCGCCGACGTCCAAGTTGCGCCCGTAACCCTGATACGCCAGCGTCGATCCCGAGTAGCGATCGGTGACCACCCAGCGCCCATCTTCGAGCGCCGGACCAACGACCTCGGCCACATGTTCGGCTCGATCAGCGGCCATGAGCAACGCCTCGGCCCGCACTGAAGGAGACGGGAACTGGGGGTCGAGCAACAGCGAACGCAGTCGCGCCCCTAAAGCGGTAGCTCCGGGCTCGCTGGTGATCACGGTGCGGGGGCCCAATGTGGCGGCCAGCAGGTGCGCTTGCGTCGTCTTGCCGCAACCGTCGATGCCCTCAAACGCGATCAGTCGGCCGCGTTCGGCCACGACGCTCAGCCGTCGCCGTCGGCGCCGGGAGCAGCTGCCTTTTTGACAGCTCGCTTTGTCGTCTTCCCGGTCGCCTTTTTCGCTGCTGTTTTGGTGGTCTTCTTGGCCGCCTTTTTGGCGACCTTTTTGGTCGTCTTCTTGGCCGCGGCGCGCTGGGCGCGCGGAGACGGCGGGGCCGCCCGCCGGTCGGCCAACAGCTCGGCAGCTCGTTCCGTGGTGATCGTCTCGGGGGCATCGCCCTTACGCAACGACGCGTTGGTGGTGCCGTCGGTCACATAGGGACCGAATCGCCCGGAGCGCACCACCATGGGCGATCCGGTCTCAGGATCGGCTCCGAGCTCGCGAAGCGGGGCGGCAGCAGCACCTCGGCCCCGGCGGACCTTGGGCTGGGCGAACAGCGCCAATGCCTCGTCGAGGGTGACGGTGAAGAGTTGTTCCTCGGTGTCGAGGCTGCGGGTGTCAGCACCCTTCTTCAAGTACGGACCGTACCGACCGTTCAACGCCTCGATCACCTCTTGTCCGGCAGGGTCGGTACCGACCAGGCGGGGCAACAGGAGAAGCTCGAGGGCTTGCTCCAAGGTGACGGTCTCGGGAGTCATGGTGCGAAACAACGACGCCGTGCGAGGACGCTCTCCCTCGACGAGTTCACCCAGCTGCACGTACGGCCCGAAACGACCGGCGCGCACGATGACATCGACTCCCGACTCGGGGTGGGTGCCCAACGTGCGATCGGGAGACGGGGCCACCAACAGTTCCTGCGCCTTTTCGACGGTGAGCTCGTCGGGAGCAAGATCTTCAGGCACGCTGGCGCGCTCGTCCTCGCCGCGCTGGAGATACGGCCCGTAGCGCCCCACTCGCACCACGATGCTGCGACCTTCGTCGTCGGTGCCGATGGGGATCGAGTTCACTTCGCGCGCATCAATGGTGCCCAGGTGCGCAGACACGTCTTCCTTGAGCCCCCGAGTGTGCGAGGACGGCGCGGCGCCGTTGTCCGGCCCCGCCACGCCATTGCCGTTGGCGACGCTCGCCTCACCGAAATAGAAACGGGTCAACCAGGGCAACGCTTCTTTGGAACCGTTGGCGATGCCGTCGAGATCGTCTTCCATGGCGGCGGTGAAGCCGTAGTCCACCAGGTTGGTGAAATAGCGCTCGAGGAGGCCCACCACGGCGAAAGCGGTGAACGACGGCACCAAGGCGCTTCCCTTGTGCCACACATAGCCACGGTTCTGGATCGTCCCCAAGATCGAGGCATAAGTCGAAGGGCGTCCGACCCCGAGCTCCTCCATTGCTTTGACGAGTGACGCCTCGGTGTAGCGCGGCGGAGGCTGGGTGGTGTGGCCCTTGGGATCAAGTGCGGTGGCATTCAAGGTGTCACCTTCGGACAGCGCGGGAAGATGCACGTCGCGATCGGCCAGCTCGGCGTCGGCGTCGTCAGATCCCTCCACATAGGCGCGCAGGAAACCAGGGAAGGTGATGACGGTGCCCGACGCCGCGAACTCCGCTTCCTGGCGGCGTTCTCCGACCGACACACCCACCAGACGCACCTGCGCGCTGGTGCCCGTGGCGTCTTTCATCTGCGAAGCGACGGTGCGCTTCCAAATGAGCTCGTAGAGCCGCAGGTCATCTCCGCTCAAGGCACCAGAGGCCTGATCCGGGGTACGGAACACTTCACCGGCGGGGCGGATGGCCTCATGGGCTTCTTGTGCGTTTTTGACTTTGCGCTCGTAACGCCGGGGTTGGTCCGCGACGTAATCAGCGCCGTAGAGATCGGCCGCTTGGGCGCGCGCCGCGGAAAGCGCCTCGTTGGACAAGGTGGTGGAGTCGGTCCGCATGTAGGTGACCCACCCCTGCTCGTAAAGGCGTTGGGCCACCTGCATGGTGCGTTGGGCGCCGAATCGAAGCTTGCGGCTGGCCTCCTGCTGCAAGGTGGAGGTGATGAACGGAGCCGCCGGGGAACGCCGGTACGGCTTATCCGTCACCGATCGGACGGTGAAGGGCTGGTTCTCGAGACCTTGAGCCAGCGCGGTGGCGTCGGCTTCGGCCAGGAGCACGACGTCGGCCTTCGTCACCGCACCGGATTCGGAGAAGTCCCGCCCGGTGGCAATGGCGGTGCCGTCGACGGCAACCAGGTTGGCGCTAAAGGCGGTGCCCTGGGCGGCGAAGGTGCCCTCGATGTCCCACCACGTTCCTTCTCGGAAGCGCATGCGGGCGCGCTCGCGCTCCACGATCATCCGAGTGGCCACGCTCTGGACCCGGCCCGCTGACAGGCGAGGCATGACCTTCTTCCACAACACCGGTGAGACCTCGTAGCCGTAGAGACGGTCGAGGATGCGCCGCGCTTCCTGAGCATCGACGAGACGACGATCAAGCTCGCGCCACTCGTCCACGGCCCGGCGAATGGCGGCGGGGGTGATCTCGTGGAACACCATCCGCTTGACCGGAACGCGAGGAGAAAGCACCTCGGTGAGGTGCCACGCAATGGACTCGCCCTCGCGGTCCTCGTCTGTGGCCAGATAGACCTCGCTGGCGTCCTTCAACAGTGACTTGAGTCGAGTGACGACCGACTTCTTCTCGGGAGCCACCACGTACAGGGGCTTGAAGCCGTTGTCGACGTCGACGCCGAGGCGAGCCCAGCCTTCGCTCTTGTAGGCAAGGGGGACTTCGTCGGCTCGACGGGGAAGGTCCCTGATGTGGCCCACCGAGGACTCCACCACGAAGTCGGGCCCGAGTAGCCCGCCAATGGTGCGCGCCTTGGCCGGTGATTCCACGATCACCAATGGCTTGCCGCCCCGGCTCGCGGCGGTCCGTGCGTTGGAGTCAGCCATGGTGGTCGTTGAACATGCAGGGTGGCATAACGCGTCCCGTTCGGCCGGCTTCCGTCGCCTCCGGTGAGGGTGAACCTATCGGACGACTTCGAAGCCGGGATCTCGGCTCACGAGTATGGCCGGTGGCGAGGGGACCGGCGGACCAATCCCCCAGGCACGACTCAGGCGTCGGCGACCGCCGGCGCTGCCCCCGAACCGGCGGCACTCTCCTCCTCGGCGCCGAAGCCCTCTGAGCTGCGCTTGGAGAAGGAGATGGCCCCGATCAACACCACCAGGGCGCCGATGGCAATCCCGTAGCGGGCCCCGGTGTGGTGCCGAAGCGTGATGACCGCCGGCAGGATCAACAACGACACCAGGTTCATGACCTTGATGAGGGGGTTGAGCGCCGGTCCGGCCGTGTCCTTAAAGGGGTCACCCACCGTGTCCCCGATGACAGCCGCCTTGTGCGCCTCGGATCCCTTGCCCCCTTCGTGGCCGTCCTCGATGTACTTCTTGGCGTTGTCCCAGGCACCACCGGAGTTGGACAGGAAGTTGGCCATCAGCTGGCCGGTCAAGATGGCGGCCGCCAAAAACGCTCCCAAGGCGATGTAGTTGATGCCGAAGCCGACGATCACCGGGGTGAGGATGGCCAGCAGGGCCGGTGTGACCAGTTCCCGCTGGGCCGCGGCGGTGCAGATGGAGATGACCCGTCCGTACTCGGGCTTCTCGGTGTAGTCCATGATCCCGGGGTGCTCCCGGAACTGCCGGCGCACCTCGACCACGACGGTGCCCGCTGAGCGCCCCACGGCCCGGATAGCCAGCGACGAGAACAAGAACGCCACCGACCCTCCGATGAGCAACCCGATGAATGTCGTCGGGTTGGACACGTTGATTTGGGTCTGCGGCAAGTGGAAGAGAGCCGATCCGGTGGCGTGCAGGTTCAGCTGCGAGGCGATGGTCTCGACGAACGATCCGAACAACGACACCGATGCGATCACCGCCGAGCCGATGGCCACGCCCTTGGTGATGGCCTTGGTGGTGTTGCCCACGGCGTCGAGGCTGACCATGACGCGCTCGGCCTCACCGGTGAACTCCCCTGACATCTCGGCCACGCCAGCTGCGTTGTCGGAAACGGGACCGAAGCTGTCTTCCGAGACCACCATGCCGGCCGTCGACAGCATGCCGATGCCGGTCAACGAGATCAGGTACAGCGAAAGCTCGATGTTGCCGTGGGCCAGGCCCACGTTGACGGCAATAGCCACGGCAATGGCGATGATGGCCCACACCGTGGATTCGAGCCCGAAGGCCAAACCCGACAGCACCGTGGTGGCCGGGCCGGTGCGAGCAGACTCGGCGATCTCACGTACGGGCCGACGCTCGGTGGATGTGAAGTGCTCGGTAATCTGGCTGGCTACCAGTACGAGAACGACCCCCGTGAGCACGGCGTAGAACGCCTTCATGTAGTGGAGGTAAAGCCCGGCCACCAGTCCCGCCGCCAAGATGGTCAGCGCGGCGGCGGTCCAGAATCCCCGGTTGATGGGCGCCATGGCCGACTTGTCCTTAGGACGAGCCCGCACGACGAAGACCCCGATGGCCGACGCGATGATCCCGAAGGCCGGGATGATCAAGGGGAACACCACCGCCCGCGACGAGTGATGGGCTAAGGACCCACCGAGGGAAGAAAAAGCGGCGTAGCCGAGGATGATGGCGGCGATGATGGTGATGACGTAGGACTCGAAGAGGTCGGCGGCCATACCCGCACAGTCACCGACGTTGTCACCGACGTTGTCGGCGATGGTCGCCGCGTTGCGAGGGTCGTCTTCGGGGATGCCGGCTTCCACCTTGCCGACGAGGTCAGCACCGACGTCGGCCGCCTTGGTGAAGATGCCGCCGCCGACTCGCATGAACAGCGCCAGCAACGACGCCCCGAAGCCGAAGCCGACGAGGACAGCGGTGGCGGTGTTCTGGAACGTGAACACGATCACGGTGGCGCCGAGTAGGCCGAGGCCGACACACAGCATCCCGGTCACGGCCCCGGTACGAAACGCCACTTTCAGCGCACCCGGAAGCTTGCCGTCACGGGCGGCCGCCGCGGTACGGACGTTGCCGCGCACGGCGATGCTCATGCCGATAAAGCCGGTCAACCCCGACAGCGACGCGCCGAGCAAGAAACACAACACCCGGAAGCCGCCCGCGGCGCCAAACGACAGCGCCACCGAACCGTTGGGTCGGCTCACCTTGGTGGCGGTGAAGAAAATGAGGACGGCGAGGGGCACCAGCACGATGGCAATGGCCCGGAACTGCCGACGCAGGAAGGCCACCGCACCCTCTTGGATGGCGGCGGCGATCTCTCGCATCTTGCTCGTGCCGGTGTCGGCCTTGAGTACCCCACGCATGAGCACGAAGCCCACGACGATGCCGAATACGGCGGCTACCAGGCACAACACCAGCCACAGCCGTTCGGTGCCGGACAGGATGAAGCTCTGGTACCCCCCTTCGCTCGCCAGGAGGTGGGTCATGGGGTGCTGCTCCCTTCGGTAGAAATCAGTGCCCGGGCGCGGCGCGTGGCGCAGCGAGGAACCGGTAAACGGGTGCCGACGATACCGATTGAGCAGCACACCGAGCAAGGAAGGTGCCTGGCGGGACTCCAAAAAGCCCCCAGGGACCCTGAACTCGAAGGCCACACTCGTAGACTCGGAGCGTGGAAGCCGCCTTTTTCGACCTGGATAAGACGGTCATTGCCAGGGCTTCGATGGCAGCCTTCGGCCACACCTTCTACCGGGGGGGCTTGATCTCCCGTTCGACCGTGGTGCGGGTGCTGGCCACGCAGATCGTCTATCTCCACCTGGGTGCGAGCGAGCAGAAGCTGGAACGCATCCGGGAGTCGGTGCTCAAGCTGACCCGCGGCTGGGACCAGGGTGAGGTGTCCCGGATGGTGCGAGAGGCGCTGGACGAGGTCGTGGAGCCGATCATCTACGCCGAGGCCATCGAGCTCATCGAGAAGCACCGGGCCGCCGGCCGCAAGACGTACCTGGTCTCGGCCTCTCCCGAGGAGGTCGTCCAGCCCCTAGCCGAGTACCTGGCCGTCGACGGTGCCATCGCCAGCCGAGCTGTGGTGGACCTCGACGGTCGCTACACGGGGGAGATGGCGTTCTACGCCTACGGGCCCTTTAAGGCGGACGCCATCCGCAACCTGGCGCTGTTCGAGGACATCGACCTGTCGGCTTCCTACGCCTACAGCGACTCCTACACCGACGCTCCCATGCTCGAAGCCGTCGGCCATCCCGTGGCCGTGAATCCGGACCGGGTGCTGGCCCGGCTGGCTCGCGAGAGGGAGTGGGAGGTGCTGCAGTTCACCCGGCCCGTTCGTCTCCGTGATCGAGTGCCGGTACCAAACCTCCCCACGGCGGCCGCGATGACGGGCGTGGCGGTGGCGGCCACCGGCGCGGCCGTACTGGCGCGGCGCTACGGCCAGCAGCGACGACGATGAACAGCTAATCCCCGGCGGCGCAGCCGCCGAGCGAACTCAGGCTGCGCGGAGCCGCTTGGCGGCGACGAGCCCGAGGGCGACGAGGATGGCGAGGATGAGGAGTTTCTTCACGACAACGATCCTAACGCTCCGACTACGGCGCGCCTAAAGGGCAGGCGGCACCGTCGATCGAGCCAGGTCAGACCGTGAGCAGGTCGCGAGCGCCGGTGTCCGAGGAGGGGTGCCGCAGCTTCGACATAGCCCTCGCCTCGATCTGGCGGATCCGCTCCCGGGTGAGGTTGAAATGCTCTCCCACCTCTTCGAGGGTGCGGGGCTCGCCCCGGTCAAGACCGAAACGCAGGCGAAGGATCTCGCGCTCACGCTCGTCGAGCGGAGAGAGAAGGCGGTTGATCTCGTCGGGGAGCAAGGAGGTGGCGGCCACCTCAAAGGGCGACTCCGCCGATCGGTCCTCCACCACGTCGCCGAGTTCGGCGTCGCCGTCCTCGCGCAGCGGCTCGGAGAGAGACAAGGGCTCGGCGCGAAAGCGCAGGGCCTCGATGAGCTTGTCCTCGGGCATCTCGACCTCGATGCCCAGCTCCACCAAGGTGGCGGGGCGGCCCAGCTTGAGCTCCAGTCGGGCCTGGGCCTTTTGCACCCGGGCCAGCGTGTCGCCGGCATGCACGGGAAGACGGATGGTCCGACCCGTATTGGCGATGCCCCTGGTGATGGCCTGGCGGATCCACCACGTGGCATAGGTCGAGAACTTGAAACCCTTGCGCCAGTCGAACTTTTCGACGGCGTGCATGAGGCCCAGGTTGCCCTCTTGAATCAGGTCCAAAAGAGGCAGCCCGGACGCCTGGTACTTCTTAGCGATCGACACCACCAGCCGCAGGTTCGACTGCACGAAGGTCTGTTGGGCTTGCTCGCCGGTCTGAACCTTGCGCTTGAGCTCCCGCCGCTTAGCGGGGGTGATCTCCTTGGTGGTCTTGCCGATGATCTCGGTCTCGGCCTCACGACCCGCCTCGATCGTCTGGGCCAGACGCACCTCGTCGTCCTTGGTGAGCAGCGGGTACTGGCCGATATCGGTCAGGTACAGCCGTACCAGGTCTTCCTCGTCGCGCTCGACGCGCTCCTTCGCCAACGTCTTAACCCTTCGTCAGAAATTGTTGCCGGTTTGACAATGATCAGATCGGGATCGGTCGTCAGCCCGCCTCCATGTCTCGTCAGTGCTGGCGGATGCCGGCGACTGAAAACACGGACAGACCCCGCCTGTGGATATGAGTCTACCGGCGCCGTCAAGGACCCGGCCCCGACACCGGGCCCCAGGTCCGAAGGCTGGTCTGGGCGTGTCAGACCACAGAGGGGTCTGAGCCGAGCCCAGCGTCGTGGCCAGGCCATCGCACCAGGCCCACGCCGTTGGCCGCCACCATCTGCTCCAGCTGCTGTTGGTGGGCGGTGACCACGGCCACGTCGTGGGGCCGTCGGACCAGCGCCTGGATCAGCCCCTCGACCACCTGCCACGCCTCTATGTCGTCGCGCAGCACCAGGCGCAGGGCCCGGATCACCGGCGCGTCGGTGACAGGAACCGCCCCTCCCAGGTGGTGGCTGTAGCCGGCCACCAACCGGGGAAGAAGGACGCGGCCCAGCGCCACGAGGCGATGCAGTGTTCCGCCTGCTTCGCCCAGGCCCAAGAGCAGTCCGTCCACCTCGGCGCTCGGAGGCACCACCAGCAGGGCCGGATCCATGTGGTCGAGCCGGGGCAGGTGCTCGGCGAACAACTCGGCGTGCCAGCCGTGCTGCTGGCTGGCCGAGTCGAACAGCAGGCGGGCCACGGGGTCGGCTTCGAGTGCCACCCATTCGCCCAAAACCTCGAAGAGTCGCTGCTCGACCCATTGGTAGGCGCCCAGGATCCGGGCCGCGTCCGCCAAGGGCAACGCCACCGTCCCCGCCGGCACCAGGCCGTCGAGAACCGATCCGCTCAGGATGCTCTCCACGCTGGGCCCGGTACGCCCGGCCTCACTGACCACGGCGGGATCCGGGTGGTGGGGGTGCCGTGGAGCGATCGCGGTACCGGTTGGTGATGGGCATGCGGCGATCCTTGCCGAAGGCTTTGAGGGAGATGCGCACCCCAGGAGGCGACTGGCGACGTTTGTACTCGGCGGCATCGACGAGACGCGCCACGGCGGTGACGACGTCCGGGTCATAGCCCTGCGCCACCAGATCAGCAATCGAACCGTCACCGTTGACCAAAGCGTCGAGCACGGGGTCGAGGAGGTCGTAGGGCGGCAGCGATTCGTCGTCGCGTTGATCGGGTCGCAACTCGGCCGAAGGGGGTTTCTCGAGGACCGATTCCGGAATGATGGGCGTGCCGGCGCGCCGGTTGCGGTCCACGCATAAGCGGTAGACGAGGGTCTTGGGGACATCCTTGATGACGGCGAACCCACCAGCCGAGTCGCCGTAGAGCGTCGAGTACCCCGTGGCCATTTCGCTCTTGTTGCCTGTCGTGAGCACGATCCAGCCCTTGGCATTGGAGAGGGCCATGAGCAGGATGCCCCGAATGCGTGACTGGAGGTTTTCGTCAGGAAGCCCGCGCGGCGGGCCGCCCAGCACCGGCGCCAGGAGTCCGTTCAGGGCCACATGGGCGTCTTCGATGGGGATGGTGTCGAGCGCAATGCCGAGGTTCTCGGCCAACGCACGGGCGTCGATGAGCGATCCCTCACTCGAATAGCGCGACGGCATGGCCACCCCGTGCACGTGCTCAGGACCGATTGCATCGACAGCCACGGCGGCCACCAACGACGAGTCGATACCACCGGAGAGTCCGATGACGGCGTCCGAAAAACCGTTCTTGGCCAGGTAATCCCGGGTGCCGAGCACCAGGGCGCCGTACACCTCTTCTTCCTCGCTCAACGGCGCCGCCCGCGTGGGTGCGAGAAGGTCCTGCTGGTGCGGGGCGGCCCCCGACAAAACGACAACCGGCAACGCTTGCCGGGTGGGATCGGCGACGGCGCTTTCGTCGGCGGTCGGAAGTTCCACGTCGACGAGGAGCATGGACTGCGTGAATTGCTCGGCGGTGGCTACGACGTTGCCCGCCGCGTCGATCACGAACGACCCGCCGTCGAACACGAGCTCGTCTTGGCCACCGACTTGGTTCACGTAGACGACGGCACAGCCCCCCTCCGCCCCTCGCTGGCGCGCTACCTCCAGTCGATCGACGCCACGTCCCATCGAATACGGCGACGAGTTGACGTTCACCACCACCGCGGCGCCGCCCAAGCCTTGCTCGGCAATGGGACCGCCATCGAACCAGGCGTCCTCGCACACCGACACGCCCACGTTGACGCCGGCCACTTGGTAGAGCTGGAGCGCCGATGTCCCCGGCGCGAACCACCGTTCTTCGTCGAACACTCCGTAGTTGGGAAGACGACGCTTGTGATACACGCCGGCCACACGGCCATGCGCGCACACGGCCAGGGCGTTGCGCAACATGCGAGGCGCTCCCCGCATGGCCGCCTGGCGCGCCGTGGACAGCCCAGCATCGCCTTCGTCGATATCGACAACATCGACGAAACCCACCAGCGCCACACAGTTCGATGTAGCCGACGCCACTTTCTCCAAGGCGGCCAGGTTGTCGGCGACGAAAGCGGGCTTGAGCAATAAATCCTCGGGGGGATAGCCCGTGATGACCAGCTCGGGCAGGGCGGCCACATCGGCACCGCCGAGCTCGGCGCGCGCCAGCACCTCGATGATGCGCTCGCAGTTGCCGTCAATGTCGCCGACAACGGTGTCGAGCTGGCATAACGCCACTCGCAATCGGGCCACCGCTAAATCCTACCGGCGTACCTCCTGGTTCCTGGCTGGGCCGTTACGGCCTCGAATGCTGCGAGCATGGGCTTATGAGCGACGAGCTTCCTTTTGCCTTGGACGACCTCGTCGACCGGAGCGCCGCCCCTGACGTCGTGCGCGCCTTTATTCGTCATTTGCTCTCCGAGCGGCCTGACGACGGGGCGCGTCTCGTCGAGGGGAACCAACCGAGTGCGATCGCCCAGGCGCTCGTGGCCGTTGCCGCCGCCAGCAACGCATTGGGCCGGCTGTGCCTCAGCGACCGCGGCGCTCTGGACGTCCTCGCCCATCTCGACCAGCCGGTGGACATCGACGCCGAGGAGGTCGCCACCCTGGCGCGCGCCAAGCGCCTCGAGCTCCTGCGCATCGCGGCGCGCGACCTCCTCGGGCTGGACACCCTCGAAACGGTGGGAGCGTCGCTGGCGGCATTGGGCGGCAATGTGCTGGCGGGAGCGGTGGCGCTCACCGGCGACAGCGGGGGTACCGGGGGCGCCGAGGACAGCGCCGGATTCAGCGTGATCGGGATGGGCAAGCTCGGAGCACGCGAGCTCAACTACGCCAGCGACGTCGACGTGATGTTCGTCTCGGATCGACCCGACGGCGAGGACCGGGCCCGGCATCTGCTCGAGGTGGCTCGCCACTGCTTTCGCATCGACGCCAATCTCCGTCCTGAAGGCCGGGCCGGCGCGCTGACCCGGTCGCTTGACGGCTACCGCTCGTACTGGGGGCGCTGGGCCTCGACGTGGGAGTTTCAGGCCCTGCTGAAGGCGAGGCCCGTCGCCGGCGACAGCGCCCTGGGAGAGCAATTCGCGGCGGCGGTGTCTTCGGCATTGTGGGATCGCACCTACAGCGCCGACGAGCTCGCCGAGTTGCGCGCCATGAAGGCACGCTCGGAGTCGGAGGTGGCACGCCGAGGTCTGGGCGATAGGGAGCTCAAGCGCGGGCCGGGCGGCATCCGCGACGTCGAGTTCTCGGTCCAGCTCCTCCAGCTGGTCCACGGCCGCCAGGACGTCGCCATCCGGGAGCCCTCCACCCTCGGTGCCCTGGCCGAGATGGCCTCCGCTGGCTTCGTGAGCCCCGAAGACGCCGACGTGCTGGCCGACTCCTACCGGTTCCTGCGCACCGTCGAGCACCGCTTGCAGCTGGTCGAGGAGGAACAAACCCACTCCGTGCCGCGCCAGCCCGGGGCCCGACAACGGCTGGCCCGAGTGCTCGGGTTCGAGGACACCGCCGACTTCAGCGCGGCGGCCCGCTTCGACGAAGAGCTGCGTCGGCACCAAGCCGTAGTGCGCACCATCCATGAGCGCCTGTTCTTCCGTCCGTTGTTGGCGTCGTTCTCCGCCCCTGAGACCATGACGCCAGAGGCCGTGGCTGATCGCCTGGCGGCCTTCGGCTTCTCCGACGCCAAGCGCACCAAGGCGGCCGTGGCCGAGCTGTCGAGCGGGCTCACCCGCAGCTCCCGCTTGATGGCTCAGCTCCTGCCGCTGCTGTTGGACTGGCTCTCGCTCACCGCCGATCCCGACCTCGGGCTTCTCGGGTTGCGAGACCTGGCCGTCCGCCCGCATTCTCAAGCGCTGATGGTGGCCACCTTTCGCGAGTCGCCGGAGGCGGCCCGACGGCTCTGCCTGTTGTTGGGCTCGAGCCGCTCCCTGGGCGAAGCCATCACCCGCAATCCCGACGTCATCGCCCGCTTGGACGACGACGCGTTGGCCCCCACGCCGAGACCGGCGCTGGTGGCCGAGGCCATCGACAGGATGCGCAGGCGCCCCGGCGTGGCCCGTCAGCGCGCCGAACTGGTGCGCATCAGGCAAGAACAACTGGTGACCACGGCGGCGCGCGACGTCCTCGACATCGACGACGTCCAGCACACCGGACAGGCGTTGACGACGGTGGCCGAAGCCTTGCTCGAGTCGGCCGTGGAGGTCGCCTGTCCGGGGATGGCGTTGTGTGTGGTGGGCATGGGCCGCCTCGGAGGCGCCGAGATGTCGTACGCCAGTGACCTCGACCTGCTTCTGGTGTGGGGTGGGGACGACGAAGCCGGCGAGGTCGCCGGCGAGACCTTCCTGCGCTTCATGCACGGGCCGAGTCCGGCCCAACGCGTGGCCACCGTGGATCTCGGGCTGCGCCCCGAAGGCTCCCAGGGCCGCTTGACCCGCTCCCTCGAGAGCTACGCCAGCTACCTGTCACGCTGGGCGCAGACGTGGGAACGTCAAGCGCTGGTGCGGGCCCGGGTCGTGGCCGGCGACAAGGAGCTCGGTGAGCGGTTCATGGCCTTGGCGTCGGCATTCGTCTGGGACCGGCCGCTGTCAGAGATCGAGATCGCCGACATCCGTCGCATGAAGGCCCGCATCGAACGCGAGCGCATCCCGGCCCGACAGGACCCCACCTTCCATCTCAAGTTGGGCAAGGGGACGTTGGCGGACGTGGAGTGGACGGTGCAACTTCTCCAGCTGCGCCACGACGTGCGACAAAGCGGCACTATCGACGCGCTCGAGGAGCTTCGCCGTCGCCACATCCTGGCGCCGGAGGATGCCGACGCGTTGCGAAGCGCCTACCGATTCTGCGAACACACGCGCAACCGGTGGCACTTGGTGGGGGCGCTGCGGGGTGGGGCGCCGCCGGGGGATGCGCTCCCGGCCGAGGCTCACCAGCTCAGTCGGCTGGCGCGCAGCCTGGGCACGACCCCGTCGGTCCTGCGCGACGACTACCGGCGCGTGACGCGCCGGGCCCGCGCTGTCGTCGAGCGCGTGTTCTACGGCATCGACTGACCGCACTCCACGGTCGCGATGGTTCGTCTAGCCCGACAGCGTGGTGGCCACAGCCCCGACGACGTCGCCGATGTTGACGTCCAACCCAGGCAACGACCCGACAAAGGGGGCGTCGCCGAAGGCGAAGACCCCGCCGTCGGATCCGATGAGCCAGTACCCACCGTCATCCGCAGTCGGAACCAGACCGATGACGGAGTGGGCCGGCGTCACCCCGAGCGCGGGCAGCGAACCAAAGCTCACGGCGTCGCCGAAGGGGTAGACGCCGCCGTTTTGGGTGACGATCCAGTAGCCACCACCATCGGGAGTCGAGGTGATCCCCGCTACCGCGGACGCCGTCCCCGACACCCCGCCGTAAGCGGTGGCGTTGCCGAACGCATACACCGTGCCGCTGGAGGCCACCACCCAGTAGCCGCCGTCGCTTGGCGTGGCGGCGATGCCGATGACGTCATCGACGTGGACGCCCATCCCGGGCAGCGAACCGAGATAGGGGGCATTGCCAAAGGCGAAGACACCGCCGTCTTGGCCCACCAGGAAGTAGCCCTCGTTGTCGCTGGTCGGCACGATGCCCCTGATGTCTTCGACCGACACGCCGAGCCCGGGCAACGAACCGAGGAAGGGGGCGTCGCCGAAGGTGAAGACGCCTCCGTCTCGCCCGACCAGGAAGTAGCCCCTGTCGTCCGGCGAGGGCACCATGCCGTCGATATCGCCGACGGACACGCCCAGACCGGGCAGGGATCCGTAATAGCCCGCCGACTGGTCGGTCGGGAACACGAACACGCCGCCATCTTGGCCGACGAGGTCGTAACCGGAGTCCGAGGCGGGTGGGGCCACGTAGGCAAACGATGTGGTGGCTTCTCCCCCGGCCGTCACCACGGCCACAGTTTCGTGGCCGAAGCCACGCGGGGTAGTGAAGGTGCATGTGGTGGCGGTACACGACGATCCCACCGCGTCTGAACCCACCGTGATGGCCGCTGAAGTGAGGGTCGTCCCCGAAATCGTCACCGTGGTGCCGCCGTCGGTGGGACCCGACGTCGGGTTGATCGATCCAATGGTGGGGGCCGCCTCGTAGGTATAGCTCGCCGACGAGGAACCACCGGCGGTGGTCACCGCCACGGTCTCGGCTCCGCTTCCGCTCGGTGCTTGGTAGGTACACGTCGTCGCCGAGCATGATGCCGTCACCGCCGACCCGTTCACCGTCACCGTTACCCCGGAACCGTCCAGGCTCGACCCGTGGATGGTGATCGTCGTACCGCCGGCGGCGGGCCCCGAGGCGGGACTGAGCGACGTGACGGCGGGCGTGTAGGTAAAGAGGTTGCCGCTGGCGTCGGGTGACGTCTCGCCCGCCATGGTGGCGGTCACGTTCACGCTGTCGGCGCCGGCGGGCGACGTGGCCCGGCAGCTCGTCGACGACGAACAGCTCACACTGGAGCCGCTGTTCGTACCGAAGGCGATGGCGGTGGCTGCGGCGGTGGTGGAGAAGCCGGTACCGGTGATCGTCACGGCGGTACCACCGCTCGACGAACCCGACGACGCCGACAGTGCCGTCACACTTGGCACGTACGAATACGTCGAAGCCGAGGACGTCCCGCTGGTTATCCCCGACTCGATGATGGTCACGGCCACTTGGCCCATACCGGCCGGCGCCGTCACCGTGCACGATGTCGACGTGCAGCTGACCGCAGTGGCGGCGCTGGAACCGAAGTCGACCGTGGGCGACGCCGTAAAACCCGTGCCGGTAATGGTGACGGTGGTGCCCCCGGTACTCGGGCCACTACTCGGCGAAACGGCGGTCACCGTCGGCGACGAGCAGATCGAGGGCACCAACCCGCCCATGATGGGCGTACCCAAACCCGTGGCCATGTCGTAGCCGGTGCCGGCGCTGTAGTAGCCGGGATGGTCGAGCAGATCGTTGTTGCCCGACGTCACATCGTAGAAGTCATTGCCGTAAGTAGCGCTCGAACTTCCGGCCACGGTGTAGAGGGTGGGGTTCAAGAATCCGACGTCAGACGAACAATCGCTGCTGGCGTCGGCCTCGGCCACCAACGCCGCCCACAGCGGTGCCGCCGCGCTGGTACCGCCGATGGCCTGCCAGCCCGCCGCTCCGGTTCCGCTCGTGCCGTTGGAGCCGGTGCTGCATCCCCCGCAGTAATAGATGACGTACCCGCTGTACTCGTTGGCGTCGGCCGAGACATCGGGGACTTGGCGACACGTCGTGTACGTGGCGGCCCCCAACGAACACCCCGCCGACTTGCTCTGGATGACATTGAGCGATGAGGAGGCGCCGGACTGATACGACGGCATCTGCCAGTAGCTCGAGACGCCACCACCGCCGGCGCCGCCGGAAGTGCCGTCGTTCCACACCACTTCACTCGAGCGTTTGTTGGACGAGTTCAAAGCCAGCGACGTCCCCCCCACTCCAGTCACATACGGCTGGCTGGCCGGGTCGCCCACGGCCAAGGCGGCATCGGTGTCGTCGGGTGGGTTGTAACACGCCTCGGAGCCCGAGTCGCCTGCCGCCGCAATGACGGTTTGGCCTTGGCTGGCGGCCTGCATGAACAGGGTGTTCTCGGCCTTGGCCTCATCGGCGGCCGCATAGCCGATCCCCGGCTCACACTCCCCCCACGATGTGGACACCACTTGGGCCACGTCCTGGCTGACAATGGCGTTGTAGGTGTCGTACGCCCCGGTGCCGTCGTTGGGGCCCTCGTATACATCGATACCGGCACCGGGGGCGAGGCTCAGCGCGTCCTCGACGTCGAGGGCAGCCTCACCGCCTCCGGGTCCCGTTCCCGCTCCCCCGTCGATGCTGAACGCACCTCCGGATCTGATGGTGCTCGACGTGCCGTAGCAAGTCTGAAAGGTGGAGATGTCCGACGCACTGAAGGGCTCGAGCTCGTAGAGCGCGATGGTCGTACCGGCACCGAAGTCCGACGCGCTGTAGAGCGTGGAAAAGCCGTAGGCACTGGCGAGCTGGTTGGCGGTGTAGGAGCCCTCTCCGACGGAGGTGGCCGATGAACACGGCGACGGTGCGCTCAGCGCCGGACTGTCTGCGGCTGCGGCACGTGGCGGCAAGACCGTATTGGCGGGCGTGGACGTCGTCTTCGAGCTGAGGGACTGCAGACCAAGGGGATGCTCGACGGCGGTGTTGTCGAGCCCGACGACGGCCTGCACGTCGCCGCCGACGGCAGCCGGCAACGAGGGCGCGCTGGTGTTGGCGTAGGCGACGCGACCGCCGTGAAGCCGGAAACGTTCGAGATGCGTGGCGAAGGCGGTCTCGGCTGCACCGACATCACCGGCAACGGCAATCGACAGGCGGTTGGCGCTCACTGACAACGTCCGCAGCCCTTGACTCTTCAGGGTGGCTTCAACGGCGGCAATGGTGCTTCGTGTGGCGCCGAAACGTTCGGCGAAGGCGCCCGCACGCAGGTAGCGGTGATAACTGGAGGTCCCCGGGGTGGACACCGCCGCCACGAATGCCTCCAGGGCGGCCAGGTGCGCGGGGGCGAGTGCGACGTCGAGGTGGACCACCGTGGCTGTCGACACGGGTCCCACCCGTGATGCGCCGGGGGGCACGTAGGCGGCGTTACCCACCGGCACCCTCGCTGCGGTCAAGTGCCCGGCGGCGGCGGCAGACGGGGCCGGCACGGCCCACAGTGTGGCGCTCACGGTGGCGGCAACGACACCGGTGATGGCCGTCGACAGTGCGGCACGCCTCGGGAACCGGCGAGCCGAGGCAACGCCCGGGCGATGCCTGGCTGCGGCCAGGATTAGGCCACCACGCGCCGCTTGAAGCCGACGATGCCCTGCCACAACAAGAACGCGGTAATCGAGATCAGCACGGGGTAGATCACGTACAGGTGCATGTGGCTCGATTTCGTCAGCGCCGCTCGGAATCCTTCGGTCACGTAAATCAACGGGTTGATGAGCACGACGGTCTGCAGCCACGGAAACCCGCCCACCTTCACGTGGCGCAACACGGTCCACTGGTAATAGGTGCCGCCCAGAAATGTCATGGGGAGCACGATCAGTCCGAACATGACCCCGATGTTGCGAGGTTCAATCCGCGTTCCCAGAACCAAACCCAGGCTGGCGCACATGGCGCAGGTGAGCGGCAGCATGGTGACGAGCAGTAGCCAGTGCACAGACAGATGCGCCTGGACACCTCGGGCGTGGATGAAGGCAGCGATGGGAAACACGATCCCCGCCGCAATCAGTCCCTGCACCGCTCCGGCGAATACCTTGCCCACCGCCACCAGCCACACCGGCATGGGGGCCATGACACGGTCCTCAATCTCCTTGGTGTATCCGAACTCAGTCGACATGGGCAGTGCCACGGCCTGAATGCCCTGGAACATGATGGAGATGCCGACCACACCGGCGACGAGGACGGTAGCGAAGGCGGACTCGCCGCGCGTGCCGGCGGCGCTACCCACGCCCTGGCCGATCTGCGGGAAGACATAGAGGAAGACGAACACCAAGAGAAAAGGCTGGATCACGGTACGGCCGATGAACTCGGGGAGGTTCTTCTTCACGAGCACGGCCAGGTCGCGTTGCAACAAGGCGATGAACGCCTGCCGACTGGCCTCGGCCGCCGAGCGGCCTCGCCGAGCCGCTTGATACGTGGGACGGGCTGTGTCCGCCGCGGAAACCTGCGTGTCGGCGCTCATCAGTCGCGCAGTTCCTTTCCGGTCAGGTTGATGAAGACGGTCTCAAGCGTGGGCTCGGCCACCGACAGGTCTTGCACGCTGAAACCGTGGCGCTCGGCCACCGTGACGATGGGCGGCAACACGCTGGCAGCTCCCTTGACGTGGATCCGAATGGTGCCGTCCACCCGCCTGCTCTCGGTCACGCCCTCGACCTCCTCCAAGAGCAGGGCGGCCAAAGCATCGAGGTCACCTTCGGCGTGCACGGTGACGATGCTGTCGGCACCGACTGACGCCTTCAATCCGGCAGGTGTGTCGAGGGCGAGAATCCGGCCGTGGTCCATGATGGCCAGTCGATCGCAGAGCTGATCGGCCTCTTCCATGTAATGAGTGGTCAGAAGAATTGTCTGCCCGTTGCGATGAAGTTCGCCCAGAATCTCCCATAAGGCAATGCGACTCTGAGGATCGAGTCCCGCCGTCGGCTCGTCGAGGAAGAGGATGTCGGGCTTATGCAAGATGGAGCGGGCCACCATCAAGCGTTGGGCCATGCCGCCCGACAACGCGTAGACCGACGTGTCGGCCCAGTTCGACAAGTGGAACTGGTCGAGCAACTGGTCGGCGGCGAGACGAGAGTCCTTGTAGGTCATACCGAAAAAACGCCCGTGGTAATACAGGTTTTCTCGAGCCGTCAGGGCCCGGTCAAGCGTGTTCTGCTGGGTCACCATGCCGATGACCTGCTTGGCCAAGGCCGGGTGGGCCACGATGTCGATGCCGCCCACAAAGGCCTTACCCGAGCTGGGAATCACCCGAGTGGTGAGCATGCCGACCGTCGTGGTCTTACCGGCGCCGTTGGGACCAAGAAGCCCGAAGATCTCGCCCCGGCCGACGGTGAGGTTCAGCTCGTCGACAGCTTTGAATTCGGTTCCCGAGTACACCTTTGTGAGGTCAACGGTCCGGATGACCTCATCGATCTCGCCTGCGTCTTGGGCCCGACCACCAGTATCAACGTGCACAGCCATACGACCATTATTAGTCCAGAGCGTGTGATCACCCCGCGCTTCGCGTATCGGGCATATCATTTCGTCGACGAGTGTTAGGAGTCGCAGATGACTCAGCTCGAAGCGTCCTCCCGTCAGGACAAAGCATCCGAAGGCACCACCGCCGACCAGCACCCACCGGCGGGTTGGTATTTGGACCCCACCGACGCCGATTACGCGCGCTACTGGGACGGCACCGCCTTTAGTGAGCAACGTTTCTTGGTGGCGCCGACGCACCGCGTCACGGCGTGGTGGCAGATGCTCGGTCGTGGGCTCGCCGGCATGCAGATTGGATGGAGAAGCACCAGCAATCGGCGTGTGCCGGGGCCGCACACCTACGTCAAGCGACGGTCGGTCGTGTTGAGGAGCATGTTGCTCACCATCGGGATTGTGCTGGTGCTTCTGGCTGTCATCGACGAGATCGGCGGCGATGTGAACGACCTGGCTCCGGGAACCCTGGGGGTGGGGATCTGTTTCATCGTTGCCGTGGCCGCTGAAGCCGCGCTGGGTGCGACTCGGACGAGGACGGGAACGCGCACGCACCCTGGTGGGTCGTCGCGCCCACGAGGGGCCAGCACGCTGCCGAGCGGACGACGAGTCAACTCGTCGATTCGCTCGGGACGAAACACGCACTAGTCAGGCAGCCGGCATCCCGAAGGCGGCATGCGGGTAGCAACGGCTCATGGCCACGTAGGGTCGACCTGTGCTCGTCATCGGGACTGCCACGCCGCCCGCTGTTCATGGGCTCCTGATCGCCACCGCGATCATCTGGCTCGTCGTCGAACTCCGCCAGAGCATGAATACCCGGCCCGAGGCCGAAACGGCCGACAAGGGCAGCCGATTCTCCATACGCGTCTTCGCCATCATCGGCGCCGTAAGTGCGATCTTGGCCAAACACGTCACCGCCACGAACATCCACCCCGTGCCGGTCGTGGCGTGGATCGGGCTCGTAGTGGTGTGGTGTGGGATCGCCTTGCGATTCTGGAGTTTTCAAACCCTGGGCCGGTATTTCACCTTCACCGTGCAGACCAGCAGCGACCAACCGGTGATCACGGCCGGGCCGTACCGGGTGATCCGCCACCCGAGCTACGCGGGGGTGCTCGTGGCCGTCATAGGCCTGGGCCTGGTCTTTGCCAACTGGCTGTCGCTTGTGTGTCTCACCGCGGCCATCTTGGGCGGGATCGTCTACCGGATCACGGTGGAGGAGCGGGCGCTTCTCGGGGCCCTCGGTGAGCCCTATCGGCAGTATGCGGCGACACACAAGCGGCTGGTGCCGTTCGTGTGGTGACGCACCTACCGAGCGCACTACCCATCGTCCAGGCTCCCATGGCGGGCGGACCTTCGACGCCCGAGCTGGTGGCGGCGGTGGCGGGCGCTGGTGGGTACGGCTTTGTGGCGGCCGGCTATCTGTCTGCCGACGAACTGCGCGCCGCCATCGCCGCCACTCGGTCGCTCACCGGCGCCGCCTTCGGGGTGAATCTCTTCGTCCCCGCGGCACCGGGTGATCCCACTCAGATCGCCGCCTACGCGCAAGAGCTTCAGCCTGAAGCGGATCGACTGGAAGTGGCGTTGGGCGAGCCGAGCTGGGAAGACGACGCCTATGACGCCAAGGTGGAGGTGATCGAGTCCAACGCCGTGGATCTCGTCAGCTTCACCTTCGGCTGCCCGACGGCGGAGGTCGTCGACCGCCTGCACCGCGCTCGGTGTGCGCGTGGCGGTCACCGTCACGTCGGCGCACGAAGCTCGACTCGTCGCCGATGTGGGCACCGACTTTCTCGCCGTGCAGGGCACCGAAGCAGGTGGTCACCAAGGAACCTTTGTGAATGGCAGCGCCAACGAAGAACCGTTGCTGGCGCTTTTGAGGGCCATTGGCGACGTCACGGAGCTGCCGCTGATCGCGGCGGGGGGAATCATGACCGGACACGACGCCGCCGAGGCAATGGCCGCCGGAGCCGCCGCCGTCGCCATTGGTACGGCGTTGCTCTGCACGCCCGAGGCGGGAACGTCGGCCCCCTATCGCCAAGCCTTGCTCGACGCCCGCTACGGCGACACGATTGTCACGCGCGCCTACAGCGGACGTTTCGGTCGAGGGTTGGCCAATCGTTTCGCCCTCGAGCACGGCCAACATGCGCCCGCCGCGTATCCCGAGGTCCATCACCTCACCCGCCCGCTTCGGGCCGCCGCCACCAAGGTCGGAGACACAAGCGTGCCCAACCTGTGGGCGGGGACCGGTTGGACTCAGGTCACCGCCAGGCCCGCCGCCGCCATCGTCCGTGCCATGGCCGCCGACGCGCAACGCATCGTTTAAGCAGGTTCCTTTTCCCATACCGATACGTGTTTGTGGCTGTGGCTGGTGAAAGGTTTGCGCTGCCACCCGCTCCAGCGATGACGGAGCCGCATACCCGCCATCCGCGCCATCAAGTCGAGCTCCGACGGCCACACGTATCGGAACGGTATGGACGACGCGTCGAGTGTCCCGTCGTTCACCCGGTAGTGGTGCGAAACCAACGACTGCGTGGCTACCTCGTACTCGTCGAATCCCAGTCGCGTCGGCGTGACCGTGAATGGCACGATCCGTTGACCAACAGGGAGCTGTTGCAGACGCGGCACGGACACCTCGACCACAAAGCAGCCGCCGGATTGCAGGTGGCTGGCCACGTTGCCGAAGCACGCCACCTGCTCGTCTTGGGTGGTGAGGTTCATGATGGTATTGAAGACCAGGTACGCCAGGCTGAAGGTCCCGTCGACCTTGGTGGTGGCGAAATCCCCCACCGTTACGGCTATGGCTTGTGCGCCAGGTTTCTCTTGCAATTTGGCGATCATCGCCGTCGACAGGTCGATGCCGTGGACGGCCAGCCCGCGCTGGCTCAGCGGCAAGGCGATACGGCCGGTGCCGATGCCCAGCTCGAGGACAGGCCCGGCACCGGCCAGCTCGGCGAGAACCTCGACCGCCTTTTCGGTGGACCCGGGCCCTAACGTGTCGGCGGCCGACTCGTCGTAATGCTGGGCCACCGATTCGCCAAAATGGTCTTCAGGCACGGGCGGAACTCATGGCGTCGCCCAGCGTTTCCTCGAAGGCGCGCTCGAGACTGAACCCGGCTCCCATGGCGTAGGCGCGGTCAAACTCCACGTCACCGATCTGGTTTTTGGCGGCGTCGATGCTGGCGGTGCGGTAACTCTCCTCGGGTTCACCCCACGCTTGACGATTCCCAGCCAAAAACGCCTGCGCGGCCCCGTGCAACACCGCCGCCCGGTGCCACTCGCCGAGGTCCGTGCCAAGGCAGGCATGGCCCAAGATTGCATACCCGAGGCCGGAACGGTCTCCGTTGCGACGAGCAGAACGCAGGGCGACGTTGAAAAAGGCTATGGCAGCGTCGCGCTTGCCTTCCTCTCGCTCAACCCAACCAAGGTTGACGGACGTGTTGTGAAAGTCCCATCCGATCATTCGGCCGAACTCCTCGGATTTCAAGAGATGAGCCCGCGCCGCCACGGTATCGCCCGACTGCAGGGCGTGACACCCGGCATTATTCAGCAAGATGGTGGCCTCGAAGTGATCGCCGGTCCGCTCCGTGCACGCGGCGGCTTCGTCGAACAGGGCCTGTGCTCGTGTCGGGTCCATCAACCCCTTACACAAAAGGAACATGGTCAAGCTCTCGGCCAGTTGGACGTCGTTGCCGAGCGCCCTTGCTCGTTCGACGGCCTCTTCGCCATATGGGAACCCTTGCTCGACGCGCCCGGAAAAATACGATTGCGCGCATAATTGCGACAGTGCTTCGACCAGGAGCCGGTCATAGCCAAACTGTCGAGCGATCGCAGCGGCTTGCTCGGCGTAGTCGCTCATCATCACCAGGTTCGATTTAAGGGCGTTGAATGCGATGCTGGCGAGCACATCGCCCAAAAGCCTTGGATCGGCGTTGGCGTCGGGACGGTCGAGGAGTCCCAGCAAGGAGCTGAACAGTTCGTCGCCCGGAGGATGGACCCACCAGTAGCGACGCACTGCGATGGCGAAGCGAAAGGCCCGCGTCGGGGCCTCAGACCGGCCGACCAAGTATTCAAAGGCACGTCGCAGGTTGGCCTGGTCGGTGAACAACCTGGCCATCCATCGCCCTTGGTCCGGCCCGGTGAGTTCAGGGCATGCGCTCTCGACCACAGCGAGGAAGTATTCGCCATGGGCGTCGGCCAAGATGGCGGCCGCATCTTCGCCATCGTCCAGCAGACGTTCGACGCTGAATTGGCGAATGGTTTCCAGCAATCGATAACGGATGGAGCCGTTGACGGGCTCAGCGACGACCAAGCTCTTGTCGACGAGAGATCCCAGGAGATCGGTCACATCGAACACATCGATCTCCCCGAAACCACACACCGCTTCGGCGGCGTCGAGATCGAACCCTTCGACGAACGCCGACAATCGCGGCAACAAGGACTTTTCCGGGCCGTTAAGGAGCGAATACGACCAATCGACAGTCGCCCGAAGTGTCTGCTGTCGCGGCAACGCGCTCCGACTCCCTCCGGTCAAGAGGCGAAAACGCTGGTCGAGACGACCATGGAGATCGGTGAGTGACATGGAGCGCAACCGGGCGACGGCGAGCTCGATGGCAAGCGGCATGCCGTCCAGACACCGGCAGATCGACACCACTAGCACGATGGTCTGACCGTTGACGGTCAGCTCGACGCCTTGTGCAGCGGCTCGGTCCACGAAGAGGGCCACGGCGTCGGAGCGCTCCGGGTTTCCCTCGATGGCCTCGGTGTCGTCCTCCGGGAGCGACATGGAAGGGACGCGGTAGATGGCCTCTCCCCCGATGCCAAGCGGTTCTCGGCTGGTGGTGATGAAGTGGACTTGGGGACAGCGTCGTAACACCGCGTCGACGACCTTGGCGCAGGCGCCGATGAGGTGCTCGCAGTTGTCGAGCACGATCAATATGTCCTGAGGTTCGAGTGCGTCGAGCAGCGCGTCGAGGGCAGCTCGGCCGGGTTGGTTCGGAATCCTCAGTGCCTCCATGATGGCCGCAGGGACGCCATCGTGATCTCTCACCGGTGCGAGCTCGACCAACCACACACCGTCACCTGACCCGTCGAGAAGATCAGCCGCCACCTGCAGCCCCAGGCGGGTCTTGCCTGAGCCCCCGGCGCCCGTCAGCGTGACGAGGCGGCCCGCCTCCACGAGCTGCCGGATCTCAGTCACCTCACTCCGGCGCCCGATGAACGTCGCCGATTGGGCGGGCAGGTTGTTGGCGAGGGCCGGATTGTCGAGCGACCGCAACGGGGGGAAGTCGTCCTCGAGCCCGACGGCTTGGAGCTGAAAAATCTGTTCGGGCCGACCGAGGTCCTTGAGTCGGTGCAGACCGAGGTCCCGAAGCGTCACTCCACCCGGCAACCCGTCTTGGACGAGTGCTCCGGCGGCGGCCGAGAGGATGACCTGCCCGCCGTGGGCGACGGCTGCCACCCGTGCCGCTCGGTGCACCTCGAAGCCAACCAGTCCGGTCGTGCTCGTCTCCGTTGCCTCGCCGCAGTGGATCCCCATCCGAACTCGGACACGCTCACCGGTAGGCCACGTCTGGGCGCCGAGGGCCCGTTGCATCTCGACGGCAGCGGCTACGCAGGCGCGAGGAGAGGAGAAGACGGCGAAGAACCCGTCGCCTTGGACGCTTACCTCGGTGCCGTCGTGTGTCACCAGGCTGGACCTGATGACCTGGTGGTGCTGGGCCAGGGCGTGCGCGTAGACGTCGGCTCCGACTCGCTGGAGAAGCGCGGTCGAGCCTTCGATGTCAGTGAAGAGGAACGTGAGCGTCGGCGTGGCCCGAGCCTAAGAGATCAGCGGTGCCTCGGGAAGATGGTCAGTACCCGACGGCCTACCTTCGTCGGCACCGCGCAGCGGCCTGGTGGCGAGGAAGGACCCGGCCAGAATGAGGACAAAGCCCACGCCGGTGCCCACATCGACACGTTCACCGAGCACGGTCGCCCCCAAGAGCACGGCCACGGCCGGATTAACGTAGGTGATCACCGTGGTCCGCATGGCTCCCATCTCGCCCACCAACGCGAAGAACAGGACAAAGGCCAATGCCGAGCACACCACCGTCAGAGTCGCCACCGAAGCCACCACTGATCCCGACAAGGATCGTGACGGCAATGTGAGGGCGGCGATGGGGGCGTACACCAGCGCACACAGCGTGAGAGACCCGGCCATGACGGCAATGCCGGGGAGATCCGATAGGTACCGCGCCAGTATCCACGGTCCGAGCGCATAGCCGAACGCCACCACCAGCAAAGAGAGCGCGGCGCCCAGGTTGGCGCCTGACACGTCGAGACCAACCAAGGCGGCGACGCCGCCGAGCCCGAGGACAAGGCCGGCAACTCGTCGGCGATCAAGGTGATCGGTACCCGTCACCCGGGCGAGCACGGCACCGATGACCGGCACCGAGGCGATGAGCAGTCCCGATAAGGAGCTCGGTAATCGCTTCTCGGCGTTGAAAAGCAGGTACCACGGCACGGCCATCTCGACGCCGGCAAAAGCCGCCAACGCCTTCCAATGGCGAAGGACGGCCTTGAGTTCTCCCCTGGCCGCGGCCAGAGGCAGCAGCAATACCGCGGCGCCACCGGTTCTAATGAAGACGAGCAAGGCGGGGCTCACTTCGCGCACGGCGATCTTGATCAGGAAGTAGGGGATCCCCCAGATGACACCGAGAGCGAGGAACAGCACCCAGCCCCGTCGGGTCATGGCCACGAATGTAGGCGACGGATGTGCCGTTACGAGCCCGCCGTCACCGCTGGATATCATCGCATGATGCCGCGGCCGGATAGGCCCCTCACCGCCCCCGACGGGTCGGCACTTTGGGAGCTGACCACCACGGATATGACGGCGGCGGGAACCGCGGTGGCGCGCAATGCGGAGGGAAAGGTCGTCTTCGTTCGTGGCGCGCTGGCGGGCGAACGGGTGCGCGTCAGGATTACCGAACAACGTCGACGCTATGACACCGGTTCAGTCGTAGAGGTGCTCGACCCGTCACCGTATCGAATCAGTCCTGCGTGTCCGGAGGTGGCACGCGGGTGTGGCGCCTGTTCATGGCAGCACGTGGACCCCGCCGCCCAAGGGCAGCTCAAGAACGACATCGTGGTGCAGGGCATCGAACGGGCCGGCGTGTCGTGCCCGGCTCCGGGATCCGTGGAACTCCCCCCTTGGGCATTTCGGACCACCATTCGAGCCGCCGTCACCGACGGCCGGGCCGGGTACCTCCAAGCGCGCTCTCACGAGATTGTTCACGTTGCCCAGTGTCTGATCGCCCATCCGCTGTTGGAGCCCCTCCTCATCGAAGGGCGCTATCCCGGGGCAGTAGAGGTCGTGCTCCGATGCGGGGCTCGCACCGGCGAGCGGTTGGTACAAACGATCCCGTCCGGATTGGCCGCGGATCTGCCCGACGATGTGTTGACGGGCCATTTCCACGAGCGAGCGGCGGGGCGACTCTGGCGAATCTCGGCTCGTTCGTTCTTCCAGACCCGCCCCGATGGCGTCGATGCGCTGGCGCAGCTCGTCGCCCAGTGCGCCGATGAGCTCGGCACGGTCTCAACGGCGATCGATTTGTACAGCGGAGTGGGGCTCTTCGGAGGCGTCCTGGCCGAACGCGGCTGGTCGGTCACCGCCATCGAAAGCTCGCGTGTATCGGTCCGAGATGCCGAGGCCAACCTCGACGGCATGTCGGTAAAGATCGTCTGCGCAGATGTCGACACCTGGACGCCACGCCGTGCTGATCTTGTCGTCGCCGACCCCAGTCGCCTCGGTCTCGGGGCGAGGGGAGCCGGCGTCGTCGCCGCGTCAGGGGCGCGACGCTTGGTCTTGGTGAGCTGCGATGCGACCAGCCTCGGGAGAGATGCGGCCTTGCTCCAAGAGCGCGGCTACTCGCTCAGCGCGGTGACTTGTGTTGATCTCTTCCCGCACACGTTTCACGTTGAAGTCGTCAGCGTTTTTGACCGCTGACCTCGGACGCTCCCACTCGTCAGGCGTTGACGGTCCTGAAACGGCGCAGGGCAATGGGCATACAAATCCCGATGATCACGACACACCAACCGACCATGGCGACAACCGGGTGTTCAAGGGGCCATGACCCCGTCGAACTCGTCCCTTGGCTGACGTGTCGGAGTGCGGCTACCAATGTCGAGATGGGCTCCCACTGACCGATCACGCGAGGCACCAACTTCATCCCTGAGATGGGGACGAATGTCCCGCCAAGGAACGAGAGCGGAAGCATGATGGCGAAACCGATCCCCTGCACGGCGTCCGAGCTTCTCACCAGCATGCCGAGCAGGACTCCGAACCACGTGAACGCAAAGAGACCAAGCAGGATCAGCACCGCCATCTCGAGACCCGTTCCCACCGATAGATGCGGCCGCCAGCCGAGCGCGATGCCGAGAGCTGACACGATCACGATGCCGAGGATCTGTTCGATGATCTGCCCGATCACCTGAGCGGAGATCACGGACAATCGGGTCACGGGGAGAGAGCGGAAACGATCGACAACCCCGGTAGAGAAATCCGTGGCCGTCGCCGACCCGGCCCCGATGACGCCGAACGCCAGGCTCTGGCCGAGAAGACCCGGAAGCAGGTAGTTCTGGTAGCTGATTCCCGGAACGCGGATGGCCGAGCCGAACACATAGAGAAAAAGCAACGTGAACATGATGGGCTGGATGGTGACATCGCTCAGACGCTCGGGAACCCTCGTGATCATTCGCAAACCGCGGGCCACGAGCAGAAACGTCTCACGCAGATAACGGGAAACTCGCGGCGGCCGTGCCGGCAATGGCTCGGACTCAGCCAGATACCGAGTTCTGGGGCCGGCAACTGCCGTAACGACGCTCATGAGTGTGCCTCCGCCAGTTCTGGTGCTTCGTTTCCTGTGTCGGCTGTGATCCCCTCACCGGTGAGGGCAAGGAATGCGTCGTCAAGAGTGGGACGACGAAGGGCTATCTCGTCGACGGCCACTCCACTTGCTTTGACGGCGTCCGCCACGGCCGTGAGATCCCCGACCTCGTTGGGGGCCGGGATCGAAATGGTCCGCTTCTCTCGAGAAATCGAGAGATCGAACCGGGACCCGAGGGCGACGGTCAGTGCCTCGAGCGAACGGGCATCTACCGCCACGACATCGACCCGCTGATCTCCGATGAGCGCCTTCAAGTCCGTCGGGGTTCCCGTCGCCACGGCGCGGCCGTGGTCAATGAGCATGATCTGGTCAGCCAGCGCGTCGGCTTCCTCGAGGTACTGCGTGGTGAGGAGGACCGTCACCCCTTCGTCGATCAGATCGCGCACCGTCGACCACACGACCTGGCGGCTGCGAGGATCGAGGCCTGTCGTCGGTTCGTCAAGGACGAGGAGCTTGGGAGGAACGACCAAGCTGGCCGCCAGGTCAGTCCGGCGGCGCTGGCCGCCCGACACCGACTTGATCAGTTTGTCCCGGAACTCGCCGATGTCGAACCGCTCGATCAGCCGATCGACAATGCGTGCGGCCGCGGCCGACCCGTAGCCGCGCAGGCGAGCCATAAGAAGCAGGTTCTCGCGAGCGGTCAGGTTGTCCTCGAGGGCGGCGAACTGTCCCGTCAAAGACAAGACGCTTCGGACACTGTCTGCTTCAGTCACCACGTCGAAACCACACACTGATGCCGATCCACTCGTGGGCGCGCTGAGGGTGGCGATCATGCGGACGATGGTGGTCTTGCCGGCACCATTGGGGCCGAGCAACGAGACCACGCTGCCGGTTTCGACGCTGAGATCCACGGAATCTACGGCGACCAGGTCACCAAAATGCTTGCTGAGCTGGTGTGTTTCGACTGCGAGCTGTGAATCCATGGGGTTCCCTCCCTTCTGTTGAGGTAAATATACAGTGACTGCAAAGATTCTGCAACTAGAAACTCTGACAACGTTCCGCGCTACGCTTGAGTGCGGTGACAGACGCACTTGCGGCCCCGTATGAAGGCTTGCGACAACGCAAGAAGCGACTGACGCGTCAGCTCATCTCCGATACCGCCACCGAGATGTTTCTCGAGCGAGGGTTCGACGAGGTGCGGATCTCTGAGATTGCGGCCGCCTGCGAGGTGTCGGAAAAGACGATCTACAACTACTTCCCCACTAAGGAATCCTTGGTACTCGACCGGGAAGAGTCGATCGCAGCGGACATTCGCTGGGCGCTCGGACCTGAGGCGGCGGGAATGTCTCCTGTCGATGCTGCGGTCCACTCGATCAACGAAGACATGACGAGGATGCTTGCGCATTGGAACGATGGGTCCAATCCGTCGGCTGATCTCAGCCTTTTTCGCCGTTTCTGGAACATGATTGAGGGAACTCCGTCCTTACGTGCCGCCCAACACGAGATGATGGACCGACTCATCGACGTTGCTGCCGCTGCTCTGGCCGAACGCGCCGGGATAGACCCTGAGGAACCTGAACCTCTCGTAGCCGCCAATGCCATCATGGGTCTGTGGCGCGTGCACCACACCGCCATGCACAAGTACGCCGATGGCTCGCACTCGTTGCTCGAGATGAAGGACCTGGTGATTGCCGAAGTCAAAAGAGCGGCACGACTGATCGATACAGGACTGTGGTCCTTCAGCCTCGCCGTGCAAGGACACAATGGGCGCGAAAACATACGGGTGGCGGCCCAGTCTGCCAACGAAGCACGCAAACAGGTCATGGCGGCCATGAAGCAGGCCAAGGCGGCCTGGCGGCAGATGCTCATTGAGGTCCACGACGCCGAACATGGCGGGGGCCACGTCCACGGACGGCCTGGGCCCATGCCCCCGAACAGGCGTCGCCGGCCATTCCCGGGAGATCCGGGCCCCGAACGAGGGCGACGGCGTTAGGGGAAGCGGGCTTCGTCCCCGGGAGCCAAAATGAGCCATGACAGTGCCGGCTGCACCTTTCGCCCCACCGACGTGATCGCCACCTTGCTGCGTCTATTCCGACACCTTCATAACCAGGTCCGAGCCGAGCTCTTCGACCTCGACACCGAAGGGCTCAACTGGATACCCGTTACGGGGGCGAACACCATCGCCGTCATCGTGAGTCACCTTGTCGGCTCCGAGGCCGAGACGCTCCGCTGCGTGGCCGAGCTCCCCTGTGGGCGAGACCGTGACGCCGAGTTTTCGTCGGTGACAGCGGACATGGCAGGAGTAATGGCCATGTTGGATGCGGCCGACGTCTTAGTCGCCGACGTGGAACCGCTGATCCACGCAAGCCGTCTCCAGGCGATGCTTTCACTCCCCACCCTGCCCTCAGATGCCCAACAGTCGGGACTTACCTGGCTGGTTCGGAACTATGGCCATGCGTGCGAACATGTTGGACACATTCAAATGACCGCCCAGCTCCACCGCGCACGGCCATAGAGAAGCCTTGGCGTCCCCCGGGCCCGTCGGGGTCGAGCATCAGGCCTCAGCCGGTGGCTTCATTTCTTCGAGCATGGCGGCCATCTGTTGGTGGACAAGATTGACCGCCTGCAGAGGACGGATCATCACTCGGAACTCGACGATGCGACCATCGTTGTTGCAACGAATGATGTCGACACCGTTGACGTACTTGCCCTCCATCTCGGTTTCGAACTCCAGAATGGCCGTGTCGGCCGAGAAAACCTGCTTGGTGTAGCGAAAGCTCCCGGTCACGTTGCCCGACGAGCGGGGAACTGACGATTTCCCGGGAAAAGTCGCGGCTGCCGCCTGGAGGTAGAGCGAGGTGATCGCCTTGCCCTGCTGGGGCGTGTAGACGATGGGCGAATAGAAAACGACGGCGTCATCTAGAAGTTCATCGAGAGCTCCCGGCCCATCCCCTCGCAGGAAGGCATGCCAGCGTTCGATGACGGTCTCGATCAACGAGGTCATGTGAAAAACGATAGTCCCGCCCCTCGGACCTTCCTCAGTATTGATCAGCCGGTTTCGGCCCAATGCCTGACGCGTCTCCTGACTACCGGGGGCGGGTCTGATCAGCCAGCGGTTGGCCTTGGATGGCCCTCGGGCGTCCAGGAGTAGGTGGTGATGGCGGAGACTGCGACGAACCCGAGCCGCTCGAGGATGGGGCGGCTCTCCGACGATGAGGTGGCATAGACGTACTTGTATCCCCGCTCCTTGGCTAGCTGAGCGCGGTAGGCGACGAGGGCGCGGTAGAGGCCTCGACCGCGCCAGTCGGAAAGGGTCCCGCCGCCCCACAAGCTGGCAAAGATCCGAGCCGGGAGGAACTCGACGCGGGCGGAGCTCACGGCGAGGTCGTCGACCATGGCCACCACCAACGCAGCCACCAACGGTGAATGCTCAAGCTGGGTCATGATCGATCGGCGAAGATGGGAATGGTCGGTCCCAAATACCTTCTCGTGGACCTCGATCAGACGATTGACTCCTGCTTCGTCATCTACGGGGACGAGGCGAACACGATCAGGGAGTTCGACCGTGGTCGAAACGCTTTGGACGTCAGCAACGACCAGGGTGGAGTGCCCGGCCACGCTGAATCCGGCGTTCAACAGGCGATCTCCGAGGTCAGGCGGCTGGTCGTAGTCGTAGAGCCTCCATGCGAAGCTCTGGTCGCGCTCGGCGAAGTGACGGATCTGCGCCGTGATGACGTCTTCGGCGCACGTCGGGTCCAGGTGGGACCAGGCGACCTCAGACCAGCCGCCGTTGGTAGCGGTCCATCGGACGAATTGAGGGCTTGCCTCGACCACGACTCCGGTGCTGTCGTCGTCGAGGCCGCGCCGGACCTGCAGGTCGAAAGTGCCGCGCACAGCTTCGGGATCGATCCTCGCCACGTCGGACCTTGCGTCGTTGTGTTCCATTGCCTCTGTTCCTGATGTCAGCCACGACCCTATGACGGCGATGATGAATCATGAAATGTGACAACCCCTAGGATTCTTTCGTGCCCACCATCGAAGGAGACTCACTCGTCACCCCCATGCGGGGATCGGCGAGATTGCGGTGACCGAATCGGTGGTTCCTTTTGGCCCGGGCTCAGTCTCAATCCGCCTTTATCCGCACAACGACCTTGATCCGAAGGACATGGTGAGAGAGCTCTGTGCGCAGGCGAAGCTTGCGCTCGACCTGGGTTTCGATGGGGTCATGACGAGCGAGCACCACGGAGGTTTTGCGGGCTATCTGGCGCAACCTCTCCAGATGGCGACTTTTGTTTTGGAGGAAAACACTTCGGGTTGGGCCGCGGCCTCCCCCTTGCTCCTTCCCCTTCGCGCCACCGCTCTCGTTGCCGAGGAGGTCGCGTGGCTCAACGCTCGCCATCCTGGTCGAATCGGTCTCGGGGTGGCCGCCGGCGCTCTGCCGCTCGACTTCGAAGTTGCGGGACTGGATCCGACCGAAGCCATTGCTCTGTTCAAGTCGGAGCTCCCGCGTCTGGTGGCCCTGCTGCGCGGCGAAGACCTGCGGCAGTTGGAGGGCGACGGCGCGCTGCGCGCCTGTCGCGAGCATCCGGTTCCCGTCCTCAGCGCGGCGGTGTCGCCCGCGGCGGCCAGGCGGGCGGCCCGCTGCGGAGCGGGCATCTTGATGGAAGGCATGTCGGGGGTGCCTCGCTTGAAACTCCTGAGCGAGGCATATGACGACGCGCACGGAACAGGCGCAAAAGTGCTCATCCGTCGGGTCTTTCTGGGTACTGCGCAGACTGACCTCGTGAATCGGCAGCGGACGATCTACAACGGCTTTTCAAACGCGGCGGCCTTGTTCGATGATGACGAGACCGTTGCTTACCGCAACCCCGACGACGTCGTAACCCGCCTCAACAACATCGTGGAACAGACCAATGTCGATGCCCTGAACCTACGAGTCCATCTGCCCGGGATGTCGCCCGAAACAGTACGCGAGCAAATCCGATCGCTCGGAACCGCTGTCGTCCCCGCCCTCAAGCGTCGATGGTCATCGGGCCAACCAGCAAGGCCAATACCTTGAGAGCAATCTGCCCACACGGCGATATGGGCGCCGCAAATTGCTTGTGGGCTTCGGCCCAGGTTCAGTGGGAGGAGGCATGAACGAGACTGAAGCGGACATGAGAGCGCTGCAGGACCTCTTGAACCGAAGTAATGCCGGGGCGGGTCGGCACCTTCGGGAAGTGATCACGGTCGAACGGCGATTGACGTCCGCGCAAGTCATCGCTCGACTGACCGGCATGCGTCTCCTGGCGCTCGCCACCGTGACCTCAGATGGTCGCCCCCTGGTCGGACCGGTTGACGGCCATTTCTACCGGGGATCGTTCCACTTTGGATCCTCACCGCAGTCCGTACGCATTCGACACATCATGCAACGACCTCATGTCAGTGCGACATACCTCCCTGGCGAGGATTTCGCCGTAACCGTTCACGGGCGAGCGACTTTGCTCGACATGCAAGCCGAAGAGAATGCCGAGCTGCGCCAGGTCCTCCTGGACGAATACTCGCCCCGATACGGCCCCGACTGGGAAGAATTTCTCGACGCCAACGTTTATGCGCGCATTGACGCCGACCGCATGTTTACGTTTTTCATGCCCGCGCTGGCGCCATCTGAGAAGAACTCCAGCTCAGGCTGAACCATCCGATGCGGTCAGACCTCTAGCCCCACCTGGCACCCAGGCATCAGGGCACGCCATCGGAGCGGAAGATCGGCCATCCGATCTCCGTCTCCCACTCCTCGGGATTTGACGTCTCGTTGGCATCAACGAGGTAATACTCACGAAGTGGCCCGTCGATGCTTATTTCGTGCGACGCCGCGTACGCTCCGAGTTCGCCATAGGTGATGTCGACGTCGGCTAGGGAGCCTTGGTGAGTGAGCACAGCTAGTTCAGCTGCGGGGACGACAAAGGGGACCACGCGGCCGATCGGACGCACGACGCCGTCTAAGGGAATGAACACGGTGGCCTCGCCTCGACCATGTTGGAACAATTCGCTCTCGTACAGGCCACCGCTCGGACCAGTGGCGTGGAGGCCTTGGGCATGCACGGAAGCGTGAAGTTCGCCGAGCGCTCCGTACCACCACGACAACACGTCCTCCCGATCAACCACTTGCTGTATCCCGATGGCTGGCACGGCAGGCACCGTGCGGTGCTCGACGGCGGGCTCCTCGCCGGAATGCTCCAGCAGGTTGCGCAATGACTCCACCGCCCGCTGTGTCTTCGACAGTTCATCCTCGAGGCGGTCCAGGTGGGCGGCGATGAGGACATTTCGGACAGAAGTTTCCGACGTCGAAAGAACCTCCTTTACTTCCGTCACCGGCATCTCCAAATCCCGCAAGCGACGGATTACCTGAGCCGTAGCGATCTGATCCGAGACGTAGTAGCGGTAGCCCGTATCGGGGTTCACCTCGGCGGGCTCGAGCAGGCCCACCTGGTGGTAGTGGCGAAGCGTCTTCACACTCAGGTGAGTCATTCGGGAGAACTCACCCACCGTTAAGCCTGCTCTCACCTCCTCAGTCTCCACCCTCCCCGTACAGGAGTGTCAAGCGCTGGATTGGGTCTTGACCCTCCCCCAGCGGGACCGCCCATTGTGCTCATTACGGCCAAATGGTGGCCGCGGACCAAACGGAGAGGAGTCACAATGGACTTGAACCAATTGCCTCGTGTGGTGGCCGAGCACATAGCGGCAGTCAACGCATTCGACGAGGGTGCGATCGTCGCTACCTTCGCCCCTGAGGCCCTCGTCAACGATGCACGTCGAGAGTTCTGGGGGACCGAAGCCATTGCGGGCTGGGTGGCCGGGGACATGGTCGGCGACCACGTCACTATCGAAATCACCGAGGTAATCGACCATCACGGCCAGATCGTTGTTCGCGGACGCTACGACGGTGACTATGACAAGACGAACCTTCCCGACGAGCTGATCCTCACCAACTACTTCACGCTTAACGAAGGGAAGATCGCCAGCTTGATTGTCATCCGGAACGCACCCGCCTGAGACAGCGAACAAGACAGCACTCTCAACAACGACGACTACCTTGCCTGGCGAACCGAGAACGGCTTCACGGCGACTTTTGACGAGATGCTCACCGAGCCCATGCTCATCCGGTACTACGACGAGATCCCTTTCGCGCTGCAAGTGCGACGGTGGCCGTTGGCCGTCGCAACGCACTCAAGTCGTCATCAGATGGACACATCTGCAAGCATCAGGGAACGGCCAGAGAAAGAGCGAGTTGATCGGCCAGCATTGCGAGAGAGCTGTGCAGGTGGGCGAATCGTCGCGGACCCAGGATCTCTTCGATCCGCAGTTGGGCCGCACCAGCCTCGGCATAGATGGTCTTCTGGAGTCGCCATCCCTTGGGAGTGAGTTGAATCACGCGAGCCCTTCCGTCAGCCGGATCGGGCACGCGCCATAGGTACCCGTGAACTTCGAGGTGCCCGAGCAAGTCGTTGACCGACTGCTTCGTGATGCCCCTGCGGTCCGCAAGCTGGCTTGGACGCAGTCCGTCGAGGCCTGGATAGCGCCAGAGCCCGACATGGGCGGCATTGAGGTCGTCGAATCCTGCGGCAACGACGCCCGCATAGATCTGATCACGGACCCACTGCCAGACGGTGCCGAATAATGCCCCGACGTAAGGGCTGGGCTCGCGGTCGGGGCGAAGGTCGGTGGAGGCGCTTGACATATTCGTAAGGTTACCGTACCATAAGCCTAGATCGTAAGGACTCCTGACCATCTGATCCGACGGGGGTTCCTAGCCAGGAGGTGGCGCAGTGAGCACGGCAGTTGTCGACTCCCCCGAGAACACACAAGGGCTGATGTGGTGGTTCCTCGACACCCTGGTCGTCGAGCACCGCTGTGCACCCGAGATGAGCACGGTCGTGCTCGAGATGACCCTGCCGGTCGGTGCGGCGCCTCCGTTGCACGTCCACGACGACCTCGATGACACCTGGTTCATCCTCGAAGGCCAAATGGTCGTGCGCTGTGGCGACGAAGAGCTCGTGGTTGGAGCGGGCCACTGGGTGTCGATGCCTCGAGGCGTGCCGCACACGTTCCTCGTCATCGGGGAGCAAGAGGCGAAGATTCTGCTGGTGCACGAGAATGCCAGCTTCCGGGACTTGATCCGAGAGGTTGGGATTCCCGCCGATGCCCAGATCGTCCCTACCCAGCCGGTCTTTCCGTCCCTGGAGGAGCTGGCCCGGGTCGCCGGCGCCCACGATCTCCGGCCCATGGGTCCACCGCTCAGTGCTAACGATGCCGACGCTGTATTGGCTAGAGCTCGCTGAACCAACGGTGAAAGTCCAGTCACTCGGGCACGTCGTCGTGAAGGTCCGCAGTGTTCAACGCTCGGAGGACTTTTATTCAGGGGTCCTGGATATCCCAGTTGTGGCGCGGATCTCGGATCCGGTGCGCATGACGTTCTTCTCGCTTGGCAGCAGCCACCACGACGGTTCTGTACGCAGCCGACCGGACCTTGCCAAGAGCATGCACGTCCACGATCCTGATGGGAATGAGGTCGAGCTGTACATCGACACCTCAGATACGCGCAATCCGTTCCCAGACGCGGGACCGGTCGTCGCTACCCACGCCTGACCTTTGCACGACACCACCCAAAAGGCCACGCCGATCACCGAGATGGCCAGACTCCCACCGTTCACTGCCAGCGTCGCCTGCCTGCCTTATCCGCGGGCCGGCATTACTGGTAACAGGGCGCTCGAGAGCTCAGAGGTAACGCCAATGGTGAACGTCTTCGTGACATGGTTTGTGTCAAGGTAAGCGATGGTGTTCCCGATGATCGGCGGACAGACCTTGGCGGTGCACAACCAAGGTATCGGGTCTATAAGGAGCGCTCCGTCTCTTGCTGCAGCTTGATTGACGGCAATGCGAGTGGCCGGATCTACGAGCCCCTGAGTCAGTCGATAGCTGCACTCCTGAACGTTGTCGGGGTTGGCGCCGAGACAATCGGGGACGTTGAACCCTGGGGCCGGGATGTCTTCGATATAGACGGATTTGGAACCATCAGCCTTCAACGTTCCGATCGTTTTGGTCATGTCCGCCGCGAACAATGTCGGTTCTAAAGAACCCGAGTCCAAAACCGAGGACGACATGATCACGATGGCGGGACGGAGGACCGCCAAACGTGCGAATACGGCGTCACGCCACTGGGCACAATGGGTAACCGGCTCATCGAGCACGCTCGGATTGGTGACATCCTCGGCAGAGCACTTCTCCTTGACGTAGATCACCAGTCTCCAGCCGCGCTGGGCGGCAATGGCCTCAAGCGGCGCCGCCCACATCGCCGCGTGTGAGTCGCCGAAAAGTACGACGGTGCGTTGGACGGTCGTATCTCCCTGTGTACAGAGGGACTGAGGCGGTACCGAGCTCTGCGTGATGAGGCCCAGACAGACCAGCGGTTGTGGGAAATCTTCTCCAACGCCGCTGAGCGGAGGTGAGAGGTTCGACGGCAGCACTTCAAGGTGGGTCGCCGCCGCCACGTCGGGGTTTGATGAGTGACTTATCGTCGCGGGCGGTCCGGACCCCGTCGGCACGACGTCCAACCGCGTTACTACGAAAGTAGTAACCAACGAGATGGCCACAAGAGTTACGCCGAGAAGAAGGGCTCGACGCGGGTACGTGACGAGATTCTTGTTCTGGCGGAAGGGCCGTTCCACGATCTCACAACTCAACGAGGCGATCGCAAACGAAATGACGAGGGCGAGTACGACCAGCCCGGTCGAAGCTCGGTGACCGAGGACATATGGCAGGAAGACCAGGACGGGCCAGTGCCACAAATACCACGAGTAGGAGACCCGCCCGACGTACTGAAGCGGTCGGAGCCCCAGCAAGGTTTCCGCCCCACGACGTGGGCTGGCGCCGCCCGCTGCCACCACAGACGCAGCTCCGATAACGGGGACCAGCGCGGCATAGCCGGGATACGACGTGGTGGGTTGGTACAGCATCGCAGTGGCGACGATCGCCCCGAGACCGAGCCACGAGAGTGGGGCGGCTATCGGACGCAACGTCCGAGTGAGCCAATCCGCGTTGAACGCCACCAAGGCGCCCAGCGCCAATTCCCAACCCCGAGTTTGGAGACCGAAATACGCCCACGATGGGGAACCGGGAGTCTGCGCTACCGAGAAGAAGAGGGAAATGGCGATGATGACGCCCAGAAATATCGACATGGCGCGTCGACTTGAAAGCACACGCCGGGTCGACCACGTGACCCCAAGAATCAAAAGTGGCCACAGGGCGTAGAACTGTTCTTCGATGGCGAGCGACCAGAATTGCTGGAATGGGGAGAACGATGTGTTGGAAAAATAATTGGTTCCGTTCTCGGCAAACCGGTAGTTGATGCAGAAGAGCGCGGCAGTGAGGGCCCCAAGTCCGGTTGAGTGAATATCGAGGGGTGAAGCGAGGATCCACGTGACGAGCAACGTCACAACGATGACAACTGTGGCCACCGGCAGGATGCGGCGCACCCTCCGGGCATAGAAACGGGCCAGGGAGATGCTCCCGGATTCCAAGAACTCGCTGTAGAGGTATTTGGTGATCAGGAAGCCGGATATAACGAAGAAGACGTCCACACCGACATATCCGCCGTGTACTGAAAGACGGGAGTGGTAAAGAACGCCGGCAAGTATGGCGATTCCTCTGAGGCCTTCGATGTCAGGGCGAAAGGAACCAGTCCCGGTTTTCTGACGCAGCGGCGTCGCGCGCTGGGATGCGGAAGCATCCCGCGTTATGCGGCGGCTCACAAAGTCGACAACGTAGCCGATTCAGCATTGGTGGGACGGATGTGCAACGTTGTTGAAGGCGGCGTCGGTGCGCGGACACAGACAAAAAGTACGACCCCGAGGGTCGCCGACGAAACCTCTCTACCAGGCACAACACCTGGCACGGACGCTGACGCTTCCCACGCCATTGGGTCCGACTTTCCACTCCTCTGACCTGCACTTTCGCGCCAAGGTTTCTGCGTAGAACCGGAGGCACCGATCCCAATGTCCCTCGCCCTTGCGTTCGGGCCGGCGGGCTCGTCGAGCGTGGACCTCCTATTCCACGCCATCGGACTGCTCATAGTCACCTGCGCCCGTCAGAGTCTGATATCGCCACCCTCATGGGCATGATCTGCCGAATCGCGTGTCCACGGCGGGAGATCTGCCTTCAGAGACTCTCTCTCTACTGGCAACGTCATAGCCAAGTGCACCCAATCAGAGTTCTAGTGGCCTGGCACGGCCAGCCCACTCGATTAAGGCCGCGAGCGGGCACCCGGAGGCAGGCGGGGTGGCGCTCCCTTCACAAGTGGCGAGTCTGCCCGACGGGACGGGCCTGCCAACTACTGACCGCGCGCACTCGCTCAGCACAAACGAATACTGCGCGAGTTGCGTTGGGTGCGATGCGAAAAGGAACATTTCTTGACGCCGCGCTCAAGCGGGTGTGATTACGCCTGGGGTGCCAGGGGTCGGGCTCGCCTTGCCAGGGCGCGCAGAATCGGCATTCTCGGGCGATCACCCGCTCGGTGGAGGTGCATGGCCGATGTGTTCGTAAACGAACGTATTAGACAGGGAATGCAGCAATCGAAAGTTGCGATTGAACCACGCCGCCAACTCCGGTGTCCACGGGATGGAGCTGTCTCCTCCCGATATCAACACGACATCGTCCGCTTGGTTCAGCCATTGCCCCCACATGGCCACGAAAGGCTCAAGGTACGACGCAGGATTTCGTGGACGATGAGTCGGGAGAGTCGCTACCTCTACGCCGAACGGGTCTACGACTGCCGGGCAGCCCTTCCCCGCAGGGTCGAAGCGATTCCCAATGATCGAAACGCTCACCACGTTAGAAACGACGCATGCACCGGGCGGTATGAATTCACTCACAGTGGGACCGGGATTTATCGGACTCGAAAGATAGCTCCGGGCAAAACTGAGTTGCTCAGGGACGAGCACTGCCATCGCTAGAAATGAGACGACCAATGGGATAACAAGGGCACCCAGGCGGCCAATGAATCGTGGGTCCCGGGTTCCACACGCCCTGACGGCTCGAGAGAAGCAACTTCCGACCAGCATGGCTACAAAGGCAGCAGGGAAGTACGCGTAATGATCGAAGAAGTCATGTGGAAGGAACATCACCGTCGTAGCGCCGCTCGCGGAGCCCAACAGAAACCAGTCTGCTCGGGTATTCGAACGGGGTGCCCATCCATAGACAAGGGCCACAAAGATCACGAGAGCCACGGAGACGCAGAGGGCCAAGGCTGTCTTTGAGTGGAGAAACGAGATCCCCCAGAAGCCCGTGAACTGCACTAGGCGCAGGCTGTTTGGGGCTCCTGCCGTTCCGGGAGCCGCCTGAGCCAACTGCACGGCGAAAACGTCGTGGAAAAAGGCGTGTGGGGCCATAACGGCGAACGGCAAACAGGGCAGCACGAATCCGCAAAACGTGCCTAGAGCAAGTGCCCGAAGGGCCTTCCATCGAGGCAGGCAGACGGCGAAGGCCACGAGGATGGGAACGATCGCCCAGACTTTGATCGCACCGGCAAAACCAAAGGCGATTCCGGCGACAACCAAACGATGAGAGGAGGCAATCTCACCACCGGTGAACATGGCGATTATGCCGATGAGGCAGAAGCACACGAGATACGGTTCGAGCAGAAGAGTGTGATCAGCTGCAACAGCCAACGGGTAGCACGCCAGCGTTGTCCCTGCGATCACCATGGCTCCGATGCCCCAACGGCGAACCGCAACGGCCGCCAAAACTGCATTCACCGCGGCTACAAGAGCGGTCACAATTCGAGCGAGTGCCATTGCGTCCCGTGTACCAAAGAGGTGGCCGAGGACAGCAATTGGGGTCATGAGCAAAGGGACACCGGGAGGGTGCAGCAGCAGAAAGTCCCGGTACGGAAGCACACCATTCACAAGACGAAGCGCCGCGCCAAGGTACACGCCGTCGTCATATCCGTTGCCCGTCGAGTAGTGAAACCCAAATAGCACGTTGGGAAGCGAAAGTTGGTAAATACAGACCCCAAGGGCGACGACTCCGGGCACGATGGCCGCGGCAACCATGGGGCTAGCAAACTTGATCTTTGCCCGGACAGCCGGGGTCGATCCTTTGATCCGTCTCCGCGTGTTGGGAGTTCTTGAAGCCGATGCCGCGAACGGAAGCGATGACCTGCGTGGTATCAACCGCCCTAGGCCAGACGCCTTCACTCCCCCCATGGGCTCTTAATGGTACGGCTTCTCCTGACCATCCGAGTAACGCCGCACTGCGCTCCCTGGCCTCGTGGCCGATCGGCCCAAAACAATCACCTGAGTGTTCTCGGTCACTGGGCGGCCTCTGGACGCATAAGGCTCCTGGCGAGGCCAGGCGAACACCAGCACTTGGGAGTCGTTCGCATCGTCGTTCTGATGGCGTGGTGCGCGTGATACTTGACGATCAGCGTGGTCATGCCACCCCCACGTGAACAGCCAGGTAGTGCTGTGGCCCGCCGCCAGGCCACCCCGGTCACTGAGCGCGGGAAATCATGACGACTCTCGTGGTGCAGAGCCTGTCCTCGTCGAGCGCCTGAATCACAGTGACGCACGCCCGCGAGTCGAACCATTGTCCATCAGCTCACACTGAGGCCGGTGCGCGCTTGCGACCGGCGGACTGTTGCGGGCGCCGGAGCTGGCCTCTTGGTGGCTGCGGTTTGGACGCTTTGATCCTCCGAGCGGAGATTTTTGGGCCAGGCCAACCAGAGAAGTAGACACAGCTGGGCCAACAGCAATAGCCACTCAGACCATCGGCCCCCTATGGGGTCGTGCAGCCACCAGGTGAGCCACAGGGAAGCAAGGCACGCGGAGAGAAGTCGCCACCAAGGTGCTCGCGAGGCACTGAGGGCAGATAGCGCCAAGGCGGGAGCCAGAAAATAGTTAGTCAGTTCAGGCTCGAACGCCCGGAGGGCGAAGAGCACGGCGACGGTCCAAACGACGAGGTTCGCCGCTGTCCGGCGGCGGTCTTTGGGAAGGGCATGGGCCACGACGACTGCCGCCGGGATCGCAGCCAGGGCGATGAGAAGGCGCACGAACGCTCCCACCCCGGGGTCCAGATGCCAGATCGGCGTGATGTTACCCATGGTGTCGAATACTTTTTGGTGGAGAAGTTGGTCCATCGTCGACGTCGGGGCGCTGACCAAGGGGACGAGCAGGACACCCAAGGGAACAAGAATCATCGGGACGACCGCCCCCAGCCACTTACGGCGTTTGAGCAGCACCAAGGAAACGGGCACGGCAAAGAAAGCGAGGAACTGGAAGCCCAAGGCGGTTCCGAGCCACCAGCCGGCGGCGCGGTGACGTCCCTCCAAGGCGGCAACTAGCCCGTAGAGCATGGCGCCCAACGCCACCAGGTCCTCGGGGTGGCCGTTTAAGGCGGGAGTCGGCAAGGTGGCCGCCATGGTCCCGAGCACCACCATTCGCCGCCGCAGGTCGGTTACCCCCATTAGCGACAGCAAGCGGTCGCCGGCGCAGATCGGAAGTGCCATGGCGCTCAGATACAGAGGACCGGCAATGAGGAACGCCGTCGGGTAGAGGACAAGAGTTTGAAGCGGGAACGACAGGTGCAATCCGAGCCGGGCGAACGGTGCCACGAACATCTCTATGGCTGGAGCGGTCTCGAGAGCCCGATCGAGGACGTAAATGTGCCCAAATCCCCCGGCGAAGGTGATGTTGGCCGACGTCACCCAGGTCTCCCAGAAGTCGCCGAAGTACACGTTGTACCAGCCAACGCCACCGTGCAGAACGGAAGAATCGGTCATGGCGAAGGCCATTGCGCCGACCACTGCCATCAGTGACACGCCGAGGGCGAGCTTGCGGCGTCCGAACGCTTTCGCCGCTTCTTGTAGTGGCGCGCGCCAGTTCCCTTTCCGGCGGGCGCTGCGGACGACACCGAAGATGGCGGCAGCCAAGATGGCGAGCCAGACGAGGACGAGCGAGGGATCGAACTTGTTCGAAGAGACGGGCACCCCGGCCGCCGGAAGATTCTCGTACTGAGCGTAGGCCACGCTGGTCGCTGTGCCCTCTGGGATGGGCTTCAAGGTGGGCGCCGTGATCTCGATCAACGCGGCTAAATCGCCCCGGGTAAAGGCGACCACAGTGGCGCTGGCCGGGGTACCTATCGCCGAGTCCGCCCTCGGAAAGATGCACTGCCCGGACACCGCTTTCGGTATCTCGGTCAACGACTGCAGTGCGCCGGATGGATACCCGCGGAACGATAACGAGCACAGATCGCGAGCATCCTGCACCGGGCTCCGGAGGTGGACTTCCTGCAACGACGGCGATGAGATCAGGATGATGAGCGCTTGGAATCCGCCTATGGCCCCTTGCCACTTTTCCACGGCGACGTTAACGGTGGTTCCCTCGCCCACGTGATCGAGGTACTGCTGCAGCTGGCGGGTATACGCCTCGACCGCGGTGTCGGGAAAGGGCTCCCAACCTGGGCCGGCGTTGGTCATGAAGGGGACCAGCAAGGGGCTGCCGGCGGCCACGCGGCCGCAGTTGGGGGGGCACGCCCCGTACGATGCCGACGCCTTGAACGGCGAGGCTCCGGCAGGAGCGGACATGGCCAGCTGCGTAGCGATCAACGCAAACAATGCCAAAAAGGCGACCGCGCAACAGCGGAGCTTCCTCCGCCCGAGGCGCCCGCACCGTGTCATGGAGGTGTCAACGGTGCCGTTTTCCGTGCACTCCTGGACACGGCCCGATAGTAGGTGTTGTGAACGGCTTGCGCGCCAATCATCTTCGCCGTTCGCAGGTAATACTCCGAAAAATGACCGGCTCGTTCGGAAACTTAGGCGCTCGGACTCCCGTGTTTGGCAGCCTTTGCGACGATGTCGACCGTCCGTTTGAGCGATTCAGTTGTCGCCAAGCTGACCAGGTTTTGTCGGGGGCCCCTTAGATGTCGTAGTAGAGCATGAGGGCTCTGGGCCTTCTGGCTACGTGGCAGAAGACGGCACAACTACTGGTCAGACGATTCCGAGCTCGGTGCTCCGCGGTCCCGACGGCAGCATTTGGCGGTGTTTCTAGACGCGAATCTAGACACGGCCGGACGCGTGGGGACCTTGACCCGCACATTTATGTCTGACATAATTATGGGATGGAGGTCCGGTTCACGCGGTCGGCCCGCAAACACCGAATCGGAAAGGCACACGCGTTGCATGTCATTGCCAACGGAACGATTACGTCGCTTCCCGCGGACGAGGAGGCTGACGAGAGGCTCCTTTGGATCGGACCAGACGATCGTGGTGTCGAACTCGAGATCGTTGCGATAAAGCTTCCCGACGTACTTCTGGTGATTCATGTGATGCCAACTCACTATCGAAGAGGACGGAGATGAACATGGCGCGCGCTTACAAGGTCGGTCCGGATGTCGATCTCGACAAGGAGGTCATCCGAGACAGCAAGGGCCGACGAATCACGGAGAAGCGAGCCGCCGTTATCGCAGAGCAGACGCTCGAGCGGATTGGCAGAGGCCGACCGTCATTGACCGGCGCGAAGCTGCACTCCCCGCGAGTTTCCTTCCGAGCACCAGCGGAGCTTCGAGCAAAGGCGGAAGCGCGTGCGGTTCGCGAAGGCAAGACGGTTTCGCAACTCGCTCGCGAGGCACTTGAGCGGCTGCTTGCTGGGTAAACCAGCAGGCAAAAGGGCGACCCCTTCGGGCCGCCCTTTCAAGTTTCTAGACGCGAGCGAGAACGGGAACCCCGTCTAGCTGGCCTCTTCTAGATGTCGTAGTAAAGCATGAACTCCCACGGGTGGGGCCGAAGCCGGATGGCGTCAACCTCGTTGATCCGCTTGTAGTCGATCCACGTCTCGATGAGGTCGTCGGTGAATACGCCGCCGGCCTTCAAGAAGTCGTTGTCGGCTTCCAACGCGTTCAAGGCGGCGTCGAGTGAACCGGGCACTTGGGGGACCTTGGCCAGCGCCTCGGGCGGCAGGTCATAGAGGTCCTTGTCCACCGGGTCCGGCGGCTCAATGCGGTTCTGGACACCGTCAAGGCCCGCCATGAGCATGGCCGAAAAGGCCAAGTACGGGTTACACGACGGGTCTGGGCACCGGAACTCGATGCGCTTGGCCTTGGGGCTCTGCGAGTACAACGGGATCCGGCACGCCGCCGAACGGTTGCGCTGCGAGTACACCAGGTTCACCGGCGCTTCGTAGCCGGGGACAAGGCGCTTGTACGAGTTCGTCGTCGGCGCCGCGAAGGCCAGCACGGCGGCGGCGTGCTTGAGCAGGCCACCGATGTACCACCGTCCCATGTCGGACAGGCCGCCGTAGCCGTCGCCGTAGAAGAGAGGCTCGCCACCCTTCCAAAGGGACTGGTGGCAGTGCATGCCCGAGCCGTTGTCCTGGAACAGGGGCTTGGGCATGAACGTCGCCGTGTACCCCGCCGCGCGCGCCACGTTCTTCACCACGTACTTGTAGAGCATGAGCTTGTCGGCCATCGTCAGCAGCGTGTCGAAGCGCATGTCGATCTCGGCTTGACCGGCGGTGGCCACCTCGTGGTGCTGGACCTCGATCTCGATGCCGAGCTTCTCCATGGTGAGGATCATCTCGGAACGCAGATCCTGGAAGTGGTCGGCCGGCGGTACCGGGAAGTACCCCTCCTTGGGGCGGATCTTGTAACCGAGGTTCGGGCCCTCATCGGCGTCACTGTTCCAGTGACCCTCGATGGAGTCGACTTGGTAGAAGGCGGAGCGGGTGCCCTGGGAGTACCGCACGTCGTTGAAGATGAAGAACTCGGCCTCAGGCCCGAAGTAGACGGTGTCGGCCAGGCCGGTGGTCCCGAGATACGCCTCCGCCTTCTGGGCCACGTAACGCGGGTCACGCGAGTACGACTCGAGGGTCACAGGATCGCGTACGAAGCAATTGATGTTCAGCGTGGCGTGCTGGCGGAAGGGGTCAATGACGGCCGTGTTCGGGTCGGGCATGAGCAGCATGTCCGACTCCTGGATCTCCTGGAAGCCGCGGATGGACGAGCCGTCGAACCCGAACCCCTCCTCGAACACGTCCTCGGTCAGGGCGTGGGCCGGCACCGAGAAGTGCTGCATGAGGCCGGGAAGGTCGATGAAGCGAATATCGACGATCTCGATACCCTCGTCCTTCACCAGGTTGAGCACTTCCTTGGGGGTCCGCTGCTGCACGGCTACTCCTCCTTGAGTCTCGTAGGACCGCACCATCGTGGTGGTTGCTCCGGCCCCTCACAAATCCGCGCCGCGTAGGGAACCGCCACCGGTCTCAGGTTGCGTTCGGCGGCAACATTTGCACCAAAGGATTTCTGGGCCGTTGCCTGGATGTAAACGGCGTGTGAACCCGTCGGCTTAGGGCCCCCACGCCTGCGACACTAGTGAGGGTTCCACCTGCCATCACCCTGCGATCGCAGGGCCGGCGGCGGACCAGGACATGGGAGGCGAGATGCGCACCCAGCAGGAGTACGTGCTGAGGACCGTGGAGGAGCGGGGCATCCGCTTCGTCCAGCTCTGGTTCACGGACGTGCTCGGGACGGCCAAGACGTTCTCCATCACCCCCGCCGAGCTGGAGAACGCCCTGGAAGAAGGCATGACCTTCGACGGGTCAGCTATCGACGGCTTCAGCCGGGTCCAAGAGGCCGACGTCCTGGCCCGGCCGGACGCCAAGACCTTTCAAATCCTGCCCTGGCACCCCGACGACATGCCCGTGGCCCGGGTCTTCTGCGACATCTTCAACCTCGACGGCACCCCCTTTGAGGGCTGCCCCCGCCACACCTTGCGGCGCACCCTCGACCGGGCCCGGGAGCAGGGCTTCACCTTCTACGCCGCCCCGGAGATCGAGTACTTCTACTTCGCCAACGCCGATCCGGCCCGAGTGCCGGTGACCCTGGACACCGGTTCGTACTTCGAGCTCACCGCCTCGGACCTCGGCAGCGACTTACGCAAGCGCTCGGTGTTGACCTTGGAGGACATGGGCATTCCCGTCGAGCATGCCCAGCACGAGGACGCCCCCAGCCAGCACGAGATCGACCTGCGCTATACCGACGCGCTGACCATGGCCGACACGGTGATGACGGCGCGACTGGTGATCAAGGAGACGGCCCAGCGCCACGGCGTGCATGCCAGCTTCATGCCCAAGCCGCTGTCGGGCGTACAGGGCTCGGGCATGCACACGCACTTGTCGCTCTTCGAAGGCGACACCAACGCCTTTTACGACGCCGAGGACCCCTACGGCCTCTCCGAAGTGGCCAAGCGGTTCACGGCGGGCCTGTTGCGCCACGCCCATGAGATCACCGCCGTGACGAACCAGTGGGTGAACTCCTACAAGCGCTTGGTGACGGGATACGAGGCGCCCGTACACGTGTCGTGGGCTCGCAACAACCGCTCGGCGCTAGTGCGCGTGCCCGTAGTGAAGCGCAACAAGATCGAGTCGACCCGCATCGAATACCGGGCGCCGGATTCAGCGTGTAACCCCTACCTGGCCTTCGCCGTCATCCTGGCCGCCGGTCTCAAGGGCATCGAGGAGGGCTACGAGCTACCCCGCGAGGCCGCCGCCAACCTCTTCACCATGACGCCCGAGGAGCTGGCCGCCGACGACATCCGCGCCCTGCCGGGCAGCCTGCACGAAGCGGTGACGGAGATGGAGCACTCCGAGCTGGTGGCCGACACCGTGGGCGAGCACGTCTTTGAATGGTTCATCCGCAACAAACGAGTGGAATGGAGCGCCTACAAGACGCACATCAGCCAGTTCGAACTCGATCGGTACCTTCCGCTTTTGTGATGGAACCCCTGCTGTGCTTCCCGGATCCCTTTCCCTCCGAGCTGGTGCTTGCGCTCGAGCACGCTGGTTACCCATGGAAGGCCGTCGTCCGTCCCGAGCACGCCCAGGCCGATGAGCCCGAGGACGGCTGGGCCGGCGCGGTGATCTGCGCTCGGCCCGACCCGCAGGGTGCGTTCGCCCTGTGTCGTTTGGTGCGCGCCCGCGACGTGCCGCTGCGTCCGTTGCTGTTGGTGGTCGAAGGTGAACAGATCAAGGACCTGCATCTGCGCGAGGACCACTTCGACGACTTCTGCGTCTTGCCGGCCCGCCCTGAAGAGGTGTCGGCCCGCCTGGCCCACCTGTTCTGGCGTACCGGTCGCGGGCTGCGGCCGGAGTTGATCGAACATGGACCGCTCGTGCTCAATCTCGAGACGTACCAAGCGGCCGTGGCGGGCAAAGCGCTGGACCTGACGTACATGGAATACGAGCTGCTGCGTTTTCTCGCCGCTCGACCCGGCAAGGTGTTCACGCGCGAGACGCTGCTCAGCCGGGTGTGGGGTTACGAGTACTACGGCGGGGCCCGCACCGTCGATGTTCACGTGCGGCGCCTGCGGGCCAAGCTGGGTGAGGAGCACGCCAGTCTGATCGAGACGGTGCGTTCGGTCGGTTATCGCTTCGGCCCCGGCACCTGGGCGCCCTGAAGCTCAGCCGGCAGCGCCAGACGCTCAGCCGGTAAAGGCCCACACCTCGATCTCCACCACGGCCCCCATGGGCAGCCCGGCTACCGCCACCACCGAGCGCGCCGGACGGTGATGATCACCGAGAACGTGGACGTACGCTTCGTTGAACGCCTTGTAGTCACCCATGTCGGCCAAAAAGACGGTGGCCTTCACCACGTTGGTCCACGCCAACCCGTGGTCGGCCAAGAGGTTGGTCACGTTGGCAAGGGCCTGGGTCACCTGGGCGTCAAAGCCGCCTTCGACGAGTTGCGGCCCCTCCGCACCAGGGCGGATGCCGATCTGTCCCGAACAGACCAGCCACTGACCGGCTGACACGGCCGGCGCATACGGTCCCACCGGAGTGCTCATGGCGCTCCTCCTCGCTCGATTGGCCATTGCGGGGGAAGACCGGCGGCCAGCCAGGCCGCGCTGGCCACAGCGGCGAACACGGCGTCACTGGCTCGTACGGGATCTCCGTCCCCATCCTCCACCACCACGTGGATGGGCGGCGTGTTGAGGGCCGACAAAATGCCGAAGGAACGGATGGTGAGGTCGAGCACCTGCCCGTCGGCGTCGACGGCCACGCCTTCGCTGCGTACCCAACCGAGGGCCTGATGAGCGGCCCCGATGGCATACGAGCGCAGCACCACGGCATCGAGGACGGCACCACCGGCCACGGTCACCTCAACCTGACCGTCGGCACCGATGATTGCCGTGGCCCGAGCTCCGTCAGGGGTGGTCACCGTGACCGGCACGCCGGGCCCGGCTTCGCTCCCCGCCCCGGCGGCCAGGGCCGTCATGAGCACCGTGGCCTCGGCCCACCCCGCGGCACGGGCATCGGCCGACACCGGGGGCCCAGCTATGGCGTGCTCCTCCACCACGAGACCGGGAGCGACCACCGCCACCGCGTGGCGCCACCGCTCCAGCGAGTCCGAACCGGGCGAACGCCCTACACGGATGATCCCGGTGCCATCGGCCTTGACCCCGGCCGCCACAACAGGGCGCTTAGGCCCCATGCGCACGACGTCCTCGCGCGCCAGCACCACCCGCACGGGCCGGCCGTGCTCGTCGGCCAATCGTCGAGCCACCTCGGGGAGCCTCGAGCCCGTCTTGCCGCCGAAAGCGCCGCCGTTGGCCAGCAGCGAAGCGGGCTCGCCACCGGGCACACACCACGACGCATCGGTCTCCAGATAGCCAGGCTCGACGAAGGTCGTGCGCAGCGCCAGGTCCCATTCTCCGGGCGGGATCTCCAAGGGATAGCGCAGCGCCACGGTGGAATTACGGCCTTGGACCTTGCCCACCTGGCGGCGGGCCTCGGCCAGCGACTCGGCCACGGTGAAGCCGCCGTTGCCATCGGGCACGGCGACAAGCGCGTCGGGTGGGGCGGTGTCCTCGGCGAAACCACCGCCACCCAGGGCGACTTGCTCGCCTACTGATTGGGGGGAGCCACCTTCTAGGGTGGCGCGCCGGGCGGCGGCCTCGAGGTCCCGTTTCCGTGCCAGCGCCGGGCCTCGGTTGGATGCACCGCCCACCTGCTGGGCGGCCTCCACGATGGTGACCCACCCGGTGCAGCGGCACAGGTGCGCCAGCAACGCCGTCTTTACCGCCGACTCCTCTAACTCACCCTTGCGGGCGTGCAAAGCGGCCAATCGCATGACGATGCCCGGGGTGCAAAAACCACACTGGCTGGCACCGGTATCGACGAAGGCCTTGGCCCACTCATCACGTAACGCAGGATCGAGACCCTCGAGTGTGGTCACCTCGCGCCCGGCCACTCGTCGCACCGGCGTCACGCAGGCGACGCGGGGCGACCCGTCCACCCACACCGTGCAGCAACCGCATTGCCCCTGGGGGCTACAGCCGTCTTTGGGGGTGCGCCGACCCAATCGGTCGCGCAAGGTCTCCAGCAGTGTGGACCCGTCGTCAGGAACTTCGACAGTCTCGCCGTCGACGCGCAGTGTCAGCGGCGGCGAGGCGCCAGGGACCGCCGGGGAGGTCAGCTGAAGGAGGAGCCGCAGCCGCAGGTGCGGGAGGCGTTGGGGTTCGTGATGTGGAACCCGGCGTCCTGCAGCCCGTCGGAGTATTCGAGGGTGGCCCCGGCGAGAAGCTCGGCACTGGCGGGGTCGACGACCACCTTCACCCCGGTGTGCTCGCGCACGATGTCATCGTCGGCCACTTCGGAGTCGAAGAACATCTCGTAGGAGTATCCCGAGCAACCGCCCGGGCGGACGGCTACCCGCAGGACCAGGGCGTCGTTACCCTCCTGGGCGATCAGCTCGCCGACCTTGACGGCGGCAGCATCGGTAAGCGTGATCGGGTCGGGCTTGCGTCCGATCTTTACGGCACTCATCGACGTCACGGCTAGGCCTCCTGGGTCTGTGGCGCGTTACAAGCACAAAGTCTACCCGGGGCCCGAGATCAAGCGGCACGCCGGCGCTCCAGCTCCGGCGGCCGGTCCCAGCGGAACTCGGCCAGGTGGCCGGTAGAATCTAGAAAAATGGCCGAGCAAGGCAACGCCCCGCAAGAAGACCACGTGCGTGAGGCGCTGCGCGGGGTGATCGATCCTGAGCTGGGCGAAAACATCGTCGAGCTGGGCATGGTGCGCAACGTCACCGTGGCCACCGACGGCCAGGTGACAGTCGTAGTGGCCTTGACGGTGGCGGGCTGCCCCTTGCGAAACCAGCTTCGCGACGACGTCACCACCCGCGTAAAGAACCTCCCTGGGGTGACGGGGATCGACGTCGTCATGGGCGAGATGGACCGTGACGAGCGAGCGGCGCTCATGGACCGGGCTCGGCGCAAGGCCCAGGACGACCGGGCCCTGACCACCGACATTCCCGCCGCCGCCCGGGTCCTGGCTATCTCATCGGGCAAAGGTGGGGTGGGAAAGTCCTCTGTCACCGTCAACCTGGCCGTCGCCTTGGCTCGCCGCGGGCTGGTGGTAGGCCTCCTCGACGCCGACATCTGGGGATTCTCGGTCCCCCGCCTGCTCGGCATGCAAGGCGAGCTCCGCGCCGAGGGCAAGAAGATCGTCCCCCTCGAGCGCCCCGTGGAGACGGGCATGCTCAAGGTGGTGTCGATGGGGTTCCTGGCCGACGAGGACACCGCCATCATGTGGCGAGGCCTCATCCTCAACCGAGCCGTGCAGCAGTTTCTCGAGGACGTGCGGTGGGGACACCTGGACTACCTCCTCATCGATATGCCGCCGGGCACGGGCGACATCCAGATGGGGTTAGCCCGGATGTTGCCGCGCACCGAAGTGCTGGTGATCACGACTCCTCCCATTGCCGCGCAGAAGGTGGCCGCACGCGCCGCCGACATGGCTCGACGCGGCCATCTGCGCGTCGCCGGTGTCATCGAGAACATGAGCCCGTTTACCTGTGACCACGGCACCACCTACGCGCTGTTCGGCGAGGGGGGCGGGGCACGACTGGCCGCCGAGATCGGCGTGACCCTGGTGGGAAGCGTCCCCCTTCATCCCGACGTGGTGGCCGGGGGCGACAACGGGGTGCCGGTGGCTATGGGCGACGGGCCCTTGGCCGACATCTTCGAGGCGCTGGCCACGCGCATCGTCACCGACATCGCGCCTGTGGTCGAGGTCACCGGGTGTACGGCGCAGATGCTCGAGCGAGTGGAACAAGCCTTGGGTGCGGCCGAGACGGCACCGACCACCCCCTGAGCCCTCCTCGGGAGCTGCCATCAGCGCACCGACTGCCAGCACGCCTCGATGTCATCAGGATCGTCGCCGCGCGCCCGGCCTTCGCTACCGAGCTTGCGGAGATGCGCCCACAGAGATCGGCGCGCCACCTGATGGCGAGACTCGTCCACGTCCGCATAGACGGTCCCGAGCAGATCGTCGACTGTGGCGCGTCCGGCTGACTCCAGGGCGGTAGCCACATGTGCCTCGCGCTCGAGGCGATGGGCTGTGATGGCGTCGAGGGTGGCGGTGGGATGGGTGATCAACGACCCGTGTCCCGGTGCGATCGCTTTCAGAGCGGGCCTGAGAGTCCGCAACGTGTCCAAGCTCGACAGGTAGAGCGTCATGTCGCCATCGGGCGGAGAGATGACCACCGTCGACCCCTGCATGACGTGGTCGCCCGAAAAGATCCAAGCGTCTTCTTCGAGCCACCAGCACAGGTGATTCGAGGCGTGGCCCGGCGTGTGCACCGCCCGCAGGGTGAAGTCGGGGCCGGTCAGGGCAAATCCGTCGCCCACGGACCGATCGGGAACGAAGCCGTCTCGGGCGTCGAAACCGATCACCTCCGCCCCGGTGCGCTGCGCCAACGCGGCGGCTCCCGGGGAATGATCAACGTGAGTGTGAGTGACCACGATCCAACGGATATGACCGTGGCCGAGTTCGTCGACAGCAGCAATGTGGGCGCCCCGGTCGGCCTCTGGACCTGGTCCCGGGTCCACGACGGCAATCTCCGTCGTCCCCACCAGGTAGGTGTTGGTTCCCGGACCGGTCATCATGCCGGGATTGGGCGCCGTTACCCGACGCACCATCTGAGACAGGCGCGCCGGACGGCCTGGCTCGGGCGCGGCATCGGGTTCGATGGTCGCCATCGCCTTACGACTCGGTGGCGAGGTCCGGGTTGTCGGGGTCGCTCGGGCGGCGTAGGCGACCATCCACGCCGATGCTGCGGATGACGTCGTTGACTTCGCCACTGCTCAAGGGGTTGCCCTCGGAATCACGGCGCGGCACCGCTCCCATCACATCGTCGTACACGGGATCTCCGGGCAACACGATGCGCACGCCGTGCTCGTCAGCAATGACGCGCGGCAGCACGGTGGGGACGCGTTCGACCGCGGCGGCCGCCGCCAGCAGCTCGGCACTGGTGGAGAACCGTTCGATGGCCTCGAGGTTCTTCATGGTGGGGAAAATGAGATCGAACTCGCCGGCCTTAGCCCGGGCCAAGGCATCACCGGGGCGCACCCACTGGGTCTCGACGGTCTCGAACTCGTCGTGGATGGGCACCTGCCCGGGCGGCAATGCGGCCACGAAGAACCGCGTGTCGTAGCGCTTGGGGGCGAGCTCCGGCGTAATCCAGTGGCTGAAGTAATGGACACGATCGACGGCCAGTCGCACCCCCTGGCGGCGACACGAATCGAGAAAGCTCACGTCGCCGGCGTTCAGCGCGATGCGTTCGGCGGCGAGGCGACTGCGCGCCACGGTGTCGCCCATGTCGATCATCGCGTCGGCGGGTTCGTCACCGCCGTAGGCCAGCAGGACACCGGCCTCTTCAAAGCATTCGCGCAAGGCGGCCACCCAGAAGGCCAGACCTCCGCTGTCCACCCCCAGCAGATCGCTGGCCTCGGCGTCACTGCGGCCGGCACACGCCTCTTCGGCTCGGCCGGTGCGGTCGTCATCGTCGACCTTGCCGCCCGGAAACACGTACGCACCGCCAACGAACGAGGAGTTGGCGTGGCGGCGCAGCATGCACACCTCTAGCGCCGGGGAACCCTCGAAATCGGCGTCCCGCACCAGCATGATGGTCGCCGCGTCACGCGCGGCCACAGGAGGAGGCGGAGTCGAGGGATCGGACACGATGAGACCAGGCTACTTTTCGCCCACCCTGTCGATGCCCAAGTCAGGCGATGTCGGCGGCGCCGGCGGTGCTGCGCCCGGCGTCGGAAAACGCCAGGGCTTCTTCGACCACACCCGACTCCACCAGTGCTCGCAGCACGATGTCGGCGAAACGGTCAGAGTCGACCATCATCCAACTGTGACTCCCGGGAACGACCACCCCGGGAACACGGGCCGCCCGGCACAGGGCCTTGAACGAGGCGTGGGGAACGAGTCGATCGCGATCGGACCACACCACCGTGACCTGCAGGCCCTGGCGTGCCACCCCGGCGATCTCGTCCACCAGGTTGGCGCGCCGCACAAAGTCCCCGACTCGCCACAGCGCCACCGGGTTCTGGACGATGTTGGGAAGCGCTTCGCCCAGCACCGACGGCAGCACACGAGCCATGGCGGGCAGGGCGAACAGGTTGGCACCCAGTTCCCGGCCCCACTCCCACAGGGGCCGATCGACAAGGGCACCCGACTGCGCACCGCGGAATCCCGACGTTCCCCCCACCGGGTTGCACAACACCACGGCTCGCACGCGCTCGGGATGATCATGAGCCAGCTGAATGGCCACGCCACCCCCGAAGGAGTGCCCCACCACCAGGACCGGTTGATCGACGCCGAGTTCGTCGAGATAGGCGTTGGCCCACTGCGCATAGCCGGCGAAGTTGCACTGGTCGCCGCCGAGCGCCGCGGTGCGCCCGAAACCCGGCTGAGCGGGAGCCACCACCGCACATCCGAGTTGCGCCACCCGCCGAAGGGGCTCGGCATAGGCCTGGGGGCCGACCCCCCACCCGTGCAAAAACAGCACTGCCGGGCGAGTGAGTGCGTCCATCGAGAAAATCTAGGTCGGCACCCCTGCTCCAAGGTGGACCTTTTTTCTCCGTTGTACTCACTACCCTTCGTCTGATGAACGAGGGCCCCGAGGCTGAAGTGCCCGGTGATGCGCCCACTGACGCGCCCAACAGCACCCCCGGGGACGAGCGCCCCGTCCATGTTCGGCGAGCTCCCATGGCCTTGCTCACATGGGCATTCATGCTCCTGGTGCTCCTCATCGTGGTTGTGCTGATTGTGCTCAAGATCACCCAGGGTTCGACCACGGTGACACCGCCGCCGGTGGCGCTGGCCCCGGTGGGAGCGGTGCAGGCCACGACGTCGGTGCCGCTCGCCACCTTCGATGCGGTCGGCGCACCGAGCTCGTCGGCGCCGGGTGCGACTGTCCTCTCCGGCCAACCCGCATTGGTGGCGGACGGTAAAGCTGAGGTCGTCTATGTAGGGGCAGAGTTCTGTCCCTACTGCGCGGCGGAACGTTGGGTACTCGTGGTCGCCCTCGGTCGATTCGGGACCTTCACCCGCCTTGGAGCTACGTCATCGTCCGGCGACGAGGTCTTCCCCGCCACGGCCACCTTCAGCTTTGCGGGGTCGTCGTACAAGAGTCGGTACGTCACCTTGTCGGCCGTAGAGGAGTACGGCTCCACACCATCGAAGACGGCGCCGGCCGGCTTTCCTCGTCTGCGCTTCCCCACGGCCCAGCAGCAGAGCCTCATGCGCCGCTATGACACGAGCGCCTATACGTCACAATCCGGAGCGCTGCCCTTCGTCGATGTCGGCAACCGGCTGCTCATGGTGGGAGCGGCGGTAGGATTTTCACCGGGAACGCTGGCCAACAGCTCCATGAACCAGATCGCGTCGGCGCTCGACCAACCCAACAACGCGGCCGCCCAGGCCATCTTGGGTCAGGCCAACGAACTCGAGCGCGGCGATCTGTGCGTCGACGGGCGACAACCCCGCATCGGTATGCCAGTCACGAGGCGTACGGGCCGGGGCGCAGAGGCTCGGGATTTCCTGACCGGAGTGTTCCGGCCCGCCTGCCGCCTGCCGCCTGCAGATTCAGCCGGCGCGGCGCTCGAGGAGCTGCTTGCGCTCGGTTTCGTTGAGGCCCCCCCAGATCCCGTGCGGCTCACGGATCCGGACGGCGTACTCGAGGCAATCGCTGCGAACCACGCAGGTGGAGCAGATCTCCTTGGCCCGCACCTCGCGATCAGACTTCTCTTCTTTTCGCTCAGCATGGGTAGGCGGGAAGAAGACCGCGGCTTGCGGCCCCTTGCAGGCTGCCCTGGCCTGCCAAGCTTCCCCCACTGTTCGAGCTGACACTCCCCCTCCTGAAAATGACGCTAGTCCCTCTCCGTTGACACCTACAAGGCCTCTGACCAGGGAATCAGTCGGCAAGGACAACCGGAATCCGAGGGCCCTGGTGGCGTTTGAGCGTCAATACGTGCCTCGACCGATACGCTCGCCTCAGCATGGACGTGGCTACGTTCTGCCGGCAGAGCCGGGTCCTCATCGTCGCCGGCAAGGGCGGTGTGGGGAAGACGACCATCACGGCTGCCCTGGCCCTGGTGGCCGCCAAAGCTGGGCTATCGGTGCTGGTCATCGAGCTCGAAGGCAAACCCGGTGTACCGGCCGCGTTCGGCATGACCGGCGAGCTCGCGTACGACGAATGGGTCCTCGACGAGCCGTCGGCTGAGTTCGGCCAGGGCTCGGTGCGAGCCCGACGGATCACCCCCGATGACGCTCTGCTCGAATACCTCGCTGATCACGGGATGAAGCGGATATCCAAGCGCCTTGTCTCATCCGGCGCGCTCGACGTGGTGGCCACCGCCATCCCGGGGCTGCGCGACATCCTCGTCCTGGGCAAGGTCAAGCAGCTCGAGCTCAGCAACCAGGCCGACCTCATCCTGGTCGACGCCCCCGCCACGGGACACGCCATGACGTTCCTGTCCTCGGCCCGAGGGCTCTTGGATGCGGCGCGCTCGGGGCCCGTGCGCACGCAGGCGTCAGCCGTCGCCGAGATGTTGGCCGACCCGGCTCGCTGTCAGGTGGCGCTGGTGACGCTGCCCGAAGAGATGCCGATCAACGAGGTGATCGAGGCCGCCTATCAGCTCGAAGACCGCATCGGCATCACCCTCGGCCCCGTCATCGTCAACGCGTGTCTCCCCCCCGATCCGGCTCTCGATGTCGATCCGGCCCAGGCCGCCGCCGAGGTCGGTGTCGAGATCAGCGCCGATCAGCTCAACGCGTTGCGCGCCGCCGCCTCGTTTCGTTCCCGGCGGCGCGCCCTCCAAGAAGCACAGCGGGGTCGCCTGGCCGATGAGCTCCCCCTCCCCCAGCTGCGGACCCGCACGTTGTTCACCGAGAGCATCGGGCGCAACGAGATCGACGCGTTGGCCTTCGATCTGATCAGCGGGATCGAGCAGCTGGCACCCGAATCATTGGGATCCGTCTCCGATCAGGACGCCCCGTGACCACGCCTGGCGCCGGCCATGGGGCTGGCCATGGGGCCGGACTGGCCAACTTGGTGCAAGAACGCTCCATCGTGGTGTGCTGCGGATCGGGAGGGGTGGGCAAGACCACTGTGTCGGCCGCCTTCGCCCTCGAAGGAGCCCGTCGGGGCCGGCGCACGTGTGTGGTCACCATCGATCCCGCCAAACGCCTGGCCAATGCCCTCGGACTCGACGCGCTCGCCAATGTCCCGTCCCAGATTGACGGACCGTGGGAGGGAGAACTTTGGGCCCTCATGCTTGACCCCAAAGGCACCTTCGACGACCTCGTTCGACGCTATGCCCCCTCGCCGCAACAAGCAGAAGGAATCCTGACCAACCGCATCTACCAAAACCTCACCGGTGCCCTGTCAGGGACGCAGGAATACATGGCCATGGAAAAGCTCTACGAGCTGGCGGAGGAGGGAAACTTCGATCTGATCGTGGTCGACACCCCTCCCACGCGCAACGCCCTCGACTTCCTCGACGCTCCCCGGCGCCTGACCCGGTTCCTGGGGCATCGGCTCTTTCAGTTGTTGCTCCTGCCCACACGCGCCTACCTGCGGGCCGTGTCGGTGGCGACCCAGGCCCTGCTCCGCACCATTTCCAAGGTGGCCGGCGCCGAGATCGTGCAAGACGCCATTGCCTTCTTCCAAGCTTTCGAAGGAATGGAGGAGGGGTTTCGCCTACGCGCCGAGCACATGCGCAAGCTGCTCGCCAAACCGACCACCGCCTTTGTCCTCGTCACCTCGCCTCGGCCCGACACCGTGCTGGAGGCGGGCTGGTTCGCCGACAAGCTCAATGAGTCCAGCCTAGCGGTCGAGGGGCTGGTGGTCAACCGCGTCCACCCGTCGTTTGGCACCGATCGCGCCCTGCCCGCGGTACCGAGCGGCACCGCCTTGGAGGCGCTGGTGGACAACCTTCACGCGTACCAGGCCTTGAACGTGCAAGAGGAGGCGGCGTTCGAGGCTCTGGTCACGCAGGTGGCGCCCTCGCCGGTGTGCCGGGTGCCGTTGTTGGACATCGACGTGCATGACCTGGCCGGGTTGGCGGTAGTGGCCGACCACGTCTTTCCCGCCGGCTCGTCGTGATGGGTCGCCTCACCATGGTGGTGCTGCGACCCCGTGTGGTCGATTCCCATGGGGATGGTTAGCCTGCCCCCCATGCGCACCATCCTCGTAGCCAGCGATGCCCCGTCGGTTCGGGCGGAGGTCAACGCCGTCGTCGGGGAGCCGGGCACCGAGGTGGTGGAGATCACCAGAGGCCACGCCGTGGCCCCGGCGGTGGCCGAACACGAACCGGATCTCGTCGTCGTCGACCTGCAGATGGGAAACATGGGAGGCATGGCGGTAGCCCTTGAGCTCCGGCTCGAGCACTCCTATGACAACCTGCCGCACGTCCCCGTCTTGATGCTGCTCGATCGCCGCGCCGACGTATTCCTGGCCCGTCGGTCCGGCGCCGAGGGGTGGCTGGTCAAGCCGCTCGACCCCCTGCGTCTGCGCCGAGCCACCACTGCGCTTCTCGAGGGCGGCACTTTTCACGACGATTCGTTTATGCCTTTACCCGCCCTCGCCGACCGGGCCACTCGTGGCATCGGCGCCGGGTCGGCCGCCGACAGCGGCTGACGGCACCTCTCTTTCTAACGTGCTGCGTCGTCGTAACCGCTCCACCGAAGGTCAGGCCTCGACCTCGAACAACGGGTCTGAGCACAGCGCCGCGGAACAAGAGCAGCAAATCATCGCCGCGCTGGCGGACTTGCGCGATACCACCGTGCGCGAGGTCATGACGCCACGTGTCGATGTCATCGGCCTTCCCATTCCCGTCCACGCCAGTGACGTGGCCAAGGCCGTGCGCGAGACGGGTCACAGCTCGTTCCCCGTCTACGACGACGACCTGGATCGCCTCATCGGCGTGCTGTTCGTCAACGATCTGTTTCGGGCCGGGTGGGAGATCGACGGACCCGACGCCGCCCAAGCCGTTCCCGGCAACCCAACTCCCATGGACATCTCTCGTCGCCTACGCCAACCTCTGTTGGTCCCCGAATCACGCCTCGTGCTCGACGTGCTGGCCGACATGCGCGAGAAGCGACGGGGCTTTGCCGTCGTCGTCGACGAGTACGGCGGCGTGGCCGGAGTCGTGACGGTCAAGAATCTGTTGGAGGCTCTGGTCGGCGACTTGCGCGACGAGCACGACCCTGCCGGCGAGCCCGACATCATTCGGGTGGACAGGACGCGCTGGCTGGTGGACGGGAGCGCCAGCATCGACGACGTGACCGAGCAGCTCGGCGTCGACATACCCGAAGGCGAGTACGTCACCTTGGGCGGCTTCTTGTTCGACGCCTTCGGACATATCCCCGAGGAGGGCGAAAAGGTACGTCAGGGCAACTGGGAGCTGCGTGTCGCCGAGATGGACCGTCGACGAGTGGCCAAGGTCGTCATACAGGAACTGGCCCCCGAGGTGCCGGAAACAGGGGTCGACCACTGAGGAGCCCGCGCCAGTTCAAGTAGCATGGTGTGCCGCTGCTGCCTTGGTGGCAACGGGCTGTAGCGCAGCTTGGTTAGCGCGCCACGTTCGGGACGTGGAGGCCGCCGGTTCGAATCCGGCCAGCCCGACTCAGAGTAAAGAGGCCCCGGTACGCTTTCTCTTCGTGGCTAAGGCGAAGAGAATTTCTCCGATTTTTCCGGTTCGAGACATCGGCGCCTCGCTCGATCACTGCCGTCGACTCGGCTTTACCGCCCGGGAGTACGGCGGTGGCGGCTGCGGCTTTGTCACCCTGGATCGGATCGAGCTCCACCTCGGTGTTGTTCCCGACGATGCGCCGCTGACGCCGATGCCATGGCTGAGGTGTGGCTATGGCGCGGAGGCGACGTCCGCCCTCCACAGGACACCGAGTGGCAACATCATTCGTTTCGGCTCGCCGCTGAGCGAGTGACCCAAGCTTCGGTATCGACCACGGTGGCCTGCCGAGGGAACACCTTCTCCAGCAGGACCCGGTGCACCTCTGGATCGAGATCGGCGCACGCGTCGGCGAGAACGGTGAGCTCGTAGTCGAGGTCGGCTGCCTGGCGGATCGTGGACAAGACCACCCCGCTTGTGGAAATACCGGTGAGAACCAGCGCGTCGATCTGCCGGGAACGTAGGACCACCTCAAGGTCACTCCCTGCAAAGGCACTGACGCGCTTCTTGATCACCACGATGTCGCCCTCCTGCGGGGCCAGTGACGGGTGGATCTGGGTGGCCTCGTCATCGACACCCATTCCGCCCGACCCGGCCAATGCGGCAAAGGATCGATTCCTCATGCTGATCTCGGGCGCGTCCGGTCGGAACGCCACCCGCACATAGATAACCGGGATTCCCGCCGCTCGTGCCGCCGTCGTGGCGGCGTGCAGGTTCGCGAGCAGACGTTCCGACCCCGTCTCGATGCGGGACACGATGCCGTTCTGCGCATCCATGACCAACAATGCCGTGCTCACCATGTCTCCCGTCGTCGGCCTCCGGTGTCAGGCAGTATCCCTCAGTGTTGCTTCACGCTTCGAACAGTGATTGACCGATCCATTGACCCTGGCGCGTCGGCGCCGGTGCCAAGGCCGCGATAGCGCTGCCGACATGCGTCGTGAACGCCCCCAACGCGTCGTGCTGCGCCAAGTTGCGATAGATGGGAATGAAGGCAAAGCGAGGGCTGCGTTGGTAGGCGGCGAACAAGATGCCCGCATCCATGACGGCGTCAGGTCGCTCGGGAGTCGCGCCCAGAACTCCGTTGCTGTACGAATAGCTGCGCCGGAGCATCATCTGGCCCCAGTTCTCCTGCGGTGACGCCAGCCGCACATGGGCATCCATGGGGATGACGGGTTCGTTGGCATCGTCCTTGGCCTTCAGATCGAGAGGATCGAACTCACCTGATGCGCCCAGAGGCGCCCCCGACAGCTTGTGGCGACCGATGACGCGCTCTTGGTCTCGCAGCGGGGTGTCGTCCCAATCCGCCAGCGCCATGCGGACCACTCGGATCACGACGTAGGTGCCGCCGATCATCCAATCGGGTCCTTCGGCACCGACCCACACGTACTCGTCGGTCTGGGACGCGGCGGGATTGATCGTGCCGTCTTTGAAACCCAAGAGATTGCGCGGCGTCCCGCTACCGGCGCTCGCTTCGTTGAACCCCGCTTGCAACCACCGCACCGTCGTGACCCCGGCACCGGCGCGCACGAGCTGTCGGACAGCATGAAAGGCCACTTGTGGGTCATCGGCACAGGCATGGACGGTCAGATCTCCACCCGTGCTCGACTCAACCAGCTGGTCACCGGGGAAGGCCGGCAGCGTGACGAGCTGCATGGGCAGTTTGTCGCCCAGCCCGAAGCGATCGGGACCGTCAAAGCCGAACAGGCTCGGTCCGAAACCGACGTTGACGGTGAGGCGAGCGGGACCGAGACCCAATGTCTCACCGCTGTCGGGGGCCACACCGGCACCGTGGGCCGCCGACACCGGGGCGCGATGCCCTTGGGTAAGTGAAGCGGCGATGGACGTCCAGCTCCGCAACAAGTCGACGAGATCGAGGCGGCGGTCGGTGGTGACGTCGAATGCGGCGAACACCGTGTGGCCCTGCGGCGCCGTCGTGATACCGCCTTGGTGCGCTCCGTAAAACGGTTCGACGCCGCTGCGCAGCGCGTCGAGTGCGGCGGCGTCGTGTCGCCATGGTTCGGTCACGACACCGAGCGCCGCTGCTCCCGCCGTCAGCCCACCTACCGCACCAAGAAACTGGCGCCGGGACACCGCTGGTCTCGTCACAGCATGAGCACCAACAAGTACGCCATGGTGATGCACATGGCGATGTGACATCCCATCTCGAGGCGAGGGGCCAGCCACCGCCCGTCGGAGTTGGCGGGCTCGAGGGGCCGCGGGGGTTCACCCAAGGCCACAGGGGCGCGCCGTGAGCTCCCGGCAGCGGTGAAACCAGAGCCGGTGGCTGCTCCCACGAGGACGCCCGGGACCCGCCGATACGCACTGAGCCCGTCAAGCTGCCATACGGCGGAGACCAAGAGCACCACCACAAACAGGAGGGGTAAGGCTCCGAAGTTGACCGCCACCCCGGTCGGACCGGACATCGCCGGCGCTGACGTGCCCCCGTCAAGCACGTCGGTGGGCACCGCGGCCAAATACATGTAGAGCATGGCCAGCGCCAAGACGACGTGGATCAGATTGTGCGATAAGGCCTGGCGACCTCGAGCGGCGCCAAGTGCGACCACGCTCTTGCGGGCAAACCACAACGCCAGGGCGACAAAGACGCACTCCCAGAGGGCGTCGGGCACCCAGTTGACGGCGGGGACGAGCATGCCGACCATGGCCACGCCGTTGGCCATATGGGCGATATTGACGTCACCGTGGTTCCTGCGGTGCCACCAGCGAGCCGCCATCATCCGCGCCACGCAATACAGCGACACAGACAGCATCAGCAACGCCAGGCCATAGGCCAGCCACGTCGGTTTCGCCACGCCTACACCGCTTCCAGGACTTGATGGCGGTCGAGCGAGAGATCAGAGGCGGGAGCGGGGTCAAGCGCGGGCCGACGCTGCCAGTAACAGCACGCCACCAGAATCAAAAGTGGACCCGTATTCGGGTCGGTGCCCGACCCCGAGAACACGCCACCGAAGTTCTCGCCGATGACCCAGATCGCCACCGCTACCGTGGCCGCCAATATCGTGACCCACCGGCTCCAGCGCCAGGGCAGAAAGACACCGGCGGCGATGGCCGCGCACACGACGCACAAAACGACAGACACGCCGACTCCGCGGTGGCTCAACAGGTGGGCGACATGGCGGTCGAGTGCCCCCAGCCACGCCGGCTCCCCCATTTTCTGAGCGGCGATCACATCGTGGAGCCCTTGGGCCGAGCGATTGACCCCGAGCACGGCGAAGAGCCCCAGCGTCGTCCACATCCCCGCCCAGATGAAAGCGGCGCCTCGTTCGCCGACGGCACGAGCCGCCGTGGACGACGGTGTGGCGCCGGTGCGATCGGCGGGCCACAGGAGCACGGCCACAACGGCGTAGATCACCACCGCCCCCGGCGCCCCGCTTACGGTGCTCGCCACGCCGGCGAACACGCCACCGAAGCCTTCCCCGAGCCACCACACCGCCAGCGCCCACACCACCGACGCGGCCAGCCCCACCTTTACGGTTGGGCGCCACGCCACCGCCAGCCCGAGCAGGATCTGCGTGGCGGCGAAGCAGGCGTTGGTAACGACCGAGTGGTGCGCCACCGTGGCCGCTACCCACGTAATCGGATGGGCGATGACACCGGGATTACCCCCCGCACTCGGCGCCAGCACGCCATGGCCGAAACGCCGGGTGAACATGGAGGGCTGGAGCTGAAGGACGCCATCGAAAAGCCAGAGGGTGGCCAGCACCAGTTGCAGCACCCGGCGCTCGTCGGGCGCCCGCCAGACCGATTGCATCAGTCTCCGGCCCAACAGCCGAGCACAACGGCGGCCATGGTGGCGGCCACATTGTTGGGGTTGACCGGGGGCGATCCGAAATGTGGCGGGAGATGGGTGACATCGACGGTAAGGACCTTCCAGTCCTTGCGCACCACGACGGAGCCGTCGTTTTCGCTGAACGCCCCTTGCCCGAGATTGGCCAACGAGGCGGCCCGTCCGAACTGATCTTGCTGGGCCCGGAAGTAGCGCAGTGTCTGTGTCCAACTCGACAGCTCTTGCACCGACATCGTCACCGGCCCAGTCGGGAATTGATACACGCACGAGTAGAGGTGATCGACCCACGTCGGGGTGGACACCGATGTCGGGGTGACCCCCAGGGCCTCAGAGACTTCCTGTTTCACCTTGCCCCCGCACACCATCTGGGAGATGGATGACGGATACTTCCCCGCCGGCATCGGCACCGACGCCACCGAACGCGGCGAGGTCGCCGATGGGGCCGAGGACGAGCAACCAGCTACCGATACCACAACGGCGCTCAGCACCATCTGGCTCACCACAACCACGGAGCTTCGGTTGGGCACGTCACGGAGTGTATGACCTCCTCGGCGTCCGATCCGGACCGTGGCCCCCCCACGTGATCCAGGGCTGGCGCGTCACGTAAGGCGTCGCGTCACCACGAACGATGTGAATCGGCCGTCGACGGTGCCGCTCACAGTGAAGTGCCAGATGCCGGGGTCGAACACCGCGTACGAGATGTAGTGCCCCCGGCTGAGCACGACCAACCGGAGATCCTTGGTCGTGCCCCCATGACTCGCCACAACCCCAGGGGACTGGGCCCCGCCGGGAGTTCCCCTGCGGGTGGTGAACACCACGTGGAGCTCGTTGACGCCCGGTCGCAGTGATTGCAGGTAGACCTCGGTAGTCACCCCGTGGGGCAACGAGAACGTGGAGATGCTGGGGAGGGTGGGCAGAAGCGACTGGCCCCGACTGGGAGAGACGGCTTGGAAGCCAAAGGTGGCCCCGGCGAACAAGACCACGGGCACCGCCACCGACACCAAGAACCCCCTCCGGCCGCGCAGCACCGTGGGCGGGCGGATCTGCTCGACACCGGCGCGTCCCAGACGAACCAGCCGCAAGCTGTTGAGCACCACGATCAAGCTGGACAACCCCATCGCTGCGGCGGCAACAAGCGGATCAAGGAGTCCGGTGGCCGCCAGCGGCAAGGCGGCGATGTTGTACCCCATGGCCCAACCAAAGTTCTGCACCACGATGGCTGACGTGGACCCCGCTATCGCCATGGCGGCCGGTACTCCGTGCAAATCGCTCCCGACCAGAGCCACGTCACTGATGGCGAGGGCGGCCTCGGATCCACTTCCGACCGCGCACCCGACATCGGCCGCCGCCAGGGCGGGCGCATCGTTGACGCCATCGCCCACCATCACCACGCGGTGGCCATCGCGCTGGAGGGAACCCAACTCGGCCAACTTCTGCGCCGGGCTCAAACCCCCTATGGCGAGGTCTACATCGACGAGGCCGGCCACGTGGTCCACGGCAGGGGTGGCGTCGCCACTCAAGATGACGGTCCGGATCCCCATGCGATGCAAAGCGGCCACCGAGGAGGCCGCTTCGCGACGCAGAGGGGTGGCCACGGCGATGACCCCCACCATGTCGCCGTCGCAGGTGACCGAGACCACGGTGTCGCCGCGCCGCTGGGCCTCCGCTACGGCGCCACGCAACGACGGCGGAGTGGTGGCGTCAACAAGACGGCCCACCGCAACCTGGTGGCCGTCGACCCATCCCGACACACCACTACCGGGCAGCACGTCGACATTCGTGGCCCGTGCACGCGGGCTCGACGCCTCGCGGATAGCTAGGGCCACGGGATGATCGACCTCCGCCTCCAGCGCGCCGGCCAGGGCCAGGACGCCTTCGGGTGTCACGCCCGGTACGGCGGCCGTAGCGGTGACGCGGGCGAACCGTTCGGTCAAGGTGCCGGTCTTGTCGAACACCACCGTGTCGGCGCGCGCCAGACGTTCAAAGGCATCGCCGCTGCGAACCAGGATGCCCAGCGCCGAAGCCCGACCGGTCCCGACCATCATGGCCACCGGCGTGGCCAGGCCCATGGCACAGGGACACGCCACCAAAAGCAGCGCCACGGCACTGAGCACGGCGGTTCCGAGGTTCCCGTCCACCCTCCACCACACCAGGAAGGTGACCACGGCGGCGCCGAGCACGACAGGAACGAACACCGCACTGATCCTGTCGGCGAGCTGCTGCAGTGGTGGCTTGTCGCGCTGGGCGTCTTCGACAAGTCGCTGCATGCCCGCCAGCACCGACTCGGCAGCGACGGTTTCCACCCGCACCACCAACGTGCCGCCCCCGTTACGCGTGCCGCCGGTGACACGACTGCCCGGCCCGTGGTCGACGGGAAGAGGTTCACCGGTCAACATCGACTCGTCGACCGCTGACCATCCGCCCACCACCACACCGTCGAGAGGGATTGCTTCGTTGGGACGGACCCGAAGCAGCGCCCCCACGGGCACGCTTTCGGGCGCCACCAGGCGACCGTCGCCGTCTTCGAGGTCAGCGACCACCCGAGCCGTCGGTGGGCGCAGCGCCATCAACGAGTGCAGGGACCGTGCCGCCTTGGTTCGAGCTCGGCTTTCTATGGCTCGTCCGGTGACGACGATGGACACGATGAGCGGGCCCATGACGCCGTGCAGGCGGGCGGCAAACTCCCCGCCCCCGCCGAGGTGCACATGTCGGCCTCCCAAGGCGATGGCCTCCACCGCGCTTACCGCCAGCGCCGCCAACGTGCCGACGGCGATCAAGGTATCCATGCTCGACGTGCCGTGGCGCAACAGACGCGCTGCGGTGCGCAAGAAGGGCCAGCCCCCGGCGAACTCCACGACGACAGCGAGCACCAGAACGGTCCAACCCGACGTGGCGTCTTGAGGGGCCAACAGGGCCACGCACAATGCGACCAGGGCCAAAGGCCAAGAGACAACGGCACGCACCCCGAAATGGTCGGGATCGCGCCGCGGCGCATTGAGGTTCGCATCAGTGACAACAGATGCCGAATAGCCCGTGGTGCGCACCACGTCGCACAAGTCCTGTGTCGTCACGTCCGTGGCGTCGTAGGTGACAAAGGCGCGACCGGTGGCCAGATTCACCGCCGCGCTCACCACGGCCAGTTGCGCGTCCAGCGCCTTTTCGATGCGGCTTACACACGCCGCGCAGTGCATGCCCTGAAGGGTGAGTTCCACCGTTGACAGCTCGAGGACGTCAGCGGTAGGCGACGAGGTCCGATCCTGGGCGACGGTCACCATGGCGCGGGCGCGCCGACTGCGCAGTCAGTAGTCGCCGGGATCCGGCGCACGTCCATTTCTCCAGCTTAATTGCGAGGCCAAAAACCTAGGCCCGAGACCAGCGTGGTCACCGATCGGACTGGTCCCACTCCTCTGAGATGAGTTGCACCTCGAGCAGGGAGGCGACCTCCTCGGCCAGCTCGGAGCACCGGCACGGCTTCTCCGCCAAGTCAGCCTCCAGCACGAGTGAGACAAGACGATCGACCACGCGCTGCTGGCCGTGCTCCACGAGCCGGGCGGTGAACGGCGGCAGCCGTCGGACCAAATAGCGTTCGTCCTCGGCATTGCGCACGAAGGCCTCGAGCAACTCCGCCGCCGCCTGGCTGAGGCGTGCGTGGTCACCCTTGTTGGCGATAGGACCGAGTTCGCGCGCCGTGGCAATGAGCCAGCTGTGGGTGAACGCTCCCTCGTCGGGGGCGGGCATGGGGTCGAGGGTCATGGCACGAGATCTCGCCGTGGTGAGCAGGGGTATGTTCAGCATCACCCCACAGGGCCAAAAGAGCAAGAGATGGAAAACCAAAATCTCTCTGTTAGTGGCTGAACCACCACAGCTTCGGACGAAGGAGCGGCCGCTTCCGGGCTCCCAGCGTTTTTGGGGGTTTTCCCAGGTCAGACCTATCTATGATTGCATGATGCAAGATCTGGGTTTGCGAGCCTGGTACCTGGCTTGCTAACCCATTACGCATTGTGACTGACGTCGAGCTTCACTCGACGGCACGCTCGGGCACCATGGCCAGGCACTGGCTCAGGGTTGCCGCAGTCGGCGGTGCTGTCGTCACAGTCCTGACTTTTGCAGCCGTCACGGCGACGCGCCCGGCCTCGGCCGACTCGTTGGCCACGGCCCGCGCCGAGGCGGCCCAGATCGACCAGCAGCTTCAAGCCGACCAGCAACACCTGGACGTCATCTCGCAGCAGTACGACGCGGCGGAGGCACAGACCGGCCAGATCGACCAGCAGATCAACCAGACCAAGGCCAGCATCCTGGCCGACCAATCGCAGGTCGACACCGACCAATCCAACCTCCGGCTGCAGGCGGTCAATCAGTACATGACGGGGTCTGACGACACCGGGGTGGAATCGTTCTTCGAGTCCGGTGGGGCCCAGGCCGCCGTCACCCAGGAGTACCAGTCGGTGGCAACGGCCAACGTCTCCGACACCATCGACGACCTCGATGTCGCCCAATCACACCTCTCGACCCAAGAAGACCAGTTGCATGCGGCCGAGGCGCAGGCCCAATCAGTTTTGGGGGACGTGGCCTCGGCTCAACAGGAAGCGCAAGCCACGGTCTCGGCTCAACAGGCCACCTTGGCCGAGGAGACCGGACGGGTGGCCACTCTGGTGGCCCAGGCCCAAGCCGCCCGCCAAGAAGCCGAACACGCCGCTTTCGTGAGCCGGGTTGAGGCGCGCTCAGCGGCGAAAGCCATAGCTCTCCCTACCGTTGCCGCCAGCGGCTCGGGCGGGCGCGCCGTGGCCGCCGCCGAAAGCCAGATCGGTGTTCCCTATCACTGGGGCGCCGAAGATCCTGGCGGTGGATTCGACTGTTCGGGTTTGACGCAGTGGTCATGGGGACAAGCGGGCGTGGGCATTCCGCGCACGGCCCAGGAGCAGTACGACGCCATCACCCATGTCTCACTGTCGGATATCGAGCCGGGCGACCTGCTGTTCTGGGGTGACGGAACGGGCGGCATCTATCACGTCGGCATGTACGTCGGCGGCGGCAACATGGTCGACGCCCCGCAAACGGGCCAGGACGTCCAGATTCAGCCGGTGTGGGACAACGGGCTGGTCGGCGCAGGCCGGCCGTAGATCGGCTCGCTAAAGCTTTCCAGCGGGGCCGAAGATTGGGTCAGGCCGACTCGAGGAGTTCTTCGGCCAGATCGTCGAGTTCGGACGCCACCCCCAGCGCTTCGGCCAAAGCACCAAAGGATCCGTAGTCGGCACGTATGCCGGCCAGAAACCCGGCCATGGTGGCGGGATCCACGGCCAAGATCACCGGGGCATAGCGCTCGACGATTTCGCTCGAGTCCGGGTACTCCCGTCGAAACATCTCGAGCAGTCGTACCATCGCCGGCCGGCTCAACGTGTAGTCGTCCACGATGACATCATCGGGCACGCCGAGCATGCCGAGGATCACCGCCGCCAGCACGCCGGTGCGGTCTTTGCCCACGCTGCAGTGGAATACGGCGGGGAGGTTGGCCGCCTTGGCCAGGATGCGGATTGCTTCGGCCACACTTTCGGCTCCTTCGGCCAGCATGCCTCGGTAGCGGCCCATCACGAATCCGGGGTCGCCCCAATCGGGGGCTTGTTCCTCTCCGGGCAACGTGTCGGTGAGAGCGAGGTGGTGGTACCTCACACGTTCGTTGTCCAAGGGAAAACTCCCTCGGTTGTCCACCTCGAGGTCGGTACGCAGGTCGATGACGGTGGTGATTCCGAGCTCGGCCATCAGAACCTGGTCTTCGGTGGTGAGCTGCGAGAGCCCATCAGCGCGAAACAGTCGCCCCCAACGCGTGCACCGGCCGTCCCCGGTGGGGTAACCGCCCAGGTCCCGGAAGTTGTGGCACCCGGCCAGGGCCACGTGACGTCGGGAATCGGCTGGGGTGGGGTCACTCGCAGGGGTCATCGTGACGACAAGATAAGGGTCCCAAGCACTTCGGGGTAACCCGGGCTGCCTCGTTGTCTCCGAGCGGGAACGGTTGACACTGCCTCTGGGACCCAACAGACTGGCCCGGAGCAGGAGAAACTCCCCGCGGGGGCACGGGGTAGGCGGCTGGGTCGTCGATTGCTACAGGCGGCAGGGCCCGCCCACAACAGGGGGAACGGGATGCGTAGGACTAGGACCGTCAAAACGGCCATCGTCGCGGCCACGATGCTCGGCGTGGGGGCGTTGCTCGTGCAGTTCGCACCGTCCGCCGCCTCAGCCGGCGCCGCCAGTTCGTCGACGCCGAAGTTCACGAGTAAAGCCACCGTGAAGGCCAAGCAAGGTAAGGCACTCACCTTCACCATCAAGACCAAAGCCAACCCGACCGCCACGGTCTCGGTCACCTCGACATTGCCTCCGGGGGTGGCCTTCAACGTCGGCGCCAACGGCACGGCCACCTTGTCGGACCCCACCCCCCTCGGCGGTAGCTACACAATCGACCTTGCTGCCACCAACGCCGACCATGTCACCGATCAGACGTTGACGCTCAACGTGTCTTCCAAGCTGCCCCTGATCCGCCACGTGTTCGTGATCATGCTTGAGAACAACGATTATGCGGCCACCTTCGGGGACCCTTCCGCAGACTCCTATCTGGCCACCACGCTGCCCAGCGACGGAGCGCTCCTCGAGAACTACTACGGGGTCGGGCACTTCTCCAACGACAACTACGTCGCCTTCGTCTCGGGGCAGCCGCCTAACTCGGACAACCAACTCGACTGCTTGGCCGGGTACGACAACTTCTCGCCCGCCGAGGGACAGAGCGCCGGCATCCAGCAAGGGGCCGGTTGCGTGTACCCGACGGCGGTATCCACGGTGGCCAACCAGTTGACCAACGATGGCCTCACCTGGAAGGGCTACATGGAGGACATGGGCAACGAGCCCAGCCGTGAAGCCACCAACTGTGGCCACCCCACGGTGGGATCTGGCGACACTTCGGTCGTGGCTACCGCGTCCGACGGCTACGTCACCCGACACGATCCCTTCGTGTACTTCCACTCGATCATCGACAACACCACGATGTGTGACGAGGACGTCGTGCCCCTGGGCGACACGAGCGGGAACTTGCCTGCCGGTGTGGACGTCGGGACCACGGGACTCGTCACCGATCTCCAGTCGGTTGCCACCACGCCGAACTTCAGCTTTATTGCGCCGAACCTGTGCGACGACGGGCACGACTACCCGTGCACCAACACCACCGGAGCAGGCCAAGGTGGCGGCTCATCGGTGGCGGACGCCAACAAGTGGCTCCAGACGTGGGTGCCCATCATCCTCAACTCACCGGCCTACAAACAAGACGGCCTCCTCGAGATCACTTTCGACGAAGCCGAGCAACCTACGTTGGACACCACGGCCTGTTGCGGGGAGACCGCCGGCCCGGCGGCCGACAGCGGTGGCAATGGGGGGTCGGGCCCCGGTGGGGGCAAGGTGGGGGCTGTGCTCATCTCGCCGTTCATTTCGGCGAACACGGTGATCAGCGCCACGTCGTACAACCAGTACTCGTCGCTGGCGTCCATCGAAGACCTCTTCGGCCTCCCTCGCCTGGGCGAAGCGCAAGCCAAGAAGCTGCCAACCTTCGACAAGGGCGTCTACCAAAGCAACAGCGCCAGGAAGAGCACCGCCAAGAAGTAGGAACTGGCGTAGCGCCTCGTCAGGCCACCAGCTGGGTGGCGCGCGCTACGGGAGCGGCCAGGTTGAGCACGTCTTGGGCCAGGGTCTGGCGCTGCATGGATCCCACGTCGTTGAAGGACTCGTACCCGCTACCCGCACTGCCCGGTGACTGCGTGCACTGGGCCAACGCCCCCGACACCACCGTCATAGCGGCCTTGAGTTGTTGGAGCACGGCCGGGCTCAGAGAGGTGAGGGCCGGCGTCAACACCGAGATGGCTTCTTGGGCGTTATCGAGCGTGCCCTTCAGGTCGACCAGCTCCAGGTTGGAGTAGCGCTCCTCTGATCCGGTCACCAAATAGTTGCTCGCCTCCGAGAGCTGCGCCGAAGCGAAGTCGCCTATCTGGGCCGGTTGGTACGTGGCCGTGGACGCCTCCATCTGGAGCTGGTCGACGTCTTTCACCAACGTCATGGCGTAGGGGGACTGACCGCTGAGCGTACCGCCCACCCACATGGACTCTTCGATCTCGTGAAACCCCTCGAATTCGGAGGGATTGCCGAAGTTCTCGATCTGACCGTCAATGTCGGGGTACAGCGTTCCATACACCTCACTGGCCGCCTCGATGCTCTCGTAATCCTCTCGAGCGGGCACGTACAGGTTCTCGGCGTCGGTGAGGTTTCCGGCTTCTACCGCTGAGGCAAACGCGCCGGTGTCAGTGCTCAGGAGTTGGAATTGGTGGGACATCCACTGGGTGAACTGCTGCACCGAGGCGACGAGTTGCGGGTTCTTCTTCCAGACGGGCCCCTTGAATGTGCCCGCTACCGTGAACATCGCTGTCGTCTGGTTGGCTCCCGGGCAGTAGATCTCGTACGAGCCGGCGCTGAGATCAGCCGAGATGCCGCCGAGCGTGCCGGGTGCAAGGTTGGGCTCTTCGGCCAACATAAATCCATCGGACTGGCGCAACTCGACTTCTGTTACTGCTGTCGCGTTCTTGTTGCTCACCGTGAAGTTCACTACGCCGGGTGGCACCGTCGATGGCTCTGAGATGCATCGAGCTGGTGTGACAACGATGTCGACATCCGATGATTTGCCTGACGATAACGCCACGGTCTTGGTATGTCCGTCGGTGCACGACGATAAGGCCATGGCGAACACGACGAGGCCAACGACCACGGCGCTGCGTTGTACCCTCCCGCTCACGGGCCCGAATCCTAACGGCAGGCGGCCATTTGCCGGCATCGCTTGTCGATGCACACGGACAGGACACATGATTAGCGTGGCATCGTGATTTCGACACACGACTACCTCTATTTCGTGGACGACGCTCTCGGCGGCATGGTGGACATCGTGGAGGCCCTGGGTGACGATCTCGCCAACCAGCGCCCTCCGTTTCCATCGGCCAACTCTCCTTTTGCCACCCTCACACATTGTGTCGGTGTCATGGAGTACTGGGTCGGTGAGCACGTGGCGGGCCGAAGCGTGGAGCGCGATCGTGACGCCGAATTTCGGGCCACGGGTTCAGTCGCTGATCTGGTGGAGAGGCTCAGAGAGGTGCGACGACGCTTCGGGCTCGACGTGGAGCATCTGGACCCCAACGCCCCACTCCGAGGCACCCCAGAGGGTTGGGAGGGAGAGACTCACCCGTTCTTGGATCGGCAAGGTGCTGTCCTGATTCATGTGTTCGAAGAGCTGGCGCGGCACCGCGGGCAGATGGAGGGCGAGCGAGATGCGCTGCTCTACCTCAAAGGCGACAACCACGGCTGATCGGGCTGTCTCAAGCCGTCACGATGTCAAGGTAACGTTGGTCGCCTGATCGAAACCGATGGAAGACAATTTTCGGGGCTGTAGCTCAGTTGGTAGAGCAGCTGGTTTGCAACCAGCAGGTCGCCGGTTCGAGACCGGTCAGCTCCACTCAAAATTGCAACAAAGCGCTGTGAAGTCCCGGCACCGGGACGACTCTGGTCTCGGCAGGCAAGCGACACACCTTCCGCCCCACACGAGAACTGTGCGCCTTGGCTGTCGGGGTTCAGTTCACACAAGAACTCTGAGTCGATCGCCGGTTGCCAATCAGAATGAGTGGCTGCGAACTGAACCGCCCCCGGGTTCGACCTTACTCAGCAGTCGGGTGCCGTTCATCACTCCAGGTCGTGCCATTCCAGTATCGGGCCCACGTGGGGTCAGCTGAGTCCCGATACCAGCCCGGGGCAAGACCCCGATACGGCGTGCCTCGAGAGTTCCAATAAGCAAGCCGCAGCACAACGCGGCGCGGGGCGTCGATGAGAACAAGCATCGCCAAGCCAAACACCATCAGTACTGCTCCGGCCAAAGCGGTCCATTTGAGGGCTATGCCCGGACCCGTGAACGCCAGATTTCCCGAGGATGAGGAGACAACAGGACTACTCGTAGTGCTTGTTACCGAACCAACGGGTGCCGTGGTGGAGCTGGAAGTTGTCGTCGATGTCGACGTGGGGGCCGTCGTGGTCGTGGACGGCACCGTCGTAGTCGTGGACGGCACCGTCGTAGTCGTGGACGGCACCGTCGTAGTCGTGGACGGCACCGTCGTAGTCGTGGACGGCACCGTCGTCGTGGTCGTGGTGGTGGGCGGCACTGTGGTCGTAGTGGTGGGCGGCACCGTCGTGGTGGTCGTCGTGGTCGTGGTGGTGGGTGGCACCGTCGTGGTGGTCGTGGTCGTCGTGGTGGTGGTGGACGGCACCGTCGTCGTGGTGGACGGCACCGTCGTCGTGGTGGACGGCACCGTTGTGGTGGTGGTTCCCCCTGACACCCAGGTGCCCAAACCCGGCACCGCCGTCCACGTGAACCCATTGGGATCTGACGAGCTCGCCGTGAATGTCACCTCGGTGTTCCAGTAGTCCGAGATAACTCCGGCTGAGTTTGCACATGCGATTCCGGCTTCCCAGATCCCGTCTGTGCCGCTATAGAGCAATCCCGACGTACCCGTCAGCGGGAGGTAGTCCTGAGTGACCAGCTGTGCCCACTGGAAGTCGGCGGGAACACTAATGATCTGACCCGTCACCGGAGCCGTGCTAGCGCCTTCGTACAGATCGCCGGTGCTTTCTCGGGCCAATCCGAGCCCCTGGGACGGCGATCCGGCCGGCGGCCCGGTGTAGTTGAGCGTCGCAGAAAAGGACGACTGCGATATAGATCCCTGTGGGATCAAGTAGCTGTACACGTGGTAACCGTCCGACGCCGTGTCACCCGTGCACGCTGCTTGGGCAGGCAACGAAACGCCAAAGAGGTCACTTGATCCGCCAGTTGCCGGGAAGCTCTGGTCGACGATCGTGGCAGTACCACCCAGCGTCGATGCTGAGGCAGTAGTCGCCAACGACGCGAGCAGAAGTGACAAGCCGCATGCCACCAATAGCGTCCCGCCGAAAGGGGCCGTCCTATTGAACCACCAGCCCGCGCTCCTCGACATCTTGCTCACCTTGCCCCCGATGGAAACACTCCGTAGCCAAATTCTACCTTCTCCATGGCTAATCGTGCTTTGGGGACGAGCGGGATGACGATGTTTTTGGTTTCTCATCCGCCAGGAGGGCGTCACACCCTTCTGACGAGCCCGTTCTGACCGGATCGTGAATGCCCGAAGGGGCAAAAGCCGGTGAGGAGAGGGTCACGGAGAGACAGCAAAGCGGCAACTGCCGGGTCCGCGTCGGATGTCGCGTGTGCGAGGGAGAACTGCCTGGACGGAAAGAACCACCTCTCAAGGTGACCGTCGCAGGTTCGAATTCTGTCGTCAGCTCGACCGAGATCGAAGACCAAGGGGTGAATTCCCGGTGCCGTAGTGAAACAGTGCATTGTGAGCACGGTGGGTCCTCATGCGACCGACCCGATCGTGATGATGTCGTTGAAGGCGAGCCCCCACTCGCGATCCGCGCCCCACGTTCGGACCTGTTCGTCGACGTCGAGGTCGTGGTGCTTGGCCATCGAGACAACGTGCTCGGGCGACATGGGTACCCGATCACCGAACCACCACCCCTGACCTCTCTCGATATGCCGGCGAACTCTCTCACGGCTCCCCGATGGCCAACCCGCGTGGTGAATGATGAAGCGCCCGCCCGGCCGCAGCACGCGCCTGAAGTCAGCGACATAAGCGTCGAAGTCATCCAAACCGATATGCACAAAGGTCCCAAACGACCAAATCACGTCGACAGAAGCATCGGCGACGGGGACAGAACGCCCATCGTTAACCAAGAACTCAACCTCGGCGTGATTTCCGAATCGTTCCCGACAGACTCCGATGCAGTCCGCATCGAGGTCGACCAGGGTCAACGACCGGGTCCGTCCGACCATGAACTCGGTCCATCGCCCATGACCAGGCGCAACTTCGAGAAAATCGACGTCGACGCTCAGGAACGGTTCCAGGAAAGCGTTCACGACGGCTTGCTTCCAGTCACGATAGGGCTGACCACACGAGTCCGCGTGGAAACTCCAATCATCACCGTCGTGTTCCCACTTGTTGGGGTCGCGCCACATCGCTCGGTTCCAATCAACCGATCCATACGGGTTGGAAGGGCCGTCAGTACCAGGAACCATCAGCCCCAACTCTGTACATGCGTTCTCGGCTCCAACTGAATTCGAGCCCTTTGTCGCGATGACCATCATTGCTCAGCACGGTGATTGCCCAACGTTCTTGCTTGTCCCACGTGAGCTATACGACCGGAAACGCACGAGCGTTCATTTCTTTTTTCGGCGACCGATTCGACGCATGGACGGCGCATCAACTTCCAGTGTCAGCGCGCCACCCATTAGGCACCGGCTGCCAATCGTCACGACGTCACAGCCCGTGTTCTTCACCTCGCACAAAGCGACCAGTGCATGGGAGTCCCTGTGCTGAACAAATGAAGGAGGTTGTGCGTAACCCTTGCAGCGGCACTCCAACCAAGGCAAGGACGAATCCGGACCATGACGATCGACCCAGCCAAAGGCACCCCAAAGCACGGCCAACCAGGCTCGCCCCTATTGGCTGCACCGCCACGACGCATGGTTCTGCGCGGCCTTGGGGCCGCCTTGGCTATGGGCGTTGTGCTGTCAATGGTGATTTCGACGTCGATTGCTGGGGCGTCGGGGTCGGCAACTGTTGACGTCGTCACCAATGCCACCTTTGGCATGGTCCTGGCCGACGCGCAGGGATTCACGCTCTACACGCTTCCGAGCGATCACGAAGGCATCAGCAGTTGTACCGGCTCCTGCGCGTCAGTGTGGCCGGCACTGACGGTTGCCGACGGAACCACTCCGACCCAGGGCGTCGGTGTTCTGGGAACCGTGAGCGCCGTCGTCCAACCCGATGGCGCCGATCAAGTCACGTACGACGGCTCCCCGTTGTACACGTTCGTCGGTGACTCATCGCCAGGACAGGCCACGGGCAACGGCGTGGGCGGCTTCAAAGTGGCACAGCCAGCGTCGACGGCGATGGGTATCGACAGCAACTCCAGCGCCAACGCAACCGTCGGTTCGCCGTTCTCATTCACAGTGACAACAACTGGCACCCCGACACCGACAATCGTAGGCAAGGGAAAATTGCCCAAGGGCGTGAAGTTCCACAAAGGGACCGGTACGGCTCTCATTTCCGGCACCCCTGATTCCACCAAGCACAAGTCGGCTGTCGGGACCTACCACCTGACCATCACCGCCACCTTCGGGAAGGGCAAGACGAAGCAAGTGGCGACTCAGAACCTCACCCTGACTGTCACCTAGGAAACTGAGGCCAGGAACCCTCATTCCAGGTTGAACGGACAGGTTTCGGCAGCGGCGCTGTGATAGCAATTTCCGCACATGACGTCCCGACAAGCGACAGACGAGGAGGTGGACACCTGGCGCACCGAAGGCTGGGTCCTTCTCGAGGGCCTCATCGACCCCGAGGAGATCGATGCCACCCTCGGCGACCTCTACGAGATCTTCCCCACTATCGAGGAATACCACCAGGATCCCGACGGCGAGGCGGAGCGTCGCCGAGGACGGCCGAAGCTCCGAGACGACGGTTTTGTCTGGCCCGAGCACGGTCCCGGGTTCCGCCCCGAACAGCAATTCTGGTCGGACGTGTTCCCCTTCAAGGGCTCGGGGGCGCTCAACCGTCTGTGCGTGCACCCGTCGGTGGTGAACTTCGCCGAACGAGCACTGTCGAGCGAAGACATCAGGCTTTACCAGATTCACGTGAACGCCAAGTACGAAGGTCTCACTGAATACGAGCAACCCATGCACACCGACCGCAACCACTCCTGGTTGCCCCCGATCGGCACGTCACCTTGGTGGAACCTCGAAGGATTCCTCTATCTGTCCGATGTCACTGCCGCGGAAAATCCGACCCGCCTGGTCTCGGTCGGCGACTCCACCGGGATCTCGCCGAGCACTCCCATCCTCATGCCCGACGCGGCGCCAGAGCTGTATGCAGCCGAGCGGCCCGCCATCGGCAGGCGCGGGTCATACCTTGCCTATCGCTCCGACGTCTTTCATCGTGGGGCTGCCTTTGGTTCGCAGGGAACAGCCCGGTACCTGCTGGCCCTCGCCTTCAAACGCGCCGGCCAGGACTGGATTGCCTACGACCAGGCGCAATCTCGCTCGACGGGGCCGCAGTGGACACGATTCGCCCAGAAGTGCTCACCGCGTGAGCTGGAACTGTTCGGGTTTCCCCCACCGGGACACCCAATCTGGAGCCACGCGCTTCTCGACGAGACGGCCATCCGCTATCCCAAGATGGACCTGAGCCCGTGGCGCCAGGCCTTGCCCCCGCAGACGACGTAACCGCTCAGACCACGACGTAGGGCCCAGCCTGCCCGCGCAGCCCCGCCAACAGGTTGTCGACGGCGCATTGGGCCATTGCCCCTCGTGTTTCGACGGTGGCCGAGCCGATGTGAGGGACGATCACCACGTTGGGTGCGCCCAGCAGGGGGTCACCGGGCGGGGGCGGCTCGTCCCGAAGCACATCCAGACCGGCACCGGCGATCTGCCCTTCGGTCAGCGCCGCCACCAGCGCGTCTTGGTCGACCACGCCCCCTCGGGACGTGTTCACGAAGAACGCCGTGCTCTTCATCAATGCGAACTCCTGTCGACCCATGAGCCCGCGGGTGCCGGGGTTGAGATCGACATGCATCGAGACGAAATCCGCAGCAACGAGCTCGTCGGCGAGCCCGGTCCCGCGGCTCACTCCGGCAACGTCGGGTCGGTCGTTGCGGGCGTCCACGTAACGCACCAGCATCTTGGCCGCCAACGCCCGCTGCGCCACGGCCTGCCCGATGCGGCCGAATCCGACGACCAGCAACGTTTTGGCGGCCAGATCTCCACCGAGGGCCACGTCACGCCACCGACCCGTGGCCACGGCCGCCATGGCCTCGACAACGCGACGACTGAGCATCGTCATGAGCATGATGGTGAGATCAGCGACGGCGTCACTGAGCACGGGCGTGAACGTCACCGTGATGCCCCGCTCCGAAGCGGCGTCGAGATCGATGTGATCCAACCCCACGCTCATGGTGCTGATGACCCGGAGCTTCGGTGCCAACGCCATGATGTCCCGGTCGACTCTGACATTCGAGCTCACCAATACGCCGTGGGCATCGGCCATGGCTGCCTCGAAGGCCCCTGCCACCGAACGCTCCGCGGGCAGCTCGGCCACGTCGTAGTCGGCCAGCTGGCCCACCAGCGCCGGGGCGAGCGGCAAGGCCACCACCACCTTGGCGCGTGCCCCATCACCCGTGGACCGCTCCCGGTTGTCCATCACAGGTAGGCGGAGGTGGCGTCGGTATCGGTGGACGGCCGGATCTGGGCCAGGGCTCGAGCCGCACCCAACCCCAGCAACCCGATGTCCGATGCCACCTCCACGAACCGAAATCCTTGCTGGAGTCGCGGGCCGGCGGTCTGCACATTGCCGGCGATGCCGGCGATGACACCGTGACGCGTGCACGCATCGACGACCCGCGCCAGGGCGTCGGTGAAGACTTGATCGTCCTGGTCCGGTGCCGGAGGCAGGCCATAGGTGACGCTCAGGTCGGCCGGCCCGATGTACACGGCGTCGACACCGGGAACGGCCACGATCTCTTCGACGCCGTCCACGGCTTGGGCCGTCTCGACCATGACGATGCACACGACCTCGTCGTTGGCGCGCCTGAAGTAGTCGGGTCCCGCCACTTGGTTGGCGCGCAACGGTCCGTAGCTGCGAGCCCCTACCGGCGCGTACCGGCACGCCGACACCGCGGCACGCGCCTGTTCGGCGGAGTTGACCATGGGCACGATGACGCCCCACGCCCCGGCGTCGAGGCTCTTGCCGATGATGCCCGGCTCGTTCCAAGGAACCCGCACCAGCGGCACGGCGTCGGTCGACGACATACCCTGCAACATGTGGACCATCTGGGAGTAGTCGATCAGACCGTGTTGCATGTCGACACACAGCCAATCGAACCCGGCGTGCGCCATGATCTCCGCCGACACGCCGCTCGGCACGGTCAACCATCCACCGAGGGCGGCTCCCTGTGCGCTCCAGATGGCTCGCAACCTGTTCTCGCGCACCGTATTCCTCCTCGATTACGCCGGCGTCAGGCTACGCCATGACCGTGATTCGATCATCGGCTCCGACGCGAGTGGACCTGGGCGGTGCCCATACCGACGTTGAGCCCTTTAAATCCGAAGAAGGCGGCTATGTCGTCAACGCCGCTTTGGATATTCGCGTCGATGTCTCGGTGGCCACCATGACCGACAGCCCCGACATCGTGATCACGTCGCGCGACCTCAACACCGAGGAACACTTCTCGTCCATCGAGACGATGGACCACATCGGTGAGCTTCGGCTCATCAAGGCCGCCATTACCCACATGCACCCATCCGGTGGCGTTCACGTCACCACGAGTACCGAGGCACCACCGGGATCAGGCCTCGGCGCGTCGGCGGCGCTGACGGTGGCATTGCTCGGCGCCCTGCACCAGTTGCGCGGCGAGGCCCCGGATCCCGAGCAACTCGTGCACGACGCCTTGTATGTCGAGAACGTCTTGCTGGCCAACATCAACGGCGGCCAGGACCAATACGCCTCGGTGTTGGGAGGGTTCCACGCGCTCGAGTTCGGCCCCGAGCAGAAGGTGGACGTCACCGATCTTCAACTCACGAGAAGCACCGTCGACGAACTCGAAGCGCGTTCGTTGCTGTGTTACAGCGGCGAGTCCCATCTGTCGGGCCACGTGCTCGATCAAATCATGGCCAACTACCGCAGCGGAGATCGTCATACCGTCGGCGCGTTGCGCGACCTCAAGCGCATCGCCTACGAAACCGAGCGTGCACTGGTGGAGGGCTCCTTCGACGACCTGGCCGCCTCCATCGCCGCCACCGGAGAGGCCCAGCATCACCTTCACCCGGTCATGACACCGCCTCGGGTCAAGCAGCTGGCGCAGATCGGCAAGAGCCACGGCGCCCCGGCCTCGAAGATGGTCGGGGCCGGTGGCGGTGGGTGCATGTTCTTTCTGTGCGCACCCGAGCGCAAGGTGGAGTTGGCGCGTGCTTTGGAAGCCGACGCGGCGGTGGTGCTCCCCATGCGCTTCTCGACACAGGGTGTGCAGTGCGAGGCGGCCAGGTCGTAGAGCCGGGCCGTGAGCCGGTGCGTAGACGCGCCGAGGGGCGCCCCCGAAAGGACGCCCCTCGAACGACACTTGCTGAAAAAGGCGCTGCTCACTCCGTGCTACGTCAGGTGGGACGAGCTCCCGACTAGAGCGTCAGCCGGTAACTGGCTTGTATTCGCCAGGTGGTCCAGCGAGCCGCCTCAGCGGCCAGCCACCTCCAGGGTCCCGGGTTTCTCAGATATCAGTTGGACCACCTCCTCTCTCTGGTCCCCTCATCGTAACCAAAAGCTCACGCCCGGTGGGTCCCACCGCCGCCCAAAGCTGGCGGGGCGAGCCGGGATATCCGAAGAAGTAGCCCTGAGCGGTTTCGCATCCCATCGAGCGCAGAGCGGCCGCCTGAGACTCGGTCTCCACGCCTTCTCCGACGATGGACAGACCCAGGGCGTGGCCCAGGTGAATGAGGCCGTCCACGATGGCCGTGGCCCGCTCGTCATCGGCCCCGAGCGCCGTCACGAACTGGCGGGCGATCTTGATCCCCGACACGGGCAGCTCGCGCAACCAAGACAGGTTGGACTGCCCGGCTCCGAAGTCGTCGAGGTTGAACGCCACGCCCAGCTCCCGTATCTCCTCGAGAACCTCAGCGGTGGCTCCGACGTCACGGAGGGCCTCTTCGGCCACCTCGAGCCCGAGCATCTCCGGCGGGGTACCGGTGGCGTGCAGGAGCTCACGGACCAGATCAGCGAAATGGGGGTTGGCGATCTGGTGGGCGGAGACATTGATCCACAAGCGGAACCCAGGTGGGACGAACCCGTCGGCGCGCCACGTGGCGAGATCCGACAACGCCTGCTGCAGCGCCCAACGACCAATGGGCACGATGAGACCCGATTCCTCGGCCACGTTGAGAAAGGTGGCCGGGAGGATGACGCCGTGGCCCATGCGATGCCACCGCAACAGCGCTTCGGCGCCGACCACGTCACCACTTTGCAGGTCGACAATGGGCTGGTAAACGAGGGACAGGTCACCGGCTTCCATCCCACTGCGCAGGCCCCGTTCCACCTCGAAGCGTTCGAAGACCCGATCCCGCATGGCGTCGTCGAACAGCTCCCAGCCGGCGCGGCCTTCCTCTTTGGCCCTGTACATGGCGGTATCAGCGTTGCGCAGCAACGTTTCGGGGCTCTGGCTCAACGCCCCCGGCGCCGTCACCGCGATCCCGACACTGGCGGTCAGGCGGTGCTCCACACCCTCGATCTCCGCCGGCACCGCCAGCTCGTCGAGCAGATGCTCGGCGATCCTGCAGGCAGCGGCCGACGTCTTGATGTCGGGGCAGACCACCACGAATTCGTCGCCGCCGAAACGAGCCACTGTGTCGGACTGGCGTCGGGCGCGCGCCAGGCGGTCGGCCATCTCGCGCAGCAAGCGGTCACCGACGTGATGCCCGAAGAGATCGTTCACGACTTTGAACCCGTCCAGGTCGACGAAGAGCACGGCCAGGAGGTTCCCCGTGCGCCGGCAACTCGCCAGCGCCTGATTGACGCGATCGTCGAGCAAGGCTCGATTGGGAAGCCCGGTGAGAGGGTCGTACAGGGCTTGGTAGGCGTTGAGCCGTTGCAGGCGCTCAGTCAATTGATGGTTCTCGGTGACAAGCCCCCGGCGGGCCAAGGCGTTGCGAATGGTCTGTTGAAAGAGCCGGGGGGCCACCGGCTTGATCAGGTAAGAGTCGAGCTGGCCCATGACCGAAATGGCGCTGTCCAAGGATTCATATCCGGTCAGAAGCAGCAGAGGGATCTCGGGATCACGTTCCTTGAGCACCCTGGCCAGGTCGACGCCACCGTCCTCGGGAGACCGGTAGTCGACCACCACCACGGCGGGATCGTGGGCGCTCTGTAAGGCCAGCGCTTCGTCGCTCCGACTGGCACCAAGTGCTCGGATCCCGGCGTCCGCCAGCGCATCGACGAGGGTCTTGCGGGCCGCCTCATCGTCGTCGACGACGAGCACAAGGCCGTCAACAAGGGTCGGAGTGGCCGTCACATCGCTCATACTCGGCCCGCGGCTCGGCCGAGGGCGGCGGCCCGTAGATCCGGGCGTGACATGAGGCCCGTCATCGCACCCCCAACATCCTCACAGTCCCGTTCGGCGACCCCTCGCCGCCCCGAGAGTCTCGCGCCACTCCTTGCGCTAAGTCAAACACTCTCCGACAGATGCCGTTCCTACGTTCAGAGTGCCCCATCTGGACCAAAGAGGCCCGCCCCAGGTCCGCTCCTGGCCCCACGACCGGTGGAGGAAGGTCGGCTCCGACGTGAGAGTCGGGGCGTCGTTGTGGCCATCCTGGGCCCGAATTCGCCGTGAAGTCACGGGCACGTTGCTCGATGTTCACCTCGCCTCCCTACCCTGAACGGTGTCCGATACCCCCGGATGCTTGACGTGATCGACGCCCCGGTCGAGCACAGGAGAAGCGGAGCACCATGGTGAAACCGATTCTCGAGGTTCAGAGCCTATGGGTGGGAATCGGTGCCGATGCCGCCTGTCGTGATGTCACTTTCACCGTCGGTGCTGGCCGGGTGACCGCTGTTGTGGGGGGCGCCGACGCCGGCAAGTCACAGCTTCTGCGCTGCATCGGCCTCGACTTTTTGCCGAGTGCCGGGACCGTTCGCATTGACGGCGTCGACCTGACCGGTGCTTCGGATGAGCAACGACGGAGACGGCGAGGTCGATCGATCGAGCTCGTGCATCCCCCGGTGGGGTGGGTCCTGCGGAGCGCGGGCACTACCGGGGGCACGGTGCCGGTGGCCGGTGTTCGCCAGCGCATCCAGGTGGCCAGGGCGCTGACCAACGACGTCGAGGTCTTGCTTCTCGACGAGCCCTTCGCGGGTGTGGAGCCAGCCGTGCGCGCCCGCATCACCGAGCTCCTCGAGCGTCTTGCGGCCAAAGGCCACGCCGCCGTGGTGATCGCCACACGCGACGCCAGCCTCGCTCAGCGCCTCGCCGACGACGTCGTGGTGCTCGACCATGGCGCGGTGGTCGAGGCGGCCCCATGGCGTCCGTGGCGGCGATCGCGCCGGTCGGCCTGATCGGCGCTCACTAGGAGCGATCCACCCTCCTGACGGCAACACGGCGCCACACAACACGGCGCCGACCACACCGGCTCGCCGCCGGCCCGCTGCACGGCGGCACGCCACCACGCCCCCACCGTCGGCGATGCGTCGGGGTTGATGGCCCGGCCCAGCACCACCATGGCGCCTATCGTCGCCCCGCCTCGCACCAGTGCGCACGCCGCGCTGCGCGCCCGCGCGCCAGTCGACCACGTGTCGTCCATCACCAAGACGCGGCGCCCTGCGGCTGCCGCCGGCGCCACGAATGCGTCGGGAGAAGGGCGAAGGTGGTTCACGTAAGCCGTACCGCGCCGCAACTCCAGCATCTCCAAACCCCTCAGTGCGGGCACCCGTTTGAGGATGGCATCAAGGTGGGGGGCCGCCGTGGCTCCGCTCGAAACGCCGGGCCCCGATGGCAACGAAGACGGCACCACGGCCAATGCGTCGAAACTGTCGGCAGCGCACCACAGACACGTCCAATGAGAGCGAAGGAACCGCGCCGCCAAGCCTGACAACACGCCGGCGAAGTGAGCTCGCGCCTCGATGGATGGAGCGTGCTTGTAACGACGCAGGGCGACGTGCAGTGGGTCACCGATCCGGTAGAGCGCCATGGGCACCACCGGCGGGCCCCACGGGCGGGTGTCACCAGCCTGGTGGGGACCAAGCCGGTCCATCACCGTCCGACAGCAGTAGCAACGAGCCGAGCCCGGACGCGCCGGCCCATGGCAGGCAAGACACGTCGCCACGCCGTCAGAGGCAACGGCGAACCCAAGAGACCCTCGCATGCCCGCCAGCATCCCGGGCCGACCTCGCTACGGGTCTCGCCGCCCGCCTCGCCACAAGGCCCGGGTTACGCCCAAATGGGGCCTCCCGAGCCCCGCCCGACCGTCAAGCCCCGGGGTCGACGGGGTCGAGCGAAGGACGGTGCAGCAGGAAGGTCCCGGTCACCCTGCTCACCAAAAGGCCACTCTCGCCAACCACACTCGCCTGCCCATAGGCCACCTGCCGGGCCATCCGCACCACTTCGCCGCGCAAAGCGAGATGGTCACCCGCATGACCTGGGCGCATGGTCTCCGTCTTCATCTCCAACGTCCCCCGGGTGCGGTCCTTGCCGGTCAAGGCGGCGTTGATGGCGAAGTTCATGCAGGCGTCGAGCACCAGGGAGTGAATGCCCGCCTGCACGATGCCGTGCGGATTGCAGGCCAGGGCCGTGGGAACCCAGGTGCCGGTCACCCAGCCCAGGTCTTCGCCGTCGACCCCGTAGCCCTCGAAGGAGGCGCCCACCAGGCCGAGCACCTCCATGCCCCCGTCGCCGAGCCACCGGTCCATGTCCTTGCGAGCGCTCGTCACCGCCGTTCAACGTAATGGAGTTGACCGGTAACCTGCGGTTCAGTGAGAATCTTGACCGATCAGTCAGGTTTTCCCGTCGGCCTCCTGCCGCCGGGACCCGCAGAAGGGACATGACCATGACCAACGCTGTCATCGTCGACGCCGTACGCACCCCCGGTGGCCGCCGCAACGGGAAGCTCCATGGCTGGCACGCCGTGGACCTGGCCGCCCAACCGCTCAAAGCCCTTCTCGAGCGCAACGACCTCGATCCCGCCCTCGTCGACGACGTGATCATGGGATGCGTCATGCAGGTGGGCGAGCAAGCGCTCAACATCGGGCGCAACGCTGTCCTGGCGGCCGGATTCCCCGAGTCCGTCCCGGCCACCACCATCGACCGCCAGTGCGGGTCCTCCCAGCAGTCGCTGCACTTCGCCGCCCAAGGCGTCATGGCCGGCGCCTACGACGTGGTGATCGCGGCGGGCATCGAGCACATGACGCACACACCCATGGGCTCGTCGGTCGTGCGCGACCTTGGCTTCCCCTTCGGCCCCACCATGATGGGCCGCTACGCCGAGCGCGGCGGGCTCGTGTCCCAGGGCATCTCCGCCGAGATGATCGCCGACCAGTGGGAGCTGTCGCGTGACGACCTCGACGGCTTTGGCGCCCGCAGTCAGCAGCTGGCCGCCCAGGCCCGGGCCGAGGGCCGCTTCGACCGTGAGCTCATCGCGCTGAAGGTGAAGGACGACGAGGGCAACGACACCGACGAGGTCTTCGGCGCCGATGAGGGGATCCGTCCCGACACCACCGCCGAGGTCCTGGGCAACCTGAAGCCCGCCTTCAAGCCCGACGGCAAGATCACCGCCGGCAACTCGTCGCAGATCTCCGACGGCGCCGCCGCCGTGCTCATCATGAGCGAGGAAAAAGCCAATGCGCTCGGCCTCACACCGCGAGCCCGCTTCCACGCCTTTGCGCTGGCCGGCGTGGACCCCGTGACCATGCTGACCGGCCCCATCCCCGCCACGCGCCTGGTTCTGGAGAAGGCCAAGATGTCGATGGACGACATCGACTTGGTGGAGATCAATGAAGCGTTCGCCTCGGTGGTCCTCGCCTGGGAGAAGGAACTGCGCCCCGACATGGCCAAGGTCAACGTCAACGGTGGCGCCATCGCCTTGGGTCACCCCTTGGGCGCATCGGGGGCGAAGCTGATGGCCACGCTGCTCAACGAACTCGAGCGCAGCGGTGGACGCTGGGGCCTCGAGACAATGTGCGAGGGCGGTGGACTGGCCAACGCCACCATCATCGAGCGATTGGGCTGACCTCAGCCCCGGCCGCCGGCAGCGGCGGTCAGTGGTCGGCGGTCAGTGGTACTGGGTGGCGGTGATGAAACCCGCCGCGATGACCACGATGCCGCCCAGCAGGTACCAGTTGCTCGGTCCCCCCGGCAGCACGTTGAAGTAGTTGAGGACGATCATCAGCGCGCCGGCGATCAAGAGGAACAAGATCAGCGGGCCCATCCACCGGGGACTGACCCGCACGCTGCGGGGGATGGGCGGCGTGTAACGACCCGCGGACGGTTGGCTCGTCCCCTTGCTCGTGGTTCGGCCCGTGGTGCGCCCCTTGCGGGATGCCCCCCCAGGGCCTTGCTTGGACTTGGCTCGACTCGCCATCGAAACGAGGATAGCCACCTGGGGCCACTACATTGGGCTGTTGGTGGCCGCCCGCGTCCTTCTCGTCGACAACTACGACTCCTTCACCTACAACCTGGTGCAGGAACTGGGTGAGCTCGGGGCGGAGCCGGTGGTGTTCCGCAACGACGCCATCGACGTGGCCGGGATCCGAGAGCTTGCTCCCGACGCCGTGATCATCTCGCCAGGGCCGGGGCGGCCCGAGGAGAGCGGGGTCAGCCTGTCGGTGGTGGCTGAGCTCGGCGGCGAGGTGCCCATCTTGGGGGTGTGCCTGGGCCATCAATGCATCGGCCAGGCCTTCGGTGGACGAGTGGTGGCCGCCGACCAGCTCATGCACGGCAAGACGTCGGAGGTCCGCCACCACGGCGAGGGGCTCTTCGCCGACCTGCCCAACCCGTTTCTGGCCACCCGCTACCACTCCCTGGTGGTGGACAGGTCCAGCCTTCCCGACGTGCTCGAGGTGACCGCCCAGACCGACGACGGGGTGATCATGGGGTTGAGGCACCGCGAACTGGCCATTGAAGGGGTGCAATTCCACCCCGAGTCCTACCTGACCAAAGCAGGTCCGCTGCTGCTCGCCAACTTCCTCGCCGCCGCCGGCAGTCGCCGCTAGCGGCCTGCGCCGACGGTCGTCACGAGGTCGTCGTCGTCGTTCCCCCCGTGCAGCTCATCATCTCGACGGTGATGGTGACCGTCGATCCCGAGTTCACTTGCTCCCCGCCCTGAGGGTTCTGGGCCACTACTGAGTCCTGTGTGGTGGAACTCGTCTGGCAGCTCACCACCGGGGTGAGGTTGTCGTTTTGCAACGCTGTCTCGGCCATCTCCTCGGTGTCGCCGATCACGTCGGGCACGTACACCTGAGCGGGGCCACTCGAGACGTTCAAGGTCACCGACGTCCCCGGCGGCTGCACCGTTCCCGCCGCGGGGGTGGTGCTAACGACAGTTCCGTTCGGGAAACTCGAGGCCACGGGGTTCTGCGTCGAGCTGCACGAGAACCCTTGGTTGCCGAGCTTGCTGCATGCCTGAGCGACGGAGTCACCAGTGACATTGGGTACGGCGGACTCCGACGTCGTGGTCGTGGTCGTGGCCGCCGCCGTGAACAGGTTGATGGTGGACCCGGGTGGTTCGGCCTGACCGGCGGGCGGGTTCTGGCTGCACACCACGTTCAGCATCGTGCAACTGGTGCTCGGTTCGACGTTGCCTTGAAGGCCAGCCGTCTGTAACGCCGATTTCGCCTCAGTGATCGAAAAGTTGATCACGCTCGGAACCATGACCGTGTTGCCCATACTGCCGGTGATGATCGTGATCTTGTCGCCCTTGTGCACGGACGTGCCTCGAGCGGGGTCGGTCCGCAGCACCAAGGTATTCGAGGCGTTGCTGCTCGAATCCGACTGCTGGGTCGTCTTGAGTCCATCGGCCTGCAGCGTCCGCTCCGCTTGGGCCAGGTTCTGGCCGGCCACACCCGGCAGGGCAAAGGACGTATTTGAGCTGCCCAGATGCCACCACCCCAGCGACTGTCCGAGGAACACCACAACGACGACCAAGGCTGCCAACAGCACCACCAGGATGCCGGCGTACAGGCCAGTGCGGCTGCGCGGCTCCTCGGCGTAGTCCATGGCGGTGACCTGAGGCAGCGTCTGGGTGTGCCCCACCGCTCCCATGGCCCGGGTGCTTCCCGTGGGCGTGGCCCCGGTGACCGCCGATACGGAACGGCCTTCGCGGAACCGCAACAGGTCCACGCGGAATTCGTCGCCCGTCGAGTACCGGTTGTCGGGCGACTTGGACATGCACTTCAAGATGATCGCTTCGAGATCAGGCGGAACGGCGGGGTTGATGTCGCGCGGCGTGGGTGGGTGCTCGCGCACATGCTTGGACGCCACTGCCACCGGCGTATCGCCGAGGAACGGGGGCCGCCCGGTCACCATTTCGAAGAGGACAACGCCCAACGAGTAGATGTCGCTGCGGGCGTCGACGCCCATGCCCTCGGCCTGTTCCGGGGAGAAGTACGTGGCCGTCCCCATCACCGCTCCGGTCTGGGTGAGGCTCTCCTCGGTGTTGACGGCGCGGGCGATGCCGAAGTCGGTCACTTTGACGATGCCTTCTTCGGTGATCAATACGTTGCCGGGTTTCACATCACGGTGGATGACGCCGTGACGATGGGCGTAGGCGAGCGCACCGGCTACATCGGCGGCGATCTCAGCGGCGCGGTCAGGGTGCAGCGGCCCGGCCGAGCGCAAGATCGGCGACAGGGCGCGTCCGTCCACGAACTCCATGACGATGAAGTAGGTACCGCCGTCCTCGCCCCAGTCGAAGACGGGAACGATGTTGGGATGCGAGAGGTTGGCGGCTGCTTGCGCTTCACGCCGGAAGCGTTCGACGAACGAGCGGTCCACCGACAGCTCGGGGAAGAGGATCTTCAGCGCCACCGGGCGGTCGAGGAGCCGATCATGGGCTCGGTACACCTCGGCCATCCCCCCGCGTGCCACGAGGTGGGCCAACTCGTAGCGTCCCGACAGGACGCGCGGGGCCGGAGTCGTCGTCATGCCGGCCAGAGCCTACGTCGGGACGAGGGATCCGCCGCGACAGCGTTGTGGGGTGCGGTCACCAAGCGTGAGCTGCGAAGTCCCATTGTCTCAGTACCCCAGCGCATCTTGGATGACCTTCCGCATGACGGGACCGGCTACCTCCGCACCCGTGGCCGACAAGGCTTGGTTGGGCAATACCACGGCCACGGCCACCTTGGGAGCGGCCGCCGGCGCGAAGGCGATCATCCAGTCGGTCGTGGCCGTGTTGCCCAGGCCGACCTGAGCGGTGCCGGTCTTGGCGGCTACATCTTCGTCGGCCGAAAAGACCCCCTGTGCCGTGCCGTACTTGGCCACGTCGGTCATGAGCGTGGTCACCGCTTCCGCTGTTTTGGGTGTCGTGGCTGTGAGCCATTTGGTGGGTTGGTAGGTCGCCACCGGGTTGCCGAGCGAGTCGCGCACCGAGGCCATGACGTGCGGGGTCATGATGACGCCCCCGTTGGCGAAAGCGGACGCCACCATGGCCATCTGCAGGGGGCTGGCACTGGTGCAGTCCTGACCGATGGACGAGTTGGCCAGGAATATCTGTGCATTCATGTAACAGCTGGGCTGGAGGAAATGTGACACCTCGTACGGCGAAGTCGGCAAGTCCAGCGGAGGCTGCTGGTTGAAGCCGAAGGCATCGGCCTCCGTGGTCATGCCGGCGGCGCCGACTTTCGTACCCAGCAACGCATAGCCGGTGTCGCACGACGGTGGCAGCATTTGGGCGATGGTCCCGCCACATCCCCCGTCACCGAAGTTGCACAGCGCCTTGGTCTGGCCACCCAACGTGTGCGGCGGGATGCAGGTGTAAAACGGCATGGGGGTGTCGACCAGGCGCGGAGCGTGGTCGTACGCCGCCGCGGTGGTGACCGTCTTGAACGTCGATCCCGGCGGGAAGGAGTCCTGGTATGCCAGGGACGCCAAGGGCGAGAAGCCGAATTGATCGGTCTCGTTGTCCGCCAGCCACGCTTGATCCTCGACGGCGGAGTACGGCGACACCAAAGGATTGGGGTCGAAGGTGGGATTCGAGTACATCGCCTCAATGGCACCGGTCGACGGATCGAGAACGACGATGGCCCCATACCGGTTGCCTAACGCTGCCACCAGTTCTTTTTGCAAGGCGTCCGACATGGTCAAGGTGACGGTGTCGGTCACTGTTGGTGTGGCGAGCAAATCGCTCAACGTCTTGATGGGTCGGTTGTGCGCAGCGAGGTCGGTGTTGTAGGTCTCTTCCACGCCGCTGGGGCCATAGATAAGGGACTGGTAGCCCACCACCTGTGAGAAAAGCGAGCCGGTGGGATATTCCCGTTGGTATTTGTAGTCGCCCACAGTCGTGGGCACCGATTGCGCCAGGACCACGCCATCGGCGCTGAGAATGGGCCCGCGTGGCTGGCTGTACTTCTGATACTGGATCTCTGGGTTGTTTTTGTTGTCGGCGTACTGCTTGGCATGGACCACTTGGAGCTCGTTGAGCTGCACGAACAGCACCACGAAACACAACACGATAAACACGCCGAGCCAACGAATACGTCCGGCCATCTCAGGCCACCCCGGTTACGAGTTGCGAGTCGCGCCAAGACCGATAGCCGAGGGCGGCCGTCGTCGAGGTTGGCGCGGTGTTGGCCGCCGACGTGCACATGGGAAGCGACTGAATGGCGCACTGCACGTAATACAGGGCGGACTTGAGCGAGGGCTCCTGTACTCCGGCGCGCAAGCTGGGGACGACGGTGCTGTTGACCTGGCTGGTGGTGAGATCGGTGCGCCACACGACTTTGGGTTCCATACCCACGAAGCCGCCGGGCCGACCCTGGTAGATGACGACGCGTGACCGCTGGAGCCCGACGAAGTACGAGGTGTCCACGTACCAGCGGATCAACGCCCATGCTCCCGCCACCACGCCGCCCAAGAGGATCACGAAGAGCAGCACCCGAAAGGTGATCCGCCGAGGCACGCGTGGGCGCCCTGTTGACCGGGCCGTGTCACGGCCCGAACGCGAGCTCTCCGATGCGGCCCGGCTGATGAGCACCGAGCCCGACGGTTCGGGATCGATGGTGATCACAGCGGGCGGAGCCATGGCTTCGAGCACGGGAGCGGCGACAACGGCGCCATCACCCCCACTGACGACATGCTCGACGCCGGCCCCGGCGCCATGCCCGACGGCGAGGACAGCGGGAGGCTCGTCGGCGACCACGACATCGAGCACCACCGCGGTGATGTTGTCGTTCCCGCCCGCGTCGTTAGCCAGACGGACCAACGCCTCCGCCGCGTGCTCGGGGTCCGGCGTGGACGCCAATACGGCCTCGATACGGTCCACCGACACTTCATTGGTCAGGCCGTCGGAACAGAGTAAAAAACGATCGCCTTCGCGTGGCTCGACCTGCCAGACGTCGACGTCGACCTCAGGACTCACGCCGATTGCCCGGGTCAGGACGTGGCGGTGCGGATGGATCTGAGCTTCGTCCTCGGAGAGCTCGCCCCGGGCCACAAGCTCTTCGGCCACGGAATGATCGGTGGTGACCTGCTCGAGCAACCCCTCGTGGAGGAGGTAGGTCCGGGAATCACCGACATTGGCCAGCACGAGACGGTCCCCGTCATCGGTCCCCACCAGGGCGGCGGCCGTCAATGTGGTGCCCATTCCGCGCAAGGCGGGATCGGATAGTCCCCGGTCCCACACTGCCCTATTGGCCTCTTCGATGGCATCGACCAAACCGTGCACGGTGGGATGGCGGCTGAACACCACGTTGAGGGCGTCGATCGCCACCCGCGAGGCAATCTCCCCCCCGGCGTGACCACCCATGCCGTCGGCCACGGCGTACAGCGTCAGGGTCTCGAGGGCGAGATCCTCGTTGACGACCCGCACCCGACCCACGTCGGTGGCCGAACCCGACCGCAAGATGGTCAACGGGCAACCGCCGTCATCGGGCCACCTCGAACACCGTTCCACCTACCTGAAGCAGGTCACCCCGTCCGATACGGGTGGCGCCTTGGAGGCGCTCGGCATTCACCCACGTGCCGTTGGTCGAGCCCAGGTCCTCAACCCACAAGGCCCCGTCGCGGCGATACAGGCGCGCATGCAAGTTCGAGGTGTAGCCGTCCTCGACCCTGACCCCACAGCCGGCGGCCCGCCCGACGGTGACCTCGTCGGCGACGTCGTAGACGTTTCCACGCAGCGCGTCGGGTTCCACCACCTTCAAACGGTATTTGCTTACCCCCGGTCGCCGACCATCGGACCCCACCGGCACTTCGGGAGCGACAGCACGGGCCCGGGGAGGCCTGACCTCGACCCATACGGCTCGAATGACGCGGAAGAAGAACAGCCAGATGAGGACGACGACGACGACCTCCAGAGCCCTGAGCAGGTTCTGGTTGTCGAGGGAAGTCCCCGTCAGCAGCATCCGGGTGAGCACTACGAGCTTTCGAACCGCACTGTGGTGGTGCCCACCATGACCTCGTCGCCATCATCGAGCACGCGCTCGCGTACGGGGACCCCGTTTACTTTGGTTCCGTTGGTCGACCCCAGGTCCACGACGACGGCGTCGCTGCCCTTACGGCGGATCTCGGCATGACGCCGGCTGACGTTAGGGTCGCTGAGGACCACCGAGCACTCCGGCATGCGCCCGAGCACGATGGGCTCGGCACCGAGCACGATGCGCTGGCCGTCGGGCAGAACGATAGAGGCGGCCGAAAGACCCTCGGGACCTTCCCGAACGTCGGCTCGAACCTGGAGGCGTCCGGAGCGAAGACCCTCGTCGCGGTGGATCTCCACCTCCACGGGACCCACGAACGAATACCCCTCGGTCCGAGCGTGATCCCGGATGGCGTCGCCGAGCTCACGAGCCAAGGCATCGACGAAGCTCCCGAAGCGTTCCGCGTCACTCGCCGACAGACTGATAGCGAACGCGTTCGGGGCGATGAGACCCCGAGGCCCGACCTTGCGACGCAGATCCATCTCGCGCGTCACCCGGCGGGCAACCTCCACCGGCTGGAGCCCACCACGAAGAGCCTTTCCAAAGGCACCTTCAACCAGGCGCTCGAGGCGCTGCTCGAACTGCTGGAGTCCCATCGTGGCTAACAAGCCTACCGGGGTGGTGTGCCGGGATCGGAGAGTGTGCCTGGGCTTCACTACCCCTTGTGACGGTGCCAACACACTCGCAGCACGAGGTTCGTCCGGGAAGCCCTATACACCTCGACTAACGTCAACGGCGTCATTCGGGCGAGTGGCGGAATTGGCAGACGCGCAGGATTCAGGTTCCTGTGTCCGAAAGGATGTGGGGGTTCAAGTCCCCCCTCGCCCACCAAATTTGTGTGTCCGGACATCGGCGACGCATCTGTCCCCAGAGATGGCGGACAGTGGTCCTACTTCCGCTGCTTGGCCTGGTGAACCGCCCCGGGTTCCATGACCGCTCGAGCTATTGGGTAACCACCTCTTCGGCGGGCTGATTCGGACGGCAGTTGATGGCTTCGGACTCTGCCGGTGCGACGTAGGAGTTGTCGTTGGTGATCTCCTCGTGGAGACGGCGGTGGTTGAACCAGTCGATGTAGCCCAAGGTGGCGAACTCCACGTCGTCGAGTCCTCGCCATGGACCCTGGGGGTAGATCAACTCCCACTTGAGAAGGCTGTTGAAGCTCTCGGCCATGGGCCGTCTGCGGCGGTCGCCTGGATCATCCTGCCCCATCGCTTTGGCGGCCGGGATGGATTTTGGCCCGTGGGCCACCCCAGGGTGTAAGGACCATGCACCGGTTAGCGGGTCTCCTGCCGGCGTTTTACCCGGGACAGCAAAGCCTTTTCGTCTAGGTTCCCGGTGATAAGGAACGTGTCATGAGCGGTGCCATTCACAGTCCGTGCGTGCAAAGATTCGATATTCACATCGAGATCAGCTAGCCACGTGCACAGCAAGGAGAGAAGACCGATCTGGTCCTGAGCCGTAACCTCAAGGAGCGATCTTCCCGCACCAGTACCATGCATGGTCACTCGAAGTGGGCCTACACGTAGCAATCCAAGGGCTGGCACGCTGGCGCCGGTGGCCATCCTCCGCAGATCGTCGCCCAACGCGTTCCAAGATGCATCATTCAGGTTGGCACCATTTCTCACGGTGAATGAGTGCAAGGCGATTTTCTGAGATCGCCAGGTCGCGGCCGATGCGTGGCTGATCGATAGGTTGTTGGCAGACAGCACCGCAGCGCTATCAGCCAGGAGGCCTTTTCGGTCCGAGGTCACGATTGTGAGTCTCACCGAGGACGATCCCTCAATCGGTCGTGCGATTGCCCGCACTTCATTGGGGTTCAGTCTTGGATGGCAGAGGGCGAGATCTCCGATCAAAAGAGCTGGGGACTCGCTCATGAGCCACAGGGGCGGAGCAGCGCGCAGCATCGCTCGGGTGGGACCCTGCGCCTGGCGTGAGCCTTTGATCAGCTCGAGCATCTCAGCCGACCTGGCCAATGCGCCGGCATTGCGATGCGCGGTGATCTGAACATCTACAACCGAGCCGAGCACCTCACCGAAAGAATCGGGATCGGCAAGCAACCACGAGTGTTTCCCGTGCACGACTCTCCCATCGGCACCCAACGCGTCACACAAGGCGTCGAAAGCACTTTTGGGTATGACGGTGTCACCCTCGCTGGTCAGTGCCAGTACCGGGATGCCGTGAAGCCGAAGGGCATCGAGATCCGAACGCAAATCCGCTCGCCGTGCCACGGTGGCGACCTTTGCGATACCGAGCGGGTTACGAAGGAGGTTGGGAACAATGTCCGCGCGCATTGCCTGCACCGTCTCCACGGCCTCAGGCAATGGCCACAGCTCGTGGACAAAAGCTGCAAACCATTCCCACGGCGGACGGGCTGACAAGCCCCCAACCGCGTTAAGAAGCACGAGGAAAGACGCCATGTCTGGACGGAGCTCCGCCACCTTGATGGCGACCCCTCCTCCGAATGAATGTCCAATGAGCATCACGGGATCGTCGATACCGACGGCCTTCATGAATGACTCAACCCACTTGGCGTATCCGTCTAGGTTGCGCTCCGAAGCTGGCAGATCAGCCGTGCCCCCAAGTGACGGGAGGGAGGGTGCGTAGACCCGGCAACCCCGGCCGGTCAAGCGACTGATGGCGCTGCTGTAACTGCGACTTCCGAGGGCCCATCCGTGGAGGAACACCACAATGGGCCCATCTCCGCCCCCTACTGCGTAGGTGGCCGTGCGACCGTCGACTTCAATGCGATGCCACCCAAGTCGGCCCTCACCTACTTCCTGACTACCCGACCGCCACCGCAGGAGAGCCACGAAGCAAACGTTATGGAGCCCCGGACGTCCGAAGGTTTCGAGAATGTGAACGAGCGGACCCGCCCCTGTGGTCTGCTAGCCCAAAGCTTGTTTTCGGTAGGCGGGGCGATCTATCTATGTGCGGTCCAGAAGATCCCTAAGTGTGGGCTCGAGACTCGAAAATTCAATTTGATACCCCGAGCGAAGGGCCACAGTCGGCATAACCTGTTGCCCAGTAAGGGCGATAGTGCTTGCCTTTTGAGGTTCCCCAGAAAAAGTGGACACCTTCTCAGGCGGCTCGAGCCGCTCTGATCGACGATAGTTCGAAGTTGATAGGGCTCATGTAGCCGATCTTCGAGTACCTCCTTTGGCGGTTGTAGTAGTCCATGAACCAGGTGATGCCGCGGGTGAGCTCCTCGAGAGTTGCGAAGCCGTGGCGGTAATAGAACTCATGCTTGAAGATCGACCAGAAGGATTCGGCGGTGGCATGGTCGAAGCACGATCCGGTCTTGCCCATAGAACGCACGAGCCGATGTTTCGTGCACAGGTCGACGACTGACCGAGCGGTGAATTGACCGAATTCAACTGGTCGAAACAACACCCGCTTCTTGAAGAGACAGTAGGCGGTCGTTGAAGGCCTCGGCGGGTGTCTTCCATCCGAGCGTCTTGCGAGGCCGCGTGTTCAGCGCGTGTGCGACGGCTTCCACCTCCTCCGCCGACCAACGTGACAAGTCGGTGCCTTTCGGAAAATACTGGCGGAGCAGTCCGTTGGTGTTCTCGTTCGTGCCGCGCTGCCATGGTGATTGCGGGTCAGCGAAGAAGACCGGGATCCCGGTCTCGACCTTGAACTGAGCGTGCGCGGACATCTCCTTGCCGCGGTCCCAAGTGAGTGATCGCACCAGCTGCTCTGGCAGCGCGGCCATCGAATTGGCGAGAGCGTTCTTCATCGTGATAGCGCCGTAGCCGGCGAGCGCCGGGCCGTTGTGCACCGTTTCCTTGTGCCGGTAGCCCTCCTCTCGGGGGAGGTGGACGAGCACGGTGTAACGAGTCGTGCGCTCGACGACGGTGCCAATCGCGGAGCGCTCGAGGCCAATGAGCAGATCGCCCTCCCAGTGCCCCGGAACGGCACGATCTTCGACCTCGGGCGGCCGTTCACTGATCAGCGTTTCGGGGGTGACGTGCGCCCAAGTCTTGCGACGGGAGCGCTCTCGAGGTGCTCGCAGCGCACGACCCGTGCGCAGGCACCAGACGAGCTCGCGCTTCAGTGCGCCACGCCCTTCGATGTAGAGCGACTGGTAGATCGCCTCGTGGCTGATCCGCATCGTTACATCATTGGGGAAGTCGAGCTTGATCCGATGCGCGATCTGCTCGGGACTCCAGGCCCGTACCCACGCCCTGTCCTTTCGGTGGGGCTTGTTGTTGCCCGTCCATCGCGGTGGTCGAGGACCGGCCACCACCGAGCCGTCCGGTCTGGTGATCTCCCCCGACAGCCGCTCCTGCACATAGGTGCGCAGCGCAGGGTTCGTGACCATCTTCGCTTTCTTCGGACGCTTTGCCGTGAGCTCGGCCTTCCACTGGGCAACCGACGCTCGGTAGTCGGCCTTGCCGCCACGGGTTGCAGCATTGCGGCGCAGCTCACGAGAGATCGTGGACGGACTGCGGCCGATGGTGCGGGCGATTTGTCGCACCCCCGCGCCCTTGGCCCTCAACAGAGCGATCTCCTCGCGTTCAGGAAACGAGAGGTAGCGGCCAGACAACGGCTCCAGGTCGAAGGGCGGCATGCCGCCGGCGTTGTGGAACCAACGCTGGCCGACCGGCTGCGAGGCGCCGACAGCAGCAGCCGCCTCGATAGGCAGAAGTCCCTTCGCGATCTCCATCCAGAACAGTCGCTCGGTCTCGCGCGGGTGTGGTGGATGCCCCGGCGATCGCATTGCGGGCCGCACTGCACGATCTGCTGCTTGCTGACGACGAACCATCCAACACCTCCGCAATAGAGGTGTTGCGACGATCGGTTGAATTCGCCTTGCGATCCCCGGTCGGTGTGGAACTTCACCCCTGCGCACGTGAAGCGTCGGACGAATACGGCGCCGGCCAGAGCCTCTTCAACCAGCTCTTTTCGCATGTGGTTGGCCACGGCGAATCCGAGGACGCGTCCGGAGTGCTCGTCACGGATGGCACAGAGGTAGGCGGGGCCTTCGCCTGTGGTCATGTACGTGATGTCCGAGGTCCACACGCGGTCCAGCGCCCCCTGGTCGAAGTGGCGGTTGACGAGGTCGTCGGGGAACACGGCCTCGTGATCGGCGATGGTGGTGACCACCTTGAAGCTCCGAGGACTAATCCCTTCGATGCCGAGCGCCTTCATGCGACGCTGGACGGTGTTCTCGGACACCGCCGTGCCGGCGTCTTTGAGCTCTGCGGTGATGCGAGGAGCGCCGTAGGTGCCCGTAGAGCCCTGGTGGGCGGCCACGATGGCGGCATCGAGGGCACCGCGACGCACCTCGGAGGGCTTTTGTGCTGCGGACCGGTCGTTCTTGCGCCAGCGGTAGAAGCCCGAGGACGAGACTCCGAGGAGTCGGGCCATGCGGGTGATCTCGAAGTGCGCGCACTCCGCCTCCATCAACGCAAACCGATCCTGTTTGGTTGACCCTTGGCGAAGTACGCGGCCGCTTTTCCCAGGAACTCAAGATCCTTTTCCTGCTCATGGACCTGTTTTCTGAGGGCGAGGAGCTCGGCACGTTCAGCGGCGCTGAGCGGCTCGGCGTCAGTCCCTTTGGCCGCTTCGATGCGACGACGCTCGTCTCGGACCCAGCTGTAGAGGCTGGCCTCGTTGAGACTCAGCTCACGAGCCACTTCGGCAACGCTTCGATCAGAGTCGATGACCCTGTGCGCGGCCTCGACCTTGTATTCGGTCGTGAATCTTCGTCTGCTCGGTGACATAAGAACATCCTTCCGCGAGCCTCATGCTCGCATAGCGGATGTCCACAATTCTTGGGGAGCCTCATTTCCAAGAAGCAATCGGACCGCTAGTCCAGGTGTGGGAAGGGCCGCAAGCCGGCCGAGAACTCGGCCCAATGTGCGGGCAAACTCGACTTGACGCACTGGATTTGGGGCCGTTGCATTCACAGGGCCCGAAAAGGACCCGTCTCTCAGTGCCAGAAGGATCAAGTTCACCTCGTCAGCAATATGTATCCAGGATTGCCGCTGCCTCCCGCCGGCAAGCGGCCCGCCCAACCCCAACCGCGCCGGAAGCAGCAACTTTGGAAGCGCGCCGCTGTCTTCTGAAAGCACAATTCCTGATCGCAGCAGAACGACGCGTGCAAAATCGTGCGCCCTCTTTGCTTCTGCCCCCACCTCACACAAACGTCGGCAAGAAAGTCGGACCCCGCGAGAAAGGACTCGTCAACTCGTTCGTCCCCTGGTCCGTAGAACCCAATGGCACTGGCGTTGATCAGCGTGGGGACTCCATATCTCTCCATTGCCTCGACGAGCCGCCTCGTAGTCACGACGCGACTCTCGACAATGGCGGTGCGATGGTGCTCGCTCCAACGGCCATCACCAATTCCAACCCCGGCCAGATTCACAAACGCATCGACGCCATCGCACGCCCGATCCGGCAGATGTGATCGAGTGGGATCCCACACGGTTATCTCGATGTGCTCGATCCTGCCCGGTGTTCGACTCAGGGCAATGACGTCTCTACCGTTAGACCGAAGTGCCCCGACGAGAGCTCGACCAATGAGTCCGGTTGCTCGCGTAATAGAAACCTTCATGAACTCTGAGCCACTAGGGCGCCGAGATACCTTGGCAACCCGGTGACGCTTACGCTCGACCGGTCGGAAATGTCTGAGCGAGCCTAGTCATGTGAACTCGAGGGCAAGGAATCCGACACCATGAGATACGCCTCCAACAGCCATTTATGAGTTGCCACAGAGGTCATAGATCGTGAACGCAGGATCCGCCAATGAGGGTGTTCTTGACCCCGTTTGGGCAGGTGGCGTTGCGCCAGGCGACGCCCGTCAAACTCGCTCCCGTCAGATGGGCACCGGTGAGGTTGGCGCCATCAAAGTCTGCACCGTTCAGATTGGCACCTCGCAGATTCGTCTTTAACAGTTGCGTCCCTTGCAAATCGGCACCACTCAGATTTGCACCCTCCAGATCGGCAAGGCCCAGATGCGCGCCGGGGAAATATGCGCCTGACAGGTTGTCACCAGCCAAGTCAGCCAAAACGAGATTCGCACCCCCAAGATGTACGCCCTCGAGGTTGATGCCTGCGAGCTTGGCATTCAGGAGAAATGCGCCCGCACCGATGAGATATCCGTCCACGATCAGCCAGTCCTTTGGCAGCTGAGCGGGCCTGCCCGTACAGCCTCCCGACGTCACCCCGAAAAGGGTGGCGAGGAGTGTCGCATTGGCAAGGTTCGTGTGTTGCAGATGGGCCGCATAGAGGTCGGCACCTGTAAGATTCGCACCAGCGAGCGAGGCATTGCGTAGGTATGCATCATATAAATGAGCACCTATTAGATCAGCGCCCGAGAGATTGGCCCCTTTCAGATCGGAGTCGGCCAGGTGCGCGCCAGCCAGGTCGGCGCCACTGAAGTTGCAACCTTCGAGGTCAGCACTCGGTGCTGGCACACAGCTCTGAGAAGCGCCCGCCCCTGTGGCGGTTACCGACTGGATCAAACCAACGGCCAGGAAGGCGAACACCAAACTCGAAAACCAACGCCGCGGGCGACGCGCCGCCGCGCGGTAAATACGGGTTTGCGTGCATCGGGGTGTGCCCGAACGCGATCGCCGTGACGTCTGTTCCATCCCTCAATCTCCTCCTTGCGCTTCTTTGACGGAGAGGGTCTCGCCATGCTGCCGAGGCACACATGTGCATTCGGCTTCTACACAGCTGACCTTCACGTAGTGCCCCGGCCCCTGTGGGTGCCAAAACTCTCGTTCGCAACGTCAGCTGGTATGTGCCCGAGTTACAGGTGACGTCTCCCGCCTCGCTTTGCATACCCATTTCGAACGTTGACGACGCCTCGCGTTTCGTTCTTGACCAATTCGCACGGACGGTGCCAACTTCAAGAGTCTTTGGCCTGTTCTTGGTCGGAGAATCACCCTCGGTGGCGATTTGGGCGCAGACCTCGTGGGCCAAGGTCAGCCGGCGCCTTCCGATTGCGCTGCCTGATAGATGAGCCCGGGGACCTCGCTCTTGGAAAAGGCAAAATAGCCAGCCACAAGCGCGTCGACCGCGAATGAGGCTGTCGGGCTGATGATCGCGACGACGATCGCCGCGATGTAGACCAAACCCCCAAGCAGGGCTCGGCGTGTTCCGGTCACGAATGCGACACGAGCAGGTTTCGCCACCAAGTCTGGGTGTACGGTCAAATAGCGCCATCCCCACGCAAACGACAGACCCATCAAAAGCATCGTGACGGCGTAGACGATTGCGGCCACCCGTGCCTGGGCCAATCCTTTGTCGGCGTACTCGGCAGCGATTGCGGTCGGCCACGGAATGATGGACACAAACAATAAAAAAACGAGAGTTCGTTCTAGGAATCGCCGGTTGATAGATCGAACTGCGCTCATCATCCCGTGGTGTTCGATCCAGATAATCCCAATCGTCGCGAATGACACCAAGTAGGCGACATAGGAAGGCCATTGGTGCAAAAGGTCGTGCCCGAGGGCCGTAGAGGCTGCTGGCCTTGGCAGATCCAAGACGAGCAGCGTCAGAGCGATAGCGAAGACCCCGTCGATGAGCGCTTGAAGCCTCCCAGGACCCACAGGGACTGCCTTTCTTGTCCAGTCAGCGTGCACTACGCCTGAAGAGCACCCGAGGATGCTACGAGATCTGCGGAACGCCGGCGGCTCCCGTCCTTCACCTCGATCCTGATAGACCCCCGTGGGGCACTCTCTCACCACCATCAAGTGGTAGCGATCAGCCCGCGCGTTTCCATGGCATTGGCCGCCAACTCAAAGGCCATGAGCACCACGGACTCCAAGCCCCCGTTCGGCAGTCGGCCCAGCAGATCTCGGAGAAGGCGTCGAGCGTCAAAGGGAGATCGCACCTCGGCCGAATAGCGCTCGACGCGATTCAGAGCGCGTCGACTTCACGTACGAACCCACGGTCTGGCAGACGAACTCCTGTCTTCAAACATTTTGGGTGTCCGTCATGCGCGCGAAGGGCCGTGCCCTTTCTGACATCTTATGATGACCAGGAGATGAGGAGACACTCCGTCTGGAAGAGCATTGGGCTCGCCGGCCTAGCTGGAGTCGCCGCCACGGGGGTAGTTGTCGTCCAGTCTGAACGTCGGCGTCGGGCGTACACGCCTCACGAAGTGCGGAACCGGCTTCACGAACGAGTCGCTGAACTCGCTGGCGCCACCCCGGTGACGAGCTTGCCGACCAATCCGCCAGAGCAATTCCCCGCTCGCGCCATCGGGTCGGTAGCTCTTTCTCGCTCGTACACCGTGGGTGAGATTCTCAGCGTGGCCGACGCCGTCGAAATGACGCGCACGGGGGACCTGTGGCTCTTCCGGGGCCCGAGCGCCGCTGACCGCGCCATCCAAGTTTTCACCAACAGTCCCATCAACCATGTGGGCATTGCGGTCGTGCTCGGGGACCTTCCGCCGCTGATGTGGCATGCCGAACTTGGCCACTCGCTGCTGGACGTGTGGAGCGGCTCACGCCACCGGGGCGTGCAACTGCACGACCTGGGGTCGGCGGTGACCACCTGGACGGAGCGCTACCACCAAGGCGCGTGGCTGCGACAATTACACGCTGACGTTACTCAGGAAATGGAGGATGCACTGCTCAGAGAGATCGCACGTAAGGACGGCACTTCGTTCCCGACAACACTGGCATTGGTGGGGCGCTGGGCACGAGGAAGGATTCACCGCCCGGCCGACATTGAGGCCAGCTATTGCGCCGAGGTTGTCGCCAGCGCCTATCAGGTGATGGGTCTTCTTGACCGCATCCGCCCCGCCAACTGGTATGACCCCGGGAGGTTCTGGAGTGGCGACCACCTCGAGCTCCTTCGAGATGCTCGTCTCGGCCAGGAGATCGCCGTGTCGGCCACTGAAACTCCCCCGCAGGCTTAGTGCGCGACTAACACCCTTAGATCTGCCGTTCCTGCGATCCTCTCCACGGGTCGCGTGTGAACGACATGACCTTCGACAGCGCAACGGCGAATGGCCGTGGGAAACATCCAGATGATGAGGTCTGGCCCACATTTTCTTCCAGACGGGCACGCGTGCATCTATCAGAAACGATGGTGGGTCAGAAACGCCGGAACTAGAGCGTGCCGCGGCGCCTGAGCGCTTCGTAGGAAAGCCAACCCGCCGGTATGGGCAGCCAGAAGGTGGCGATCCGAAAGATCAGGACAGCCGGAATGGCCTCATGTGGTGGGACTCCGATGGCCGTGAGTCCTGCCGTAAGCACGGCCTCAATCGCCCCGATACCTCCTGGCGTAGGGGCAAACGATCCCACCGTGTTCCCAGCGAGATAAACGATCGCGGCTGGGAGGAGCGCTGGATGGGCGCCCAGCGCATGGAGAGCAGCAATGAAGGCGACGAGGTAGCCCAACGTGAGCAACAGGTTGGCTCCGATCCCCGCCGCGAGTCGGAGGGGCTGAGAGATCGCCGCGACGAGACGCGGCCACACCCCTCGTATATGAGGCCATACTGCTTGAGTGAACCGCGCCCGCGTTTGAGGCAAGAGAAGAACGATGCCCACCAGGCAGGCTATTGCGGCCAGACCAATGAGCAAGTCGGCGCCGGGCACAATCTTGAAACGACTGATCCCTGAACCCGTAAGAAGTCCGAAGACAATCAGCAAGGGAACCGTGGTCACCACGTTCACGATCTGGGATAACGCGACCGCTGCTGCAATCGAGCTTCCATCTACCTTTTGACGCGTGAGATAGCGGGAGTTGACGGCGACATGTCCCACCGTTGGCGGCATGGCGACACCCACGTAGGCAGTCGATAACTGGACAAAAAAGCCCCGAATCAGTGACAGGCGCTTGGGTACAAAGGCAGCCAAATTCGCAGCGGCCGCGAAGTAGGTGACTGCTGATCCGAGTAGAGCAACTGCGAACCAGCCGAGGTTGGTATGACGAAGAGCGCCGAGAAGATCGACCTTCGAGAACTGGCCAACAAATAGGAACGCAATAACTGTCAGCGCGACAGTACTAGCCACGGTGCGCAAGCGAAATCGTTCGAGGCGAGCGATTGGAGGAATCTCGTCATTCCCCATCAGTTCCGTACGCACCTCAGCCACGCAATCTCGCGCGTCTCGCATAGCCGCCCACCCCCATGGAGCAAGAGCGATCGGTTGAAGGATGGCGACTATGGCTCCCTCATCTTTGGGCTGATACGCGCCACGGAATGCCTCTACAGCATCGGCTGGTCCTACTGACTGGGCGAGGGTTGTTAAGAGTTGGGTCACATCGAGCCGACGCACGAGTTCGCCGGCACCCGGGAGTGCGGCATCGAGGGACAAGAACCCCGACAATCCCTCGGCTGCGATCAAGTTTTGTCGTCGCAGGTCTCGGTGAGCGATCCCAGCATCATGCAGCGTTCTCAGGGCCTTGAAGAGGGCCTTGGCACTTTGCGGGTTGTACTGGTCTCCGCTCCCGTTTCCGTTCGGTGTGCCCGTGACAAGAACGAGGGTCTCGGTTGGCATCTCATTGAGCAGGAGCATGACGGGACTCACAACGCCCGCGCTCCTTGCGATGAGGCTTGCAAGGGCCAGCTGTTCCAATTGGCTGCGAGAGCTAAGCGCTACATGGCCAACAACAATCTGGCGGAGACGAATCATTGTCCAGAGGCGTCGCGCTAATCCCGATCCTCGAGTATCACGGTTCGCCATGCGAACCTCGATCGACGTGCCATCAGTAAGGGTGCCAAGGAGACGTGCGCCATTGGAGTCTCTCTCCACCAACGTGCTGACCGAAAGATGATGACTTAAGAGCCAGTCGATCAGTTCGGACATGCGTGGTCGAACGGATGCCGCACCAAATAGCCAGCGAATCCCCCAGCCACAGAGCAGGCCGCCGAACAGCACGATTCCGGCCGCAAAGGGCGTAAGGGAGTCCACCGCGAGGCCGGTGAGTAGGAGCCCGGCACCCGCCAGGAAGTACCAGCGCGTCCACCTCGAACGTCGAGCCAGATCACTTGCGACCAAGAATGCCACCAGTGCCGAATCGACGACAAAAATGAAGGGATTCCTGCCATGCAATACAGCCGAAGCAACCGTTCCGTGTTGGCTGTGCCAGATACTCGTCGCAACGATGGCCCCTACCGTCGCCGCCGCGGCGCCACCTGCGGCATTAAATGCACTACGAATGTCGCTTCGGACAAGCACGATGAGTGCAACGACCACCAATGCGATGCAACCGAGCGCCAAAACAACCTCGGCTCCAGAGGATACCCATCGGGGAATATGGCTTAGCCACCGCGACACGTCATTTGAAAGCTCCGTGCTTCCAGTCGGGAGCGTTCGAATCACACCAAGCGTGAAGACGACGATAAACAACGCCACTACCGAGAGTGCAAGGTCAGTGGGGCGGTGTATCCGATCGCGTTGAGAAAGTCCCGGCGGTGGCTTCATCTCCACCCACAAACCCTCTTACGAGCAGACGCGTCCCGAACCATGACGCATCTTGTACCCGATCGGAGGTGCCATTACGCAAGTAATAGACCTAAGGGGAATCCTCGTTACCATAGGTATTCACCAGCGCCTGTGCGGTGCCGAGAAATCTCGTCCGCAGTACGCCACGAGCTGGTATTCGCAAACCAGCTGCCGCCGCCGATCGACCCTCGCCAGACGACTCCGACTCCGACGTTACTGCCTTGGGACGCTCGTGGACGAAGCTCATGACGGCTGGGACCGACAATTGTCGTCGAGAATTCGTGAGACAGCTCCTGATCACCGTCTCGCTGCTTGGCATTTGTAATTTGTGAAAACAACGAATGAGCGAATGAGGTAGTGGCATATCTAGCCACCGTTATCGCTGAACCATGGCCCGAGTCGACGTGACTGAATCCTTCGCAGATTGACCACTGATATTGTGAGTAACGCCGTTGGACCACAAACAAATCCAGGGTTTCCGTGTGCCGCCTGACGAGTGAGGAATTCGAGAAGAAGCCGTCGTCCGTGGCTCGGTCATGGCGGTTTGTTCTCAGTGTTCTCGCACGCTGGGAGTTGGCTGACCTGAGCGACGTAGCCATGTTATTGACGAGCGAACTCATGACGAACGCTATTGACCATGCGCACAGTGATCCAACCGTCACCCTTGCCGTTGCTGATGGCGTTCTTGAGGTGGGCGTTGCAGACCAGGGATCACTTCCGCCAGGTGGGCTTCGATCCCAACAGCTCGACCCGCTCGCTCTGAACGGTCGTGGACTGATGCTGGTTGATTCGTTGGCACAGGAATGGGGTGTTGCCAAGCTATCGGGCGGCAAGCAGGTGTGGTTCCGTCTGGACACGGCGCATTGGTCCTTCCGATCCGCATGCATTTGTCAAGGCAATTCCAAGGACCGAGTCCGCCTGGAATCGGGTCGCTACGCGGTGGTGATCCCGGAGCCATTCCGACCTAACGCCGACTAGCATTACTCGTCTGCTCCGGAGGCATTTCTGACTCATGTGCTCATTACGTCGGATCAAAATGAGTCGTATTGCCCGACTTCGGGTATCAGTTTATGAGTTCTCGGTGTCGGGCACTTCCTTAGAGGAATCGTCGGAGTAGGCCACGGGGTGGTCACGGCCGAGTTCCGTAAAGCGTTCGTTGAGAGCGTGGACCACGACATCATGGTCATGGGGACTGGGAACCAACGCCCCGAAGAGAAACGCTTCGACGTCGAGCGATGGACTCATGCCCCCCAGAGCGAAGTATCGCAACCACAGATCACCATGGGAGAGCCCGGCGTCGATGCGCGCCCGGTCCAGGCTATTCGTCGGGATTTGAGATGGAATCGTCATTTGGAAGTGTCACCACCATCGTCGGCCGTGTCGGGCCCTAGTGTTGGCTGGGTCGAGGCAATCACGCCTGCGGCCAACTGTCGCAGCGGTACCCCGCTGCGACGCGACAGACGCAGCAGCGTGGCATAGGCATCATCACTCGTGAGACCGTCCCGGGCCATGAGCACTCCCTGGGCCTGGGAAATGGCTTCACGATCCTCAAGCGCCTCGACTAAACGCGCAATCAGAACGTGTTCTGGCACGGCCGCTCCAGCATCTCGCAGGATGTTCGACGCTTCCCCGGCAAGGAACGAAGCCAGTTCCTGCTCCTTCTCGGCGAAGACGGAGGACCTGCGGGAATAGACGTTCAGCGCTCCCACCGGCATTTCCTCGGCCACGAGCGGAGTGGAAAGGATGGCGTTGATGCCGCGTCCGAGGGCCCTGGGCGTAAAAGCCGGCCACCGGGACTCGTCAGCGAGGGATTTGGCATGGAACGTGCGCCCCTCGAAGAAGGCCGCCAAACAAGGTCCTTCCCCCGTGGCATATTGGTCTTCGTCCATCTCCAAGACCGTCTGATCGCTGGCCGCCACCGTCGTAAGTCGGCCCTGGCGGTTGAGCGTGACACTCACGCCATCAGCGCCCTCCACTGTGGCCGCAGCCACGGCCACCACCAGTCGGAGAGCACTGTCGACAACGTCGTTGGCAGCCGGGACACTTGTAACTCGCCAGAGGTGTCCGGTCAGGCTGCTGAGGTCGCTCACTGGATTGCCCGATAAGTCAGGTTCATGCGGGGCAGTAGCGCGGGAAGGCGGTTCGGATTCCCAGCGGACCGACTCGGTGAGGCCGGTGATGGCCATCATGCGAATCAGGATGGCCGATGGCGACCGGATGGTGATGCTGCCACCCAAAGATCGAAGTCGACTCGAACTTTCGGCGATCACCTCTAGACCTTGGGCACTGAAGAACTTCAGCTCAGCCAGGTCCAATACCAGCGACAGATGGCCTCGGTCGATCACTGCGTCAACAATGCCGCCGAAATCGGGGACAGTGGCCAGGTCGACCTCACCCGCGACCTTCAGGGTGACCTCTTGGGCCCCGTAGGTGACGGCAATCCCGAAGTCCATCGCGAAACCGAGGGGATTCACGATCTTCCCGAGGTGCCCGATAGCGGGCGATCGGGCAATACGGTCCGGGCGGGGCTTCCCTCGCCGATGCTGGGAGCCGCCGACACCGGGACGCGGCCGTTACACCGAAGGAAGCCATTTTCCGCCAACAGCAAGGAACTGAGCACGAAATCGTGCCTCCGGGTCGCTCTGGACGAATAGGGCTGTCCACGAACCCTCGCTGTAGAAGGCAGTAACCACGGTACTCCGATTCCAAGCCGACCACCAGGTGTAAATTTGGTGAGTTCAACTATGGCCAGCGAGAAGAAGCCTCCTACCAGCCAAAAATCCACCCACGTCGACGCTGCGGAGGATCTCAGCGCGCGCCTATCGGAGACGGCGCGTGACATCTTCTCTGCTGGGGGGGCTCACGCGACCCTGAAACGGGTTGTTGATCTTGGTGTCGAGACGATCGAAGGATGCGACTTTGCCGGCATCTTTGTGGTGGATGGCGACGACATAACCACTCCGGTGTACACAGATCCCATCGTCGTCGAGATCGACCTGCTCCAACACGACACTGGGGAGGGGCCCTGCCTGGACGCCATCATGGAAAGGAGCGGCGCCATCTATGGCGAAGACCTAGCGGATGACCCCCGATGGCCTCGGTTCGGACCCTTAGCCGCCTCGGTTGGTGTTCGCAGCGCCCTGGGGATGGGGCTCTCGAGGACCGGCACCCAGGGAGCCCTCAACCTTTACGCTCGTTATCCCCAGGCTTTTGGGATCGTCGACCGGGGCAAGGCCTCGATTCTGGCCGCTCTTGCCGGCGTGGCTCTCTCGACTGCCCAGGGCCGCGACAGAGAAGAACTCAAGATCGAAAACCTCCAGGCTGCGCTTGTGACTCGGCAAATCATCGGACAGGCCGAAGGCATCCTCATCGAACGCGAACGCATTTCCTCCGACGAAGCGTTCGATATCTTGCGCCGAGCCTCTCAGCACTTGAACGTCAAGCTGCGCGAGATCGCCAAGACATTGGTTGAAACCGGTGAGCGTCCCGACACGGGCGAATAGCTAACGGACTACACCCAGCGGCATCGAGGACCGACAGGCTCGAAGAAACTCTTCGGGCTTCAGGGCCGTCCTAGCACCTCGGCCCCTTGCTGGTTGAGCTCATCTTTGAGCCGACGCATCTAGCGCGAATCCGACTCTTAATCGTTCCTTCTTGAGTTCCCAGTTCTGATGGTCCTTGGTCTCGGCCAACGTGACGTATTCGGTGGCAACCAGCTCGGCTGCGCTCCCGGATCCATCGGCAAGAGCCAACTCCATGGCGTTCACCAACGATTGTCCGATGTGACGCACGACTAGACGACCGGGTGTCTCAGCGTCGGGATCAAGTTCGAAAACAGTAAAGAGGTCACGAACGACTTCAACGTGGTGAGTTGTCTGCTCGTGGTACTTCTCCCACTCGTTTCGCAAGTCATCATTCTGGACACACCGCAGCGCGGTTTCATGCACCTGAACCCCACCTAGCTCGGTTTCCAGAGCCTGCTAGAGGAGCTCGTGCAGCTGGTTTTCATTCATGTCGCTCACTCACTTCAGTTCTTGGGGATTCGAAACGGCGACTAGATCGAATCGCGAATACCCGTTCGAGGTGCGAACGAAACTGTCGTTTCTGACGACCAGATCCCAGAATCATTGACACCCGGGGTCTGAGGGCGTTGGGTAAGCAAACAGGCCTAAAGATTTGAAAGGATTGAAGTACGCAACTTTCCGTTCCACGGGGCGAGGCACCTCTGGCAACTACGCAGTCGTTCAAGGCCAAATCTTGCCTCGTGGTTGCAGTCGCCTCTTGATGGGTAGGTCGAAGCCTATTCGAGAGGCATGGTTCACTCGTTTGCAGCAGGGGCCTTACCCGCCGAGACGATCCGATGATGTGAGACACTTCCAAAGCCGACCCGGAAGGTAGATATTGTGCCAAACCGCTCACTCCAGGAGCATCTCCAGGGCACACCAGCAAGCGTCGCGAAAGCTCGGCACATCGCCGTGGCGTTCCTCAGCGATCGACCTGAGCCCGTTCGCGATTCCGTCGAACTGGCAGTCTCCGAACTCGCCACCAACGCTGTCTGCCATGCGTGTACGGATTTTGACCTGGAAATCTACGTTGGGGATCGGGGCATTCGAGTGCAGGTTGCCGACGGGAGCTGTGGGGAGCCCAAGTTTCAGGAGCAATCAAGATTTGCCCGTGGGCGCGGGCTGCAAATCGTCCGAGCCATCTCCGATGACTTCGGCGTTATTGATCGTCCAGGGAGCGGCAAAGCGATCTGGTGTGAGATCAACGGATCAATCCGCTAAACACGACCGCCTCTAGGCTGGCGGACACCGGGTGGAGTCGACATCCATCGGCCTTCCGTTCTGCCCACAACACTCTCAGTATCGCGGGATGACGGTTCGAGCCGCCGCAGAGCTACGCCTCAGGGGAGCACCAGGTCCGGGTCTGCAACGGTACGAGGTACGAACTCAAAGCTACGGCGAAGCGCAATACGCGCCCGCTCGTACCGGTGCAACCACTGCGGGCCGTCGTCATTCACAGTCCTGGTGGTGTCATAGTCCGAGACGGGTTTCGGCTCGGTGCCTGTCGGCGCCATAACTTCCCTCCCCAAAGCATGCAGACGTTTCTTGAGGGAGTTCGTACCCCGTGGGGCGTGAACGAAAACCCGACGATACTTAGAAGGTCATCCCTCGCCCCTGAGCGGAGGGTTGTGCGAGCAGCACCTAAGCGTTGACGGTGTGCGATGGTCTTGCCATTCCTCTCTGTAGCTTTGGTTCGCGTTGTCGAACTCCTGCGTTTGCGCTGACGTGATGCTGACCAAGCGATCTCAATTGTTGACCCACCCCGCAGCGGGTCCCGATGGAGCGGCCTCACGGTCGGTCTGGAACCCAGACGTGTCAGGTCGGTTGATGCCAGCTGTTTGCTCCTTTCTCCAATTGTTTATTCCCTTGAATACGTGGATATAGGCCTCGCGAAGCGTTACGGACTGGCGACGTCGAAAGCCAACGGACCCAACGGAGCAACGGAATTGCAGGAGGTCAACAAAATGGTCGGTGGTTTAGTGGTTAGCACTCTTGTTTTCGCAGCGGGTGCCATCATGGACTTTGCTGTAACGGTCAGTACTACTCAGCATGGCTTTAACATTCATACTGTGGGCGTGATTCTTATGATCGTCGGTGCGGTTGGATTTATCGGCTCCATCGCCACAGGCGCTCTCAGGGAGGGTGGCTGGCGTCATAGTCATCGCACCATTGTTGACGATGGTCAAGGCCACGTTGCCCGCCGCGAAGACACCTATACCTGATCAGCGAGCCGTCCAGCAACTGCTGCGGCCTTGGTCAATCAACGCAAGACCTCCCGCCAACTGACTGATGCTGTGACCGCGCCGCGAGGTGCGGTGATGACGAAACGGTTCCCCGAGGTAGAGAAGGCCCGGCCTTGGGATGCTGTCGAACGAGCCGACGCAATGCGGGGTATCGGCCCATGACCCGGACGTGCGCAGGGTCCGATCCCGACCTTCTTAGACGATGGGCGCTGACGGCGGAGCCATTCGCCCGAAACCGTGCGCGGCATCTCGAGCCAATTTCGCCCGGTGTAACCGCTTGCGAGTTTAACGTTGGCCCATCACTACTGGTCGCCGGAGCAGATCTCGGCGCACTTTGCTTTACGCGGCCGCGCCGGATCGGCGCAAAAGCGACGAATCACCCGACGCCCACGTAGAAAGTACGGCTCGCGTGAAACGGTCTCGAGCATAAGGACAGCGGCCGCGCCGAAGACCACATCCTCTTTGAGGGTTTCGTCGCTTGCAACGAGTGCTCACCGACAATGGGTCCTGTTACCGGGCCACGGCCTTTGACCAGGAGCTCGTGAAAGCCCAGATCAAACACACCCGGACGAAGCCCTTTCATCCGTGGACCAATGGCAAAGTAGAGCGCTACAACCGGACGCTGCTCAACGAGTGGGCCTATGCCCGGCCCTACCGCTCAGAGTCGGCACGCACACGGGCCCTTGACGGGTGGCTGCACGCCTACAACCATCACAGGCACCACACCGCCATCGGAGGCCCGCCCGTGAGCTGCGTCAACAAAGTGGTTGGGCAGAACACCTAGGTCTCGGGGGATGTTTTCGGCACTCACAAGGTCGCCCCAGTGCGGAAAGGCCAGCAGGGAGCTTTACCTACGAAGGGTCTTTCGGCCCTGCTCTCAGGAAGTCAGGCCGTCGATGTCTGAAGCATGCCCCACGCAGAAGAGCTAAATCTCGTCAGACGCCAACTCGACGGTCTGGAGTACGCCAGACTGACCGACTCAACTCCCGCGCGTGACGCTCGTCACCAGGAGCTGTGTCAACGCGAAGTCCTGCTCCTCGGTCGACAAGCGTTGACTCGCACCGGGCGTTCGATCGCCCTTTCATTATCAGAGTCATCCCGAGTGGAATAGGACCTGTTCCCTATCCAATGCGGTGATTTTGGGGCGCCGATTCAAACTGACAGACAACGACCACGCGAGAGCGCGAACCCTGTGCTTATTCGCAATACTGCAGAACGAAGGATCCATGAATGAGCGCAAGCTACTTGTCGCTACTGCTGCTGGACTGATCGCGCTCGGCGTTTTTCTGCCTGAATCGGCTTACGCCGCACCGGGTGACACCACCGCCTCGGTCACCGTGCAAGGGGGATCTCTGTCAATCAGTGTTCCTACTGCCGCCGGCAATCTTGGAACCCAGGCGAACACCGTGGGCGGTGAGACCATTAGTGGACCCCTGGGCCAGGTTCAGGTGAACGACGCGCGCGATGCTGCCGCAGGCTCAGGCTGGGTCGCGAGTGTCATTTCCACCGCCTTCACACCGCCGTCGGGACCGGCCATACCCGCCAGCGCAGTTGCCTACAACGCTGGGGTGATCACGCAGCTTGGCACGGCAACATACACATCAAATAATCCGGGCAACCTCACAGGTGTCGTTCCCGCCGTCACAGCGAGCGGGATCACCGGGGACAACTCGGCTACTTGGACCCCGACGATCAGCGTGACCGTCGCTGGAGGGATGGCGGCCGGAGTGTACACAGCGACAATCACCCACTCTGTCCTTTAGGTTCATGCCGACAGCACGCCCGTGTGGACGGCAACACCGCCACACGTCCTCTCGGTTCACGCTCGGCGGTCTCGCCACAGTCGCCATATGCGCTGGACTCACGACCTCCGCCAGCGCATCTAGCGCTGCCCCTGCAGCGGCTGTCGGTGGTATTGGACTGCGCCTGGTCAGTGTTCCGGTCTCCCAACTTAACGATCCTCGAGCACGGATATACATCGTGGACCATGTCGCGCCAGGCACGGTCGTAGATCGCCAGATCGAAGTCTCAAACACAACGGCCTCGACCATGCACATCGTCCTTTACGCCGCTGCTGCCACCATTGCGAACGACTCGTTCTTGGGCGCCGCCGGACACACTCCTAACGCCGTGTCCAGCTGGACAGCGGTCACCCCAAGCTCAGCCGAAGTCCCCGGAGGCGGGGGCTTCATGGCCACCGTAAGCATCGCCGTGCCGCCTCATGCTTCTTCCGGGGAGCAGTACGGAGCAGTATGGGCACAAGTGAGCTCAGGCCCGAGCGCTGGCGGCGTCACTCAAGTAAGCCGCGTCGGCATCCGTATCTACCTCTCAGTTGGATTCGGCCGCCCACCTGCCTCCAACTTCACGATCGAGTTGCTGACCGCCGAACGCTCGTCCGAGGGCAGACCAAGAGTCCTCGCGACCGTTCACAACACCGGCGGCCTGGCTCTCGACATGAGCGGAAACCTGAAGCTCCTGTCTGGACCGGGCGGTATCAGGGCCGGCCCATTCCCTGCCACCCTCGGCACTACTCTGGCAGTCGGGGACACCGAACCCGTCACGTTCTTCTTGGACAAGCGGCTACCCGCCGGCCCGTGGGACGCGCTGATCACCTTGCAAAGCGGATTGTTCGAGCGCAGTGCGCAAGCAACCATCACCTTCCCCGAGACTGGGGCATCTTCTCCAATGAAGACCAGGCTTACTGGGTCCAAATGGTTGTACCTGGCTTTCGCAGGGCTCTTGATCCTGTTACTGATGACGATCGCTGCCCTGCTCGTTCTTCTCGGGCGCCTCCGACGTCGAACTTCCAGAGACTTTGTTCCCGACAAAGCGCGCCAACTTCCTGTCGCCCGGATGGCAACACGAACGTCACAAGTCACCCCGGCTGCGAAATGACTCTTGCCACAGCGACCAAACTCGATTCATCCGGTGGCGGCGCACCTCCGCTTTCCTCGAACATGAGGATCACGTCGAAACCGTCTCGGTGATCCTTCGTCGCCACGGAATCAATCTATCCCTCTCGGTCGGATGGCCTCACTCGACAGGGACGAAATCAGAGGCCGTCGAGTTGGACTCCCGGCTGATTTACATGAACGGGATCACCGCCAACCCGACTGGAGCATGGGTATTCCAACATGCCCCAAGCTGACCATGGTGCTCGCTGCGCGTGTTCATCCCAAGTTCACTGTCGGCTCTCGATGAGGTCTTCCGATCCGAGCGGATCCGGATCATCGCACGCCATCACGAGCGCCGTGGGCCGCTTTGCCAAGCGTTTCCTTGGCACCATCAGTCCGGAGTGCCTCGATCGGATGCTGACCTTCCATCGGCTCAACGCGATGCCGCAGCGACCGAGTGCATCGATCGCTACAAGCGGAATCGCCCGCTTCGCCTACCCCGAACAGAGACGCCACCGCTCTCGACCTCCTCAGTGACGCGACCGGTCTCGCGTCCTGATGCGAATCGTGAAGCCCTTGATGAGGTCCCCTGCACCCACAACGTGCGGCATTTCCGGGATTCCGAGGGTGGGCTCTGATTGGCGAAACTTTGCGGGAGTATTCAGTCATCACCACTCCTGTTCGCAAATCCAAGGCATTGGGCGGTCGTGGAACATCGGTAACCGATCTTGTCCTTAGACATAGAACTCACCCGGCCTCAGACTTCGAGGCCGGGTGAGTCGTCCTGTCCGCAAGCGTGTGGCTCAGGCGATGACAGGCACCCTTGCCGTGGCTCGCACTGCAGGGAACTCAGCGTCTGCGGGCACCCGACGGAAATGCCAGAGACCGGCCACCGTCAAGAGCAGCATGATGCCTGCCAAGATGAACGAGGCGACCGCAGCCACGAGGGCGATTTGCCCGAATGTTCCAAAGGCGTACGCCTCAAGCAGCAGCCCTCGCAGGGTCGTGCCCTGGAACACCGTCTGAACCTTGCCTTCGGCCGCGGTGTAGGCAACTGAACCCTTGGGTAGGGCCATCGCCTTGGCCGACAGCTGCGCATAGCTCAGGCCGCCACCGATCTCCTGCAGGTGCACGGCGATGAAGTCATTGGCGTAGACCTCGGCCTGTTGACCGGTCACGAGCGGTTGGCCCGCGTACTTGCCCACCGTGGAAACCATCGAAGGCGTGATCTCCGTGCCCGCCTTGGCGTGAGTAAACGCGGCCGCCGGTGGGAACGTGATCTGCTGCTCGGCCAGCTGGTTGTGGACGTTCGAGTTGGCGAAGCTATAGCCCCAAATGCCCAGCGCTCCCGCGGCGAGCAGGACGACAACCAGGACGCCGCCTCCTGCCGTCAGGATCATGTCAAAGGTCTTGCGTTTCATAATCGTTCTCCTCGTCATATCCCCTCGATGGGGACCCTTTGACGTCAGCGTGCGCCAGTGGCTTGGAGTGCCGAAAGGGCCGAAGGTCCTGGTCATCCGCCGGAACCTCGGTATGTGCCGAAAGGCCCATGCCATTGGTCACACTGTCCAAGTCTCCAGTGACGTGAATATGCCTTTCGGCCCTGGTCGAGTCCCGTTCCGGGCGCGCATCGTGTTCCATGCCGTTCGCTTCGGATGAAAAGGCCGTGCTTTCGTTAGTCGAGCTTGATCGGGAGGAGTGTCTGGAGCTGCTCCGTCGATCAACCATCGGTCGGGTGGTCTTGAGCGTCGACTGCATTCCCGTGGCCGTTCCCGTCAATCTTTCGCTGGTCGACGGGGACGCTGTATTCGCCACGGACGTCGGATCCAAGCTCGACGCTGCCATTCGGGGGCAGGTGGTGAGCGTGGAAGCCGACGATGTTGATGGCACCTACCACACGGGCTGGAGTGTCTTGCTCACGGGTGTCGCTCAGGTCATCACCGACCCCGAGACAATCAAACGGACGAGGTGTTCGTTGCGGGCGTGGGCCCCTGGAAACCATCCATTCCTGGTCAAGGTCCCTTCGACTCTCATCTCGGGCCGCCGTATCATGTGGGAGGCCGCAACAACAAGCTCGACGTCAAGATGAACGTCGATGAGCAGCAACGGTGCTCGCGGTGCCTTCGACGCATTGCGGCCCGGGTGCCCGCACGGGTGAGTTCCATGGCCAGTCTGCGCTTCGCGGCACAGACCATGGTCGAGTCCGGTGTGGGGGCGGTATTGGTCGAGAGCCCCATTGGCCCCGTAGGGCTTGTCACCCCGAGCGACCTCGTCGAAGCGATCGCCGCCGGTGCGGACCCCGATGTCCTTTGGGCCGGGGAGATCTCCCGCCCGGCACCCAAGATCGTCAGCTGCCAGCAGAACCCGGTCAAGCTGGGTGAGGAGATGGTCGCTGACCGGCTCGAGATGGTGGCCGTGATGGATGATGGCATCACCGTGGGCGTGGCATCCGCCCTCGATATCCTCAGGGCTGTTCTCCACAGGGCCCAAGGAACTCACGACTGCGAGCTGTGACGGCGACTGGGTTGCTACCCTCGAGGTTCGTGCCGTTTCGTCGTATAACCGATCCCGAGCGCCTCCAGGCGCTCATCGAAGCCATGCTTCTCATTGGGGCCGACGTTGACCTTCCCGGCGTGCTGCGAGACATTGTCCAAGCTGCCGCCGATCTTGCCGGTGCGCAGTACGGAGCGCTGGGGGTGCTCGACGAGACGCACACCCATCTGGCTGATTTCATCACCGTCGGCCTCGAGGCAGAGGTCCGGTCTGCAATCGGCCCTCTGCCTCAGGGGGAGGGAATCCTGGGCGTGCTCATCCGGGATGCGGTGCCGCTGCGCCTCACGGACCTCGCCGAGCACGCCGACAGCGTGGGATTCCCACCGCATCACCCCCCTATGAGGAACTTTCTCGGGGTACCGGTACTGGTACGCGGCGACGTCTACGGCCATCTGTATCTGTGTGATAAGCACGACGGCACAACGTTCACCGACGAAGACGAAGACGTCGTCATGGCGCTGGGGACAGCCGCGGGACTCGTGATCGATAAAGCGCGACTCCATGCTCGCCTTCGCGATCTCACCCTCGCGGAAGAGCGTGAGCGCATGGCCCGGAATCTGCACGACACCGTCATCCAGCGGCTCTTTGCCATCGGGCTCGGCTTGCAGGGAACCGCCCGGCTCATCTCATCCGAGGAGGGCAAGGAGCGTGTCGAGGAGCTTATCGATGAGCTCGACGTCACAGTCCGCCAGATTCGCACCACGATCTTCGCCATCAGTCGCTCCCGGCGCAGTGCCAGCAACCAGGGACTCCGGCGCGAGATCCTGGATGTAATCGACGAGGCGACTGGTCGCCTCGGCCTGGACGTGGGTACTGATTTCGAAGGACCGATCGACACGGCCGTAGGGGAAACAACGGCCGAACACCTTCTGTTCAGCTTGCGTGAGGCAATTTCCAATGTTGTACATCACGCCAGCGCCACCCACACCGAGGTGGCGGTGCGCATCGGACCCGACGGGCTCCTCGTACTTCGGGTATCCGATGACGGCGTAGGCATAGCCAAAGGTGCCCGCGGTATCGGTCGAGGTCTCTCCAATCTTCGAGAACGAGCCAAGTTGCTGGGCGGATCGTGTGAAGTTCATCTGCGTTCCGAAGGTGGATCAGAGCTGGTGTGGTCGGTCCGTGACCTCGGATGAGTGAAAGGGAACGACACGATGATGCGCCCATGACCACGAGGGTGTTCCTTCTCGATGACCACGAGATCATTAGGCGGGGGCTGAGGGAGTTGTTTGACGCCGAAGACGATTTGGAAGTGGTGGGAGAGGCTTCCACCGCCGAAGAAGCTCTGGACCGCGTGCCCTCGACTCGACCAGACGTCGCCGTTCTCGATGTCCGGCTGGCTGATGACGACGGGGTCGAAGTGTGCCGGGATCTGATGTCGCTGCATCTGGGGATCCACTGTCTGATGCTGACGTCGTTTGCCGATGACGAGGCGTTGTTCTCGGCCATCCTCGCCGGCGCGAGCGGCTTTGTGCTCAAGGACGTGCGCGGCATCGACCTCGTCTCGGCCGTTCGCCAGGTGGCGGCTGGACAATCACTGATCGACGCGACCCTTCGGTCCAAGGTCACAGCACGCATGCGTTCTAGAGAAGTCGAGGACCAATATCTTGCCAAGTTGTCATCACGGGAACGACAGGTCTTGGACCTCATTGCCGAAGGAAAGACCAATCGTCAAATCGGCGAAGAGCTTTTCCTAGCGGAAAAGACAGTCAAGAACTACGTCTCGAGTGTGCTCATGAAAATGGGGTTGTCTCGACGGACCGAGGCGGCGGTGTACGCCGTGAAGCAGGCGGAACGTCGTTCACCAGGCCATGAGCTTCGATGACAACGGCTGACTGGCGAGCGGCCCGCGCCCAAAAGGACCTATAGCCCTAGTCACAACGCGAGCATTCAGACAAGGTGGAGTCGTCGGGGTGCTACCGCACGCCGGGAAAGGCACACCATGAAGGCGCTCGTCTATCACGGCCCCAACAACAAGAGCTGGGACGACGTTCCCGACCCAAAGCTCATCGACACCACCGACGCCATCGTCCGGGTTGACGCCACAACAATCTGCGGCAGTGACCTCCACATCTTGAAGGGCCACCTCCCCGAGGTGACGCCGGGCCGGATCCTCGGCCATGAGGCGGTTGGGACAGTGGAGGAGGTTGGTGCGGCGGTGAGCAACGTCAAGCCGGGTGACCGGGTGCTCGTGTCGTGCATCTCAGCCTGTGGCCGGTGCCGCTTCTGCCGGGAGGGGCGCTACGGCCAATGCCTGGGCGGCGGAGGCTGGATCCTTGGTCACAACATCGACGGCACCCAGGCCGAGAAGGTACGAGTCCCCTTCTGTGACACCTCTACGTACCCCATTCCCGCTGGCGTTACCGACGAGGAGTTCCTGATGCTCGCCGACATCCTTCCGACGGCCTACGAAGTGGGCGTTCTGAACGGAGGCGTATCACCAGGCGATGTCGTCGCCATCGTCGGTGCCGGACCAATCGGCCTTTCGGCCATCGTTGGATCCCTGCTGTTCAGCCCCAGTCACGTGGTCGCCATCGACCTCGCCGACACAAGGCTCGAGGCGGCCAAGTCGTTTGGGGCCGATGTGACGGTGAACAACAGCCGTGAGGATGCGGCGGCCATCGTCCGAAGTCTCACCGGTGGCCTCGGCGCCGATGTGGCCATCGAGGCCGTAGGCACCCCGGCGACCTTCGAACTCGCCACCGAGCTGGTCCGACCTGGTGGGCGTGTGGCCAACATCGGAGTGCACGGCCAGCCGGCCACGCTGCACCTCGAGACCTTGTGGACCCGGGACGTGACGATCACCACAGGGCTCGTCGATACGTATTCGACGTCGACTCTCAGCCGACTCATAGCCACCCACCAGCTCGACGGGAAGCGCTTTGCCACCCACCACTATGGGATCGACGATTTCATGGAGGCATACGAGGTCTTCGCGAATGCGTCTGAGACCGGGGCCCTAAAGGTCGTGCTCACCCGTGCTCCTTGAAGCCACCAAAGATCCCACAACCGCCTATCCGGCCGATCTGACGTGTGACATCACAACCACGCCGGGAACGAAGCTGCATGTGCGGCCGATCCGCCCAGATGACGTCGATCGACTTGTCACCTTTCACGAAGGCCTTTCGCCAGGCTCGGTCTACCGGAGGTACTTCTTCGTACACCCGAGGCTTTCCGCGCTTGAAGTCGAACGGTTCACCTGTGTCGACTACGTCGATCGGCTCGCCTTAATCGCAGAAGACGAAGAACGGCTGGTCGCCGTGGGCCGTTATGACCGGAGTCCCGGTACGGGCGAAGCCGAAGTCGCCTTCGTAGTCGCCGATAGGTACCAGCATCACGGTGTTGGAGCGCTTCTACTCGATCTACTCGCCGACGCCGCATGGGGGCGCGGGGTTACGGCGTTCGTCGCCTCCACGCTGACCGAGAACCGCGACATGCTGGGTGTATTCGCCGCCTCGGGATTCAAAGTCAGCACAACCCGAAACGGTGACACCGTCGACGTCCGCTTCCCGATCGAACCTGACGACACCTACCGGGCTTCGCTAAGGACCCGTCGCGCCCGGACGCAAGATCGAGCCCGTCATGTGGATTGACCAGCGAGGGTCGGAGATCCTCCCTTCTCCCGAGAGCCTCCGGTTGCTGGCAGTAGCCGCCAAAGGGGATCACATCGGGCGTTTGGCAGTCAATGACAGCCAGTCCCCCTTGGTGGTGCCGCTGAACTTCACGACCCACGAACGCGGAGTGCTGCTTCGGATTGGCCCGGGTCGGTTGTCCGAGTTAGTGCCGGGGTCTTTGGTCTCGTTCGAGGTCGATCACGTCGACCACGAACACGGTGAGGCCTGGAGTGTCCTGATCCGGGGACTGGCGTCCCCACTCGATTCGTCCGACTCCCCCCTAGGGGTGCGAGCCATGCCCCAGCCTTTGGTCCCGAGTCCGGGCGAGATAATGATCTTCATCCGCCCGGACGTCGTGACCGGACGCCGCTTCCATCTCATCGCCCGTGATGGGGCCGACCCTGTGGGTAACGAATAACTCCCCAGGCCCTGGCCTGGCTTTTCCGTACGATCGCGGCCACAAGTACGCGGGAAAACGGGACCAACAGCGTGGGCATTGGCTCGGCGCTGGTCGTCGGCGGCCAGGCCAGAGGGGTTTTGTCGACAGCCCAGCCTGTGATGTGTCGGGGCATTGGCGAGGTCGTTGACACGCCTGAGCCTGTTCACAAATCTCATACATGGCGGCAATCTCGTCGTAACGAAAAATCCTTAACGTCGGGCAATGAGGAATGGCGGATCTTCGGTCCCGAGACCTCCCGTCCCCCTCGACGGGGGATCTCGGAATGAGCCGTTCGGGAGCCAGTCCGATCCGAGCAGAGTCTCATTGTTCCAATACCGATGACGACTACGTCCGACCCGGTCGGGTCGGTTCCGACGACCATCGGATCCGAACGCCCCACGCAATGGGTTGACGGTCACGTCATCGTGTGTGGCCTGAGAGGGGTTGGACTTCGTACCATCGAGCAGTTGCACCTGAATGGTGTTTCGGTCGTTGTTGTCGACGACGATCCGGACCTTCGTCTGGCGCAAATTGTCGAAGGTTGGGGGGTCCAGCACATTCGCCGCAGTGCTCATATGGGGGACGGTCTCGCCGAAGCGGGCCTTGCCCGGGCCGCCGCCGTTATCTGTGTCGAGACGAACGAGCTGGTCACACTCGAGATCGCCATGCGCGTACGGGAGGAACGACCTGACATTCGCCTCGTGGTCCAGATGGCGAACCCCTCCGTTGGCCGGGCGCTCGAGCGTGTAAGCGGAGAGGGAAGCGTGCTCGATGTGGCCGCGCTCGCCGCCCCTTCGTTTGTCGAAGCCTGCCTTGGGCGTCCGGCGCACGGCATTGTGATCGCCGCGGAACACTTCGCGGTGGTTCAAGTAACCGTCAGCGAGGACGAGGGCTACCACGACACGTTCAGAAGCCATTTCGGCAACCTCGTCCCCGTAGCGATCATCTCTCAAGATGGCGATATGGCCTGCTGCCCGGGGCGGGATCACCCGGTCACTGCGAGGGATCGGGTCGCCGTCTTCGGCACCCCCGACGAGCTTGAGCGATGCGGTGTGAATACGGCGCAACCGGTCGGTCCAGCGCGTTCGTCCGTTTCCTTCGCGCTGAGGACACGACGTCGATTCAAAGCGCTCATGCGCTCCAACTCCAAGGGCCTCGTATTCGCCCTGGGGGGACTCGGAGCGCTATTGGTGGTGGCGATCGCCGTTATTCGGACAACCTACGTGGATCCCGCAACCCACGCCCATCTCGACCTGTTGTCCTCCACTTACTTCGTCGTCGAGACGCTCGCAACTGTGGGCTTTGGCGACTACTCGTTTGGCGGGCAAAGTGCCGGGCTCGTGGCCTTCGCCATCGGATTCATCGCGGTCGGGGTAACCCTCGTCACCGTAAGTTTTGCTCTCTTCACGAATATTCTCGTCGGCCGTCGCATCGAGCAGTCTCTCGGGCGACGCCAGGTACCCGGCATGCATGGTCACGTTGTCGTGGTCGGCCTGGGCTCTGTCGGTATTCGGGTCGTCGAGGGGCTCCTGGCGGAGGGTCGACGCGTCGTTGTCATTGAGCACGATGACGCCAATCGCTACCTCGGACGGGCTCGGGCCCTCGGCGTCCCTGTCGTCATCGGTGATGCGACCCAGCGCGACACCCACGCGACGGTCAACTTGGCTGACGCCACCGCGATTGCCATTCTCACCAGTGCCGACCTCACCAACATTGAAACTGGCCTCGCCGTGCGGGAGTCACTGGGTGACCGCTGGCAGGACGTACCCGTCGTTCTCCGGGTATTTGACCGGGGTCTCGCCCGTATGATGGAGCGGAACTTCGGATTCCGCCATGTTCGTTCGACGTCTGCGCTCGCCGCACCATGGTTCGTGGGCGCAGCTCTCGGTCTCGACGTTCTCGAGACCTTCTACGTCGACCAACAGCCATTTCTGGTCGGACGCCTGACAATCGCTCCTGGTGGCGGGCTCCAGGGCCTCGCAATGCAGGATCTCTCGGCCGAGACGAGGGTGGTTGCACTCCAACGAGCCGGCGGTGATGGACTCGAGCACCCGCCTCGTCGAGGGACACGCTTCCAAGGCGGGGACCAGGCGTTCTTGATCGGGCCGTACGGTGAGCTGCTGCGGGTACTTCGACGCGACCAGCGGTCCGCCGATTGACAGCGATTTCCTCCTCCCGCATGGCAGCCGAGCGTTCATCTGCCCGAAACACCCCCGTTACGCAGCGCCCCTAGCTTGCGATATGGATCGGCTGCACGTGATCTGACCCCATGTGCCGAGAGACACGCGCGGACAGATCGCTGCTCAAGGGACGACGAGGAGCGACACAATGAGTGGAAGCAAAGCCCGGCTCGAGGCCGTTGACGCCGTCAAGAATTACGAACCACCCACGGCGATTTTCTCACCGACCCAAACGCCCGGGGAGGCATTTGGTGAGAACGTTTTCACGAAAGCGGTCATGCAGAAGCGTTTGCCCAAAGCCGTCTACAAATCACTGCTGGCCACCATCGAACATGCCCAGCCGCTCGATCCGACCGTGGCGGACGTGGTCGCGGCGGCCATGAAGGACTGGGCCATGGAGAAGGGGGCCACGCACTACGCCCACGTCTTCTACCCGCTGACGCACTTGACGGCCGAGAAGCACGACAGCTTCTTCGAGCCCGGAGACGACGGGACGGCAGTTGCCGAATTCCAGGGCAAGACCCTCATCCAAGGTGAGCCTGATGCATCGAGCTTCCCCAATGGTGGCCTGAGAACCACGTTTGAGGCGCGGGGCTACACCGGATGGGACGCCACCAGCCCCGCTTACATCCTCGAAAACCCGAACGGCAACACTCTCTGCATACCGACAGTGTTCATCTCGATGACAGGGGAGGCCCTCGACAACAAGACCCCCCTGCTTCGCTCTCAGCAAGCCATGGCGACCCAGGCAGAGCGCGTACTCAGGCTCTTTGGGCACGAGAACCCCGACGCAGTTGTGTCTTTTGCAGGCGCCGAGCAGGAGTATTTCCTGATCGATCGAAGTTTCTTCCTGTCCCGGCCTGACCTTCTCAACTCAGGACGCACGTTGTTCGGAGCCAAGCCTCCCAAGGGTCAGGAGTTCGACGACCATTACTTCGGAGCCATCCCTGACCGGGTACTGGCCTTCATGATGGACGCCGAGCGTGAACTCTTTAAGCTCGGCATTCCCGCCAAGACCCGCCACAACGAAGTGGCTCCCGGTCAATTCGAGCTCGCCCCGATGTTCGAACGCTCAAACGTAGCTGCCGACCATCAACAGCTCCTCATGACCACCTTGAAGAAGGTCGCCCAGAAGCACGGGATGGAGTGCCTGTTTCATGAGAAGCCATTCGAAGGCATCAATGGTTCGGGCAAACACGTCAACTTTTCCTTGGGCAATGCCACCGAAGGCAACCTTTTCCTGCCCGGTGATACTCCCCATAACAACGCACAGTTCCTTGTCTTCTGCGCTGCCATTATCCGTGCCGTCCACAAGTACGGCGGCTTGCTCCGCGCCTCGGTCGCCTCAGCCACGAACGACCACCGGCTCGGAGCCAACGAAGCACCACCGGCGATCATCTCTGTCTTTCTTGGTGACCAACTAGCCGACGTCTTTGAGCAAATCGCCAAGGGTGGCGCCACCACATCCAAAGAGAAAGGCACCCTCGAAATCGGCGTCGACACCCTCCCTGTCCTTCCCACCGATCCAGGCGACCGCAATCGGACCAGCCCATTCGCGTTCACCGGCAACCGCTTCGAATTTCGAGCCCCGGGATCGCTTCAGTCAATCTCCGGACCGATGATCACCATCAACACCATCCTGGCCGAGGCTCTCGACTACATCGCCACCGAGCTCGAAGCGTCGATCGCAGGCGGGACCGAGTTCAACGGCGCGGTGCAAGGCCTCCTGCAGGAGATCATCGTTAATCATGGCAACGTGGTATTCAATGGAGACGGCTACTCGTCCGAGTGGCCAGTGGAGGCAGCTCAGCGAGGTCTCCTGAACCTCCACACGACCCTGGACGCCCTTCCCGAACTCATTTCAGACGAATCGATGGACCTCTTCAGCCACTACGGCGTCTTCAACCATCGAGAAATGCACAGCCGATACGAGATTGCACTCGAGCAGTACATCCTGGCAGTGGAGGTGGAGGCCAAGTTGACCCTCGAGATGGCGAACACGACGATCCTGCCCGCGGCTCTGCGCTATCAGACGGAGCTGGCCACGAACGTCACCAGCCTCAAGTCACTCGGCGTAGAAGCCGACACCGTCACCTTCGACGAAGTCTCCGAATCAATTGCCCAACTCCGTGAAGGCATTGCAGCGCTCCGTGCCCAGATAGATCACGACGATGAGGAGTCTGCGGAGAAGCACGCCGCACACGCCAAGGACGGCCTCCTCCCCGCCATGGCTTCGGTTCGAGTCGCGGCCGACACCCTCGAGTCGCTGGTTGCTGACGACCTTTGGCCTCTTGCTACCTATCAGGAGATGCTCTTCATTCTCTGATCTACTTTGGCGAGCATGGGGTGACGGGCTGCAACGAATCGGTGAGGTGACGCCTCGCGTTCTCAGCCGGGTCCTCGGAGAGGCGTGAGATGACAGGTTTCGACCAGGCCGACCCGGGCCCACCGTCGGAGGCGACCCGAGTCGTCAGCTGCGAAATTGTTCTCAATGTGCCCGAGCCCGTCGAGATCACCGCTCAGATTGTGGCCTCGCGCTCAGCCGGCCACCTTGTCACCACTCATTTGGACGTCTTGACGGATGGCGAACCTCCGTCCTCGTTGGAGGAGATCCATGGGCCCGAAGGGACGACGATGCACGTCTTCCACTCAAAGCCCGGCCGGCTGGCGGTGAGCTACGGCGCCACCATCCGGGCGCAGACGGCCTCGCCGCAGGAGGGTCAGCCCGGCGATAGCGCCACGGACAACAAGAGCCGGAGATCATCCGAATACGAACGACAGATCTATCTCCGCCCAAGTCGGTATTGTCCGAGCGACCATCTTGTCGGCTTTGCCGTGGCCGAGTTCGGGTTCGGATCTGACATCGAACAACGCATTGCCTCCATCGCGCAGTGGATCCGACACCGCATCGGATATGTCCCGGGCTCGGGCACCGTTCACGATTCCGCCGAGGACACCCTTCTTACCGGCGTAGGCACCTGCCGCGACTTCGCTCACCTCGGTATCGCCCTTTGCCGAGCCACAGGAGTTCCGGCCCGCTTCGCCGCCGTCTATGCGCCCGGGCTCACCCCCATGGACTTCCACGCTGTATTCGAAGCGTTTGCAGAAGGTCGTTGGTGCGTATACGACCCGACCGGCCTGGCTCCCCGAGCGTCGTTGGTTCGTATTGCCACGGGTCGGGACGCGGCGGACGCGGCCTTCGTAGCTGTTACCGGTGGCATCGCCGAACTCCAGAGCATCGAGGTAACGGCGATTGCACACCCATTTCTCCCTGAGCTCGACCCACTCCAGATGATCAGCCTTCCCTGAACAGCAGCCACAAGTTCGAGGAGCTGAGGTGTGGCGGTGGGGATGGAGGGCGCATACTGGGGATGCTCTGGCGTGGTGGAGTGCCGCATTAGACATCCCCACGTTCGGAAGAAGTCAAGCGGCATCGTCTGATTCGAACGACCGGCCCGGCCATCAGTTCGTCGTGGAGGACGTTGCGTTCCAGGCAGGCGTGGAGGACCCCGGCCAGGCCATTGGCCAGCTGACGGAGTAGTGCTTGACGCCCACTGGTCGCAGGCATCGCCAAGGAAGCGGTCTCGGGCGAAGCGCCCTCGTCAATTGGCCCTCTGTTTACCCACGCGGGAGGCGGTCAAAGTTTTATTCGCGGTTCAGAAGATTTCGAAGCGCGGGCTCGAGAAGCGAATATTCGAATTGATACCCCGAGCGAAGGGCGACAGCTGGCGTAACTCGTTGCCCGGTAAGGGCGATAGCGCTCGCCCTTCCGAGCAGTAGCCGGATCGCCGGCCCCGGCGTGGGAAGCGCCGCCGGTCGACCGAGAACGTGACCCAAGGTACGAGCAAACTCGGCTTGATGTACTGGATTCGGTGCCGTGGCATTGACGGGACCCGATACGGATTTGTCCCTCAGGGCAAGAAGGATCAATTTCACCTCGTCGGCGATGTGTATCCATGATTGCCACTGCCTGCCGCCACCAAGTGGACCGCCCAACCCCAACCGCGCCGGAATCAGCAGCTTCGGAAGTGCGCCGCCGTCCATTGAAAGCACAATTCCTGATCGCAGCAGAACCACGCGTGAAATTTCCTGTGCCTTCTTTGCCTCAGCCTCCCACTTCACGCAAACGCTGGCCAGAAAATCAGATCCCGCCGGAGAGGACTCATCAACTGATTCGTCGCCGGGTCCGTAGAACCCAATGGCACTTGCATTGATCAGTGTGGATACCCCATGTCTCTCCATTGCCTCAACGAGCCGCCTCGTAGTCACGACGCGACTCTCAGTGATGGCAGTTCGATGGCGTTTGCTCCAACGGCCATCGCCAATCCCAACCCCGGCGAGATTCACAAATGCATCGACGCCGTCGCACGCCCGATCCGGCAGACCTGATTGATCCGGATCCCACACGGTTGCCTCGATGTCCACGATCCTGCCTGGTGTTCGACTCAGAACAATGACGTCGCTGCCGTCAGACCGAAGTGCCCTGACGAGGGCCCGACCAATGAGTCCGGTTGCTCCCGTGATGGCTACCTTCATGAACTCTGTCCCACTAGCGCGGCGCGATGCCTTGGCAACCCGGTGATGTTGACGCCTGGCCGGTCGGAGATGTCCGAGCAAGCCTGGTCATATGAGCTCGAGGGCAAGGAGTCTGACACCATGAGATACGCCTCCTGAAACGTCTGCCATTTGAGCGAGCGAGAACTGCGTGAGGTGGACACGCCTTCTACGTCGCCGGGGAAGTCGATGGGAGTGCGGTGATTAGTTCCACAACGGTGCGTCCATCGGGCCCCGACCACAGATCCGCTCCGAGCCGCCGGCTTACTTTCTCGGTCGGCACTCCTGCACCTCCAACAAGAATGGGCGTGCCGGGCACGACATCATGCAATGCGGTCACCGAATCACGAATCGCCTCATCGTTGCCCTCCATCGTCGCGCCGATGGCAATCGCTCGCAGTCGATCCGAGTGAAGGGCCGCATCGACAAATGCCTGGTACGGCGTGTTAGCCCCGAGATCAACGACCTCCAAACCTGCCCCCCTGAGCAGATCGGCCACGACCGCAACGGGTACGGCATGAAGTTCGCCCGCTGGGGCTCCCACCACAACGGTCCCTCGCCGCCGACCCGGACGCGTAAACACAGGACCAAGGCGACCAATGACTCGGGTAGCCACAGCACTCGCCCGGTGTTCGTCGGCGACAGTCAGTTCGCCCGCGGCCCACCGATCACCAATGCTGCGTAGGGCGGGAACCAACATCTGGGTGTAGAGATCGACGGGCAGCGCCCAAGAGGCGAGGGCCATCTCGCACACGTCGAATGCACCTTCGGCGTCACCGTCAAGCAATCGTCGCTCCAGACCTTTGGCCTCCGCGGCGCGGGAGCTCGCCCGAGACCCCCCTCTCACCGACCTACCTCTCTTCGCCGCGGGCCCTGGCGCCACTGCTTTGAGGTTTCGTCGGTCTATCTGCCAGGTCCCGTTTACCGACGTCGCTGGCAAACGCCCGGTGCGGATGTAGCGATATGCCGTCATGTAATGAACGCCGAGAATCGCAGCCGCTTCGGGGAGCCCGATCAAACGATCGTCGGGACGTGCGCTCATAGCGACGACACATCACACACAGGACGGAAAATCGAGTTCGTCGTTGCTCTCCCCGCGCCATCGGTGGCTCTGGCGGTAATCCACAAGGAACAACCCGAACTCCATATCGGTTGGTAGCGGACGCTGACGCGGCGTACGAGATGTTCACGTGCCCACGAACAGCGAGCCATCATGTCGGGCGGAGACTCAAAGATGGCCGGTAACCCGAACCCGCGATGAGTAGCTGCACATCGCTGATATGACGCTCGAGAAACGCCGCCTCGCAGTAGCAGAGATACAGCCTCCAAAGACGGTGGAAGCGGTTATCCAACCCCGTTTTTTCCACTTTCTCCCAGTTGACTTCAAGGTTTTCAACCCACCGACGCAGGGTCGTGGCGTAGTGGCACCCGATGTCTTCGACGTCAAAAAGCCGGAGTTCGGTCGCCCGTGCTAACGAAGCGCTGATAGCAGTGATCGACGGTATGCACCCTCCTGGGAAGATCATTCGGCGAATGAAGTCATTGTGATGCTTGGCCCGCTCATAACTCGAGTCGGCGATGACGATGGATTGGAGAAACATGAGCCCGTCCGGCTTCAGCAGCCGCTGGCAGGTGGAGAAGAAGGTGTCGTGTAGCCGCCAGTCGACTGCCTCAATCATCTCGATAGATACCAGTTTGTCGTAGGTGCCCTTAAGGTCGCGGTAATCGGAGCCGAGTACGTCGATACGATCGGTCAACCCCGCCTCTTTGACTCGGCGGATGGCTGTTTCCTCCTGGGACCTCGACACCGTGGTCGTGGTGACCCGGCAGCCGTACCTCGAAGCCGCATAGAGCGCAAAGCTTCCCCACCCGGTACCGATCTCAACCACATGGTCGTTCGGTCCCAGCGCCAGTTTTGTGCATATGCGATCAAGCTTGGCGAGCTGAGCATCAGCCAAGGACGTGTCAGGGGTGACGAAGACGGCACAGGAGTACATCATGGAGTCGTCCAACATGGCGGCGAACAGTTCGTCGGGCAGGTCGTAATGGGCGCGAACATTCCGGCGGTCGGTATACCGATCGGGTACTCGAGATCGAGCGATCAGTGAGAGCGGGCCTGTCGCCATCCGCCCCGCTCGGTCGAGGGCGCGTAGTGGCCCCGCGACAGCGGCCAAGAGCAGCCGGATGGCCCCTGTGAGGTCTTCGGTATCCCACCAACCGGCGACATATCCCTCAGCCAGTCCAACAGACCCTCTCCGTACTATCGCCCCGAAGGCCCGCTTGTCGTGCACAGCGACCCGAACCACTGGATTGCCGGCGCCAGCGGTCCACCGTCCAGCACCGTCGTCAATCTCCAGGGTTCCTCGAAGTCGATGACCAGCGTGCTGCACTAACGCCGAGGCCAGATCACGCATGGGAAGCCTGTTTCCCGGAAGCAGCCGCGATGGGAGGGCCGTTGGTATGGGTCGGCTGTGGACGGACGGCCGAAGTAGGAACCGGGTGCCGGTGGAGCTGAGCACCCTTACACCACAGAGCAAAAGCCTGGCGGTAGATACCGAGAGAGACACTCGGAGCGCCCCGGCCGGGAGTCCAGACAAGCTGTCTCAGGGCTCGACGGGTCACCGGCCTTCTTTCGAGCTCAATCCCGGCGAACAGACTGGGCCCATCGGGACCAAAAACCTTGAACTGCACGCCCAGCGTCACCCCTGGGTCTGAATACTCAAGTCGGTACCTCTGATCCATCCCGAGAAACGGGCTGACGTGGAGCTCTTTGACCAACTCATGGACCCCGGGTGCGCCCACGACATAGCAGTGTCGTTCGTGCCACGGGGTGTTCGTGACCTCGGCCACCATGGCAAGCACTTGGGTGCCATCGCCATCGAAGCAGAAATAGCAGCTTATGGGATTGAAGAGCCAGCCCCATGTCCGGAGGTTGGTGAGCACCGAGATGGGCCCCGTCGGTCGCCACCCCGTGTCTGTCTCCACCACATCTCTCACCGCTTCGACCAAAGGCACAGTGGCAGGACCCAGGTAGTCAGCGCGACGGAACCGAACCGGGGCAGCGTGACGCGAAGACCACAGCGGGTGCATCTGACAGAGCGTGTCGATCTCGTCCAGATCGATAAGAGCCATACGCACGGCCTGATCAAACCCATGTCCATCAGGGCCCGGGCGTCGATGGGAGACGGTCCCTTCATATAGAGCACTGCGCAAGGCGACGGGTTGGTTCACCACTTGACTCCGAGATGGCGACAGACCGTGAGCGCGCTCTGGAGTCCATCCTCGTGAAAGCCCATACCCCAGTAGGCGCCGCAGAACGACACGCGATGGCCACTGATCTCATGATGTCGCCCCTGGGCGATGACCGCGGCGGCGTCCAACACCGGATGGGAGTACTCAAATTTCTCCAATACCTTGGCCGGGTCGATCGCGTCATCGCAGTTGAGTGAGACCAGAATCGGTGACGACATATCCAACCTCTGAAGCCGGTTGAGGTCGTAGGTCATGGTGACCCGGTCCGTAGGGGTGCTTGGACGGCGATAGTTCCATGAGGCCCATGCCCCCTTATTGCTCGGCATGAGCGCTGCATCGGTGTGGAGGACCACGCTGTTCATTTGATACCGAATGGCTCCGAGGGTCTCCTTTTCGGCTGTCGATGCATCGGCGAGTAGGGCGAGGGCCTGGTCGCTGTGGGTTGCCACGATGACGTGGTCGAACTGCTCGGGAGACCTGTCGCCACCACGGATTTCGACGCCGTCCTCATTGCGCAGGAGATGATCGACAGGCGAGGAAAGCCGCAGCTTCCCGGCTTGGCGAAGCGGATCCAAGATGGCATCGACATAGTGGACGGCACCACCGGAAACAGTGCGCCATGGCGGCTTACCTCGCATCGACAGCATCCCGTGCCGACCAAGGAACGCCATCACCACCGCAGCCGGCATACGGGTGAAGTCCGCTGGATCCGCCGACCAAATCGAGGAACCCAGTGGAACCAAGAACCAGTCGATGAAGCCGCGGGACCATCGGCCATCACCGAGGAAGTCCTCCAACGTGTACGACACGTCGGGCGGATGGGTGATCAGTTCCCGGCCGGCACGATGGAACCGCATGACATCGGCCAGCATGCGCAAGAACTCGGGACGCGCCACATTGGCTCGCTGGGCGAAGATCGATGCCATGCGAGGTCCGCCATACTCGAGACCGCTCGACTCATCGACCACTGAGAAGCTCATGTCGCTTGGCTGTGTGGCCACTCCCAGTGTTTGAAATAAGCGCACAAGCCCTGGGTACGTGCGCTCGTTGTAGACCAGAAAGCCAGTGTCAACCTTCAGGTCCTGCCCGTCGACCACGACGTTGACCGTATGAGTGTGTCCACCTGGCCGGTGGTCGGCTTCAAAGACGGTGACGTCGTGGCGGGACCCAAGGAGGTGCGCGCAGACCAGCCCTGAAATCCCCGCCCCAATGATGGCGACTCGCATCCACATCTTTTTAGCACTAAAGTCACCCTCATCGGATTCGGTAGATCTTGGGAAGCTAAACATTGAGCGCCGCGCCCTCGTTTGCCCGGGTTATCGACGCCGCACTCGAGTTGAGTGTGGTAGGCAGCTTCTCAAGGGTCGGGTCGGCTCTTCGGCGACGAACAGCACACTGGTCGAGTCTCCCCAGGGCGGACGGTCGCGTCGTGGTGATTACCGGGGCGACTTCGGGGCTCGGACTACAAGCGGCGCGTGAGCTCTCGCGACTTGGTGCGAACACTTGCATCGTCGGCCGAGATGCTGACCGGCTCGAAGCGGCCCGTTGCCGCATTGACAGTGGCGATGGACCGCCGGTGGTGACTGAGCAGGCCGAACTATCCGATCTCGACGAGGTGGACAGGCTTGCCGATCGACTCTTCGACCGCTTCGATCACATCGACGTACTCGTCCACAATGCCGGCGCCCTGCTTCACAGGCGCCAAACCTCACCCCAAGGCATCGAAGTCACCCTAGCGGTGCATCTTCTCGCCCCTTATGTGTTGACCGAACGCTTGTTGCCACTCTTAACGTCACATGCTGCGTCTCGGGTGATCACCATGACTTCAGGCGGGATGTACAGCCAACGATTCAATCTCGACAAACTGGTTGCTCCCCGAGGCCGTTACCGGGGCACGGTGGCCTACGCCCGGGCGAAGAGAGCCCAAGTAGTACTCACCCACGAATGGCAACGACGCTACGGGCCGAAGGAGATCGATTTCTACGTCACACATCCCGGTTGGGCCGATACGCCAGGTCTCTCGGCGGGCCTGCCGCTCTTCGCCAAGATGTTGCGGCCCGCGCTCCGTCCACCGCGCGACGGGGTGGACACCGGAGTATGGCTGGCCACTGCTTCTGAGGGGCCGACCTCCGGTGGACAGCTTTGGTTCGACCGAAGGCCACGCAGCGAGTACCACGTGCCCTGGACGTGGACACCTCCTCGCCGCCGTGTGGCTGAGGGTCAGGCGCTGTGGGAGTGGTGTCGAGACCGGGTCACAAGCCCTCGTTAGTTGCCAAGGTTCGGGACCGTCCACAGACTCCTAGCTAGCCGTGGGGCGCAGCTCCGTACTCGGACACGTCGGCACCATGGGCTTCTTGCTGGCAGATTTGCTTTGGCAACGATGATCGTTTCGCCGTTCTCGACAATGGGTCGGGTACCCTATTGTCGCCACCCGGTGCGGGGCCTAAAGTACCTGGTGAGACCGTGGTTTGTTCAGATCCACTCGCTTTCAGGCGCAGGGCAATATGTCACCACAACAACGTTGGTCATGGATAGCCTGGCAACCCTCTCGTCGCACGGCCTGGACCTTCGTGTCAGGCATCGCGGCATCCGTTTTGGTCATCGTCGCGATCCTGCTGTGGTCGACGGCGGTAGCGTTGCCTGGTTCGGCTAGGTCGGCGAGCCGCTTCCCAGCGATCTCGACCACGACCACGACAAACGCCACGGCGACGGTAGGCCCTACGACCACTGTGCCGGTTGCGTCCTCAGGCTCCCCCGATTCGGGAGGCTCTGCGTCCTCTAGCGAAGCGGGATCGTCGCCACCCACAACAATTGACCCGAACTCGTGGACTGCCGTTAACCAACCAGCAATGACAACTGCTTCCGCCGGGGAAATGAGCGCCATCACATCTGCCGTCGTCGACCCTCCCCCCGACACCGTTGCAACGATCTTGGTGCCAGCGGCAGACCCCACCTACGCCGAGGTCATTTACAACGGCAACCCGTTGACCCGTGTCCTGGTCCAGCAGGGCGGCGGCATCTCACCCGCCGGAGACGACCTCGTGTCAGACGCCGGATCGTGGGACGAACTCGGTGAAGGCTCACCACAACTTCCCTGCGTCTACGGGTTGCCGTTGGGGGTCGTTGCGGACCTATCCGCCACAATGCAGGAATGTGGTTAAAGGTTCCCGCACAACGCATGGCTCTCCATGCTTGAAGAGAAGGCGAACACCAGTCGAACATCACATTGCAAGGCGAACCGTCTGTCCACGGACACCACCGCACCCCTACATGTCGATGTCGATTGCGTGGGGCGAATGACGACGGCTATCCGAGGTCCGTTGGCACCGCGCTCCAGGATGAGGAGTAATCAGAGTCATCGGGGCTAGGGCCGGTGTACCTGGCGGCTTCGAGTGGTCGTCTGCGCCCGAGTTCCTTCGTCCTCCTGCACGTCGGCACTTGGCTGAAAGCGGGAGGCAGGTTTCGAGACGCGGTACGAAGAATCGTTACGGACTTAAGCCGGCTCGGCTTATTCGCCGTGGCACCAGACACGAGCGCCCCGTGCCCAACTTCATCTCCTCATAAGCCAAAGAGCCATGCTGCGAAGCTCGCCGCCAAAGAAATATCCGGCACAGAAATATATGGCAGTGCCCAGGAGCAGCAGGATGAGACCAACCAGGGCGAGGATCTGGAAACCTTCGCCGAGTCCGGTGAAGGCCAGGGACGTCGACGGTGTGGTCACGGCAGGCGTCACGGCACGGATCACAACAGGCGCCACGGTCGTCGGTGCGGAAACGGCTGCGGTCGTCACCACGGTGATCGTGTCGCTGATGGCTACCGTCCACGAACCGGTGTTGTTCCCGAAAGCGCCGACGTTGTCATTGGCCAAGAGGTACAGCTCGCCGCTCGATTGAAATACATCGCTGTAGCTCGCCCCGACTTCAAAGGGAGTACCGCTCGTTCCTACCTTGCCGATCAACGAGTAACAGGAGAACGTAGAAGCAGTGAATCTACTCTGAGGAACTGCGCACGCTCCTCCGTCGGGAACTTCGCCCAGTTTGTTGTCGCGGCGAAAATAGATCGTTCCGGTAGCCGTCATGGCGAGAGTCTCGCCAGCTGTGACGCTGAAACCTGTGTCCGTCCAGCTAGAGCTCCCCCCTACCTGAATGGTCTGGGACTGTGCTTCTGCAACCCCCGTCATTGCGGCTGACACCACCAGGGTGGCGAGGAGTGCCACCGCAACCAACAACACCAACATCAAGGGGCCACGACGCTTCATATGGACCAGTCAAGTGGCACTGCCTGAATTGGCAAACGGGCACCACTCGCCTTCCCTTTTCACTATAAACACCACTCCGCCACGCTGCCAGGCCAACGTCAACATAGGAGCCAGCCTCACCCGAGAGACGACCCGTGCCCGATAACGTCGGGCCACGATGACGAAGCTGGGTCTTCGTTGGATCTGGTTTTGGCGGAAGCAGATGTTTGCGGTGCAAAAGAACTTTGCCGTCATGAACGCCTGAAACTTTCTTAGCCTGCAGCATGAGCACCGATGGGTCGCCTCGGCGCCAACCATTGGATGTCTGCAGTCCCTCGTCCCACGCCGTTGAGCGGCCCGCCCCCTTTGGTGTTTTCGGTATCCCGTGACCCTTTGACCGTCACCATGTGGGCGGCGATATCTCGTTGCGACGATCGGCGCCTGAGCGTCAGAAGTACCAGCCTGAGGGTATCCAGGGTCCAGGAAGGACCATCCCATCGACGAACATGGCCCCGCCGACTCGCAATGTGAGGCGGGCGTCGTGGGCCACGGTGAACGCCCAATTCTGGGCTGAGGTAAGGCCGTAGGCGATAGCCGGACCCTCCGCCTCGCCGAGGTATCGCCACAGCAAGGTGGCGGCCGTGGCCTCGTCGCTCGCTCCCAACATGACCAGGTGGGTGGGGTTCCAAATCACCCAACCGCGACGGCTGCCCTCGTCCACGACGTCTAGGCGGTGATCGTCATCCTGCAATACAAAGGCCACGTCCTCGGCGCGAAAGCGCCCTAGGCCGGCCTCAACCTCTGCAACCAACTCCAGATCGTCCTGGCTGCCGGGGCGCCCGCCTAGCCCGGTCGGGATGGCCCGGCGGTCGGGTTGACCACCCAACCCGGCGGCAGGGTGCATCGAAAGGCCGGCTCGGGCGTAGCGGCGCATGGCCCGGGGATCGGGCGAGGACTGAATCATCCGCACTCGAGCGCCCTCGGCGTAACCCAAGGCGCCCTGTAACAACGCCGCGCCCACCCCTCGGCTCTGGAAATCGGGGTGGACGAACAGCATGGACAGTCCCCAGAAGTCCTGGCGCCGGATGGACTCGGCCACCCCCACCACCTCGGCCTGCTCCCCTGCCACTGCCACCCAGGCCCCATGTCCATCACGCTCGACGAAGCGGGCATGCGCCCTATGACGGGCCTCCTCCTGGGCAGTCGACAACAAGGGCCTCGGGTAAGCCCTCTGTGTTTCTGTGGCGGCGTCGGCCGCGGCGACCACGGCAATGGCCGCCTCCACGTCCTCGAGGCGCATGGACCGCACCTGGAATGACGGCGATTCAGAGGCCCCCTGTTGAGTGCTGGTGGGATTCACGACACCATGCTGACACGAGCCTCGGCTGCCCTCGGCAAAGCTGAATGCCGCCTGCACCTCACGGCCAATCATTGCGAAGGCCCGGATGCGCCGGTAAGTCCAGGCCGGGCTCTCCTGGGCAAGGCGCATCACGAGCGGACGCGCCGATCTCGTTGGCCACGATTCGTAGGACCTATTCCGAATTCTTTAGTGTTGTGCCATGGAAATCTCAGGCAAGAAGGCCGTCATCGTAGGTGGAGCTTCCGGTATGGCTCGGGCGTCGGCCGAGATGCTGCGGGACCGAGGGGCATCGGTGGCCATATTGGACCTGCCTACTTCGGTCGGTGAAGAGGTGGCAAGCCAGTTGGGGGGAACGTTCCATCCGGTCAACGTGATGGAGGAGGACGCCGTCGAATCGGCGATTGACGCTGCCGTAGAGGCGCTCGGTGGGCTGCACATCGCTGTCAACACAGCTGGTGGAGGGGCGGCCAAACGGACACTCACGAAGGAGGGGCCTCACCCATTGGGTGAGTTTCGACGGATCATCGAATTGAACCTGATAGCCAGCTTCAACCTGAACCGACTGCAGGCTCAAGCGATGTCGAAAAACGAGCCGGAGGACGGTGAGCGGGGTGTGATTATCGACACGTCGTCCATCGCTGCCTTCGAGGGCCAGATTGGCCAAGTTGCCTACGCGGCGGCGAAGGCGGGTATCGCCGGGATGATCTTCACGATGGCGCGGGATCTGGGCAGCCTGGGAATACGGACACTTGCGATTGCTCCGAGCCTGTTCTCAACCGGCATCACCGCCGGCATACCGGATGATTTCGCCGAGGTTTTGACCAAAGATGCCGCCTTTCCCAAGAGGATGGGCAGGCCGGTCGAGTATGCACGGCTGGTTTGCGCCATCGTCGAGAATCCCATGCTCAACGGCTCCACCATCCGCCTGGACGGCGGTCAGCGTTTCGCCCCCAAATAAGACCGAGGGCCTCCTAACCGACCGACCGCCAGGCGCGCCCCATCGTCAAGATGCCTCGCGCTCGAGGTGGGCCTTATGGGCAAGCTTGATGACGTCCTCCGACACTGAGCGCTTGTTGCCTTCGTGGGCCGGGTGGTGCAATGGACAAGCAAGGTAGGGGGTGCCTTCCACCGGCTTTCCAAGGCGCAGACATCCTTTGACGTGGCAATTGTGGTGCCGGTAGATAGTGACGATGCTGCCCAGAATGAGGAAGTCGGGAATCGCACCGCCGAAGCCAGACCAGAACCCGTACCACGTGCCCGCCTCGGCGTCGGCACCGGTGTAGCGCAGGAACCAATGAGCAGAGTCAGTCCAGAAGAAAATTACGAGTAATAGACACCCGACGAGAACGAGGAACAACCCGACAATAAGGCCTCGTTTCATGACATCCCTCCCGACATCGTGGCTTCACCGTCAGCCAACCGCGTTTCCTCATCCTCATTGCTGATCTGGTCCGCCTTGTTCGTTGGCGGTGGCCTCGGCGTCTGCGGCCGCATCCACGGCCGCCACCTCCCCGGGTGTGGCGCCGAGCCGTCGTTCGACGTCGGCCAACCGATCGCTGATCACAGATAACTGCTGGCCGAGGTCGGCGTGGCCCTTCTTGAATTCCTCTTTGTTGGCATCGGTATGTTCCTTAATGAACACGGAAGCAACCGTGGCGGTGAGAACGCCGATGAGGCCGATTCCCACCAGCATCAGGATCACCGCCACAATGCGGCCGCCTTCGGTAACGGGATACCTATCCCCGTATCCCACCGTTGTCACAGTGACGATGGCCCACCACAGCGCATCGGGATAATTGTGGATGTTGCTTCCCCTGGCCTTTTCCTCGAAGAGCAGCACCAGCCACGCCCCGATAAAAAGCGTTCCCACCGCGGCAATGAGCACACGGAAGAGGCTGTGATGCTTGAGAATCGCCTCAACTCGTAGTTCGCCCTCGCGCACGAGGAGGGTCATTTTTTCGATCCCGACGACGTGCCAGCCCTGAAAAGGGGGAATCAGCACCGTCGCCGGCTCCACCCAACGCCGTTTCAGATAGCCAGGCGTGTCCGGAGTAACCACCAGCCGCACCACGTACTCCACCAGCATGATGACCCAAAGCACGAACAGCGCGCCGACAAGGTCCTTGGAGGCAGAGCCGTTGACGTTGGCGGTGAGGACGGCGATGGCGAGAACGAGCCAAACCACTCCCAGGACTGCCATCGGGAACTTTGTAACTCGTTCGATGCTGTCGACAAGATCGTGGCGCCCGCCCAGTGGCTTCGCCCCAGCGATCGTCTGCCGTCGGCGTTCGTCCTTGCGCTCTTTCTCATCGAGGCGCTCTTGCTCGAGGGTCTCCAAGCGACGGATGCGTTCGAGGGAGGACAGCTTCTTCTCTGGGGTGTTGCTCGCCACAGCGCTCAACTCAGTGGAATCCTCCACAATGAGACGAAATTAGTAGCTGGAAGGCCCACCCTCGATGATCTCCATCGTCCTCAGGGCCATTGGGCTCGCTGGTCCCCGTGAACCCCGTGGCAGTAAAGGTCAATCTGCTGAGCGGCGCTCCACATGCTGCAGCTCGATCCACAACGGGATCAAGAACCAAATGTAGGCGTTGGTGAGCGTGTACTGCTTGTTTTCATAGCGCGTGACCATGGTGCCGATATCGGTGACACGAACCCGATCGTCTTTGCTCCGATACGCGGCCACCCGGTCCAAAATCTCAGCCAATTCCTCTGTGGAGGACACTTCTATCCCAAAGTGATCCATGTTGGGAGTAACCATGAATTCGTCCTTGGCCGGCAACAGGTAGAGGAACTGACCCAGCGATCCGGTGTAGAGGATGAGGGGATTCCCTTTTTCGGTGCTGTTGTCTCCTTCGGTCCACCCGAAAATCTCGGAATAGAAAGCCAACAACGCGGCCCGACCTTCCTCGTCCATGATTTCGGCATCAACGCTTATCGCCACGTGGTTGATGCGCGGGACGAACGGCGTCGCGCTCATGAGGGCAAACCTGGCTGGACCATCACTTTGCTTGCTATCTCGCCTCGTGCCAAGCGCTCCATGGAAACCATCACATCGTTGAGTGGAATGCTGTCGGGTTCGATCAAGGCGTCGAACGGTAGCGTGCCGCTACTCAGGAGATCGACGGCCGGCTGAAACCCTTCGTCGTTGTAGTTGTAGGCCCCGATGATCTCGAGCTCGAAGAGGATCATGCGGTTCTGATTGATCCGAGGAGGTTCAAAGCCGGTTCCGACGATGACGAGCGTGCCGGCAAAGTCGAGCTGTCCGAGCCCCGCCTCGGCGGCACTGGCGTGGCCCGAGCATTCGAACACGACCTGGTAAGGATCGGCCACAGGTTGGGTTACAACGGGGGACTCCAAATCGTCAGGCGCAATAGCCCGGGCGGCGCCCACGGCGAGCGCCTGCTGTCGTCGAACGGCGGACGGCTCACTAACGGTGACGTCGGAGATCCCCTGTGCTCGCAGTACGGCAACCAGCAGGAGACCAACGGGACCGGCCCCGGTGACGAGGACCCGATCGTCCCGGCCGACGTTGGCCAACCGCAGGGCGTGCTGGGTAATGGCGATCGGTTCGGCGAGTGCGGCGACCCTGGTGGGGAGGGAATCGGGAATCCGGATCAGGCCATTCGCCACCACCGTTTTGTACTGACAGAAAGCGCCGCGATAGCCGGCGAAGTCAACGGAGGCCCGGTTGAGGCACACCGAAGGACGGCCTCGTCGACAGGGTCGGCAGGTCCCACAGCCCGGTCCCTGGTTCCCCACCACCCTGTCGCCGGACGACCATCCGGAATCAGCGGGCGCCATCGCCACGACGCCCGACCACTCGTGGCCAAGGATGGCGCCGGGTTGGGCGTAGCGCTCCAGGACCATGTGCAGATCGGAGCCGCAGATGCCGCACTCGGCAATCTCGACGAGCACCTCACCAGGGCCCGGTTCCGGACGGGGTACCGACTCGACGGCAATGTGGCCATCGCCCACATACACGGCTGCCTGCATCAGCGGTAGAGACACGACACCAACACTACGACGTGGCCCCCCGGAACCCACCGAGCCATCAGCCTGGGCGGGCGTCAGCCCGGGTTGCCGCTGAACCAGGGTTGACCACCGAGGCTCCAGACCGACACATCGGTGACACCCATGCTCTCAACGACCAGCAGCTTGTCGTTCAGTGCCGTCGAATCAACGTCGTCATAGGACGTGTTCCCCGACGTCCATCGGATCTCCCCTGAGCCAGGATCACGCAGTGCATCGATGCCCGCCGCCGTCGTAGGGAATCCGGGCTCATTCTCCATGGTCACGTAGGCCACATTGTCGGTCACGTGGGCGATCTTCTTACACGTGGTGGTGAAGTACCCATAGGAAGGTATGCCAATGGTGAGATCGCTCAGAGGAACTTGGCTCTTGGCGTAGGAGGTCACCGCCTCCAACCAATTGAACGGTGAGATGGGGGCGCACGCCACGTTGAGTTCGTCGTCGTATGCCATCACCACCAGGTGAGCGCCCGCCGTGGCGACATCGGCATATCGCTCGGCATCCCAGGGTGTCGCCGTAAATGCATCGAGGTCGACCTCTACCGATCGGCCGGTGGGCTGAAACGAAGTGGCGATCCCCGACACGAACGTCATGAACGATTGCCAGGCGCTTTCGGACCATCGACTGGGTTCGAAATCAAGATCCACGCCGTTAAGGTTGTTGGCCACGACAAATCGCTCGATGGCCTGTTGGCCGGCGAGGAGGCGTCCGGATTTGTCAAGAAGGGCCCTGACGCCGGCCGGACCGGCCGATACGGTGACGTACACCCGCTGCGCCGCCGCCTTGACCTCCGCCAGGTTGGCAGCGCTGAAGCCGTTGCACGGAAGCTCGGCCGCCGTTTCTTCGACGACCTTCCCCCGACTGTTTACGTCAAAATATTCAGGCTTGAGGATGGCGATGGGGTTTGCCGCCATCGCGGCCAACTCAGAAGAGGTGTCACACGAAGGTTGGCCTGAAGACGAAGGGTAGATCCATGCCTCGAGGCTATTTGGCAGTGGCGTCTGCGCCATTGCGGCAGGTTCGGCTCCGACCACTAATCCGAGAAGCAGCGCCCCAGCACAGACCGTGGGCGCCAAAAGGCGCAGTGATGGTTTCCACCAAGACCCGAAGGCGAGCCTCCCGATGGCCCTTGTGGCGTGGTGCGTCATGGTCACGATTCCCCCGTTGGCGGCACGCGGGTGCCGAGCCCAACCGTTCCCATCATGCCACCCGCCCAACCGAAACGCTGCTGCCGCTTCGATCGATTCGTGCCATCACATCGGCAGCGCCCCCGATCATGACCGGTAACGCAGTAGTTAGTATTTTCTCGTCGGAGGCCCACTTGAGCCGAACAGACTGATCAGACAACTGCCAATGCGTATCTGGGACGTTCCGCCCGAGGCCTTGTGTCGCCAACACCTACTCGGCGAGCACCGGGAACTCCACGGCCTCTGGAATATCTTGACGGTTCATGGCGCTCGGGGTGGATATGCACGGCATCCCGAGACCCTTCGATGGGTGGGCAAGACGAGAGCGCTCTTCGAGCGCCATGCGGCCCTAGTGAAGGAGCTTCAACGGCGCGGGTACAACCACCGATCTCCGCTTGATGGACGACGCGCCCGAGGCCTCGCCGTACAGCACGACCTGCTGACGGAGATCGAGGAACAGATGGCCATTCTTCACGCCAAGGACTGTCCCTGTCCCCTGGCTGCGTCAGTCGACCCTGACCTCTGATTGGTCTCAATGCGTGCTGCCCTTACGGATTAAGGACGGTGCGGATCAGATTCCCAGTCACGGTGTCCATTTCGGTGAGGGAGTTGCCGCCCTCATTGACCACCCAAAGATTCGTCCCGGCCACCACCAAGGCCTGCGGGTTGTCGAAGAGATAAGGCCCGTTCGTGTTGCACATCATCCAATTGACCGCCGCCGGCGCCGGAGTGATCTGACTCACCATGGGCGATGCGCCCGGGGGGCTCACGGCGAAGACGAAACCGTTGCCATAGGTGATGGGGCCGACCATGGGCAAATTCCAACTCACCAGAACATTCAACTCTTCGAGCGTCGTCGGGGAGAATTCGGTCACCGACTCATTGTCTTGGTTCGTCACCCACATATCGGTCCCGTCGAAGGCGACACCAGTCGGTGTACTGAAATCGAACGGCGACCCGGACAGAGAGGCGACGAAAGCTCTGCTCCCCGCATTGAGCACGGTCACGGTGTTGGCGGCGCTGTTGGCCACAAAGACCTCCCCGTCGGCAACGGCGAGTCCCGTCGGATCGTCAAAGCCGAACACCGACCCCGAAGCCGTGCCCACCAGTGCGCCTGTTCCCGTGGCGATCTCGGTGAGCGAGCCAACGCCGTTGAGGACGAAAAGGTCCTGACCGTACGCCGCCAGGGCAATGGGGTCAGCAAAAGCGTAGGCCGCGCCCTTGATGACGCGAATGTGCTTGCGGCCGGCGGCTTTGAATTCCGTCACGGAGTTGCCGAGGCCGTTGGCGACAAAGAGGTCGTTGCCGACCTCCACGATGGCCGAGGGACCATCGAATCCAAAGCGCCTCCCCGTAATCGTGGTCACGAACGCACCAGTCGAAGCGTTGACCTCCGTCACCGTGTTGTTGGCGCTGTTGGTCACGAAAAGATCAGCGCCGGCCACGGCGGCAGCACTAGGGGCGTCAAAGTCGTACGTATGGAGGTGGGTCTTGTGGATCTTGTGGATCTTGTGGATCTTGTGGGGTTTGGCCGAAACGCCCCGGGCTGCGGCCGGACCCGCCGCCATCACGGCCCCCGTCGCGAGCAAAGCGCCCGCGCATGAAACCACCAAAGCCCAACGCCCCAAGGATCTCACTTTGCCATTCATTTCTGACCCCCCGTTGTCATCGTGCCCCCGGGTGGGCGCAGCCTGTGAGTGGCCCCAGCGAAGGCAACGGCACGGTACCACTCGATACTCCGCCGCACCCGGGTAGGGCTTTACGGCTTGTAGGCGCATCCGTCCCAGCACGAACCGAGATGACGTCGCACCACTCCCCGCAGCTCGATGGCCAACTCGTGGGGCTCGGCCTCCGTGTTGCCCAGGAACTTCACCGTGACGCCACGCATTATCGGGGTGCAGTGGCATCCCGAGGAGCGATGCGACCGGTCGTTGTTCTCGGCTCTGATTGAGGCGGCCGCAGGCTAAAGGCCGGTTACGAAGAGGACGCGTCGACCAGCGAGGTATCTGTTCGCTGCACCCGGGTCGACGCTCGTCCGAGTCGCGTGATGAATTGCATCAGCCTGTGGCGCGCTGCCTCGGCCGATGGATTCAAGCCCTCGGTGTTGGCCGCATCCCAGTGGCCCAGGACGACGGGCCGGAGTATCAAGTCGTGATGCACACGGAGGTCGTAAATCCCGGCTCGGGCAATGGCCTTGGCGTGCTGGGCGAAGCCGTCTATGCCGGTACCGGGCATCTCGAAGTTCAGTACCTGGCGTTTGATGGCCTCCATCATCCGCGAAGGTTCGATGGCCAGCGCCGCCGACACGAGATCCCGGTAAAAGAGGTAGTGGAGATTCTCGTCGGCGGCTACCCGCTTCATCACCTCATAGCCCTCGGTGTCAGGTAGCGCCTTACCGGTGTTGTGGTGGGCGATGCGCGTGGCGAGTTCCTGAAGGGCGAGATAGGCGAACGCATCGGGAATGGTGGCGACGTGCGGAGTGACACCCCCGGTGACCTGAGCCATCCGAGCCCGCTCCAGAGTGACGGGATCGATATGTCCGCTCATGATGAGGTAGTCACGCAGGACGATCGAGTGCCGCCCTTCCTCGGCCGTCCACCGTCTGGTCCAATATCCCCAGGGACCGCCATCACGGCCAAAGAGGTGATCGAGCGAGGCGAAGTAGTACGGCAGGTTGTCTTCGGTGAGCACGTTGACGAACAAGGCGCTGGCTACACCGTCAGGCAGCGGATCGACCCGGTCGCCACTCCCCTCGGCGGGTAACGGCCGCCACTCAACGAGTTCGTGGGGAAACCACTCTTTGGCCATGCCCAGGTGGCGGTCCAAAAGTCGTTCCGCAGTCGGCCGGAGCTCTGCGAGCATCGTCGCGTCATCCATGGCTGCCCACCTCTTCCTTTGGTGGCGGCCCCCACGACTGCCAGGTGTCCATTTGTCCCAGGCATCTGCCGGGGTTGTCGTGCACTTTACGCACTCACCGTGGTGCTGTGGCTATTTGAGCTCCTTGATGCTCCTCGGGTTCGCCTCGACTGCTCGTCGCCACCGCCGGCCGTCCCCGGCCGCCGCATCTGGCGTCCACGCCCCTGAGCTGGGCGCTTCAAGGGCGCTTGGCCGCCACCAAGCGCCCAGAAGTGGGAGAAAACAATGGGAACAAAACTCGGCTAGACGGGGAGCGCAGCGCTGGCCAAACGCTTCCGAGGCCGGGCCGCCTTTTGTGATGTGGAGTGGAGTCCCGAGAGCAGGTGACGAGCGGCGCTTTGAAACCTCGTGATGTCCCCAAAGGGCCGGGCCACGAGCATCGCTCCTTCGAGGCCGCTGACGATCATGCGCGCTGTTTCTGTGGGCGGACCTGAGAAAAAAAGAGTCCCCTGCTGGCGACCCTCGTCCAAGACACGCGCCAGCCACCCTTCGTTTTCATCAAAAAATCGAACAATGGCGGCTTGCATCGGCGCCGGGAGGGTCTCGTACTCGGCGGCCATCATTCCGCACAGGCACATGCGTTGGGCTCGTAGGACGTCCAAGTAGAGATCGGCGTAGGCATCGAGCCGGGCCGACACATCGCCTGTGCGCGCCTCTACGCCCGCCAGCGCCTGGGCGAAGTGCGCGGCGTAGCGAACAATAAGAGCCTCACCCAGTTCCGCCTTGCCGGCGAAGTGATAGTGGAGCGCCGCCTTCGTGATTTTCAGCTCGGCGGCTATGTCCGCATAGCTGAACCCGTTGAAGCCGCGCACCTGGACGAGACGTTCGGCCACATCGAGGATCTGGCTCGCCGTATCGACACGCTCGCCTTGGACCTTCATCCATCCCGCCCCTTCAGAGAACTGCTTGACTTCTTACCTATTAGTAGGTAAGCCTACCACTGCCCTAATCCATGAGGACGTAGGGAGGAGGACGGCCATGCAGGCCACTGAGCACCGGAGTTTTGCCACGCCTCACGAGGTCCGGGAATTTCCGAACGGACGCGCCGAGATCATTCGGGCCGGCGGAGGCGAGGTCGGCCGTCTTGTCCTTCAGCCGGGGTGGCGCTGGTCCAATGACGTAAAGCCGATTGCCAACACCGATAGCTACGAAGCGCCTCATTTCCAATACCACGTCAGTGTCCAGCTGGCCCTCCACATGGACAACGGAGACGAGTTCATCGCCGGCCCCGGTGATGTCACTTCCTCGCCCAGCGGTCACGACGCGTGGGTGATTGGGAACGAACCCGTTGTCGTCGTCGACTGGTTCGGCGCCAGCAACTACGCCACGTGACACAGGCAGGTGACCAGTTGGAACCTGTAGAGGTGGTGAGTGCATTTGGGGCGGCGTGGGCGAGCCACGATCTCGACGCCGCTCTGGGGCTGGTCACCGATGACTGCGTCTTTGACGCCACCGGGCCGGCACCCGACGGGATACAACACCGGGGTCGAGCTGCCATCCGTGGGGCGTGGGAGGCGATCTTCAGTGATACCGCCTCCTCTTTCGAACCCGAGGAGACATTCGCAGCCGGTGATCGGGTCATCCAGCTGTGGCGTTACAGCTGGGACGGTGGACACGTGCGTGGTGTGGATGTCTTTCGTGTACGCGAAGGGAAAGTGGCCGAGAAGCTCTCGTACGTCAAGGGCTGACTAATTCAAGACAGTGAGGTTGAGGACATGACAGATCCTGTCGGTGCATTCCTGGACGGCATCGAGTCCGGACAGCTCTCTGAGGATGTCTTTTGCGAGGACATCCTTCTCGACGCCACCGTCCCGAACTGGCGCTTCCGAGTCAAAGGTGCAAACGCCGTGCGCGACGAGCTGGGGACGTGGTACGCCGAGCCTGGTCGATTCGGAGAGCTACGACGCAATACCTTTGATGATGGTGAGCTCGTGGAATTCACCCTCAGTTGGGAAGAAGCGGGAGTGACCCACACGTGTCACCAAGCCCACCTCGTCAGGCTGCGGGGTGATCGGATAGCCAGCGATACCGTGTTTTGCGGCGGTCGCTGGCCGGCAACCTTGCTCGCCGACATGGAGCAGGCCCAGATGGAGCGAAACGCGATAGCAGCAGCACCAGCGCCGAGCTGATGTGCGTGTTGGCGGACGAAATGCCCTAGCCCATGACTGGGCTCAGCGGGCCCAGGGACTCGGGGGCTCGGGTTCGTTCCCAACGGCGATGCGGGATCCACATACCGAGGGCGAGCACGACCACGAGTGGCGCCATACCAACGTCGGTGGCGTCACCGCTGACAAGTCCGCCCGCCCCTTGGAAAAGAACCCAGAAGATCAGCAAAATTGCGATGCCGAGCGCCAACCCGAAACGCCTCCAGCGGGTGCTCAGGACGGACAACCCAATGAGGAGGCTGGTGACAGCGATGCCCACTGCCAGTTCGGGCCCCAAGGCAACGGCAATCCTCTCGGCGTGGGAGCTCAGATCGAGCATCCAGTTCGGTCCACCGCTCGATTCTTCAATGTTTGCCTCAAATAACTGGCCGGACGGAAACTTCCAGGGCACGTAGAGGAGAGCTTGACCGCTCCACAGAGCGAGCCACAACCCCACTGCGCCTTTGGCGGCAATGGGTCGATCGGTCTCCGAAGCACCACGAGGGCCGGGCCACGCCAAGAGCCCGATGAGGGGATAGAGGAGCACCGCACCGGGTGCACCCGCGGCGAAGACACCGAACCCGGTGGGAAGCGCTCCCAAGCCCTCCCCTACCCACCAGATGCCGAGCGCCCAGGGGATCGAAGCAACGACGGCGCCACGCTCACAACGTCCCAGCAACAAGGCCAGGCCCAGACACCCTTGAATGACGACAAACAGCGCGTTCCACGGAACTGGGTGCGCGGCAATGATGCTGACGGCCCCCAAGATCGAATGCCTGATCACCGTGGGCTCACCCATCGCAGATTGGGCGAGGCTGGTGCGCCACCAGACGGACCTGAACGCCACTGGCTGCGCCTGGAGGCCGGCGGCGATAAGCCAAAAGACACCAAGCAGTAAACGGACGTGGCGCCGTGAGAAGGGCAGACGAAAGCTCATTCTTCGAGGTGCAGTGTCGACACGCACCGCGTCATTGAGAACGGTCACGTTGCCATCAATGCTCATGTCCAACACCGCCATCTCTTTGTATTCGTGGCGATGGCGATCCTCGGATGTGGCGAGACCCATCAATTAAACGAAAGCAACATCCAGAACCGGCATTGGATCCGAAGTACACGTGATGCCACGCCAAGCTGCTTCGACGATCGCTCACGACGGGCGACCCGTGTTCGGCCGGCCTTGGTCGGCACGACAGACGACCATCACCGTGCTCGCAGCGGTGGCGTTGACGCTGGCGGCGTGCTCGTCTTCGACGCAGCCCAAGACGGTCGGTTCGTCCAAAACAGGCACGACGATCACGATCCAGAACTTCGCCTTCAATCCCGCCACCCTCAGCGTTCATCCGGGACAACGCATCGTCGTTACCAACGAAGACGGGGTGACGCACACCCTCACCGCAGATTCGGGTGCCTTTACTACGGGTGACATTTCCGGTGGCCAGACCGTGCACTTCAACGCCCCGTCGAAAGCCGGCACCTACCACTATCGCTGCAACATCCACCAGTTCATGACCGGCACGCTCATCGTTTCGTAGAGCTGACCGAAAAAACCGACCACCCAACCAACGAGGAGAACCGATATGCCTGCAGGCACCAGGGGGCAGCCCGAGATCGACGAGGCGAGCCTCGCCCCGCTACTCGAGCAGTCCCAGGACATGCACAGCGACTCCATGGCGTCGACCACCGAGTCGTTGCATGAAATGGTCGATCTCGGCCACCAACGGCGCGCCGCCGGTATTGACCCCGACGAGGCAGCCGCCTTCAACCAAGCCCGTGACCACGCCATGCCATCAGCCTTCGGAGGCAAGCTGCTGGCCGCCGCCGGGGCGGGCACGGCATTGGCCGCCATCATCGCCGGCAAGGCTTTCGCCAACCAACCCAGCGACATCCAGATCCTCCAGACCGCGGCGTCCATCGAGGTCCTGGCGGTTGCCACCTACCAAACGGCTTTGACGCTCCCCTTCATCGGTGGCTCCAGCGCCAACGGTGTAGTCAAGGCCTTCGCCCAGATGACCATGGCGCAGCACCAACAGCATCAGCAGGCCTTCAACTCAGCTGTGACCAAGCTCGGAGGTAAGGCGCAGAACAATCCTGACCCCGCGCTCCTTCAAGTGGTCAACAAGGCGAAGCCCGGCCTGAGTGGCCCGGGACCGGTCGTGGCTCTCGCCCTTGAGCTCGAACAAGGAGCCGCCGAGACCTACGTGGCGAATATGGCGGCCCTGTCTGATGCCAATGCCAAGGCTGTGACAGCCAGCATCATGGGTGTCGAAGCCCAGCACGCCGCCATCTTGTTGGCCGTTCAAGCACTGCTTGAAGGCAATGCACCCCAACTTATCGCTCTGCCCCCAAGTCCGCTGTCGGCGCTTCCCGCCGCAGCCGGATCGGTTGGGTTTCCCGACGCTTTCTTCCCGACCACCCAGGCCCGTCCGGCCACAGAAGGAGCATTGTCATGAATCTCCGCCCCAAGAACAAGCCAGACCCGGTCGCAGTATCCGAAGCCGAACTCGTCGCCTTGACAGCAGATCTCGACGAACTCCATCACGACGAGTCCCTGCCGGCGCTACGCGCATCGGTCACCGAGTGGGTAGAGGTCAATCACGAACGTCAAAGCACCGAGTTCGAGCCAGACCTCAGCTCCGGGCTCATTAGTCGTCGAGGCCTGTTACTCGGCACCGGGGCGTTCGCCGTTGGCGGTTTGCTTCTGGCCGCGTGCGGCAGTTCCAAGAGCGCCACGACAACGACGACCACCACCGTGCCCAGCTCGCCGGCATCGCTCAGCGGAGACCTGAAGGTTGCCGCCCTCGCCGTCAGCTTGGAGAACCTCGGTGTCTACGCATACGGGGCCGGGATCAGAGCGGCGCAAGCGGGCAAACTCGGCAGCGTCCCCCCCGCAATCGTGACGTTCGCTACCACCGCGATGTCACAACACACCCAGCACGCGGCGGCGTGGAACGCCATCTTGACTGGGGCCGGAAAAGCCAAGGTGACCGAGACCGATCCTGCGCTCACGCCCACGGTCAACCAGATGTTCAGCCAGGTGACTGACGTGGCTGGCCTGGCCAAGTTGGCACTCGAGATCGAGAACATCGCCGCCCAGACGTACCAGTCCGGTATTCAGGCGTTGTCGAGCGTCAAAGCGATTCAGACCGCCGCCAGCATCCAGCCCGTAGAGATGCAGCACGCCGCCATATTGAACCTGGTCCTGGGCAACTACCCGGTGCCGAATGCCTTTAACCCCATCAGCTCGGCCCGATCTACCAGCGACTTGGGGAGTAAGTAGGAAACGGCCTCCCCGCGAGCAGCAAAGCCATCGGAGGCGACACGTGAACTCAAGCCGATTACCTCAGCGTGACTGGTTCGTGAGGGGAGTCAGCGCCTTCTTCCTTGTCGTCATCGCCGCCGTCCATCTCAATCTCTACGCGCGCGAGGACTATGACAAAATTCCGACGATCGACTGGCTGTTCCTCTTGACGGTGGTGACGTCGCTTGCATTGGCTGTGGGGCTCTTTGTGCGACCGGGCTGGCTTACCGAAATCTCCTCGGCGCTCTTTGTTCTGAGCGTGCTCGGCGGCTACCTCCTCACCCTGTATCTGCCCCATGGCATGTTCGGGTTCAAAGAGCCAGGGATCTCATTTTCCGGAGGGATCTCGATTGGAGCAGAGATCGCGGTCGCCGTGCTGTCCCTACGTCTGATCGCCCGTCGACGGGCGAGAAGCGTGGGGCGATCTCTGGCCCCAACACAAAGGGGCGTTGCAGTGCCCGAGGGTTGATCTTGAGAGTCGCCAACATCGTGACACTTGCACCCACAATCAAAAGGACCAATTGTCACCCGACAACAGCGGCACCACTTGGTGCCTAGGGGAGCAAGATTGTAAAGACTGGTTATCGACTAAGTGGACCGTGCGCGCCGGCGGCCGCAGGTGTGCCACCGGGACACCAAAGATTGGCGGGAGCGCCATCACAAGGGTTGGGCATGGTGGGAAGAGTCGCCGACTCGGGAGCCAGAAGCGCCGTGGCCCCGGGCAGCGGTTGCATCGTGACCGCTGTCGCCTGGGGGTAGTTGGCAGATGAGCATTCCCCCGTCAGCAAGCCCGAGTCGCACTCGGCCTGAAGCAGGAGGTTGGTATCAGTGTTGCTCCCCAACAGCGCTGTCTTCGGTGTTTTGTCACCGCAGACTGTCGAAATCGCATCAGACGTGGTTGCGGGCCCCGTCTCGTTGGTGAAGTTCGCATTCCAGTCGGCGTTGCCCGAAGCACAGTTCTCGAACTCGTGGCCGGAGATGAGCAGGTTGCCGTAATCGGCGTCGGTGGCGTTGCCGTCGGTCCCATTGCCAGAGAACTCGTTGCCAACGATGTAGTTGCCTTCGGGGTCATAGAGGCAGCCGATCCCAAGATCGCTCAGCAACGGATTGGACGATGTCGGTACCCCACCCGTCTTGGAACACTGATAGTTGATGCCGTTCTGCACCACCGAGGTGTTGGAGTCGGGGTAGGGCACGAAGAGCATCCCCCATGCCCCGTTGTCGAGAAACTCGTTGCCCTCGACGGTGTCGTTGCGCCCACCCGAAATGGTCTCGCCGGTTCCCGTGGGCCCTAAGCCGGCGGTGCCTTCCACCGGGACGTTGGGGTTGTTGTTGTATTCCACCAGGTTGCCAGGCCCGAAAACCCAGCAGGAGTTGATCCGGGTACCAGGGATGAGCACCGACACCCCCGCAACGGGCTTGTTGCCGGGGCACTCCCCGTTCTGAGGCGGAGGGGGGTCACCGGTGAGGGCGGTGTTGGTGTCCAGACCCTCTTTGTTGTCCGCGAACGTCGAGTTCTCGATGTGCACCATGCCACCCGAGTTCGTGCCTGAATAGCCGAGGGCGTCGTCCTCAAATGTGGCGTGATCGACCGTGGCGTTGCACACCCGGTGGCAACCCCCGATGTACGCGCCCGAGTCGGCGAAGTTGTTGGCGAAAAGCTGGTCCCAAGAGCCGCCGTTCGAATTCGACGAGAAGATCCCATAGAGGGCGCAGACGTCACAGACACTCGCATTGCTGTCGTCGCTGTTGGCGAAGTAGGTCGAAGTAGCGGTGAGGTAGCTCCCTTCGTAATCTTTCAGTCCGACCTTCCCCGAGTTGTCACCGCCGTTCCACCAGATCTCGTTCCCGGCGTCGCCCGACCCGGCCAGGAAATTGCATGCGGTGAGATTGTCGACGCTTACGCCGTCGGCCTTCCATACGACGATCCCATTTCGTCCGAGACCGCTGAGGTGATTCTGGTCATTGGCCGCGGAGCTGCATGTGGGTGAGCCGGGCAACGTGCCATCGACGATCACGGTGTTGCGGTTCATCCCCCGAAGGTGGATATCGGAAGTGTTGATCACGACCCCTCCGTACCACCCGTCGCCCGTGGCACTGTTTGCCGACGTGATTCCCGAGTCGTCCGACTCGTGGTAGTCGCCGGGGGCGATGAGAATCCAATCCCCCTTGGTGGCGGCGTTGACGGCTCCTTGGATGGTGGAGAACGTTTGGGAGGCCGGAGTGCTGATCGAGTCGAAGGTGCCGACGTACAACACCTCGGGAGCCCGTTTCGTATGGGCCGTGGCTGCGCCGGCGTTAGTTACAGAAACAACAAAGATGGCCAACAACATTCCTACGATGCCGATTACGGCAGATCGAACGAGCTTCGCATCGCGTTTGCCACGGATCATTTTCGTTCCCCCCCTACGCCCCCTGTTGCTGATCGCCTAGGCACAGTACGCCGAGCCACGCCGTTTGTCGTCAGCGATGACGTCTACCCGTGTCTTTTGACCTCATCAGCACGGACAGTGGCCAAAGCGAGACGTAGGGGCCCGGGTAGAAGCCAGGTCAGAAGCTTGTTCCCGATGATGCTGGCCGGACTATGCCGGTTCGACCGTCGTCCAGCCCTCGGCAATCAGAGATAGCGACCGCAATCTGGCTTCATAGGTGTGGGCCCGGGTCGAAAGCATGATCTCGTCGGCCCCGGTGCGGGTCTGCAGTTCGCTGAGACCTTCGATGACCGTGGCCGGATCACCGATCAGATGTGTCGACATGGCCTCGTCGACCATCGATCGTTCGGCAACGGTGAACGGATACTCGGCCGCCTGCTCAGGGGAGGGCAGCGGACCCAAACGCCCCGATCGCAACTGCAGAATGCTGAGAGCGGTTGAGCCCGAGAGCCACACGGCTTCTGCTGCGCTCGGAGCGCAGAGGACAGAAACCGCCACCATGGCATTGGGTTCGGTGTGAAGCACCGACGGACGAAAGCTCGTCCGATAGGTGACGAGGGCGTCGTCAAGGAGCTTGGGGGCAAAGTGATAGGCGAAAGAAAACGGAAGACCGAGTAACCCCGCCAGTTGCGCGCTGAAGAGTGACGACCCCAAAAGCCATACCTGAGGAAGGTAACCGGGCCCGGGATTCGCAGTCGGATGTTTGGGCAGACCCTCGGCGGGCAGGAGGTAGTTGATCAGCTCGACGACGTCATCGGGGAAGGTGTCCGCATGCTGCTCCGGGGTACGCCGAAGGGCCCGGACTGTGACCGGGTCGGTACCGGGGGCACGTCCCAGACCGAGGTCGATTCTCCCGGGATGGAGAGCTTCCAAGGTGCCGAATTGTTCGGCCACAACAAGCGGGGCGTGGTTGGGCAACATGACCCCACCGGAACCGACGCGAAGGGTCGTGGTGGCGTCGGCCAGGTGGGCGATCAGGACGGCGGGCGCAGAACTGGCGACGGCAGGCATCCCGTGGTGCTCCGCCACCCACAATCGGTGGTACCCGAGTCGCTCCACCTCCGGAGCAATTTCGACCGTCTCTCGCAGCGCTTGGGCCGACGTCGATCCTGTTGCCACCGTAGCCAGATCAAGAACGGAAAGAGGAACCACGTTCATCCCAACAGCAGAACGCTCCAAAAGCTTCCGCTCCTGACCAGCGCCCCGGGTCAGCGGTAGATGTTGACCGTGTCGTCCAACCCCATGTGTGACGCCGGGGCGCGGCCCGTCGACACCAAGATGAACGTCATGGGGTCGCCAGTGATCACATCACCGTCTCCCCCCGACACCGGGAATGCGTCCATCCCCTCGAGCTTCAAAGTGGCGGGTGACCAGCCCTGGTCGGTGAGGACCTTGGCGATGTGCGACACCGAGGGAAGCATGCCGTTTCCCGTCACGGACGGCTGGTCGAGAGAGGAGCGAATGTCATCAGCGTGGAGGAATGTGTCGAACCACAGGGATTCAACCCCGAAACCGAGTGTGCTCCCGTTGCCCTGAGGCCCATCCGCGTTCCACGCGTCGTCGTCGAACGCCGCCACCAATGCGCTGGCTGTCTCTATGGCGCGCTGCAACTCGTCCGCCGTGTCGATGGCGCTTTGGCCACGACGGTCGTCGACCTGGCGCTTGGTCACCTCTGCGGTGCCCAGACCCTCGAGACGGAGGTTGGTGACGTCGGTGAGCTGTCCGACCACATGGGCGGCCACGTCGGCCACACGCCACCCCTCGCAGCGAGACGCTGCTTCCCACTGCTCATCTGATAGACCGCGCAGCAAATCGGCAAAGGTCTGGTATTCCTCGGTCATTCCCGGCACGACGACCGTTCGGCTCAGCGTCATCCCCCACCCTCCTCCGTGACCGCACGCGGTATCGTGCAGTGGCATGTAACTTACATGCACCTTGCATGTATGGTCAATAGGGACACCACCTCACAACCCCGTCGCACCCAAGCCGAGCGCTCCGAGTCGACTCGGGCGGCGCTGATGGCTTCGGGGCGCGCGCTGTTCGGGAGCAATGGCTACGGTCGTACGGGCCGCGAAGAAATCGTGGCTGACGCCGGCGTGACGCGCGGCGCGCTCCAGCACCATTTCGGCGACAAACAGGGCTTATTTCTGGCCGTCTACGAGGAACTCGAGCAGCAGATCGTGGCATCCACGGCGGAGGCGGCGCTGCAAGTAGGCCATGAGCATCCCCTCGAGATGCTGCGAGCCGGTTGCCACGCCTATCTCGACGCCATGCTGGATGTCGAGGTGCAACGTATCTGCGCCCTCGATGGTCCGGCCGTTCTGGCGGCAGATGTTCGAAGCGAGATTGCCGACCGCTACGCGTTGGCACTCGTGCGCGAGGTGGTGCAGGCGGCCATGTCCCAACACGAGATCCACCAGGCCCCGCTGGAACCGCTCACCCGCATGCTGCTCGCTGGGGTCATGGCCGCCGCACAGTACGTCGCCACCGCAGACAATCCGGCCAAAGCCCGCAAGGACGCCGGTAAGACCGTCGATGTATTACTGAACAGCTTGATGGCCTAGCCATCCTTTGGGCCCTGGTGGTCCCAAGCGCAACGACACGTTGTCCTGTGACGCACGAAAAGCAATCCTATTAATTGCCTGTCCGACTTACGGCGGCGACTCACCAGAGAAGAGAATTTGGGCGAACACCAAGTCGCCGGCGCCGTCACCGTATTCCAGTAGGCACGTGTCGCCCGCCGCTTGTTGCGCCGGCGTCGGCGGACACGGGTAGTCGGCGGCGTCGGATGCAGGGTCATGGCCGGCGCTGTCAAGAGTCGGGCACACCGCCAAGTACGACGTCCCGCATGGCGGCCCTACCGTGCCCGCGGCCACCTTGAACGTGGTCGACAACGCTCCCCCACCTGTGGTCTCAACCAGGTTACTAAACGTCGATCCGGTGCAGCCGACGTCTTCGACCGCGTCAACGACCCCGCCCAGTTGCACCGTGGGTTGGTTCGGAGCATCGCTGCATTCGACGACACTGCCAAGGGAAAGCACCCCCAGCGACGAGCCGGTGACGTCGACGCTCTGACCATTGGCCAGGTCGGTATCCGGATTCACACTGAGCGATGCGTTTGGTGATGTTTGGTTGGTGTCGCCGAGTTGACCCCAGAAGTCGTCGCCCCAACAGCTCACACCGCCAGAAGTGAGAATTGCGCAGTACCCGATGCCGTCAGCATCCATATTCGACACGTCTGAACGGGTCTGCGTGGGCTCGTCGAGGCAGGTGCCCGAGCCACACGTGTATGGCCCGAGCAAAGCACCTGACAACCCAAGCTCGCCCGTCGAGTTGTCGCCCCAGCAGTAGACGACCCCGTCGCCCTGGACGGCGCAGTATCCGCTTCCAGGACTCGCGGGGATGTTGAGGGGTCCCAGGTGAAGACCGTCCCTCTGCTCAGAGATGGGCCCGGTGAACTGACCAGACATGCTGGAAACTCCGGTGAGGTTCGCCGCCACCACCGGAACGTCCGACTCGGTCGTCGAGCCGTTTCCCAACTCGCCGGTTGAGTTGTCGCCCCAACACGATACGTCCCCGGTTACCTGGAGGGTGGCACAGAACCCGACGCCATCAGAGGTCAAGCTGGCCGCGTCAGTGAGCCCCGACACCTCGACGGGAGTGTCGGCCGTTGCAGTCGAACCGTCGCCGAGTTCACCAATGGAGTCATCGCCCCAACAGTCGACAGAGCCCGAAGTCAGCACGGCGCAGTAACTGAGGTCGGAGAATCCGTCCCCGTTACCGACAACGGCCGTGGCCGTAGTGATTCCGGGGACCACAAGCGGAACGTCCGAGCCCGCCTGCGAAACCGTTCCATTGCCCAACTCTCCAAAATTATCGTCACCCCAACATTCGACCGTTCCCCCGCTGACCAGAGCGCAGTAACCCCAACCGGCTGTTGCCAATTCGGAGACGCCGGTTAGGCCGGCCACGGCAACGGCAACAGTCGAAGTGGAGTTCGCACCATCGCCCCCCCAACATTGAACCCCCGTGGTGGTGAGCACTACGCAATAGCCCAGCCCGTTGGATGTGATCTGAACGGCGTTGGTGACACCGGTGACGGATACGGGGATCGTGCTGCATGGACCTTCGGTGCACGAGTCCGGCCCGGTGTCGGTTCCGTCGCCCAATTCGCCACCGTTGTTTTCACCCCAGCACTCGACCGATCCAGTCGAAAGCACCGCGCAGTACCCGTACCCGTTCGCTCCATTCCCACCGTCGCTCGCCATTTCCGTGGCATTTGTCAACCCGGAGATTGTCTGAGGTGTCGGCTCGCAGAACCCGACGACGCAGCTGGGATCTCCGATTCCACCGTTTCCGAGCTCGCCCTGGTTGGATTGACCCCAGCACTCGACGGACCCGGTACTCACGACGGCGCAGTAGCCGGTCCCGTCGCTGACGAGCTGGGTGATCGTGGCGGACCCGGTCACGGTTCCTCCGCCCCCGCCTCCGCCCCCGGTCGTCGCACCAAGGGCAACGCTCCCGGTCACCGTGGCCTTCTTTACGCCGCGTGCGTTACTGCAGAGCATCGAAAAGTTGCTGGGTACGTTGACACTCACAGTGGCGCCGCCTGCGAACGAGCCTGTTCCCGTGCTGCCGGCGACCAGGGTGTTCGCGAACTTGGCTTTACCGGCGTACGTCGTTCCGTCCACGGTGCCCGCCAGGTCGCCCTTCCACTTGACGGTGAGCGTGGCCGTGACCCCTGTGGCCGAGTCGGAGCTGCATGCAAGCGGGCTTGAGGCAAACGAGCCGGTGACCTTGGCGCTCGTGATGGTCACGTCACTATTGGTCGGCGTGCAACCTGAGATCTTGCCGCCGGAGATCCTCGACGGTCCGGTCCCGCCGCCCGATGTGGTCAGAGGGGGCAAAAAGCTCACCTTGCCCGACAAGTTGCACACCACCAAGCCGGGTGCGTCGCCCGAGAATTTCCGCACAGAGGTGGCGGCTGTCGCCGCTGACACCGATACCACGACCATGCCGACAGAAACGAGCAGCGCCACCGAGATCACAAGCCAGCTACGTCGCATAAGGCGCCTCGTTTTCATACCCGCCATGTCAGCCATGCGGGGAAGTGGTCAACGTGTCCGTGTCTGCTCGATCATTCGACGGTCCTCAGGAGCCCAGTAATTCCCCGCCTTTACTGGCCTCATGAGGCGTGTCCATGGCCGTTGTTATTTTGTAGTGAATCATGTCGTACTTTCGTCCCCATATTTGAGGAACCGCAGGAGGTGAGAGCTCGATCACTTGCCGTGCCTACCTACAGCCGTCCAATTCGGAGGCCGGATTGTCGAGGATTCAGCCACCCACCTCGGCGAGCCTTTCGAGGAGGAACGCCCGCTCGACCTGGTTTCCGCACAGCATGAGGGCTTCTCGGTACGCCACGCGGGCCTCAACGGCTCGGCCTAATCGTCGAAGGAAATCCGCCCGGGCCGAGGCCAGATAGCCGTACAAGGCCAGGGCCGGCTCGGCCGTCAGGACGTCGAGAGCGGCAAGTCCGGCGTCGGGCCCGAACGCCAGACCCACGGCGACAGCTCGGTTGAGGGCAACAACGGGAGACGGCCAAAGGTCCATCAATAGGTCATAGAGACCCACGATCTCGGCCCAGTCGGTGGCCTCCCATGATGGCGCTTCGTCGTGGACCGCGGCGATGGCCGCCATCAGCGCGAACCGGCCCGGGGGCCGAGAGTCGAGGGCCTCACGGACGAGTTCGAGGCCCTCCTCGATGGCAACGTGATCCCACTGCGACCGATCCTGATCGGCGAGGAGCACGAGTTGCTCGTCACTTCCCTGCCTCGCTCCGTGCCGAGCGTCGGTGAGCAAGATGAGCGCCAGCAGCCCGGCTATGTCGGCGTTGTCCGGCAATAACCTCCGTAACAGGTAGGCCAGATCAAGTGATCGTTCCACCAAGTCGCGTCGGCCCAAGTCCGCACCCTCAGGCGCCGTGTACCCGGTCGAATAGAGCAGATGCAAGACCGTGAGCACGGCATCGATACGAGCGGGAAGCTCCTCCACGGGTGGTACCCGATAAGGGATGCGAGCCAGAGCGATCTTCTTCTTGGCGCGGGTGATGCGCGCCGCCATCGTCGATTCCCTGACTAAGAACGCCCGGCCCACCTCGGCGGTAGTGAGTCCACATACCAGGCGAAGTGTGAGCGCTACCTGAGCCTCGAGCGCGATGGCCGGGTGGCAACAGGTGAAAATGAGCCGGAGTCGGTCATCCACCACATCTGGTTCATCCTCCAGTTCACCGGGGCCGACCGAGGTCACCGCTTCGACCAGCAACGGCAACGCTCGGGCATGGGTCACGCCCCGCCGGGCCACATCTATGGCGCGGCGTCGGGCAACGGTGGTCAACCAAGCACCCGGTTTGGACGGGATGCCACCGGTGGACCATGCGGAAAGCGCCCGGGCATAAGCATCCTGAACGCATTCCTCGGCTATATCGATGTCCCCGGTGACCCGCACTGTTGCTGCGAGCACGAAGGCCCACTCGCGTCGGTGAGCGTCAGCAACCGCCGCCTCGACCGACTCGACCATGAGGAGTTGTTAGCTCAACTGAACGTTCTGATCGGCCTGACCTCGACCCCGCCGGCGGGCATTGGAATCTGCTTCGCCAACACCAGGGCCTCATCCAGGTCGGCGGCCTCGACCAGGTAATAGCCGCCAAGTGCTTCTTTGGTCTCGGCAAAGGGCCCATCGGTCACCACGAAGTCCCCGGAGGAGTCCTGTCGTACCGACGTCGCCGTCGCTGTCGCCTGTAATGCGTTCCCACCGCGCAGGGCGGAGGCGTTGACCTCGCCGAACACCTGGTGGCCCTTCATCATCTGGTCGAATGAGCCGGGCTCAGGGTTGTCCAATACCGCCTCGTCCCCGTAAATGAGGATCAGATACTCGGCCATGGTGATCTCCTCTCATGGTTGGCCCGCATTCGGGGCCTCCTGCTCACTACGACGGTCGAGAACAACCCGAATCGACAACTCCGCACAGAAATTCTTCCGCGCCGGCCTGTGACTTGGCGTGAGCCCGCCCGACACGCTAACCCCTGGTCACCTGCTCCGATTCAAGACGTTCGGAACATCTCGCCGACTCCGGTTTCGTAGGATCGGTGCATGCTGTTGTGGATCAACGGGCCCTTCGGTGGCGGCAAGACCCAAACGGCGCACGAGATTCAGCGGCGGCTCCACAACAGCGTCATCTGTGATCCCGAGGAGGTCGGTTTCGGCCTCCGGCGCATGACGCCGGCATACCTCCGCTACGACTTCCAGGACTACCCGGCTTGGCGGCACGGGGTGTTCGAGGTCCTGGACCACGTCCTGAGCAATCATGCCGGGGTCGTGATCGCACCTATGACGATTGTGGAACCGAGCTACTTCAAAGAAACAGTGGGTCGGCTACGGGGTCGAGGACATGACGTGCGGCACTTTGCATTTCTGGCCGAGCGTCAGACGGTGCTCCGCCGGTTGCGCGAACGAGGCGTTGGACATGCCATGCAGTTCGTCGCCAGAAAAGACGCTCCCTTATTTCGGGAGAGTTTTGCCATGTCGAAGCTTGATATCTGCTTGGAGCGCCTCGGCCGCCCGGAATTCGCCGAACACCTGTGGACGGATCACGTCACGATCCCACAGGTAGCCGACCAGATCGCCATGTTGGCGGGGTTGACGCTTGCCCCCAATACAGACTCCGCTCTGCGAGGGCGAGCCCGACGGGCGTGGACGGGGGTCAAGCAGATCCGATTCGGCTGATGAACGTTTTGACACTCTCGCCCGTATAGCTGGCGTCGGAGTCGCAGGACATGACATTGCCCGATCGGGCCAGACGAAATGAAGGAGACCTCGTGCGCGTGAAGTCGTTCGCGATCCTGGGAGCGGCGCTGGCGGCGACCGCATTCGTGCCTGCTCTGGCGGGGGCTGCCACCACGCCATCGGCGCCCAGCCTCATCACCACCGATTTCTCCTGCGCGGGAGTGGTGTGCACGTCGGGCCCGGGCAACGTTGGCTCTGCCTACGGAGCCACCCTTCTCGCCACCGGGGGGCCCGAATACTTTGGGCCAGAGTGCAATCCGTACACCATGAGCGTCGTGGCGGGGACTCTTCCTCCCGGTTTGAAGGTCCAGGAGCCCGATTGTGACTGGGAGATCATCGGGACCCCGACGAAGGCCGGCACGTACGACTTCACCCTGCAGATTGCGCCGCAGCCGAACAACCTCGGTCAGCCGGCCGGACCTGACGGGACCGAGCAGCTCAGTGTCACCATCGGCACCGGATCTTCGGACCGCCTGTTCGCCACCGGCGCGTCGTGGGTCTCCGAGGGCGGCGAAGGGGTAATCCAGCTCGACGGCTGGGACCCCAACACCGCCATCACCTACACGTTGGTCGTGAACGGCAAGGCCAACGGCACCGTCACGAACAATGGCGGATTGGTCGCCGCCCACGGAACCACCGAGCCGAACCCTGCCACCGTCACGCTGACTGACAGCCTGGGCACGACAGTGACGGTGCCCGTCACTGTCGTGAAGCGCAAGTACTAAGGGCCGAACCGCCGCCACCATCAACCTCCACCGTGAGTTGGCGGCTCGTCCGATTTCGGTCTTCACCTGGTCATGAGGCCCGGGGCGTGAGACCGGTCGACGCTGAGGGCGATTGCGTATGTAAGTCTTCGGCGTGGACGAGAACGTGCCTCACGACGTGGCTCGATGAGTTCGCGCCGAACCTTCTCCGGGCGGATCTCGATTCGCCGCCAGGTAAGCCCGGTCGACGTCATAGTCGGGCTCGGCGTCGTTGCTCTTCTCTACGGGGTGGCACGACTCGGTGAGTCGCTGAGAGTCACCGTCACCCCGGGAGCGTCGACATCGAGCCTTCCGACCGGGCTCAGCAATATCCCCTACTACGCGGCCTGCTCGCTTCTGCGCATGTTCGTCGCCCTGGCATTCTCGACGCTCTTCACTTTCGTATATGCGACTGCCGCAGCTCGACTGCGACGAGCTGAAAAGGTCCTGATCCCGACCCTCGACATCCTCCAGTCCGTACCCATTCTCGGGTTTCTCACGTTCACTACGGTGTTCTTCCTCCACCTGTTCGGGAACATTATCGGGCTCGAGGCGACGTGCATTTTCGCGGTTTTCACGTCCCAGGCCTGGAACATGACGTTCAGCTTCTACCACTCGCTCATCAGCCAGCCCCGAGACCTCGACGAGGCAGCTCGCATGTACCGCCTCACCAAGTGGCAACGCTTTTGGAAGCTCGACGTTCCCGGTTCGATGATCGGACTTGTCTGGAACGCCATGATGTCGATGGGTGGCGGGTGGTTCTTCTTGACCGCCGCCGAAGCAATCACGGTGAGCGGCCATCAATACGCACTACCGGGCATGGGCAGCTACATCGGGGCAGCCATCGCCCAAGGCTCACTGGCCAGGGTTGGAATCGCCGTGGGCGTGATGGTGCTTTTGGTGGTCGGCGTCAACGCGGTGTTTTTTCGTCCCCTCGTCGCCTGGGCGGAGAAGTTTCGGATGGAGGAGTCCGAGGCAACCGATAGGCCACGAAGCCTCGTGCTCGATCTCCTTCGTCGGTCCCACCTTCGTCAATACATGAGCGTTGGTCTGCGTCCGGTCGGGAGGTTTCTCGATCGAATCACGCGCCCCTTTGGGCTCGCCGAGCACCCCCTGGCCCCCGACCAGCGTCGACAACGGACCGGAGATGCGATTTTCTGGGTGATCGTCGGTGCCCTGGTCGTGTTGGGCGCCGGTGCCGGTCTTACCTACCTGAGCCGATCGGTCGGGTTCGGCGCTTTTCCTTACGCTATTGGGTTGGGAGCCATCACCTTCGTCCGGGTCGTCGTTGTCGTGATCGTCTCCACCGTGATCTGGGTGCCAGTCGGTGTGACCATCGGGATGAACCCGCGCCTTACCCGGTTGGCCCAACCGGTTGTCCAGATCCTCGCCAGCTTCCCATCGAACCTCCTTTTCCCATTCTTCGTCATTGCTTTCATCGCCATCCACCTTTCCCTCGACATCGGGAGCGTGCTGCTGATGGCGATCGGAGCTCAGTGGTACATCCTGTTCAACGCCATTGCCGGCGCCATCGCCATTCCGAACGATTTGCGCGAAATGTCCACCAGCTTCGGGCTCCCACGACGCCAGCGATGGCGCCAACTGATCCTTCCCGCCATCTTTCCTGCCTATGTCACAGGGGGCATCACCGCGGCGGGAGGAGCGTGGAACGCCTCCATCGTGGCCGAAGTGGTGGTGTGGGGATCGCACCGTCTCTCGGCCCAAGGGTTAGGTGCCTATATCACCCACGCATCGGGATCGGCCGCACCGGACCATTTTGCGAAGGTGCTGGCGGGAGTCATCGTCATGAGTCTTTTCGTCGTACTCGTCAACCGGCTCCTGTGGCGCCGTCTTTACCGTCTGGCCGAGTCCCATTTCACGCTCTAAGCAACCATGACCGATAGGGAGCGAATCATGCCTACAGCGCACGAGTCCCGGACCCATGCCGGTGCGCAAACCGAAACGATCCTCGAGGTCTCTCATGTCTCGAAGGCGTTCACGTCACCCGACGGCAGCGCCTTGCCCGTGCTCGACGACATCTCCTTCGCGCTCAAAAGGGGCGAGATCGTGGCACTGCTCGGCAAGTCCGGCAGCGGCAAGAGCACGCTGCTGCGATGCATCGCCGGCCTCATCGCTCCGAGTTCGGGGAAGATCACCTACCGAGGCAAGCCCGTGACCGGCGCCAACCCGGGCGTGGCCATGGTCTTCCAAAGCTTCGCCCTCCTTCCATGGCTCACCGTCCTCCAGAACGTCGAGATCGGGCTGGAAGCCAAAGGCGTCCCCCCGAGCGAGCGACGCGAACGCGCCATACAGGCCATTGACCGGATCGGGCTCGACGGTTTTGAGTCCGCCTATCCCAAGGAACTCTCCGGTGGGATGCGTCAGCGGGTGGGATTCGCCAGAGCGCTGGTGGTGGAACCCGACGCCCTCCTCATGGACGAGCCCTTTTCGGCCCTCGATGTGCTTACCGCCGAGAACCTCCGCAGCGAGCTCCTGCGACTTTGGAACGCCGAGGACTTTCCCACCAGGGCCATGCTCATCGTGACTCACAACATCGAGGAGGCGGTCATCCTCGCCGACCGAATCTTCGTCCTCGGAACCAATCCGGGCCGCATCCGCACCGAGATCGACTGCGGGCTAGCGCGGCCTCGGGATCGTCACAGTGAGGCGTCGCAAACACTGGTCGACCAGATCTACAGCATCATGACCGGGGGCGACGGCCGAGCCCCGTCTCATGTGTGGAGCGAGACACCTGAGACCACGTCGTCTCCCACCGAGACGCCGCTGCCGGCCGCGTCGGTGGGAGGTATGGCAGGCCTCCTTGAAATCCTGGACGCGCACGGCGGGCGGGAAGACCTTCCCGTATTGGCACAACGGTTGACCTTTGACGTCGAGGACCTGTTACCTCTCGTCGATGCGGCCCAATTGCTCGGGCTCGCCATCGTCGAAGACGCCGATATCGAGCTGACCGACGAAGGGCGACGTTTTGTGGAGGCCGATATCGACACCTCGAAGGCGATATTCGCACGGTTGGCGAAGACAAGGGCTCCTCTCGTGCGCGCCATCTTCAGCAGTTTGGAGGCCACCCAAGACGGCACCCTCGGCGACGGTTTCTTCTTCGACCTTCTCCGGCGCGGGTTCTCCCAAGACGAGGCCCGCCAACAACTGGACCTCGCCATCGACTGGGGACGCTACGGCGAGCTCTACGATTTTGATGCCAACACCGGCCAACTGAAGCTCGAAGCGAACCGCGGTGCGGTCGCCTGAACACAGCCACAAGTTCTGCCTCGTTTTTCCACGTTCCGCCACTCCTATTGGCCATTGCCCTTTGTGTCCACGGACACATTTCCACTGTCGCCTTCGCTACAGACACCTGGAGGGGTAGCCCGTCATGCTGTCGAAAAGAGAAGTCCATCCGAAGACGACAAACGGAGTCGTGCGAGCGCCAGCAACCTCATTATTGAGGGTGGCGTCACCACGGCTTGCGGACAATACTGACGTCAACGGGGGCTGCGGGCAGGAGGTAGATGATGTTTGGTCGTCGGCAAGCGTTGCGGGCAAGACAATGGCGAGTGCTACGGCGGGCGCCCGGGATGATCCTGGCGTGCGCACTGGCCTCAGCCGCCCTTATCGGCGTGGGCTCCGCTGCGGCGGGGGCCACGACGACGTGGCTGGGGCCCACATCGGTGGGTGCGGACCAGGTTTCGTGCCCGCCCAACGTCACCAACTTCTGCGTGGGGGTCGGTGACAACGGAAACGCGTATACGTACAACGGCACGTCATGGTCGGGGCCACAGGATGTCGACCCTGGCAATATCCTCTTCGACGTCTCGTGCGCCTCAAAGACGTTCTGTGTAGCCGTTGACGGTGAGGGAAACGCACTGACTTTTGCGGGCACGTCGTGGTCGGCTCCGGACAACATTGACGGTACCAATACGATCGACGCCGTGTCGTGTACCAGTGGGCCCTTCTGCGCGGCTGTCGACGAGGATGGCAACGTCTTTACCTATAACGGCACGTGGTCAGGCCCTGACAACATCGACAGCACCAACAACTTCACCTCCGTGTCGTGCGCGAGTGCGTCGCTGTGTGTCGCCGCCGATGCCAGGTTCAGCCTCTTTACCTACAAGGGAACCAGCTGGTCGTCACAATCGGTGTCGGCGACTCTCGGGTTCGTAGAGCAGGTGTCGTGCCCTACGTCCTCATTCTGCGTTGCCGCCACTACCGCTGGATACGTCCTCACCTACAACGGCACCTCATGGTCAAGCCCCGTCGCCGTGGCTACCTCGATATTCGATGAAGGCTTGCTCGCTGTCTCTTGTGGATCGAGCACCATGTGCATCGCCTCTGACGAGAACGGGGACGTGTACAGCGACGCCAGCGGGGTGTGGTCGGGTGCCGACGTCCTTAGCTATGACAGCTCCATTCAGTCCATCTCGTGCTCGACAGCCTCGTTCTGCGCCGCGGCCGATCAGCTTGGCAACGCCTATCTCTACGAGCCCGTGGTCGGTCTTCAGATCACGACCACGGCGCTCCCGTCGGCGGAGATGGGCACGCACTACAAGGTGCAGCTCCAGGCGGCAGGAGGTACCGCTCCCTACAAATGGACCTACATGGGCGGCCTACCCAAGGGCTTAAAGGTGACCAAAGCCGGGTTGGTCAAGGGTAAGGCGAAGAAGAGTGACTCGACATCGACGATCTACAACTTCACTGTCGAGGCAACCTCGCACAACTCGACCCAGAGCGTGACCAAGACGTTTGTCTTCTTCCTCAATTCCTGACTCACGCTGAGTTCGAGGCTCGCCTCGTTATGGTCAAGCGCGCCTCCAGACGCTGGATCTCAAGCTCGGCTCGTCGTTGATCTTCGAGGGCCTCACGGGCATTGTCGGTCGCTGCCGCCGGACCGAGCACGGCAACCCAAGCCTGGAGTGCACCGATCAGCCCCCGACGAGGTCGGGGTCGTGGACAAGGGGGAACAGCGCGTAGCCGCGGAGCCAGGGCCGACGTCGGCACGTCGTGTTGTTCGCCGACGCCGGCCCTATCCCACGTCGTGCCGGAGGGGCATCCGGGCACGGCTCCTGGCGGGGAGGTCGAGCGCGACGTGGCCCGAGGGGTTGAGGGTCACGTCGCTGCCTCCTTGAACAAGGCCAGGTGACTTTGGCCTTTGTGAGCGGGCCTCGAGAGGCCCTTTGGCTGTGGGACATGGAGGGTCGTCGAGCGCACGGGAGGCGAATAGATGTGCACACTCAACGCTCTTTCGGGACCAGGATTCGAAATCGTCTGGACCGGCCATGTGGGGACAATGCACCCACCACCGGCGCTTAGCGTCCGTGTGCGGAGCGGGCCGTCGACCCACCGGGCCCCATGACCCTCGACAAGCCGGCCAACGGCCACGACAACTGCGCCCACCGACTCCCCATGATCATGAAGGTCGAGCATCGAATCCGGTGACCAGACGATCAGCCAGGCGTCATAGAGCTCAGTGTCGAGGAGGGGCGCGTAGTGGCTTCCGGCGACCCCCGTCCACCGGTGCCCAGAACTTGGCACGGACTGGGCCAATCCTTCGGCGATGACCATCAGGGCATCGCCCGACAGGACCTCGTCGCTCGGCTTGCCTTGCGCGGGGTGAGCGGCGCGCCCACCTCTCTGGTTTTTGAATATGTCGATGACAGGGGAGACGCTCGGCGTGAGCGCGTCAAAGCGAGCTGGACTGGCAGACATGGAAGACCTCCGATTTAACGAGCGAGCCGGAAAGCGGCGTTCAGCCGCGGGAAATCGCGCCGTTCAACAACAGTGGTCGTCGAATACCAGGAAGATGACCTCACCCTGGGTTGCCCTCAACGGAGTCCGCACGTCCATGGCCATCATCTTATCCCTATAAATCCGATAGGACAAGTCATGTTTGAGGAATTTCGGGTGGCCTCGGCGCCCGACCGTTGCCCGCTGCCCGGACGGCTCCATTATCCGGCGGGACGGTGCGACGCTGTCGACGAAGATTTCGAACCTCGGCTGCGACGACCTCTGTCAGAACGACGAAGGGAACCGTTTTCGCGCCCTTGTTGGGCTTGCCTGGCCCTGCTACCGGTATGGGGGGTGTCAGCGAACCCGGCCATGTCGGCGCAAAAGTTCAGTCCTCGAAGTAGTAGTGCGCGTCGCTTCCTTGGAGGGCCATGCTCAGCCGACCGTCGAGTCCGACCGGCACCACGCCAGCGGTCGTGATCCGTTCGACGCGGCGATGCCTGGTCCCATAGTCGTAGATGGCATAGTGCTGGGTGGCGCGGTTGTCCCACACCGCAACGTCGCCTTGGCGCCAGTGCCAGCGGACGGTGTTTTCCGGACGCGTGACGTAGGACTGCAGTGTTCGCAAGATGTCAACCGATTCCGACGAGCTATGGCCAACGAGCTTCTGGGCGAAACCACCCAGAAGGAGGGCCCTTTCACCCGTCTCTTCATGAACCCTTACGACTGGGTGTTCGGTCTCGTAGACGGTCGAGACGAACTGCTTGAGGTGCTCGAGCTGCTCGGGCCGTACCCGACCGTTGGCCTGGGCGACGTCAGCACGCCCGTAATCCTGCCCGTTGGTATGTACAGCCCGCAGCTCGTCCGCCAGGATTCGGATGCTCGGGCGAAGGTCCTGGTAGGCGGCGACCGTGTTGGCCCACAGGGTATCGCCCCCAATATCGGGGATGGTGATAGCGCGCAATACGGAAAACATCGGCGGTCGTTCAACGAAGGTCACATCGGTATGCCAATGGTTGGCCGCCGACCCGCCGCGCGAGTCGAGGTCAAAGAGCGCTGGTGATTCGGGGCTCGCCGGCAAGGTCGGATGGGCACGAGTGACCTTGCCGAGGCGGCGGGCAAAGGAGGTCTGGCCAGTCGCGTCGAGATGCTGGTCTCGGATGAACACCACTCTGTGAGCAAGGATGGCAGCTCGAATCCCGTCTACCTCCGCGTCGGAAAGCGCTCCGTTGAGGTCGACTCCCGTCAGCACCGCCCCGATGCGAGGGGTGAGTGCCTTGACGCCCGTTTTCGTGGCCAAGAGGCTGTCGCTTACAACCACTGTTGTTCTCCTCTACTTTCGTTCAATCCAATCCTGAGTGCGATGAGACTTGGGCCAGCCCCGCCAAGTCTCCGCATGAGCCGCAGGAACCGGCGCGCTGTTAACGACAGCGCGGTTGCCCATCAGTTCGGCGATGTGGCGCAGAGTGCACCCGCACCAGAGTATTCCTATAACTCCGATGCAACAAGTCATATTTAATCGAATTCGCGCCACCCCCATGTCCAACGCAACGGACCAGGAGTGTGCTCAAAAGGTCAGGGGAAGCGCGTGGCCTCCGTACAGGCAGACTTCGCAAACGGCGGCCACAAGTACTGGCGCCAGCAAAACGGCCCCCCACCAACCCGAGCGGCGACGCAAGGCCAGTGCGGCCATCACGGCGACGACGGCGAGGGCAAGCCAGAGCAATGACATCCCCGCCGCCCTGTAGCTGACGCCGGCAATGGCAACGTGCTCAACATGCGAACCCGGCGCCGGGCTGAAAGGGGGGCGTGTCGAAGAAACCAGACTGGCCCGTACCACGAGCAATGAACTCAGGTCCCATCCCCCGGCATTGGTCACAAGCACCAGATGAGAACCAGAGGGTGGCGCCAACGCCAGCTCCCGATTCGTCTGCACCACGGTCGACATCACTCGGTAGCGGACCTGGCCGCCGGCAATATCGACAATCACGTCTTGTCCGGCCCGAACGCGAAACAGGTCAGCAAATCCAGCTCCGAACCCGACGCGATGGCCGACGACGACGGCAGTACCGCGCATGCCCGGAAGGGCGGTACTACTCACGTGTCCAACATGCTGATTCAACGTCCCCGGCGTGGCGCCTTCGACCACGATTTGGTCGATTCCTGCACGAGGAATCTCAATGCGCGCCATGGCGGCACCAGCCGGCGGACGTGACGCCAGGGTCTTCCCGAATGCGCTGCTGCTGGTCGGTCTCGGGCTGCCCACACCAGCCAGAATGACGACGTAGAGCACGAAGATGATCAAGATCGCTCCGACAACTTGCAAAGCCGTGCCGACGGCAGCCGGCCGCCGGGGCTGGCGCGCTGCCTCCGGGCTACGTCCTGAAATAATCTTCAGCGCACGTACCGGTGGCCCCGGGCTTTCAAAGGGCGCCGCCGGTGATTCTCGAATCACGCCGGTCGAATAGTCGAGATCGGCATGCACGCTGTCACCGGTCAGACCGTGCACGGTCTTCTCCCATAGGGTCCGACTCACAACGAGTTGCCAGAGCGCCTTCAACGCGGCAACGCCCATCATCAACCAGTACAGCGGGACCAAGGCCGACACCCACACGAGCGAAGGGACTTTGGAGAGCCGCGCGCTGATCATGTACAGATACACCATGGCCAGGTTGCCGAACACAAAGCAGAACAAGGCCGGGTAGTAGACGGCTGCGGGGAACAGCTCACGCACCACCTCGACGTGACCGGTGAACCACGCGATCGTAAGCGCCCAAAAAACAAGATTGAGGGCAGACAACAGGGGCGTGCCGCCCACAAAGGCATTGAACTCGAACCATCCCCGCCAACCGAGCTGATCGAGGAGGACACGTGGTCTGCGCATGTGGACTATCCACGTTTGGAGATAGCCCTTGTACCAACGCGAGCGTTGGTTGTTCCAGTTCACATAATCCGAATTGGCCTCTTCCCAGGTGGTCGAATCGAGGACCGCACACCGGATCCCCGCTCGGCGGAACCGGATGCCCAGGTCGGCATCCTCGGTCACATTGTGGGGATCCCACGCCCCCACATCTTCGAGCAGGTCACGGCGGATGTGATTGGACGTACCGCCTAACGGCACCGGTGAATCACTGGCGGCGAGGCCGGGCAGGAGAAGGCGAAACCACTGCAAGTATTCGATGCCGAACCAGCGGGTGATGATGTTCTGCTCGACATTCCAGTACTCGAGGCGGGCTTGCAAACAACCCACCTCGGCGGGTGCTCGCTGAAAGGCCACCACGGCCTTACGCAGTTGCAGCGGGTCGGGACGGTCCTCGGCATCGAAAATGGTGACCAGGTCCCCCCTCGCCATGGTGAGCCCATAGTTGAGAGCCTTTGGCTTCGTGCGGGGCGCACCGTCAGGCACCACCACCACGTCGAACTGGTCGGCGCCATTTGCCAGTAAAGCGCTGAGCGTGTCGACATCGTCGTGTTCGACTAGGAATTTGATGTCAAGGCGGTCAACGGGATATTTGAGCGCTCGGAGATTCATCGCCAGTTGAGGCACCACGGCCGCCTCATGGTAGAGAGGCACCAGGATCGTGTAGATGGGCAACTCGTTGTCCGGTACACGCAGCGCGTCTTCATCGCTCACGACCATGAGGTTCGGTCGCCGCAACGATGCCAATGTCATCGCCACGCGATTGGTCATGATGGCCACGTAGACGGCGGTGAGTAACGCGACGATGGCCACGCCCGAAGGACGTGGAAACAATGCCACGCCAATGACGACCACCACCAGGGTGGCGAGCGCTCCCATGGCCTGACGGCGGGAAAGAAAGCCTTTGCTCGAGAGTTCTGGGGCCTGGCGGTCGAGCCAATTGCGGGCGTGGTCAAGCCGGGCGCCTTCGTCATTGTCGACCAGGTTGACGACGGTCATGTCAAGAGCCATCGCTCATGACACGGACCAACCGAAAGGTGGTGCAGCCTGACGTCTGGTACTGCGCCGCCACCTTGGTCACCAGACCGCCCACTTGGCCGCCGGCAAAAATACCGGGATGAGCGGCGTTGATAGCGCTGAGCCCTTGCGAACTGTCTTCAGGCACGAGCACGTAAGGAACATTGAACGCAGCCGGGTCGGCAACGACCTCTTGAAAATCCCGGTCGCTGGTAATGATGAATTGTCCGGGATTCTCCGAATTCAAAACCACGAATGACCCGCATCCGACGGTGTCCACGGCAATGGAATGATCAGGAAGATCGAGTCCATCGATCTGCCTGGCGATGGACTGGGAACTGGGCAGGAAGCTCATGAACTGCTTCTCGGCCGAGGAATTAGGGGCATGGAATATCCACGACAGAGCGCTTTGCTCTGCCGGACCTAGATGAGGATTGCCCATGGCATAGGCGCTTGTGGCTATCCCCGGCAGACCGATAATGAGCGCCGCGACGCCCCCCGCAATTGAGGTCCGCGACAGCCAGGCCGGCAGCACCGGGCGCATACCCGGCAGAGGGCTCAAGACCAGCGCTGCCGCCAGCAAGAACAGCGGAAGGGTCGGGATGTAAAACCGAAGCCACCCAAAGATCTCCCCGCCCGAGTACGCCGCCGTGCTGAACAGCAAAGGGCCGGCGAGCGCCCCCAAAGCCAGGAACCTCCGATCACGGCGGCGAATGGCGACGATGAGAAAGACCACGGCCAGCACCGGAACGAGCGGTGCATACGTCCACATCTGCACCAAGGTCAATACGATCTTGGGCCAACCGGTGCCATTGGCACTGGCAATTCCTACGGCTGACGCCACTTGGCTCGAGTTTCCATATTGCGACGTGAACTGTTCAAACGGTTGTCCCGTGATGATCCAACTCGTCACGGCCCAGCCAATGAACGCCACGGTCACGGGGAACAGCACGATGATGACGTCTGTAATGGCGGCCGATCTGCGCTCATGGCGGGCCTGACGGTGATTTCGGGCCTCGGTACCTACCAACACCACGACAATCGCCACCGCGACAGCAGCAGCCAATGTCTCGTATCTCGTCAGGTAGCCAAGAGCCAGATTGATGGCGGTAAGGACCAGGTCACGAAGTCGGCCCGACACCGTCCACACCAGCAGGTAACGAGCTGCGCCGACGAGAAACAGGAGGTACATCGCTTCGGACATACCGTTGGACCCGTAGTAGATCGTCATTGGATTGAAGGCAAAACAAAGAGTCAGAATGGTGGCGATGGTGACCGACGTGCCCATCTCGCGCAGAGCCGCTCGAAACTGCACGACTGCTCCTGCCATGCAGAGGGCTGACACGATGCATCCCGCGAACGCACGCTGTGTCAGTGCCGGCCAGATCCCACGGACCACTACCAAGGGGATTTCGGCGATCGACGGCAGCGGATTCCAGATGAAACCGATGGCGGCGATATGGGGATCTCGGCTGGCGACCACGTACCACGCTTGGGCAACTCGCGACTCGGCGTCGCCGATGATGCTTCCTCGATGCAGGACCAGATAGGCCCCCACCAAGAGGTACACGGCCGTGCACAGCGCAAACCACACCGGCAAGTCGGAGCGACGACGCTGCCGATGAGGCGCTTGGGCAGCCGCGCTCGATGACTGTTCTACGTTTTGGACCTGTCCTTGACGATGGCGCCGTGGGAGAAGCTCAAAGGTGTTGCCGACAACGAGGAGAACAACTGCGGCGACCACGATCGCGACCAGCACCGCCATGGCAGTGAGGTCGACTCAACCGAGCTTGAACACGAGAAGGCCGACAATGACGACGAGTGCCCCCAGTTGCATGAGGAGGCGGCTCGGGACCTTGGCCATCCACTGGTTACGGGGTTGTGTCCATTCTTTGCGTGTGATTGGAGGCGTGGCGGGGAGCTCGCTCCCTCCTGCCCACGCTATGAGCGCGGGCTCAGCGCCGAGGGCATGCGTCGCCGCTCTGGCGGTTGCCACCGGCGGTGGCGGCGGGGGCAGGGGCGGTGGTGGCGGGGGCGGTGGGAGCCGGAGCGCGGGCGGGGGTGGCGGCGGCCATTGTCGAGGGTCCTCTGGGCCCGACCGGTCCACGACCACCGTCCTCGGCCGATCCGAGCCAGCGTCGGCGGGCCGAGGCAGCGGCAGCGGCGCGTGCACGATCGGGACGACGAGGGTTTCCGGGCCACCGTAGGTGGGTCCCGGTCCGGGTCCTTCAGCGCGAGGCACGGGGGGCTCTACGACTCCGGTTGGATGAACACCGTTTGCCTCGACAGAGTCCTGATGCGGCACCAGGCCCTGGACGACAACGGGCTCAGGCACGCTCGGTCCTCGGCCGACGTCGACGACTCCGTGCGTCAGGCGAGCGGCAATCTCCTCCACGTACTCGAACAATTTCGCTTCGGAAATGCCATCGAAAACCTGAGCAGGGGGAAGCCGGCGCAACCTCTCCTCGGCCTCCTCGGCCTCGCGAATGGCCCCGTCGAGCTCTGACCGTAAGGCGTCGAGCTCTGCGTTGCTGCGCGCAATGAGCGCCTCAACTACAGACGTGGGCACGATCTCGACCGCCTCAGGCCAAATCGTGCCGCTCTCGCCGGACTCTTGTTCAGCCACCAGTCTCCTCCCGCCTATTCAGCTCTGGCGTCAACGGGCGGAGGAAGATCGGGTGCGGCCACGCCCTGCGGAGGTCCAGGGGGAGCCAGGCGAGGATCCACCGCCGGCGGGCTCCCGTCTGCCGCGGCGAATTTCGCCAAAATCAGCGTCCCGATCCGCTGCTCCAGGGCCACAATCCGATCCTCCAGGTCGACGGCGCGAGCCAGTCGCCCTCGAGCTTGCGCGATGGCCACAGCCAGCTCAGCCCGCTGGCTCGCCACCCGGTGCAGGTAGGACTCGATCTCTTGTGCCGTGTATGCCTGGTTCCGCCCAGATGCACTGGAATCGGCCATGGCCCCCCCTCCGGCGAGGCGCCCGCCCAACCGATACTGAAGTAAAACTAGTGTAATTGTTGATTATACCCACTCTCAGGGGTTTTTCGTCAACCGAATCGTCCCTGGACGTAGTTGGCAGTGCGGGGGTCCTGGGGCTCGCCGAACATCGCCTCGGTCGGTCCGTGCTCGATGATGTACCCCGGGGCCCCCTCCTCAGCCAGGAAGAACGCCGTGTAGTCCGACACCCGGGCCGCTTGTTGCATGTTGTGCGTGACGATCACGATGGTGACCTCGTGGCTCAAGACCCCAATGGTCTCCTCGATGCGCCGGGTTGAGGTGGGGTCAAGGGCCGAACACGGCTCGTCCATCAACAGAACCCGCGGCTGGACCGCCAGGGCTCGAGCAATACAGAGCCTCTGCTGCTGACCTCCCGAGAGCGCCCCGCCGGGCACCCGGAGCCGATTCTTGACCTCGTCCCACAGGCCGGCTCGCACCAGGCTGTGATGCACCGTCTGATCCTTTTCCTGTTGGCTGGTACGACGCCCGGTGAGCTTTAACCCGGCCAGGACGTTGTCATAGATCGACATGGCTGGGAACGGATTGGGCTTTTGGAAAACCAGGCCGATGGATCGCCTCACCTCTGTCAGCCTGCGCTGGGATCCGTAGATATCGCTGCCGTCGAGCTGGACTTCGCCGGCCATTGCCGCCGAGGACGTCAGCTCGTGCATGCGGTTCAGGATCCGGAGAAACGTCGACTTGCCACAACCCGAAGGACCGATGAGCGCCGTGACTTTTTGGGATTCCATCGACAACGACACTCGATCGAGCACCTGGTTGGCTCCGAACCACGCCGAGATCTCCACGGCGTCCAGGCGCGCCGGCCCCTGCGGCGTTGTCTTGTTTGACTGATTAAGGGTTCTGGGTCCGTCTTGGAGCAGTGTCATGGTGTCCTTTATCAGTACGAGGAATCAGACATTTACGTCAGGTTGGGAAGGAGTCGGGCCAGCTCATCCGCGATGACATAGCCGATCACCACGACCGGTGCCGTGAAGATGATCCATGCATACGCCCGTCCCCGAAAGTGCCAGGTGAAAGCCGCCCCTACGAGAGCGAGGACAAGAATCGCCAACCACATGAACAACAGCCACGCGGAACCGATACTCGTGCCCAAAGGCCGTTCATCGGATGGCACCGAGGCAACAAGGGGCGCGGCCGCCGGCAAGGGGGGCCCGACGGCGTCAGCGTCTACCCACACCACCCCAGAGGGGAAAAAGGCGCGCCCCGAAGCCGTCACCAGCGTAAGGCGAGCCGCGTTCGATGCAAGAACGGGGATCCGCTTGCCCGTCTTGCGCACGTCGACGACCTTAAAGCGCTCCTCCCCCGCTCCCGTTCTGACATAGATCGTCGCCCCGCGCCGGAGTTGGGCGAGGCGGCCAAATGGCCCTCCGAAGGCGGCCGCTCGACCCATGATCACACTGGTCCCGGCCCCCCCGGGGAAAACGGTCGAACGTTCATGGCCCGGCCCGTCAGCTAACACTGATCCCGTGGTGCCCTCACCCACCATGGCGCGTAGACCCAACGATGGGATTGTCAACAGTGCGACGGGGGTCCCCAGCCGCAGGGGCCGTCGGTCAGCTTGGCGGGGCAGAATCGGCGCCGTCCCCGCCGCCAGCTCCCCGCGAAACAACGCGTAGGCAGCGGACTGCGAAGCGCGGTACTGCAGTCCGCTTCCCAGTACCAGAAACAGCCCCACCCCGAGGGTCACACCTGCGACCACCCACAAACCGGCCCGCAAAGGGGACACGCGAGGTGGCGACAACGCCGTCGAAGACACATCGCTCCCATCAGGGCGACGTATCGCAGTAGCGGGGGGCGGCGCTGTATCGGTCACCGCTGGCAATTCTGCCGCGCTCGGGCGGCCTATCGGGCCTTGCCCGAGCGAAATTAACCTTTCACCGTCCACGACGCCGGTAGCGGTCACCGGGTCACGGCTCCCGTCACGGGTTGGGAGCGGAGTTTGGCAAACCCTCCGAGAATGCACATGCAGAGCCCGATCAGCACAATCAGGATGGCGATAACGACGTGGGTGTCGCTTCCGGCGGGTACCACCGATCCAGCCGCGAGTTTCGATCCGCCTACTTGGGGTTGCACCCCGGAAACCGAAGAAGAGGATCCTGAGGCACTTGTCGACGGCGCCGTCGTCGTAGTCACGGATGCGGACTGGCTGGACAGAGCGCTTGAACCCACATCAGAAGAACTTCCGTCGCTGGTCGAGCCGACGGAGGCGACGTCCACACTGTTTGCCTTTGACGTGCTCCCCAAATTGCTGGTGACGCCGCTGCCACCACTCGTGGCACCGGTTGCACCCGTCCCCGTAGACCCCGTCCCCGTCGCCCCCGTGCTCGATCCCGTCGTGGAGCCGCTCGTGGTGGTGGTCGTGGCGGCAATGGTCGTGGTGGTGGTCGTCGTCGGCGTGGAGCTCACCGTGGTTGTGGTCGTTGGCGTCGTCGTCGGAGTGGTAGGTGTCGTCGTGGTCGTCGTCGTGGTTGGCAGCGGCCCTCCGGACGACCACGTGCCCAACCCCGCTACAGCCGACCATGTGAATCCGTTCGGGTCACTGCCACTCGCCGTAAAGGTGACCTCCGTGTTCCAAAAGTCGGAAATCGCCCCCGCCGAATTGGCACAGGCGATGCCGGTTTCCCAGATGCCACTTTCGTTGGCGTTGTAGAGCAACCCCCCTGACCCGCTGAGGGGGTAATAGTCCTGCGTTACCAGCTGCGCCCATTGGAAGTCGGCCGGGACGCCGAGGATCTCAGCCGTTACCGGGGCGGTGCTCTTCGCTTCCCACACGTTGCCAGAGCTCTCCTGGACCAACCCCAGACCTTGATTGGGGGAGCCGGCAGGCGGACCAGTGAAATTCAGGGTCGTCGCAAATGACGATTCCGCGATGGACCCTTGAGGAATGAGGTAGCTGAACACGTGGTAGCCGTCGTTTGCGGTGTCGCCCGTGCATGCCGCTTGGGCCGGTAGTGCCACGGTGAAGAGATCGCTTGACGACGCGCCCGTCGGAGAGGTCTGATCGATGATCGTGGCCGTGCCGCCCAATGTCGATGCAGACGCAATCATCGCCGCTGGCCCGAGCTCCAACGGCACTACCCCGGCGATGACAAACGCGAGGCCCAAGACGCGCCAGAACGTGGCCTTTGTCATGCGTCGCGGGCGAACATGAAGTGCCGCTCGCCTCATCTGTCGTCCCGGTCGGGCATGACGTGGTTTCATGTCAGACGCCCTTCGCTTCGGATCGCTTCTTCAATCACCATGGTTCGAACACCGCCCGTGAGTACGCACCCGGTTCCGGACGTGGGGTGAGCGCCAGTTCCCGTCGCTTGGGACTCTTCTTCCGGCGAGATCGTTCGATCGGATCGATGACGGCGTCGACCAGAATGGCGAACAGCCCGACGATCAACACGATGGGAATCACCCATCGAACCCCACCCAGACTGGCCACCGGCTCGCTTTGCGTACGAGCGTCGGCCGGAACAATGACCTGCACGGATACGGAAGATGGTGCAGCAGAGACGGGGGCCAGTATTTGGCTTTCCGACGGGGGGTTGGATTTGGGTGCGTTGACAACCACCGGGCTTGAGCTCTGAATCAATGGCGGCGTCGTCGTGGCCGTCGAGGGAGGATTCAGGATCGTCGCCGCCGCGCTCAGCGTTTGCTTTTGGAGAGCAGAAGGCAACGGTGCGTAACCCAAGGGCAACTGGCCCGGGTTCGTTCCGATGACCTGGCCGGCGCCGGCTGCGTATTGCAAGAAGGAGGAGTACGCCTGCCGTGAGGAAGTGCTCAAAGACTCCGGCGTGGTCGCCGTGTACGTGAGGATGGGCAGCGGGTAGGCGCCAGAGGCGGTCGTCGACAGGTCCGGTTGCAGGACATCTGGCACTGCACTGGGCACCATTGCTTGCTCACCGGCCAAGAGACTTTGCTCATTTGGTTCCACGAACACCGGACTCGAACCATCGTCACCGTCGCGGCTCAAACTTGCCGTCTGAAGCCCGTACTGTGCCGCCGACGCCGAGTCGGTCACACTCAAAATGAACTGCGTCCCCGTTTCTTGTGGGCCGTTGGCAGACCACGGGGTTTCCACCGTCCCATTGGGGTTGAGCTCGGTCTTGGCGCCATCGTTGGCGGCGGCGGCATCTTCGGCCGCCGCTTGCATCGTCAGCGCATAGGGAGACCAGTCCTGCACACATAGCGGTGGGGCCAATGCCGGCGGTGTACCGACGCTGTCGCCGGTTTTCAAGCAGTACGGGTCGCTTTTGGGATAACTGTCAGGAACCGGACTTCCGAACGGCGCCCCCGACGAGTTGACCGAAGGATTCGTGCTGTAGAGCGGATTGACATTCATCCCCCACGGATCAGGCTGCCCGTTCAACCATGCCGCCGCGGCCGGGTCACTCAGGACCCAGTCCCACAACTCGGTAGCGGCGTCAGAATCAGGCTCCTCGACAACCAGGGTGCTGGAGTCGACGCCTTGCAAGGAGGTCAGCAACGAAAACTCTGGGTTGTACTGCAAGAAGTCTGGATCGGTGACGAGGCTAAGCGGATTGTGCATTGTCCACGCGTAGCCGGTGGTCGTCGACGGGACGTCCTGCAACTCGTCCGGATAGGACTCAGTGAGAAGTTTGGCCACGAGGCGGGGCGTCAGATAGACGTGTTCCACCTGCGTGCCCTGCAGAGGCACTTCATCGGGCTGCGGCTGGTAGCCATCGGCAGCGTCTGCGATCGGTACACGGTCAATGTTGAAAGCAACGACGACTCCTGACAATGTGATCGGCGCATATACCACGGGATCCGCGGCGCTTACCTGGGCAGGACTGATCGGTTCTGTAAAGGCGGACATCCCGGCACTGCCATACGAAGGATTGACGATGTTCCCCCGGGCGTCGTTATCTCCTGTTTCGGTGTAATCGAACGATGTGGCGCTCGAGGATGAGCACAATGTCGACTGCCAGCTACCCACCGCCGCGGTGGCCAACTCCCCGCCGTCTATACGCTGCGTATTGCCACCGAGGCCACACGAGTTGCCGAGCGGCTGAAACGTCAAAGGAATCGCGATCCGGTTGCTCCACGCGTCAGGCGATAGCGGGGAAGTCACGACGCTCGACTGATTGAGGCCAGTCGGGTTCTCGTCGTCGGGTGTTCCGCGCGGGACGATCACCAACCAACACTGGGGAATCTCGTCACCACCGCCAGCTACGGCTTCGACCGACTGGCCGCACCCCAGGCCGGGGGCTTCCAGCCCGGTATCGACTTGGAACAACTGAGATCCTTCCCCACTTCCGTTCGGGGTCGGGTACGTGCGAGCGAAATCGATCTCGTTGCTGGTATTGAAGCTGAAATACGGGTTCAGCCAAAAAGGCTGCCCGTTGGCAAGATAGTTACCGTTATCCTGCTGGCACACCACGGTGCCATCGACGGCGTCGAATGGCTCGACGTCCCACTTCGTGCTGGGGTCGACGCAACCGTCAACGTTCCCGTAATCACTCCAGTTGGTAGCGGCGAGCACCCGGGTGTACTCGAAACCAGACGTCGTGATCGGGTATGAGCTTGTGGGCGTGGTGCTTTCGCCTCCGAACTCGCACTGGGTCGGAGACGGTCCTGGATTGACGCTGTACAGAGGATCCGTCGGATCGGGAGTCCCCCAGCACTGAAAAATCTGAAGATAGTTCTGCTCGAAATGAGTGTCGGTTGACGTCTGCGCCGTCGGTGTGGCGCCCGTCCATGAGACTGACACCGCCTGGTTCACGAGGTTTGCCGTTTGATTCACCGTCACCTGCAGGTTGGCGAATGCCCCACGTCCCGCCACTGTCACCGGGTCGGATCCGGAGGGCAGGGAGGTCACGATCCCCTGGCTTCCCGCCAGGGAGCTGTCGGAGGCGCCCGAGGCCGACGGTTGCACACCAGGCACCAAGACCAGGATGACGAGGCACGTGGCCGCAAAGGCGCACGTTATCCACGATCGACGATCATCCCGGCTTAGACGTCGGAGTGTCGACAGCACGGCCATGGCTAGGACCGTGCCCTTCGCGTTCGTCTGGACCAGTACACGGCGAGCCCAGGGAGCACGATGAGGACAAGAACCGCCACGAGCACGGCGAGCGCGGTGCCGGTCGTCAGCCAGCTATGCGACACCGCCAGCGTGTACGGATCTTCCACGGGATTATGGTCAGCGGGAATCGTCTCTCGCTTGTAGGTGATCACCACGTGACAGGTCGACGTGCAGGCTTGCGTTTGACCCGAGGCGGCTGCGGCTCCGGTACCGGCACTGGCCGAAGACGAAACCGCGCCGCTGGCGGACACCGTCGATCGGCCCGCTGCCTTTGCCGGAGTGCTCGCCGTTGGCGTTGCCACGTGTGAGGCACCGCCCGTCCCCGAGGAGCACTGCGTTGAGCCTTCCTTATCGCACGCCGGAGGATACGGTGCCGTTTCGGCTAGCAGGTTGGCGTTGGGTCCCTGAGATGACGCAAAGGTCGGGTTGTCACAGGATTGGATATTGATGTTCTGAACTACTGCGCCGGGGATCTTGGCAATCTGATTGAACGCGGCTTGCACCAAGTTCATTGGCATCGGCGAATAGCCGAGTCCCGCCGACTCCTGCTGGCCCTGACACATGGCGTAATAGGAGAAGGCCGACAACGTATTGCCCTTTGACTGCGTGAACTGACCCTGCACCGTTGTGGGAAGGATCAAGTACGAATAGGAAGACAGCGGATACGTGCGCGGATCAGGGTCCGTGTAGACGTTTTGGAGTTGCTCGGTAAGGTAGAGAGAGGGGTTGTTCACATCGGTGGTGTCCACCACGGCGGCTTCCAACGACACCGCCACGTTCTGGGGTGTGGGCTCGGTGTAGTAGCCGGCCGAGTTCAGCATCAGCGCCACCGGGAATCCGGCATTGAGCGCGTAGGAGTAGTTCACGTAGCCGATGGATCCATTGGCATATCCCTGGGAGATGTAGCCCGCCACGCCGAGGTCGCCTGATTGGCCGATCATCCCCGTAACCGTCGGATAGAACGAAGTCGGTCCACAGGCCGGGGCCCGCCCCGAGGTCTGGCAGTAGGAACTCCACAGCGAGGGGTACTGCGCCATCATCCATTGCGTCAACTCAAAGCTGTCCCCGGCACCGTCTGAGCGCACCACGGGCACCACCGGCAGGTTGGGCAAGTTGAGCCCGGGATTGTCGGCCGCGATGGCGGGAGAGTCCCAGTTGGTGATCACGCCGGTGAAGATCTTGGTCAGATTCTCTCCGGAGAGTCGGAGGTTGGTCACCCGCTGTCCGTCAATCTGGAGGTTGTACATGAAGGCGGTGCCTCCCGCCGTGATCGGCATGTACGCAAAGCTGCCCGCCGTCGGGTCTTCGGGGGCCGATCCGTCCTGCGGATTCGTCTGAAATGGAATGTCTGAAGCCGCAAAGTCGACGGTGCCATTGATAAATTCTTCTCGCCCATCGGTCGACCCGGTACCGGCGTAGCTCACCCGCATGCCGAGAGGTTGCACGTCACGGATCCACTGATCGAGCGCGTTCTCCGACCATGTCGATCCGGCCCCGGCAATCGGCACGTACCCGGTGGCGGCACCGGCTTTCGCGCCGCCCCCATCGACCAAACCGAAGGTGATGGCCAGAAAGAGGGGAGCAAACAAAACGCCCCGGCGGAGCCGCCCCCAACGTTGGCGTTTCGTCCGGATCATGCCGGCACCTCCGATGCGGAGTGGCCGCCGGTCATGCCCGATGCTGCGATCCGATTGCCGTCACGAGTCGAGAGCCGGCCGATCCGGCGCAGCTGACGCGCCGACAGCTCTCCATGTCCCCACCCACCAACGATCCGAGCCACAACAAAGAGGACCAGTACGACCAGGAGCAACAGGGCGGCGCACGCAAAGCCCCGCACGACGAGGCCGGGCTCTCCTGAGGCGACGAGCTTCAGCGCCTCGAGCGGCAACGACACCATCGGCCCCTGGAAGGCGTTGACATTGATGTATGTGGTGAAGCCGGCTGTGAGCAGCACCGGCGCCGTCTCACCGATGCCTCGGGCGATAGCCAAGATGACAGCCGTCGCCAACCCCGGCCGGGCCGTTGGCAGCACGATGTTCCACATCGTCCGCCAGCGCGGGGCTCCGAGTGCTGCCGACGCCTCACGCAATGTTTCGGGGACGAGGTTCAGCACGAGCTGGGCGGTGCGAATGAGATACGGCAACATCATGACGCTCAGCGCCAGGCCGGCGGCCAGTCCTGATTTCTGAAACCCCAAGGTCAAAATGAACAAGGCGTAGATGAAAAGTCCAGCCAGGATGGTGGGCAGCGCGGTCATGGCCTGGACGAGAGTTCGCACCAATCCTGCTGCCCGACTTTGGGTCTGATCGAGGTACACGGCCGTCATGAGACCAACGGGGACAGTGAGGAACACGGCGATTCCGATTTGTATGGCTGTCCCCACCAGCGCGTTGCCCACCCCACCAACATTCAGCGAACTGGTCCCTTCAACCGTGGACATATCGTGAAGGTAGAAATTCGAATGGACAAGGGCGGCGTGACCCTTTACCAAGGTAAAGACCACCACCAGCGCCAACGCGCCTATGGCAATGGCGGCGGCTGAATACAACAACACCGTCATCAGAGCGTCTTTCACCCCCGGCCAGTCATCTTGCAGCGAGATGAGCGCCATGTGGACGGCAAGGAACACGACATACGCGATGACGACGAACCCGAACGGCCCCGAGAAACTGGTGAGGTGTTCACACAGCCAGGCAACACAGATCCCGGCCACCATGGCGCCGATCAGATCGAACACCTTGGCGCCGTTGAGACCACCGGTCTTGCGGCGAGGGGCGCTCAGGCTGGGCCCCGTGGACCTTGGTTCAGCCTGCATTTTTCGCTCCCGAACGCGAACGGTTCACGATCGCTGATGCTCCGAAGTTCACGAGGAGTGTCACGATGAAAAGCGCCAATCCAGCTGCCATCAAGCCAGACGTCTCAAATGGCGAGGCGTCCGAAGACCGCAGCGCGATGAGGGCCGAGATGGAGTTCCCGCCCGTCTGCAGGATGTGCCAGTTGATTTGGAACACCGGCGAGATAATGAGGTAAACGGCCAGCGTCTCACCCAAGGCGCGCCCCAGGCCGAGCATCGTGCCGCCGATGACCTCTCCTCTGGCAAAGGGGAGCACGACATTGCGGATCATTCCCCAGCGCGTGGCGCCCAGGGCGAAGGCGCCTTCCCTCTCTCCTAAGGGAGCGAGAGTGAACCCCTCACGCATCACCGAACACTGGATCGGAATCACCATGAGCGACACCACCACGCCGACGATGAACGTCGACGCGCTGTAGATGGTGTCACCACTGACGCCATTGGTCCCGGGGCCCGTCACGTGAAAGAAGGGAATCCAGCCAAACCATGTGGACAGGAATCGCGCTATCCCGATGGCGCGCGACTCGAAGAACTCGAATCCCCAAATCGCATACACGACACTGGGCACCGCGGCCATGAGATCGACGATGGTGACCAGGACGCGTGACACTCGTTGGGGAGCGATCTCCGAGATGAACAGCGACAATCCCAGTGAGATCGGCACGGAAATCACCACCGCCACGGCGGCAATGAGAAACGTGTTGATGCCGACTCCGGCTATGCCGAAATGGTGGGTGTAGGGCTCCCATGCCTGCGTGGTAAGGAAGTGGAACTTGGCGACGGCGATGGCCGGGTACGCCCGTATGGCGAGAAACAGACCCACGAGCCCGATCACGGCAACGACTGCCACTGCTCCCAGCCGCATGAGGATGGTAAAAGCCCGATCACCTCCGTCGGGGACGAAGCGCAGGCGGCGCGCTACCTGTGTCGGAACGACACCCGGGGTGCGCACAGGAGGGTCAACGGTGGGCGGGGCGGCGCCGGACACTGCCCTACCGACTTCCCGCTACGGATGCGGCGGCCTTGGGGGGGTGCTTCTCGTAGTAGGTCTTCCAGAAGGCGGCGTAATCCTGCGCGGCGGTGGGCCCGCTGTCTACCGTCCCCGATGCCGAACCACCGGCGCCCGTGTTTCCTTGCTGGCGGTTCACTTGGGCGTCCCAAAAGGCGCGTACCGTATCGGGCGCTTGAACGGCGTCGATGAAGACACCCGTGTCGTTTTCGTGAGACTGACCCCTAATGATCTGGTCGGCAAAAGCGGTCAAGAAAGTCCGGTTCGTAGAGAGCGTCGCTTGCAGGAGATTGGCCGGGTCTTTGACCCGGACGGCGAGTTGGGGCTGACCTTCCACTGAGGTCTGGGCGGCGGCGGTGTTTTGGAGGTACAGGACGATGCGCTCGTAGCGCGTCCCTTGTCCCGTCTCCACCGGCAAGATCCAATAAACCAGGGACCAGTCTTCGTGGGGAGTCCCCCCCGAAAAGGACAGTGCCTGGCCGGTGATTCCGTCGGCGAGCCGCACGTTGTCGACATCTTCGAGGGTGAAGCCGTGGAATGAGTAGCACGCTGTCACGCCATACGCATCAAAACTCGACAGGTCGTTGGTGTCGATCACGTCGGCGGTGACGGGCAGCGTCGTATGCAGCGAGGTCTGCCGCGGCGATGTCGTTGTGTAGATGTATCGAAACCACCGTGAGCCTTCCCCGAAGAAGGGTTTGTTGGCGGTGTATTCGGCATCGAACGTTGCTGCCCATCCGGCGGGCTCCGCCGGCTGGGCCAGAAACGAACCGATCTTGGGCTCACCCGATGCCGCTGCCACTGGGTTGAAGGTACTGAGGCTGGTCTGGCTGGCACACAGAACGAGGCTCGCCACCAGGAGTACCCCCAGGACGAAGAAGAATCGCGGCGCCGCGCTGCTGGAGGAGACGGGAGCCACCACGTGAGAGCGTGTCCTGGCCGCAAGCCCGAACGGTCGCAGGAGGAGGCCCATGATGGCCACTCCGACGCAGAAGACCACGAGGCCCGCCACCGGGTGAAGGATTCCGATGGCGAGATGCTCACCGCCTACCCGCCCGGCCCAGAAGATGATGACGAGACGCAGGAGATTGGTGATCCAAAGAAGAACCAACCCGGTCGCCAACCACAGCGACTTTCGGATCAGGGAGCCGCTCGAGACTCCCGCCAACGCCGCCCCGATGAGGATGAATCCCACCATGCCGTCCACGCCCGAACACGCCGTGACAACACTGACACTGAAGGCGTGACCATCGTGTGACAGTTGGTACAGACCCTCGCTGGCGCCCCCGGGGACCGGAGATGCCACCGGAAGGACCCGAAGCACAATGTTCAGCCCTCGGATCGTCAAGGAAGTGAATCCGCCCAGGGTTCCGAGCAGGATGCTCGTATAGAGCCACGGCCATGCCAACAGCAAGTAGGCCAAGGCCACCTTCTGACGCCAAGCCACCCGGGCCCCGAACAACAAGATCGTCGCCCCCGTGACAAACACAGGGAGGAACAGAAGATCGAGGCGGTTCACCCAGAACATCGCTCCCAGTCGCAGGGGCAACAGAACCTCAGCCAAGACCGCCAAGACCACAAGCGGGAGCCCGACGATGTAGTCGAGTTGACGGTCATGGATGGGTGGCTCCGCCTGCCTCGGCGCACGGTTCAACCAGGCCAGACCACCGGCCAGCAGCGGCACCAGTCCCACGTAGGCCAGGGGCGTGTCGAGCCCGATGGTCTGAAGCAGTGATGTCAGCGAGTAGTGGAAAGCAATGACCGTGGCTGCTACAAGCGCCGTCACCTTGACGGCGCTCTGCGTGCGCGACGACAGGCCGTTCCATTCGTCCAGATTCGCTTGGTGCCAGTTGGTGGCTTGCCGCATGAGCGGCGCATCAGCGAAGGTCATCGCGTCTCGACCACCTTCGGGCGTCGCGGCGACGAGCGTTGGCCGAGCCAGAACACGAAACCGGCCGCCACAAAAATGGCGCCGACCAACACCAGTATCAACCAGGTGGGGAATCCGGAGCTTGGCGCAACGACATCTCGACCAGGGTCGGCCACGGCCCAGGTAAAGCCACCCGGGTCACTGGAGCTAGCCGTAAAGACGAAGCTCGTGGCCCAGTAATTGGTCACGTGTCCTTTCACGTCGACACACGCGATGCCACCTTGCCAACTGGCACGCTTGTCCGCAGCCGCAAACAGCTCGGCCGGCGTGAGCCGGGAGAAGACGAAGAACGAGGGGATGTTGACCACCAGCCCCGTGTACGGAGCCGTGTCGGCGGCTCCAAAGTAGTACTCCCCCAGGGCGATGAAGCCGAAATACTTGCTGGGGACGATGCCTTTGAAGCTCACCTGCGTCGGCGACACTCCGTGCGGAACCAGGTAACTGAACACGTGATACCCGTCATGGGCGGTATCACCCGGGCATTTCGCCCCCTGGGGAAGGATGACGCTGAAATCGGTGGCCGAACCCCCCGAGTTGAGGGGCGTGGTGAGGCCGGCCTGGGTGATCTGCGCCGTGCCGGCGGGAACGGCGGCTTCGGCCATCGATGGTCCCAACAAAACCGCCAACCCGACGAGTCCGAGGGCAGCGATGAGCATGAAACGGCGCGCGCCGATGAGCACCGGCGCTTCGAGGCCGGAACAAGGACGGACCGCCTGTGGTCTTTGTTTCGCGCGCACCATGCTCCTGAATATGACTTCTTGTGGTTCTGGTCTCCGCCGACCGAAAAGCCCAATGGTGGCCGGGCGAAATGCTCGGGCCACCATCGGGATGTTGCGCTGCTAAGTACCGGGTTCAGTCACCAAGGGCAACCAAGTCGATGGCCGTTTCCCGGGCCGATCGACGTCTCCTGGAAACCCACAGGCCACCGCCGAGCACAGCCGCCGCGGCCACAGGCAGGATCACGGCCCATGGCGCCTCGGGCACCCACGTGCCCAGCCCCGCCACCGCCGTCCAGGTGAACCCGTTCGTGTCGGTCTTGCTTGCCGTAAAGGTGACTTCGGTGTTCCAGTAGTCCGAGATCACGCCGGCCGAGTTGGCGCACGCGATACCGGTCTCCCAGATGCCGCTGGTGTTGTTGTTGTAGAGCAGTCCACCGGATCCGTCGAGTGGGTAGTAGTCCTGGGTGACGAGCTGGGCCCATTGGAAGTCCGCCGGAATGCCGATGACTTCACCCGTGGTTGGAGCTGTGCTCTTGCTCTCCCACACATCACCGCTGCTCTGCTCCACCAGACCTAAACCCTTGGAGGGGGTCCCGGCCGGGGGGCCGGTGAAGTTGAGCGCCGTCGTGAACGATGACTGTGCGATTGACCCCTGGGGTATCAGGTAGCTGAATTCGTGATACCCATCGGTCGACGTGTCGCCCGTACAGGCGGCACCGCTGGGGAGCTGCACGGTGAACAGGTCGGCCGATCCTCCCGTCGCCGGCACGCTTTCGTCGACGATGGTGGCGGTCCCGCCCAGGGTCGACGCCGAAGCACCGGTCACACCGATCAAAGCCACACTGGCGACGCTGAGCAATGACCCGGCCACCGCCAGCCTCACCAGGGAGCGCCCTGAGATTTGTGAGCAACGCATATACGTCACTGCCTTTCTTGTTGTGAGTGCTATTGGAACGGTCTGCGGCTGGGGCGGACTACGAGTCGCCCTGGGTGCTGGTGTTGCCGCACGGATACCCGGTCTCGTTGGACACGAGGCTGTCGAAGCCGAAGAGGTTCACTCTCGTCTGAGACGCGGTCGAGCACAGCGAGGAGCTCGCTCCATCAAAGAGGCTGATGATCACTGTGTTGCGCGCCGCACCGCTCAAGTCCGAGGTGGGCACCACGGTGTAGATGTCATAGCCCCAGGGGCCGCCACCGGTCGTGCCGTCTTGGTCTTGGTAGTACGTGGTGTTGGGAGCAAGGCTGCTGCCCGACCCTGTGGTGGGTGATCCCAGGGCCGTAGAGCCATCGGTGATCGATGCGAGGCCATAGCCGCTCACACCCCGCACGTCGTTGCTGCGGTCCACGCCCACGCCGTTGGCTTGGCCGATCCAACTCCCGACAGAGATCGGGATGACGGCGTCGGTGTTCGCACCCAGCGTGCTGGCGTACTGGTAGAAGGCGTTGCCGCTGTTCTGGGTGATCTGCCGGCAGCCCGAGTAGCCCAGGGTGGTCGAGTCCGAAATGCCCAGCGCCGCCTCCAGGTTCGACCGTGGGGTCGATCCCGTAATGGTGAGGCACCCTTGGACGGTGTCGCCGTTGAGCGTGGCGGTCCCGTTACCCGAGGGCGAGTAGAGGGACTGGAGGAACGCCGAGGTCAGCGCTGCGCCCGAGATGGCGGCGTCGCCGTGGTCGTAGTAGAGGACTCCGAGCCCGTCACGACCGTAGGGGATGAAGGTGAGATAGCCGCTGGTGTCGGTCTTCGGAAGACGAGCCGAACGGGCGAACTGGATCTGACCGGTAAGGCTCACCGCCGCGCCCGTGTAGGACTCGCCGGTCTGCTCCCAAGCCGTGCCGGTGACCTCGTCTTCGAGGGCCTTGATCCCGTTGGTCGAACTGTCGGGGCGGTCGAACGCCGGGCCACCGTAGGTGGTGATGATGGCGCTGGCCTGGGTGGTCAGCTCGCCCGGGGCGTTGGCGTCATAGGACTGGATGGTCTGGTTGCCCGTCGCCTGGTTGCTCTCGAGAGGGGTGTAGTACGAGGTCTCGTCGAAGCTTCCCGACGTCGCTCCAAGTCCCGGGGCTGGCGAGGAGCCACCCAAAGCAGAGAAAAGGTCCTGGGTCACATCGGCGCCCACGCCAACAACGGCCGTGGTCGAAGCCGGGTCAGCCCCAGCGGGGGCAGCCCCACCGACCAGGCCGACCAACACGGAGAGGCCCAGCGTGCTGCCCGACAGGGCCAGGACCGCCGCAATCCTGTTGTACCTGCGCCTTTTAGATAGAGCAATCATTGATGGTGTCTCCTCCGATGCACCAGGCACCTGTCCCGAGTTCCCTATTAAATCCATAAAACCGACTTTCTTTGTCGACTTTACTCACCGGCCGATTCTCTCCGCAAGGACAACTTTGTCCCCACCGGTAGCGCCCATCGATCGGGGCTTGAGCACAAGCCGCGACCCGCCGATTCCTGGGCATGGACCGAGGCCGCCTGGGCTCGCACCGCCGGTCGACGGAGCACGACCTGCCGTCATCTCCGGCGGCCAGGAGCCCAAAATGGCGATCGACACTGGTGACGGCGTGGGAGCTTCTGTTGATTGTTCTGGCCGTTCTGACCGTGTTCGTCATGGTCAGCGGGGATGGGGCCTCTTCGAGGTCCCGAGTCGGTGGGCCCACCACGCCGGTGGCGGCAGCCGTGCCGCTGGCACCGGATCTTTCGAGTGGACGGCGCCCGGCAGCCCCTCGAGCCAGCGCCACTACCCCGTCGCCATCGATCCCATCGGGCTCAACGTTGCCGCGTCCGTCGGGAGCCACGATCACCGACGACGCGACGATCGGCGCCTCCGGATCTCACCTCACGCTGAACGGTCAGATTCACAACTTCGTCGGGGTGAACGCGTACGAGATCGGCACGGATTGGGGGGTGAACGCCGGATGTGGAGGCATGGAGACTGACGCTCAACTCGACCAGTTGTTCTCATCACTTCCCCCGGACTCGCTCGTCCGTTTTTGGGCGTTCCAAGGATCCATCGCCACGGACGAGTCCACGGACCAGATCGACTGGGCCCCGTTGGACCGCGTCTTTGCCAGCGCAGCCCATTACAACCAGAAGCTCATTGTCGTACTGACGGATCAAGGCGGCACATGTGACAACACGCACTGGCAAGATCCCTCTTGGTACGAGGGTGGATTCATGGACGTTTTCAATGCCTCGTCAACCACCGACCACCTTCGCCTCACACCACTGTCATATTGGAACTACCTCAAGCTGATCGTGGCGCGGTATCGAGACTCCCCCGCCTTGGGGATGTGGGAACCGATCTCCGAGCCCGAGGCATCAACCTGTCCGGCTCAAGATCAACCCTTGCACTGTTCTGGAAACCAGACATGCCCGGACGAGTCAGTGGCCGCCCAGGCTTTACGCCATTTCTTCGACGTTGTGGGCGGTGAGATCCACATGCTCGATCCGAATCACCTGGTCGAAAGCGGAACGCTCGGAGGAGGCGAATGCGGGACGTCGGGCTCTGACTACGCATACGTCTCGGCCAGTCCCGGCATCGACGTTCTCTCGTACCACGACTACTACGGTGCCGCTGTCATTGGCGGTGTTCAGGGCAACGGCATCGCAGTGCGAATCGCGCAAGCCGCCGCGCTCGGAAAGCCGATCATCGCCGGCGAACTCGGCATCAAGGCAGGCAACGCCCCGCACTGCCCCAGTCTCGCCCTACGCAGCGCCGAAATAGCGGCGAAAATCAAGGCGCAACTCGCCGATGGCGCGAGTGCCGTGCTCCCGTGGGATTGGTATCCCGCTGCGACGAGCTCGTGCGATTACACGTTCTCTCCAGGCGACCCGCTGATGAATGTTCTCTCTCAGCCGGCGACGTTAATAGGGCCGTCCGCCTGAGGTCCTTTGGAACTCGTTCGTGGGTTTACGCGTCGAGTCGGTGGCACCGCTTGAGGCGATACCACCGACTCCAACGACGTCGTGTTTCCTACAACTTCGTTTTGGCTTTGCCTACGAACCCACGGTAAGCGTGAGGGTCTGATTCACCACGTTCTTGCTGCTGCCCTTGCCAAAGGTCGCCGTGATGGTGACTTGGAATGTCCCTGCCGCTGACTTGTGCTTGGTCGAGGTCGGTGTGCCTGACAAGGTGGCCGTGCCGGCACCGTTATGGAACTTCACGCCCTTGGGGAGGTGACCCTTCCCCTTGACCTTGGGTGTGGGCGTTCCCGAGGTGGCCACCGTAAAGGTGAAGGACTGACCCACCGTTGCCGTCGTGGTGTCCGAACTCGTGATGCACTGGGTCACGGCCACATTCCCGCACGGGCCGACTGAGGCGCTCACCGAGAACGTCTGCTTGGCCGCCGTTGCCGCCGTATAGCTGGCGTTGCCGGCCTGGTCCGCCTCGACCGTGCAGGTGCCGATGGCCACAAAGGACACCGTGGATCCCGACACTGAGCAGGTTGAGGCCGTGTCGGACTTGAAGGTCACGGCATTGCCCGAGGCCCCACCGGTCGCCGACACGGCATAGGTGGCTCCGCCCACGGTGGCGTGGCTCGGTGCGGTGGAGGTGAAATGGATGACCTGGGCACCTTGGCCCACCGTGAAGCTCTGCTGGTTAGACCCGGGGGCGTAACTGTTGTTCCCGGCCTGATCCGCCTCAACGGTGCAGGTGCCGATGGCCACAAAGGACACCGTGGATCCCGACACCGAGCACGTCGAAGCGGTGTCGGACTTGAAGGTCACGGCATTGCCCGAGGCCCCACCGGTCGCCGACGCGCCATAGGTGGCTCCCCCTGCGGTGGCGTTGCTCGGTGCGGTGGAGGTGAAGGTGATGGTCTGGGTGGCTGCTTGCCACGTACCCAGGCCCGCCACCGCCGTCCAGGTGAACCCGTTGGTGTCGGAGTTACTGGACGTAAAGGTGACCTCGGTGTTCCAGTAGTCCGAGATCACGCCCGACGAGTTGGCACAGGCGATACCGGCCTCCCAGATGCCGCTGGTGTTGTTGTTGTAGAGCAGTCCACCGGATCCTGTGAGCGGGTAGTAGTCCTGGGTGATGAGCTGGGACCATTGGAAGTCGGCCGGAATGCCGATGACTTCACCCGTGGTTGGAGCTGTGCTCTTGCCTTCCCACACATCCTCCGTGCTCTTCTCCACCAAACCGAGACCTTGCGATGCGTATCCGGCCGGCGGACCCTTGTAGTTCAGCGTCGTGGCGAACGACGGCTGCGAGATTGCCACTCTCGGGATCAGGTAGCTGAACTCGTGGTAGCCGTCGCTGGCCGTGTCACCCGTGCACTCAGCACCGCCGGGGAGCTGAACGCTGAACAGGTTTGCTGACCCACCGTTCGCCGGCGAGCTCTGGTTGACAATGGTGGCCGTCCCACCCAGGGTCGACGCCGAGGAATTAGACATCCCGAGCAAGACGCCGCCGGCCGCACCGGCGAGGGATCCGGCCACCACCACTTGCAAAACCCGCCTCGCCAATCGTGAGGAGCGCGTCACGTCACTGCCTTTCTTGTTGTGAGTGCTATTGGAACGGTCTGCGGCTGGGGCGGACTACGAGTCGCCCTGGGTGCTGGTGTTGCCGCACGGATACCCGGTCTCGTTGGACACGAGGCTGTCGAAGCCGAAGAGGTTCACTCTCGTCTGAGACGCGGTCGAGCACAGCGAGGAGCTCGCTCCATCAAAGAGGCTGATGATCACTGTGTTGCGCGCCGCACCGCTCAAGTCCGAGGTGGGCACCACGGTGTAGATGTCATAGCCCCAGGGGCCGCCACCGGTCGTGCCGTCTTGGTCTTGGTAGTACGTGGTGTTGGGAGCAAGGCTGCTGCCCGACCCTGTGGTGGGTGATCCCAGGGCCGTAGAGCCATCGGTGATCGATGCGAGGCCATAGCCGCTCACACCCCGCACGTCGTTGCTGCGGTCCACGCCCACGCCGTTGGCTTGGCCGATCCAACTCCCGACAGAGATCGGGATGACGGCGTCGGTGTTCGCACCCAGCGTGCTGGCGTACTGGTAGAAGGCGTTGCCGCTGTTCTGGGTGATCTGCCGGCAGCCCGAGTAGCCCAGGGTGGTCGAGTCCGAAATGCCCAGCGCCGCCTCCAGGTTCGACCGTGGGGTCGATCCCGTAATGGTGAGGCACCCTTGGACGGTGTCGCCGTTGAGCGTGGCGGTCCCGTTACCCGAGGGCGAGTAGAGGGACTGGAGGAACGCCGAGGTCAGCGCTGCGCCCGAGATGGCGGCGTCGCCGTGGTCGTAGTAGAGGACTCCGAGCCCGTCACGACCGTAGGGGATGAAGGTGAGATAGCCGCTGGTGTCGGTCTTCGGAAGACGAGCCGAACGGGCGAACTGGATCTGACCGGTAAGGCTCACCGCCGCGCCCGTGTAGGACTCGCCGGTCTGCTCCCAAGCCGTGCCGGTGACCTCGTCTTCGAGGGCCTTGATCCCGTTGGTCGAACTGTCGGGGCGGTCGAACGCCGGGCCACCGTAGGTGGTGATGATGGCGCTGGCCTGGGTGGTCAGCTCGCCCGGGGCGTTGGCGTCATAGGACTGGATGGTCTGGTTGCCCGTCGCCTGGTTGCTCTCGAGAGGGGTGTAGTACGAGGTCTCGTCGAAGCTTCCCGACGTCGCTCCAAGTCCCGGGGCTGGCGAGGAGCCACCCAAAGCAGAGAAAAGGTCCTGGGTCACATCGGCGCCCACGCCAACAACGGCCGTGGTCGAAGCCGGGTCAGCCCCAGCGGGGGCAGCCCCACCGACCAGGCCGACCAACACGGAGAGGCCCAGCGTGCTGCCCGACAGGGCCAGGACCGCCGCAATCCTGTTGTACCTGCGCCTTTTAGATAGAGCAATCATTGATGGTGTCTCCTCCGATGCACCAGGCACCTGTCCCGAGTTCCCTATTAAATCCATAAAACCGACCTGCTTGCTTGACGTGTGAAATCGGTGGCACCGCTCCAGGCGATACCACCGACTTCAACGTCTTGGTAATTCCTACGAATCCGTCTCAATGTTTCCTACGAACCCACGGTAAGCGTGAGGGTCTGGTTCACCACGTTCTTGGCTTTGCCCTTCCCGAACGTTGCCGTGATGGTGACTTGGAATGTCCCTGCCGCTGACTTGTGCTTGGTCGAGGTCGGTGTGCCTGACAAGGTGGCCGTGCCGGCCCCGTTGTGGAACTTCACGCCCTTGGGGAGGTGACCCTTCCCCTTGATCTTGGGAGTAGGCGTTCCCGAGGTGGTCACCGTAAAGGTGAAGGACTGACCCACCGTTGCCGTCGTGGTATCCGAGCTCGTGATGCACTGGGTCACGGTCGCGTTGCCACATGGACCGAGCGCGGCGCCCACCGAGAACGTCTGCTTGGCCGCCGTTGCCGCCGTGTAGTTGGCGTTCCCGGCCTGATCCGCTTCGACCGTGCAGGTTCCCTCGCCCACGAAGGACACCGTGGATCCCGACACCGAGCAGGTCGAGGCGGTGTCGGACTTGAAGGTCACGGTATTGCCTGAGGCCCCGCCCGTGGCCGACACGCCATAGGTCGGTCCACCCACGGTGGCGCTGCTGGGTGCCGTGGAGGTGAAGTGGATGACTTGGGCACCTTGGCCCACCGAGAAGCTCTGCTCGTTAGACCCGGCCGTGTAGTTGGTGTTGCCGGCCTGATCCGCTTCGACCGTGCAGGTTCCGTCGCCCACGAACGTGACCGTGGAGCTTGACACCGAGCACGTCGAAGCGGTGTCGGACTTGAAGGTCACGGTATTGCCCGAGCCCCCACCGGTCGCCGACACGGCATAGGTGGCTCCACCCACGGTGGCGTTGCTCGGTGCAGAGGAGCTGAAGGTGACTGCCTGCGCGCCCTGGGCCACCGAGAAGCTCTGCTCGTTAGACCCGGCCGTGTAGTTGGTGTTCCCGGCCTGGTCCGCTTCGACCGTGCAGGTCCCGACGGCGGTGAAGGACACCGTTGCGCTCGACACTGAGCACGTCGAGGCGGTGTCGGACTGGAAGGTCACGGTATTGCCCGAGCCCCCACCTGTTGCCGACACGGCATAGGTGGCTCCACCCACGGTGGCGTTGCTCGGTGCAGAGGAGCTGAAGGTGACCGCCTGCGCGCCCTGGGCCACCGAGAAGCTCTGCTCGTTAGACCCGGCCGTGTAGTTGGTGTTCCCGGCCTGGTCCGCTTCGACCGTGCAGGTCCCGACGGCGGTGAAGGACACCGTTGCGCTCGATACTGAGCACGTCGAGGCGGTGTCGGACTGGAAGGTCACGGTATTGCCCGAGGCCCCACCGGACGCCGACACGGCGTAGGTGGCTCCGCTCACGGTGGCGTTGCTCGGTGCAGAGGAGGTGAAGGTCACCGTCTGCGCACCTTGGCCCACCGAGAAACTCTGCTCATCAGACGCTGCTGTGTAGTCGGCGTTGCCGGCCTGGTCCGCTTCGACCGTGCAGGTTCCGACAGCAGTGAAGGACACGGTTGCGCTCGACACTGAACACGTCGAGGCCGTGTCGGACTGGAAGGTCACGGGATTGCCCGAGGCCCCACCGGTCGCCGACACCGCATACGTCGGCCCGCCCACGGTGGCGTTGCTGGGGGCGGTGGAGCTGAAGTTGACGGCCTGCGCGCCCTGACCCACGCCGATGTTCTGCTCGTTAGACCCTGCCGCGTAGTTGGTGCTTCCCGCCTGGTCTGCTTCGACTGTGCAGGTTCCATCCCCCACAAAGGACACCGTGGAGTCCGACACCGAGCAGGTCGAAGCGGTGTCGGACTGGAAGGTCACGGGATTTCCCGAGGCCCCACCGGTCGCCGACACTGCATAAGTGGCTCCACCCACCGTGGCGTTGCTGGGGGCGGTGGAAGTGAACGTGATGGTCTGCGCGCCCTGGCCCACCGTGAAGCTCTGCTGGTTAGACCCGGCCGTGTAGTTGGTGTTCCCGGCCTGGTCCGCCTCGACGGTGCAGGTTCCGACCGCAATGAAGGTCACCGTTGCGCTCGACACTGAACACGTCGAGGCCGTGTCGGACTGGAAGGTCACGGGATTGCCCGAGGCCCCACCGGTCGCCGACACCGCATACGTCGGCCCGCCCACGGTGGCGTTGCTCGGGGCGGTGGAGGTGAAGGAGACCGACTGCGCACCCTGGCCCACCGTGAAGCTCTGCTTAAGCGGAGCTGCGGCCACGTAACTGTTGTTCCCGGCCTGATCCGCTTCAACGGTGCAGGTGCCGATGGCCACAAAGGAGACCGTGGATCCCGACACCGAGCACGTCGAAGCGGTGTCGGACTTGAAGGTCACGGCATTGCCCGAGGCCCCACCGGTCGCCGACGCGGCGTAGGTGGCTCCACCCACCGTCGCGTTGCTCGGTGCGGTGGAGGTGAAGGTGATGGTCTGGGTGGCTGCTTGCCACGTACCCAGGCCCGCCACCGCCGTCCAGGTGAACCCGTTGGTGTCGGAGTTACTGGACGTAAAGGTGACCTCGGTGTTCCAGTAGTCCGAGATCACGCCCGACGAGTTGGCACAGGCGATACCGGCCTCCCAGATGCCGCTGGTGTTGTTGTTGTAGAGCAGTCCACCGGATCCTGTGAGCGGGTAGTAGTCCTGGGTGACGAGCTGGGCCCATTGGAAGTCCGCCGGGGGGTTGGTGATGAGGCCCGTTGTTGGCGCCGTGCTCTTGCCTTCCCACACGTCACCAGTGCTCTTCTGCACCAAACCGAGACCCTGCGACGGGTAGCCGGCCGGCGGACCCTTGTAGTTCAGCGTCGTGGCGAACGACGGCTGCGAGATTGCCACCCTCGGGATCAGGTAGCTGCCCACGTGGTACCCGTCGCTGGCCGTGTCACCCGTGCACTCAGCACCGCTGGGCAGGTTCACCGTGAAGGTGTCCGCCGACCCACCGGTTGGTGGCGTAGACGTGTTCTGGATGGTGGCCGTCCCACCCAGGGTCGACGCCGAGGAATTAGACATCCCGAGCAAGACGCCGCCGGCCGCACCGGCGAGGGATCCGGCCACCACCACTTGCAAAACCCGCCTCGCCAATCGTGAGGAGCGCGTCACGTCACTGCCTTTCTTGTTGTGAGTGCTATTGGAACGGTCTGCGGCTGGGGCGGACTACGAGTCGCCCTGGGTGCTGGTGTTGCCGCACGGATACCCGGTCTCGTTGGACACGAGGCTGTCGAAGCCGAAGAGGTTCACTCTCGTCTGAGACGCGGTCGAGCACAGCGAGGAGCTCGCTCCATCAAAGAGGCTGATGATCACTGTGTTGCGCGCCGCACCGCTCAAGTCCGAGGTGGGCACCACGGTGTAGATGTCATAGCCCCAGGGGCCGCCACCGGTCGTGCCGTCTTGGTCTTGGTAGTACGTGGTGTTGGGAGCAAGGCTGCTGCCCGACCCTGTGGTGGGTGATCCCAGGGCCGTAGAGCCATCGGTGATCGATGCGAGGCCATAGCCGCTCACACCCCGCACGTCGTTGCTGCGGTCCACGCCCACGCCGTTGGCTTGGCCGATCCAACTCCCGACAGAGATCGGGATGACGGCGTCGGTGTTCGCACCCAGCGTGCTGGCGTACTGGTAGAAGGCGTTGCCGCTGTTCTGGGTGATCTGCCGGCAGCCCGAGTAGCCCAGGGTGGTCGAGTCCGAAATGCCCAGCGCCGCCTCCAGGTTCGACCGTGGGGTCGATCCCGTAATGGTGAGGCACCCTTGGACGGTGTCGCCGTTGAGCGTGGCGGTCCCGTTACCCGAGGGCGAGTAGAGGGACTGGAGGAACGCCGAGGTCAGCGCTGCGCCCGAGATGGCGGCGTCGCCGTGGTCGTAGTAGAGGACTCCGAGCCCGTCACGACCGTAGGGGATGAAGGTGAGATAGCCGCTGGTGTCGGTCTTCGGAAGACGAGCCGAACGGGCGAACTGGATCTGACCGGTAAGGCTCACCGCCGCGCCCGTGTAGGACTCGCCGGTCTGCTCCCAAGCCGTGCCGGTGACCTCGTCTTCGAGGGCCTTGATCCCGTTGGTCGAACTGTCGGGGCGGTCGAACGCCGGGCCACCGTAGGTGGTGATGATGGCGCTGGCCTGGGTGGTCAGCTCGCCCGGGGCGTTGGCGTCATAGGACTGGATGGTCTGGTTGCCCGTCGCCTGGTTGCTCTCGAGAGGGGTGTAGTACGAGGTCTCGTCGAAGCTTCCCGACGTCGCTCCAAGTCCCGGGGCTGGCGAGGAGCCACCCAAAGCAGAGAAAAGGTCCTGGGTCACATCGGCGCCCACGCCAACAACGGCCGTGGTCGAAGCCGGGTCAGCCCCAGCGGGGGCAGCCCCACCGACCAGGCCGACCAACACGGAGAGGCCCAGCGTGCTGCCCGACAGGGCCAGGACCGCCGCAATCCTGTTGTACCTGCGCCTTTTAGATAGAGCAATCATTGATGGTGTCTCCTCCGATGCACCAGGCACCTGTCCCGAGTTCCCTATTAAATCCATAACCCTGAGTGGGTTGATCAACATTACGCACACGGTGATTATCGACGCAAGAACAAAAATTGAGGAAAGTGTTTGCGCCGTCTCGTTGCTCATCAGGAGAGATGTACGCGATGCGAAGGCGAAGCGCGCCATCAAGATCGGCGCGACATGCGAGCGGGTTGTCATTGATGCAGGTACATAAGCAACTACATAAGCAACCGCATGCGGGGTTGCCTCGACGTACCTCGATCGATTTAGACAGGCACCGTCATTCGGCGCCGTCGATACCAAACCAAGCCGCCCAAGGCGCCGAGTCCCAGAATCGGAAGTCCAAGGGCATAGGGGACTTCAGGCAAATCGACGGGCGGGGGAGGACCTGATGTCCAGGTGACCTTGACGCATCCGTCTCCCGGCGGAGCCGATCCGAAAACCGGATGCGTCGTGCTGAAAAACCCACCACCCCAACTGGGCCGGTCCTCGGAGGGACCTCCTGAACCGCCTCGACATCCACCGCCACCACCGCCGCCGTCGGAGTTGTTGTAGGCATCGCCACCACTCGTTCGAGTAAGGATCACGGCCGCGCAGGGGTTGAATCGCGCCCCCCACAGTCCCCCGGCATATCCTCCGCCTCCGCCGCTGCCGCCGCCTCCGCCACCCGCCACATTTATCCAGCGTCCTTTGCCGTCGTTCGCACTTTCGTCGAATACAGCCGAACCACCGCCACCCTGGCCGCCATGACCGCCGTCGCCATACCCATCTGTCGCTCCTACTCCCCCGGCGAAGTCGTCGAGCTGGGCCACTCCTCCCTCGGCCCCGGCCCATATCTGAAGCGTGTCGCCGGGTCGGAAGCTGGTCCCGCTCCCCACCGCGATGGTGGTTGAGATTTCGGCACCTTGGCCGCCGGGTGCAGCCCCCGGGCAAGGGCCGCCGCTATAGCGCCGACAGAGAGATGATGAATATGTGCCGGCCGTTCCGGAGGCTCCGAAACTGCTGACCACGAGTTGCGTGGCACCAGACGGGATGGCCCAGGTTTGTACCGTGCCCGTATAGACAAAGAGGCGGGTGTCTGAAGGCGAGGCGCTGGCCGACGTCAACCCGGCCATGCAAAGCAGCGCGCCACTAGCAAGCGCGGCTACCGCTAGTCGCTTTACCAACGATCCGCCGCTCATAAGAAATGCCCCCGACTGGAGTAACCCTAGTGAAAAAGTAGTGTATCGGAGGAGCTGACCTCGTCGCTATGGACATATATATCCCAGCAACCGCTGCCGGCCAAGAGCGGTCCCTCAAGATCGGACTGGAATATTAGTAATTCCATAGTTATAGTGGCCTTTATGTGGGCCACCCACCTCGTGCCGGAAGAATCCCCGGGTAACGCCATTGTCTCAGGGCCGCCCTGCGCGGACCTCGTGTGACTCGGCGGGTTGCATCGTGCACATTCCAGCCAAGGTCGACTATGGAATGCGGGCTGTACTCACGTTGGCGGAACTCGGTGAACCGGCCACAGCCGAATCTCTAGCGAAGGCCCAAGGTCTGCCTACCAAGTTCCTCAGTTCCATCCTTAACGACCTTCGACGAGCAGACATCATCGTCAGTCAGCGTGGCGCTCTGGGCGGCTATCGCCTGGCCCATCCTCCCGCCTCCATCACTGTGGCCGATGTCATCCGCGCCCTTGATGGTCCGCTTGCCGCCGTACGCGGGCTTCGTCCCGAGAACACGAGTTACGAAGGAGCCGCCACCCATCTCCAAGACGTCTGGGTCGCCCTGCGCGCCAGCCTGCGGAGCGTGTTGGAGCGGGTGACCCTTGAAGACGTCGTTCTTGGCCACTTTCCGCGCTCGGTGGCGCGACTGACCGAAGATCCCAAGTCGTGGGAAGCTCGTTCCGCGTTCACAAACGGGGCGATTCGTTAACGCACCTCCGACCTGGACGTTCTCACCTTTGTGTGAGCCTGTCAGCAGGGTCTTTTCAGATCGGCTGGCCGCGTTGGCGCTTCGGTCACCCTGTTCGTTGTCCTCAACGAGGCTTCTTGGGCGGCCGGGCTCGACCCGTGCTAACACGGCACTCGTCGATCGCACCACCGCAACGAAAGGACGAGCCCATGCCAGCTGCGGGAATCAGCTTCGACGCCGATATCAAACCCTTGTTCCGAGAAAAGGATCGGGATTCGATGCGCGGCGCCTTTGATCTGTGGTCTTACGCCGATGTTCAGGCTCACGCTGTCGCCATCGCCGAGCATCTGAAGAACGGTTCCATGCCGTGTGATGGCGCGTGGCCCCCGGAACAGGTCGGGGTGTTCGAACAATGGATCGAGCAAGGCAAGCCCGAGTAGGAGTCGCTCAGCTCAGCGCGTACGGATGGGCACGGTGCGCCTTGGCGAGGCGCAAATGCAACGAGATGGCCCCACTCGCCAGGGCCGCGTAGAAACACCATAACGAAGCGAACCCATCAGCAGTCAGCCGGGCCAGTATGACCACCACAACCAGGTTCGCCAAGCCGAAGATCACAATGTGTCGGTACCCCGACATCAACAACGAGCCACATGTGGCCACGACGTACAGACCGATGACCCACAGCCCGTGCCGGAGCCCGATGCTGTAGGCGAGGTGATACGAGCCCAACTTAACCGTCACTGGACCACGCAGCATCGTCACCAAAAGGTCAACGGCAACACCAATGCCCAACACGACAAAAGGCACAATGCGCCATCGTCGGGGGCCCGAGGGTTCGAGCCTCAAGATGGAGACCGGCACCAGGATGGGAACGATCACAAAGGCAATAATCAGGTAGATCCACATGGCGATACGTCCGGCCAGATGCGGAACATGGCCCTGGAGGCTCCACCAAACGAGCGATTCGTCTATTTGGTGGGCACCGAGGATAAGGGGCATGGTCGCCAGGAGCAGCTGATTGTTACGACCGCGCAAATGGCGACAGGCATCAACTCCGATGGCGGTGACAACGAGGCCACCCACCAAATCGCCCTCCGGGGAAAAGCACATGCGATGCCGTGGCCCTCATTCCCTGTGTTGAACGACGTCGATGATCCAATGCGCCTCATGGCGCGTGGTCATCGAGTCGAGGCCGAAGTCAGCCGGTCGGAGTTGGCCTGCTCCATGGCGGCGATCTGAGCCGAGCTCGGCCAGCGGACCTTGGTGGCCCATCCGGCCATTTCGAAAAGACGAATCAAGCCCGCGGCGGGATCGACCTGATGCGAAAGTACGCCGTGTCGTGCTGAGGATGGGGCGCTGTGATGGAAGTTGTGCCAGCTCTCTCCGAAAGACACGAGGGCCAGGGGTGCGACGTTGCCACTGAAGTCGTTGGTGGCGAAAGGCCTCTTGCCCCAGAGGTGACAAATGGAATTGATACTCCAGGTGACGTGATGCAAGAGGGCCATGCGAACCAGGCCCGCCCAAAACAGGGCGTAGATGGCCCCCACGAATGTTCCCGAGATGATCCAACCGAGTGCGAACGGTATCGCCAGGGAGCCGATGGCCAGCTCGGGAAAGAGCCTGTTGATGACGACGAGGCTCCGGTCCCGCAAAAGGTCCGGCGCAAATCGACGCTCATCGGTGGGATTTGCCGCAAATAGCCAACCAACATGAGCCCACCAGAACCCACGGAACGTGCCTGTAAATCCGGAGCCGTAGCGCGACGGCGAGTGTGGGTCACCGGGCTGGTCGCTGAACACATGGTGCCGCCGATGCGTAGCAACCCAACTCACAATAGATCCCTCAAGTGACATCGACCCCGCCACGGCGAGAACCACCTTCAGAGCCCCGTTGGCCTTGAAGCTGCGATGCGCGAAGAGGCGATGGAATCCGACAGTGACCCCGAACCCGGTGAACAGATACAGAGCAACTGACAGCACGATGTCACCGACACTGATGTGGTGATCACCCCCGAGCAGCAATAGCCCGACGAGGCCGATAGGCGGCCCACACACGAGCAGAGCCGTCAGGACTCTCGCCGTTGTTATGCGCGGCGCTGGAGGGGAACCAGTCTCTGCAACCGAAGAACTCATGCCCAACGTGGGGACTGTGATGTCCCCACGTTGGGCAGTAATCGTCAGAGCGCCCGAACGCTTTTTGCCTGCGGACCTTTGGGCCCTTGTTCGGATTGAAAGGACACTTTCTGCCCTTCGATCAGCTCGCGATATCCCGACCCTTCGACAGACGAGAAGTGAGCAAAAACATCTGCACTTCCATCGTCTGGGGTGATGAAACCGTAGCCTTTTGCAGAATTAAACCATTTGACAGTGCCATCGGCCATGTCTGTTGCCTCATCTCTCCACGCTCGATACTTGCAGGAGAACCTGCCAAGTACGTCGGGAGGTGACCAGCAACAACATTCGGTTCGCGTGATTCAACCGGTGTTAAGGAGAGGGTAGCACGTTCACACCGGGCGCCCATTTCGCCCTCCTCAAGTAATGAACAATAAAGCTTGACCTCGCGGCCACCTACACTTCTCTGCATGCCCGAAGGGGATTCGGTGGCGAGCGGGCGCGTGCGCGCCAAGGTGGCCATCGTCACCGGTGCCGGAGGCGGGATCGGCGGCGCAACGGTGGCTGCGCTGGCGCGCCAGGGTGCTGCCGTCCTCGTCGTTGACATAGATGGTGACCGCGCCGAGGCGGTCACGCGAACGGTCGAGGCCGCCGGTGGCACGGCGTCCACCTTTGTCGCCGACGTGTCGGAGGAACGGGGAGCGCAAGGCTCGGTTCGAAGCGCCCTCGAGCGTTACGGACGTCTGGATATAGTCCACAACAACGCCGCACTCACCGATTCCGACTTCCTCGCACGCGATACCCAGGTGACCGAACTCGACGTCGACGTGTGGGACCGCACCATCGCCGTCAATCTGGGTAGTCAGATGCTGATGTGCAAGCACGCCGTACCCGCCATGGTGGCGACGGGCGGGGGGTCGATCGTCAACATGTCGTCGGGGGCATCGCTCAAAGGCGACAGCACCCGCACGGCCTACGGCGTGTCCAAGGCAGGTGTCAACGCGCTGACCATGTACGTGGCCACCGCCCACGGCAAGGAAGGCATCCGGGCCAACACCATCGTTCCCGGACTCGTCATCACCGATGCGGTACGTGCCCATCTGAGCGCCACCATGGTCGAGCACCTGGGCCGAGCCACGCTGACGCCGTACGTCGGAGAACCTTCGGACGTAGCCGACCTCGTCGTGTTCCTGGCCTCGGATGAATCGCGCTACATCACGGGGCAGATGATTGCCATTGACGGCGGCATGTCGGCTCACTTGGGCACCGGCGGACGACAGGGCTGACCACCGCCCATTCAGTCGACGAGTCTCAGATGGCGGGACCCAGCACATAGGCACCGGTGCTTGGGTGGTGGTACCAGCCACCGGCGGCATGGGTCCCGCCGTCGACGTGGATTGTCTGCCCCGTCACATAGCTGGCGAGGTCACTGGCGAGGAACACCGCCGCCGCTGCCATCTCGTCCACATGACCGGCGCGCCCCATGGGCACGGTCAGACCAAAGCTGGCCTCGGCCCCCGCAGGAGCAACCGCCGCCATCCCCTCAGTCATGGTGATGTCCGGGGCCAGCGCGTTGACGCGGATGCCGTGGGGAGCCAACTCGAGCGCGGCAGTTTTGGTGAAATTGATGACGCCCGCTTTCGCAGCGGCGTAGGAGGCGTAGCCCGGAGCGGCCCGCACGCCCTCGATGGAGGTGACGCTGATGATGCTCCCGCTACTGCCTCGTTCCACCATCTGACGGGCCACGCGCTGGGTGCAGATCATGACGTGGCGCAGATTGGCCCGGTAGAGCGCGTCGAAGCCGTTGTCCGACGTGTCGAGCAGTGGTGCGGCGAAGACCCCGCCGGCGTTGTTCACCAGGATGCTCACGGGGCCGAGCCCCTCGGTGGTGCGAGCCAGGGCCTCATCCACCTCCGCCCCGTCGCGCACGTCCACGGTGAGGCCCAGACCTCCGATCTCCGTGCCCGCCGAGGCTGCCGTGTCGGCGTTGCGCTCCCACACCGCCACCCGGGCCCCAAAGGCGGCCAGCCCGCGGGCAATACCGCGGCCAATTCCAGCGCCGCCACCGGTCACCACAGCGACCCGATCGGTCAGCAGTATGGACGAGGGCTCTAAGGACACGACACCTGCCTATAGTTTTCGCGGGCAGCGACGCCAGGTCCGCTGCGCCTTCTGAGAGTAGGTACGCATGCCCAGGATAGAGCCCATCCCCATGGACGAGCTCGGCGAGGACGCCCGTCGCATCATCGAAGAAGGGGTGGCCGACGGCACCTACGCCACGCCGGTGCCCTTGCAGATCTTCGCCTACAAGTCGGCTCAACTCCTCATGACCAATGCCGCCCGGCACGTGATGGGCAAGCAAAGCCTGCTCGGCCCCCGCATTGTGGAGCTCATCCGCATCCGCAGTGCTCAGCTGGGCGAGTGCCAGCCCTGCATGCAGTCGCGCAAACACGACTCGATCACCGACGAGGACGTGGCTTGCCTGGTGGCACCGGGCGCGGGACAGCTCACCGAGCAGGAGCGGTTGGCCGTCAACTTCCTCGACCTCCTGTCGGCCGACCATCACGCCATCGATGACGAGACCTACCGCGAGCTTGGTGAGGTATTCACGGCCGCCCAGATCGTGGAGCTCGGCTTCACCTGTGCCAGCACCATGGGTCTCCACCGTTTCATCCACACCCTCGACGTGTACGGCACGGGCCAACCCGCCATTGCCTACGCCCCCGACCAGGTCGACGCCGCGTACCCGGATGCCGTGACACAGACGTCGTCATGAGCGAGGCCATCCTCGTCACGGGGGCCACCGGCCTGGCCGGGGCCAACGTCTGCCGGCAGCTGGTGCAGCGCGGCGACCATGTCCGCGCCTTGGCTCGCGCCGCCGCTGACACCGGGCCGCTGGAGGCCATGGGGGTTGAAATCATCACCGGCGATGTGACCAACAGCGCCGACGTGCGGCGTGCCGCCACCAACACCGATGCCGTCATCCACTGCGCGGCGCTGTTGGGTGGCGCCAGCCAGCACCTGCCCGACTTCGAGGCCGTGAACATCCGCGGCACGGCGAATGTCCTGGACGCCGCCGAAACGTTGGGACTACGGCGCGTGGTGGCGGTGAGCACGAGCACGTTCTTCGACACCAAAGGCGGCCACGAGCGCGAAGACGCGCCGTTGCTAGCGGAGCCGAGCTCCGATCCTTATACCGTCACCAAGTTGGCCGCCTTCAAAGACGCCATGGCCCGGGCGGCGGCAGGCGCCGACGTGGTGACCACCCACCCTGGCGCCATCTACGGGCCATCCCCGGTGGCGAGCAACGCCCTCGGGATCACGAGCTTCAACCGTGTGCTGCTGTCCGCTCTGCGGGGCCGGATCACGCAATACCTCACCTTTCCCATCAGTTGGGTGTTCGCCGACGACGTGGCCCGGGGCTGCATCCTCGCGCTCGACCGGGGCGTAGCCGGTGAGCGTTACATGCTCGACGGACGGCCCGAGGACGAGGTGAGCACGGCCGAAGCATGTAACCGGATCTGCGAGCTCAGTGGCCTGGATCACCGCGTCGTAGACGTGGCGCCCTCAGATGACCCCGCGTTGGCGGAGGTGTTCGGTCCGACCCTGGTGGCCATCGCCTTCAAGCTGGCCGCCCATCGCACCGTCCGGCGCCAGCTGCACGAATCCAAAACCTACAAGCGGCTCGGGTACGACCCCGTGGGCCTCGACGAAGGACTGCGGCAGACGGCGCAGTGGATGCGCGCCATCGGCAAGGTGTCGTGGTGAGGACGCAGGAGCGCTAGGCGCGCCGTAAATCGATGTCCGCGTCGCAACCAACGATCATCGCCACCAGCATCGGCTTCCAACCCGACGGGTCTGACCCGTGGAATCTCCGGCCCGGGCCCGCGTACTCCCTCGCGGCTGAGCTGTCGGGAGCAGGAGCTCACCCCCGCCTGTGCATCATTGCCACCGCCGTTGGTGACAACCCGAGTTGGCTCGCTGCCATACACCACGCTTTTTCCAAACTCGACATGGTGGTCTCTCACCTGAACCTGTTTCCCATGCCCAACGTCGAGGACGTGCAGGACCACCTGTCTCGGCAAGACATCATCTGGGTCAGTGGGGGGAGTACCGCCAACCTTCTGGCCCTATGGCGGCTCCATGGGCTCGACACCATCTTGCGGTCGCTCTGGCAGGCTGGAACGGTACTGATGGGAGTGTCCGCCGGCTCGCTGTGCTGGCACATCGGGGGTACGACGGACTCTTTCGGCCTGCCCCTCCAGCCGATCACCGATGCGCTGGGCTTCCTGCCTTACAGCAACAGCCCGCATCACGACGCCGAAGCGCAGCGGCGTCCTCTGATCCATCGGCTCATCGCCGACGGCACCCTGCCCGACGGCTACGCAACGGACAACGGCGCCGGTCTCATCTACCGGGGCACCGAGCTCCACGATGCCATCGCCGAGAAACCAGGAGCTTTCGCGTACGAGATCACGCGACAGGGCTCCACGGCTCGAGAGAAAACCATCCCCACTCGTTGCCTGGTCTGAACCCCGAACGGCACCGGCGTCCGCAGGTCGGCCCCGACGTGGCTACGCTGCCACCCGACAGCAGGTTCAGGTACTAGGAGGTACACGATGCCCGAGTTCACGTCGTACGCCGCAGGAACTCCGTCGTGGGTCGACCACGGCACCAAGGATGTGGCCGCGTCCAACGCGTTTTATACCAGCCTCTTCGGGTGGGAAGCCGAGGACCAAGGCGAGGACATGGGTCACTACAACCTGCTGCGCAAGGGCGGCAAAACTGTCGCCGGCAACATGGCCGTCATGGGGGAAGCTCAGCCGAGCGTGTGGGTCACGTACATTTCTGTCGAGGACGCCGATGCAACCGTGGACCTTGCCAAAAAAGCCGGGGCCACCGTGTTTCTCGAACCCATGGACGTGTCGGACATCGGCCGCATGGCCATCTTCGCCGACCCGACCGGCGCCGCCATCGGTATTTGGCAGGCGAAGTCGTTCATCGGATCCGAACTCGCCAACGAGCCAGGAGCCTTCGCTTGGAACGAGCTCAACACTCGTGATGTGCCCGCCGCCAAGGCCTTCTACACGCAGGTATTTGGCTGGACACCGAACGACCTCGACATGGGGGACATGCAGTACACCGAATGGAGACTCGGCGAGAATGCCGTGGCCGGGATGTTGACCATGCCCGACATGGTTCCCGCCGAAGTGCCGGCCCACTGGCTCGTCTACTTCGCCACCGACGACACCGACGCCACGGTGGCAAAGGCCGGCGAGCTCGGAGCCACGGTCCTGCTCCCGCCAACCGACATTCCTCCCGGTCGTTTCTCGGTGCTCGCCGATCCTGAAGGTGCTGCTTTCGCCGTCATCAAATTGGCGCCAGTGGGCTGATCCATCTGCGTGGCGCCCGAAGTTGGCACCCTCTCACCGGGCAGGGCGAGCTAATCGGGTGGCGCCGACCAGTGCACCAGGTCACGACTCCGAACCACACCAATCTCGGCGTGCCCCCACCCGCCGAATTTGGGTCAGCTCCCTGCTTCCCGCATAGGTGAGGTAGGTGTAGCCGTTGACAGAGTCTTGACAGATGTAGGCCGAGTTGGCGTGTTCGAAACTCACGCTGGAGATTCCTGATCCCGTGTCCCACGCCTGGCTTGGGACTTGGAGCTCACGTCCGTCATCCCAGCGCAGCCAGCTCTCCGGGTTGGTCGGCTTTCCGTCGAGCGTGAAAATCCAAGGCTGATCGAACGTGTTCGACGTAGCCACCAGATGCCACAGACCATCGATCGAGACCAATTTCGTAATTCTCGAAGGTATCCCCGTAGACGCGAATGGTCGGGCGGCCGATCACCACCCAAGGACCCTGCAAAGACCCGTTCTTCGACCAGGCAATCTCGAACGCCTGGGTCTGTGAGGTCGTTCCTACCTTGTAGGCGAGAATGAGCCCGTTGCCCGTGAAGGCCAGGGCCGGGTCGATCATCCGAACGCCGGCGGAAGGATACAGAGCGGGAGCAAGCGGCTGTGGGCCGGACCAGTGCACCAAATCGGATGAAGTCCGGAAGTAGAGCTTGGCCTGGATGGGGCCGGTTTCACCGGGCGGCGAGTCATAGGTCGAGACGAATTCGCCGGAGGGGGCACGGACCACGTCCGGCGATGCCATGCCGCCCGGTTGCTCGGTCCAGGGCGCCGGGGCGCTCCAGTGAACGAAGTCAGTGCTCTCGGCGGTGGCGATGTCCCAGTGTTCGTCGCCGGGGATAACCGTGTTATTGGTGACGTAGCTGAATAGGAGATGCCAGCTTCCCATGGCCCAGATGAGCGCCTGGTCTTTGACGGCGGCATCCGCGTAGCTCAACAAAGGGTTATGGAGCTGCGACCAGTCGACCACCGGCTTCGGATCGGCCCCAACCACGCACGCATGATCGGTCGCAGCGGAAATGCGGAGCGCGTCGGAGGGCGTTCCGGTTGTCGTTGATCCACACGCGCTGGCGCACGAAACAACAAGCACCCCCACGGCGAGCGGCCCGGGCCATTTCATCGACCGCGCTCTCTGCCCACGTGCACTCGACGATTGTAGCGACTGGTCCCAGACAGCTCGTGGGCTACAACTCCGTGGTCCGACCCAGGATCTCGTTCACGGCCGCTTCGTGCTCCCGATAGGTCCGCCATTGGGCGACCCTTTCTTCACCCACGGCGATTCCTTGGGCCCTCCACGCTTCAGCCATCGCCCTAAGGTGCTGGCCGATCTTCGTGTAATCGGCCGCGCTCAAAATCGGCGGTTCGTCAGTCATGACGAGACTCCGGCTTGTGCGACTGACGGGTGCTCACGATCACGGACCATCGCCTCGCTCCTATTGGTATTGTTCTTCACTTCGGACGAAATTGCCGTGGCCATCGTCAACCATGGTGCGCCGACGGTGAGGGCCAGACCACGTGGAGCCGAAGCTCATGAACACGATGGAAATCACCAAACCAAAGGCGCCGACGATCATGAGGATCACGCCGACGGTGTTGATGTTCACCCCATGTTGATTTGGGTTCGCCGTGACGGCAAAGTCCAAGACGGCACCTACAGCCAACAGGAATATGCTGATTCCGATACCCGGCATTTTCGTTCTCCTTCCTTGTCCTGCGGCGTTGCTCCGGCAGAACCTCTAACGAACCCAGTCCAAGCACCCTGCGCTCATACTCAGGTGACTACCAGCGATACCAACGAGCGCCCCGCCCGCCTGCTGTTTCGCGGCGCGCCAAACCAAAGCCAAGGAGCCATCCGGCAAAGATCACGATGGCGATGATCCACAGGACATGCACGGCGAAACCGAAAGCACCGAATAACAACGCCAACAAAAGAACAACGAGTATGAGTCCCACCGCGAGCTCCTATCGCAAAGCACCACGTTCAATGTGAGGCTTAATCTCCCCACAAGGGCGAGCACCCAAACACGCATGAGGCACGTGTGCGCCTTGTGCAGGCTTTCGGGAACTACCTACCCGAAGGCGCGGCAAGTGCGCATCGGGTTCACTACGCCCGACCGCCGAATATGCCCGACCGCCGAACATGAACGACCGGACGGCCGGAGAATCGCTGCCGCGGTCCCTGGCGCGGAGGTTGCCCGGAATCTTCGTCCTCGGCCACAGACTCAACCGCAGTGAACCTCGGCGTGCGGCGCTGAAAGCGCAGGGTCGGCGCACCTCACGAGGATCACGAATCGGCACTAATGGTCCGACGGCCATGCCATCGCGGCGCGCTACCCTGTCGCAGTCGGTTGGCGGTCTTGGTTGACGCGGCATCTGCCGACAACGGGGTCGATTCGAGCGAAGTCGACGAGGTGGCGGCGCTATGACGATGTTGTGTGTGTTCGGGGCCACTACGTGACGACGGCGGTGCCCCGACGCCGGTCGTTGGCTCTGGCCATCATCCTCTTCGTTCTCTTCCTTACGTTCCTCGACAACACCATCGTCACGGTCGTCCTCGCCAACGTACAGAGCACCCTTCATGCGTCGGTAAGCCAGCTGCAGTGGGTAGTGAACGGCTACGCCTTGACGTTCGCCGGCTTGATGCTCAGCTTCGGGACCATCGGTGACCTCTTCGGTCGCAAGAAGGTCATGCTCGCCGGTGTGGCCGTCTTCTGCGCGGGCTCAGTGGTGGCCGCTCTGGCGGCCAGTACGGACATATTGATTGCCGGGCGGGTGATCATGGGGATCGGTGCCGCCGCCTCGGAGCCGGGGACCCTCTCCATGATTCGGCACCTGTATCCCGAACGCTCCCAACGGGCCAAGTCGCTGGGGATATGGGCGGCAGTTTCCAGTCTCGGGCTGGCCCTTGGACCACTCATCGGCGGTCTTCTCGTCTTCGGCTGGTCGTGGCGGGCCATCTTCTGGTTCAACGTGTTCTTCGGGATCATCACATTCGTGGCGGCAGCCCTGGTGCTGCCCGAGAGCTCTGACCCGGTGGACGCTCGCTTCGATATACCGGGTTTCCTCATTGGCGCTCTCGCTCTCGGATCCCTGACGTTTGCCATCATCCTGGGTGAGTCCGAGGGCTATCGGACGTGGTGGATCGATCTGCTGTTTCTCTCGGCGCTGTTAGCGACAATCCTTTTCGTCTTCGCCGAGCTGCGCGCCAAGAACCCGGTTCTCAACGTGCGCTACTTCAAGCGACCCGCCTTCGCCGGCTCCAGCATCATCGCCTTTACCGTGTATTTCGGCACCTTCGCCATCTTCTTCATGGTGGCGCTCTACCTGCAGGTGGTGGCGTCCGACTCACCGTTGCGCCTTGCGCTCAACTTCGTTCCCTTGGCCATAGGAATGGTGGCCGCCGCCTTGTTGTGCGGACGATGGGTGGCGGCATGGGGTCCACGTATCCCCATGGCGACCGGATGTGCGCTGGCCGGAGTGGGCATCATCCTGACCAACGTCGAGATCACCCCCCAGGCGGGGATCGGTCAGATCGGATGGACGATGTTCATCGCCGGGGTCGGCGTGGGCATCGCTCTGGTCCCTGTCACCTCTGCGGCCCTGGGCTCAGTGCCGGCCGAGCACTCCGGCATGGCCGCCTCCAACACCAACACGTTTCGTGAGCTCGGCGCAGTCGTAGGCGTGGCCGTCTTGGGCTCGATCGTCAACGGCCAGTTGACCGTCAACCTGGTGCGGCGACTGACGGCCATCGGAATCCCCAAGAGCTACCAATCCCTGGTCGTATCGGCGGTCACGACGGGGACGTACAAAGGAGAGGCCCAGGCCGTCTCCGCCAAGAATCACGCCATCGCCCATATCGTCAACGAGGTGATCTCGGCTGCCTACGGCGCGTTCGGACACGGTCTCAACCTCTCGCTCAACATCGCCGGCGCCCTTCTCCTGGCATCGGCAATCCTGGCCCTGGCTACGGTGTACGGGCGCACCATTCACTTGGAGCGGGTCAGGTCTGAGGTCGGTCATCTCCTTCACGTCTTGGTCGAAGGCGAGCCGTAGCAGCTGAGGCCTTCATGCTCGACGTGGCCGACCACGCTCGCACTAATCCCGACTTGGTACATCGGATTTATAGGGATACAGTCGGTCGGGCACCGACGCTGGCACGCGCCGACCATCTGAGAGACGTCAGAGATCACCAGGAGAAAGCAGGAGCCCGTATGAGCGCCACCGACAACCTGATCAGCAACAACGCCGCCTACGTAGAAACCTTCGACCAGGGCGACCTGCCTCTTCCGCCGGGAGCAAAGGTGGCCGTACTGGCCTGCATGGACGCTCGCCTTGATCCGGCCAAAGCGCTGGGGCTGCACGAAGGCGACGCGCATGTCATCCGAAACGCCGGCGGCGTGGCTTCGGATGATGCCCTGCGGAGTCTGGTGATCTCGCAGCGTCTCCTCGGCACGACTGAGATCATCCTGATTCACCACACCGACTGCGGGATGGAGACGTTCACCGACGATGACGTGAAGGGCCAGATCCTCGCCGATACAGGTTTGCGACCGAGCTTCGCCTTGGAAGCTTTTCCCAAGGCCGAGGACGATGTGAAGCAGACGGCAGCACGGATAAGGGCCAATCCGTTCGTCCCGCACAAGAGCATTCGAGGCTTCATCTACGAGGTCGAGTCCGGACGCCTACGCGAGGTCGCCGTCGACTGAAGGGCCTTTGCTAGCTGCGAGCAAGCAGTGTTTGAGGACTCGTTTTGGAAACTCAGATGATCCCCAGGTAACTTGCAGAATTCTCCAAGGCTGATCGACAAGACTGCGAGCGCCGGACTTGGCGGGACTGACGTACGGTCCCTTTGGCCCTAGGTGGGGAATTTGACCCTGAACACGATCGCAGCGACCACCCAAGCTCCTGCGCTCGTCACCGCGCCCGAAGCAGGGGCGCCAAGCGCGCTCGGCAGGAGTGTGCTGGTCACTCTCCGTGCCCACGCAGCGCGACTACTTCGATACTCGGCCACGTCTCTCATTGCCCTCGCCGTCAGCGAGTCGACTCTTCTTGTTCTCTACGGAACCGGGGTCCTCAACGCCACGGCAGCTGCCTTGGTCGGGAACCTGGCCGGGACCGTTCCGTCGTTTCTTCTCAGCCGCTATTGGATCTGGCGAGAGGCACCGAGAAACCGCACGGCGCGCCAAATCGTCCTCTACTGGTCGACTTCGGTCGTATGCATCGCGCTGTCGAGCATCGCCACGGGCGAGATCGCGCGCAAGGCGCCCAAGGGTTTGTACCCGCATCTCCTGGTGGCGGGTAGCGGTTTCGTCGCCATGAGCTTTATCCTTTGGATCGCCAAGTACGTCGTGTACCACTACATGATCTTTCCGGTGCGCGCCGAAAGCATGGACGCGGCGACTGAAGCGGGGGCCTCGCCAGCCGTCGGATAGGGTTCGGTGAGTGCTGGACCCGGCCACCCTTGTCGAGCGGGCCGCCCAGAGCTGGCAGACAGACGTCGTGCCCTTGCTCTTTGAGTTCGGCACCATCCCCGATCTTTCGCCGGCCTATGACCCCCAGTGGGAGACGGCCGGTCACCTCGAACGGGCCGCCGAACTGTTGGCGCGATGGGCCGCCACTCGTGATCTCCCCGGTGCAACCGTCGAGGTCGTGCGCCTCCCGGGACTCACTCCCACCGTGCTCGTTGACGTGCCGGCTTCGGATGACGCCGCCATTGGCACCGTCCTTATCTACGGTCACTACGACAAGCAACCGCCTTTCGACGGCTGGAGCGAGGGCCGTGGTCCGTGGACGCCGGTCATCGAAGGTGACCGTCTCTACGGCCGCGGCGTGGCCGACGACGGGTACGCGCTGCCCTCCGCGCTCATCGCCTTGGAGTCGGTGCGCGCCGCCGGCGGCCGGCACGGGCGTTGCGTCATCCTCGCCGAAGGTTCGGAGGAGAGCGGGAGCCCTCACCTGCGTCAGGTCCTGGCGTACCTCCAGGACCGCATCGGCACACCCGACGTGGTGGTGGCCCTCGACTCAGGCGCGGCGACCTACGACCGGCTGTGGCTTACGACCTCATTGCGGGGCAGCATCGCCGGCACGCTGACGGTGCGCGTCCTCGAGCAGGGCGTCCACAGCGGCTCCGCCGGTGCCATCGTGCCGTCGTCGTTCCGGATCGCGCGCCTCTTGCTCGATCGCATTGAAGACCCTGCCACCGGTGACCTCCTGCTGCCCGAGTTCCACGCCGACATGCCCGCCGGGGTGGCCAGCGCGGCCCAGGCCATGGCGGCGGCCGTGCGAGAAAACGTGGGCGACGCGCCACCGTTCCCGGTGGTGCCGGGCTTACGACTCGAGGCAGACGATCCGGCCGAGCAATCGCTTCGCGCCGCGTGGCGTGGATCGTTGGCCGTCGTCGGTGCCAACGGCCTTCCCCCCAGTGAGACAGCCGGGGCGGTGCTCCTGCCGTTCATCAGCCTCCGATTGGTCGTTCGCATTCCTCCCACGGCTGATGTCGATGCTGCTGAAGGGGCCCTGAGGCGCGCCCTGACCGAGAACCCTCCCTATGGGTCGACGGTCGAGTGGACGACGGCCATGGCCGCTGCAGGTTGGGCGGCGAGGCCCTTTCCGACCTGGTTGACCGACGCGCTGGACGAAGCCTCACAGGCTGCTTTCGGACGCCCGTCGGGACAAATGGGAGAAGGCGGCACCATTCCATTTCTCGGGTGGTTAGCCGACGAGTTCCCCGACGCGCACCTCCTGGCTCTCGGCGTTCTCGGCCCGGGCTCCAATCCCCACGGACCGGACGAATCGCTGCACTTACCCTCGGCACGGCGCCTGACCGCCGCCGTTGGGGTGTTGCTGGACGCTCACGCCCGCCGTCAGTAATTACTGGAGCTCGCCGTAGATCTCCGGGCGTCGCGCATTGATGGGACTCTCCACCCGCCCTGCAGGCAAGGCGATACGAGCCGTGACGATCTCCTCGGGCCCAGGAGAATCGTGCGCCACGATGGTTCCAGCCGGGTCGATGATCAAGCACCGGTGAGGGTGCACGAAGCAGATGTACACGCCGTTTTCGAAGGCGCGGGTGCGCATCATGACGTCGTTCATGGCTCCGTACATGCCCCACGCCGGCACCAGAATCAGCTGGGCCCCTTTGACGGCCAGGATGCGGGAGGTCTCGGGGAGCTGTCGGTCCATGCAGATCAGCGTTCCCATGCGTCCGAAGGGCGTGTCGAATACCGGGAACTCGGACCCCTTGCTGTTGAACCACTCGTCGTCACCGGCGGTATGCGTCTTGGCATAGAGGGAGGCCACCGCACCGTCGGGAGAGAGCACCGCAACCGAGTTGAACATCTGCTCGCCGCGCCGCTCGGCAAAGCCCACTGCCAAATAGATCTTCAGGTCGGCCGCCAGCGCACCAAGGCGCGCCAGCACGGGCCCGTCCACCGCTTCGCCGATCTCGAGGTAGCGCTCACGCGAGAAATCTTTGGGGAAATCGTCATGCCACACGTAGCCTTCGACGAATCCCTCGGGCGTGACCACGACCTGGGCCCCGGCGTGAGCGGCCTGGCGGGTCAGTCGTTCCAGGGTGGCGATGTTGGCGTCTTTGTCCCACGGCCGAGGAGTAGCTCGCAGCCCGGCCAGTACGAACGGCGCCGTCACGGGCTCGTGTCCAAGGGTTCCCAGTTCTGGACAACAACCCAACAGGTGGCTTGGATGCCACCCTTGTAGTTGTTGATGCACTGATTATCGGCGGCGCTGTTGTTGTGGATACGCACCACCCGATACTCAACCGGGCCGTAGAACTTGTTGGTCGCGTAGCTGAGGATGGGGCTCAGCGTGCCCGGATAGTTCGACACAGAAGCCATAGCCTCGACAAACGTGCGCCGAGTCAGGTGGTGTCCGGCCATGCGCGCCGCGTCGGCGAAGAGCCTGATGCCTTGGCACCAACTGGCGATGGGCCCTTGCTCCTCGATCCATGGTCCCGGATGCCCGGGAGGGGCCGGAAACGGATAGGTGGGGCTGGTGCGAAACGAGTCGAAGCAGCTGCGCACCCCGGCGTCATAGCCGCCTTGACTCTCGGGGCGATCGTCGTCAATGCCCCCCAGCGTCTGGACGGTCACACCTTGTTGATTGTCGATGGCATCTTCGAACGGAACCGGCACCAGACCCAGCCCGATCTCGATGGTCGACTCGTAATCCGACAAGAGCAGACGCGGGTAGTACTTCTGAGCTGTCTCGGCCAATAGGTAAGGAAAGAAGGAATTGACGGGAAGAAGCGGCAGCACGGCACTGACACCGGCGGCCTCGAAACGTTGCACGATGAGCGGTGCTTGGGACGACGTGGTGGCGGTGTCGGAGGGGTTCGCCCCAATCGTCTCGACGAGCGGATGCATGATGCCGACGGCGCGGAGGTCGGGAAGGACGTAGTCATCCAGCGCCAACTGGTCCGAGGCCCGGTCTCCCGCCACGATGCCCAATGTCTTGCCGGCGCCGATGTAGCCCGAGGAGTCGGCCCACGCCACCACCGTCTTGAGGATGGCAGCCTGATCGGGGCCCAGCCACCACAGGTAGGGCGAACCTTTGGTGGTCCAGTTGGTGACCGTCGTCCACTCCCCGATGAGAGGAGTGTGGCCCTCTTGGGTGATACAGAGCTCATTGTCACCGCTCCATGACCCGAGACCGTCGATCACGGCGAACACCGGTGGACTGCCTTCGGTCCACTCCTTGCATAAGGCCCGCATGTCGGCCTCGTTGGTGGGGTCGTAGGGAACGATCATGGCGTTGACCTTGCGGCCGTTGATTCCGCCGTCGCTGTTGATCTGATCGACGTAGAAATGGATGGCCTTCACCTGTTCGGCGTCTTCAGGGTCGCCGGCGAAGCCAAACTCCGACGCCAGGTTGGACAAGTCGGCCACGGGAAAAACCACGTTGATAGCTGACGACGTCACGCCTCGGCTCGACGTGCTCGCCTGATCGGGCGCGACAGGCGTCGTCGGACCGCTAAACCCTCCCGTGACATCAGGGGGATGTGCGGGTGAGGTCGACGTTGGCGATGCCGTGGAGTGGTTCACGGCGATGTAGGCGGCACCAGCGATAAGAGCCAGGACCACGATGACGGTTGCACCTTGGAGGAGCGGGGATCGGCGGCGCAAGCGGCGCCATAACCGGCCCAGGGAATGGGATCGGCGCCCCTTCTCCATTCGACCTCCTCGTCCATCGGGCGGGCCTGGGCCCCAGTGGAGACGCGTTAGACGGCGCCTTGAGACGTCATCGTGCCAGAACGGACCTCGTCAGGCACCTCGTCAATCACGCTCACCAAACTCCGAGGGATCACCAGCTGCCTATCCCACGGCCGATTTTGATCGTGGTCACGAGGGCATGCCCGGCCGCTGCAGGTGAGGTGCGGCGCGGCCCGCCACCAATGGCATGTCGAGATAGGTGAGCAAACCCGGTTCGGCCTCGCACACGTACGGCACCGCGTTGACCACATGCATAGCGGTGGCCACCACGCCAGGGTTTCTCTGCAGGCCTGCCTCGATCGAGTCAGGGTGGAGCTTGCTGAAGGTCAGCAGGCAGTTCGGATCTCCGGTGATCTCCACCTCGAAGTGGGGCCCGGCGGCGCCGAATTTCCAGGGCGGGTCCAAGTGGTCCTCGCCCATCAACCAGTTCACCGCCGCCGTTATCACGGGATCGCCGTCCACCATGGCCTCCCACCGGAAGCGTTGGGCCGCCACCAGACCGGGCCCGATGGGCCCGATGGGCGACGTGATCGGCTCCGTGGCCACCGCCATTTCGTGAGTGGTACGCAACTCGGCGTCGAGATTGAAACCCAGCTCGTCGGCCACCATGTGCACCGACTGGCGAAAGCCGGCCCCCAGCGCCTCGGCCATGATGCTTTGCCGAGACTCTTCGGGGGTCTTGCCGAACAGCATCCAGTCGCGAATGACGTCGGGGGCGCCGTAGGTACGGATGTCGGAGAACTCTTCAGCGCGAACATGGGTGATCGAGCCCGAGAGGGCAGAGATCATGAGGGGAAACCGTTCGGTGATGCCTCCGGGGTGAATGCCGGTGCCATGGAGCGTCACCCCCGCCTGGCGGCACACCGTGTCGAACTGTTCTCGCTCGTGAGGTGGCGGGTAGAACCAGCCCAGGGGTGTCACCACGTTCTTGTGCGACTCCAGAATTCTGGTGACGACGCCGGGGTCGGCGAACAGCGGGCTGTAGACGACGCAGTCGGCGTCCAAGGAGCCAAGCGCATCGGCATCTCTCGACGCGGTGACCCCGATGGGACTGCGGCCCACCATGGTTCCCACGTCCTGGCCGTCCTTTGCCTCCGAGTGCACCCAACAGCCGACCAATTCAAGGTCGGGATGCCGGAGGATTCCTTCGATGGCAGCGCGACCTACGTTGCCGGTCGCCCACTGGATCACTCGGTAGGTCACCACTACCTCCTGGTCGACACCACATCAGCACTACGATGGATTCTTATCAAGACGAGTGTGACCCGGCGTCATGGATGGGCGCGCCTGGCGGCCATGACCCTCCTGCCGATTTGATCCGGTGCGTCCGCCTCGTGTCATTGCCGTCGTCGTCGCCTTGGGGCTCACCGTCACTGCGTGCGGTTCGAGTTCCGGTGCGACGTCGGCCCAAGCCCGATCATCGTTTCTCCATCGGCTCCACCGCGTCACCCAAGTCGCCTCGACGGTCACCGCCAACGGTGACATAAACCCCTACGGGGTGGCCGTGGTCCCCACCTCTGAGGGCCGGCTGGTGGCGGGCGACGCGCTGGTGGACAACTTCAACGACAGGCGCAACGTCATGGGCACGGGCACCTCCATCGTCGAGGTCACCCCCACAGGATCGACCCAGGTTTTTGCCGACATCTCCGCTCTGCCCCCCGGACAACGGTGCCCCGGAGGGATCGGACTCACCATCGCCCTCACCATTGTGGAAGGGGGATGGGTGGTGGTGGGAAGCCTTCCCACCACCGCAGGCGGCGGCCTGTCGGGTCTCCAGCACGTGGGATGTCTCATCGTGCTGAACGACGAGGGCACGGCCGTCGAGACCATCACCAACCAGGACATCGATGGACCGTGGGGCCTCACATCGATATCAAGTGGAACGTCGGCTCAGCTCTTCGTCGCCAACGCCTTAGGGGGAACCCTCGGTACCAACGATGGCGTTCCCGACGAAGGCAACGCCACGGTGGTACGTATCAACTTGCGGCTCAGCGCCACCTCCCCACCGGTCGTCACGAACACGACGGTCGTAGGCAAGGCCTTTCCGTGGCGCGCCGATCACGGGGCACTCGTGCTCGCCCCCACGGGCCTCGCCTTGAGCCGGGGCACGCTGTACGTGACCGATACGCTGACCAACACCGTCTCGGCCATCGGCCGCGCTCGGACACGCCATAACGCCGTGGACGCCGATGCCACCATTGTCTCCTCCGGTGGCTCGTTGGACGCTCCCCTGGACATCATCATGGTGCCCGACGGCGATCTCGTCGTCGTCAACGGCAACAATGGCGATGCGGTGGAGATCACGCCGGCAGGCACGCAGATTGCCACCCAGACTTTGGTGAACAACGGCGCCGGCGATCTCATCGGCCTGGCCACCACCGCCTCAGGCGACGGCATCTTGTTCGTCAACGACGGGACGAACGCCCTCGACCTCGACGCCTCGTAAACGAGGCCTGCTCAGCGAGTCAGGACCGGCACTTCGACGGATTCATTCGCCGTGAAGGTCACCTTGTCCGGCGGCATGGGACGACTGATGTAGTAGCCCTGTCCGAGATCACACCCGAGCTCGGACAGAAGATCGAGGGTCGCCTTGTCCTCGATGCATTCGGCCAGCACCCTCAGGCCCATGGCGTGGCCAAGGTCGACCGTCGCCCGCACCAGGGCGAGGTCTCGTTCCCGGGCTCCGGTGCCCAGCCCGGTAATGAAGGTCCCGTCCAGCTTGAGCTCACCGACGGCCAGGTCACCGAGATAGGCAATGGACGTGAACCCCGCTCCGAAGTCGTCAATCGAGACGAGCACACCCAGATGGCGAAGCTCCTCGATCACGTGTTGCACTCGTTCGACGTTGGCAATGACACTCGTTTCGGTGACTTCGATGATGAGCGATTCGCCCGTAAGGCCGTGTCGATTCAACGTGTGCGCCACCACCTCGATGAAAGTGGGGTCGATCATGTTTGTGGGCGATGCGTTGACGGCCACCGCTACGTCGCGCCCCGCCGCCTTCCACTGCGCACATTGGGCCATGGCCTTGTCGAGCACCCAGTTCGTCAAAGCGGGCATGAGGAGGGCTTGTTCGGCCAAAGGAAGGAACTTCATAGGGGGGACGTAGCCAAGCCGTGAGTTCGGCCACCGCAACAGCGCTTCGACAGACGGGATCTCACCCGTAGCCAGATCGAGTTGCGGCTGATAGTAGAGCTCGAACTCACCTCCCTCCACGGCGGTGCGCAACTCTTCGACCAACCGCCAGAGATTGCCTCCTTCGTCGAGATCCACGTCATACACGGCGAAGGACGAGCTCTGTGTCTTGGCCCTGTACATGGCAATGTCCGCGCAGCGAAGCAGCTCGTCGCAGTCCGTGGCGTCTTGGGGGGCAGAGGCGATCCCGATGCTGGCGCTGATGCTGGCGTGCACTCCACTCAGGACGAACGGTTGTTGCAGGCTGGCGATGAGGCGTCTGGCCACATTGGCGGCGTCGTCGGTATCCGCATCGACGAGGAGGACGGCGAGTTCATCTCCACCCAGGCGCACCAGAACTTCAGTATCACGCAACGTATCGGTGAGTCGCGGGCCCAACTGCTTGAGCAGCTCATCTCCGGCCGAATGGCCGTAAAGGTCGTTGACGGCCTTGAAGTGGTCGAGGTCGATGAACAGCAACGCCAACCTTCGCTTCGGAGTCCGTTGGTCGGTCTGATCACCGAAGAAGCTGTCCAACACCTGCAGGAGATAGCGGCGATTGCGCATGCCGGTCAGCTCGTCGGTGATGGCCTGACGAACACGGTCCCTGGTGACAGTGCGCAGCCCACGTACCGAGCGTGCCAACCGCACTCCGACGGTGGCCAGAGTCATTGCCGCCAAGACGAGGGCGATTCGGCTGACATCGTGCAAGCTGCCCACGAAGAGAATGACCGCCGCCGAGGCGGCGGCGAGGCCGGGAATCGTGAACGTGGTTGGCCTATCAGAGCCCAAGACATTCGAAGCCCGACGGGGCAGCCACACGGCCATTGTCACCAGCAAGCCGGCGGCGGGCCAAGCCAGCATGTGGAAAGCGGCTTCATTCCGGGGCGTCGCCAGAGACGAGGGAAACAAATTGAAGGTGTCTCCCACCGCGTTGAGGGCCATGGCCGCCGCCAGGAACAGCCATGGAGCTGTCGTTCGGCCCGAGAGCAGGGTGGTGCCACCGACGACGAGGGCGAACAACAGGAGGTCCCCGATGGGATACGCCAGGTTGGTCGCCTTGCCCAAGGACGTGGCCCATATCGATCGCGACGCCACCCCTTGGAACGCGAAGGCGGCACATACCGCGGCCGCACCCAGGGCGGCGACAGCGCCGTCGAGCCAGTTTGTATCGGCGATTCTCGAGACTTCTCGGCGAATGAAGAGGACGACTCCGACGTACGCGAAGGGATAGAACCCGAGCCAAAAGACATCTGCCCATGTCGGGTTGGACGGATACCCGCCGCCGACGGCCTGGGCTGTGGACAGCGTGTCCCCAACGGCCCACGAAAAGAGCCCGACGCCTAACGCCAGGGCCAGCGCCCGGCCCCGCTCCCGAATCAGGGCTCTCGAGATGCACAGAACAGAAACCAACAGCTCCAAGGCGTCGGGCAGCCAGCCATTGATGACTTTGGAGTACTGGTAGTGCGGACGCAGAAGCGTCCACGTCACGTAGGCCACCAAGACGACGGCCAACAGTCCGGCCACCGCCAGGACCGTGGCGCGGACGCGTTGGCCCGCTTTGAAAAGGGTTTTGCCGTCAACGAGGGCGAATGAACTCACAACACTGAGATATCGGCTCTCCTGCGACCGGACTAAAGCGACCGCAGCGGCCTGCGTCGTGGCTGGCCGGGCCATGTTTCCCATGCCCTGGCGATGGGCATGGTCACTTCGACACAGCGTGAGCTGGCTCGGGAAGCCGGCGCCGTGCGAACGATCGAAGGAGCTCAGCGGTTATGAAGAACGCCTGGAAGGGTCTCATTGTTGGTGCGTTGACGGGAATGCTCGGCGGGGCGGTCATGGACGGGGCGGCGGCGAGCCGGCGGAAGGCCGGGGAGGTTGCCGACGCTCTCGTGAAGAAGGCGGGCGCCACCATTGACGCAGCACCGGCGGCGGCGAAGTCCACCACGGCCAAGGTGGTGGAACGGATTCAGGAGTCAGACGTCGCCGACAAGGTGCACCACGCAGCAGCTCACATCAACGCGGCCGAGATCGGGGACAAGGTAGGGAATCTCCTCGGGACCTCGTAGGCAGCGGCGCGCCGCCATAGGAAAGCGCCGCCCCGCTGCCGGATTCGACCCGGCAGCAAGACGGCGCTTTTGTGATCCCCCGGACCGTTAGCAGCCGATCATCCCGTGCCGGTCAGCGCCAGCTCCAGCTCTTCGAAGGTCGGCGCCTGAAGCCGATCAATGGGCTGGGGTCGCTCAATGAAGTCGATCACCGTGCCCATGTCTTCGTCATGGCTCCGCACCGAGGCCTGCATCGATGATTCGAGGTCCGTCTCGATCTCACTGAAGATGTGCCCGTGGCGACGGCTGAGTGCGAAGAGCCACGTACCACCGACCGCCATCCAGGCCAGGAAGATGTACGGGAAGATGTCGACGGGGAACGGCGGCACCGGGAAGAAACTGCCGATGGTCGGCACGGCCAGAGCCACGCAAGCAATCACGGTCACCACCACGTGGCGCGGCTTCAACTCGCCACGCTTCTTGAGGTACACCGGAGCCGCAATGGAGATCAGGTAGTACGCCGTCAGAAAGCCGAACGCCGCCAAGGTGCCACCGTCGCCGAACGTGGTCAGCGGGTTGGTGAAGATCTCCAGGACGCATGGCACGGCCAGGATCAAGACGATGAAGGTCGTGATGGCTACGTGGGGCGTGCGGTTCTTCGGGTGCACCCGCCCCAGTTCGTCGGGGAACACGGAGTGGTGCGCCATGGAGAAGATGATCCTCGATCCTGCATTGAGGCACGTCAGCGACAAGCCGAAGAAGCTGATCATGGCGCCAATGGCAACGGGGACCTTGAAGTAGCCGACACCATACGCCTTGGACAGAAACGTCAAAGGGGCGGCCAAAGTGCCGAGATTGACGTGCGCATGGGCGGCGCCGAATACCTCCACATAGCTCATGAAAACCATGAACGCCCCGGTGATCAGCAGGCTGCATATCACCGCCCTCGGGATGTTGCGCAACGGCTTGCGGGCCTCGCCTCCCAACGTGGTGGCGCTCTCAAAGCCGACGAGAGAGAAGACGGTGATGACGACAGCCAGGCTGAGATCATGCAGGGTCATGCCGTGCACCTTCAGCTGGGCCGTGTCAACCGGGAAGCCGTGCTTGAACAGGATGACGCACGACAGAGCCACGATGCAGCCCACTGACGCCACCTCGAACAACAGCGTCAACAGCGACGAGATCTTGATGTCCTTGTAGGCCACGAGCCAGCACAGGGAGGCGGAGATACAGAAGAAGATCACCGGAGGAATGGTGGTGTGGATTCCTATCGACGACACCACCTGGGCGGCGAAGATCGAGAACCCTGTCAAACCGGCCACGCCGATGAACAGGTAGCACCAGATGAGCGACCAGCCCGACATGACACCGGCGGCCGGGCCGAGTCCCTTGGCCGTGTACCCATACATGGAGCCCGGTAGGGCCGAGCGCTTTGCGAACTGGTTCAGACACAAGACGACGAACAGCAGCATCAGAGTTCCGAATGCGTAGGCCAGCCACGTTCCCTGGCCCGAGTCGCCAAAGCAGATGGCGATGATCAATACGGCCGTCATGGTGGGAGAGATGACGCCGATCGACTGAGCCAGCACAGCCGGAAAGCCCAGAGCTCGGGACTTGAGACGATGACCGTCGCCTGGGCTGCTTCCTTGGCTTGCGGATAGGGCCGGCTCCCGAGCTTTTGTTGCGTCGATGGTGCTCATGGTTGCTCCTTACCAACAGTGGAGGTGATGTTGCGCTCACTGTAAGGACAGACCATTTCCAAACGAGATCGGGACGATGAACGCTCGATAAATCGGAAGAACGCATGAGTGAGAGCGTGTCGTTACACCGAGGCCGCGCAACTAGGTAACGTCACATCATCAGTAGGTGGGCGCGCAGAACATGCGCCGTTTGACGATTGCGCAGGCGCTAAAGCGCGACAGTCCTTAAGAAAAAGGTCAATGGAACATCAAGGAACCCGATGAAACAGGCCTTCGTGCGCAAGCGTTTACGAAGGCAGAATCCCGGGCGGAAACGATTGGTCCTCGAGCAGCAGATCTTCGTAAAAGGCACCAAACGTTTTGTCGGGATGGGCGATGGCAATCTCGAGCACCCACAAGTTGGGAGCGGGCGCGAAACGCACATCAGCCAAGGGGCCGTCGTAGTGGGCCGAATGCGGATAATCCGACAGCCGGTGGCCGGAAAGATCCATATTCAACTTCCAACCGAAGGATTCGGTGGTTTTGATGGCAAAGTCGTACAACTCAACGCCGGTGACTTTCTCATTGAGCCACTTGGCGCGGACCATTTCCCAGATCTCGCGGACGTCCAGTTTTGCCTTTAGGTGGAGCGGATCATCGCCAAAGACAAACGTGTCCCCGGCGTCGCCTTCGAAATCTCCGTAGACAGGTCCGATGTCGACGAAAAAGATGTCGTTCTCCTCGAGGAGGACACCGCGTTCGGAACGCTCCATGAAGTCCTTGGTGGTATTGGCACCACAGCGCACGATGATGTGGTGCCAGCCACGCCGCATACCGAGAGACGCCAAGGTCATGCGAGCGATCTCCTTGGCCTTCTCCTCGGTCATACCGGGAGCAATTTGCTCAGCGATCATGTGCACGGCTTTGCGAGTCCGGGCCCGAACGGCCATGAAGCCGTCGAGTTCGAAGGCGCTGCCGGTGGCCTCCAAGGTCTTGACATCTGTCAGTGTCATGGTTCCTCCCGAGGAACTAGTGAATTTGATGAAGGTTGCGCGCCGGCTTGGCCGCCACCAGAAGCACTTCCACCGTGGAATTTTCTCCTCCCAGACGGTGGGGAAGCTCGGCGTTGAAGTGCGCGGCGGCGCCGGGCCCGACGGTGTAGACCTCTCCGTCGTATTCGAGTCGCAACGTTCCGCTGAGCACGTAGATCCACTCCTCGCCGCCGTGGCGGGCCGGAGGCGGGGCGGGGCGATCGGCCGGAACCGTCACTCTCAGGGCGTCGATGACGCTCGAGCCTGTGTAGCCGCCGCACGAGGTGATGGAGAGGCCGTTGGACTCGTGCCGGGGCTCGTCGGGCTCAGAGATGATGAGAGACGTCGCCCCTTGACTCTCGCCGAAGAGGGCCCCGACCGGCACGCCAAAGCCGCAGGACAGGGCCAGAAGCGACGCCACCGAAGGCTGACGCTCGGACGATTCCAGGCGCGACAGGTGGGACATGGAGATCCCCGAAAGCGCGGCTGCCTGTTCGAGCGTGAGGCCCTGCTCCTCTCGAATGGCACGGAGGCACTCACCGATCGAGGTCAGCGCCGAGCTTGCTCCAGCGGGCATACCTGCAATGTAAGGCGGGCTTGTCTGAGAGACAAGATCATTTGCGGGATTTAACGTGGCCGAAATACCAGCCCGACCCCTTTGCGATACTGGGGAATGACGCGCTCGACGAAGGGGGGCCGATGACGCAGATCAGCGTGATTGGAAGGGTGTTGGTGCCCGTAATCGACCAGGACGACGCCATTGCCTTCTACACAGAGGTACTCGGCTTTACCCTGATCGCTGATATCCCCTTCGGGGAGGGCAGCCGCTGGGTGGAGGTGGGACCGCCAGGCGGCGGAGCGAACGTAGCGCTGGTCCCACCCCAAGGCAGTTACGAGCCGGGGCGTATGACCGGCATCTCTCTCACCTCATCAGATCCCCGAGCCGATTATGCCGAACTGAAGAGTCGGGGCGTCGACGTCGACGACGAGATCATGGGCGGCGATGGCGAAGTTCCCTTGCTGTTCTTCTTTCGCGACAACAACAAGAACCAGCTCCTGCTGAGCGAAGGACTGTAAGGCGGCCATGCGCGAGCATCGATACAGCTTCGACATGCCCCATGCGCCCCGACGCATCTGGGCGCTATTCCAGGACTACGACCGTTGGACCGACTATGCGCCCATGGTGGTGCGCGTCGACGTGCTTTGGCCCGGAGACGACGATCACAATGGTCGGCTCCGGCGCGTGATCTACAAGATGCCCTTCGGACGTCGAGGGGCCGCTCTGGAGCTGGTGACGGACGTCGAACCCGAGCACGGCTACACCTTCACCATGATCTCGAGCGACCCGGGCAACGACCAGACGGGCAAGATTCGACTCGATCGCCTCGGACCGAATCGAACGCGTTTCAGCTTCGAGGAGCGCTACCACATCACCAAGGCGCCATTTCGCTGGTTCGAGGGCCCCATCTACAAATTCATCAATCGCCAGAATGAGGCGTCCATGCGGCGGGCCTCGCAGTACCTGACCGAGCATCCGCAGTACCGACCCGACCTCGTCGACGACACCAGCGCCGGCGTCTGATCCGTCCGGACTCGTCGCCCCCTGCGCCTACTGCGAGCGCCACTGCCGGTACAGCTCGGCCAGGTCGGCTCGCGCCTCGGGCGACAAGTCCTCGGGCTCAATGGTTCCTGTCAGGCGAACGGTCATCTTGATCTGCTCGAGGTAGGCGGCACAGTTAGGACAGGCGCGCAGATGGGTCTCGAGTCGTCGTCGGTCGCGACGCGACAGGGCGCCATCGAGATAGTCGGTGACAAGCTCCACGGCTTGCCGGCATACGAGATCTCTCCGTCGCAGCGAGAGCATCGGTCAGCCCTCCCCCATCTCCGGTTCAAGGACCTGTCGCAGTCGAGCTCGGCCCCGATGCAGCAAGATCCGCTGATTACCGGCAGCGATCCCCAGTACCTCGCACGCCTCGGCACTCGAGAGGCCTTCGACATCTCGCAACATCACGATCTGACGCTGGCGGGGAGGCAAGGCGTCGATGGCCGACTTGAGGATCGGTGCCCACAGGGCGGCATCGAATCGTTCATCGGATTCGTCCATCCACGAGGCAACGGGGTCAGCCCATTGCCCGTCACCGTCGAAACGCGCCGGGTCAATGCCGGCGGCGTCCTCCATGGACAGCTGCGCGGGTTCACGGGATCCCGCCGAGCGCGCCCGGTTGACCAAGATCCGAAACAGCCACGTCTTGAGCGAGGACCGACCTTCAAATCGATCGATACCTCGCACCACCCCCATCCAGGTGTCCTGGACTACCTCTTCGGCCACGGCCTGGCTGGGGACCATGGAACGGGCCAGGCGCAACATGGGCTGCTGGTAGCGGTCGACGAGCATCACGAACGCCTGCTCATCGCCGCTGCGCAGCCGGCCCAGTAGCTCGACGTCCATCTCCACAGCTCGAAGCGTAGGACGTCGAACCCCGTTGCGGTCGGCGGGACAGCTTGGGGATCATCATGCTCGTTCAGTCCTGTGGCACCCGGCCGCCGTTACACAGCGCCGAAACCGAGGGCGACAATGGCCGCGTAACGCTTTGGCTCAACTGAGGACCGTATTGGTGACAATCAATCATTCGATACGGAGGAACCACCATGAAAAGAAGTATTCGACTGGCCATGGGCGCCGGCGTCGTCCTGGGGCTTTCGGCCTGGGTCGCCCCGGTCGCCGCCAGCGCTTCAGCCTTCACACCGGGGCCGGTGTTCGGGGGTGGGGCCAACCATGCCGTCTTTGTCCAGAGCGATAACACGACGACCAATCAGGTCATCGCCTACGGCCGCGCCGCCGACGGAACGCTGACCCTGGCCGGCACCTATGCCACCGGTGGCCGAGGTGGGGTCCTCAACGGATCGGCAGTGGACCACACCGCCTCCCAGGGCGCCCTCGCCTACGACCAGCGCGACGCCCTCCTGTACGCGGTGAACGCGGGCAGCAATACCGTGTCCGTCTTCTCGGTCAGCGGAGACCACTTGTACTTGCGTCAGGTCATTGGCTCAGGCGGGATCTTTCCCGTGAGCGTGGCCGTGCACGGCAACTTGGTATACGTCCTGAACGCCGAAGGCGGCGGAAGTGTGCAGGGGTATGCCGCGTTCTTCGGCCATCTCGTGGCACTGCCGGGGTCGAATCGCGCCTTGGGGCTCACAATTCCTACCGACTCCACCCAGTTCACCCACACGCCGGGGCAGGTTGCCTTTTCGCCCGACGGCTCGCAGCTGATCGTCACCACCAAGGCCAACGGCAATGACATCGACGTCTTTCGAGTCGGGTTCTTCGGCGAGTTGTCCCGTACTGCGGTCGTGAACGTCGAAGCCGGCACGGTGCCCTTCTCCATCAGCTTCGACGCCACTGGTCACCTCGTCATCGCCGACGCCGGCACCAACGCGCTGAGCACGTTCTCATTGAGCCCAGACGGCACCGTCTCGCTGCTGGACACGGTGGGGACAGGTGAATCGGCAACGTGTTGGGTGGCACCGGCTCAGGGGTACTTCTTCGCCTCCAACGCCGCCAGTGCTTCGGTGAGCGGCTACCAAGAGAACACCGGCAACGGTCAGCTCACGCTGCTGAGTCCGGCCACCACCACTGACCCCGGAACCGTGGATGCATCGGCTTCGGTGGGCGGGCAGTTCCTCTACGTACAAACCGGTGGTAACGGGATCGTCGACGCCTTCGCGGTGAACCCCGGTGGCACCCTCACCGCCATCGGATCGGTCAACGTGGCCGACGCCGCCGGTGGCGAAGGCATCGTCGCCTTTTAGCGAGACCTCTGGTTCGGGGTCGGCGGCGACGCTTCGACGTGTCGTTGCCGGCCCCGAATCGGGGCCACTGAGCACCTCAATCCCGCAGGCGCTGTCACCCCTATGCCACGCGGCGCTGCTTTTCCGCTTTCAATGTTGACTAAGTCCATCATATTTGCCACGATTTAGCCCGCGCAGCGCAGGCCCGCCGTGGCGATCCTCGCCCGGGGCCACCGAAGGAGGCGATCGCCATGCCGGATTGGGGATTCGAGACCCGCCAGATCCACGCCGGTGCCGTGCCCGACCCCACCACAGGGGCCCGGGCTGTTCCCATCTACCAGACCACCAGCTTCACCTTCCGCGACACCAACCATGCCGCCGCCCTCTTCGGCCTTGAAGAGCTCGGCAACATCTACACGCGGATCATGAACCCGACTCAGGCGGTGTTCGAAGAGCGGGTGGCTTCCCTCGAAGGTGGGGTCGCCGCCCTGGCCGTGGCCAGCGGACAGGCCGCGGAGACCATCACGTTGCTGAACTTGGCGGAGAACGGCGGGCACATCGTGTCGTCGGCCTCTCTCTATGGAGGGACGTACAACCTCTTTCACTACACGCTGCCCAAGCTCGGCATCGAGGTGAGCTTCGTCGAGGACCCCGACGATCTCGATGCATGGCAGCGCGCCATCCGCCCCAACACCAAGGCCTTCTTCGCCGAGACGCTGGGTAACCCCAAAGGCGATGTGCTCGATTTCGAGGGCGTCTCGACGGTGGCTCATGAGCACGGTATTCCGCTGGTGGTGGACAACACGCTGGCCACTCCGTACCTGGCTCAGCCCCTGCGCTACGGCGCCGACATCGTGGTCCATTCGGCTACCAAGTTCATCGGCGGTCACGGCACGTCGATCGGCGGCGTGATCGTCGATGGTGGGAACTTTGACTACGAAGGAAGCGGACGGTTCCCCTCGTTCACCGAGCCTGATCCGAGCTATCACGGCCTGGTATTCGGTCAGCTCCCCGAAGCCCTGTTCCCGGCTCGCTTCGTCCTCAAGGCCCGCCTCCAGTATCTGCGCGACACGGGTCCCTCCATCGCCCCCCTCAACTCATTTTTGTTCCTCCAAGGCCTCGAGACCCTCAGCCTGCGCATGGAGCGCCACGTCCAGAACGCCATCGCGGTGGCGCACTGGCTCGAAGCACGTGACGAAGTGCACTGGGTGACGTATCCCGGCTTGGCGTCGAGCCCGTGGCACGAGCGTCAGAAGCGGTACCTGCCGCGCGGCGGGGGTTCGATCATCGCTTTCGGGATCGCCGGTGGTGCCGATGCCGGACGCAGGTTCATCGAAGGCCTCGAGCTCTTCAGCCACTTGGCCAACGTCGGCGACGTGCGGAGTCTGGCCATTCACCCGGCGTCGACGACGCATTCGCAGTTGACCGAAGCGGAACAGACGAGCACGGGGGTCACGCCCGACTTGGTTCGGCTCTCGGTGGGGATCGAATCGATTGAGGACATCCTCGCCGATCTCGAAGCCGGTTTCCGCGCTGCCAAGGGAGCATGACCCCGTCAGTGTCGTCAGGAGCGTGGCGGCCCGGGGACGATCCGGGTAACCGGCAGTTCGTCGAGTTGTTCGGTGACAGCGGAGGCGTCAGTGTCGAGGGGGGTGGATGGCTGGCCAGCGTCACCGTGGCCTACGAGACCTGGGGACGGCTGAACCGGGCTCGGAGCAACGCTGTGCTCATCCTCCACGCCCTTACCGGTGACTCTCACGCGGCCGGGCCACCGGGTCCGGGACATCCCGGTGCGGGTTGGTGGAGAGGATTGATCGGGCCCGGTGCACCGATCGACACCGACCGGTTCTTTGTGGTCTGTCCCAACGTTCTGGGCGGGTGCCAGGGGACCACCGGTCCGGCCTCGCCCGCCCCCGACGGCACCCCCTACGGCTCCCGGTTCCCCGTCATCACGGTGCGCGATCAGGTGGCGGCCGAAGTCGCCTTGGCCGATCAGCTCGGCATCCATCGATGGACCGGCGTGGTCGGGGGGTCGATGGGCGGGATGCGGGTCCTGGAGTGGTGCGTGGGGTACCCCCAGCGTGTGGACCGAGCCGTCGTCCTGGCCGTGGGGGCGGCGGCCACCACCGACCAAATCGCCCTGTGCGCACTGCAGGTACGCGCCATCCGCTGCGACCCGGCCTTCGCCGGTGGCGACTACTACGACAGAGCGGCGCGTCCCGTCGACGGTCTGGCCATCGCCCGGGGCATCGGGCAGGTGACCTACCGCAGCGCCGGCGAGTTCCAGCACCGCTTCGGCCGCCATCCCCAGGCCGCCGAGGAACCACTGAAAGGCGGGCGTTATGCCGTCGAGTCGTATCTCCAACACCACGGCGACAAGCTGGCCGAGCGGTTCGACCCCAACTCGTACATCATCCTCTCCGAAGCCATGAACCATCACGACGTCGGACGGGGGCGCGGCGGAGTAGCCAGCGCCTTGGCTCAGGTCGAGGCCGTAGTGACGGTGGCGGGGATCGATTCGGATCGCCTCTATCCCTTGGCGCTGCAACAAGAGCTCGGCCGGCTACTTCCCGGTGCGCCACCGGTCGTGGCCATCACGTCCGCATCGGGACACGATGGGTTCTTGCTCGAGATCGAACAGGTCGGTGCCGTCGTGACGTCGGCACTGCACGATTAGCTTGGAAGCCGTCCGACCCGCCCCACCGACACAAGGAGGATCAATGCCTCTCGACGACGATGTCGTGCGCCTCGCCAAGGGAGCCAACCTGGCCACCATCGTGACGCTCATGCCCGGCGGCCAGCCGCAGGCGCAATTGCGCTGGATCGACACCGACGGGGAGGTCCTTCTCGTCAATACCGAACCGCAGCGTCAGGCGGCCCGTAACCTCACCCGCGACCCCCGCATCACGGTCCTCATTCACAGCGCCGACAATCCGTATGACTGGGCCGAGGTCCGAGGGAAGGTGACCGAAACGATCAGGGGCGCCGAAGCCCGTGCCCAGATCGATGCCCTGTCACAGAAATACGTCGGCACGGACTACGGCAATCCCATCGGACCCGAGGGCCGCGTCCTTTTCCGTGTCACCCCTGACAAGGTCCTCACGCCCGCCATCGTGGCGGCTCGGCTCCAAGGCAGCTGACGGCGGCGGGCTGGCACCCGTCGTAAGCCGGCGCACCACGGTGCGCGCTTCATCGGTCATCCCGCCCCCGTCTACCTGGTCCTCCTAGCATCGCGGGTGCCGATCACCCCAAAGGAGGCCATGGCCCATGGCCGCAGCTGAGGATCCCGACCGGTCCGCCTCTCCCCCGGCGAGCTCCCCCTCATCGGAGCCCAGCACCACCACGCAGGCCATGAAGGATGCCGTCAAGCGGCCTACTGCCTTTGACCGTTTCGCCGACTGGGTGTCCGAGGCGATGGGGCGGCCCTTCAACATCATCTTTTGGTTTGTCCTCGTGGTGGCGTGGACATTGATCTTTGCGCTCGGAGGCCACCGGCTGGCCGACGGCAGCTGGCTCCCGAGCTGGTTTACGAGCCAGGGCTACAACTTCCCTCTCAACCTCGTCACCACCGTCGCTGAGCTGTTCATCGGGTTCTTGGTGGCGACCGCCGCCAACCGGGCCCAGAACGCGTTGACCGCCTTACTGGACAAGATCGACCTGCAAGAGCAGCAGATCGAGGCGACTGAGGCGAAGATCGTGGGCCTGATCCATGAAAACACCGATCTCACCAGCGAGATTCACACGCTCACCAGGCAAGTCGCCAAGAACGCCGCTCTCATCATCGACGTCCACGGCTACGTCACCGCCCTGGCCACACATGCAGGCCTTGGTGCCGGTGATCTGCCGCCCGAGTCATCGCCCACCAAAAACACCCCGTGATCTCCGTTGTCCTGGAGATCACGGGGTGAATTCGGCGTACAACTACAAACCTTGACCCACGGTTAACCGAAGCAAACCTCGGCTTTACGGGTTGACCGTCAAGGTGAAGTGCTGAAGCACACGCTCGTGGTGCGGCCTGGTGGAGTCGGCCACGTGCACGGTAAAGGTGAAGGTACCGCTGCGGCGGGCCGAACCCGAGATCACACCCGTGGTCTTGTTGAAGGACATGCCGCGCGGCAGGTGCCCGCCATTGAGGATCCAGTGGTAAGGCTGGGTCCCACCCCGGACCACGATGCCGAACGAGTAGCTCTGTCCCTGCGTGGCGGCCGGCAACGACGTGGTGATGAAGGTCAGCGGGCCGGCGACATCGACACACTCGTCAACGGTGGCATCGGAACTGGCCAGGTAGTTGGAGTCACCCGAGTAGTAGCCGGCGAAACACCAGTAGCCCACGGCGCTCGGGGTGAAGGCCGCCGACGACGCCGAGGCGGTGTTACCCGAACCGGCGGTGACGTTCACCACCCCACCTACTTGGTTGGCCTTCGATGTGCACGCTGTCGGCGTCGACGTCGGCCCGCACTGGTAGAAGGTCATCGTCCCGGTGGGGCTGCCGCCGGCTGCGTTGCCCGTCACCGTGCCGGCGTCGGTGTCCGATTGGCCGAGGTTGATAGTGGCGTTCGTCGGTGCCGTCGACAGCGAGGTGGTAGCCGAGGTCACGTCGTAGCACTCGTCCACTGACGTGTCCGAGCTGGCCGCGTAGTCAGGGCTCCCGGAGTAGTACCCGGCGAAGCACCAGTAGCCGGTGGAGTTGGCCACGAACGAGACCGACGTGGCCTTGGCGGCGTTGCCAGGCTCGGCGGTCAGGTTCACCGGGCTCCCCACTTGGTGCGCCTGCGACGTGCAGGGCGTGGCGGTGCCGGTGGGCCCACATTCGTAGAAGGTCACCGTTCCCGTCGGGCTACCGCTGTGGGCGTCGCCTTGGACCACGGCGACATCGCTGTTGGGCCCGCCCAACGCTCCCGTCGAGCTGCTCGGGGTGGTCTGGGTGGTGGAGTTGTCCAGACTGACGTTCTCCACTTCGTGCCCGATGCCACAGGCGCTCGTCGAGGACGTATTGGCCACGTCACCCGAGTACGACGCCTGCCAGTAGTAGGTGCCGGGGCTCGCCAAGGTGACCGCACCTGAGGCCGGAACGCTGCCGTTGGAAACGCTCACCGTTCCCCCCGAGCCCACCGAGGTGGTACAGGCGGAGTTGGAGTAGGCGGTGTAGGTGACCGTCCCGCCGGCAATGGCGGCGTAGGTCCCCGACAACGTGGCGGCGTCAGTCACCGCCGTGTTGACGGGCACCGAGATCGTGGTCCCGGTCTGGCTGTCACCCGACAGCGACGTGGTCAGCCCTGTCGATCCGACCGCAACGGTTTCGACCTCGTCTCCAGGACCGCAGGCGCTGGTGGAAGCAGCGTTGGCCGAATCACCGGAGTACGACGCCCCCCAGTAGTAGGTGCCGGCGGTGTCCAGGGTCACGGCGCTCGAGGCGGGCACGCTGCCGCTGGTGACGGTCACGGTGCCGCCTGAGCCGGCTGAAACGGTGCAAGCCGAATCGGAGTAGACGCTGTAGGTCACCGTCCCGCCTGCCGTAGCGGAGTTGGCCCCGCTCAACGTGGCTGCGTCAGTCACCGCCGAGCCGGCGGGCACGGTGATGGCCGTCCCCGTCTGGCTGTCGCCCGAGAGCGATGTGGTCGTGGTGGTGGTGGCCTGGCAGAGCCCGGCGGGCGAGCTGGTGACGCCGGTGTCGTTCGACCACGCGTCGTTGGTACCGGCGGTGCCGCTGCCGCTCGTCAGGTCGAGGCAGTCGTCGGCTCCGTATGTGGCTGACACCGTGTTACCCGAGATGGTGTCGCCACCCGTGGCCTTGATCTTGATGCCGTTGGTCACCGAGTCCGAAATGGTGTTGCCGGTGATCTGCACGTTGGTGGGCGGGCTGTTGCGGACCTCGACGCCGAAGTTCAATCCGGAAACGACGTTGTCCGAAACCGTGACTCCCTGCGCACCCGAGGTGTAGGAGTTGCTGTTGACATCGACACCGGCAACTTGGGTGTTCCCCAGCGTGAACTGGTTGTACGCACCGCCATCGGTCGCGGCCGAGACGTGGTTCCCGCTCACCGTGGCGCTGTCGTTGGCGCCACCGAGGTAGATGACGGTCTCAGCGTTGGGGTCGTCGTTGTCGGTGATGCTGGCCGTGTTGTCGCTGACCTGGGCGCCGTCGGTGCAGAACATGGCGATGAAGTTCTCGCCGGTGCTATTGGCGCCGTTGTCCTCCCAGGTGTTCGAGCTGATGACCAGCCCTTGGCTCAGGGTCGCCGTGTTGGTGTCGCTGCAATTGTTGTCCGGCCCGGCCCCCGATCCCGTGGTGTTGATGGCGGCCCCGGGACCCGACAGGTCAGAGAAGTCGTTCCCCGAGACGGTGACGTTGTTGCCTGTCTTTCCCCACAGCGCCACGGCCTGGCCGGCATAGCCACCGCCGCCTTCGCCGGCCGAGGTGGCCTGGGTGAACTCGTTGTCGGAGATGGTTGTGGCGGCTGGGCTCGCCACGTCGTTGGTGTTGAAGTAGATGCCGCCCTTGCTCGTGTCGATGATGTTGTCCGAGAACGTCCATCCACTTCCGACGTTGGCGGCGTTGATCTCTCCGGTGCTGCCCGTGTAGCCGCTGAGAGAGAACCCGCTGACGGTGGACCCCGATCCGCCCGAGGTGAAGGTAATCCCGCCCGTGGCGTCGATGACGGTTTCGGGCTCACCGGTGCGGCCCACAGCGTTGACGCCGTACTCGGCCCCATCCAGGACGACGCTGGTGCCGATCGACACGGCCCCGGAGTAGGTACCGGCGCACACGTAGATCGAGTTGCCTGGCGACGCCGCGTTCACGGCGGCTTGGATGGTGGTGTAGCTCGCCCCTACGCACCCGGTGGGAAGAATGCCTTGGTTCGCATAGGAGCCGTTGTTGACGAGGAGGGCGCCACCCGGAGGGTTCGGTTGAGCCCCGGCGAGGGACGATCCGCCCGCCACGAGGGCGTAGCTCCCAACCATGAGCATGGCTGCTCCCGCCACTGCGGCGGGTATGCGGAGTCGCGATGTCGCCATGCGCGACCAACCGTGCTGCACTCGACTTACCGGACCTTGCTCCATGGATGTCCTCTTCCCCCTGGCGCGCTCACGCAAGTTGTCTTGCGGTTAACACCTAGGAAATATCACCTACGGAGTGGTAGCCACAATCGTCAACATTGGTGATCCCCGTCACAGAGGACCCCACAGCACTACCTGGTGCGGGTTCTCAGCACCACATAGTGCGGTCGCCTCATGACCCAACGGGCGAATGATGCCCGATCCCCACCAACGATGCCCTTCTCAGCAGCCTTTTCCCAAGATTTTCCAAGCTTCGGGACCCATATTGGGGCTGGTGCACACGCGCCTCGGAAACCCTGCCTTCAGAATAAAAATAGCCGTCGGGGACCATCCGACGCTGGTGCTCGACGGAGATATGGCGCCAGAGGTGGTCGAGCCCTGGGCCGTGACGGCGTGGCCCTACACCAGGATGCGATCCCACCCGGCCCCCACCGGGGAGACGAAGACGGTGGTGAGGCGCATGCTGCGGTGAAGCCAGCGCCGGTCCTCGCCCCGGAGGTATTCGTCGTCTTCGAAACCACTCATCCATAACGACGAACCGTCGGCACTGCGACACGGACACAGAAGCTGCCAACGCGCCGTGGCGTGGTCGCCGCTGACCTCTATCTGGGGTTGCACGAACAGGTGTCGGGAGAACGTCAAGGTGGGAGAGCGCAAACGCGCCGCGATGGCGTCGCGCCCTATGGCGACGCCGAGGACCGGACCCCCGTCCCAACTCGCATCTTCGGTGAACAGACCGGCGATCTCGGCGGTGATGACAGTGAGATCGGCATCGTCCACGACGCCACCGCGGGCAAAACGACGGTCCACGAGCTCGCCATAGCGCGCCTTGAGGGCCTGAATTTCAAGGACTGCTTCAGTCGCTTCGACCCGGCGCGTCAGCACGTCGAGTTGCGTGCGCCGGGCTTGACGGCCCCTCGGCCTTGTGGTCACAACGTTGGCGGCGCCACGCCATCAAGCCGTCCGTGCCTAAAGACCACAAGGCTCACGGTAGTGCCGGAGCGCAGGTCTTAGAGGTAGCTCGGCGATGCCACGTTGTCATCGACGGCACGGCGCCGCCGGCGCGTCGCCCACGGCTTCCAGAGCCATAGCGTGACCGCCATCCCAATCAGGCCGGCCAACACCAATGCCGCGCCGACGCCTGGCGGTCCGCCGGCCCGCAACACGACCAGGTGCGAGGGCACATGCGGGGCGATCTTGAACCCACGGGGGATGAGAGGCCCGTTGATCTGCCACGTGAAATTCGGCCGCACGAAAGCGGTGGTCACCGACGCTCCTTGACGAGCGCCCACGATGAGGAGTCCCGCCAAAACGGCGAGCAACGAGATCAGCGCACACAACACCAACGTCCCACGGGGCCAGCGCCTCCGTGCTGAGCCGCCGGCGCCGGCGCCGGCGCCCACCAAGCCCCGGGACTCGGCCCATGACGCTGCAAAGGCCCGGGCATCGAATACGCCGTTGCCGAGTACCTCTTCGGGCGATACGCCGTCAGCCTCGGCGTCGGCTAGGTCAGCGGCCAGGTCGGCGGCCATTTCGCCCGACACGGCCTTGGGCACCCCGAGTCGATCCCACTCCTTGCAGCACTCGTCCACGAATGGATTCATCAACTCACCTCTGCTTTGACCAACCCCAAGACGGAGTCGACGGCGTCCCTTGTCGCCTGCCACTCAGCAGCACCCAAGGCCAGCGCCCGCTCTCCTTGGACGGAGAGGCTGTAGTACTTCCGGGGCGGTCCCCCGTTGCTGGTGGCCCGGTGCGTGTCGACCAGACCGTCGCGTTCAAGCCGGCCCAGCAGCGGATAAATCGATCCCTCGCCCACGATGGAGAGTCCACGGGCGCCGAGACGTTTGGTCATCTCGTACCCGTAGGCCGGACCTTCGCGCATCACCGCCAACAAGCACAGGTCGAGCACGCCCCGCAGGAGCTGGGTCCTTCGTCCCCCACTTACTGCCACGCATACCATGCTAACGAACAGTACCTTGCACCGCAAGAGAGGTGGCCGAAACTGCCCTATGAGGAGAAGCTGCTGCGCCCTGACAGCCGCTCCCGCGGTCCACGGGGACGAATCAGGTGTCGCGCGTCATCATGCGCCAGGCGCCGAGCACGGACCACACCACCAGCCAGGCGACGATCACGATGATCGCCACCCCTCTCGATTCGGGCAACAAGACAGGACCTCCGGGGCCGCTGCTGCCGTGGAACGCGAGCGGCAATCCGGCCGGTTCCAGGTGGGCGGTCGCCAGCCCGACTACCCCGCGCTCGACGTTGATGAAATGCGGAATGACATGCATGGAGATGATGGGGGTCAAGATCACCTCGAGCACGATGATCAAGATCACCGCCACCGTCCTCTGACCGAGCAGCGACGCCAATCCCAGACCCACGATGAACCCGATCGTTGCCTCGAGTTCGAGCCACAAGCCTGAACTGACCATCAAGGACACGGGCGGCGTGAGGAACGTCTGGGTGTAGTTGCGGTAGTCCTCGTTCGCCACCTGACGGGCGGCGCCTTGTATTTGGGCCTGCGTGGCTTTCTGCCCGCCAAACCCCGGGCCTACCTGGATCTTGCCTTGGCCCCCGCTGGGCGGAGCCACAATCGAAGGAGCCGGGCCATTGGCTACCGGCCCATTGGGACCGCACGGCACGGCCACGTCGATGAAGCCGTTGTAGTTGAACTCGCAGAGCACCACTTCGGCATGGTCGGCCGCCCACGTCTCGAGCCCGGACTGTGAAAGCCCGGTCGGCACATTGACGCCGTCGTAATTGAGCTGCGTCGGAGCGGCGAACACGCACACGGCGCAGACGATGAGGAAACCGATGGCGATGAACGACCACACCAGGGCCAACCCGGCGGGGATGCGGGCCAGATACAACGCCAAACGGGATCGGCCAGTGACCACGAGGTGCCGGAACATCCCGTCGGAGAGGTCGCTTGATCCGGCTGTGCTGCCGAGTGTGGCCGCCATGATGAAACCGAACACGTACATGACGCCGGCGACCAGGTTCGTATAGATCGAATACCCACCGGCCGGGCCATAGGACTTGGGATCGATGGCGTGGGTGATGAGACGAATGACCAGAAAGATGGTGGGGAGGCCGATGATCACCACCACCATGGCGATCATCAAGCCGCGTCGCTTACGCAGCTCCAACAGTCGCGTGACGATCATGCTCCAGGTGGGGATGGGCGACCCCCGGTGATCGCCGCGCCCAACCAGCGGCGCTACTTGGGGGGAAGGCACCGGAGGGGCGCCGACGTCGGGCATGGTCGTCATTCCGTCTCCCCCAATCGACTGGTGACCTGCAAGAACCAATCCTCCAGCGACGCTTGCACCTGCTGGAGGCGGTACACCGAAATGCGCCCATCGACGAGCACACGGTTGATCTCGGCCACCACGTCTCGGGTCGTGCCACTGGGCATGGTGACGGTGAGTCCCTGCGCGCTGATGTCGGTGTGACCACCGATGGAGGTGGTATCGACGAGCGTCTTGGCCCGGTCCGGCTCCGAACATTCGATCTGCAACTCGAAACTGGAACCGGCCAGCAACTCCGAGATCGGGCCTTGGCGGATCACGTTGCCCCGGTCGACAATCGCTACCGCGTCGCAGGTGCGCTCTATCTCATCGAGGAGATGCGACGACAGCACCACGGTGCGGCCTTCGGCCACCAGCGACAGGATCATGTCGCGCATCTCGTGCATCCCGGCGGGGTCAAGACCGTTCATGGGCTCGTCGAGGATGAGCAGCTGGGGATCACCGAGCAAGCAGGCGGCGACGCCGAGCCGCTGACGCATGCCCATGGAGTACTTCGACACTTTGTCGTCAGCTCGATGCAGGATGCCGACACGTTCGAGCGCCGGATTGATGCGCCCTCGAGCCGCCGGCTCGCGGGCGGCGGCCAAGATCTGCAAGTTCTGCCGACCCGTCAGATGGCCGTGGAAACGAGGCTCGTCGACGATGGCGCCGACCCGGGCCAGGGCCAGGTCGCGGTGCTTGGGGACCTCGAGGCCAAGGAGCGACATGGTCCCCGCGTCAGCATGCGTGAGTCCGAGTAAGACGCGAATCAGCGTTGTCTTGCCCGCCCCGTTGGGTCCGAGATAGCCGAACGCGCACCCCCGGGGCACGAGGAGCTCCACCCCGTTGACGGCGATGTTCGGGCCGAATCGCTTGGTCAGGCCGTGCGTCTCCACCGCCCAATCGCTGGTGGCGGATCCGGCCGGCACGGTGGCGGCCAGCGTTGCTGAGCTCATCGAACTCCTGTCCTAAGGCGAGTCACCGCGGCGGTCTCCTGCGCTCCGTTCACTGCCATGCGTGGCATGGTACTGGCTGCTATCTTGCACAACAAGTCACTTCGAACCAAACCCCGAGTAACGGTCACTCCATGGGTTTGGCCGCGATGTAGGGCGGCTGACGGCCGGCGAACAACCAGGCGCAAGCGGCGCCGAGCAACGGCATCCCGATGAGGATCAGCCCCAAGTTGAACAACGGGACACTGCTGAGCTCGCTGATGCTGTCGCCGTTGGGCGACCCCGAAAGGAAGGCCAGGGCGGCCAGGTAAGCGCCCACCGTCCCCATCACCGCCCCGATGAGGGCGAGGGCACCGGCCGTGACGGCGGTAAGGGCGCGGCGTGTACCGGTTCCAGCTCCGGTTGCCGTCAGCGTGCGCAAATCACCAGCCGTCTCGCTACGGATGAGCCCGACGGTCATGGCCAGCAGGCCCAAAGCCAGGAGTATGCCGACCACCGTGGCCCAGTTGATGACCTGAGCCGACGACGGCAGGTCTGACTTGGTCTCGACGATCATGCCCAGTGTCGACGCACTGCGACGGGCGTTGGTGATCTGCGTCGTCGTGAGTGGGTGGTTGGTGAAAATCATCCACCCGGCCACGCTCGATTGCAGGTGCAGCGTCCGCATGGCGTGCTCGGTGACCACCGTGTTCGGCGCCGACGTCCCCGAAGGCAAAGCGCCGACGCTCTGCATGAGGGGAGTGGCGACGCACTGGGGTGGCGCGCATGGACCTTGGCTCGAATCCCCACCCGGTCCCGGTCCCGGTCCGGGCCCGCTGGACGAGCCCGGGCTTACCTTGGTGACAGTGCCCGACCCCAAGGGTTGGCTCACCGCCATGACAAGGTTTGAAACCGACGGCAGACCGGGACGCATGGTCAGGATCTCCGCCTTGGCGTCGATGGACCGGGCGTCGATGCCGAAGGCCTTCAACAGCTGCGGGGTGGCGACATACAGCTGGCCCGTGAAGTTCCGCCCCGAGCCTTGGTGTGTCAGTTGCACGTCGGGCGAGTCAAGCTCGATCAACTTGTGCGAGCCCAGGGCGGACTCGATGGCGCCGGCCTGAGCCCGCATCACGGCCGAACTCGGTTGGTGCGGTGACGGTGCGCCCCCATAGTTCGGATTGCCCGTGGGCGTGTACACGATGAGCTGGCTGTTCGTCACGTTCGGTCCCGCGTAGTCAAGGACGTTGCCATAGCGGGCCGCGGCCAACACGCACACGGTGGAGGCCATGAGGACACCCAAGCTGATGGCCCCGAGGGCCGAGCCCGACCGGGCCCGATACCGGTTGAGATCACGCAGCGCCATGCGAATGGCCAGGGGTAGGCGGCGTGACAGTCGGGCCACGACGCTGATCGCCGTCGGGGCGAGAAGGACCATCCCAATGGTGAGGAGGACGAAGCCGAGGACGAGCTCGGGAGCCCCCCCGCCGTTTCCCTTGGACGCGCCGGCATAGAGAATGAGGACGTAGGCACCTGCCGTCACCGCCACACCAGGGATGGCGGAACGGTGCAGCTGGCGCGGGGGTGCCGGTCGCCCGGCCAGAGCGGTGACAACGGGCACGCCAGCAATGGCTCGGGCCGGTCGCGTGGCCGCCAACCACGTCGTGACGATGGCGAGTGCCATGGCCGGCACGATCACCACCCACGGCAGCGCGAAGGCGCCGATGAGATGATGCGACGCCTGCTCGACGTGCGGCCGGTAGCCCAACCACGCGGCCAACCCCAGCACGGCACCGACCACGGTGCCCACGACGCCGACGGCGAGCCCATTGGCGCGCACCACCAACCGGATGTTCTTGTCGGTGGCGCCCAGCGCCCCGAGCATGCCGATGGCCCGCATACGCCGCTGGGCCAGCACGGTGAACCCACCCACGGCGACGAGGCCAATGAGCAACATGCCGAGCGTGGCGATGAGGATGACGAAGATCTTGGGGTTGAAGCCGTTCAATGTGGTCGGAGGCCGTTGGATGTTCTGCCCCAACGTCTGCCCCAAGGCCCGGCCTTGAGCGGGTGTCGCGTCGAACAGCAACGTCACCTGCCCGCTCGGGCCCGCTTGGCCCGGCAAAACCAGCGCGAACTCGTCGAGCAAGTTCAGCGGGTCCTGGACGATGCCGACCACGTGGCGGATGACACCGTCGTCGTGCCACACACTGCCCACGTGCAACCCGAAGGCGGACGCCACACTGGGCGTTACGGCTACCTCCCCGTCAGTGTCGGGTGTGTGGCCGCTGATGACCGAGACCATGGCCTTGTCGTACGGACCGTGCGAGTTCTGAGCCCGCAGTTGGTAGGTAGCTATCGATCCGGGGATGGCCACCGTCACGTTGTCGATGACATCGACGGCGCCCACCTGGCGTCGCAGCGCCGAGACGGTCGCCGTCAGCGTGGGATCGCCAGCCGGAAGCTGGACCTGGGCATTGGCGTTGCCGAAGCCCACGTTGTTGAGCGTGGGGGTGTTAATGGCCACGCCGGCGCCGACCACCGTGACAGTAACGGCCACGATGATGAGCGCCAAGACGAGCAGCTGTTGACGCCATTCGCGAAAGAACAGTCGCCATGCCCATCGCACCACGGCCCGGCGGGCGGGCACGCCGCCGTCACCAGACCTGATGTCGGCGGTGGGGCGGTCGAGGGTAACGGTCATTGCCCGGGCACGGGCTCAAGCAGTGATTCGGGCCCCGCATACGACGAGGTCTGGTCCACCATGATGCCGTCGCGAATGAACACGACGCGGTCCGCCCACGAGGCGAGCTGGGCGTCATGGGTCACCACCACTGCGGCCAGGCCCCGGCGGCAGGCGGCGAGAACCAGGCGCATGACGGCCTCGCCATTGATGGAGTCAAGGGCGCCCGACGGCTCGTCGGCCAGGAGCAGCTTGCGCTCTCCGATCATGGCCCGCGCAATGGCGACGCGTTGGCGCTCGCCTCCCGACAGTTCATCGGGAAAGTGCTTGGCCCTGTCGGCCAGGCCCAGATCCTCGAGCACGGTCATGCCGGCCGCCTCGGCTTTGCGGGCCGACACGCCGTCGAGCTCCAACGGCAACGACACGTTCTCGACGGCCGACAGGCCCGGAAGAAGGTTGAAGTCCTGGAAGACGAAGCCGATGGACCGGCGGCGCAAGCGAGCCTTGGTGTTACGCGACATGCCGACCAGCGAATGCCCATCGATCAGTACGGCGCCGTCGGTGGGGTCCTCCAGGCTGCCGGCGATGGTCAGCAGTGTGCTTTTGCCCGACCCGCTCGGCCCCATCACCGCCACCAGGGCGCCGGCATCGACAGAAAGATCGATGGCCCGCAAGGCGTGTACCTCGTTGGCCCCTTGGCCGTAGACCTTGGACACATTGTGAAGCTCGAGAACGCTGCTCATGGCCGCACTCCCACTCGGCGACGCATGCGGGGCAGGGGCGCCACTGTTCCAACCAGGGGCTCCACCGCAGCCCGCTTCAGGCGACCGTCGGCGGTATCAAGCCAGCGCACCACGGCGTCGAGTCGGTACAGCTCGGCATCGACGACCAGAGCGAAATTGAGGTCGAACTCGGCCTCGTCCTCCTTGAGATGTGTCCACTGCTGCATGACCTCCACCACGTAGCGCCGGTGAATCTGAATCACCTCACGCACGTCGACTCCGGGCACGCGTAGGGCGACGAGGACCTTGATCACGAGCTCGTCTCGGGGAGGCATGCTCAAATCCGGAGGGGTACGCAACCACGTGGACAGCTCGTCGTTACCGCCGGGTGTGATGCGGAAGGCCTTTTGAGGCCCGGCGTCTTCTGCGCCACCAGGGTCGTCGGACTCAACGAATCCGTCTCGCTCCAGGCGCTGAAGGGTTGTATAGACCTGGCCGACGTTGAGGGGCCACACCTCGCCGGTGCGAGCCTCGAACTCCTGGCGAAGCTGGAGCCCGTACTTGGGCCCGTCGCTCAGCAAGGCGAGCAAGGCGTGCCGGACGCTCATCGGGGAATCCTGGGAAGTAGCATACTCAGTATATTACTGAGATTTGCGAAGAACGCAAGGGGTAGGACCCTCGACCGGGATCAAGGACCTTTCTCATCCTCCGTCGCAGGTAGAGGCATATGTGACCGGTTCTTGACGCCTAAATGGGTGACGCCCAGCAGCGTCACCAGGCACGCGATGGCCAGGGTCAAGGCGAGGGCCACCCTGCCGTCACCCCATCCCAGGCCTCCGGCGCCGTGCGCCTTACCCATCCAGTCCGCCAACGAGGCTCCCAGGGGCCTGGTGACCACGTAGGCAAACCAGAACGCCAGGACCGAGTTCCAATGGAACCAGCGGAACCCGACGGCGGGAACGGCGATCAACGCCACGAAGACCAGTCCGGAGGTGAGATACCCCAAGTGCAAGGTGGTCGCCGACAGGTCGCCGACGGCGGTCCCCATGGCAAAGGTCGCCGCCACCGCGGCCCAGTAGAAGATCTCTCGACGGGGCGTGTCGATGCTGTGGATCGACAGTGTCTTCTCCGTCTTGGCCCAGCTGACGAACACCGCCAGCAACACGAAGGCGTACAGCGTGCTCGACGCTGCGTACGGCACGCCCAGGCCGACATGGAGGACGTCGGCGGCCATGGTGCCGAACACCCCCACTCCCACCACGGCCAGCCAGTAGGTCCACGGCGTGTACCGGCGCATCGAGAATTGCAGCGACAAAGCGACCACGAAGCCCACAAACCCGAGTCCGACGGCCGGGGCGGGATGAAGGCGTTCGACGAGATAGTCGGAGGTGGCCTCGCCCATTGCCGTCGAAAGGACCTTGATGGTCCAGAAGAACACGGTGATGTCGGGAACCCGGCGGGCGCCAGGTGTGGTGAGGCGGGTCACGAAGGAACGATCGACCACCTCGACATTGTGTCGCCGTCGGCCGTGGGCGTCAGGCCAGTTCGGCCATGGGCTCGCGGACGCGCGCCGCCACCATCCCCGCGAAGCGATCAGCCACGGTGGTGCGAATGGACCCGAGATTCCCGATGGCCCTAGTGGACTGCGCCGTGATCGACTCAGGTGACACCCCGGCGCGGCGCGCCTCCTCGCCGAAGGCATCCACAAAGGCGGCCACGGCTCGTTCGTCGACCTCCACGTGGAACTGGAATCCCCATGCCAGCCCGATCCGAAATGCCTGCGCCGGGTACTGCGCGCTAGAGGCAAGCGAAACGGCCCCGGGTGGCGCTTGATACGTGTCGCCATGCCAGTGCATGACCGTCAGCGTCGAAGGCAGCCCATTCAGAAGAGGGTCGTCGCCGGCTTCTTGGCTGAGCTCCACCGCACCCCAACCGATCTCTTGACCGTGTTCGCCGGAGAACACCGACCCACCCGCGGCCAAGGCCAGGACCTGTGCACCGAGGCACACGCCCAGGGTCGGCATGCCCAACCTGAGCGCGTCGCCCACCAGGTCGATCTCAGCTCGCCGGGTCGGGAACCCCTCGTCGCTGGTGGCCGACATAGGCCCGCCCATTATGACCAGGCCATCGGCGTCACTGACACCGGCAGGCAGCGCATCGCCGGCGAAGACCCGCCGCAGGTCCACGGCCACTCCCGCCGCGTCCAGAGCATCACCGATGGCGTAGGGGCCCTCAGGCTCGACGTGCTGGATGATCAGGCAGGACGACATACCTCGATGTTAGCGACGAGGGAGGCGGCGTCGCCGTTACGCACGGGGACCCTTTGTGCGGCCGCCGTTGAGCTCCACGAACGAGTGCAGACGCATCATGATCTCAGGATCGTCCGCAGCCACCACCACAATGCGCCCCGCCGCGCTCGGACCGATCAAGAGTTCGAGGACCCGTTCCCGGTTCTCCGGATCCAACTCGGCTGTCGGTTCATCGGCGATCACCACCGCAGGGTCACCAGCCAGGGCTCGGGCTACACCCACGCGTTGACGCTCGCCCCCAGACAGCTCCTCGACGAGACGGTCGGATTCGTCGGCTAATCCCACCGACGCCAGCGCTTCGGAGCACCGGCGGGCGATATCAGCACGGCCGATCCGTCGGGCTTGCAGCGGCAAAGCCACGTTCTCCTGTGCGGTCAGCCCTCTCACGAGCCCGTGATTCTGGAGGATCAATCCGACTTGTTGCCTGTCGTGCGACGTCATCGGGTGTCCGTTGAGTTGTAGGCGTCCACGAGTCGGCGTAAGGGCGCCGGCCAGAACCAGGCACAAGATCGTCTTTCCCGATCCGGACGGGCCCGTGAGTCCAAAAGGCTCACCGCCGGTGACAACGAGATCGACATCGTCGAGAACCTGGCGGCCATCAAACTCGACGTCGATATCCTCGAGGCACAACACGCGGGCCAGCCCAGCGGGCACGTCGGTCGTCAACGGTCGCCCTGCGGACTGCGCAACTCGACACCGTCGGGACCTCGGACAATCCGCACCCGCGTGTTGGGCGGGAGGATCTGCAGGACGTCAGGTGGCAACTGGACCGAGCCGGAGCTGTCGATGACGGCGTACTCCTCGCCGTGACGCCCCTCGGCCCCGACTCTTCCATCTCGTATCGTCACGGTGCGGGGAAACATGGCGGCGACCAACGGGTCGTGGGTGACGATGATCACCGTCGTTGCGAGTTCGGCGTTGATACGCCCCAGGAGACTGACGATCTTGATGCTTGCTTCTTGGCCTAGTTGCACGGTGGGCTCATCGGCGAGAACCAGCTGCGGCCCTGCCCCCACTCCGGCGGCCAGCGCCACCTGCTGCTGCAGGCCGCGGGGAAGCCCAGCCACGCGTTCGTCGGCCACATTGCTCAGACCCAACATGTCGAGGACCTCATGCGGTCCCCAGGGCGGGCGCCAGCCGCGTTGGCGAGCACCGTGCTGAGCAAACCACACGTTTTGGACGGCGGTGGCGAACGGCAGGAGGTTCGGACTGGTTCCCTGGACGATGTGAGCGATCTCGCCTCCCCTCAGCGCCCGTCGGTTGGCTGCGGACAGGTGCCCGAGGTCATGCGCACCGACCCGGACGACGCCGGCCGATGGTCGGATCAGACCGGCGATGATCCGCAACACCGTCGTCTTGCCCATTCCCGACGGGCCGAGCAGGGCCACCATTTCGCCGGCGTCGACGTCAAGATCGACACCCCGTAGGGCCACGATGTCCGCTCCCCGTTGGCGAAAGAGGTGGACCACACCCGTGAGGCGTACGGCGTCGCCCGGTTGGGGTCGAACGCCGGTCCCATCCGCTGTCACCGTCGGCACGTGTGGCGTCGCCCTCATTGCAGGCCGCCGAGCTTGTCGGCCGACGCCGCGTTGACGACGATCGACGCACCAACGGTCACGGTAACGGCGAGCGCCACTGCGATGGCCCCAATGGTCACCACCAGCGCGACGCCGGGCAAACCCATCTGCAGAGGGGGTCCGGGCCCGAGCGATACAAACTCCGGTATCGACCCAAGGGCAACCACAGCGGCAATCATGCCCACCACGGCGCCCACCACCACCCCGGTACCCAAGGTCAATGCTTGCTCTATCTCGACAGATCGCCGCAAAAGTCGCGGTGGCAGCCCGAGAGCTCGCAGGGCGGCGAACTCGTCGCGGCGGCGTCGGGCTGACGCCACCACCGCAAATGCGGCGGCTCCTACCGCCAGGACCCCTGCGCCCACGGCGGCGAGGAGAAAGAGGCTGTAGGCCAGGCTCACGCCTCCGTGCGTCAGTGCGTTCTCCTGGGCCGTGGCGCTTTCTTCCCCGGTGACAGTGATGCCGCGTTGTGCGAGACGCGCCACCATGTCGGCCGGTGCGTCAGGGGCGAGCCAGACCTCGGTGGCGTCGTCGGTAAAGGGACCCGACAAAAAGCGTTCCGCCATCTGCAAGTCAACAAGCGAGGCATCGGCGCCCACGCCCGGAAGGGCGACAACCTCACCGATGGACCGGCCCGTGATGTTCCCTCCATCCAAGCCGACCAGGCTGAGCGACCCCGACGACGGAGCCTGCTCGGGCGTGATCACGCAAAGGAGGTCGCTCGGGATGTCAGCAGGACCGATCTCGATCGGATCGCCGTAGTCGTTAAAGCTGACCGACGCGCCCAGCCCTCTGGTCGAAGCGGTGAGGACGGCGCCGCCGGACGGGCTGGCCCACCGTTTGACGTCGCCCAATCCGGCCGCAAGCGTGACCCAACCGCCCGCACCGAAGCGCTGCGCCATCGCCGAGATCACGATGTCGGCGGTACCTAGCGGGTAAGAGCTGATGAGCGACGGCGCCCACGTGAGCGCAAAATTCACCAGCCGGCAGCCCGATGTGCACAGACCTTGCAGCGACGCCTCAAAGGTGGTGGTCCCTGACGACAACGAGCCGAGCACCAACTGTTCGGGGGTTTGAAAGCCTATGGCGAAGAGGTTCACCGACAATTGAGGAGACGGCTGCGCGGCGACGGAGGCATCGATGGTCACCGCCATCGCGCTACCCGTCACCATCACCGGCGGTGCCAGGTGCCGGGGTACAAGCCGGCGCGCCACCGAGGTGGCTCCTCCGGCACCGAGCCCTGGAGGCCACGAAGCCACGCGCGCCAGCCGGCTGGAGTCGACGGCCAACGTCGTGCCATCACTGGCGCTTTGTTCCACCACAGCCATAGAACGCCCCGTTGGGTCAGCGCCGCGTTCAGCAGACAGAAAGTCGACTCCGGGACGCACCGATACCGTGAGCACACGCGAGGCACCCACATCGAAGACGCTACGGATGTCGCGATTTCGAGCCGCTATCGTCCAGCCGCTCACCCCGAAGGTGGCCAGAGCCACCGCGATGCACAAGACGATGATCTGCGGCGCGAACTCACGGCGACGCGCCACGCGCCGGGTGGCGAGGGCGAGTGCCACATGGCTCGATCCCTCGGTGGCGCTGAAGGTGGCCCGGAGCAGCACCGGCAACAGCCGTGCTCCGACCACACCCATGGCCAGGGCCAACAGTCCGGGGGCAAACGACGCCAATGGGTCGGCACCAGACGTTCCGCCGTCGCCCGACACCCCACTGAGCGCCAGCTCGATGAAGGCAGCCACGGCCACGGCCACGGCGGTGACGTCGCCCACCGTCCTCCACGTCGAGGCCCAAGGCGGCGACCCGGAGCTCCCCTGGCCCGACAGCTCGGGTGCATTGAGAATATGACGAGTCCCCACGGCGGCGGCGCCGATACCGACCACGCCGGTCACTACGGCGCCAGCCACGGCCAGAAGCGTGATTTGGGCTCCGGCGCCGGAGCCGAAGAAATGCGGAGCGAGGATGAAAGCCACCAACCACGCACCGAAAAGGCCGGCGGGCACGGCGGCAATCAGGATGGCGATCGGCTCCGCCATGGCCACGGCCAACGCACTGCGGGGCCGAAAGCCGCGTAGTTCGGCCAGACGAACATCAGGCTCGCGCTCGGCTGCGGTGCGGGCGGACACGAAATACAGAACCAGCAGCGCCAGTAACACCAACTGCAAGTCGACGACGACCACGATCGTGGTGAGCGTGTGCTCGGTACCGGTGGCTTGTTGGAGTAACGACACGATGTCCGAACTGGCATCGACGTTGTCCGTGTGCAGTGCCTCTTGTTGGTAGCGGGCCAGCTGGGTTTGAAAGTCTCCGGCGCCATCAACCAACAACGACCCTCGTTCGAAGGGGAACTGCAGCGTTGAGGTGAGCCATTGGGCGGGAGCCAACGTGCGTACCGTCATGGCGGTGGAGAAAAGGTCGTCGAGCTGGGGTCGGGACGGGGATCCCGAGCCGAAGGGAAAGAAGTCCTCTTGCCACCAGTACGCGTTGGAGACGTCACCGGGCCGATACAACCCGACGACCGTGAGCGCGGCGGTTCGAGGCGAACGATCGAAGGACACAGCGAACCGAGCGCCCAGTGCGACTCCGAGAAGGCTTGCCGACCGAGAACTGAGCATCACGGCATCACTGGTCGATGGACAGGTCCCGGCCACCAGCACGACATGCGCGCAGACGTCCGTGCGCGACACCAGATCGGCTTCATAGGCCTGACCACCGGCGACCGTGGCGACGCCGGCGTCATTGGTGGAAATAGGAGCACCAAACCAGGGCCGAGCGGTTCCGGGACTGGGCACCGCACGCGCCGCCGCAGACAGCCGAGCCGGCGTCCCGGGTGCAGTGGCCTGCAACGTCAAGCCGGCGTTGCCCGATGAAGCGTCCTCCAGGGTGCCGCTGAGGACGGATTGGTCGGCAGAGTGCACATACAGCGGGCCGAACGACCCTACGCCGACACCGACGGCGGCGACGATGAACATTGCCAGCGACGCGCCGGCCCGCCAGCGAATGCCCCGGAGCAGCAGGGCGAAGCGCATGTGCCTGTCTTTCATGTCACGCCCATACCTCCTCATTTTGCCCGATCTAAGCTGGAGCCACCGGGTTGGAACAGGGGTGAGGTCGCATGGGGGATCAAAGGCCATTCGCATTTGACGGTGTGCACCATTTGGCCCTTGTGTGCCGAGACATGGCCCGCACGGTCCACTTCTATGCGAACGTGCTCGGCATGCCGCTCGTCAAGACCATTGAGCTACCCGCCGGTATGGGCCAGCACTTCTTCTTCGACTGCGGAGGAGGCGACTGTCTTGCCTTCTTCTGGTTCCCGGACGCCCCCGACGGGGTGCCCGGTATTTCGGCGCCGGCGGCGCGCCCCGACAAAGGCGATCTCACCAGTGCTACCGGCTCCATGAACCACGTGGCCTTCACTGTTCCCCCCGAACGAATCGATGACTACAGGGACCGCCTCATTGCGGCCGGAGTCGAGTGCACCGAAGTCGCCAACCATGACGACAGTACGTTCGGCATAAGCGACGATCTTCACCCCGGCGTGTATGTACGCTCCGTCTACTTCCAAGACCCCGACGGCATCCTTCTCGAATTCGCGTGCTGGACGCGCCCCTTCGGCGTTGGCGACGTCAACCACGAGCCGGCATCGATCGACCACAGCCTGCCCGCCGGCGTCGACGCCTGAGGCGGGGTCCATGCCTCGACTGCGCCAGGTGTCCAAGGCCGAGGCGAGCGCGCCGATCGTCACCACCATGTACGACTACCTCTTCGAAGGAAGGGACCCTGTCGCCGAACCTGGCACGTGGTCGGGATCTCCCGGTGACTGGTGGACCGTGTTCGCGCTCGTTCCCGACGTACTCAAACATGCCGTGGCCGGATTCGCCTTGTACCAAGACCCGAAACGACGATTGCATCCGGTCCTGCGCGAGTTGGGACAGATCCGGGCCGGATGGGCGGCCGGGAGCCAGTTCGTCTTTTCGCAGCACTGCAAGTCCCTTCGAGACCTGGGCGTGGCCGAGGAGAAGATCCGCTCCATCGCGGCCTGGTCGGTAGCTACGTGTTACGACGAGACAGAACGGCTCGTTCTCGCCTACACCGACTGTCTCGTCTACGACCACGGCCGGGTCCCTGACGACCTCTTCGGCGCTTTGCGAGAACAGTTGAGCGACGAGGAGATCCTCGAGTTGACGTACATCACGTCGCTGTACTTCCAACACGCCGTCATATCGCGGGCATTGCGAACGGAATTCGATGACCGTGATGATCCCATTGTCGAAGTACCGGGCCCCGATGGTGCCTCGGCACTGCACCCGGCCCCGGTGGCGCCGTCTGGGCCCTCGGCGGACTCGGCGGGCCCCGCCACGTAACTCCGTGGGGGCCTTCACCCCGAAGCGCTGACCGCCTCCGCGCGCCGCTACGTTCCAACACCCGATTCTGTTCACGTGGCGCAAAGACGCGCCCGCATTATTGCGATGAACACCTCTAGCGCTACGACCGTATACACGGCGATGACTCAGCCTGGCAGCGTGATAAGCACCCGCATCTCCCGGAGCGGTTCGTCCATGCCCACCAAGGCACGGTCAACAACTGTACTGGTGGCAACGAATGCCACCATGGTGGTGGGCGCCGCCCTAGTGGGCTGGTCGGCGGCCATCCATCTGGATCTCTGGCACACCGGGTATCGCTCCATTGCCACCATCGGCCCGTTGTTCTTGGTACAGGCCATCAGTGGCTTTGGCCTGGCGCTGGTGATCGCCGCCCTACGGAGGCTGGTTCCCGCCATCGCCGGGATCTGCTTTCTGGCGTCGACACTCGGTGGCCTCGTGCTCAGTGCCAAGGTCGGCCTCTTCGGTTTCAAGGAAAGCTACGGCGCCCCTTTCGCCCACCTCGCCATCATCGTGGAAATCGCCGGCATCGTCGTCCTCGCCGCTGCCGGCCTGCTTCGCATCCGATGGGCACGCCTCTCGTCAACCCTGCACACACAAGAAAGGTGAGTTGGTGAAACCTCGACACATCGCCGCAGCCGTTACCGTCGCGCTCGGACTCCTGGCGGCGGCCTGCGGGTCCTCCTCGACGGCATCGCCAAAAACGTCGCCAAGCGCCAGCACGTTCCTGCGCCAGTTCACTACCGTCTCCCAAGTTGGCTCGACGGTCCCGGCCAACGGGGACGTCAACCCTTACGGAATCGCCGTTGTCCCGAGCTCCGTCGGCCGGCTCGTGGCCGGCGACACCTTGGTGAGCAATTTCAACAGCAAGGCCAACGTCCAAGGCACCGGCACCACGCTCGTCGAGATCTCCCCCGCCGGCGCCACGCAAGTCTTCGCCCAGATCGGCACGCTTCCCGCCGGCTCGGCGTGTCCCGGCGGCGTGGGTCTTACCACCGCGCTCGCCATTCTGCCGGGAGGTTGGGTGGTGGTAGGGAGCCTCCCGACCGCAACGGGCGGGGCCCTCCCAGGCCTCGACCCGGCCGGTTGCCTCATCGTGCTGAACGACCAAGGCGACGTCACCGAGACCATCACTAACAAGGCCATCGTCGGCCCGTGGGACCTCGCCGCCACATCCAGCGCCACGTCGGCAACCCTCTTCGTGTCTAACGCACTGGGCGGGAACACCAGCACCGACAACGGCGTCCCCGTAGCCGGCAACTGCACCATCGTCCGCCTTGACCTCGCCCTCAGCCCAACCGCACCGCCCCAGCTGACAAGTACCACCGTCATCGGTAGCAACTATCCCTGGCGTGCCAACACGGCTGCCCTGGTGTTGGCACCCACCGGGCTGGCCCTGGCGTCAAACGGCACCCTGTATGTAGACGACTCTCAGACGAACACGATCTCAGCCATTACACAGGCGCCAACGCGCTCCAGCGCGCTAAACGCCAAGGCCTCGATCATCTCTTCGAATGGTGCCCTCAACGCTCCCCTCGGCATGACGCTGGCACCCAATGGCGACCTTGTCGTCGTCAACGGGAACAATGGCAACGCCGTGGAGATCTCTCCGAAGGGGAAGCAACTGACCACCCGGACGCTGGTCAAGAACGGGGCCGGCGACCTCTTCGGGCTGACAGCAACCCAAAAGGGCAACAGCATCCTCTTCGTCAACGACGGAAGCAACGCCCTCGACCTCTACCACTGAATGTCGTGGCGCGCTCCGTTGCTAACGTTGAATCACGATGGCGTCTCCAAACGATCGGCTGAATGCCGCGGCAAGCGCTGTGCGCAAGCAGCTCGTGACGCGTCTCGAACAGTTGGGATACTCCCCTCGTCAGCTTGAAGACGTCCAACGATCGTTACGCGCCTGGCGTTGGGCCCGAACTCGAGCCGCTGCCAGCCGCCAGCCTCTGCTGGCCAAGGGATACGGACTGGCCTGGGGATCGAGTGGCGCCGTCGAAATAGTGCCGACCGAAGTGCCGTTGGCGGGGCGCGACGAAGTCACCGTCCTCGTCGACACGAGCGCGGTGAGCCCGGGTACCGAACGAGCGCAGTACCTCCGGCTGCCCAACACCGGTACCGATGGACCCGGCTATTCGTGTGCAGGCACGGTGGTGGCCGTGGGCCGCGCCGTCAACGGGCTGTCTTCCGGTGACATCGTCGCCGTCACCGGTGCCGCGCATGCCTCGGTGGTAACGGTCAACCAGCGCTCGGTGTACCGCGTGCCCGCTGGGGTATCGGCCCGCCAGGCCGCACTCATCGAGCTCGGGATCATCTGCGAACAGGGGGTGCGCACAACGGCCGTCAGTACCGGATCGCCGTTGTGCGTGCTCGGTTCCGGACTGATCGGAGCGTTGACGCTTCGGCTCGTCAAGGCATCGGGGTCCGGCGACGCCGACGTCATTGCTCGTTCCTCGAACAAGGAGAACACGGCGGCGCGAGGCGGGGCACGGCGTTTCTTGGTCGTGGGTCGTGATGACGCCGCTATCGCTGAGGGTGCGTACCCATTTGTCATCGACTCGACCGGGGATCCCGAGGCGATCTTCTTGGCCGTTCGCGTAGCCGAGCCCGGCGGCACGGTGGCATTGCTGGGATCGCCCCGGGGAACCACCAGCAGCCTGCCGGTGGACGAGATCCGCGCCAAGGCGTTAACGGTCGTTGGTGTCCACGTGAGCACGTTGAATACCGAAGAAGGATTCGCCCCCGGCGAGCTGCGACGCCGGTGTGGTGAGCAATTCCTGGCCACATTGGCGGCCGGGACCATCGAAGTCGACGATCTGCTCGGAGACGCTGTCGATCCCCGTGAAGCGGTGTTGTTTTACCGAGCACTAGCCCAGGACACCACTCTGGTCGGTGCGCACTTCGACTGGACCACGTTGCCGCTCAAGGATCGTATGCGACGTGCCTTTGTCCTGGCTCCGCCGGACATCACCGCCCGCGGCGTGGACCCTGCCCGCCAACGACTGAGCCCGCGTCGAGGCGGTAACCCATCGCAGCAGGCGTCGTCGCTGTTCACGTTGGGGGATGTCTTCGCCCACGCCGAGGGCAAGCTGCGCGTCGGCCTGCTCGGATGTGGCGAGATCGGCCTGGCCAATGCCCGCGCCGTAGCCAACGCACCCAACGCCGAGCTCGTTGCATGCTTCGACCCCACTCCCCGTCTGGCCGCCGGCGTCGCCGACACTTACCAAGTCAAAGTGGCCGCCAGCGCGGAGGAACTGGTCTCACGCCCCGATGTCGACGCCGTGTTCATCTCGGTACCGCACCACTTGCACGCGCCGTTGGCGGAACTGGCCATCGCGGCGGGCCGCCACGTCATCGTGGAGAAGCCCCTGGCTCATGACTTGCCGGCGGCCGCTCGGATCGTCGCCGCGGCGCGATCGGCGCAGGTGGCGGTGTCGATTTGTTTCCCCCATCGCTACGAGCCCGGGGCGCTGGTGGCCAAACGCTTGATCGACGCCGGCGTCCTCGGAGAGCTCGGCGGAAGCTCCATCCGACTGTTGTTGGACAAGACGCCGGCCTACTGGCTCGGCGGCTACTCCGGTCGGGCCACCTCGGATTGGAGGACCTCCCGGGCCCGGGCCGGCGGCGGCGTGCTCATCATGAATCTGACCCACCACATCGACCTGCTCCGTCATTTCGTCGGCGTGGAAATAGATGATGTCGGCGCGTTGCTCGGCTCCACCGACGAGGAGCGCGAAGTCGAGGATGCCGTCACCGTGGCCCTGCGCTACGTCAACGGGGGCATCGGTTCGATTGTCGGAGGGTCGGCGGTGCGCGGTGAGATGAGTGAAGAGCTTCGGGTGTGGGGCCATGATGGCCATGTCGTGCTCTACCCTCGGCCGAGCGTCTTTACGCTGCGCGCCGTGCCGGGGCTCCGCACCGATCGGTGGCACGACTTCGGCCCCCTCCCCAGCTACAGCGCCCGGTCCCTGTACGTGAGTCGACTGGCCACTGCCCTGGCTGAGGGCCGCCCGCCCGAAGTGAGCGGTGAGGACGGCCTGGCGGTGCAGGCCGTGGTGGCGGCCGCCTACGGGTCCATGGAGACGGGGCGCTCCATGAAGCCAAACGACCTCCTGCGCGAGGTGGCCGGATGAGAATTTCGGCTCGGTGGTCGAACAACGCCACCGTGGTCTTCGACTTCGTGCTCGACAACGGACTCGTGGCCTTTGTGGATCGAGAGTGGTCGTTGCGCGAAGAGTCAGTTCCAGCTTTGCTCGTAGGCGATGCCGAAGTGGCGTGGTGGGACGGGTTCGACGTATGCGCTCGCCACGTCATCGCCACCAAGGCGCGTGATCCGCAACAAGTGGCATCGGACGTCATCGCCGCGCTCGCCACGACGGCCGTCGCCGCCATTGCCGACACAGCCCGGTCCCATGCGGCGGTAACCGGAACGGGTGTTGTGGCCGCCAGCATGCGGGCGTTGATCGGTGTCTCCGCCCCTTCCTCCAGGGCGGGAGCAGGGCACCTCGATGATGAGCGTCTCCCGGCCGCCCTCGACACGACAGGATCGTCCGAAGAGATCATGGGCCTGGCTGCTCGCCTACATGACCTCGGCACGCTCGTGATGGCCGCACCCCAGACCCCCTCCTCGGGGGCGGTCGACCTGTACAGCGACCTGCACCGGCGTGGTTTGCGCGTGGTCGGCGTTCCACCCCTCGTCGTTGGTATCGCGTCCCCCGACGTACACATAAGCCCAGCGCAACCGGCTCTGTTGGGGCAGTCGACGAGTTCGGCATCGTGGTATCGACTGGAGAATCCGGGCGACCTGTAGTCAATCCCCCCGTACGGCGGTGGTAACTGACGTGCGCGCCGCCATGAGGCCGGGGATGAGGCTGACCAGGTTGCCGAGAACGAGAGCCCCCAGTGCGATGAACACGACGGTGGCGACCGAGACCGTCGGCGCCGGCACGGCGTGGATCCCATTGGCAAACAGGTCCCACAGATACCGACCCAACCCAATGCCGAGTGGGATCCCGACAACCGCACCGATGGCGACCGCGGTGGTCGCCTGGCATGCCACCGCCACCACCAACTGACGCGTCGTGAAGCCGAGGGTCTTCAACAGCGCCAGGTCGCGACGGCGACGGCGCACTGAGGCCACGAGGGTGAGACCGAGCCCGGCCATGGCACCCGCCGCCAGCGCGCCGCCGAGTATGGCCGGAGTTGAACCGAGCGTCTTGTAGTTGACGATCTCGGCCGGGTGCTCGACCGGGTTGACGACGACACCGTCATTGCCCATGTTGCCCGTGGCGGCGGCGATCCGCTGAAGTTTCCGTAGCGCTGGTCCGGCGTCGACACCGGGCTTAAGGCGCACGAGGACCACCGCCGGACCGGGTGGGCCACCGCTGTCGCGAATCGGGGCGGGAATGGCCGACTCCGGGACCACCGCACCGGTTCCCATCTCGAGGTGCACCTGCGTGCCTTCACCGATCGTGGGCAGGGTGGCGGTGCCGACGATACGAAGAGCCTCTCGGAGGGTGACGTTCCCGGCCTGGGAAGTCAAAATCACCGTCTGCCCGATCTGTTTGTGGAGAGAGGCCAGGGTCACAGCCCCCAGGACGATCTGATCGCCTCCTTGGAGCGAGTGGCCGACAAGAGTCGGAGGCATCACCACGGCGCCGGGCCGTTCGCCTATGTCGGGCACAATCTGCCCGTCGATTGTCGGCACGTCGAAGTACGCCCCACTCCAAGCCTCCACGTCGTGGTCGGCGTGCAACAGCGCCGCCACCTGGGCGCCGGGAATGTCGCCCGAGCCGAACTCGCTGGCCAGCTCGTAAGTCCAGTTCCAACCATAGAGACGGGGCTGAGATACCAAGGAGTTCAGACTGGTGCCGAAAATGACGGCCGACATCACCACGACAAGAGCCAGCATGGAGCCGAGGATCACCGATCGCACCGGCACGGGATCTACGCCTCGGCCCGGCTGGGTGGCAAAACGCACCCCGACGGCAGCCGGAGCGGGAAGCCCCGTCACCAATGTTCCCACCACGCTCGGGGGTCCGGCCCGCGAAGATTTTTCGGCACGTGCTGCCACCCGGCTCGGCTCGAGGCGAATGGCAAAAGCGATGGACAAAGCGACGAGCACCGCGATCAAGGCTGCTGCACCGAAACCGAGGACAGTCCAATCAAAAGAGACGCCCGGTGTCGGGTAATACGGCTTGACGGGTCCGAGCGGTGCCAACGGCGACACTGCCACCGCCACCCCAACGGCGAGGATCGCCCCAATCACGATGGCGGCCACAATGCCGAGCAGGCCGTCGACAGCTGTCATGGCCGGGTCAGCCCCAAGCGCCCGCATCGTGCTCGTCTCAACAAGTCCGAATCGCAACTGGCGGCCGATGAGCTGACCGGCCAGGACAAGGGCGGCGAGAGCGACGATCAAACCGAATCCGCCGAGCGCGATCGACTCGGGCTTGATAGCCCGTTCGGCTTTGCCGATGAGCCCCAACTGGGTTGTGAACGGGGGGCTCCCTGGTGGCGTGATTCGGTGAATCTCGGCCTGAACCTGAGCTACCGACGCCGGTCCGCCGCTCACCGCCACCTGGCTCTCGGAGAAATCGACGCAGCACCCTATGTACGGGGTTGTGAAGGCCGAACTGAAGGCGATGTTGCCGTTGGAGCGGTCAATATCGTCTTCCACCAGGTCCTGCGGTTGCAAGAAGACACCCACCAATGTGGCGTTGACACGTCCGACCGGAGCGACAGCCGGACTGCCGAAACTGGGAAGTTGTTCCTGAGCATTGGAGTAGACCCCGAAGGTCAACGTCTCACCGATGTGCAGATGAAGCTTCCGCACCGCGGCCGGGTCCGCGATAAACGCGTGAGGTCCGACCGTCGAGTCGGGGAACCGCCCGGCCAACAATGTGAGCCCGTCTCTATAGCTCAGCCGGTCATTCAAGGTCCCGATGAATGTCATCCCGAAGTCGGTCACGATGTTGTTGATGGCGCCGTTGCGAGCAAGTGGAAACGCGTTGATGCCAACGATGCTGCCCACCCTCGTGACATGGGGCAGGCGTTCGATCCGTGCGACGGTGGCCGGGTCGTATCCCTGCAAGGAGTACGGGGGCACGTACTCAGCGCTCGCTCCTGAGAGCTGCGGCGCATGCCTGCTCGCCAAGTACTGCGGGAATGACGACTGGGTGCGGCGGGCCGCGGCCAGCGAGCCCATGGCTAGACCGCCGAGCAACGCGACGAGGAGGGCGAGGGAGATGTATCCGGCGCGACGATGGGCGAAGGTGGCGCCAAAACGAAAACGCGCCACGCTCCAGGTGGTCCCGTTCAAGGCACTCCCCCCGAACATCCCATGTCCATCGATTCACCACGTCGGCGGCGCCCGTTTTGGCTCCGCTTTCTAGCGATTTTGACCGAAATCACCTGGGGTTCCAAGGGAGGCACCCGGCGTCCTGACCTCGTGCCAGCACCCTTACCGAATCACGCTGACTTCACCACCGTCGCCGCAAGCGCTCCTGTCGTCAGACAGGCACCAGGCAGTCGATCAATGCCTCGATGACACCGAGGGTGTCGGTGAGGTCCTCGCCGGACAGGGATTGGAAGGTCGCCAACTCGAAGACCTCGGTGAGCAGACGCGCCGACGCCGAGGGATCGCACGAGGAGATCTCGCCGCGATCCATGCCCTCGACAAGCAGGTCCCTGATTAGGGCGACACCCCAGTTCCAGGAGTCACCGCCGCTCACCTGCAACGTCGGATCCACAAAGCTCTGCCGCAGAAAATCGGCCTGAGCGCCCAGATCGGCAAGTGCGCCGAAGTAGGCGGCAATGGCTTGGCGGAACTTCGTGATCATGTCGATCTCCGGGTTCCACATACCCTGCACGCGTTCGGCCACCGAACTCCACAATTCCTGCTGGAGGTCCGTGGCCACATCACCTTTGCTGGCGAAGTAGTAGTAAAACGCGCCCCGGGTCGTGCCGGCCCGCTCGACGATGTGGTCGACACCCGTGGCCGCGAAGCCTCTGGCCACAAACGCGTCCCCGGCAGCCTCGAGCAGTCTCTCTCGCGTCGTGGTCACCCTGGGCGTCCGACGAGCCAACGCAATCCCCCTCTGCGGCGTGTTGCGAGCAACGGTGTTCGATGACCGGCCCAACCACAAAAGGGCCCCGTCCGAAAATACATGTCAAGACGGGTTGTTAACAATGGGTGAACGCCGGAACCCACACGGGATTTCCTTGCGTCCACAAGTACCTGCTATCGCCTGGGCCCCCTCCGATCTCCTCCAGGCGCGAAAAGACGGTCAGCCTGGGGCGGGCTGACCGTCTCTCGCTATCAGGAACTTCTGGGGTGAAGCTGTTACGGGGCGATCACCAAAGTGAACACCTTGGATGCCCGCTCGTGCTGGCTGTTACGCCGACCCGTGGAGTCCATCACCCGGATGGTGAAGGTGAAGGTCCCGTTCTTCTTCGGCGTTCCCGACAGCACACCGGTCGCCTTGTTGAGCGAGAGGCCCCGGGGCAGGCGGTTGTGCGTCCACTTGTACGGCGGGGTTCCCCCGCGTGCGCTCAGGGTGAAGGAGTAAGCCACACCCTTGGTCGCACCCGGCAGTGACGTCGTGGCGATTGCCACCGGTCCTTGGACGTAGAAGCACTCGTCGATGGACGTGTCCGAGCTCGCCTTGTAGTTGGTGTCTCCCGAGTAGTAGCCGGCCAAGCACCAGTAACCGGCCGCACTCGGTGTAAAGGATCCCGACGTCGCCGTGGAGGTGTCATGAGCACCGGCGCTGACGTTGACCGGACTCCCCACCTGGTTGGCTTTCGAGGTACACGGCGTGCTCGTTGCGTCTGGGCCGCAGGCGTAGAAGGTCACCGTCCCGGTGGGACTACCACCGGACACGTTGCCCGTCACCGTCGCAAGATCGGTGTTGGCCTGTCCAAGTTGGATGGTCGCGTCCGACGGGGCCGTCTGGTTGGACGTGGTGGCCGCTGTGACCTGGTAGCACTCGTTGGTCCCGGTGTCAGAGCTGGCGGCGTAGTTCCCCCCGCCCGAGTAGTAGCCGGCGAAGCACCAGTACCCGGTCGAGGTTGCCGAGAACTCCGTCGAACTGGCCACCGCGGTGTTAGCGCCGTGAGCTGTGATCGACACAGGAGTGCCGACCTCGTTGGCCTTCGAGGTGCAGGCTGTCGGGGTGGGCGTCGGACCGCACTCGTAGAACGTCACCGTGCCGACCGATGGGCTGCCATAGACACTGTTTCCAGTGATGGTGGCGGCGTCGCTGTCAGGTCCACCGAGCGCCGAGGTCGAGCTCGTGGCCGCTGTCGTCGTCGATGTATAGGTGGACGGCACCGTCACGGTGTTCGACGCACTGGAGAGGATATTGCCGAGGAAGCTGGCCGTCCCGCTCGCGGTGGCCGTGTTGGTCACCGAGCCGTGGGTCACATCGGACTGCGACACCGTGTACGTACCCGTGCAGGTTTCAGTGGCGTTGGGGCCCAGAGACGATTGCGGGCAGCCGTTCGGGTTGGCCGTGACGGCGGCACCCAGGCTGTCGGACACGCTCACACCCGTGACGGTCGTCGTACCCGTGTTGGTGACCACGTAGCTGTAGGAGATGGTGTCTCCGGCAGCGCCGTAGTTCGCCGTGCTCGACGACTTGACGATGCTCAGACCCTTGGTGGCGTTGGCGGCGTACACCGTGTACGACGCGGGTGCCGAGCTGACGGGGCCCTGAGAGCTGGACCCACTGGCGGTACCCGTGTCGGTGACCGAGCCATGGTCCACGTCGGCCTGGCTCACCGTGTAGCTCCCCGAACACGTTGTGGTCTGGGACGGCGCCAGGGTCGTGGCCACGCAGCCGATGGTGTGGCTCTCACCATCCACCAGGTTGTCGGCGACGGAGATGCCGTTGACGGTGGTGGAACCGGTGTTGCCCACCGTGTAAGTGAACGGAACGGTATCGCCGGCGGCCCCGTAGACAGGCGGGTCGATGTTGAGGCTGAGGCCCGAAGTGGCATCCGAGGCCGGCACCGTGACCGTGGAGGTCAGCGGAGTCGACGATGCGACATTGCCATTGAGCGAGGACGTCCCGCTGGCCGTGGCTGTGTCGGTCACCGATCCGTTGTCGACGTCGGCCTGGGTCACGGTGTAGGTGCCGGTGAACGTGGCCGACTGACCCGGAGCCAAGCTGGCGCTATTGCCCGAGCATGTGCCGGACGGGTTGGACCGGCTCACGCATGTCGGCCCACTCGTAAGCGACCCAGCCGGAGCGCTCAGGACGTCGGCGACCGCAATACCGTTCACCGTTTCCGTGCCCGAGTTGGTCACCACATAGGTGTAGGTGATCGTGTCGCCAGCCTGGGCATAGCCCTCGTCCGAGTAGTGCGTGGTCGCCGACTTCACGAGGCCCAGCGTCGTGTTGGCGTCAGAGGCGTTGACCGTGGCGATGGACATCGACGTCGGCGTCGATGTCACGACACCGTTGTCAGATGATGTGCCGCTGGCCGTCGCAGAGTCGGACACCGAGCCGTTATCAACATCGGCCTGGGTCACCGTGTAGGTGCCGGTGAAGGTCGCCGTCTGCCCTGGGGCCACCGATGCACTGCTCCCCGAGCATGTGCCGCTCGGAGACGACAGGCTCACACACGTCGGACCGCTGGTGAGGGCTCCGGCTGGCGCCGACGGCGTGTCGGTGACCTCTGCACCTGTGATCGTCTCGGTGCCAGTGTTGGTCACCGCGAAGGTGTAGGTGATGGTGTCACCCGCTTTGGCGTAGCCGTTGTCCGAGTAGCTCGTCACCGCCGACTTCACCAGGTTCAGGCCGGCGGTGGCGTCCGTAGCGGAAACCGTGGCGCTCTCCTGTGGCGAGTGGATGATGTGGCTGTTCGTGTCGGTGCCGCTGGCCGTGGCCGTGTCAGACACCGAACCGTTGTCGATGTCAGCCTGGGTCACCGTGTAGGTGGCGGTGAAGGTGGCTGACTCGCCTGGGTCCAAGCTGACGCTGTTCGCTGAGCACGTGCCGGACGGACTGGCCGTGGTCTCACACGTCGGCCCACTTGTGAGCGACCCGGCGGGAGCGGTCTGGGCGTCGTTGATGCCGACACCGTTGATCGTCCTTGTGCCGGTGTTGGTAGCCACGAAGGTATACGTGACGACGTCACCGACAGCTCCGTAGCCGTTGTCCGTGTAGGTGGTGGCTGCCGACTTCGAGAGACTCAGACTGGAGCCCGCGAAGGTGGCGAACACCGCCGTCGGCGGACTCGAGGACGGCGAGGTCACCGATCCGTTGAGCGAAGACGTGCCGCTGGCGGTAGCCGAGTCGGTCACCGCACCGTTGTCCACGTCGGCCTGGGTCACCGTGTAGCTACCGGTGAAGGTGGCTGACTGGCCCGAGACCAATGTGGCGCTGTTGCCCGAGCACGTTCCGCTCGGAGAGGTCTCGCTCACACACGTCGGCCCACTGGTGAGAGCTCCGGCCGGGGCCGACGGGGTGTCGGTGACACTGACGCCCGTGACGGTCTCAGAACCGGTGTTGGTCACCACGAAGGTGTAGGGAATGGTGTTGCCGACGGCCCCGTAGCCCGGGGACGTCGTCGACTTGACGATGCCCAGGCTGGTGGTGGCGTCACTGGCCGAGACCGTGACCGCAGAGCTGTTCGAAGTGACGCTGCCGCTATCAGACGATGTACCGCCGGCAGTGGCAGAGTCGGACACCGAACCGTTGTCGATGTCAGCCTGGGTCACCGTGTAGGTGGCGGTGAAGGTGGCTGACTGGCCCGGAGCCACGCTGGTGCCGCTGCCTGAGCAGGTCCCGCTCGGAGACGACAGGCTCACACACGTCGGCCCGCTCGCAAGCGCTCCGGCCGGGGCCGACTGGACGTCGTTGATGGTGACACCCGAAACCGTCTCCGTGCCCGTGTTGGTCACGACGTAGGTGTAGGTGATGGTGTCACCGACTGCGCCGTAGCCACCGTCGCTGTACGCCGTGTTGGCCGTCTTGACGAGGGTCAGGACCGTGTTGGCGTCCGAGGCGTTGACCTTGGCGACAGAGAAGCTGGTCATCGGCGACGATTCAGCCCCGCCGACCGAAGCCGTGCCGCTGGCGCTCGCCGAGTCGGAAATCGAGCCGTTGTCCACATCGGCCTGGGTCACCGTGTAGGTAGCCGTGAAGGTTCCCGATTGCCCCGGGGCAAAGGTGACGCTGTTGCCCGAGCACGTGGCGCTTGGCGAGGCGAGGCTCTGACAGGTCGGCCCGCTCGTGAGGGAGCCGGCCGGAGCGCTTTGGGTGTCATTGACGCCGACGCCCGAAACAGTCTCCGTGCCCGCGTTCGTCACGACGAAGGTATAGGTAACGGTGTCGCCCGCCATGCCGTAGCCGTTGTCCCCATAGCTCGTCGTCGCCGCCTTCGTGAGGCTGAGGCTCGAGGTGGCATCACTGGCTTCAACGTCGACAGCAGAGCTGTTCGAAGTAACAGCACCACCGAGCGAGGACGTGCCGCTGGCAGTGGCCGAGTCGGACACCGAGCCGTTATCCACGTCGGTCTGCGTCACCGTGTAGCTGGCCGTATAGGTGGCCGACTGGCCGGGGGCCAACGTGACGCTGTTGCCCGAACACGTGCCCGTGGGCCCGGAAAGGCCCTGACACGCCGGACCGCTCGTGAGTGCTCCAGCCGGCGCGCTCTGGGTGTCATTCACAGCCACACCCGAAACCGTCTCGGTGCCGTTGTTGGTCACCACGTAGGTGTACGTGATGACGTCACCGGTGGTTCCGTAGCCGCCGTCGTTGTAGGTCGTGTTGGCCGACTTGACGATGTGCAGGCTCTTGGTGGCGTCCGACGCGTTGACCGTGACCGTGTTGCCGCTGTAGGAGACAGTCTCGCTCGAGGCGTTGGTTCCACTGACGCTGGCCGTGTCGGTCACCGAGCCGTGGTCCACGTCGGTCTGGGTCACCGTGTAGGTGCCGGTGAACGTGGCCGTCTGGCCCGCCAGCAAGGTGATGCTGTTGCCGGAGCAGGTCCCGCTCGGAGAGGCCAGGCTCGAACACGTCGGACCACTCGTAAGGGCCCCGGCCGGAGCCGTCGGGGTGTCCGTAACACTGACGTTTGTGAGTGTGTCACCACCGGTGTTCGTCACCGCGAACTGGTAGTTGATGACGTCACCGGCCTGTGAGTAACCGGAGTCGGTGTAATTCGTGGTGGACGACTTCACCACCACGGCACCCGAGACGTTGACTTGCGCCACGGCCTCGTCACTGCCCAGGTTCGCGTCCGGGCTCGTCTCACAGGCTGACGGTGGTGCGACATCGTCGCCGGTCTGCACCGTCCACGTTGCCGATCCGGCAACCGCCAGGGATCCCGACGACACCGTGACGCCTGTGAATGCCGTTCCCGTTGTCCCGGTGTAGTTCAGGACCGCGGTCCCGGTCGAACCACCGGCCGTCCCGGCCGGACCAATCGCCACGGCGACTTGGCCAGATGAGGCGAAGCTCGTCGTCGAGGTGACGTTGAGCGTGCCATTGCTGATCAGGTTTCCAGCCGACGCCGCTGTTACGTTCGTCTGCGCCGGGCAGTTGGCCGGCTCCGCCGACTCCGAGTCGTTGGGACCGTTGCCGGGCAGAGGCGTGGTGTCCATGGCGTCGACATAGACGTTGTAGGTGCCCGGGGTCAGGCTCGCAGGCACCTTGAACGTCCCGCCGATGTCTGCGTTCGAGCACGGGTTGGTGTTGTTCGTGTTGCCGCCAGCGCTGGGCGGGGTCGTTATGTCATGCGGGCATGCGGTGGCGAAGTTGGGGTTGTCGCCCCCGATCTGCATCGTGCACGGGTTAGCGGTGTTGGTGGCCGCCGTGGCGTTGCTTTGCTGTATGGCACCGGTGCAGTAGTAGGTGTTGCCGTAGAGCGAGACCGAGCTCGTCACCGGGCCGGCGGCATGTGCGGTGGTGCTGTTGGTGCCGACGTAGACCTGAGGTGCATAGGTCGGGTAGTAGCTCCCGCTCTGGCTGTCACCGAAACTCGACACGCCGGCGCTGTTGCACACGTCGACCGTGGTCGGCTCAGTTCCCCCGCCGCCATAGGTGGGGTAGGTGTCGACTGTGGAGTTGCCCGATCCGGTGTAGGTGTCACACGCACCGTTCGGCTCGTTCGCCCCGGAACCGCCCCACCAGTTCGTACCTCCAGTGATTGTCACCGTGTCGCCCGGTTGCACATCCGACGTGGAGAGGTTCACCGTCGAGGCCTGGGGCACCGGCTGGCCGGAGAAGAACTGGTCGTCTTGGGTGTAGTTGAAGACGGTATCGGGGGGTCCGCCGGTGGCGGAGTTTTCGCCGCTGGTGAAGCTCGCGTTGGTGCCGATGCCCGCTTGCGTGTTGCAGTCGACGTAGCCCTCGTTCACGTCCTGCTGCGTTGGTGGGCACGAGGCGTAGGAGTCGGTATCGGTCCCGACCGAGTTCGTGCCGGACTCGATGCCGGAGCCATAGGTGCAGATCCCGCCGTTCACCCATGGGCTCGGGAAGGTGAAATCGTACGTCGGAGTGGCCGAACCGAAAGAGCCGAACGTGCTGGAGCTGGCCGTGCTCACGGTACCCCCGCAGGCACTGTTATCTTCCGACAGGGGGGATCCGACGCCGGGTGCGTTGGGATTCGTGTAGCCGCCCAGGCCGGCGTTGGTCACGACGAATGGGGAGGCTCCAACCGATACGCCGCTTCCACCCGGGAGATAGTAGGCATCAGCACTGCTTGTGCCGGTCTTGTAGCACAAGGCGTAGTACCTCGTTTTGGTCGGCACGACGCCACCGGTGATCGACGCACCGAAGGAGGATTGCGAACCGGTTTGCACGACGTTCAGGTTGGCGTCGTACGTCGAGTTGGCCTCTCCATTGCCGGTGTCGGTGTTGGTCCAGGTGCACGGCGAGTACGTGGACATGTCGTAGGTTTGCGTGGCCGAGCCCCACCCGTTGGTAGCGACCGGATTCAGGGTTGTCTCTGTTAACTCCTCGGTCGCGCTCATGACCCCGCACAGCTGGGCGCTGCCGTTGTTCAAGTCGATGTTCTGGATCGTCCAGTCGGTGGTATTAGCGGGCGTTGCCCCCGGCGTGATGCTGGTGAGGGGTAGGCCCCCGTTGGCCACGGTCACGCCATTGGCCACATAGTCGAAGCAGAACGGCACGCCGGCAACGGCGTTGTAATAGGACTGGCACGTCGAGCACAGCCCGCTCGGAGCGGTCCCCACGATCTTCAGGTTCAAGGTGCCTGAGTTGGCCGCAGTGCCGCCGTTGGCGCCGGGGATGGACTGGAACGTGACCGGATAAGACGCGGCGGTCGGGCCGTTGCCGCTGTCAGCCAGCGTAGGCGTGCCGGCGACGGTGCACTCGGTGATGTACTCCTCGGTGACTCCCGACCCACTCGTCGTGGTGGTGGCGCCGGAGCCGACACCACACGTCGTCTGGGTGGCGCCGCCGAATTTGATGTTGCCGCTCGAGGGCAGGCTTCCCGAGGCGATGTGGATGGACGGATAGTTCCCGGCTGCGGCAGAGCCGAATCCCGATGTGTAGCACTCCACGGTGTAGCTGCCGGCGGTGCCATCGGTGAAGGTGGTCGTGGTACCGGCGGCGGCGGGGGTGATGCAGTTCGAGGTCGGGCCACTCACACTCACGCTCAATGTGCCGGAAGTGGTGGTGTTCCCCGCGCCATCCGTGCCGGTGAAGGTGAACGGATACGTGTCGATGTCATCGGTCTGCGGCGTGGCCGCCAGGGCGCACACGAGGATGTACTCCTCGGTCGTCCCCGACCCCGAGGTGGTGGTGGTCCCACCAGACGAGGTACTACACGTCTGTTGGTTGCTACCTGCAAATGTCTGGGTAGCGTCACCTGGGAAGGCGCCGGAGGCGATGGCGATCGACGCCGGGTACGACGCTGTCCCCGAGATGCCCGTGGCCGTCTCACACTCGACGGAGTAGGAGTTCGCGAGGTTCGTGTAGAAGGTGACGCTCGAGCCGCCGCTGGCGGGGTCGATGCAGCTGCTGGTCAGGGGCACGACATTGACGTTCAGGTTGCCCGACGTGACGGTGCTCCCGCCGTTGGAGCCCGGAATGGCGGTAAAGGTGGCGGCGTAGGTCCCGCCCTCAGTGTTGTTCGGCGTGTCGGTGATGGCGCACACGAGGATGTACTCCTCGGTCGTCCCCGACCCCGACGTGGTGGTTGTCCCGCCCGCGCTCGTGGTGCAGGTCGAGGGGGGAGCTGTCCCGCCGAACTTGGCCGTTCCGTCGAGGAACGAGCCAGCAGGCGTCACGTTGTTGGCCGTGATCGAGGCGGGATAGTTGTTGGGGCTGGCCGAGCTGAAGCCCGACCCGTAGCACTCCACGTTGTAGGAGTTGCTGATCCCCTCCTTAAAGGTGGTGGTGGCGCCAGCGTTGGCGGGGTCGATGCAGATTGTGGAGGGACCCGTGACGTTGATCGTCAGGGTGCCCGAAGCAGCTGCGCCCTGTGCGGAGGACTGGAACTGCGAGGTGTAGGTGCCGTTGTCAGCGCTGACGGTGTTCTCGGAGATCGAGCACTCGGTGATGTACTCCTCGGTCGTCCCCGATCCCGACGTGGCCGTGGCCGTGGTACCGGTTCCGACGCTACAGGCAGATGTGGGGGGCGGGCCCTGCCCGCCGAAGGTGGCGTCGCTGGGCAGACCACTGCCCCCCGTGGGCGTGATCGAGTTGGGGAAACCTGCCGACTGTCCGCTGACCCCGGACTCTGAATAGCACTCCACCGTGTAGCTGTTCTGGGTGCCCGACCCCGAGGATCCGAAGGTGGTGGTTGATCCGGCCGCGGCGGGGTCGAGGCAGGCCGTCAAGGAGGGTGCCAGTGAGTTGACGGTCAAGGTGCCCGATGTCGCCGAACTGCCGAAGCCGCTGGGCCCGGTGGCGGTGAAGTTCGCTGTGTAGGGGCCGGTATCCGCAGAGGTCAGGTCTCCCTTCAGGGCACAGATGGTGACGTATTCCTCGGTCGTCCCTGACCCTGAGGTGGTCGTAGTGGTACCGGTCCCGGAGGTGCAGGTCTGTTGATTAGCACCTGCAAATGTCTGATTAGCGTCCCCCGGGAGCCCGCCGGAGTTGATGGTGATCGTCTTCGGATACGCAGTCACACCGGAGATCCCGCTCTGTGCCTCGCATTCCACGGAATAGGAGCTGACGTCCCCTTGGTAGAAGGTGGTCGTGGCGCCGGCCGCGATGGGGTCGATGCACGTCACGGTCGTGGCGGCCACGTTGATGTTCAGGTTGGCCGAGTTGGTGCTCGCTGTCCCGTTGCCGCTGCTCACGTTGACAGAGTTCGTGGCTTGGAAGTTGAAGGTGAACGGGCTGCCCACGGCGTCAGCCGGAACAGTGGAGTCTTCGAAGTCGCATACGAGGATGTAGTCCTCGGTCGTTCCTGACCCCGAGGTGGTGGTACCGCACGTGGACGCACTCGCGGTACCGGTGCCGGTACCGGCAGTGCCCGGCTCTGTTCCCGTACTGGATCCAGACAGCGTTGGCGTACTGGATGGGAAAGTCCCCGAGAAGGTCATCACATGGGGATACGAGGGAATGCCCGACACCCCGGTCTGGTCATAACACTCCGCGGTGTAGAGGGCGCTGGTCCCTTCGTACCAGGTGGTCGTTGTGGCCGTTGCCGGGTCGAGGCAGGTGGGGGTGGTGGGGGTGACATACGTAAGGTTCAGAGAAATGGCGGTGCCGCTGCCGCTGCAAGCCGTAGGCGTACAGGCGCTGACCGTGGGCGTGAAGGCCAAGGGGACGGCCGTGGTGGTTCCCGACGGAGGGGTGAACTTGAGCGCGCACTCGATGATGTAGTCCTCGGTGGTTCCCGACCCCGAGGTGGTCGTCGTCGCCTGGTTGGCGTTGCCTGTGGAGCACACGGTCGACTGACCGCCGCCGGCGAAGGTGGCGCCGGCGGGCAGGGTGCCCGAGGTAAGGGAGACCGTCGGGTAGGCGGCTTCACCCGAGATCCCGGTCTGCTGGAAGCACGACACGGTATAGGTGTCGGCTTGTCCGTCGACGAACGTGGTGGTGGTGGTGGTCGTGGTCGTGGTGCCGCCGGCCGTGGTGGTGCAGAAACTGCCCACGGCGGCAGAGGCCGGCAGGACGTTCACCAACGCCACGCCGAGCACGCTCAGGATGCCGGCCATCAGCGACAGCGCCAACGCAATTCGTAGGCTGCCACCGCGACGGCGCAGATCTCCGGACCCGAGAATCGAAGAGAAAACCTTCATGGTGTCCCTCACCCTTTGCTGAGACGAGTTCGTCGTCCCCTCACGATCGCCACTCGATTCAGAATTTGAATCGAGGCGCGATCCCCCCTTTTCCAAGCTCCCGCTATCTTGACGTTGCGGCAGATCACAAAACATCGTCAATTTTTGGTGTATGAACTTCCATCGCGGCGAACGGTTGTCTCGCTGGGAGTCGGGGCCGGGAGTTGCAAACCGCGAGAATCGACTCGCGCTTTGGCCGACGCCCACAACCTTCTGCCAGGTCGAAGACCGTGTACGGAGGTACGCCCACGCTCCGGAGGTACATCCGCGTCTCGCTGGCGCCAGTCAGGGGCCCGTGCGGACTGCCCGGTCCGTCGTTGTGAGGGCACTAACCGGGCCTGTTGTGGGATGAGCTGACCGGGATGATCCCGGCCACCCGGGAACCGGCGAGGTGGCTACCACCCCCGGTGCCGTCCACCGGGCCGCCACCGGAGGCGACGGTGGGCGACCGCGTCCGTTGGACGCCGTGGCGTTCAGCGGGGAGCAGAACGCTTCGTAGGCGCGCCTGCCGTGTTCCCTTTCTTCTTGGCCGTACCCGACACAGCTCGGACGTTCGCCGCCTCGGGCGGGCGTGACCGTGCCGGCGCCCCTTTGGTCTTAGTCGCCACAGCCCGGCCTTTGGCCGCCTCGGTCGGGCGTGACCCTGCCGGGGCTCCTTTGGCCTTCGGCGCCACAGCTCGGCCTTTGGCCGCCTCGGTCGGACGTGACCGTGTCGAGGCGCCTCGCCGCTTCGTCGATTCCAGCGCTTGAGGACGCGACGCAGCGATAAGCAAACCGGCCATGCCCGCCACGTCGATGGACCACCACGGGATCCAACCCATGTGCCACTGGCCGACAACGGTGACGCCGATGGCCAGAGTGATGGCGATGCCGAAGCGCCGAAGACTTCCCCGGGCCGCCACCGCCAATGCCACGGCCACCGCCGGCCAGACGTAATAGGAGTACAGGACCGTTTCCAGGAAGATCCGGATGGAAAGAGCCGCGGCCAGTGCCCAGGCCATCATCTCCGGCCGCTCCCGCCAGCGCCGCACCCACCCTCCGAAGGCGGCGGCTACGACGAGGGTGGCGATCCGGGGCGGTCCACCCCCCACCATGGTGCCCTTCCCCTTGCCGCCCAACTTCGGGGCCAGGAAGGTCCACGGCGTCTGGTGGCCAGTGTGCAGGTCAGGGAACGTCGGTTGCTTCACGAGGGCATGGATGGCGTTGTGCACGCTGGCAGCCACCTCAGGAGCGGTCACCACGGCGGCGGGGACAACACCGCGCGCCACCAGGCCGACGACGCGTGTTCTGCCCCCCATGACGAGGAGCAAGGGGAACATCAGGAGCGCCAGTGGTTGGAACGCCAGCGCCACGCCGAACAGCCAGCCCGCGCGGACGAACCGTCCGTCCATGGCCGATAAGAGGGCGTAGATCGCGAAAGCCACCGCCAAGGCGTCCTCGGGGTGTCCGAAGATGACGGTCACGTTCCACAGCACCACGGCCTCGGCCACTGCCAGCACGGCGCGTCTCGGACCCTCAACCTGAAGTCGTTCAGCCAGAGCGTCGCAGGCGAACAGTGCCACGCATGAGTAGACGAGAGCGAAGGTGATCAGGAAGGGAAAGGCCTCCGGCTGTATTGCCTGTTCGATGCCATGACTGGCGTTTGGGCCCAAGTTCCCCTGGTACCAGAAGCCGCTTGGCAGATGGGGGGCGAGAAAGACCTGGGGATGGGCGACCACGTGCCCGTGGACCTTGAAATTGATCCATGAACCGGAGAAGGAGTTGTTGAACACCGCCAAGGGGAGCAGCGCCAGCAGGAAGCCGGGGTACGACAGGAATCCTCTGCCCGGCTGGTAGACGTTGGCGAAATGCCCCTGAGCAAACTCGATGGCGGTGCCATACGTGGAGAGCATGTCCCCGGGGGCGAGCCACACGGATGGGATGTGACGGACGACGGGTGCCCAGCGGAACGTGTAGAGCAGCGCGAGGCCGACATACACGACGGACACGGCGATGGGCCAGAACCTGCGGTCCATACGTTCGACCACCGGTCTCCGCCGCCGCACGACCCTGCTCGGGCGGTTCATTTCGCAATCCTATTGCGGTTGCGGCGTCCCACGCCCATGGTGCAACACCGTCGGACTGCCGTGGCCTCCCGGTATTCGACCAACCCTCGGCTTGGGTGGAATGAGGCCGTCGAGGAGGGCATCGACAGATTCCATCAACCAGGGCGACTCGTAACGTCGAGCGCCCGCAACGTCGTCGCTTCGTGTCAGCCCTTGACTGGTCGGCCATGGGGTCCTTGCGGGGGGTGCCACCACGTGCGAGTGGTCGGACATCAGATCCCGGCGCGTGACAGGCTGTGGTGATGGATGAGCACCGGCGGCGACGTGGGCGTCCGCCACCTCCCCTCCTCTCGGATCGCTCCGGGGGACCTTTTTCCGATCGCTGACGCCCGGGTCACGCAATGCGAGTGTTGATCTCCGTTCTCGGTGCCTTGGCGCTTTTGACCGCCGGTTGCAGCCGCGCCGCGACGTCGGTCGAACCTTCTGCTCGAGGCTCGACGTTCCTGAGCACATTGTCCCCAAAGACGACATTCAACTGGACCGTGGCGCAGGGCGGCATCACCGGAATCGACGGGTGGCTCGACGGCGTGGACTGTGTGACCGAGACCAGATGCGTGGCTGTCGGCAACGAACCCTCTCCACGCGGTGGGAGTGTGGACGCGTTGGTCGAGACCTGGAACGGAAGCGCGTGGTTTCCGGTGATCGCCCCGCCCGCGTCGCAGGTCGCACCGGCCGACTGGCTCTTCTCCGTATCCTGCGCAAACGTGGCGAGCTGTGTTGCCGTCGGTTACTTTTTCACCCTGAGAAACGGCGGTGGCGCCGACGGGCTCATAGAGACGCTCGCTCACGGAGTCTGGTCGGCAAGCCCGATGCCGTCACCGGGTGGCGACATCGCCGACGCTTTCCTCAACGGGGTCTCCTGCACCTCGCCTACGAGTTGCGTGGCCGTGGGCTACACGCTGTCTACCAAGTTCGCCCCCCGGCCGTTGATCGTCGTCCTGGCCGACGGTTCGTGGTCCACCATGCCCAGTCCGAGTCTCGGCCGAAGCGCAGGTGGGCTTCAGGCAGTGTCGTGCGTCGCGCGCACTTCGTGCGAGGCCGTCGGTTACCGAGCCGCCGGCTCGACCGTCGAAACCCTCGTCGAGTCGTTGCGGGGGGGGAAGTGGGTCATTGTGCCCAGCACCGGCTCAGGTCCCGTGGGGCTTGTCCATGCCGGGCTCAACGACGTCTCGTGCCTGACGGCGTCGTCCTGCGTGGCCGTGGGACGACTCAAGGGACCGGTACCCACCATGGAGGTCGAGACCAACCAGGGGTGGTCGACCATAAGGAGCCCGAACCCGAACTCGAAAGATGTCGACACGGGGCTGTACGGAGTCTCGTGCAGGGACACGACGAGCTGCGTGGCAGTGGGTGACCTCGCTGCGGTATCGAAGGCCTCGGCCGGGACCACGCCCGCCGGTGCGTTGGCGTCACCTCTCGACCCCCTCATCGAGACGAGTTCCAAAGGCACTTGGACGATTGCCTCACCACAGGGACTCTCATCAGGCGACGGGCTTCACGCGGTCTCGTGTTCGGGCCGGACCTGTGTCGCCGTCGGTCAATCAACTCAGGTCAACGGCACGGCTGACGTCATGAAGACGTTGATCGTACAGAGCGTACCGAAAGGATCTTCCTAGCCGCGGCGTGAAGCGGCCGGAGTCTGCGCCGCTTTTTTGACCGCCTTCTTGACCGCCTTCTTGACCGGGTCCTCGCGGTCGTCTTCGTCAGAAGGGCGCTGACTTCGTGGCATGGAGAGCCATCCGAGAACGCCCAGCTGTCCCAAGAGGAACAGCCACTCCGACCATCGGGCCCGCACGGGGTCATGGACCCACCAGGTCAGCCAAATACCAAGAGCGCACGTGCAAGCGAGTCGCCACCAAGGCTTTCGCGACGCGCTGATGGCAGGTAGGGCCAGAGCGGGCGCCAGAAAGTACGTGGGCAGCTCCGGTTCGAGCGCTCGCAAGGCGAAGAGCAAGGCCAGGACCCACACGACGAAGTTCGCCGCCGCTCGGCGGTCCTTAGGAAGGGCACGCCACACGACGACTCCCGCCGGGATGGCCGCCAGGGCGATAAGGCTACGCACGACCGAGGCCGCCCCGGGGTCCAGATTCCAGATCGGCGTGATGTTCCCCAAGACATCGAAAACCTTCTGGTGAAGGATTTGAGAGACCGTCGACGACGGTGCGCTGATCAAGGGAACAAGCATCACGCCCAGGGGAACGAGGACCATGGGGACGACCGTCCCGAGCCATTGCCGACCTTTGAGAAGCACCAACGCCATGGGCACCGCAAAGAACGCCAGGAACTGGAACGCCAGTGCGACGCCAAGCCACCAGCCGGCGGCACGATGACGCCCCTCGAGTGCGGCCACCAACCCGTAGAGCACGGCGCCCAACGCCACCAGGTCCTCGGGATGCCCACCCACTGCGGGCGTGGCCAGAGTGACTGCCATGGTGCCCAGCACGATGATTCGGCGACGCAGGTCGGTGACTCCCAGGTAGTTGAGCAAGCGGTCGCCAGCGCAAATGGGGAGCGCCATCGCGCTCAGATAGAGCGGTGCTGCGATCAAGAACGCCCTCGGATAGACGACCAGGCCCTGGAGTGGGAAGGGAAGATGGAAAGCGATCCGAGCGATCGGCGCCAGGAGCACCTCGATGGCGGGGGCAGTCTCGAGAGCCCGATCGAGCGTGTAGACATGACCGAATCCCCCGGCGAAGGTGATGTCGGCCGAGGTCGCCCACGTCTCCCAGAAGTCGGTGAAGGTCGTGTTGTACCAGGCACCCGCACCGTGCAGAACGGCGGCATCGTTCATGGCAAAGGCCAGGGCGCCGATCACCCCCACCAGGGCCACGCCCAGAGCAAATTTCCGGCGTTTGAAGGCTTGGGCGGCCTCCCTCAAGGGCCCGCGCCAGGTCCCTCTCCGGCGCGCACTCCTCACGACGCCGAAGATTGCGGCCGCCAAAATGCCGAGCCACACGAGGACGAGCCCAAGATCGAGCCCGTTCGAAGAGACCGGGACGCCCGCGGGCGGAAGGAATTCCCATTGGAGGTACGCAAGGCTGGTCGCCGTTCCCAGTGCTATGGGCTTCAGATTCGGCGAGGTTACGGCCACGAAGGTGGCGACGTTGGCCCGGGTGAAGGCAGCGATGGTTGAGCTGTAGGGCGCGCCAGTAGGCGACGCGGCTCCCGAAAAATCGCACTGTCTGGACACCGCGTTCGGTACGCCGGGTATCGGCACCGTCGCTCTCGTTGCAAGCCCGCCATATGACGAGCACAGATCCAACGCGTCTTGGGCAGGGCTCTGGAGGTGGATCTTCGTCAGGGAGGGCGATGAAACCAGCACGATGAGCAGGCGAAAACCACCCTTGGTCCCGTCCCACTTTGCCACGGCGACGTTGATGAAGGTCCCCTTGGCCACACCGCTCGTAAGGAGCTGCTTCAACTGATGGGTATATGCCTCGACGGACGTGTCAGGAAGGGCATCCCAGCCCTGGCCGGGGTTGGTCATGAAGCGGACCAGCAGGGGATCGCCGGCGGCCACGAGGCCGCAGTCAGGAGGGCACGTCGGCTCAGGTGCCGACTTGGCGGCCGACGCCGCCCCCGCAGGCGCCGAGAGTGCAAGCTCCACGCCGCCCAGCGCAATCAGGACCAGGCACGCCGCGAAGACGATCAAAGGCCAGCGGGGTTCAGACCTTGGCCGCCTGATCTGAGAGCCTGGCGCCATCGAGGCGCTACCGGTTGCCATTCTTCATGCGCTCGCCGTACACCGCTTCGATACTAAGCGTTGTCTGCTGCTCCCAGCGAAGACGAGAACACTTCGGACCGCGAGTACCCAGCATGCGCGCGGGCTCCTATGTATGGCAGCCTTTTTCGACGATGCCGATCAACCGGTTGAGCGATTCACATCTCGGCGATCGGGTCATCGATCGCCTGAAGCGCAGGCTCTGGCCACTTGGAGCATCGGCGCTCTACATCATCCTTGGACTACTGAAGATCTTTCGATGGGGGTCTATCGGCTGGCACGTACCGTCTCTTTGGATCTCGCCCAACGATCTCTACGAGTCTTATGTGGCCAGCAGTCTGGCCGTCCACGGACACATCGGTGCCATCTACCAAGTCAACAACTTCGCGGAGCTCCCCGGCATCCTGGTGGCTCTGGCCCCAATGGCGGCCCTGAGCGGTGCGTTCCACACCTCTGTCTTCGAAGTCCTCACGCAGAACAACCACATACCCACCCACTCGCTCAGCGCTGCTGTCCACGTACCAAACGAACCTTTTCTGAACGCCCAGCAGTTCCATTCCGTTGTCGGCGATTTCGTCTCCCATCCGCAGTGGGTCTTAGTCGTGGCGCCCTACGCATTGGCATTGTCGTGCATTGCCTTGGTCGCCCTGGATGCGCTCGCAGAACGCTTGGAGATCTCACACCTGAGGCGGATACTTCTCTGCGGTGTCGAGGCAGTCGTGTTGTGGCACATGACGGTGTGGTGGGGACATCCTGAGGATGCCGTGGCTGTGGCGCTGGCCGTGTACGGCTTCATCTTCATCCTCGACGAGAAATTCACCATGGCCGGATGGTTCTTCGGGGCCGCCGTCGCATTTCAGCCTCTGGTCATTCTCATGCTGCCTGTACTGATGGCGATCGTCGGGCGACGCCGCATGCTCGCCTTCGGGATCCGATCCCTCCTTCCGGCGGCCGTCCTGCTGGCGGCGCCACTCGTTGCCAATTTCCGGGCCACGACTCGCGCCGTACTCGATCAGCCGAATTTTCCCAACCTCAACCACCGCACACCTTGGACCGCCTTGGCTCCGAGCCTGGGCGGTCACGGGTTGACATTGGCCATCGCCGACGGCCCCGGCCGGGTCGTGGCCATCGTCATTGCCATAGGGATCGCCATCTGGGCGGTCCCGCGCTGTCGCGAGCGGCCGGAGCTGCTGCTCTGGTGTTGCGCCCTGACCCTCGCACTGCGTTCGTACGTGGAATCGGTGATGTTGGCCTACTACCCATGGCCGGCCGTTGCCCTCCTTTTGGTCGTTGCGGCCCTTGCCAGCCGTGAACGGTTTGGCATCTCGATCGTGGTGGCAATAGCCATGACGATGGTCGCCCAGTCTCGACTGGCGTGGTTGCCGTGGTGGATCATTCAGGTGATCGGTCTCACCGTGTTGCTCGTGGTGGCCTCCCGACCGGAGCCTCCCGCTGCATTGAAGCCGCGAACCAGTCCCGTCGCCGGCCGATCGCCTGCGGCGGCGCAGGACCGGCCTGGACCTGCGACACCGAAGAAGAATTCGAGCCGACAAGTCCGATCGCCTGCCGGTGCAACCCGTTCCGGCCGGCGGTGACACGACCTCCCTGGTGCCAAATCCCCCGCGTGCCACCAGGGGACCGTGCTCCTGGCCGCGCAGTACCATGTCCCCACCGTTGCGGCACCGGCCGGCGTACGCCCGCAAGCCTCAGGACAGGAGCGCAAAAAGTGAGTCCGAGATGGAGCTTTTCTGTGGCAACGGCCGCAGGCGGGATTGTGGGGTGTGGACTGCTGCTCGTGAGTTGCTCCTCCGGCCCGGTGGCATCCACAAAATCGGTCACCCCGGGCTCGGTCGTCCCGTTCCATCGGGCGCAAAACGCACGTAGCGACGTCAAGGCTGGAGCGTGCGTCCATGCATCTGGAGCCTGGACCTTGAGCGGTTCGGTGAAGAACCCGACTACGGCGGCGACCGGGTTTCAGATCGTCGTCGACTTTGTGACCAAACCCGGTTCCACGGTACTGGGTACGTCCGAGGTCAACGTCGCCAATGTCGCCCCCGGCGCAACCGCCAGCTGGACCGCCACCGGAGCCCAAGGCAAATCTGACATTGGCTGCATCGTTCGACTAGCCCAGACGACGTAAGCCATTGACTCCGTCCTCGATGGGCGGCATCCGGTCGGAGGGTGATCAGGTCGGATGTATATGCAGGAGGGCGCCCAGGCCAAGTTCGTGCTGGACGACTCCGACTTGGTCCTGCCACGCAACGACGACCCGGGAATTGGACCCAGCGGGCTGAAAGAGCTCCCTGCCAACCTGGCTCGTTGGGTGTGCTTCAAGGTCAGCAATGACCGGCGCCGTGACTTCACGGAGACGGTCGATACTCGGTTTTACCTGCGTCGGCCAGCTTGTCCCGGAGAGTTTTTGCTGGGAGGCCTGTAGCGCCTGCACCAAGATGTGATTTGCGAACGAGGTTCCAAGCGAACTCGTGGACTGGTTAGATGCGTTCTCCACAGTGCCAGCGGTGGTCAACGAAGCGAGATCCGATAGAAAAGCGCGTCGAGCGTTCGCTAAACCAGCAGCCTTCGGCGGACTCGATCCACACTCGGTCAAGACGCATGCAAACACGGTCAACGCCGTGAGACAAGTGAGAGGCTTGCGCGGAATCGACACACTATATGCCAGACTTTTGGCCTGTGCCGCAGCGGAGACAGTCAGACTTTGACCGGGTGATCAGCCGCATCGGAACGCGGACATGGCCGATCGGTGTTTCGGCTCTCTATGTCGTTCTGGGACTGGCGTACTTTTTTCGGTGGGGCCCTGTCGGCCAGCACACCTCGTCTCTGTGGATCTCACCCACAGACCTGTGGTTCACCTATTTCGCCGCCAGCCAGCTGGCACACGGACATTTGGGGGCCATCTACGAGTCTCACGCGAATTTCCTGGAGTTCCCCGGGATACTGGTCCTGCTGGCCCCACTTGGGGCTCTGAGCAACAGCTTTCACACGTCGCTCTTACAGGTCACAAAGACCCAGGTCATTCCCGCCCAAAATTTTGGCGCCAGCGCGCCGAACATACCCTTCCTCAATGCGCAAGAGTTCCATTTCCAGGGTCGGCTGTATGTGTCACACCCTCAATGGGTCACGGCCGTAGACCCCTACGCGCTGCTGTTGTCGTGCACGGCGCTGTTCGCTTGCGACGCGCTCGCCGAACGGCTCCAGGTTTCCCGCCAGCGGCGAGCCGTTCTGTGCATCGTCGAGGCGCTTCTGCTGTGGAATGTCACGGTGTGGTGGGGGCATCCCGAGGATGCCGTGGCCGTCGCATTGGCCGCCTATGCCCTCATCTTTGCGCTAGACCGACGCTTCGTAGGCGCCGGCTGGATCTTCGGCGCCGCCGTGGCGTTCCAGCCGCTGGTTCTGCTCATGTTGCCGGTGCTTCTGGCCATGGCGGGGAGACGGAGCGGCATCAGTCTCGCCATCCGCTCCCTTCTCCCAGCCGTCATACTCTTGGCGGCTCCGCTCATCGCCAACTTCCGAGTGACGCTGCACACCCTCGTTGACCAACCGAGTTCTCCCAACTTCGACCATGCCACACCCTGGACGACATTGTCGCCGAACCTTGGCGGTCACGGAGCGCTTTTGTCGGTCGCCGCGGGCCCCGTTCGAAGTGTCGCCTTCGTCCTGGCCATCGCGCTCGCCATCTGGGTTGCTCGTCACTGGCTCAAGCACCCCGAACGCTTGGTCTGGGCGTGCACCCTCGCCCTGGCGCTGCGTTCCTACACGGAGTCGGTCATGACCGACTACTACGCCTGGGCGGCATTGGCTATCGGAATGGTGGTGGCAGCCCGGTGCAGCCGTTGGAGATTTCAGCTATCCATCGTCGTGGCCATTGCCACCACGATCCTGGCGCAGTGGAAGCTCCAGTGGTTCCCGTGGTGGACGATTCAAATAGCGGGTCTCACGGCTCTGCTCGCCATCACGGCCCGAGTGGAGCCGCTTGCAGCCATTGCAGCGCGCGCCCAGCCCGGGCGCACTCGCACAACATCGGCGCCCCAAAGCCGATCAGGATCGGGCACGGCAAAACAAGGTGCACAGAAGCGCGCCGGCACTCCCTCCGCGTCGCAAAGACAGGGTGGGCCGGGCAAGACACAGAGTCCGACAAAGAAACCCAGAAATGCGCCCCCGACCGATTCGAAGCAACGTGGCCGTCGTTGATTCCAGGCGCAACGAGGGTGTGACTGACTGTCCCTGACCACCTCCGTCAATCGGGGCGTCACCCGGCGGATGCTGCTACCCGATGCGCCAGCAATGCCGCCAGATCGGGCGTGATGTGGGATTCGTTGCTCGGACCTTGGACGACGACGAGCCCCAGGGTCGTACCTTGCAGCCATTCGATCGCATACGACCGTGCATCTTGAATGGGGCTGTAAAGGTACGCTTTTTCGCCGACGCCTTTGATAATTCCGACGCGGCCGACCTTCGCCTGCGCTTCGAAGGCTGCCTGAAAACGCAGACCCACGGTGCGGGCACTTGGGCACGTCACTTCATCAGAGAGAACTTGGCTATAGGTGGGAGTGACGGAGCCCGAGATACGGCTCACGGTATCGCCCGGTGGCGTGAACACTGCCACCGAGGCGAAGGCACCCGCACAGACGCGTCCTGGATGAGCGTTACGCAACAACCCAGCTTCGGCGGCGTAATTTTCCTGCACGTCCAAGTAGCTCGGGATATCCGCCGGTGTCAGCGCGGCGGGGTGAGGAGTCCCACAAGACGCGAGCGCCAGGGTTGCGCAACAGGCGAAAAAAAATGGAAACCCCCGTCTGAACACGGTTAAAGCCTTTCGCAGGCGTTTAGCCAAGATGCCGGAATGCCTTTCTGCCGAGCCACCGTGCGAAACCGATCGCTGTCGGGCACCTCCAAGACACGACAGCATAGGACGTCCTGGGATCCGGCTCGCAGTACATGGCCGAATCCCGTTCGGGCACGGTCAACAAGACACGAAGGCAGCGGCCACCAATTCGAAACGTTCCACCCGCTGTTCACAACCGCTCACTCAAGCAGTCGACGGATCTCGATGTTGACTTCGGCCAGGCTGGACACGCGCGTGTTGTACGAGCGGGCGACGATCCAACACTCGGCCCGAAGCACCCTTCACTCCGCCTTGGCGTTGTCGTGTCGAAGGGCTTGGGGGCCCGAGGGGATGCCCGCCACGTGGAAATGGCCAGTGACGTGCTTCTGTGCTGCGTCTATGCTGCGTCGCAAGGACGAGGAGGGGATGCCGTAGGTTCCACGACAGGGTGGAGCCACGATGCGTCCGGGCGGGGGGGCAGGTGGGCGCGGAATTCCATGCGAACGGAGTCCCTGACTCGCTTTCCGACGCGCCGACGGTCTGCCTCGTTCGAGGTCCCGCGGCGGAGACCTTCCGCCTCGCCGGCACATCGATGGCTCCGCCCCTGGGTTTGGCCTACATCGCCGGTGCCCTTGAGGCCGCCGGGGAACGAGTTGCATTGGTCGACGCCGTCGCCTCGGCTCCCGACAGCGTCCGTCGGTACCACAAGGGCTATCTGATCGGCCTCTCCTTCGACGAGATCGCGGCACGGATTCCGAGCGGCGTGGAGTTCATCGGGATCTCCGTGCTCTTCACCCATGAGTGGCCGGCCGCGGTGTGTCTCATCGACGCCATCAAGCGACGCCACCCCGACGTGCCGGTCATCCTCGGAGGCGAACACGTCAGCTCGATGTCCGAGTTCTGTCTGCTCACCTCCGCCGCCGACGTGCTCGTGCTGGGCGAGGGTGAGGAGACCATCATCGAATTGATCCACGCGCTGCGCGACAAGCAACCCCTCGACGACATCGAAGGTGTCGCTTATCGCTCGGGCGACGACGTGGTGGTGAATCCACGTCGTCAACGCGCCACCGACATCGATGCCATCGCCTACCCCGCCTGGCACCTCTTCGCACTGGACACCTATCACGAGCACCGGTGGATGGGCGGCTTGTACTCCTCCACCAAGTCAGTGCCCATCCTCGCCACCCGCGGTTGCCCCTACCAGTGCACGTATTGCTCCGCCCCGGGCATGTGGACGCCGCGGTGGATCCCGCGCGATCCGGCCAAGGTCGTCGACGAGATCCAGCACTACGTCGAGCACTTCGGCGCTCGGAACTTTCCCTTCCAGGACCTCACCGCCATCATCCAACGCCAGTGGATCGTCGACTTCTGCCATGAGCTGCTCGAGCGCGACTTACAGATCACGTGGCAGATGCCGACGGGCACTCGCACCGAGGCCATCGACGCTGAAGTCGCCCAACTGCTCAAGCGCACGGGCTTGATCAACATGGCCTACGCCCCGGAGTCCGGTTCTGAGGAGACCCGGCGCCTCATCAAAAAGAAGATGAAGACCGACCGGCTCTTCGAGAGTATGCGGGCCACCGTGGCGGAGGGACTCCAAGCTTCGGTTTTCCTGGTGATCGGGTTTCCGCACGATACCGAAGAACACTTGCGCGAAAACCTCCCGTTCCTCGATGCCATGGCCGATATAGGAATCACCGAGGTCGGAATATCTTTCTACATGGCGCTACCGGGGACCCAGATGTTCGACAGCCTGTACGACAACGGAAAGATCGTCATCAACCGTAAGTACTTCCGCCACATCTTGGCTGCCACCACGCTGTTCTCGACGTCGACCTACAACGAGAACCTCTCCAATCTGAAGCTCATGGCATGGAAATACCGGCTCTTCCGGCACTTCTACCGGCGCCGCCGGGGTGTGGAGGCATCGAGGGGCCTGGCTGCTCAGCTGTGGAGTTCGCTGGTCCGCCTCCGGGGGAAAGGTGGCGATGAGACGAAGTTCCAGACCGCCTTCCGTTACGGCATCGTCACCGGCATCAACACGGCCAAGTGCAAGCTGAAGCATGGCTGGATGTCCCGGGCTGACGAGAGACGGCTCTTCGAGCATTGGGACGACATCTACCGCCAGGTCCGTGAGAAGAACGTGCGCGATGGCGTCCACACGCCGGCACCCGCCGACACTCGAAAGCTGCATGAGATCAACGTGATCCTGCCGTTGAAAGCCGAGCACGGCGCCCGTCGCCGCATCCCGGTCAAGGTGGGGGTTACTCCGAGCACGGAGCGGTTCCGGCCGGCGAACGCCGGACTGGCCGGGATCGATGCCAGCGCCGAGCCCAGTCGGGCATCCGTCGGTGGCGCCACCGGGTAAAGCAGAAAAGACCGCCGTGCCTCCACGGTGACGTAGACATCGCCGAGGACCCATGGTGACTGAAATGGCCCGCGCCGTCGAACGTCGAGCTGAGCGACTCGCAGCTTCGACATCGCCCTGTGACGTTCTCCTATGGTGCGTCTATGCTGCGCCGTAGGGGTTAGGAGAGGGATGCCGTAGGGTCCACGACAAGGGTGGAGTCACGATGTCGCCATTGGGGGGAGCAGATGGGCGCGCAATTCCATGCTGACGGAGCCCTTGTCTCCCCTTTCGACGCTCCGACCTTCTGCCTTGTTCGAGGTCCCGCGGCGGAGACCTTCCGGATCGCCGGCACGTCGATCGCTCCGCCCCTGGGTTTGGCCTACATCGCCGGTACCCTTGAGGACGCCGGGGAACGCGTGGCCGTGGTGGACGCCGTCGCCTCGGCGCCCGACCGCGTTCGTCGGTACCACAAGGGCTATCTGATCGGCCTCTCCTTCGACGAGATCGCGGCACGGATTCCGAGCGGTGTGGAGTTCATCGGGATCTCGGTTCTCTTCACCCATGAGTGGCCGGCTGCTGTTTGTCTCATCGACACGATCAAACGACGCCACCCCGACGTGCCGATCATCCTCGGAGGCGAGCACGTCAGCTCGATGTCCGAGTTCTGCTTGCTTACCTCCGCCGCCGACGTGCTCGTGCTGGGCGAGGGTGAGGAGACCATCATCGAATTGATCCACGCGCTGCGCGACAAGCAACCCCTCGACGACATCGAAGGTGTCGCCTATCGATCGGGCGACGACGTCGTGGTGAACCCACGCCGTCAACGCGCCACCGACATCGATGCCATTGCCTATCCCGCCTGGCACCTCTTCGCACTGGACACCTATCACGAGCACCGGTGGATGGGCGGTTTGTACTCGTCCACCAAGTCCGTGCCCATCCTGGCCACGCGCGGTTGCCCGTATCAGTGCACGTATTGCTCGGCCCCGGGCATGTGGACGCCGCGCTGGATCCCCCGCCATCCGGCCAAGGTCGTCGACGAGATCCAGTACTACGTCGAGCACTTTGGCGCTCGGAACTTTCCCTTCCAGGACCTCACCGCCATCATCCAACGCCAGTGGATCGTCGACTTCTGTAATGAGCTGCTCGATCGCGACCTACAGATCACGTGGCAGATGCCGACCGGCACTCGAACCGAGGCCATCGACGCTGAAGTCGCCCAGCTGCTCAAGCGCACGGGCTTGATCAGTATGGCGTACGCCCCGGAGTCCGGATCCGAGGAGACCCGGCGCCTCATCAAGAAGAAAATGAAGACCGATCGGCTCTTCGAGAGTATGCGCGCCACCGTGGCAGAAGGACTCCACGCCTCAGCCTTCCTGGTGATCGGGTTTCCGCACGACACCGAAGATCACTTGCGCGAAAATCTCCCGTTCCTCGATGCCATCGCCGACATAGGAATCACTGACATCGGGGTGTCTTTCTACATGGCACTGCCGGGGACCCAGATGTTCGACAGCCTGTACGACAACGGAAAGATCGTCATCAACCGGAAGTACTTCCGCCACATCTTGGCGTCCACCACGCTGTTCTCGACATCGACCTACAACGAGCACATCTCCAATCTGAAGCTCATGGTATGGAAGTACCGGCTCTTTTGGCACTTCTACCGGCGCCGTCGGAGTGTGGAAGCTTCGGGGGGCGTGGCTGCTTCCTTGTGGGGATCGCTGAAACGTGTCCGGGGGAAGGGTGGCGACGAGAGGAAGATCCAGACGGCCTTCCGTTACGGCCTCGTCACCGGCATCCAGACCCTCAAGTGCAAGCTGAAGCGTGGCTGGATGTCACGGGCCGACGAGAAGCGGCTCTTCGAGCATTGGGACGACATCTTCCGCCAGATCCGTGAGAAGAACATTGACGATGGCGTCCACACGCCGGCTCCCGCCGATACTCGAGAGCTGCATGAGATCAACGTGATCATGCCGTTGAAAGCGGCACACAGCGCCCGTCGCCGCATCCCGGTGAAGGTTGGGGTTACCGAGGGCAGGGAACGGATCCGGCCGGCGAGCGAAGTGGTCGAGATCGGCGCCGGCGCCGAGCCCAGCCGCGCCTCTGTCGGTGGCGGAACCGGGTAAAGCAGTCCGCGGCCGAAGAATGTGGTGACAGGAATGGTCTTCGCGGGCGAACGTTGAGCTCAGCCAACTCGGAGCATCTGCGTCGCCCTGTGACGTGCTTCTATGCCGCGTCTATGCTGCGTTATAGGGACAGGGATCAGGAGAAGGGTGTTACCCAATGTCTCTGGGGGGAAGGCAGATGGCGGCGGAATTCCATGCGAACGGAGCCCTTGACTTGCTTTCCGACGCGCCGACGGTCTGCCTCGTTCGAGCTCCGGCGGCGGAGACCTTCCGGTTCACCAGCATAACGATCGCTCCGCCTCTGGGCCTGGCCTACATCGCCGGTGCCCTGGAGGCGGCGGGGGAACGAGTGGCCGTGGTCGACGCCGTCGCCTCGGCTCCGGACAGCGTCCGTCGCTACCACAAGGGCTATCTGATCGGCCTTTCCTTCGACGAGATCGCGGCCCGGATCCCGAACGGTGTCGAGTTCATCGGGATCTCGGTTCTCTTCACTCATGAGTGGCCGGCCTCGGTGTGTCTCATCGACGCCATCAAGCAACGCCACCCCGACGTGCCGGTCATCCTCGGAGGCGAGCACGTCAGCTCGATGACCGAGTTCTGCCTGCTCACCTCCGCCGCCGACGTGCTCGTGCTGGGCGAGGGTGAAGAGACGATCATCGAATTGCTCCATGCGCTGCGCACCAAGAAGCCCCTCGACGACATCGAGGGCATCGCCTATCGCTCGGGCGACGACGTGGTGGTGAATCCGCGTCGTCAACGCATCACCGAGATCGATGCCATCGCCTACCCCGCCTGGCACCTCTTCGCGCTGGACACGTATCACGAGCACCGGTGGATTGGCGGCCTGTATTCGTCCACCAAGTCCGTGCCCATCTTGGCCACACGGGGTTGCCCCTATCAGTGCACCTACTGCTCGGCCCCGAATATGTGGACGCCACGGTGGATCCCGCGCCATCCGGTGAAAGTCGTCGACGAGATCCAGTACTACGTCGAGCGCTTCGGGGCCCGGAACTTTCCCTTCCAGGACCTCACCGCCATCATCCGACGGGAGTGGATCGTCGACTTCTGTAATGAGCTGCTCGATCGCGACCTACAGATCACGTGGCAGATGCCGACCGGCACACGCACCGAAGCGATCGACGCTGAGGTCGCCCAGCTGCTCAAGCGCACGGGCTTGATCAGTATGGCGTATGCCCCGGAGTCGGGATCCGAGGAGACCCGGCGCCTCATCAAGAAGAAGATGAAGACCGATCGGCTTTTCCAGAGCATGCGCGAGACAGTGGCGGAGGGACTCCACGCCTCGGTCTTCATGGTGATCGGGTTTCCGCACGACACCGAAGACCAATTGCGCGAAAACCTCCCGTTCCTCGACGCCATCGCCGACATAGGAATCACCGACATCGGGGTGTCTTTCTACATGGCGCTGCCGGGGACCCAGATGTTCGACAGCCTGTACGACAACGGAAAGATCGTCATCAACCGGAAGTACTTCCGCCACATCTTGGCCGCCACCACGCTGTATCCGACATCGACCTACAACGAGCGCCTCTCCAAGCTTGCGCTCATGGCTTGGAAGTACCGGATGTTCCGGCACTTCTACCGGCGCCGCCGCAGCGCGGAGGCATCGGCGGGCCTGGCTTCTCAGATGTGGGGTTCGCTGAAACGCGTCCGTGGGAAGGGTGGCGACGAGAGGAAGATCCAGACGGCGTTCCGCTACGGCGTTGTCACCGGCATCAACACAGCCAAGTGCAAGCTGAAGCGTGGCTGGATGTCACGGGCTGACGAAAGACGGCTCTTCAAGCATTGGGACGACACCTACCGCCAGATCCGCGAAAAGAACGTTCGCGACGGCGTTCACACGCCGGCACCCGCCGACACTCGTCAGCTCCATGAGATCAACGTCATCATGCCCTTGAAAGCCGAGCACGGCGCCCGTCGCCGCATCCCTGTCAAGGTGGGGGTAGCCACGGGCACGGAATAGATCCGACCCGCGAACGCCCGCGTGGGCAAGGTCGGTGACGGCGGACCCAGCCGGACGTCCGTCGGTAGCGCCACCAGGTGAAGCTGAAAAGAATGCCCTGCCATTCGCACAGACGGAGAGGGCGCCGAGGCGTCTGGATCGGATATGACGTTCAGACCAGCACCCCGGTTGAATCGCTCCCACTCTTCGGGGATCGCGCTGGCAACTCGAAGCATGTCGTCGCTCGGAACCCAGATATTGAATCCAGCTCGGTTATCTGGTCGGCCCGGTCTCGGACCTGTCGGACTTCGTGAGGTCCGGCCCTGGCAGCGCCTGCAACTCACGCCGCAACTCGAAGAGTGCCTTCAAATGTTCGTTGGCGATGCTCGGTATGCGTCCAAGGCGATAGACCTTGGTGGCCCCTTCCACGCGCTTGCGGTGGGTCACTGGTAGCTGGCGAACGGTGATGCCGGCGGCGTGAGCGCGAGCGTTGAACTCCCACCAGAACCCTTCCTTGAGGAGCCCCGGCCGTCCAGCGAGAACATCGTCGAGCGCTGAACGGCGTATAACCAAGAATGGACATGACGGATCCTTGAGGCGAACCGGAAAGAGTGTCTCGTAGACCACCTTGAAAGCGCCCGACATCATTTTCCGGTACAGCGGGTCACGTCGGGGATTGCGATACCCGATAGCCATATCGACTTCGTTGACAGCTTCAACCAACGCAAAGAGGTCTGTGGGATCGCACTGGCCGTCCGAATCGATAAAGCCAACGAGAGGTGCGGAGGCATGGCGCAACCCGTCAAGGACGGCTCGAGAGTAGCCCTTCCGCTCCGCCGTGGTTATCAAATGGATGGGCAGTTTCTTGCTCAGTTCCTCCACGACTTCAACAGTGTTATCGGTGGACCCGTCCTCGCAGACAATGAATCGAATTGACAGGCCCCGGCTTCGTGCGACCACGTCGTGGAATTCGGTGAGAGTAGCTTTTATGGCACCGCCTTCGTTGTGCGCCGGCAAAACGATGTCGATGGTCGTCGCACCCATAACCGATCAGCGCGAGACCAGCAGCGCATCGAGGTTGCTCAGCCGTTGTGTGGTAGCCACTCCCTCGTACCAGCTGATGGTCCGCGATAGTCCGAGGTCTAGTGGGGTTTGGGGGTGCCAGCCCAGGACTCGCTTCGACTTGGTTACATCGGCGGCCCGGCTCAACACTCCGACCGGCTTATCCAACTCGTAATCCACCTTCGATGGCGCCCATCCCATGATCTCAAAGATCTCACCGATCAATTCATTGATGGCGACATGGTTTGAGCTACCGATATTTATGACCTCGAAGCCGGTACAGGCAAGGGCCGACAGGAACATGCCTTTGGCGGTGTCGGCCACATAGGTGAAATTCCTGGTCTGAGTTCCGTCTCCCCAGACGGGATACGGGTCGAGCTTCGCCAGCGCCTTGGCAATGAGAGCGATGACGGAGTGGCTCTCGTTCTCGCGTTCCCCGTAGGCGCTAAACACGCGGCAAGCGACGGCGTCGAGCCCATACTGCTTGTGGAAGGCTCGGAGTTGGAGCTCCCCCATAAGTTTGGCCCAACCATATTCCCCGTCAGCAAAGGCTTTACCAGGTTCTTCGAAGTTCGCGTCTTCCTCGGCGAGGAGGAGTCGGTCGGTGGTACTCGCCTGAAGCGACGTCGGATACACACATGCCGAGCTGGCATAGATGACTTTCCGAGTCCCCGCTCTGGCGGCAGCCGCGAAAACGAGGTGATCAAGCATCACATTGTTGACGCATTCCACTGGGTGCGTGTCGATATAGCCACGGCCGCCATGTGAAGCTGCTAGATGGAACACGAGTTCTTGTTGGGCGCAGGCCTTCCCTGCGAAGCTCGGGTCCCTGAGATCTCCCTCCAAGGCGAGAATGTCTTGGATCACCCCGGTTAGGTTCTCGCTCTTTCCGCTGCTGAAGTCATCCGCAACGGTCACCTTGGCACCACTCTCGCAGAGCAAAGCTACGAGGTGACTGCCAATGAACGATGCTCCTCCCGTCACCAGTACCCGTACTCCCTGGAAGCCTCGTGGTGCCACTGGGGAGCCGGGCAATGGTCCGTTCGTATCCATGGCTCCTGGTTCCATCTGCACCCCCGAGTTCAAGCAATGCCACAGCCGCTCCTGCACGGCAACAAGGGTCCGCACTCCCCTTGGCCTATTGTCCCAGTAGGTGCAGCTTTAGCGCAATGGAAGCAGCAAGATGAGTAGCCGACCCGGGACCCTAGCGAGGCCGCCGACGCCCCATCCCTTGGTCCCGAAGAGGGAGCCACCGGCAGCCATGGCCCGATAGGGGACGACAGGCAATCGCATCTAATCGTCGCAGGTAGTCAGCTCACGAGGCTCGCTTTATCGCCTCCTCACCTCAAGGAAATGCAACGAGCCCGGGAAATCCTGTGTTGCGGCGCTTCATCTCAGGTTTGGACGGTCCCGAATTGGTTGACGCGACACATGCGTCGCCACGAGCGCGGAATGCGGCCGTTCTGGCCGATGGCGCCTGCTGCTCGGAGAGCTTCCATGACCGGTCGCAAAACCTCGGCACGCATCTCTTGGCGTGCGTCGCTCTTGCGCACAGCGTTCCACGTGCGCCAGCCCGGTAGTCCGACAGTTCGGTACACACCAGGCTGGACGAGGCTGTCGAACACGCTCGCCACGATGGCCGCGCCCAGTAGGCGCACGATCAGTCGCTGTGGAAAAGATGCCTTCTGCCATAGCTCCGGCAGCAGCATTCGAGCAAAAGAAAGATGGCGTGCCTCTTCGAGGCGGTGGTATCGGCTCACCTCGCGGACGAAGGGATCGGTGAGGGGGTGCTCGGCGGCGCGCTTATAAATCAGATCGGGCCCCTCCTCACCGGTGAGCACCTTGAGACAGAACAGAACCTGTATCTGGAGCAATCGGGGACTGATCAAGCGATTGAGTCGGCACAACAAGCCACGGGTGAAGACGTTCTCCGCGGACGGCTCCAGTTGCGCCAACAATCGAGCGAACAGTCGGGAGTGCCGGGTCTCCTCGCCGATCTCGTGGAGGATGTAGTTGACCCTCGGATCGGTGAGGTCCTGGTAATAAGCGAGCATCAGACCAAAGCCAGCCATGAGCATCGACTCGAAGCGGATCCCTGCGTCGAGGATCGAAGCCAGTTCCTCGCGCGCCAGCTTTCGCCATTGCTCGTCGCTGAGCTCTAGGCCAAGTCCCCATACACTCAGGAGCTCCCGAGGCAGGACCATTTCCGAGCCGACGGCTCCCACCACCTCGCTGTCAGGTTCGATGATTCGGCGCACCGAGGCGGCTGACAGGCGTTTGATGCGGTCTTCGATCATGGTCCTAGCGACCATGGTCTATCGAATTGATGTTTTCCGTCAACAATGAGGTTCTATCGATAGTTGCGGGCGCGTGGCGAGCCCTTCACCCATGGGCAAATCACGGCTGCACCAGCGATCGCCGGGCCTTGCGTCGCCCTGTGACGTGCTTCTATGCCGCGTCTATGCTGCGTTCTAGGGACGAGGGGCTGCCGTAGGTCCACGAGCGGGTGGAGCCACGACGTCTCCGGGGGAGGGCAGGTGGCCGAGGAATTCCATGCGAACGGAGCCCTTGACTCCCCTTCCGACGCCGCAACGGTCTGCCTCGTTCGAGCTCCTGCGGCGGAGACGTTCCGGATCGCCAGCGTAACGATCGCCCCGCCTCTGGGCCTGGCCTACATCGCCGGTGCCCTGGAGGCGGCGGGGGAACGAGTGGCCGTAGTCGACGCCGTCACCTCGGCTCCTGACAGCGTTCGTCGCTACCACAAGGGCTATCTGATCGGCCTCTCCTTCGACGAGATCGCGGCACGGATTCCAAGCGGTGTCGAGTTCATCGGGATGTCCGTTGTCTTCACCCACGAGTGGCCGTCCGCGGTGAGTCTCATCGACGCCATCAAGCGGCGGCACCCCGACGTGCCAGTCATCCTCGGAGGCGAGCATGTCAGCTCCATGACCGAGTTCTGCCTGCTCACCTCCGCCGCCGACGTGCTCGTGCTGGGCGAGGGTGAAGAGACGATCATTGAGTTGCTCCGGGCGCTGCGCACCAAGCAGCCCCTCGACGACGTCGAGGGCATCGCCTTTCGATCGGGCGACGACGTGGTGGTGAATCCGCGTCGTCAACGCATCACCGAGATCGATGCCATCGCCTACCCCGCCTGGCACCTGTTCGCTCTGGACACCTATCACGAGCACCGATGGATTGGCGGCCTCTACTCGTCCACCAAGTCCGTGCCCATCTTGGCCACGCGCGGTTGCCCGTATCAATGCACGTATTGCTCGGCCCCGAATATGTGGACGCCGCGGTGGATCCCGCGCCATCCGGTGAAAGTCGTCGACGAGATCCAGTACTACGTCGAGCGCTTCGGGGCCCGGAACTTTCCCTTCCAGGACCTCACCGCCATCATCCGACGGGAGTGGATCGTCGACTTCTGCCATGAGCTGCTCGATCGAGACCTGCACATCACGTGGCAGATGCCGACGGGCACACGAACCGAGGCGATCGACGCCGAGGTCGCCCAGCTGCTCCGGCGCACTGGCATGACCAACATGGCCTACGCCCCGGAGTCGGGATCCGAGGAGACGCGGCGCCTCATCAAGAAGAAGATGAAGACTGATCGCCTCTTCCAGAGTATGCGCGAGACAGTGGCGGAGGGCCTCCACGCCTCGGTTTTCATGGTGATCGGGTTTCCGCACGACACCGAAGACAGTTTGCGCGAAAACCTCCCCTTCCTCGATGCCATGGCCAAGATAGGAATCACCGACATCGGGATCTCCTTCTACATGGCGCTGCCGGGGACACAGATGTTCGACAGCCTGTACGACAACGGAAAGATCGTCATCAACCGGAAGTACTTCCGCCATATCTTGTCCTCCACCACGCTGTATCCGACATCGACCTACAACGAGCACTTCTCCATTCCGAAGCTCACCGCATGGAAGTACCGGATGTACCGGCACTTCTACCGGAGCCGTCGGGGTGTGGAGGCATCGACGAGCCTGGCATCTCAGTTGTGGGGTTCACTGATCCGCCTACGGAAAAAAGGTGGCGACGAGAGGAGGATGCAGACAGCGCTCCGTTACGGCGTTGTCACCGGCATCAATACAGCCAAGTGCAAACTCAAGCGTGGCTGGATACCAAGGGCTGACGAGAGAAGGCTCTTCGAGCATTGGGACGACATCTACCGCCAGGTCCGTGAGAAGAACATCCGCGACGGCGTCCACACGCCGGCACCCGCCGACACTCGAAAGCTGCATGAGATCAATGTGATCATGCCGTTGAAGGCCGAACACGGCGCCCGACGCCGCATCCCGGTCAAGGTGGGGAGCTGATCCTCCAGCCGAGATGTGACGATGGTGCTGGCATGGATATCCAGGTTGTTTGGCCCAGCCGTAGCGCCTCCTGATCACCTGCTCGGTGCACAGGGTTTGGCAATGATGAGGCCCGTCACCCGATTCTCTCGTAGAGATAGGAGGTCTTGTAGCTGTCGATGAAGGGCTTGGCGTACACGGTTCGGAATTGAGCAATCAGGCGGTAATTCCGCGAGAACCAGGTGAACGAATACTGAGCCCAGGGAAAGAAGTCGCTTTCAGGAAAGCGCAGTTCCACATACTGGGCCTGTTTGAGATACGAGAACCACAGTTGTTCGAACTGGACCGGGTAAGCGGGAGGGCTCAGGTGAGGCGGATACCCGTCATCGCTTTCCAAGTACATGCTGTATGGATCGATCGCCACCGGGCAGCCCGGTTGGGAGGGAGTGAAGACCCCCGCGGCCATCGTGTCGGCAGGGAAGTCGGAGATGATGCACGCCCCGGCCGGGACGTAATGGGCAAGTGGGGGCGCTGCCAACGCCTCGGAAAAGTAGTCGGCGGAAAAAGTCGTGTCTTGCTGAACCAAAAAGGCAACGAGAGCAACCGCTAGACCAACTCCCACACCGATGACTACTTGACGAGGGAACCCGAGAAGTCGCCGTGACGGGCGTTGCGGTGAAGCGGGACGCCGTCGTAGATCGGAGACGATCTCTCGGGCGTAGCCGACACAAAGCCCCACCAATGGTGCCAGCATCGCCGCCGGAAAGTAGGCGTAATGGTCGACCAACACAGGCGACACGAACATGCCGACGAACGTAATGATGGCGGCGGCCAATACGAACCACTCGACCCTGCTTCTCTTGCGCCGGTTCCTTCCGTAGGCGTACAGGGATATGGCGACGACCAAGGCGAAGGCGCCCCCGGCGATCCACTGAGACAGCTGAAACACTCCCATCGACGCGGACGCGACCGCCCGGTAGGCGGGCAAGCCGGTGGCTCCGAAGATCAGCAGCAGCCGATCCCCTAACGTCGTTGCCGCGTAAGGGTTCTGTCTCGCCAGTTGATCCAGCACCACGTCGCGGATGAACGGCCCCGGCGCTGCCACCAGAAAGGGCACGCTGGGGACGACCGCTCCGCCAACCAGACCCACCACCAGCCACTTGAGGTCACGCCTCCACCGTGGGAGCCAGACGAGCAGCACCGCTGCCACAGGCATCACCGCCCACAGCTTGACGATCACCGCGAACCCGAAAAGCAGGCCAGCGACGATTACTCGGCGTCGGCTCGGCTCATCGACTCCTCCGAAGAGCACCAAGGCGCCAAGGAGCACGAAGAATACGAGGTAGGGCTCGAGCTCTACCTCCGGTCGCACAGATACCGCCAGGGGCCAGAGGGCCAATGAGAACGACGCTACGGCCGCGCACAGGCGCCCCGAACGACGCAAAAGCATCCCGGCCAAAACCGCGTTGGCCGACACCGTCAAGACGGTGAGACAGCGGTCGAGGACCAGGGCTGTTGCTGAGCTGGTCAGCACACCAATGCCGGAAAACGGTGCCAGCAAGTAGGCGATACCCGGAGGCTCCGCCCAGCCGAAGTCCCGGTAGGGCAGGACCCCGTGGACGAACAAAAAGGATATCCCCGCGTACACCCCGTCGTCATAGCCCTCGCTCCAACCGAGCACGCCGGTCAGGACGTGAGGGAGACTGAGCTGGTAGCAGCCGATACCCAGCGCCACCAATCCGGCATACCAAGGCACGGGGACAGACCTGGCGTAGCGCCAGATGAAGATGGCAATGCTGTGGAGTGGTCCTGAGCTCAAGCGGCCCGCGTTAGAACTTGAGGAATCCACCCTGTCGGGGACCTTCGCTAATGGCGATGAGGTTGGCGCACGCGCTCAGATGCGGTGCCGCTCGTGCCACTCGGTGGGCCAGCTTGTCACCAGACGCCTGACTTAAAACGGCAGTTGATCTGGGGCACGAATGGCGCATTGTCGCGGGCAATGAAGTACCGGAAGAAGCGCTCATTGAAGAAGGCGACACGCGTCGGACTTTACATTACTTCGACCTGAGAAAGTCGACGTAGGCACAGGACCAGCCACTACGTCGAGCGATACACCAAGGAGGGCAAGACTACGAAGCACGTCATCTCCGGTCTGAAGTGCTCTATGGATCGCGAGCTCCATCCCTACCTCGTTGATACGGGGCTTGCAATCGATAGCAGCATCATGCGCGCGTGGTCCGGTCCCCGGCTCTCCTCACCGCCTCGTCGCTCGACAAGCAGGGCGCCAGTCCTGTTCGAGCGTCGCCGCTGAGCGTGGGAGGAGTTGCACACTCATTCGGCACCCCTTTCAGGTCCTCACCGACCGGAAACAGCCAGGTTCGGTTCTCGCCTTGGCGAGGGCCGAACGGCAGGAGGGTCAGCCCCCCACCTTGACCGGGATGCGCCGACGGGCGCCGTGCTCGGCCTTCAAGGGCATGATGACGTTGATCTCATGGAGTTGACGAGTGTCGGCGGGGGCCGGCGTGTGGACGCCGTCGCGAATGTTCTTCTCACGGACCTGGCGGTAGATGTCGTCCCAATGCTCGAAGAGCCGTCTCTCGGCAGCGCGTGGCATCCAGCCACGCTTGAGCTTGCACTTGGCTGTGTTGATGCCGGTGACGACGCCGTAGCGGAACGCTGTCTGGATCCTCCTCTCGTCGCCCCCTTTCTTCCGTAGGCGGATCAGCGAACCCCACAACGAAGAAACCAAACCTGCCGATGCCTCCATACCCTGTCGGCGCCGGTAGAAGTGCCGGTTCATCCGGTACTTCCATGCCGTGAGCTGCAGAACGGAGAGGTCCTCGTTGTAGCTCGATGTCGGAAACAGCGTGGTGGCGGCCAACATGTGGCGGAAGTACTTCTGGTTGATAACGATCTTTCCGTTGTCGTACAGGCTGTCGAACATCTGTGTCCCCGGCAGGGCCATGTAGAAGGAGATCCCGATGTCGGTGATTCCTATATCGGCGATGGCATCGAGGAAAGGAAGGTTTTCCCGCAAGTTGTCCTCGGTGTCGTGCGGAAACCCGATCACCAGGAAGACCTCGGCGTGGAGGCCCTCGGCCACCGTCTCGCGCATGCTCTGGAAGAGGCGATCAGTCTTCATCTTCTTCTTGATGAGGCGCCGAGTCTCCTCGGATCCCGACTCCGGGGCGTAGGCCATGCTGATCATGCCCGTGCGGCGGAGCAGCTGGGCCACTTCTGTGTCGATGGCTTCAGTGCGAGTGCCGCTCGGCATCTGCCACGTGATGTGCAGGTCTCGATCGAGCAGCTCATTGCAGAAGTCGACGATCCACTCCCGTCGGATGATGGCGGTGAGGTCCTGAAAGGTAAAGTTCCCGGCCCCGAAATGTTCAACGTAGTACTGGATCTCGTCGACGACTTTCACCGGATGGCGCGGGATCCACCGTGGCGTCCACATGTTCGGGGCCGAGCAGTACGTGCACTGATAGGGGCAACCCCGTGTGGCCAAGATGGGCACGGACTTCGTGGACGAGTACAGGCCGCCAATCCACCGGTGCTCGTGATAGGTGTCCAGATCGAACAAATGCCAGGCGGGCCAGGCGATGGCATCGATATCGGTGGTGCGTTGACGACGTGGGTTCACCACCACGTCGTCGCCCGAGCGATAGGCGATGCCCTCGATATCGTCGAGAGGCTGCTTGGTACGCAGCGCTTGAAGCAATTCGACGACCGTCTCCTCACCCTCGCCCAACACAAGCACATCGGCGGCGGAGGTGAGTAGGCAGAACTCGGTCATCGAGCTGACATGCTCGCCTCCGAGGATGACCGGCACGTCGGGGTGGCGTCGCTTGATGGCGTCGATAAGACGCACCGCGGAAGGCCACTCGTGGGTGAAGATAACGGAGATGCCGACGAAGCTCACACCGCTCGGAATCCGTGCCGCGATCTCGTCGAAGGAGAGGCCGATCAGATAGCCCTTGTGGTAGCGACGAACGCTGTCAGGAGCCGAGGCGACGGCGTCGACTACGGCCACTCGTTCCCCGGCAGCCTCCAGGGCACCGGCGATGTAGGCCAGGCCCAGGGGCGGGGCGATCGTTACGCTGCTGAACCGGACGGTCTCCGCCGCGGGAGCTCGAACGAGGCAGACCGTCGGCGCGTCGGAAAGCGAGTCAAGAACTCCGTTCGCATGGAAATCCGCCGCCATGTGCCTTCCCCCCGGAGACCAACAGGTAACACCTTTCTCCTGTTCCCCGTCCCCTATAACGCAGCATAGACGCGGCATAGCAGCACGTCACAGGGCGACGCCCAAGCTCCGAGTTGGCTGAGCTCCGCCACCGGGGCGATGGCCTCGTCGAAAGGCCCGCAGACCGCAGAACGGACGAGGCGGCGGCACAGCTCAAACGTGTCAGCCGTCATGGGTTATCGGTCAGTTCTGACCCACCGCCGAAATCGATCGTCTTTGGTAGGTTACGCTTTTCTCAAAGCCGTGACGATACGGGGGGCGAGTGAGTTCGTCGAGGCAAAACGGGCGAAGGAGGCTCGAGTCTTCACCACGCCCCTCACGGCGTGTTGAGTCATCCAAACCTGTCAGCAACCGCGGAAAAACGGGCACTGTGACAGGCACGCAGGGGCGGAATCGGGGACGACCAAGAGCCGAGCCGAAACCTCGAAAGCCTTCTCCTCAAAAGCCTTCTCCTCAACAGCACTCTGTTGTCGGCTGGCTAACCGACCACCTCGCTCGCCGTACCTGGCCCATCGTTATCTCGATCGCCTACGTCTGTTTAGGGCTCTGCTACTTCTTTCTGTGGGGACCTGTGGTCCGGCACATACCGTCCGAATGGGTAATCCCATATGACCCCACCTTCACCTATCTGTCCGCCATCCAACTGGGCCATGGGCATTGGAGCCAGATCTATAGCAGCCACGTGGGCGAGATGCCTGGGATCATCATCTTGATGGCTCCCCTCGGAGCCTTGAGCAATGTCTTTCACACCACTCTGTTAAAGGTGGTAGGGCAACATACCTACGTCTTCACGCACTTTACCGTCGGTTACCCTGGCGACTGGCCGCGCAACATAAAGCCCTTTCTGGGGCCCGGAGTGTTCGTGTCCGGGGGCAAGCTTTTAGTGTCACGACCACAGTGGGCCGCCGCTTTTGGGACCTACTCGTTGCTTCTTTCGTGCGTAGCGCTGTTCTCCTTCGATGCCCTCGCCGAACGGCTCGGGGTGTCTAAAACGCGCCGAGCCCTCCTCGCCGTTGTCGAGGCGGTATTGCTTTGGAACGTGATCGTGAACTGGGGGCATCCCGAAGATGTCATTGCCCTATCACTCGCCGTATATGCCTTCACTCTTGCACTCGACCGCCGCTTCGTTGGCGCCGGTTGGTTATTTGGCGCTGCGCTGGCGTTCCAGCCCCTCGTCGTTGTCATGCTTCCGGTACTTTTCGCCATGGCGGGGCCACGGAGATGGCTGGCCATGACGATCCGATCAATACTTCCAGGCGCCGTTCTGCTCTTGGTCCCGGCCATTGTCAGTTTCTCTGACGTCTATAACGAAATAATAAAACAAACGGACTACACCGAAGGTAACCACGCCACTCCATTTACCGCTTTGTCGCCACACATTTCGGGCCATGGCGCTTCATTGGCAGTGGGCGGCGGTCCTGGCCGGGTGTTGGCCGTGCTCATCGCCGTCCTCGTAGGTGTTTGGGCTGCCAAGCGATGGCGTGAGCGCCCTGAACTCTTGGTCTTTGCATGCGCGATAGCACTGGCGCTGCGTTCGTACACCGAGTCTGCGCTCGCTGCCTATTATCCATGGTCAGCATTGGCCCTGGCGATGGTCGTAGCAACCCGATGTAGCCGTTGGCGCCTGGCGGCCGCCACTTCACTGGCCATCTTCACGTCGGTGGCTTCTCAATGGAACCTCACTTGGCTCCCCTATTGGACCATACAGATCGCGGGCATCACCGCCTTACTCGTGGTCGTGGGCAAGCCGGAGCGCGCCCCTGTCGCCACGGAAGCGCCCTTGGAGCCCAGCCGCCGTCCCGCGACGCGCCAGGCCACGTAAAGGATCTCGGCGCGGGGCGCGGACCAGGTCGCGATGATCGTGGACGGATCAACAACGCAATGCGCGTACTTGACCTGGGGGCCGAGACGACCACTCGGTCACCTCATCAATTCGAATATACCTGGCGAGCGCCCTCAACGCTTGGTAACAAACGTCGTGACTGCGTTCGCCATACGGCTGAGATTGCTCGGGTGGACGACGGCACTGATGCCTGACTGATCGGCGAGAAAGAATCGCATGCTTGTGTTGCAAATGTTCTGCTCAGCCGAGGGCAGAGTGCAGTCGATCATGAGACCATTGGCATAACTAAATCGCGTCACATGTGCGAGGAACAGGGCCACGGTTGAGACGCCCTCACCCGACATCACGAACGTATGGTCCGTTACTTTCGCCGGGACCCTGATAACAGCCGCGTAGATACCAGTCGTTCCTGTCGATATCTTTTGCACGACGTCGGCCGCCGGATGGGTACAAGCGCGGGGGATATAGCCGCGCCCTGCGGACGCTTGCAGGGCGGCCTGGACGGCACCGATATAGGGGCAAGCCAGGCCCATATAGGCGCCGGCTCCGCCCGCACTGAGTACCACCTCCAACCCTTGGTCCATGTCAGAACCAACGGTGGCTGTCATCGTCGCCTCTCCATTGAAACTCCCGAAATAGCCCTGACACGTCGCGGTAGAGGGTGCGATGAGGTAGGACGCTGATGAGCCCCCAATGACCCACCCGAACAAACTCGCTCCGTGGGGAGGGGCAAAATCACTTGGCAAAGCCAAAGTCCCCGGCGTGGGTCGAGGGCTCAGGTGCGTCCCGGTGTAATCCGATGCGGGGACCGGGCAGGGTTGCACCGATACTTGGGTCGACGAAGGCGTCGTCGTTGTAGTGGACGTCGATCGAACTGCCTTACTTGGACCACCGCCGCAAGCGGTAATCCCAACTGCGACTATTGCCAAAACGCATACCCCGAAATTCCTCCGCATTGACTAGATACTGCAACGCCGAACGACTCGGCGACAAGGACCCTCGTGATGGCACCGAAATCCTGGGCCCAAATCTCGTCCCATTGCGGCCCTGCAACCCGCATGCGAGCTTTATGCGACCAAGGAGCACCTCAGTTTCGTCGGTAGCGGACAAGACACGGCCCGGCGGCGCGGGCGACCCCGCCGATCTGTGCGTTGACCGGCCCGGGTCGGCCCCGCCATTGAGGAACGAATTCGAAGGATGCCAACAGTCGGGCGGCCGCGCTCGTCATAGCGGCCAGTGAAAAGGACTGAGCCGGGCACGTGTGGCGGCCGTGGCCGAAGGTCGTCACGAGCTCGACAGCCGCCAGTGGGGACGAATCGGCCAAACGCCGGCCGCTCCAGCGGTCGGGATCCCATCGGTCCAGACCTGGCCCGGCGCTCGTGTTGGTCAAGGGAAGCAGGGTGGCGACGGTGACTCCGGCGGCAACGTCGTACACAGCCGTGCCCACATCCAGCGCCACCGGGGCGAGCACATAGCGCGCCATGATCGAGCGCTGGGCCAGTCGCGTCGATTCCAGCGCACACCGCCGCGCCAGCGCCTCGTCGCCGGTGCTGATGCGCGCCGCTTCGTCGGGGTGTTCGAACAAGTCGATGAGCTGCCACCCGATAGCCGCAAACAGGTTCGACATGGAAGCCAGATGGATCAAGGCGACATCGAGAGCCACTCCCATCCGTCGTTCTCCCGGTGACTCGGTGGCCCACCGGTTGGCGATCCGGGTGAACAGTTCGTGCTCAGACTCAGATCCCGGCAGTTGATCGACGGCCTCACCGATCAGCTCCACGATCACTTCGAGCGCAGATCGCTCGGCGCGCTTGTCCGACGCCGCGATGGCCGCCATGGCATCGGGGTGCACGAAGGACTCGGCTGCGTCCAAGACCCCGAATGCCTCAGCCAGCCGATTGAATCGATCACCGCGGTCCGAGCCAGGACCTCCCCACGACGCCAACCCCACTCGATGGCCGAGGCGTGCGGTCAGAGCGAACACTTCCACCTCGCCTGACGCACCGAGCTCGTCGACGGTCGCGTCCAGCGCTCGTTCGACGTTGGCCAGGTAGCTGGTGACGTCATCGCGCCCGAAGAGTTGGTGCGGCATCGTGCGTCGGCCGGCGAACATCTCGTCGGGAAGCTTCCGGCGCAGCATGCGCCAATCGGCCACTCCCTTGCTGGCGCGGTCCTCAGGCAGGGCGTAGAACGAGGCCACGCCGACCGGCGAGAACGTGAACAAGTACTGGTCGTCCCCGCTGTGCACCACGAAGGTGTCACCCAACGCACGGCGTGTCTCGGCCAAGGCCGCCACCGGATTCTCGACCGGCGCATCCCACGGCAAGGCGACCCCGACGGCCACGGGGGGCATCGGCGAAACGGACACGCCCACTACCCGTTCGGCGCGTCGAGGACGGCTTGAGTTCTCACCCTGACCCGAGCCCTCGCCGGGCTGTGGTCAGAAGCCCTACGGCGATTGGTTTCCCTCGGCCTGGTAGGTCCGGCACGGCTCCCCACGCAGCGCCCCGCAGGTAGGCAACGTCGATGTTGCTGTCACACCGCGCACCGTGTCGACGACCAGGGCCGAGGCCACCTTCCCTCCGAACCCAACCGTGGCACTCTGGTCGGTGTCGAGGGTGTCGAACTCCCAACTGGGACGGTCGCCACCGGGCGCCGAGAACACTATGCGGAGCTCGGTTCCCGCCCTAAAGGTGTGCTCGATCGGATCGACAGGAATCTTCACCAACGTGTACGACGTCGGCGACAAGCTGCCGGCATCGGAGGCGAGATAGTTCGGGTCGGTGAAGAGCTTGGTCGAGTCGCTGTTGTCGACCTGGTTCGAGCTACGCAAGAACCCCGAGGTCACGTACTCCTCCTGGGTCGCCGACGGCCGCACTTCGGTCACGCTGACTTGATAGTCCTCGACCGGTGTGGCCGACTCCACCCACAGGTCGACAGTGGCCGGCCCGACGATGGTGGTGTCCGTGGCGAACGGAGCCGTCTGGAAAGCGATCCCGTCCGCGGCCGGCACCGTGGTCCAGTCCCAACCGGGGTTGGCCGCCCAGGCGTTGTTGCCCGGCGGAAGGCTCGTCGAAGGCCGCGCTGACGGGTCGAGGGTGAACGAGGCGTTCCCTGACGACTTGGGCTTGGCGGCGTTGAGCGACCCGCCCGAGCCGAAGTAAAGAGTCGTGAGTTTGCCCGGCGGGGGCCACTTCTTGAAACCGGCCGAATACGTCGACTGCGGGTCGCCCGCCCCCACCGCGCCGGCTCCGCTGTCGAAGAGAGCCTCGACGTGCGGTGTGCCCTTGACGAACTCCGCCTTGGCCTTGTTCACATTCTTGGCGGTCGTGAACCGAATGGCCGGTAACGGCGCCTGGGCCGAGGTTCCCGACGCCGTGCTGGTGAAGGTGTCGAGGATCACACCCTCGAGTCCGGTCGGAGCCGTCGGCACCTTGTCGGCCACGTAGATGTCGAGGAACTCGAGCCACCGGCTGATGATCTGGGGATCGGTGGAGTCGATGTGCCCCCCGTTGACGATGTTGGCGAACACGGGCGTGTGCTTAGGCAGTGCGGAGAGAAGTGCCGTCGACTGGGGTCCCGTCTGCTCATCTTCCATGGCGGCGCCGTAGAACACCGGCACTGTGATGTGCGCAGCCCACTGGCTCATCGAGCGGCGGTCGAAGAGGGAGGGATCACGGCCCGTTCCCGTCCCGGGGGCCACCATGGCCGGACCCACCAGGGTCGAAAGACTTTCCGACTGACCGTGCAGGGCCTGGTTGGCCAAGCACTGAGAGGACCCACTGGCCGCTAGCTCAGCATCGATCTCGTAATAGACCCACGGTTGACCGACACCAGATACCGGAGTGCTCGACAGCGGCGCCAGCTGCCCGTCGCTCAACTCTGCCGCCGGCATGGCATCGTCGATGCGCTGGTCGATCCAGGAAGCGGCGAATCCGTCATTGAAGATGCCACCGGGGTAACCGGTTGAAAAGAGGTCGTCGGTCGGGCTCAGTGGGGTGATAGCGGCCAGACCCGGGGGATCGGTGCCGGCGGCCGGAAGTTGGGACAACCCCGAGTAGCTGATCCCCACCATGCCAACCTTGCTGTTGGCCACCCAGTCTTGATGGGCCACGATCTCGATGGCGTCGTAGGCGTCGTAGTCCGATGGGTAGCCGAACAGGTCATATGCACCCCCGGAGCACCCCGTCCCGCGCATCTGCAGGCTTACGGTGGCGAAACCAGCCATACGGGCCAGCACCGCGCCCACGTCGGTGGCGCCGTCGGGAAGCAGGTTGGCATCGCCGCAGTCCGTGCACGTGGTACCGAAAGCACTGGAAATAAGGAACGGGATGGGATCGGTGGGGCCGGCCGTGCCGTACCCGGAATACTCGATGACCGTCGGACAGGGGGCCGTCGAGCTACACGTCTTTTGATAGGGATAGCGCACCGTGGCCGCCAGCTGGATGCCGTCGCGCATGGTGATGTAGTTGATCCCTTGGTGCATGGCCTGGTTGGTATAAAGCGTGGAGTCGGTGGCTGGGTTGGCGCCGGGTGCGAGTACGGAGAATGGCCCGAAGGTCGTGTCGGCCGTCGTGTCGTCCCACGTGTATCCCGAGCCCGGTGTCAGGTTGCGGATGATCAACGACCCGAGCGCATCGGCGGTGCCGGGATTGTCGGCCACGACGACAGCAGATCCGTTTTGGAGAAGGGTTATGGCATCGCCCGCACCAGCACCGGTGAGCCACGCTTCATCGACCGATCCACCGCCTTGTAGGCCAGTTGAGGCTCCGGCGACAGAGGACGGGACGATGGCCGTGACGGCCGGACCAAGCGTCAGGCAGGCGACGGCGACCCCGATGCCGGCCAACCTCCGCGACACACGCCGAGTCCGACGGCTACCAGAACGGTGCATGTGAATCCCCCTTACTCCCACGACGGTGGCATCCCCGAGCACCCGATCGCCATGGTCAGCCCCAAGATCATGCCATCTCCGCCTGCGGCTCGACGAGTGATTGCTCGGTCCTCGCTCGCAGCGCAGGCGTCCGGCGTCGAAGCCACGACCGAGGGGCGGCTTTGAGCAGGTCCGAGGGCACGGTCCATGCACAACCGAGCTGCCTGTCGAACGATACGGGGTTAAAGACCATCTTTCCTCCCGCCGGATAGGGGCTGAGCTCGCCAAAGACGACTCTCCCGTCGACGTCGTAAAGGTCGACCCGCACAAAGTCGATGCCTCGGCCCAGGGATTGGGCGATGTCGACCATCTGGCCCAAACAGGAGGGCGCTTCGACCACGGGCGGCGGTTCGGATCCCCAGGTCACCTCGAGGGGCGTCCAATCTGGTGCGTAGAACCGCTCTCCGTGCTCGGTGAAACGGTCGGTGTCGAACTGGATAAGACGGACTTTTCCGTCAAAGACGAAGAACTTGTAGTCGGCCGGGGTGGGGCCATCGGACGTCCGCAGGAGCTCCTCCACCATGAGGCGCGGCGGAATGTCGACGCATCCCCACTGGAGATTCTCAAGACCGTAATTGCGGCCCAGCCATGACCGAGCTGCCCTATGCAGCCGGTCGCGGTCGAAGTCGGCGGGGTGCATAACCGCCGATTCCCAAACGGCAGGGTCCCGGAGGTCAGCGCGAACGAGCGGCGCTCCGGCCGGCGCCCGATGGCTCACAATCCATACCCACCCCTGGCCATGGCTGGGCTTGACCACGAACTCGGCTGGCAGGCGACCGAGATCGAGCTCGGCCGGATCCGCCACGACGGCGTAGCATTTGGGAAGCAGGTCCGAGCCCACCGTGTCAGCCACGTACTGCCGTACGGCGACCTTGTCGGCGAACGTGGTGAGAAGCGGCCGGCGATCTTTGAGAACTCGCCAACGAACCTTGTCGTTGAAGGTGACCGGCTGGCGGGCCCACCACGACCCTTGCCGGTAGCGCCACCACACCCGGACGCGCCACTCAAAGGGAAGCCCTGATGAGAACGCCACCCGCTTGAGCAGCGATCTGTACTTGCGCCTCACCAGCCCCACCGGAGCCGCTCCCAACGCCATCGCTTGCCCGTGACCTCCGAACTCAGGCACCAGGACGCCGCCGCCCGGCATGTCTCACCCCCACGCGCTCGCATACCGATGAATCACTCGTTTCGTTCACCGCAGGTGCTCGTGTGAGGGATTTGTCGCCACGGGTGGACAGTCGGACGGACATGAGAGCGATTGCACGACCCCAAGGGCTCCGCTACCTTCGCTCTTGTTGCGGGTGGGACGACGGAGAGGCCCGGTCGATGCTGCCACTGGGGTCTTGGTCCAGAAGTCGAGTTCGACTCGGGAGTGTGGTGTGCGTCGCGGTGGTGCTCTTGTGCGCCACCGTTGTGGTGGCGGTAGCCGAAACAAACGATGCGTCAGCACAATCCAGTACCTGGACCGTGCAGGACCTCCCCGGCAACGACGTCACCGGCTTTACGGCGATGGCGTGCCCTACGGTCTCGACGTGTTTGGCGGTGGGCGGAGACCCTACCGAAACCATCGGCGTTGTCCTGGTCACCACCAACGGTGGGATCACATGGAATAGCCCGAGCGTGCCCAGTGGTATCGGGCCACTGGGCGCCGTCGTCTGCACATCGGCTTCGGATTGCACGGCGGTGGGCAGTGATCCCACCGACACCACCGCTGTGGTACTCGCCACCACCAACGGCGGGACGACATGGAGCAGTCAAAGCACCCCTACTGGAACTGGGCCTCTGGCCGGGGTCGCCTGTCCGACGGCCTCGGATTGCACGGCGGTCGGTAGCGACACCACCGACACCAACGGCGTGGTGCTCGGCACTACCAATGCGGGCGTCACATGGACAGCACAAAGCGTGCCGACGGGAGCCGGGCCACTGGCTGGCGTCGCCTGCCCATCGGCCTCTGATTGCACGGCCATCGGCGCGGCGCCCGACAGCTCGAGTGGCGTGGTGATTTCCACCACCAACGCGGGCGTGTCATGGTCGAGCGAGACCGTACCCACCACCGGTGAGCTCGCCGGCATCGCTTGCCCATCGGCCTCGGACTGCTGGGCGGTCGGAGCCCCAGCGACGGGCTCGTCGATCGGCGTGGTGCTCGCCACGACCAATGGTGGGGCCGTGTGGAACAGCCAGGCCGTTCCCACCAGCACCGGTGGCTTGGGTGGTGTGACGTGTACGTCGGCGACGGACTGCTGGACGGTCGGAGCCGCTGCGACCGGATCGACCGGTGCCGTGCTATCGACCACCAGCGGTGGGGCCACATGGTCGGCTCAGACCGTGCCCGCCAGCGGCGGCGTGTTGACCACCGTGACCTGCACGTCCTCGGCGGATTGTTGGACCGCCGGCAGTGATCCCAGCGAAACGTTCGGCGTCGTCGACACCACCACCAACGGGGGAACGACATGGACCGGCGATGTAGGCGGAATCGGACCCATCGGGGCCACGCTCTGTTTGACCGCCTCTGATTGTTGGGTTGCCGGAGCCGACCCGACCTACACCTTCGGCATGGTGGCGGAGACCACCAACGGAGGCACCACGTGGACCGTGCAGACCATGCCGAGCAGCATTGGCCCTTTGGCGGGCATCTCCTGCTCCTCGTCGGTGGACTGTTGGGTGGTGGGCAATGACGCCACCGACACCTACGGGGTTGTGGCGAGCACGGTGAACGGAGGCACGACGTGGACAGCCCAAAGCGTACCGAGCGGCACCGGGCCTCTAGCCGCGATCTCGTGTCCGTCGTCAACGGTCTGCGAGGCAGTGGGGACCGATTCGACCGACACGTATCCGGTCGTGCTCGGCACCACCAATGCCGGTACGACGTGGAGCAGCCAAGCGGCCGCCGCCAGTGCAGGGCCGTTGGCGGGAGTCTCGTGCGCGTCAACCAGCGACTGCTTTGCCGTGGGGAGCGATGCGTCGGGCGACAGCGGGACGATCGTCGCCACGGTCAATGGAGGATCGAAGTGGAAGGCAGACAAGGTCCCGAGCGCGGCGGGGCTGCTGTCGGCGATTTCCTGCGTGTCGTCCACAGACTGCGTCGCCGTTGGGAGCGATCCCACCGACACCTACGCGTATGCGCTCGTCTCCACCAACGCGGGGACGAAGTGGACGGCGGGCACGGTTCCGAGCACAGCTGGACCGCTCACCGCGGTCTCATGTGTGTCGGCCTCCGATTGTGAAACGGTGGGCAGCGACCCCACCGACACCGTCGCCGCTGCGCTCGCCACCACGACGGGAGGCACCTCGTGGAGCAGCCAGAGCGTGCCCAATGCGGCGGGGCCGTTGACGGGAGTCTCGTGCTCTTCAGCAACGGACTGCTGGAGTGCGGGAAGCGACCCGGACGACATCTACGGCGTAATCATCTCCACCGCCGCCATCCCCCCTCCGGTCACCACCAGTCCGACCGCCAAGGTGATCATCCCCGCCAGTGGGGCCACGCTGTCTGGGGCCGCGGCCACACTAGATGCCACCGCCACCAATGCGACGGGAGTGGAGTTTTGGCTCTTCGGCGGTCCCTACGGATACACGGCCAAGATGATCGGAACGGCCACCAGCACTCCCTATGGGTGGATCAGCACGTGGAACACCACCACCGTACCCAACGACCCCTATGAAGTGCTCCCCGAAGCCATCAACGGCAGCACCGGCGCGTTCGGCGCCGGGGTGCCCATTACCGTCGCCAATCCCACCACCACGGTGATCGTCCCCTCGAGCGGTGCCACGCTCTCGGGGGCCGCGGCCACACTGGATGCCACCGCCACCAATGCCACGGGAGTGGAGTTTTGGCTCTTCGGCGGTCCCTACGGCTACGCCGCCAAGCTGATCGGCACGGCCACCCACACCGCATACGGGTGGATAAGCAGTTGGAACACCACAACGGTACCTAACGATCCTTACGTCTTGCTCTCAGAAGCCATCAACGGCAGCACCGACGTTTACAGCCCCGAAATCGCCATCACCGTCGACAACACGCCATCGTCGTGACATCAACGTGTGTCTCGATGCGCACCGCAGTCCGGTGAAGGCGGGCGTGGCGGGCCCGTTGCTTGTGGCCATAGTCCTGGGCGCGTGTGGAAGCACCCCGACATCGAATACGTCAGAGTCGTCAACAACAGCAACGTCGGCTTCGGGAACTACGAGCGGTCTCTCTCCCGACAAGGCAGCGCAAATGAATCTGCAGGCGGCCCTGGCCGCCGCCAAGAGTGCCTACAAAGAAACATCGGACTTCAGCCTCTCGGCACCACCCGAGCTGCGAGACTTTGCCCCGTCACTGACGTTTGTGGCCCCGGATTTCGATGTCACGGCCAGCACCAATCAAGTAGCGGTGTCCAACGGCGGCGACAACACCAACCAGACCGTCACCCTGGCCGCGCTCTCCTCCTCGGGGACGTGCTGGTATCTGGTCGACGTGGCCTCGTCCGCATCGGAGACGATCACCAGCGACGACGGCATTGACGCCGCCGGTCTTTGGTACGGGCACGTAGACAGCGCCACCAGCTGCACCGCCCCCGACAACGGTCCGCCATCGGGGTCAGGGCTATCGGGCGGTTGGAGTCACTCGAAGTTCTGAGATCAGCAGCTGGGCGTGCTCTGAACCGAATGCGAGACGCCGGGGAGGCACTCTTCATACGTGGTGGGGGCCCACGTTGCCCCGTTGGGCGGAATGAAGAACGGAGGGAATAGCGACTGCAGCGACGAGTCGTAGTTGTAGTTCTTGGTGTAGCCGTCCCCCCCGACCAGCCCGACCGGCCCTCGGTAATTCTGGGCAATCGAACCGAACAACGTGAGCGTCCCGTAGCTCGAGTTGCTGGACCAGTTATTGACGTAGAACGAGTTCGACAGCGCCAGAATGGCGGCGTCGATCTCCTCGTTGCTGGTGGTCGTCACCTCGACATCGTTCTGGGCAATGAGTCCGAGGGCATCAACGGCGTCGCTGGTCGGTTCCCCGCTCACCATCACTTTGTTGGCCGACGGATACGTCAAGTTCCCTGGGATGATGATGTTCGACGTTGTCGATCCTTTGCAGCTCGAGGCCGCCAGGGTGGTCGTCGAGGAGTCGTTGGTGGTGCTGCAGGTGACAACGTCGAGGGCACCGGTCATAGTGCCGCTGATGGTGACGTTGCCATTGACGAAGATCAGCCCGGACGTGAGGTTGGTCAGCGTGATGGGGCTGGTACAGCTGTTGTGGTTGGTCGATACGTTGTCAATAACCGGTGAACCCGAGGTCCCGCTCCACGCCACGCTCGTCGTCGAGCCCGAAACACTGAGCGTCATAGTCACGTTGACCGGGGTGAGCGAGCTCGGAGCCGTCCCACCGGTGATGAAGCAGCCGTAATCTCGGGCCGGGGTCAGGTCATCGGTCGCCGTCCGGGGCGTTTGGTTGCTGACCTTTGACGCCGCCGGACCGTTGAACGCCGGACTGCTGCTACAGCCCGATCCCGCCACGTAGATCCCCGCGCTTCCGGACGCGCTGTTGTAAATGTTCCCACTCTGAAGTGACGAGTTGAAGGTGGGCGACCCACAGATCTGGAAGGTGTCGTTCGAGAATACGGGGCCGTTGAGCACGTCACCGGTCGTAAAGACAACCGGGCAGCCCGACGGCGGCCCGTTGGCGGGGATCCCCGAGACAGTTCCATAGTTATCGGACGATGGCTCGTCGTAGTGCGTCCCGCAGTACTGATAGTTCGACGGCGGGTTGGACTCCAACGCCGCGATGGTCGGGTCGAGGGACTCGAAGTTGCTCCAGTACACATAGTCAAGGCTCGTCGACGGCCTGATGCTGTAGCGGAACGTCCGCACCACCTCGTCGTCGCCCGTCCCCGATTGACCACTCACCTCCAGGGAGATCAAGCCGCTGGTATCGCTCGACGCATACGAGTAGTACTCCAGCGGTGAGGTCGACGCCTGGACCCACCCGCTGAAGGCGGTGTTGCCGCCCGTGCCGTCGATACACGTCTTGCAGTACAAGGGCCCGTAAGCCTCGTTGGCATCCAAGTGCTGCATGTAGTCGTTCAATCCGGCTTGGGCTGCTTCGTAGGCTGCCTCGTAGTTGAGGTTGTACGTCGTCTGCGGGAGCTGGCCCACGGTGGTCGTGGCCAACGCCACGGGAATGGTGGCGAGCATGGCTACGGCGATGAGGACGAAGATGAGCGCCTGCCCACCTTGGTCGTCACAACGTCGCGTGATTCGGGTCAGCCGGACAACTAGTCGTTTCAGCATGATCCCGTCGCTCCGTTCCCGCTCAGCGCGTTTTCGCAGCTGAAAATGGCATTGTTGGCCACGATGTCGGGGTCGGCCAGCACGGTCTGGAGCTCGTGGGCGGCGCCGACACTGGGGGTGTCCAAGATCAATGATGAGGAGACGTTGGTGAAATAGAAGGTATTGGTCGTCGTGGAGCTGACCGTTGTGGAGATCTCATTGGTCGTCAGCGTGAACGCACTCGACGAGTCGACGTTGTTGATATCGGCTTGGGTGATGACTGAGCTCGCCGTCGCTCCTGTTTTGCATCCGACCCCAGTGCAGGTAACGAGCAACACGTGGGTCGTCGTGTTGAGTGTGATGTTGATGGTCGGCGTCCCTCCGCCCAGTGAGGCCGTAAATGTGAGCGTGGTGGCCGAGATGGGCGTACTCGGAAGTGAGGTCGGAGCGGCCGGCGCCGTCCACGTGGCCGTGGCCGCGTGCACGTCCTTGGTAATGGCCTGCTGAGCCTGCTGGAGGTACTCCAGGGATTGGGTGCGGCTGTTGACCTTCACCTCTTGCGCCTGTAGCACCGTGACCGTCGCATCGACAGCCACCACGGCGATCGAAAGCAGCAGCGTCGAGATCATGACCTCGATCAGGGACATGCCGGACTCATCGTTCCGGCGACGCAGGGGCCTCATTGGACATACACCGTGATGGCGCTTCCCGCTGTCAGAAGCGATCCGAACGTGCCGCCGCGGCCGGCGTAGATCCCCGAAGGAGTGACTTCGACGACGACCTGGGTGGACTCGTTTGACGACTTATAGGTGGTGGATCCCACTGTGTAAGTGGCCGTCAACAGCCACACGCCGTAGGGCAACCCGCACAGCGTGTACGACGAACCTGCCGCCGCGTTCACCACTTGCGTGAGTGTTCCCGTCGACGTGCCGAAGTTGTTGGCGTTGGTGGGGGTGAACACCGCGCTCAAGGAGTAGGAGCCGATGGCGAGTGTCGATAGCGCATAGGTGGCAACGCCCGACCCGTTGAGGGTGACCGTGCTGAGAGTTGTCGACCCGTTCATGAAAGCGACACTTCCGACCGCAGGAGATCCCGATGCGGGGGTCACCGTGGCGGTAAAGGTCACTGAGGAGCCAAACGTGCTTGGGTTGGCGCTCGACGTCAGCGCCGTTGTCGTACTGGCAGCCACGACCTGTTGAGACACCGTCGATGACGTGGACGTTATATAGCTCGTCGACGACGGCGTGTACACGGCGGCGACGCTGTAGGTCCCTCCGTTAAGGCCGGACAAACTGCACGTGGCCGCGCCCGCCGCCAGGGTCACGGCCGAGCACCCCGTGATGGTCACGCTGTTGTTGGTGAACTTCACCGTTCCCGCCGGCGTGCCACATCCTGACGAGGAGCAGGAGACCGTGGCCTTCAGCGTGGCCGCCGTCCCGTAGGAGTTGGGGCTCGGAGACGCGGTCAACGTGTTGGTTGTCGATGCCCCGTTGTTCACCTGCGAGAGCGAGCTCGACGTCGACGTGGCCCACTTGGTGCCCGAGCCGCTGTAGACGGCGGTGATGGCTTGCGTGCTGACGGCCAGTGTCGAGGTCGTGTACGTGGCCACGCCGCTCGCTGAGACCGTCACGGCGCTACCCATGGCTGTTCCGGCGTCCTTGAACTGCACGGTCCCCGCCGACGGGACTCCCGGTGATGCGGCACAGGTGGTGGTGCAGGTCACGGTGGCGGTGAAGGTCACCGACGCCCCGTATGTGCTGGGGTTCAGATTCGATGACAACGCCGTGGTCGTTGCACAGTTGGAGCTGCATGTGCTCAGGAGGATCACGTCGCGTCGGTGACGGCCCCGGTGCGCGCTCGTCCAGGAGGCCGTGGTGCTGCCGAGTTGCAGGGTGGGCATGACACCAACACCGGTCGTCGGGCAATTCGAGTCGGCTCCGGTCCCCGCCGAGTTGGACATGGACGCCGTCACCGACGCCGTGCTGACCAGGCTTCCCCCATAGTTCACGTAGATCTGCACAGGGACGAGGTTGATGGTGGGCGACGCCGAAGCGCCCGCTGCCACCGTCACCGCCGTACCGGCCACGGTGCCGCCACCGGGGGCGCTGTCGGTGCCACACGTTCCCGCCACCACGTCATAGCTCGGGGTGCCGGGCATCGGGAAGACTTGAGCCGGCGAGGCCGACACATACGGATCGACGGTCAGATTGGTGCTGTAGAACGACAGCGGCGTGGTGTAGATGTCGGACGGGAGTATGGGATGGAACCCGTTCACCTGCGGTACCGCATAAACGGGGGTGACGGTACCCTCCTTGTCATAGGCGTCATAGGGGCTGGTGCTCGTCTCGAAGTACAGCGAGGTTGTCGCCCCGGCGGTCACCGACAGCCCCGTTTGCGACGGGATACTCGTCTGTTCCTGCTCGGTCACGTACCCCGACACAGTGCCGAATGACACTGTCCACGTCGGCGTGCCGTTGGATGTCGGCGTCACGTTGTCGAACAGGGCGCACCCGCCCGCCGTGGTCGTCACCGTCTGCGCCGTCCCTGTCGAAGGAGTCGCCGTCACCTGCAGGTCCGATATCGCTTGTCCCGATGCACCTTGGATGGTGACGAGAATCGAACCCAGACTGGAACTGACGACGTCGGCAGGTACCGCCACGAGACTGGTCTCTTCCACCAGGAGGCCCGTGGCCGAGGACGAGCCGGCGATCCACCATGTCGAGCTTGCGCTCTGGTTCGTCCAGGTGGACCAGATGGTCACCTTCAGCATGGCGCCGGGGTCGCTCGCCGGCGACTGACATTGCGAGTTGGAGGGGTCGAAGGGAGCCACCTCCATCTCGAGGAGATACTGCTGGTTGTTACTGGTCACCGTCGGCAACGACGTGTCGCCCGTCTCGCCCAGAAGCGTGGTCGCCCCCGACGCCACCTGGGTGTCGAGCGTGCTCGAGGCGATCTCTGTTGCCTCCTGCTCGAAGCGAGAGTTGGCACCCACCTTGAAGATGGTTCCCAACAGCGAGGACACCGAGACAAGGACCGTCATCAGAACGGCGGTGGCAATGATCACCTCGAGAATGGAGAACCCTGTCTCGCCGACGGCGCGCCGAGGACCGACGAACACGGCGCGACGCGATTGCCGCTGGCGACCTCCATGTTGGTCCAGGTCCACTTTTTCTCACTCCACGTGGTTATTTATCGGCCTTTTTTCACGTAAAGACGCCGAATTCGGCCGCTTTCCAACGCACGAAGTACATCGGCACACGGGTGGGTGAAGTTGAGGTGAGGAGGGCGTGGAGCAACGCCCGAGTCGTGGCGCCGTAAGGCGATTTACCTGGGATTTCAGGGCTGATTGAGGCAGCGCCGCCCGAACCGAGCGCGACCGCCACCAGGACCCTGGACCGGCTAGGGCCTAACTCGTCAACGGAGCTTTGGTGCGGATCAACGTCGACTGCGCCCGACCCGACCCCGGCACGGCTTCCACGTCTCTGGGCCCGAGGGAATCACCACACGATCCGCACACGAGTACGGCCTCGGACCTGGCGCCGCAGGACTTGTGCACGACCTCGATCGGGGGCCCCGAAGGAGCCGCATAACGGTCTCCCCACTGGCGCATCGCCGTGAGGACCGGCCAGAGATCCCGGCCTTTATCGGTGAGCCGGTAGTCGTGGCGTGGTGGGTGCTCCGAGTACGGGACCCTCACGAACACCCCCGTGTCGACAAGTGTGCTGAGGCGCTGCTGGAGGATGTTGCGGGAGATGCCCAGGCGACGTTGGAACTCCTCAAACCGGGTCACGCCCATAAAGGCGTCCCGCACGATGAGCATGCTCCACCATTCCCCGATCACTTCGAGGCACTGGGCGACAGAGCAGTCCATCTGGGCGAAGCTTTTCCGTTCCACAATTCTCATCGTAGTCAGTTGCATGATGGAACGCAATCTCCTACAGTGCGTCTTGTGACCGAACTAACAGAGATGGGCCAGGCCCCGCTGCCCGGCCCGGCGGCGGCGGCCCGCAAGGCGGTCTTCGCGGTGACGGCGATGGGGGCCTTCATGGCCTCTCTCGACCTATCGATCGTCAATGTGGCATTCCCCGCCTTGGAGCGTTCCTTCCGCCACGACCCCACCTCCACCCTGGCGTGGGTCATCACTGGTTACAGCATCGTCTTCGGAGCCCTGTTGGTCATCGCTGGGCGCACGGCCGACCGACTGGGAAGCCGGCGGGTCTTCTTTGCCGGCCTGGCCGTCTTCTGTCTGGGCTCGGCGCTGAGCGGGGTGGCGCCTTCAGTCCTCGTGCTCGTCATGGGCCGCCTCGTCCAGGGAGCCGGGGCAGCCGCGGTTCTCCCCTCCTCGCTGGGTCTCTTGTTGGCTGCTTTCCCGACGGAGAAGCGCTCTCAGGTCGTGGCCCTGTGGGGTGGGATCGGAGCTTTGGCCGTCGCCACAGGACCGTCGTTCGGGGCGGCGCTGATCACCGGCTTCGGGTGGCGGGCCGCCTTCTACGTGAATCTGCCCATCGGTCTTGTGGCGTGGCTCGTCGGCCGGCGCGTGCTGAGTGGCTCGGCCGCGTCGACCTCGAAGTCCACGCCCGACTACCCCGGCGTCGTCTTGCTCAGCGCGGCGTTGGCTGCTTTGGTCCTCGCCATCTCACAGGGACCGACGTGGGGGTGGAGCAGTGTGCGCATCATCGTCGCTCTGGGCGCCGCCGTCGGTCTCGGTGCCCTGTTTCTTTACCGGTCCAGTCACCACCAAGAGCCGGTGCTCGATCTCACGTTGTTCAAGGCTCGCTCGTTTTCGGCCGCCAACGCGGCAACTTTGCTGTACGCCATGGGATTCTTCGCCATGTTGTTGGGCAACATCCTCTTCCTTACGAGCGTGTGGCACTACTCGATCCTGGATGCCGGGTTGGCCGTCACGCCCGGCCCCTTGGTTGTCGCCGTGGTGGCCGGCCCCGCCGGCCGCATGGCAGCACGCGTGGGTTTCCGTCCGGTCCTGCTCGTCGGATTCGCCATCTTCGCGGCCGGACTTTCGTGGTTTGCCATCCGAGTCGGCCTCCACCCTGACTATGTCGCCCAGTGGCTCCCGGGCACCCTGGTGGTCGGTCTCGGCATCGGATGCACCTTCCCGGTCCTGAGCGCCGCGGCCGTGTCGAGCCTGCATCAAGAGCGCTTTGCCGTCGGCAGTGCCGTCAATCAGACGGCGCGTCAGATTGGGGGTGCTCTCGGCGTAGCCCTGCTGGTGGTCATCTTGGGGACGCCGCACAACGCCACGGTGGCACTCGATCACTTTCACCACCTGTGGTGGTACATCGTCGCCATGGCCAGCGTTTCCGGCCTCGTCTGCATCACTCTGCGCCCCGTCTCGGCGGCGACGGCTGACCAGCCGCTCGTCGATGATCAGGCCGTCGACAACGCCGTCGAGCCCGCCCCTCGGTACCTGACCTTGGAGGAGTCCGCATGAGTGACGACGGTGATCGCCCGGAAGAACCCGGGGCCCACGTCACAGAGTGGGGGCCGTCGGCCAGCAAGACGATTGCTTGGCACGACCCCATGATCACCGCCGCCGCCACAGCGCGCTTCAGCGGGGTCGAGTTTCTCCGAGCCATCCGCGACGGACGGCTCCCACCCGCGCCCATGGCCACACTCTTCGGATTCCAGATACGCGCCATCGAAGTGGGGCGAGTCGTCTTCGAATGCCGACCCGATGCATCGACGTACAACCCCATCGGCGTGGTACACGGTGGATTGGTCTGCACGTTGGCCGACACCGTCGCCGGGTGCGCGGTGCACAGCACCCTCGACAAAGGCGTCGGCTATACCTCGATCGACCTCAATGTGAGCTATCTGCGGCCGGTGACAACCGACAGTGGTGTGCTGCGGGCCACCGGACTGGTCACCAAACGAGGACGCCGGGTGGCGTTCTGCACTGCCGAGGTTGTTGATGCAACGGGCCTATTAGTGGCCACCGCCACCAGTAGCTGCCTTGTCATGGATAACCGAAACGGCGCCTCCCCTTCTTACCAACAGCAACTGCAACCGGAAATGGTGATGTCCGAAATCCGCTAGTGCCGACGCCGTCGCCGTGCCACCATGGCGGGCGATGGAGGACTTCGACCGTCAGTACCGGGCTGTGCAAAGCCGCGACCCCCGTTTCGACGGGTGGTTCTTCACCGCCGTCACATCGACCGGTATCTACTGCCGACCGAGTTGCCCGGCCCGCACCCCCATGGCGCGCCACGTTCGCTTCTACGCCACGGCTGCCGCCGCTCAGCACGCCGGTTATCGCGCCTGTTTGCGCTGTCGACCCGACGCCGCGCCCGGATCGCCCGAATGGCTCGGACGCGCCGATGTGGCCGCCCGTGCCCTCAAGCTCATCGCCGATGGGGTCGTGGACCGCGACGGCGTGGCCGGACTGGCCCGCCGTCTCGGCTACGGCGAGCGCCAGTTGCACCGTGTGCTTCTGGCGGAGCTCGGCACCGGAGCCTTGGCTCTGGCGCGGGCCCAGCGCGCCCAGACGGCGCGCATCCTTCTGGAGACCACAGACCTGCCCATCACCCAAGTCGCGTTCGGGGCGGGCTTCGCCAGCGTGCGTCAGTTCAACGACACGGTGCATGCCGTTTTCGCCCGCACCCCGACGCAACTGCGCGCCACCAGTCGGCACGGTCAGCGTGACCGCCCCATGCAGCACGCCGCCGGGCCGCCGGGCGGGTCGGACGCATTGCAATCGGTCACCGTACGCCTGGCCTATCGCCGCCCGTTTGCCACCGAAGCGCTCTTTACCTTTCTCGGCCATCGCGCCGTGGCGGGAATCGAGCATTACGACGGCACGACATACCGTCGCACGCTCCGTCTCACCCACGGCATGGGGGCCGTCGCCCTTTCGCCCCAAGACGGGCATGTGCGCGCCGAATTCAGTTTGTCGGACCTGCGCGACCTCACCGCCGCCATTGCCCGCTGCCGCCACCTGTGCAACCTCGATGCTGATCCGGTAGCCGTCGACGAAGCACTCGCCTCGGATCCCGTCCTCGCTCCCCTGATCGCGGACCGCGCCGGCCTGCGGGTGCCCGGTTCCGTCGACGGCTTCGAGATCGCTGTGCGGGCCATCGTGGGGCAACAGGTGTCGTTGCCAGGTGCCCGGACCGTGCTCGGGGTCCTGGTCGACGCAGCGGGAGCCAGGTTTGCGAACCACCATGACGCCTTGACTCATGTGTTCCCGTCGCCAGAGGCGCTGGCGCACCTGGCCGAAGGCCACCCTGAGGTATTCCCCATGCCGGCGCGACGGCAGCGCGCTCTCCTCGAACTGGCCAAGGCCATGGCGCCCGGCCGACTGGCCATCGATCCAGGCGCCGACCCTGTTGAGCTTTCCGCACAGTTGCACGCCCTGCCCGGCATCGGTCTGTGGACCACGCAGTACGTGATGATGCGCGCGCTCGGCGATCCGGACGCGTTCCTGGCCACCGATCTCGGCGTTCGACGCGCCGCGGTTGCCCTTGGCATCCCGGAGCAACCGGCCGCTTTGAGCGCGGTGGCCGAGAACTGGCGACCGTGGCGCGCCTACGCGCAGATGCATTTGTGGTCCATGGCACAACCTCTGCACACGTCGACCAACCGAGGAAAGGACGCGGCATGACCCATCGCATCACGTTGGCCACCCCCATCGGCACATTGACCTTGGAAGGGACCGATGAGGCCCTGACCCTCATCCAGCTGCCCGACGATTCCACCGTGGCCACGTCAGCACCCGCGGCCGACGACGTCGAGGGCTTGGCGGCCCCGCTGGCCGCGGCTGTCGATCAGCTGCGGGAGTACTTTGCCGGCCAGCGACGGGATTTCGACCTCCCCATCGAACTAGCCGGGACGCCGTTTCAGCGCGATGTTTGGCAGGCACTCGGCACCATCGCCTACGGCACCACGGTGAGCTACGCGGAGCTCGCCGCCCAAGTGGGCCGGCCCACGGCGTTTCGGGCTGTCGGACAAGCCAACGGAGCCAACCCGGTGCCGATCGTGCTGCCGTGTCACCGCGTGCTGGCCACCGGCGGCAAGATCGGCGGCTATGGGGGCGGCTTGCCTATGAAGCGGCAGCTGCTCGAGCTCGAAGGAGTTCATCCCTAAATCCCGTGGCGCTTTGAGGCGTCACCGCCGGACGCTCCTCGGCGCCGTCCCATCGGCGGCCGATGGCATGCTGAGGCGGAGTCTTGAGGAGGAAGTGATGCCACAGGAAGTCCGCGGCGTGGTGGCCAGGTCCAAAGGCGCCCCCGTCACTGTCGAATCGATCATGGTCCCAGACCCCGGCGTCGGCGAAGCCCTGGTGCGCGTGCAGGCCTGCGGCGTGTGCCATACCGATCTCCACTACCGGCAGGGAAACATCAACGACGAGTTCCCTTTCCTTTTGGGTCACGAGGCGGCCGGCATCGTGGAGTCGGTGGGCAGCGATGTGTCGTCGGTTTCCCCCGGCGACTTTGTCATCTTGAACTGGCGAGCGGTGTGCGGCCAGTGTCGGTCATGCCGACGGGGGCGGCCGTGGTACTGCTTCTCCACGCATAACGCCACCCAGAAGATGGCGCTTGCTGACGGTACCGAACTCACCCCTGCCCTCGGCATTGGCGCCTTTGCCGAAAAGACCCTCGTCGCCGCCGGACAGTGCACCAAGGTCGACGCCCGAGCCCGGCCCGAAGCGGTGGGCTTGCTCGGTTGCGGCGTCATGGCCGGCTTGGGGGCGGCGATGTTCACCGGCGAAGTCGGCGCCGGGGACTCGGTGGCGGTCTTCGGCTGCGGCGGCGTCGGGTGCGCGGCGGTGGCCGGGGCGGCTCTGGCCGGGGCGTCTCGAATCATCGCGGTGGACCTTGACCCGTCCAAGCTCGAGTTGGCGACTCGTTTTGGCGCCACCCACACCATCAACGCCACCACGGCCGATCCGGTGGAGGGGGTGCGGGCCCTGACCGATGGAAACGGGGCCGATGTCTGCATTGAGGCCGTCGGTCACCCCAAGGTCATGGAACAGGCGTTCTTCGCCCGAGACCTGGCCGGCACGCTCGTGCAGGTGGGTGTACCCGCACCGGACATGCGCATCGACCTTCCCATGATCGAGTTCTTCGGTCGCGGCGGCCGGCTCAAGCCCAGCTGGTATGGCGACTGCCTCCCGTCGAGGGACTTCCCGATGCTCGTCGACCTTTATCTCCAGGGCCGGCTCGACCTCGATGGTTTCGTTTCCGAGACCATCGCACTCGACGCCGTCGAAGAGGCCTTTCACCGCATGGAGCGCGGCGAGGTGCTGCGCTCGGTTGTCGTCATCGGGAGCTGACGCCACCGAGACGCGCCCGCTACCGAGACGCGCCCGCTACCGAGACGCGCCCGCTACGAGATGGGCCGCTCGGGCTCGGCCGGATAGGACGTCATGGCCCTCGCCACGAAGGCCATCACGGTCTCGAGAAACGACGCGTCAACGGCACCGGCATCGATGGCACGCATGCTCCCGATACCGCGCATCAACGCCACCACGATGCGCGCCACGTGCTCCGTTGGTTCAGTGGTGACGATCCCGTGGCGCGTTCGCTCGGTTTCGATGATGGCGGCCACCGAGTCGATATCGGCGCGATCGAACTCGGCCAGCTTCTGGCGGGCCGCCGGGTTGCGCATGGCGTAGAGCGAGAACTCCTGATACAGCGCAGCCCAATCCGGCGAAGCCGATTGGTACTGGTCCCCGATGAGGGCGGCAAAGTCCGACAAGTGCGCCTCGGGAGCGCCTTCGGCGCCGTCCAGCATGGCGCGGAGCCGGTCCATCTCCTGTTCGTAGCGGGACTCCAGCAGGGCCAGGAAGAGATCTTCTTTGCTCTTAAAGTTCGAGTACACCGCTCCCTTGGTGAATCCGGCCACGGCCGCCACCTCGTCGAGCGACGCGCCATGAAAACCGCGTTCGGAAAAGACCTGCGCGGCGGCCTGGAGGAGGTACTCCCGGGTCTGCTGCCGCCGGCGCTCCGGGGTGAGAGGTTGAAGAACCATATGGGGTTGTGCTACTCACGAGCATAGTGGATACTACTGAGTATGACAGATCTGGCCCAGTATCCACCCCAGGACTGTGCACCCAAGGACGGCGCTTCCGCCGACGAGTCCGGGGTGCCTCCGCACCCACGATCACCGGCGGTGCTGACCCAAGGGTTGGTACGACGCTTTGGAACCAAGGTCGCCGTCGACGGGATCGACCTCGAAGTGGCGCCGGGAGAGATCTACGGCTTTTTGGGACCCAATGGTGCCGGGAAGTCCACCCTCATCAAGGTGCTGTGCACCTTGCTGCGGCCGAGCGACGGCCAAGCGTTGGTGGCCGGTTATGACGTCGCCACCGAGCCCCAGGAAGTACGCGTCCGGATTGGGGTGGCCCTCCAAGAAGCCGCCCTCGATGACCACCAGAGCGGACGTGAGCTTCTCGCCCTGCAAGGGCGGCTCTACGGCCTTCGACCCGCAGAGGTCCGTAGCCGCCTCACCGATGTCCTCGACCTCGTGGACATCGGCAATGCCATCGACAAGCTCATCGGGACCTACTCCGGAGGCATGAAACGCCGGCTGGACCTGGCCGCGGCGTTGATGCACAACCCGGAAATCGTGTTCTTGGACGAGCCGACAACGGGCCTTGATCCCGACAGCCGGGCCCGGCTGTGGCAAGAGGTTCGCCGGCTGAACAGCGATTTCGGGATCACCATCTTCCTCACCACCCAGTACCTCGAGGAAGCCGATGTCCTGGCCGATCGCGTCGGCATCATCTCCGGTGGTCGGCTCGTCGCCCAAGGTCCGCCCGAAGTCCTCAAGCGCTCGATCGGCGGAGACGTCATCGAGGTCGATGTCGAGGGGGACGACGATGATGCTCTCGATCGCCTGCGACGCCTCGACGGTGTGGACAAGGTGGCCAGAGAAGAGGCGCGGTTGATCGTCAGCACCGCCGATGGCCCCGCCGCGGTCAGTTCGGTGGCCATCGAACTCAGCAAGACGCTGCTTCAAGTCAAAAGCTTGACCCTTCGTACACCGACGCTCGACGACGTGTTCAGGGAGCTGACCGGAAGGTACATCGAGGAGAAGGACGGCAACCGATGAACAACGTGTCGACAGTTCCGATCGTGGGCCGACAGCGGGGTTTTCTCCATGACCTCTGCACCGTGGCAGGCCGCGCCCTGCGCCAGATTCCCCGTGAGCCCTTTTCCGTCCTTCCGGCCGTATTCGTGCCCGCCTTCTTTTACACGACCAACCTCGGCGCCCTCGAAAACGTGGCCCACGGCGCGCCCGGGTTCAGCTACAAGGCCTTCCTCATCCCCATGGCCATCGCCTTCGCCGTCACCGGCATGTCGAGGGCACCGACCCTCGTCACCGACATTCAAAGCGGGTACTTCGACCGCCTCTGCATGACGCCGATCCGCCGGCTTTCCTTGCTCCTGGGCCTCATGGCGGCCGACGTGGTGCTCATCGTGGCCCTGTGCATTCCCGTGCTCGCCATCGGATTCGCCATCGGCGTTCGCTTCGCCACCGGGGTGCCCGGAATCCTGGTCTTCATCGGGTTCTCAGCACTATGGGGACTCGTCTTTACGGGGTTCCCCTACGCCATCGCTCTCAAGACCGGAAGCCCGGCTGCGGTAAGTGCCTCGTTCGTGCTCTTCTTCCCGCTGTTCTTCTTGAGCGATGCGGTGATACCCAAAGCAGCACTCACCGGGTGGTTCTCGACCATCGCCACCTACAACCCGATCACGTACCTGCTCGCCGCGCTGCGGTCGTTGATCGACACCGGCTGGCAGGCCGGCGAGTTGGCCGAGGGATTCGCGGCCTTGGCCGGCATCGGGTTGGTCAGTATGACGTTGGCGCTCGTGGCGCTGCGCAACAGATTGAACCGAGGCGCGTGACTGACCCGACTTACTCCCGGTGTCAGCCTTGGGTGACGTAGCCCGGAGGCGGGATAGGAATCGGCTCGATGGCAGCACACGCGGCGTCGCTGGCGGCTGGATCTCCAGGGTCAATGGCGGCAGCCAGGGTGGGGGGCGTGAGGAACGCCGGGGGACTCGTAAGGTCGACGCTGTCGAGAAGGTTGTCGGCCTGCGCATCGCGATAGGTAAGTGCGGGCAGGTTCCATTTCGTCTCGATCAACTTGAGTATCGAGGTGAAATCGTGGGTCACGTTCGACACGTACCCCGGTATGGCATACGGCGAGACAATCCCTGACGGCACCCTGAATCCATAGCGATTGAACGGCGTGCCGCCCGGCTGCTTTACCCCGGGCGCGTGCGGAAGCGGCTTGACGTCGTCAGGCTTCACGGCTTTGGGGGGCGGAACGTGGTCGTAGTAGCCGCCGCCTTCGTCGTAGGTCCACACCAGCAAGGTGCCGGGCCACTGCGGAGAGCTAAGTACGGCATTGATGACCTGGGACAAGTAGTAGTCGCCGTTTTGGACGTCTTGCGGATCTTCCTCGGAGGAATCCCCGAAATTGGGATCGACCATCGAGTACTGCGGCAGCGTCCCATCGGCGCAGTCAGTCATGAACTCGTTGATCTTCACTTGGTTGGAGGAGTTGGTAACGCCGTCTTCGGCCAAGTAGAGCCAGATATCCGTTGACGGGGTGTCCGAGTAGTAGTTCTTCCACGTGATGCCGTACTTGTTCAGGGCTTCGAAGATGGTGCCGTTGGGTGGTTTGGACGGGAGCCCAGCGGGTACCAGCACATCGCTTATCTGCCCCATTGACGTACCAGCCATGAAGAAGCGGCGGTTTGGATACGTCTGCGCCATGACCGAGGAGAAAAACCGGGTGGCCACGGGAAACGTCGAAGCCAACGAGTACACAAACGGGAGCATCGTCGAGTCGTAGTACCCCATGGACACGGGTCCGCTCTGACTCTTCACGAACCCATCCATCTTCCCGCCCGCGTACGACGTCTCTCCGGCCTCCCAGGTGTTCCACGGGTACGCGGTGCCGTGATCCGGTTGGCTCAACTGGCAGGCCGTGGTCATCGGAAACGCCGACAGGATGGCGTCTTTGTACGGCGCCGGAGGGTACGTGGGATTCTTCTTGCTGTACGGCCACGCGTTGGAGTTGGTCGGCTTCCCATCGCCGTCGAGCGTGAAACCAGCAGGGACACCGTTGTAGGCCGCCACCGGCAGCATGCCGAGGATGCTGTCGTAGGTGTGGTTCTCCATCATGACGGCCACGATGTTGGTGATCTCAGGGAACGACGCCGTCCCCGCGGCGAGATCTGGGAACGGAAGCGTCCCCGGGCCGGCTCCCTTGGCGCCAGCGCGAACCCTCCCCGCCTTAATGGCCGCCGACGCACTCCCCGATGACAATCCCACCGCCGATGCACCGGCGAGCCCTCCGAGCGCAAGCGCGCCTCCAAGTACCGTTCGTCGAGACATGGGATTGCGTTCGGTCATAGGCCCCACGGTAACAACCGCGTCCCACCGTGACAATCGTTTTTGACTCGGCTCGGACGCAACGCACGAGCATTTCGTCAGCACTCACAATGGTGACGGGCGCGCACCGCTATGGACCATGGCGGCTCAAAGCCACCACCCGCCTGACACGCATCCGACCATGCCAATGTACCAACCTGTTCTTGGCCGTGCTCGTGTCGAATATGACTACACGTTCGGCCTGCAAGGCTTCGTTGTCGGCCATGTGAGTCACGAACCAAGCGGATACCATCGGCCCCAATGCCCACGAAATTCGACAGGGAATGCCCGCATTGTGGTGCCATGGCGTCGTGGCGTTTTCACCCGGCCGGCGCAACGTGCGGATTAGCCGAGAGTGGCACGGAACACGGCCACCTTTCCTGCGAAGCGTGCACCCACGAGTGGGCCGTGCCCCCGCCCCATCTGCGCGAGCGCGATTATCCGGCGTGGGCTCGAAAGACAGACACATGACATCCTCGGACCGCCCATCCGAACGTCAGTAGGCCTGTTCTCAGCCCACGCTTTGGAGGGCCGCGGCCAGCGGCTCAAGCACTCTCGGGTCATGAGGTGGTGGCAACTGGATGATGCCGAGCTGCGCGCCCGCTTCGGCCAAGGCGAAGGCGGCATCGGCGGTGGCGCCGGGACCCAGGGCTGGGTCATGGCGGACATGCGTCGATAACGTGATCTCGGAGGCATCCCGGCCGATGTCGGCGCAGTGTCGGTGAAGAACGTCCCGCTTGGCGCTGAACTCCTCGGGCGATCCGCCCACGAAGTTCCAGTGTTGGGCCCAACGGGCTGCGGTAAGAAGCGTGCGCTTTTCGCCGCTCCCACCGATGCAGATTGGGGGATGCGGTCGTTGTACAGGCTTGGGCTCACAGCGGGCATCGGTCAAGGTGAAATACCGGCCCTGGAAGCTCGTGGACTCCTGTGACAGCAATCCAACGATCACCTCACACGCCTCTTCAAAACGGTCGCTGCGCTCCTTCGGGCTTCCGAGCGCCATGCCGTACGCACCGGACTCCTCTTCGTTCCACCCCGCCCCGATTCCGATCTCGAGCCGCCCACCCGAGATGATGTCGACAGTGGCCGCCATGTTGGCGAGCACGGCGGGATGCCGGTAATGAATGCCTGTGACCAGGACCCCAAGCCTCAAGCGCGTGGTGGCCTGGGCCAAGGCGGTGAGGGTGGTCCACCCTTCGAGACAGGGACCGGTCGAGTCCGAGAAGATTGGATAGAAGTGGTCAAAGGTCCATCCGGACTCGAACACGTCGATCTCGTCGGCAGCTCGGAACATCTCAAGCATGCCGGACCACGTGGTGTTCTGCGGTGCAGTTTTGATGGCGAAGCGCATGACGAGAACGTACCCCGAGTGGATCAGGCCGGATTGGCAGGAAACGACGGCGGGGCGTCGCCGGGCGTGTCGGCCCACGATGGGTTGGGCGAACTCCCCAATGTGAAGTCGAGCTGTGCTCCCGTATCCGTAACCGATGCCGGCAACCAGGGGCAGTCGTATGCAGCGGCGCCGCTGATCGACGCGGCGACACACGCATTGGCGCCGGGAGTGATGCCTTGAGCCTGAAGGCTCTGCACATACGGCGTGGCGTCCGAGGCAGCGGGCGCGTCGATGACGATGGTCTTCCCGTCGGCCAGGGAGATGGTGATGTGGGGAAAGAGCGGACTACCGAGGACGAGCTCGCCTCGGCCGGGCACTTCGGGGTACATCCCCAGGGCTGCCCATACATACCAAGAAGACATGGCGCCGAGGTCATCGTTACCCGGCTCGCCGTTCGGCGCCGCCGAATAGAGGGTGGTCTCGATGCGGCGCACGACGGATTGCGTCCGCCACGGTGCACCCGCGTAGTCATACTCCCAGGGAATGCCTAATGACGGTTCGTTCCCGGCCCAGTCGTAGGGCTGTTTGCGACTGGTGTTGAGCTTGGTGAAGTACGTGTTCAACTTGGTGATCACGGCCTGATTCCCACCCAGAGCCTCGAACAGACCCTTAAGGTTTTGCGGCACACTCCAGGTGTACTGGATGGCGTTGCCCTCTTCCCACCCGACTTGACCGATGTCGGGCAAAGGAGATCGCTGGAAGGCGGGACCCGGGGGGAACGAGCCGTTGGCTAGCCGGGCGGCCAGATACCCGGTGGCGGGGTTTACCAGGTTTCGCCAGTTCTGAGCCCGTGTGATGAACCTGCCATAGGCGGCGGTGTCACCCTGGCTCTGGGCCAGCTGCGCAATGGCAAAGTCGTCGATGGCGTACTCGAGCGTCTCAGAGCCGCCCACCGTGTAGTCGAGGGAAGTGATGTCGTGTCGGTCGGCTTGCACATAGCCCGTCGCCTCGTACTCCTGGAGATCCTGGCGCTCGGGATAGACACCGTTCGAAGCAGAAGGGTCGGTCGCCCCTTTCACCATGTCCGTCAGGGCCGCAGAGACATCAAAATCACGAGCTCCAAAGGCGTAGGCGCCGGCAATGATGGGATCAGCCGAATCTCCATTTTGCTGGGCCGCGTCAGAGTTGGCCACCGCCCATTTGGGTAAGGCGCCACCCTGGGCCGCGTCAGACAATAACGACGAGACCATGTCACTCATCTCTTGCGGGGCGACAACTGCAAGGAGTGGAACTTCGGATCGGTACATGTCCCACTCCGAGAAATTCGAGTATTGCGTGTACCCGTTGGCCACGTGGATCTTCCCGTCGAATCCGACGTAATCCCCATTGGCGTCATCGAAGATGCTCGGCTCGAGGAGCGAGTGGTAGAGAGCGGAATAGAACGTCTCTTCATCGGCCAACGTTCCCCCGCTGACCTGGATCCGGCCCAAAAGCTGGTTCCAGGTCGCCGTGTCGCTTTGTTCGAGCTCTTCGATATTCCAACCGGGATTGTCCGCTTCAATGTTCAGCTGGGCGTCGGCCACACTCACATAGGAGACCCCAATCTGCATTTGTACCTGGCGCGTGGACGGCCCGAAGGTGACATACCCACCCGACTGAGAGCGAACGCTCGTCCGTGATCCAGAGGCGACCGTCGCACCGTGCCAGGTTCCGAAACGAGAAAAAGGCACGTCGAAACGCGCCGCGAAGTAGAGCTGATAGGTCCCGCCCGTTCCACAGAAGCCTCCACTCGCCACGGACCCGTCGACCTCTTGGTCGCCGACGATCGATACGTCTGACGATGTCGAACCAGCCGCACTGTCAGCCACCTTGAACAGCACGTTGCCGTCACTGGTTCCCGGAAAGGTGAATTGCCCGAGCCCGGCGCGGGCGGTGACGGCGAGCTCGACTCGAACGCCAGGGCGACCCACCGTCACCCCGTAGCTCCCCGGATGAGCGACTTCGGTGGCATGGGAGAAAGCGGCCGTCTGAGCCACCGGGTTGCGCCCAATCGCCCCCACGGTGGGGAGAATGGGGACATCGCCATAGATGGAGCACCCCGGTCCGCTCATATGCGTGAGGCTGAAACCGCTGATGGCAGCGTCATTGTAGGAATACCCACCGCCCGCAGCGCGACCAGGAGAGGTGTCGGGACTCCACTCCAGCATCCCAAAAGGCATGTCGGCGCCGGGGAAGGTATCGATGCTCCCGACACTGGTACCGCCGATCCCTGTTCCCATGAACGGGTCGACGAGCTGACTGGGCGAAAGAGAAGCGGGTGCGATCGGGCTCGTCGTCGGTGTGGAGCCGGCTGTCGGACGAGGCTCCGTCGAGGGCCTCGATGAGCCGCCGCACGCGCTCAAGAGGACGGCGCACTGGAGCACGACCAGCGCCACGACACCAGTTCGAGAGGTTTTTGGCTTGGTCACGGTCACGTTGGCCTGCGCACTCGGCGCATGCTACCGACACCCTTTGCCGGGCCCCTGGGCCCGCAGTGACGAGCCGACCGGGAGGCTCCGCCCCCGACGGGCCTTGGATCCTGGCGCTCCGTTGGGAAATTTGTGGGCTCAAGCACTACCGCCACCTCGGGAAAGTCCCAGGTGAACGCCGCGCTCGGAGTCCCGTGCCTGGGGCGCAACCCCTCTTCACTCCACACGTACAACACGGGTAAAGGAGCGGCCTTCGTTTGCCGACGATGTTCCCAGTCATGAACGCGCCAACCACACTTCACGATGACGGCAGCTTCCGGACCGGCGAACCGGCGCCGAAGCCGGCTCCCGCCTTCGATGACGACGACCGGAGCTCGACCGGGGGCGGCGGTTGGCACCCGGGCTTGCGGATGCTGCTCGCCCTCGTGGTTTTGGTCCCGATGCTCTCGACCGGAGTCCTCATCGCCTCGTCGGCGACCTCGGCGTGGAGCTTTCGCCAGCACGCCCAGGCGGTCGCCAAGGATGCCACCCAACTCAAGACGGTGGCCGGCGCCAGAGCTGCCATGAACTCGCTGGAAGTCCCATTGTCGGCCGTCTCCTACGCGGTGCAGATCGGGATCAGCGAAACCGAACTGAACAAGCTCCTGCATCCGGCCGTTCCCTACAGCGTCCAGCTGGCCCAGGGAACGGCTGCCATTGCCAACTTCCCGACCTTCCACTCGACACGTGCGCTGCGTGCGGACGTGACCGAACTGCAAACCATGATTCCCGAGGTCGCCGCCAACCGAATCTCGTTTACTGACGTTCACACGTTTCTGACCCAGATGGCATCGAACATCGACTCCGTCTGGTACCGGGATTACAACAAGCTCCAGGCCGCCGTGGCGGTGTGGCAGCCGCCGGGCACCTTTGAGGTACACGCGTCGGGACTCCGACAGACCTACGCAGCATTTTTGGCCGGTGGTCACGAAGTCGAGGGCGCCATCTTCGTCCTCGAGGGTATTGGCCCACCCGACGCCAAACAAGAGTTGATCCAGTCGGCCGGCGAATTCCAGACGGCAACGAGTCAGTTCGCCGGTCATCTCAGTCTCAAGGCACAGACGGCCTGGCACCACATCAAGACCAACGCGGCCGATCAGCAGTTTGCAGGCACTATCTCGCAAGGGGTCAACGTCGCATTGAGTGGGACGAAACCGCCGTTCGCGGACAACTTGGGCTTCGCCGGCTCCTCGATGACGGCAGGACTTCGCTATCTCAGCGACCTGGACAGGTTGGTGACGTCGGCATCACAGGATCTCAAGCACTCCGCTCTCGCCCGCGCCTCTCAAGCCACACACCGCCTGGTGAACGAGCTCATTTTCTTGGCCATCTTGGCCGCCATCTGCCTCGCCAGTGTGGCCTTTGCGGGCCGCATGTTGACTCGACCGCTCAAGAAACTGGCGCACGCGGCCCGACAAGTCCACAGCGGCAACCTTGCCCTCGAAGCCATGCACGACAAGGGACCGCGGGAAGTCGTCACCACCACGGCCGCCTTCAACGACATGGCATCCACGCTCAAAGCTGTCGAGGCCAAGGCCGTGGCTCTCGCCGCCGAGGACCTCTCGAATCCCGAGCTCCTTACACCGCTACCCGGACGCACTGGCCGTGCGTTGCAGGCCTCGGTCGACTTGCTCTCCACCAGAATTCGTGAGCGGGAGTTGCAACGGCAGCTTCTGCACGAGGCCGCTACCCACGATGCGCTCACCGGCCTGTTAAATCGCGCCGCCGTGCTGGACTTTCTCTCTCACGACGTGACCCGGCGCCGTGAAATGGGTGAGACGGTCGCTGTCTTGTTCATCGACCTCGATGGCCTGAAGCCCCTCAATGACACCTACGGACACGAGGTCGGAGACTCCGCCATCTTCCAGACGGCGATGACACTCGTGCAGGTCACCGATCAGTGTGACGTGGTTGGACGTTTGGGTGGAGACGAGTTCCTCGTCGTCTTGTGCCACGAACACAGTTGTGACGGCGCCGCTGTCGTGGCGCGCATCCAAAATGCCGTGGCGCAATGTCGGATCCCCGCCCAGGACATGCTCGTTCCCCTCGAAGCGAGTGTTGGCGTTGCCCTGGCGCAGTGTGACCCGGACACCGACCCCATGCACCTTGTTCGTCAAGCCGACGAAGCCATGTACGAGGCGAAGAGGGCGTCGCGCGCCATTCGGGAACGGACCAACCTTTCCTTCAGCTAACACCGCGGCCGGTATTGCCGCGTGACGCCAGAGGTCGGAAGTCAGCTGCCGGCGCGGCCTTGGCGCTCGATCGCCAGCAGCGCGATGTCGTCGTCGTGATCCGCATGGGCCCCGATCACTCGGTCGCACACGGACTGAGGATCGATGTCGCCATGCACAACCGTGTGGACCAGCATCTCCATGCCCCGCTCGACTCCCAACCTGCGTTCGTTCATGGCGCCGTCGGTGTAGAGCAAAAGAAGATCACCCACCTGAAGCTCGCCCCGCCAAGGTGACGGTTTGACAAACGGTCCACCCAAAGGCGGAGATGGCTTGACCGCGACGAACTCGGCGCCACCTGGACGGACCAGCAGGGGCGGATAGTGCCCGGCCGAGGCAAGGATCGTCGCTCCCGTGGTGACGTCGACCTGGCCGATGAGCGCAGTGGCGATCCGAGCGAAGCCCAACCGTTCCCACACCGACTGCAACACCGTGATCAGCTCGACGGGTCCATTGCCCTGACTGGCCAGGACCCGCGCCGCGCTCCTGAGCTGCCCCATAACGGCAGCGGCCCCGCGATCATGACCTTCGACATCGCCGATCATGAACCAGGCCTGATCATCGGCCAGAAGCATGAGGTCGTAGAAGTCCCCCCCAACCTCGAGGCTCTTTGTCGCCGCCGCATATCGGCTGTTGACGAGCAATCCCGGAATATCAGGCAGTGAGGCAGGCAACAGGGCCGCTTGAAGAATGTGGGAGGTTCGAGCTGCCAGGTCAAGCTGCTGCGCATTGGCAGCCACGGCACCGACTTGTTGGGCCAGGCACTCGGCGAAGTCAACGTCTTGAGCGCTGAAGGACCGCCGGCACGATACCAATGTCAGAGAGCCAATGATCTCTCCTCTGGATCCGATGGGGACGGCCAGATAGGAACGAAATCCCAGTGACTTCGTCAATGCGTAATGCGCCTCGTCGCGGGTTGTGGACCGTAGAAAGGCGTCATTGATGGCGGGCGTCCAGCTCGTCATGCCCAATCGGATCGCTCGGGCGGCGGGATGATCGCCCGACAAGTCAGGAGGGAATTCGATGCGAAGCCGGTCAACCAAATGCTGGCACTCCGGGTCACGATGCTTGGCCACGAGACGTTTGAGTTGATCGTCCTCGACGATGTCGATCAAACAGATGTCGCCGAACGCGGGGAGAGCGGCACCAGCCAAACGATCGAGTGCTTGAGTAAAATCTGGTGCCTCAGCCATGATCTTGGCGGTCTCGGCGAAAAATGACGAAACGTCGGCCAGTTGGCGGGCTTTGTCGAACAGGCGCACTCGATCAAAAGCGACGGCAAGCCGATCGGCAAGAAACTCGAGGAGCTCCGTGTCTCCGACGCTGAAGTGACTCAAATTGCAACTGGCAACGTGAAGTACTCCGAGCACTGTTTTCTCGGACATGATGGGCACGGCCAAAACGGAACGCAGTCCGTGCTCGCGGAGCGCGGGGGACACCAAAGCAACGGTCGAGAGGTCGTCGACGATCAGAGGTTGTTTGGTGAACAGGACTTGGCCGGCCATGCCTTGGCCGGCCCCGATCGTCAGCCCGACCGTGTGGTCATCGCCGAGTCCGAATGAGGCTCGAGCCACCAATGCGTCCTGAGCTTCATTCGCCAGGAGAAGAGCCACCGAGTCGGCATCGAGCACCTCCATCACCGTCATAAGTGCATCGGTATAGAGCGCATCGAGCGACCGGTCGGTGATGACGGCGTCAGCGGCACGCGTGAGTTGTGTCCACAACTCCGCGGCTGCATCGCCAACCGCGCGCGCCGCTCGTTGTGCGGCAACAAACCTGGCGCTGCCCCGTTCGACCGACACGCTTCCTTACCCCACAGCAACAGCGGGATGTGGCAGCCGGATCGCTTCCACTCCAGGCCGTCGTGTCCTGCGCACCCTAGCAAGAATCATCCTGCTAAGCCTCTGCGCCATGAGCGCCGCTATGGCGCCCTAGGCCCTACACGTCGTCTTCGAGTTCGCCTAAGCGCTCCCGCAGCATGGCCAAGCTGCGCACAAGCAGCCGCGATACGTGCATCTGGCTGAGCCCGATACGAGCGGCGATCTCCGATTGTGGCAACCCGTGGACAAAGCGAAGCCGCAAGATGGTCTGCTCCCGCTGGGGCAACGCCTGCACATGAGGTTCGAGTATGGCCCGCCATTCGACGACACCCATATCTTTGTCGTCGGCGCCCAGGCGGGCCCCGAGTCCTTCTTCATCGGGCTCAGCACTATCCAGCGATGCCGAGCGATACGACTGGCCAGCCTCCAACGCCTCGAGAACCTGCTCTTCGGAGACGCGTGTGTCAGCGGCGAGCTCGGCGATCGTCGGCGACCGCTTGAGCTGTTGGGATAACGTCGCCACGGACTGATTGAGCTGCAAATACAGCTCCTGCAGGCGTCGGGGGGCACGGATAGCCCATCCCTTGTCCCGGAAGTGGCGCTTGAGCTCCCCCAGGATCGTTTTGGTGGCGAAGGTGGTGAACTCGACGCCGCGGTCCGGATCGAATCGATCGACGGCCTTTATGAGCGCGATCGAAGCGACTTGAACAAGGTCGTCGTAGGGTTCGCCCCGGTAGACGAAGCGACGGGCCAGGTATTCGGCCAAGCCGATATGCGCTTCGATGAGCTCTGAGCGGAGCTCATCATCGTCTTGGCGCGCCAACTCTGCGAACTTCCGCCTGAGACCCTCACGCTGGCCCGCATCGGCAGTCATCACGTGGGATGTACCTTGCGTCGGAGGCAAAGCCACTCTCGGTGCACTCCACCCACCACATCGCTGCCGCGATCATCGACGAGCGCATCGAGAATGCGCTCGGAGAGCTCGAAAGACCGGTCCTGGCGAGGGATTCGCGGACTCTGGCCGTTGGTGGAATGCTCCTCGTCGGGGACGAGCGTGCCCATCACCTCCAACGTGCCGTGGTCATCCCATTGGAACACCACGTTGATGCGGCCGGGCCCGTTTCCTGAATTCACAAGGCGGATGCACAACTCATCCACGGCTAACCTGACATCCTCAATCTGTTCATAATCAAACTTGGCTTGAGCCGCCACTGCCGTTCCGGTCATGCGCGCCAGAACAAGCATCTCTGCATCCGCGGCCAGCGTCAGTTCAACGCGCTTGGTCGTGGTGGCCCCGGTCATACCCGGCAGGGACGAGAGGTTGGTCATAGCTTCACCGTTTCGGTTTCGTTCGTTGGAGGCACAAACGTAAAAACCTCACCCAGACGCGCCGGCTCGAACATCGTCTTGATCTGTGGCTGCACCACCACTCGGATCTCCCCTCCCAGTTGTCGCACTTCTTTGCGGGCGCCTATCAGTACGCCTAGACCGCTCAAGTCTACGAACCCGCCCTTACCGAGGTCGACGACGAAGTTCCGCCCGTCGGCGCCGATGAACTCTGCGAGCTCGGCCCTCACCTGGGGAGCGGACGCCATGTCGAGCTGACCTGTGGGATCGAGCACGGACCCGGCGGGTTGCTCGGCGACGGTCGCGTCAGATGGTCCTTTTGTCATCACCTGTGTCGCCATTCCTCGGGGCCGGGACCTGGTCGAGCCTCCCCAGGCTCCCAGGTCATGCCCAAAGCAGCCGGTGACGAACCGTTCGCCTTACGAACCTCCGGTATCTGGAGACGGACCCCGGGAGCATCAAAACTGCCTGCTCACCGGCGCATATGGACACGAACCATCGTTCCCGCGGGCGAGGACCTGACCTGTACGAGCTCACACAACTGATTCACAATCCAGAGTCCGCGCCCCCCCGCAGAACAGGTGGTGGGGCGAACCCTGCCGGCCAGAGGAGTGTCGAGAAAACCCACGTCGGATACCTCACACACCAAGGAGTCCCCAGAGCGCCAGATCCGCAGCACTCCCGATCCGCCGGCGTGCCGGATGCTGTTGGAAGTCAACTCGTTGACCGAGATCACCGCGTCGGCCACCCGCACCGGGCTGAAACCCGAGTCAAGTGCCTCCTGACACACCAGGGAGCGCACCCGCCCCAAGAGCCTCATCTCAAATGCGAACACGACGCACGATGGTGGCGGCTCGGGCAGAGGCTGAGACGAAGGCGCACAGAACTCGCTCATCGCGGGATAGGAGTCGCTGGCGTGACATGTGGTGCCTCGCCGGAGCCATGGGTGCGTTCGACGCGCCTGGTCAATCACATCGTCGGGGAGGGTGGTTGTGTCGTAAGGACACATCAAGGTGAAATCGACGCTGTCGGCAAAGGCGATATTCAAGAGCCCTTCGTGACGCTGGCACTCCTCAAGCTCATCAGCGCCGCGCTCAGCCCAGATGGGCTCGCCGATGCCGCGCAACGGGCGATCGCCGTGTTCGTTGGCAAACTCGGCCCAGGCCGGGATTATCCGAGCCGGATTTGTGCCAACCTGATCCATATCGGCGAATGTCACGGCTTCATGGTGAGCACCGAGCTGCTCTCTCAAGAGGTCGATCTTCCGAGCGCTGACAACAACCAGAACCGGCTCGGACGCAACGATCGACGCACGCAAGAACGCCATGGCACCCAGGACGAACTCGTCGTCGCCGGCATAGAAGAAGGCCTGATGCGAAAAACCATTCCTCTCGCCGACATCGATGGACACGGCGGCGCTCATCGGATCGCCAGCTCCGGCGTCGCTCGAGGCTTCCGGCCACGCTCCCAGCCAGAGCTTTGTCGCTCACCGGTGTCTCTCGCCGGCATGGCGCCGCCTGGAGCTCCCCGGAAAGCCGCTGCTCGGGACGCTCTGACAATGACGGGGTCCATGCTGGTTCCTTCACCATCGAGGTCGAATCTCGACCGGAGTGCAACGTGTTCCATTTCCTTACCCCAGCCGGCCGGCCCCTAACCAAAACAGCGACCCGCTACTCGGGACCAGGGGCGGCCCCACCACCGCCCAGGTGGAACGCCTCAATGAGGCCCGTGATCTCGAGAACCCTGCGCACATTCGGCCGTGGCGACAGGACTCGGAGTTCGCCTCCAGCCGCTTGGCACCGAGCCAAGGCCCCGATCAGCACGCTCAGGCCGGTCGAGTCCAGAAATGTCACTTCACTGAAGTCGACATCGATGGTCGCGTGCCCCTGATCCAGGGCCGACTCCAAGTGCTCCGCCAATATGGCCGCACTCTGGATATCGATTTCTCCACACACCTTCATGACCAACGACGCGTCAGTCAGATCAGCCAGGAGGTCAACCGTTACTCTCAACTCCGGGTCAACCACCGTCTTCTCGTCTCCTGATCAACGTCGTCCGCGAACGAGTGGCGTTCCGGCCGTGCTCAAGTGCCTCGTTACCCGTTTCGATGTGAAGATAACCAACGCGCCAACAATCGTGCGTTACGCCCAACCCGCCGCGAGTGGCTGGACTGGCCCTAAGTCTCTTTGCCTTCGACAGGCGATACAAACTCCACATGCACGCGCTCTTCGGGGCGCCTCTCGCCTTCGGCGGCCACGGCACTGAGGACTTCCTTGTCCGCAGCCGTCAGTGGCGGCGGCGCCAGGCTTCGAGGGTAGAGACGCCGGGCTCGCACCACATTCATTTCAGCCGAATAGACAGAAACCTCCGCCGCCAGGTACAGAAAGGAAATCAGTCCGATAACGCTTCCGAAGTACCCGTAGGTCTGGCTGGCATGCCGAAGGGTGTGGCCCACGAGCAGGGTGCCAAACCCTTGCAGCACGGTCCATCCGATGCCGGCAAGAACGGCTCCCGGAAATAGCAGGTTCGTACTGATTGATTTGGGCGTGAGGATGCGAAAGCCAACTACGTACAACGCCACGTTTGCCGCCAGGCCTGCCAGCCCCGCCAGGATCTGGAACCAGAGCGCTCCATGGCCGATCGTCACCAGGCCGGCCAAAAAGGTAGTCAGCGTGACATCAACAGCCAAGAGGACCAAGAACGCCATACTGCGGCCAAGCCGAGGAAGAAATCCTGGACGAATAACCCCGGGCACGTTCCATACTTCGGCCATAGCCCGCTGCGCAGCCTGACTTACGCCGAACGATCCCCAAATCAGGCCGAGAAGACCCACGACAAGGCCGATCACACTGGCGGAGTGCAACGATTTCACGCCGTGCTCGGCGATTTGCTGTCCCACGATCGGGAATTGACCGAGAGCCGAATGCAGAATGCGATTTTGCATAGCGGCATCATGGGAGAAGAGCAGTCCCACGAGAGTCGTAAGGATAAGCAGCAGCGGAAAGAGCGAGAGAAAGCCGTAGTAGGCGATGAGAGCTGTCAGATTGCTGCCGTTGTCGTCGCCGAATTTCTTGATGACACCGAACACCACTGAGGGCATGTGGTGCCGTTGCTGAAACCCATCGATGCTTCGCACAGCCTTCTCGAGCCGGTTCACACCGCTCGTTCTACCCGATAGGCGGGGAGGCGTATCCAGGGCTTCGGCCTGCTGATTGGTCCCCAGGCATCTCCGCACAATGTGGTTGGACTCGGTGTCGGCGGCCAGCCACTATTGGGGCATGAACGCCAAGGGTCAGCGAGCTGGATCTTCGACGGTGGGTCCCACCGGAGCACCCCGTTGGTGGCAGACGGGGGTGCTTTATCAGGTGTACGTTCGCTCGTTCGCCGACACCAATGACGACGGTGTCGGCGACCTGCGGGGCGTTTTGGGCAAGCTCGACTACCTGTCATGGCTTGGCGTCGACGGCATTTGGTTGAGTCCCGTGACGGTGTCCCCCAATGCCGACTGGGGATACGACGTCTCCAACTACCAAGACGTTCAGCCCGTCTACGGGACATTGCACGATCTCGACGAACTGATCGATGCCGCCGCCCGTCGCGACATCCGCGTGCTCCTCGACTTGGTCCCGAACCACACCAGCGATCGCCACCCGTGGTTCGTGGGCTCCCGATCGTCGAGAGACTCCGACCATCGAGATTGGTATGTGTGGGCAGACCCCAGCCCCGATGGTGCGGTGCCCAACAACTGGATCAGTTGCTTCGGAGGGCCGGCGTGGACCCTCGACGACACAACGGGCCAGTTCTACCTGCACAACTTCCTGCCCGAGCAACCCGATTTGAACTGGTGGTCCCCAGATGTCCGCGGCGCGTTCGATGACATCCTTCGTTTTTGGTGGGATCGGGGCGTGGCCGGATTCCGCATCGACGTGTGCCACATGATCGTCAAGGACGCACTTCTGCGAGACAACCCGCCCGCCACCGAAAGCGACCCGTTGGGAGTACAGCTACTGGGGCAGCGACCGCTCCGAACGAGCAATCAACCCGAGGTGCACGTCGTCCTGCGGGGCTGGCGTGAGCTGGCCAACGGCTACGACCCACCACGACTCCTTCTCGGCGAGACCAGCGTCGACGAGCTGGAGCCTCTGGCCATGTTCTACGGCAACGGCGATGACGAATTGCAGCTCGGATTCGACTTTCCGTTCTTGGAGGCGGCCTTCGCCGCCGATGATCTTCGCGACATCGTCGAACGGACCGAAACGCTCCTGCCCACCTCGGCATGGCCGGTATGGACCGGATCGAACCATGACGTCTCGCGCCTTGCCACCCGGTGGGCCGACGGAGACCCGGCCAAGGCGCGCCTGGCCCTATTGATGCTGCTCACATTGCGGGGCACACCGGTCCTCTATCAGGGCGATGAGATCGGACTGCAAGACGCGCCCATTTCCAAGGAGCAACTTCTCGATCCCGTCGGCCTCCGCTTCTGGCCGGCCTACAAGGGCCGCGACCCCGAACGTACGCCGATGCCATGGGAAAACGCGCCCAATGGAGGCTTTACCAGCCCAGGTTCCACACCGTGGCTTCCCGTTTCCGATCCTTCGACGTGCAACGTCGCCGATCAGCGCCGCGAACCCCTGTCCATGCTCAACTTCGTGCGCGTGCTCATCGAACTGCGCCGAACGAATCCTGATCTGACGCAAGGGGAGTATGCATCGCTCCCCTCCCCACAAGGGACGTGGGTATGGCGCCGCGGCGCGCACACCACCGTGGCCCTGAATTTCTCGGATACCTCGATCGAGATTCCCCTGGCGGGTCGCGAGGCACGGATCGCCATGAGTTCCCATCCCGGTCGCGACGTCAAGACCTTTGAAAACGTGGTCGATCTCGGGCCATGGGAAGGTGTCATCATCATCGAGTCCACGTCCGCGCCATGACGGGCGTCGAGCACGATTGACCCACTCGATCACCGCCTTTCAGCAGGTACGACATTCGTCGCCGTGCTCTACGCTAGGGGCCGATGGGTTGGGTCCCCCCTCCGCGCGCTCCGTGGGTCGAGAAGTTGGTGGCATTCGGTCAGGGTCTGGGCGACGACGGCCGTTCCCTCGTCTCACTGCGGGCCGACGATCTTCTGACGGCCGCCTCGGCGGCAAGCCGATTGCACGATGTCGGTGACGACTGGTTTCGCGAGCCGCTCGAGCGTCTGTGCCAGGCCCTCGACGATGAGGCTGAGCTCCACCTGGCGGGGAGAATCCGAGCGAGGGCCGAGCTACAACTGATCCTGCAAAATCGCTTGCGACTCATCGACCTGTGGCAGCGAGAACCAGGCATCGACAGTGAGGTTGTTCGAGCCCCGATCATCGTCACCGGGCTCGGCCGTTCCGGTACGACTTTGCTCCATGAGCTGTTGGCCTGTGACCCGGCCAATCGGCCTCCGCTTTTGTGGGAGCTCGTGCACACCGTGCCCGGAGCCGCGCCCGGACCTTTATCTTCTGGCAGCCAGGAGCCCACTGCGGAGCACTGGGCCGCACTGACCCACGCCGAAATCACGCTCATGGACGAGATGGTCCCCGCCTTTACGTCAATGCACGAGAACGGAGGGAACCTCCCCACCGAGTGCATCTTTGCCTTCGCTCACCAGTTCTCAACTGACCTGTTCACCGGTCTGTACAACGTGCCCAGCTACACCATATGGAAGAGCGGGCAAGATCAGACCCCGATCTACCAATGGCATCGCCGCATGCTGCAAACCCTTCAATGGTCCACTCCCACCGAGCGCTGGGTCGTGAAGGCTCCCTCGCACTTGTCCTCGCTTCCGTTGGTGTTCGCCACCTACCCTGACGCCCATGTCGTCATCACCCACCGCGACCCCCTGCGTGTGGTGGGATCGCTTGCCGACACGATGGCCACTCTTCATTGGATGCACTCGGACCGGGTTGCTCACCAGGCCTTAATCGAATTCCTCTCCTTCGGGCTTGAACTCCAGATGAACGGCGTCATGGCCGAACGCGATGAAGGCTCTCTTCCCGACGGACAGATTGCCGACGTCCTCTATCAGGATCTCGTGGCCGATCCCATCGCCACCGTGGCCCATCTCTACGACAAATGGGACCTCGAACTTGCGGAAGACGCCCGCCACCAAATGCAGAGCTACATCGGCGCCCGGCACTCAAGTCGTTCTCCGGGCGAGCACAACTACCGTTTCGAGGACAGCGGCCTTGACCTCGCCGAGCACCGCGCCATGGTCGCTGATTACCAGCAGCGCTACGGCGTGGCGTCCGAAGTCTGACGTCCAGCCATCACCGCAAACTGTCGATTGGCACCAGTCGACACGTCGGATGAGGAGGGTGGTCGGCCAGGACCCAACGCACGATCATGTACCCCTCGCGCCGCCCCCCGGTGTCGAGCCAATTGGCAAGGCCCGGGTCTGTCGGCGAGATGACAAGCTGCCAATCCCCATCGGCATTGCGCTCGGCCGTATGGTTATTGAGGTTGGTGGTCGTGTACCGGTAGTCGAGGCTCTCCATCCATGCCGTGGTGGTGGTGAGACCCCAATACAGGAAGCTGTTCTCCGGATTGTGCACGGTGACAACCAGCGCCTCGCCTTGGCCTAGGACCCATCGTGCCCCGTGGTAGGTCATCTCGGCGTTGCTGTGTGAGCGTATCTCGTCCTCTTGCGCGGCCACGTGGTCGGCACCGGAGGTACCGCCGAACGTGTTGATATGCGACTCCGTGTCGCGCCACATGCTTACCGCCGTGGCGGCCACGAACTGCACGAACATTCCGGCGAACTCCATCTTGGCCGCAAGCTCCTCGACCCCCAGCACAGGAGGTGGGACATCGCCCGCCAGATCGATGCGAAGCTCAGCCGGCGAGTCGTGCTGACGATCGAAAAAGGTCTCTCGTACGGCGAGTTGGCCCGTTCCAGGAACGAGGATGATCGAGTTCTTCGGCGGCGGGTCAGGCATCTTGTCAGCGGGTGCGATCAGGATGTCGACCTCGCCGTTGAGCCCCAACTCGAATTCGTCCAAATGTGTCTGCACGGTGGTGCCCGTCCGGCCGCCGACGGCGCCTTTGCCCACCGGCGTGCCGAAGGTCAATCCTACGTACGCGGCGTGGCCGCGGGTCCCCGTTAAACGGTACGTCCTTGTCTCGTCGAGTGCGCAAAACGCATAGCGAACGTCAGGATTGTCGACCAGCAGTTTGCGATACTCGCTCTGGGACTGAAACAGCTGAGGATGGAGCGGGTCGGACTTCTCGATGAACCATTCCTGGGCCAACGAACTGAGGCGAGTGACCCAGCGGTAGCCCTCGGCAAGGTCCGTCACCGTGCGCGGCACGCCTTCGGCGCTTCGCACCGTTTCGATGGCGGCCTCCTGGGCGTCTATCCACACCTTCCAGGCGGCGTCGAGGCGGCTCTCGGTCTGATCGCTCATCTCGGCGATGTTAGGGGACCCGATGTAGCCATGTGCTGCTGAGCTCCCCCGCCTTGGTGTCAGTGGGCGGTCGGATGCCGGGGTTGGTAGAGCATCATCTCGACGCCCCCGGGGAGGACCATCGTCACCGTGACTCCCCACGCCTGGGTCTCCGGTTCGGCTTTGAACGAGACGCCCTTGTTTCGTAGCTCCGCCATGGTGGCCGTGATGTCGTCACACATGAGTGAAAGCTCGTGGCGTGGCACCTCACCGGGGTGGACGCCGACCTCGGCAGGAGGCAGGGCGAAAATGAGCCAGCCGCCCCCGGCATCCACGTGTGGCCAGCCGAACGCGGCACCGAGCACTTCACGCAGCGCGTCGGCATCGGGCGAATAGAGCAAAGCGTGCACCCCCGTTATGGCCATTGTGCTCCCTTCCTTTTACGCGTCGCCAAAGGCTTCGTCGCGATGCCAGTCGCGTACCAGGCGGCGTTCGGCGAAAAGCCAGTGGCGGCCTTCGCGCCCGTAGATGTCGTGATAGTGCAAAGCCATCACCAGCATTCTGCGGACTCCCTCGCTCTCGTAGATGTGGTGGGCGATGCACGTCGTCACCCCCGTTACGAGGTCGGACCCGGGATGCACAACGTGGCCCCCAACCATGTGCGTGGTCGTCGCATATCGAGCCAGTCCACCTCGTAGCGCGGTGGCGATCTCGTCTCGCCCCGTCCGCACAATGGGCTGCTCGGCAGTAGCCGGGGGGAACGTCGTGACCAGGCGGCCCCCGACGGTGAAGAGGGCGGCGGCGAGGTCGACATCTTTCTGGTCGATCCACAATGCGTAAGCATCCACGAGCTGTCGCAATTCCAACTTGTCTGTTTCCGTAGGTTCCATCAGCCTCTCGTTCGTGGTCGGTATGCGCGTCGGCCGAGCGAGGTGCTCAGAGGCCAACCCTGATGCTCGTAGTCTGCCCGATCAACGCGGGAGAAACTGGTCCGTCCTCGGCGGCAGCGACTTCGGCCCGGTGGGCGTTGGCCCATCCCGGCCCGCGCAGGACGTACGACAGGCGTTCGCGCCACGAATGCGAGGAAGCCACGTCGCGCAACATCGCGACGTATTCGTGCGTGGCGATCCGCGCCGGGTTGAACGTGTTGATGTTCTTGGTCAGACCGTAAACAACCCGATCGCCTTCGGGTTCGAACGTTCCGAAGATCCGGTCCCAGAGGATGAGGATGCTCCCGTGATTGCGATCGAGATACTGCCGGTTCGAACCGTGGTGGACGCGATGGTGTGAGGGGGTGTTCAAGACTGATTCGGTTGGCCCCAAGCGTCCGATCGTCTCGGTGTGGATCCAAAACTGGTACAGGAGATTGACACCGCGGGCGGTCTCGACCATCGTCGGCCGGATACCAAAGAGACTCAGGGCACCGAACGGCACGAAGGTGCCGAACGCCTCGGCCACCGGCTGCCTCAAGGCCGTCGACAGGTTGTAGTGCTCGCTCGAGTGGTGCACCACGTGGATCGCCCACATATATCGGCTCGTGTGCATGAAGCGGTGGTCCCAGTAGTAGACGAAGTCCCAGGCGGCTATGGCGGCGGCCAGCGCCAGGGCACCGGTGCCCAAATCAGGCACGATGCGACGACGCCAGAGGCGCTCGGGCGTCGTGCGAGAAGCCCACGTGGTCGTGACAGCCACACCCCCCGCCACCACCGTGGCGACGCCGCCGACCGATGCCACTCGCCGAGCCGTCCGTTGGGCCAAATCCAGGTCGGCTCGAACAGGAAGCTTCGACAGTGGCGGCAGATCTTCGGAGTCGGCCGGTGGGCCAACGCTGGTGACCCGACGCGAGACGTGGTCGGCCGCCGTGGTCACGGCCGCGGCGCCGAGGGCTCCCACGACCAGCGCTTTGCCAAAGCGCCCGCGACCGGGCGTAAACGGCCGCAAAAGCCTCGGCATCACCAGAGGCGCCACCAGGCTGGTGACCCCCATGGTGAGACTTGCCACCGTGTCACGTCGCTCGTAGTCGCCGGCGGTGGGACCTTGGGTTTTGGCCCGGCGACGAAGCCACAGATACTCAGCGCCCAAGGCGGCGAAGTAAAACGGCACAGCCAGGACCGTCAGGTCTCTGGGACTACCCGAGGTCTCTTCGCGACGACCCATCGCACCCATTGTGGTCGCCCGGAGCCGAAGCGTCGACCGCAGGTCCACGCTTCTCGGCACCCGCTTAGGATCACGCCACCAAGTCACGAGGTTTCTATGAGCGCTATTGAACCTGAATCGGCCTTCACCCAGCTCACGGCGCCCCAGATGGAGCGCTTGCGGGCCCGCGCCGACCGGGTCGTCCTCGAGCCCGGCGCGGTGCTCTACGAGGCCGGCGAGGCCGAGTACGGGTTCTATGTCATCGAGTCAGGCGAAGTCGAAATCGTCCGCGCCGCCACGCCGGACTCGCCAAGCCAAGTGGTCGTTCGCCATGGAGCGGGTCGGTTCCTGGGTGAACTGAACATGCTCACGGGTCAGTCGGCGTATCTCTCAGCTCGCGTATCGGTCGGGGGAACGGCGCTGGTCATTTCGCGCGCCGACTTTCGCCGTCTCATGTCTGAAGACCCGGAGTTGTCGGATGTCATCCTGCGAAGTTTCATTTCCCGTCGCAAGATTCTGCAAACAGGCGAGGCCGCCCGCAGTGTCGAGATCATCGGCGGCGCCAACTCGGCCAGCACGCTGGCGTTGCGCAACTGGGCGACGCGACTGGCCATTCCCCACGTGTGGATCGACGTCGACACCCCAGGCGGCCTGGCCCTCCTGACCTCCTTCGCGGCGACGGCGGCCGACCTTCCGGTGGTGGCCACGCCCACCGGTGTACTGCGCCAAACGACGCCGGGAATGCTGGCCGAACAACTTGGCTTGACGTTTCGCTCCAGACCGGGTGAAGTCTTTGATCTCGTCATCGCCGGGGGCGGTCCCGCCGGACTGGCGGCGGCGATGTACGGGGCCTCGGAAGGTCTGAACACCGTCCTCGTCGAGGCTGTGGCTGTGGGCGGACAGGCGGCGGCGAGCTCGAGAATCGAAAACTATCTGGGCTTTCCGTCAGGCTTGCCCGGTGGTGAGCTCACGGCGCGGGCCTTGGTGCAAGCACAAAAGTTTGGGGCGAGCGTCACCAGCCCGTGCGAGGCATCGTCACTTCACGTCGGCGACGGGCAGTTGGTCGTTACCCTCATCGACGGCACAGAAATAGCAGCCCGTGCCGTGATCATCGCCTCGGGCGCCGCCTATCGGAAACTCGACCTCGAGCACTGGTCGGAGTTCGAGGGGGCCGGCATCTATTACGCGGCTACCGAGCTCGAGGCCCGTTCGTGCGGCGGGCGCGACGCCGAAGTCGCCGTCGTCGGCGGGGCGAATTCGGCCGGACAGGCCGCTTTGTTCCTCGCCAGTCGAGGTGCACACGTCCGCCTGGTGGTGCGGAGCATGGATCTCGCCAAGGGCATGTCTCAATATTTGGCCGACCGGATCGTTGCGGACCCCAGGATCGACCTGCATGCCGGATCCGAAGTCGTCGAGGTCAGCGGCGACACCACATTGACGGGGATCGTCTTGCGCGAGAGCGCCACGGGGACCGACGCCGACGTGGCGTGCACGGGACTGTTCTGCTTCATCGGTGCCGTTCCCGCCACCAGCTGGCTCGCCGGCGTGGCTCTCGACGATGCCGGGTTCGTCTTCACGGACACCGACATCTCCGCGCACCGCGTCCGAGAGGCCTATGACCTGTTGGGCCGCGAACCCTTTCCTTTCGAGACCAGCGTGCCAGGAGTATTCGCAGTTGGCGACGTTCGCAGCGGCTCTATGAAACGCGTCGCCGCCGCCGTCGGCGAAGGGGCTAGCGCCGTCCGATCAGTCCACCAAGCCATCGGAAGCTAACGAGGTGAACCTCAACTTCCCTTCGTGATGGCCGCCACCTCTTGGGCGCTGAGCTTCACGCCAGCAGCGGCGATATTGGACTCCAGGTGTCCGATGGTCCCCGTTCCCGGAATGGGAAGAATGTTGGGGGACAAGGCCAACATCCAGGCCAAGACGACCTGCCGCTCAGAAACACCGTGTTGCTGGGCCGCCTCAGTGATGGCGGAGCGGCCATCAAAGTCCAGGATCGGCGCGTAAGGAATGAAGGTGATCTGTTCTTGGACACCGAGGTCGACGAGAGACTCTGAAGAACGATCGCTCACGTTGAACCGATTCTGAATCGACACCACCGGGGTCAGCTGCTCTGCTACCCGAAGCTCAGGCTCCGTCACGTTCGACACCCCGATATGGCGGATCTTCCCCTCCGCTTTCAGTTCCACCAAGAGGCCGATGGACTCGCTGATCGGTACCTTGGGGTCCGGTCGATGGAACTGGTAAAGCGGGATCTGCTCAAGCTTGAGCCGGCGCAGACTCCCCTCGCACGCCGCCCGCAGGTGCTCAGGACGACCATCGGGATCCCACCGACCCGGGCCGGGGCGCACGAGACCACCTTTGGTGGCAATGACGAGATCATCCGCATAGGGATGCAGCGCCGCCGCAATCAGATCCTCGCTGACATCGGGCCCGTAGGAGTCGGCGGTGTCGATGAAGTTGACGCCCAACTCCACAGCGCGTCGAAGGACCTTCTTGGCCTCGTCCAGGTCTGGTGGCGGCCCCCAGATGCCATCCCCGGTGATCCGCATGGCGCCAAAGCCCATCCGGTTCACGGTGAGATCCCCGCCGAGGTCGATCGTCCCGGCTGCCCCAGCTGTGGCCTGTGAATTCGACGACATGTGCGCTCCTCGCGTACTCAAGACTCGGTCCAGGAGTGGTTGGACGAGCCCATCTTGCCCGATTTTTGACCGCCGGACATTGTCGCGTCGTCTCGCCAACAGGGGCGGCGACCGCCGTCCGATGTCGGCAATCAGGGTTAGATTTGCGGGTCCGGCAGGACACCGTCGCGGCGGTTTCGAGATCGGCCTGACTCGGAGAGACCGTTGTCACGACAAGGGGAGTTGAGATGGTGGCTACGCAGGCCAATGCCATGGACCACGTTGTTCTCGTCCTGTTCGAGAACCGCTCGTTCGACAACCTTCTCGGTCGCCTCTACAACCCCGGCGACGTCCCATCGTTCGAAGGCGTCATCGGCAAGGACTTGAGCAATCCGATCCCGTCGTGGGCTGAGCACGGGATCGAGCACGGGGTGGTCCCTTATCAGGTCGCCGACGACATGGACATGCCAAACCCAGACCCGGGTGAGGAGTATCAACATACGAACACCCAACTGTTCAATGTGTTGGACGACGTCAACCGCTTCAAAGACGCCACCGAGATGGTGGTTCCCTTCAACGCTCCTGCCGACGACCAGGTGCCGACGATGGACGGCTTTGTCACCGACTACATCAGTTTCTGCACCGTCGAGATGAAACGACAGCCGACCTACAACGAGTACCGACAGATCATGACGGGCTACGCGCCCGAACAAGTCCCTGTGTTGAGCGCCATCGCTCGGGGGTTCGGCGTCTTCGACCACTGGTTCAGCGAAGTTCCCTCGCAGACCTTGGCCAACCGATCGTTCTGGACGGCGGCGACATCGTCGGGGTTCGTGGTGAATCGCCCCGCCACGAACTTTATTCACCACAATCTGGCCGAGACGATCTTCGACCGGCTTGAACAGCACGGCAAGACCTGGAAGGTCTACGTGCTCGAGCCCGACCCCGTCTCCTTCACCGGGGTCATCCATATGGCCCGCCTCCGAGACCGCTTTGCCACCAACTTCGTTCCGTTCTCGGAGTTCGAACGAGACGCCGCCCAGGGCACACTTCCCGATTTCTCACTCATCGAGCCAAACCTCATGGCTGGGCACGGCGACTACCACCCCGCCTTTGGGCGAGCGCTCCTGCCCGGCGTGGATGTCGCCCTGGACCCGCCGTCGTCCATCCTGGCTGGAGAGGCGTTCCTGGCCCGCATCTATAACGCCATCAAATCGTCAGGACCTTCGGCCGACTCCAACGCGCTCAACACCACCTTGTTCATCGGATGGGACGAGCCCGGCGGTACGTACGACCACGTTCCCCCCGGACCCGTGCCGCCGCCTGACCCCACCGCACCCGTTGGACAGCTGGGCTTCCGCTTTGACCGATCCGGCTACCGAGTCCCGGCCATCATCGTGTCGCCCTGGGTGGAACAAGGCAGTGTCTTCACCGACGAGTACCGACACACCTCGATGATCGCCACGCTTCGAGAGGTGTGGGACTTGGGCCATCCCTTTACCGGCCGCGACGCCGCGGCCAAAACGTTTCACCACGTTTTCACCCGAACAACACCTCGTGATGCTGCGTCGTGGCCTGAAGTGAGCCCGCTTCCGGTGGCGGCCTTCCAGGCGGAACGGGTAGCCGCCGGCGAAGCCCTGGGCGTGCTCGGCAAGCATGTCTGCCACGGCCTCATTGAGCACGCCGGTCACCTCGGCATACCCATGCGCCCGGAACACACCGCCTCCGGCGCCGAGATCTCGCCTACGTTGGCGTTGGAGCTCGTCAGCCGCATTGGAGCGCTGATCTTCCCGCGTCTGTCCGAGCGGACTTCGCGGCGACAAGGCGACTAACGGGGCGGGCTTTCGGCCGCGGCGTCCGCCTCCACTCGGCTGTCGGTGAGGCCCGAAGAGGATTGTTCGATACGCGATCGTCTCCGCTACGTTCCCTTTGATGCGACAGCGATCAGCGAGAGGGAAGCAACCCCCTCACGTTCGGGACCCGGACTTCCTGTGGACAGGATCGAAGCCATGAGCGAACCGGTGAGTCGCTGGCCGAGTTTTCACCCCGCCATTGTGGGACGGGAAGAGGCCATGGCCGCGTTGTCGAACTCGGTACGACGCCTGATCGACGTGACGGTCACCAACGACGCCCCGTCGGAGGTTCTCGAGCAGGTCGTAGCTCGTCTCGAGGCCCTCAACGACGAGCTGACCACGCACGTTCCAGCCCAGCCCCATCCGCGCTTTGTCGACCCCGACACCGTCGACCCACCGGTCCCCGTCGACCGGGTCGAGGCCACCATGCACGGTGCCATGCCATTTGACCCCGTCATCGGAACCTTCAATCCGATTGCCCTGCCAGTGGACATCAGCTTCGAGCCTCCCCTGGCCATCGGCACCGCCTGCTTCACCACACCGTATGAAGGAGGGCCGGGCTGGGTGCACGGAGCTGCTCTGGCCGCCACCTTTGACATCGTGCTGACGGCGGCGAACCAACTCTCCGAGGCAGCGGGGCCGACGGTGTGGCTGACGATTCGGTTCAAGCGTCCGACACTCGTCGGAGTAGAGGCACGATTCGAAGCCGAAGTTGTGGCTAACGATGGGCGCCGCGTCACCAGCCGGGGGCGCCTCATTCAAAACGGGGTCGTCTGCGTGGAAGCCGAAGGGGAGTTTGCCGTCATCTCCGCTGACAAGCTGAGACGACAACGCCCTGAGTAGAGCGGACCTGGGGGTCAGCCTCGCCGACGCCAGCCCGGCCGCTCAGACTCAGCGGTTCAGACTCAGCGGACCCCATGATGCGCACGCCGACTGGATGAGGACGACGGCCCCGGACATGGCTTTCTGATGCCGGTAAGACCCAAGTTGAACTTTGCGCCGTTGAAACCGGCCACATCGTCCTTGGTGCAGAATTTCCCTCGACCCAAGGAATACTCGGCGTTGAATACGGCCTTGTGTCCCGTGTAGGCCGAAAGAAGGCCGCACGAATCGTATTGGTTGCACTGCTCGGTCAGCACCGCGTCAGCCAGCGGGTACATGTCGGTTGCGTAACTGTCACCGGTGTCGTCGGGGTTCTTGATCCACCAGCCCAGGCCCAGGCCGTGCATGTAGTTGGCGAGCTTGGTCATGTACTGCTCTTGGATGCTCTTGGTTAGCGGGAAGCCGCTGTTGTCGCCGTACTCTTCGTCGATATCGGTCTCCACTGCATCGAAACCCTTCGCCGCACATTGTTTGTCGATCATGGACTCGATGATCGAGAGCGTGGCCGGGGACTGAATGTTGAGGTAGTACTCGGGGTAACCGGGAACCTTGTTCCCGAACTCGCCGGCGTTGCTGAGTTGGTCGTAATAGGTGGTGGCAATTCCTTCTTGTGCGGCCGAGTAGTAGTTACCCGCCGCCCCAACCTCGATGTAGCACACGACATGCTTATCCATTTGATGCAACGCCGTGACGGTCGAGGCGGGGTTGATGATGGCGTCAATGTCGTAGATCACCGGGGCGGGAGCTCGTTGCCCATCAGGGAGCTTGTCGTTCGTTCCCATCTCCCGAGCATTGGTCAGGGTGAGCGGATTGCTGAGCTCCCACTGCCAAGGCTGATTGCCGAGGGGTGGGACCCACCACGAGCCAGCACTGGCACGCGACGAAGAGGGAACGCCAATGAGTGCGGCGACCACGACCAACACTACGGCCAGGTCGATCAACAAATGTCGTCCCAGGCGCCCGATGGATGGACTCCCGACGTCTGTCACCGTCGCCAATCGTACATCCGCACTCTGATGTCGGCCTGTGGGAAACACCTCCCAGAGCCAGCGGCCCTGGCGGCGAGCCAGTGGCCGGCGGACGAGAACGGCCCGCCCACCGATTCAGGCCCCGATCGGCCCGATTCGATTGCGCCAGGCAGGAATTAGGTCGCAGGTCCTACCCGCAAAGCCAGAAAGCTGGATGTTTCCTGTAGGGACCGGGGCGAATGTGTCGATAGTCCTATTGCCGCTGACCAGGGGTGGTCTTGATACTGGCGATGGGGAAGTAGGACGAGACCCTTTCGTGCCGCGTTCCTGGACCGGGTACGACCGCGTCGAGAAGTGAGGAAGACCAGATGCCGACTGTGTCGAGCACCGAGCGCCAAGGAAGCGGCGAGGGAAGCGGCCGCGCCTCGAGACGGCTGTTTGCGCGGCTGACGGCCCGGACCTCTCGGCCCGGCACACGGCATGCCACCAAGGCCGACGGGGAACGCGGCGCCGTCCTCGTCGAGTTCGCCCTGGTTGCACCCCTGCTGTTTCTGATCTTGTTTGGGATCATCGAGTTCGGGTTCATCTTCAAGGACAGCCAGGCACTCAACAACATGGCCCGTGCCGGCGTCCGCGTAGGGGCCATCACCGGCGACGCCACTGATCCCAGTTCGGACTACCAGATCCTGACGGCGATCCTCGGTGCCAACGACGGACTCAGCGGGCAGATCCAAGAGGTCATCATCTTCGATGCCACACCGGCCAACGGCAATGTCCCCGAGGCTGTCCCCCAAGCATGTCTCACCGCCCCTAGCGGGTCAAACGGTGTGACTGGAGAGTGCAATATCTACTCGTCCACTGAGCTGCAGACGGTCTCGCAGAACGACACCTCGTACGACAGTCAGATGATCACGGACTTCGGCCCTAGCGGAGCGGGCTCAAACGTCTGCGGACCTTGGGACTCCAACTGGTGCCCGAGTGAGCGCATCGTCTCTCAGTCCGGCAACAACGGCTCAGGACCCGACTACATCGGTATCTACATCACTGCACTCCACACCAACGTCACTGGCTGGTTCGGCTCGCGCACGCTGACGGATACGGCTGTCATGCAGCTCGAACCTCAGACGCCATGACACATCAGCCGCGTGCTGATCAGGAGGGCACCAGCTCCGGACCTCGGCGCCGCGACGAGAGTGGAGTCGTGCTCGCGTTCTTCGCCCTGTCGGTGCTCTCGTTGCTCGGTATCGCCGCCCTCGTCGTGGACTTTGGCTACTGGTCGCTGCGGGCTGAGCAGATGCAACGTGCCGCCGACGCTGCCGCTTTGAGTGGCGTGGCATATATGCCGAACTTCACCAAGGCCGAAGCGGTGGCCGACAAGGTCGCCGGAGATAACGGGTTCACGGCCAGCACCGTGGCCGTGAGCGTGCCGTCCCTAAATGGCCAACCCCAAGATGACGAGTTGGCGGTGCAGATAACGGACTCCAAAGTCCCCACTTTCTTCGCCAAGGTCTTCGGTCTCGATTCCATCACCGAGGTTCGGTCCTCGACTGCCAAATACGACCAACCGGTCCCGTTGGGGAGTCCGGAGGACTCGCTTGGTACCGGAAACCTTTCCTGCTCGGGGAGCGGCGCCACATGTGAGAGCGAGGCCAACTATTGGTTGGCAATCAGTGGCTACTGCACCGCCAGGGAAGACGGAGACGAGTTCTCCTCTGCCTACGACGGCAACCACGCGAGCTCCGGCACCGTCTGTCCGACACTCCCGTTGACGTCTCCGAACTTTAAGAACGTTGACTACGACCCGAATGGTTACGTCTACGACTTCGACGTCCCCGCCGCGTCGGGTACAAGCACAACCGGCGAGAACGTAACGGTCGAGATCTACGATCCCTCCTACGACCCCCCGATAACTAACAACAACTGCGGTACCACCACTGCCGGGAGCCCTGCCGGCGACGAATCTCTCATGGCGTGCAACGTCCCTACGACGATTACCACCAACTGGCTGCTCTACGGCCCGGGCAATGGTGTCTATGACCCGAGTCTTGATCCGATCTTGGCTCCCCCCGGTGGGTCGAGGAGCAACCCAGGTATCTTCGCCAGCGGCGACACGACGTGCGAAGGCAAATGGTGCTCGTTGTACTTCATCCCCGCCGGCTCCCAGGCAGGCAACTACTACCTCAACCTTTGGACCACGGCGGGGCAGAGCAACAGCGCGGGCACCAACCAGTTCGCTCTACGCGCATTGGTAGGTCAGGGCCCGACTGGGTGCGGAACCTTGCAGTCCTATGTCTGCACGTCCGCGTCCGTCGACACTGGCACATTTGCCCCGTGCTCGACCATCGCCGAGGGCAGCCTTCCGGCCAACGCTCAGTGTCCTGAAGTTCACGGTGACACCGCCATGAGTATCTACGTGAACTCAGCCGGTACGGCAACGTGTACGACCAGCGTGGCACGTCAGGAGCAATCGGCGCAAGGGCAGCCCGTTAACTCAGTGACGGCCGCGGAGCCGTGTGCAAGCTTTTATCTGGCCCAGGTGTCGCCGAGTTATTCGGGAAAGACCATGACCATCACTCTGTTCGACCCTGGGGAAGGAGCGACCGGCATCGAACTGCTCCAACCTGACGGCTCCCTAGCCAGCTTCACGTATCAGACGGTCGACACCTACGGAACGGTCGGCTCGGACGACGGTCAATACACGACTAATCCCCCGTACTACAGCGATGACGGCAACAATCCGCCCAAGACCACCACCCAGTGCATCTGCAATCCCGGACTCAAGCCCGGTCCCCTGTTTGGACGCGCCAGCCCATCGGAATACAACGACCGCTACTTGGAGATCCAGACCACACTGCCTTCAGCGACGGTCCTCGACCAAAACGGAGGCTGGTACAAGGTCGAATATGTATTCAATGGCTCGTCGGTCTCCGACCGCACGACCTGGAACGTGTCGGTGGGCGGTAACCCAATCCACCTCACCAACTGAGCGCCGTCAGTATGTGGACCGAACTCCATCGCATATGGGTGAAATGGGTCAACTGGCACCCGTCGTCACGCACCGCCTGGATCATCGTGGTGACCCTCGGTGTGCCTTTGCTCGTGCTCTTGACCGTCGTCCTGTGGCCCTCGGGCACACCTTCGTCCAACTTGTCGGCATCGCCGCGCTATCCCGCCGTGACGATTCCGACGACGACCACCCCGCCGGGGGCCTCGAACACGTCACCGACAACTCCGTCGTCTGGGGACACAGGGACCACTGGTTCGGGGCCACTGGGCACCGGGACAACGGGTGCCGGGCCACTGAGTGGAACGTTGGGTGGAATATCGGGAACGGGGGCGTCGGGAACGGGATCGTCCAGCGGTTCAACCGGCGCCAACACATCTTCCACCGGAGCGTTGACCGCCGCGCCTACCGGTGAGAGCAGCACGATTACTGGCGGAGTCGCCAACCCGCCCGGAACCGTCCAGTCGGTCTTGGTGACCTCGGACCCCACCTACGCCGTGGTCGAGTACGGCGGGAGCTCCCCTACCAATGTGCTGGTCCATCAAAGCGGATCGGGCTGGCAGGTTGTGGGCGAAGGGTCGCCTCAGATCTCCTGCGTTCCCGGGTTGCCTGACGACGTGGTGGCCAGCCTGTCGGCCATGATGCAGTTCTGCGGCTGAACTGACCGCCTCGCCCTAAGCGACCCTACGAGGGATGTGAGGTTAGGTAGGCCAGGGCGATCTTCGCCATCGTTTCGGCGGCGCTGTCGAGCCCGCTCATGGCGCCCGTCGCCTCCACCGAGACAAGGGCGTCCGTTGTAGCGGCGGAAACGAAAGCCACTCCTCCATCGGCATCCGAGGGCGGTCGCAACAATGCCTCGGAACCGTCAATCGAGATCTTTACGACCGACGCAGGCGGTTGGGCGACGCTGGCCTTGAACGAGCTAACCGCGCTGAAGTTGTGATCGAGGTAGATGTCGAGCGAAGGCGACGATGCTGACGTGTGCCAGAGGCACGAGCTGTCGTCGGCGAGATTCGCCTTGGTGGGAGCGGCGACTACTGAAGCTCCAAGGATCCTTGCCACCTGAGAGGCCGATACCAACGCGCAGGCGGGACTCTTCGACGCTGCTGGCGACGCTGTCGTCGTGGCGGTTGAGGGCGAGCTACCGCATGCCGAGCACCAGCCGACAATGAGTAGCACCACGGTACCGGTGGCAAAGCGCCACGCCTTGTTCGTATTGGACCACCGTCGACTCAGCCCGTTGTCACTCGCCATGTGGACCTTTCATCCGACGCTGACGCCACTCGCACCCGCGTCAGCTGAGGCCGGACTCTACGCCACACGTGGGCTGGGACCGCCCAGCTCGATCAGCGGATACGTCCCCGGACCACCGTAAAGGTCGAAGTCGCCTCCGGTCCCGAGGATTGAGAGGCAACGACCGTGTGTTCTCCCTTTTTGCCGGAGCGGCGTATGCCGGGAATCTTCCCAGAACACGTGAAACCTCCACCCGCATCGGCCGTGACCGTACACAGAATCGTGATCGATCGATTGACCTTCGTCTTCCCCTTGGGGCTGGGGGTGGCGGTGTTGGAGGTCAGCAATCTCTTGTAAGTGACCGTGACGAGTTCACCGGGTGTGAAGTTCGCTCCTTGGAACTCGATCACGGTGTGCCGTTTGCCGGAAGCCGGGGATAGGGACAACGTGGGCGAAGGACCCGCCGGTGTGACGGTGAGAAGAGCGGTCCCCGAGATGAGGGCCGACGGGTCGGTGGCCGTGATGGTGGCCACACCGGTGGCGACACCCTTGGCCAGGCCCTGGGAACCGGCCGCGTTGGACACTGTGGCTGTGTCCGTCGAAGACGACGACCACGTAACCGAATCGGTCACGTTGGCCGTGGTGAGGTCCGAGTACGTCCCTGTGGCGGTGAACTGTTGGCTGTTATCGGTCTCACCAGCGGTCACCGTGGCGGTCACCGGGGAGACGGTCACTGCCACCAGGACGGCGGGCGTAACAGTGAGGACTGCAGTACCCGACACGAGCGACGAGGGGTCCGTGGCGGTGATGGTGGCCGCCCCGTTGGCCACGGCCGCGGCCAGGCCCTGGGAGCCGGCCGCGTTGGAGATGGTGGCCGTGCCCGCCGAAGACGACGACCACGTGACCGAGTCGGTGAGGTTGGCGGTGCTGAGGTCCGAGTAGGTGCCGGTGGCGGTGAACTGTTGCGTATCGCCCGCGCTCAACGTCGCCACCACCGGAGAAACCGTTACGGCCACCAGCACCGCCGGGGTGACCGTCAGCGCCGCGGTCCCCGAGATGAGCGACGAAGGGTCGGTGGCGGTGATGGTGGCCGCGCCGTTGGCCACCGCCTTCGCAAGGCCTTGAGAACCCGACGTGTTGGAGATGGTGGCCGTTCCCGTCGAGGACGACGACCACGTCACCGAGTCGGTCAGATTGACGGTGTTGAGGTCCGAGTACGTGCCCGTGGCGGTGAACTGTTGCGTATCGCCCGCGCTCAACGTCGCCACCACCGGAGAAACCGTTACGGCCACCAGTACAGCCGGGGTGACCGTCAGCGCCGCTGTCCCCGAGATGAGCGACGCGGCATCGGTGGCGGTGATAGTGGCCGCGCCGTTGGCCACGGCCTTCGCTAGGCCTTGAGAACCCGACGTGTTGGAGATGGTGGCCGTTCCCGTCGAGGACGACGACCACGTCACCGAGTCGGTCAGATTGACCGTGCTGAGGTCCGAGTAAGTGCCGGTAGCCGTGAACTGTTGCGTGTCTCCGGCGGTCAATGACGCCACCACCGGAGAAACCGTTACGGCCACCAGTACAGGCGGGGTGACCGTCAGCGCCGCGGTACCCGAGATGAGCGACGCGGAGTCGGTAGCAGTGATGGTGGCCGCGCCGGTGGCAACGGCCTTTGCCAGTCCTTGAGAACCCGAGGTGTTGGAGATGGTGGCCGTTCCCGTCGAAGACGACGACCAGGTGACCGAGTCGGTGAGATTGACGGAGCTGAGGTCCGAGTACGTCCCCGTGGCCGTGAACTGCTGCGTGTCGCCAGCGGTCAGCGACGCCACCACCGGGCTGACCGAGATGCTCACAAGTACCGCTGGCGTGACCGTTAGCGCGGCGGTACCCGAGATGAGCGAAGCGGAGTCGGTGGCGGTGATCGTCGCCGCCCCGTTGGCTACGGCCGTGGCCAGGCCGCGCGAGCCTGAGGCGTTGGAGATGGTGGCCGTGCCCGTCGATGACGACGACCATGTGACCGAATCGGTGAGGTTGGCTGTGGTCAGGTTCGAGTACGTGCCCGTGGCCGCGAACTGTTGGGTGTCACCGGCGTTCAATGACGTCACCGCCGGAGAGACGGTTACGGCCACCAGCACTGCCGAGGTCACCGTCAGCGCGGCGGTGCCCGAGACGAGGGCGGCGGCGTCCGTGGCGGTGATCGTCGCCGCGCCGGTGGCCACGGCCGTGGCCAGACCCTGAGAACCCGACGTGTTCGAGATGGTGGCGGTGCCGGTCGAGGAAGACGACCACGTGACCGAATCGGTGAGGTTGGCTGTGGTCAGGTTCGAGTACGTGCCCGTGGCGGTGAACTGCTGGGTCGCACCGGCGGCCAGCGACGCCACCGCCGGAGAGACGGTCACGGCCACCAGCACCGCCGGGGTCACGGTCAGTGCCGCGGTGCCGGAGATCAATCCAGAGGTCGCCGTTATGGTCGCCGCCCCGGTCGCCACCGCGGTGGCGAGGCCCTGGGAGCCCGACGTGTTGGAGATGGTGGCTGTGCCCGTCGAGGATGACGACCACGACACCGAATCGGTGAGGTTCGCGGTGGTCAGGTTCGAGTACGTGCCCGTGGCGGTGAACTGCTGGGTGTCACCAGCGGCCAGCGACGCCGTGATGGGCGACACGGCGATGGTGACCAAGACCGCCGGAGTGACAGTGAGGGCTGCGGTGCCTTGGATGAGCGACGAAGGGTCGGTGGCAGTGATGGTGGTGGCACCCGAGCCGACGGCGGTGGCGAGTCCGGAGCTCGAGATGGTGGCTGTCGCTGTCAGCGACGATGCCCACATCACCGAAGACGTCAGGTTGGCGGTGGTGAGGTTCGAGTACGTGCCGGTGGCGGTGAACTGCTGGGTGTCACTCGCCGCCAGCGACGCCGTCGTCGGAGACACGGTCACAGCCACCAGCACCGCCGGGGTGACGGTCAGCGCCGCGGTGCCCGAGATCAGTCCGGAGGTCGCCGTTATCGTCGCCGCCCCGGTGGCTACCGCGGTGGCGAGGCCCTGAGAACCGGAGACGTTCGACACCGTGGCGGTGCCCGTCGACGAGGACGACCACGTCACCGAGTCAGTCAGATTGGCGGTGGTCAGGTTCGAGTACGTACCCGTGGCCGTGAACTGCTGAGTGTCACCGGCGGCCAGCGACGCCGTTATGGGCGACACTGAGATACCTACCAGCACCGCCGGTGTCACGGTCAGTGCGGCGGTGCCCGAGATCAGTCCGGAGGTCGCCGTTATCGTGGCCGCCCCGGTCGCCACCGCGGTGGCGAGGCCTTGCGAGCCCGAAGTGTTCGACACCGTCGCTGCGCCTGTCGACGAGGACGACCACGTCACCGAGTCAGTCAGATTGGTGGTGGTCAGGTTCGAGTACGTACCCGTGGCCGTGAACTGCTGAGTGTCACCGGCGGCCAGCGACGCCGTTATGGGCGAAACGCCGATACTCACCAGCACGGCCGGGGTCACGGTCAGGGCCGCGGTGCCCTGGACAAGAGATGAGGGATCCGTAGCGGTAATGGTGGTGGCGCCCGTACCGACGGCGGTGGCCAATCCCGAGCTCGAGATGGTGGCCGCCGAGGTAACCGACGACGACCACATCACCGCAGAAGTCAGAGTGGCCGTGGTGAGGTTGGAGTAGGTACCGGTGGCCGTGAACTGCTGGGTATCGCCCGCGGCCAGCGAGGCGACGGCCGGGGCAACGGCGATACTGACCAGCACGGCGGGAATCACGGTCATCGCCGCCGTGCCTGAGATGAGGCCCGAGGTGGCCGTGATCGTTGTCGCCCCCGTGGCTACCGCGGTAGCGCGGCCTTGAGAACCCGACGTGTTGGACACCGTGGCGGTGCCGGTCACTGACGATGACCATGTGGCCGAGTCGGTGAGGTTGGCGGTGGTGAGGTTGGAGTACGTGCCCGTGGCCGTGAACTGTTGCGTGTCACCCGCCGCCACCGAGGCCGTGATGGGCGAAACAGTGATGCTCGCCAGCACGGCGGGAATCACCGTCATCGCCGCCGTGCCTGAGATGAGGCCCGAGGTGGCCGTGATCGTTGTCGCCCCCGTGGCTACCGCGGTGGCGAGGCCTTGCGAGCCTGAAGTGTTCGACACTGTGGCCGTGACGGTCAGCGAGGAGGACCACGTCACCGAGTCGGTCACGTTGGCCGTGGTCAGGTTCGAGTAGGTACCAGTGGCCGTGAACTGCTGGGTATCACCAGCAGCCACCGAGGCCGTCGTCGGGGTGACGGCGATGCTCACCAATATGGCGGCGTCGGCAGGTTGGCTGGTCAAGGGCTCGACTACACCCACCACCACACCCGATACCAGCAACACGGAAAAGAGCCGCGCTATGGCGCCGAACCGATTTCCCCCCCATATTTTGGCCACCCCAACCCCCACGTCCCAGATGCCACGCCCCCAACGGCGAGACAACAGTGGAACCCCACCCACTACTTATCCTTTGTAGGGCGTGGGAACCAGCAGGTAACCACCTGACCGGCATCCGAGTGATTCCACCTGGACAGGGCAAAGCCCGTGTCACCGAAATGTCTTGCGGTACACGAAGTAGGTAGTGGAGACGACACCGCCGACCCGGGCGTAAGGGACGACCGGTCCCACCCAAACGACGCTTATGCGCGTGCGGCCTCGCCGCCGAAGCTCATGCAACGCGCCCAACAGCGCCGGCCTGCCACGCCCCCGGCCAAGAAGGTCCGGCCGCGCGGCAACGGGACCTAAGAATCCGATTCGGTTCACTTCAAACGCACACACGGCAGCGATGTCGCCGCCCTCACCATCCTCAACGTTCTGGCCGTCCTGGCGTGTCAGAACCAGATTCCCCTTGTCGAGCGCCCGTAAGAGCTCGAGACGCCAGTTGGGCCAGTGCGTTGCGGCCCAGATATCCACTTCGGCACGGTCCTCGACCGAGGCCAGAACGTGGCCGCCGGGATCATCGGGAATGACAGACAGGTCGACATCCATGTCGAAGTTCGTCTCGACACGGGTGTAATGGCGACCCTCGAGCAGACAGAGCAAGGCCGTCTCGGAACTCGGCGCACCGGGCCACAAGAAGTACGGCGCGTCGGCGCCGATGGTGAGTGAAGCGTGACCCTCATCACGGGCCACCGTCTCGGCCACTTTAAGCAATCTGGTGCCGTGCCCCTGACCTCGTGCCGAAGGATCGACGGCCAGCAACCGCACATGCGCATTGCCGTCGGCCTCGACGGTGGCCACCACCCCGACGGCGGGGTCGCCTCGCACAACGGCAGGCTGTTCGGCCGCGAACAGCGCGGCGTCGAGCTCGTCTGCCGACGGCGCATCGACGATGGCGCGTTGACAGAGCCCCGAGATGGCATCGAGAGCCGATCGATCGAGGATGGGAAGGTCGCTCATAGTCCTCCATCGGGACGGGGCAGGGAAGCAAGGAGTCGTAGCTGAGCTCGCGCCCGGTCTTTGTTCTGCCCCGGGCGGTCCGTGCGGTAATAGACGTCGCCGGCCAGCCAGTCGGTGAGGAAGCGAACAGCTTGCTCGTAGGTCGCCAGTGCCCCGGCCCATGCCATGGCCTCGCGCTCGGCATCGCTGAGTGGCGTCGAGGCCAGACCCGACCGGTACCCACTGAGCACGGCGTCGAAGAGAAGAGGGTCGCAGCCGGGCGAATCCGGATGGGCGTCGTCTTCTCGTGTGGCGGTGGCCGCCGAACGCAGGAGATCGCCGATATCCCAGAACCACGCCCCGGGCATGATCGTGTCCAGGTCGACGAGGCAGACGGCGCTGCCGGCGCGAAACAGGATGTTGTCGAGCTTGGCGTCGTTATGCGACACCCGCCGAGGGACCTGCTGGACAAGGTCTCCAGCGACCTTCGCCAGAGGCGCCGACGCCAAGGCCAACTCGATCTCCTCGACGGCGGTGGCGACGCGCCCACAGGAGTCTTCCTCGATGGCGCCGCGCAGGAGCTCGAGTCGGCGTTCGATGTCATGGAATCCCGGCAAGGTCTCAACAACCGTGGCAGGGTCGAGATCGGCGAGCCGCCGGTGGAAGGTACCGAGCAGCTCCCCGGCCTGCTCGGCAACGGTCGGAGTGACCCGGGCCGCGGGTGCGCCACCCTCAACCCGTCGGAACGCCCGCCACAGCGCGTCGGCATCTTCGATGAGCCATTGCCCACCCGGAGCGGGCACGGGCGCGGGGACCAGATCGCCTCCGACGTGGCGGTGGACCACCAGCATGTTCTCGGTCATCCCGACTACGTCGTTGAACACCGAACGGTTGATGCGTTGCAAGAAGAAGTGGCCCGCACTCGATTCGACGAAGAACGAATCATTGATATGGCCATGGCGCGCCGGTTCGATGGAGGCTTCGACCCAGCCGAAGCGGGTAGCGGCGCTATGCGCCGCGCTGGCATCGGTGAACAATGCGCGTCCGTGGCTCACCTGGTGATGAGGGTGGCAACCAAGCTCAGAGGGTCAGATCGCTCACGGCGACGGGCACCAGGGAGTTGCTTCCCGACAGACCCGCCCCCAAGGCGCCGCTGCCGTTGCTCCCCCAGCAGTCCACCCCTTCGGACGCCAGCGGGGCGCAGAACGTGCCCGTGCCCTCACCGATGATGGAGGCGGCCGCCGTCATAGGGGCGGCGGTGACCGGTACATCGGAGTCGGTACCGGCGCCATTGCCCAGCTGGCCGTTGCTACCGGCACCCCAGCAGTCGACCGCGGCCGTACCCAGGACGGCGCAGTACGAGTTCACTCCGTCACCGGCGACGATCTCACCGTCGCTGATGCCGGTAGCGGCCACGGGAACGTCGGCATTCGTCATGCCGCCGTTGCCGAGCTGGCCGACGCTGTCGAGTCCCCAGCAGTCGATCGTCCCCGACACCACGACAGCGCAGTACGAGTCGTTACCGTTACTGGCCACGCTCGACGCCGAGGTGATGCCGCTGACGGCCACCGGAACGTGTGAGTCGCTGGTCGACCCATCACCGAGCTGGCCGTCGGCTGCTTTGCCCCAACAGTCCACCGAGCCCGAGGTGAGCGCGGCGCAGTAGGAGTGGTCGCCATCGCTGGCAATAGTGGCAACCGAGCTCAGCCCACTAACGGCGACGGGAACATCGGACTGGGCCGTCGAGTTGTCGCCCAAGTCCCCGCTGCCATTGTTTCCCCAGCACTCGGCCGTCCCTCCGGCGAGCACGGCGCAATACGACCCGCTTCCCTCTGACGCCAAGCTCGTGGCACCGAAAAGGCCGCTGACGGTGACGGGAACATCCGAACTTGCCGCCATGGCATTCCCGAGTTCGCCGTCGGTGCCCAGTCCCCAACAGTCGGCGGCTCCCGAGTTCAACAAGGCGCAGTACGAGTGGTCGCCGTCGCTGGCGATGGCATCGGCCGTGTCGATTCCGGAGACGGCTACCGGCGTGAGCGAATCGCTGGCCACAGAGTCAGCACCGAGCTCGCCGTCGGCGTTGTTGCCCCAACAGTCCACACCACCGGTGAGAAGCACGGCACAGTACGAATGAGAACTATCACTGGCAATGCCCGTGGCCGTGGTGACGTTGATAATCACCGGCACGCGCGAGTTGCTGGTGGAGTTGTTACCGAGCGCTCCGTCGGACCCATCCCCCCAGCAGTTGACGGTGCCTGACGTCAGCACGGCGCAGAACCCCATGCCGTCACTGGCCATCGCACCGACCGTTCCTACCGTGATGGGTCCTGTCAGAGTCAATGTTTTGATTCCGTGACCCTTGCCCGACGGGGTCGTGGTCTTGGTTTCGCACATGGCGCTGAGTTGACTGGCGGTGTCCGCGCTGAACGCCGACACCGACACGCTGCCGGGAAATGACCCCGCGCTCGTCCCGAGGATCTGCAGCCCCTCTTCGTTGGAGCCGTTGGTCACCAGATCGTCGCCGGTCACGTTGGACGAGCTCGCGTTGAAGGTGGCCTTGCCGGCGTAGGTAATGGCGTTGACGACACCGTTGACATCGCCTTTCCACGCAATCGACAGACTCCCCTGCGCGGCGCCGCTCGAGGGCCCGACGCAGTTGACCGGACTGCCGACCAACGATCCTGTCAACTTGCCGACTTTGATCGTCACCGCTGCCGTCGTCGAGGTGCAGTTCTTCAGGGTGCCCTTGACCGTTGACGCAGTGCCCCCACCAGCCTCCGTGACCGGCGTTGAGAATTTGATCTTGGCCGTCAGGGTGCAGGTCACCGCGCCCGGTGCATGGGCGACGAACTTCGGAGGTTTCGGAGTCGACGCCGACGATGACGCCGCCAGGCCCCCGACTCCCATCGCTGACACGACGACAACCATGGCCAACGCAGACCGCCAACGTCGCATTAGGACCCCCCTTATGCTTACGTCCTCACACAACAGACTCTGGGCAACTGCTTTACCGCAATTGCTGTACCGCTTCATACACCGTTGATCGCCTCGATACGTCGTCAATAGTGACGAACCTCCCGGTGACATCGGGGCACTACCGATGAACACAATCTGTGGTCCTTTCACCACGCTCGCTTCGGAGCCGGCTTCGGCCACTGGCGCCGTGAGCGCCCCTCGCTATCCTTCTCGACACCGTCGTCAGCGAAAGGTGAGGCAGTGGCTGTTACGGGAATGGCGAATCTGGCCGTGAAGGTGGCCGACCTCGACGCCGCCTGCCGCTTCTACGAAGCTGCCGGGGCGGAGATTCGAGACCGCATGATCTGGAACGGTGCCGAAAGAGCTGACGTGTTCCTCGGGCCCATCATGATCACGTTGTTCACCCGGGCCATCTATGAGGACCAGGTGGAACTGCCGCCCGAGGGCTTTCTCCACCCCGCGCTGTTCACCGACGATCTCGACGCGGAACTGAAGGGCCACGACGTGGTCTGGGGACCGGCCGTGGTGGAGGGAACCTTTGGAAAGCGCCGCATCGCTTTCGTCGATGCGCCCGGCGCCATCCGCCTCGAGTTCATGGAGCAGCTCGAACCCCCTCCGACGGCCGCCGCCGTGGTGCCAGGCGGGCCGCAATGAGGACGACGCGCTTTCATCACGTGTCGGTGAACGCCAATGCCTCGTCCCTCGAGGCCATGGTGGACTTCTATCGCGACGTCCTGGGCCTCGATGATGAAGCGCGCCCCGACATTCCCGGCGTACCCGGGCACTGGCATGCCGTAGGTGACCTGCAGCTGCACCTCGTCGGCGCCCCACCGTCCGGCGGAGGCATCGATCCCACCGGACACCATTTCTGCGTGGCCGTGGAGGACCTCACCGCTGCCATTGCCGAGCTCGAGGAGCGAGGCATCCCCTACCTGCGTGCCGTCCAAGGTGTCGACACGGTGCAAATATGGATCGCCGACCCGGCCGGCAACACCATCGAACTCCAACAGGAGACCAGGAGCCCATGAGCTTCACCCCCTACGACCGACCGGTCCGCGCCGCCTTCATCGGGCTCGGACGCATTTACGACCTGAACTCGCGCGGCTACATCGACAATCCTGACGTCGAGGTGGTGGCTCTCGTCGACCCCGTCGAGGAGCGCCGCGTCGCCCGCCAAAAAGACTGGCCCGAGGCACGGACCTTCGCTTCGGCCGCCGAGCTCGCCGCCAGTGGCCTCGAAGTTGACGCCGTCGAGGTGCTGCTCCCGACGCCGATGCACACCGACAGCGTCGAAGAGATCCTGGGCTATGGGTGGCACGTCAATCTGCAAAAGCCGATGTGCAATGACCTCGCCGAGGCGCAGCGCATGCTCGATGCCGCTCGCAAGAACGATCGCGTGCTGCGGATAATGGAGAACTACCTCTTCTACGAGCCGCTGATCAAGCTCAAGGAGACCGTCGCATCAGGCGCGTTGGGTGACGTGAGCGGCTACCACATGAAGATGGTGGCCAGCGGGCGAGGCGGGTGGGACGTCCCCGCCGACAGCTACAAGTGGCAGTTCGAGCAGATGCAGAGTGGTCGGGGCATCCTGGTCTTCGACGACGGCTGGCACAAGCTCGCCACCGCCATCTGGCTCTTCGGGCCCATCAAAGAGGTACGGGCTTGGCTGGGACAGACCGAGATCGTTCCCGGCTTCTCCATGGATGCCCCCGCCACCATTACGTGGCAGCACGAAAGCGGCATCAGAGGCGTATGGGACCTGACCCTCGCCATCGACATGTACCTGCGTTCCGACTACTACACCAACGACGAGCGCTGGGAAGTCACGGGGCGCAAGGGGTACGCCCGAGTCAACCGCTGCACCGGCCGAGGCATTCAACAGCCGAGCCTCGAGGTGTATGCGGACGGGGAAATGCGGGCTTATCACGCGCTGGATGACGACTGGGCCAGTAGTTTTCGCGACTCGGGTCGCCACTGGCTCCGGTGGCTCCATACCGGCGAAGGTCCTCTGCTGTGGAGCGATGCCGAGGCGGCGGACGTCTTGCGCTTCTCCCTCGCCTCCTATGCCAGTAGCGCCGCCGGAGGCATCGGGGTGGACCCCGCCTCCCTGGCATGACTGGTCACGGTCAGCAGTCGCTTCGTCGACACCGCACCCCTCGACGCGTCGCCTCGTTGCCCCGGGTGACGGCGGTCTTGGTGGGGACGGTGGCGGCCGCATTGGCATTGGGAGCATGTTCGGCAACACCGACGGCCTCGACCCACGTGGGCACCTCAACCGTCTCACCATCGACGTCGACCACCGAGTCGACGACCGTGCCGGCGACCACGCCGACGACGTCCCCGGCCGAGACGACGTCGACAACGGTGTCCGCCACCGGGTGTCAGGCCACGAACCTCGGCGCCGCCTTGGCGGGGTCCGAAGGTGCGGCCGGCACCATCGAGTTGACGTTCTCTCTGAAGAACACGGCCGGAGCCTCGTGCGCCATGAACGGATACCCGGATGTGCAACTGCTCGACAGCACCGAAGCGTCCATGGCCACGGCCGTGAACCGTGGAGGGGGTCTGGCCTTCGAAAACATCCCCGCATCGAACGTGACCCTGGCCGCCGGTCAGTCCGCCTACTTCAACCTCGGCTACAGCGACGTCACCGTCGGCACCGAAACGAGTTGCCCGGCCGCCGCCCAGGTCAGGATCACTCCCCCCGGTTCGACGTCATCAGCAGTGGTCCCCGTGTCCGACCTCGACGCCTGTGGTGGTGGAACTGTCCACGTATCCCCCGTGTTCGCTTCGACGAACTCGTCCGCCACCGCCACGACGGCTCCGCCCCAGAACTAACCGAACACCACCGGGGCGCGGCCTTCAGGTCCAGCTCTGGCCGGACACCTCAACACTGAGATGCTGCGCCTCGGGATCACAGGCATGGCGCCCAATGTCGAGACGGTAGGCACCTTCCTCGACCGTCCAAACGTGGCGCGTCGCATCGCGCCTACCCAGGCGACGCATGGGGATACGGATGACCACCACGCCCTGCTCGTCGGCGGCAATCTCGAGCCGGGCGAAGCCGAGCAGCCGGCGGTGCTGGCGCTGTCGCACCTGGGAGCCCGTGCGGCGCCCGTAGACCTGCACGACATCGGTGCCGTCGCGTGCTCCGGTGTTACGCACGATGCCGCGCACTACGAGACTTTCGTCTTCGACTGCTACCGAGAACTCGTCGTGCGCACACGTCGTATACGACAACCCAAAGCCGAATGGAAATTGCGGCGCGGTGCCTCTGTCCTCCAGGAGCCACCAGCCGTGCCATCCGTCGTAGACCACCTTCTGGGCGTCGGGGTCAAAGGGAGGAAGGTGGTCTTCTTCAACAGGAACGGTGAACGGAAGGCGACCCGTGGCGTCAACGGCTCCCAAGAGCACATCGGCGAGGCCGTTTCCACCCTCCATGCCCCCGTACCAACTCTGGACGATGGCCGGCACCGTGCTCGCCCACGGCGAGACGACGACCGCACTGCCGGCGACGATGACGACGATGGTGCGCGCGTTGGCGGCCGCCATTGTCTCGATCAGAGCTTCGTCGTGAGCGTGAAGGCGAAGTGAACGGCGATCCCCCCCGGTGGTGAATCCACTCTGCTCTTCCTGAGCCCTTGGTTGGGGCGCATCGGGTCCTGGCTCGATGGCGACTCCGGCGGTGAAGCGTGCCGCCAGATCGGGGTCATCGGGGCCGGGAAAGAGCTTGACGAGGTGGGCGGTTCCTTCGGCGCCGAAGTACTCGCCCTCGTCGTCGCGTGTGTACCCGACCACCACGAGGGCCGCGTCACATCCCCGGGCGGCGGCTGCGGCCGACTCCGTGTCACTGCCGTCGAGGTACACGATGTCGGTGGAGTCCAACGCACCACGCAACCCGTCGAGGACGGTGACCACCTCGGGCGGGTAGACGTCACTCGATCCCCCGTCGCCGAGGTTGGCCAACGCCGCCAATGACCCCACCACGGCTAAGCGCCTCAGGGCGGCACCGGCGAAGGGCAGAACCGGTGTTCCCGCCACCGGTTCGTTTTGCAACAAGACGACCGCCTTAGCGGCCGCTTCTCGGGCCAAGGCCCGATGGCTCGGGCAAGCCAGAATCTCGGGGCCCGGCGCCGGCCGGGACAGCACCTCGTGGAAACGCAACAGCGTCGCCACCACGTGGGTAACCGAACGGTCCACGTCGTCCCAGGACACTTCGGCGCGCTCGAGGGCGGCCGGCAAGGCGCCCGATCGGCGCATCCGGTACGGCATCTCCACGTCGAGCCCGGCTCGCACAGACGTCGCCGCGTCACGCAGCCCGAAGATCCAGTCGCTGATCGTAAAACCTTGGAAGCCCCATTCCCCGCGAAGGACATCGGTGAGAAGTGCATGGCTCTCCCCACACCATTGGCCGTTCACCGAGTTGTAGGCGCTCATCACCGCCGCCACCCCTTCCTCGACGACCCGGCGGAAGTGAGGAAGGAAGACTTCGTGCAGGCTTTCCTCGTCGACGGTGACGTCGACGAGGAAGCGGGCGTTCTCCATCGAGTTACAGGCGAAATGCTTCACACACGCCATGGCATGGCCCTGCACACCCCGAGTCAACGCAGCGGCCAGTTCCCCGACGTGGACGGGGTCTTCGCCATAGGTCTCCTGCGCCCGGCCCCAGGCGGGGTGCCGAAGAACGTTGACGCACACGCCGCCGTACAAGCTTGCCCCCACAGCGCGCAACTCGCGCCCGATGGCATCACCGATGCGTTGCTCAAGGTCGACGTCCCATGTGGCCCCGCGCCCCATGCTCACCGGGAAGCACGTCGCCGGACCGATCACCACACCACGAGGTCCGTCACTGAACGCGAAGCCCGGTACGCCGAGCCGGGCCACATAGGCGGCGGGAAATGGGCGCTTGTGGTAGCCGCCGTGGCCCAGATCGTCGAGCCCGGCCCAAAACGGCAGATCCCCGTCCAAGCACCACAGCCGCTCGTCTGGGGTCATGGCAGCAACCACGGCCCGAGCCTCCACGTCGGCAGCCGCGCCGCCAGCCACGGCGCGCGCCGCCCGATCGAAGGTTCCGCTGATGTCCTCGATCACCGGCACACGGTAACTCGACCGTAGGTGATGCTCGACGTGGTCCTAGACGCCTACCGCACAGGGTCCGAACCCGGCGCTGGTTCGGTACTGGGCCCCCGTCGGCGGTGCCACCGTCGCCGTGGTCGGAATGGTGATGGGGCGCCAACCACCGGCGCCGTGGGCCAGTTGTAACGACGCCGTAAGCCAGCGTTGCAACGAAGCGCCGCCGATCGACGTATGCCAACGGACCAGTACGGTCACTGAGGCCACGGGGGTAGAGGTACCCGTGGCGCGACACGAGACCACGCTGGCCCGGCTGACGGTGGGGTGCCCGGTCGCCAGCAGGGCCGCCACACCGAGAGGCGACGCGTCAGCGGCGCTTTCCATAGACGACACCGATGAGGATGCACCTTCCTCGGCAATAAGACGGCGGTAGGCGGGCCGGCTGAGCGCGGCGTCGAGATACGACGCCACGAACTGGGCCCCGGAGCGTTGCGGTGAGCTGCGGGCCACGGCTGGCGCGCCACCGCCCGCCAGCGTGCCCGCCACGACGACCAGCGCCAGCACAGCCGCCCCAGCGATGGAGGGGACCAGACGCCAACCGTGGCGGGTGGGTGCGATCCGACCGAGCTCGGGAGCCCGGAAAAAGGCGGACAGGGGTCGAGTCGACTGCAGCTTTTCGATACGCAGCTGGGCCGGGGGGAGAACTGAGGACAGGGCGGCCTCCCAGCCGCTGCGCCCGTGCTCGAGGAACGCCCCTTTGCGCAGAGCCGATATCAGGCCAGGCGCGAATCCGAGACGCTTCGTCGCCTCGTCGGCCTCGTATTCGTAGCGGTCGAGCCGCCCCGCCATGGCGGGGACGAGTGCCAGCTTCACCAGCACCCAGACCGGCCACAACACCACCCAAAGCAACAAGGCCGCGACACTCGTACCGCGCCACCGGTCTTCGGCTCGGACATCGACGCGATACCCACCGATGTAGGTGGCGAGGTTGTAGAGCATCACGATCGGCCATCCGCAGGCCCACACGACGCTCCGTCCCATAGCGTCGCCCATCTGCCAGCTGTGCAACCGCTGCGCGAGCACCGCCGTCAACTCATCATCGTCAAGGACGTCGAGAAGGCCCCTCGACACCACGACATGCCGGCACTGTGTCCATGCTGAAGGTATGTCGATGTCAAAAACGGCCAGGCGCGCCGTGTGCTCGAGTCCGCTGGCCTCACTCACACGCCGCATCGAGGGCGCCAGGCGACGGAGCTCGTCCAAACTCGGTCGACGGCATCGGCGCAGCAGAAGGAGGTCCCCTTCGAAGACACCCAGGAGCAGCACGATGGCGACAGCAGCCAATACGCCTACAAACACAAGCCCAAGGCCAAAGCCTGTGCCGGCGCTGAAGATCCTGGCCCCCGCCGCTCTGAAGCCGCCGGCGGCACCGCCAAGAACGTCGATCACCACGCGAGGCGCCGAAACGGGTCGAGAGGTGCCGTCATCGAAGAGTGCGTTGGTAAATCCTGTGGCGCCGATGAGCTTCGTCACCACCAAAGCGCTGAGCACGAGACCGAGGGTGGCCGCCCAAAGCATGAGCAAGAGGCCCGTGGAGGTGGCCAGCAGCGCACACAGCGTGCCCCACGGTTGGCGCCGGATCCCGAGGCCGATCCACGATCGTGGATCGGCGAACTCGGGAGGCGTCCCGTCGACGACGGGATCCGGGGCGGTGTCATGTCGAAGCGGCCAGACCGGCTTCGACCCGGTGCCTTCAGGAACCTCAGAAACCTCAGGAACTTCAGGACATTCGGACGTCGGCTCGACGTAATCGTGGACTAACCCAACCAACGAACGGCGTGGCAACCTTGGCAGTCCCTACGGGTTGGCTAAGCCGGCTGGGCGGGCTCAGCCGGCCATGATGAGCGGGGCATCAGGGACAGGTGGCTTCCATGCATCCCCGGCCGGCGCGGCGTCCCCGGCCTGCTGCGGAGCATCGAGCTGTCGAGCCAGAGCTCGGTACGCCTGCGCTCCCGCTGACCACGGGGCGTGCTCCATGATGCATCGGCGTTCGCCGGGGGACTCGGCGAATTTGATCGATCTCCGCACCGGGGGATCGAGCACCGGCAGACCGAATTCGGTCCGAGCGCGAGCCAGGATCTCCCGGCGGTGCCGGGTGTGGTGGTCATACATCGTGGGAATCAAGCCGCGCACCGTCAACTTGGAGTTGGTAAAGACACGAATGTCCTCCACCAACTCGAGGAGCTGGCGCACGCCCCGGCAGCTCAGGGTCTCGCACTGAAACGGGATGAGAACTTCCTCGGCTGCAGTGAGGCCATTGATCGTCAACAACCCCAATGATGGAGGGCAGTCGATGATCACGAAGTCGTATTCGTCTTGCACCGAACTCAACGCCCGTGCCAAGACGTGATCGCGCCCCGGACGGGTGAGGAGATGGATCTCCGACGCCCCCAGATCCAAGGTGGCCGGAAGGATGTCCAGCTTGACGGCGCCTAAGACCGAACGCCGAACCTCCACGGTCGACAGGCGCCGGACGATCACGTCATGCAGGGAACTGTCCAGGGAGTCAGGATCAACGCCGGTCGAATACGTCAGGCACGCCTGGGGGTCCAGGTCAACGAGAAGAACCCGGCGACCGAGCTCGGCTAACGCGTAGCCGAGCGAATGCACGGTCGTCGTTTTGGCGACGCCCCCTTTTTGGTTGGCCACAGCCAACAGCCGAGCCACGCGCCAGAGCCTAGGGACACCAGGTCAGCGCCACGCGGATGGCCGGTCACCGCTCGTGGACACTTGGTCACGGGGCCGTTGCCGAGGCCGGGGCCGGGGCCGGGGCCGACCGACGGCCAAACGGCTCACTGCCGGCACCGAACGACTCAGTGGTGCAAGGGGAACCGCTCCAACGCAGAGGTGGTCAACCACGTCGGGCCCACCGTGTAGGCCTCGACCAACCAGCGCGCTCCCTTTTGGGGCGTGAAGGTGAAGGCCGAGGCGTTCAGCTGCACGACGGCAGAACCATGAGGACCGATCACCACGGGTTGGTGGCCCGACGGCATCCAGAAGCCGTTGGGGTTGGCGCCGGCATTCACCATGAAATGAGGAGTCAGCGTGTGGTCCGTCTGGTTGTGGACCGACACGGTCACGGCGTCAAGCTCCGTACCCCCATGGGAGGTGGTGACGCTGCGTACCGACAGGGCCAGAGGCGGACCGGCGAAGGCCAGAATCGAGACCACAACCATGGCCACTGCCGGTACGGCCACCGCCAGGGTCGGCCAGCCCACGACGCCTTTCACTCGGTCAAAGCCGGCGCCCCGGTCGGCGCGGTTCCGGGCCGTAAAGGGAACCCACCGGGGAGGGTTGCCGACTGACAAGGCCGCCACCACGGCCGCTGGAAACAAATCGACCAGGTAGCTGGAGAGGCTTCGGGGCGAGAAGAACAGCGGAATGGTGACCAAGACCAGCCAGACGCGCTTGAGATACGGGTACCACACCGCGAACGCGGCGATCACGGCCACAGTGGCGAGCCCTCCGGCGACGCTGAGCATGGTCAGGTCCACGCCGCCGGTGACACCGTGGATAGCCAACGTCACCAGGCCCTGACCGTCGGCCACGAGCCCCCCGAGCAAAGGGATGAGGGTTCCGTGCGCCCATGCTCGGGGCTGCCAGACGATGAATGGGCCGTTGACGACGACGAAGACCCCGAGCACCGTGGCCAGGTAACGCGTCACCAGTGCGAACGCCGGCCTCGACGCCCTTCGGGCCTCGAGGAAGATGCCAGTCGCCAGCATGGGCACGCAGAACCACGGTGTTTGCTTGACCGTGCAGGCCAGCCCCAAGGCGATCGGCCCGATCCAACGGGCCAGGCCCGCCTGACGACCCTGGCCGTAACGGTCCCAACGCCATACCGCCAGTACGAGAAACGGCAGGAACATGGCGTCGGTGCCCCCCGACGTGAATGTCCCGAGCAGGACCGGGGTGAGGGAGACCAACGCCGCCAACCACCGCAGCGAAGTCGGCAGCAAAACGAACAGCATCACGCTGGTCACGATCCAACAGAACAGATCCGTCCAGTCAACGACCATGTGGTGAAGCCCGAGGAGCATGGCGGGCGCCTCGAGGAGGAATGATCCCGCCGGGTACGAAAAATGCGCCACGTGCCCGCCGCTGACCGTATACGTCCAAAAGCGCGCCGGGACCTCCAACAAACGGGCGGCACTCGACATCGACATCACGTAGGGATCGGCGCCGCGCAACAGTGCCCGCGTGGCCACTTGGTCGAAAGCGGCCGAGTCAGTCGTGTAATAGATACGCGTGTTGATCAAGATGGCCGCCGGAAAGAGCATGGTGACCATGACCGACACAAAGGCGGGTAGCTGAAAGCGAAGAGCCCGTGGGCTCTTCGCCACCCAACACGCCGCCGTACCTCCGATGCCCACCAGCACCAACGACGGAGCCAGGACGACGGCGAACGGGGACCACCACCAGAAACCCCACAGGTCGATGCCGCCCGTCAGCACGGCCAGCCACACGAGGCTCCACGCCCCTCGCTCGGCCAGGTCTGAGGGTGCAGTGCCGGGCCGGGCCGACGTGCCTGGGCCCCGAGGCAGGGTCTGGGCGTGCTCCTGCGCCACGGCCACTCGAGCGGTTAGCACCCGCAAAGTATGCCGACGTCCCGAGAACACCGTCATATCGGGCCTCGCTCGTTAACTGGCTACCGTTCGTCCGTGGCATATCGCCGTGGACTACCCGACCGGCTCCTGAGCCAGCTGGTTCGATGACCTCGATCGGGCTGAGAGACCGAGTGCTCCCCTCGGCCATGGGCACGGGACGGGCCAACGCCAGGCACCGCCACCGCCTTGTTCGCCCCGCGCTGGTCGTGGTCGGGGCCGTCCTCGTGGTGGCGGTTCTGTACGCGGCCGCCCAGCACGCGTTCGCCGGGGACTCAGACGGCGCCACTGTCGTCCTCGAAGGTCAAGCCATGGGAGCCGGGCACGTGCTGCTCCATGGGTGGTCGCTGTCGCTCGACTCGTTCTGGTCGATCGATGCCCTGTTCTACATGTTCGTCGGGCTCATCACAGGGCTCCACGCCTTTGCCCTGTATCTCGTCCCCGCCGCCATAGCCGCGCTTGTGATCGTCGTCGGGGGTGCTTTGGCCGCCGACGGACGACGTTCGCTGAGCGCGGCGGCCGCAGCTGCCACGGTGGTGGCGTTGCTGGGTCTACCCAGCCACACCTTGTCGTTGTTCTTCCTGCGAGGGCCATTGCATGTCGGCACCGCCTTGTGGTGTCTGATCGCCTTCGCCGGTTTGCGTTCGGGGCGCATAGGGCGGGGATGGGTCGTGGCCGTCGTGTTTCTCGCCGCCGGCATTCTCGGTGACTTCCAAATGGTGGCGCTCGGGGTCGTGCCCGTGGTGGCAGCCGGAATGATCGCCGGGCTGCGCACGAGGAATTGGCGGGCGGGCAGGGCCAGTATCTCCGCCGGCGCTGTCGCTCTCGTCCTGGCTGCCATCGTGCGCGAGATCGCCAACGCCGTGGGTACCTATTCCGTCGGCACCAGCCACCCCACCGCGTCGCTGTCCCAGATGTTCGCCAATGTGGGCCATATCGGCACCTGGGGCGCCGCCCTACTCGGCGTCGGCAACGGGCCTTTTCGCGGTGGCACCGTGCCCGCCGCCCTCCAAGACGTCCACGTCGTCGGTCTCGTCGTCGTCCTGTGCGCCGCCGCCACGGCGGGGGCAGCCCTCGTCCGAGGAGCATGGCGCGGACCCAAGAAGCAGATCGGATCAAAGTCCGAGGTGGGGTCCCAACCTTGGAGGCTCGATGATCTCCTCGTCCTGGCCTTGGTATCCGACCTCGTCGTATTCATCGACCTCACCAGCACCAATGATCCCGATTTCATCCGGTATCTGACCGCCGCGGTGATTTTCGGTGCCGTGCTGGGCGGCCGATGGATTGGTCGGATCTCGGCGCAGATGGCGACCATGCGATGGCGACGGTCCGCATGGGCAGGCGGACTGGCCGTCATCGCCGCCTTTGCCGTCGCCCTCGGCTGCACCATCAGCGCGCCGCGACCGGCCGGTGGATTCGACCGATTGGGTGCCTTCCTCCAAGCCCACCATCTCGATCACGGCATCGGGGACTATTGGAGCGCGTCCATCACCACCGTGGCCACCGCCGGGACCGTCACCGTTCGCCCCGTGATCACCACCCCGGCCGGCAAGGTTGTCCGCTACGACAGGCAATCGACCAGCTCGTGGTACTCGGGTCGGACCTTCGAGTTTCTCGTCTACGACACCGCTCGACCGTGGGGAGGCATCCAATCCGCCACGGCCACGGCCACGTTCGGGACACCGGCTCACACCTATGCCGTGGGCAGCTACCGGGTATTGGTGTGGCCCCACGCCTTGGCCATGCCGACGGCGGGATTTGTCCCCGTTCCCGTCAGGAGCCCAGCCGGCCAGCCACGACGCACATGACCCATGTCGTTGTCGTCGGGGGCGGTTTGGTGGGCTCATCGGTGGCCTACGAGCTCGTCTGCGCCGGTGCGCGCGTCACGGTCTTTGATGCGTCGCACCCAGGCCGAGCCTCCGATGCCGGGGCGGGGATCATCTCTCCGGAGACGTTCACAGAACCTGATGAGCCTTGGTCCGCGTTTGGCATCCGGGCCGCCTCGCACCTCCGTGCCCTCATCGCCCGACTCGCCGCCGATGGCAGTCCAATCGGACCGGAAACGTTTGCAGAGTGCGGCTCGCTGGTCGTGGCCCTCGCCGAACATGAGGACCCATGGTTCTCCGAAGTGCTCGAACGAACCACGGCGCGCGCCCCACAGATCGGTGAGGTGACCGGCGACGAGGCGCGCGCCTTGTTCCCTCCACTTCAACGCGTGTGGCGAGCCCTGTTCTGTCCGTCGGCGGCGCGCCTCGACGGACGCGCCCTGAACGCCGCCGTTCGTGGCGGTGCCGAACGACGCGGGGTCACGGTGCTGGCCCTGGAGGCCGATGGCGTCGACCGCCAAGGTGAGCGCATCACGGCAGTACGCAGCGGTGATCATGTCGTGGCGTGCGATGCCATCGTCTTGGCGGGAGGCGCATGGTCGCAACGAGCGACGCCATGGCTCGGCGTGGACCTGCCCGTGTCCCCCACCAAAGGACAGATCGTGCACGTCGTGCTGCCGCAACAGGGCGTGGCGCGAACAACGAGCAGCTGGCCCATCGTGCAGCCCATCTTCAATTTCTATCTGGTGCCGTGGCCCGACGGTCGAGTGGCGTGCGGGGGCACGTTCGAAGCCGAGGCCGGATTCGACGTCCGGCCCACCGCGGCGGGGCTACGCGACCTTCTCCGAGAATGCGTGTCCATCGCGCCCGGATTGGCCGACGCCACCTTTGCGGAGGTCCGCGTGGGGCTGCGCCCCATGAGCGCGGATGACCGGCCCCTGTTGGGCCTCTTGCCCGGAACCGTCAACGTGCACGTCTGCACGGGCCACGGCGCCAACGGGTTGCTCCTCGGCCCGTACTCGGCGGCCGTGGTTGCCGCCGGTGTCCTGGGCGCCGACCATCGCGACCTTGGTCTTTATCCAGTCGCTCGGTTCTTCTCGGCCGCCTGAGATCGCTGCCGCGATCCCGGACTACCCGGGCTAGCCGCAGCTGTCGGTGTATGGCGTCGTGCCGGGCTGATACGCCTGGCCTGAGTTGGCCGACACCATGAGGCACGATTCGTCCACGGCCACGAACGCGCTGGCCGGGATCTGCTTCAACTGATCGACCTCGGTATCGGTCCATCTGGTGTCGGCAGTGCCCTGGAAGAACCAGTTCGACCCGTTGTCAGCCAGGATCAACCCGTAGGTCTTCATGGTGGTGATGACGGTCTGGCACATGGTCGAACACTCCGAGGCGGGCAGGTTGAAGCTTGACGCCAACCGGAAACGCGCCCCCATCGGTGGGCAATTGGCATCGGCCTGTCCGGCTTCATGACGAGCCGGCCAGAGGTACGACTGTTGTGTGCACTGCGCGGTGAATCGAATGGCGTGATCCATGGTCCCCGACGTGACCTCGTCGTAGTTGACCAGGCCCGGCAGGACGGGTAACCCGGCGGCGTCGGCCGAGGTCCATCCGGCCGGGCGCAAGGCGTCGGAGTCGAGACTCCAGATGGCGCCCGACCCCGCCTTGGACCGGTTGTGCGCGTGGTAGTGCGTGTCCCAGAGCTCATAGAGCGTGCAGGTGGAGGGATTCACCATCAAGGCGTGTCGATCAGAGCCACCTTCGATCGGCGTGGACTTCGACAGCGGGTAGGGCCCCGGGTCACTTTCGTCGGCATAGAGGAACCGCACCGGGACCAGAGCTTGGGCAGGAGCCACGACCTGCCAGGGGATCCCATACGGCTTCCGGGAATGGCCCGACGGTCCGTAGTCGGGATGAAGGAACGCTGTCGACGCGTCCATTGAGGCCATCCAGGTGGCGCTATCGGGATTCACCGCCAGGCCCGTGATGGGGGTGTTCCATACGTTGTCGGCAGGAAACGCCGGACACGTGGTGCCGGGCAACATCGTTCCACCTTGGGCCGCGGCGGACCCTTGACCCACAATCGCAACACCCACGGCGAGTATGGCCGTAGCGGTGATGCCCAAGGCTGCACCCGCGAGCCACACCCGTGTCGATGCCGAACGCTTCACGGCTGGTGCCTCAGCGAAAGTCGAAAGCGACCTTGATGGCGCCGCTGTCGCCTTGGGTCGCCAACACGCTAAAGGCTTCACGCCAGTCTTCGAGGCGGAAGGTATGGGTGAGCATGCCCGTCAGGTCGACACGGCCGTCAGCCACCAAAGACAAGTAGTGGGCGATGCCGTGCTTGCGGACGCCCTCGACTTCCTCGATGCCAAAGGCGTTGGAGCCCACCCACGAGATCTCCTTGAAGTACAGCGGAGACCACTCCCATCGGCCCGGCGAGTGCACGCCACTCTTGACGAGGGTGCCGCGCGTCTTGAGCAGCCGGACGCCCACCTCGAATGTTTCGGGCTTTCCAATGGTGTCGTACACCACGTCGATGGTGCCGGGGTGCGCCATGGGCAACCCTTGTTCCAACGGGTGCAGTCGGGCACCCGACCACGCCGCGGCCGCTTCAATCAGCGCCAAGCGCGGCTCGGGGTCGACCACCACCGCGCCCAGGGCCCGGGCCATGGAGGCCTGCGCTTCGAAGCGAGCCACGGCCATGATCTCGACGTCGGGGTACAGGGCGCGCAGTGCGGCAATGGCGCATATGCCGAGAGCTCCGGACCCGTAGACGAGCACCTTGCCGCCTGGCGGCGGTGGGTGGCGCGTGACGGAGTGCAGTGACACGGCGAACGGGTCGGCGAATACGGCCAACTCGTCGGGGACCGAGTCGGGCACGGGGATGAGCATGGAATCGTGCGCGGGCAAGTATGGCGCGAAGCCACCCGGAGCGTCCTTGGACGTGCCGGTGTGGATACCGGCGGCCAGTTCCCCGTCGGTGAAGTGCCAGCACAAGCTGTAATCCCCGGCCTGGCACGACCCACACGGGGGATCGATGCCACGCGGACCGCACGACAACCACGGGTTGAGCACCACCCGCTGACCGACTTCGACCCCTTTGGCGTCGGGCCCGAGCTCGGCCACCTCGGCCACGACCTCGTGACCCAACACCGTCGGGAACGTAAAGAGGTTGGCCATGGGACTGTCGAAGTTGTCGTCCCCGAAGTCCATGAAAATCTGCTTGGCATCGGATCCGCAGATCCCGGTCATGCGCGTCTTGAGCATCACCCACGCAGCACGTTCGGGATGTGGTTCGTCCATATCCACGATGCGCATGGGCGTGCGCTCCAACCCCACCAGCAACCGATTGGACTCGTCGGGCGCCGACCATGGGTCGGGCCTCACGCCGTACAACAGTCCCTTCACTTTCCCCCCTCGTGACGAACTGCACCGACGCTATCTCGCTGCGGCATCTCGCACTGGCGCCGCTGGCGCCGCAATGGCACGGTGAGAGGACGCCGTGGCACACACCCAGGAGGGACGACCATGGAAATTCCCGGCTCCACGGTGCTCGTCACCGGGGCGTCCTCAGGTATCGGAGCCTCCTTGGCCCGGCACCTGGCCGCGCAAGGTGCCACCGTAGGTCTGGTCGCCCGCCGACAGGAACGCCTTGAGGAAGTACTCGCCGATTGTCAGAAGCTCGCGCCCGACTCACGCATGTGGGTGGCCGACCTCGGTGATCTCGAACGAGCCGAACAGGTGGCCCTCGAGGCCTGGGATGCCTTCGGCCACCTCGACTGCCTGGTCAACAACGCCGGCGTCCCCTTGCGCCGCCACACCACGGCGCTGAGCGGGTCCGACATCGAGTGGGTGATGCGCGTCAACTTCCTGGCGCCGGCTCGCATGACCCTGGCTCTTTTGCCTCGCATGATCGACCGCGGCGCCATGATCGTGAACGTGTCGAGCGTGGCCGGCCGGCTGGGTAACGCCAACGAGGCCGCCTATTCGGCCAGCAAGTTCGCGCTCTGCGGGTGGAGTGAGGCCATCGCCGTCGACCTGTGGGACACCGGGATCACGGTGCGCTTGATCAATCCGGGGCCCATCGACACCGAGATATGGGATCTTCCCGACAACGACGCACCTCTTTACGAGGGCGAGAAGATCTCCGCTGATGACATGGCCCAAGGGATCATCGCTGCCATGCAAAGCGACCGCTTCGAGCATTACGTGCCGGACATGCTCGCCATCGTCGAGTCCAAGACCTCGAATCCCGATCCCTTCATCAAAGGCATGGCGTCCATGCTGCGAGGGAAGCGAACGTAACGCCGCTACAAGTCGGCCAGAACCTCCCACCCTTGCGGTGGAGGAGCGAGCCGCCAGAACTGCTCGGGCACGTTGGCCGCCAGCCGTTCGTCGAGCGAGTGATCGCGCTGTAGCGGTGCGACTTGACTCGTGTAGGCGAAGATGGCGCTCCGCTTGGCCTGCGTGTCGAGCTGGACCGGCACCACGGCTGGAGTAGGCCACAGGCCTGATCGGAAAAGTTTTGTCACCCGGTGAGCCAGGATGCCGGGGATGTGTTTGTAGCCGGCGTCCTCGTAGCAGAACCATGCCGGCGCATCGGGTGCGTCCCACGAGGCGGCGCGCACCAAGAGCCCAGCTTCGTGGGTGACACCGTGGTCGGGGTTGGCCAGACCCATGGGCAGGAACACCGCGCTGGGACCGACGTCGGAGATGGCGGCGGCCAGATCAGGGGCGACCTGCTCGGGCCGAGGGCGATCGGCGCTGGCCAGGTACTGGTGGTCGGAGAACTCGAGCCAACGCGGTACGGCCCCGAGGATCTTGAGCGCGGCGCTGTCTTCTTGGCGCCGCATCGCCACGATGTCGTCGCCGGCGACGAACCCTCCCAACGCGTCCCAATCCGTGGGCTCGGCCGGATACGCCGGCGGCCGACCGGCGAACACGGTGATCACCGTCGAGCCTGGGTATGTGGCCAAGAGCTGGCCGGCCCCGAGCGCGGCGTCGTCGAGGTGCGGAGATACCACCACGATCCGGGCCAGCTCGGCGGGCTCGACTTCACCCCAGGTGGCCTCGGCGCGCACGGGGCCAAGGTAGCAACCTTCGACGCTGCGGGCACCCCCGCAAGACGTGGTGCTCAAGGAGTTGGGGTCGCGCACCGATAAGAGGGAAGTATGGCTGAGCCATCCACGAGCGCCTCAAGTATCGGCAGCGCTCCCACCCTGGTCGAGCGCGAGGCTCGCATCGTCGGGATCAAAGGCTTTTCGACGCCGACCCTCGAAGCTGTCGACCGGCGACGCTCCCAACTTTGGACGATGGCATTCGCCGGTCTCGTGTGCCTGTCGGCGGCCGTCGCCCTCCTCACCTCGAACAGCACGCACCACCGCCTCGGATTTGCCAATCAGCTGGGTTTTCGCATCGGGACCATCGCTTTGGTGGTAGGGCTCGCCATCTATGTGGTGGAAAAAGAACGCCACCTGCGCAAGCTGGCCAAGTTGCTGGTCGACGAACGGGTACTGGGCGCCGCCTTGTCCAACCGCCTCAAGGAGCTGGCCGTGCTCTACGAGGCCGGCAAGGCCATGAACTCGGTGTTGGTGGTCGACGAGGTGCTGGAGCTGATCCTGGCCAGTGCCTTTGAGCTTCTTCAGGCGTCCAGCGGATCCATCATGCTCATCAATGAGGCCGGGGCCCTCAACGTCGTGTGTCAGGCCGGCCAAGTCGAAGTGACGTTGGGCCTAAGTAACCGCATTGCCGAACGAGTGGTGGCGGACTGCGAACCGTTGCTCGTGCAAGAGGCCGTTTCGGAGAAGGGACGCATCGACACCGAAAGCGCCGTGTGCGTCCCACTGCTCCACCGTGGTCAGGTACTGGGGGTCCTCATCCTCAGTGGTGGGGCGGGCCATACCTACAGCGAACACGACCTGCGCGCCGTGTCGTTGTTTGCCGAGCACGCTGCCATATCAGTGGCCAATGCTCGGCTCTACGAAGCTGAAAAGGCCCTCAGCGCCCAACTGTCTCACCAGGTGGTGCATGACCCCCTGACCGGTGCTGCCAACCGCGTGCTGATCAGTGACCGCCTGACCCACGCGCTGGCCCGGGTTCAGCGTTCTGAATGCTCCCTGGCCGTGCTCTTCATCGACATCGACGACTTCAAGTTGGTGAACGACGAACTCGGCCACGGGGCCGGAGACATGGTGCTGTCGGCCATTGCCCGGCGACTGGCCGATTGCATGCGCGCCTCGGACACCGTCGGACGCATCGGCGGCGACGAGTTCGTTGTCGTGTGTGAGGACGTCGAACTCGCCGACGGAGGCGGGGCCGAAATGGCAGCCCGAATCCTCGAGGAATTGCGCCGCCCGGTCACCACACCCTTCGGAGAGCGGTCGCTGTCGGCCAGCATCGGCATCGCCGTGTGCGATGCCGACAACGTGATGTCAGCCGAGGATCTCCTACGGGCCGCCGACGCGGCGATGTACCGCGCCAAGATGGACGGCAAGGCTCGGGCGGTCAGCACGCTCAGCTGACGCCGACCCGCACTCCGCAGCTTCAGCGGCGGAGCTGAAACCGCTGGAAGAACTTCCAGATGACGGTGGTGGCGTTGATCTCAAAGGTCGTGGGACCAGTCACAGCGGCGATCTCTTTACTGAACGCGCTCGACGGCCAGGCGTGTCCGCCGCCAATGATGATGTAGAACTCGACGGCGGTCCCCGACGGGCAGTGGTAGACGCGATGGATCACGTGGGGGCTCATCTGGGTGTTGGTGGGTTTCGCCTCACACCCGTCACGCTTGGCCCAGGCCGCCACGGTGGCCGGGTATCCCGTGCCGTTGAGGTTGGCGGGCGGTATGGGCACCGAAGGGGGCGGCCCACTCAGATTGATCACGTTCTTCAAAACGGCAGAGCCGACACCGCCGTTGAAGTACAAGATCGGATCCGCTGTGCCGTGGAACGCCAAGATCGGCACCGGGTGCGTGGCCGCGCAGGGCGCCTCGAGCAGGACGCCCGAAACGGGGGCAAAAGCGGCGATGCGATTGGACATGGTGCACGCCAGCAGCGAGGTCATGAACGCACCTTCGGAAAGACCGGTCGAGTAGATCCTCGTCTCGTCAACACACTGCGTCGCCTCGAGCTGATTCAGCAACGCCGTGACATATGCGAGGTCCGGATTGGATGACCCCTCGTGGTTGTAATCCCACCCGAGTGGCTTCCCCGTCCCTTCGGGGAAGACGGCGATGAACCCATGTCGTTGCGCGAACGGTCCGAATTGCGAGGTCAAAGCCTCCAATCCGGCGCCCTCGTCCAGTCCGTGGAAGTCGAGGACCACGGGAAACGGCCCTTTGCGTGTCCGCGGCGGCGTCGACTCCAGGTACCAGCGCGGCACTCCGTCGACGGTGAGGTTCTCCTTGGCGAGGGTCAGCTCCGCCGGCGCGCTCGACGAGCAGCCCACCGACGGCGCCGGAGGCAACCGATCAACGGCCGTGCTCACCACCGCCGCCGGGCCTGACAAACTGCCGGAGGTGCCAGCTGATGAGCACGCCGTGACGATCACGCCACTGCCGAGCACCGCCAGCAGTATGCGAGCGAGTGGACCCGATCTCCTCATGACGCCCGACCCTACTTACACCAGGGGCCGCCACGTCGCGTCCGGTAGCGTTGGGCCGCGCCACAGGTAGGGGGGATCGCTTGCCCGAACTCAGTCAGATCTTGAGAACGCGCCGTGAAGTGCTCGTAGCCGGCATGGCGGGAGCCTTCGGACTCGCCTTGGCGGCGTGCGGCGGCGACACCACCAAGGCCGCCTTGGCCGTTCCGCCGGCGGGGTCCGATCTCGGGGCCATCGAACACGTGGTGTTCCTCATGAACGAGAACCGTTCGTTCGACCACTACTACGGGACCTATAGCGGCGTCCGGGGTTTCAACGACCCCACGGCCATGGCGAACGTGTTCCAACAGCAATGGAATGGCGCCGGCGACGGATATTCGGCCACCGAGCTGCTGCCGTTTCACCTCGACACCGCCACTACCGACGCCGAGTGCACCTACGACCTTTCACATGAATGGAACGCCCAGCACATGTGCTGGAACCAGGGCCAGATGGACCGCTTCGTGGCCACCCACACCATGGCGAAGTTCGAAGGTCCGCAGCAGGGTGTCCTCACTATGGGGTACTACACCCGTCAGGATCTCCCGTTCTGGTATTCCTTGGCCGACGCCTTCACCATCTGCGACAACTACCACTGTTCGGTCATGGGCCCCACCCACCCCAACCGCCTCTACGCGTTGTCGGGAATGCTCGACCCGGCCGGCGAAGAGGGTGGACCGATCATCGTCACCAACAGCGCGTCGAGTTTCATCGGCAGCACCACGTGGCGAACCATGCCCGAAGCCCTTCAGGCCGCCGGCGTGTCGTGGAGGGTCTACAACCCGCCCGGCCTCGCCTACCAGGCGTCCAACCCCCTGTCGCTCGGAGTGAGCGACAACATCCTGCTGTATTTCGAGCAGCACACCTCCGACTCGACGTCGCCGCTGTACCAGAACGCCTTCAACGCCACCTTCCCGAAGGACTTCCACCACGACGTGACCACCGGCGAGTTGCCTTCGGTGTCTTGGATCTGCCCACCGGTCGGCTATGACGAGCACCCGCCGTCTCCTCCGGCGGCCGGGCAGTGGTTCGTGAACCAGGTGATCAGCTCGCTGGTCTCGAACCCCAAGGTCTGGGCCAAGACGGTGCTGTTCATCATGTACGACGAGAACGACGGCTTCTTCGACCACGTGGCACCCCCCACTGCCCCCTTGGGCACGCCCGGTGAGTACCTGACGGCGCGCCATAAGCCGCAAGCGGAGTACGGCATCGATGGTCCTATCGGTTTCGGATTCCGAGTACCGCTGTTGGTCGTGTCCCCGTTCAGCCGAGGGGGATATGTCTGTTCGGACACCTTCGACCACACCTCACAACTGCGCTTCATCGAGGAGCGCTTCGGGGTCAAGGCGCCCAACATCTCGGCCTGGAGGCGGGCCACCGCCGGCGACCTCACCGGCACTTTGCAGGTACGCGCCAAGCCCGATGTATCGGTGCCGGCCCTGCCACCGACCCAAGCCCACGGCGCGCTGGTGCACGCCCAATGCACCCTCAGCCAGCTGACCGAGTTGGACGTCACCAACCCGGCCCCGTACCCGCTCCCGACGCAACAAATGATCCCCACCCAGGAGCCGGGTGCTGCTCGGCGTGCCCCCCCGTCTTCTCTCTATGCTTGATACGGATCGGGGCGGCGGTCCCGAGGTGGGTCGGGGGCACGGTGAACCGGAGATTGCAGCGTTCGAGTCATGGCGCCACCCTCGTCATCGTGGTCGCCCTGACCTCCATCGCGGCGGGGTGCGGGCTCATCTCCCTTGATCTCGTTACCGGCTCGTCGACCGTCGCTCTTCGCGCCCACCACCAAGCCAAACCCGTAGTACCGATCACGGTCCCGCCGACGACGACCACCACGGCGCCACCCCCGGTCAGCACCACCATTGCCGCCAGGCCGGCGCAGAGCACGGCGGTGATCACCGGCGACATCACTCCGGCCGCCGTCAACGGCGTGCCTTCGACCATCACCGACCCCTCGGAGATCGCCACGTCCCAGGTGCCGTCGCTGCCGCTCTATGGCTCCCCCGGAGCCGCGTCGCCGACAAGCACACTGCCACTGCACAACTACTTGGGAGCACCGCTGGTGTTGCTCGTCACCGCCGTGCAGGGCGCGTGGGTGCAGGCCTACATACCGCAACGTCCGAATGAAGCGACGGCGTGGGTTCCGCTCGCCGACGTCACCCTCTCGTCGGTGCCGTGCCACATCGTCGTCGGGATCGCCGCCCACGAACTGACGCTCTACTGCAACAACGTGGTGACGTTCCAGACCACCGTGGCCACCGGAGCACCGAGCGCGCCCACGCCGACGGGGTCGTTCTTCGTGGCTTACATGGTGAAGCTCACCGACCCCGAGGACGCCTATGGCCCCTATGCGCTCGGCACCTCGGCCTTCTCCAACACGTACTTCAGCTTTGAGGGGGGCCCGGGACAGATCGGGATCCACGGGACGAACCAACCATGGGTGATCGGCTCCTACGCCAGCCACGGTTGCGTGCGACTCACCAATGCCGCCATTACGGCCTTGGCCGGCAAGGTCGTGCCGGGAACTCCGGTAGAGATCGGGCCGTAACCCGCGGGCGGCCCGGGCCACGTGTCGGTCGGGGCGTCGGGGCCGTCACGCCCGCTTCATCGGCTATGCGCGGGGCTTCGAGCCACCCTGTCGCGCCCGAGGGCGGCCGACAGACCAATGGCCACGGCGCTGAGCGACGCCACCAGCCACAGTACCGACGCCAGCGACTGAGGGACGTCAGCGAGAAACGTCACGAGCACGGTGGTGAGCGCGATCCAGATGATCGACCGCACCGGTGGTCGCCAACAGACGACGTCGAGCACGAGCAAGGCGACGCCGGCGGCGAGCAGGTAGTAACCGTAGATCCACACCTCGAAGACCAAACGCGACGCCAGGCCGGCCACCACCAGTCCGATCAACGGCACCGGAGCGAGCACTGCGCCCCGGGCGCGCCGGCGCGCCCACAGGGCCACTGCCGCGGCCAAGGCGATGGCGCCGAAGCGGGCCACGGCGAGCTTGGCCGACGAGGACAGGGGCGACAATCCCACGATGGTGCCCGCCGAGAACTTTCCCCCTCCGGCCACGCTCAGGGCGCTCAGTACCTGGGTAGTGGCGCTGCGATTCGCCACATAGAACGGAAGGACAACAGCCGCCGACGCCACGGCGGCGGGCACCACCAGGCGGGCCCGTTCACGCCACCCCGGCGTGGCCGCGATCAGGACCGGCACCAAGGCGAGGAGTGCGAACTGTTTGCACGTGAACGCCACCCCGAACACGACGCCGGCCCACATCCAGCGCCGTCGCAGCGCCAGCGCGGTGGCGCCGGCCACCATGCCCATACACACCAGGTCCTGCGGATGGAACGTCTGCACCAGGGCATCCCCGGTCGTTGGCAAGACAGCCAGCGCCAGCACCAGCAGTGGCGCGCCCAGCCCGGCGCCAAAACCGGCCGCCCCGAGCAATGCCACGCACCCGAAGGCGAGCGCGACCCATGCCACTATGCCGAGGACGGCTTGGGATCGATACCAGTGCTCGCCGCCCGCGCCGGCGTCACACGTTGTCTCCAGGGCCAGAGCAAACGCAGGAACATCCCGGTCACACCAGGTCGGTGCCCCAATGAGGGACCGGAAGGTCACGACCCACGGTGAGGCCAGCACGCTGTAGCCGGGAGGTTGATATTCGGTTTGGGCGGTGGCGGCAGCACCCAAGTCCCCGTGAGAAAGTTGCGTCGTGGGCCCCACCACGGCAAAGGCGTCGCCGGTGGAGGGCCCGCCGCGAAGGAACACGACGGCGACAAAGGCCACCAGCGCCAGCGCGTACAGCACGCCACGAAGTGCGGGCGCAACGGTCACGTTCCCCATCGGCCCGGACCTCTCCTTCGTGCCACGCAAGTCACGCGACGCGTCGCCTCATGGTAATACGGGTCCTCTTCGCCCCGAAGCTGATAACGGAGACCGACATGGACGTCTATGAAGCCCTGTACACAACGCGCGCCATGCGGCGGGTGCGACCCGACCCGGTGGGAGCCGACATCCAAGCCCGGATCCTCGACGCCGCCATACGGGCCCCGAGTGGTGGCAATGCACAGAACTGGCATTTCCTTCTCGTCGACGACCCTGCCGTCAAGGCGGAGCTGGGCCCGCTGTATCGCGACAGCACCGACCAACTGTGGAAGCACGTCTACGCCGATCGCATCGCCGAGGCGCAGGCGGACCCGACCCATCCCGACAGCATCCAGTTCGAAAAAGTCCGGCGCTCGGCCCAACACCTCGCCGACCATTTCGAGGAGGTTCCGCTCTACCTCTTCGGATTCGTGCAGCACGACCCGACCGGCGGCTCCATCTTCCCGGCGGTGTGGAGCGCCCAGCTGGCGGCACGCGCCGAGGGGATCGGCAGCGCGCTCGACGGTACTGCTCGGGTTCTTCCATGGGCCCGAAGCCAACGCCGTGCTGCGGGTGCCGGTGGATCAAGGCTGGATCATGGCGTGCTGCGTGTCCTTCGGTTACCCCACGGGCCGATGGGGGGTGGCGCCGCGCCGTCCTGTGCACGAAGTGGCGACCCGTAACTTTTGGGATGGCCCCCTCGGCTTCGAGGTGTCCGACCCGTTGTGGTCACGCTGAACGCGATGGCTCAGTGACAGCCAAAACGAGCGCCGGGCTCGTCGTGTATCGACGCTCCGGGGTAAGTGACATCGAAGTCCTCCTGGTGCACCCGGGTGGGCCGTACTGGGCCAAGAAGGATGCCGGGGCCTGGTCCATACCCAAAGGGGAATACGGCGACGGCGATGACCCCGCCGCGGTGGCCGACATCGAATTCACCGAGGAGATCGGGCAACCGGCTCCGCCCGGGACACGCCACGATTTGGGTGAGGTGACCCAACCCGGTGGGAAGCGAGTGCGGGCGTGGGCCGTCGTTGGCGACCTCGACATCACCACGGTGACATCCAATGAGTTCGAGATGCAGTGGCCACCGCGCTCGGGCCAGACACAACGTTTCCCCGAAGTCGATCGTGCGGCGTGGTTCGGCCTCGAGGAGGCCCGCGTCAAGATCCTTTCGGGTCAAATCCCCCTGGTGGACCGCCTCCAAAACATGGTGCTTTCGACCAGCTGACCAGGGGCGCAGCGCCGCTGCCGCCACGGAAAGAGGCCGGACAGGCGCTGGGTGCGGGTACCGTAATTGCCATGTCCCCTTGGCGACTCGCCAACCTGCGTGTGCCGAAGGGCCAGACGGCTCGAGGGTCTGGACCAAGCGAGCACCGTTTCACCACGGCGGCGATCACCGGGTTTGGGGCGTTGGTGGCGCTGACGGTGGGATCGGCATTCGGGAACGTCCACGGCCACCCGCTGCACGAGAAGTTGTTCGCGCTGTTAGGCGCCCTGGCCTTCGTCATCTTCGCCGTGGCCGCGGTACAGAGCGTGTCGGGCACGCTGGCGGCCGTCGTCAGCGCCCGCGCCGGACAGTCGGGCGGATCTGCGGTCAAAGTGCTCACCAGCCTGGTCGGCTACGTGATCGTCATCTTCGTCGGCCTCGGCATGTTGGCCGTGCCCATCCAGCATCTTCTCCTCGGTGGCGCGCTCACCGGAGTTGTCGTAGGGATCGCCGCCCAGCAATCACTCGGCAATGTGTTTGCCGGTTTGGTGCTGCTGTTGGCCCGCCCCTTTGTCATCGGAGAGCGCATCAAGGTGCGCGCCGGCGCCCTCGGCGGTGTCCTCGAAGGCGTGGTGGCCAGCATGAGCCTCGCCTATGTCACCCTGCACACCGACGAAGGTCCCGTGAACATCCCCAACTCGGCCATGTTGGCCGCGGCCGTGGGCCCGGCCCCGACCCCGGACGCAAACCAGGCCCCGAGTCCTACCAGCGCGGCATCGACGCACGGTGATCGCCCCGTGCCTCCGCCTGGCGTACCGTCGACGATGGGCCGCTTCGGCGCTAAGGCTCGCGCCGCGCGCCGCTCCGGTCCCTAGCAGCCAACCGGGGCTTAGGGAATTCCCCCGTCGACGCGTAGTACCGCTCCGGTGGTGTAGCTCGAGGCGTCCGAGGCGAAATAGAGGGCGGCCCCCACCACCTCGTGTGGCTCCCCGCCTCGTTGTAAGGCGTGACGCATTGCCCCCAAGGCGAACGCCTCCATATCCCATGCCTTGGTGATGTCGGTAAGAAATGGGCCCGCCATAATGCAGTTGACCCGCACGGTCGGCCCGAACTCCAGCGCGAATCCGGCGGTCAACGCGTTGACTCCCGCTTTGGCCGCCGCATAGGGGAGGATGTCGCCTCGAGGACGGATCGATCCCGTGCTCGACACGTTGACGATCGATCCCCCCGAGCCCTCGGCCATGCGCGTGCCGATGAGCGCGCTCAAGCGAAACACTCCCTTGACGTTGAGATCGACGACCTTGTCCCACATAGCCTCGGTCACGTCGGTGACATGGTCGTACAACAGCGACATGCCGGCATTGTTGACGAGCACATCCACACGTCCGAAGGCCCCGTAGGCGGCCTCGACCAAGGCGTCCAGCTCGTCCCAGTTCCCGACATTGCACGCATGCGCCAGGGCGCGCCGACCGCGCTGCTCCACCTCTGCGGCCACCTCCCGACATGCCTCGATCTTGCGACTGGCGATCACCACATCGGCGCCCGCATCGGCAAAGGCGAGCACCATCTCGCGCCCGAGCCCTCGGCTGCCGCCGGTGACGAGGGCGACCTTTCCGCTCAGATCAAAGACATCGCTCATGAATTTGGGCTCATGGCTTTTGGCTCACCGACGTGGGCACCTTCACCGATAGTCGGTGGAGGCCGCCAGGTCTGCGGCCTGCTGCGCCAAAGAAAGCACCACGTCTCCGAACGCCTCCATCTTCGGATTGTCGGCTTGCCCTTTGACGACACGCGCGTAGCCCGCCTCCAAGACGACGGCCAGCTTGAAGCGGGCCAAGATGACGTAGTAGTCGATGTCGTCGGTGGGACGTCCGCTCACGTCCTCGTAGTACTCGAGCAGCTCAGCCCGACTCGGCATGCCGGTGTAGTCGACGTAGCTTCCCGTGGAGCGCTCCTGATCGGGATCGAGCCATCCCTGGATCACCCACCCGAGATCGAGCAACGGGTCGCCCACCGTCGCCATCTCCCAGTCGACGATGGCGGCGAGGCGCGCCGGTGCGCCATGGCGGTACATGACGTTGGCGAATTGGTAGTCGCCGTGCATGATGCCGGGCACGTAATGGCGCGGCTGGTGGGTCTCGAGCCACGCCGCGGCGTCGTCGATGCCGGGGATGTCACGGAACTTGACCGCAGCGAGGTGGCTCATCCACCGGCTCACCTGGCGCTCGTGAAAGCCATCCGGTCGTCCGAAACCTTCGAGCCCGTGTGCCTTCCAATCGACCCGGGACAGCCGGGCGATGCCGTCGACAAGCTCGAAGGCGAGGCCGCGCCGTGCTTCCAGGTCCGTGTCGAAAGGTGCCGGCCAACCGCCGCCGCCCATGGGGGACCAGCCGTCGACGAATTCCATCAGATAGAAGCAACCCCCCATGAGTTCGGGGTCGTCGCACACCGCCACCACCCGGGCGTGGGGCACGTCGGTGTCGGCCAGGGCGGTGAGAACCCGGAACTCGCGCAGCATGGTGTCGTTGCGACCTTCGGGCACCACTCGCGGCGGCCGGCGCAGCGCCACCCGATGTTCGCCCCGGCGCACTTCGAAAAGCTCGTTGGACGCGCCGCCGGTGACGAACGTGGTCTGCAGCGGCTCCCCGGAGCCAGGGAGATCGCGCTCGTCCATAAAGGCGGCCAAGCGATCCTCGTCGATGAGCCCTTGGGCATCTGATGGCGTCAACTGTTGGCTACCTCGTGCTCGATGTACTGCGCGAACTTGGCTCGCGCCGCTTCGATCTTGGCGGGCAGGTGCTCGGTCGGCCACATCCCCGGCGCCGCTGTGTATCCCTTGAGCACGGAGCGGGCCACGGTCACCTGATGGACCTCGCTCGGCCCGTCCACCAGCGCCATGACGGGGGCAGCCATCCAGAACTGGCCGAGGGCCAGTTCGTTGGACACTCCCAAGGCGCCATGGACCTGGATGGCCCGTTGCACGATGTCGTGCAGCACCTGCGGTGTGAGCACCTTGATGGCGGCGATGTCCTTGCGCACTTTGCGGTAGTCCTGGTATTTGTCGATCTCCCACGCCGTGTACAGCACAAACAGCCGGAACTGCAGGAGTTGGGCGTAGGAATCGGCGATGTACGCCTGCACGTTGTACTTCTCGCCCAGCAACCCGTCTCGGGTCTGGCGCGACAGGGCCCGCTCGCACATCATGTCGAACGCCCGCTGGCACATGCCCACCGTGCGCATGGCGTGGTGAATGCGCCCACCACCGAGACGCGTCTGGGCGATGGCGAACGCCTGACCCTCCCCGCCCAACAGGGCATCGGCCGGAAGCCGCACCTCGTTGTAGCGGATTAGGGCGTGCATACCTTCGTCCTCGTCGCGCAGCGACTCACCCATGAGTCCGATGTTGCGCACGATCTCCACACCGGGCGTGTCGGTGGGGACGAGGAACATGCTCATGCCTTGATAGGCGCTGACGTCGGGATCGCTCACTGCCATCACGATCAGAAACGCGGCGGTGCGCGCGTTGGAGGAGAAGTACTTGTAGCCGTCGATGACCCACTCGTCGCCATCTCGGCGGGCCCGGGTGGTGAAACGGGTGGGGTCCGATCCCCCTTGGGGCTCGGTCATGGAGTACGACGAGAAGATCTCGCCTTCGAGCAGCGGTTGGAGGTAGCGGGCCTTCTGCTCGTCGGTTCCATAGTGGGCGATGATTTCGGCATTGCCGGTGTCGGGGGCCTGGCACCCGAAAACGATGGGCGCCCAGCGCGACCGCCCCAGAATCTCGTTCATCAGCGACAGCGCCACCTGCCCGTACCCCTCGCCGCCGAGTTCGGGGCCGAGATGACACGCCCACAAGCCCTGGGCCCGTACCTGCGCCTTGAGGGGATCGATGATTTTGCGCAACGTGTCGTCGAGCGGATGAAAGGCCCGACTGCCCCACAACATGTCCACGGGCTCGATCTCGTCGCGGACGAACGCGTCCATCCAGTCGAGCTTCGCCTGAAACTCAGGCTCGGTGGAGAAGTCCCACGCCATGCTCCGTCGCCTCCTTGATCCGGCCGGCGGAGCGCCGGTCCGTCGAGCCTCTAGCTCTCGCCCGTGCCGTATTGCGCTTGCGGGATGGGACCAGCCGAAGCGGCCGGAGGAGGAGGCGGCGCGGCCGCCGGCGGAGGTGGTGCCGTCGTCGACGAAGGCGGGACCGAGGAGGTCGGGATGGTCCCCGAGGGGTCGATCACGCCGCTGTCCTCGGCCAGCGCCGCGTTGGCGGAGGTGACGGCGACAGGGCCGTGCTCGGCTTCGTGCTTGTGGAGAAGGTCCATCAGCTCGCCCGTGCGTGACTCCGCGTCGGGCGCGGCGCGCCCCGACTTCTGGCTGTAGAAGATCCCGCCCAGCTCGAGGAGCAATGCGTCGCCCTTTTTCTTGGCCTGCATCTCGAGCAGCTTGGCCTGTCCCGCCGCTCCCGCTTGCTGCGCCTTTTCGGCCAGTTGCGTGGCCTGCGTCTTGACCTTGTCCATCAAACCCATGGTGTGTCCCCTGTCCGTGTTCCTGGTCCCGGTATGGCGTTCTATCGCGACTCTATGCCCACGCCTCCGCTGGCGCCCGACGGGTCAGGTCGGCTTGAGACCGCTCAGGCCCGGACCCATTCCTCGCTGCGCTCCCACAGCTCGGTGGCCAGCTGGGGTGTGGCCAGCGCGTTAGCCGGGCGCGCCGTGCCGTCGTGGTAGTAGAGCCCGGACTCGCCCGCCACCAGCGCGGAGGTGGCGCAATGCAGCGACGGGCGCGCCCCCTCTTCGGGCGACCGCATGGAACGCCTCAGCACCTTTACCAGGGGGCTGGGAATGCGGCGCCAGATGTCGGTGGCCACCACCCCGGGATGCGGCGAGTACGCGGTCACACCGCTCCCCTCTGTCCGGCGGGCGAGCTCCTGGGTGAACAGCACGTTGCACAGCTTCGACACCGCATACTCCCTGAGTCCCGTGAAGCTTGTGCGGCGGCGCACCCGCTCGAAGTCCAAGACCCGCGCCTGGTAGTGACTGGCGCTCGAAACGTTGACCACCCGCGCCGGGGCGCTCTGCTCGAGGAGGGGCAGAAGGATGGTCGTGAACAGAAACGGTCCGAGGTGGTTGACGGCGAAGGTCAGCTCGAAGCCGTCGACGCTGAGTCCACGCTGGGCCACCATGCCGGCGTTGTTCACCAGTACGTGGAGCGGCTCGCCTCTGTCGAGATACTCGGTGGCAGCTTGGCGCACGGCGGCCAGGTCAGCCAGATTGAGGGCGAGAAAGGCGGCCGATCCCGGGCCCGATAGAGCGTTGATGTGATCGACAACCGGCTGCGCCTTCTGTTCGGATCGGCAGGCCAGATGCACCCGTCCGCCCCGGCGAGCCAGCTCGACGGCGGTGGCTCGGCCGATCCCGGTGTTGGCCCCGGTCACGATGAAGGTCCGCCCCTCGAGGTCTGCACCTCCGGCGCCTCCGGCTGTCATATCTCCAACAGTCCGGCCCTCCCGAAGGAGTCGAATTCCCGGCGCAGCGTCTCGGCGTCTTCGGGGGTCAGACGCCGGTACGCCAGGGACCGTGTTTCCGGCGGCCGCCACCACACCGGGTCCGACGTCTCCCAGCGCTGGGTGACAAGCGGACGTTTGTCGACCTTGTTGGTGCCGGTGACGGGCACGTGGTCCACGATGCGTACGAAGCGGGGGGCCCATTTCGTCCCCAGGTCGGGCTGAGCACCCAGAAACTCGGCGAACGCCTCCGGCGCAAAGGGCTGCGAACCATCCATTTCGACAGCCGCCATGACCTGGTCTCCGGTACGAGGGTCGGGCACGGGGTAGACCGCCGTCGCACTCACCCCGGGCCAGCGCGACAGGATCCGTTCCACGGGCGCGGCCGCGAAATTCTCACCGTCGACTCGCAGCCAGTCGGCCGAACGGCCCGCGAAGTAGAAGAAGCCATCTTCATCGACGTAGCCGAGGTCACCTGACCAGTACCAGCCGTTACGCGTCCGCTGGGCGTCCGCCTCTTCATTGGCGTAGTACCCCTCAAAACGCTTCACACCGTCCCGGCTCACGATCTCACCGATCGCCTCGGACGCGTTGAGCAGCCGACCACCCTCGTCGAATCGGGCCGCCGCGCACTGTTGCTGGGTGTCGGCATTGACCACGATTACATCCATCCCGGGAGGGGGCTTACCGAGAGAGTTGCGCGGTGTCCCCGGCAGGCGTGACAGCGATATGGCCCCTTCGCTGGACCCGTACCCCTCGATCACGGGGCACCGAAAGCGCCGTTTGAAGGCACTGATGTCATGGGGGGAGGCGTCGGTGCCCAGCGCGAAACGGAGTTTGTGATCGGTGTCGTTCGGGCTGGGCGGTGTGGCCAGGATGTAGCCGAGCGCTCGGCCCACGTAGTTGAAGAACGTGATTCCATAGCGACGGACGTCGGGAAGGAAGCCCGTGGCCGAGAACCGCCGTCGCAGCACCAGGGTGGCTCCCGACGCCATGGCTGGGACCACACAGGCGTTGAGCGTGTTGCCGTGGAACATGGGCATGGCGCAGTACAAAGCGTCCTGCGGGCCGAATTGAGACCCCGCGGCCATGAACGATGCCGCTTCGGCCAGGCGCCCCTGACTGACTTTTACGGCCTTGGGCGCACCCGTCGATCCCGACGTAAAGAGCAGGAGGTACAGCGCGTCGGGGCCGGGGGCCGGCTCGCTTTCGTCGTCGGAGGCTCCGCCGCTTCGAGTCTCGGCACCGGCGGCGGCGCACAGGGCCGCGTACGCCGCCGAGTCCGCCGCCAGGGTGCGCCCGGGGGAAACTCCGGTCTCCAGGCCCTCAAGGAGAGACGCCTGCGTCGAATCGGTGACGATGAGCTGGCAGTCGGTGTGCCGGATGTCACCGGCCAACTCGGGACCGCGGCGCGTCGGGTTGATCCCCACGATGACGGCACCGCTCAACGCTGCGCCTCCCAGGAGGAAGAGGAACTCCGGGACATTCTCGAGGAGGACGCCGATGTGAAACGGGCCGTCGCGTCGCAGATCCCGCAACAGCGCGGCGCGCACCTCGCACTCCTCCACCACCTGGCGCCACGTCCACGTCTGGTCTTCGAAGCACAACCCAGTGTGTTCGTCGTGGCGGCGCGCCACGAGCAACTCGGCCACAGACGTCATGGACGTGACGATACTTTCGCCACCCTTGGCGCCCCCGTTCGGCCCCTAACGCCGCCCGTTCTCCTCCCCCGCTCAGGCCGCCTGATACTGAGCTATACTCACAAAGAGTCTTACTCACCGAATGCCCCGAAAATGGAGGCCAGCTGCATGGTCCGAGGACCCTCCCCCTCTCACGTCCACGACGCCCCGCCCGATGTCACCTCGGAGCTGGCCGAGTTGTTGTCGCACGCCGCTCGCCGGCTCCGCCGTGGTTCCTCGCAGCAGCTCGCCCCCCTCGGCCTCACCTACGGCCAGGCCAAGCTGCTGCGCATCGTGGCGGGCGCCGGTCAGCCGCCCCGCATGGCCGACATCGCCTCCCAGCTCGAGGTGGTGCCCCGTTCGGTGACGACCATGGTGGACGGGGTGGAGGCGGCCGGACTGGTCGTACGACGTCCCGATCCTGACGATCGGCGCTCCGTGTTGGTCGAACTCACCCCGGCGGGGCGGCGCCTCCAGGACCGCTTGACGCGGGCCCGTCGCAACAGTGCCCAGGTTGTCTTTGGAAGCCTCGGAGCTGACGACAGTTCGGAGCTGCTGCGGCTGCTGGGCGTGCTGTGCGAACGCGGTGAGTGCCACACGTGCTGCGGTGGGCACGAGCGCCATGGCGATGCCACCCCGCCCCGACACGGGGAGGCGTCATGAGCATGGGTATGGGTATGCGCGGTCACGGCGGCATGGGTGGCGGTGGCATGGGCCTCATGCGCTCGTTCCGGCGCGACAACTCGGTCACCAAGCAGACGCTTCCCCCCGGACTGGTGCGCCGCATCATGCGATTCGCACGACCGTACAGAAGGATGCTCGGCATCTTTCTCGTGCTCATCATCGTCGACGCCGTCGTCGGTGCAGCCAACCCGCTCATCTACCGCGCCATTATCGACGATGCCGGGTCGGCCGGATTGCACAAGACACAGGTCGGCCATTTCTCCCACGACATCATCCTGTTCGGGCTGTTGCTTGGGGGTCTCGCCCTCGCCGATGCGTTCTTATCGCTATGGCAACGATGGATCTCGGCACGCGTCGGCGAGGGGCTCATCTTCGACATGCGGTCAAAGGTGTTCGCTCATTTTCAGCGCATGCCCATTGCGTTTTTCACCCGCACGCAAACGGGTGCGTTGATAAGCCGCCTCAACAATGACATTCTCGACGCCCAACAAGCGTTCACCGATACGTTTTCCTCGGTCGTGAGCAACATCATCTCCGTGCTGCTCATCTTGAGCCTGATGTTCTGGCTGTACTGGCCCATCACCTTGGCGGCGTTGGCTCTGCTGCCCATATTCATCATCCCGGCTCGACTCGTGGGCCGACGCATCCAGACGCTCACGCGCGAGGGCTACAACCTCAACGCCAAGATGACTACGACCATGAGCGAGCGCTTCAACGTATCGGGCGCCCTGCTGGTAAAGCTCTTCGGCCACACCCAACAAGAGGTGGAAGGCTTCGAGGAACGCGCCGGCCGCGTCCGTGACATCGGAGTCACCACGGCCATGTTCACACGGGTGTTCATGGTGTCCCTACTGCTCACCGCATCTCTGGCCACGGCGCTGACCTACGGATGGGGAGGCGTGCACGCCGCCCACAACATCTTGTTCATCGGCACCGTGGTGGCCATGACCGCATACCTCACCCGCCTGTACGGCCCCCTCACCGCCCTCTCCAACGTGCAGGTAGACATCATGACGGCGCTGGTCTCATTCGACCGCGTCTTCGAGATCCTTGACCTTCCCCCCATGATCGACGACAAGCCCGATGCCGTGCCCCTGCCTCGCGGGCCGGCCACGGTGACCTTCGACCATGTCGACTTTCGCTACCCCACCGCCGAAGAGGTGTCCCTGGCCTCTCTTGAATCGGTGGCCGTACTCGATCAGTCGCCGTCGCAACAGGTGCTCTTCGATATCTCCTTCGAAGCGCAACCCGGCGAACTCGTCGCCCTCGTCGGTCCGTCGGGGGCAGGCAAGACCACCATCAGTCATCTCGTGCCCCGCCTCTATGACGCCAAGTCCGGCGCGGTGCGCATCAACGGCGTCGACGTGCGCGACGCCACGTTGGCCTCGGTGCACGACATGGTCGGCGTCGTCACCCAAGACGCCCACCTCTTCCACGAGACCATCCGGTCCAACCTCACCTACGCCAAGCCCGAGGCCACCGATCCCGAACTCATCGAGTCGCTGCGGGCCGCACAGATCCTTCCCTTGGTGGAGTCGCTCCCCGACGGCCTCGACACCGTCGTGGGCGATCGCGGCTACCGACTCTCGGGAGGCGAGAAGCAACGCATCGCCATCGCCCGACTGCTCCTCAAGGCGCCTGACGTGGTGGTGCTCGACGAGGCCACCGCCCATCTCGACTCCGAGTCGGAGGTGGCTGTCCAACAGGCGCTGGCCACGGCGCTGGCCGGGCGCACCTCCATCGTCATCGCCCACCGTCTGTCCACGGTGCGCGAAGCCGACCAGATTCTGGTGATCGCCGAGGGGCGCATCGTCGAACGCGGTCGCCACGAGGAGTTGCTCGACGCCGATGGCCTCTATGCCGAGCTCTACCGCACCCAGTTCGAACGTCAGGGCGAATTCGCCGCCGACGGCAAGCTCGAGACCCAAGGCGATTGACCACTCCGATCGGCAACGACTCGATCGACAAGAATGCTTTGGGTGAGCCGGAAAGACACTCCCCATGTCGCCTGGAGCGACGACATCCATCAGGCCGATTGGATTAGTGAGCGTCTCGACGAGGGCGGACTCAACAGTGTCGTTCCCGGTGGCTTTGCTTCCTACGCCCGTCTATTTCACCCTGTCCAGCGCAGACACTCAGATGCAGGAGTGGTCCGGTGGGCCGAGGTAGCTGCTTGGAGTGGACGCGCTCTTCGCCCCGGTAGTGAGTTCCACTCCGTCGCCTTTCCAGTGCGTGGCACCTCGGCTCCCCCGTGGTCCGGTTCGGGTCCACGATCCGGAACGATGGACGGTGAAGACATGGCTGCGCTTATCGCAGTCCTCCGCTCCCACACCACCACGCCGGAGGCCTGTTGGTTCGGCCTCTGGGAGGGTTACGGATGGTTGAGGGGCGGTGTGCTGGCGACCAGCGTCCTTGGGGATCCTTCCGATGAGCCAACCATCGTCCCAGGCCCGATCCCTCAAGACATCCTGAACGGACCGAAGGTCGAGCTCCCGGACCGTAACTACCTGCTCTTTACGGGACGAGTCGAAGACGCGTTGGCATTCGTGGAATCCCGGGGTCAGACACCAAACCTGTTTTGGCCGTCCGATCACGCTTGGTGCGTGGCATCGGAAATCGACCTCTCTTCCACCTATGTCGGAGGATCCGAGGATCTCGTCAATGACCTGCTGGCATCAGATGAGCTCGAAGCACTTGCCATAGAGGAGTCGACGCCGATATTCGTGGTCGAGCCTTGGATCGAAGAGGAGGCCGCCAGTGCAGCCGAAGCACTCTTGGTGTCCGGCAATGCGAAGATCGAGACGTCATTGGGGACGGTCCATGCAGAGCTTCGGCGGTATGGATTTCTGGGTCGGAAAGTGGCGTTGATCACCTCCAGCACGCTGAGAAATGGGGACCGAGGAGGCCACTCGCCTCTTGGAAACGTCTCGGGTGAGGAGCTGAGAACCGCAATCGAGGACCGCCTCGCCCGGACGATCGTGTACCTCGCTGAGTGAGCCCGGCCCCGCTTGCCCGTAGGTGCAAACTGAGCCGATGGAGCTCCTCTGTTACGAGTGCCTATTGGACGGAAGAGTCGTGGCATCCACTGAGCTGATCGGGGGCACGTCCTCGTGCGGCAAACACACCGGTGTCGGAGCGATCCAGTCACCAGAGACACTGTGCCAAAGGTGCGAGGTTGATGGCCTCCATCGGCATCGAGCCTGGACCGTGCGACGCCGCGAGCCTTTGTGCATCTACCACGCCGTGGACGGGGCCCTTGGTGACGACATGAACGAGCACAACAGGTTCGTGACCATCTACGAAGAGCTGCGGCAAAAGGGCCACACCGACGCCTACTGAGTCCCCTGGCTCGCCTGCCTCGGTCCCACGGGGGCGCGGTACGCTCCGGTGTCACCCACATGTCCTCTCCGACCGCCCTCGAGCCTTCATCGGGGCCCGCCCCTAGCGCGGCGGGCCGGCCGCTGCTTCGGGGTTGGATCCACCTTGTGGCCTTTGGCGTCTTCTTGGTGGTGGGTCCGATCCTCATCTCACGGGCCCGCACGGCCGAACAGACCTTCGTCCTCGTGGTCTACGTGTTATCGGTGGCGGCGTTATTCGGTGTGAGCGCGGCCTTTCACCGGGTGCGGTGGTCGGCGACGGCCCGCCGCCGCATGCGCCGCGCTGACCATGCCACCATCTTCATCGGCATCGCCGGCTCCTACACCGCGATCGCCGGACTGGCGCTGCATGGGTGGGCCCGAGTGCTCGTCCTTTGCCTCGTGTGGGGCGGCGCCGCCGGCGGCATCACATTGCGTCAGGTGTGGCTGGACGCGCCCAAGTGGGCCGTCGCTCTGCCGTATGTGGTCATGGGTTGGTGCGCCATCGCAGTGGTACCGCAACTCGTGCGTGGCCTCAGTGGGGCCGGCTTCTGGCTCCTTCTTGCCGGCGGGGCGTCTTATACGGTGGGTGCGGTGGTCTATGCACTACGCCGACCTAACCCATCACCAGCCGTGTTCGGTTACCACGAGGTCTTCCATGCGCTCACTGTTGTCGGCGCGTCCTGCCATTTCGCCGTCATCGCGTTCTACGCCCTACCCCGAGCTCGCTAGGCCCACCACCGCCTCCGACTCGAGCGTCGCCATAATGGCCGCCGCCAACGCCCGCGCCGACGCGGCGTCGAGCTCGACTGCCACCCTCGCCCCGGGTCCTTTGGACTCGTTGAGGAAGTCGATGTTCAAACTGTGACCGTCGGTGAAATGGACAGGGTGATCGAAGTAAATGGTGGCGTCAGTCACGGGGAACCAACCCTGCGACCCTTTGCCGCTGCCACGGACGGCGATCTTCTCGGTCTGGTACGTACACATGCTGTCTCGTCCTCCTACGCAGAGAGTTCCGGATTCACGCCGAGAGAAACCGGCCGAAGAAGTCCCACACCTTCGACCACCCGTCCACGGCCGCCTCGGGACGGTAGCTAGCCCGGTCCACGGCGAAGAACGCGTGGCTGGCTCCTTCGTAGCTGTGAAACTCGAACGTCTTGCCGTGCTCGATGAGCGCCGCTTCCAGCTCGGCCACGTGCTCGGGCGAGGGGAACTGGTCGTCCGCCCCGAACAGACCCAACAGGGGGCACGACAGATCCTTGGCCAAGGGGAGCAGTGGCCCCATCTTGAGGCCGGACCCTTCCGGGGGCGAGCCCACCACGAAAGCTCCGTAACAGTCGACAGCGGCATCGAGTGTCAGGGAACACGCCACCAGAAAGGACTGCCGTCCCCCGGAGCAGTAGCCGATGGACCCCACCTTGCCGTTGGAGGAGCCCAGCGACTTGAGGAAGCGAGCGGCCCCATCGACGTCGGCCACCACTTGCTCGTCAGCCACGCCGCCCATGGCCCGCACGGCGGCAGCGGCGTCGTCAGGGCTGGCTCCGGGCGCTTGGCGGCTGTAGAGGTTGGGGCAGATGGCCAGGTACCCGTGGGCGGCGAACTTGCGGGTGATCTCCTTGGTCGCCTCGTCATACCCCGGGAGGTGGTGCAGCACGACCACGCCGCCACACCCTCCACCGTCCAAGGGCTGGGCGAGATAGGCCTCTATGTCGTCGCCACCGCCGCCGGTGATGGTGACGGTCTCCGCCCTCATGCCATCTGCCATAGATCTCTCCTTAGGTCGTCTTCGCTCCCGGGCTTCTCTAGTGCCTGGCTGAGTCGGCATCCAGTCGCGCTATCGTCGCGGCCGTTCAACGATCGCCGGCGGGCCCGGGCGGGGCGGGCGGCGACCACCACACTGACCAGGACCCGGACCTCGCGAGGCGCCCGGTGCCAACGAGGAGGTTCGCCGGTGAGCGAGACGCAATGGCTCGTCGATCGGATCCAAATTCGGGAGCTGACGGCCCGTTACAACCATTGCTTCGATGACGGCGATGCCGAGGGTTTTGCCGCCACCTTCACCGAGGACGGCGTCATGGCGGTGGAGGGTGGATTCACGGCCAGCGGGCGCGACGCCCTGGCCAAGATGTGCCGGAACGTCCCGTACGGCGTCGTGCATGTCACCACCGACGCCATTGTGGAGGTCGACGGCGACCGGGCCAGCCAGTACCTGACGATTCTCGTGTTGAACCGCCCCCAGATCGACGCCGCCCCCGACAAGCGCATCTCCTCCTTGCAGCGCACGGGCCGTTACCGCGACGAACTGGTGCGCACCGCCGACGGCTGGCGCTTCACCCGCCGCACGGCCACCCTCGACGGCGGGCTCTAAGGCTCCGGGTTAGGAACGAGGCAAACCATGGCCCTACTGACCGATCACCTGCGCGCCCAAGCCGAGAACTTTCCCGACGAGCTCGGCTACCGGGTCATCGGCGGAGGCGACGTGACCTACGGGCAGTGGGAGGCGGAGTCCAACCGTCTGGCGCGCGGATTGCTGGCGCTGGGCGTCGCCAAGGGAGACCGCGTCGCCATCTACCTCCGTCCTGAGGAAGGTCTGCGCTTTGTCGTCGCCTACGCGGCGGCCCACAAGGCGGGGGCGGTGGCGGTGCCCACCAATGTTCGCCTCGCCGACGCCGAAATCGAGCGGTTGCTCAGTCACGCCGAGGCCACCGCCATCCTCACCGACTCCGTGTTAGCCCCCGGCGCCCGCAAGGTTTCCGCCGATCTGCCCAGCGTCCGTCACATCCTGGTGGCGCCCGAGTCCGCAACAGAGGCGTGGTCCTGGGGCGATGCCATTGACGGAGACGACTCCAGCCGGTTCCAAGTCGAACTCGACAAGGACGACCTGGCCGACATCCTCTACACGTCGGGCACCACCGGACTTCCCAAAGGCGTGGCCATCCGCCATCGCAACGTGGCGTTAATTCCCGGCGATCCCTACCCCAGCTTTTCGGGCCGGTGCTGGCTTCACGCCAGCCCCATGTTCACCTTCGCCGGCATCGGGTTCATCTACAACCCCATGCAACTCGGCCTGTCGGGCGTCTACATGCCGAAGTTCGACGCCGAGCAGTGGATCGATCTGGTCGAGGAACTCAAGCCACAGTTTGTGTTTCTGGTGCCGTCGATGGCGCAGCTCATCGTGGCCCACCCGCGCTTCAAAGAGGCCGAGCTGTCGTCCATCGAACTGTGCGCCATCGGCAGCGCGCCGCTGCCTCCCGCCACCCTAAAGGCGTTGCAAGAGCGCATGCCCGAGGCGTCGGTGTCCAACAGTTACGGCATGACCGAAGCCGGCTCCGCGTTCTGCACCATGCCCAAGGGCGAATCGCTCAAGCGCATCGGGTCAGTCGGCCAACCCATGCCGCCTCTGGAGGTGCGCATCGTCGACGAGGACGAGAACAACGTGGTGGCCGGGGAGATCGGGGAAGCGCTCATGCGCGTTCCGGGACGTCAGCGCGAGTACTTCCGCAATGCCGAGGCATCCAACACCACCTGGAAGGACGGCTGGCTGCATACCGGCGACCTGGCCCGCTTTGACGAGGACGGATTCCTCTACATCGTCGGGCGCAAGAAGGACGTCATCATCCGAGGTGGCAACAACATCCACGCCGTGGACATCGAATCCGTGCTCCACGATCATCCCGATGTCGTGGAAGCGGCCGTGGTGGGTATCCCGCATGCGGTCCTCGGTGAAGACGTCGCCGCCGTGGTGAAGCTGTCGACGGGGTCGACCACCACTACCGACGACCTGCGCTCCTACTGCGCCGAGCACCTTGCCGATTACAAGGTGCCCCGACGCATCGAGCTCACCGACGAGTTGCCGCGCAATGCCACCGGCAAGGTGCTCAAGCAACAGCTCGTCGACCAGCTCGCCGCCTCGGCCCCGGCCCGCTAACGCCCGCCGGCCCGCCCCGGCCTAGCCCAGCAGCAGATCAGCCAACCGGCTGCGCTGGTAGCTCTGCGCCCCGAAGAGCAGGTCGTCCTGCTTGGCCCGGCGGTACAGCAAGTGACAGTCGATGTCCCAAGTGAAGCCCACGCCCCCGTGCACCTGAATGGACTCGCCGGTCACCGACACAGCCGCTTCCGACGCGTAGCCCTTGCACATGGCGGCCGCCTTGGCGCGCTCGGGATCGTCGGCATCCGACGTCCACGCCGCGTAGTGCGTGCCCACCCGAGCCAGCTCGACGTGTTGCAGCATTTCGGCCGCCTTGTGCTTGATGGCCTGGAAGGTGGCGATCGGTCGATCAAACTGCACCCGCACCTTGGCGTATTCGACCGCCAACTCCAGGGCCCGCTCGGACGTTCCCACCAGTTCGGCGGCCAGCGCCACGCCAATGTCGTCGAGGATCCGGCGCCACAGAGCGGCCTGATCCCCGGCGGGGCCGACACGCCGAGCCGAGCGCCCGTCGAGCTCGACACGAGCCACTTTACGGGTCACGTCGAGTCCGGGCACGAGCTCCCCAGCCGGGTTCTCCAGCACAAAGGTGCCGAGCCCGCCGCCATCCTCAGCCACCACCAAAGCAAAGTCCGCGCTGGCACCGTCGAGCACGACGGTCTTGACGCCCTCGAGGGTCCAAGTCTCGCTGTCTCCGTCGCCGTCTCCGTCGCCGTTGCGCGTGGCACGCGCCCGCACCGTGGCCAGCGGGTCGCCGTGGCCGGGCTCTTCGACCGCCACCGTTCCTCTGGTGGTGCCCGCCGCCAGCCCGGGCAACAGGTCGTCGGCCCCGAGACGCACGGCCGCCAACGTGGCCGTCACCGCCGAGGACAGGAACGGTCCCGGGAAGGGCAGCTTGCCCAGTTCCTCCTGAAGCACCACCACATCGACGAGGCCGAGTCCCAGGCCGCCCGCCGATTCGGGCACCAGCACGCCCAGCCATCCAAGTTCGGCCATGGTCGACCACAGCGCGTCAGTGACGCCTACGGGGTCATCCACCATGGCCCGCACATACGTCGACGGCGCTTCCGCGGCCAGCGTGGCCCGTACGGCCTGGCGGAAGTCTTCCTGTTGCGTTGAGAAGGTGAAGTCCATCGTCCGGGCCTCAGGCCAGCCGCTCGATGACCGTGGCGTTGGCCTGTCCGCCGCCCTCGCACATGGTCTGAAACCCGTACCGCCCACCCGTGGCCTGCAACTCGTTGAGCAGCGTGGTCATGAGTCGCACGCCACTGGCCCCCAACGGGTGGCCGATGGCGATGGCGCCACCGCGCGGGTTGAGGCGGTCCGGGTCAGGCGAGAAGGCCCGGCTCCACATGAGGGCAATGGCGGCGAAGGCCTCGTTGCACTCGATGGCATCGAAGTCATCCACTTTCATTCCCGAGCGCTCGAGGAGTTTCCGGGTGGCGGGCACCGGAGCCGACAGCACGATGGCGGCGTCTTCGGCGGCCACGGCGAAATGGGCGAAACGGGCCAGGATGGGCAACCCCAACCGCTCCGCTACCGATCGCTCGGCGATGAGCATGGCCGCGGCGCCGTCGGTCATCTGCGACGAGTTGCCGGCAGTGATGTCGGGGGCGGTGTCGGGCTCCCAGTTCTGCGCGGGCGGCAGCGCGGCGAGGGACTCCATAGAACCGGTACGTCGGATTCCCTCGTCGGTGCTGAGGGTCTCGCCGGTGAAGGTGCCCTCATCGTCACGGATGGGCACCGGAATGATCTCGCGGGCGAAGTGCCCGGAGTCCGTCGCTTCGGCGGCGCGCCGGTGACTCTCGAGGGCGTAGGCGTCCATGTCCTCGCGGCTGATCTTCCACTCGTCGGCGAGAATCTGGGCCACCCGGAACTGCATCCACAGGCGGTTGTCGATGACGTCGAGGAAGGACTTCGGGAAGGGGCCGGTGCCGCCCCGGGCGTTGGAACCCAGCGCCACATGGCTCATCGACTCCACCCCGCAGGCGATGGCCAGGTCGTAGTGGCCGGCCACCACGCCGGCCGCCGCGAAGTGGACGGCCTGCTGGGACGATCCGCACTGGCGGTCGACGGTGGTAGCCGGCACCGATTGCGGCAGGCCGGCCGCCACCCACCCGTTGCGGGCCACGTTGGTGGACTGCTCGCCCACTTGGGTGACACATCCTCCGATGACGTCGTCGATGCGTTCGGGGTCGACCTTGGTGCGCTCGACCAGATTCGTGAGGGTGAAGGCCAGGAGGTCGACGGGGTGCCACGTGGACAGCGCGCCACCGCGCTTGCCGAATGCCGTGCGGCACGTGTCGACGATGACCGCTTCGCGGGGAGCCGCCATCCGCTTTGCCCCTTCCGTTGGCTCTTCCCCAGGCTGGGAAGACGGGATTGTCAGTGTAGTAAGTTTCCTGACGATGGTGTCAGGTTCAGCGACCCCCCGCCACCCGCAGGCCGGGCCGCACGCCGGGGTCCGGCGGTGAGCGCGATCGACCTCACAGAGGACGACGATAGAGCCGCCCTGCGCAAGCTCAGCCGCGACGTGGCCGAGCGCGACATCGCCCCCTACGCGGCGGGCTGGGACGAGACCGAGGAGTTCGCCGAGGTCGCCTTGCAGGCGCTACGGCGCGCCGAGCTGTTCACCGTCACCGTGGGCGAGGCCTACGGCGGCATGGGCATGGGCGACATCGAGGCCGCCATCGTCCTCGAGGAGCTGGCCCGGGTGGATGTCTCGACCGCCATCATGTGCCAGCTCGTGTTCAACGGGCCGCCTCGGGCCATCGAGCATCTCGGCAACGAGGCCATGCGCCAGCGCTGGTTGCCGCAAGCCGCTGCCGGCGAGCTGTTCTGCATCGGCATCACCGAGCCCGACGCCGGCTCGGCCGCCACCAACATGCGCGCCCATCTCACCGAGGACGGCGACGGGTGGCGCCTCGACGCCTACAAGAACTACGTCACTGGCGGCCACAAGGCCGTCGCCTGCCTGGTGTGGTGCCGCTGGCCCGGTGGCGAGGCCGGTACTGGCAAAGGCATCGGCGCCGTGCTGGTGGACCTGACCAAAGACGGTGTCAGCGTGGCCGGCACCCACCGCAAGATGGGGTTGCGCGGCTGCACCGAAGCCGAGCTCGCCTTCGACGGGGTGCGCATCGAACCCGAGGACGTCCTGGTGGCCGGCAACCCCGCCGACAACAGCGGGCTCAAGACGCTGCTGGCCCACATCAACCACGAGCGCTGCGGCAACGCGGCCATGTGCGTGGGCGCCGCCCAGGGGGCGTTGGAATACGCCATCGACTACATGAACGACCGCAAGTCCGGGACCAAGAAGCTCTCTGAGCTCCAAGGCCTCCAGTGGAAGATCGCCGATGTCGCCACCGAGTTGGAAGGGGCTCGCTTCCTTCTGCAGCGGGCGCTCGTCCTCGCCGGTCCGCACGGTACGCCCCCGCCGCTCGAGTCGGCCATGGCGAAGATCGCCTGCAACTTGGCCGCCAAAAAGGTGTGCGACGAGGCCATCCAGCTGCTCGGGGGGTATGGCTTCAGCCGGGAGTACCCCGTCGAGCGGGCCTATCGCGACATCCGGGGCCTGTGCATCGGTGCCGGCACCGTCGAGGTGCAACGCAACTTCGTGGGGACGGCGCTGCTGGGCGGAAAGGCCCCCGCCGGTCCGTGGTGGAAGACTCACCGGCCATGACAGATCACCCGCCCATCACAAATCAGCCGGTCTCCGCCGTCAGTGTGCTCGGAGTCGGTGTGGCGGCTCCGTCGCTACGCCTGGCCGCATCGGAAGTGTCCGCCGCCTGGGGTGCAGCCGGCGGCAAGCAGAGCGTGGCCGTGTGCGATGCCGACGAGGACACCCTCACCTTGGCGTGGCAAGCGGCCATCGACGCCATGGCCGCCGCCGGCGTTGCCGCCGACCAGATATCGGGCTTGTGGTGGGGCACGGCCCGTCCGCCCTTCGCCGAAGGCCCCAGCCTTCCGTTTCTGGCTACAACGTTGAGTCTCGACCCCGATGTCGCCGGCGCCTTGCTGGCCGGGTCGTCGCATGCCGGCATGGACGCACTGCTCGGCGCCTGGGACGCGCTGGCGGCCGGGTACCTCGGCGCTTCGGCACGTGTATTGGTAGTGGCGTCGGACGCGTTGGTACCCGGCATGGGCACCGCCGGCGAGGCCGTGGTGGGCGCCGGAGCGGTGGCTTTTGTCCTCGGCGGCGACGATGCCGCCAGCAACGGATCAGGACCGCCGGCGCGTCTGGTGGCCCGCGTGCAGAAGTCGCTGCCCGTGGTGGACCGCTACCGCGGCCACGCCCAGGGCGCCACCGGAGACGTCTACGACGGCCGGCTGTTTCGCGACGAGGTCTTCCTGCCGTTGCTCAGCGCCACCGGACGGGCGTTGTCGGCCGGTTCCGCCGGCGCCGTCGCCGGGTGGGCCATCGCCGACCCCGACGGCAAGCTGGCCACGGCGGTGTCCAAGAAGCTGGCATCGCCGCTGCTGTCGGCCGATGTGCAGGCCGCCGTCGGTGACACCGGAGCGGCCGCAGGGCTCCTCGGTGTGGTGCCGGCCCTCGACGGTCCCACTCCGTCCGTAGTGGGGATCCTCGGTTACGGCGGCGGGCGCGCCACGGCGGTAGCCGTCGAGGTGCATCGCCCCGTTCCCGGAGCCGAAGGGGCCATGGCTCGCCTCAGCGCAGGGCGTCCGGTGTCGTACATGCAGGCGGCGCGGGCCCGGGGCGTGGTTGAGGCCATGGTCGATCCCATCGCTATGGGCCTGCCCCCCGCAGGAGCGGCGTTCACCCGGGGCAACATCGAGATGCTTTCGTTGCAAGGAGCCAAGTGCCGGCTATGCGGCACGGTGTCGACGCCGCCGTCGATCCACCCCACGTGCATCAATTGCGGCAGCGATGAGCTGGACGTGATCTCGCTCGGTCGGCGCGGGAGGGTCCACACCTTCGTGGTGAATCAGACCATGCCGCCGCCGTTTTTGGCGCCGCTGCCGCTATGTGTCATCGACCTCGACGACCACACCCGCCTCATGGTGCAGGGATCGGTGGCCGACGCTGCGGACATCGCCATTGACGACGACGTGGAGCTGGTACTGCGTCTCTACGCCAGCGAGCGCCATATACCGGTATATGGGTACAAGGCGCGCCGGGTGTCTTCCACCCCCGTCGGGACCTCTTCGAGAAAGGCGGCGCAATGAGCTGGAACAAGGTGGCCGTAGTCGGGGCCGGGCTCATCAAGTTCGGCGAGCTGTTCGAGCAGAGCTACGAACAGATGGCGTCCGGTGCGTTTGCGGCGGCCATGGCGGCCGTTGACAAGGGGATCGAGCCCGGTGCCATCGACGCCGCCATCGTGGCCACCCAGCGCGGCTCGCTGTGGGGTCAAGAGGGTATTGGTGGCAACACCGTGCCCAGCGCCATCGGTTTGGCCGGGATCCCGTGCACGCGGGTGGAGAACGCCTGTCCGTCGGGGTCTGATGCCTTTCGCATCGGCGCCATGGTGGTCGCCAGCGGCGTGCACGACGTGGTGTTGGTCATCGGCGTCGAGAAGATGCGTGACAAGTCAACACAAGAGGGCCTGCTCGCTCGTGCCGCCGCCGGTCATCCTCTGTACAACCGCGGCGAGACGGCCCCGGTGCTCTTCGCCCCCTATGCCACGCGTCACATGCACGAGTTCGGAACGACACCCGAGATGCTGGCGTCGGTAGCGGTGAAGAACCACCACAACGGATGCCTGGACCCCTACGCGCACTTTCAGAGCGAGGTCACCATCGATCAGGTGCTGGCCTCGGCGCCGGTGTGCCGGCCGCTGCGGCTGTTGGATTGCTGCCCCCAGACCGACGGGGCGGCGGCCATCATCCTCACCACGGCCGAGCGGGCCCGGGAGTTCACCGACAAGCCCGTCTACGTGGCCGGTTTCGGCGTGGCCACCGACCACCCGTATCTGCACGAAAAGTCGACGTTCGTCAGCCTTCCCGCCACCACCGCGGCGGCGGACCGGGCCTACAAGATGGCCGGCGTGGGCCCGTCGGACATCGACGTGGCCGAAGTACACGACTGCTTCACCATCACCGAGATCCTCGACATCGAAGACCTCGGTTTCGTGGAGAAGGGCAAGGGCGGTCCTGCCTCGTTGGCCGGTGAGACAGCGCTCGACGGACGCATTCCCGTCAACCCGTCCGGCGGACTTCTCGCCAAGGGTCACCCCATTGGGGCGACAGGTGTGGCTCAGCTCACCGAATGTTGGTGGCAGCTACGCGGGGAGGCCGAAGGGCGACAGGTCGCCATCCGCAACGGCTTCGCCCTGCAACACAACGTGGGCGGCCGCGGTTCGGGTGTATCTGTCGTCAACATCCTGACGCGCAACGAGAACTAGTTTTCGTTTCACTGTCGCGCCCGCTTCACCGTCGCACCCCGCTTCAGCGTTACACCCGCGTACAACAATGCGGACATGTCTGGTTCGTTCTCTCAGATGAAGGCCGAGCTCCGCTCGTTCTTGGCCAACGCCGATCCGCAGCGCACCGCGATTCCCGATGCCGTGTCGGTAGTGACCGACATGGTCGATCTGGAGCGGATGGTGGTGGCCATCAAAACTCTCTATGCGGCTCGCATGGCCCAGTCCTCGGTATGGAAGGACGCCGGGCACCGCACGCCGGCCGATTGGCTGGCTGAGAAGTCCGGGGTAGGTCGCGGCGAAGCCATCCGAACCATGGAGACCGCCGAGGCACTTGGTTCTCTACCGCTTACCGTCGATGCCCTTCAAGCCGGGCGACTTTCGTCGGAACAGGCCCACCAGATCACCGCCGTGGCTTCTCAACACCCTTCGGTGGAAGGGGCCCTGATCGAAACGGCGGCTCACAGCACCGTCAAGGGCCTCAAGGACCAGTGCAAGAGGATCCTGGCTCAGCACGACTCTGAGGCCGAGGCTCTGGCTCGTTACGAACGGATCCGTCAGAACCGCTATCTGCGCTGGTGGACCGACACCGAAGGGGCCTTTTGCGTCCAGGGCCGGACCACCGCCGAAGACGGAGCCAGGTTCATCGCGGCTTTAGAGACCCGGTCCAATGCCCTGTTCGATTCGGCTCGTCGGTCTGGGCTTCATCAGCCCACCGAGGCGTACCGGCTCGATGCCCTGGTGGAACTGGTCACTGGGGAAGGTGATCCGAAGTCGGGGACCACCTCAGAAGTCGTCTTCCACGTGCCCGCGGCCGCTTTACGGCGAGGAGCGCTCAAAGGCCAAGAGACCTGTGAGATCGCCGGCATTGGGCCGGTGCCCTTAGCGGCAGTGGAGAGGGTCCTTCCGACCGCCTACGTCAAGATCCTGGTCGAAGACGGGGTGGACGTCACCACCGTGGCCCATGGCGGTCGGGCCATCTCCGCTCATCTGCTCAGTGCTCTGCAATCACGTGACCGCAAGTGTGTGGTGGAGGGATGTGACGTGTCCCATGGACTCGAAGCCCACCACATCATTCCCTTTGCCCAAGGTGGCAAGGGATCTCTCGAGAACCTTGCTCGGGTCTGTTCGCACCACCACTCCCTGATCAGCTACCGGGGTTTCGAGCTCACCGGAACCCCAGGAAACTGGATCTGGATCACCCCGGCGGGGCTGGATCGCAACGGCGAACGGGTTCTCACCGACGACGTCGTCGAGGCCATGGCCAAGAAAGCCGACGAACGGCAAGCCTTGTTCGATTAGGCGCTATTCGTCCTTCTTGCCGAGCAACGGGTGCGCGGGCATCCCCACCGACTGCAGGTGCTGACCGAGTACGTCATGGAAGTGGGCAGCTACTTCGGTCGGCGTCCAGCCGCCGTCCTTCCACATCCCAGCCACCTGCTTAGGAGTCTGGAAGATGGTGTACGCGAATCCCGTGCGCCCCAGCACCTGTCCATTGACGTAGCTCGCCTCTTCCGACGCCAAGAACGCCACCAAGGGCGCATTCAGTGCAGGGTCCTGGTCGGGCGGCGCATCGGCCCCTCCGAACAAGTTCTCGGTCATCCGAGTCAGGCCGGCAGGAGCCATGGCGTTGACGGTGATGCCGTAGCGCGCCAACTCAACTGCCCATACGAACGTCATTCCCATGATGGCCGCCTTGGCCGCCCCGTAGTTGCTCTGACCGAAGTTGCCTCGCAGCCCGGCCGATGACGTGATGTTGACGATGCGCCCGTAACCGGCCTCGCGCATGTGGGCAGCGGCGTGACGGGTGCAGTTGAATGTGCCCTTTTGGTGCACGGCGATAACGGCGTCGTAATCATCCGACGTCATCTTGAGCAGCGAGCGATCGCGCACGATGCCGGCATTGTTCACCAGGATGTCGATCGACCCGAAGGTCTCCACTGCTTGCGCCACGATCCGCCCCGCAGCGTCGTAATCGCTGACCGACTCGTAGTTGGGAACAGCCTTGCCCCCGGCTTCCTCGATCTCACGACAGGTCAGGGCGGCGGGGTCCTCACCGACACCGGAGCCATCGAGACCGGTGCCGAGGTCGTTCACGACAACTGCGGCACCCTCGGAGGCCAGGCACTTGGCAATGGCCTGGCCGATGCCTCGACCGGCGCCGGTGACCACAGCCACTCTTCCCTCGAGCAAACCCATTGCATTCGCCTCCTCGGCGTTGTCGGTGTCGGGCATCACTCTGCGAGTTCCGAGGCCCTTCTCGCAACTCCGACCTACAGCTTGGGCGCCGCCACCGCCTGAAGGCGGGCCCGACCCAGCCTCAGACGCACGATCAGGCGGTGCCTTCTCCCGCGCCCACGCCGGCCAGAAGCTGCTCCACCGCCGGCCCCGCATCAGCCGCCGGCCCGTGCCATGCCACCGAGCCGTGCGCGAGGACGACAGCGTCATCGGCAATGCCGAGCGCCCTGTCCACCTGTTGCTCGACGATAAGCAGGGCGCAGCCCTGCGCGTGGATGGCCAAGAGGCCGTCATAGACAGCGTCCACCACCACCGGCGCCAACCCCAGGGAAAGCTCGTCGACGATCAGCACCTTGGGCGGCGCGGCGAGCACTTTGGCCAAGGACAAGATCCGCTGCTGGCCGCCCGACAGCGTGCCCGCCATCTGCTTGCGCCGTTCAGCCAGCACGGGAAACGCCGCAAAGGCACGATCCAGGGCGTCCGCACTGGCGCCACGACCAAGCCGGTTGAAGGACAAGGTCAGGTTCTCGGCCACGGTCAAGGTGGAGAACACCCCCCTGCCTTCGGGAACATGCGCCACTCCGAGCCGGGCGATGCGATGTGCAGCCAGACGCTTCACGTCTTGCCCCTGCACCCGTAGGGCGCCACTGGTGAGAGGAACGAGCCCGGTGGCAACCCGAGCCACCGTCGACTTGCCAGCGCCGTTCGAGCCGAGCAGCGCCACCTTGCCGTTTTCGGGAATCGAGAACGACACCGAAAAGAGGGCGCGATAGCTGCCGTAGGAGGCGCACACGTCATCGAACTCGAGCACCGTGCCCGCTGCTCCCGACGCGGGTCGGGGCACACCGCCTGACGGCGTCGCCGCCGGAGGGGACCACGAGGATGCGGCCGCCGGTGCCGGTGCCGCCGACGCCGCCGATGACGCCGATGCCGCCGCCGCCGCTGGTGACGCGCTTGGGCCCGCCGCCCCATTCGTGGACGCTGCGCCGTTCGTCGACGGTGGTGCACCGGGCGTTGGACTCGACGCACGCGGAGTCCCTGCGGGCACCGGCGGAAATGCCTTGGGGTCGATCATGCCGTCCTCCCCAGATAGGCCCGGCGCACCTCGGGGTCGGCGATCACTTCGTCGAATGTGCCCGCCGCCACGAACTGACCGAAATTGAGCACCACGACACGGTCACTCACCCTGCCCACCATCTGCAGGTCGTGCTCGACGAGCAGCAGCGCGGTGTTGCGGTCGCGCTGCACCTTGCGAAGAACTTCGGAGAGCACGGCCGTCTCGTAGTCGTCCAGTCCCGACGATGGCTCATCGGCGAGCAGCAGGAGCGGATCACCGGCCAACGCCCGTCCCAACTCCACCAAGCGGCAGTGCCCCAGGCTCAGCGTCGCCACCGTCACATCGGCAAGCGCAGTGAGGCCGACGAGCTCCATCGTGGCGTCGACGCGTTCGATCTCATCGGCCTTGGGCTTGCCCATATTCAGCAAGTCCTTCCACAGCGCCCCGTCGCCGCGCCGGGCGCGCTCGGCCACCATGATGTGGTCTCGCACCGTCAGCTCCGGAAATACCTCGATCCGTTGAAACGTCCGCCGGATACCGAGCCGGGCGCGTTGATGGGCGGCCAGCTTTCCAAGATCGTGGCCGGCGAACCGCACCTCGCCCGAATCGGGGTGCACTTGCCCGCACACACAGTTGAACAGCGTCGTCTTTCCCGCCCCGTTGGGACCGACGATCCCGACGGCCTCTCCGGCGTTCACCGTCACCGACACATCCGACAGCGCCTGCAGCCCTCCAAAGCGCTTGGAGACGTTCTCAGCCACCAGCAGCGGCTCGCCCGGTAGCGGACCTTCAGAGGGCATCACCCGTGCCGATGGCGCCTGCGCGTGCGCGGGAGCGACCGGAACTGCCGCGCCCGGGAAACCCCCGACACCGGCGCCCCCGCCATTGGCGCCGCCTGCAGTTCCCCATGCGTCAACCACGGAGGCCCTCCCCGATGTGCGCCGGGATCCCCGGCGCGTCCGCCATGGGCGACACCCCGGCTCCGACTCCGGCTCCGACTCCGGCTCCGGCTCCGGCTCCGGCCATGGCCCCGGCTCCGGCCCCGGTGCCCTTGCCCCGGCGCTGGTCCAAGGCCACCAGGAGACGGTTCACCCGTCGCATCCACTTGCTCTTCTGGAACTCGACGATCCCCTCAGGGTGGATGGCGTAGGTCATGGCGCCGACGGCGAACAAGATCGGCTCGATCCCTTGGATGCGCTGCGGCAGGTAGAGCGACAGCACGAGCTGGAAGATGGCATACGCCATGCCCGACTGGATCGCACCTTCGACGGTGCGCGATCCGGTGGTGATGACCACCACGGCGAACACCAGTGAGTACTCGTAAGGGAAGGTGTCGGCGGTGACGGAGTGATAGAGCATGCCGTACAGGGCGCCTCCGAGACCGGCGATCCCCGCCGACAAGGCGAACACCTGCAGGCGCGCCCGAGTCAGGCTGATACCGAGGCTTTCGGCCGCCGTCTGGCTCCCTCGGATGGCCGCTAGATATCTGCCCGTGGTCCCCCGCTGGACGAGCATCACCAACCCCGACACCGCCACCAGCACCACGAAGACAAGAACGAGAAACGACCGGTCGTCGCTGAAGTTCAACGGACCGATCAACGGACGAGGGAGGGTCACCCCGCTGAGGCCACCGCCTGACCACGAGTACTGAAAAAGGAACTGATCGGCAAACAACGCAAAGGTGAGCGTCATCATCGTCAAAAGAAGCCCCGAGAGCCGGACAGCGACAAGGGCGAGCACCACCCCGGTGACCGCCGCCAACAACGCTCCCAGCAACGAACCCAACAAGACCGACAGCCCGAGGTGGGTAGCCAGCTGACCGGCCGTGAACGCGCCGATCCCGGCGAAGGTCCACTGACACAGCGACAACTGCCCGCTCATGCCGGTAATGAGCGTGATGGACAAAAAGGCGACCGACAGGGCCAGTCCTTGAGCAAGCGACGTGACCCACACACCCGGCACCCAGGTCACACACGAGATGATGAACGCCACGATGAGAATGCGAAAACCCCATTTGGTGGGGGCATCCAGTCTGCGGTCGCGCACGGTGACCGCGGGCGGAGCCGGGGGCGGATCGACCGATGACATCGGGTCCGAGCTCTGGTCCAAACGACGCAGTCGCGTGTTGAACACCAACGTGCCCACCAGTACTGCGAAGGGGAAGACCTCGCTCGCTGCTTGGGCCAGAACGCCGTTGGGCAGATAGGCGCTGATGAGGTTGACGAGAACGCCCAAGCCGATGCTGGCAATGAGAGCGATCGGCACCGAGCTCATGCTGGCCACCGCCGCCGCGGTGAGGCCGGCCACCAGCAACGACGTGAACTGCAGCGGGTTCGTGGGGGTGAGGGTGGGCTGCAAGGGCAGCAGGAGCACGCCCGCCAGACCGGCCAACAAGCTCGAGAGCGCCCACGCCGCGCTCGACACGGCCGGGCTGTTCACTCCTTCGAGCTGCGACATGCGACGGCTCTCGACCACCGCCCGCATCTTGAGCCCGAAGCTCGACCAGCGGAACATGGCGATCAGGGCGGCCACCACTCCAACGGTGATCACCGTCCCCGACAGTTCACCTCCGTTGATCGGCGTCGAGAAGAGATGGAAATAGTCGTGGTTGGGATTCAGCCACAGGTTGGGCGGATTCAGTCGAGGGGCGTCGCCGAAAATGATGGGAACGGCCTGAGGGATGGCGATGAGCAATCCGACCGCCGAGACCACCTTGGCTGTCGTCGACGCGGTGGGGATATGTCGGAACAGATACCGGTCGAGGGCCCACCCGAGGGCCGGCGAGAACAGCAGCACCGAGATGATGAAGGCCAACCAGACCGGGAGCCCGCTCGTGCGCACGAGAACGTCAAAGATGAAAGCGGCGGTGAACGCCTGCGCACCGAAGGCCAAGTTGAATACGCCCGTGGCGCGAAACGTCAGAACGAGCCCGATGGCAACAAGCGCGACGTCACACCCGTAGGGGATCCCCGGTATGGCGTAGTCGAGGAACGTGCTCATAGGACAGGTGTCTTGGGCAGAGAGTTGCCGGCGTCAGACGCCAGCGTCACGTCCCGCCCGTAGGCGTCGACGTCGATGTGGTGAGCCCGGGAGTTCCCGCCGCCGGCGGAATGGGGTTGTCGCTATCTCCGTTGAAGCACACGAACACCTCGTTGCCCGGCTGCACGAAGGCGGGGACGAACGAGGAACCCTGCACCTGCACGCTGGCCGAACACCACGGCGGAGGTGAGCTCGTGTGGCCGACGACCCAGTTGACCGGCGTGCTGAGCCCGTCGCCGGTGAAAGCGGTTTCCGAGTTGATGGCAGAAACCAGCTTCTTCTGCGTCAAGTCCTTGCCGACAGCCTCTAGTCCTGTGACGAACTGAATCGCGCTCACCCAGCCATCGAACGCCGTTTCGTCGTAGGTGTCCGCAGGGTCGTACCTCTGCATGGCCGAGATGTAGAGGTTGATGGCCGGGTACTGACCGGGGAAGGCAGTAGCCGCCTCGAAAGGAACGTGCTGGACAGATACGTAGACGCCTTGCATCAGCGAGCTGTACTGCTGCAGCGTGGGCCGGTCATATCCGTTGAGCCAGAGCTGCTTCATGCTGATGCCGTTTTGTTGGATGGCCCGAGAGAACGCAATGTTTCCCGACCCGTCCATGCAACTCATCAGCAGGTTGACGCCGGCTGCCTTCATGTGCAGCACGTCGGCGTCGGGGTCACCTCCGTAGGGGAAGTCGTAGTCCGTGAACCCGACGTGGATCCCGTACTTGGCGAAACCCTTTTGGGCGAATTCACAGGCGTCGGCCGATTGGGCCACTCCGTAGGCGATGATGCCGACAGAGGTGGTACCGAGCTGGTTGGCGATCCACGCATATTCGGGCTCGGCGGTGGAGTAATCGAGGTCTGAGCCGAACGTGCCGAACAAGCTCGGGCCGTCCTCCCAGTCGGTCGACACCTGGTATCCGAAGGTCGGCACCCCTTGCTGGGCCAGATACTTGGCCCCGGCGAAGAAGGGCGTTCCCACACCCACGATGGCAAAGACGTGGTCTTGCTCAACGAGCTCTTGGGCTTCGCTCACGTCGGTGGTCTGACTTCCCTGGTCGTCTTCCTCGTTACCCGACGGAAGCAGGAGCTTGCGTCCGTCCACGCCACCTTCGGCGTTGACCAAGGAGAAGTAAGCCTTGACACCAGCGGTGATGGGGGCGAAGTCCGACGACAGAGGTCCCGTGATATCGGCGATGCTTCCCACCGTGATCGACGTGTTCGTCACGCCAGGATCGCCCGTTCCCCCGGTGCTCACGAGGGCCTTGGCGTTGCCGCCGCACGCCGCGGCGCCCAGTGCCACGCACAAGACGACAGCCATGGCGACAGGAACGCCGGCCCGAGTCGATGACGACCTCCGGGCGCGACCTACTTGACCATCACCACGTGAGCGACCTGGCCGCATGGACCCCCCTCTCCACGCATGCCACCGAGCAGGTCCCCAACCGCCCGGCGGGATGCCTTCACAGAACATTCACCAGCCCGACAGCCACGCCCAAGGCCTGACGTCCACGTCAGCTAGTGCTTCGATCACTGTAGCCCGCTCTTGCGGCATATTGCCTGCGAGATTGGCCAGAAATCAGCGGAGACGACGATGTCGTCGCGTCACCGAGTACGCCCTCGACAACACGGACGGTGCTCATGAGCGACTCGTCGACAGCCCCGCCCACCAAGATGCTGCACTTTTGTGCAGCAGTCGCACGATCCCCTACTACGTCGTATCTACGACGGCTTACGGAGATGGACGCAATGGCGGCCCAATTCCCCGGTGGGAACGTCACGACAGGAACAGACGTTCCGGGTCATAGCGACGGAGAGCCAGCACCTCGTCGATGGTGACGGGCTCGAGCTCCTCGACATTGCGCACAGGTTCGACATCCCAGCCACACGCCTGTGAGAAATCGCGAACACGCTGGTCCAGTGACTCAGCGGTAACCACCCCCGCTGAGGCCGCAGCCCCCGGTACCGCTACCAGTCGAAGGGTGCCGTCGATGCGACGCAGAATGCCCCGGTCGGTGACGACGGCGTCTACGTTGGCGCCCGGGCTGGTGATGAACCCGACATCGGCCACCAGGCGTTCGGGACGCGCCAGTGCCACCACGACACAGCTCTCGGCCCGGCTGGCCACATCGTTGGCTCCTCCCGACCCCACCAAAAACGACCCGCCGGGAATCAGCGTGGAGTTGAGATTGCCGTGGCGGTCGACTTGGGCCGCTCCCAGACAGGCAATGGTGCGCGTCCCTGGTCCCCCCACCACCATGCCGAGCACGGTCGAGGTATCTGACAACATCGCCGTCGACGGGAACACGCGGTGGTTGAAGATGTACGGATCGGCGGGCGTGGGGCGGTAACCGAACATGCCGAGCTCGGCGGTGAGCTCCACGGCGCTGCCCCCAGCGCGGGCCCGGTCGACGGCCACCCACGCCGCCAGGTTGGCCACCCCCGCCCCCGCTAAAACGGCGTCGGCCCGCCGCTCGTGCACGGCCGATTCCACTTCGCGCACCGCATAGGCGGCGGCGCGCTCCCACGCGCTAATGGGCTCATCGGCGTCGACGGGATGGGCCTCAGCATCGGCGTGCCAGGAGTCGCGCACCGTTCTCGATCGCAACCATTCGAGGCGCTCGGGCCCCACGCGCCGGAGGTACTCCTCATGGGTGGCCGGCTCGAGCACCCAGTGCCGCACCCAGGCGTCGAAATCGCCGCGAGTGGCGGCGCGCGCCTCACTCCAAAAGGGAATGTCCTCGCCATACGACCCAACGGGCAGCCCCGGCGCGAAGACACCGCCGGGATGAGCGCCGAACGGCGCCTCCACCACGGCCAGCACCCGGTGGGCGGGGATCTTCACGCGCGTCCCGTATCCCTCGAGGTCGTCGACGACAGCCTCTACGGTGGCGATGACGCCGCGCCGTGCCGCCCACGCCGCCCACGGCCCTTCCAAAAGGGGCTCGGACATGGCCACGTTGCCATGGATGTCGGCCACCGCCGCATGCACCAACGTCACATCGGGAACGAGCGGCGCCAGGAGCCCGACCGAGCCGAACTCCGTCTCGGCCACGGTAAAGGCGTCGTTGGATGCCATGGACGACCCCTGCAGCGATCCCGTCACCACCGCCGGCAGCCCCCGAGCGGCCGCTTCGAGGCGTTGGGAGTAGGTGAGGATGGACCAGTGCTCCACCTCCACCGCGCCCGACTCGTAGGCGCGTTGGAATACCGGATTGGGCGTCATGGTGGGGAAGATGTCGCCCGAGTACGTCGTCACCACCCGCCGCACCAAGCCGCCCGCGAAGAACAAAGCACCGAGCGAGCTCAAGCTCACCATGGCCAAGGTGAAGCCGGCGTCGGTGCCCCAATGCTGGCGCACCACCTCGCGCGCCGCCGCCGTCCACCGGCTGTGGCCGCACAACACGCAGATGGTGTCGCCGGGACGGACGTTCCGCTCGACAGCCTCTTGCAGCGATACGCGCTTGTCCACGAACAAACGCCGCTATCGACCCGTCCAGCGCGGCGGCCGCTTCTCGGCGAAGGCGGCCGGTCCTTCTTTGGCGTCCTCGCTCGAGAAGACCTCGGTGGCGATGGACGACTCGATCCGGTACGCCTCTTTCATGTCCACGGCTAGGCCGCGCAAGACACTTTCCTTGGTCTTGCGCACTGCCAGGGGCCCGTTGGCCGTGATCCGATGCGCATACTCAATGGCCTTGTCCCGCAGCTCCTCGGCAGGGACGACGGCATTGAGCAGTCCAAAGGCCAAGGCCTGGGCGGCCGGAACCCGGTCCGCGCACAACAGGAATTCCATGGCGGCCGGGAACGCCACCTGGCGAGGCAGGCGCACGGTGGTGCCGCCTCCGGCGAACAGGCCGCGCTTGGGCTCCATGACGCCGAAGTACGCCTCGGGCGTGGCCACGCGCAGATCGCAGCCCCCCAGCATCTCCATGCCGCCGGCCACACAAGCGCCGTTCACGGCGGCCACGATGGGCTTGTACAACTTCGACCCCCGCAGCACGGCCTTGACGCCGTCGTCGATGCGATAGCCGTCGATCTCCTCGACCTGACTGGTGGAGATCTCCCGCTGCAGCTTGGTGATCTCGGGGATGTACGTCTTCAGGTCGGCTCCGGTGCAAAAGGCGTTGCCCACGCCGGTGATGATGGCCACCCACGCTTCCTCGTCTTCACCAAAGCGATCCCAGGCGCGGCGCAGCTGCGCGAAATGATCCATATCCAAGCTGTTCATGGCGTGGATGCGGTCGATGGTGATCCACACCACATGGTCATCGCCGAGCTCGTAGTGGACGGGCACGTTACCCCCTGCTCTCGCGGGGAAGCCCCAAGATGCGTTCCCCTATGACATTGCGTTGTACTTCGGAGGTTCCCCCCGCGATGCTGGCGGACTTGCTCCACAACCACTGACGCTGCCACTGACCCCACAAGGGGGCCGACGGTCCTACCACCGACAGCGCCGCTTCCGACATATGTTGCGTCATGTCGGACCAGGTGAGTTTCACCCAACTCGACTCCGGTCCCGGGCTCTCGCCGCGGGCCAGCTTCGACATGGTGCGCCAGTTGTGCGTCCGCAAAACGACCAGTGCCACGTAGGCGTCGGCCAGGGCGTCAGCCACAACGGGGTCATCGAGGCGGCCATTGGCGGCGGCCAGCGCAAAGAGCTTCGACAGATATCCCTCATGGACCACTTCCTCCTTGAAAGGGAAGTTGGTGCCGCGCTCGTGGGCCAGGGTGGTGGAGGCCACCTTCCAGCCGTCGCCCAGGGGGCCGACGACCCGGTCGGCGGGGACGAAGGCCCCGTCGAGGAACACCTCGTTGAACTCGGCGTCACCGGTGATCTGCACCAGCGGGCGAATGTCAATCCCCGGCGCCTGCATGTCCACGATCATCAGCGACAAGCCTCGGGCGCCCGTTGAATCAGGCACGCTGCGCGCCAGGCACATCCCCCAGCGGGCGTACTGCGCGTAGGAGGTCCATACCTTCTGTCCGGTGATGCGCCAGCCGTCGCCATCGCGCTCGGCGCGCGTCGACAGTCCCGCCAGATCCGATCCGGCCCCGGGTTCGGAGAACAGCTGGCACCAGATCTCCTGCGCCGACGAGATGCTGGGCAGATAGCGCGCGCACTGCTCCGTGGTGCCGTGCGCCAGCAAGGTGGGGCCGGCCAGGTTGATCCCGACGCGGTTGACGAGTTGGGCGGCGCCGCTGCGGGCGTACTCGGCGTTGAAGATGGCGATCTCGATGGGCGAGGCGCCGCGCCCGCCGTACTGCGCCGGCCAGTCCAGCCCCACCCACCCCGCCGCGGCCAGCTGCGCTTGCCAATCGCGCCCCCACGCCACCTGCTCGTCGAGGTCGTCGGTATCGGGCGCCGGCTCCACGTGTGCGTCCAGCCACGAGCGCACCTCCGTGGCGAACTGCCCTTCTTCTTCTGTCAGCGACAGGTCCACGCGCCGAGCCGCCCGCCTACAAGTCCCAAGCGGTGTGGCGGCCGCTTGCTTCAAACGCCTTGTGCAGACCTTCTTCTTCCGCATCGCCGAACGCTGTGTAGGTATCGGACCCGCGTTCGCGCACCAACACCGCGTCGCCGTGGACCCGATCGGCCCGGAACTTCTCGTGCACCAACGTGCGCACCAGGACCTTGTTGGTGGGCGTGGTGGGGAGCTGCTCGGACAGCCGGATGTAGCGAGGACGCCACTTGGGGCTCAGGTCGGGTTGGGCATCGAGCCACGCCGCGAAGGCAGTGGCATCAAACGTCGCCCCATCAACGAGCACCAGCGCCGCCATGACCTGGTCACCGGAGTCGACGTCGGGCACCCCGTAGACCGAGGCCACCATGACATCGGCGTACCGGGAGACGATGGCCTCAATAGGGGCGGCGGGGAAGTTCTCCCCGTCGACGCGCAGCCAGTCCGACGTGCGACCGGCGAAATACACCCACCCATCGGCGTCGCGGTAACCGAGATCGCCGCTCCAGTACCAACCCTTGCGCGTGGTCAGTGCCATCGCCGCGTCGTTCTTGTAGTACCCCTCGAACGGTCCCACGCCGGTGGTGTTGACGATCTCGCCCACGCATTGCTCGGCGTTGACGAGCCGCCCGTCGGCGTCGAACTCGGCCGGCGCCATGTCGTGGCCGTCGGCGTCCACGATCTTGACGCCTTCACGCAGCTTGCCCACCGACCCCCGAGGTGGACCACCAGATCTGTCGAGCGCGATGGCGCCCTCGGTCGAACCGAATACGTCGACCACGGCGACGCCAAAGCGCTGCGCCACCGCTTCGACCACCTGCGGCGACCCCTCGTTGCCGTAGGCGAGCTTCAACGGGTTGTCGGCGTCGTCAGGTCGAGGGGGTGTGGCGAGAAGGTAGGCCAGTGGTTTGCCGGTGTAGTTGAACCATGTGGCTCCGTAGCGCCGGACGTCGTCCAAAAACCTCGACGCGCTGAACTTGCGGGCCAAACCGACCGAGGCTCCGGCCACCAAGGCCGGCGCCAACCCCACCATCAGCGAGTTGGAGTGGAACAGGGGCATGGCCAGGTAGCCCACGTCGTCGGGACCCACGCCGAGGATCATGGTCATGCGGTTGCCGGTGGTGAGCAGGCGGCGCTGGGTGCAGCGCACCGCTTTGGGAGCGGCCGACGTGCCGGACGTGAACACCAGCGCCCACAGCGCGTCCACGTCGGGATCGGCGCCGCGCGCCCCGCCGGCGGCGTCCAGGTCGGCGGCGGGCACGGCGGCCAGGGCGTCCTCCAACGACTCGCCCAGGCGTTGCGGCGGGTCGTCGCTATCGGCGAAGCGGCTGGTGACGACCACGCCGCCGGGGAGATCCAGATCGGAGAGCAAGGGCTCCAGCAGATCTTGATGGCGCGGCTCGGTGATCACCATCTGGCAGTCCGTAAAGGTGATGTCGCGTGTCAGGTGCTCGTCGCGGCGGGTGTGGTTGAGGCCCACCAGCGCGCCCCCGAACAAGCCCACCGCAGCCAGGGCAAACACATAGTCGGGGGTGTTGTCGAGCAGTACGGCGATATGAGGAGGGCGCGACGGGTCCAGCCGGGAGCGAAACAAGGCCGCCAGGGCGGTGGCCTCGGCCAGGAGCTCGGCGTGGGTGAAGATCTCGTTCCCGAAGCGCACCGCCGGCCGCGCCGCGTACTGCTCCTCGGTGCCGTTGCGCCGCAGCAGGGCGGCCACATTGGCGGCCGGCAAGGGCGCCTGCCCCGGGGCGGGGGCCTCGGCCACCCGCTGCACCACGTCAGGCGGGGCGACGACGTGCGTACGGGCTCCAGATCCGCCGACTTCTCTGACCACGGCGTCAGGTTACGTGAACGGGCTCAGCGGTAGCGTTGCCGCATGTCACCGACGTTGCGCGCCACCTACCGCCAGGCGCGGGCCCCGCATTACCGGCGCCCCGGCGGGCCCTGGGAACGCGGCGCTCTGGACGGCACCTTTAGTGCGGCGGCGACGGCACCGGGGTCACGCATCGAGCTGTTCGACGGGATGTGCCGCCTCGACGCCGGCGCCGTAGAGAGCCACGTCGCCATCCTGGCCGGACGGCTGCGGGCCTCCGGTGTGCGGCGAGGATCGGTGGTGGCATGGCAGCTTCCCAACAGCGTGGCCCCGGTGCTCCTATACCGGGCGTGCTGGCGGCTGGGGGCCATCGCAGCGCCGCTGCATCATCGGCTGGGGTCGGCCGAGGTGGCCGCCGCCTTGGGGCAGGTTGAACCGCTCATCATCATCTCGTGCGCCGGCATGCCGGCCGCCGATCAGCCCATGGCGTTGGTATCGACCGACGACGTCCCCTCCCCGGCCGCGGTCATCGAGCTCCTGGCTGCCGGTCCGGCGGTGCCGGCCGACGACGCCACTAGCCGGGTGAAGCCGACCGACCTGGCCGTGGCCCTGTTCAGCTCCGGGTCCACGGGAATGCCCAAAGCCATCCTCCATACCCACCGGGCCCTTGGCTACAAAGCCGCGCTCATGACCCAGGTCCACGGCCTCGACCGCCGCGACGCCGTGCTCATGCCCGCACCCCTCGCCCATGTATCGGGCCTGCTCAACGGCGTACTTCTCCCCGCCGCCGCCGGGATCCCGTCGGTCATCATGTCGGCCTGGGACCCCGATGAGGGCCTGCGCCGCATCGCCGAGGAACGGGTCTCGTTCATGGGGGCGCCGCCGGTGTTCTTCTCCCAGATGGCGTCGTCGTCAGCCTTTTCGCCCGCCGCCGTGACCAGCCTGCGCCTGGTGTCGACGGGCGGGGCGTCGGTCAGCCCAGCCTTCGTCACCGCCACCGCCGAGGCCTTCGGGTGCCGGGTCAAGCGCACCTACGGCTCGAGCGAAGCCCCCACCGTCACCACGTCGGGGCCGCACGACAGCGTCGAGCGCGCCCGCGACACCGACGGCCGCGCCGTGGGCGAGGTGGAGCTCGAGGTCCGTGACCCCGTCGCCGGCACCCGGCTCCCATCTGGCGAGACCGGCGAGCTGTGGTTACGGGGCCCGGAGATGTTCGTCGGCTACGCCGATCCCGTGCTGACCGCCAGCGTGATCGCCCGGCCCGGGGGCTGGTTCCGCACCGGGGACCTGGGCACCGTCGATGACGAGGGCTGGCTGCGCGTCATGGGCCGGATGTCTGACACCATCATTCGCGCCGGCGAAAACATCTCCGCGTCGGAGGTCGAAGCCGCCCTGGAGGCCCATCCCGATATTCGTCTGGCCGTAGCGGTGGCAGTGCCCGATGCGGCGGTGGGTGAGCGCGTGGCCGCCTTCGTCGAGTCCTCGGCGCCGTTCGATCTCGCCATGTGCCGCGCCTGGTTCGCTGAGCGCGGCGTGACCCGGTTCAAGACACCGGAGTACGTGGTTCGCCTCGATGCCGTGCCGACGTTGGCGGCCGGAAAACCGGACAAGGCCACCCTGCGCAAGATGGCGGCCGAACTCGGGTCCGCCCCCTAACGCCCGCTCCCGCTCCCCCTCCGCCTCCGCCTCCGCCTCCGCCTCCGCCTAGCGCGCCACGCGATAGCGGAGGTAGAGGACTCCCGAAGTGAAGGTGCGGGTTTCGACGAGTTCGAGATCCACCCGGCGCTCGTGGCGGGCAAAGAAGGGCGTACCACCACCAACCAGCACCGGGTACACCCTGACCTGGTACTCGTCGATCAGATCCAACGCTGCCACGTCGGCAGCGAGAGCGGCGCCACCAATGGCGATGTCGCCCTCCCCCGGCTCGGCTCTCGACCGCTCGATCTCCTGCGCCAGGTCGCCGACGGCGAGGCGGGCATTGCCCTGCACCGTCGACAGCGTGGTGGAGAACACCACCTTTGGAATCGGCTTCCAAACGGAGGCCCACTCGAGCTCGGCATCGTCGAACGGCGGATCACGGTCGTCGGCTTCCCAGTACACCATCGTCTCGTACAGCCGACGTCCCAACAGGAGGACGCCGACGTTTCGCATCGCGTCGGTGACGAACCGAAACTCCTCGTCGTTGGGCTCCGTCCAGCCAAAGGTGCCATCCGGCCCGACGATGTAGCCGTCCAAGGAGACGCCCATCGAATAGGTCACGCTGCGCATCAGAAGTTCTCCCCGACAGTCCATTAGCTCGCCACCAGAGCGAGCAACTCCTCGGCTCGACGCGTCCCCGGGGGCCGTTTCTCGGCAGCCGTGGCATTGGCCTGGCGCTGCAAAAGCGCGTTGACCGGTGTCGGCACGCCCCCCAGCCGCCCCAGCAACACGATCTCCCCGTTCAGGTAGTCGGCCTCGATGGACCCGGTCCCGCGGGCCAGGCTCTGCCACGACGAGTCCCCGGGACGGGGCGCATCGCCGATGGGCTGCGGCGTGATCAAGTTGCCTCGGCGGATGGCGTACTCGGCGTCGCCGACGTGATCGATGCCGGCCGAGTCGAGCACGGCCATGCCTTCGACGCGGGCCAAGCGAGAGATCTCACTGCCGCGCGCTTCGGGTCCGCACAGGGCTTCGACCGCGTTGCCGAGATTCATGATGAGCTTGGCGTACTTCCAGCGCATGATGTCGTCGAGCGCACGAGCGCTGAACCCGGCCGCCGCGAATACGCCGGCAATCTCGGCCGCCCGATCCGGCCCCGGTTGACCGGCCGCCGCCGACCCCGCACCCGACGGAACCCGCCCCACATCGAGAATGCCGGGGACCGGTACCGACGACGCCTGCACCACCCCGGGTTCGAGATGGGCAGCCGGCATCATCACGCACACGCCGTACACCTCGCCGAAGCGCCGCAAGGCCATGCGTTCGTTGTCGACGCCGTTTTGCGCCAAGACGACGCACACCTCAGGCCCGGGCCCGGCCGACCGCAGCGCATCAAGCGCGGCCGCGGTGTCTTGGGACTTCATGGCCAAAACCACGACATCGTCGGCCTCGAAGGACAGCGCACCCGGATCACTGACGACCGGTATCGGGAGCACCGTCGAAGACTCCGGGGTCTGCAGACACAGGCCCTGACGGGCAAGGGCGTCGTAGTGCGCGCCGCGGGCGATGAGGGTCACGTCGTTGCCGCTGGCGAAGAGGCGGAAGCCGATCACGCCGCCGATGGCGCCCGCCCCGTAGACGACAAAGCGGCTCACAGCACCGGGGAAGCGGCCTCGGCGCGGGGTCGAAGGATCGACACAAGACGATCGCGGTGGAAGGTGGCGTCCCCGAAGCTCACCTGATCGAGCTCCGACCGCTTCAAGTACAGATGCAGGTCGTGCTCCCACGTGAAGCCGATGCCACCGTGGACCTGCAGACCTGAGCCCATGACGCGCCGGGCCGCATCGGAGCACCACACCTTGGCCGCCGACGCCGCCGAGTGCGCTTCGGCGTCACCCGCGCCCACGGCCCAGGCCGCGTAATACGCACTCGATCGCATGCCTTCGACGTCGACGAGCATGTCAGCGCACCGGTGCTTCACGGCCTGGAAGGAGCCGATGGGCCGACCGAATTGCACGCGGTCTTTGGCGTATTCGACGGTCATCTCGAGCACGCGTTGGGCGGCACCGAGCATTTCGGCGCCCACCACGGTGGCGGCCCGGTCGAGGAGGTGCTCAGCGGCGTCACCACCACCGAGGCGAACGGCGGGCTGATCAGCGAAGTCCAGCCACGCCAGGCTGCGGGTCCGGTCCATGGCCGACTCGGGCGTCGGGCGCGCCCCGGCCGGCTGCGCCACGGCGAAGAGGCCGCCCCCGCCGGAGCCGTCATCGGCGGCCCACACCACCACCACGTCGGCGGCAGGCCCGTACACGACAGGGTCGGCGCGACCAGTGAGACGCCACTGCCCACTCCCGGCCCGAGCGGCGCGCACCTGCCCCGCCCGCCGGGACCACGCCAGCGCCCCTACCGCTTCGCCCGTGCCGAGGCGCTGCGTCCAGGTCGAGACGTCAGTCCCCCCCAGGTCGGCCCCAGCGGCACCGCCGGCATCAACCAACGCCCCCCGGACCAGCACCGTCCCGAGAAAAGGTACGGGCGCAACGTGGCGACCAAGCTCCTCACACAGCACGGCGATCTCGACCAACCCCAGACCCAGGCCCTCGTCACCAGTGTCTTCGATGGCCAGCCATCCCTGGTCAGCCATGGCCGCCCACAGCTCCCTGTCCAGATGGCCGTCGGTGGCCATGACCTGGCGAACCCGGGTCGTGGGCGACTCGCCGTCGAGCAGCGCCGCGGCCGCCTCACGCAGGGCCACCTGGTCATCGGAAAGCTCGAAGTCCATCGGCCCGATGCTACTGGTGGCCCTGGGATCGAGTCTGACGGCTGTGTCATGCTTGGCGGCGGCCCCATGGACCTCACGACCACGCCTGACCAGGAACGACTCCGCGACGAAATCCGCCAGTGGCTGCGCGCCCATCTGCCCTGGGAGTACGGCCGGGGGCTCCCGCCGCGCTTCGAGGATCTGGCCGAGGAAGTGGCCTTCGGCCGGCGCTGGCAGCACGACCTGGCCGAGGCCGGTTGGGTGGGGGTGACGTGGCCCGTCGCCTACGGAGGTCGTGGTCTCGGCCCCGGCGAGAACTTCGTAGTTCAAGAGGAGCTGGCCCGGGCTCGAGCGCCCGAGCTGGTGGGGCGGATCGGCATCAACCTGGCCGGGCCCACGCTGCTCGCCCACGGCACCGACGACCAAAAGGCCCGGTGGCTGCCGGGCATCCTCCCGGCCCAGGCCCTGTGGTGCCAGCTCTTTAGCGAGCCCGACGCCGGCAGCGATCTCGCCTCGGTGCGCACCGTGGCCCATCGCAGCGCGGGTGGGTGGGTGCTGACGGGGCGCAAGGTGTGGACCTCCTACGCCCAGTTCGCCGACTTCGGTGTGTGCCTGGCCCGCAGCGACCCGGACGCCCCCAAGCACAAGGGCCTGTCCTTCTTCGTCATCGACATGCACACCGAGGGCGTGACCGTTCACCCTCTCGTGCAGCTCACTGACGAGGCCGAGTTCAACGAAGTGGAGCTCGTTGAGGTGTACGTCGCCGATGATCAACTCGTCGGTGAGGCGGGTGAAGGTTGGCGAGTGGCGGGCTCCACGCTGTCCCACGAGCGTGGCGTCAATCCCCGGCAGCTCGTCATTCACATCCAGCACATGGAGGAGCTCCTGCGCTTGGCGGCCTCATCAGGCGCGTTCGACGACGAGCGCTTGGCGCGCCGGTTGGCCCAGGCGTACCTCGAGGTTCGGCTCTTCCAATTGCACAACTGGCGATCGCTGACGCGCCTCGAGCGTGGCCTCGAACCGGGCCCTGAGGGAAGCATTTTGAAGCTGTACTGGAGTGAGATGTCCAAGCGCCTGCACGAACTGGCCATGGACGTGTTGGGCCCCGCCGCACCGTTGTGGCGAGGCGCGTCGGACAACCCCGGGGACGGGTCGTGGCAGCGGTCGTGGCTCTACTATCAAGCGGCGTCGATCTTCGCCGGGACCAATGAGATCCAGCGCAACGTGATCGGCGAACGAGTGCTCGGTCTGCCGCGCGAACCGGCAGCGAAGGAGGCTGGTCGTGGCTGACACCGCAGCGGTTGTGCTCTACGAGACAGACGGTGCCGTGGCCATCATCACCATGAACCGGCCTGAGGCGGCCAACGCCCAGAACAGCGCCCTCATCGATGCCGTGGACGCGTGCTTCGACCGCGCCGACGCCGATGATGATGTGCGCGTGGTCGTGCTGGCCGGCGCGGGCAAGCACTTCAGCGCCGGACATGATCTCAAGGAGCTGGTCGGGTCCGATCACGACGATCACTGGCGTCGGCTCCGTGAGACTCCTGAGGGGAAACTCCGTCACGAGCAGATCATGTACGTGGAGCGGTGCCGCAAAATCCACGACTTCCGCAAGCCCACCATCGCGGCGGTGCAAGGCAAGTGCATCGCCGGCGGATTGATGCTGGCGGCCATGTGCGATCTCATCGTGGCCGCCGACAACGCGCTGTTCTCCAATCCGGTGCTCCGCATGTCGGGTGCGGCGGTGGAGCTACTGGTCGAACCGTGGGAGCTCGGTATACGCGCCGCCAAAGAATTTCTCCTCGCCGGTGAAGAACTCGACGCGCAAGAAGCGTGGCGGCTGGGCCTGGTCAACAAGGTCGTGCCGCTGGCGGACCTCAAAAACAGAAGCCTGGAGCTGGCCAAGCGGGTGGCGCTCGTTCCTCCCATCACCGCCCAGGTGGTGAAGGCGTCGGTGAATCACGTCGGCGAGCTCATGGGCAAAGAGGCGTCGTGGAAGTTCCACTTCATGGCGCATCAGTGGGTGCACAACACCGCCACCGCCCTCAACGCGCTGGAGGAACGCAAGCAGATGGGTTCCATGAAGGAGGTCTTCGCGGCGCGTGATCGCGGCGACGCTCCTGCGGACGCGGCCACCACTGACGGCGAGAGCTGACGCCACCGCTGTGGCTCAACCGCTCGAGGGGCTGCGCGTCATCGATGTGGGCACCCGCATCGGCGCGCCCTTTTGCGCCGGCCTCTTAGGTGAATGGGGCGCCCAAGTCGTCAAGGTCGAGCAACCCGGATCCGGCGACTTCATGCGCACCATCGGGCCTTTCGTCGACGACTACTCCTTGTTCTGGGCCACCGAGGGGCGCGGCCGAAAGAGCGCCACCTGCGATCTGCACACCCCCCAAGGCCAGGAGCTGTTTCGCCGCTTGGCCGCCACCGCCGACGTGGTGTGCGAGAACTTCCGCCCCGGAACCCTCGAGAAGTGGTCGCTCGGACCCGCCGACCTCGACCCCCGCACGGTCATGGTGCGCATTAGCGCCTTCGGACAAGACGGCCCCTATTCGCAGCGCCCTGGGCTCGATCGACTCGGCGTGGCCTACGGCGGCCTGCTGCATCTCACCGGCGAGGCTGATCGCCCGCCGGTGCGCCCCGGCATCACCGTGTCCGACTATCTGACGGGCGTGTTCTCGGCCGAGGCGGCCTTGGCCGCCTTGTATCGCCGCGACGCCGGCGGCCCCGACAAAAAGGGCACCGGTGTGGGAGCGGTGATCGACGCGTCGCTGTACGGATCGGTCCTGCGCATTCTCGAGTGGACGGTGGCCGCCTACGACCGCCTCGGCACCGTCCGCAGCCGTGAGGGCAATCGCCTCGCCAACTCCGCCCCCCTCGACAACTACCCCACCGCCGACGGGCGCTTCGTGTGCGTGGTAGCCGGCTCGGACGCCAACTTCGCGCGTCTGTGCCGGGCCATGGAGCGTCCCGAGCTGCTCGACGACCCTCGCTTCACCACGTTGGCCGACCGGGCCCGACACGGCGACACCATCAATGCCGAAGTCGCCGCGTGGACATCGGCTCGCACCGCCGAGGACGTCGAGCGCGTTTGCGTCGCCTATGACGTCCCCGTGGCCAGCGCCTACAGCGCCGTGGACATCGCCTCCGACCCGCATTTCGCCGCGCGTGGCGACCTGGTGTCGGTGGCGGATCCGGTCGTGGGCGCGCTGGCCCAGCAAGCGCCGTATCCGCGCCTGGTGGGTGAAGAGCAACCGGTGCCCACCGGAGCGCCGCTGCTCGGAGCCGACAATAACGAGGTGTGGTGCACCATGGCGGGTCTGACCCCCGCCGAGTTGGACGAGCTTCGCCACCAAGGAATCGTGTGAGAGACCGCGCCACAGAGTGCGCCCGAGAAACGGAGTCAGCGACATGAGCGACAAGGCATCGGTGAAGGGCGGCGTCGCCCTGGTGACGGGGGCTTCGTCGGGCATCGGCGCCGCGGTGGCGCGCGAACTCGCCCAGCGGGGCATGAAAGTTGGCATCGTGGCCCGCCGCGAGGCGCGTCTGGCCGAAGTCCTCGCCGACTGCGAGGCCAAAACGCCCGGGGCACGCATGTGGGCAGCCGACCTGTCCGATCTCGAGACCGCCGCCGACGTGGCCCGTACGGCCTGGGAGGCCTTCGGTCACATCGACGTGCTCGTCAACAACGCCGGCGTGCCCATGCGCCGCCTGGTGACCGGGCTCAGCGTCGACGATGTCGAGCGCGTCATGAACATCAACTTCCTGTCGCCCGTCAGCATGACCCTCGCAATTCTCCCCCGCATGATCGAACGAGGTCAGGGCACCATCGTCAACGTGTCCAGTGTGGCGGGACGTTTCGGCGTCACCACCGAGGTCGGCTACTCCGCCTCCAAATTCGCCTTGTGCGGGTGGAGCGAAGGCATGGCTGTCGACCTCGACGGCACCGGGGTCAAGGTGCGGCTCATCCTTCCGGGGACCATCGATTCCGAGCTGTGGGACCAGCCCGACAACGACCCGCCCATGTACCAAGGGCCCCTCACGCCCGCCCCCGAGACCGCGGCGGGCATCGCCGATGCCATCGAGTCAGACAACTTCGAGCACTATCTCCCCGACATGAAGGCGGTGGTGGAGATGAAGACCTCGAACATCGACACGTTCCTGAGCGGTATGGCGGAGTTCACCCGCATGCAGCTGGCCGAGCGGGCCGCCCTTGCCGGCGAGGCCACCACCGGAGGCGCCGAGAAGCTCGTGGGCGGCTCGGCATGAAGGCACTGGTCTTTGGTGCCGCACCCGACCGCGCCGAGAAGCGCCCGGAACCGGTCGACGAGCTCGAGACCAAGTTGGCGTCGCTTCCCTTTGGGTTGCACACCGTCGACGACGCCACCATCATCCGACCCGACTGGGTGGTGACCAAGCCCATCTTGTCGGGCATCTGCGGATCGGACTCCAAGCTGGTGCTCGGAGACTTCGGTGAGGGTGACGTCGACAATCCCATGTCGGCCTTCTCCTCCATCCCGCACATCCCCGGCCACGAGGTGGTGGCCGAAGTTCTCCAGCTCGGACCGCAGGCCCACGGCGTCGAGGTGGGCCAGCGCGTCGTGCTCAACCCCTGGCTCACGTGCGCACCCCGCGGTGTGCAGCCGCTGTGTCCCGCCTGTCAGGCCGGCGACCTGAGCTTGTGCTGGAGCTTCACCAAAGGTGCGTTCGGTCCTGGCGTGCACGTGGGCGTGGCCACCGATGCACCGGGCGCGTGGGCCGAGCTCCTGGCCGCCCACGACTCCATGCTCATCCCCGTGCCCGATTCGATTTCCAACGAGCTGGCCGTGCTGGCCGACCCCTTTGCCGTGTCGATGCACGCCATCCTCCATCACCCCCCGCCGCCGGGAGGCAAGGCCGTCGTCTACGGCGCCGGCGCCCTCGGTGTCACCAGCGTGGCCACCTTGCGCGCCCTGTACCCCGACGTCGAGGTAGCGGTGGTGGCGCGTTTCGTGTCCCAAGCCGAGCTCGTCACCAAGATGGGGGCGTCCAAGGTCGTCGCGCACGAACCGCGCTTGGGCGTGGTCGAGGAGCTGGCGGCGTGGTCCGGAGGAGTACTGCACACGCCCTTTGACGGGTTGCCGGTGACCAAGCCCGGCCACATCGACGTGGTCTACGACACCATTGCCCGGCCCGAGACCTTTGAGGTGGGCGTGCGGGTGCTGGCCGAACGAGGGACCCTCGTCCAGACGGGGGTCTCCACGCCGGGGCGGTGGGAGTGGACGCCCATGTACTTCAAGGAGCTCAGCCTGGCCGGATCGAACGCCTTCGGGATCGAGGAGGTCGAAGGCGTGCGCCAGCATGCCATCGCCCACTACTTCGACCTGGTGGTGGACGGACGGGTCGACCTGACCGGCATGCTGACCCACCGGTTCCCCCTCGAAGGCTGGTGGGATGCCATGAAGGTGCTGTCGCGCCAGCAGGACAGCGGCGCCATCAAGGTGGCCTTCGAGCCCACCCGTTCGAGCGGCTGACAGAGTCGTGATGTGTCGGTGACCACGCCCACGACCGGGGCTCCCAGCTACGATGCCGCTGGCATGGAACCGGCCGGTACAGGCCCCACCACGGCCAAGGTGACGGCCCCGATCTCAACTGTCTCAGCTGTCTCAGCTGCCACCGCTGATTCAGCACGACCGGCTCGGGCGCCCCGGTCTCCGCGGCCGTCTCGATCTGTCGCCGCTGTCGCCGGCGAGCCGGCCAGCAAGCGGGCGCTGCGCTCCCAGGGCCGCAAAACCATGCGCAAGCTGCTCGACGCCGCCATGGTGGTCTTTGCCAAACGCGGCTACCACGCGGCGCGTGTCGACGACATCGTCAAGGTGGCCCGCACGTCGCATGGCACCTTCTATTTGTACTTCTCCAACAAAGAGGACCTGCTGCGGGCGCTGGTATCAGAAGCCGCCGAGGTGGTGTCGGCTCTCGACGACGCCCTGGGCCCCGTGGACCCCGGCCCCGAGGGCTGGCACGAGCTGCGCACCTGGATGAAGAGCTTCTCGACGGCGTGGCAGCGCTACGCCCCGGTGCTGAGCGCGTGGACGGACCTGCTCATGAGCGATTCCGAGCTCACCGCTCAAGCCCAGGCCGCGTCCAGCGGCGTGGCCAGCACCTTGGCGCGCCGCATCGCCGAGTCCGGACCGGTGCCGGGGATCGATCCCAATACGGCCGCCGAGGCCGTGGTGGCCATGGTCGACCGCTTCCACTACCTCCGGCAGTTTGCCGGTGAGCCCATCGATGCCTCGGCCCTCGACACGCTGACCACGATGGTGCACCGGGCCCTGTTCGGTGGCGGGAACCCTCCGGTCGACGCTACGTAGACGTTCCCGCGGAGACGTCGATCAGGCCTCAGTCGGGGGCTTCGATCCTTTGGCTTTGCCTTCGCCTTTACCGTTGGGTTTGCGTTCGCCTTGCGCAGCCATGCCCCGTTCCCATCCCTGGCGAGCCCAGGGCAGGGCTTCGACCACGAGAAGCAGCCCGAAGGCAGGCTCGGTGAGGACGATGCTTCCGGAGATCTCCTCCCAGGTCGCACCGACTTCGGCGGCCAGCATGGCGTGGCGCCTCACCCCGGCGGGATTGCGGAGGATGACTGTGCAGACCATGCGGATCAGCTCGTGGGTCTTGCGGTCCGGCGCCCGCAGAGAATCGATCTGTGACAGCCAGGCGTTCTGGGCGGCGTGCAGGCCGGGGCCGATGGCGTGGAGGTCGGCCTCGAACGGGAAGTTCCAGTCGTCCTCATCACGGGACACGTCGTCGTCCGGTCCCTGGCGATCCTTGGGGCTCACCATTCCACCTCCGCTCCCAGCATGGCAGACGGCGGCGAGAAAACGAACGGCACCAACCTGCAGATCAACCCCCGGTCAAGCTCCGGGACTGCACGCCAAGAACTGGGCGTAGCGCTCGGTGGCCGCCACGGTCCACGCCGGATCCGGCTCGATGCGATGGCCGCGCTTGGCCCAACGGCTCGAGCCTTCGAGGGAATCCTCGAGGCCGGCGGCCATACGCGCCAGGTAGGCGGCACCGAGGGCGGCGCCCTCGTGGACGGCGACGACATCGACGGGGAGGCCGGTGGCGTCCGCCATGCCTTGCATCCACTGGGTGATGCGCGTGCCTCCGCCGGTGGCCACGATGCGCTTGCCGGCGATGCCGGCTCGATCGAGCATGTGACGGACGACGAAACCGCTGGCCTCATAGGCGGCCCGCTCGATGGCGGCGGCGTCTTGGGTGATGTCGAGGCCGTGCAGCCCGGCCCGCAGCGAGGTGTCGTGGTAAGGGACTCGTTCGCCTCGGAGATACGGGGTCCACACCGGCACCCGGTAGGGGTCTCCGCCGCGCACCGGCTCAGGGCCCCGGTCGGCCCCGGCAGGAGTTCCCGCGGCGCGGCCTGGGCCCCGGGGTGCTACCGGCGCCCGCCGAAACCCGTCATGCAGGAGCGACCGGGCCCAGTCGACGAACAGCGCCCCGGCGTTGCTGGGGCCGCCGACGAGCATGCGACCGGCAACGGTGTGTGGCACCGTCCACAGACCGGGCGCCTCGAGCCAGTCGGCCGTCACCGCCCACACCACCAAGGTGGCTCCGCAGATCACCAGCACGTCGCCCACCTCGTCGGCTCCCGACACGATCTGGTCGCACAGGGCGTCGATACACCCTCCGGCGAGCACGGTGTTGGTGCCGGTCACTTCGCCGGCGGCTTCGCCCATGTTCACGATGGTGGGCATCTGCGATCCCTTGACCCCGAGGCGGTTGAGCACATCGGCGTCCCAGGTGGCTCCGGACATCAGCGTGCTTAGTGACATCGCCGCTGCCGTGTCGATAGCGGGAACGCCGCCGAGGGCGAAGCCGGCCACCGCCTGCGCCGGCCAGTAGCCGCGCGCCTCGGGCCAGTTCTGCGAGGCCCATCCCAAGAACCCCTCGGCGTCGCGCAGCGTCGTCTCCACCGTGGCCACCGGTGCCTGACCCCCGGGGTCGGCGAGAAAGGCACGACCGCGGGCATCGCCATAGAGAAGGCCGGGCGCGCACGGCACACCGCGCTTACCCACCGCCGTCATCGAGGGCACCATGGCGGCGACACAGACACCGGCCACATCGAGGCCACCCGCGGTGACCTCGGCGAATGCCTTTTGCGGCCCACGCCGCCAGGCCTGGGCGGCGTCGTGCTCCAAAAGATCAGGAGCCGGGACCACGAGGTCGTGGCGAACCCGGGACCGCGCCAGGATTTCGCCCTGCGCGTCCACGGCGGTCGCCTTGACCGAGGTGGTGCCGATGTCGATCCCTACGGTCACCGAACCTGACACGGCCGTCATAATCGGCCATTATGAACGACGCACGCCGCCAATGGCCAAAGGGAGGCCCGATGGTTCCAGCACGCCCGCGGGCACTCGTCACCGCTCCGGTGAGGGGACCGGGTCTTGAGCTCCTGTCGCAGTTGGCCGACCTGGTCATCGATCCGTGGATCGATCACTCCCCCCTGCGCATCTACAACGCCGATCAGCTGGCCGAACGCGCCGTCGCCGAGGGTGCCACCCTGCTGGTGGTCGAAGCCGATCAGTGCGCTGGACCCGTGTTCGAGCTACCCGGCTTGATCGCCGTAGCCAGCTGCCGGGGGGAACCCAACAACGTCGATGTACCCGCAGCCACGGCAGCCGGGATCCCGGTGCTGCGCGCCCCGGGGCGCAACGCCGATGCTGTGGCCGAGATGACGGTGGCCTTGTTGCTGGCCGCCAGCCGGGGCGTGGTCGGTGCCGATGCCGACGTACGTGCCGATGGGATCTACAAGGACGGCACCATCCCCTACCAACGCTTCCGCGGTTGGCAGATCGCCGGTCGCACTGCCGGCTTGGTCGGACTCGGTGCGGTGGGCCGCGCCACCCGTTGGCGGCTGGAGGGTCTGGGCATGAAGGTGGTGGCGTACGACCCGTATGCGCCCGAGCCCACCGTCAGTCTCGACGAGCTCCTCGAGGTCTCCCACGTTGTGTCCATGCACGCCCCGGTGACGCCCGAGACCACGGGCATGATCGGGACCAAAGAATTCGCCAAGATGCGCGACGGCGTCGTCTTCGTCAACTCCGCTCGTGCCCAGCTCCACGACGGGGACGCTTTGGTTGCCGCCTTGGAGTCGGGCAAGGTGGCCGCGGCGGGCATCGACCACTTCGTCCACGAGCACCTGGCCCCCGACCACCCGTTGACGACGTTTCCCAACGTGGTGCTCACTCCTCACATCGGTGGGGCCACCTACGACACCGAGGCGAACCACACTCGGATCATCGCCGACGACCTGTGCCGCCTCTTTGCCGGTGCGCATCCGCAGCACATTGTCAATCCCGAGGTGCTGGCGGCGCGCGCTGGATCGGGTTCGTAAAAGATGGACTTTTCCTTCACGCCTGAGGACGACGCCTTTCGCCTCGAGCTGCACACGTGGCTCGAGGACAACCTCCCCGAGTTCATGGCGTCGGGCGAGATCGGCGACGAGAACAACGCTGACCGCCGCACCATGTTGCGCCGCCAGGCGTGGCAGCGCCATCTCCACCAGGGACAGTGGGCGGCGATCAACTGGCCCAAGTCGTGGGGCGGTCGCGAAGCGACGGTCATGCAGAACGTCATCTACTCCGAGGAGATGGCCAGGGCCAAGACGCCCGGCATCTACAACGCCAACGGCATCTGGCAGATCGGCCCCATGATCCTGCGCTGGGGCACCGAAGAGCAGCAGCAGATGTGGTTGCCGGGCATCTTGAACGCGGACGTGCACTGGTGCCAGGGCTTCACCGAGCCCGAGGCTGGCTCCGACTTGGCCAACCTGCGCACCCAGGCGGTTCTCGACGGCGACGAATACGTGGTCACCGGCAGCAAGATCTGGATCTCGACCGCGCATCTGGCCAAGTGGGGCCTGTTCCTGGTGCGCACCGACCCCACCGCCATCGAGCGGGGCGTCAAACACGAGGGCATCACGGCGCTGATCGTTGACATGGAACTCCCCGGCATCGAGGTCAACGTGATCCGCGACATCACCGGAGGCGAGCTGTTCTGCGAAGTCGTCTTCGACGGAGCGCGCGTGCCGGCTGCCTATCGCCTCGGTGATGAGAACCAGGGGTGGAACGTAGCCATGGGCACGTTGGCCAACGAACGGGTCGGCACCGCCGGACTGTCGGTGTCGATGCGCATCGAGCTGGACAACCTCATTCGCACCGCCCGCGAGCAGAACCCCGACGCTTTGGACGATCCCGACATCAGGGATCGCATCGCTCGCCTGTGGACGCAACTCGAGCTCACCCGGCTTCTCAATGCGCGGGCGCTGTCGAAGATCTTGAAGGGCGAGAAGAACTGGCCCGAGGTTCCCTTGGCCAAGTTGCAGTGGAGCTACCTGTCACAGACCATCGCCGAGCTCGGCGTGGACGTGCTCGGCTCCAGCGGCGTATTGGCACGCGGTGGTCCTGACGCCGTGGACAAGGGGCACTGGAGCCACAACTACGTGTGGCAACGCTTCACATCGATCGGCGCTGGCACCACCGAGGTGCAGAAGAACATCATCGCCGATCGCGCCATCAAGATGCCCCGCCGCTAAGCGGCCGGGCCACTGGTATACCGGCGGTGTGCCGAACACGTTTGTTCAGAGCCTGACCCACAACTTCGACGAGGCCTTACGTCTCATGGAAGCGGCCCTGTCCGACTGTCCCGAAGATTTGTGGCAGACCGACGTGTGGCCGGACGAGGCACCCACCGGTCCCGGGCCACACGGAGGACTGCACGGGTCGGCTCCCTGGTTCCTCGGGTATCACGCACTGTCTTGCCTTGACTACGACCTGACCGCCGAGTTCGAGCCGTGGGCACCGCCACCACCGTTCGACGACCATACGTATGCCTATCCCAACCGTGTGTTCACCCAATCAGAGCTTCTTGGGTACGTCGCGTGGTGCCACGGCCGCGTCGGTCACACCCTTGACGCCCTCACTGAGGAGATAGTCGCTCGCCCAGTTCCCTCCCCTCATCGAAAGCACGGAGCGCCGTTCGGAGTGCTTATCGGCGCGCTGCCTTTGCACGTCGTCGAACACGCCTCCCAGATACGACAGTTCCTCACCGCTTCGGGCATCACGGTCCGACCTCTGCCTGGCGACCACCGGTACACGGGTTGACCCAGCTGCCGCACGAGCCGCACGAGCGGCGCGAACGTACGAGCGGGATCAGCGAGTCAGGATCACCACGCCGGCGTTGGCGCCACGCCCCACGGTGTGCGCCAGGGCCACCCGGGCGCCGGCCACCTGTCGAGGGCCCGCCTCTTCCCGGAGCTGGCGGACGAGTTCAACCACCTGACCCAGGGCCGAGGCGCCCAGGGGCTCGCCTTTGGACAGGAGCCCACCGCTCACGTTGACGGGAAGCCGGCCGGTACGGCTGGTGATCCCGAGCTCGATCATGTCGCCCGATTCCCCGGCCTTGCACAGTCCGAGCTCTTCATACGACAACAGCTCTCGCGCCGCGTCGGTGTCCTGGCACTCAACCACGTCTAGGTCGCCGGGTCCGATACCGGACTCTTCGTAGGCAGCGGTGGCCGCCAGCGTCGTGGCCGACGGCACGTCGTCATCAGCCAGGCCGCACATGGGCGTCGATTCGCTCAATACGGGACCGGCGATGTGCGAGCGCAATGTGGCCGACGCCAGGCGCACGACCCGGCTGCCGCTGACCGCACCAGTGCCGGCCTTGCGCAACACCACCGCGGCGGCACCTTCATTGGGCGAACACAGCATCCACAGGTGCAACGGCTCGCACACCACTCTCGACGCCAATACGGCACCGGCATCGACTTCGGAGCGGAACATGGCATCGGGATTGAGTACTCCGTGGCGCCGGTTCTTCACCACCACGGCAGCGAGGTGCTCCTTGGTCACGCCCGAGGTCGCCATGAGCCGCTGGGCGCGCAGCGCGAAGTAGGCGGGGGTGGCGGCCAGGCCGGATTCCTCCTGCCACGGCTCGAAGAACGACGACCGGATGATGCCCTTCGGCATCTTTTCGATCCCGAAGACGACCACGGTGTCGTACTGCCCCGCCGCAATGGCGCCCGACGCCAACATGAGCGCCGCTCCTCCACTGGCACAGCCCGCTTCGACGTCGACGATGGGCATCCCGGTGAGGCCCAACGCACCCAACACCTTGTGGCCCGACGCCACGCCCCCATAGGCGGTACCGCAGAAGGCCGCCTGAAAGCCACCTTTGCCAATACCGGCCTCCGCCAGGGCGGCTCGCACCGCCACCACTCCCATGTCGGTGGTGGTGACCCCGTCGAAGCGCCCGAACGGGTGCATCCCCACGCCGGCGATCTCTACCGCCGTCATGGCGCGCCACCGGGGGCAAAGGCGTAGCCGACCACCTGATTGCCATCGTCGTCGACGTGCAGCGCATCGAGGACGAGATGCATGGGCTGGCCTGCATGCAACTGCGACGGATCGGCTTCGGTGAGCCGGGTGATGACGCGCAGCCCTTCTGGCAGCTCCACCACCCCAAAGCCGTAGGGGACGGTGCCCCGGTACCCCGGGGGGGCCGCCGTCACCCCCGTCCATGCCCACAAGGTTCCCGTGGACGACAGCTCGGTCTCCTCCACGTCGTCTTCGCCACAAAACGGACAAACGGTGGTGCAGGGGAAGTGGGAACGACCACACACAAGGCACCGGCTCCCCATGAGTCGCGGCGCATCGGCGACGGTGAAGAGCCCCGGGCGAATAGCAACGTGCTCAGCCATAGAACGACGACGCTACGACGCGTTTGAGGGCGGCGGTGACGAACGGGCCGGCAAGCGGTAAAAGTCCCGGGCATTGTCCGCCGACAGGCGAGCCGCCGCCGACAGGGTCAACGTCTGTTCGACGTGGCGACGCCATTTGGCGCTGGCGTGCGGCCACTCCCCGTCCCAGTGGGGGTAGTCGCTGGCGAACATCACGCAGCGGTCCCCGAGCTGATCCACGACACACGGCAGCATGGCCTCGTCGGGCTCGCACGTCACGAGGATGTTGCCCGCCGCGATGTACTGCGCGGGGTGACGCTTCCACCCACCCGCGACCCAGTCGCCTCGGGCTTCGTAGTGCTCACCCAGGCGTTCGACGAACCACGGCAGCCACCCTGCACCGGCCTCCAACAACGCCACGCGCAAATCGGGATGGCGATCAAAGGTTCCCCCGCTGACCAACGCCGTCATGGCCGTCATCTGGTCGAAGGGGAAGCTCACGCAATGGACTTGGACGTAGTTGGTGAAACGGTCCACGCCGATCTTGGGCATGTGCAACCCAGGTGCGCCGTGCACCCCGAGCGCCATGTCCATCTCCACCGCACCGGCATAGAAGCGGTCGAGATCGGCGTGATCGAGGTTGCGCGTCTTCAGGGCGGGAGGGATGACCGTGCACACGAGCCCGAGCTCCTTGGCTTCGGTCATCACCGCCAAAGCCTCGTCGGGATACTCGATGGGCACGACGGCTGCGGCGTGCAGTCGCCCGCCGCTTCGGGCGCAGAAGTCGGCAACCCAGGTGTTGTACATACGGGCGATGGCCGATGCCAGGGCCACGTCCTCGATGGTGGGCACGCACAGGGCGAAACTCGGGAACATCACCATTTCGTCAAGTCCATCGGTGTCGGCATTGGCGAGCACACCGTCGACCGTGGATGGCGAGGCGCCGGCGGCGTCGGTGAGCCCTTTGTCGGCCGGGCACCCGGCTCCTGGCCCCTCCGGATCGGGATACGAGCGACCTTCAATGACGATGCCGAGCACGCCATCACCTCGGACGGTCACCTGATCCGGGAAACGCGTGAAGATGTCGGCGAGCAGCTCGGCGCCCTCGACGACATGAGCGTCGGCATCGACAACCTCGACGGCCTGGACCGCCTCGATGACCGCCGCCATTTAGGCCCCGGCCGCGTCGAAGACCACGACGCTACGAGCCCCCACGCCCGCCTCCATGTCGGCGAAGGCGTCGTTCAGATCATCGAGGCCGATACGCCTGGTGACCATGCCCGCGGCGTCGATAGCGCCGTTTTTGACAAGGTCAACGAGCACAGGAAAGTCGCGATCGGGGTCGGTCGATCCGTAAACGCAGCCGTGCACCGTCTTGGCGTCGACGAAGAGCTCGAAGGCCGAAAATGTGACCTCGTCTTCGGGTGAGCCCGCCCCCACCAGCACGACGGTGCCGCCGCGACGAGCCATAGAGAACGCGGATCGAATGGTCTGCGCCTTACCCACCACCTCAAAGGCGTAGTCGACCCCTCGCCCGTCGAACAACTCCCGCACGGCCACGGCCGCGTCGCTGGCGTTCGACCCGGCGTGCACCATCGCCGTGGCCCCCATGGACTGGGCCATGGACAGCCGGCCAGCCACGGTGTCCACCGCCACGATGGCCGACGCTCCCGCCAACCGCGCTCCTTGCACCACGGCCAGACCCACGCCCCCGCACCCGACCACCGCCACCGTCGACCCAGGACGCACACCGGCGGTGTGCCATACGGCACCGACGCCCGTGGACAATGCACACCCCACCAGCGCGGCAAGTTCCAAGGGAACTGAGGGGTCGATACGGACGACCTCGCCTTCGGGCACGAGGGTTTCCTCGCCGAAGGTGGCCGTGCCCAACCCTCGCACCAGTTGCTGGCCGTCGACGGTGGCATAGGCGCCGCTCAGCGCCTCGACTAAGCCGGGCTCGCACAACATGGGTTGGCCCGCCAAGCACCAGAAGCACGTCCGGCACGGCGGCATCCATGTCAGCACGACGTGATCACCCGGCTCGACTCTGGTGACGGCGTCGCCGATTTCGGCGACAATCCCCGCACCCTCGTGTCCAAGGACAGTGGGGAACATGAACGGCATCGATCCCTGTTGGATCGACAGATCGGAGTGACACACACCACTGGCAGCCATACGGACGCGCACGTCGCGCGGTCCACACGGGGCCAGTTCGATGTCCTCGACGACGAATGGCGCCCCCACCTCGCGCACCACCGCGGCGCGGACCGTGCGGGGCGTGCCGGCCGTCGGCGCCGGCGCCGGCGTGCTCACGCGCCCGGCGAGCCCGGCGCTGTCGTCACGGTGTCGGTGTCAGCGCCCGAGCGGAGTACGGCCCCGGGTAGCGCACCGGTGAAGGAACCGGCCGTGACGATCTCGGCGCCGTTGACAAGCACGTGCTCGATGCCATCGGCCTCGGCGTACAGGCGCGGCGCCCCACCCGGAAGGTCGTCACGGGTGCGTTCGGGCCCATGCCCCACGCGACCTGGATCGATGATTGTCACGTCGGCCCAGTAGCCCTCGGCCAGCCGTCCCCTACCGCGCAAGCCGTAGAGACGAGCGGGTACGTCGGTGAGCTGGTGCACGGCCTCTTCCCACGACAACAGCCCGCGCTTGCGTACGCCATCGCCGAGCATCGAAGTCGAATAGATGGCGCCGCACATGGTGTCCAGGTGCGCGCCGGCGTCGGATCCGCCCACGATGGTACGGGGGTCCGTCCACACCTTGGCCCGCGCCGTCCAGTCGTCCTCCGTCTCTGGGATGGGGGGACGCAGGCCGGTACGCAGGTCGTCGTCGATGACGATGTCAAGAAGGGTGTCGAACGGTTCGCGGTTCGTCTCGGTGGCGATCTCGCCGATGGACCGGCCCTCATAGGCCTTGTTCTGTGGGCTGAAGGTCTCGTCGATGCGTAGGTGCTTCCAGTTGGCCAGCGCGCCGAGGATCCCGGCCTCGGGCGAACGGGCCCCTTCTTGGAGCATGCGTCGTTGCTCGGGGTCCTTCAGCATCTTGATGCGCTCGTCGATGGGCACCGCGAACAGCGGGCGCCAGCCCGGCAGCCCGTCGAGGATGGCGCCGTACTCGAAGGAGAGGCGGATCTTCATGGTGTGCGGCAAGGTCAGAGCCACGATGGTGGCGCCCTTTTCGGCGGCAGAGGTCGACGCGGCGAGTTGATGCTCGACCCGTTCGGGATCGCGCGCCGAGACGCCGAGCACGTTCCAGTTGACGGGGCGGTCGGCCAACAGCGACAGCGTGGTCATGAGCTCCACCTCGTCCTCGGTGAAGCCGTTGAGGCATCCCGGGACAATGAGCTCCAAGGTGGTGCCGTCATGGTCGGCGATAGCCCGGCACAGCGCTTCGAGCTCGGCGCGCCCGGCCGAGCGCGACGGCACCGGCACACCGGCACCGTCGTTATGCGTATGAGCACGCGACGTCGACAGCCCCAGGGCGCCTTGCTCGATGGACTGGTGCAGCAACATCTCCATGGCCGCCAGTTGCGACGGGGACGCCTCGGAAGTGGTTGCTTCGTCGCCCATGACCGAACGCCGAAGGGCCGAGTGCCCTACCAAGAAGCCGGCGTTCACCCCTACCTTGCCGTCGAGACGGCCGAGCCAGTCGCCGAAGGATGTCCACGACCAATCCAGGAATTTCAGCGCCGTCAGCGGCATCCCTTCGACGCGCGCCATCATGCGGGCGAGATAGTCAGCGTGATCGGGCCCTGATGGCGCCAGCGAGAACCCGCAGTTGCCACCGATGACGGTGGTCACCCCGTGCAGCGGAGACGGGCTGGCCGTGGGGTCCCACGACAGTTGGGCGTCGTAGTGGGTGTGCAGATCGACGAACCCCGGTGCCACCAGCAGCCCATCGGCATCGATGGTGCGGGCTGCGGTGTCATCGATCTCTCCGATGGCCACCACCTTGGCGCCCACGACACCGACGTCGGCGCGGCGACCCGGTGCGCCGGTCCCGTCCACCACGGTGCCGCCTTTGATCAACAGGTCGAGCATGGAGTCACCTTTCCTCAGGTGTCACGGTGCAGAAGTGTCACAGTGCGGAGGTGTAACGGTCAGGAGAAGGCCAGCACGGTCTTGGGACGGGTGAAGGCCACCATGCCTTCGGGGCCGAGCTCGAGTCCGTAGCCCGATTGCTTCCACCCACCGAACGGGGCGCGGTAGTCCATGGCCGAAGTGCCGTGGTTGTTGACGAACACTGTCCCGGCTTCGAGCTGGCCGACCACCGAGGCCGCCAGCGCTTCGTCCCCGGTCCAGATCGACGCGCACAGACCGAAGGAGCTGTCGTTGGCTCGCCTGATGGCTTCGTCGAGGTCGCGGTACCCGAGCACGGGCACAGCGGGAGCGAACGGCTCGTCGCGCACGATCTCGGCGTGATCGGGCGCACCTTCGACGATGGCCGGCGACACCAAATAACCGCCTGCGGCGGCGTCCTCCTCGCGCACACGCGCCGGGCGGTGCACGCGAGCCCCCAGCGACAGCGCCTCGGCCAGCATGGCCTCCACGCGGTCTCGCCCGGCGGGCCGGTGCACTGGTCCCATAGTCACCTCGGCCGCCAGTCCGTCCCCGATGACGTCGGCACTCACCCGCGCCACCAGCGCGTCGATCAGAGCGGGCACCTTGGACTCGTGCACATAGATGCGCTTAATGGCCATGCAGACCTGGCCGCTGGTGACGAAGGAAGCGTCGATGATCTTGGCCGCCAGCGCCTCGTCGATCTCTACATCGGGGGCGATGATGGCGGGGTCGTTGCCGCCCAGCTCGAGCACCACCGGCTTCACTGATCCGGATGCTTGCGCCATGACGGCTCGACCGGTGGGGATGCCGCCCGTGAACGACACCATGTCGACGCCGGGATGCGAGACGAGGGCTTCGCCGATGTCGATGCCGGGGCCGTTCACGGCGTTGTAGACGCCCGGTGGGAGCGCTTCGGCGATGGCGGCCGACACGGCCAGTACGGCGCCCGGGCACGTGGGAGGCGCCTTGACCACCAGGGTGTTGCCGGCGAACAGTGCCGGCCACGCCTTGTTACCCAACACGGAAACGGGCCAGTTGAACGGCAACAGCGCCGCCACCACGCCATAGGGAATATGGCGCACCGATGTGTGTCGCCCGACGCCCGGCATCTCGCGTGACGAAAGGGCCTCGCTGGCCAAGGGCGCGAACGCTTCGGCCATGGCGCCCATGGTGCCCGAGTCGAACTGGGCTTCCCACAGCACCTTGCCGTGCTCACGGGTGAGCAACGTGGCGAGGTCCGACGCGTTCACGACGGCGGCCGCCGCGGCGGCGGCCTTGATCACCATTTCGGCGCGCTCTTCGTAGTCGAGCGCCGCCCAGGCCGGCTGGGCGCGCCGGGCCGCGGCCACGGCCCGGTCGAGTTGCTCGATAGAGGCCGAGGGAGCGTCGAAGACGATCTCGGCGGGCCGGACCGGGTTGAGCACGGGGTAGGTGCCCGCGTGGCCGGCTTCGGTAGCGCCGTCGATAACAATGCCGATGGCGTCTCCTGTGGTGCCCATTGTCCCCTCCACCTCGGCCCTCCACCTCGGAGAATGCCGTTCTCCGCGGATGATAGCCTCGGTTCCCGATGGCGACCCTGGCCGCGGCCCGCACCAGGCACTCTGACGTCGCCGGGCGCCTGGTCGACAGCGCCCGCGCCCTGATGTGGGAAGCCGAAGGCCCCTCGTTCACCGTCACCCAGGTGGTGGCGGCTTCGAAGGCGTCGCTCAAGAGCTTCTACCGATGCTTCGCCTCCAAAGACGAGCTGTTAGTGGCCTTATTCGACGACGACGCTCGACGCGGGGCCGAGGCCCTGGTGGCCAAAATCGACGAACAACAGGCGCCGTTAGACCGGGTGCGCACGGCGGTGACGGGCTTGTTCATGTTCATCACCGTCGATGGCCGACTGCCGTATGCGTCGGCGCTGGTGCGCGAGCATCTGCGCCTGGCCGAGTCGCGGCCCGTCGAGCTGCGCGCCGTGCTGCAGCCCTTTGTCGACGTGTTCGAGACCGAGCTTCGATCGGCCCAGGCGGCCGGTGTCGTGCGCGCCGGCGACGCCCGGCGCGACGCCCGCACGCTGTTTCATCTGGTCATGTCGCACCTGCACGCCCTGCTGTGCCATCAGATTGAAGAACCCCCGGCCGAGGTGGCCGAGGACCTGTGGGCGTTCTGCGCGGCGGCACTGCGCCCATGAACGCCACCGGCCCGCTGGCCTAAAAGAGAAAGGCTCCCGCCATGGTCGTCGTGGAACCCGTGCTGCTGCCCGATCCGGAACCCCGCCCCATCCGGGTCCCCATCATCTCGGTCGACGACCATCTCATCGAGCCACCCGATCTCTTTGAAGGCCGCATGCCGGCGCACCTGATCGACGCCGCGCCACGCATCGTGGAAAACGACGACGGCTCGCAAGCGTGGCTGTACGAAGAACACCTGTATCCCAACGTGGCGCTCAACGCCGTGGTGGGGCGCCGGCGCGACACGTGGAGCATGGATCCGTCACGTTTCGACGAGATGCGACCGGGCTGTTTCGACATCCACGCTCGCATCGCCGACATGGACATCAACGGCGTGTGGGCGTCGCTGTGTTTCCCGTCACTGGTGGCCGGATTCTGCGGGGCGGTATTTTCGCGATCGAAGGACAAGGAGTTAGGCCTGGCTGCCTTGCGCGCCTGGAACGACTGGCACGCCGACGTATGGGCCGGTACCTACCCCGATCGCATCATCCCCCTGCAGCTGCCGTGGCTCGTCGACATCGAGCTGGCCGCGGCTGAGGTCAGAAGCAACGCGGCGCGTGGCTTCAAGGCCGTCAGCTTCCCGGAGTTCCCGGCCCGCCTCGGTCTGCCCTCGATCTACACCAGAGACTGGGACCCCTTCTTCGCCGCCTGCGAAGAAACCAACACGGTGGTGTGCCTGCACACTGGGGCCTCGGGGTGGATAGCCGCGGCGTCGGGCGGGGGGCCCTTCGAAGTCATGCCGACGCTGTTTCCGGTCAACGCGCTCATCTCGGCAGCGGAGTGGCTGTGGTCAGGGGTGGCGTTGCGCTTCCCGCGTTTGGCAGTGGCCATGTCCGAGGGTGGCATCGGCTGGGTGCCCATGCTCATGGACCGCGTCGACTTCGTCCTCGAGCACTCGGCGTCGGGAACGGAGTCGAACAATTGGCCTTCGGAAATCCCTCCGAGCGAGATCCTGCGCCGCAACTTCTGGTTCTGCACCATCGACGACCCATCCATCATCCAGCTGCGCGACCGCATCGGCGTCGACCACATCATGTTGGAGAGCGACTACCCGCACGCCGACTCCACCTGGCCCGACACGCAGGCCACCATGGAAAAGACGTTCGGGCAGGTATCAGACGGCGAGTTGCGCAAGATCGCCGCCACCAATGCGGCCGGCTTGTTTCGCCACCCCATGCCACCTCGCGATGATTGGCGCCCAGCGCCATGAGAATTTGATGACGGAGGAGTCGGTGGTGCGGGTCGTCGACGCTGACGGTCACGTCGTCGAGCCGCCCGAGGCGTGGCAGTCGCTCCCCGACGATGTGCGCCCCATTATCACCGCCGACAGAAACGGTCACGAACACGTGACGGTGGGCGGCGTCGAGATCCTGGCCGTACCGCTGGGCACGCTGGCCACACCGGGCGGCAGGTTCTCCGACGCCGACAACTTTCGTCCTCTGAAGGACGCGCACCCAGGTGGATCAGACCCGTGGGCCCGTCTGGCCGACATGGACGCCGAAGGCATCGACCAAGCGGTGCTGTTTCCATCCGTCGGCTTGTACTTCTGGGCCCTTGACGACCCCCGCGCCGCCACCGTGATTGCGTCCGCCTACAACGACTGGTTGGCGTCGTACTGCCAGGCCAATCCCTCGCGCCTGTTCGGCGCCGCCATGGTGCCGGTGCAGGACCCCGCCGCCGCGGTAGCCGAGCTCCGGCGAGCACACGGCGAGCTCGGCTTTCCGACCGCCTTCGTGCGCCCCAACCCGTGCATGGGTCGATCCCTGTCCGACCGCGCCTACGACCCGCTGTGGGACGCCGCCGAAGAGCTCGGGGTGACCATTGCCGTGCACGAAGGCAGCTCTGTCATCGTGCCCACGTTGGCGTCGGATCGCCCCTTCAACCCGCTGCTCTTGCACGCCGTGTCGCACGCCTTTGAGGAGATGCTGGCGTGTGCCCAGCTCATCGCCTTCGGTGTGCTGGAGCGCCACCCACAGCTGCGCGTCGTCTTCCTCGAGTCGAGTGGCGGGTGGGTTCCGTTTTGGATGGAACGCCTCGACGAGCAGGCCGAGAGCTTCGGCGCCTTCTGCCCCGACATGCGCCTCAAGCCGAGCGAGTACTTCGCCCGACAGTGCTGGATCAGTTTCGAGATCGACGAGCGCACCTTGCCCGTGCTGGCGCCGGTCATCGGTGAGGACCGCATCGTGTGGGGATCGGACTACCCGCATCACGACGCCACCTTTCCGGGGGCGGTCGATGCGTTGCGACGCACCATCGCGCCGCTCGATGCCGCCGTGCAGGCCAAGGTCTTGGGCGCCAACGCCGCTGCCCTCTACCGCTTGCCCACGCCGGCGGCGTGATGCTGGGTCCCATCGCGGCCGAGGCGGCGCACCGCTACGGCGATACCGCTGCCTACGTCACGCCCGACGGCGCACCGTTCTCCTACGCCGAGCTGCACCGGCTGTCAGATGCTGCCGCCGTGGGGCTCATCGAGCGCGGTATCCGAGCGGGCGACGTGGTGGCGTTGCAGTTGCCGTCGGGTCCCGACTACGCGGTGGCGTATGTGGCCGCCGCCAAGATCGGCGCCGTCACGGCCGGAATAAACGACAAGCTGTCGCGGCCCGAGCAACACCGCTGCCTCGAGGTGGCCGGCCCCACGCTGGTGCTTGACACCACCGACAGCGTCACGGAGCTTCATCGGCACGTGCGGCGCGGGGCGGCGCCGCCGGAACTGGCACCCAACCCCGAGCGCCCGGTGGCGGTGGTGTTCACGTCGGGAACCACCGGAGCCCCCAAAGGGGCGGTGTTCGCAGCCCGCCAACTGGACACCATCTCCGAAGTGGATGCCGGACGGCGCTGGGGCAACGGGGGACGCGGCCTGGCGTCGACGTCGTTTTCGCATCTCGGCTACATGACCAAGCTGCCCCAGGCCCTGCGCGGCGGCGGGACCAGCTTCATCATGGCCAAGTGGTCAGCAGGCGCCGCCTTGGAGATGGTCGAGCGCCATGGCATCACCATGCTGGGCGGCATCCCCACGCAGGTGGCGCTGATGCTGCGCCACGAACGGTTCGATGCCACCGACCTGTCGAGTATCCGCATGCTGGCGTTGGGGGGCGGCCCGTCCACGGCGTCGCTCGTGCGCGAGGCCCGCGCCCGTTTCGGGGTACCGGTGGTGGTGCGTTACACGTGTACCGAGGCTGGAGTGGGCGTGGGGACCGCTCCCGATGACCCGCCCGAGGACGCCGAGGATTCGGTGGGACGGGCTCGCTTGGGCATCGAACTCACCATCCGGGACGACGACGACCGCCCCGTCAAAGACGGCGAGACCGGCAACGTCTGCCTGGCGTCGGCGGCCACCATGAGCGGCTACTACGGCGACCCGTCGGCCACGGCGGCGGCGTTCACCGCCGGCGGCGCGGTACGCACCGGCGATCTGGGCTTCGTCGACGAACGGGGCCGGCTGCATCTGGTGGGGCGCACCAAGGAGATGTACGTGCGGGGCGGGTACAACGTCTTCCCCCTGGAGGTGGAGGAAGTGCTCGGCGATCATCCCGCCGTGGCACACGTGGCGGTGGCGCCGCGTCTCGACACCGTGATGGGCGAAATCGGGGTGGCCGTGATCGTGGCCCGGCCTGGCGTGGCCGCACCCTCATTGGCCGAGCTACGGGCCTTCGGCGCCGATCGGCTGGCCACCCACAAGCTTCCAGAAGCCGTGGTGGTCACCGACGAGCTGCCCCGCACGGCCATGGAGAAGATCGATCGCCGGGCCTTGGGGGAGTTCGTCAACAACGTGACGTAGCATGCTCGGCCGTGACCGCCAGCGGCCCTTCGATGAGACTGCTCCCCCGGCTTGACGACACCAACCGCTTCTTCTGGACGTCGGGCGAAAACGGTGAGCTCATGTTCCTCCGCAGCGCCGGCTGTGGCCGCTACGTCCACCCTCCCGCCCCGCGCTGCCCCTACTGCTTGGCCGACGACCTGGCTCCGGCCACGGTGAGCGGCAAGGGCGTGCTGCATTCCTTCACCGTGAACCACCAGGAGTGGATCCCGGGATCCGAGCCGTACATCGTGGCGCTCGTGACCATCGCCGAGCAGGACGACGTGCGGCTCACCACCAACCTCATCAACACGCCGGCCGACGACGCCTACATCGGCATGCCCGTCGAGGTGACCTTCGAGCACAACAGCGATGTGTGGCTGCCGTTGTTCCAACCGGCCGAGGGAGCAACGTCCACCGCCGAGGGAGACGCATGAGCGAGCCGCTCGAACGCCGGGCCATCATCTCCGGCATCGGCCAATCCCAGGTCGGACGGCGGGTGGGACGCACCGACATCGACTTGACCGTGGAGGCGTGCTTGGCCGCGGTGGCCGACGCCGGGCTCACCCGAGATGACATCGACGGGCTGTCGACGTATCCGGGGGGCGGACTGGGGGGAGCCGCCTTTTCGGGGCCGTCGAGCCCCGAGGTTCAAGACGCCCTGCGCCTGCGCTTGAACTGGCACGACGGCGGCGGCGAAGGCCCCGGCCAGCTGCGAGCGGTGTTCGCGGCCGCCATGGCAGTGGCCGCCGGGCTGGCCAACCACGTCCTCGTCTACCGCACCGTTACCGAATCCACCGCCCAGGGCGCCGGTGGCCGGTCCGGAATCGGTGGGGGCGGGGGAGGCGGCGGCGGGATGCCGCGCTTCTCGGGCTTCTTGCAGTGGACGCTGCCGTTCGGGGCCGTGTCGGCGGTGAACTGGATCGCCCTCATCGCCCAGAGACGTGTGCACGAGTTCGGCCTGACGCGAGAGCAGCTGGCCCAGATCGCTCTCAACGGCCGGCGTAACGCGGCGCTGAACCCCAACGCCGTGTATCGGGACCCGATGTCGCTTGAGGACTATCTCGGGGCGCGGATGATCTCGACACCCCTGTGCCTCTTCGACTGTGATGCGCCCTGTGACGGGTCGACAGCGGTGGTCGTCTCGCGCGTCGAACATGCGCCCGACACGCCCAACCCCGCCTGCCATATCAATGCCATCGGCACGGCGTTGCGGGGCCGGCCCAGCTGGGACCAGTTCGACGACATGACCACCTTCTCGGCGCGCGACGCCGCGGCGAGCATGTGGGAGCGCACCGAGTTGCGCCCGACCGACGTGGACGTGGCCGAGCTTTACGACGGCTTCTCGATTCTCACCATGGTGTGGCTGGAGGAGATGGGCTTCTGCGGCAAGGGAGAGAGCGGGCCCTTCGTCGAAGGAGGCGCCAACATCGCCCGGGACGGAATCCTTCCCCTCAACACCAGCGGGGGTCAGCTCTCGGCCGGCCGGCTGCACGGCTTCGGACTACTCCATGAGGCCTGTTTACAGCTGCGGGGCCAAGGGGGCGAGCGCCAAGCGGCCGGCAGCCGGTCCAAATCCGCCACACCCGAAGTGGCCGCCGTGGCCGCCGGCGGGGGGCCCATCGCCGGGTGCATGCTCCTCACCCGGGGCAGGGGCTGAACTCCCAGGCTGTGCCCCTCGGGCGACCTCCCCGGGCCTTCCCGGGAGTCCCAACCTGACACGAACGTCAGTAAGGCTACGATCCCGGCGTGCGGTTGCACTACGACGACGCCACCGAAACCTTCCGCCAGGAGCTGCGGGCCTGGATGGAGGCCAACCTCCCTCCGGCCGAGGAGCGCACCGAGCGGGTCATGTCATCGGCCCACATTCCGCAGTGGGCCCGCCGCTGGCAGCGTCGGCTGTTCGACGAAGGGTGGCTCGTCCCCGGGTGGCCGCCGCAGTACGGGGGACGCAACGCCACTGCGGTCCAGCAGATGGTGTATTTCGAGGAGCTGGCTCGCCTCGGGGTGCCCCGCTCGTGTAATCCCCAGGGGCTGTCGATCATCACCCCGTCCATCCTCGACTGGGGCACCGAGGAGCAGAAGGAGCGCTACGCCCTTCCCACGTTGCGGGCCGAGGTGGCCTGGTGTTTGGGAATGAGCGAGCCCAACGCCGGAAGCGACCTGGCGGGACTGCGCACCCGGGCTGAGCTCGTCGACGACCACTTCGTCGTCAACGGTCAGAAGGTGTGGACCTCGGGAGCCCATGACGCCGATTACTGCTTCTGCTTCGTGCGCACCGATCCCACTGCCGCCAAACACGCCGGCATCAGCGTCCTCATCATCGACATGCGCACACCGGGTATCGAGATCCGGCCCATTCCCGAACTCACCGATCGTCACCGCGCCGACTTCAACGAAGTGTTCTTCACCGACGTCCACGTCCCCGCCGAGAACCTGGTCGGCGAGCTCCACCACGGCTGGACCATCGCCGGCGGCTCCCTCGAGCACGAGCGGGGCATGCTGTGGATCAACGAGGTTCTGGGCATCGAGCGTGCTCTGTCCTGCGCCGTCGCCACCGCTACCAAGCCGCTGCCCGGCGGAGCCCTTATGGCCGTCGACCCGATCTTTCGCGACACCTTGGCCCGGGCCTACGTCGGATCGCAGGCCTTGAAGGTCCTCGGCTATCAGGGGTTCGCCAAGATCAGTAAGGGAAAGAAGGCGCCCGAGCATTCGATACTGAAGCTGATGGGCAGCGAGCTGCGCCGGAACCTGGCTCTCGACGTGGTCGAGGAACTTGGGCCTATCGGCACCGACCTCGACCGTCACGATTCCCCGGCCATTGGCCGGCGCGACGACGAAGCGTGGGTCGAGCACTGGTTGCAGTCCTTTTCCGGGACGATCGCCGGAGGGACGTCGGAGATTCAGCGCAACATCATCGCCGAACGGGTGCTCGGGTTACCGCGGCGCTAGGCGCGGGCGACACAGCTACGAGGCACGAGGCCGCGCAAGGCCGGAACACGGGCAGGACACGGGGATCGGCCCCGGCGCCCGCCCCTCACAGGAGGACGCAGAGCATGCCGAACTACGGACCTGAGGTCATCGGACCGCCGCCGCGCGACACCAATCAGAAGTATTGGGACCCCGAAGTGCAAACCATGGACCCCGAGAAGCGGCGTCAGCTGCAGAACGACCGCCTGCGCACCCTCATGGCCAAGATCTTCGACACCCCAGTACCGATGTTCAAGGAGAAGTTGGTGGCGGCCGGCATCGGGGCGCAGGACATCAAGACGGTGGACGACCTTCGCCACGTGCCGTTGACGTTGAAGCAGGACCTGCGCGACTCCGAAGCGGCCAATCCACCGTGGGGTGACTACCGCTTCACCGACCCTCGTAAAGCGGTGCGCATCGGCACTTCGACGGGAACGACGGGTACTCCCACCATTTCGATTTGGACCCGCCAGGACCTGTGGATCGAGTACGAGTCCTCGGCCCGTACGTGGTGGCGCATGGGATACCGCCCCGGGATGATCGTCACCCACGCCCATCCCGCCTATCTCTACAGCGGCGGCCCCATGCTGTCGGGCTCCTACGAGTACTTCGGCATGCTCAACGTGTGGGTGCCACCGCCGGACACCGACGAGTTGGCGGAGCAGGCCCTGCGCTTTTGGACCCGGGTCAAGCCCGACATTCCCTTTATGGGGTTCTCCACCGGTCGGTTCTTCGAGGTGGCCGCCAAACTCGGCATCAACCCCAAGGATGCCGGGCTCGAGTTCAAGGGCATGCCGGGCTTCGGCATGGGCAAGGGCATGCCGCTCATGACGGCGGGTGCGGAGTGTTACGCCTACGTGGGCGGCGCCTGCGGCCAACTCCCCGGTGCACACATCAACGAGGACTTCGGTGTCGTGCAAGCCGTCGACCCCGCCACCGGCGAAGAGGTTGCCGACGGCGAGTGGGGCAACCTGACGGTGACCACGCTGGACCGCGACAACGGTTTGCTTCGTTACGACCTGGAAGAGGCGTGTGCCATCTTGCGCGAGCCCTGCCCGTGCGGCGAGACCACCATCCGGGGGCTGTGGGGGGGTCGGTTCAAGGACCTCATCAGTGCCCAGTCCAAGCGCTTCCAAGCCAGCGAGGTCGAAACCGCCCTACGGCACGTGCCCGGCGTCACCGAACCCACCCTCGAGTGGCAGATGGTGCGTCCGGCCGATGACGCCGCCGCCTTGGTGGTGCGCGTCGAGCGGGGCACGGGGGCGAGCGCCGATGACGCCGAGCTGGCGGCCAAGTGTGCGGCAGCATTGCACGAGGCACTCGGCCTCGACGCTCGCATAGAGCTGTTGGCACGCGACACCCTGCCGCGCTCGGGGTACAAGGCGGCCCGGGTGGTCGACGAGTGACACCCGAAGTAGCCGAAGTAGCCGAAGGGGCCAGCCCCGAGACCTTGCACCGCCACCACATGGGCGACGTCCTCGTTGGCCATGCCACCAACCGTCCGACATCTTTGGCGGCCGTATGCGGCTCAACCCGATTGGACTATTCCGCCCTCGACGAGCGCGTCAACAAGTTGGCCAACGCACTGCGCGACAACGGTGTCGGAAGCGGCGACCGGTTGTTGTGGCTGGGGCAGAACTGCCATCGTCTCCTCGAGTTGCTGCTGGCGGCGGCCAAGCTGGGGGCGGTGTTCTGCCCCGCCAACTGGCGCCAAAGCGGAGCCGAGTTCGCCTTCGTGATTGCCGACAGCCAACCCGCCGTCGTCTTCTACCAGGAGGCCGAAATCGGTACGGCCCTGCGCGAGGCGCGCACCGCCTCCGAGGAGGCGGGATTTTCGGCGTTGTGGATCCAGCACGACGGTGAGGGCGCCGGCTCGTACGAGGAGCTTCTGGCGTCAGGCTCACCCGTTGCGCCGTCCGAGGACGTTCGCGAGTGCGACGCGGTGCTCATGATGTATACGGCTGCCTTTACCGGTAGTCCCAACGGTGCCTTGCTCTCGCACCGGGCTCTCGTGGTGCAGGGCTCGTACATCGCCCAGATCATGCACGTCGGTTCCGACTACGTGTACTTGAACTGCGGGCCGCTCTTTCACGTGGCCACGTTCATGTCGACCTTGGCCACGTTCGTGTGCGGAGGGGCCAACATCTTCACGCCGCGCGTGGACGCCGAGGAGCTGTGCCGGCTCATCTCCGAGGAGCACTGCACGGGCGCCTTTGTGATGCCGCCCACCATCGACCAGATCCTCGAGCTGAACGCCGATGGACGCTATGACCTCAAGAGCCTGCGTACCTTCGCCGGGAGGTCGAAGTGGACGGCCATGATTACCGTCGACGACAGCCCGTGGGGCCGCAAGCCGGCTGGTTACGGCCAGACCGAGGTGATGGGTATGGCCACCTTCAACGCCTTGGAACCGAGCGTCGGCAGCCATGGGCGCTCGGCTCCCTTCGTGCGCATCGGCATCATGGATCCCCAGGGTGCGTTGGTGGCGTCCGGCGAGACCGGCGAGATCGTGGTGCGGGGCGCCACCGTCATGAACGGCTACTTCAACCGGGCCGAGCTCAACGGGCAGCGCCGAGCCGGTGGCTGGCACCACACCAATGACCTCGGGCGCCTCGAAGTGGACGGATCGCTGACCTTCATCGGACCGAAGACCAGGATCATCAAGTCGGCGGCCGAGAACATCTACCCCACTGAAGTAGAGGGATGTCTGCGCCAGCACCCCGCCGTGGCCGACGCCGCGGTGATCGGCGTACCCGACCCCACCTGGACCCAGAACGTCAAGGTCGTCGTCGTGCTGAAAGCCGATGCCGAGGCGAGCCCCGAGGACATCATCGAGCATTGCCGGACTCGCATTGCTTCCTACAAGAAACCCAAGTCCGTGGAGTTCGTCGAAGAGCTTCCTCGCCAAGGCTGGGCCGTGGACTACGACGCCCTCGACGAGCGCTTCGGTGGTGGTGGCTACCCCGGCGTGGGGGCGTAGGTCAGGTCATCTCCCACCACTGCAGCTCACACATCATGGGCAGCAGGTATTTGACGTAGATCGAGTGGATCTTGATCGGTCCCCGGTCGTCGACCTTGAGGTCGATGAGATCCACGCGCTCATCACGCTCACGAAAGGCAACGGCGCGGTCGCGCACACCCACGAGTTCGTCGAGGGTGCCCACCGCGAAGCCAAAGTGATCCATGCGCGGCGCCTTCATGGGGTCGGCTTCGGCAATGAGGAAGATGAACTGGTCCCAGTGGACACAGCTCAAGATGAGGCGCTGGCGGTCGACGGTCTCGGTGGGCAGCTCGTCGAACCCGAGGACCTCGCTGAAAAACGCACAGATATCAGTTCGGTTCGCCTCGTCCAACATGTCGGCGCCCACGCTCATGGCGACATGGTTAAAACGTGGGTTGCCCGAGGGGTAAAAGCGATGGGTCACGACTGCTCCTCTGCCGACGCGGCGCGCGCCGCCCCCGCCGCCGCCAGTCGCGGCACCACCAGGGCCTTGCGGGCCATCTGCCCCGACGCCAGCGCTTCGAGCGTCACACCTAACTGGTCGAGGGGAATGTCGTCGGGCTCGATAAGAAGATCGATGGGGAGCGTCCCCGAGGCCAACATGTCCAGGGCGTCGACGAACCCGTTGTCGTTGTAGATGAAGGACCCCAACACTTCGAGCTCGTTGAGGATCATGCGGTTCGGATCGAAGGAAGGCGGTTCCATCCCCGCCCCCACCAGGACCAATCGTCCCCCTCGGCGCAACTGGCTGAAGCCTGATTCCATGGCCGCCTTTTTGCCCGAACATTCGAGCACGGCGTCCACCGCGTTGGGCGCCAAGCGTTCAGGTTCCCAGCGGGGGTACGTCTCGAGCTCCGAAGGCTCGAGCACCTCGGTGGCGCCGAGCTCGAGGGCGAGGCGCCGACGCGACGGCGCCGGCTCTACGGCGATGACAGGCCCGATTCCCATGGCCACCAACGCGGCCACGCTCAGGGCGCCGATGGGACCGGCGCCGAACACCATCACGCTGTCGCCCACCTCCACGCGCGAGCGCGTGATGCCGTGCAGGGCGACCGCCAACGGCTCCGCCAGTGCGGCGGCCCGTGGCGACAGGGCGTCGGGCAGCTCCAACAGCGCCCGCTCGTCGACCAGCACGTAACCGGCAAAGGCCCCATCGGCGTGCACACTGGCCGAACCGCGGCGTTGCTCGCATTGCGAAGGCTTGCCTTCGAGACAGCGCCGGCATTGCCCACACTTGGGTGACGGACCGCCGACGACCTCGTCGCCCACGCTCCACGTCGTCACGTCGGAACCGACGGCCGCCACCGTGCCGGTGAACTCGTGGCCGCCGACAAAACCGGGCGTTCCCCATCCCTCCACCATCAGATGAAGGTCGGACCCGCAGATCCCGCAATGGCTGACCTCAACGAGCACTTGATCGGGACCAGGGCTCGGGACAGGACGCTCCTCTACCGCCACGTCTCCGACCTGGCGGTAGACCGCCACCGGCATGACCTCAGGGAGTGGGTTCACCGGCGCCAGCTTCTCACGTCAAAAATCCGAACGCTCATAGGCCGATGAGCGATGCCACCGTGACGCGGTGCTGAGCACCGGTCCCGAACATCGACGCCGACGCCTTGGCCCTCTTCACATACAGGTGCATGTCGTGCTCCCACGTGTAGCCGATCCCCCCCAAGCACTGAATCCCCTCTTGGGCCACAAGCTTCTGGCAGTCGCCCGCACTCGACTTGGCCATGGCGATGGCGAGCTCACGACGGCTGTCGTCCTCGGCGATAGCTGCCGCCGCGAAATACGTCAGGGCTCGGGCCGATTCAATGGCCACGTACATGTTGGCCAGCTTGTGCTTGATGGCCTGGAACGAGCCGATTTTCACGCCGAACTGCTCGCGCTCGCTGACATAGGCGTGGACGATGGCGAAGATGGCTTGGCACGTCCCCACCAGCTCACCGGTCAAGGTCACAGTGGCGAGATCCAAAGCGCGTCGCAGCGCGGAGGCGGCGGAGCCCGGTTCTCCGAGGACGCGATCGGCGTCGACGCGGACGTCGTCGAAGGTGAGCACGGCGTACTGGCGGCTCCCGTCGATACTGGCCATCGCTTGAGCCGACAGGCCCGACGTGGCACCGGCTACCACGAACAGACCGATGCCGTCGTCACCGATGGTGCCAGGCAAGCGGGCGGCCACGACAACCTCGTCGGCCCGCACGCCGTCGAAGACGAAGTGCTTCTCACCACTCAAAACGAAACCGTCGCCATCAGGGCGGGCCACCGTGGCGAAATCAAATGACTGCGCCACTCCGAATGCTCCGCCTTCCTCGGCCACCGCCAGCGTGCCGACCACGGTGCCGCCGGCCACTGCACCGAGGAAACGGCTGCGCTGGTCCGCCGAACCCGCCGCCTCCAGCGCCGGCGCGAATTGGGCCGTGGTAGCCAAGAACGGTGCCGGGGCCAACACCTTGCCGAGCTCCTCGGCCACCACCGTCAGCTCTACGGCGCCCAAACCCAGGCCGCCGTCGGCCTCGGCCACGCCCAACGCCGGCCAGTCGAGCTCGACCATCCGAGCCCACAGTTCCTCGCCGCTGGCGCCGTCCTCGACGACCTGGCGCACCAACGAGATCGGGCACTCGCGCTCAAGCACGGCCCGCACCGCGTCTCGCAGCTCCAGCTGCTCGTCGGAAAGTTCGAGTTCCATATCCGTCCCTACTCGGTTATGTCCCAATACCTGAAAGTACGACCAAGGAGTCCACCGCCACCGCCCCGCGCTGACGTACCACGACGGGGTTGAGGTCCAGCTCCGCAATCCGGTCCCCGCATGCGGAAGCCAGTCGGGCCACCGCCATGACCACGTCGACCAGAGCCTTCACGTCAGCAGGCGCCGTCCCCCGTGCACCGCGCAGCAAACCGTACCCGCGCAGCGACGCCACCATTTCCTGCGCGTCCTTCTTGTCGATAGGCAGTGGTGCGACGATCACGTCGTTCAGCAGCTCGGCGAACACCCCACCCGTACCTACCAGCACGGCCGGACCGAACACCGGGTCATGGGTGATGCCAACGATCATCTCTACTCCGCCGGCGACCTGCTCCTGAACAAGCACTCCTTCGATAACGGCGTCAGCCTTGGCCGCTCGGGCTCGTTCGGTGAGACGACGAAACGTCGCCTTGGCCTCGGTGGCACTGGCCACACCGAGCTGCACCAGGCCGGCATCGGACTTGTGCGCAAAGTCAGGCGAGGCGATCTTCATCACCACCGGGAAGCCGAAGGACTCCGCCAGACGGGCGGCTTCAGCTCCCGTCGACGCCACCGCTTCCCCGGCGAGCGGCACACCGAATGCCTCGAGCAAGCGACGAGACGCGCCGGCCCCGAGCACCCCACCGGCCGCATCCAAACCAGAAGCCTCGTCGAACACGGCTTTGGCCTCGGGCCCCAGACGCGACGGCAACGCTTTGCGCACCCGAAACGAGCGCGCTCGATCCTGGTACTCGGCAAAAGAGCGCAGGGCACCGAAGCAGTTTCGAAACGAGCGGAACAGCGGAATGCCGGCGTTGATCAACGTGGAGAAGCCGGGCTCGTCGGTCTTGAACGAGTTCCACGTCGCCACAATCGGCTTGGGGAGTTCATCCACGACGCGCACGATGTCTTCGGCGAACGAGTCGGTGAGCCGACCCAATGCGCCGGTGAGCCCGACCACGATGACGTCGACGGCAGGATCTTCAGCCAACAGGTGAAAGACCCGCAGGCGATCCTCCAACGGTGCCGACAAGAGGAACTGGGCTCCGTTGTCGACGGGGTTCGACACCGTCAGGTAATCGGGGATCAGTTCACCCAAGGCGCGCCGCGTCGTTTCCGACAAGATCGGCAAGGGCACGCCGTGCGACTCGGCCACCTCGGCCATGAGCGTGCCCGAGCCCCCTGAAATGGAGTACAAGCAACAGTTGGGCCCGGTGGCGGCGGGCAACTTGGCAAAGAGTGCGGCGGTTTCCAGGAGCTCGTCGAGGTCGCGCATACGCACCACGCCGTACTGGCGGAACAAGCCGTCCACCACGGCGTTGGACCCGGCCAGATGCCCGGTGTGCGAGCTGGCCATGCGAGTACCGGCGCTGGTGGCCCCCATCTTCAACGCCACCACGGGCTTGCCCTCGGCGTTGGCCGCCTGCAGGGCGCGCCGCAGTTTGGCAGGGTCCTTGAAACCCTCGAAGTAGCCGGCGATCACGGCGGTGTCGTCGTCGTGGGCGAAGTACTCGATGAAGTCGGCGGCTTCCAAGTCGAGTTCGTTGCCGGTGGGGACCCAGCGCGAGAAAGCCACACCGAACTGCGTGCCCTGCACCAAGGGACGGCCCTGATGTCCGCTTTGGGTGATGAGCCCGATGCGGCCGCCGCGCAACGTAGGGGGATCAGGCAACACCTCAAAAGCGTTGGTGTTGGTGTTGGGGCCGAAGACGCGGATCCCGTAACGCCGCGCCACCTCGCCCACCTCGGCTTCGAGGGCGGCACCCGCCGGTCCGACCTCGGAGAAGCCAGCCGTGAAGATGAGGACGTACGGCACACCGTGGCGGCCACACTCCTCCACGGTGTTGGCCACGTACTTGGTGCCGACGTTGATCACAGCCAGGGTGACCGCAGCGGGAATGTCGGTGACGTGTGCATAGATGGGGATGTCGCCCACGCTGCCACCCTTGGTGTTCACCAGGTACCAGCGATCGCCCCATCGCTCTGAAAAGGTGGCACGCAGGCGTTCGGGCTTGGCATTGCGATTGACCGATCCCACCAGCGCCACCGCAGCGGGGTGGAAGAACTCCTCGAGATCGGCGCGCGCTTGGACCACAGTTCGGTGCGGTTGGTTACCGGGATACTTATTCGGCCGCGGGGGTCTCGCCCGCCAGCACAGAGAAGTCCAACCGGCTGGTGAGCATGCCCGCCGAGAACCCGCCATCGGCATAGAAGTTGCTGCCCGTGATGTACGAGGCGGCGTCCGAGTTCAAGAACACCACCACATGTCCCTGTTCTTCGGCCGTGGAGTTGCGCCCCCACAAGGGCTTCGGGAACTTGTCCATGAAGTCCTTGCCCATGTACGCCTCGAACGACGGCATCATCGGCGTGGACGTCGGGCCCGGGCTTGTGCAGTTCACCCTGATGCCCTGGGGCGCCAAGTCGAGGGCGGCGTGCAGCGTCCACACGATGATGGCCTGCTTCGACAGCAGGTATCCCTCACCCACCAGCTCGGGGTGGGCTTCGCACCACGCGCGCGCTTGCGCATAGTCAGGGGTGGCGATCAGCTCGGCCACCAGCTCCATGGTGTTCTCCCACCCGAACGCGCCCGCCGAGGAGATCGTGCACACTGCCGAACCCTCGGGCATGAGCGGTGCCGCCGTGGTGGTGAGGTGCCGGGCCGCCACGAAGTTCACCAGCATGGTGTCCACCCCGGAGAACGGCGGTCCCGGCAACCCGGCGCAGTTGAACAACCCATGAATGGGTCCGCCGACCTTGCCCACGGCGTCGGTGATGGCAGTGGGCTCACGGAGGTCGACGCTCTGAAAGCTCGCCACCTCGACGGCGGGCTCCTTCAAGTCGATCACGTGCACTTCGGCACCGAGATCGATGAGATCGCGCACGGCAGCGGCGCCCATGCCCGCGCCGCCTCCGCCGCTCACCAAGACCCGCTTACCCTCGTACCCCCACACCGATCCCATGGGACGTCAGCCGCCCATTTGCAGGCCGGGATTGCGCGACCCGAAGACCTTGGCATTGACCTCGGCCCCGATGTCCGATGCCTCCCAGCGCTTCGGACCGCCCTTGGGCTCGAGCGTCACACCCAAACTCCACGGCTGGTAGTGGTTGATCTTGTGTCCCACAGCCCGGAACACCTGGCCGGTCACGTGCAGCGATTCATCTGAGGCCAACCAGGCCACCATGGGCGCCGAGTTGGCCGGGTTCATGGGGTCGTAGTCGCCCTCGTCGACACCGTCGGGCTCGATCACCTCGGCGTCCTTGCGCAGCGTGGCGGTGATACGGGTCATGCCACCAGGGGCCACGGCGTTGGCCCGCACGCCATATCGCGACAGCTCCAACGACGAGATCACCGTCAAGGCGGCGATGCCGGCCTTGGCCGAGCCGTAGTTGGCCTGGCCCACGTTGCCCTGCAGCCCGGCCGACGACACCGTGTTGACGATCGCGGCGCGCGGCTGACGGCCCGCCTTGGACTCCTCGCGCCAGTACACCGAGGCGTGGTGCGTGGTGGCGAAGGTCCCCTTCAGGTGCACGCGCACCACGGCGTCGAAGTCCGCCTCCGTCATGGAGAACAACATGGCGTCGCGCACGATGCCGGCGTTGTTGACAAGCACGTCGAGTTTGCCGAACTCCTCCACGGCCTGGGCCACCATGCGGTGCGCACCTTCCCAGTCGGCCACATCGTCGTAGTTGGCCACAGCTTCGCCGCCCTGGGCGCGGATGACCTCGGCCACTTCTTCGGCCGCCCGCTTGTCCTCGCCCTTGCCATGCACCGAGCCGCCCACGTCGTTGACGACCACTTTGGCGCCTTGCCGGGCGAGCTCGAGAGCCTCACCGCGTCCGATGCCGTGGCCGGCACCCGTGACGATGGCCACCTTGCCGTCGAGCAGTCCCATCTGAATGTCTCTCCTTGTGTGTTGTCTGCAGAATGTGTGTGTTGTCAGACCGCTGTCACCCCAAGCGGTACAGCTCCTTGGCGTTGTCGCACACCAGCCGGCGCCGCTCCACCTCGGGAACGCCCGCCATCGATTCCTCCACGATGCGCCGCGAGTAGGGCCAGTCGTGGCGGTGATGCGGATAGTCGGTCGACCACATCATGTTGTCCACACCAATCCAATGCCGTGTGGCCACCGCGAACGGCTCCCGAATGAACGTCGCCTTCCAGTTGCGCCGGAAGTACTCGCTCGGAAGGAGCTTCAGGGTCGACTTCGTCCAGGTCCGGTTGCGCCAGTAGTGATCGTCCATGTGCTCGAGGAAATGCGGAATCCAGCCCACACCGCATTCGACGGCCACCATCTGCAGGCTCGGGAAGCGGTCGAAGAGTCCGGCGTAGATGAACTGGGACATGAACCCCGACGCGTCACCGATGGCGCCGCCCATCTCCGCCAAGCCGATCTCGCGGCCCATCGAGGCGGCTGCTTGTTGGAACGATCCGGCCGTGCGCTTTCCGGCCTGACGCAATCCACTATGGATGTGGATGGGGAGTTGCTCCTCCTCGGCCACCTCCCAAAAGAGGTCGTCATCTTCGGACAGCGTGGCGTTGCCGGAGGGGAAGGCGGAGATGATCACGCCGCGGTAACCGGCCGCCTTGGCGTCGCGCAGCCACTTCACCGACGTTTTGGTGTCGACCCCGGGCATCTGCGCCAAGCCGATGAGCCGGTCGGGGTCGGCCGCCATGAACTCGTCGTGCATCCACGTGTTGTAAGCCTCGAGACCGGCGAGGTGATAGTCGTCGTCCTCTTGGGCCATGAAGGCAGCCATGGTGCGCTGCGAAGGGAAGAGCACCTCGGCATCGACACCGTCGAAGTCCTGTTCATCGAGACGGGCTTGGCCCTGGAACGACCCCTTCAAGATGGTGTCGTAGGTCGCTCCGTACCACTCGAGGTCTTCGTAACGCTTGCCGTAGGTCCCCGCGTTTGTCACGAGGCCGAGTGGCATGGGCGGAGTTCCGGGCACCAGCTCCCAGGCGTCACCGCCTTTGGGGTCTTTGACGAGCTTGGGGGCGCGGTCGTGGAACTGCTTGGGGAGGTACTTGGTCCACATGTCGGGGGGTTCGACGACGTGGCCGTCCGCAGAGATGAGCCGGTATTGCCTTGCCATGACACCTCCCCCTGTGACCCTGGCGACAGGGGCCCCTGGGTCGTTCACGACCCTTCAAAGGCCGGTGAGTTCCCTGACTCTCGTGTCAGCTTACTGTTGCCCTCTGGCGGCGCAAAGTGGCTCCTACCGGCGCAAACGCCCGGCCCCCAGCGGGATCAGAAGCCCCGGTACTGCGGAGGACGGCGTTCGGCGAACGACTTCATGCCCTCACCCGCATCGACGGTGCCCACCACGATCTCCTGGGCCCACGCTTCCTCCTCAAAGGAGGTGGTCCGGTCCGACTCAAAGGACCGGTTGAGCAGCCACTTGGCCATGGTCAGCGCTTTGGTGGGTCCGGCCGCCAGGCGACCGGCCAGCTCACCGGCCACGGTGGCGAGTGCGTCGGCAGGCACGACCCGGTTGACCAGGCCGAGCGCAGCGGCGTCGGCAGCACTGAGGTCGTCACCGAGGAAGATCAGCTCCTTGGCCTTCTGCATTCCGATCAGGCGCGGCAGCAGGTAGGCCCCGCCGCCGTCGGGCGAGATACCCCGGCGCACGAAGACCTCGATGAAGCGCACTCCTTCGGCTGCCACCACCAGGTCGCAGGCGTAGGCGAGATGAGCCCCGATCCCCGCCGCGGTGCCGTTGACGGCCGCCACCACGGGCTTCTCGCAGTCGAGCACGGCGCTGATCAGGCGCTGGGCGCCGCGGCGGATCATGCGGGCGGCCTCGCCCGTGATGCGATCCGGAGCGCCTTCGGGGCGGGGCGGAGCGGCCCGGCGCCCTGAACGCAGGTCCGCCCCCGTGCAAAAGCCGTCGCCCGTCGCCGTCAGCACCACAGCGCCAACATCGAGCGAAGCGCTGGCGTCGTCGAGGAGGTCGATGACGCGATTGCGCTGGTCACCGGTGATGGCGTTCTTCACCTCGGGCCGGTTGAGGGTGATCCAGGCCACCCTGTTCTCCACACGGTGCTGGACCTGCTCTTCGAGGGTGCGTTCTTGGGTTGGTTGGTCCGCCATGCCCTGCTTGCTAGTGCGCCAAGACCGAGGCCGTCAATGCCAGGGACACTGACGTGCACGTCAGTGTCGCCCCGCCTACGCTTCGCCGCCGTGACCACGCAGATTCCCGTTGTCGACTACCTCGTTCTCGGGGACGAGCCCCACCTCCAAGCCAACGCCTGCGCCTCGTGCGGAGCCCTCTACTTCGACCGCCGCAACGCCTGCGCCCGCTGCGGCAAGCTCGAATTCAGCCACAAAGACCTGGCCACGACGGGTGTGGTGCGTTCGTTCACCATTGTCTTCCGGGCCGCCCCGAACGTGCCGGTGCCCTATATCTCCTCGGTCATCGAGCTCGACGGCGGCGGGGTGGTGAAGGCCAACCTGAAGGACGTGGAGCCCGACCCCAAGGCCATCACGTTGGGAATGCCGGTGCGCCTGGTCACCTTCACGTGCGGCACCGACGACGAAGGTTCCGACGCCGTGGCCTTCGGCTTCGCCCCCGCCTGAGCCCCGGTAGAAGGAGAACGCCATGAGCGACAGCATCTGGATCATCGGGGCCGACATGTGCCGCTTCGGGCGCTACCCCGACAAGGACGTCACCGACCTGGCCGCCGAGTCCGCTCTCGCCGCGCTGGGCGATGCCCAGGCCACCATCCAAGACGTCGACACCTTGGCCGTCGGTTGCATTCTCGAGGCCTCCAACATGCTGGGCCAGCGTCTCCAGAAGCAGATCGGCCAAACCGGTATCCCCGTGTACAACGTGGCCAACGCCTGTGCCACCGGGGCCACCGCCGTGCGCACGGCGCTGCTCGCCATCAAGGCCGGCGAAGCCGACATCGCCCTGGCCGTCGGCGTCGAGCAGATGGGCAAGATGGGATTGCTCGGGGCGGCCGGCCGCGAGCGTTCCAAGCCCACGGGGTACACGCCGTCGGGCCGCTACGGGGCGGTCATGCCTGTCGAGGGCATCGTCGGCACCCAGCTCATGCCGGGCGTCTTCGCCCAGGCCGGCATGGAGTACGCCTCGCGCCATGACGGGGTGGGCTTCGAGCAATTCGCCAAGGTGGCCGAGAAGAACCACGCCCACTCCACGCTCAACCCCTTCGCCCAGTACCAAAAGGCCTTCAGCCTCGAAGAGGTCATGGAGTCCGCCATGGTCGCCTACCCCAACACTCTCCTCATGTGCTGCCCCACTGGTGACGGGGCGGCAGCCGTGGTCCTGTGCTCGGACGCCAAGTTGCGGACCCTCGACCCCGATGTGCGGCGCCGGGCCGTGAAGGTGTCCGCCTCGGTGTTGACCTCGGACCCCTACGTCGAATCCGATACGGCCCAACCCGACGTCTCCACCCTCACCAAGCGCGCCGCCGCCCTGGCCTACGAGCAGGCCGGGATAGGACCGGCCGATCTCGACCTGGTGGAGCTGCACGACTGCTTCGCCACCGCCGAGCTCATCCACTACGAGAACCTCCAGCTGTGTGAGCCGGGTGGGGCCGGGGACTTCATCGACCGCCGCGCTCCGTGGCGCGACGGCGAAACCCCGGTGAACGTGTCGGGCGGGCTCATCTCCAAGGGCCATCCCATTGGGGCGACGGGGGTGGCCAACCTCTACGAGGTGACCACCCACCTGCGCGGTGAGGCCGGTGATCGCCAGATCGAAGGGGCCAAGGTCGGCCTCACCCACGTGATCGGTTTGGGATCGGCGTGCGCCGTGCACGTCCTCGAAAAGGCCGCCTCCTGAGCGAGCCTGAGGCGCTCCTCGCCCACCTGCGCGTCGTTGATCTGGCCGGCGAACCGGCCGCCATGACGGGACGCATCCTGGCTGACCTCGGCGCCGAAGTGGTCAAGGTGGAAACGCCCGCCGGCGATCCGCTGCGCACCGTGGCGCCGCTCGGGCCCGACGGTGTGTCGTTGCGTTTCGCGGCGTGGAATGCCGGCAAGCTCGGCGCCGTCGTCGACGGTCCCGACGACCCGCGCCTGAGCGAGCTCCTCGCCGGTGCCGACGTCGTGCTGGCCACACCGGGGTGGCCGGGCACCATCGACGTCCACCCGCAACGCGCCCCGCAGGCCACGTGGGTGCTCGTCACCCCCTTCGGCCTCGATGGTCCCCACTCCACCTGGAAGGCGACCGACCTCGGCGTGATGGCCTCGACCGGAAACATGTTCTGCACCGGCGATCCCGACCGCGCCCCGGTGCGCTGCACCGAACCCACGGCGTGGGCCCACGTCGGACCCGAGGCCGCCATGGCCACGCTGTCGGCACTGGCGTCGGGGCGCCCGCAGGTCGTCGACCAGTCGGCCCAAGAGGCCGTGATGATCGCTTCGATGGGGCACGTGGCCCGCTACCCGCGCACCAAGTCGCGCGGCAAACGCTCCGGGGCCAACATCGGGGTCACCCGCGAGATCTGGCCGTGTAAGGACGGCTTCGTCTCCTTCGGTCTGCGCGGCGGCAAGTCCCGGCTGGCCAACCTGCAGACCATCACCCGGCTCGTCGACGAAGAGGAAGGAGTCGACGCCACCGCGCTCACAAATCGCGACTGGGCCACCTACAACCACAACGAAGTGGGCGCCGAGGAACTCGCCGCCATCGCGGCGCCCATCGCTGAATACTTCTCGCGTCACACCATGGCCGAGCTCTATGAGATCGCCTGCGATACCAACCTCATGCTCGCCCCGGCCAACTCACCACGCGAGCTGATCGAGAGCCGTCAGCTCAACTTCCGGAACTTCTTCACCGCACTGGGCCCCTTCGCCCATCTGCCGCGCACGTTCGTCCACACCATCAGCCCTGACGACGCCGTCGCCGCGCCGGGCCCGAGTCGCCCCGCCCCCGCTCGCGCCGAAAACAATGCGCCCCACTGGACGTCCCGTCCCACCGGCACCGCCACCGACGCTCATGCTCCGGCGTGGAGCGGCACCAATATCCTGGAATTCGGCACCGGCGCCGCCGGTCCCATCGCCGTGCGGTACTTCGCCGAGCACGGCGCCACCGTGGTGCGCGTCGAATCGCGCTCGCGTCCGGATTTCCTGCGCATCTACGGGCTGGGACCGAACAACCCTTGCGGCCTCGAAGGCTCGGAGATGTTCGACTCCGTCAACGTCGGCAAGCTGGGCGTCACCCTCAACCTGAAGCACCCCGACGGCCTGGCACTGGCCAAACGGTTGGTGGGATGGGCCGACGCCGTGGCGGAGAACTTCGCCCCGCGCGCCATGCGCAGTTTCGGGCTCGACTATGCGTCGCTCGCTCCCGAGAAACCCGACCTGGTCATGGTGAGCTCGTGTCTGCAGGGACAGACCGGACCGCACAAGGACTACCCGGGCTTCGGCGGCCAGGGATCCGCACTGGGCGGCTACAACATGCTGACGGGGTGGCCCGATCGCGAACCGGTGGGGCCTTTCGGCACCATCACCGACTCCCTGGCCCCCCGTTTCGTTTCCACCGCATTGGCAGCCGGGCTGTTGTACCGGCGCCGCACCGGACGCGGCGTATACCTGGACGTGGCCCAGGTCGAGGCCGCCGCCTATTCCCTGTCGCCGTGGATCCTCGACTTTGACGCCAACGGGCATACAGGCATCCGTCAAGGAAATCGCTCGGCGCGTTTCGTCCCCCACGGGGCCTTCCCGTGCACTGGCACCGACCGCTGGGTAGCCATCGCCTGTCACGACGACGACGACTGGCGCCAGCTGGCCACGATTATCGGCCTCGACGCGCCGTCCACGGCCCGGCTGTCCACCTTCGAAGCCCGTAGCGCCGCCGTCGACGAGATCGAAGCGTTGGTGGCCGGCTACACGGCCTCACGCGACGCCGCCGAGGTGGCGGCCACCTTGCAGGCGGCCGGCATCGAAGCCGTGCCTGTGGCCGACCTGGCCGATGCCTGGGCTGACCCGCAGCTTCACCACCGAGGCCATTTCGTCACCCTCAACCACCCCTGCATGGGCGAGTGCGGCTACGAGCGCAACGGATTCCGCTTCTCCGACGCCCCGGCCGGCTACCAGCGCACCAGCCCCACCCTGGGGGAACACAACGACTTCGTGTTGGGCGAGGTCCTCGGCCTGGGAACAGCCGAGCGCGCCCGTCTCCTCGAAGCCGGCGTCCTCGAATAGGCGGCCACGGCCGGGTACGGCGCATACTGGTGGTCCGAAAACCGGCGAGCCGCGGCCAGGCCCGGCGCCGTGAGATGAGGAGATCGACGTGGGACAACGGGTATTCGTCATCGGCGTGGGGATGACCAAGTTCGAGAAACCCGGTTCGCGCCAGTGGGACTACCCCGACATGGGTAAGGAAGCCGGGACCAACGCCCTCAACGACGCCGGCGTTGCTTACGACACCGTGGAGCAGGCCTATGTGGGCTACTGCTACGGGGACTCCACCTCCGGACAACGGGCCCTGTACGAACTGGGCCTGACCGGGATTCCGGCCGTCAACGTCAACAACAACTGCTCGACGGGCTCCAGTGCGCTCTACCTGGCCAAGCGAGCCGTCGAAGGCGGGCTTTCGGACTGCGTGCTCGCCCTCGGGTTCGAGAAGATGGAAAAAGGGTCGCTCGGGATCAAGTACACGGACCGCACCATCCCGCTGGACCGTCACATGCAAGACATGGTCGACCGGCGCGGCTTCGGCCAAGCCCCGCCCGCAGCGCAGATGTTCGGCAACGCCGGCCGGGAACACATGGAGCGCTACGGCACCTCGCCGGAGTCCTTCGCCCGCATCGGCGAGAAGAACCACCGGCATTCAGCCAACAACCCGTACTCGCAGTTCCGCGACGTCTACAGCCTGCAGGACATCCTCGACGCCCCCATGATCTGGGATCCCCTCACCAAACTGCAGTGCTGTCCCACCTCTGACGGCGGCGCCGCCGCTGTGCTCGCCAACGAGCGCTTCGTGCGCGAACACGGCCTCGAGGCCAAGGCGATCGAGATCACCGGCCAGGCCATGACCACCGACTTCCCCACCAGTTTCGGGGTCAGCGACATCAAACTGGTCGGGTCGGACATGACGGCGGAGGCGGCCCGGCAGGTCTACGAGCAATCGGGACGCGGCCCCGAGGACATCGACGTCATCGAGCTGCACGACTGCTTCTCGGCCAACGAGCTCGTCACCTATGAAGCACTCGGGCTGTGCGGCGAGGGTAAGGCCGGCCAGCTCATCGACGACGGGGCGGTCACCTACGGCGGGCAGTGGGTGGTGAACCCCTCGGGTGGGCTCATCTCCAAGGGGCATCCGCTGGGCGCCACCGGGCTGGCCCAGTGCGCGGAGCTCAACTGGCAACTGCGCGGCGAGGCCGACGCCCGCCAGGTTGAAGGCGCCCGCGTGGCGCTGCAGCACAACCTCGGGCTGGGCGGGGCGTGTGTCATCACCATGTACGAACCGGCCCAGCTCTAATGGCGCCCGCCAGTTCCAAGACACCCGATACGCCCGGCGCGCTAGAGGGCCGCACCATCGTCGTCACCGGCGTCACCGGCCAGGTGGGCGGGCCCGTGGCCAAGGCGCTGGCGCAGAGCAACACGGTCTATGGCGCAGCGCGTTTTAAGGATGAAGTGGCGCGTCAGCGTCTCGAATCCGCCGGCGTGCACTGCGTGGCCGTGGACTTCGCCGCCGGCGACGTGAGCGCGCTGCCCGCTGACGCCGACTATGTCTTGAACTTCGCCGTGGCCAAATCGAATGACTGGGACGTCGATCTCGAGTCCAACGTCGGTGGCGTGGCCGCCTTGATGGAACACCACCAAGGCGCCAAGGCGTTTTTGCACTGCTCGAGTACGGCCGTCTACAAGGCCATGGGACATCACGTCTTCGACGAAAGCGGCCCCTACGGCGACAACCACGCCGTGTGGCCCTTCCTGCGCACCTACAGCATCTGCAAAATCGCCGCCGAGGGTATGGCCCGGTGGGCGGCCAAGCGCTTCGAGTTGCCCACCACCATCGCCCGGTTGTCGGTTCCCTATGGGGACGACGGCGGCTGGCCCGCCTTCCACCTGGCCATGATGATCAACGGCAACGACGTACCGGTCCACATCGACGCGCCCAGTATCTATCACCCCATCCACGACGACGATGTGGTGGCCATGCTGCCCAACATGTTGGCCGCCGCGTCGGTGCCGGCCACCATCGTCAACTGGGGCGGAAACGAGGCTGTGAGCATCGAGGAGTGGTGCGAGTACCTCTCCGAGATCACCGGCATACCGGTGAAGTTCGCACTGACGGACCAGACCATCGACAGCGTCGACATCGACCTCACCCGCATGCACGAGTTGGTCGGTTCGACGTCGGTGCACTGGCGCGACGGCATGCGCCGTATGGTGGCCGCCCGCCACGGCGACCTCCTCAAGGACTAGGAAGCGAAGAGCCGGCCCCACCCACACGGGCCGACGCCACCAGATCGTCGACACCGCCGAGAGCGCGCAACAAGTCGTTGAGGTGCGTGCACGCCTTGGTGGTGGTGAGCACGTCAGGCACGGCGGCGGCCAGGTCCCCGAGGGCGGTACCAGCCAGGGCGACGATCTCGTCGGCGGCGGCCGGGCACTCGCCGAAGGGAAGCACCCGAGGTTCAGCCTCCAACGCGCTCAGGACGTCGCCCACCCCCACGGCCCGCACGGCGTACTCGTGGAGGACCGACTCACCTCCGTCAGGCTCGCCCACCGTGTCGCGGAACATGGCGAACACGAAGAAGCGGTCATCGGCCCCGATGGTCACGTCGATCAGCCGGCGCCGGCGCATCCAATGCTCGGCCAGCACACCGATGTGGTGCCATCCGAGGACGTCGTCATCGACCATCGGCGGTGCCGGCGGGCAGTTCTGCACGGGGACGCCCCGGCCCACTGCCACCGAGCGGGTGGCCACGCCGCCGGCTCGCCATCCCGAGCACATGTCGGTCATCCGCTCGAGGGTGCCGGCGGGGACGGTTTCGGCTGGGTCGGCGCCGGACCGGCTGGTCAGGCGCAGCCACGAATACCCGGAAATAAGGGCGGCGGCCGGCATGTCGTCGAGCACCTGACGCAGCAAGGACCCGCGCTCGGCCGCTGGCACCAGCGAGGCGAGATGGGTGCGAAAACCTCCACCGGCGCGCGCCCCGAGCAAAGAAGCTGACCAGGACACCTCGGGGTCCGTCGACAGCGAGACGAGTCGGCGCTCGACGTCGAATTCGGCGTTCACCTGCACCTGCGCCTGCGCCTGCACGGCGGCGTCATCAGGACCACCCGGTCCGGTGGCCAAGTCGCGCGCTGCGCCGGCCATGGCCAAGCGCGAGACGTACTCGGTCCGGGGCCCGACATCGATGTGCATGGTGCGGCGTACCGAGCCCGGAGCACGAGCCGGTACGGCCGTCAGCGGGTCGGCCAACCCGCCCAACGCCCACTCGTCGGACACCCCCGCCGGTGTGCCTTCGGTCATGACCGTACGCTACCGTTCCCCGCGTTCTCCGACGCCGGCGTCAGGTTCAGGGAGGCCCCGAAAAAGATGGCGAGACGAGTGGCGATCGTGGGAGCGGCGCTGTCGGACTGCGGCCGGGTCGATGACAAGACGGCCTACGAGCTCCATCATCAGGCCACCGCAGCCGCGCTGGCCGACGCCGGCATCAGCCGCGACGAGGTGGACGGATTCATGTCGCATGGCACCGGCGCCCTGCCCCCCATCGACGTGGCCGAGTATCTGGGACTGGCCCACCACATCAACTACATCGACTCCACCGGTGTGGGGGGTTCGTCGTGGGAGATGTTCATCGAGCACGCCACCGCGGCCATCGCCCAGGGTCTCGTCGACACCGTGGTGCTGAGCTACGGATCCACGGCGCGTGCCGATCTCAAGCGCCGGGCCCGCACCGCCAACTTGTTCTTCGGCAACCGAGGTCCCACCCAGTTCGAGGCGCCTTATGGCCACACCCTCATCGCCAAGCACGCCATGTCGGCCCGGCGCCACATGCACGAATTCGGCACCACCATCGAGCAGCTGGCTGAGATCGCCGTATCGACTCGCTACAACGCCGGACTCAACCCCGACGCGTACTACCGCGACCGCATCACGATCGATGACGTGCAGAGCGCGGCCATGATCGCCGATCCGCTCACCAAGTTGCACTGCTGCATCCGCTCCGACGGCGGCGGCGCGCTGGTGCTGACCCACGAGCAGCGAGCGCGCGACTGCGCCTCGACGCCGGTGTGGGTGCTCGGTACGGGCGAGGCCATCTCCCATACGGCCATGAGCGAGTGGACCGACTTCACCGAGTCTCCGTGCGTGCGGTCGGGGGCCAAAGCATTCGGGCAGGCCGGCGTGCGGCCCGAGGACATCGATGTGGTGGAGGTGTACGACTCCTTCACCTTGACGGTGCTCCTTACGCTCGAAGGATTGGGGTTCTGCAAAAAGGGTGAGGGCGGTGCCTTCGTCGAGGACGGCAAACTACGCGTCGGCGGCGCGCTGCCCACCAACACCGACGGCGGCGGGCTGTCGGCGTGCCAGCCGGGCATGCGCGGCATCTTCCTCGCCATTGAGGCTGTCAAGCAGCTACGCGGGGAATGCGGCGACCGTCAGGTCCAAGGGGCGCGCTTGGCTGCCATCAACGCCACCGGCGGATGGATCTCCTCCACCGGCACCGCCATCTTGGGCATCGAGTAGCACCGGGCATCGCCCGGCCAACCGAAGTAGGCCGGCGGCTGCTCCCACCGGCACGTCATGGCTGATCGTGACAGGCTCGATCCGTGCCCCGAGACGACCGGATCACTTGGCTTGAAGACGTGAGTCCAGCCGATTGGATTCGTCCACATCTGCGCACCGGCTTGGTCGATACCGCCTCGATCATCCCGGAGGGTTTCGAGGCGTACTGCCGGATTTTCCACCCGTGGGACACAGGGACAGGTCGGGCCATGTCATGGGCCGAAGTGGCCGCCGAAAACGGGCGCGTCGTCCACTCCGAGATGCAGGCGCACATGATCAGTCGACCGAGTGGAACAGCTGCGCCCCGCTACGACCTCAACGACTACCTCAACCGTATGGAGTGGGGTCACCTACCGCTACCAGAGCGTGCCGTCCTCGTGGACCTACTGAGGCCCGCTACACCAATTGCGAGCCCTTGCTGGTTCTGCGTGTGGGAGGGCTGGGGAAATCTCGACTTTTCCCCAGTGACGGCACGGATCGAACATCCAAATCGAAATTACGTGCTCTATTCCGGCCCGATCGACCTGGCTCTGGCCTCGTTGGACGACGGGGACTGGGACTCGCCGAACCTGTGGTGGCCCGACGATCGATCGTGGTGACCGAAATCGACTACGCATGGACCTACGTCGGCGGCAGCGGCGCCCTCATCGAGATGATCTGTGCCTCCGATGAATTGGAAGCTCTTCCCATCCGCTTGACGGACAAGCCCTTCCACGATTCGGACGTTGTCAACGCGGCTCTCGACACGGCTCCTTAAGGACGGGCCAACCACTCAGCCCAACAGGCGAGGACCCCCACTGCCGGGCACGGGAATGGCAACCGTCTTGGTCTCGAGGTACTCCTCGAAACCCTCGTCACCGTTCTCGCGTCCGAGGCCCGACTGCCGGTAGCCGCCGAAGGGAGCGTCGGGAGCGAGGTAGACGCCGCCGTTGATGCCCATGGTGCCGGTGCGCACCCGCCGAGCCACGGCCAGGGCCCGCTCCTCGGACGCGGAGGTCACGTCCCCAGACAGCCCGTAGATCGAGTCATTGGCGATCCGCACGGCATCATCGTCGTCCTCGAACGCAATGACCGACAGCACGGGACCGAAGATCTCTTCCTGGGCGATGACGGCCTTGGAGTCGACGTCGGCGAACATGGTGGGCTCGACGTAGTAGCCCTTAGGAAAGGCGTCGGGCACCTTGCCACCGGCGGCCAAACGCGCTTCGGCCTTGCCCTTTTCGATGTAGTCGAGCACCCGGTCACGCTGCTTGGCGCTCACCAGTGGGCCGGCCAGCTTGGACGAGTCCCACGGATCCCCGAACGGCACCGTGGCCATGGCCGCAGTGGCCAACTCAACGCCTTCGTCATAACGCGACCGCGGCAACAGCAGGCGCGTGGTGATGGCGCATCCCTGGCCGGAGTGGACACACACGCCGATGGCGAGACCGCCCACGGCGCTGTTGAGGTCCTCGACGTCGTCGAGCACGATCTTGGCCGACTTGCCTCCCAGCTCAAGGAAGATCTTCTTCACGGTTTCCGACGCCTTGGCCATGATGCGCCGGCCCGTAACCGTCGAGCCCGTAAAGGTGATCATGTCGACACGCGGGTCGGTGGTGATGACTTCACCCACCAGATGGTCCGAGGACGCCACCACGTTGACCACCCCGGCCGGAATATCGGTCTCCTCGGCGATGATCCGGCCCAGCACGGTGGCGGACCACGGCGTGTCAGGGGCGGGCTTCAGCACCACGGTGTTACCGGCCGCCAGGGCGGGCGAGAGCTTGGCCATGTTCAGAAACAGCGGGAAGTTCCACGGCGTGATGGCCCCCACCACGCCGGTCGCCTCGCGCAGGATCATGCGCCGGGTGGCCTGACCGAACACGGTGCGCTCGGGCAGTTCCTTGTCATAGGCGTAGCGCTCGGCCAGCTCGGCCCAGTACGTCACGTCGTCCACCGGGAGGTCGACCTGGATGGCGTACGTCAGCGCGATGGGGCTACCCGCCTCGGCGACAACGACGGCCCGCAGCTCGTCCTTGTGCGCCTCCAAGGCGGTGTGAAACTGCTCCATGCAGCGGCGCCGGAAGCTGTGATCGGTGGACCACGACGTCTCGTCGAAGGCGCGTCGCGCCGCGGCGATGGCCGCCTCGGCGTCGGCAGGAGTGGCGTCGCACGTACTACCCAGCACCAACTCGGTGGCGGGATCGATGTTCTCGAAGCTGCCGCCGCCGGTGGCCTCGACGAGCTTGCCGTCGATCAGCAGCCGCGCTTCGCCGAGCACTTCGTGGCCCTGAGAGATGGCCTGGGTCATCACACGCCCTCCTTGGCCGGGTCTCGCCCGGCATCCGTGTTCGTCGCGTGCTCGGGCGTAGCCCGCTCGGCACGCAGCCGTGTCTTCAACACCTTGCCATTGGGCTCGCGCGGAAGCTCGTCGACGAACTCCACCGTGCGCGGCCGCTTGTAGTCAGCCAACCGGGTGGCCAGACGTGCCAGCAGCGCGTCGGCGTCGCGGGGCGATCCCGGTCGCAACTCCACCACGGCATGCACCCGCTGGCCCATGCGCTCGTCGGGAAGCCCGATCACGGCCGCGTCCACCACGTCCTCGTCCTCCACCAAGGCGGCTTCCACCTCGGCGGGATAAACGTTCACCCCACCCGACAGCACCAGGTCGGTGCGCCGGTCGGCCAGGAAGAGATACCCGTCCTCGTCGACAGACCCGAGGTCGCCGACGGTGAAGTAGTCGTCACGCCACGCCTGGGCCGTCTTCTCGGGGGCGTTGTGATACTGAAAACGCTGGCCCGAGAACGAAGAGATGTAGATGGCCCCGATCTCCCCGGTGGGAAGCTCGTTACCGTCGTCGTCGCAGATGCGCACCGTGATACCCGGGAACGGGCGCCCTACGCTGCCGGGCTTTTTCAGCCACTCGTCGGGAGGGATCACCGACGCCATGCCCTCCGACGCCCCGTAGTACTCCCATACCGTGCCGGCCGGAAACACCTCGATGATGCGACGCTTGACGTCGACGGGACAAGGCGCCGCCGCGTGCAGCACCTTGCGAAGGCTTGACACATCGCGCCCGCGCCACTGCGCCTCGAGAATGCGAATGAAGTTGGCCGGCACCATCTGCGCCGTGCTCACCTTCTCGGTCTCGATAAGCGTCAGACATTCCTCGGCGTCCCATTTGCGCATGATCACCACGCGCCCGCCCTCGCCCAGGGTCATATGGGCGTAGGCGCTGGGGGCGGTGTGGTACACGGGGCCGCACATCAGATGCACGTCGTCGGCACCAAAACCCCAGAAAGTGGCAAACGGGCTGGGCGGGGTGTGGCGAAACGCAGGAGGCGCCGGTCGGGCGATTCCCTTGGGGCGACCCGTCGTCCCCGACGTGTAGGTCATGGTGGTGGCCGGCGCTCCTAAGAAGTCTTCCCGCACCGGCGGCACCGAGGCCTCGGACAACAGGCGCGCCATCTCCGACCAATCGATGTCGACCACGCCATGCTGCGCCACGCCGGTGAGGGACATCACGTCGGTGGACGTCGGAGACCCGTCGTGCACGAAGAGCGTGGCACCCGAATCTTCGATCAGGTAGGCCACCTCGGGAGCGGTGAGCCGGGTCGACACAGGAACGACCAGCGCTCCCAGCCGGGCGATGGCACACCACACGGCGAACACCTCGAGCCCATTGCCGAGCATGACCGCCACCCGGTCACCTGGGGCCACGCCGGCCGCCGCGTACCGTGTGGCCAGGATGTTGGCGGCCGTATCGAGCTGGCCGTAGGTGACCCTCGTCCCCTCGAACACCAGGGCCAGACGCTGCGGATCGGCGGCGGCCACGCCGGCCACGCCGCGGGCTGGGGCCTCAGCCGTCGGCGCGGCGCTCCCTTGGCGGTCGGCAGAGTCGGTAGGCATGCGAGGGCCAAGTGTACGACGGCCCCCGCCGGCGCGGCGGCGGTGCCTGACATGAACGTCAGGTAGGATCGGGCCGTCACCGTCGGCCGAAAACAGGGGGTGGGACAGGTGAACGCAGAGGAGCTGATCCTCGTCAGCGTCGACGACCATGTGGTCGAGCCGCCCGACATGTTCGAGGGCCGGGTGCCGGCCAAATACGCCGGGCGCGAGCCCAAAGTGGTGCACAACGACGACGGCACCGACGTGTGGTCCTACGAGGGCAGCCGCATCCCCAACGTGGGGCTCAACGCCGTGGTGGGACGCCCTCCCGAGGAGTACGGCATCGAGCCGACTTCCTTCGCCGAGATGCGCCCCGGTTGTTACGACATCAACGAGCGCATCCGGGACATGAACGCCAACGGCGTCCTCGGATCCATGTGCTTCCCCTCGTTCGTCCAGTTCTGCGGGCAGCTCTTTGCCCGCACCGAAGACAAAGACCTGGCCGCCGCCATGGTGCGGGCCTACAACGACTGGCACATCGAGTCCTGGTGCGGGGCGTACCCGGGCCGGTTCATCCCCCTGTCGATCCCCATGCTGTGGGACCCGAATCTGATGGCCGAGGAGGTGCGCCGGGTGGCGGCCATGGGCTGTCACGCGGTGACCTTCTCGGAGAACCCCTCCAAGTTGGGATGGCCGAGCTTCCACTCCGACCACTGGGACCCGTTCTGGAAGGCGTGTGAGGACGTCGGCACGGTGGTGTGCCTCCACATCGGGTCATCGTCGACCCTGGCCATCCCCTCCCCAGACTCCCCCTTCGACGTGCTCATCGCCCTGCAGCCGGTGAACATCATCCAGTGCGCCGCTGACCTGCTGTTCTCGCCGGTGCTGCGCAAGTACCCGAGCCTGCGCGTCGCCTTGTCCGAAGGCGGCATCGGGTGGATCCCGTACTTCTTGGAGCGCGTCGATTACGTCTACTCGCACCACAAGGCGTGGACGGGGCAGGACTTCGGCGACATGCTTCCGAGCCAGGTCTTCAACGAGCGCATCGTCACCTGTTTCATCGACGACGCCTTTGGGGTGGAGAACCGCCACCACATCAACCTCGACAACGTGTGTTGGGAATGCGACTACCCGCACTCGGACTCGACGTGGCCGACGGCTCCGGAGATGGCCATGAAGTACCTCGCCGGCGTGGCTGATGACGAGGTCAACAAGATCACTCACGCCAACGCCATGCGCCTGTTCAAATTCGACGCCTTTTCCGTGCGCCCGCGTGAGCAGTGCACGGTGGGTGCCTTGCGGGCCCAGGCCACCGACGTCGACACGTCCATCCGGGCCGCCAAGCCGGGAGCTCCCCGCAAGAAGGTCTACGCGGCTGACCTCGGCTCCCTGGCCAGCAAGTCCGAAAAGTAGCGCCAGGCCCGGCCGGCGCCCGCCGCCGCGCCCCACACCCGCATTCAGAACACGGAGACGACAACGGTGGCGGTGGACTGGACCAAGGTCCCGGTGGTGGTCGGCGCCGGTCAGGTGACCAACCGGGAGCAGGACCCGCTACTCGCTCCTGATCCCCTGGCGCTTATGCATAGCGCCGCGCTGGCCGCCCTCGATTCGACCGGTCACGCCGACGCCGGTGGGAACGGTGCCTCGCTGGCCGCCCTCACCCACGTGTGGATGGTGCACTCGCTGTCGCTGCGCCACGGCGACCCGGCTCGGGCCTTGGCTGAGCGCCTGGGGGCAACTGATGCCGAGGCCCGCTGCTCAGGCATGGGAGGGTCGATCCCGCAGTGGCTCGTCAACCGGGCCGCCGAGGAAGTCGCCGCCGGCCGCCGGCCACGCGTGCTCATCTGCGGCGCCGAGGCGCTGGCCACCCGACGCCGCGCCAAAAAAGCCGGGGTGACGCTGGACTGGCCCAGCACGCCGGGCTGGCCTGACACGTGGCCACCACTCGAGTCCGACATGGGTGTTCACCCGGCCGAACGCGCCCATGGTCTCGAAGCGGCCACCACCATGTATGCGCTCATCGAAATGGCACTCGGCCACGCCGAGGGCGAAGACCTCGACACCCACCGCCGCGAGATGGGTGAGCTCATGGCGCGGCTCAACGCCGTGGCCGTCGCCAATCCGTACTCGTGGTTTTCCGAGCACCGCGACGCGGCGGAGATCGCCACCGTCACCGCCGACAACCGGATGATCTCGTTCCCCTACCCCAAGTACATGAACGCTGTGATGGACGTCGACATGAGCGCGGCGGTGATCATCACCGACGCGGCCACGGCGCGGGAATGGGGACTTGGGTCCGATGAGGTGGCCTATGTGCGCGGCTGGGCCGACGCCCATGACATCTGGTACCTGTCGCAGCGCCCCGAAGTGCATCGTTCTCCGGCGTTGCGCGCCTGCGCCACCACCGCCTTGCGGGCGGGCGGAATCGACATCTCTGACGTCGGTGCCTTCGACCTGTATGCGTGCTTCCCGAGCTCGATCGAGGTGGCCCGCGACAGCTTCGGCATCGACCGCAAGGACGCCCGACCTCTGACGCTGACCGGCGGTCTTCCATCGCACGGCGGCCCCGGCAGCAACTACGTCACCCACGCCGTGGCCAACGCGCACGGGTGGCTGCGTTCAGGCCAGGGCGACCATGCCGTGGTCCATGGCAACGGCTACTACCTCACCAAGCACGCCGTGGGTGTCTACAGCCGCCGGCCTCCGACCCAGAACCCGCAGCCTGACGTCGAGCTCCAACAGCGCTTCGACGCTGACGCCGTTGCGATCCCGCTGGCCACGGTCGGTACGGGAAAAGGAACGATCGTGGCGTACACGGTCGGATTCGACCGCAACGGCCAACCCGGCCCCGGGGTGGCGCTTGTCGACGTGGACGGCAGTCGGGCCGCGGCGCTGGCCGACCACGCGCTGAGCGCTCAGATGGTGGCCGGCGACGCCGTGGGCTCCGCTGTCACCCTCACCCCCGCCGAAGACGGAACGACGTCGGTAGCCCGGCCGGGCTGACCCTCGGTCGCGCCAGCAGCTACTCGATCGAAAGCGCTCGTTCGGGGCAGTTATCCACGCCGTTTTGGGCGTCAGCCTGGCGCCCTTCGGGGATCTCGTCGACGAGCAGCACGCAGTGGCCGTTGTCGTCGGCGTCGAAGAGGTCAGGGGCGAGCATGTAGCACCGCCCGTGGCCCTGGCAGGCCCCGGCGTCGAGGCGGATGCGCATCGAGTTCTTCAGGAAGCGGGGTCGAACACCAGCGGCAGTGTGAGCAGCGAGCGCAACCCCGGGGTGTACTCGAGCACCGTGCCGGGCGCCAGCGCGTACTCGGGGATGCGCCGGTGGAACTCACGCAGCGCCACCCGCAGCTCCATCCGGGCCAAGTGCGATCCGAGGCAACGATGCACACCGCCGCCGAAGGCCAGATGAGGATTGGGGTTGCGTCGCAGGTCCAAGGCGTCCACGCCAGGGTGGGCGGTGTCGTCGGTGTTGGCCGAGCTGAGCACCAACATCACTTGCTCGCCTTTGGCGACAGGACATCCGCCGAACTCAACGTCTTCGGTGGCCACCCTCGGCACAGCCGGGACGGGGGTCTCCCACCGCAACAGCTCCTCGATGGCAGACGGAATGACCGACTCGTCTTCGACCAGAAGCTTGCGGTGCTCATCTTCTTGGGCCAGCAGCCCGAAGAAGCAGTCCAAGGAGTCGGTGACCGTGTCCAACCCGGCAATCAGGAAGAGGTAACAGATGTCCATGACCTCTTCGTCGGTGAGCTGCTCACCGTCGACCGAACCGGCGATGATCTGGGCCAGAAGATCGTCGGTGGGGGCGCGCCGGCGTTCGACCAGCACCTTTTCGAAGTACTCGTAGACCTTCTCCCCAGCGCGCCGACGCACCGCCGACTGCTCCTCCATGGTGATGCCCTCGGGCCGGATGATGTCGTCCTTGATCGACAAGAAGAGGTCGAGGTCCTCATAGGGCAGGCCCATGAGCTTGAGAAACACCCGGCAGGGCAGGGGAACGGCGAACTCTTCGTGGAAGTCGCACGAGCCCTTGGCGGCAAACTCGTCGATGAGGCTGTTCACAAGCTCGCCCACCTCCTCCTCGAGAAGAATCATCTTCTTCGGGGCGAACAGCGGGTCGAGGATGCGGCGGTACTTCACGTGCTGCGGCGGATCGATCATCAAGGGGATGAGCGGGCGGATCTGACCGAGGTCCATGGGGACCTCGCTCCAGCAGAACGAACCGGCGCGTCGCAGGGCGTCTTCGACGTGCTCACGCCGGGTGACGAGGGTGAACATGTCATCGATACGAAAGACGGGCTGCTCTCGCAGCTGCCGGGAGATGGCTCGGGGATCATCCGAGGTAGCCAGCTCGGTGACGGAGTCCGCACTCGGCGTATGGGTGCCGGCACTCGATTCCATGCGAATTCCTTTCCCTCCCCGGAGGCCCGTGAGCACGACGATGGCTTTCCATCGCGCGCCGCCCACCAGGCGAAGACCGGGTTCCACCCCTGCGTAAGAAGGTTATCGTTTCCTGACGCGAATGTCAGCTCTGACACCGGCGTCAGTCCTCTGTGGCGGCCCGTCGGCCCCTTCGCGGGCCCTCGGCGCCGACCTGAGCTGCGGCGACTCCAGCGCACCACCCGTTGCCAAGTGTCGCGGCGGCCTGCAAAGCTCAAGAAGCGCCTGCTCCATGACGAAGTCGTACTAGCGCCGGGATATTGCAATGGCGTTACAATCTGGACGCGGCAACAGGAGGCTTGGTGGCGATCGCAGAAGGCCAAAAGGCGGGACGGCGCCGTGGCGGCAAGCGACCACCCTCCGTATCCACCCCGGCTGATGTCGGCACCGTCCTGCGCGACGCTCGCGAAGCCGGCGGCGTCACCATGGCCGAGGTGCACGACCGCACCGGCGTCTCGTGGAAACACCTCGAGGCCCTCGAAAACGGCGACCTGGCGTCGTTCTCGGATCTCCGGGTCGCCCTTGTCTACCTGGGACGCTACGCCGAGCTGTTCTCCTTGGACGTCGCCGCCCTCTCCGCGGTGATCGAGGAGCACTGGCCCGAGGGCGTTTTAGCCGGGGCGTTGCAGAGCTCAGCTGGATCCCCGGCGTCGGCGCCTTACCCGGCGGCGACATCGGCTCAGGGCCATTTGAGCCGCTTCCCCACCGACGACGCCTCACACCTTCTCGGCTTCACCCAGACGGCCCAGGTCCCAGGAGTCAGATCGGCGGCGGGCGCCACCTTTTACCCCCCAGTGGCGGGGGAGTATGCACCCATCCGCTACCCCGCTCGACCGGCCCCGCTGGGCCTGCGCATCGCCGTGTGGTTCACGGCCGTGCTTGTTGCTATCGGCGCGCTCGGCTTGGTCGTCCACCATTACGAACCGCAGTGGCTCGCTGACGTGCATGTGGTGACCTCGTCGTCACCACCTCCGACGACACCCACGACGCTCAGCCCGACCACCACCGCCCCGCCGGTCACCATCCCGGCCGTGACTGAGACCACCACGACGCCGGGCAACATCGCCGTTGACGTCAACGCCGATCAGTACGCCGTGATCGTGACGCCCACCGGTCCGGTGTGGGTGCTCGTCAACGTGCCCGGCACGGCCAAACCCGTCTTCGAGGGCGTGCTCAACGCTGGGCAGACCAAGACCTTTGCCGGGGGCGACGGCCCGTTGTCGATGAACCTCGGCTCGAGCAAGGTGTCGGTAGCCGTCCAGATCAACGGCAAGAGCGCCACCGCGTGGTCATTCGCGCCAATGACAGCGCCGGTCACGCTGAACTTCTCGACGAACTCCAGCACCGTCCCCACCGGCGGCACCTGAGCCCACTTGCGGGGGGGCGCCGCCGGGGTGCGCCGGGGTGGCACGCTTAGAGACGTGTCCCCTCACGTGCACCACTACCAAGCACGCTGCTCGTGGCGCGGGTCGACGGCCGGAGGGTATGGCGCCTACGACCGCTCCCACACCGGGTCCTGTCCGCCGGCGTCGCCCGTGCTCAACCTCAGCTCGGATCCCGCCTTCAACGGGGACCCCGCCAAACTAGATCCCGAACAGTTGCTGGTACTGGCGGCGACCTCGTGCCAACTGCTGTCGTTCCTGTCCATTGCGGCTCGAGCCGGTGTCACCGTGCTGGCCTACGACGATGATGCCGAGGCATCCATGACGGTCCGGCGCCAACCCATGGCGCTCGACTCCATCACCTTGCGGCCGAAGATCAGTGTGACCGCCGGTACCGATATCGACGCGGTGATCGCCATGGTGCATGAGGCCCACGAGGAGTGTTACATCGCCAATTCACTGCGCTGCGACATAGCGGTGGTTCCAGAGATCGCCATCGCCCCCTCATGACGCCGAGCTCACCAGAGCCCGATATCTACGCCTTTTGGGCGCAGTGCCGCCGGGATCGCCCCGTCCGACCGGTGGGTGGCCCCGACAGCAACATGTGGTTTGTCACTCGACACGACGACATCGAGCAGGTGCTGCGAGACGCCGAACACTTTTCGTCGAGCGTCAACGCGCTCACCATGGGCCCGGTGATGGGGACGGTCATCGTGGCCATGGACGGCGCAGAGCATCGCCGTTACCGCAACCTGGTGGCTCACGCCTTTCGGCCGTCGGCGCTGGCGCGCTGGGAAGCCGAGCTCATCGCCCCCACCATTCACGCCGTGATCGACGCCTTTGCCGGAGCCGGACACGCCGAGCTGGTGGCCCAGCTCACGAGTCGCTACCCCGTACAGGTCATCGCCGGCGTCATGGGGGTCCCCGTCGAGGATCATGCGCTGTTTCACTCGTGGTCCGAGGACATCAACCTGGGGCCCGAGAACTATCCCGTCAGCATCGCCGCCTCCGAAGCCATGCGCGCCTATCTGACCCCCATCGTCGAGGACCGCAAGGCCCGGCCCCGGCGCGACCTCATCTCCGACATTGTCACCGCCGAGATCGATGGCGAACGTCTCAGCGATGAGCACATCTACGGGTTCTTACGGCTGTTGCTCCCCGCTGGGGCGGAGACCACCTACCGCGCCATGGGCAACTGCCTGTGGGCGCTACTGAGCCATCCCGATGTGCTGGGTCGCGTGCGCGCCGATCACAGCCTGATCCCCGGCGTCATCGAGGAAACTTTGCGCTGGGAGACCTCGGTGACCATGGTGAACCGTGAAAACACCGTTCCTGTCGACATCGACGGTGTCGAGGTCCCCGCCGGCTCGTCGGTGGTGTGCGCCCTGGGGTCGGCCAACCGAGACGAGCGCCACTACGCGCACGGAGAAGACTGGGACATCGGCCGGTTGGAGTCGGGCCACCTGGCCTTCGGCACGGGCCGCCATCAATGCCTGGGCATGCACCTGGCCCGCCTCGAGCTGCGCATCGGCCTGGCCGCCGTGCTCGATCGCCTGCCGGGGTTGCGCTGGGACGAGCACGCCGAGCCAGTGACGATCGAGGGGCTCGCGTTTCGCGGCCCGCCCCGGCTGCCCGTGCGCTTCGACATCGTCACCTCCGCGTGATGACGGACCGGGGAACCCGGTCCTCGTATGGAAAAATGTCCTGAGTGCCCGATGTGAGCGACGCCGGCGACGGCAACCAATTAGGCACCACGAAGCCGCCCCGGCGCCTGGACGCCGAGCTCTTCTCGACCCCGGCGCCACGCCGATCGCCGGTGGGCGACGTGCTCGGTCTCCTGTGGGTGCTGGCCGCGGGCGTGCTGGTGCTTCTTCCCGCTCTGCGCCGCGGCACCTCGCTGGGCCCGTACGACATCTTGACCACAAGAGGGATCACTTCTGTTCGAGGAGCAACGACATCATCAATCCACAACTTCGTCACCGGCGACCAGATCAGGCTCTTCATCCCCTGGACGAACGAGGTGTGGACGCAGGTGCATCACGGGATCCTCCCGTTGTGGAACCCCTACAGCGCGCTCGGCGCCCCACTGGCCTTCAACTGGGAATCGGCGCCTTTGAGCATCCCGGTGCTCATCGGTTACCTGTTCCCCGTCCACCTCTCGTTCACCGTGCAGATCATCGTCACCGTGCTCATCGCGGGAACCGGTGTGTACACCCTCGGCCGGGTGCTGCGACTGAGCCCCCTGGCCTGCATGATGGCGGCCACCATCTTCGAGCTCAGTGGCCCGTTCATCGGGTGGCTCGGGTGGCCGAACTCGTCGGTGATGGCGTGGGGTGGGTGGATGCTCGCCGCCGTCGTTCTCGTCCTTCGAGGTCGCCGGCGCGCCTTGAGCATCACGCTGGTCGCCCTAGTCCTCGCCTGTGCTGCCTATGCGGGAGACCCCGAGGAGGTGCTCATCGTTTTGGGCATGGCTCCCGCCGTGTTCGTGCTTCTGATTCTGCTGATGCGCTGGCGCTGGACACGCGGCACCGGTCGGTTGCTTCGCCCCATTGTCGATTTAGCGGTCGGCTACGGCGCCGGAGTGGCTCTGGCGGCGCCGTTGATCCTGCCCGGGCTTCAGCTGGCGTCGAAATCGAACCGCACCGCCGTCGGCGCCAGCAACGGTCCGAAGAACCTGCCTTTCGGCAACGCACTCCACTTGATCTTCCAAGGGTTCGACGGGCTGCCGCTGGCCCATAGCCAGTGGTTCGGCTTCTCCAACTACGTCGAAACGGCCATGTACGTAGGCGTGATCGCCATCGTCCTAGCCGTGATCGCCGTGGCCTTTGCGTGGCGACGCCCCGAGGTGCGGGCTCTGACGGCGGTGGTGGCGCTGATGGCCATTGTGGTTTTCGTGCCGCCGGTCATCTCCATCCTCGACAAGGTCATCCTCAGTACGTACTGGGTATTCGCCATGCAGCCCATGGTGTTGGGGATCGCCGTGCTCGCCGGCATCGGCGTGGACGTCGTGATCAAGTCCTACCGCGATGAGCGCCTGAAGAAGTGGCTCGCCATCAGCTTCGCGTCCACCGCCGTGTTCCTGGTGCTCGTCGGCATCTTGACGGTGTCCAGTCTCTCGTCATCCCAAGCGTGTATTCGAGAGCACAGCTTCATCTGGCCCTTCATCGAGGTCGTGGTGGGGCTCCTTGTCGCCGCTGCGCTGTTCAAACTCCCCGCTCGGCGCGCCGAGGGTCGGACGCTCAGAATCGGTCTCGGTTCCGTGGCGGCGTTCGTGTTTCTGGCCTGCCAAACGGCGTTTCTGCTCACCGCCGGAGCGCCCCTGATCTCCTCCACCTCTACGTACCTGACACCGTCTCCCGCCATCGTGGCGCTGCAGCGCGCTGTCGGACACGCCGTGGTCGGATTCGGCACCACGTGCCTTCCCCCACCGCGCGTCGGCATCGAGGAAAACGTCAACATCGCGTACGGGATCCGCGAGATATCGGTCTATGACCCCATGACCCCTCACGCCTATTGGGCCCTGCCGTGGCAACAGGAAACCGGCTTCTCCGGTGGCAAGGAGGACGCCAGCAACTTCTGCCCGGTCTTCCCCACCGCCACGCTGGCCCGCCGCTTCGGCGTGGGATATGTCCTGGACTTTCCGGGCTTCGCCGGACCCAAGGGATCGGTGTTCGTCAAGCGGATCGGCGGTGAAAACCTCTACAAGATCCCCGGCGCCTCAGCGGCGGTGTTGATCGCCATGCCGTCGGGCCCGTACCAGCCGAGCCTCGATGCCACCGGTACGCCGGTCAAGGCGACCCACCCCATCCCGTCGGTGTGGCACATGGTCACCAATGCGTCATCGCCCAGCTTGCTGCGCATGCACCTGACCGACGTTCCGGGTTGGCATGCCACCGTCAACGGTCGGCCCCTCAAGCTCGCCGCCTACGACCAGGTCATGCTCCAAGCCCAGCTGCCCGCCGGTCATGACGTCGTCGAGTTGCACTACTGGCCGGACCGCTTCAACGAGGGACTGGTGCTGGCTTTGGGTGCCATCGTCGTCCTGATCTTCATGCTCGGCGTCGCCGCCGGCCGGGCCCGAAGGTCAGCTCGCCTGCGCTCGGCGTCGCCGCCCTCCCTTTAGCCGCTTACGACGGCTACTGCACCATCCCCGGCGTGATGACCTGGTGGCCGTCACCCACGGCGATGCGCAGGGATCCGATGCCCAGACTTCCGTCATTGACGGCGACGGGGTTGGCCGCGGCGGCGCGGCGCGCCAGCGGGTTCAACTCGGGCAGAGCGATTTTCGTCAAGGTATTGCGGTCGATATGGCTGAAGGGTTCGTCGCGGCCGGGGATCTGCAACACCCCTTCTTCCTCGTAGGACCACGTGCCGTCGTCATTCACCGTCACGTGCATCCGGTAGCTCAAGGTCCGAAACGCTTCGTCCAAAAACGGGTTCGACAAGATCCCGTGCACCTCGGACCCCACCCGGGCGGTGAGCTCGAACTCCGTGGCGTCGGGCGCGGCGGGGCCCGATGCCAGGAGGACCTGGGCCCGGGGAATGCCCAGGGTCAAGGTCACGGCCTGGGCGGCGGGCTCCCACAGCCAGTAGCCCACCTGGTCATGGAACGTCTCGGTGTCTCCAGGCTTGGTGATGTGGGTGTGGTAGCGGAGCCCGTAGAAGAGCTGTGGGCCGTTGGTCTGGCGGTCGATGGGCTGGAGCTCGTAATGCTCGACGAAGACGTTCTCCTCGGTCCCGTCCGCCACCGGGTGCTGGTCGGCACCTTTGGTCCCCTCCCAGATTCCGGCCATGGGCGCCAGGGGGCCCAGGTTGGCCAGGGTGTCGGGGTCACCGGGGGGTTCGGTGTAGATGTCGGGTCCGTAGGTGGTCACGTCACGTCAGCCTCCGCCACCGCATCCTAGGCAGGCACCCTGACACGTGCGTCAGGTTGGCGATAGCCTTGGGTCATGGCCGTACCCAAGATCATCAGCGTCGACGACCACGTCGTCGAGCCCCCGCACGTGTGGCAGACCTGGTTGCCCGAGAAGTACCGGGAGCGGGGCCCGCACGTCGAAACCAAGCGGTGGGGAGGGTTCAAGCACCTGTCGGGAGCCAAGTACGACATGGTCGAGGACCCCGAAGGTGACTGGGGCAGCGCCTGGTACTACGACGACGAGCTGATCTACGTGCAGAAGAAGTTCGTGGCCATCCCTCAGGCGTCCACCACGTTCGACGAGCACGGCAAGATCGTCTTCGACCGCACGCAGATGACGATGACGGCGACCACCTTCGAGGAGATGCGCAAGGGCTGCTGGGACCGCGACGAGCGCGTCAAAGACCTGCTGCTCAACCACACCGACGGGTCACTGCCTTTTCCGACCTTTCCGCGCTTTTGCGGGCAGACATTCCACGAAGGAAAAGACAAGGAGCTTGGCCTGGCCTGCGTCAAGGCCAACAACGACTGGATGGTCGAGGAGTGGTGTGCACCGTCGGACGGCGTGAACATCCCGTTGTGCATCATCCCCTTGTGGGATGCCGACCTGGCCGCGGCCGAGACCAAGCGCAACGCCGAGCGCGGGGTGCGGGCTATTGCTTTTAGCGAGATGCCCACCCGGCTCAAGTTGCCGAGCATCAACACGAACTACTGGGACCCGCTGTGGCAGGTGTGCAACGACTATGGCGTGACGGTGTGCATGCACGTGGGCTCGAGCAGCTCGAACCCGGTGGCGTCGCCTGACTCCAACAAGGCCGTAGGCGTGGCGCTCGGATTCAACAACGCCATCGCATCGTTGGCCGACTGGCTCTTCTCCGGCAACCTGTTGCGCTTCCCCAAGCTGAAGCTGGCCTACTCCGAGGGACAGATCGGGTGGATCCCGTACATCCTCGAGCGCGCTGACACGGTGTGGGAGATGCACGACGCCTGGACCAACGCCAAAGAGCGCATCCCGGTGCCGCCGTCGACGCAGTACTACGGACGCATCTACGGGTGTTTCACCGCCGACCGCCACGGGTTGCGTTCGCTAGAGGAAGTGGGCGAGGACAACATCTGCTTCGAGACCGACTACCCCCACACCGACACCACGTGGCCGCATTCTGAGGCGTATGTGGAGAAGCTGTGCGCCGGTCTGGACGACGATGTGGCCTACAAGATCCTCCGGGGCAACGCCATCAAGATGTTGGAGCTCGACCGGGTCTAACCGGGCCCTTGGGCTTTAGGGCCAGGCCCGGCCCACGGGTCCGGTCCCCACATCGTCTTTCGTCGTTACCCGATGTCGCGTTGGGCTTCTGTGGGCGACAGCCGGGCGGCGCGCCAGGCGCCGGCCAGGCCGGCCAGCAGGGCACCGACAATGGCGATCACCACGGCGGCAATCACCGTCAGCCCGGAGACCGACGTGTGCAGTCGCAGCGTCCTGGTCACCAGAGCCGCCGCCGTCGTGGTGGTGTGAAGCAGCAGTCCACTGTCTGAGGACGCCCCCACGGTCGCTCCCGCCACGGTGTAGGACAACTTGGGCCCGACCGCGTTAATGAGCGCGCATACGCCCAGACCCACGCCGACCCCGATAACGGCCCCGAGGACACCGATACCGACCATCTCGGCCAAGATCTGCGTGACGGCCCGGCCTCTCGACCACCCGATGGCTCGCAACGTCCCGATCTCGCGCACGCGCTTGGCCACACTCGACAGCGTGAGAAGGGCGGCGATCAACAACGTGGCCAGCAAGATGATGATCCCGAGCGCCACGCCCAGGTCGTTGGCCAGCTTCTTGGCGTTCAAGAGGCTGCCGTTGACCTGGCTGGCGAGGTTCTTGGACGTGAGCACGGTGGCGCCGGGCAGCTTCTTGCGGATGGCGGCGGCCACGGCGTTGACGTCCTTCGACGACTTCACCTTGACGAGCACTTCGTTGATGCGGCTCGGCTGCGATGACGACGCCTGCAGTGTGGCCAAGTCGAAGTAGATGTCCGAGGTATCCCCGGTGAGCGTCGGGTTCACCAGACCCACCACGTCGTAGCCGACCTTGTCGATCGTCCACGTCTGGCCCACCTTGATGCCGTTGGTGTTGGCGTAGGCGCTCGACACGAGGATCTCGTTACCCGGTGACGCTTTGAACCAGCTGCCCTTCACCAATTGCGCCTGGGTGATCAGGCCCGAGTTCGGGTTGGACGGGTCCACACCGGCCACCGTGTAGCTCGAGGTCTCGGTGTTCGTCGACGGCGGGTTGAGTACCTGAGTGATCGTCTGCTGGGGAACGACCACGTTGGCTACGTACGACTGGAGCAACGACGGCAGGCAGTTGGTGAAGGCCGTACCGAAAGCCTGTATGGCCTGACCGGCCAAGGTGGTCACCAGACCACCGGAGAAGGTGGCAGTGGGCGGAAGGTTGTTGATGGCCGAGGATGCCGAGGCGGGAATCTGGATGACGCCGCTGTTCTGCAAACACGCCAGGACGGCAGAGGCCTGGGTGACGGTCACCTGCGGGGGCTTCACCGTTTGCGTCAGGGTCTGCCCCCCGGTGGTGAGGCTGGCGGTGATCTTGGGGACGGTTCCCGTCTCGTGCAGCGCCTGCAGCGACAGTGCCGGCACCGCGGCGGCTACCCCTTTGATCTTGGCCACATCGGCCACGGCCAGCTGCGGAAACGTGATGAGCGTGCCGCTCACAAAGAAGTCGTTGCTGAACTGCGTCCCCGGGGGGCCGAGCTTGGCCAGGTCGGTGAGAACCGACGAGTTGTTATCGCTCAACGCGGAACGATCCGCGGCGTTGTTGCTTCCGGATCCGAATCCGCCGAAGAATCCGCCGCCGCCTCCCCCTCCGCCGCCGCCTCCCCCTCCGCCGCCGGAGTTGCCGGCCACGGTCGTGGTGGTGGTGGGGGCAGACGTGTTGGCCACACCGACGGTCCGCTCCACGATGATGCTGGTACCGACGGTCGATAACGGGGAGAGAACCTGGCCCTGCGCATTCGAGAGGCCGTTGGACACGCCGACGATGCCCATGACCAAGCCGACGCCCATGGCCAACCCCAATGCGGTGAGAAGCGTCCGACCCCACCGCTGGCGGAGCTCGTTCCATACGTAGCCAAGTGAAAGCATGAACCCCGCCTCCGTTTACCCTGCCCGACTGCCGTAGCCGGCTCGACCCCCCGAGGTGGCCGGGCGGCATTACCGACCGGTCGTCACGGCGTCACATCGTACTTATTCAGCCGCCGATTCCTAGGCGGAACCCCAATCCACCCTCAGCGACTGGACTCGTACCGGGATCTCGCCGTCGTCCACGGCGCGTCCCCAGTGCGGCTGAGCAACGTCCTGCGCACTCGGGTCCACAGCCCGTGCCACGCCTGGAGGTGGGGTTAACCCCACCCAAAGACGCCCACTAGCGGTATTCCGTTGCGCACCGCCCGTCTTTACCCTGGTTCCTGATGCTCACCGCACACGCACTCACCAAACGCTATGGCTCATCCACCGCCGTCGACGACTTGACCTTCGAAGTCCAACCCGGTCAGGTGACCGGATTCTTGGGACCGAACGGGTCGGGCAAGTCGACCACCATGCGCATGATCATGGGGTTGGATGTCCCCGACTCTGGTTCGGCCCTGATCGACGGCAAGCCTTACTCGCAGCTGGCCTGGCCGCTGCGGGAGGTGGGGGCCTTGCTCGACGCCAAGGCGTTCCACCCCGCCCGCACCGCCCGCAACCACCTGCGCTGGCTGGCTGTAGCCAACGACATTCCGTTGCGTCGGGTCGACGAGGTTCTCGACCAGGTCGGTCTGACGTCTGTCGCCAACCGACGGGCGGGGAAGTTCTCGCTCGGCATGAGCCAACGATTGGGTATCGCGGCGGCACTCCTCGGTGACCCGAGCGTCTTGTTGTTCGACGAACCGATCAACGGTCTCGACCCCGAGGGCATCCGGTGGGTGCGCTATTTCCTTCGGGATTTGGCCGCCAACGGCCGGACGGTGTTCGTTTCCAGCCACCTGATCAGCGAGATGTCCCTGACGGCCGACAGGCTGGTCGTGATTGGCCGGGGCCGGCTGATTGCCGAGACCAGCGTGGCCGACTTCGTGGCCCGCAGTGGAAGCGCGGCGGTGAAGCTCGTGACTCCCGATCTGATCGAGTTCACCGGCGCTCTGACCGCGGCGGGTGCCTCGATCACCGATGCCGACGGTTCGTTAACCGTCGAAGGGGTGACCGCCGCGCACATCGGGGACCTGGCCACCCGCCACGGCTTCCGGGTCCACGAGCTGACACCGATACTCGCATCCTTGGAGGATGCATTTATGGAGCTGACCCAAGACGAGGTGGAGTACCGCCCGTCGACCATGGCCGCGGCGGCCGCGAGCCGAGAAGGGAAATGACCGACATGACCGTTGCCATTCAGAACCTCCCGCCCGGGCACTACCGCGTCAAACACGTGGCGAAGGCCGAAGCCGTCAAAGTCTTAACGCTTCGATCGACCGCCATCCTGGTGGGCCTCACCGTCGTAGCCAGTCTGTTGATCACCGGGCTCGCCGCCAACAACGCCTTGCACCAAGGCCGCGGCTTCTACTTCGGATTCGACCCCACCCAACAGGTGCTGAGCGGGCTGATCGCGGCGGCTCTACTCGCCGGCGTGTTCGGAGCGCTGCTCATCACCAGCGAATACGCGAGCGGCATGATTCGCACCACGTTGGCAGCGGTGCCCAAACGGCCTGTCTTGTTGGCTACCAAGATCGGCGTCATCGCCACCGCCACCATCGCCTTCTACGAGCTCCTCAGCTTCGTCACGTTTTTTCTCGGCCAAGCCATCCTTTCCAGCGGAGGAGCTCCATCAGCGACGCTGGGCTCGCCGGGGGCCTTGCGGGCCGTTGTCTTGACGGGCTTGTTCATCGCCCTCTTCGCCCTCATGTCCTTCGGTTTCGGGCTCATCTTCCGCAGCACCGCCGCCGCCATCGCCGCTTTCGTCGCCGTGGTGTTCGTGCTCCCCCTCGTCACCCACGCCATATCCCATAGCGCGCAGCGCTTCCTGCCGAGCAACATGCTGGTCAACTCCGTCATGGCCACGGTCAACCAAGGGGGTGGGCCTTTCGCTCCCGTCTCTCCGGCCCTAGCGTTGTTGTTGATGGCCATCTATGCGGCAATCGTCCTGGCCCTGGGATCCGTGCTGTTTGTCAGGCGAGACGCTTGAGCCACGCCGGCACCGAGGGCAGCTGGGCGCAGGTCCGCATTCCCGAGGAACAGGTGGAGCAGGCCAAGCGCCTGGCTTGGATGATCCTGCGAGAGCCGTTCCACAAACGCAGCTGGGCCGAGCTCGCCTACTTCGTCGTCGGATCTGCTTTGGCCTACGCGTGCGCAAGTGCGTTGGTTGGCGTTGGCCTGTCCGGCCTGGTACTCAGCATCGCCTTTGTCGGTGTGATCATCTTGGCCGGCGGTTTGCGATCGGCCCGAGGATTCGGTCGGTGGCAGCGGGCCCTTGCCGGCCGCATGCTGGGCGAAGACATCGGCGAACCGGATCCCTTCAACCCTCACCCCGGCTTCTCGGGCTGGCTCCGAGGATCGTTCAGCGATCGGGTGGCTTGGAAGTCGGTGGGCTACTTCGTCGTCAGAGTCCCCCTCACGATCTTCGGCGTGTGGTTTGCGCTGAGTGTATGGATCGAAGCGCTCTTGGGGGTCGCCTCCCCGCTGATCGGTGATACCAGCATCGGGAGATTCGGTCCCTTGGGTCGCTTCTCGTCACCCCAAATCAATGGCGGTTCCGCGGCCGGCGGCTGGGCTCACGTCGGGGTGTTCATTACGGGCGTCCTCCTGCTCCTGGTGGCGCCGTGGACAATGCGGCTCGTGGTGTACTTCGACCGGCGGATGATGCACATTCTCCTCGGCCCTGACGCCGCCACATCCCGAGTGAAGAGCCTTGAAGAGTCACGGTCGAAGACACTCGACGTGGCCACCGAGACACTCAAGCGCATCGAGCGCAACTTGCATGACGGCACCCAGGCCCAGCTGGTGGCCCTCGCCATGCGGCTCGGCCAGGCCAAGGAAAAGCTCGAAACCTTCGGTGACGAAGACGACAACCCCGCTGATCTGGACGCTCTACGCCGGTTGATCGACGAGGCGCATCGGGGAGCCAAAGAAGCCATCACCGACCTGCGGGACCTGGCCCGGGGGATTCACCCGCCCGCTCTCGACACGGGCCTGGAGAATGCCCTCGCCACCTTGGCGGCACGAAGCCCGGTGCCCACCGACGTCTCGGTCTCCATGGCGTCGCGACCCACACCCGCCATCGAGGCGATCTCCTACTTTTGCGCCGCCGAGCTGCTGGCCAACGTGGCCCAGCATGCCCAGGCGTCGCGCGCCTCTTTGAGCTGTACCCAACATGGCCCATGGCTTCGGATCGTGGTGCGCGACGACGGCCGGGGTGGCGCCGCGGTCAACCGGGTCGGTTCGTCCTCGAGCGGACTGGCCGGTTTGGCCGACCGAGTGAGCACCGTCGACGGAAGGTTGAGCCTCGCCAGCCCCCGGGGCGGCCCGACCGTCGCCACCGTCGATTTACCCCTGCAAGCGTGAACGCGGACATGGACAGCGCCGATGCGTTGCGTGTCGTCATCGCCGAGGATTCCGCCATTCTGCGAGACGGGTTGGTGCAGCTCCTCACCGACCGAGGCTTCGTCGTCGTCCGCGCCGTCAGCGACGCACTAGGGCTAGAAGACGCCATTGCTGCGGAACGGCCCGATGTGGCCGTAGTCGATATCCGCATGCCCCCCACCTTTACCGACGAAGGCCTTCGGGCCGCCATCGCGCTACGGCGCAGTCACCCCGATGTGGGACTCCTGGTGTTCTCCCAGTACGTCGAAACTCGCTATGCCACCGAGTTGTTGGCGGGCGGCGCGGCGGGTATCGGCTATCTGCTCAAGGATCGTGTGGCCGACGTCGCTGATTTCGTGGAGGCCCTGGTGCGCGTGGCGTCGGGAGGCACGGCCCTCGACCCCGAGGTCGTGACCCAGTTGGTGGGGGCATCGCGGCGCACCGACACGCTCGCGGCGTTGAGCGGCCGTGAACGCGAAGTCCTGACACTCATGGCCGAGGGCCGCACCAACTCGGCCATAGCCACAAGTCTCGTGATCTCGGAAGGTGCTGTCGAAAAGCACGTCGCCAACATCTTCGAAGTTGGATCTGCCGGCCACATCCACCGACCACCGCCGAGTGTTGGCCGTGCTGCGCTATTTGGAAGGGTGACAAGCTGGTGATGCCCCGCGTTTCGGATCGATCTCCGCGGCGGTGGCAGTATTCAGATGCGCCGGACGACCCGGGCCGGGACGCCGGCCACCAGAGTCGCAGGGGGTACGTCGCGCGACACCACCGACCCCGCCGCCACCACCGAATCGGCGCCGATGGTCACTCCGGGCAACACGGTGGCACCTGACCCGATCCACACGTTGGTCTCGATGGTGATGGGTGCCACCGTGATGTACTGCCGCCGCTGAGCGGGATCAACGGGATGGCCGGCGGTGACCAGGCTGGTCTTCGCCGCGATCATCACCTCGTCGGCGATGTCGATGGTTCCGTGGCCCGTGAACATGCATCCATGGCCTATGAACACCGCCCGTCCGATGGAGATGTTCAGCCCATAATCGGCGTGAAAAGGCGGGATGAGCGTGAAGCGGTCGCCCACAGGCTTGCCGATCAATTCTTCGAAGGCCTTGTTCAGGGCCTCGGATTCGTCCATGCAGAACTCGCTGAGCTTGGCCGAGAGCCGGGTGGCCTTCTTGATCTGCTCGATGATGGCGGCGAACTCCGGGGACCTGGCCTTGATCCATTGACTCTCGTGCATCGGTGGGGCTAGCTGGACTTGAACCAGCGACCTCAGCATTATCAGTGCTGCGCTCTAACCGGCTGAGCTATAGCCCCGTACCTGGTCAGACCCACTTTTTGCGGTCTGGCCACTGATCCTTGCCCTACAACTGCGCTGTAGGGCAAGGCAACGAGGACTCTACGATACAGGCGTACCGGGACAACGCACGAACGGAGGCTGGGGTGCTTGAGTTGCCCGTGATCATTCTCGACCAACTCAGGCGGGCTCGAACTGGTGAGTTCAGAGAAGCACGACGTCAGGTCCCACCCAGCCCGTTGTCACCAGACTCGACGCGCATTGCAAACGCGACCACGGAATAGGTGCGGACCAGTGACGACCGCCGTCCGTGGTTCCCGTGCCAACCTTCTCAGCACCGACATGCCCGCCTCGAGCGCCATCACCCAGGAACTCCTGGGCTGGAAGCCCACCCATCGCGGCCTCATCGAGGACTGCTTTATCTGACCAGTGTCCACGCTACGCCTTGGGGCGCTCGTCGAGGAGTTTGTCAGGACCGACTACTGCCGCTTCCTCCGCCAAGTGGGCGCAGGGCGAACGTTGACACTTCATCGAAGTTGCGACGACATCGGTTCAACACGTGCTTGGTGAGAGTGTCCCCAGTACCATACGAAAGCACGGACAGCGTTGCTGCCGGGGTATCCAGAACGCCGCTTATGAGCAGGCCAACTGGAGCAAGCACGTCGGTGATCCGGCAGTAACCACGGGCACGGCCGGTTGGAGACTGGCCGGAAAGTCAGGCGAAGTAGTGGCCCTCATTGAGGACGACGATCAGTCCCGGACCGGATGGCTCCCACCCGACTAGTTCGTGTGACAGTCACCGGAATAGGCGCCGACGGCGTCACGGCGCACTGGCCCACCGCGCCCGACGCGAGTTCGGGTCCTCCACTGCCTTACCTGCACGGAGGCGGTTACACCCTCGGCTCGCTGCGAAGCCACAGCCCCTCGCCGACCGCATGGGCAGGGTGATTGTTCCCCAAGGTCAGAGGCGTGACACGAGCGGCGAGCGGTAAGAGAATCCCAGGCCTGCGATCTTCAGCAGCGCTCGAACGAATCCGACGATCCACTAGAATTGCACCTCGCTCGGGCTGTTGATTGTTCCGGAAAACCCGAGGGCCGGGGCGGGGTTGTAGGTGGCGATGCTGGGTGCACTCACTACGGAAGTACCGCCATCAGGACTGCCCAGGGTAATGGTCAGTGTGTTGGCGCCATCCCAGTGGATGGTGGCGTCGGTGAATTCGACGGTTCCTGTGCAGTACCCGAGTTGGCCCAGATTGATCCAACCAAAGTTGAAATTTCCTGCGCATGCCGTGTCAAACACAGCGAAAGAGTCGAACGATGCATACGCCTCAATGGCGGCGTAGACATTCGAGCCGCTGAGGTCCGGGTGCGACGACGTGGTCCACAATGAGCAGAACGAGCTGGCGGCCGGAGGGGTGGAGTAGGTCACGATGACCTGGTCACCCAGATCGGGCTTACCAGGTGTGCCCGTGCCGTTCACGATGCGCAGCGCCGATGGCACGACCGGGGTGACTGGGGCTGAGGGCGTCGAGGCGGGGCTCGTTCCGGCTTTGTTGGTAGCGGTGACTGTAAAGGCATAGGCAGTGCCGTTGGTCAGTCCGGCAATGGTTTGCGATGTGGCCGACGACGCGAAGGTGTGCGGGGCCTGGGCCATGCTGCCGATATAGGGCGTCACGGAGTACGAAGTTATGGAAGATCCTCCGTCGCCCGGGGCGGACCATGAGACCGTAGCTTCGCCGCTCCCGGCCATGGCGGTCACCCCCTTTGGAGCCCCCGGGGCCGTCGGTGATGCTCCTGGGACGGTCGTCGCGACGGTGGTAGTAACGGTTGTGGCGACCGTGCTGGTAGTAGCCGCGCTATCAGAGCCACCTTTCCCAGATCCGCTCGGATGGGCGGCGACCGTCGATTGCTTCGGCCCCGTGACTCCCCCCGTGTTCGTCGATCCCGACTGCAGCGTGGCGCGCGCGGCAGACGGGCCCCCGGCGCCGTTCTCCGTCACTTCCCCTCCTGACTGCACATTCCCCGAGCTCTTCGGAACAAGCATGCGACGAACATGGGGCAGGGCGGTCGCTTGGGCCGTGCTCTGCAAGGTTCCCGCGGTGACGGCCCCGGCGACGACGACGGACGCGGCACCGACTCGACCGAGAGCCGACACCGCTTGCCCGAGCCGGGGGATGCTGTCGACGAACGGGACCGAGCCCAACCAGGCTAGGGGTCCGGCGGCCGGGCGCAGATGCCCGATGGAGACATCGAGGAAGGCCCGCACGACGTGGGGATCGAACTGGGAACCGGCACAGGCGGCCAGTTCGGCGCGGGCCCCCTCCGGGGTCATCGGCCGCTTGTAGCTTCGGACGCTCGTCATGGTGTCGTAACAGTCGGCCACAGCCACGATCCGGCCCCCGAGCGAGATCTCTTCCCCCGCCAACCCGTAGGGGTAGCCAGCGCCGTCGTACCTCTCGTGGTGCTCGGCGACGGTGCTGGCCCACTGCCCTAGCCAACTAGCCAGAGGTGCGGTGAGCTTGGCCCCTTCGAGGGGATGGTTCTTCATGGCCATCCACTCGTCGTCATCAAGCTTGTCCGGCTTGTTCAAGATGTGCGGGTGAACGGCCAGCTTGCCGATGTCGTGGAGAAGTGCCGACCAACGCAGGCGGTCCCGGTCTGCGCTTGGCAGATCGAGTTCGTCGGCGATGAGGTCGGTGTAGGCCCGCACCCTTTCGCCGTGGCCCCGGGTGAGGCGATCATGGGCATTGAGGGTCCCGGCGAGGGAGAGGATCTTCTCGGCGGCCACAACGGGCTCGTCCTCGATTCCCTGAGTCCTCGCCTCCTCCACCCGACGGGCGAGGTCCCGAGTGCTCCCCGCCTTTCGGGCCACGGCTAGGCGCTTAGGGGCCCGGTCGGGGAAAACCATGGTCATCTTGAGCAGAACCGCCAGCGGCAACGCCCGTCGGGCCAGGCGGTCGGTGGCCATCAGCACGACCGTGGGCACGGCCAGAACGGTTACCCACCATCCCACCAACCAGCTGCTGGCACGCGGCCGGGGAAGGAGATGAGCCGTGATCGTCGCCGCCACGATGGACAGGATGATGGGCACAATGAAGACGGCCAGCCTGACGAGGGCGGACAGGACGGGACGACCGTGCCATCGGTCGTCAGCACCACCGTCTCTGCGCCTCTGGCGGATCGTCGCCATCCTGCCCCCCAACCTCGATCCTTCGATTGGCACCCACTCCGGGAGCAACCTGGACGAGGCATCGGCTCATTGGACGAAACGGTTGAGTGATGACCAACCGCAGAGATAGGGGTGGGTAAGTTGAATGCTCTGAGAGATTCCAGAGGAAATGGAGCCACGCCCAGTCGAAGAACACCGGGTTTCTGGGCTTCGGGTGATGGGACACGGACCGGCGGCCTCGTCGGATGAGACCGGAGGGGACATAGCCCGTTCCAGCTCGAAGCCCTTTTGGCTCACTCCCAGGCCCTCGAATTGGCCTGATTGTGGCTTTACGTAGGGAGAATGACCCTCCTGCAAAGATGAAGAGTTGCTCACCGCGTCACGACGGGCACAGGCCGTACGATCACGTAGCCGGTAGGAGCCCCCTCAAGCCTCTCGACTGGACAGGATTGTGGCACTGAACTGGGGAAATGTGCCACCTACAGAGATCCAGAGTGCTGATCTGTAGCCGCTCGACGACCGACGCCGATCTCCTACTCACTCATCCAGCGTGTGCGACTGGCGGAGCGCTGCCGAGAGCGGCCAGGAGACAGAGTGGCCCGGCAAGCAGCCAGATGAGGCGGGAGCCGCCGAGCCCTCCCAGTGCGAGACCGGTCGTGCCTCGCTTCCTCCTCCCGGTGGAGGCGCAGGTTGCGTTCCGAGAGGAAGTCAGAACAATTACCTCTCATGGACTCTGTAGCTAGAACCGTCAGAGCCACGGTGGCCCGCAAACCGACGCGCTCGTTCATCGGATCCAGCGACTTCAGCGGGTCGAGCCGAGCGATCGAGTGCGAATTGAGCCGGCTGGCCGCAAAAGGCGAACTGGCTCATGTTCGGAAAGGTCTCTACTGGAAAGGCCCCAAGACGACGTTGGGCATGGGCCGGCCTCACCCCCTCGATGTAGCACTGCATGTTGGCGGGCCCGGCACCGGACCGGCCGGATTCTCGGCCGCGGCCATGCTCGGGCTCACCACCCAGGTCCCGGCGACCATCGAGGTCGCCGTTCCCGGATGGCTTCCGACGCCTCCGGCTGGCGTCACGTTCACTCGACGTCACCCCTCACGACGAGAGTTTCGTCTCAAGCCCGCCGAGGTGGCACTGCTCGAGGTCCTTCGGGACTGGCCCCTCACCGTTGAGTCGTCGTGGGACGACTTGGTCGAGCGCGCCCGCGAACCCATCTCCGACAGCAGTATCCGCCCGTCGGCAGTGACCAAGGAGGTCGAAGCCGCTCACCGACGGGCGCTCCGCGACGCTTGGTATCGCCTGAAGTCTGACCTGGCGATCTGAGTGGCGCGTTTCTCCCCATGTCACGGCCGAGCTGAGGTCCATCCTGTCGGAGAAGTGGGACCAGATGAAGGGTGCTCCCCCGAAAAGCGAGTTCGACGAGCTGGCAGCGTTTCACATCAAGGTCGTCGCGCCGTGCCGGACTCTGGTCGAGAGGCTCGTCATCCTGCACGAAGCGCACACCCGTGATGGCGGTGCAGCGGTGGGGCGCAGGACGGCGACGGTCCGGCACTACTACGACGTATGGTGTCTCCTCCGAGATTCAAAACTTCTGGCCGAGCTTGCGACCGAGGACGTCCGGCGTGCGGGCCCGAGATATCGCCACCTACTCGCAGGCGGCTGACTACCGAACGGCTGAACGACCGGCGGGCGGATTCGCCGCCAGTCCCGCCTTCAAGGACCCTCCGACGAAGGCGGTACGGGACGCTTACGACAGGACGATACGCAGTCTTGTTTGGCCTGGTGCGCCCGCACCTTCACTCCACGCGTGCCAGGCCCGGGTTATCGAATTCGGAATCCAGCTCTGAGACGGCGTTGCCGCCGGTGGTCCACACGCGCTCTAGGGCTCAAGTGACTGGACAATTGCACGGCCCACTTTGCCCTACAACTTGCCCTACAAATGGGGTCACCTGCTGCCGGCGGGCGTCTTGATCTGCCTACAACTTTGCCGCTCAGACCGTTGTTCGCCGTCCGGTGCCGTCCAGAAATACCGTCTGGGTCAAATTATCAGTGCTGCGCTCTAACCAACTGAGCTATAGCCCCGAGCGGATAGCGAGGCTACACCAGCACCCGCGACTGGGAGCCCGCCCCGACGGGCCTACTCCTCAACCTCATCCTCCGCGAACACGGGCGCCACGGCGGCTACCGAGTGACCGTCCTCGAGGCTCATGAGCCGCACACCGGTGGCGTCACGGCCCTGGGCGGCGATTTCGCGCACAGCGGTGCGGATCACGATGCCGCCACTCGAGATGAGGAGGATCTCGTCGTCGAGACCGGCCATAAAGGCCGACACCACCCGGCCGCGCACGGCCGTCAGCTTGATGGCCCGCACACCCTGGCCACCGCGACCCTGACGCCCGAAGTGGTCCATCTTGGTGCGCTTGCCATAGCCGGCGTCGGTCACGATGAGGATGTCGGCGTCGGGCCGTACCACGTCGAAGGCCACCACCTCGTCGCCCGATCGCAGCCTCATGCCCCGCACCCCCGCCGCGTCGCGACCCATGGCGCGTACGTCGGTCTCCGAGAAACGGATCCCGGTGCCGTTGCGACTTACGAGCACGCCGTCGTCGTCCCCCGAGGTGGCTACCACCCGCACCAGCTCGTCCCCGTCGCGCAGGGCAATGGCGATGAATCCCTCGCGTCGTGACTTGTCGTATTCGGTGAAGGCCGTTTTTTTGACTTGACCCTCCTTGGTGGCGAACATCAAGAACCCACCGGAGTCGAAGTCCCGGGTGGCCACGATGGCCTGAATGGTCTCGTCGGGGGCCAAGGGCAAGAGGTTGACCACGGCCGTGCCACGCGCCGTGCGTTCTTTGATGGGGACCTCATGGGCCCGCAGTCGATAGACGCGTCCTCGGTTGGAGAACAGCAACAGGTAAGCGTGCGCCGTGGTGTGCACCACATGCGCGATGAGGTCCTCCTCTTTGAGGCGCGCTCCCTGTACACCGCGGCCACCGCGGCCTTGGGTGCGGAACGATGCCGCTTGCACGGCCTTGATGTAGCCGGCCCGGGTCATGGTGACCACGAGCTCCTCATCTTCGATGAGGTCTTCCACCCCCATTTCGCCGGGGTCGTGGGTGATGCGCGTGCGGCGGGGCTCGGCGTACTTCCTCCGGATCTCACTCAGTTCGTCGGAGATGACGAGCCGCAGTCTTTTCGGGTCCCCCAAGATGGCCTCGAGCTCCGCGATGGTCTCGCGCAGCTTGGTCATCTCCTCTTCGAGCTCGGACCGTCCCAGGCGGGTGAGGCGCCCGAGGGTCATGTCGAGGATGTGGTTGGCCTGCTCCTCGGAGAACGAGAACGGATCGGCCATGAGGGCGAGGCGCGCTGCGGCGCGATCGTCAGAGTTCCGAATGGCGGCGATGACGGCGTCAAGCATGTCGATGGCCCGAAGCAGGCCTTCGACGATGTGGGCCCGAGCGCGGGCGTGTGCCAGTCGGTATTCCGACCGTCTGGTCACCACTTCGATCTGGTGATCGATGTAGTACCCGAGGGCTTGAGCCAGGTTCAGCGTGCGGGGCACGCTGTCGACCAGTGCCACCGCGTTCACGCCGAAGCTCGTCTGCATCGGTGTGTGCTTGTAGAGGTTGTTGAGGACGACATTGGCATTGGCGTCGCGCTTGAGCTCGATGACCAAACGGGACTTGCGGCCGGCCGAGTCGTTCTGGGTTCGGCTGATGCCGTCCAGCTCGCCCGCCCTGACCAGATCGGCGATCTTCTTCTCGATCACTTCGACCGACGTCTGGTACGGCAGCTCCGTCACCACGATGCGGGTGGAGCCCCGCACCTCTTCCACCTCGGCGACGGCGCGCATCTTGATCGAACCCCGCCCGGTGCGGGCCGCGTCGAGGATCCCTTGGCGGCCCAGGATGGTGGCCCCGGTGGGAAAGTCCGGCCCCTTGACGATGGCCAGAAGGTCGTCAGACGTGGCTTCGGTGTTGTCGAGCAGGTAGATGGTGGCGTCGATGATCTCGCCCAGGTTGTGGGGCGGGATGTTGGTGGCCATGCCCACGGCGATGCCCTGGGATCCGTTGACAAGCAGGTTGGGAAAACGCGCCGGCAGGACGGTTGGTTGTTCGGTGGTGCCGTCGTAGTTGGGGACGAAGTCGACGGTGTCCTCGTCGATGGCCGCCATGAGCTCGAGGGCCAAGGGGGCGAGTCGGCATTCCGTGTAGCGCATGGCGGCGGGACCCTCGTCGGGTCCGGTACCGCCGAAGTTTCCGTGGCCATCGATCAGAGGGTGACGAAGACTGAAGTCCTGCACCATCCGGGCCAACGCGTCGTAGATGGCCGTATCGCCATGCGGGTGATATGCGCCCATGACCTCGCCCACGACTCGCGCACATTTGGCATGGGGGCGGTCAGGCCGGAGGTTCTGGTCGTACATCGAGTACAAGATGCGCCGGTGCACAGGTTTGAGTCCGTCGCGCACATCGGGCAACGCCCGGGAAACGATGACGGACATGGAGTATTCGAGGAACGAACGCTCCATCTCCTCTTGAATCTCAATGGGCTCGATCGACGGCATGTCAGGGACTTCGGTATCAGTCCCCGACCCTCCCCCGTCGGGTGGCCCACCACCTCTGCGGCCGCCGCCTGCTGCCATGTGTTGCTCGTTTCCTCCTGGTATCCGGCCATAGCCGGGCCGGGCATCCTCCTCAGAAGTCGAGGAAGCGCACGTCCTTTGCGTTTTTCTGAATGAACGACCGGCGCAACTCGACGTCGTCGCCCATGAGTACCGAGCACACCTGATCGGCGAGTGCGGCTTCCTCGACGGTCACCTGAAGCAGCGACCTGCGCACGCGATCCATGGTGGTGTCGCGCAATTCGGAGAAGTCCATCTCCCCCAGACCCTTGAGGCGTTGGAACTCGGCCTTGTGGTTGCCGTGCTCCTCCAAGAACCGGCCCCGAGCGGCGTCGTCTTTCAAATACATCTTTTCCTTGCCGACCAGCGTCGAATACAGCGGCGGTTGGGCCACGTACACGAAGCCACCTTCGACGAGAGGCTTCATCTGGCGGAAGAAGAATGTGAGCAACAAGGTCCGAATGTGGGACCCATCCACGTCGGCGTCGGCCAGGATGATCACCTTGTGGTACCTGATCTTGGCCACGTCGAAATCGTCGGCCAAACCGGCTCCGATGGCAGAGATCAGGGCCTGGATCTCGACGTTTTTGAGCATCTTGTCGATGCGGGCCCGCTCGACGTTCAAGATCTTTCCCCGGATGGGCAAGATGGCCTGCGTCCGAGGATCGCGGGCGTCTTTCGCCGACCCACCGGCGGAGTTGCCTTCGACGATGAACAGTTCGCTGTCGCGCGGCTCGCGTGACGAGCAGTCGACAAGCTTGCCCGGCAGGCCGGCACCATCGAGCGCGGACTTGCGGCGGGTCAGGTCGCGCGCTGTGCGCGCCGCGACTCGGGCCCGCTGCGCCAGCGTCGACTTCTGCACGATTTGATTGGCTTCGCGCGGGTTCTCTTCCAACCATTCGCTGAGCTTTTCGTTGGTGGCCCGCTCCACCATCGAGCGCACCGACACGTTGCCGAGCTTCGCTTTGGTTTGACCCTCGAACTGCGGCTCGCGCATGCGCACCGAGATGATGGCGGTCAGGCCCTCGCGGATGTCCTCGCCTTGGAAGTTGTCCTCTTTTTCTTTGAGGTTTCCCTTGCCGCGCGCGTAGCGGTTCACGACGTTGGTCAGCGCCTTCTTGAAGCCTTCCTCATGCATGCCGCCTTCAATGGTGGAAATGCCGTTGGCAAAGGAGTGGATCGACTCATGGAACCCGGAGTTCCACTGCAACGCCACCTCGACTTCTTGTTCTTCTTCTGACTGCGAGAACGAGCACACCTTGCGAAACAGCGATTCCTTGGCCGCGTTGAGGTGCTTGACGTAGTCGACAATCCCCCCGGAATAGCGGTACGTGATCTGCTGCTCACGGTCGGGGCGCTCGTCGGCAAAGCGGATCTCGAGGCCTTTGTTCAAGAACGCCATGATCTGGAGACGCTCAAGAATGGTCTGCGCCCGGAATTCGATCTCTTCGAAGATCTTGGGGTCAGGCCAGAACGACACCGTGGTGCCCGTCCGGCCCCGGGGGGCGGGGCCAGTGACCTTGAGCGGCGCTTTTCTCTCACCCCCGTTGATGAATTCGACGACGTGGTGCTTGTCTTCACGGTCGATCTCGAGCACCAGGCGAACGGAGAGGGCGTTGACGACCGACACCCCTACGCCGTGGAGGCCGCCGGAGACTTTGTAGCCCGATCCGCCGAACTTGCCGCCGGCGTGCAGCGTGGTGAGCACAAGCTCGGCGGCCGAAATGTCGGGGTATTGCTCGTTGGGCTCCGTTGGAATGCCGCGGCCGTTGTCGACGACGCGACATCCTCCGTCAGCCAAAATGGTGACGTCGATCCGGGTGCAAAACCCGGCCATGGCTTCGTCGATCGAGTTGTCGACGACTTCCCACACCAGGTGGTGCAACCCGGTGGGACCGGTGGAGCCGATGTACATCCCGGGGCGCGTTCGGACCGGGTCGAGACCCTCCAGAACAGTGATGTCGGATGCGCCGTAGGAAGCGGCATTCGAAGCGAGGTTCGTCACTCAGGATCCGCCTTCGCCTGCACCTTCAACATTACGAGCGCGCCCTTCTGAGTGTCAGAAAATCGAGGTCAAAACCGCTCCTCCGGCGCCGTTGTACAAGGCGTGGTGATGCGGTTCGGATAGGTCCCCATTGTACCAGGAAGGTGTGTAACAGCCGGCCGAAATGTGTGACGGCGCAGTGTCGCGGCGCGGGCCTCGAAACGACACAACCACATCATTTTCTGACGCGCACCTGAAGGTGTTCGGGAGCCCCTTGTGGCCCACATACCTCTTGCAAACGGGTCAGGATGCCGGGCGCGAGGTGGCGGAATTGCGTCGCCCACGCCGGGTGGTCGACGTGCACGATCAGGGTCGTGCCGTCGAGCCGGTGGGGACGCACGTGAGCGGCCACGCTCGGCCCCACGATCTCCTCCCACCGCCCGAAAACCACTTCCACCACGTCCACCCGGCCCAGACCCAACCGGCCCGTGACGGCACCAATGACCTCGCCCAGCCGAACGGGGTCACCTCCTCCACGACCGCGCTGACGGCCCCGACTGGGGGGTCGGGTGGGCTCGGGGCTCACGGACGCACTCCGGCCGGGTACACGGCGCCGCCGGCCACCTCGACCACCCGCCCCGGCCCTACCACTGCTGGAGGGTCGACGGCCGTGGTGAGCAGGACCTGGCCGGCAGGCAACTCACTGACCAACGCCGCCGAACGCTGGGGGTCCAGCTCCGAGAACACGTCGTCGAGCAGCAGCACGGGGGGCTCCTCGGCATCGATCCGTCGGATCTCATGACTGGCCAGGCGTAATGCCAAAGCCACGCACCGCTGCTCCCCCTGAGAGGCATGGGTGCGCGCCGGCCGCAAGCCCAACGCCAACGAGAGATCGTCGCGATGCGGCCCGCATGAGGAGACCTGGCGGCGCACATCCTGCTCACGTGCCGCCGCCACGGCGTCAGCCAGGGACCCTGACCAGGAGCGGTGGTAGGTGAGCACGACCGATTCGGGCTCCCCCGCTAATCGGTTGTATGACGCGGCCACCAAGGGAGTGAGCTCTTCGGCCAGCGCAACGCGGGCGTCGGCCAACTGGGTCCCGGCGTCGGCCAAGCGGCTGTCCCACACATCGAGGGCCAGTGTGCTGGTGGCGTCGAGCCGCCCCCGCACTTGGCGCAACAAGGCCGCCCGCTGGCGCAGGACCTTGTCGACCTCGCCGATGACGGCCTCCCAGCGGGGGTGGCGATCCACCAGGATGTCGTCGAGGTAGTCCCGCCGGCCCGACGGTCCCCCTTGGACGAGATGGAGGTCCTCAGGCGAGAACACGGTGACCCGCAGTGCGGCAGCCAGGTCGACACGCCGGCGGGCCGGTTGGCGGTTCACTTGGGCGCGAGTGGCGCCCACAAAGGGAATTTCGGATTCCACCAGCACGCCCCGACCCCCGACGGTGGTTTGGGCTCGGACCACGGCCCGCGGTGCGTCGATACGCACGAGCGCTTCACGCGGCGACCCCCGCAGAGATCGCTGGGTGGCTAACCACCCCACTGCCTCCAAGACCGATGTCTTGCCAGCGCCGTTTTTCCCGCGCAGGACGGTGAGTCCTTGCGGGTCGGGTTCAAACGTGACTTCGCGAAAACAGCGGAAGTCGGTAAGCCACAAATTGGTGATGACCATCCGCAGTAAGCGACAAAACAGCTATGACACACGCACCGGCATGAGCAGATACCGGTAGTCGTCGTGCTCCGGGGCCCGCACCGTGGCCGGCTTAGTGGCGTCCACCGTTTCGAGGATTACTTCATCGCCTTGAGCGGCCTCGACACCGTCGATGAGGTACGTGGGGTTGAACGCCACCGTGAGCTCTTCGCCTTCGTAGTCCGCATCAACATCTTCACTGGCATGCCCGACTTCTTGGGAGACGACGGTCAGCTCCACGCCGCCCGCTCGCATCGACAACCGCACCGGCGTCGTGTTGTCGCGCACCAGGAGCCGCACGCGCCGTAGCGCGTCCAACAGGGCGTCTTTGCCGACTCGCAATGCATTGGGATACCCGGGCGGAATGAGTTGGCGATAGTCCGGGAAACGGCCATCGAGCAGCCTGGTGGTGAGACGCACGCCCCCCACCTCAAAGGTGGCATCAAGATCGCTGACCGAGAAGCCCACCGCGGCGGCGGTCTCCTCCTTGGGGCCCGGCAGCAGGCGCTGCAACTCCATGAGTGCTCGGGCCGGGATGAGGATGCTCTCCGTGCCCGCCGGCAAGGGGTCGGTGCCGGCCAGGTCCCGCAACGCCAACCGGTATGAGTCGGTGGCCACCATCCGAATCCCATTTGCCTCGGCGGCCACCAGCACGCCGGTGAGCAGGGGGCGGGCGTCGTCGTTGGACGCCGCTCGCACCACTTGGCGCAGGGCGTCGGCCAACGCTGCCACCGGCAGGGTCACCTGGGCGGCCCGGGGTTCGGGGAGCACGGGAAAATCCTCGACGGAAAACGTTCTCACCACGAAGCGCGAACGGGCCGCAGAAATCTCGACTTCGTCCTCGCCCCCCTCGAACGTGACCGCGCCGGGCTCGAGGGCCCGGACGATGTCGGCGGCCAGCCGGGCCGGAACGACGAGCGCGCCGTCATCCAGGCCGATTGCCTCGACCTCGACGCGCACGGTGAGATCCAGGTCGGTGCCCACCACGACCAGTCGGTTCCCCGACACCTCGGCCCGGATTCCGGTCAGGGTGGCCGCGGCTGAGCCCCGGGTGGTCACAGCTCGGTTGGCGGTCGTGAGCGCTTCGACGAGAGTGTCTCGCTCACAGCGGAACTTCACACAGGTTCCTTTCCTCTTAAAGAATTCAATTCTGGCAGTGACGGTAGTAGGGGTTGTGGATTGTGGATGACCACCCATCCTCCGAGGTGAGGCGCTGTGCCGTCATCCACCGGGGGTACCGCGTTATCCCTAGGCCCCACGCGGTGGCGCGCCGCGCCCCGCGAGTTGTCCCCGGCTGGTCGCCGCCGTACACAGCCGCGTCACTGTTTTTCACAGCGCTGTGCACCAAGACGTTGGCCTGAGAGAAGTCAGGCATTGATGGCCTGGTTCTTGATGAGCAGGATGAGCTCGGTGACCTGGTTGTATGTCTGATGGCGCTCGCTCATCAGCGAGGTGATTTTGTCGACGGCGTGCATGACCGTGGTGTGGTCTCGGCCGCCGAACTCCCTGGCGATGGCCGGATAGGAGAAGTCGGTGAGCTCCCGAAAGACGTACATGCTGATCTGTCGGGCGTTGACCAAGGGACGCCGCCGACTGGCTCCACAGAGGTCTTCGGTGCTGAACCCGAAGGTGGAGGCGGTGGCATCCAGGATCATGGCCGGGGTGATGGGCTTGGGCTGACCAGCGGAAACGATGTCGGAGAGCACGCGCTCGGCCAAGTCGCGTGACAGAGGCTGGTTGTTGAGGCTGCCGTAGGCGGTGACCCGGATCAGCGCCCCTTCGAGTTCCCTGATGTTGTCCTTCACGTTGGTGGCGATGAACTCGAGCACCGTGTCCGGCACGTGGAAGGGCTCGCGCTCGGCCTTTCTCTGCAAAATGGCCAGGCGGGTTTCGAGCTCGGGAGGCTGCACGTCGGTGATGAGCCCCGACAGGAAGCGGCTGCGCAGCCGGTCCTCCAAGGTGGCGATGGATTTCGGCGGCCGGTCCGAGGTGAGAACTACCTGCTTAGAGGCACTGTAGAGGTGGTTGAAGGTGTAGAAGAACTCCTCTTGGAGTGATTCCTTGCTCTCCATGAATTGGACGTCGTCGATGAGCAGCACGTCACAGTGCCGGTAGCGCCGCTTAAAGGCGGCGGTGGTGTTGGTACGGATGGCATCGACGAACTCGTTCATGAACGTCTCGGTAGAGACGTAGCGGACGTGGTGGCCGGCGAAGTTCTCCCGGGCGTAGTTCCCGATGGCGTGGAGGAGATGGGTTTTGCCGAGTCCGGCCCCGCCGTGGATGAACAGGGGGTTATAGGAGCGAGCCGGCATCTCCGCCACCGACAGGGCGGCGGCATGGGCAAAACGGTTCGACGAACCGATGACGAACGTGTCGAACGTGTAGCGAGGATCGAGACCGGCCTCGTCAGGGTCTTCGGGACGGTTTCGGGTGCGCGAAATGGTCGGGGTGGAGTTGGAGGACGAGGTGGTCTCGACCTTTATCGGCTCGGGACCGTCGTCAAAGACGTCATACGCGGCCGTCGGATCGTTGGCCGAGGTGGTCGGGGGCGCCACTTCGACGAGGACTTTGACGTCCTGGCCGGCCACATCGGAGGCAGCCGCCTGGATGAGTCCGAGGAATCGACCTTCGACCCGTTCGCGCACCATGGCGTTGGGGGCGGCCAGCACGAGCGTGTCGGTGTCGAGAGACTGGACCTTGAGCCCTGCCAGCCACATGCGCCAGGTCCCATCCGAGACCTGTTCCCGCAGCGCACCTGCGCAGTGCTTCCACAGGTCATGCGTGTCGTTCACCTGGGGCTCCGTCCTTCGATCGCCACATCTGTCCACAAGGAAATCCACAGGTGTGGATTGATTAACTCCCTGGTCCCGCCGGGTGCGGGGCTGTCTCGTGGCCCTGGGGAAGGAGGACCTCTGCCCATTCCGGCGCCGTAGCGTGACCCGGGTGGGCAGGTGCCCGAACGTACACCGGGTCGCCTTGGGCTGCTAGTGGCCCGACGCCGCCCTGGTCGTGGCGTAAACCGTCTGGGGCGGTGCCTGGTGGGGTCGTCAGAGCGCGCGTAGCATGGACGCTTAGGTATTCCGGGAAACCCGGGTGCACACGTCGACCCCAGCCGGCCCCTTTTAGCGCGCCGGCGACTGAACAAAGGACCAGAAGTAGTGAAGCGTACATACCAGCCCAACGTCAGGAAGCGGGCGAAACACCACGGTTTCCGGCATCGAATGTCGACGCGGGCAGGGCGGGCGGTGCTCAAGGCCCGGCGCCTGAGAGGCCGGCACAAGCTGACGGTGTAATGCCCACGGCGAGCGGCTGATAGTCGTGGTTTGGCGCATACAGGACCGCGACACCTTTGAGTCGCTTCGTCACGACGGGAAACGTTGTCGGCGGGGCCCGATCACCGTGACCTACGCTCGCATCGGCGACGCCCCTGTTCCCCGGGTCGCCTACGCGGTGGGCAAGCGTGTTGGAGGGTCGGTGGTGCGCAACCGGCTCCGTCGGCGCCTCCGTGCCGCTGTGGCTGAGATCGGGAGCCAGCTTGATCCCGGCGCCTATCTCGTCTCAGCTGGCCCTGAGGCAAAAGGTTTTGCGTACGAGGAGTTGAGATCGACAGTGGCAGCAGCAATGACAGCGGCCAAGGACAAGGGACGGCGATGACCATCGCCGACAATGCCGCCGCGCCAGCGGTGCCGCGACCATCTTCCCTGGTAAAAGGGATGATTTCGGTGATCGGCGTGTACCAGGGCATCCGGGCCGGCAAACCTTCGCCGTGCCGGTTCGTCCCTAGTTGCTCGAGCTACGCCACCGAGGCGCTGCAACGTCATGGCGCCGTGCGCGGAAGCTGGATGGCGCTGCGCCGGGTGGGACGTTGCCACCCCTTTGGGTCACAGGGCATCGACCCGGTGCCGGGGTGATGCACATGATCGCATTTCCCCTGCTAGGGAGCACAATCGGCCAGATCTTTCAGCCGCTGTTCAAGGCCATGGCGTGGCTGATCGCCATCTTCTACGCCGTCGTCCCCAACTACGCCGTCGCTATCGCAGTGCTGACCGTGGCAGTGATGCTGGTCACGGCGCCACTGACGGTAAAGAGCACGCGCTCGATGGTGGCGATGCAACGTCTGTCGCCCGAGCTAAAGAAGCTTCAAGCCAAGTACAAGGGGGACCGCCAGACCCTCAACGAAGAGATGATGAAGCTCTACAAAGAGCACAACGTGAGCCCGGCCGGCGGGTGCCTGCCCATGGTCATCCAATTCCCGGTCTTCATCATTCTCTATGACTCCATCCGCGGCCTCACGAATACGGTAAAGAGTGGCCAGCTAATTTCGTCGTCGCCTCGGGTGGTGTGCAACCAGGCTTTATGCGCCGTTCCCCGCTATATCGGACACAGCACCAAGCTCTATAAGAACCTGGTGGCCAGCCCGGGAAAGATGGACGCCTTTGGCCTGAACCTGGCTTCCAAGATGTTGAGCCAGCACAGTGTCATTGCGGGTATTCCGTACGGCGCCATGATCGCGATTGCGATCGGCCTCCAATACCTGCAAATGCGCCAGCTCAATAGCCGTAATCCCCAGTTCGCACAGTCCAATCCTCAAGCACAAATGATGCAGCGGTATATGCCGCTTATTTTCGCCGTTATTTACATCAACATCGCCGCTGGGGTGAACGTCTACTTCATTGTCTCCAGCCTGTGCCGGATCGGCCTCCAAGAGGGCGTATTTCGCTCCGGGCTGCTCGACAAGAAGAAGCCGTCCGTGGAAGTCATTCCCGCCGGGGGCACTGGAACGAGCGGAACGCGTCGCAAGACGATCATGGAACGCCTTGCTGACGCACAACAGAAGGCCCTTGAGGCCCAAAAGATGAACGAGGCCCGAAAGGCGTCTCTGGAATCAGAGGTGCAGTCCGCTCGGGATTCGGCCACGAAGCCCACAGAGACGAAGCCCACAGAGACGAAGCCCACAGAGACGAAGCCCCCGTCGTCATCAAAGCCATCGGCGACTCCGACGCCCCCGGCGTCCGAGGACCCCAAAACTCCTACGAAGCCCGCAGACTCTTCTGGCACCAACGGCTCGGGACCGAAACCGGCCTCATCCAATGGACGACGTGATCGTCCGTCTCCAGGAGGAGCCAAAAAACCCGAACCTCAACACCCCCGTGCCAAGGGTAAGCGGGACAGAAAGGCTCGCTGAGCACACATGGAATGGGTGGAGACGACCGGACGAACGGTCGAGGAGGCCAAGGACGCCGCCTTGGACCAGCTTGGAGTGGGCGAGAGCGACGCCGAGTTTGTGGTGGTGACAGAACCCAAAGCCGGGCTCTTTGGCCGGATGCGCGGTGAGGCAAGGGTTCGAGCTCGAGTGACGCCTACGAGCCCACGCCCCAAGCGCACCCGGTCGCGACGTCCTGAACCTCGCCGTCAAGGTGGAGGCCGCCGCCCCAGCTCCCGTAGCGCCGATGGCGACAATGGCGCCTCCGGAGGAGCTGCCGCGACGGCCGTCGTCGACGCGGGGGACGATGGTGCCGCCGGCGGTCCTGGCGGAAATGGCGCCGGTACGTCCGGAACGCCCAAGCGCAGGCGTCGGCGATCAGGAGCCAAGCCGGCCGGTGCGACGTCCAACGGCAGTGAAACAGGTGGGCGTAACCAGCCCAAAGCAAAGACCAACCAGAGGCAGCGTAGGATCGAAGGAAACGAGGAGGAAGCTGTGGGAGAGGTGCTGACGCTTGAGGAGCAGGGAGATACGGCGCGCGCCTTTATCGAGGGGCTCTTGGCAGAGTTGGGCCTGCGAGGCGACGTGACGACCCGTGTTGTTGATGCCGACACGGCCGAGGTCGCCGTTGACGGTAGTGAGCTGGGAGTACTGATCGGCCCTTCGGGTGCCACGCTGGCTGCGCTGCAGGAGTTGGCTAGGACCGTCGTGCAGCGTCGGACCGGAGGCCACACCGAGAGGATCCTGGTTGACGTGGCCGGCTACCGGGCCAAGCGGGCGGCTGCGCTGCAGCGCTTTACCCGTCAGGTCGCTGAAGAAGTCCTGGCCGCCTCCGAAGAGAAGGCGTTAGAGCCCATGTCGGCGTCGGACCGCAAGGTGGTCCACGACACGGTGAACGACATCGAGGGTGTGATCACCCGCTCCGAGGGGGAAGACCCCCGGCGCTACATCGTGATCTCTCCGGTACCTGGGTCTGCCCCGGTTGCACAAGACGACTCCCCTGGAGATGACGACGCCTGAGGGCGTTGACGCGCCGGCGCCCCTGGTGGAGGCGCTGGCTCAGGCACGCAGTCATGGCTTCCTCGGCGACGGGCCGCTCGACGCCCAGTTCGATCACAGCTTCGACCTGGCTGAGTGCGTAGAGGCCTTCGTTCCTGAAGGAACGTTCCGAAACGGGCCCACCGCAACGCCATTCCGATTCCTGGACCTGGGAACTGGAGGCGGAGTCCCCGGCCTGGTCTTGGCCCATTGCTGGCCTTCGGCTCAGGGCACCCTGCTCGACGCCAACGAGCGGCGCACCCACTTCCTGGCTGAGGCGACCGGGTCCTTGGGATGGGAAGGCAGGATCCAGGTGGTCCGGGCTCGTGCCGAGGTGGCGGGTCGGAACCCTGAGCTACGGGGAACATTCGACCTGGTCGTGGCCCGATCTTTCGGACCGCCGCCAGTAACGGCTGAGTGTGGTGCGCCATTCTTAAAGCCCGGTGGGCTGCTTGTCGTTTCCGAACCGCCGGCATCGGACAGTGCCGGCGAGGGCGGGGATGGGGACGAGAAACGTCCTTCGGACGATGTGCGCTGGCCGGCGTCTGGTGTGGCGATCGTCGGGCTGACCCCGCTTACCGCCTGGAGGCATCGTTTTGGATACCAGGTGCTCCAGCTGGTGAACCCGGTGGCAGACACCTACCCACGCCGGGAGGGAGTCCCCGCCAAGCGGCCTCTTTACCGTGTTCCACGTGATACTTGACGGTGAAACACCAAATAGGGGCGGTTCTGCCGACTCCTTGGTAGGGCAGACCGAATTCCCCCGTACTCTCGATGTTCCACGTGATACCTTACGGTGAAACACCCCCAAATCGTGCCTAACGGGGGGCTTTCCCGGGAGGATCGTGCCGATGGCCAGCGAGTTCGACCAGGGCCTGTTGGTTGGAATCCTTGTCGGTGAGGGTCATTTCGGCGGAGACGGCCGTCAACCCCACGTCACGCTGAGAATGCATATTAAGCATGAGGCCCTGTTCCGCTGGTTGGAGCGGACCTTTCCCGGGGGGAAGCTCTACGGTCCCTACCACCACGACAACAGGCACTACTTCCAGTGGATGGCTCGGGGAGAATTCTTGAAGAATGAGCTGGTCCCGGTGCTGCAGCAGCGACTCTCCCCTGATCTCGACGCCCATAGCTACGAACGATTCATGGAGATGTGCGAGCGTTACGGGCGGCGCCTGGGCCTGGTCCGAAATTACTGCCGAAAAACGTGACTGATACGGCCTAGAGCCTTGACCCGGGGTTCTCTGATGGGGAGGATGGTGCCCGTGATTTCCCACCCCTCGGAGCTTTGAACATGGTCGTCCGTTTTGGGGGCCGCCGGAAGCGTGCCGACAAGAGGCGAAGAGCAGCCCTTGCTTCCAGTGCGAATGGCTCGGTGGAGTCCGAAACCGAGGCCGACGAGTCCCCTGATTGGGACGAAGTGGATGACTCGATGGGTGTAATCAGCTTCGAGTCGACGGCGGAAGCCGACGACGTGGTCGAAAGGGACCACGAAGAAATCCACGTCGAAGAGTCGTTCTCGCTGCGCACGGACTCTGATGGCCCCTACGACGTGCTGATGGAGTCAAACCACTTCACGGCCGAAGAGCGCGAAGGGTCGGCAGTCCTCGTCGATGTCCACGAGGTCTACGCATTGCGCGACAACCTGCAAGAGGTCTACGCCGCGCTCGACAACTTCGGGGATGCTCACGAGGGCAACCACCAGGACAATCACCACCTGTATGCGTCCGGGGACGACGCGCACGCCATCTACGACCGGGCCGAGGTCCACGCGGAGGCCCACACTGAGGTCCAGGAGAGCCACGAGCCCGAGGACGCCCCGGAGCCTTACGCCGAGACCCACGCCGAGACCCACGCCGAGACCCACGCCGAGACCCACGGGACCTACACGGCACGCGACGACGTGCACGACGTTGCGGTGCAAGAAGAACAAGAAGAGACCGTTGTCCACCAGGCAGCCGTGCCTAGCCACGCCCGCAAGGATGTGCTCAGCAACTCCTTCATCGAGGTGGTCGAAGAGCCCGCCGGTGCGCACTACGTTCCCCTCCCTATCCCCCGCATCATGGCCGTGGCGAATCAAAAAGGTGGGGTGGGAAAGACCACGACGGCGGTCAACCTGGGAGCAGCGCTGGCCGAGCTTGATTATCGGGTCCTCGTCATCGACCTCGACCCTCAGGGGAATGCCACCACCGGGCTGGGCATCGACGGCCACTCGTTCGAGACGTCCATGTACGACGTCTTGATGCGAGATGTGCCCATCGAGGACTCCATAGAGCCCACCAGCATGAAGAACCTGTTCGTGGCTCCGTCGACTATCGACTTGGCGGGGGCGGAGATCGAACTCGTGCCCAGCTTCAGCCGGGAGTTGAAGCTGCGCCGGGCCCTGGAATCGATCGCCGGCGAGTTTGACTACATCCTCATCGACTGCCCGCCGTCCTTGGGGCTCATCACCATCAACGGCCTGGCCGCCGCCCACGAGGTCCTCGTTCCCATTCAGTGCGAGTACTACGCACTCGAGGGACTCGGGCAGCTCCTGCGCAATGTCCATCTCGTGCAGTCGAACCTGAATGAGGGGCTCGAGGTCACCACCATCGTGCTCACCATGTTCGATAGCAGGACCAAGCTTGCCGAGCAGGTGGCCGACGAGGTTCGGACCCACTTCGGAAGCAAGGTGTGCAAGAACGTCATCCCCCGAACGGTGCGGATTTCCGAAGCGCCTTCGTTCGGTCAGCCCATCACGGTGTTCGACAGCAGCTCCAGGGGGGCCATTGCCTACCGGGAGCTGGCCAAGGAGGTTAGCGGTGGCAAGGCGTAGCGGACTGGGGAAGGGTCTGGGTGCCCTCATCCCCACCGAGGTGATTCGGGACCAGGCATCGACGTTGCGAGAGGTTCCCATCTCGAGCATCCGACCGAACCCCCTGCAACCCCGCACCCACTTCGACGAGGAGGCGATGGGGTCCTTGTCTGCCTCCATCCGCGAAGTCGGGGTGCTCCAGCCCATTTTGGTGCGTGAGGTCGACGAGGGCTACGAGTTGGTGGCCGGTGAACGCCGCTGGCGGGCCGCCAAGCGGGCCGGACTCCAGACCATGCCCGTGCTCGTACAGAGGACCACCGACGCCCACAGCCTGGAGCAGGCGCTGGTGGAGAACCTCCATCGAGAGGACCTCGGTCCCCTCGAAGAAGCCTCGGCCTACCAACAACTGGTCGACGAGTTCGCCTACACCCACGAGCAGGTGGCCATACGTGTGGGCAAGAGCCGCACCGTGGTGACCAACACGCTGCGTCTGCTGCAGCTGCCGGCGGGGGTCCAGCGGGCGCTGGCCGACGGGACCATCACGGCCGGTCACGCCCGGGCCCTGCTGGGATCACCGGACCGGACATTCCAGGAGGAGCTGGCCAAACGGGCCGCCGCCGAAGGCTTGACGGTGCGGGCGTTGGAAGACGCCGTGCGCCGGCATGCGCTGGAGTCAGCCGGGGCCGCTTCGCAGGGCATCGGGACCATCGCAGCGGTTCCCCCCTCGAGCGAAGCGGGCAACGGAGCTCCGGCGCCCCGTACGCCGCCCGTGGAGCCCGCTCGCAGGCGCCTCCCGGCGCCGGGTGTCCTCGAGCTCGAGGAGCTCCTGTCGTCGCACCTGAACACGAGAGTGAAGGTCGACATGGGTTCCAAGCGAGGTCGTGTGGTGGTGGATTTTGCCACCCTGGAGGACCTCGAGCGCATCTACAAGCTCATGGTCGGCGGGGCCTCGCCCCCAGTCGGCTGAGTTTGAGGCCTTGAGTGGCATGGCCGCCGTGTCATGGGAGGCGGCGTTCTAAACATCAATGGGAACTGCAGCTCGATCCACAACCTGTGCATGAGGTTGTGGATGTTGTTGAATAAAGGGTCGGTATCCCGCGAATAGTGGCTGCTTCACCACAGTTCGTGTCTGTGGTTGCCCCTTAGGGTGAGATCAGCTTTAGATCAGTCGACCGGGGTGTCTGCCCAGGCTGCCAGGGCTGTGACCAGGGCATCAGACAACGGCCCGGCGCCTTGAGCCACGGCCCGGGCCGGTCCCATCTCGCAGACGACGGCCGGCATGCGAGTCTCACGCAGCAGCGGCAGCGACATTCCCTTGGCCCCTTCGGCGACCACCCCGAGCGCGTCGGCAGCCAGGGCGGCTACCAGCTCGGCCAGGCGCCGGCCGCCGGGCGACTCGTAGCTATAGCCGGCGTAGTAGGCCGCCGAGCAGTGGGGGCGCTCCGGGTTGAGCCGTAGGCCCAGGTAGACCTCGACGCCCGCCGCGTTGGCGGCCTGAGCCTGGGCTGAACCGTCAGGGTGCAACACGGGAACCACCTGAGCACCAGCTGTCACCAGTCGACGACGGAGCGCGGCCACCAGGACGCCCAGGCCACCCTCCTCGCCGATGGCGATACGACGTCCGAGCAAGGTGCGCGGGGCCCGACGCAGGCGTTCGCGATCTCGCACCGCGCTCACCAGTTGAGGGTCAGACTGCCGAGCGGTGACGCGCAGGAGCTCGCGCAACGTGCCGGCTCCCACGATGGCGTCGGCCGGGAGGTCCAGGTTGTGCTGGAATTCGGCCAGCGCGCTAGAGGTCAGGTCACCGAAGATGCCGTCGACCCGGCCCGTGTCGAACCCCAGGGCAGAAAGCCGTCGTTGCAGGTCGGCCACGTCGTCGCCCCGGAGCATGGGTTTGCGGTGGTACAGGAAGCGGTCGCCCAGCCGAAAACCGGCCTCGACCAGCGCCGACCAGGTTTGGGTGCCGCACTCGCCGTCGACGCGTAGTCCTCGGCGGTGCTGGAACGCCTCTACCGCCGCCCTGGTCCCGGGGCCGAAGTGGCCCTCGGGATCGGGCGTGCACGGCAACGCCAGGCTCGCCAACCGGTCTTGCAGATCGGCGACGGCCCCGCTCTTGTCGCCGACGACGAGGGGCAGGCCCCCGACGCCGACGCGCTCAGTTATAGGTATGCCTCGAGCTCCTGGAGCAGCTGGGCCTTGCCCCGGGCCCCCACGATCCGAGCTTTGACCTCGCCCTCGGCGAACAGGATCATCGTCGGGATGCTCATGACTTCGAATCGACGGGTGATGTCCAGGTTGTCGTCGATGTTGAGCTTGGCCACCGAGATCTTTCCCGCCTGCTCCTCCGAGATCTCCTCGAGGACGGGGGCGATCATCTTGCACGGCCCACACCATTCGGCCCAGAAGTCCACCAAAACGGGGGTATCCGACGCCTTGACATGCTCGTCAAAGGTAGCGTCGCTCAAGGTCGTGATTCGGTCGCTCATCTTTCATCTCCTGGTTTGGCGCCCCCCTGCGGGTGCGTCATTCGAACACATATGGAACGCCGAATCAGGTCTCGGCATTCCGGAGAGCCCAGGGCGGGTCAGGCGTGGCGGTTTTCGAGCCAGCGTTCGACGTCGATGGCGGCCATACAGCCCGATCCTGCTGCGGTGATGGCCTGGCGGTAGGTGTGGTCCTGCACGTCGCCGCAGGCGAAAACGCCGTCGACATTGGTGCGGGTGCCGTCGTGGGTGATGAGGTACCCGTTGTCCGCCATATCCAGCTGGCCCTTGAACACCGACGTGTTGGGCTCGTGCCCGATGGCCACGAACAGGCCCTCCAGCTCCACCTGAGACTCTTCCCCCGTCACCACGTTGCGCAGTTGGGCGCCCGACACCTTGCCGTCGCCCAGTACCTCGGTCACCACCGAGTCCCACACGAAGTCGATCTTGGGATTGGCGAAAGCCCGATCCCGCATGATCTTCGAGGCGCGCAGCTCACCGCGGCGATGCACCATGCTCACCTTGGAGGCGAAGCGGGTCAGGAAGATGGCCTCCTCCACCGCCGAGTCGCCCCCACCCACCACGACGATGCGCTGGTCGCGGAAGAAGAATCCGTCGCAGGTGGCACAGGTGGACACGCCGTGGCCGAGCAGCCGGGCCTCACCAGGAACGTTGAGCATCAGGGACCTGGCGCCGGTGGCCACGATGAGCGCCTGGGCCGAAAAGTCCGGCTCACCGTCGGGCGGCGACGAGGTCCACACCGAGAAAGGCGACGCGTTGAGTTCCACCTTGGTGGCCTTGCGGGTGACGAAGGTGGCTCCAAAGCGCGCTGCTTGGGAGCGGAACTGCTCCATCAGCTCAGGTCCGAGAATGCCGTTGACGAAGCCCGGGTAGTTCTCCACCTCGGTGGTGAGCATGAGCTGTCCACCGGGCTGATCGGACGTCGAGGACGGCTCACCCTCGATCACCAGAGGAGCCAGGTTGGCCCGGGCGCTGTAGATGGCGGCCGTCAGTCCAGCCGGCCCCGAGCCCAGCACGACCACGTCGCGCGTTTCAGTCACGGCTCAGGCCTCCTTGGCGTCGTCCCCGGCATTGAGGCGCGACCAGACGAATGTCCCTCCAGCGACGAACAGCGCGCCGACGAGGGCATCAGAGGCCCATACCCGACCGGAGAAGGCGTACACCGTGAGAAGGCGCACCACGGCCACAGCCAGGAGCACGAAGATCACAAAGCTCATGGCGGCGATGATCATCCCGAACACCACGCCGCGCGCCACGATGGTGAGCGGGCGCACGATGCGGTCGTGCACGGCGGCCACGACGTCCTCGATGGTGTCGGCGACTTTGGTCGGCCACTGGGCGCTGGAGGTGGCCCCCGTTGGTGACGAGGGGGAGAAGCCCGACGCCCCGCTCCCGCTGGAGGGCGCGGCCGTGCCGTCGCCTGTGGGGGAGATCGAGGTGGCCGCCCCGGGGAGCTGGCTCGTGACCTGGTCGTCCATGGTGCCGAGATTAGCCGGGGGACCTTCCCGACCCGCTCAGGGCGCCGCGATGAAGCAGAGCCCGACGGTACCGGGGCCGGCATGGGCGCCGACGACCGGTCCCAAGTCGCCCAACACCAGTGGATGGGTGGGATGGGCGCCGGCCAACAACGCCAGCACGTCGTCGATGTCCTCGGCCACCCCGTTGGCCAGTGCCAGGCGGTCGAGGGCGCCGACTTCGGTGGCTTTGGAGGCCAGATACTGCAAGGCGCGGCTGCGGGTGCGCTGCTTGGACTCGACCTCGACCACCCCGCCGCGCACCTCGATGACGGGCTTGATGGAAAGCAACGAACCCATGAGATGGGCGGCGCCACCGATGCGACCACCTTTTTTCAGGTAGTCGAGGCTGCCGAGCACGCCGTAGACGTGGGTGCGTCCCTTGGCATCCTCGGTGGCGGCCACGATGTCCTCGGCGCTGGCGCCGGCATCGGCCATGTCGCGCGCGGCGAGGACCAAAAGCCCTTGTCCCATGGTGACCGACAGTGAGTCGACGACGTGCACGGCGATGCGGTCGCGCGCCTTGTCGGCGGCGGTGCAGGCGGCCTGGTAAGTGGCCGACAGGCCCGAGGACAACGTGATGCACACCACGCTCTGGTGCCCGGCGTCAGCGGCGGCGGTGAAGGCCTGGTGGAACAACCCCGGCGAGGGAGCCGCCGTCGAAGGCATATCGGGTCCCGTGATGACGCGATCCCAGAATTCCTTGGACGCGAGCTCCTCGCGATCGACAAGTTCCTCTTGGCCGAAGCGGATCATGAGGGGCACCACCGTGATGTTGCGCTCGTCGACCGTCGCCGGTGTCAGGTCACACGCGCTGTCGGTGACGATGGCGATGCTCGCCATACAACGGCCTCCAATGGGGTGCGGGTGCGGGATCGTCGTGTGCGGCGACGCGGCCGGTGCCCCGGGTCCGGTGCGTCGCTAGGGGTCGAGTCTGCCACGGTGCGGCCGGTCGGGGTCTGGTCGGAGCGTGGGGCCGAGGCCGAGCGGTCGGCGTGGCGGACGACCGGCCGGTGGGAGTCGCGCCGGGGGCGCGGGGGCGCGGGACGGCGCGCTCGCAGTCGCCGGCGCGCCCCCGAGGCACTGTGTTTGCCGGCTCCGGGGCTACGACCCGGACGGGTCGCAGCGCTGGGACCACTACCTCCCTGACCGCCGCCGCCGCTCCCACCTCGCCCGCCGCCGAACGGACCACCACCACCGCCGGAACCACCAGAGTGACCTGGTCCGTGCCGGCGCGCCGATGCGGCGGCCAGCGCACCGGCCACCACGACATAGGCGACGATGCCGGCCACGGTGCCGAGCACAACCCGTTCGATGAGCCCGAGCGTCGTCGTCGACGACGTCAGGTTGTTGCCCGCCACTGATGCCAGCACGACGGCGACGGTGGCATAGAGCACGTGGGCGAGGGGCCGTCCCACGGTGGCCCCACTGAGCCCGTGCACCTTGGCGCGCAGGGTGACCAGGGCCGCCACGGCGGCGACGCTGTACGCGATGGAGATCGACAGGGCGATGCCGCGCACGCCCAGGGGGCCCGCCAGCACGACGGCGGCCACGATGTTGACGCCGTTTTCCAAGACGTAGAGCCAGAACGCCGAGCGCAGGTCTTGCACCGATTGCAGGACACGGATGGCGTAGAGGAACACGCAGAATCCCGGTAGTCCTAGACACAACATGGCCAGGGCGCTGGCCGTCGTGGCGGTATGGCCGCGCGCCGCGCCCCACCCGAGCAACAGCGCCACCAGGGGCCGAGCCAGGATCAGCATCCCCGCCGCGGCGGGCAGGACGATGGCCAGGATGGCCCGCAGCCCGATGCCCATGCGGCGGCGAAATGCCTCGAGGTTGCCGACCGACCACAGGGCACTGAGCTCGGGTGCGGTGGCACTCATCACCGACACGGCCACCACGCCGTAGGGCAGCTGAAAAAAGGTGAACGCGTAGGTGTAGGCGGAGACGGCGCCGGGACCGATCTTGATGGACAGCGCCAACACGACGAACAGCGCCACCTGGTTGGCCGCCACCAGCCCGAATGTCCACCCCGACAGGCGCAAGATGGTGGTCACGGCGGGGTGATGTCGGTTGGGGCGCCACGTCAAGTGCAGTCCGGCGCGCCGGAGGCTCGGAATCATCAAGCCCGCCTGTACGACGACCCCGGCGGTGGTACCCAGCCCCAGCAGCAGTAGCTGGCCGCGGTCGTGGACAACGCCATGGACCGAGGCGTGGCGAACGGTGGTGCCGAAGACGAGCAAGACCACGACGAGCACGAGATTGTTGGCGATGGGCGTGAACATGGGCGCCCCGAACTTGCGCCTGGCGTTGAGGAGGGCGGTGCCGAGGGAGATGAAGCCATAACAGGTGAGCTGGGGGACGAACAAGAACAACAGGTCGATGGCGAGCGTGCGCGACCCGGCTGCTTGGGACCCGTGGTTCAAGAACGTGGTGGCGTCGATGATGAACGGGGTGACGGCGAGAAACAGCACCGACGCCGCCGCGATGATGATCATGGTCACGCTGGTGATGGCGGAGATGGCCTCCCACGCCTCTTGTTCGGGGCGCGTGGTGAGCCACTGGACGAAGACGGGGACGAAGGTGGCCGACAACACGCCGCCCAGCACCACGTCGTGGATCATGTTGGGCATGGTGTTGGCCAGGTTGTAGCTGTCGGCCAATACAGAACTGCCCGCCCCCAGGGCGTAGGCGACGGCGAAGATGCGCAGCATCCCGGTGACGCGCGACACCGTGGTGCCGATGGCCATGATGCCGGTGGCGCGAGCTAAGGGCCGGCGATTTCCGACGTCCACCGCCCCCCCGGCGGCGCCCTCGACGTCTCCGGTGCCGGCCCCGCCGTCTCCTATATCGCTCACGGGCCGGTCACGGACTGTTGACCGGTTGCGCGGCGTTGCCTACGTCGGAGTCACCCACATCGGTGTCTCCCACATCGGTGTCGGGGCCGATGGGCTCACCCTCGCCGCTGTCGCCCTCGTCGTCGTGATGGTGGCCACGTCGGCCTCGCCGGGCATGGGCACCGCGCCCTGATCGGCGCCCTCGCCACAGGGTCCGTCCCCACCACAGCAACAGCACGCCCACGGCCGCCACCGACAACGCGATGGCCACGGCCGAGGTGGACATGGACCGCACGCTCAGTTGTCCGCTGGCGAGCACCAGGTGTCCGTCGGGGCTCGAGAAGGTGACCGTCATGCGAAAGTCGCCCGAGGCGCGGGCCCGGATGGCGAAGGAGACCGAGTTGGTGGGGTTGCGCAGCGTCACCGACCGTCGGCAGCGGCCCGACGGGAACAGGAGCTTGTCGCTGGTGAGACAGAGCGTGCCGGTCACGGGGTAGCGGGTGCTGCGCAGGACGGTAATGGGCACCGTGGCGGAGATCGAGGTCAGACGGATGGTGTCCGTGCGGATGGAGATGTCCGCCAGCTGGCCTTGGAGCTGGGCCCGGATGCCGGCCACGGCGGCTTGTTGCTGGGACGTCTTGAGCTCGTCGGATTCGGCCCGCAGCAGCAAGTCCTGCAACGAGCGCGCCCCGGCGGCGCCGGACGGTCCCACCGAGACGGCGAAGCCCTCGAGATCGAGGCGCGTGGTCCGGATGGCCTTGGTGGGCAACCCTGACGGCGCCGTGATGGTGCCTACCCCGGGCCGCCGGAGCACGGGTTGGGCCACGCCGCCCACGCTGCCGCCCACGGGCACGTCAGTGAAGAAGTTTTCGAGGGTGACCGGCTCTATCACCGGGTTCTGCTCCAGCCCGCCCAGCGCGTCGGCCAGGAATCCGGCGCGCGGCGTCCACCCCGTTGGGGCCAGGGCCACCACTCCTCGGGGGCTGACGGTGTTGGGCTCCTCGTAATAGATCAACGACAGGTCGGCGAGCAGTTGATAGGCGGCTAGCGCGGCGTTGGGTCCCGAGGCGTTTTGGAGATGGGCGCCCAGGCCAGGGTCGCTCAGCGCGGCGGGGACCCCGTTGGTGGCACCCGACCCCCGAGATGGGCTGAAGGCGAACAGTCGCGTGAACGTGGTCGAAGTCGCCGCTCCCGACACCGCACTGGGCGGCACGATGATGTTCTGGTAGCCCAGACCCTGCAGCGCGGTCAGCGCGGAGGAGTCGACATCCCCGCTGGAGACCCACGTCTCTCCTACCCCGGTGCACTGGGTGCTGTGCACCCCGGCATCGGCCAGCACGGCCGGAGCCCGGGCCACCTGGTCGGCCAGTTCCGAACTCAGGCCGTCGGCCACCATCACGTTCGGGTTCACCGTGGTGAACCCTTCGCACACGGCTTGGCGGGCGCCGCCGTTGGCTACCAGGTCCAACGCGGCCAGCGTTTGGCGGGCGCGGCCGCGGGGGTCGAGGGCCATGGCCTGGGCGCTGGCCGGGTCGGGGACGACGGTCAAGGGAACGTCGGGATGTGACGCCAGTCCCGTGACGAGGCTGTTGAGGCCGCCCACTGAGGCGTCACTGGGCGGCGTCAGGCGGCCGCTGCGGTCCGACACCGTGGCGGGCAAGCCGACGGGGATGACAAGGGCCAGGCGCAGTCGTTGGGTGTTGGCGGCGGGATCGTCGTAGACGAGGTAGGTGGTGAGTTCGGCCAACGCATTGGGGCTCGACGCATCGGTGAGGGTGAACACCACGGGGTACACGCCGCCACAGGATCCGAGGGTGCAGTCGAGATCGGCCCCAAAGGGCGTGGTGGCGCTGGCCACGCCCCCGGCGCCGGTGCTGACGGGAACGTTGATGTCATAGCCCCCGGCCGGATCGGCACTCAGTGACGACAGCGGCAGCGCCGAGGACTGGGACAACGCGAGGCCGTTAGGCGCCGTGCTGAGGGTCTGGTCGAAGGCCGAGCGCGTCGTCAGATAGGGATACACGGTCACCGATAACGCCGGCGCCGAGGATGCCGTCACCCCCGACACCGATAGGTGGGCGAGAAAAGGTTGGTTGACGCCCACCCACGGGGATTGCGACAAAAGCCGCAGCGCGGGCGTCCCTGATGCACCCGCGACCGGTTCAGGTGACAACCCGACGTAGGTGAAGGCCACCAGTGCGCACAGCGCGCCGACGACAAGGGTCTTTGGGCGGTGGTCCACCTCGGCGAGGCAGCCTATAGGGACCAAGGCACCCGGCATCGCCGACGCCAAGATGGCCTGCCGCACGGCACTACCCTCGGCGGCGATGATTCCCGAGCGACTCCAGCCCCTGGTCGACGCCACCGCCGAGTTGGGGGCCCGCTTCGAGGCGGCCGGCCACCGTCTCTATCTGGTGGGTGGCTCGGTGCGCGACGCCATCTTCCCGGCCGTGGCCGGCGGGGTGTCGGTCAAGCGCGACTACGACCTCACCACCGATGCCCGGCCTGATGAGATCGAGCGTCTCGTGTCGGGCTGGGCCGACGACGTGTGGCTGCAGGGAAAGAAATTCGGCACCATCGGGGCGCGCCGCGGCCGGGACGATTACGAGATCACCACCCACCGGGCCGAGGTGTACCACCCCGACTCCCGCAAGCCGGAGGTGAAGTTCGGAGATTCCATCGAGACGGATCTGTCGCGGCGCGACTTCACCGTCAACGCCATGGCCCTGGCTTTGCCGACGTTCGACCTCATCGACCCCTTCGGCGGCCTGGAGGACCTGGCCGCGGCCCGCCTGCGCACGCCGCTGGATCCGGAGACAGCTTTCTCCGATGATCCGTTGCGCATGTTGCGCGCGGCGCGCTTCATCGCCGGCATGGCCCTCAAACCCGATCCCGAGCTCGTCGAGGCGGTACGGGCCATGGCCGATCGCCTTTCCATCGTGTCGGCGGAACGCATTCGCGACGAGCTCAACAAGCTGATGGTGGTGGACAAACCCTCACTGGGGCTGTGGTTCGTGGTCGACACCGGGCTGGCGGCCCAGTTCCTGCCGGAGTTGCCGGGCCTAGCCCTGGAACAGGACCCCATTCACCGTCACAAGGACGTCCTCGGTCACACGTTGGCCGTGGTGGACAAGACCCATGCCGATCGTCAGCTGCGCGTGGCCGCGTTGCTGCACGACATCGGGAAGCCCCGCACGCGCGCCTTCGGCCCCGGCGGGGTCACGTTTCATCACCACGAGGTGGTTGGAGCCCGCATGGCGCGTGAGCGGCTCACCGCCTTGCGCTATCCGAAGGACGAGGTCGAGACCATTACGCGGCTGGTGGAGCTTCACTTGCGTTTTCATACGTACCGGCTGGGATGGACCGACAAGGCGGTGCGTCGGTACGTGCGTGATGCGGGGCCGTTGCTCGAAGCGCTCAACGAGCTGACGCGTTGTGACTGCACCACGCGTAACGCGGCCCGGGCCCGTGCCCTGGGGCAGCGCATGGACGAGTTGGAGGCACGCATCGAGGAGCTGCGGTCACAAGAGGAGCTCGACGCCTTGCGTCCCGACCTCGACGGCCGTCAGGTGATGGAGCACCTCGGCCTCACCCCGGGTCGGGCGGTGGGTGACGCACTCGATTTCCTCATGGAACTGCGCCTGGAAGAAGGCCCTCTGGGCGAAGAGGAGGCGATGAAGCGCCTCGACGCCTGGTGGGCCCAGCGCCAGAGTTAGCCAGCCGCTTGCTTGGAGTCGACGTCGCCGGCGGCGAAGGCTTCAACCATCTTCAGGGCCTCGTCGTCGTGGTACTGCACCGGCGGGGATTTCATGAAGTACGCCGATGGTCCGAGCAGCGGACCGCCGATACCGCGGTCGAGGGCCACCTTGGCGCACCGCACGGCGTCGATGATCACGCCGGCGGAGTTGGGCGAGTCCCACACCTCGAGCTTGAGCTCCAAGTTGAGAGGGACGTCGCCGAAGTTGCGCCCTTCCATGCGGATGTAGGCCCATTTGCGGTCTTCGAGCCACGGCACGTGGTCTGACGGCCCGATGTGCACGTCGTCGGCGTCGAGGACGTAGTTCTCGACCTGGCTGGTGACGGCCTGGGTCTTGGAGATCTTCTTGGACTCGAGGCGCTTGCGCTCGAGCATGTTCTTGAAGTCCATGTTGCCGCCCACGTTCAGCTGGTACGTGCGGTCGAGGGCGAGGCCGCGGTCTTCGAAGAGCCGGGTCAAGACGCGGTGGACGATGGTCGAACCCACCTGGCTCTTGATGTCGTCGCCCACGATGGGGACCCCGGCGTTGGCGAAACGGGCCGCCCACTCGGGGTCCGACGCGATGAACACGGGAATGGCGTTGACGAACGCCACCTTGGCGTCCAAGGCGGCCTGGGCGTAGTGGCGTTGGGCCTGCTCCGAGCCCACCGGCAGATAGCTCACGAGCACGTCGGCCTTGGTGTCACGCAGCACCTGGGCGATGTCGACGGGCTCGGCCGGCGACTCCTCCACGGCGTCGCGGTAGTAGGTCCCGAGGCTGTCGAAGGTGGGGCCGCGCTGCACGGTGACGTCGCTGTGTCCCACGGTGGCAAAGCGCACCGTGTTGTTGTGGCCGGCGAAGATGGCCTTGGAGAGATCCACACCCACCTTGGTGGCATCGACGTCGAAGGCGGCCACGAACTCGACGTCATGCACGTGGTAGCCACCGAGTACCACGTTCATGAGGCCGGGCACGATGACCTCGGGGTCGGCATCGCGGTAGTACTCGACACCTTGGACCAACGAGCTGGCGCAGTTCCCCACGCCGGCGATGGCCACGCGGACGGTCTTCATTGAATTTCTCCCTTGCTTTGAGCCATTGCAATGGCGTCGTTCTGGCCCTTTTCGGCGTCGATCAGCCGGTCGAGCCACGAGATGTCACGTTCCGTCGACTCGGCCGAGTGCTCCAGCACCGACCGGGCGTAGGGGTCGAGCCGCTCAGCGGCCGTCGCCGCTGACGAGCGGGCGTCGGCGAGCCGGTGGGCGAGTTGGGTGCGCCGCCGCTCCAGCAGTCGGAGGCGGGCGTGGGGGGGCATGTAACGAGCAAAAGCCAGCCGTAGCCCGAAGCTACGGGCATCGTCGGTGGCGTTGCCCTTGTCGTTGTCGAGGAGCTCGGCGAACTGGCGCCGGCCCTCTTCGGTGATCCGGTACACCTTGCGCCCCCGCCGTCCCAGGCCCGAGGTGGCCCGCCGCTCGCGCAAGGCGGCGATTTCGCCGCTGAGCGATCCGGTCATGGGCACCCGGGTGGCCGGCGGCCGGCCCGCCACCTCGACGGCGGTCACGGCCCCGGAGCGTTCGAGGCGCGACAGGGCTGGGTAGAGGGAGCCGAACGACACGTTGGAGACGAACCCGAGCTCGTCGCACAGGCGCTTGCGGATTTCGTATCCGTGCAGCTCCTGGTCACCGAGGAGACCCAAAATGGCCAGCTCAAGCATCAGAAGCGCTCCCCGCGGCGGCGGTCGGTGGTAGGCAGTCGATACATCGTCGAGATGTATCGTACCGATATATCGACGATGATTCAAGCCACTCGGATCGTGCCGACCCCGCCGACCCCGGGAGCTAGCCGCGGGCCAGGTCGGCGTCTTACGGCCCTTGCCGCCACCGCCGGGGTGGTCGGCCCACGGATAGGGCACGGGGCCGGGACCCCTCGCCCCTTAGCGAAAACTCGATTCGTCACTCCTCTTTTTTGGGTCTTTTTGGGACGCACGGCGGTACCCTGGAACGAATGAGCTTCGGCCCTTCGACGCTGCGTGGGTTCCCCATAACGGGATCCGGTGGGCGCGTCGAGTACCGCTTGGCCCGCAACGCTGTGGTCAGCGAGTTCCGCAAAGGTCGCCTGTCGCGCCTCGACGTCTGCGACGCCCACCCTGAGCTGCTGCGCGCGGCGCGCAATATCGGCGTCCCCGATACCGAGGACTGTCCCATCTGCGAAGAGACCGCACTGGTGCATGTCACCTACGTTTTTGGCCCCCGGCTCCCCGCCAACGGGACGTGCCCGGCCACGCCCGCCCAACTGGCCCGCCTGTGTCGACGCGCCGACGAGGTGGCCTGTTACGTGGTCGAAGTGTGCCCGCAGTGTGCGTGGAACCACCTCACCCGTATGTACCCCGCCGGTGGTCGTCATCGCCAGCGGTTGGCCGTCGGCGCCCGCCGCAATGGGTGACCTGGCTCGCTGAGGGGTAGCGCGCTCCGCACCGACGCGAATCAAGCTGAGAAGTGTCACAGGGGGGAGCGCGAACATGACGATGCTTGTATGAGGCACCATGGTCAGGCCCGCCCATGCGGGGTGCGACAAAGGGAACGGTGAATGAGCCCAGCGCAGGTAAGCGGCGGTCAAGGATCGGGAGAGAAGCCCCCGAAGTCGGGGGCGCCCGGCGGTTCCTCGGGCCGTCCGCCCGGCCAGACGCCACGACGTCCTCCCGCCAAATCAGCCCAAGGTGGTCGCCCGGCTAACAGTGGCTCGGGCAGCGGGAGCCAAGCCAAGAAGCCCGGCACCCGTCCGGGCGGTTCGTCCGGCGGTCAGCGCCGAGGCACGCCACGCCCCTCGAGCTACAAAGTCGACGCCAAGCCCCCGCGGCGCCTTTCGGCCTCGACCATGGCCATGGCCGCCGTTGCGGTGGTGGTGGTGCTCGTGGTGGTACTCGTCGTCGTGAAGATCTCCGGGTCCTCATCCACTTCGACAGGCAAAACCAGCATCGCCCCGGTCGATGTTCCCGCCGATGCGTCGACAGTGGCCACCCTTGAGAGCGTGCCCGTCTCGGTGCAGAACGCGGTGGGGATCCCCTCGGGGATCACGGTGCCGTCGGTGGACAAGGGCCAGACACCGCTGGTCCTCAACGGCAAACCGGGGGCGGTGTTCGTCGGCGGGGAGTTTTGCCCTCTGTGTGGGGCCGAGCGCTGGGCGTTGATCCTGGCCTTCAGCCGATTCGGGACGTTCTCGGGCCTGAAGGAGACCACGTCTTCGCCGTGGGACTCCGATCCCGACACGCCCACCTTTTCGTTCTACGGGGCCACCTATACGAGTTCGTACCTCACCTTTGAGCCGGTTGAATACGAAAGCAACGACAGCGACGGCCTGGGCACCCGCCACGTCCTCACCCCCCTCAACTCCCAGCAGCAGGGATTGTGGTCGAAGTACGAGACCCATTTCGGCCAAGGCGAGGGGTTCCCTTTCGCTGACTTCGGCAACAAGGTGTTCATCATCACGCCGAGCTACAACCCACAGGTGCTGGCCGGCATGAGCCAAGGCGCCGTGGCCGCCACGCTGAAGAACGCCAGCAGCCCCGTGACCCAAGGCATCGTGGGTACGGCCAACTACCTGACGGCGGCCATCTGCCAGATGACCAAGCAGCAGCCCTCCTCGGTGTGCTCGGTTTCGGCGGTGACCAAGGCAACCAAGGCCCTAGGGCTGAGCAGCTGAGACCAGTGTCATGACCCAAGACCTCGATACCGACGCCCAAGACCTCGACGCCGACGAGGGTCGTGACGAGGGCATCGTCGAAGAGGTCGACGAGCAGTGGTACGTCGCTGACGGCGCCCCGCGCTGGATTGCCTGGGTCTGCTTCTTGTTGTGCATCTTCGGGCTGGGCGTCTCGGTCTACCTGACCATCGAGCACTACACGGGTAACCACAACCTGGTGTGCCCGGCCACCGGTGCCGTCGTCAATTGCCTCAAGGTCACCACGAGCCCGCAGTCGATGGTGTTCGGGATCTTCCCCGTGGCGGTGTTGGGTCTGGCTTTCTTCGTGGCCTTTACGGTCGTGAACCTGCCGCCGGTATGGAGAATGCGCGACGTGCGGGTGGCCTGGCTGCGCCTGGCCATGGCCATCACCGGCATCGGGATGGTCATCTACCTGCTGTCGGCCGAGCTCTTCAGCATCGGTGCCATCTGCCTGTGGTGCACGAGTGTGCACGTCGTCACGTTCTTGCTCTTTGTGCAGATCATGGTGTCGTTCCCGAAGATGCTGCATCGGGACGGCTACAGCGAGGAGTACTGGGAAGAAGACGAGACGTCGGCCGAGGTGTAGGCAGTAGCCACGGACGTCGACCTGGCTCAGCCCAACACTTTCGCCCGCGCTTTGTTCGACGGGCTGCCCGACCGTTATGACCGGTTGGCCGAAGTGCTCTCCATGGGCCAGAACCGTCGGTGGCGGCGCGCCATGGTGGACGCCGTGGTGGCCGGGATCGACACGGCCAGCCCCGCACCCAAGATTCTCGATGTGGCCACCGGAACCGCCGGCGTGGCGCTGTCGCTGGCCCGCCGCACCACGGCCCGAGTGGTGGGCGTCGATCTCACCACCCAGATGGTGGCCCGAGGACAAGCCAACGTAAACGCTTCACCGTTGGCCGAACGGATCACCCTGTGCGTGGGCAGAGGCGAACAACTCCCCTTTGAGGACAACACCTTCGATGCCCTCACCTTCACCTACCTCCTGCGCTACGTGGACGATCCCGCCGCCACCCTGGCCGAGTTGGCTCGCGTGGTGCGGCCCGGCGGAACGGTCGCCAACCTGGAGTTCCTCGTCCCGCCCACGCGCTTCTGGCGAGCGTGGTGGTGGGGGTTCACGCGTCTGGTGTTGCCCATCGGCGGCGCCATCACGGGTGGGGCGGAGTGGTTTCGGGTAGGGCGATTCCTTGGCCCCAACATCTCCGAGCATTACCGGCGCTACCCCGTGGACTGGACGGTGGACGCCTGGCACGACGTCGGGTTGGTCGACGTGCACGTGCGCGCCATGAGCCTCGGCGGCGGACTCGTCATGTGGGGGCGCAAGAACGGTGGCTGATACCGCCAAGCGCCCGGCCTTTTATGCCTCCTCTCGAGGCGGCTGGCGCGACTGGTGGACGCTATTGCACCCGCCGTACACGGCGTGGCACCTCTCCTACGTGGTCATCGGAGCCTCTCTGGCTCCGCACGTGAGCATCAGCCGCATGGTGGGAGCCCTGCTGGGTTTCTTCTTGGCGGTGGGGGTGGCTGCCCACGCCCTCGACGAGCTCCACGGGCGCCCCCTGCGCACCGCCATTCCTTCCGGTGCGCTTGTCGCCGTGGCGGCGGTGGGTCTGGTCGGCGCCGTGGCCTTGGGTGTGGCCGGAGTCATCGAGGTGGGGCCGGCCCTGGTGCCGTTCATCGTTCTGGGCCCCCTGCTGGTGGTCGGCTACAACGCCGAGTTGTTCGGAGGCGTCGTCCACAGCGATACCGGCTTCGCCGTGTCGTGGGGGGCGTTCCCCGTCCTTACCGCCTATGTGGCCGAAACCGGCACGCTGGCCCTCGCCCCCGTGCTCGCCGCGGTGGCCGCCGTAGCCTTGTCGGCCGCTCAGCGCAGCCTGTCGACCCCAGCTCGCATGGTGCGCCGCAAGGTCAGCGCCGTCGAAGGGACGCTCACCATGGCCGATGGCACCCACCTGCCCCTCGACGAGCGCACCCTCTTAGCCCCCCTCGAGAAGGCGCTGCGGGCCATGTCCTGGGGCCTTGTTGTCCTGGCCGCCGCCCTGGCTGTGGCCCGCCTCCATTAACGGCGTTCGTTAACGGCGTTCAACATGTGACCTGAAGCCGGCCACGGTGGCCTCCACCACCCGGTCGTGCCCCCAGCGCAACAGGGGACGGGCGACGCGGGCCGCCACCCGCATGGGCCGCTGCATCATCTCGATGCTCCAGCGTGCTTCCACCCTCGTGCCGCCACCCTCGGCGCCCAGCTGCAGGCGAGCTGTTCCCTGCAGGTCGCCGTGCACGGTGGCTACGACGAGTGAAGGCCGGACGGCTTCATCGATGAGCACCTGCACCTTCATTTGGTAAGGCACGGGTGGGGACACGAGCCCGTGGAGCACCGATCCCGGGGCCAGGCGGTTGCCCTCGAGGCGGAATTCCCGCAGCCACCCCCACCACGCCTCGAAGCGCTCGGTGTGTTCCAGGGCGTCCCACATCTCCTCGGGGGAGAGATCGAAGTCGAACGTGCCGCGGTACTCGAACACGCAGGGCGACGGCACTGCGGCGAATGCTAGGGGTTCTCTTATCCTGGTCCGTCGTGCCCGCTCCCCGTTGGCTCGGCGTCTTGGCCGAGCGCAACTTCCGCTTGCTGTTTCTCAGCCGGCTGACGTCGTTCATCGGCACCGGCATGCTGCCCGTGGCCCTGGCCTTCGCCGTCTTCGGCCGGGGTGGGTCGACGTCGCAGGTGGGATTCGTGCTGGGGGCGGAGTGGGCCCCGTTGGCGGTGTTCCTTCTGGTCGGGGGCGTGCTCGCCGATCGGCTGCAGCGGCGCTTGGTCATGGTGGGTTCCGACCTGTTGCGGGCCGTCGCCCAAGGCGGCCTGGCCGTGTGGATCCTGGTCGGGCACCCCCCGCTGTGGGGGTTTCTGGTGTGCGAAGCGGTGGTGGGCACCGGCACCGCCTTCTTCACCCCCGCCCTGACAGGGCTCATCCCCGAGGTGGCCAGCACCGAGCGGCTCCAGGACGCCAACGTCTTCAGTTCCATGGCGCAGTGGACCGGCTTCCTGGTGGGACCGGCCATCGGCGGCATCGTGGTGGCCGCCGCCGGCGCCGGGTGGGCGGTGGCCGCCGACGCCGTCACCTACCTGGCCAGCGCCTTTTTCCTCATCGGGCTGCGGGCCCAGTGGAGAGAAGGCACGGGGGACGACTCGTTTCTGGCCCAGCTGCGCACGGGATGGGACGCCTTTCGCTCCCGCACGTGGCTGTGGGTGGTCGTTTCGCAGTTCAGCACCTACGGGCTCTTCGTCTTTCCGGCCTTCTTCGTCCTCGGGGCCGTGGTGGCCCGGAACTCGCTCGGTGGAGCGGCCGCCTGGGGGGCGATCTTGGCGGCCCAGGGTGCGGGGTCGGTGATCGGGAACCTGGCCATGTTGAAAGTCAAGGCCAAACGGCCGCTGCTCGTGGCCGAGGTGTCCATGTTCGGCTGGGCTCTGCCGCTGGCGGCGCTGGCGGCTCGAGCTCCCACCGCCGTCACCGCCGTGGCCGCTTTTGTGGCCGGGGTCAGCTTCGGGGTCTTCGGGCCCTTGTGGGACACCACCATGCAGCGCGAGCTGCCTCCCGACGTCCTGTCCCGGGCCAGCGCCTATGACTGGTTCGGCTCGTTCGTCTTCCTGCCCATCGGTTACGGCCTCGAGGGCACGGTGGCGGCTCTGCTGGGCGTGACCGGCGCCCTGGTTCTCGGCGCCGTGTGGATCGGCGTCACCACGCTGGCCGTACTGACCGTCCCCGCCGTGCGGCGGCTGCAGTGGTCACCGCCTCAGGACGAAGCGGGCTCGTTGGGGTAGGTGGTCCGACACGCCCGGCACCACCGCTCGGTCTCCTCGACCGTGGTCGAGCCCGTCACCGCACCGTCGTCGAACTCGAGGTAGATACGTCGAACGGTGGCCACGTCCTCATCAGGCGACCCGCAGTTCTCACAGGTCTCGCCCTTCTCGCTCATCGGTGCGAAAGGTACACTGGGGGGACATCACTCCACCGCCGCCGGCAGCCTTCGAGCGCTGGACGGCAAGGAGGCAATGCCATGGCTGACAACGTCACCGTTCCCCAGGTGCGCGCCCGCAAGGTGAACAGAGGCTCTGGGCCGCTGGTCATGCTCACCGCCTACGACACCCCCACCGCCGCCATCGCCGACGCGGCTGGGGTCGACGTGATCCTGGTGGGCGACTCGGTGGCCAACGCGGTGCTCGGTTTGCGTGACACCTTGCAGGTGGACGTGGCCGTCATGGCGCACCATGTGGGCGCCGTGGCCCGTGGCACCTCCCGGGCCTTGGTGGTGGGCGACATGCCGTGGCTCAGCTACCACGTCTCAGTCGAGGACACGGTGCGCAACGCGGCGACACTGGTGCGCGCTGGTGCCGCGGCGGTGAAGCTCGAGGGGGGCACGGTCCGCTTGCCGGTCATCGAAGCCCTGCTCGCCGCCGAGATCCCCGTCATGGGCCACCTGGGCCTGACGCCGCAATCGGTGCACGCCATGGGTGGCTACAAGGTCCAAGCCCGCGACGATGCCGCCGCTGATGCCCTGGTACACAACGCCAAAGCCCTGGCCGCGGTGGGGTGCTTCGCCATGGTTCTCGAAGGGGTGCCTGACGTGGTGGCGGCCCGCGTCACCGACGAGGTCGACGTCCCTACCATCGGGATCGGTGCGGGGGCGGGGTGTGACGGCCAGGTGCTGGTGTTCCACGACCTTCTCGGTATGCGCACCGGCACAGCGCCCAAGTTCGTGCGCCGCTACGCGGAGCTGCACACCATCGCCACCGAGGCTGCCGCCGCCTGGGCCGCCGACGTGCGATCGGGTTCCTTCCCCTCTGACGCCGAGACCTACCACGCCGGACCGGGGAACCGTCCGGCGTCCTGACCTCTCCAGGTCCGGAGATCAGCAGGTCAGCAGCTCAGGAGTCGGGGTCCTCGGGCGGGGCCAGGGCTCGGGCCGCGTCGGGGTCGATCTGGGTGTCAGGGCCGAACCCGTGGCGCAGCATGTCGCCAATGGGGGCGTCCAGAGCGTCGAGGCCGATCTCCACGGTGGCGCCGCCGGCGTCTTCGAGTACGACGCGCGGCGAGGCGAACCCCCCACCGAAGCCCCCGAACCTCCCGAAGCCGGACGAGTCCACGAACCGCACCGTGCGGACCTGGCCCAGATCGATGACCCTCCACCGGCGCACGAAGCGCACGCCGATCCACCCGGGCCCGGCCGCCACCGCGGCGCGCAGGGCTACCGCCAACGCCCCGGCTAACCCGGCCAGGGGAGCGGCCGCGAACAGGAAACCGATCACGCTCCAGGCCACGGGGTGGCCCGATAGCTCCACCAGGGCGGCGGTGATGAGGACGACCACTCCCACCAGCACGGCGCATATACGGGCCATCGAAAACAAGACCTGTCGAAGCACGGGCGAGCGGCGCAAGCGCCACGTCACCTCGGGCCGCCGGCTCCCGGTGGACCCGGGGCTGGGGCGTTGCCCAGGTTGAGCCGTGGGAATCCTCATGCCATCAGGTTATGGCGTGCCGGTGTTGGTCTGAGCGTCGGCGGGCTACGATGTGCGGCGGCCGAGCCGGAGATCACCCCGGCGCTGGTCGAATGCACACCCTGCTCCGCTTGAGCGGGGCCCCGGCGCGCCGCGTCGGGTCCGGAGGGAGGAGGCTGCTCCGTGCGGCCCTATGAAGTAATGGTCATCTTTGACGCCGAGCTGGAAGAACCAGCCATCGGGGCGGTGGTCGACCGCGGTCTGGAGATCATCAAGACCAACGGCGGCACCCCCGGCAACGTCGAGCGGTGGGGCAAGCGCTCCTTGGCCTATGAGGTGAACCACAAGCGTGACGGTTACTACGTCGTGGCAGAGTTCGTGGCCGAGCCCAAAGTGTCGGCTGAGCTCGATCGTTTCCTGACCCTGGCCGACGAGGTGGTTCGCCACAAGATCATGCGGGTACCTGAGAACGCTGCCGGACGACGCCGTGTCAAGGCGCCGTCGGGACGCTGACGGGTAAAGCGGAGGAGGACAGAGATGGCCAACGGCAACAACGTGACCCTGGTGGGCAACGTCACCCGGGATCCTGAGCTGCGTTTCACCCCCACGGGCCAGGCCACGGCCACATTCGGCCTGGCCGTCAACCGTCGCTGGCAGAACCGCCAGACCCAGGAGTGGGAAGAGGCCACCTCGTTCTTCGACGTGGTGTGCTGGCGTGAGATGGCGGAGAACGCGGCGGAGAGCCTGGTGCGCGGTTCGCGTGTCATCGTCACCGGCCGCTTGGACCAGCGTTCGTGGGAGACCGCCGACGGGGACAAGCGCTCCAAGGTGGAGGTCACGGCGGACGAGATCGGTCCGAGCATCCGGTGGGCCACGGCACAAATCACCAAGAACGAGCGGCGCAACGCCGGCGAGGGTGCCGGCATCCCGGCTCGCTCGGCTGCGGGTCGTGCCCCGGCCGACGCCCCGGGTGGCGCAAGCGGCTACGGATATGACGAGGAACCCTTCTGATGCGGGTATTGCTACGTGACGACGTCAACGGAGTGGGCAAGCGCGGCGACATCGTCGAGGTAGCCAAAGGCTTCGCCCGCAACTATCTGTTCCCGACGGGGCGGGCCTTGGTGGCCTCACCCGGTGTGGAGGCGCAGGCCACGGCCATGCGCCGAAACCGGGCCCTGCGCGACGCGCATGATCGTGAGTCGGCGCAAGCGGTCTCGGCCGTACTGACGCAGGCCACCGTCACCGTGAAGGCCCGGGCCGGCACCGAAGGACGTCTCTTCGGATCGGTGACGAGTGCCGATCTCGCTGAGGCCGTGGAAGCCCAGACGGGAGCGGTGATCGACCGGCGCAAGATTGTCCTCGACGAGCCCATCAAGACGATAGGGACTCACGAGGTGCCGGTGCACCTCCTCGCTGATGTCGATATCACGCTCACCATTGAGGTAGTGGCCAGCTAATTGTGGCGCCCAGCCGGAGTGTCACCCGGCTGTCACACCCCCCTGCGACCATGGCACGTCATGAGTCGATGCCTGGTCCATGGCCGCGTTCTGAGGTTTTCCCCAGTGCGTGGCCACATGTCCCTGCCCCGTCCACAGCGTCATCCCCGTAAGAAGACCGCATTTCCACACCTTTGCCCTCTCGTTGTCCGCAGGGCAGATGGGCGAGGGTAGAGGATCATGACGCAGGCAGTTGAAGGGGCGCGCATCCATCGCCTCCAAAGTGTGGGTGGGCGCGTCCCTCCCCATGATCTGGATGCTGAAGAGTCATTGCTCGGAGCCATGCTGCTGTCGCGCGACGCCATTGCTGATGCCGTCGAGTGCTGCGGGGCCGAGGACTTCTACAAGCCGGCCCACGCCCACATCTACTCGGCCATCACCGCGCTCTACACCCGTGGTGAGCCCGCCGACCCTGTCACCGTCGCTGACGAGTTGCGTCGCAACGGAATTCTCGAGGCCGTCGGTGACGCGTCGGTCCTCATCTCTCTACAGGTCAACACGGCGTCGACGGCCAATGCGCTGCACTATGCCCGCATCGTCGAGGAGCACGCGCTGCTGCGCCGGCTGGTCACGGTGGCCGGCGAAATCGCCGAGCTCGGCTACAGCCTGCCCGAGGACGTTGCCGATGTCATCGACCGCGCTGAGTCCATGGTCTTCGAAGTCGCCCAGCGACGCGTCGTCGACACCATGTCGCCGCTGCGTGAGCTTTTGGCCCAGAGCCTCGACCACTTGGAGAACCTCTTCGAGCGGGGCGACACCATCACCGGAGTGGCCACCGGCTATTCGGATCTCGACGACCGCCTGGCCGGACTGCAGAAGTCGAACCTCGTGGTGGTGGGGGCCCGTCCCGCCATGGGCAAGACCAGCTTCGCGTTGGGCATCGTCAACCACGCCGCCGTCCATGCCCGCGTGCCGGTCCTGCTGTTCAGTTTGGAGATGAGCCATCTGGAGCTGACCCAGCGCATGTTGTGTTCCGAGGCGCGCGTCGACGCCACGCGCATGCGCAATGGACGGCTTCTCGAATCGGACTGGCCCAAGATCTCCGACGCCATTGGGCGCCTCGGTGACGCTCCCATCTACATCGACGACAACCCCAACATCACCGTCATGGACATCAGGGCTAAGTCGCGCCGCCTCAAGGCTCGCGAAGGCCTCGGCTTAGTGGTGGTGGACTACCTCCAGCTCATGAGCGGCCATTCCAAGAGCCGCTCCGAGAACCGCCAAGTCGAAGTGGCGGAGATCAGCCGAGGGCTCAAGGTGTTGGCCCGCGAGCTGGACATCCCCGTGGTGGCTCTGTCGCAGCTGTCGAGAAACCTCGAGATGCGCCAGGACAAGCGACCCGTGCTGGCCGACCTGCGTGAGTCGGGCTCGATCGAACAGGACGCCGATGTGGTGCTGTTCATCTACCGCGACGAGATCTACAGCCCGGACTCCCAAGACCGTGGCACCGCCGAGATCATCGTGGCCAAGCACCGAAACGGGCCCACCGGCGTGTCGCGTCTCGCCTTCGTCGACCATTACACGCGCTTTGCCAACATGGCCCACGTCTGATCCCACGGGAAACCTACAGACTTCTCTCATGAGGGCCACAGCGGCCTCAAAGGATGGGTCGGTTCAATGGCGTGGCGATGACCACGTCCGAAACGATCACTCGAAGCGGTCCACCTGTCGGCTCCGCACCTCCGGATCCGACCAGGGGCCTGGGATCTCCCCACCGACGTTTCTTTAGCCGGCGACGCATTGCCGCCGCTGTGGCCGTGGTGGTGCTGGTGGGCGGTGGCCTGGGCGCATGGTTCGCCACCAGGCCGGCGTCGGCCTCCACGGTGACGACTCACATCGTCTCGGTTGGCTACGGGACCATCAGCCAGAGCGCGTCAGCCACAGGGACCATCGCGCCATCCAACACATCCGATGTCGACTTTTCAGTCTCCGGGCGTGTCACCGCCGTCGACGTCGCCGTCGGCCAGACAGTGACGGCCGGCCAGGCCCTGGCCACCGTCGATTCGGCCGCCCTACAGGCTCAGGTCGACGAAGCCCAGGCGTCACTCGACTCGGCGGATGCCAAGGTGTCGGCGGACAACAGCTCGACTTCGACATCATCGGCACAACTGGCCGCCGACGAGGCCGAGGTGACCGCGGCCCAAGCGTCGTTGACGGCGGCGCAAGACTCTCTGGGCGACGCCACCTTGACGTCGCCCATCGCCGGCACCGTGGCCAGCTTGGGCCTGACCGTCGGGCAGCAGGTGTCGGGCACATCCTCGTCCTCGTCGACCTCGTCGCCGTCCTCATCGTCGGCGGCCAACAGTTCGTCGCAGTCGCCCCTTTCGTCGTCATCGAACGACGACGCCAGCAGCGACTCGAGCTCGTCAAGCAGTTCGGCGCAGGTTGTGGTGGTGGGATCGGGCTCCTATGTCGTGAACGCCACCGTCGACGACACCGAGATCGGCGAGCTGCAGACGGGGGACCAAGCCACCATCACCCCCGAAGGTGCCACCACCGCCGTCTACGGCCAGGTGGCCTCGGTCGGAATCGTGGCCAGCGACAGTTCCGGTGTGGCCAGTTTCCCGGTGGTCATCGACGTCACCGGGTCGCCGTCGGGCCTGTACTCGGGAGCCACCGCTGACATCGTCATCACCGTCAAGGAATTGCAGAACGTCCTTGTCGTCCCCACCGAAGCGGTTCGCTTCGTCGCGGGAAGCACGGCGGTGGTCGTCGACGAAGGCGGCCAGCAGGTCACCCGCGCCGTGACATTGGGAACAGCATCGGGCGACGACACGCAGGTGATCAGCGGCCTGGCGGCCGGCGATCAGGTGGTCGAACGCATTGTTACCACCACGGGCTCGACGGGTGGCGCCACCACCCGAGGCCGTTTTGGGGGCACAGGACTGGGGGGAACCGGTTTCGGCGGAAGCGGTTTGGGCGGTAGTGGTTTCAGTGGCACCGGAGGCGCCGGCGGTTTCGGCGGCCGGGGGTGACCCGTTGACCAGTGCCGTCATCGAGTTGGACGACGTCCGCAAGACATACAAAAACGGGACCCTCGAGGTCCAAGCCGTACGGGGCGTCACCGCCACCATCGAAGAAGGAGAGTTCGTGGCCCTGATGGGCCCGTCGGGGTCGGGCAAGTCCACGCTGATGCACATCATCGGCTGCCTGGACGTGCCCTCGTCGGGCGTCTACCGGCTGGCGGGCCAGGACGTCACCCGCATGTCGGAGGTGGAGCTGGCTCATGTCCGCAACCACCGCATCGGGTTTGTGTTCCAGCAGTACAACCTGCTGCCGCTGATGACGGCGTGGCGCAACGTCGAGCTGCCCCTCACCTATGCCGGCGTCGACCGTTCCGAGCGCCGGGTCCGGGCCATGGCCGCCTTAGAGCGCGTGGGGGTTGCCGCCTACGCGGAGCACCGGCCCGGCGAAATGTCGGGCGGTCAGCAACAGCGCGTGGCGGTGGCGCGCGCCCTGGTCAACGATCCGGCGCTGATCCTGTGCGACGAGCCCACCGGGGCCCTCGACTCGTCATCGGCGGCCGAGGTCCTGGCGTTGTTGCAGGAGCTCAACGGATCAGGACGCACCATTCTTCTCATCACCCATGAGCCGGAGGTGGCGGCCGGTGCGCAGCGCATCATGCGCATTCGCGACGGACTTCTTGTCGACCACGGGCGCGTCGAGGTCGGAGCCGCGACATGAGTTGGCTCGAAACCATGCGTACCGGCCTCGACGCCGTGCGCATGCACCGGATGCGATCGAGCCTCACGGTGCTCGGCATCCTGATCGGCATCGCCGCGGTGATCCTCACCGTCGGGCTCGGTGAGGGCGCCCAGGCGCAAGTCACCTCCGAGATCTCGGCTCTAGGGACCAACCTGCTCACCATCACCCCAGGGAGCTCGACGTCGAGCACGGGGATCCGAGGCGGCTTGGGCTCGGCGTCCACGCTGTCCATGGCCGATGCCAACGCGCTGTCCTCGCATGTGGTCGCCCCTGACATCAAAGCGGTAGCGCCCACTACGTCATCGTCGGAGACGCTGACGGCGGGCACCACCAACTGGACCACCACCGTGGTGGGAAGCACGGTGCCGTGGTTGTCGGTGCGGGGCCGCAGCTTGGCCGAGGGCCGGTTCTTCGACAACCAAGAAGTCGCCCAAGACGCCGCGGTCACCGTATTGGCCCCGACCACCGCCGAGGAGCTGTTCGGTGCCACGGATCCCGTCGGTCAAAGCGTCAACGTCGACGGCATCCCCATGACGGTCATCGGGGTGCTGACCTCGGCGGGCAGTGCGTCGTCGTCTTCGTCCACCACCGCATCCAGCGAGGACGATCAGGCCGTGGTTCCCATCACCACCGCGGCCGAAAGGATCGTCGGTGGCACCTCACGTACTTCGGTGCAGTCCATTTTGGTGGAGGCCACGTCGTCGAACACGCTGGGGGCCGCCTACCAAGAAGCAGACGACGAGCTGCTGACCTTGCATCACATCACCACCGCCGCTGACGCGGATTTCACCATCACCACGCAGCAGTCCCTGCTCTCGACGGCGACGTCGGTCGACAAGACCCTCACCGTGCTGTTGGCCGGCATCGCCGGCATCTCGCTGCTCGTGGGTGGCATCGGGGTCATGAACATCATGTTGGTTTCGGTTACCGAGCGCATTAGGGAGATCGGCTTGCGTAAGGCACTGGGCGCGGCCCCGAACTTGATCCGGCGCCAGTTCCTCGTCGAGGCGTCGGTCCTCGGTCTGTCGGGAGGCCTGCTCGGCGCCGCTTTGGGTCTGGTCGGGGCCGCCGCGCTGCCGCACCTGATCTCCAACCACATCGCCGTTTCGCCAACGGCCACGGTGGGCGCCATAGTCGTAGCCATTGCCATCGGAGTGGGATTTGGTGTGTATCCGGCCTCTCGGGCCGCCCGCCTGGCTCCCATCGATGCGTTGCGAAATGAGTGAGCACGCCACCGCCGGTGGCGGTACCGGTTTTCTGACACAAGGAGCGATCATGAACACGTCCGCCTCGGACTCCCCGACATTCGGCCACCGGCTGCGCCACCACCGTCACGTCACCAGCGCCGGAGTCGTGGTGCTGCTCGGCGCCGTGGCCCTGGTGGCCGCCGCCTGCAGCTCGAGTTCCCCCACCGCCAGCGCGTCGGGTTCGACCACAACCCTGCCCCGTCGCCCCACCACGCCGGGAGCGACGGGGGAGGTGGCCTCCATCACCGGGACGTCGATGGAGGTGCAGAACTCCGAAAGCGGCCAGGTCACCGTCAGCTGGACTTCGGCCACCGCCTTTACGCAGACGACGACGTCGACCACGTCGACGGTCGCCGTCGGTGATTGCGTGACCATCACCGGGTCGCCGGCCACCAGCGGCAGTACCAGCGGACCGATCGCTGCGACCGCCGTCACCGTGACCCCGGCTCCGTCGAGCGGCGATTGCGCCACCGCGGCGGCGGCCGGCGGTGGTGCCGGCGGTTTTGGTGGAGGTGGTTTCGGCGGGGGCGGCCGCTTCGGCGGCGCCGGGGGAGAAGGAGGCGGAGGAACACCGCCGGGCGGATCGTTCTCCGGGGGCGGCGGCTTTGCCGACTTCGTCTTCGGCTCCGGCAAGGTGACCCAGGTCTCCGGCAGTGGCTTCACCATCGAAGGAACGGTGCGTAGTGGGGGACGGCGCGGGGCCGCTACGGCGTCGACGACCACGACAACGACGCCGGCGACCGAGTCGATCGCCGTCACCACCAGCTCGAGCACCACGTACTCGCAGGTCTCGTCGGCCGGTGCGTCGGACCTCGTCGTGGGCAAGTGCGTCACGGCCCGGGGATCAGCCGGGGACACCGGCGCCATCACCGCCACGTCGATCAGCATCCGTACGGCCGGCGTCAATGGCTGCACGGCCGGTTTCGGTGGCCGGGGCGGTTTCGGTGGCCCCGGCGGCGCTGGTTCGGGCACGACGGGGGCGTAGGAGCACTTCCATGCGCCAACGAACCGCTTCCCTGTGGCACCGCCTGACCAAGCGCTCCCTGGTGACGCTGGTTGTCATCGTCGTGGTGGCGCTCACGGCGGGTGCATCGGCCTGGGCGTTGACGACGGGAGCGGGTGCGAACTACCGCGTGGCCGGCGCCACGACCGGCAACGTCGAGGAAACCCTCGATGCCACCGGGACCCTGGAGCCGGTCCACACGGCGCAGCTTTCGTTTCAGGTGGCCGGCCAGGTGGCGAGCGTGGCGGTAGCGGTGGGACAGAACGTGACCGATGGCCAGGTACTGGCCACCCTCGATACGTCGTCCCTCGACTCCACCGTGGACAGCGACCAGTCGGCGGTGACATCGGCGCAGACCAAGTTGGCCCAGGACGAGACCAGCGAAGCCAGCTCCGCCACGTCCACCACCACGACGACGACCACGACCACAACGACACCGACGAGTAGCTCGAGTCCTTCGGCGTCGACGAGCACGGGGCTCAGCGCGGCCCAGGCCACCCTCACCTCGGATCAACACACCCTCGACACCGACAGTGCCCAGGCCAAGTCCGATCTGAGTCAAGCCACATCGACCTGCGCGGCATCGACCGGGTCGCCATGCACCACCGCGCTGCAAAGCGAGCTGTCCGATCAACAGACGGTGGCCCGAGACGAGCAAACCGTGGCCCAGGACGAGTCGAGTCTGGCCGCCCTGCTGAGCAGCAGCACCACTTCTCACTCCACCAACGCCACCACCGGCACCGATACGACCGGCACGGGACGGGCCGGCACGGGGTCGAGCACGTCGGACTCCGCCGGCACCACGAGCACTGACACCGCGTCGGGTGCGACACCCGCCTCCGAGTCCACCGCGGCAGCCACCCCGTACGAGGTGGCCGCCGACCAAGCCGATCTCGATGCTGACGATGTCGTGTTGAGCGAGGCGCAAGGTGCGCTCGATGAAGCGCAGCTGACGTCGCCCATGAGCGGGGTGGTGGTGTCGGTGTCGGTCACCGGCGGCGAGAACGTCTCTGCCGATTCATCGTCCGAGGAGATCGAGGTCATCGGCCCACAGTCCTTTGAGGTGTCGACGACGGTCGATGTCAGTGACGTCTCCGAAGTCAAGGTGGGCGAAAAGGCCTCGGTCACACTCGACGGTCAAGGCGGTGAGCTGTCCGCAACGGTGTCCGAAGTGGGCCCTCCGCCGGTGAGCTCGACGTCCACCGACTACCCGGTGGTGATCACCCTGCCCGCCGGGGCCCAAGGTCTCTACGACGGAGCTTCGGCCAGCGTGGCCATTGTGGTGGGCGAGGCCTCGGACGTGGTGACGGTCCCCACCTCGGCGCTGCACGAGCTCGGCCAACTCAGCTACGTCGACGAGGTGCGCAACGGTACCCTCGACCAGGTGCGCGTCACCGTCGGTGCCATGGGTGAGACGACCACGCAGGTGACTTCTGGAGTGAAGGTCGGTGACGACGTCGTCCTGGCCAACCTGTCCGAGCCGGTACCGACGAATACGACGTCAGGTCCCGGGAGCTTTGCCGGGGTGGGTGCGCTCACCGGTACGGGCGGCGGTGGCTTCGCCGGCGCCGGCGCCGGTGGTGGTGGTGGGTTCTCGCGTCGAGGCGGCTGACTGAACCTTCGAGGTTGACGGTGGAGTTAGTTCGCCGACGTCGACGCCACCGGGAGCCGCACCCAAAAGGTGGCACCCCCGCTTCCGTTCGACACCACGCCCACATCGCCCGCATGAGCATTGGCAATGGCCGACACGATGGCGAGGCCGAGCCCGACGCCACCTGATGACCGGGCCCGGGACGGGTCGCTGCGATGGAAGGGCTCAAAGATCTTGCTCTGCTCATCAGCGGCGACACCCGGACCGTGGTCCTGGACCTCCACCACGGCTTGGTTGTCGGCAGTGGTGACTCTTATCTCGATCGGCGTGCCATCGGCGGTGTGGGTGATGGCGTTGGACACAAGGTTGTCGACGACTTGGCGCAGACGGCTGGCGTCGCCGACGACGGTGACGGGCCCGCCCACCTCGGTGGTGATGGACCGCAGCGGTGCGCTCACCCGAGCCGCATCGGCCGAGGCGAGCACCACGGCGGCCAGGTCGACGGCGTCACGCGCAAAGGGGCGTTCGCGATCCAAGCGGGCCAATAGCAAGAGATCGTCGACGAGCACGCTCATGCGATCAGCCTCAGAGCGGATGTGGCGCATGGAGGTGGCCAGGTCTTCGGGCCGATCACGCGCCCGGTCGAAGATCTCGGCGTATCCCCGGATCGACGTGAGTGGCGTGCGCAGCTCGTGAGAGGCGTCGGCCAAGAAGCGCCGGAGGTGTTCTTCCGACGCGGCGCGCGCCGCGAAGGCGCCTTCGATCTCGCCCATCATGGTGTTGAGCGCCGAACCGAGGCGCCCCACTTCGGTGTCGGCGTCGGCGTGGGCGACACGTTGGGTGAGGTCACCGGCGGCGATGGCCCCGGCGGTAGTGGCCATTTCGTCAAGCGGGCGCAGGCCGCGCCGCACCATCCACCACGCCAAAAGACCGAGAGCGCCGAGCACCACCACGCTGACCAAGACCTCGATGATGAGCAACCGCCCCAACGTGTCGTGGGCGTCGGTGAGCGGTATGGCCACCACCACGGTGCCGCCGCCTTCGACCGGCTCGGCTAGCACGCGGTAGTCGATCGACTGTGATCCCGGGCTCGAGGCGTTGAAGAAGCGCCCATTGGTCGAAGAATTTCCTGACCCCGGCAGTTGTACGGGCAGGGCGGGCGCCGTGGGTATGGCGGCACCGCAGTTGGTCGTGCAGTAGATGAACGGACTCTCGGCCAGCACCGTGCCGCTCTGATCGCGCAGGATCCCGTAGGTGCCGGGCGGCACGAAGCTTCCCGCCCCGGCATGCAGGGCCCCGATGCCGCCGCCACCGATGGACGATTCGCTCAGCAGGTCACGGCCCACGGGCAACACGGCTTGGGACAGCTGCTGGTCCACCTGCGAGGTGAGGAACGAGTCGAGAAACGAGTAGGTGGCGATGTCCGATGTCACGAGGCCTACGGCCACGATGCCCATGAGGACGAGCAACAGGCGCAGGCGCAGGGTCATGGCGACGGGTGTGAAGCGGGCCGGACGGTGTAGCCCACGCCGCGCACGGTGTGGATGAGACGGGGTCCGAGGCTGTCGATCTTCTTGCGCAGATAGCTGATGTAGATCTCCACCACGTTGGCGTTGCCGTCGAAGTCGTAGTTCCACACCCGGTCGAGGATCTGCGATTTCGACACCACCCGGCCGGCATTGAGCAACAAGTAATGCAGAAGCTTGAACTCCGTTGGCGTGAGCTCGATGGACGTCGAGCCCCGAAACACCTCGTGGCTCTCCTCGTCGAGGACGAGGTCAGCCACCCCGAGCCGGCTGCTGTCGCCCTCCCCATGCACCCGGCGCAAGATGGCGCGCACGCGCACGATGAGCTCCTCGATGCTGAAGGGCTTGGTCATGTAGTCGTCGCCGCCCAAGGTGAAGCCCCGGAGCTTGTCATCGAGGGTGTCGCGAGCGGTCAAGAAGAGCACGGGGAGCCGTCCGCCGACCCGGTCTCGGCCGATGCGCTGCAGGACCTCGAACCCGTTCAAATCCGGGAGCATGACGTCGAGGACCAACAGATGGGGCCGGAACGTTGTGATGGCGTCGAGCGCTTGGCGCCCCAGGTGCGCTACTTCGACCTCGAGGCCTTCATAACGCAGGGCCATCGAGAGCAGGTCGGTGATGCTGTCCTCGTCGTCGACGACGAGGATCCGTGATGGTGGTGCCGGCGCAATGGTGGACATGGTCCTTAAGGCCTCCCGCACGTATCCTCGGGGGCGTTCCTGTGAGTTTTCTGTGATAAGCGTAGACTCGCCAAGCTTCTCAGCCAATTGACAGGATCGAGCCCTACCATTCGTGGCCGCGGGCGGGTCAGGGGTGTAATTCGATGATCTCATGGGGTTATGTAGGAGACGAGCTTCGGCGCCGCTGGAGCCGGACCTTCGTCACCGCGTTGGGCTTGGCTGCAGGCGTAGGCCTGGTGGTCGGCATCATCAGCGTGTCCAACGGACTCACCGACGCGCAGAACAAAGTGCTGTCGCCGTTGTCTTCGGTGGGCACCGACATCATCATCACCCGCACCGTGGGAGCGACCACGGCTTCGGCGTCGGCCACGACGACGACCACCTTGCCCGGCGTCGGCGTAGGGGGCGGGCCCGGTGGCGGCGGCTTCAGCGGTGGGAGCAGTGGTGGTGCTGGCGGGGGCGGCTTCATCCGGGCTGGTGCTCTGCGGGGCGAAAGCGCGGCGGCGCTCAACGCGCTTGATTCGAGTGACACGGCGTCGTTGTTGAATGCCAACTCGTCGGTGCTCACGGACCTGTCCAAGCTCGGTCCGGCGGGGACGCAGTTCACCTACGACTTCTTCGTTCCCGGCACTCTGATCACTTTTCCGCAACAAGCGGTTCAGGTGGCCGATCAGGTGAAAGGCGTCGAGTCGGCCGTGCCGGCCCTGTCGCTGCAAGCCCTGCATGAAACGGGGACGGTGCCGAAAATCACCGCCACGTACCAGACCGGGGGACAAACCCTGACTCAGACCGTGAAGCCCCCGCCGCTCACCGCGGCGCAGTCAGCGGCCGTGCGCACGTGCCTGGAGTCTTCGGGGGCGTTTTCGACCAGCGCCACCACGACTCCCACCACGGCGCCTACCGGGAACACCGGCACCATCACCAGTCTTCCGGGTGGCGGTTCGGGCGGTGGCGGTTCGGGCGGTGGCGGCTTCGGCGGTGGCGGTGGCGGTGGCGGCTCATTCGCCCAGGGCGCGTCCAACTTCCGCGCCGAGCTGCAGAACTGCCTGCCGGCCAGTTACCAGCAGTACAACGCCCAGGTCACGGTGCCCGAGCAGACCATCACCCAGGTCCTCAACCCGCCATCGACCAACACGCAGACGAGCAGCTACACCGTGGCTGGCGTCGACCCCTCCAATCCCAACACCGGGTTGATCACCAAAGCCCAGCTGGTGAAGGGTGCGTGGTTCGGGGCCCACCCCGCCAATGAAGTGCTTGTCAGCTCGGCCTACGCCAGCACCAAGTCCATCAAGGTGGGCCAGACCCTCACCATCGACAAGGCCACCTACACCGTGGTCGGGTTGGTGAATCCCACCCTGACCGGCGACACCTCGGACATCTATTTCGACCTCGCCACCGTGCAATCGGCGGCGTCGGAGCCCGAGCGCGTCAACGAGATCCTCGTGCAGGTGAACAAGTCCTCCGACGTCAACGCGGTAGCGAAGCAGTTGCGCTACGACTTTCCCGGAGCGCAGGTGCTCACCTCCAAGGATCTCGCCAACCAGGTGACCGGGAGCCTGTCCGACGCCAACACCCTGGCCAAGAACTTGGGCGGCGCCTTGGCCGTCATTATCTTGCTGGCCGCCTTCCTCATCGCGGCGTTGCTCACCATGTCGAGCATCTCCAAGCGCGTACGCGAGATCGGGACACTGCGGGCCGTGGGTTGGTCACGCGGTCGCGTCGTGCGTCAGATCATGGCGGAGACGGTGGGCATCGGCATCGTCGGAGCCATCATCGGCGTACTTGTCGGGCTAGGAGTCTGTGGCCTCATCGATGCGCTCGGGCCCACGCTGACGTCCACGTCCTCGGGCACCGCCGTGGGGGCCTCTACCGTCGGGTCCCTGTTCCACCAGGCCACCAGCGCCGTCGGGAACACGAAGATACACTTGCAGGCGCCCATTACGGGAACGACGATTTTGCTGGGAGTCGTCTTTTCGGTGGTGGGGGGTCTTGTCGCCGGGATAGCCGGTGGGTGGCGGGCCGCACGGATGGCGCCGGCATCGGCACTAAGGGATCTCGGATGAGCGACGAAGAGCAAGAACCGAGCACCGATGACGCGCCAGAGGCGCGCACCGATGACAAAGCCAACGGCAAAACCAATGGCAAGGCGAGTGCGCAGGAGACGCTGTACGAGCTGCGCAGCGTCGAGCGCCGCTACTCGCGCGGTGGCGTTGACGTTCTGGCTCTGAAGTCGATCGACCTCGACATCGCGGCGGGTTCATTCCTCTCCCTTGAAGGCCCCAGTGGCTCGGGAAAGAGCACGCTGCTGCAACTCCTGGGTGCACTCGACACGCCGACCAGCGGCACCATCCGCTTCGACGGCAAGGAGTTGGGTAAGGCCCCGGACAAGGAGCTCACGTCCATTCGCAGCCGTGAGATCGGCTTCGTCTTCCAGCAGTTCAACCTCATTCCCACCCTGACGGCGGCCGAAAACGTGGCCATCGCCATGGCGCCGCACCATCCGTCTCGCGCCGAGCGCCACGAGCGGGCCACCGAGTTGTTGACGCAAGTCGGGCTCGGCCATCGCCTCGAGCACCTGCCGTCTCGACTCTCGGGTGGGGAGCAGCAACGTGTCGCTATTGCCCGCGCCTTGGCCAACCGCCCCCGCGTGATCATGGCCGACGAGCCCACGGGGAACCTCGACTCGGAAAGTGCGGGCGAAGTGATGAACCTGCTCGCCGACTTGCAGGCCGCCAGCACCGTCACCGTGGTGGTGGCCACCCACGATCCTGAGGTTGCTGGCAAGGCTCGCCGCCGTCTGCGTTTGCGCGACGGCTTGGTGGCCAGCGACACCGAGGCCTAAAGCGGTCCGCCGGCCCTAAGGCCGGCGTGCACTCAAACCCGGCGCAGCATCCGGCGGGTCGAAGGAACTGACGCCTTGGTACGTGCCGCCAGGCGCGCCGGGTGGGTAGCCGTCATGTCGACGGTGTCCGGGCCATTGTCCGTTGCCGGTTCGGCCTCGATGGATGCCAACGTCTCGTCGATCAGCCTGACAATCTCGTCACAGCGTTCGCCCAGCGACATAACCCCTCCCTCGTTGCCCTAGGCATCGGGACTTCACCCACAACGCTGAAGGAGCAACGGGGTATTACCCGCACGAGTGATGTTTTCAACCACTTACTGTGGTGCGGGGACAGGCAAGGTCCCCACTACAGTTCGGACATGTCCAAGGTGGCGTCGACGGTGGCGGTGGCCGCACTCCCGCCGGTACGGGCCGGGGTATGCGCCGATCCGCACTGGATGGTGGGTTTCGCCCGCCACGCCGAGGCGTGTGGCTTCGAGTCGATCGTCACGGTGGAGCACGCCGTGGTCATCTCCGACTACACGAGCCGGTACCCGTATGCCTCCTCGGGGCGCATGCCGCTTCCCGACGACTGTGCCATTCCCGATCCCCTCGACACGCTGGCCTTTGTGGCCGGGGCCACCACGACCTTGGGGCTGGCCACCGGCATCGTGGTCCTGCCTGTGCACCACCCCGTCGTGCTGGCCAAACGGCTGGCCACTATCGACGTCTTGTCCAAGGGCCGCTTGCGCCTCGGCGTCGGACTGGGGTGGATGCGTGAAGAGATCGAAGCCTGTGGCACCGACTTCGACAGCCGGGCTCGGCGCGCCGACGAATCGATCGAAGTGATGCGGGCCTTGTGGGGACCGTACGGACCTGAAGGTGTGTCGTTTACGGGAGAGTTCTTTCGCTTCTCTGGCGCCCACAGCTATCCCAAGCCGACGCGCCCCTCGGGCATCCCCATCCATATCGGTGGGCACAGCCCGGGGTCGATCCGCCGGGCGGCCCGCCTCGGAGACGGTTGGCATCCGCTCGGGCTGCAAGGCGACGAGTTGGTGGCGGCCATAGAGCGCCTCAAGAGTGAGACGAAGGCCGCCGGACGTGACCCCGAAGCGCTTGAGGTGACGCTGACCGGGGTGGCGTCCACCACAACGGCGGAGACGATGGAAAAGGTGGCCCACATGGGCGTCGACCGGCTCGTGGTGACGTGCGTGCGGCCGGATCTGGACGAAGCCAAAGCGGAGCTGTCGGGGGTGGCCGAGCGCGTCGGGCTCGTGGCGCCCGAATCTCCGGCGCCACCGCCGTAGTCTCTGTCTCGTGAGTGCACCCGGTACGCCTGTGTCGGACTGGCGCGACCGGGTGGGGATCGACGACGTCAAGGCGGCCGGTGCGCGGCTGGCGCCGGTGGTGGGGCGGACCCCGCTGCAACTGTCCGAACGTCTGTCGGAGCGCTACGGCGCCTCGGTCTACCTCAAGCGCGAAGACTTGCAGGTGGTGCGGTCCTACAAGATCCGCGGGGCCTTCAACTTCATCTCGCGACTTCCCGCCGCCGCCTTGGATGCCGGTGTGGTGTGCGCCAGTGCGGGCAACCACGCCCAAGGGGTGGCGTGGAGCTGTCGTCATCTCGGTGTGCGCGGCGCGGTGTTTCTGCCCCGGCGCGCCCCTCGTCAGAAGGTGGCCCGCATCAAGGCCTTGGCCGGAACGCTGGTCGAGGTCCGCTTTGCCGGCGACAGCTTTGACGACGCCCAGGCCGCCGCCGCCGTCTACTCGGCCGACACGGGGGCCACGGTGGTGCCCACCTTCGACCATCCCGACACCGTGGCGGGGCAGGGAACCGTTGGCCTGGAACTGGTCGAACAACTGGGGGCGGCTCCCGATGTCTGTGTGGTGCCGATCGGCGGCGGTGGGCTCATCGCCGGCATCGCCGTTGCCCTTGATGGTCTGGGCGCATCCACCCGCATTGTGGGTGCGCAACCAGCCGGGGCCCCGGCCATGCTGCGTTCGTTGGAGGCCGGGGGTCCCATCACCATCGATATTGAGGACGACTTCGTCGACGGGGCCGTGGTGCGTACGCCGGGCTCACTGACCTTCGCCATCGTGCGCGAGTTGGTGAACGAGATCGTCGTCGTCTCCGAAGGCCGGATCTGCACCGAGCAGCTGGCGCTGTACCAAGACGACGGCATTGTGGCCGAGCCGGCCGGCGCCCTCGCCATTGCCGCTCTCGATGACGTGGCGTCGGAGATCTCGGGGCGCAACGTGGTGGCCATATTGAGCGGGGGCAACAACGACGTGGCCCGTTACGACGAGATCATCGAGCGCAGCCTCGTGTATCAAGGTCTCAAGCATTACTTCCTGGTGAGTTTTCCCCAGCAGCCCGGCGCGCTACGTCGTTTTCTCGACGAGTGCCTGGGCCCGAGCGACGACATCGTGCTGTTCGAGTACATCAAGAAGAATGACCGGGAATTCGGCCCCGCGCTGGTCGGTGTGGAACTGGCTGAGCGCGACGACCTGGCTCCCCTTCTGGCGCGCATCGCCACCTCGGGACTCGATGTGCAGGAGGTCCCCCCCGACAGCCCGTTGTTCCACCTGTTGGTGTAGACGTTGACGTCGCTTCCGGAGTCGGGTGACGGAACCCTGACCCTGCGACTGCAAAGCGCGCCGGGTCGCTGGGTGCTGGTGGCCACCGTGCTCGGCTCGACCGTCGTCGCCATCGACTCCACCGTGGTGGGCATCGCCCTGCCCGCCATCGGTCGCAGCTTCGGGGTATCCATCACGAGTTTGCAGTGGGTCGTCAGCGCGTACCTGTTGAGCTTGGCCGGCCTCCTGTTGCTCGGCGGGGCCCTGAGCGATCGTTTGGGGCGCCGGCGCGTCTTCGTCATCGGGGTGATCTGGTTCGCGGTGGCGTCGCTCGTGTGCGCGCTGTCACCCAACGTCGGCACCCTCATCGTGGCGCGCGGTCTCCAGGGCATCGGTGGCGCGTTGCTCACCCCCGGATCACTGGCCATCTTGCAGACGTCGTTCGTTCCCAAAGACCGCGCCCGGGCCGTCGGGCTGTGGTCCGGCCTAGGGGGAGTGGGCACCGCCATCGGGCCGTTTCTGGGTGGGTTCTTGATCGAAGCCGTGTCGTGGCGACTGGTGTTCTTGATCAACGTCCCCCTGGCCGTGGTGGTAGCGGCGCTGGCTACGCGCCATGTGCCCGAGACCAAGGACCCCACCGTCACCGGTCGGCTCGACATCGTCGGGGCCGTATTGGCTTCGGCCGGACTCCTGGGTATCACCATGGGTCTGATCCAGGAATCCGGCCGGGGATGGACCGCACCTGTGGTCCTCGGCAGTGTTATCGCCGGGGTGGCATGTGTGGTCGCCTTCGTGGTGGTCGAGCGCCACGAGAAGCATCCCCTCTTGGACATGGGGCTGTTCGCGTCACGTCAGTTCAGCGCCACCAATGTGGTGACCTTCGTTGTCTACGGCGCGCTGGGTGGCGCCTTGTTTCTCTTGCCAGTAGTGCTCCAGCGTGTGGCGCACTACTCCCCGCTGGACGCAGGGATCTCGCTGCTTCCGCTGACGGCCATCATGTTGGTGTTCTCGGCACGCTCGGGCGCGCTGGCGGGAAAGATCGGGCCGCGCCTGCAGATGTCGGTGGGACCGGTGCTCGTCGGTGGGGGCATGCTGTTGTTGCGCCTGGTGGGCAGCTCTGGCGATTACCTGACCGAGGTCCTTCCTGGCGTCATCCTGCTGTCAATCGGGCTGGCCACGACGGTGGCCCCCCTCACCGCCACCGCCTTGTCGTCGGCCCCCACGGCGCACGCGGCCATGGCCTCGGCGGTCAACAACGATGTGGCGCGCACGGCCCAGCTGGTGGCGGTGGCCGTGCTCCCGGCGCTGGCCGGGATCACCAGTGCCGCCTACCTGCACCCCGCCGCGCTCGAAGCAGGATTTCGCACGGCCGTGGGCATATCGGCGGCTGCTGCCGTCGTGGGCGGATGCATAGCGGCCGTCTTCATCAGAAATCCGGCGCCCATGGGCACAGCGGCCAAGCCGGCGCCGAGGACACCGCTGTCGTGTGCGCTCGAGGCCACGCCTGTGAGCCACCACTAGGCGGCGCGGCGCCGACGTGAGCCGTTCCCGGCTTACGTCGGGGTCAGCTTCGCAGCCGCGCCGTAGGGGTGAAAGTCACCGGCATCGTCTCGTAACCGACGATGAAGTTCGAGACCCGCAGTGGGGGCGGTTCGTCGCCGGCCAGTTGCAGATCGGGGAGTCGCTCGACGAGGCAGTCGACCATGCCCACCAGCTCGGCGCGCGCCAGGCGGTTACCGAGACACATGTGGGCGCCGAAGCCGAAGGCCAGGTGGTCGTTGGGCTGACGGGCGACGTCGAATGTGTCGGGGTCGGCGAAGACCGTCTCGTCGCGATTTGCCGACGGGTAGAGCAAAAAGACGCTCTGACCGGTGCCGATCGTCTTACCGTGCAGTTCGACGTCGGTGGTGGTGGTGCGCTTCATGTTCTTGATGGGCGTCACCCACCGCAGCATCTCCTCGGCTGCGCTCGGCAAGAGGCTGCGATCGTTGCGCAAGGCTTCGAACTGCGCGGGGCGCTGTATCAGTGCCTCCATGCCCCCGCTGATGACGTGGCGAGTGGTCTCGTCACCACCGATGAGGATGAGCAGGGACTCGTGCGCCAGCGAATCGTCGTCGAGCCGCTCGCCATCCACCTCGCCCTGCACCAAGACGCCGAGCAGATCGTCGGCCGCCCCCGATTCCCGGCGCTCGGCGATCAGGGCCCGGATAAAGCCGTCCCACTCGACGTAGGCGGCGGTGGCTCTCTCCATCGCATCGGGATCAGGTGAGCCCTGGGACATCAACAACGTTTCGGACCACTCCAGCAGCTTGGGCCAGTCCTCCTCGGCGAAGCCCAGCATGTCGGCGATCATGATCAGGGGCAGGGGAGCGGCGATGTCGGCCACCAGGTCACAAGAGCCCTTCTCGCACACGGCGTCAATGATCTGATTGCACACCTCGACGACACGGGGCTGGCGGATGCGTACCGCTTCGGGCGTGAACCCGGCACTGACTATGCGTCGGCGCTTGCGGTGATCGGGAGCGTCCATGTCGATCATGTACGGCAGCACCACGTCGGGCCGGGCCCCGTTGGCGCTGGAGAAGTTCTGCGGGTCCTGTCCGATGGCGCGCACGTCCTCGTAGCGCGTGATCCCCCAGATGCCGCTCTCCTCGTCGAGGTAGGCAGGCGCGTGGTGGCGCATCCACGCAAAGGTCGGGTACGGATCCCCGGCATAGAAATGTCCGTCTAGAAGCCGGATCTCTCGAACGTCAGTATCGGGCATGGTGGTGGTGTCCCCCTCCGCAGAGGCTCATCGTGTCACCGGCCTCCCGGTCGCACAAGGCGAACCCGTCGGCGCCGGCGGCGTGCTCAGGCCGTCACGTCGAAGCGTTCGGTGTACTGCGCAAAGGCGCCGCTCACGGCGCCTGGGTCGAGGCCGAAATCACCCAGGGCGTACTCGTGAGTGCCATGGCTGCCCGGCGGGTGCTGGAGTGCCCAGGCCCCGATGGCGTCGCGGCGGGGACCGTCCAGCTCGAGGCCGAGGTTGGCGTAAGCCGTTTCGACGGCACGTACCGGGTCGGCATTGAGCACGTCGAAGGACACGTCGGCGAAGCGCGCTTCTCCGTGTCGGGCCCGAAAGTCCATGGCCCTCCGAATGGCCTCGGCCCACAGGTGCAATTGCTCGGCGCCAAGATCGATGGGATCGCCGGGATCGCCCACCCAGCTGCGCGTGTACTGCACCAAACTGCACACCGATCCCAACACGGCGGCCGGGTCGCGATGAGTCCACAAGAAACAGGCATCGGGGTAGGCGGCATCGAGGGCGTCCAGCGAGAGCATGTGCACCGGTGTCTTGAGGTGCCAACGCCGCGGCCCGCAGTGCCACTGCAGCAACTGGAGCGTGCGCTTATGCATGGCATAGGCGGGGGCCATGTCGCAGTCAATGGCCCACTCGACATAGCTCGGTATGCGCGCCATGCCGTCGAAGTGGGCCGTGCGAAAGGCCATGCCGAGAAGGTCCTGACACTCGGTGGGCCCGGTGGCCGTCTGAAAGTACAGAGACCGCATCTTGGGAAACGTGCTGTACATCGCCTCCAGTCCCGCCGCCGCGTCGGCAATACGGGGATCGTCGTGCTCAGTGGCGGACTCCGGTGGGGGGACCGGGGCACTCGATTCCCACAGCCGCAACGACCGAATGGCGGGATCGGCGGCCAGCAAGTTCGACAGCGCCGTCGTGCCCGTACGCGGCAAGCCGATGATGAACAGCGGAGCGTCCGGTGCGCCGATGGTCCCGTCGGCGATGTCGGGATGGGTCTTGTGGACGTCGGTGATCAGCAGTCGGTTGGCGAGCAACATCTCCAACCGCATTTTCATGATCTGCCCACCGAGCTCGGTGAGCGCACCCTCGGATGCCAGGGCTTCGGTGAGCCGGCCCAAGGCCTCGTCCATATCACCGGGGCCGAAGTCTTCGAGCCCGGTCGCTTCCACGGCGCCGGCGATGAGGCTCTCGGCGTCGATGCCGATACCCGGAACCCCGGTGTCGTCACTCATACGAAATCTGACCCTCCGTCGACATTGACATTCGCACCGGTGCAGTAGCCGTTGCGACGCGACCCCAGGAAGACCACGACGGCGGCCACTTCTTCGGGCAGCCCCGCCCGGCCCAGGTCGGCGGGCTGGTGAAAATGCCTGGTGATCCATGCCATGACGTCATGCGGGTCGGTCGGATCGAGGCCTTCGGCTTCGAACATGGGACGTAGCCCCTCGCTGAAGCTGGCCGTGACGATCGAGCCTGGGCTCACCGTGTTCACCAGGATCCCGTGGGGGGCCAGCGAGCGAGCCAGGTTCTTCGACACGCTGGTGAGCGCGGCTTTGGCCGCCGTGTAGGCCACCAACATCTCGCTCTGGCGCTGGGTGGAGTGTGCCGACAGATTCACGATGCGGGCCCACGGCGCGCCGCGCAGCAGCGGCAAGGCGGCGCGCACGCAGCGCACGGCTCCTAACGTGCCCAGGTCGATTACGCCGTGCCAGGCGTCATCGTCGAGTTGCTCGAAACGCGCCGCGGCAGGGCCCACGGTGTTGATGAGTACGTTGAGCGTTCCCCAGCGCGCCTCGATGTCAGCGAACGCCGCGTTCACCTGGGCCGGGTTGGTCACATCCGCGATCAGTCCCAGCGCGTCGGGCGCACCGGCCGCCAGCAAGGCCGCCGTGGTGGCGGCCAGGGCCTCGCTCCCGCGCGCCAGCACGGCAACCTTGGCCCCTTCGCCCGCATAGGTCTCGGCGATGGCCCGTCCCATGCCTTTGGTGCCACCGGTGACGGCCACCGTGGCACCGCCAAGTCCTAGATCCATGCCGACATCCTCTCCGTTTCGGTTGGTTCTCGGTGTGGGGGGAGGTGACTCATCGACCGAACCGACGTCGCACTCCGGCCCGCCGCCCGGCTATCACCGCGGCGCGCTCGGTGGCGGTGATTCGTCGAGTACTGGCCGGCACGACGTCGTCGATGCGATCGAAAGGGACGATCTGCGTACTCGGCACCGGGGCGTCGCCAGCGCGCACGTAGCGCACGATGGCGGGGCCGCGGCGGTGACCGCCGGTATCCAACCAGTTGGCCACGCCGGGATCGCGGTGCGCTACCACGGCCCGCATCACGCCGTCGGCGTCGAGGGAGGCTTGGAATCCGTTCAGGCTCGACTGGTGTTCGGCGTAGTCGATCGTCTTCCACCAATGGTCACCAAACGAGATCGACCAGTACATGGCTTGCGGCGGAGTGACCTCGATGATCATGGCCTCGTCATCGGCGAGCTCCCACGATCCCCACACCGTCACGTTTTCGGCGGCACCGCCCATTTCGGTGCGCGCCTGCGGCGGCCGAAAGACGTTCAGGCCCTGGGAGCGGCCTGCTTCTTCTATGTCCCACCAGAAACGCAGGCTTTCCTCGACGAACTGTCCCAGGGCCACGAGTTGGGCACCCACCTGGGCATCGGCACCCGGAACGGGACTTTGCGTCGCGTCGGTTCGCTTCGGTGACGACGTGCACGCAATGGAGAGCCGGGCCGGTTCTTCGTTCTCCCAGTCGTAGAAGAACTGCCGCACCACGAGCGATGAGGTGGTCTCGTGCAGGGGCATCCAGTTGCCCGTGTGCTCGTCGGCTGACAGCACGATCTCGAAGGACCCGTCGTCGGCGACCTCGAGTTCATCGATCACGACATTGGCGGTGGCCTCGATGCCCGCCATGACCTGGAGCCCCACGTAGCGCGCCGACCCGCGGGTGCCGCGCACCACGTACGTGGCGTCTCCTCGGATGGTCGCCCCCGAGTAGGCGGCGTCGGGACAATCCATGCCCCAGCGCATGACGGCGTCGACGTTGCCGGGAGTGATGGACGGGTCATACGGATCGCTTGAGCGCAGGGCTTCGTCGATACCGAGGGCCATGAGCATGAGGAGATGGCGATAGCCCGTGGCGTCCCCGCGCAGCTCGTCGGGAAGCTTCTCGGAATGCAGATGTTCGACGGCCGCACCGAGGGATGCGGCAAGTTCGTTCCAGGCCGAACCGTCGCGTAACGCCTGGGCATCGGAGGCCTGCGCCTTTCGGCCGGCGCGTCCTACGGATGCCGGGAGCCACTTCGGCGGTGCACTGTCGTCTGCCACAACACGAAATCTACCGACCAGAACGCAAAGGCGCTCACGGCAAGGCGTTTTGTGGCGCTGAGATCTGGGTATGCCTTGATGTGGTCAGGGGCGTACGACGGATCACGGTTGCAAGACCATGGATTTGTCCGCCTCCTCCATTCCACTCATGTGGCCGTTTCGGCAACGGAGGTAGAGAGATGATTGCCAACAACCTCATAGCTTTTCGCGGCCACACGGCGCGCCACAGGAAGGTTCGTTTCGACGTGGCAGGGTTCGTGCTCTGCGTGGTTGTCGCGCTAGGTGCCGTTGCGTACGGCGCGCCGGCAGGCGCGTTGGCGAGCTGCGTGCCAGGTCCTCACGCCGATCTGTCGGGATGCGACTTGAGAGGAGCGGATCTCAGCGGGGCCAATCTCAGGGCGATCGACCTGAGCGGGGCTGATCTCACCGGTGCCACGTTGATCGGCGCTCGGCTCGAATACGCCGATCTCAGCGGCACCAACTTCACCGACGCCAATCTCACGGGAGCCAACCTGACGAGTGTCAGTCTCGGTGGGGCCAACCTCACCGGGGCGGAGTTGTCGGGCGCCCGTCTCTTTGATGGGTCTTCGGGCTCGCTCTTCGGTTCGCCGGCTTCGCTGCCTTCGCATTGGCTGCTGGTCAATGGCTATCTCCTGGGCCCCGCTGCCAACCTTGAGGGTGCCGACCTGGCCGGTAGCAATCTGGCCGGGGACGACCTCGTCGCCGCCTTCCTCAAGGACGCTGATCTGGCCGGAGGGAACCTGACCGCCACGCGACTGAGGAACGGCAATCTCAGTGGTGCGGACCTGACGAATGCGGACCTCAGCTTCGCCAATCTGACCGGGGCACGCCTCAAAGACGCCAACCTGACCAACACCACCCTTGTGCACGCCATTCTTTACGACACGTCGTCGGGAGGAGACGCCGGCGCCCTGGGCTCGTTGCCGGACTACTGGACCCAAGTCGCTGGCTACTTAGTCGGTCCCGGAGCCGATCTCGAGTACGCCGATCTCGCCGGTGCCGACCTGGCCGGGGTGCACCTGCGCGGTGCATATCTCACCAATGCCGATCTGGCCGGCGCTGACCTCGTCAATGCCCGCCCCAAGCAGGCGTACTTCGTCGGGGCTGATCTTGTGGGCGCTGATCTGGCCGGGGCCGACGTGGAACACTCCCATCTCACCGGGGCCAATCTCACCCGTGCCAATGTCACCGGGGCCAACCTCACCGGCGTCCTCTTCGACCACGCCACCCTCGTCGATACCGACGCGGCCGGCGCAGATCTCACCAATGCGCATTTCCGCGCTGCGAACCTGGGCGGGGCCAACTTCACGGGCGCGGTGCTGACGGGTGCCACATGGCGCTACGCCATCTGCCCCGACATGACCGCCAGTGCCAGCGATGGGAATACCTGCCTGAACGATCTGTGAGCGGCACGCTGGTGTGATTCAGGCGGAGCGCGTTCGCGGGCTGATTACAGCGGTGAATTGATCTCGGCGATGGCGACGATCTCGGCCACGTCGTCAGCCAGGAGGAACCCCGCCGCCACCGAACGCGCCGCCGCCGCCGTAAAGCGGTCGAGGTAATCGGCTCGTGATTGGTAGAGCGATCCAAGCGTGGCGTCGTCGAAGGCCACGGTGGTACCGCACAGCGATGCAATGAGCGGTGTGGGGTGCCCGCTGTTTCCGAGTCCCGAGAGCCGAGCCACGGGCACATCGACATGGGGGGTGCGCACACCTCCCAGGACGTTGCCATGATCGTCGGTAAGCAGCACACCGTCGCGCACGGCCAGGCGGGCCGATTGCGCAGGCGGCGAGCCGTGCCGGACCCAATGGTCCAAGGCAGAGGCGGCCGCACTGACGACATAGTGCTTCGGCCCCGCGTTCATGGGCAGGTCCAAAGGCATGCCGAAGAGTTCGGCGGTTGGCCTCCAGGCCGCGGCGAGTTCCTTGATGGGACGCATTCCGTCGTCCCCGAAGCCCGCTGCGAATGTGTACACATCAGCATGGGCGGTGCCCGCCATCTCCCAGGTCACCAAGCTGTCGGTATCGTCCTGACGCGCTGTCAGATAGCTGAGCTCGATCAGGTCAGTTTCGGACTCGACGCACAACGTGGGGACACGCGGCACCCGCGGCGGGTCGAAGAGCACGGGCTCGCCGCGCATCGAGGACTGCACATCGCTGTCGCCGACCAACGCTGGTGCTGAACCTCCCCGAGCCAGCAAAAGAAAGCCGTCGTGGACCTGGAGCACCGGATCGACATCCTTGACATACGTGGTGAGGCGGGCGGCCGACTGTGACTCGCCGACACCGATCACGCGCTCGACAAGCAACGTGTCGAGGATGGTGCCGCCCCCTTGGAGTACCGCCGCGCTCACCTGCGCATAGATGTCATAGGAGAAGCGGTCGCCGGGGTGCTGGAGGCGACCGTAACGGGCGGCATCGATACCGATGAGGCCGGCGCTGTCAAAGCCCATGATGCTCGATCCACCCATCACGCCGATGTGCTGGGCCGAGACGCCGACCCAGGCCGCGCCCCGGCGAACCATCTCTCGATGGGCGATGAGCCATGACGTCGCCGCGTCGAAGCCGCTGGTGACGTTGAGCCATTCGACCCACACGGTGCCGTCGAAGTCGGCATCACGGGCGGGCCGGTACACGAGCAACCTGGTCGAGAAGTCAGCCTCTTCGTCAGGAGCTACTCCCGACGATGCGCGAGTGAAGGCGTGGGCCGTTCCCGAGCACGAGTACTCGCCTTGGACGTACCCGACGTCGGCCAGGTCAAAGGTGGTCCCGGCTACGAAAGGTGCACCCTCGCTCGTGAGCTCGTCGAGCCTGACGTCGGCCACGAATTACGACGCGACGGCGCGGGTCGGACGAAACTCAAGCAGGTGTTCCCGGCCGGCGGCCGTGACCGAGACGAGTCGCCCGTGCCCGGAGTCGTGATGGCAGGCCACGAACCCATGGTCGTTGGCGTCCTCCCACACGGGCAGACGTGGACACGACGTGCGCCATGCGTCGAGCACTTCGATGTAGGGCCGAGGCTCGGGACCCAGCCATTCCAGAAGGTCGAGAACCAAAATGTCGACGGTGTCGGACATGCCTGCTCCCGTGCAGAGTTCGAGACCGAAGGCTAGTTGAACACCCACCAATCAGAAGGGCGCTCGGGTCCCTCGGGCCCGTTCAGCCCCGCCCTTGTCCGCCGGCTTCGAGGACTCCGAGGTCGCGGTTGGCGTACTGGTTGTGTTCCCATTCCTCGTTGAGGATGACGCCGAGGCAGTGGAGCACGGAGTGGGGCTCCCCGGGGTGCCCAGGCGGGTCCGGGGGGATGCAGACGCGGGCGAGTTCGTCGGGCGTAAGTGCGTTGATGGTCTCGCTCACCGTGTCCATACGGGCCCGGCGCACTTCGAGCACGGCGGCACACGGTGGCGTTGCGTCTGGATCGAGTCCGAGGGTGCGCGGATCGGCCAGCCAGGAGCCGGCCAGTCCCCAGGGGTGGTACGGGAATGACTCGTGGCGGACCATGCGTCCCAGCCAGATGTCGGTGGCCAGAATCAGGTGACGGAGGGTCTCCACAAAACTCCATTCGGCGTCGACCTGTTCGTGAAGCATCGCCTCGGGGAGCAGGTGGGCCCGTGCCACGGTTTCATCCCACAGCCTTTCGATCATGGCCCATGCCTCAGCCAGGCCTTGTGGATCGGTGGCGCGTAACGTGGCGCGGCCGGGGAATCGACGGTTGAGCTCAGCCTCGACAAGCGGGGCTATCTCGACTCCGTTGATGTGGAGTCCCTCGATACGCCCGGAGATGTTGGCATCCCAGAAATCTCCATCGGTGATTTTGGCGCCCTCGAACACCGGGCTGTGCAGATGCGCGTTGGCAAGGTCGACGTCGGCGAGCCACGCACCGGGCAACGTCGGACCCTTCACGAATCTCATAGATCCGCAACGTACTCTTGGCGTGTGACGGTGCTCAAGGGGCCCTCGAGCCTTTGGCGACGAGTCTTTGGAACCAGGGCCGCCGTGTTTCTCGTTCCTTTGCTCCTGGTATGCGCACAGGGCGCCGCGTGGGCGTTGGCGACGCCGCTGCTGGCCGGGCCCGATGAGCCGTCGCACATCATCACCGCCGCCGCCGATGTGCGCGGCCACGTCATCAAGCCGGAGGTTCCCAAGGAGCCACAGGCGATTCAGAGCGTCCGGCTTCCCCTTACGTTTGCCGACATGCAGAGTGAATCGCTCTGCCTCGAGCTGAGTACGGGGCCGGCCAATTGCCAGCTCCCGCCGGCCCAGTGCAAGAGCCTCACAAACGCGGACGCCCCCTGCGGCCTGCCCGCCCAGTCCGGCGGAGCCATTGCGACGGCCACGACGTACACGGGGAGGTACCCCCCGCTCTACTACCTCTTTGTCGGAAGTCCGACTCTGCTGTGGACGTCGTCGGGTGTCATCTACGTCATGCGCTTGCTCAGCGTTTTGTTGAGCGGACTGCTGATCGCCTTGGCGCTGTACGCCGTTCGACGCTGGTCGACGACCCCGATGATCGTAGGAGGATTGGCTCTGGCACTGACGCCCTCGGCCGTGTACCTCATGGCGGTGATCAACCCGAATGGCTTCGAGATCGCGTCGGCCATCAGCGTGTGGGTTACCGGCATGGTTCTCGTAAGGGGGCAGTGGGAAGAGCCACCAGTACTGCTGGTCTGCATTGTCGGCGTGTGCTTGTCGCTGTTGCTCTTGGCCCGGGCTTCGTCGCCGGTGTGGGCGGTGTTGATCGTCGTGATACTGGCGTTGGCTTCTCGCCAGAGCATGTGGGCGCCCCTGAGGCGTTCCCGGGCCGTGCGCTGGTGGACGGCGATTGTCGCCATTGTCGGCGTGGTGGCGGTGGGCTCGATTGAGGCCCTGCACTCTTCGATTGTTCTCCCCGCCGGCCAAACCGAAGCCGGTGTGTCTTTGGTGACCATTGCCAAGACCACTCTGGGCCAGTCGAACACGTTGCTTCGAGAAATGATCGGCGTGCTCGGGTGGAACAACGCTCCGGTTCCGCTCTTCACGACAGTGGTTTGGTACGCGGGGTTAGCAATCATGGCGGTGATGGCGCTGGCATCGGTACGTGGCACCGGCGTTCGCCCGCTGAGCGCTGTGGTCGCCACGGCGGCCATAACGGTGGCCGCCCCCGTCCTGTACAACGTGGCCACGGCGCGCACCTCGGGGTATCTCTTCAACGGTCGGTACACGCTTCCCATTGCCGTGGGCGTTGCTGTCGTCGGGTCGACGTTGGTTCCCGTATCGACCCGAGCGTGGTTGCGGGGCGTCGGCATTGTGACGTTCTTTGTTGCGCTGGCCAACGTGGTGGCATTCGTCTGGGTTCTCCGCCGATACATGGTGGGAGAGGACGGACCGTCGAATCCGTTTGCCCACGTCGCTGGCTACTGGAACCCACCCATCCCGTTTTGGGTCCTGGTGCTCCTCTTCGTCGCCATCGACGTGGCCACCATGCTTTGGCTGTGGTCTGTGGCCAAGGAAATTGACGAAAGCCAACTCAGTCTGAGCACCCCGCGTGCCGTGCCCACGACCACGAACGCTGCTTAGTTCGCCAAGCGCAGCAACTCGTCGACCACCTGATTAAGAGGTTGGGTGGCATCGACATCTATCGCTCCGGCCGGTTTCTCGTCGCTCTGATTCAGCTCGAGCATGAGTCCGATCATCATGGCCAGGAGCTCGTCGTAGCGGTCATCGGGCCCAAGCTCCCAATCATCAGCGGTGCGCTGTTGGAGACGACGACGCATGGTGTCATCGTCGATCCGGAGGTTGAAGACTTTGGTGAAATAGGGCAGAAAGTCGTTCCGATTGCGACTACTCCCGCAGACGAACAAGGCTTCTGGTTCCTGGTCTTCGAGTTCACGGACAGCTTTGTGGCGATCCCACATCCAGTTGTCGTGATGTATCGGCCCACCGGGGCGGCCCGTCTCGGGGTCGGCATAGTAGGCCCAGGCACGGTCGGTGCTGATGGCCTTGTGGCCGCGCCTGATCAGTTCCTCGAAGACCGAGGATTTGCCCGTGCCGGACAAGCCCTCCACCAAATAATTTCGTTTTGCCATGGCGATTGTTCGGCGCCGCTGGGATGCGACAGCGCGAAGAGTTTCTATTGCACCGCTAGGGCGGCTGAAAGCACGGCGCCGAGGACCGATGCGCTTACCTGGCCGGCCTTCTCGGCGTCATAGCGGGCCAAGCAGTTGGTGGCGAAGCCCGACAGTTGAAGTTCAAAAGCGTCGACCACCCAGTCCGGTGGATCGCCCTTCCCCTGGGCCGCATGCCAGGCGTAGTGCGAAATCTGCGTGGCGTAGCCCATCCGTCGGGCGTCTCGTACGGCCGGGGAGATACCGGGGCGATCAACGTGAATGTCCCAGAAGGCCCTTCCCATCAGTCGGGCATTGAGCTCGTGCAAGGTGGCGGCCGTCTGTTCGAGCCAGGCTTCCAAGTCAACGTCTGGGGCCGGTGGCCCGGGCATCAGGTCGTCGTAGCGAACGAGCATCTCGTTCATGGCGGCGGCCATGACCTCGTTGTGGGTGGCGAAGTGCCGGAACACCGTGCGCCGGCTGACACCGGCGGCGGAGGCGATCTCTTCGATGGTGGCATCGAACCCACCCGCCGCCAGGGCCGTCACAGCCCCGTCGACGATGCGAGCCTGCACCACGGCCCGCGTCTCCTCCCCCAACGTGGGCCGACCCCGGGGAGCGTCACCGTCGTCTCGGGTCACCATTCGAACCCCCCGTCGCCCGATCCATCGAAGGCTTGACACTCTAGAGTGCCAAATGAGACACTTATCAATGTCACCCTAGACATTGCTTGGTGTCTCTAAGGACACTACATAGGGCCAGGCGGGCGGTCAACGGGCTCAACCTGGTCCTTCTGAACGGCGAGGAACACGTGCTCAGGCCCTGTAGCCAGCCATTGCTCATTCACGACAATGGGACCGCGAGCTGCTTCGTACCCGGTTGCCTCCCCAGTGGCAACGTCGGCGAGGGCGTACGACGTCACGGCTTTGTCGTGAACTGCCGCGGGCTTCTCGGAAGCCTGTGCACGGTGTGCCACCGGGGTGCCACGGGCGACCCCGAGTCCGGGGGGATGGCACGGGAAACCGTGAGTTGCCCGGGGAGTGCCATCGTCCACGCCGATCTCAGCGTCGAGTGCTCCGAGCCCAGCTGCCTTTCCTGTGGGTCCAGCGATGAGTGGTTCGCTAAGCACCGCGATATCGGGTCCTGCGGTGCTGACTGCCTCCTGTGTGCGGTGTCGGAGGATGACTCCTAGGAGCTCGGGCGCTAAGCCGATCGTTTGAGATCGGCGGCCCGAGGAGGTGCAATGGGGAGCGCCCTAGTATCCGCACTCGACGCACCTTCGGAGGTGGACCCCGGTGACCGACCTGTTCGACGTGTGGCTGAGCGCCTGGAACACCAACGATGGCCACGCCTTGGCTGGCGTCATGGCCGATGATGGAATTTACGAGGACGTGCCGTGGGGTCGAGTCCTCACCGGGGCCACCATCGGGGAACAGGTGGATCTCGGTCATCGCAACTCCTCGGACCTGTCCGTGAAGTATGTGACGACGATGAGAAGCGGCGACAACTACGCCACGGAGTGGGAGATGGTCGGTACCAATGACGGGCCGATCGCACAAGGCCTTCCGGCCTCAGGACGGGCCTGGAAGATCCATGGGGCTTCGATCGGCTCCACCGAAGGAAACAAGATCAAGGTACACAGGGACTTTTGGGACCTGGGCGGATGGCTGGCGCAGCTTGGTGTCGCCTTGCCTCCACAAGTCGACTGGGTACGGGCCAACTGGTCCGAAGACTAGGGGGAATGGTTACCGTGCGAGCTGGTGGTCTGTTTCTGAATGCTCAAGTCCGACGAACATTTCTCGCCGGAGAGGCTGTCTATCGCGAGGGTGATGTCGGGGCCCATATGTACGGCATCGTGTCGGGAGGCGTGGAACTCCGAAAGGGGTCGGTCGTTGTTGCCTCCCTCGGCCCCAACGACGTGTTCGGTGAACGGGCCCTCGTCGATCACCTCCCGCGCAACCTCAGTGCGGTCGCGATAGCCGACACCACCTTGGCCGAGATCGACCGGCACCTCTTTCTCTTCCTCGTACACGAGACACCCACGTTTGCGCTCGACATCATGGGGGCGCTCGCCAGCCGGCTGCGCAACTACGACGACCTCTTTGGCGAACCCATCGTGATCGGTGAGGGTCAAGCGCCGGATTAATTGGTCGCCTGTCGGCGCCTACGTGGCACCAAAGCAGCAAAAGCCCAGCCCCGAATAGTCAGAGGAACTCGACTCCCTTCTGGCGTAGACGAGAGCGTCGGCCACCCGCCCGTGGGCTTTGAGCTCACGATGGAATGGAATGGTGAAATGAAACGCGCATTCGTCGACGACGGGGATGACGCTGGCGACGATGCTGCGAGCACCGGACGCCAACAGGAGCCCGCTCAGGCCGAAAGTGCCAGGACTGTCGGCGTCGGTCATGCCGGTCTCACAGCACGAAAGCACCACGGTGGTCGGTACGCGGTGCAAACGAGACACGTCGTACCCAGTCAGGGGGCCGTCGGCGAGCTGAAGCGACGACAGGAGCGGGGAATCGCTACGGAACGAGCCGTGGGTGGCGAAGTGGACCAGATCCGCCGACGCCAGGACAGCCATCACCGCCTCGACTGTCGCTTCGTCTCCGTCGAGGACCCTGGTGTCTGGTCCCCAGATCTCCCTTACCGCTTTGGCTTCTTCCGGCGAATGAAGCAGGCCCGGTCCACACACGACCACGACGTTGGGCTGTGAGGGGTCTTCAGTACGGTGGTTGTGTTGGTCGGCTCTCGCCCACGCCGTAGCGGACGGCGCCACCATGACGGGCCGAGATTCGAATACCGGCAGCGTGCCCCAGGGGACTGAACCCACGGCCCCCCACGGGACGACCACTATCTCCGTTTTTGAGTCCGATAGATCGAGCGCGTCGATCAACAGGGAGGACAACGCCTGGAGTCTGTTGTCCAGCTGCGTTGAGGTGGATGCCTTGCTGTCAGGGTGCGCGGCAACCAGGCCGATCATTGTCATCCGAAGGCCCGCAACGGCGCGCCGAACCTCAGCAACCGAAGCCAGATCCACGCAACGACCGCGTCCCTGCTCAAAGACGAGGGCATTGAGTCGGTCGCCTGACGGGATGTATTCGACCAACACGCTTTCTTCCAGGCGGCTGACGAGATCTCGGGACGAGATAACGCGCTGGTCCTCTCTGGGAACCGCGTGTCGGGCGCGCCGTCGCACCAGCTCTTCCAGTGCACGTTGGGTTGCTCTCAACCGATGGTGTTCTTGCGGTTCCAGAGGAGCACTGTCCACGCGACCGGTCACCTTTCGGAGCTCTTCGAGTCGCCGAGCCATCTCCGGGTCCTCTTCCATGCCGCGCGGTTCCTGGGAGAATCGAATTCTCTCGATCCACCCCAGCGTCCGCACCGGCGAGTGACTGGTCTGCCCTAGCCGCATGGCCAGCGCCACGGCCTCGTCAGCTCGGCCCGCGCCTTGCACGCGCAGCTCAGTGGAGCCGTTGGCGGCCTGGTGCGCCAACAGTGCGTTGACCGCCGCGTCCATGGATCGCCCGGCCGCGACGATCCTTCCTTCGGAGGCCCGAAACCGGGTCTCGGCGATCCACGCTAGGAGTCGATCCAGATTGGCTCCACCTTTTTGAAGCTGTTGCAGTCGAGCCAGCGGGATGCGCGCCTCTTCATGCTTCCCGGCTTGGAGGAGCAGATCGACCGCGGACGCATCGGCGCCAAACGAGCATGATGTCCAGCCTGCTGACTTCAGAGCCTCGCTCACCTCGAGGAGCGCAATGGCTCGTTTGTCGGGTGGCCACGCCGATTTGCTCAAGACCTCGTAGTACCGCGCCATCGATACCCACCGGAGCCGGCCTTGGCTCTCAAACTCAAGGCGGGCGCGCCTGGCCCAATCTTGGGCTCGAGGCTCCTGGCGTTGGGCCAAACAGATCTTTGCCGCCGAGAGGCACGCCTCGGCCAAATCGGCGCTCTGCCCGAGCGTCTCAAGGAGGCCAATGGCGTTCTCAACCACCGCACGCGCCTCGGCGAACATTCCCGCTTCGGTCAGTGTCTCGGCTCGGTCGAGGAGGATCTCGGGCCTCTGGACGTCGAGCAACGTAGCCCTGCGTTGAGAGTCGTCGAACCACTGCAGCGCCCGCGCCAGGTTGCCTTGCCGCGCCGCGATGTAACCCCGGTTGTGCGCGATTCCCACCATTTCGAACTCGTCGCCGATGCTCTCGTTTATCTTGGTGGCTTCAGAAAGATCGGATTCGGCGGCGTCAAAGTCACCCCATTCGGCGCGGATGATGCCGCGATTGAAGTAGGCCCGTGCCTCAAATCGAGGAGACTTCGCCGCTCGAAATGCGTCAATGGCGGCATCCCACGCATCCATAGAGGCGTTGTCGCGCCCGGCGCGGTGCAAGACCAAAGCCAGCTGTGCTGAGGCCGTGGCAGAGTCGATTCCCGTCAGCTGTTGTGCTGCTGACTCAAGGGTGGCGACGGCGACATCTACCTGGCCTCGGAGCGCCTTCTCAAAAGCGAGGGGAATGGCGACGCGCTGAGCCTCCTCGGGCTCTCCCGCACGCTGAAAGAGCAACTCCGCTTCGTTCAGCGCGTTGAATGCCTCCTGACGCCGTCCGAGCTTGCGAAGCGCGAGTCCTCGAGCCCACCATCCTCGTGCCTCAGGGCCGACGAGCCCGGCACCACGCAGCGCGCTGAGCGCCTCATCGTCCGCCCTCTCAAGGGCTCCGATGGCGTCCTCTTCGGCAATGGCGAACGCGTGGACTACCGCGGCCAGTGCCGCGTCTAAATCGTCACCCACTCGGTGTTAAAGCCAGTGGAGGCGTCTTCGGGGTGCCAACGGATGCTTACGGGACCCCCCTCGATCTGCTCGAACAGGAACAGACCAAACTGGTCGGCATCGGTGGTCCGCACCCCTGAAGGGCGCCGGAGCTCGACGACGCCGCGTCCGGCGGGTTCGATTTGGCCCACGAGACGATTCCCACCGTCGATCAACGAAACCACCATGCCGCCGCCCGAACAGTGGAAGCTCAGCCGCCGGTCAGGTCGGCCGGCCCGTACTCGTGCCAAGCCGTCGTCGTCGACGAGCGAGTCGCTCTCTAAAGCGGCGAGGCTGAGGGAGATGTCTCTCCATGCAAAGGCGTCAACGGCTTGGCGCAGTACCTCAGCGGGAGCGGGATCCAAGAGCCTCATGGCCCGCCCAACCTGGGCCAGAAACTCATTGTCGCTTCCATCAATCATCGTGAAGTCTGTCCCATCGCCAATTCGTCGACCTGTATTCGTTCTTGTCCGAGCAGCTCCCGGAGCCTGTCCAAGCAGCGACCGCGGGTCGGCCCGATGCTCCCGACGGGGAGCCCCAGCTTCGAACTCAACTCTTGGTATGAGCAAGGTGGATCGCCCACCAGGCCAAGGAGGAGTTCACGACAGCGCGTCGGCAACTCGGCCAACGCGAGCTGCAGAGCAATACCTTCCTCCACATCGATCATGGCGGCGTCAGCCGCCGGCTCCCGGTCCGCGATACGGCGGAGTTCGGACCACGGGTCCACGACAATCTGACGACCCGCCAGCCGGGCCACCTTGGACGCTTCGCGTCTGGCCGTTGTGGCCAGCCATGCACCGACGCGCTCCGGTTCCCGCAGCGATCCGAGGTTCTCGGCAAAGCGCAGCCAAGTTGTCTGGCTGACGTCCGCCGCGTCGGAGGCATCAAGACCAGCACACCGGGCGATGTGCCATATCAGGCCCCCGAAGCGATCGACGAGGTCTGACCATGCCGCGGCATCACCCTGCGTGGCACGTAGAACCAGCCCCTCGGTCTCCTCCACCGCTCAGGATTGTAGGACCGGCGGTCCTGGGAGGCAACGCTCCCAAGAACCGCCGGTCCGACCTCGGTGGACGTCAAAACGGCGAGTAGACGGGAGCGCCCGCCACTAGCCAAACCCCGGCCAAAGCCACAACGAGGGCGCCGATCTTCGCGAAGCGAGTTCTTGCCATGTCCGTGCTCCTCCCGCGGCGGTCAGTTGCCGCCGACGGTAACCAGAGCGACGAAATTCGCTTTTGATACGCGATCGCGTATCAAAAGCCCATCCGTGCACTCTTGTATGGAGAAACAACGATTGGGGAGGAACGACGGAGACATTCGTGTTGGCGGTGGCGTTGGGGGCGGCCGTCGGCCTTTGGCGCGGTGGGCGGCTCAGCGCCGTCATCGATGTCCAGTTGCGGTGGTGGTCACTACTGATTGTCGCCATCGGCATTCAGCTCTCGCTCGGATGGCTGCCCACGCCGACCAGGTGGGCCTTGGTGCTTCTGTGCTGTGGCTTCGTGCTGGCATGGATCTCGGCCAATTTCAGGGTTCTCGGCACCAGGTTTGGCCTCGGCCTGTTGTTTGGGGGAATCCTCGCCAACACCATCGTCATCGCTGCGAACAAGGGCATGCCCGTCGATATTCATGCGCTCGTCATCTCCGGACGAGCGGCCTCCACCAACGTGGCCCACGGGTTCCTCTTCAAGCACACGACGATGACCTCTCACACGACCCTGTCGTGGCTCGCGGACCGTTTGCCGATCCCCGTGATCAAGGAAGTGATGAGTTTCGGTGATGTGCTCATGCTGATCGGCCTAGGGGCCATCGTCTGCAGGATCACTCAACCGCGACCGCTGCGGCGATCTGCAAGTGCGGCGGCACTCATTGGAGTGGCTGGGCGCCAACCCTCGGTCCAAAGCCTTGGCCCTGATGGCTCACAACCGCATCGTGCCGCCAAGGCGATCCGTGATTTTGGGCCGTTCCACGCCTAGGCGATCACTTCTCCTAATCAGTAGATGCGAGCACGCATCGTCGGACTTGAGGAAAGGAACCAACAATCGATGACTGGGTCCTCACAGATGGAGCCCGAGCGGCGCAGGCTGCTACCTCGCCAGTTCGCGGACTGGAGAGGCAGGTACCTGATCGAGGGCGACGCAGATCAACGCTGGCGCGAATGTCGCGTGATCGACATCTCCAGCGCTGGGGCAGGTCTTGAGCTCGTTGACACGACAGTGGCTGAAGTGGCGGGTCACCGCATTGCGCTCGGCCTGCAACTCATCGGCACAGTTCGACACACGGAAGCGATGGGATCTGACCGCGTGCGAGTGGGCACCGAGTTCGTAGCCCAGAGCGACGAGGAACGAGCATTTATCGCCGCCCTGGAACGGCTCAATGCGCGCTGGTAGCGCGTTCGGCGGTGGCGTTGTCGCGCCTTCGCCATTGGCCCCAGTGGGGCCCTAGCAGGCCCACCCAATCCAGCGGGCCTTGGCACGCGTGTGGCCCCTGGTAGTGCGACCCCTCGACCAGCGGCTGCGTACACGGCGCTGGCCGAGCATGATGGTGCCCATGCGGAGCAATGTGAATGTCTTGGGGCCAGCATGAACGAAGGGCACCTGTTCTGTGACAGTCCCGAATGGCGGACAGCGGTCCGAGACGAAATGATCCCTTGGGCGGTAGGCGAGGTGAACCTGGGCGACGACGTGCTTGAAATCGGTCCAGGCTACGGAGCCACCACCGATGTGTTTGCTGAACTGCTCCCCCGGCTGACAAGCGTCGAGATCGACCCCGATCTCGCGGCCCGGTTGCAAGCCCGTTACGCCGGCACGAACGTCGAAGTGATGCTCGGAGATGCCACCCAGCTGCCCTTTGCCAACCGGAGGTTCAGCGGGGCAGTCTGCTTCTCGATGCTTCACCACGTTCCGTCACCTGTGCTTCAGGACTGTCTCTTCGCTGAGGCAGCAAGGGTGTTGCGCCCCGGTTCGCCGATCATCGCGGTCGACGGCGTCGAATCCGACGCGGTACGTGCCTTCCACGAGGGTGATACCTACCAGCCGATTGATCCGTCGAGCTTGGAAGCGAGGCTAACGAGCGCGGGCTTCACCGATGTCGCTGTACGCCTAAACGAATACGGCTGGACAGTCGTAGCCCGACGAACCTGACCAGGTATTCGTTGTGATCTAGAGCAGATGACCTGCACTCAGATGCTGTGGGAGGTGTGGCGTTCACGCTGCTCGCCATAACAGGCGGCAGTCGAATGATCGTGCCTCGCCTGCGGGTGAGGTACCTGCGTGCCGTAAAGGCGGCCTATCTCGGTTTAAGCAGCTCCGAAGTGACCAAGTTCTCGAGGACTTGACGAATCGGCTCTGATGGATATCAAGGGACGACGTTGTCCTGACAATCTCGCGCTATGTAAGATTCGGAGTTCGCGGGCACGAGCTAGCACCGTGCAAAGGCAATGTTGAACCAGTTGCAGCTTAGTGTGAAGCGGTCATGACTCTACATGACGACAAAAGAGCGCCCAACCGTCGTGAAGATCGAGGCTCACGGGCTGCAACGGAGCCCAGTGAAATTGTCGCGGATGAGGTATTGCCGCCGTCGGGACGTTCATTATGGACCGGCCCACATGTCGATCCAACCCGCTATAGGGTCGACTTGGGCGAGGGGACCTTGCGGGCAGTTGGAGATGGAGGTGAGGGCCTCGTTTTTCGTGCCTTCCGCTGCATCGATGGGGTGGAGCACCAAGTTGCTTTGAAGATGCACACGGCGGTTCCCGTGAGCGATTATTCACGTGTTGTGGCGAGGGCTCAGATCCTTGCTGGTGTGAACCATCCGAATGTTATGCGCGTTGTCGACGCATTCGTAGGTTCTGCACTCGTTGATGTTCCTGCTGACGATGTGGGGGACTTCAGCATTATCTATACAGTTGCCGAGTGGATTCCAGGTATCCCATTTCATGAGGCGACGGCAACCGTCGGTCCAGGAACAGGCTTGCGATGGGTTGGGCAGATCGCTCGAGCGGTAGCGTTTCTCCACAGTTATCGGTCCGATAGTGCGCCGGCGGGCATCATTCACCGCGATATCAAGCCGTCGAACATCCGAATTGCCCTCGACGGCAGGGCCGTGCTCATCGACTTGGGGATTGCGAGACCTCATCGGGAAGGTGACCTCACCGAGGGGGCCGGGACGTATCTCTGGAGGGCTCCCGAAGTGCTCGGAGGACCTGGAGAGCCTGGCCCTGGTTCGGATGCCTGGGGCATCGGGGCCTTGGCCTATTGGGTCCTAGTCGGAGAGCCCCCCAGACTTGAGGGAGCGGAGGCTTCTCGCGAGCGCCTGGTCTTTGCCGCCAAAGATGTTGGCGTCGCTAACGCTCACAACGTTGGCCTCCAAATCGCTCAACTTCTTGAAACCCATCCAGATCATCGGCCCAGTGATCTAGTGGCGTGGGCCGATCATCTGGACGCAATAGTCGCTGGCTTGCGCCTAAAGCGCGAGCGGAGCCATAGGGCGTTGAAGGTCGGTGCGGTGGGGATTCTCCTGGTCGGAATCGCTGCAGTCCTGACGATCTGGCAGGAGGGTTCCAGCAATGCCCTTAGGCCAGCCAAGTACGCGTTTGGACCGCAGTCATATCCATCCGGTCTGACGGCGGACCGAACATGGACGTTGTCGGGATCAGGTGGTGACTTGTTAAGCGCCAAAGTCATGCTTATTAATAGAACGAGCTCCCTTCTACGCGCTACCTATGACGAGGTAATTCCAATTTCGGTCGCTTCGAAAGCATCGAAAGTCATATTCCAACCACGGCCGAGCCAAGTTATTGTGGCTGACCCAGTTGTGGCCTATGACCTGCAGTTGAGGAGCGGAGCTATGTCCTCCGTTACCTACACCGTTCACATTGGAGCGACTAAAGGTAGCTGGTTGTCGCGACTGGCTCGTCTCGCTCGAGATCAAACTGTCGCGCAGGACCTCTACCTCCAAACGAGCAAACAGCCGAAGCCAACCACCCTGACAACCTTGTCTTTGACACCGGCCCAGCTCGAAATGACTATCGGTCAGACCTTGCCAGTCACCATCTCCGGGATGATGAGCGATGGGACGCCCGCTCCCATGCCTGCGCTCTCCAGCCTCGCGTGGACAAGCTCCAATACCGAAGCGGCGACCGTTTCTAACGGAGTCGTCAATGCCGTCGGTGTCGGCACAACGACAATCACCGTTCAGGCGGCGTCGCTTACTGCGTCAATGACCGTGAGTGTAACGGGATCAGCAAACAGCACCTCCGAGCCCAGTGAGGGCCCGACTTCTACCACTAGGCCGCCAGCAGTGCCAAGCAGCACAGAACTTCCAGAGCCAGGAAGTATTACGAGCACCACGAATCTACCTGTTCCTACTTCGACACTGCCGATCGCCGTTCCGACAACCACGGCACCAAGCACTTCAACGACGCAGGGGGCGACAACACCGTCCGCCCCATTGAATCCTCGCTGGATTCAGAATTCGTCGTCGAGTGTTTGCCCGAGTTGTATGACGACACCTGACTGGGACCCTCCTGCCACTGACGGTGGAAGTCCCATCAGTGCGTATTTCCTGATGCTCATTTCCGATCCGTCTCAGCCGGCGCAGTGGTATTCGTGGCCAGTCGATGGAGTTGGGGTAGACGATTTCGGAAATCTTTGTGCAGGAACACCTGGATATACCTACACTTACTACTTCCTCGTCTATGCCCAGAACAGCGCGGGTCTCGACGGTCCGACCGTTGAGTCCAGTCCGTTGGTAGAGAACTGCACGTAGCTACGGAGTTCAGGATCTGAGTGGGAAAGATCAAAGGCAGATCACGGTATTGCTCGCCGTTCACACGGCGATACAAGAGTCGAGTTGGGCGCGCGTCTTCGAGGTGAAACGGCTGCAGTAACTCTAACGTTGCCACTCTTGCAAAGGACTTGGTCTGTTGATCCTGAGGCTTATCAACCGTCGTGAAGATCGAGGCTCACGGGCTGCAACGGAGCCCAGTGAAATTGTCGCGGATGAGGTATTGCCGCCGTCGGGACGTTCATTATGGACCGGCCCACATGTCGATCCAACCCGCTATAGGGTCGACTTGGGCGAGGGGACCTTGCGGGCAGTTGGAGATGGAGGTGAGGGCCTCGTTTTTCGTGCCTTCCGCTGCATCGATGGGGTGGAGCACCAAGTTGCTTTGAAGATGCACACGGCGGTTCCCGTGAGCGATTATTCACGTGTTGTGGCGAGGGCTCAGATCCTTGCTGGTGTGAACCATCCGAATGTTATGCGCGTTGTCGACGCATTCGTAGGTTCTGCACTCGTTGATGTTCCTGCTGACGATGTGGGGGACTTCAGCATTATCTATACAGTTGCCGAGTGGATTCCAGGTATCCCATTTCATGAGGCGACGGCAACCGTCGGTCCAGGAACAGGCTTGCGATGGGTTGGGCAGATCGCTCGAGCGGTAGCGTTTCTCCACAGTTATCGGTCCGATAGTGCGCCGGCGGGCATCATTCACCGCGATATCAAGCCGTCGAACATCCGAATTGCCCTCGACGGCAGGGCCGTGCTCATCGACTTGGGGATTGCGAGACCTCATCGGGAAGGTGACCTCACCGAGGGGGCCGGGACGTATCTCTGGAGGGCTCCCGAAGTGCTCGGAGGACCTGGAGAGCCTGGCCCTGGTTCGGATGCCTGGGGCATCGGGGCCTTGGCCTATTGGGTCCTAGTCGGAGAGCCCCCCAGACTTGAGGGAGCGGAGGCTTCTCGCGAGCGCCTGGTCTTTGCCGCCAAAGATGTTGGCGTCGCTAACGCTCACAACGTTGGCCTCCAAATCGCTCAACTTCTTGAAACCCATCCAGATCATCGGCCCAGTGATCTAGTGGCGTGGGCCGATCATCTGGACGCAATAGTCGCTGGCTTGCGCCTAAAGCGCGAGCGGAGCCATAGGGCGTTGAAGGTCGGTGCGGTGGGGATTCTCCTGGTCGGAATCGCTGCAGTCCTGACGATCTGGCAGGAGGGTTCCAGCAATGCCCTTAGGCCAGCCAAGTACGCGTTTGGACCGCAGTCATATCCATCCGGTCTGACGGCGGACCGAACATGGACGTTGTCGGGATCAGGTGGTGACTTGTTAAGCGCCAAAGTCATGCTTATTAATAGAACGAGCTCCCTTCTACGCGCTACCTATGACGAGGTAATTCCAATTTCGGTCGCTTCGAAAGCATCGAAAGTCATATTCCAACCACGGCCGAGCCAAGTTATTGTGGCTGACCCAGTTGTGGCCTATGACCTGCAGTTGAGGAGCGGAGCTATGTCCTCCGTTACCTACACCGTTCACATTGGAGCGACTAAAGGTAGCTGGTTGTCGCGACTGGCTCGTCTCGCTCGAGATCAAACTGTCGCGCAGGACCTCTACCTCCAAACGAGCAAACAGCCGAAGCCAACCACCCTGACAACCTTGTCTTTGACACCGGCCCAGCTCGAAATGACTATCGGTCAGACCCTGCCAGTCACCATCTCCGGGATGATGAGCGATGGGACGCCCGCTCCCATGCCTGCGCTCTCCAGCCTCGCGTGGACAAGCTCCAATACCGAAGCGGCGACCGTTTCTAACGGAGTCGTCAATGCCGTCGGTGTCGGCACAACGACAATCACCGTTCAGGCGGCGTCGCTTACTGCGTCAATGACCGTGAGTGTAACGGGATCAGCAAACAGCACCTCCGAGCCCAGTGAGGGCCCGACTTCTACCACTAGGCCGCCAGCAGTGCCAAGCAGCACAGAACTTCCAGAGCCAGGAAGTATTACGAGCACCACCTCGCCCGTGGGTGGCTTATCAACAGGAGCCGGGAGCGCGACCACGACCACAACTCAGGGCGGTGCCGGAGCCAATTCGGAATCTGATCCGGTCATCCAGTCAATGCAACTGAGTTTCATGACCTTGCAAACGAGCCCCGAAAACTATTCTCCGCAACCTCACCTGGAGACCTTCATCGACATGACAGACGGCCTCGGCCATGACAGTGCCAATACCGTCAACGCCTTGTCCCCAACGTTGGAATGCTTCTTGACAATAAATGGGGTGATTGACAATGAGGAAGTCGGTTGCAACGACATCGCCATTCCGCAGTTCGACGACAACTCGTGTAGTTCAGTTTGCCCAGCACTACCAGCCTTTGGTGTCTCCTACACCGTTACACTCACAATAAAGAATGCCGTGGGGAGCGATTCCATGACCGAAGTATTGCTTGCCGGCTCAACAAGCGATTTTGAGCCTGCTCTCACGACAGGCAGTACCTTTACTGAATACTTGTCACCGAATTCTGCTTTGACTGGGTACTCCGCCACCGCCTGGTCATACTGTGACCTGAGCACCGATCCATGCACACCCACCTCCGCCTATGACATCGGAGTTAGCTGTTGGACGACGGGGTCTCTTGGCCAACCACCCAGCGAGACCGACTGGGTCAAGCTAGCGAGTTCGCCCACCTATTTTGTGCCAGAGTCCGAATTATCATCGGCCGCCACGGATATCGAATATCTTCCTGAATGCTAGATGCGCGAACGAGGAATCCCGGTGAAACATTCGAGTCGACCAGAAAGGTCCTAATTCGTCGTGGCTTGATTTGACTCGTCCCGATGGACACCGTTATACGGCCGGTCCTTCGCGCGGTGCTCAAGCAAACCGTGCACACGCGTCGCCTCAACGACGGCAACACGCTTATCTGACACATCAAGCATCGGTATCTGTTGGGCAAACATCCTCGCCCAGATTTCGTAAAGGATCTCCCTCACGGTATTGGGGTGGTTGAATCACCCTGGGAATTGTGGAGACTCCATCGCTTGGAAAGGATGGAGAAATGTCAGGAAACCAAGGAGCCCAGAAGAGGTATCCGCCTGAGCTGAAGGAGCGGGCGGTGCGGATGGTCCTCGAGACCTTCCAAGAGACCGGCGAACGTCACGGAGTCATCGGTCGGATCGCCCGCCAGCTCGGAATCGGCGATCAGTCGCTTCGGACCTGGGTGGCCCAAGCCGAGATCGACGGCGGCAAGCGAGCCGGGCTTAGCACTGAGGAGCGGGGCCGGCTCAGAGCGTTGGAGAAGGAGAACAAGGAGCTTCGCCGCTCCAACGAGATTCTCAAGTCGGCATCGGCTTTCTTTGCGGCGGAGCTCGACCGCCCACGCAGTCGGTAGTCCGTTACATCGATGCCCACAAAGGGGCATTCGGGGTCGAGCCCATCTGTCGAGAACTGCAGGTGGCCCCGCAGACCTATTACGCAGCCAAGAAGCGCCCGGTGTCGCAGATGGCGCTGCGCCACGAGGAGATGAAGCCCAAGATCGTCGACACCTGGACGGCCAACTACAAGGTCTATGGGATCCACAAGATCTGGAAGCAGCTCGGTCGCCAAGGCGAAGTCATCGGACGCGACCAGGTGGCCCGTCTCATGGGAGAGCTCGGAATCGAGGGAATCCGACGAGGAAAGAAGCGTCGCACGACCATTTCAGATCCAACCGCAACACGAGCACCGGACCTCGTCGATCGGAATTTCACGGCCACTCGTCCCAACCAACTCTGGGTCGCCGACTTCACCTACGTCCCGACGTGGTCGGGCATGGTCTACGTGGCTTTTGTCATCGACGTCTTCTCACGCATGATCGTCGGCTGGCGAGTGGCGTCGTCCATGACGACGGATCTCGTCCTCGATACATTGGAGATGGCCATCTGGCGCCGCAATGACATGGTCGACGGTGTCATTTGTCATTCCGATGCGGGAAGTCAGTACACCTCAATTCGCTACACCGAAAGACTGGCCGAAGTCGGCGCAGCCCCATCAATCGGGAGTGTGGGCGATTCATACGACAATGCCATGGCCGAGACGACGATTGGACTGTTCAAGACCGAGCTGATCGCACCCCAGGGCCCATGGCGGACTGCTGACGACGTCGAGGTGGCGACACTGGCATACGTCGACTGGTTCAACACCACTCGTCTGCACACCGAGATCGGAGACATCCCGCCGGCAGAGCTCGAAGCAAACCACTACCGTCAAGAAAGCGACGCCAATCAGGCCGCATAAATCAAAGCGTGTGGGTCTCCATCAAACCCAGGGTGATTCAGGTAGTTAAGAGCGGCGGCTACCTCTCTGTGTGTAGCTGGCTCAGATCTGCCTCGGCCGGGAAAGCCGCAGTACGAGGCCAAGACTGCATATTCCAAGTCACTCAATTCAAGCGAGAATCGCCTAGTCGGAGGGTCTGACGAGTTCCTCGTGATGACCCGTGCCTCGGATTCGCGCACCATGACGCGCAGCTTCCAGGCAGAGTCTTCGCCCCGAACGAATACGTCGAAGGTGTCGTCCCGGGGCGAAAACCCCTCGCCTGACGGAATTTGCCTAGTCCCAAAGGAACCATGTGAGGCTCCCCAAGAATTGTGGACATCCGCTATGCGAGCATGAGGCTCGCGGAAGGATGTTCTTATGTCACCGAGCAGACGAAGATTCACGACCGAATACAAGGTCGAGGCCGCGCACAGGGTCATCGACTCTGATCGAAGCGTTGCCGAAGTGGCTCGTGAGCTGAGTCTCAACGAGGCCAGCCTCTACAGCTGGGTCCGAGACGAGCGTCGTCGCATCGAAGCGGCCAAAGGGACTGACGCCGAGCCGCTCAGCGCCGCTGAACGTGCCGAGCTCCTCGCCCTCAGAAAACAGGTCCATGAGCAGGAAAAGGATCTTGAGTTCCTGGGAAAAGCGGCCGCGTACTTCGCCAAGGGTCAACCAAACAGGATCGGTTTGCGTTGATGGAGGCGGAGTGCGCGCACTTCGAGATCACCCGCATGGCCCGACTCCTCGGAGTCTCGTCCTCGGGCTTCTACCGCTGGCGCAAGAACGACCGGTCCGCAGCACAAAAGCCCTCCGAGGTGCGTCGCGGTGCCCTCGATGCCGCCATCGTGGCCGCCCACCAGGGCTCTACGGGCACCTACGGCGCTCCTCGCATCACCGCAGAGCTCAAAGACGCCGGCACGGCGGTGTCCGAGAACACCGTCCAGCGTCGCATGAAGGCGCTCGGCATCGAAGGGATTAGTCCTCGGAGCTTCAAGGTGGTCACCACCATCGCCGATCACGAGGCCGTGTTCCCCGACGACCTCGTCAACCGCCACTTCGACCAGGGGGCGCTGGACCGCGTGTGGACCTCGGACATCACGTACATGACCACAGGCGAAGGCCCCGCCTACCTCTGTGCCATCCGTGACGAGCACTCCGGACGCGTCCTCGGATTCGCCGTGGCCAACCACATGCGAAAAGAGCTGGTTGAAGAGGCTCTGGCCGGCGCCGTATTCGTCCGACGCTTCACGTGCGCAGGGGTGAAGTTCCACACCGACCGGGGATCGCAAGGCGAATTCAACCGATCGTCGCAACACCTCTATTGCGGAGGTGTTGGATGGTTCGTCGTCAGCAAGCAGCAGATCGTGCAGTGCGGCCCGCAATGCGATCGCCGGGGCATCCACCACACCCGCGCGAGACCGAGCGACTGTTCTGGATGGAGATCGCGAAGGGACTTCTGCCTATCGAGGCGGCTGCTGCTGTCGGCGCCTCGCAGCCGGTCGGCCAGCGTTGGTTCCACAACGCCGGCGGCATGCCGCCCTTCGACCTGGAGCCGTTGTCTGGCCGCTACCTCTCGTTTCCTGAACGCGAGGAGATCGCTCTGTTGAGGGCCAAGGGCGCGGGGGTGCGACAAATCGCCCGCACCATCGGCCGCAGTCCGTCCACGATCTCTCGTGAGCTGCGCCGCAATGCTGCAACCCGTGGCGGCAAGGCCGACTACCGAGCGTCGGTTGCCCAGTGGAAGGCCGAGCTCACGGCAAAGCGTCCGAAGAAAGCGAAGATGGTCACGAACCCTGCGCTGCGCACCTATGTGCAGGAGCGGCTGTCGGGGGAGATCACCAGACCGGACGGCTCGGTGGTGGCCGGTCCTCGACCACCGCGATGGACGGGCAACAACAAGCCCCACCGAAAGGACAGGGCGTGGGTACGGGCCTGGAGTCCCGAGCAGATCGCGCATCGGATCAAGCTCGACTTCCCCAATGATGTAACGATGCGGATCAGCCACGAGGCGATCTACCAGTCGCTCTACATCGAAGGGCGTGGCGCACTGAAGCGCGAGCTCGTCTGGTGCCTGCGCACGGGTCGTGCGCTGCGAGCACCTCGAGAGCGCTCCCGTCGCAAGACTTGGGCGCACGTCACCCCCGAAACGCTGATCAGTGAACGGCCGCCCGAGGTCGAAGATCGTGCCGTTCCGGGGCACTGGGAGGGCGATCTGCTCATTGGCCTCGAGCGCTCCGCGATTGGCACCGTCGTCGAGCGCACGACTCGTTACACCGTGCTCGTCCACCTCCCCCGAGAGGAGGGCTACCGGCACAAGGAAACGGTGCACAACGGCCCGGCGCTCGCCGGCTACGGCGCTATCACGATGAAGAACGCTCTCGCCAATTCGATGGCCGCGCTGCCAGAGCAGCTGGTGCGATCACTCACTTGGGACCGCGGCAAGGAGATGTCCGCGCACGCTCAGTTCAAGGTCGAGACCGGGATCCCGGTCTTCTTCGCTGACCCGCAATCACCATGGCAGCGCGGCACGAACGAGAACACCAACGGACTGCTCCGCCAGTATTTTCCGAAAGGCACCGACTTGTCACGTTGGTCGGCGGAGGAGGTGGAAGCCGTCGCACACGCGCTGAACACGCGGCCTCGCAAGACGCTCGGATGGAAGACACCCGCCGAGGCCTTCAACGACCGCCTACTGTCTCTTCAAGAAGCGGGTGTTGTTTCGACCAGTTGAATTCGGTCAATTCACCGCTCGGTCAGTCGTCGACCTGTGCACGAAACATCGGCTCGTGCGTTCTATGGGCAAGACCGGATCGTGCTTCGACCATGCCACCGCCGAATCCTTCTGGTCGATCTTCAAGCATGAGTTCTATTACCGCCACGGCTTCGCAACTCTCGAGGAGCTCACCCGCGGCATCACCTGGTTCATGGACTACTACAACCGCCAAAGGAGGTACTCGAAGATCGGCTACATGAGCCCTATCAACTTCGAACTATCGTCGATCAGAGCGGCTCGAGCCGCCTGAGAAGGTGTCCACTTTTTCTGGGGAACCTCAGAAGGTTACGACGGCCCTCTCGGCTCCGTTCGTCACTTGGCTCTCCTCCGCATCCCCAGATCCTATAAATCCCCACAGCAAAACAGAAGTGGCAGCCCTGACACGATCGATCCTCGTTTCAGGCTTGACAAGATTCCCGAGGCGAAGGAAGGTCCCATGCCAAATCGACATTTTGCGTCGCCGCCGGGGAGTGCCAATGCTGGGCGTGGCAATCGACCGGGAGGTTTTGGTGGGATGCAGTCAGTCGAACCGAAACTGATTACAGCGGGTCGGCCGCAAGTCAACCCCAGGAACCGTTGTCGTCCATGATCATTTAACCCCAAACCTCCGGCTTCAGATCTGCGTGCCGATTCATTGGAGCCTCGTCAAGCAGGAGTGGCAGGGTTGACACTGGTCAAAGGACTCCCGCTCAAGGACGATGGCGCTGCGTGTTTGATTCCCCGGTTCGCAAGTTCTGGGGCTACTCGGGAGGGTTAAATGAATAGGCGATTGTCAAAGGTTTCGGGATCCCGCAGATTGAGAGCCAAGCTCGGAGCCTTGGGAGCCGTTGCGAGCATTCTTGGCGGCCTTGTCGCCGTCCAAGTGACAGCGACTCCTATGGCGGACGCGTCCACCTACGTCGGAGGAAGTGTGCTGTGTCTGGATAACTCTCCCGTTGAGGGCGTGTGGATTCAGGCCGCGAGCGGTGGTTCGGGTTGGGCCAACTTTGGCCCCGTTGGTGCTGCAGATGTGTCATTTAACTATGCGTTGCCATATGGAAGCAGTTACACCGTGCATGTCGGTTGCGGCGGGAGTCGCAGTAACTGGAGGTACACACCCAACGGCAACCGATACGTTTCTTGGAGCACTACGGATTGGACTTGCTTCACCCCAGACGTCACGAACTCGTATTACTGCATGGCCCAAGACGGCTAGTTGAAGACCATTGCGGACAGAGGGGGCGCACCCAGAGGATGCGCCCCCTCTGTAGGATGGCAACGACACTTCACCAGCTTCGACGATGTCGGTCGGGTGCTCTAAGGCCGCACCGCGAAGTGCCGAGGTATTTTCAATCTCGGAATGGCTAATCGGGCAAGTGGAACCTGATGCTGCAGAGACGTGCATTCACACACCAGGTCTGGTTGCGAAGGAGGTCCAATGGTTGCACATGATTTAAGATTGGTCACCGACGTGTGCGAACTCCACGCGTGAGCCGATGTTGAGACAGTTCGATAGTGCGCCAGGCAATTGCGTAGACAGAGCTTGAGATGATGTGCCAACGCAAGGATCAAGTCAGTTGGCGCCGAGGGTGCACCCAGTTCAAACGAGATCGCAGATCCGACCGCCGACAAGTGTGACTCGGCTGGAAGCACCCTTCCGCCTGATGACGATCTGAGCCGATCGTGCCGCTTGTATCCACAAGATGGGAGCGCTTTGCCCACTCGGGGTGTGGAGGTTCGGTGGATTTACCCTGGACGACCAATCGTTGGCATCCTTAGGATGCCGGGAGCTTCTATGCCAATGGCAGCGACGGAAGATGTAACGAAATGACCGACGATGATGCCCTGACGAGTGAGTCAAAAATTGCTTTGGACGTCGCCACGTATCATGGCCTCGCACCCGGTTGGTACCGAAACCCGTCAGAACCTGATCTAGTCCGATACTGGGATGGGACCGAGCTGAGCGAAGAGAAACGAAATGTTGCGATAGGTTCCGCCCCGCCCCCGCCCCCGCCAGCCTCTGCTCTCCCCCCACCGCCACCGGGAACTCTCGCCCGCCAGACAAGCGGTGCTCAGCAAGCGACGAACGCTCCCACATGGCCCCCGGCCCAAGATGACTTAGCCGTCATTGTCGAGGCTCGAGAGGCGGCGAGGGCGGTGCCCGTATTGGGAATGCGGTGCGACAAGAAGGAGGTCCCAGAGCCCCTCGCGGGACCGGAGCCGTCGGGGTGGTGGGTTGCCCTATCGACGTTTCGTGGCCAAGCTCGTGCGGGAGGGGAGACGAAGCAGCTCGGTGATCTGGTTTCAATCACCGCTCAAGGGGTCGTCGCCTTGGCCGTGGCAGGACGGCGTCTCCTGGGCATCGTGAGCCCAGACACAAGCACGGCGCCCGCAATCTGGTTCGCATCGTCAATATCGGCACTTCGGATCGAATCCTCGGGCAGTCAGGGTGTCTTCAAGAAGCGTCCTACTGATATTCGCTTATCGACTCGTGAGTGGACACTTGAACTGGCACAGGTGAACCGCATATTTCGGCCCTCCAACATGATTCAGTATGGGCAAGAGGGTTCACTCTTGACAGCTATGGCCGCGCTGACCCCACCCATTCCCAACGTTTCCAGTGGCAGTACTTCTTGGGCCGCGGGTCAGGGGGCCGAGGATGGAGGGGGGCGTCTCTACGAGCACCTTTCGAGCAACCCACCTCCACCGCCGACCTCTCAAGCTCAGAACCCACTGCCCGCACCTGCAGGGTCGAACACACCCGTTGAGACCCTTACGTGGGAGAGGAACTCCGAGCTAGGCGGGCTGTATGTGCTTCACGTTGACGGCACCCCCTTGGCAGCGACGGCTCTGGTGGATCGGAACCTTTCCCGTGGGGAACAGGCCGAGGCGCTTGCCGAGCTTGACTGGCCTCCTCCACAACAGATGATCGCGCTCTATGAGGCGACTATTCAATCGAAGTTGTCGCCGCCATCGCACATGATCTTGCCGGGGGGGAGGCACACCTCACCGTTCCTCGGTGGCTTTGCTGCAGTGATGGACGGTGATGAGGGCGAGAATCAGCACCCGGTTCGTCGCTACCTCTACCCCCACGTGACGAGGGAGGGGCAGGTTGCTCTCGAGCCTGGTGAGCGGCTGCTCTTGGTCTGGAGGTCCTCCAAACCGAAAATTCTCACCCGTAAGAAAGCCGACGGAAAATTGATAACCTCGCCAACCGCTGCTCCGAGTCAACTACGAAATATGTGGGGCATCCTGACGACACAGCGACTCGTGTTTCAAGGGCACCTCAACATTCTCGTCTCCGCACAGGGCGATTATTCACTCAAACTCGGCCTTGCCTCGCCAGCGTTGGACGAGCTCCGCGCCACGTTTCGTCAAATCAAAAGGTGGAGCGAGTGTCCAAACCTCTTCTGGGCGTTTCACATTCGCCATGAATGGGTGTGCGAAGTTGGGCACGGGTACGTGCCAGACCGCAAGAAGCCACTTCTCACCAAGGAAGAGAAGACCAATTTCGTCTCGGCTGCATTCCTATATCCATCCGGAAATAGCGGGCTTATTCACGTTCCACACAAAGAGGACGAACCTAGTTCACAACAGGTTGCGCTTCAGTATCTTGCCGCGGTGCAATCCTCCCAAAACGGAGTGGTTGTATCCGACCCATCAGTGAGAACGCGCCCCGTTGCATCACTCGGGTTTGGCTCCCACAAGAACACCGAGGAGACGACATTCTGGACTGTGCAAGGAACAACCCCACTGTCATTGCCAGAGCGCTTTTAGAGGGGGTTGGTCTGCATGACGATGGGATGCCCACAGATACCGAGTAGCCAATCTGACCGCCGGCAGGGCGCGCCACTTTCTCGGCGAGACTGCGCACCGGTAGCATCCTCATATGGCAAGTGAGCTTGGTGGCGAGCGAGCTGTCGTCACCTACCCAGCTCCCCATGGTGTTGACGCAATCACTTTATGTGATGGTGATTCGGCACTCTTCGGGCGAGGTGCGGAATGTGCGATTCGCTTCGGTTACGCGCCGATCGCTGATGAAGGACTTCCAAGGGTGGCGGGAAACCTATTGGCTGCGAATCGCCGGATCTTTATCGAGAGCGCGGCCCAACCAGGTCATCGGGCGCTTGAACTACGGAGCGCAGATGGAACCAGGCAAATCTCGGCCGGAGATGGCTTTTCGCCGCGTCAGCCGCATTTTGACGTCCTGGTGCGCGGTGAAAATGACCTGTGGAAACTAAGTGTGACGGTGCGTGCGGCGCCACGGGATACCGCGGCGGAACAATCTGTGGACCCGCCAACAAAACGTTTTTCGCTTGATCTGAGCGAAAGGCAGTTCGCCGTATTGGCCGCGTATTGCGAGCCTCCGAGTAGGGGACGCTCTGAGCCGGCCACGCACAAAGAGGCCGCGGCCACGCTCAACTACCACCCCAATACGGTTCGAGAGATCCTCTATGAGATCTGGGCTCGCATGTTCGAGCTTCAGGTGCCAATGCCCGACGTCTCTGACAAGCGGGTTGCCGTCGTCGAAGCGGCTCGCTTGCATGGCCTACTGTGGACTCAGAAATAGCCCCACCATCAGTAGGGTCCCTCTGGACGGGCCCCCGAGAGGATCCTCGACGTTATCGGGTAGATTTTGTCGACGGCCAGCTCGTGAGTGTCGGCGGTGGGGGCGAAGGACTCGTTTACCAAGCCGTTGCTGTGATCGGTGGCCAGCAGCGCGTAGTGGCCCTCAAGATGCATACGGCCCTGTCGCTTGATGATTTTGGGCAGTTCGCGCAACGAGCACACGTGCTGTCGGAAATCAATCATCCAGGGATCATGCATTTGGTTGATGCGTTCGTTGGCACAGCGCTCCTCGATCGTGAGTCACCTCCGGATGACGCTTTCAGCGTCATGTACACGGCAGCAGAGTGGATTCCCGGACTCTCACTGCCCGCCGCATTGGAGGCCACAAGCCAGGAAGCCGCGCTGCACTGGGCTGCGCAGGTTGCTCGAGCCACTGCATATCTCCACGCCTTCCGATCAGCCGAAGCACCAGCCGGATTAATTCATCGGGATATCAAGCCCTCGAATGTTCGCATCACGCCCGACCTACGTGCGGTCCTCATTGATTTCGGGATCGCTCGCCCCCACCGGCAAGGGGATCTCACGGAGGGAGCGGGAACGTATCTCTGGCGGGCACCCGAGGTGCTCGGCGGCCCAGGGGAGCCTGGACCCGCCTCTGATGTCTGGGGTATCGGCGCTTTGACCTACTGGGTCCTGATGGCCCAGCCCCCAAGGCTGGAAGGCGCCGAGGCGGCTGAGGAGCTTCTGGTTCCCGCGGCCCGGGAGGCAGGATTCTCTGACTCGAAGGGTCTGAGCCGCTGTATCGCCCAGTTGCTTGAAATTCACCCTGAAAGACGCCCGACCGATCTTTCGCATTGGGCGGAACAACTAGAAAAGCGAGCGGCAGGTAGGCGCCCGCGTCGGCTCCGAGCCCTCGTTGCGGCGGCTACCTCCACTGTTCTCTTGGTTGCCGCCATTGCTACTTTAAGGTTCCTGGATGGCGCGCCCATTATGCGGCGCGTCTCATACGCGTTCACCCCCGAGACGTTTCCATCAGGGCTGACCGTCGAAAGCACCTGGAGCCTGAGTGGGCCATCCGACAATGATCTTGACGGTGTGATTGTAGCGACGGACGGCGGATCGTCGCCTGTGCAGACGACATACAGTCTGGTCGTTCCGAGAGCGATCACGGCCAATGTAAGCATCATTAGCTTCTCTCCTCGGCCGAGGGCCATCACGCAGGAAGACCGGGTCGTGAGTTACGAACTGAATCTCGCCCCAGGTCAGTCTTCTAGGTTCCGTTTTGGGGTCTTACTTGCCCCCTACTCGGGGACTGCCTCGACTCGGTTGAGCACTCTCGCGCGAATGGAGCTGACCGATGAGCTCGCGTACCTCGTCTCGACCGGGAAGTCTGCCCCTACTACCTTGGCCTCACTGGAAATTGCTCCCAATTCAATGCAACTACCCGTAGGCCAGAACTCACAACTGACACTCTCAGGCGTCATGAGCAATGGTGATCCGGCATTCTCAGCTGACCTCAACGGCGTGATCTGGAGTTCGAGCGACCCCGGTATCGCACTGGTGGACGCTGGCGAGGTTGCGGCAATCTCAACAGGACAAGCAACCATCACCGCGCAGGCCGGAACCCTTCGCGTCCAGACCGCTGTGAACGTCACATCAGTGCCCCTTGCCGCTGCATCCCAGGCGGTTGGCAACGGTGGAAAAGGCGGGGCGCCATCAGCCCCATCTGGCACCGCAAAGGAATCGCCTCCCGTCACCACCCCGGTGACAACTCCCGATACGACTCCAGTGACAACTCCCGATACGACTCCAGTGACAACTCCCGGCACCACCCCGGTGACAACTCCCGTTACGACTCCAGTGACAACTCCCGTGACTCCCGATACGTATGCCGAGACGGTGGGCGGGCTTACGCACACCTGGACGGACTATGTAACCGCCGGGGGTACGGAAGGCCCGTCGATCGCGAGTTATACGACGGTCCTGGTGACCTGCAGAGCCACCGGATTCGCCGTAGCGGACGGAAACACGTGGTGGTATCGCATTGCGTCAAGTCCGTGGAGCAGCGCGTATTACGCGGCGGCTGACGCGTTCTACAATAACGGCGAAACCTCGGGGAGCCTCTCCGGGACACCATTCTTCGATCCCAACGTCCCAATCTGTTAACTCGGCTCGAAGACCCACGCCGAGCCCTCGGGGTGGTATCCCATGCGCCTACGTCTGAAGACGTGGGGCCAAGTGCCGAACTCGAATGCTTTGCGCCTCAGCCGCCGGTGACGAATTTGTGATGCACGGCCGCGGCCGGAAGGGTCGGATTGAGGTCTGAACTTATCGGCCCGGGCACCACTTAGAGTAAAAAAGGGCCGCCACGGTAGGTGACGCTCTGGGAAAGTCCGGGTCCCCTTGCTGGATCCGACATACGGGGGCATCGGCGGGAGTCGTCAGAAAGGAATGTCAGGCCTGACACTGGTCACCGGCACCGCTGAGGCAGACGATCTACCTTGACGACCAACGTGGTCGTGGGGCACGTCGGAGCGGTGGACCCGTCTTCATGCCTAACAGTGACGTCGGGAAGAGGCGAAAGTGGAACCCAGGGCCGTTGCAGATGAGTTGTCAAAATTGGCAGAGCTTCATTCCCGCGGTGTTCTCAGTGACCACGAGTTCCAAACGCAAAAGCGTCAGGTCTTGAGCAAAGGAAGGCACTGGTTGAAGCTGGGTCTTCCCGTCGGCGCGGTAGCCGTACTGGCGATCACGGTCACCATGTTGATCAGCCTCTTGGGCACCCCGGCTTCGACTGTGACTCTCTCGGCCGATATCACACCGAGCCAGGTTCAGACAGCCATCAGCGTGGCCATGCAGCAGGTCGACCACCCGACTTACAACGGGCTATGCCTGCAAATGGTGGCGGATGCTTACAAGGCTGCCGGTGTCAGCATCGGGTCAGCGTACGACGCTGTTGACTATTGGAACAACAACCCTGAGAACTACACCGAACACGTGAGTACCGATGGTCCATACGGGACACCCCCGGCCGGAGCTCTGCTCTTCTGGGGAACGACCCAGTGGTCCAGCGATGGGCATGTGGCGCTTTCCCTAGGAAACGGGTCTGTCGTTTCATCGGCCGCGTACCCTTACGCCGACGGTCAGGACAATGGCGAGGTCTTTGCCTTGTCATCGCGTAACCCCACCACTTATCACTATCTTGGGTGGCTCCTCCCGGGTACGTTGCAAACGCCGAGCCCGGCGCCAACCCCGGTCGTAGCTCCCGTGATCTCCGCGCCCCAGCCGGCGACACCTGTGGTGGTCTCAGGCCCTGAGCCCCGACCGGTTGGTGCCACCAGTCTCCAGCCAGCGGCCGGTGTCGGGACTTTGCAGGGGTCGGCAACTGTCATCGTTGGAAGTGCCCCCTCCTCAGTTGCGACGCCTTTGCAAGGGGGGTCGTCGTCCAGCGTGGCAACGCCACCGGCAGTAACTCGGACCCCAACGCCGACCACCACCACAACAACGACTCCAGCCGCTCCAACGGTCTCACCACCACCTCCCACGTATCCGGAGACTGTTGGCGGGACTTCGCACACGTGGACCGACTACGCCAACGCAGGAGGAACTGAAGGTCCGTCCATCTCCGCCTATGACACCGTCCAGATCGCGTGCAAGGTAACGGGGTTCTCCGTGGCTGATGGAAATACCTGGTGGTATCGGATCGCATCGGAGCCATGGAATGACGACTTCTATGTCTCGGCTGACGCCTTTTACAACAATGGAGAGACTTCGGGGAGCCTCATCGGCACACCATTCGTCGACACGGCAGTCCCGAACTGCTGAACGCCCCGAAGCTGGCGAACCCCGTTCTGATCCGAGTGAAATCCGCCGCCACAGCGTCGAAAGGGAGCTTTGATGAAGCTGTTGCTCAAAACCGTCGGTATCTTTGGCGCCGTAGTGCTTTGGGGATTGCTTGTAAGCGGTTGTGCCGGTTCAAGCCTAAGTGCGTCATCGACGTGCAGCGAATTTATGCAGGCCTCACCCCAGGATCAACAGCAAGTCGTGAGCGAGCTTGCGACCCAGTATCAAAAACCTGACTTCGCAACGCCTCTCGGTGAGCCGGAGGTCCCGTACTACTGTGCCGCGAATCCGACGGTGACGCTTGGGCAGTTTTTCTCCAAGGCCAGTGACTGATAGCAAGAGCGTCAAGCCAATTGATGCTCGCCTCATGAGTTACTCGGGTACGTTTGGCCTTGGACAGTCGGATCCTCGAGAGCTCCCGAGCCATACATCGGTTCAACCTGAAAGGAGACGATTGTGATTGTCGCCCCACTATGGGTGTTCCTCATCCTCTTCGCCGTTGCTGGGATCGGATGGCTCTACAAAGCCATCGTCATCACACCTAAGGAGCGTGCCGAACACGAGAAGCAAAAACGCCAGCTCTTTGGGGAAACTCCACCAAGAGGCTCGACCGGAGGATCGAGGCCCGAATGGGACTGATCGAAAAGGCGATCACCAAGAATCGGATCAAGCCAAAAGATGCGCCAGCAAATCTGCCAGTCCCCTACCTCTTCAAGGGAAAATTCGCAGCTGCGCAGGTTATTCGGTCAGCCATGTTCGCGCTCGCACAAAAGGGCGATCTGACGTCATCGTCTCACCGTGGGCGAGATACTTTAGGCATTGTTTCGTCGATGAGTTCGGGTTCGAGCACGCTCTGGTACTCGGAGCTCAATGACCGGACCTGGGAAGTCTCGCTCGGTCTCGACAGTGTGAGAGGAAAGGCAATCGACTGGACTGTCCGCATCCAAGTAAGTGAGGACGGTTCGTCGGTTGCCGTAACAACTCCGACAGTGCTGACCAAAGACGGAACCCAAGTGAACCGCAAGCAATACCAGGACTTCATCGACCTCGCACAGACTGGGCTTGATTCGGGGCATCCTCCGGCATCAGATGTCGAAGTCGTCTCGGTTAATTCGGCTCTTGTAGCAGCTGGCATCCCGCTGAGCCCGATGAAGGAAGGCGTGGAGCATCAGGTTCGGAGCTGGACAACGAAGCTCTCGGTGGATGAAATCGAAGCCATGTTCGACCTTGTACCGTTCCCCATCGTACGGACGGACTCTGGAGCCCTTGTCATGAATATTGGAATTGACGACGGTGAGGAACAAACGAGTGGGAACGTCAGGACCGTTGACGAAGGGGACCATCGCCGAGTTCACTACAGCGCTGAAGTGCTCCCAACCGGCTCGATGGTGAAAAACACCATCATCGTGCACCGCGCTGTTGGTGCTGGTGCGCTCATTGGGGTCGTGCTGCGGGCGCTTGATCCCGATTCTCATGAGGACTCCCTTCCCTCCAATCAGGGCCTGGGCGGGATGGACGGGGAAAGCGAATCGTCGGACCAAGAGAGCAACGGAGGTTCTTGACATGACCGCACCTGACGCAGCAATGAACGGGAAGACCGCGGTTCGCAAGGCGAAGTCGGTGTTGGCTCCCATCACGCTCGGCGTACATCTCCCAGAAACCTCGGTCGATTCAATCGACTACGCGGTTCAAATCGCCACTATGTCTGTCCCAAAAGCCCCCACCGACCGCAAGGTTGTGTTCAAGGGCGATCGTAAGGCGACAACTGTTACCCATCAACGCCGAGTGTTGCATGGGCGCCTTCAAAATGGCGGCTACTTCATGCGGCTCTGCGACTGCCGTCCGAATGCCACCCGAGAGGAGTGGATGAATCAGTCACAGTGGCAACTCACGATTAGAGGGCTTGAGAATCCGAGCCTTGTGCCGGGGATCCCGGTAGGCAAGGACGCGCTCATGGTCACCGTTACGAGTTTTCGTCTCTGTCGCAAGACGATCCAATCTGCACGACAGTTGGCACTTGCCCGATATTGCCTCGTCGAAGCCTTCAGAGCCCTCGACGCCGATCTCACGATCTCATCGGCCGGACAGACCGACTGGGATCGTGCATGGTGGCAGGACCCTGTGGCGGCTCACTCGTAAATCATGGCAGCCCCTTGCCGCTACTCGCGCCTTGCGAGCGTTTGCGCTCGCAGCAAAGGGCCGTAGCGACCGGTAGCGGGTGTCGGCTCTAGGCGGAGTAAATGTCCATTCCTGCTGGTTCGGTATCCATCCTGTCGTTGATGCGGCGCAACATCGCTCAACCCTCCTATTTCAGTTTGAAGGCAAAGAGGGGGATCAAATTGCGCTTGCAAAGAAAGAAAGGCTGATCTGTCGAGGCCCCTTGTACGAGAAAAGAATCTGATCTGGAATCAGATGCTCGCAGCTTTCGATCCGCCGGGTACTCTTGGATCTCAAGCGACCGCTGAACTGCTGATGTCCGCAAGCCTGAATGTTCAAGCCCCCGAGCGGATGCCTAATAGGGTGGTCGGCAGACCTGGAGGCGTCAAGTGACCAAGACAGTCGCTCTTTTCAACCATAAGGGCGGGGTTAGCAAGACTACAACCACGTTCAATCTCGGATGGATGCTGGCAGAGCTCGGACATCGCACTGTCATTGTCGATGCTGATTCCCAGTGCAATTTGACTGGCATGGTCCTTGGGTATCAAGGCCCTGACCAACTCGAACACTTTTACGACTCGCACCCGGACCAGAATCTCTACGCTGGACTCGCCCCAGCATTCGAGTCGAGGCCTCAACTTATCCAGCCGGTCGACTGCATCCCGGTCGACACGCGGCCCGACCTCTATCTACTTCCTGGCCACATTGGAATAGCGGAATACGAAGTTACGCTCGGCATCGCACAGGAATTGACTGGATCAATTCAGACTCTTCAGAACCTACCTGGATCGATTCACTACCTGATCCAGCAGACCGCCGATTCTCTCGGAGCTGAATTCGTCCTAGTCGACATGAGTCCGGGATTGGGGTCGGTGAATCAGAACCTCTTGGCCACTAGCGATTTCTTTCTGGTACCCAGTAGCCCTGACTTCTTCTCTTCGATGGCAATCGACTCCCTTGCTCGAGTTCTTCCCAGGTGGCGTCAATGGGCCCAGCGAGCATCTCAGCTCGAACTTCTCCTGCAAGCTACCTATCCATTCCCATCATCAGGTATGAAGTTCCTCGGAACGGTGATCCAAAAGTATCGACCGCGCGCCGGAGCGCCAGCCGAGGCATTCCAGAATTGGATTGACCTTATTAGCCAAAAGGTCACCGCCAATCTTGTTCCAGCTCTTGCAGCGAACGAAATGCTTTTGGCTCCAGGACAATACGATAGCCAGGGCCTTAGCGAGGGTTACTGTCTTGCGCAGATTGCGGACTTCAACAGCCTCATCGCCAAATCCCAGGAGCATCAAACGCCAGTGTTTGCTTTAACCGATTCCCAGCTCGGCGCTGTAGGTGTTGTACTTGAGGGTTACCAGCAGTCGTCGGCTCAGTTTCACGCGATCTTTGAGACTCTTGCTGAGCGAGTGGTCAGACTTACTGCGACTGATGCTGCCGGCAATTGACCAATTCGACGCGGACTTCGTCCACGTTCGTACCATGATTGGTTTGGGGACCGCTCTTGAGGCCCTCGCTCCAGGTTTAGACGTATCCGAAACCTATCGTGCGGGTCTAACAATGGCAGTCAGCGCGTTAGACCATTACGTCCATGAACGAACCCTTCAAGGAATGTTGGACGTTTACCTGGGTTCTCGGCCTCACACCGCAGCCTACGACCGTTTCAACATGCGAATCCAAAGCCTGCATCAGGGACTGATTGCTCCCGTCGGCTCTGTCCAGTGGCTTGAATCTGAGATCCGTCACGCCCTTTCCTTCCGAACCTGCCAAAAACCTGAGGACGTCGCCGATGCGATGCGCCTTTTCTCAGATGCAATCCTGTGGCCCACTGTCGGTGGACAGTTGGGATTGCCACACGCGGATGTAAAGGGTCGCCTCACCTTAATTGTGGATCGTCGTAACAAAATTGCCCACGAGTTCGACAATGAGCCAACGGGTTTGGGCCTGCGCTGGCCAATGAGCTACATACTCGTAGACGATACCGCCAGCTTTATTGAGAGTGTCGTGCACGCCATCGATATCGTTGTTGCCTAATCTCCGTCCTGCTAATGGTAACGAAAACCAAAAGAGCAAATAATCGCCAATAATTCGCTGATACGGCCCAATTAGTGGCCCCTTAGCGGGCCGTTCGTTCGAGTGGAATCAATTTGAGGGTCTCGGAGAACGAGTCGTCAACGACCTCCTTTGCCAGACTGGCTCTGAGTCATCAGCGACAGCAAGTGTGGCGCCGTTGAACGCTTGCTGGCGTGCGTTCCACGTCAGTCTTGGTCGGCTTCGGCAACCTGGAACCCAGGTACCTCAGCTGGGTTCTCTTCCCGGCTGTGCCGCGTATCGCGTCGCGCGTCTCCGTCGGCGGCAGCCTCGTAGATTCGGCGGATCATTTGCCCAGCCTGAAAGTTATCGAACCACTGGGGGCCATACTTCTCGGACAATCCTTTGGAACCTTCTGCGGACGCCGCCATGTCGTACGCCGGGAAGTTCTCCCTCGCCGTGGCGCCTCCGATGTGGTGCAGATACGACCGCTCGGTGACACAGGCCGTTAGCCCTACACGTTGTGCACGAAGGCCGTAATCAAGGTCGGCACCCCAGCCAAATCGACCGAAGTTCTCTTCATCTAGATATCCAATTCTTGAGATGGTGTTTATCGGAATCAAGATGCACGTACCGTCGATAAAGTCGACAAACCTGTATGCCCGGTTTGGACAATAAGAGCTTGGATCACCCAGAAAGTCACATCGTTGGGTGGCCCAGACATCGTCATAGACCGGCCCGCACAACGCGGCCCCACTTTCATCTATTGCAGTCAAAAGGCCTTGAAAGAACCCGATCGAGAGGCGAGTATCATTATTGAGAATGACAGCATGGTCATAGCGATCTGCCTTCGCAAGGCTAAGCCCGAGGTTGGTCGCCCGCAACCATCCCAAGTTGGAAGGAGGTTTCACGACACGCTCATCGGCAAAGGGTTCGTACGCGCCGCCGTTGTCAATTACCAGAACGTCAACGAGATCGTGTTCGCGATAGATGTCACCGAGGACGGCATGTGTTAGGGATTGTTGGCCCAACACCGGAATAACGGCAACTGTCCTACAAGGACTCATGAAAGTGTGAAGGAGAGCCGATGCCGCAGATTGTGCTCGCCGATCGAAGCGTACAGGGCGCTCCGGAGGACCGTTATTTCCAGTGACAATCGTCGCCTGGACCAAGTGGAGTCTGATCGGAACAAGTCGTATCGTCCTTCATTGGGGCGACGTACCGAGCTGGGTCGCTGCTATTGGGACCGTCGGCGCCCTAATCGTAGCCCTCTATCTAGGCGTGAGAGAGTTGATTCGTGCGCGCGTGGATAGAGAGCGGGCCGACGCCAGTCAAGTTACGGGCTGGTTGGACATAGGCGAGATCGACGGCGTTCAGCGAGTGCGCGTTCTGGTTTGCAACAAGAGCGGAGCAGCATCAACGAAGATCCTAGCGAAGGTTCTAGATCTGACTGGAGCCGTAACAGAAGTGACTCCTGTGTTTATAAATGGCGTCCCCCCAACTGGGGAACCCGTGGTCCGGGGGGTTGATGTTCCGCTCCCATCCGAACCGGATCAGGAACATTATCGGCTTGATTCCCTGCAATTTACGGATGGTGCCGGCATACGATGGGACAGGTCGATGTCGGGCCTACGGAAGATCTCGTGAGCTGCGTTGGTTGGCCAAGGTGGTGCCCGATGGTGACAGAGAAGCGATTAACCCGCTCAGCGACGATCCACCCAAAATCTCATTTCGAGGGAGCACCTTGGCGCGGAACCGGAATCAGTCGCCATCACGCTGAAGTGCACAACTGAGGCGACATCACGCAGATAGATTTACTGCGGACCTGCCCGTTGGCTCGGAGGAGTGACCATCGACAAAGGTGCAGTTACTCGTACGTATCGAGGCCTCCGCCAATGGGTGTTAACACAAAGGTCCCGTTGTTCTCGGGGCGTTGTCGATCAGCGCTGTCCGCCACCTGAAGATGACAGTATCTGACTGTCGAAAACCTGATATTCGCTCGGTCGGTCGTGCGAAAGAAAAGGGGCGGTGCCGTTGCATCCTTGCCCATCGATGCTCCGTGCTCGAGGTACGGATCGTATGGTCATAACGATGACCACGTCCTGACCAATGAGGGGTATTGCGAGAATGCGGCGCGATCGTTCTGCTTTCTAGTTGGCATTTTAAGTGAGGTAGGACTCCGCTAGGAATCGGAGGATCCCGCCCGCCGCTGTGTAGAGAAAAGCTAAGGCAACGGTCAACCACCACAGATTACTTAACGGCGTCTCTGGCCAGCCGGTGTATTCGAGCTTGGTGAGTACCACGATGAGGAGGGAAAGCAGGGGAGCCGCCCAAATGAGATGACGAAAGGATCGGAACTGGTTCCCTTCGTCCTCCCCCAGGTGAAGCCCGACTTGGTTCAAGCAGTACACGACCAAAGTTACGACGGCGCCCATCAACACGTACAGGACGATGAATACGCTCTTCTTCATCCCCACGACAGCAAGCATCATTGTGAGCGCAACCGTCGCCGCACCGACGACAACAGCGGAGCTAGCGTCTTGCGCGATGCGCCGCGTATACCGGTATAGGACTCGGTCGTCGGTGGTTCGGCGTTAGCGCCATTGCTGGGAATCACTCATGTCAGGGACGGCCACACTCATCGCGCTCCTCCTGAGCGTTTTCTCGACCTGGTCCGACAGAGAGAACACAATGACCGGCGTAGACTACATTTTCTGGGGAGCCGTTGTTGCGGCCGAGATTGTGATTGCTTGCAGTGTGTTGCCGTTGGGAGAGGCTCGACCTCCTGGGCCTCCGTTTCCGAAGGGGCGCATTAGGAGCGTGGCAGACGATGACAAGACAGACGCCGCGCGGGTTGCCGCCGCCGCCGCCGAATCAGCGAAGAACGCCGCAGTTGCCGCTGTCGCTGCAGCGAAGCAGGCTGCTGACGCAGTTGAGGCCCTGAGCGGGACCACGAAAGGTGCTGGACGAACGGGCTGGGCTTCCTTGAAGACCAACCAACGCGTGTTTTTGAAAGCTCGGATTTTGGTCGGCTTGGCCGGAGTCTTCTATGGCGCGTATTCCTACCCGCTCGGCACGCCCAAGGTGCCGGACAAGGCGGTACCACTCGCGTTCGTGATCGTGGGTTCTGTCGTTGCAGCGCAGGCAGTCCTCGACTTCTTCTGGATGCTGGCGTCGCAGGCGGATATGGCGAGCGGCAACGCTGGTCCAAACTCCGATTCGACTAGCGCCATCCTAGGGGTCTACGTAGCGTCGATCGCAACCGTCCTCGGACTCATCGCCGTCTTCAATACGACGCCGACGTACGCAATCCGTTTCGGCACACTCGTCCTGGTCATTGGCCTGATTCTGGGGCTGATGGTCATTGGCTACACCGCTTACGGTATCGCTGGTCTGGAAACCGGAACTCTGTTGGCATGGATGGTCTCATTGCTCTTCGCAACGACCGGATTGGGACTCGCGTGCATCGGGCTCTCCGTCTTCTATAGCTGAACCGAGAACTAGCGAATAAGGAGGTAAGGCGTTGTCAACGTGGCGAACTCTTGAGGAGTTTGGGATTTTCGACTTTTCCAATGCAGCCGGGGGACTTTACGCCGCCACTCGACCACCGGACGACCTCGATCCGACGTCGGTTCCGCCAGAGATCCTCAGCGACGAGAATTATCAAATGAGCACAGATCTCTCGCTTCTCGGTGCCGCAAGCCAACGCGTGCTGGTTGAGATGTGCAGCGGCGAGCACCCCGGTGTCCCGGTGCTCCCGATTCAAGTGCGCGCGGCCGACGCGCGATCTGCTTTTGTGACATTTGGCTGTGCGCTCAGCTTCCCCCACTACCGATCTGACCTAGGGTCACTCGACCTTGAGGTGATGCTTCCACTCTCAGGTGATGTCAGGAAACTCCACGCGGTAGGCGCTGAGAACGCAACCGACCTCCTCGACAACTTCGATGCCGTTATTGGCAGGATGACGAATCTCTATCGGGGGTCGGCGTCCGGATACTCGAGGGAGGTTGCGGCACAAGGGTGGATCGCTCTGCAGGGCGCTGTCTGGCTGGCGACTCTGCTTTGTTACATCCCTGAGGCGGACGCGGAACAGCGGACGAGGGCATTCCTGGAGGGCAACGACGAGATGCAGCAACTCAGGGCGGCCGCCTCCGAAATCGCAAGTGCCGAAGTCGCCGAACAAGAGCCCGGTCCACCAGAGCCAAGTGCTTCACTGTGAGCTGAGGAATGGAAGCCCTGGCTGTCTGAGGTGACTCGCCGGACGGCGCCCGTACCTTGTGCCGGAAAGTTAGAAGCTTTTGCGCTCAGAACACCACCACTCCGAGTTTCCCACTGACAACATCTGACTCGATGTCATCTGCTCAGGTGTCCCTCGTTCAAGACCACCTCGTGTCAATGCAGACTACCTACAGAGTGAGCTCGCGGATTCCTCGTCCATGAATCGCGTATATGAACGGTCCCGGCTTCCTGCAGGTATTCACAATGCTGTTGAGGTTGTCGAGAATCCTCTGCGCCATCTGGGCGCCCGAAAGATCCTGGCGAGTGAGACAGAAGGCTCTGACCTTAAAACGAATTAGCGCTTCCTTTTCGGCTCGGTTGTAGCGGATTCGCTCATCCTTCATAAGGACAACTTCACCTCGCTCTCCGGCAGCCGATAGCCAATCCTCATCGGCAATCGATTCATCGGCTGGAATCCCGTACCTCTCAGATAATGTCACCAGCTGGAGGCCATACTCGCGAAGAGCGTTCGGAACGGCGATTCGCCCGAGGCTCCGATCCAAAAATAGGTCAGGCAGCCCGACGGGATGCGGCACGAAGCACGTCCTCCAGCTCCGAGCGTGGCACACCGAACTCCTCGCTCAACGAGTCAAGGCCTTCTCCGGTCCAAAAGCGTTGAAGGACGTGACTGATCCTTGTCCCGCCTCGCGCAAAAATTGGCTGGCCGAAAGAACGCTCCGGATCGACTACCACGTCCGCCCGTTCGTAAGCAGGAAGCCTGATCATGCGCGCGTAGCCATCGTTCGCATAAGTAATGCGGCGGAGGTAAGCGTCGATGATCGGCGAGAAAACCCTCTGGCCGCTTCGCACGACAACGAGCTCTTGTGCAAGGTGAGCATCGTCATCCTTTGCACGCTTGGCATAGTCATAGAGCAACTCGGCACCGTCGGTGTACAAACGGTGCGATGCCAGGGCATGTTCAATACTGAGTTCAGATTCGAGTGCAGCTAAGGCTGGTCGAATCCGCTGAAGAGGCACACCGGATTGGCGAATCGCGGCCAAGACCATTCCTTCGGCCAGACCAACAAAGGGAACTGTTGGGTCACTTCCGCGGGCGGGAGCTATCGCTCGAAGTACTGGTTCGCCCTTCACGACCCGCCCCCCGGGACCGTTGCGGGTATATCCACGAACCCACGAACTGAACGTCGAAGGGCTTACGTCGAGAGCCCGGGCGGCTTCCGCAATCGTGTAAAGGGGAACCGAGAATCGCATATCACGTGTCTCATCGGAATTCCGTTGTCTGGCCAGCGTGGCCTCCTCATCTGCTTCATCCCCGCGTTCTCATCGTAGCGGAATGGTCTGACAGCGAATGAACCATGATCCCTCAGAGCGTCTTACTTGATGTGATCGGCCCAACAAAAAGCACGCGACAATGAAGTCATGGCTCGAGAAATCACCCAGCGTCAGCTCAGGGACGACAGCGGCGAGATCATGAGGGGACTGGACCGGGTGAGACGTTCATCGTCACCAGGAATGGCGTACCCGTCGGGGAGTTGACCCCATTCCCGCGGCGCCGATTCGTGAATGCTGACGCCGCCCTCGCAGTTGTCGGCGGCGCTCCGAGCGTTGACCTGGCCCGGCTTCGTGCCGACCTCGACGGCGTTGCTTCCCAGAATCCCAGCCCTCGTGTCTGAATCCCCACTCGCCCAGCGAGGGGTTCATCGGCACCTCCGTGGTCCTGGACCTCGAACGGATTGAAGCCGAACGGCTTCCTACTTAATTGGGCCGTGAGCACGATCAACGGGGCGGAGCTCGCCTCCTGATCTCCGGAGCGTCCGGTGGTGGCGCAGATGTTGTAACACGTTTTCAGCAACTGACTATTGTCATCCGCTCCAGTTCATGACGGCCCAGGATGTTTTGTCCTATGCCCCGTCACGTCGGGGCTGCCCCGCCCTCGGCCGGCGTCCAAACAGGGCGGCTCGGGATATGTAGCGCCCGCTTGGCTCACGAGCATTGAGGTCTTCGGTCACCCTCGAAGGTCCAAGACCGGATGAGTTATCTTGCCGGGGATACTCGAAGCGCCCGCTATGGGAGGGGATTTGCCATGGAGATAATCAACCTCGGTATGGCAGACGGGCTGCCGCCCGTGCAGTGGGATGCAATCTTAGAGAAGCTCGATGCCGGATCACTACCGGCATCGGATGCGCACAATGCTCGCACGACGTGGCTGGCGACAATCAACGATGACGGGAGTCCACATGTAACCGCGGTTGGTGCCCTCTGGATGGATGGCACCTTCTGGTTCCAGACTGGGGCCGGCACGCGAAAGGCACGCAACGTTACGAGGGACCCGCGCTGTTCGATTGCTATTTCAATTCGTGATGCCGATGTCGTGCTCGAAGGTGAAGCCGCTCAGGTTCTCGACCCCGTGAGGGTGGCGCGCGCGGCAGCAGGATGGGCGAACAATGGCTGGCCTGTGGAACCAGATGCAACTGGATGCGGCATCATCGCTCCGTATAACGCACCATCACAAGGGCCACCGCCATGGAATGTTTATCGAGTCCACCCCCGCTCGGCATTCGTGACGTTAGCCACGGATCCCGGCGGCCTTACCCGCTTTGTGTTCTGACACGGCCTACCGGTGCTGGAATGGCTATTGGATCGTCGACCGACGGATGCGCTTCCAGCGGCGCGAGACGTGGATGACCAGGTAAACAACAAGCGCGGCAGATGAGGTCAGGTGCCATCTCGCGAAGGGCTGTGGGAGGGGCAGGAGCAGAGGCTCCCCCCGGGCCCAGTCGAGGATCCCGGAGACCACAACATTGATTGCGATGAAGGTGAGGATTGCGTCCGACGCCAGCAGACGGATCTCGCGCTCGGCTCGTCGGGAAAAGTGCGAGAACTGAGCGACCATCCGAGCAATTCGGTGGCGGCGCTGTGCCAGATGGACAATGACAAGGCCGGCGAAAACCAGCCCGACATCAGCATGAATAGCGTTTCGGATGTGCAGGAACTGCAAGGTCCCAAACGCCGCCGCGACGGAGGCCAGGAGGCCAAGGTGCACGAGCCAGCGAGACGTGGCACGCCGGCCCGTTCGAGATCGGGTTGGTCCCTCGGTCGGGGCGCCCACGGCGCGCGTCTCGGCAGCTCCCGCGTTATCGGTGCTCATGGTCGCCTTCAATCTGGGTGACGAGTTCTCCCTGGAGCTGGATGGGGCCGCCCGGCGGGCGGTAGATCTACGACGACACGGTGACGGTGAACAGGCCCTTTCCGTTGTTGCCTTGTGAATCGATCACGTCACAGCGAACAGTCGTCGTCCCATTCCTGAACTCGGATCCGGAGCGACGAGAACACGGGCCCGGTGTTGCGCCCGCCTGTCCCGGAGGGGCAGCCCAGCTAACACGAGCTCCTCGCCTACTTGTGGCTGTTGCAGATTGGTTGGCCGGAACCAGCGGCGTGCCCGTCAACAGCGTGTTTTCAAGGGTCGCTCCGGACAGGTCGGCCATGGATGTGTCTGTGCCGCTCAGATTCACGTGCGACAGGTTTGCATTCTCGAAGTTGGTGTCAGAGTTGCCGATTGGTTCAACCAGCCCAAGCGTTGCGTCCGAGAGGCTGGACCCGGTGAGATTGGCGCCATCGAAGTCCACAGTCGCAAGATCAAATGCAGAGAGATCGGCGTGGTCAATCACTGCGTCCGTGAGATTTGCGCCAGGGCACTCCTGGTACCCACCCGCAGCGATCGTGTAGCAGGTCACAAAGACAGTGCCCGTAAAGTCGACTCCGTGTAGTCGAGCGTCCGTCAGGGTGACGCTGGAGAGATCGTCATCGGAGAGATTTGCGTCACCGAGATTGGCCCCGGAGAAGGTTGCACCGGCACAATCGACTGCGGTCAAAGTCGGAGTCTGTGGGAACGTGACACACGAGGAAAGAATTGCCCCATCAATCGCCGCATGGGTGAGACTGGAATCAGAGAGGTTGGTGGTCGAGCACTGAATGGCGAAGTTCGGCGGCGGAACCAAAATACATGTCGCCATTGTCGTGTCAGCGAGATTGGCTCGGTCGAGGTTCGCGTAAGCCAGATTCAGCCCGGCCAAGTCTGCGCCCGAAAGATTGGCTCCTGGACAGTTCGTGTGGTTCTTCGGCGTGGGACTAGAAACGATGGTGCAACTACCGATTGTTGTCATCCTCGATGAAGTGGCACCCGCAACACTGGCAATCGAGAGCGATCCGAGGATCACCACGGCCACAGTGCTGGCTCCGAGAGCAAGCGAATGAAGTGGATGCACCCGTGCCATTCGGCCTCCCCTGATTGTCCAGAACCATACCCGTTCCATGCTGGAGAACGCCTCGGTGGTTAAGCGCGGCAATTGGTTGCGAGCTGTTACCAAAGACGGTAACATATTGGGGTGCCCAAGATTCGACGGGGCGGGTACGTCTTCCTGACTTGGGTGGGTGATCACAGCCCGCGCCACGTCCACATCTACCGGGATGGGGATTTGATCGTTAAGTGGGACCTTGAGCACAACGAAGCGATGAAAGGCCGAGTCACTGCCCGGATCCGCCGGCTCATCGAAGAGCTGGCCGAAGAGGGGAAGCTATGAAGATACAGAGCGTCGTCGCCAACAACCGCAGGCGAGCCTTCGAGGTGCATACCCGACGCGACGCCTTTGTTTTTCCGTACAACAAAGCCGAGCCGACCCCCTCGGCCGACGACCGAATCGCCGATGTGTATGTGGACCCCGAGCTCGGACGGGAGGGCTTCAGCTATCGGCTTGCGTCAGGGGCCGAAGGCAGCGTGCATCTCGATGCTGTGCTTGAGTACAACGAAGACCCCTCCTACATGGCTGAGCTCACTCTGTACCGGCTCACACTTGAAGCCAAGGAGCGCTACGAAGCGTCCGGGCTTTCCGCTCGTGAGACCGCCCGCTTGCTCGACACTTCGCCGACCCAGCTCTACCGGCTGCTAGACCCCACGAACTACGCCAAGTCGCTCCGCCAGTTGATGTCGCTTCTGTACGTCCTTGGAGCAGAGGTGGAGTTCGAGGTAAGGAACCGGTCACGTCGCCGGGCCAGCTGAAATCCAGGAGAGCATCTGACTTGACGTCATCCGCTGTCGAATGATTCGGACTGGCGTTCAGATCCTGAGAACTGAAATTTTATACCGACCAAGGCGAACGATGCCTTCGGGGTTGACTGTTACACCACTTCGCTAAATTCGTCAGAGTGCCGTACAGCCAGTCAATTGCGCTACAGAGGTGGCGCGGCGACCGCCGGAATTCGATTGAGAGCCTCGCTCAAGCCCACGCCGACATGGGAGAAGTCGAGGGACCTGGACGACCCTTGGAAATCGGCCGACCTCTCGCGCATGCGTACATCATGCGCATGGTGGCGGAGTTTCAAGGGTTTGTTCGAGATCTCTACGACCTGGCCACGGAGCACCTCGTTGATATTTCTGCTCCACCAAAGGGTCTAGTAACGGTTCTCACGGCTTCAATGACTCGGGGTCGAAGCATCGACTCAGGTAATGCAACACTTGCAGCGCTTCGCACTGATTTTGGCCGTCTCGGTTTGCGAAACCTTGAAGGTAAGCTCGCGCAGCGGAACGCCAGGTGGAATGTTGACACCGGGGGAACTGACCCTGGCCGGTATAACGCTCTCGTCGCTGTCCGCAATGCCCTTGCTCACGGGAATCAGCGCCAGGTGGACGAACATCGGCGCCAAGGACACTCGGACACGGTGACATGGGGTCGAAGGCAGCTCGCAGTACTGAACAGGGCTGCCACATCGTTAGACCGCATCGTGTGGGACAATTTACGTAGCCAGACTGGAGTGGAGCCGTGGTGAGCGTAAGTGAAGACAAGCTGCGAGTTGGAGACCGAGTCAAGGTTCTTTGGGGTCTCGACGAGATTTCGGGGACGATCACAGATATTTGGGGCAGCCCTCCTGCTCAGGTTCGCGTCGCCATCGAGCTTGAAGAAGGTGAAGAACCAGAGGTACTCCTACTGAGCCCGAAGGCCGTCCACAAGGCGTCATAGCCGCGGGCGTCTAGGGAGCCACGCTGGCGCCATGGGCGTAATTGGCTAACGCCTCAAAGGTTTAACGCCGAGAGCATCTGACTGTTCGTCATCTGCTTTATCGGATCAGGTGCACGGTTGCGTTACTCAGCGCACCTTTTGCAATAAGGCATTGACGTTGGCCAGGTCGAACTCGGCCGGATCGAACGGTCCGCCGACCCAGTCGGTCATCCCGTCGTGCTCTTGGTGCGCAGGATCGGTCACCGCTTCCAGGAAGCGGCCATATCCATGTATGCCACCGACATCGTCGGGCGGGCAAGCGTTCTCACATTCGAGACACACGCCGAACTTCAATCCAAGGTAGGACCACGTCAGGTCCTCGATGATCACGTCGTGGTCCCAGCCATCGCCGAAGTGATATTCAAAGACGAAGCGTCGCTCCTCGCGGAGGGTCTGGAGGACGGTTACGCTAGTTTCATCGATCTCGTCTTCGGGATAGTCGTCGAAGCACATGCCAATGCGTTTCTCGCCGATTGAGAAGGCGTGGAGGTGTGAGTTATTCCAACCCATGGAGGCCAAAAGGATCGAACTGAGCTTGGCCATTCGAATACTCCCTGGAACCAGGATCCGTCGCCATACGACCGGGGTCACGTCCCTAAGTTGGATGCGCAGCCGAAACACGCTCTGACCGGGAGTTTGAGGGGCGTTTGGAGTCATGCGGCCACAATACGGGAGCATGCAAGGTCAGTCAGGATCGCGGGAACATGGCCTGCCACCGCCAACAAAAGTTGACAGACCATAATTGGAACCTGTGAGTACATTGCCACTGTCCGAAGCAAAAGCGCGTCTATCTGAGATCGTCGATCGGGTCGCCGCGACGCACGAGCGTGTGCAGATTACAAAGAACGGCCGGGCATATGTTGTGCTCGTGGCAGCGGAGGACCTTGAAACCATCGAAGGCACCCTCGAACTTCTTTGTGACCCCGGAACGCAAAGACGTTTGCAGGTTGCGGAGACGGAGATCGCTAATGGCGACGGGTTGGATGAGGCAACTGTCCGCGGACTTCTGACCGAAGCGCAAATGGGATCCTGAAAGATGAGCTCCGGGGTGTTGTCGCCCGGAGTGCGGAGTGTCGACCAGTGGAAGTGCTGCCGGATCCGTTGCCGCCGCATGTGCGGAATTCATCCTCGGACCACGGGCGGTCAGGCATCTTTGTTAGCCAACGGAAGATCGAGTTCCGCGGTACCTGTTATATGTTCGCCCAGATCATTCAAAGCTTGGAACTCGACCTCCACCAGGCCCAAACCATCTCGCCGATCGCAGCGTGTCACGGTGCCTGAATAACGGAGTTTGTTTCCGGGGAACATCGGTACGCCCAAGCGAATCGCTAACCGTCGGATCTTGGTGTCAGGTCCCGCCCAATCGGTAAGAAAGCGGCTGCAGTACGCCGTGTCCGACAGAATGTTCATGAAGATGTCGGGGGCCCCCTGAGAGTTGGCGTAATCCCGGTCGTGGTGTACCGGCATGAAGTCCCGTGTTGCGAGAGCGCCTGCCACGATGACGGTTGCGGTCACGTCGACCTCAAGAGGGGTGAGTTTGTCGCCTACCTGTACGTCATCAAAGTGGAGCCGTGGTCGTTTTCCGCTTGCTCGGTCGGCAGTCACGATGAGGCTCCGTCTGGTTTGAACTTCAGGATGCGAAAACGCTGCAGCCCGACGACCTCACCGGTTTCGTCGGTATATGTGGTCGCCCATGTGATGAACCTGCCGGGACCCAAACGAGTCTGTTTCTCTTCAGAGATGGACTCGATGATGGTCGTGGATGAGATCACGTCCCCAAGTCGCAGGTAGCGGTGGATCTCAAACTCAGAATTAGTGCCGAGCGTGCCCACAAAGCCGGCCTCGTCAAGTGCTGCCATCGGAGTGGTGCCGTCACCTTCGACGGGCGACCCGCCGCGTTCGGCGATGCCTTTGATGATCGGTGTCGCCATTGTCCACGTCTGAAGCATCAACGGTGGGGCGACGATCTCCCCAAATCGCGACCGCTCCGCCTCCTCGACATCGGTATAGACAGGATTCCAGTCCTCAAAGGCAGCCGCCCAATGACGGATCATGGGCTGGTTTACCGGATCGGCCGCCTGCTGGAAGCCGCGTGCACTCATCGGTTTTCCAACGGCATGCGCTAGGCGCGCTTCAAGTTCGTCTCGCGAATCTTGACTATCGACCACGCCTCACTTTGTCATAACCGGTGATCATCGAAACACCAAAGGGAGGGTTGCCGTCAGCGGTCCGGAGGTAGGGAACTGCCGGCGGAGCCAGTTCTCGATATGGTGACAGGCATGGACGCTGACATCGCTTTAGCCGCCGCCACCGACACCTTTCGTGCTCGCCTTGGGGTCGTCACAAATTCCCAGCTCGACGCGCCCTCCCCGTGCGAGGACTGGACGATTCTTGACCTGGTCGCCCATGTGATTGGCGGTAACGACATGGCGATCGCACTTGTGGGCGGCTGCTCGCTCGACGAAGCCCGGAGCTCTTTTTCCCCGGCTTCGGCGTACGACGACCCGCTCGGCGCCTGCGACGTATCGCTCGACGCGCAGCTTTCCGCTTTGGGCTCAGGTCTCGACGTGACGAAGACCGTTCACCACCCCATGGGCGACATGCCCGCGGCACAACTGGTGGAGTTCCGTATCGGGGATCTCTTGTTGCACACCTGGGACCTCGCCCGGTCGATCGGAGGCGACGAACGCCTCCCCGAAGATCTGGTGGCTCGCGTGTACGGCAACCTCGAGCCCATGGAAGCGGTGATCGCCAGCATTGGCGTATTCGGCTCCGGCCCCTCGGGAACTCTCGGGGCAGATGCGGATATGCAGACACGGCTTCTGGACCTCACCGGCCGCCGGCCTAGCGATAGCTAAAGCCGGTCGCCCGGGCTGAGGCGCCGATACGCCACCAGGGCCCGCTCGTCAGCCAAGGCGGCCCCGTAGCGGCTGAGCATGTCGCGCGAGCGCCATCCGAACAGACGCATGGCGTCACCTTCGCTGCCTCCCAATGCGAGCCAGTTGTGTGCAGCGGTGTGCCGGAGTTGATGAGGGTGAATGCGTTCGATGCCGGCTTGGGCACATCGGCGCCGAAGCAGTTGGGCGACACCCGATGTCGTGAGCGCACCCTTCGTGCCCAGCCAGAGCGCCGCCATTTCGTTGCGGTGATGCTCACGACGCTTCTCCATATAGTCAGCTAGCGCCGACGTTGTCTTGGGGCCAAAGGGAACCGTTCGCCGCCGCCGCCCTTTGCCGACCACGGTGACGGTCGAGTCATCAAGGTCGAGGTCGGCGACTCCGATGTCGGTCACTTCAGACAAGCGGGCGCCCGTGTCGATCATGACGCGAAGAAGAGCTCGATCTCTGACATCTTCGAATTCGTCACCCTCACAGGCGTTGAGCAGAGTCCGGAGATCCTGATCACCGACGACGGGCACGGGACGGTCGGGTATGCGCGGAGCCTTCATAGTCGCCATGGGCGAGATGGAAATCAGCCCCCTGTCGCCGAGCCATTTGAAGAATGGCTTGAGCGAGCGAAATCGAACCGCGGCAGTCCCAGGACGCCAACGTTCCAACTGGTCGCTGATGAAGAGCTCGAGATGCTCCTGCTTTAGGTCGGTCACCGCCGTGGAGAGGTCATGTGTCTCCAGAAAGTCCGCCAGGAGGCGGACAGTCTCCCCATACGATTTGATCGTTCTGGGACTGCGGTTCTGAGCTCGGAGAGAGCCCTTCCAAATGGGGATGAGGTTTTGGAGGTCCTCAGGTGGACCTTTGGGTTCACGGTTGCGCAACGGATACTGCCAATCGGGCTGGTCGGACTGAATCGGGCGGCGGTCACGCCGCCGTTATCTCCTGGGGGTCAGGTTCGAAGGCTTGGAGGATCGAGGCGGCACACCTCTGGATCCGCTCGCACGATGCTTTGATCCCGGCAATGGCGTGTTCGCCTCCACCGGCCCAAGTCGCCACGTACCCGAAGGAGTAGTCCCCCGAATCCAAGCCAAGTGCCTGACAGACGACGAAGGCAACCGACTCAGCCTCTAGTTCAGCAACGGCTCGATCTTGAAAGTGGTTATGGAGCATGGCGTGGGAAATCTCGTGTGTGAGTGTCTTCACGCGCTGAGCGGCGGAGTTGCCTGTCCTGATGCGGATGCGGCGACGCGCATGGGAGCAGTCACCATTTGTGCTTCCCGCAAAGTCGTAGTCCTCCACCGTGAAGCCGATGGACTGCGCCATGGTCAGGAGCTCGTCGTAGAGGCCCCCCGGATCGTCTCCTTCAAGTCGATGGCAAATGGACGGGAGTTCTTCACCTTCCGTTTGCGATACGTCGAAAACAGGAACGAACTTGAAGCCTCGAATGACCGTGTCGGTTTCTCCGGTCCGAGCGTCGGCATCCTTGTAAACCATGGGGGCCAGAATCCATATGGCCTTTTCTCCCTTGCGGACGAAGCGCTCGAGTTTTCGCCAGGTGTTGAAGCCCGCTACCCGAGTTGCCTCGCTGTTCTGGACTGCGATGAGGAGCACGTTGCTGTAGCTGTAATGGTGGAAACGACCCTGGAAGTCGAGGTATCGCCGCCACTCGTCGGACGTCGTGAGACCTCTGACCCCGTCGGTCAGTTGGGTCAGGAGCTCCGAGCGGTTGGTTAATGCAGTCATGTCTGGTTACTCCAAAAAGGCGTGCGACCGCAGGACGATGCTGCGGGCGAAGAGTGCAGAGGCCTCGAGGTGAGGCGAGCGACCGCATCAGCTCCATCTGGAGGCTGCGGTACGGGGGGATCACGGTGTGATCCAAGGGCGGTCATCACGCTAGGCGGAGCGTGTAACGCGGCGATTTCTCAGAGGGGGTCTCGCGGCCTATGTCGGGATATGCCGACGGGCCGAGCTATGTCCGGATATCTCGGCATATGTCTGATGTCGGTATATCCAGACATGCTATGATTGTCGGGATATGCCGACAGGGCACTCCTACCGCATCTACACCGCCGACTCGTTGGGCGATGCCATCAGGCACTACCGGACCGAAGCAGGTTTGACCCAAGCCGAACTGGCTGAGGCCACCGGTTTGCAGCGGAGTTACCTCTCGGAACTGGAGAACGGGAAGGAGACCGAACAGCTCATCAGGATTCTCCGGGTTCTCAGGCGACTAGGTGTCCGGATAACTCTCGACAAGGCTGAGTGGTAGGTGGCCGAGGAGTTGGCGGTCTGGCTGTACGGGGACCACGTTGCCACTATTGGCAATGATCGTCGCGGGCCTCGCCTCACTTATACCGCAACCGCCCTCGATCGTTACGAGCTCGGTACCCCTTTGCTCACCCTCGCCTTGCCCGTCGCACCACGCACGTATCCGCAGGGAGTCGTTCGCTCGTACCTCGACGGGCTCCTTCCCGAAGGCGATGCGAGAACGAACATCGCCCGCGACGTCGGGGAATCACCCAACGACACGTTCGGTCTCATTCGTTCCCTCGGGCGAGACTGCGCCGGAGCTGTCGTCGTTCAGCCCGCCGACGATCCACCTCCTCCCGTTGCGACCACCGCGACAGCGGAACCATTGACTACTGACGAGACCTCCGATCTCGTCGGCAATCTCCGGAGCGCTCCGCTAGGTGCTGGCGGACGAGTGCGTGTTTCGTTGGCGGGCGTGCAAGAGAAGCTTGTGCTGACGCGTATGGCCAATGGCCGGTGGGGCCGGCCAGTGGACGGCACGCCATCCACCCACATCCTCAAGCCCGAAGTCGCTCGGTTCCCCATGTCGGTCGAGAACGAGGCGTTTTGCATGCGCGTCGCCAAGCATCTGGGCCTCGATGTCGCCAACGTCGAGACGGAGGAACTCGCTGGCCGCAAAGTCATCGTCGTCGAACGGTATGACCGAGATGTCAGTGCAGACGGTGGAGTGGAGCGGACCCATCAAGAGGACTTTTGCCAGGCGGTTGGTATTCCTCCCGACACCAAGCATCAAGAAGACGGAGGTCCGTCATTGGCTCGGATCGCCGGCATTCTCGCCACGGTGGCGGTACGAGACTCGCTCGAGCGGTTACTCGCAGCGGTTGTCGTCAACGTCATCGTCGGCAACGGCGATGCTCATGCGAAGAATTTCTCGCTTCTTCACGAGCGTTCTGGTGCGTTACGTCTCAGTCCGTTGTACGACGTCCTCTGCACCCTGCACTATGGAGACGATCGTTTGGCCATGTACATCGATGATGTCAGGCGCACCGATCGATTGACTACAGATCGGATCGTCAACGAAGCAATGCGGTGGGGTATGGGGAGTCGTTTGGTTACTCATGTCATTGACGATCTCCTTGGCAGAGCGGAAGAAGCCATCGCCGCTGCCCGCGATGAGACAGATGGCGTGCCGCCTGCGCTGGTGACCACCGTCAGAGGACAACTTGCGCATTTGAAGCTGACGAATACGCATGCGCTGTAGCGGCGATATGGCAATCGTGAGGTCGCCGTCAGCGACCATTGCGAGATGGTGTTGCGTCACCCTAGTTCCCGCGATTGCAGAACAGCACCTCTTGTGATCGAAGGACCGCTCAGCGTCTGACGTTTCCACGACATTCCCAAAATTCGACGATGCGTCAATGCCTCTTTGCACCTATGGTCACCAGCCATCAATGTCTCCAGCTCGATGGAGGCCATATACAGGGGGGAACACCCATGCGGCCGCCGACCGTAACCAACCGCCCCATGCCCGTGGCGACAAAACGGTGGCTGCGAGGTGCACTGGCCGGGTCACTGGTGGTTGGAGGTGCGGCTGCCGCCTCGGTGATCGGTACGCCGTTGCCTGCCCGGGCCGCCACAGTCGTCCGGACCATCAGTGTGGGCCTTCTGCCCTACGGGGTTTCATCGGATGGCACCCACGTCTGGGTGGCGAACGCTTCCGACAACTCGGTCACCGAGCTCAATACGGCAACCGGGGCGGTGGTCAGAACCATCTCTGTGGGCAGCTTTCCCGCCGGCATCTCATCGGATGGCACCCACGTCTGGGTGGCGAACGCAAACAGCAACACGGTCACCGAGCTCGCCGCCTCAACCGGGAATGTCGTGAGGACTATCTCCGTGGGTAGCGGGCCCGAAGGAGTCTCATCGGATGGCACCCACGTCTGGGTGGCGAACACAAATAGCACCACGGTCACCGAGCTCGCCGCCTCCACTGGGGTGGTCGTGCAGACCATCTCCGTGGGCAGCGAACCCTGGAACGTTTCGTCGGACGGTACGCACGTCTGGGTGGCGAACGCAAACAGCAACACGGTCACCGAGCTCGCCGCCTCCACTGGGGCGGTCGTGCAGACCATCTCCGTGGGCAGCGAACCCCGAGGCATCTCGTCGGATGGCACCGACGTTTGGGTGGGAAACAATGTAAGCCACACGGTCACCGAGCTCGCCGCCTCCACGGGGGCGGTCGTCCAGACCCTCTCCATGCCCAGCGCGCCCTATGGCATCTCATCGGATGGCACCCACGTCTGGGTGGATGAAGGGAACGACACGGTCACCGAGCTCACCGCCTCGACGGGGGCCATCTACCAGACCATCGCCGTGGGCTACGCCCCCTTAGGCGTCTCGTCGGACGGCACCCACGTCTGGGTGACGAATTCCGACAGCCTCTCGGTGACCGAGATCGCGGTGGAGTCGCCTGACGTCGTGGCCTTCACGTCGACCAACCCGACTCCGGTGGTGCTGGGTGGATCCAGCTACACCCCGACGGCCTCAAGCGGAGGATCCACCAGCCCGGTGGTGATCTCTTTGGATGGCAGTTCGACCGGGTGCACCCTGAACAGCGGGATGGTGCAGTTCACGGCGGTAGGCACCTGCGTCATCGATGCCAACCAAGCCGGTGACGCCAACTACGCCTCCGCGACCACTGTCCAGCAGACCGTCTTCGTCGTTGCCGCTCTTTGCACGCCCGGTTACTACAGCGCCACCGGGGGAACGCCGTGTACGGCCGCATCTGCCGGGCAATACGTCGGTGCGTCGGGGGCCACATCGGCCAGCAGCTGTGCCGACGGCGCCTACCAGAACCAGTCAGGCCAGACGAGCTGCCTTGCGGCTCCGACCGGTACCTACGTGTCCACCACCGGGGCGACATCCGCTACCAACTGCCCGGCGGGCACATTCAACTCGAACACGGGGTCAACCAGTTCCTCCGCCTGCGCGACCGCTGTGGCCGGTTTCTATGACGCCGGGACCGGTAACTCCGCGCCCACGCCGTGCCCCGGGGGGACCTACAACCCTTCGACCGGATCAACCTCGGTCGCCGCCTGCCTTTCCGCTCCCGCCGGTTCTTACGCCGGGACCGGCAATCCGTCGGCCACGCCTTGCGCAGCCGGCTCCGACACAGCCGGCGTGAGCGGAGCGACGGCGTGCACACCCGCGCCCGCTGGTTCCTATGACTCCGGGACAGGAAACGCGGCCTCGACGCCTTGCGCAGCGGGCTCCGACACCGCCGGAGTGAGCGGAGCGACGGCGTGCACACCCGCGCCCGCCGGTTCCTATGACTCTGGAACAGGCAATGCGACCTCTGCGTTGTGCGCGGCCGGCACTGACACCGCCGGAGCGAGTGGCGCCAGCGCGTGTACACCCGCACCCGCCGGTTCCTACGACGCGGGACCTGGTAGCGCGACAGCGCTGTTATGCGTGGCGGGCTCCGATACCGATGGAGCAAGCGGCGCTTCGGCGTGTACGCCCGCACCCGCCGGTTCCTACGACGCGGGACCCGGAAGCGCCATCTCGACGCCTTGCGCAGCCGGCTCCGACACCGATGGGTCGAGCGGTGCCACCGCCTGTACGCCCGCCCCGGCCGGTTCCTATGACTCTGGAACAGGCAATGCGACCTCTGCGCTGTGCGCGGCCGGCACTGACACCGCCGCAGCGAGCGGCGCCAGCGCGTGTACGCCCGCACCTGCCGGTTCCTACGACGCGGGACCCGGAAGCGCCATCTCTACGCCTTGCGCGGCCGGCTCCGACACCGATGGTTCGATTGGCGAAACGGCGTGTACGCCTGCGCCTGCCGGTTCTTTTGACTCCGGGCCGGGGAACGCAACCTCCGTACGGTGTCCCGCCGGCGCATACAGCGCCTCGTCCGGCGCCACCGCGTGTACACCGGCTCCGCCCAACACCTACGTGGCCGTAACCGGAGCAACCGCCCCGACCACCTGCCCGGCGGGTACGTTCAACCCGAACTCTGGGTCCACGTCCGTAACTGCCTGCACGATGGTGGGGGTGACCAATCCAGGCGTCCAGTCCGACTACGTGAACGCACCTATCGCCGCTCTGACGAACGCTGCATCCAACGGCATCCTCCCGGTCCACTGGTCGGCCACCGGGCTGCCGGCCGGCCTTTCCCTCGCACCCACCACGGGCACGATTACCGGTACCCCTACGACGCCGTGTGGCTGCGCGGTGGCGCTCACTGCCACTGACTCCCAAGGTCACGCCGGAACGGTGGACTTCACGTGGAACATCTTGTCCTTCGGTATCTCCACTGCGTCGGTTCCCTCGGCCATTCCGGGTGTCGCCTATGGGCCGCTCACCCTGCAGGCCGCCGGCGAAGCAGTCAGCGCCAACCCGTACTCCACCACATTGAAGTGGGGAAAGGTCAGCATGCCCAGGGGGCTCAGGATTTCCAGAACGTCGGGGGCGCTGTCGGGGACGCCGAGTACCAGGTTGAGGGCAGGTCAGAGCTCGATCACGATCAAGGTGACGGAAAAGGTCACGACGTTTGACGGCAATAGGAGGGTGATTACCAAGACAACGGTGGAGGCCACCATCCCTCTGACCATCAGCTGACCCACCCTGCAGTCAGGCATGCATCCGCCTGGTGGCCGTCACGTCGTTCCTTTGTAATTAAGGATCTGATTCAGCGTGTGCACGACCGTGACAAGGTCAGCCTGATCTGACATCACCTGGTTGATGTCCTTGTACGCCTGAGGAGCTTCGTCCAGCAGTTGGTCCGCTTTGCCCATCTGCCAATCTCGTTTGCCCATTGAGGCGACGAACTCCTCCAGAGGAATCTCACGCCGTGCTCGTGACCGACTCATACGGCGGCCGGCGCCGTGTGAGCAGGATTCATAGCTGGCTGGGTTTCCGAGGCCACGGACGATGTACGTCGACGTCCCCATCGAGCCTGGAATGACACCGAAGTCATCCCGACGGGCCCGGATGGCGCCTTTGCGGGTCAGCCAGACGTTGTGGCCGTGATGGTGCTCACGTTCGGTGTAGTTGTGATGACAGTTGATCCGTCGCAGCTCGCGAGCGCTCGAATCGCAAAAATCCCACAGTTCGCAAAGCACAGCGTCCACCATTGCTTCTCGGTTTGCCCGGGCGTACTCCTGAGCCCAAAGCATGTCGGCAATGTACGCATCGAACTCTGGAGTGTTCTCGGCCAAATAGGCCAGGTCGGGGTCCTCCAGCGAAATGAACATCTTCTTCATCAAGCCTTTGGCCGCCTCGATGTGTTGCGTTGCCAGCTGATTCCCAATGCCGCGGCTCCCCGAATGAAGCACCACCCATACCTGGCCCCGTTCATCGACGCAGATCTCCACGAAGTGGTTACCCGAGCCCAGCGAGCCGAACTGGTCAGTGATCTTGCCTATCTGCTTCGTAGTCAGAGGCGACGCACCGGTGTACGGCGGCACTTCAACGGTGAGTGCTCTGCGCTCGGGGTGCTTGGCAGAGCCATGGCCCTGCCCGAGGCCGGCGGGGACGGCCCGCTCCACACGCACCAAAAAACGGTCGAAGTCATCGGGAAGCTGATCCGAGGTCAGGCTCGTCTCGGCGGCGATCATGCCGCACCCGATGTCCACTCCGACCGCGGACGGGATGATGGCGCCCTGGGTCGGAATCACCGACCCGATGGTGGCTCCCATCCCAACGTGGGCATCGGGCATCAGGGCCAGATGACCCTTTACGAATGGGAGCCGACTGGCCTTGGCGGCCTGCTCGATGGTCTCGTCCTCTAGATCGCTGCCCCAGGACAGCACGTTTCCGACTCGCTCAGGCACGACTGCCTCCTTGATGTGACTTCGAAGAAATGATGGACCTTGTGGGCCCCAACCACCGTCCGCAACGTGCAAACGGAGCTAGGCGTGACCCAACCGGGTGCCCTTAACATTCTGCGCGGCATCGAAAGGCGTGGGTGGCTTCGTGACCTGGGCACCGTTGGACAGGGCGGGCGCACGGTGTCGGTCGCGCCCGAGGTCCTCATGGTGATCGCCGACGTCAGGGCACCCGACCTTCGCGGGGACCCCCACTGGCATCTGACCAGGGCCTCGACGTGGAGCGGGCGAGGAGAATCGAACTCCCGTTCTCAGCTTGGGAATCGAGTCGGAGCCGGAGCGCTGACCTGGTGATTTGGATGTATAGCTGATGACTTCGACCTTCGGGTTACACCTGAACCCCCGACAGTGACCCTTGTTGACCTGGGCTTGGGGCACACGGAGGGCATGTTACGTCGGCCCGCGAAGCATACGAGGGTGAAGCGGCGAGAAGGCAGCACTCATCTGGCCTTCGGGACCGAGGCGGGGCGAGTGCGTTCGCAAAGGAGGCCCCCAGGTGAGGACCCCTTCCGGGGTCCCGGCCAGACTCCCGCGCTTGGTGGTCAGGTGCCCGCCAATCCCACCGCCGACGGCGTCCGGATCTTGTCGAGCGGTTCCCGCTGCCCTCCGACACTGATCCCGCCGAGGTCCTACACGGTTGATGGGTGCCCTGTCCCGATCCGGAGCCACGAAGAGAACGAGGACCCCACCACAGACAGGATGAGGCGACAGAGTCCTGAGTAACGCACGCTTAGGGTGTCCGCAAGGGGTGTTGCCGAGAGCGGCTAGAGTCCCCATCTTCGGGCGTTGGACTCATGGGAGGGGTCTGAGGGTGCGACACGTTCTCTATGCGTACGCGCTTCAGATCCGCAAGAAGTACTCCCACGATGCGGTCCCGTTCGCAAACTTCGACGGCGAGGGAACCGACCTGCTGTCCCTCTTTGAGGATTTCGTCGAGACCTATAAGGGGGTCACCTGGGGGGTGCCTCAGACCCAGGAAGAGGAAGACGAAGACGTCCTCGCGAGCACGGGTTCGGTTGTTCGCGTCGTAGACATTTTCAAGAAGCAGGTAACGGGCAAAGTAAAGTCGGCAACACAGGTCGGAGTGGCCGCCAAGTTTCTCGCCGGTGACCGTGGTATCCGTAACGACATATACGATCCGGACCAAGGCGACGATACGGATCCGCTTTTCAAGCGCCTAGTGAAACACGTTGCCCACTATCCGACGTTGGCGTTGCTCCACGTGCCAGGCACCAGTACCAAGGGCTACCTCATCCTCCACATGCACGGCCTCCACGGAATCAAGAGTCGCATGTGGATGGAGTTCGATAATTGGTTCCGAGACCGGACCGGTAATCTCTTCACTTTGGACTGTCAGCCCTGCTTCCCGTCTGACTGGTATGCGAATCTCTTGCGCGAGCAGCCGCTAACACAAGTGACGCTGGCTAAACACGTAATGCCTTCGGATGTGTTTGACGCGAAAGACACGTGGATTTCCCGAAGGGAAGTTGCTCACGTTAAGACGATCATTACACCACCCCAGCGAGGCAATCCGCTTCGGAAACAGAGCATTCTCGACGTACTCGACAACAAAATTGATGTGAAGTCGCTCTTAGTTTTTCAGAATCTCACTTACGATCACATCACCGTGACGGTAGAAGAGGACGGCAAGCGCCACACGATGCGTCTTGATGGTGGACAAATGGCACGACCGGGATATGAGATTTCCGAGCACCTAAAGATCGACCCCGACGGACACCCCAACATGGAGTCGTTATACAGCCAAATGGTACGGTACGTGGCGTTGCTCGACTAAGGGTAGAAAGCGAAACGACGAATGCTGAACATCTTTGCCAAGATTGATGTTCGCAGAATTATCGTCGCTCACTACGCCACGCTGTACGACTTTCGCGCCAGGGGTGCAAGACGTCTCTACCGTTGGGACGTTGTGGGATTCGTCGGGCTTCCTTTAATTGTCGGCGGCATCGTTTGGCAAGAAGGTCTTCTCATTTCCGATGTCGGCTCGCTTCTCAGTGGCATCGCGCTTTTCGGGGGACTGTTGTTTGCGTTGCTGATCCTCTTGCTACAACAAGCGGCAGACGCTTCAGGCCGGACCGAAGATGAAGGCAACCCATCAAAACGAACAATGCAGCGTGTCGAATCATTGAAGGAAATAAGCGCCAATGTTGCGTACAGCATCCTCGTTTCACTTCTCGCAGTGGCCTTTTTGGTCAGTGGACTATTCGTCCGTGCGACACGAATCGCCACGGTTCCGAGCGTGGCGCAGCTCTCCTCGACGATTCGTACCGAGCCGATGTGGCTTACGGTTGTGTTGACAATTGTCTTGACCCATCTCTTCCTGACAATCCTGATGGTGATGAAGAGGACGTTTTCCATATTGACGACTGAGGCTGATCGAGCGGTAATTCCACCAAGGCGCGGCTGAGATTTACCGAGTTGGCCAGGGCAAGCAGCGTTGTCATGCCCTCAATATCGCAGGAGGGTGTGACGGTTGCACAGGTGTATCCTGGTAGCGCAAGCTCTAGTTCCATCATCACCCAGCCGCCTTGGCGCCCGCTCGGCGATGGGGGGTGGCCGCGGGCTGCTTGGGCGCAGATGCCGGGGTCTCTGTGTCGGCCTTGGGTGTTTTGACCGCACTCAGGTGAGGCCTGGGCGTCGTCTTGATATAAGGAAGGATCACCGTCGGCATCTTGGGTCGTGTCCCCGATAGCAGTTCACCGATTGTGATGAGTTGAATCCGGGGGTACTGATTTCCACTTGGGAGATGTTTGTAGGTGCCGCTTTGTGCTGCTACCTCTTTCATGCCAGGTGTTGGCTTCGTCATGCATACAAAAACCCCCATCTGAGCGTCCGCTTGTTTCATCGCTCCGACGAGGGCCTGCACCATGCTTGGATTAACCTGCTTACCCCCCTTGACCGATACAACAGCGATACCGGCCCGATCGAGGCCAGCGTCAAAGCTTATGCGACCATCGACGCCCTTGTCCCCAACTTGCTTTTCGTTGGGCTGGCCCTTCACGAGCGAAACCGCCCACGTCTCAAAGTCGAACGCGTTGCGGGTGAAAAGCGCTTTCGCACCTTCAACATCCTCCGGTATCCCATCGGTATAAAACTCAGCACACGTTGCTTCCCCGTAGCGATGTTCAAGCCGCGTCTTGATGACGTCGATCGCAAGGTATGCGATGTCGATGCCTATCCAACGGCGACCGAGAGCCTGCGCTGCATCGACGGTCGTTCCGCACCCACAGAACGGATCTAGCACAACGTCCCCTTCGCTACTTGAGGCGAGGACGATGCGTTCAAGCAGCGCCAGGGGCTTTTGAGTTGGGTAGTGCAGCTTTTCAGCGCTTGCCGCTTGCAGGGGAGGAATGTCGACCCAGACGTCCGTAACTTTGGCGCCCTTCTGTTCTGAAAGATAATGCTTGCGGCCGATTCTGCCAGTGTCACTTTTTGGGAATGCCAAGCGACCTTCGGCATCGAGCTTCTGCATCAGATCCAAACTCACACGCCAACCCTTTGCAGGAGGTTGATAGCCTTTGTACTCGTATGTCAGGTTTGGACGGGGGTTCGGACTATCAAGCGGAGCAATCCGATATAAGCCTCGGCCATCGTGATCATCGAGTCGAAACCGGCCTCGGTATTCGTCGTCTTGCAACCGATAGACCGAATTAAAGAAGTAATCCTCCGTCTTGCTGTACAGGAGTAGGACGTCATGCACACTCCCGAACTTGCGGCGAGCATCGCCCTTCACAGCGGTACGTTGCCAGATAATTTCGTTCTGAAAACCCGGAGGGCCGAACACGGCATCCATGAGTAACTTGAGATAGTGGCTCGCCGTCGAGTCGCAGTGCAGGTAGATGCTGCCATCAGCCTTTATCACTCGTCGTAATTCCACAAGGCGAGGAGCCATCATTACCAGGTAGGACATCATGTTGTCGTTTGCCAGCCACATGGGACCAGCTAGCCGCAGGTTTTGCCAGTGGCATGGGACCACCCCGTTTGCCAGTTATGGGACCACCCTGAGGGTCCACCTCTGCCGGCCGAACAGACATTCGGCTGGGCCTCCGATGCCGATGCGGAGGAGGCCCCATGGCGTTCAGGGAGGTCACGGTGGTCCAGATCAAAGAGGCGCTCAGGCGGTGGCTGCGGGGTGAGGGCGAACGCACCGTCGCCCAGGGGGTGGGCGTCGATCGCAAGACGGCCCGGCGCTACATCGCCGCCGCACTGGAGCTCGGTCTCGAGCGCTGCGGCGGGGAGGAGCAGCTCACCGACGAACTGATCGGCCAACTGGTCGAGCGGGTGCGCCCGCACCGGCCCGACGGTCACGGCGAGGCATGGCGGTCACTGCTCAATCACGAGCAGCAGATCACGGCGTGGGTGAAGCAGGACCTCACCGTGACCAAGATCGGGATCCTGCTCGAGCGCAACGGTGTCGTCGTCCCGCCCCGCACCCTGGCCCGCTTCGCCGTCGATCGGTGTGGGGCGGGCCGGCGCACGGTCACGGTCCGCGTCGACGACCCACCGCCGGGAGTCGAACTCCAGGTGGACTTCGGCCGGCTCGGATTCGTGGCCGACGGGGACAGAAGACGCGTGTGCCAGGGGCTCATCTTCACCGCCGTCTTCAGCCGTCACCAGTTCGTGTGGCCGACCTTCTCCCAAACGACCGAGGAGGTGATCCGGGGCTTCGAGGCGGCCTGGGGCTACTTCGGCGGGGTGTTCCCGGTGGTCATCCCCGACAACATGAAGTCGATCGTCATCGAAGCCGAGAACACCGCCCCCCGGTTCAACGACGTGTTCCTCGAGTACGCCCAGTCGAGGGGCTTTGTCATCGACGCGGCGCGGGTGCGGACCCCGACCGACAAACCACGGGTGGAACGGGTCGTGCAATACGTCCAGAAGAACTTCTTCGCCGGCGAGACCTTCGTCGACATCGTTGATTGTCGGGCCCGGGGCGAGACATGGTGCAGCACCACGGCCGGCATGCGCATCCACGGCACGACGCAGTGTCGACCCCTCGAGGCGTTCAGGGTCGAAGAGCAACCGCTGCTTCTCGCCCGGCCGGCTGCGCCCTTCGACACGCCGAAGTGGTCGGACCCCAAGGTCCATCGTGACTTCCACTGCGAGGTGGCCAAGGCGCTCTACAGCGTCCATCACACGTTGGTGGGACGAACACTGCGGGCCCGGTGCGACTCGGCTGTGGTGAAGTTCTACCTGCGGGGCGAGTTGGTGAAGGTCCATCCCCGCAAACCCCCCGGTGGGCGCAACACCGACCCAGCCGACATGCCACAAGGCAAAGAGATCTACGCCACCCGGGACATCGACCGGCTCGGGCGCATGGCGGCCGAGCACGGCGACGCCATCGGCGCTTACGCCGCCGCCATCCTCGACACGCCGCTGCCGTGGACCCGCATGCGCCAGGTCTACCGGCTGCTGGGACTGGTGAAGAAGTGGGGGGCGAGGCGCGTCGACGAGGCCTGTCGTCGGGCGCTCGAGGCCGAGGCACTGGACGTGAACCTGGTGTCGCGCATGCTCGAGCGGGCCCGGGAATCCACCGAGCCCGACGCCCGGCCGGACACGATCGTCATCCAGGGACGCTTCGCCCGTGACGCGTCGGAGTTCTCGTCGATGACCGAGGCCCGACGATGAGCGCACCGACTCCCACCGTGTCGCCGGAGTTGAAGGTCCTCATGCGCAAGCTGCGCCTGGGCCAGCTCATCGACACCCTGCCCGAGCGTCTGGCCCTGGCCAAGAGCCACAACCTGGCCCACGTCGAGTTCCTGGAGCAGTTGTTCTGCGACGAGGTCACCCGGCGCGACGGCGATTCGGCCGGGCGTCGGGCCAAAGCGGCCCGGCTCGACCCGCACATGGTGCTCGAGGCTTGGGACGACGAGGCCAAAATCACCTACGACAGAGCCGTGTGGTCCGAGCTCGTCTCCATGCGCTTCGTCGACCAAGCCCGCAACGCCTTCATCCTGGGGCCGGTCGGCGTGGGCAAGACCTTCATGGCCACCGCCCTCGGTCACATCGCTTGTCGCCGGCGCATCAGCGTGCACTTCGAACGGGCCGACAAGCTGCACAAGCGACTGAAGGCAACACGCCTCGACGCCAGCTTCGATGTCGAGATGCGCAAGCTCATCGGTGTCGACCTCTTGATCATCGACGACTTCGCCCTCACCGCCCTGGACGCAACGGAGACGGCCGACATCTACGAACTGTGCGTCGAACGGCACCACGTGGGCGCCACCGTTCTGACGTCCAACCGAGATCCGAGCGAATGGCTGGCGGTCATGGCCGATCCGCTGCTGGCCCAGTCGGCCGTCGACCGGCTCAAGAGCGCGGCGTGGGAGCTCATCATCGAGGGTGAGTCCTACCGCCAGCACGAGAAGCCGGTCATCGGCGGGGATCCGACCGACCCCCGACCGCCGAGGCCTCGGCGCCGGCGCGTTTGACACCCGGCGCCGGCCGCCGGGATCATCACGTCAGCCGGCTGAAGTGGACGCGAGGTGGTCCCATGTTGCTGGCAACGGGGTGGTCCCATCGGACTGGCAAATGACACATGTCGCTTGAATTGAGCACGGTTCGCATGGCACGCAGAAACGTAGTGACTTGAATCGGGAACGCGGTCGTGGTCAGCCGTTGGTATTCCTCTTCGATCTCAGGACCCCACTTCCATGTGTCCTCAAACGCATGAATCTGCGCCTGCGACTTCTCACCAGCGCGTGACTCATATAAGACGTTGTAGGTGGCCTTGGAGTTGAACGGCGGGTCCAGGTAGATCAAATCCACGCTTTCACCGTCAATCTTGTCCCTGAGGACCGGAAGATTGTCTCCGTAGAACAGTTGCCCAGGAGGATCGAAAAGAGGCTTTTGCTTGTGCGGAGCCATGGACGATCTATCGGCCCGAGTGGGCCACGGTTGAGGAATATCGCGGTCGGTGACCGGCAGGTTTGCCCGAATATCACCTTGAGCGGCAACCCCGGTTGCCATAAGAGCCACAGGGCTGGCAATCTCCAATCACAGGTAACCCTCACTTTCCGTGGCAATCCGGGAGGAGGGGGAGCCTGTTCGCGAACCCTCACGTCCCGGCGTGGCCCCAGCACGACTACCAGGGACCGGCGAGCATGGCCGATCCCTCTTGGACGTCAGGCCGCGGAACGGCTGAGCTGTTTGAGCCGCTGGTATATGCGGGGCAACCAGCCTCAGGCTTTCTCGCTCTAGATGTCTCTCGGAAATGGAAAAGCACCTTCCCCAGCCTTGACTTGTGGGCACAGTTATGACTACATTTGTGATTACAAAACAGTCAGCAGAAGGGAGGGCTGCCCATCGACACAGCGCAAGCGAGGTGAAAGGGAGGGCGGAACCCGGCCCGCTAGTGGCGAGCCGGGTTTCCCCGTTTGCTGGCGCGAGATGGGTCGGAGAACATGCACGGACAGTCAAGACCTCGGAACTGCAGTCCCCATACTGGGATCCAGAATGAACTCAATAGCGATGCAGGATCCTTGCTGAGGGGAGGCAAGTATTGGTCTGTCAAGGTTGCCGCCGACGACGACTGCGTTCAGAGTCGCTACTTCGGGATCGCACTTCAGTGTTCGTTGTGCCCACACCCTGCCCGCCCCGGTGAAAAAGACTGTCACCGCCTCCGGGCGGCTAACAGTCAAGGTCGCGTCCTGGGGTCGGTTGACACAAACAGTGAAGAGCACGACCCCCACCACCAATGCAATGCCGCCGCCCGAAAGAACCTTCAACAGTCGTTGCCAGGCTCGGGTCGTCGTCCAGTGTTCAGCGTAAGTGACAACTCGCTCGGCCGCCGCGTTCAGAGCTGCGGCACGTTTGCCCAACTCCGACTCAACTTGCCCAGTGAGAGGGATGCCGGTTATTCGCGGGTTGAGGACTGCGGCGTTCACCTCGGTCACCTGACTGAAGAGATCGGTCAGATCCGAAGCGATGCCCTGGTAAAGAATGTCGCGTTCTCGCTCTATCGACTTAGTAAGAGCGTCAGTTACCTCTGCAGGCAACTCTGGAACGCGTCTTTCTGCCCCCTGCCCCCTTTCAACGATCTCTCTGAGGGTCGCGAAGTGGTTGGTAAGAACCGCTGCCGCAGCAAAAACGACAAGCGCCACTGCGCCAATCCCAACAACGGCGCTTGCGATTGCCAACGCAAGTATCAGAGGATCATTTTCGAGGTGGCCCAGCTGGTTGAGCCTGAGGCCTGCGATAAGCACGGAAGCGAGGCCTGCCCCAATGGCCAGAATCCACTTCGTCGTTTCCCGGAGCACTTGGGTGGCGGCGGTAAGCCCCCCGAATTGGGCTTGCTCAGTGGATTGACCTGGCACTTTGCCACCTCGGGTCTAGCTGGGTCCAAATCTTGCTCAGATCAACGGACGGATAATTGTGGTCAAGGGGTCCTTGACTTCTGTCGACAAGGGTATAACGCTTGTGACGACAATTGTAAGACCAAGCAGCGGCGGCTGTTCTGGCTAAAGGAGTTAACTGTCATGTCTACGAATGCCGAGGAGTGGGATGAAGAGGGAGTTCTTGAGGAGGGGATCGTCTCTGTTCGCGATCTCTCTCATCACACCACTCAGGTCCTAAAGGCGGTTGAAGCTCGTGGGCGCTCGGTTTTTGTCACTCGCCATGGGAAGATCGTTGCCGCACTTACACCAGTTGAAATGCGAAACGTCGTTGATCAACTTGTGGCGAATCGATCCGATATAAGGGACAGCATGTCTCTTGCGGAGCAGGCTTTGATGAACGGTGGAACAGTTTCGGCAGCAAAGGTGGCTACCGAAGCGGACCGGGATCTGATGGCTACCTGAGTTCAGTAGCGTCGCCGACTGGGCCGATCCAGGACACGAGGATTACGGCTCCATCGAACATAGGTTGCAAATGCGATTCCAACTCTCGGTAGAAGACGAGATAACCCTGGACATGTAGAACCGACCAGCCGCCATGCGGGTCGCGCATGTCAAACAGCTCGGTGTCGTACTTCTCCTCAACAAGGCGCGGATTCTCGCCATCGAGTAGGAGGTCGTAGAGGGCCAACTTTGCCGCGCTCCTCCTCATCGCTAGCAGTTGGTTTGCCGATTCTGCAAGAAACTCCGCCTTGTAGCTGGCACGTAGCTCCTCGATCGGACCCCGCTGAATTCCCATGTCTAAACGTTATGTCATTGAGCGTTGCGAGGCACCCGCTAAGCGATGGGGGGCAGCTCTCCAAAATCAGGACCCACCCCAAACGTCTCTGACGTTCCCGCGGGAGCCAAGCCACAAAGAGGAATCAGCCCAAGCGGCGCCTGAAAGAGGGCGACCATAATGGCGCTTGGCAATCGACCTAACCCGCAGAATTGAACCTGCATGTCAAGGTGTGTGGGGGTCGGCCCCACCCACCCACCGACCGACCTTTCCTCCCGCCCGTTTGCCAAGCTTCGGGCGTTCTGATCCCAGCCTGAGTCTCTGTCCCGAGACTGGGGCTATGCCGGTGGTGGCGGAAGGCCCATACGAGCACGCCAGGACTCACCCCGAGGCGAGCCGCAAGCTTGCAGATGTTGTGGAGTGAGATGTTCCCCATCCCCCGTTCGCACTGCCCTACGAACGTCCAATGGACGCCAGCATTTTGAGCTAGGGCACCTCCTGGCTCAGATGCTTCTTGATGCGTAGGGCACGGACTCGGCGTCCGAATTCGACTGTGGTCGGGGAAGGGGATCGGGCATGTCGATCCCAAACATCCCTCCCAAGTGTCCGAGGCCAGAGAACGTGTCCGGGCTTCTGGCGTCGACTATAGGAGTTTGCCAGTGTCTGGAGGGAGCGTTAATCGTCCACGGCGCGAGGTAGCAGGCCGCTCAAGCGCGCTTCGACCGTCTTGGTGCAATGCGTTGCTCAACCTGTCGCACAAGCGCCGAAGGGGGTACTTCAAGGGCCTGCGCCAGAAGCCAGACCGTGGTTATCGATGGGGCGTTCTTACCACGCTCGATTAGTGAGACGTACGTGCGGTGTCGTCCGCAGAGAAAGGAGAGCGCCTCTTGGGACAAACCGGCGCGCAACCGAAGCTTCCTTATGACTTGTCCGAAGGCGACCTGAAGTGGCTCCGTTCCCACAAGGGAAACATCCACTGTTGCAGATCAAACCTCTACAGCATATATTCTGAGGCTCCGAGTTTGGTCGCTTGGCCAGTTGCGTATCACAAAGGGGAGCGATGTTGCGATTGGACATTCGCTTGGTATCTGGAATTGCCACCGGTGCCCTGGTCTTCGGTGGCTGTGGAGCAAGCAGCGGCAAATCAACGCCTGCGAGCGCGAACAAGGCACCAACGACCACCGCGATACCAACGACCACGGAGCCACCTCTCACTACGACCCCGCAGGACAACAATGTCAGCCAAGACATGGTTCAGTTTGTGCTCAACTACCTCGTCGGTAACTCATCCTGCGGTGACTGTGTGGTCACGCTCGATTCAAGCCTGCCAGGTGGGAATCCCTCCGGGGACTGGAGCCTTTGCCCCGCCAACGCGCTCAGTTGCGGCAAGGCTAACAACTTGGGTGAAATCGACATCATGTCGTGGGACAATGCACGAGACGCACGACACGGTATGCAAGCTCTCTCGGGAGACCAACTCGATTTTGGTTGGCAACTTGGCAACTGGGAGTTCGACATTTCAGTCGATCCCAACGGGTTCAACACCTTCGGTGACGCAGTAACGGTGGCTGAGAAAATAGACGCTGACTTCGAGGCCGCTCAGGCCACGATCCAGGTTTCGAACCCTGGTCTCCTATTTGAAAATGTTTATGGTCAGTCAACCGCGTATTCAGGGCCATAGCACCAAGTGGGAGCGATGTCTGCCACGAGTGGCATCGAGACGGTGATCGTTTGGATCTTCGCTGTCATGATCGGCCTGTTGATTGTCCTCTGGCTGAACAGCATCCCACTGAACGAGTGTCTCAAATCATGCAGACCTTCGCTGGAGAGAACGACCGCTGCGCGTTTGCCGCAAGAAGTTGAAGCGGTCGGCGGGGAAACGGGCCACTGTGTGTCCCAGGTGCCAGAAAATCCAGCCATGGGCCGCGCCCAAGGTCAAGAGGGAACCGGCGCCGCCGGGGCCGCCCAGCAAACCGAGTTGGCTCCGAGGTCGGCACCAACGAAACGTTCAGATCCGAAAGCAAGCCAGAGCCGCCTTGGAGAAGTAGTTGAGCGGGCGGGGTTGAGCACGATCGGGCTGCAGATGCTCCCGTTCGCCCTCCCTTGGCAAGGGGCACACCAATCCGACTACAGAGAGCCACCCCTCCCTTTCCCCTCACCTCAGTTCTCGGGCGGTCAGGGGCCTCACAAGCCGTCTCATGCGTCTCCGCCGGAGCACACCAACTTGTTGAGTGGTGGCAACAACTCGTCGTTAGTCGTCAGAGTTTGGGGACTTTCGGCTGCTGCTGCGGGGTGAGGCGCCCGGAGAACTCTTTGGCCAAGCTCGGCCTCCAACCCGAGGGCGAAGTAATCCCCGCTACCCCCGATTTGAAAGACCAATCAGCTTCGGTGGCGGCGGAGCTGGCGCGACCTTCCATGGCTGTTGGTTACGTGAGAGCCAAATAGTAAATCGGTTTGAGCGGTAGGTACTGCCTGGCTGATTCAGGTATCCGGTCATAGTGCTCGACCCACAAGTCGACGAGTTCGTCGGCTCCGAGTAGTGAGATTCTTCGGGTTTCTTGATGGCGCGCCTCGGAGTGAGCTTCCGATGAGAAGCCACCGATACAAACGAAAATCCCAATGTCAGAATTCCCAAGCACAGCAAAGAATGCTCGCAGCTCTTCGACTCGAATCTTGTCAGCTCGACGTTTGACCTGCACCTTGATCCGTGGTCCGTTCGCACCTAACGGATCGGTGTAGGCGACGATGTCAACACCCTTATCGGGTCCGGGTGGCGCCACCCACGCGACGTGGTAGCCCATCGCTCGCAATAGTGCCGCTACCAACTCCTGCACGTCGAACGGGGGCATCTTCGCCAGATACTCCCGAATCTCTCCTCTCGCTGTCTCGTCGGCTTCTTCTAGGGTCACGGACGTCGCTTCGACAACACTTTCGCTCTCTTCCTCGGTTTCAACGGCGGGTTGGCCCTTTTGCCACTGTCGGTAGAGACGAACGGACTCCCTCATGAGATCCGCGGGATCGGTGAATTTCTCAACCGCCGCCAACCCTTCAGGTGTAACGATCCAGGTGCCCTTCCGCTTGATCAGCCAGCCCGCCTTGACGCAGCTGACTGTCGTGAAGCGCAGAACCTTGGTGTAACGCCGCACGCCAGGACTGTCTGCGTACTCCTCGTTCTCAAAGGGCGTGGGGGGCAGGATCGTCTCGACCTGTTTGATGGCCTCGCGGGCGGGCAGCCCATCGGGGTTCTCCTTCAGTACTTGGAAGATCGCCTGGATCATTTTGCCTTGACGATGACGAGTTATCTCAGCCACGAGGTCAGCATCGCAGGTGTCAATGCCGTAGTGCTGGGGCAATACTCGTAACCGGAGGGTCGAAGCCCTCCCGTCATTGCTGGACCCGCTCATACCCCTCACATTTGGCCAAATATTTTGGACCTCGTTTATTTGCAAATCGGTTGCAGATATAGGTAGTGACCTGGTCATTTCTCCTATTGACACCGCGGTCGGGGGATTTATTCTCAAAATGAATCAACCCGAGAAAGGTGAAAGAAATGGGCCGTTTCCAAATGCCTGCGACGTTCCGAGGCTACGACTTCGGCGAGGTCGCGAGTGCGCTACAAAAGTCGATCCGCCGAGGCGAAGAAGAGCAGGCGCTCTACTGGTCTGCCGAGCTAGATCGTTCTGGGTACGGGCGGTATGTCTGGTACCGGCTCCAAGTCATCGCTAGCGAGGACGTGGGGCTGGCCGAGGGGCCGGTGTTCTTCGCAGAGATACGTGCTTTGTACGAGGCGTGGAAAGAAGTACTGGCGAAGAAGAATGGCCACAAGCCAGAACGGCTGTTCCTCTCTCAAGCCATCCTGCGGCTAGTACGAGCTAGGAAGAGCGAGGTGGTGGGAGAGGCCCTCTGCTGCCATTGGGACATCAATGACAGGCTCTTCGAGATCCCTGACTATGCCCTGGACCCCCACACGGCACGAGGCCGCAAGATGGGGCGCAAGATGCCCGAGTTCTGGGACGTCACCTACCGCCTGGAGAACGAGAACCTTGACGTCTTCAACCCGTACACGGAACGGGCCAAGATGCTGGAGGTCGGGAACCATGAGCGGATTATGGATGCGGACACCTTGGGCGAGAAGCAGGCCCCGTTTGGCATCGAGCAGGTCGACGCAGAACTCTTCCGTTATGAGCCTTTGGATGACCCGAGCATCAAGGAGCGCAGCGAATCGAGGCCCCGCTAGACGATCCTGGTGCCGAATCTCATTCTGCGTCGTGGGGTGGCCAAAGCCCGAGAGAGCTACGGCGTCTCGTTACACTGGCAATGTGGCCAACGACGAGAGCGCAAAGCTCCGACGAGCCGGACGACCACCGATCATCGAGCACGGCTACCACCCGGAGCGAGACTTCGGAAATCTCGGCACCGGGAAGTGGGACCAGGACAGCAAGGCTGGCCGTGTCCTGTTAGCCGTCCGGAACAGTGCTAGCCGAGTCGCCGCTGCAAATTGGGCGGGCCTACACCGGGACACCGTGCAGACTTGGATCCAGAGGGGACGGGACCACGAGAAAGACGAGATTGTGACCCGCGAGGATCAGCCATATGTCGACTTTATCGACGCCCTCACGCGCGCGGAAGGTGCCGACGAGGTGGACATCGTCATGCTCTGGCGGAAGCAGGTAGCCACCGACTGGCGGGCCGGAAGAGACTTGCTCGCGCGTCGGCATCCGGAGCGATGGGGTCCGAGGGTGGAGATCGAGCACGCTGGATCGATTCAGACCGACGATTCGCCCACACCTACAGAGACGGTGCGTCGAATCCTCGCAGACCCCGTCGCTACCGATCTTGCCCTGCAGTTGCTGCACCGTACGCACGGTCATTTAGGCGATGGAGAAGCAGCGGCGGCTAACAGCGGCTGATCGGGTCACCGAGGAAGCAACAAAAGGGCCAGTCCCGGCCGTGCCGAAAAGAAGGTCTGAGCGTCCGGGTACCGAGTACCTCAGCTCCTGGTCCACTGGCACCCAAGGGGTTTCTCAGGACGTCACCACGGCGGCAGGCCTACCCGGGGATGGACAGCCGCTGGCTGAGTTTCCACAACTGCCCTAACTTTTGCGGCAACAAGAGGCCAGGGGGTTAGCTCCACGAAATATTCGGACTGGACATCCAAGAGAACGCTATGCCCCCCAGATACACCACCCGACATCGCTCGTAACTCGGCTTGGTTGTCCCCGATCCAAATTTAACAAGGAAGCCCAATGGAAGAGATCGCTGCCGCTCTTGCCGCTCTCGTCACCCTCGGTCTCCCGGCCGTTGGCCAAGCTGTAAGGCGACTAAGGCGGGGAGCGCCCCCGACTGTGGCTTCGTTGACATTGGATAGCGGGGAGCAGATCGATTTTTCTGATCCCAATGAGTCCGGGCGGCGAGAACAAATAGACGCCGTTCTTGAGAGCAGGGCACCGCCTGCCGTTGGTTCTTTAGCCAGTCGTCCGTCTTTGGCCAGGCAGTTCCTAAAGCAACTCAATCCCAAGATCACCGTCTTGCAAGTGGTCTACGGATTGGTCATGGTGATTGGCATCGCCGCAAAGGAGGTCTGGGATTACAATCAGACCCATGGCCATCTCGGGTTCAAGACTCAAGACATGGCAGCGGCGCTGCTCGTGGCACCGATCGTGTATACAGCGGTTCAACCCCACATTGCCCCACTTCATGAATCACTAACGCTTCTTGGTATTGGAATAGCGTTCCAAAACGGATTCTTTTGGCAGTCTGTCTTCGCGAACGTTCAGTCGGGCCATGGCTAGTCCCAAGCAGCTCCAAGAGTTTCCTGCAATCCACGTTGCTACTGATGCCCTCGGTGCTCAGGTCGAGGCGCACCAGACAACCGAGTTGGCCGTCAGCGCACCGATAACCCGGCAAGTACCGCTGGGTGTGTTGGACAGCAAGTGCTACCCGCTTACTTGCAAGAGGAGATCGAGCATCCGCAGCGCGTCGCACAGGTAGCGTTTCGACTATGGCTGCGTTTGCAAAATGGGATCCAGTTGCCTTCCCTGGACGAGGTTGCGAGGGGACGGAACGCCGGGCCACGGATGGCCTCTCTGTGTTTCGCTATTGGATCGAACGTAAATGGAGCGACACACCGGGGTACGTCCTTTGGGTGATGTTTAACCCCTCGGTTGCGACCATTGAGAGCGACGGCGTGGATAGGGCAGCACCTCTTTGCTTCCAGCGATCTCAGAGGATAGCGCTGGACAACGACACCAATGTTGGCGCAATGCGTGTTGTGAATCTATTTGCTCGCCGCGCTACCGACACCGACAAGGAAAGGTGGCCGAATGGCTCAGCTCTGGAGGACGACCTTTGGGTGGGATCCGGAAACAACGAATGCATCAAGGAGCAGGCTTGTAATGCACGTCTCGTGATTGCCGCCTGGGGCGCATACTCGGCCAACAAGAAAGGGGCTAAGTGGCGAGCCGACGACGTCGAGTCAATGCTCTCGAATCCATGGTGTCTTGATGACCCCGGAACGAGCCATCCCTACTACGCAGGGCAGATGGGAGCCAGGGCCGATGCTGGCATCGTTCGTCTCGGAGACGCCCGCAAGCGAGATATCACGCGTCGTGCATAAGCCCCGGCACTTCAACCTCGCTGATCGACGCGAAGCTTGGCAGTGGCATAGACCTCCTACCCCACCCCTTGAACCAGGAGGTTCTCCAGAATGCCCTATACGCCCTACGGGGGCTTGACCTCATCCGTTTCACCACGTGGGATTCAACGCCATCTGGGGGACTGGATGCGCGACTGTCGAACATGTGGCGCGTCCGGTCCACGCACTCACCCCGATGGCAGGGAGCGGGCTTGCGTCGTGGATGGCTGGCACCTGGATGTCCTTGCACTTGAAGGGGATGTAAGGGGTTGCGCCAGCATCGGCGACGGCTTGCGTGTTCGCCTTGCACGTATATCCCTTGTCTGCCGTGTATCGGCCTCGGAGGGGGCCAAAGCGGGGATGTTATTGGGTGTGCTATAATATTTTGAATGGCTAATTGACAACATCTCAGCCACGGGCCACCGCCGGAAGGAAAACCATGACCGAGGAACAGGCTCGACAGATACTGGCGGGCAGGAGGGCGGAGACCCTGGTTGAAGTCATCGAGGGCGGCTGGGCCGACATGGTGGCCGAGGGGCGCAAATGGAGGAAAAGCACCCGGGCGAACGTGGTCCATGACTTCATGGTTGAGAGAGCCGACCGCGCCCTCGTGGGCCTCGATGGCGTTCACCGAATCGAGCGATACCGCATTCCTATGTATGTGTTTGACCAACAGGCCATCGTGCGTTTCAAAAAGCACGATGGAGCGATGTTGACTCGCAACATCTCGACGCAACACCAACTGGGAATGTCAACCTGATTTGGCCCCAGAGCGACGGCTTGATTTGGCCCCACCTGATGGGGCGGACCGAAGGGACCCGCTGTAGCTCTGTGTAAGGCGCTGAGGAGAGAGATGCGGCCCGAGGTGCCAGAACGTGAGCAGGGCTTATGGTCATTTGCGGCGGGGACGAGCCTTGGTGGTGCGCAGACGGTGGGACTCGGTGCCGGTCTCGATGATGTGTGCATTGAACGTGAGCCGGTCGACGATCGCAGCGACAAGACGCGGATCGGGGATGACGTTGCCCCACTCGCTGAAGGGGAGATTCGAGGCGGTGGCCACCGAGGCGCGCTCCTCGCGCTCGGTGATGATCTGAAACAAGAGCTCTGCCCCACGAAGATCGAGCTGGACGTAGCCGAGCTCGTCCAAGCACAGAAGGTCGAGACGCCCGTAGCGGGCCACGATGCGCGACAGACGCCGTTCGTCGGCGGCCTCCACCAACTCATTGACCAGTTGTGCCGCAGTCACATAACGCACCCGGTGTCCCTGCTCGCACGCGGCCACCCCCATGCCGATGAGCAGGTGGCTTTTGCCTGTGCCCGAATCGCCCAGGAACACCACCGGTTCACCAGCGGCAAGGTAGGAGCCTGAGGCCAACACGGCGACAGTGGCCGGCTCGACATGGGCGGTGACCGAGCAGTCGAAGTCCGAGAGTCGCTTCATGCGCGGGAAGTGGGCCTCTCGCACCCGCCGCTGGCGACGTCGTTCTGAGCGTTCGTCCATCTCGGTGGCGAGTACCTCGGCGAGGAAGCAGAGGTGTCCTATCTGCGATCGCTTGGCCTCTTCAGCCAGACGGGGCGCTTCGGTGCGCACCGCCGGCAGGTGCAGCTCCCGGGTGGCCGCCCCGATGGCGGCCAGCGCGGCGGTCTCGGTCATCTTGGTCGTCATCTGGCCTCCAGGAGCTTGTCGTAGTGCTCGAGAGTCGGAGCAGGTCGGTCAAAGCGCGCCAGTGCAGCGATGGGTGTCGGTGCTGTCAGCGTGGCCTCCATGGCCCGGCGCGCCTCGATGGCCACCACGGCCGGGTCGACACTGCCCGCTCTGAGTGCTCCCTCGACGCCGGCCAACACCGACACACTGGGCAGCGAACGATGCAACAGCAGCACCTCGATGAGGGCCTTGGTGCCGGCGGAGTCGCCCAGACGACGCCTGGCGATGTCCCAGAAGCGCTGATGCACCGCAGTGAAGGTTCCCGATGCGCGCGCTGTCATGAGGGCGGTGGCATTGAGCAGGGCTCCGGGCTTGCGAACCAGCACCTCGAGGTAGTGATCGAGAACCAAGGTCTCTGTCTTTGTTCCCATGGCCCGGGCATGACGGGCCACGGTGGTTGGCCCGTCCCGCACCTCGACGGACTCGGCTCCGAGACGCACCCCCAGGCGGCGCCCGGCATAGCGCACGGGCACCGAGTAGAAGTTCTGTCGGACGCACACCCGTGCTTTGGTGTCGACCCGACAACTGAGGTCCAGAGCCACATCAAAGGGCTCGGGCAGTGCCTTGAGCGTCGGTGCCTCGATCGCAAAGTGCTCGGCGACGGTCATGAAGCGACTGTCGATATGCCGGGCGTCATCTGACTCGACGGCGGCGTGCAGGATCGCGTTCAGCTCGGCCAACGTCGACACTTTGGGCACCGGCACGAGCCGGCGCCGGCGGAACCTCCCGATCTCACCCTCCACGCCGCCTTTCTCATGCGCCCCGTCGATGCCGGGCCGGCAGAAGAACGACTCGAACCCGTAGTGCGAGCGCAGCGCCACGAATCGCTCGGACTCCACTCGACTGCGGCCCTGGAGCACCTTCACCACGGCCGTCTTGAGGTTGTCGTAGCGGATGCGGCTGGGCACACCGCCAAAGCTCTCGAAGGCCTGGACGTGGCCGTCTAAGAACACCTCTTGAGCCTCGTTGCCATAGGCGTGGCGAAACGCCTTTCCCGAGGCCGACATGCGCATGACGAACAGCTCCACCTCGGTGAGCACGCCGGCGAGGTAGATGCTGACCGAACCGAAGTCGACTTCTGCTTCGGCCCCGAGCTCATGGTGCTGGGGGATCGTCACCTCGACGTGGTCGAGTGCCAGGCGTCGTTTGGCGGCTCGGACGTAGTCGCGCACGGTCGACTCCGCCACCTTGACGTCGTGCTCCTCCACCAGGCGCTCCCAGACACGGCGGGCGGTATGGCGCTGCTTGCGCGGGGCGGTTCGATCCGCCACCAACCAGCCGTCGATCATCTTCTGATAGGGGCCGAGCACCGGGGCTTTGCGCTCAGGGACCTTGCGCGGTGGCGGCAACGCCGACTCGAGAGCCTGCCGCACATAGCGACGGTGGGTCTGAAAGCGCCGAGCCAGTTCGTGGATCGACAACGACTCGCGCTCGTGCGCCTTCCTGATCTGCTCGTAGAGCTCCACTCGTGACCTTCTCGCCATGCCCAGCACGGTCCCCGTTGGAGTTCCCGAGGACGCGGACCCTGGGTAGGCGGCCCCGGGTGGGGCCAAATCAAGCCGTCAAAACCGTCCCAGGAGGGGCCAAGTCAGAGTGTCATTCCCAACCAACGACTCCTTGCCAATCAAGCCGTGGTGTTTGACGGCTTTCCTCCGGATGCAACCTGCCTTACCGCCGGTTACCAACTGGACGCCGCCGACGCTGGCATCCGTATGGTGATCATTTCCAAATCCATCAGCCGCACAAAGAACGAATGGGTGATTGACCTGCGGGAACTTGCCGCTGGTGTCACGGTTCCCAATGTCCAGCCCCTCACACCTCAACAGCCGGTTGGTACAACTACCGCACTGCCTCGTGTGGGTAGGCTCGCTGAGAAGAAAGTGGAGGGGGGTTCGCTGGAGTCGTGACAACGTTCAACATGCGCATGGTCACCTTGGCGCGTGAGTCAGAAGGCTTGACTCAAGTCGCCCTTGCACATGTCCTGGGAGTGTCTCAAGGATTCGTCTCCCAGATGGAGCATGGTCTCGAAGAGCCGAACAACTCAATCATCGAAATGATGAGCCGGGAACTGAACTTCCCAGTCGAGTTCTTCTTCCAGCCTGAGATTCCAATCGGTGAGGGGTTGGTGGATTTCTTCCACCGTCGTCGCCAAACGCTGCCGAAAAAGCCGTTGAAGCGCGCTCACGCGCTCGCGAATATCGTGCGCTTCGAGGTGCTGCGTCTTTTCAGCAACACCGAACTGACCGACGTTCAGCCGTTCCCGACGTTCGGATCAGACGAACACACCCCGGTTGAGGCCGCCGAGTTGACGCGAGCCACTTGGAGGTTGCCTCATGGCCCCGTTCTCGATCTCACTGCCCAGATCGAATCTGCTGGCGTTCCCGTCATTCAGGTGAGCCTGGGTCACGAGAAGCTGTCAGCGATTTCGATGCCCGGATTTGAGGACCGGCACATCATCCTGCTGAACAACATGATGCCCGCTTCACATCTTCGATTCGCGGTGGCTCATGAACTTGGTCACCTTGTCATGCACACGGGCCATGTGACACAGAGCATGGAGTCAGAAGCGGACGAGTTTGCATCAGAGTTTCTTATGCCCATGGCTGACATTCGGAACCAACTCGCTCACCTCAGGTTCGGCGACCTGGGCGACCTGAAGCGCCAATGGCACACGTCTTTGGCCGCATTGATTCGCCGGGCTTATTCACTGGACACGATCACTCAGAGGCAATACACATACATGAACATGCAGCTGAACCGGCTTCCACAAGGCCGGAAGCTGGAGCCTGGCGAGTTCCCCCATGAGCAACCCCGCCTCGTGCGTCATGTAATCGACTACTTCAAGGAACAGCTCAGCTACACGTTGTCCGACATCGCCCAGGTCATGGTGACAACCGAAGAGACTCTTCGGACCCGGTATCTCGGTGAGGCCGGTGTACGCCTCCGAGCAGTCGGGGCAGTGGGTCGAGGCAACGTGATCCAGTTGCCAGGGCTGCCGCCCGCCTGACATCGATCGGAGATCCGGCCCCGCCGGGGCGTCCGTGAAGGTGCACTCACTCGCGCCCCGGCTGAGAGCCACCACAGCACCCCACATTTCGGGGCCTGCACCCAACCCCCCGGCTGGGCTGTGGTTATCCACCTATCCCTTCCCCCGGGTACTCGGCTGAGTGCCTTTGCGTGGGGGTCGATGAGACGTTCCTCCGAAACCAGCTTGGCCTAACTCCGGCCAAGCGAGATCCCCGCTGATCTTCCGGGCCGTGATTCCCACCTGGGGCGGTCCGCTACATCTGCTGGGAACCTAAGGCCCGAAGGCGCCTTTCAGTTTGTTCTATCCGGGTTGCTTCAAGAGGTGGTTCATCTGGCATCACCTTGCCTTTCGTTCCACCGCTCTCGCACAAGTAGCGTACAACCGGGTACAGGAGGTCAGTGCTCCCCCTCCTTTGCCCGGACGAGCCGAACCTCACCATGAACCTCACCGTGCCCCGCAAAGCCTGGACTAGACGGCAGACGACGCTCGTGCGTTGCTCTCGTCGATGAACAAGGTCGAGGGGTAACCCAGGGGAACGCGTTTGGGAAGCCTAAAATTCCCGGTTCCGCGGGTGAAACTGGCTCCAAAGCCGTAGTAAGTACATGGAGCTAAAAAACATCATCAGAGTCTTCCGCCAAGCCGGTATCCATACCCTGACGTGTCCTGTGGGCGACTGCGACTACCACGACCGACCGATGAGCCTCCGGGGCTGGTTTAATCACCTCCGGGGCGCCCACCTGAAGCCACGGCCCGAGGTGACTTGCCCGCATTGCGGGACCACAGGGAGAGACCCAGGGATGTGGCATCACATCAAGGTGCGTCACCCAGACGCCGTGGGCTAAGAACACCCGATCGCATTGGACGTCCCTTGACGAGCCTGACTCCTCGGCCGACGGCGCCGTCCGGGACCCGTCTCGCCTGGGTCTGCCGGTAGCAGCTATACCGCCTGACACTCGTGGCAACCAGAGCTGACCAAAGTGGACACGCAGTGTCCCGTGCCTCCTGACGTTGCGCTATAAATGAGCGTAGGAACAACTATCCGCTAGAGGAGGAATCGTCCACTAGTAGGAGGCTTAATGGTTGTTCACAGCAAAGATGCGAATGTTGGAACGACCGCGCCCGATCGCCTGCTGACACCAGCGGAGTTTGGCCGCGAAACGAATACGTCCGAAAGATTTGCTCGCCGCCTAATTCAGGAGCGGCGAGTCCGGTTCGTGAAGATCGGACGTTTCGTACGCATTCCTCATTCTGCAATCCTTGAGTTGATCGCCGAAGGCACCGTGCATCCGCTACAGGGCGACCGCGACCGTGGCGCTTGAGAAATACGCACAGGTGCCAAAGAATCTGATCGAGAGCGGTCTTGACGACCGCTGTCTCCGGCTTTTCGCCTGCCTGGACAGTTGCCAGGGCAGGGATGGTTGGGCAGTCACGGCGTGCTGGTCGGCGACGCTACGGCGATTCTGACCGGGGCGATCTCGTGACCAAGCCCAAAGACCCCTCCCACACAAGACTCGACCGATTCGCACCGCTTCAGCTACGCCGGAAGCACCAGCTTCGGCCTTTGGCGCTCCTCCTCTTGCTCACCCTGACTCTCTTGGCCGACTTCAGGGACGGGACTTGGCGCGGCACGTTCTCGGACCTAGCTGGCGAGCTGGGGACCTGGCCTCGGACCCTCAATGAGGCGATGAACCAGCTTGTCGACGCAGGACTCGTCCGAGTCGAAGAGGAGTTCGTCGGCCGAGGGCAGACGGGACTGGTCCGCGTCCTTGTTTACGAGGAGTTGATAGTCCGTCCCCCGCCGCGACCTGCGCGTGATTCGAGCGCGCAGCGATGGGGAACCTGCCGGTCATCTGCGCGCTGCGTGCGCGTCGTCTGCGATTGATTTAGCCCGCAGCAGGAGGGACAACGACCCTACGGAAGGAAACAAGGCAGCAAGGGAGGGAAAAGTTCCACCCTCAACGAACAACAGATGCTCCGTGTGTGGTGAGCCTGCAGTCGGTCATCCTTTCGACCATGAGCCGGTGACGTCAGAGAGCATCTCGGCAGGGCTTGCGTTCGATGAATTCGAGAGGCCGTCTTGACGACCCCCTGGTCTGTCACGAGTGGCCGCCCTGAGAAGTCCGACTCGGGAACTATGAGGTTCCATTTTCAGTCCGGGTTAAGGACGAACTTTCGGCACTGCGAAGCAGCCGGATGATGCGCCCGAAACGACGAGTTGACGGCTTGAGGATTGGTCGAACGCCTTACCCAGCTGGTCGAAATATGCCATCGACCAGGTTCGTCATATCTATTAAAATAAAAACAACACACCACTTCAGGGAGCCTAGGATGAGCAAACTGGTCGCTTACCTGTGACGGCGGACATGAAAAAGTCCCCGTAGGCGGCCACGGGAATTCCCCACGAACGGCCACCAGAAGTCCCCGGGTATGGCCACTGAATTCCCCGCTTGTGGGCATCGCTCCGCTCCTCGGGCCTTAACGACATCCACCTTTTGGGGTCCCCTCCCCGGAGATCGTGGCAGTTCGCGCTGTCCACGACCCCGAGGAGGGATCTATCCATGTTGTCCGAGGAGAAAGCAATGGAAGTTCTCGAGGCCTATGACCTCACCAGTTCGTTTCGAGCCGCCGCTGCCTTGTGTGGCGTCGATCACAAGACCGTTCGGCGCTTCGTGGCCGCCCGAGCGGCTGGCCTTGATCCTTCCGCCGGCGTTGGCCGTCCGGTTATCACCGAGCCCTTCGCCGACAAGATCACGGAGTGGATCGACCGATCCTCAGGGCGTGTGCGCGCTGATGTGGTCCATCAAAAGCTCGCCGCCATGGGCTTTGTCGGTTCCGAACGCACCACCCGGCGGGTGGTGGCCCGGCTCAAGGCCGACTACGTGCGGGCCAATCACCGGATCTACAAGCCCTGGATCACCGAGCCCGGTTTGTGGCTCCAGTTCGACTATGGGACTGGTCCGATTGTGGAAGGTCGAGCCACCACTTTGTTCTGTGCCTGGTTGGCCTGGTCGCGCTTCCGGGTCGTCGTGGCGCTGGCCGACCGCACCTTCCCCTCCTTGACCGCAGCCCTCGACACCACGTTGCGAGCCATCGGCGGCGCCCCGACCTATCTCTTGACCGACAACGAAAAGACGGTGACCACCAGCCATGTGGCCGGCCTGGCGGTGCGCAACCGAGAGTTGCTCGGGGTGGCCCATTACTACGGGGTTGCCATCCACACCTGTGTAGTAGCCGATCCCGAATCCAAAGGTGGCACCGAGGCGACGGTGCGCCTCGCCAAGGCCGATGTGCTGCCTCGGCCCGACAATCTCGTTGGAGAGTACGCCGACTTCGCGTCCTTGGAGCGGGCCTGTGCCGCCGCCGGCGAGCGGTTCAACACCCGGGTGCACCGAGAGACCGGCGAGCAGCCCGCCCATCGTCTGCTCGTCGAACAAGCCCATCTACACCGCCTTCCACCTGAGCCCTACACAGTGGCCTTTGGTGAGACTCGGACCGTGTCGTGGTCCTCACTCATCTCCTTCCAAGGAGCGCGCTACTCGGTCCCGCACCAACTGTGCGAAGAAGTGGTGTTCGTGCGTTGTGTGGGAAACGAGGTCGTCATTGTGGCGACGGGTCCGGAGGGACCTAAAGAGGTGGCCCGTCACCCGGTGGCCGCCAAAGGCCAGATGACCCTGCACGACGGGCATTACCCGCCCCGGCGCAAGAATCCCGAGCGCGCCCCCAAAGCCTCTACCTCGACCGAGCGTGCATTCCTTGCCCTCGGTGAAGGGGCCCGGCGCTACCTGGTCGAAGCGGCCGCCGCCGGCGCGCATCAGATCAACGAGCGCATGGGTGACGCCCTCGCACTTCGGCGAGTGGTCGATGCCGGTGTTCTCGACGAGGCCCTCGGGTTGGCGGCGTTGGCCGGCCGTTTCGAAGCGGGCGATCTGGACTCGATCATCTCCATCCGTCGAGAACCACTGCGTCGGATTTCAGAGGACCACTCCCTCCAGCCTGGCACTGCCGGGTGGGCCCGTCTCGGTGAGCTTGAGAAGTGACCAGCACCGAGACCACTTTCGACGAGGTAGCCGTCTTGACTCGGCGCCTGCGTCTTCCCTATCTGCGCGCCGCCGCTGAAGACGTCATGGCAACGGCAAAAGCCCAGCGATGGGCTCCGGCCGAACTGATTCGGGTCCTCCTCGAAGCCGAAGTCGACGGACGGGCCGCCTCCATGACCGAGACCCGCCGCAAGCGCGCCCGCTTTCCGGCCGGCAAGACCTTTGCAGCGTGGGACCCCGTTCGCAGTTCGATACCCGCACCCACCCAAGATGCCCTGGCCACCTTGGAGTGGGTGGGGCGTCACGAGAACTTGGTGGTGTGCGGACCCAGTGGCACCGGCAAGTCTCACCTGCTCGAAGCCTTGGGCCATGCCGTGGTCGACACCGAGCGCACCGTCGCCTGGTTCTCCATCGAGGAACTGGGTGTCCTAGTGCGTCGGCACCGCATTGACGACACGGTGGCCAAAGCATTGGCCCCGATGCTGCGTGCCGATGTCATCGTGGTCGACGACATCGGTTTGTTGCCGGTGACCGAGGAAGCAGCCGAAGGCCTTTATCGATTGGTCGATGCTGCCTATGAACGTCGATCGATCGCCATCAGCTCGAATCTGCACCCCTCAGGTTTCGATCAGCTCATGCCGCCCAGTCTGGCCACCGCTCTTGTCGACCGCCTGCTTCACCACGCCCACGTAGTGCAGACCTCTGGAGAATCGATTCGCCTCCAAGACGCCACCAGCGGCAAGGGGGTCAAGCCCTTGGGCCACTGATCACGAGTTCGAGGAGTGGGGAATTCGGTGGCCATACCCGGGGAGATTTCTGGCCATACCCGGGGACTTTTCGTGGCCGCCAGTGGGGAATTCCTGATGGCCGTTGACAACCTGCGGGTCTCAACGGACCGACAGGCTGAGAAGGGTTTCGGCCTAGATGTTCAAAAGCGCGCCATCCTGGCCTGGGCGTCGCACGAGGGCCACCGAATCGTCCGTTGGTGCAAGGACGAGGGTCTGAGTGGAAGCAATGGGCTAGAGGCTCGGGAGGGGCTTGCTGAGGCCCTCGGAGCGATCAAGCGAGACGAAGCCAAGGGTGTGGTCGTTTTTCACTTGGACCGTCTCGCTCGGGATCTCATTCTCCAAGAGCAGCTTCTTGTTGAGATCCGCCGCACTCCTGGCGCCAACCTCTTTTCCACGAGCGCCGCAGAAGCCCATTTCTTGAGCGATGACCCCGACGACCCGTCTCGGAAGTTCGTTCGGCAGATCCTGGGAGCTGTGAGCGAATACGAGAGTGGGATCATCGCCCTTCGGCTTCGGAGCGGGCGCAAGCGAAAAAGTGAGCGTGGCGGCTTCGCCTATGGTTCTCCCCCATTTGGGTACAAGGCCAAGGACGGAGAGCTGAGGGCCGAGCCTGAGGAACAGGCCACTCTGGCCAGGATTGTCGAACTCCGTGGAGGAGGATCAAGCCTCCGCGAGATCTGCTGCACCCTCGAAAATGAGGGGCGGTTGACGAAGCGTGGCGGAGCACGGTGGCATCCAGCGGTCGTTAGAGACGTTATTGCTCGGTCGGTGCGATCGGCATGACTTTCGTCAGCGCGCGGGGTTCATAGCGTGCCTAGACGCCAGCACGGCAACATTCGTCGTCTGCCCAGCGGGAACTATCAGGCCCGATACCACAGTCCCAGCGGATCGCGACCTAGCAAGGTGTTCACTACGAGGGCCGACGCGAATGCCTGGTTGGCGATGCAGTACACCGACCAGCTGCGCGGAGATTGGGTCGACCCTCGGGCTGGCGCAGTCTCGCTTCGCCAATACGCAAACGACTGGTTGAAAGATAAGGCCAACATCCGCCCTCGAACCCATGAGATGTACGAGGACATGATGAGGCTTCACATTTTCCCAACCCTGGGGGACGAACAGCTGGGACGGATATCCCCCCCGATCGTGAGGAGGTGGTACGCGCTTCTCGTAACAGAGTGTGCGCTGGAGTCCAGAACACCCGCCAAGGCATACCGACTGCTCAACCAAATTCTGAAGACGGCTACCGCGGACGGTGTCATTGCGCGTAGTCCATGCAACCTCAAAGGAGCTGGTGTCGAACGGTCATCTGAAAGGCCCATTGCGACAGTTGCCGAAGTTGAGGCTTTGGCTGATGAGATAGAGCCGCGCTACCGGCTCATGGTTCTGCTCGCGTGTTGGTGCGGACTTCGCCGAGGGGAATTGATTGCGCTTCGTCGAGGTCGAATCGACATACCGAATGAGAGAGTCAATGTTGAGGAGGCTGTCAGCGAACTGAAGCATGGTGAGCGGATCTTCGGTCCACCGAAGACCGAGGCTGGGAGAAGGAGGGTGTCAATTCCAAGTCCCCTGATTCCTGAGATCCAGCGCCACCTAGATGCTTACGTCTCACCGGAAGGCGAGGCGTTGCTCTTCACCGGTCCTCAGAGCGGTCAGAGCTTGCGTTTCGCCACTCTCGACGCCGCCTGGACGAAAGCAAGAGGAGCCGTTGGGTTGTCCCACCTGCACTTTCACGATCTGAGACACACAGGCGCAACTCTTGCGGCAAGCACTGGCGCGAGCACCAAGGAGCTGATGGCCCGGCTTGGCCATGCAAGCCCGAGAGCAGCGCTCATCTATCAGCACGCGACAGAACAGCGGGACCGGACTATCGCTGACCGACTCGGCGCGCTCATGACTGAGCCTCACGACAACGTTGTCAGTCTTCAGAACGCTCGTGAAGGAGGACTAAGGGCACGCGGAGGGCACGACAGCGATATGCCCAAAACGCCTGGCCAGAAGAAGGGCAGGTCACCTGGGGAATCGCGTGGAGCGGGCGAGGAGAATCGAACTCCCGTTCTCAGCTTGGGAAGCTGATGTTCTGCCGCTGAACTACGCCCGCGAGCAGGCGTCACACTATCGTGCTGGCCGTGGTGCTCTCCGACCGGACCATTCGCGAAGAACTCCAGGCCAAGCGGATCATCATCGATCCGCTCGACGACAGTTGCATTCAGCCGTCGTCGGTGGACCTTCACATCGACAAGCACTTTCGGTTATTTCGCAACCACTCTATGCGCGTTATCGACGTCAAAGAGGACCTCGAAGACCTGACCGAGCTCGTCGAAGTTCCCACCGGACAAGCCCTCATGCTTCATCCCGGTGAGTTCGTCTTGGGTTCCACACTCGAACGGGTGGCGCTTCCCGACGACTTGGTGGCCCGTCTCGAGGGTAAGTCATCGCTCGGCCGGCTGGGACTACTCATTCACTCCACGGCGGGATTCGTGGATGCTGGCTGGGATGGGCACCTCACCTTGGAGCTCTCCAACGTGGCCAACCTGCCCATCACGCTTTATCCGGGCATGAAGATCGGCCAGATCAGCTTCCTGCGCATGACCACACCGGCGGACAACCCTTATGGATCCTCGGGTCTGGGCTCGAAGTACCAGAATCAGTGGGGTCCGACCCCCAGCCGGTACTTCAAGAACTTCCGTCCCTGACCCCCCAGCCAAAGGAGACCCTTGCCAGTACGGATAGCCATCGGCTTGGCCGTCACCGTCCTCGCTGCGGCCATCGCCGGCAGGCGTTTCGCATTCCTGTTTCGCCTGGTCAGTTCCGGGCGCGCCGACAAGGGCCGATTCAAGAACGTCCGGGCTCAGGTCCAAGCCGAATTGGTGGAGGTGGGCGGGCAGAAGAAGCTGTTCAAGCGCACCATTCCCGGCCTCGCCCACGCCTTTACCTTCTGGGGCTTCACCATATTGATGTTCACCATCCTCGAGGCCTACGGGGACCTGTTCGACAAGCGTTTCGTGGTCCCCCTGATCGGCCGAGGCCGGGCCCTGGGCTTCATCGAGGACTTCTTCGCGGTGGCCGTGCTCGTCTCTCTGAGCGTTTTCGCCATCATCCGTTTGGTCAACTCTCCGGCCCGCAAGGAGCGCAAGTCACGCTTCTACGGATCGCACCTCGACGCCGCCTGGATGACCCTGGCCATGATCGCCAGCGTCATGGTCACCCTGCTGCTCTATCGGGCCGCCCAGACCAATACCGGCGACTTTCCCTATGGCAACTCGTGGTGGCCGTTTGCCTCCCATGGCATCGGGCGGCTGTTCTCTCACTTCGGGACCGGTGCCAACGCAGATCTCGAGACGGTGTTCCTCATTCTCAACATCGCCGTCATCGTGGGCTTCTTGGTGTTCCTCTCCTATTCCAAGCATCTCCACATCTTCCTGGCGCCCATCAACGTGGCCGCCTCCCGTCGCCCCCGTGCCCTGGGACCGCTCTACAACACGCCCGACATGGACATGGAGAACGTCTCCGAAGACACCGTGTTCGGGGCTGGGCACATCGAGGACTTGAGCTGGAAGCAGCTGCTCGACACCTTGACGTGCACCGAGTGCGGCCGATGCCAGGACGCCTGCCCGGCATGGACCACCGACAAGCCCCTCTCGCCGAAGCTGCTCGTGATGGCGCTGCGAGACAACCTCATGGCGTCCGCACCGCGCCTCATCGGGGCCGAGAAGGGTTCGGGCACCGAAGCTCCCACTCTCGTCCCCGCCACCATCGACCCCGATGTGCTGTGGTCATGTGTCACGTGCGGAGCTTGTGTCGAGCAATGTCCGGTCGACATCGAGCATGTCGACACCATCATCGAAATGCGCCGCTACCAAGTGCTCATGGAGTCCGAGTTCCCGAGCGAGGCCGGCCTCATGCTGCGCAACCTCGAGAACCAGGGAGATCCCTGGGGGCTCGGGGGGGCCAAGCGCACCGAGTGGACCGCCGCGCTCGACTTTGAGGTTCCCGTCATCACCGGAACCATCCCCGACGACATCGAATACCTCTACTGGGTGGGTTGCGCCGGTGCTCTCGACGAGCGGGCCCGCAAATCCACCCAGGCCACCGCCCGCTTGTTGCATCGTGCCGGGGTGAAGTTCGCCATCCTCGGGCCTCGTGAGTCTTGTACCGGTGATCCCGCTCGACGCCTCGGCAACGAGTATCTCTACCAGGAGATGGGGAAGGCCAACATCGCCACCCTGAACGAGGTGGGCGCCAAGAAAGTCGTGGCCTCCTGCCCGCACTGTTTCAATTCACTGTCGCGCGAGTACCCGGATCTCGGTGGCAACTTCGAGGTCATCCACCACTCTCAGCTCCTGGCCCATCTGGTGGCCGAAGGACGACTCACCCCAGGGGGGATGAAGGCGAAGGTGACGTACCACGACCCTTGTTATCTGGGTCGGCACAACCGGGTCTTCGACGAACCGCGCTCGGTTCTCGACGCCATCCCCGGCGTGAGTCAGATCGAGATGCACCGCTGCCGGGAGAAGAGTTTCTGTTGCGGCGCCGGCGGGGCTCGCATGTGGATGGAGGAGTCCCTCGGTCGGCGCATCAACCTGGAACGCACGGACGAGGCTCTCGGCACTGGTGCGGACGTGGTGTCCACGGCCTGTCCCTACTGCCTCATCATGCTCGACGATGCCGTTCGGGCCCGTCAAAAAGAAGACGATGTGCGTGTCCTCGATCTCTCGCAGGTATTCGAGGCGTCGTTGAGCCCAGCCACGGTGGCTGCGTCTGACGCCACCGCGCCCGACGGTGCTGCTGCTGAGTAGCTCTTAGTTGATGGCTTTGGCGTCGGCGTCGCGCAGACGTTGGGCCATGGCCACCAGCAGCTTGTGGGCCAGCGCCGGCATGTCGGTGAGCAGGCCGTTGAAGCGTCGTTGATCGAGAACCAGAAGCACCATGTCCGTGTCCGACACAACGGTGGCAGAGCGAGGTTTTCTGTCCAGCAACGACAGCTCGCCGAAGTAGCTGCCGGGGCCCAAGGTGGCGAGCTTCTTGCCGGCTCGGCGCACCGTGGCGCTTCCCTCGACTATGTAGAAGAACTCGCGGCCTACCGACCCTTCGTCGCACAGGACCTTGCCACCGTCGACGGTGATCTCGTCGATGGCACGGCGGACGGTGCGCAGCTGGCTTCCCGAGCAGGCCGAGAAGAGCCAGATGTCACCGACGTCGAAACGAGCCTTTTCTGCCACGGTCAAAGGCTACTCAGCCGCCTGCCTCTCGTGCTGGTTCGCCCCGGGCATCCGAGTCTTCACCGAGCGTTCATCGTTCAGCTGCAAAGGAGCGCGCTAGCCTCACTCGATGCCCGAAGGTCGCGATCCTGACGACATGGTGGGTGGCGGCGGGCCCAAAATGAGCTTCTCGCAGCGCCTCCTCCTGTCTTTGCCGCGCTTCAAACGCAGCGACAAGCCCTCTGTGGGCGATCGTTTCAAGAATGCCGTGCTCAAGCCCGAAGCGCCCGAAGTCGCCGCGGCCAAGGTGGCGGCGGCGAAGTCGGCCACGCTGGAGGAGCTCGAGGACGACAACCGCTACGCCAACGACAAGGAGCGACTGGTCGGCCTGCTGGGGGCACCCGTGGGGGGCGCCGTCGGGCTGCTCATCATCAACGACCTGATCAGCCACGACCCCGCGGCCCGCACGAGCACCGGTGCGGTCAACCGGCTGCACGTCAGCATTTCGCTGTATCACGAGCTCGAAGTCGTGCTCCTGGTGCTGTCGGTCCTCATGCTTGTCACGGGCTGGACCCGCAAGCGTCTCTACCTCGGCATGGTGATGGCCCTGTACGGCCTGGCCGTGTTCAACCTCCACTACTGGGGCTTCGGGATTCCGTTCCTCATGGCGGGAGCCTGGTTGCTGGTGCGGGCCTACCGTTCTCAGCAGGCCGTCAAGGCCGCCGGCGGCACCACGTCACGGGCGCGCCCCGAAGGGCGACCTGGGCCCACCACGGCCGGACCACGGCCCACCAAGCGCTACGGAGCGCCACCCCCCAAGTGGTCGTCGCCTCCCAAGCCGCCTTCTTCCTCGTAGGTCCAACCCGACCAGCAACAACGCGCCAACTCCGGCCGCGGCGCGCCCTATCTGCCGCCCTGCGTGCCTGGGCTTCGTCGCCAGTTCACGCGCTGGTAACACGGGCGTGACCGAGCCGAAACGACCGGCTTGCATTCTTGGGGCGGCAAGGGCAAGCCGTCTGCCATGGCATTGGCGCACTCGTTTGTGACGTCGTGTCTATGGAGCGGGGCGCCATGAAGACATCGATCGTACGAGAGGAGTTCTGGGGCCGTGCATTTCTTAGCCGGAGCTGTCCAAGTTCCGTATCCCAGTTGGCTCAATACGGGCGACAACACGTGGCAGGTCACCGCAGCCACGTTCGTCGGTCTGATGAGCCTCCCCGCATTGGCTGTGTTGTACGCGTCGATCGTCCCCAAGAAGTGGGCGGTCAACGTACTGGCCATGATGTTCGCCGGGTTCTCGCTGGTTCTCATCGCCTGGGTCTTGTGGACCTACAAGATGGGATTCGGCGCCACATCGCTGGGAGGGGGTGTACATAACGGAGTCCAGACACAGTTATCGGGGGTGGGTTGGGTCAAACACTTCTTCGAGAACTTCGTCGGCAAGCCGGGCCAGATCACCAATGCCAGCAACGAATTGGGCCAAGCGTCGTCGGCGGCCAACACGGTGATTCCCTTCCACTTCTCCACGGACTCGCTGGCCTACTTCCAGTTCGTCTTCGGCGCCATCACGCCGCTGCTGTTCCTCGGCAGCGTTCTCGGACGCATCAAGTTCAGTGCGTGGTGTCTGCTGGTGGTGTTCTGGTCGACCTTCGTCTACGGCATCGATGCGTTCTTGCTGTGGGGCGGTGGGTACTTCGCCCAGGAGGGTGCGCTGGACTTCTCCGGTGGGTTCGTCATCCACATGTCCGCCGGTGTGTCCGGTTTCGTGGCGGCCTGGTGTCTCGGACCTCGTCTGCTTCGAGATCGACAAAACTTCCTACCCAACAACTTGGTCATGGCCGCCGTTGGAGCCGGCATCTTGTGGCTGGGTTGGAACGGGTTCAACGGTGGAGACCCCTACTACGCCGGTACGGACATGGCCGCCGCGGTGGTCAACACCAACGTGGCTACGGCCGCGGGGGTGCTCACCTGGATGGCGATGGACGCCTGGCTCTCCAAGGCCAAGAAACCGACGTTCATGGGTGGTGTCAACGGCATGATCTGCGGACTTGTCGGCATCACACCATGCGCGGGCTGGGTCAACGGCTGGGGCGCTATCGCCGTCGGCGTGATCTGTACCGTGATCGTGTGGGTGGCCTGGAACTACCTGTCCAAGGTCAGGCCGTTCAGCAAGGTCGACGACGCCTTGGGAGTCATCTATACCCATGGCATCGCCGGGTTCTTCGGTGGTCTGCTCCTCGGCATATTCGGAGATCCGAACATGGTCGAATACGGCTGCGGCCATTTGAACGCAGCCGGGCAGGTCGTCAACACCGGGAACTTGGCCTACCTGAGCACCTCCAAGGGCTGTACCCCATTCTCAGTGAGCGGCCTGATGTATACGGGCTCTGCTCACCAACTATGGGAACAGTTCCGAGCGGCCATCTTCGTCATATTCTGGTCGGCTCTCGTCACCTTCATCTTGATGAAGCTCATCGGGCTCGTGCTGCGAGGTGCTCGATACAGCGACGAGATCCTCGAGATCGGCGACGCCGCCATTCACGACGAGGACGCCTTCCCCGACGACAAGATCGCCACTCGGACCGGTGCATTCGCCATGGCCGGTCTCGAGTCAGGCGCCACGTCGCCTCCATTAGCGTCGGACCTGCCACCACCCAGTGAACGGTCCTAGGGCAACCAGGACGAAAGGAGCTCAATCATGAAACTGATCGTGGCAGTCCTGAAGCCCTTCAAGCTTGACGATGTCAAGGAGGCTCTCAAGACACTCGGTGTGCAAGGCATGACCCTTAGCGAAGCGCAAGGGTTCGGCCGCCAACGCGGCCACACCGAGGTCTACCGTGGGGCCGAGTACGAAGTGGACTTCGTTCCCAAGCTCAAGGTCGAGGTGCTCGTCGACGACTCCCAAGTCGACGAAGTCGTCGAGGCCATTGTCACAAACGCCGCTACCGGCAAGATCGGTGATGGCAAGGTGTGGGTGATTCCTGTCGACGCCGTGGTGCGAGTACGCACCGGCGAGCGAGGGAAGGACGCCCTCTAAACAAGCAAAAGGCCCGGGCCGGCACCCCTCCGGCCCGGGCCTTTGCGCGTCCCAGGGGCGATTCAGCCCGCTTGGCGGGCCACCCTCGCCGCCGCTTGCGACACCGCTTCGGGGTCACCAAGGAACCCGTCCCCTCTCACCGACAGATCACCGGCGAGATGAAACACCCACGGCACCCCGGTGGGTATCTCGAGCGTGACGATGTCGTCATCGGAAATGTGCTTCAGGTGCTTGGCCAGGGCCCGGATCGAGTTGCCGTGGGCGACCACCAGCACATCGCCGATGGTGGTGAGGTCGGCGGCGATGGCCTCGTGGAAGTAGGGCACCATCCGGGCCACCACGTCAGCCAGGCACTCCGAGGACGGCAGGAGTTCGGGGGGTACGTCGCGGTAGCGGGGGTCGTGGCGGGGATGGGTCTCATCGGTGACTTCCAGTGGCGGCGGGGGCTCGTCGTAGCTGCGGCGCCACCGCTTGACCTGCTCGGCGCCGAAGAGCTCAGCCGTCTCCTTCTTGTTCTTTCCTTGCAGCGCTCCGTAGTGGCGTTCGTTGAGCTGCCACGAGCGCCGCACCGGGAGCCAAGCTCGATCGGCGTGGTCAAGGGCCACATTGGCGGTGCGGATGGCCCGTTTGAGGAGCGAGGTGTGCACGACCCGCAGGTCGAGCCCCTTGGCGTGCTCCAGGGCGAGAAGGTCCCCGGCTTCGGCCGCTTCGGTCTCGCCTTTGGGGGACAGGTCGACGTCGACCCACCCCGTGAAGAGGTTCAGGGCGTTCCAGGTGGACTCGCCGTGGCGAAGGAGAACCAGCTCAGGCACAAGACCGAGCGTAGGGGACGGGGGCTCGGTACGAGAATTGGGCTCCGAGAAATTTCTTGAAGAAATCGCTCAAGTTGACGTCTTGGCGTGCCGATAAGGGACTGCAGCCCTCGTTTCGCCGTCGCCGGCCAGCCAAAAATGGCCAAATAAGACGATGCGGCAGCCCCCTGACCAGGAATATCGTGATCTGTGTCGCCCGCGCCCCGGGTGACAAGGGGCAGCCGGCGGGTTCCTCACCAGGGAATTCCCGCAGCAGCCTTTGGCGGTACCCAGACAAGGAGAGGTGGGCGGGGTCCAGGTCGTAAGGCCACCCCGCCGCCCCTCCGAGTCAAGGGATGCGCGTTGCGTGTCGATTGTTTTCTGGGACCAGGTGGCCCCAGCAACGACCCCCCCGACGGCCTATCGGTGGGGTCGTTGCGCGTGTTGGAGGGCTTTCCCCAGGTGACATCACGGGGCTGAGGCGGGTGGCTTCTCGCTTCCCACGTGCCCTGATCTCGTTGAACATGATCTCCGGCGGATCCCTGAGCCGTAGGCGCCGGGGCCTCCCGCCAACCCCAACCAAGTAGCAGCGCCCCGAACCCAGGTCCCCCCTGGGCTCGTGGCGCGCCTGCCCATCTTTCCCGGAGGCGGGCTAACCTAATCTGGTCTTGAGTCTTATCGATAAAGAAATCTTGACTCAATAGCACTCAGGATTGGTATACTTCAAAGCATCAGGAATCCGGCGAGGGTCGCCGGTCAGAACAAACTCGGAGGCAAGTCCAATGCCCAAGGCCGTCGGAATCGACCTCGGCACTACGAACTCGGTTGTGAGCGTGCTGGAGGCCGGCGAGCCCGTCGTGATCCCCAACGCTGAAGGGGGTCGCACCACGCCATCGGTGGTCGGCTTCTCCAAGACGGGCGAGGTCCTGGTGGGCGAGGTGGCCAAGCGCCAAGCCATCACCAACCCCGACCGCACCATCCGTTCCGTGAAGCGACAGATGGGGACGTCATGGACCATCGACATCGACGGGAAGAAATACACGCCCCAGGAGATCTCGGCCCGAATCCTGCAAAAGCTCAAGAGGGATGCCGAGGCGTACCTGGGTGACACCGTCAACCAGGCCGTGATCACCGTGCCGGCGTACTTCGACGACGCCCAGCGCACCGCCACCAAAGAGGCCGGCTCCATCGCCGGGCTCGAGGTGCTGCGCATCATCAACGAGCCCACTGCCGCCGCCCTCGCTTACGGGCTCGACAAGGAGGGCAAGGACCAGACCGTCCTCGTCTTCGACCTCGGTGGTGGGACCTTCGACGTGTCCGTCCTCGACATTGGTGACGGTGTCTTCGAGGTCAAGTCCACCTCGGGCAATACCCACCTCGGGGGCGACGATTGGGACCAGCGCGTCATCGACTGGCTGGTAACCGAGTTCAAGAACACCGAAGGTGTCGATCTCTCCATCGACAAGATGGCCACGCAGCGCCTCAAAGAAGCCGCCGAAAAGGCCAAGATCGAGCTGTCCTCGGTGCAAGAGACGCAGATCAATCTGCCCTTCGTCACCGCCACGGCCGAGGGCCCCAAGCACCTCGACATGAAGCTGACGCGCTCGAAGTTCAACGAGCTCACCGCTGATTTGGTGGACGCCTGCAAGGGTCCTTTCGAGCAGGCCATCTCCGACGCCGGGCTGACGAAGTCCGACATCGACCACGTGGTGCTGGTGGGTGGATCAACCCGCATGCCCGCCGTGTCCGACCTCGTGCAGAGCTTGTCAGGCAAAGAAGCCCACAAAGGCGTGAACCCCGACGAGGTGGTGGCCATCGGCGCCGCCGTTCAGGCCGGCGTGCTCAAGGGTGAGGTCAAAGACGTCCTGTTGCTCGACGTCACCCCGTTGTCGCTCGGTATCGAGACCAAGGGCAGCGTCATGCACCGGCTCATCGAGCGCAACACCACCATCCCCACCAAGCGTTCTGAGGTGTTCACCACGGCTGAGGACAACCAGCCGTCGGTGGAGATCCACGTACTCCAAGGTGAGCGCGAGATGGCCATGTACAACAAGACGCTCGGCAAGTTCCAGCTCGTCGACCTGCCGCCCGCCCCCCGGGGCCTGCCGCAGATCGAGGTGACCTTCGACATCGACGCCAATGGCATCGTGCACGTGGCCGCCAAGGATCTGGCCACGTCCAAGGAGCAGTCCATGACCATCACCGGTCAGTCCTCGCTCAACAAGGACGAGATCGACCGCATGGTGCGCGACGCCGAAGCCCACGCCGAGGACGATCGTCGCCGGCGCGAGGAGGCGGAAGTCAGGAACAACGCCGACACCCTCGTGTACCAGACGGAGAAGATCCTGCGCGAGCAGGGCGAGAAGTTCCAGGGTGACGAGAAGGACAGCGTGGAGAACGCCATCAAGGGCGTCAAGGAAGCGCTGGCCGGTACCGACGTCGAGAAGATCAAGAACTCGACCGAAGCGCTCATGACCGCCAGCCAGAGCTTCACCCAGCGCCTCTATGAAGAGGCGTCCGCGTCGGGATCAGGTGGTCCCTCAGGCGGCCCCGATGGCACGTCGGACTCCTCCAGCGGATCGGATGACGAGGTAGTCGACGCTGAGATCGTCGACGAACCGGGAGCATGACCCAGAGCCCGCATGACGAAGCCGTAGACCCTGCCGCCGACGACGCGCCAGGGGTCTATGGCGCAGCGGCCGCCGGCGACGGCGGCAACGACGACGCTCTCGACACGGCGTCTGAGGTCGAGCACGACCTCGACGACGTGTTGGCGGTCACCCGTCGTGAGCGCGACGAGTACCTCGGTATGGTGCAGCGCGTTCAGGCCGACTTTGAGAATTACAAGAAGCGGATGATGCGCCAGCAGACCGAGCTCGTGGAGCGCGCCGCCGAATCCTTGGTGGCCAAAGTCCTGCCCGTGCTCGACGCCTTGGACCTGGCCCGCGCCCACATGAGTGCCGGCGCGGACACATCGGCCGAAGGCAAGGCACTGCTGCAGGCGTCCGCCTTGCTCACCGACACCCTTACTCGCGAAGGGCTCGAGCCCATCGACGAGGCCGACGTTCCCTTCGACCCCACCACCCACGATGCCGTGGAACACGTGGCTGCCGACGGTGACGAGGAGGGCACGGTGTCTGGGGTGCTGCGGGCCGGCTACCGGTGGAAGGGCCGGGTGATCCGTCCCGCCATGGTTCGGGTGCGTGGCTGATGCCGGCCCAACGCGAGTGGTTGGACAAGGACTATTACGAGATCCTCCGCGTGGCCAAGACGGCCACCGACAAGGAGATCACGCGCTCCTATCGCAAGCTCGCCAAGCAGTACCACCCCGACGCCAACCCGGGTTCCGAGGAGCGCTTCAAGGAGATCTCGGCCGCTTATGACGTGGTCGGGGACGCCGACAAGCGCAAGGAATACGACGAGCTGCGCCGCCTGGGCGCATCCGGCGCCGGCCAATTCGGCGGCGGATTCCCCGGTGGTTTCGGAGGTTCCGGTGGTGGGACGTTCCGCATGGAGGACCTCGGCGACCTTGGCGACCTGTTCGGAGGTCTAGGCGGGTTCGGCGGCGGTAGCCGTCGCAACACACGCGCCGCCTCGCGGCGCGGGGCGGACCTGGAGACGGAGCTGCACCTGTCGTTTGAGGACGCCGTGCGCGGCGTGACCACATCGGTGCATCTGGCCGGCGAGGGCCGCTGCGAGACGTGCAAGGGGAGCGGGGCCGCACCGGGCACCAAGCCCGTGACCTGTCCGCAGTGCCACGGCAAAGGCGTGCTCGAAGACAACCAGGGCCTGTTCTCGTTGTCGACGGTGTGTCCGCGTTGCGCGGGGCGAGGCAACGTAGTGGAGACGCCGTGCCCCACGTGCCACGGCACCGGGGTCACCAACCGCAGCCGCGAGGTCAAGGTGCGCATCCCGGCCGGTGTCGAAGACGGCCAACGTATCCGCGTCAAAGGGCGAGGATCACCGGGCCGCAACAACGGGCCGGCGGGAGACCTGTATGTGAACGTGCGCGTCGGACGCCACGACCTGTTCGGGCGCCGTGGGCGCAACCTCACCTTGACGGTGCCCGTGACGTTCGCCGAGGCGGCGCTGGGGACCACGGTGACGGTGCCGACATTGGACGACCCGGTGACGTTGCGCATTCCGGCCGGTACATCGTCGGGACAGACCTTTCGCGTGAAGGGCCGGGGCGTGCCCGGTTCCGGGCGTACCGCCACCGGCGACTTGCTCGTCTCCGCCGATGTGGTCGTGCCCAAGGCGCTCACCGACGAACAACGAGCGGCCGTGGAAGAACTGGCGCGCGTCTCGGACGCCGCCCCCCGTGACCATCTGGAGGTGAAGTGACGATGAAAGACGCCGACTCGGCCGGTAGGGCCGTGTACGTGATCTCGGTGGCAGCCGAGCTGGCCGGTATGCACCCGCAGACGCTGCGCGTGTACGAGCGCCGCGGCCTGGTGGATCCCCGGCGCACCGGCGGGGGGAACCGTCGCTACTCCGAGCGCGACCTGCTGCGGTTGCAACGCATCTCGGAATTGACCACGGCGGGGCTCAACTTGGAGGGGGTACGGCGCGTTCTCGAGCTCGAGGCCGAAGTGGCCCAGCTCCATGACGAGCTCGACGCCTTGCGCGCCGAGGCCCGCGAGGCCGTAGCGGCCGCCCATCGGCAGTACCGGCGTGACCTCGTGCCTTTGCACCGGAGCCCGGTGCTGCACTCGTCATCGCCAGCCCGACAATCAGGTCGAAGGAGGTAACCGCCATGGCCGTCGATCCCAATCGCTGGACCTTGAAGACCCAAGAAGCGTTCTCCAACGCGGCGCAACGCGCCCGTGCCGATGACCATCCCGAAATCACCCCCGACCACCTGCTGGCGGCTTTGGTGGGCCAGGCCGACGGGGTGGCCCTGCCGCTGCTGGCGCGCGCCGGCATCGAGCCGGCCGTGCTGTCGAACCGTATTGCCGAGCGTCTGGCCGCGCTCCCCAAGGCCTACGGCGGGGCTGAGGCCACGCTGTCGCGTGAGACGCGCGACGTCTTCGACACCGCCGACAGCGTGCGCCGGGACATGGGCGACGAGTACCTGTCGGTGGAGCACCTCCTCCTCGCCCTGGCCGATCGCATCGGCGTAGGCCACGATCAGCTGCTGGCCGCGCTCCGGGAGGTGCGTGGCAGTCATCGCGTCACGTCGCAGAACCCTGAAGAGCAGTACCAGGCCTTGGAGCGTTATGGCCGGGACCTCACCGATCTGGCTCGCGCCGGCAAGCTCGATCCCGTCATTGGACGCGACGAGGAGATTCGCCGTGTCATTCAGGTGCTGTCGCGTCGCACCAAGAACAATCCCGTGCTCATCGGCGAACCGGGCGTGGGCAAGACCGCCATCGTCGAGGGGTTGGCCAATCGCATCGTCGAAGGCGACGTGCCCGAATCCTTGAAGGACAAGCGCGTCGTCGCCCTGGACCTGGGCTCGATGGTGGCCGGTGCCAAGTACCGCGGTGAGTTCGAGGAGCGCCTGAAGGCCGTGCTCAAGGAGATCACCGACGCCGAAGGCCAGGTCATCACCTTCATCGACGAGCTGCACACCATCGTGGGCGCCGGCGCCGCCGAAGGCGCCATGGACGCCGGCCAGATGATCAAGCCCATGCTGGCGCGCGGGGAGCTGCGCCTCATCGGCGCCACCACCCTCGATGAGTACCGCCGCTACATCGAAAAGGACGCCGCCTTGGAGCGGCGTTTCCAGCCCGTGTTCGTGGGCGAGCCGTCGGTGCAGGACACCATCGCCATTCTGCGCGGGCTCAAGGAGCGCTACGAGGTGCACCACGGCGTGCGCATCCAAGACGCCGCCTTGGTGTCGGCCGCGGTGTTGTCGGACCGCTACGTGTCGGGACGCTTTCTGCCGGACAAGGCCATCGACCTCGTTGACGAGGCCGCCAGCCGGCTGCGCATCGAAATCGACTCCATGCCCACCGAGATCGACGTCGTCACCCGGCGCATGCGCCAACTCGAGATCGAGCGCGTGGCGCTGGCCAAAGAACGCGACAGCGCTTCAGTGGAGCGTCTCAGTCGCCTCGAAGAGGAACTGGCCAACCTTCAAGAACAAGCCGACGCCATGATGGCGCGCTGGCAAGCCGAGAAGGACGCCATTTCTGCCATTCGGGCCCGCAAGGAGGAGCTCGAGGTGCGCAAGGGGGAGGCCGAGCGCCTGGCGCGCGACGGGGATCTCACCGGCGCCGCCGAGATCCGCTACGGCATCGTCCCTGACCTCGAACACCACATCGAAGACGCCACCAAAACGTTGGCCGAGTTGCAGAGCGACGGCGCCATGCTCAAAGAAGAGGTCGACGCCGAAGACGTCGGCGAGGTGGTCAGCCGCTGGACAGGCATCCCCCTGACCCGGCTCATGGAGTCCGAGCTGCAGAAGTTGGTCCACATGGAAGACGCCCTGCGCTCGCGCGTCATCGGCCAGGACGAGGCCGTCACCGCCGTGGCCAATGCCATCCGGCGCAGCCGGGCCGGGCTGTCCAACCCCAACCGGCCCATCGGCTCGCTGCTGTTTCTCGGCCCCACCGGCGTGGGCAAGACCGAGTTGGCCCGGGCCCTGGCCGAGTTCCTCTTCGACGACGACCGCGCCATGGTGCGCATCGACATGGGTGAGTACCAGGAGAAGCACACCGTGTCGCGGCTGGTCGGCGCGCCCCCGGGCTACGTCGGCTACGAGGAAGGCGGTCAACTCTCCGAAGCGGTGCGCCGGCGCCCCTACGCGGTGGTACTTCTCGACGAGATCGAAAAGGCCCATCCCGATGTCTTCAACACGCTGCTGCAGGTGCTCGAGGACGGCCGGCTCACCGATGGCCAGGGCCGCACGGTGGACTTCACCAACAGCGTCCTGATCATGACGTCCAACCTGCCCGGTGATCCGCAGGACTTCTTCAAGCCGGAGTTCTTCAACCGCATCGACGACGTGGTGCGCTTCCGCCGGCTCGACCAAGCCGATCTGCGTCGCATCGTCGAGATCCAGATCGACTCGCTGGCGGGCCGGTTGGCCGAGCGGCGGCTCGCCCTCGATGTCACCGACGGCGCCAAGACGTGGCTGGCCGCCACCGGCTACGACCCTGACCTGGGGGCGCGGCCCTTGCGCCGCGTGGTGCAGCGGGCCGTGGAGGACCCCTTGGCCCTGGCCTTGCTCGAAGGCGTCTACGGCGAAGGCGACACCGTGGTGGTCGACGTCTCGGACCAGGAATCGGCCGGGACCGGCACCCTCATCCTGGGCCGAACGTAGATCCAGGCCACACGGGGTTTTAGCGGCCCCTTTCCGACCGCCGGAGGTCCGGCCGCGGCGAGTTAGGATGCCGTGTAATCCGCAACTAAACGGAGGAATGCGCGTGCCCGCAACCGTGGTCGTGGGGACCCAGTGGGGCGACGAAGGCAAGGGCAAGCTCACCGACCTGCTTGCCAAAGACATGCACATGGTCGTCCGCTACCAAGGCGGCCATAACGCCGGGCACACCGTGGTCGTCGAAGGGGACTCCTTCGCCCTGCAGCTGGTGCCGAGCGGTGTCCTGTATCCCCACATCACGCCTGTCATCGGCAACGGGGTGGTGGTCGACCCCGGCGTGCTGCTCACCGAGCTCGACGCGCTGGCGGCCCGGGGCGTGGAGACGGGCCGTATGGTCGTCAGCGGCAACGCCCATCTGATCATGCCGTATCACCTCGAGCTCGACCGCGTCACCGAGCGCTATTTGGGGAAGAACGCGCTGGGAACCACGCGACGGGGCATCGGCCCTGCCTATGCCGACAAGGCGGCCCGGGTGGGGCTGCGCGTACAGGACCTCCTCGACGCCAAGATTTTCCGCCAGAAGCTCGACGTGGTGCTGAAGGAGAAAAACGCCATCCTGGCCAAGGTGTACAACCGCCTGCCCCTCGATGCGGAAACGATCTGCGAGCGCTACCTCGGCGAGTACGCGCCCCGCATCGGGCCCATGGTGGCCGACACCGTGGCCATGGTGCACGACGCCCTGCGGGCCGGCCACAACGTGCTCCTCGAAGGCGCCCAGGCCACCTTTTTGGACCTCGACCACGGCACCTATCCGTTCGTCACGTCGTCCAACCCCGTGGCCGGTGGGGCCTGTACGGGATCGGGTGTGGGCCCCCTCGACATCGGTGAGGTCATCGGCATCGCCAAGGCGTATGTGACGCGGGTGGGGGCGGGGCCGTTTCCCACCGAAGCCATGGACGAGACGGGCGACATCTTGGTGGAGCGTGGTCACGAGTTCGGCACCAACACGGGCCGGCGCCGCCGCTGCGGATGGTTCGACGCCGTCATGGCGCGCCAAGCGGTGCGGCTCAACTCGTTGAGTGAGGTGGCGCTGACCAAACTCGACGTGCTCGACACCTTCGACACCGTCAAGGTGTGCGTCGCCTACGAGGCCAACGGCGAGCGTTTCGAGTACCCGCCCTATCACCAGTCCGTGCTGCACCAAGTCACGCCCGTCTACGAGGAGCTCCCCGGATGGGGCGCCGATCTGTCGGGGGCCACCGAGCTGGCCGACCTGCCCGACGCGGCGCGTCACTACATCGCCCGGTTGTCCGAGCACATCGGGGTGCCCATCAAGCTGGTGGGGGTGGGACCGGGACGCGAGCAGTTCGTGCGGCTGGCGGCATGAAGGTCTGCGTCGTCGGATCCGGCGGGCGCGAGCACGCCCTGGCCTTAGCGTTGGCCCGCACTGCCGATGTGGTGGTGACACCGGGCAACCCGGGCATGGAACTCCCACCTGACGCGCCGGACGGAAGTCCCGCGTGGGGGTCGGGCACCATCACCGTGTCCGACGCCGCGCCCGAGGCCATCGTCGCCGACCTCTACGTCATCGGTCCCGAGCAGCCGCTCGTCGACGGGCTGGCCGACAAGTTGCGGGGTATGGGGCGTTTGGTGTTCGGCCCCGGCGCCGACGGGGCCCGTCTCGAAGGTTCCAAGGCCTACATGAAGGAGATGCTCGTCAAAGCGCGCATCCCCACGGCCCGGTCGGGCACCTTCGACGAGCTCGCCCCCGCCACCGCCTTCCTCAAAGAACTGCCCGGTCCCTGGGTGGTGAAGACCGACGGATTGGCGTCGGGCAAGGGCGTGCTCGTCACCGACTCCATCGACGAGGCGCGCGCCGATATCGCCGCCAAGCTGTCGGGCGACGCGTTCGGCGACGCCGGCCGGCGGGTGGTGGTGGAGGAAGGCTTAATCGGGCGGGAGTTCTCACTCCTGGCCTTGTGCGACGGCCGAAACATCGCCGCCCTGGCCCCCGCTCAGGACGCCAAGCGCGTCGGGGACGGTGACACGGGTCCCAACACCGGCGGGATGGGGGCGTTTTCCCCTGTTCCCGGCGTGGATCACCGTCTTATCGACCGTGTCCTCGACGAGTTGGTGGAACCGCTGGTGGGCGCCCTGCGCCACGACGGCATCGACTATCGCGGCGTGCTCTATGCCGGCCTCATGCTCACCGCCGATGGGCCCATGGTCCTGGAGTACAACGTGCGTTTCGGCGACCCCGAGACCCAGGTCGTCCTGGCTCGGCTCGACGAGGACCTGACCGCCATGCTGGCGCAAGCGGCCGAGGGCCGGCTGCGTACCGAGCCCCGGTTCACATCGGACGCAGCGGTGTGTGTGGTGCTGGCCTCCGAGGGCTATCCGGCGGCACCGCGCCTCGGAGAGCGCGTCGAAGGACTGTCGTTAGCGGGGCTGCTCCCCGGGGTGACGGTCCTGCACGCCGGCACTGCCCTCGACGACGAAGGGCGCATCGTCACCGCCGGGGGACGCGTCCTCGGAGTGGTGGGACAAGGGGTCGACCAGAGCGAAGCGCGCGCCCGCGCCTACGCAGCGGTGGAGCGCATCTCCTGGCCGGGGATGCAGTACCGCAGCGACATCGCGGCGGGGGCCGGCGTCACCGAAGTGGGCGCCGGCGCCGGGAAGGGCGCGGCATGATCCCGCGCTACTCGTTGCCCGAGATGGCGGCGCTGTTCACCGACGAGGCGCGCTTCGAGTTGTGGCTCGAGGTGGAGCTGCTGGCCACCGAGGCGTGGGCGGAAGTGGGCGACATCCCCGTCGCCGATGCCGCCGCCGTGCGGGCTCGAGCCCCCAAGGTCACCCCGGAGCTGGTGGCCGCCATCGATGCCCGAGAGAAGGTCACCGATCATGACGTGGCCGCTTTTGTCGACGTCGTGCAAGAGGCCGTCGGGTTTCCGGAAGGGTCGTGGGTCCACTACGGGCTCACCTCGTCCGATGTCGTGGACACCGCCCTGTGCGTGACCCTGACGCGCGCCGCCGACCTGCTGCTGGCGGCCTCCGACGCGCTGGTGGCCGTACTCAAAGCGCGCGCCATCGAGTTCATCGACACGCCCATGGCGGGCCGCACCCACGGCATGCACGCCGAGCCCACCACCTTCGGGGCCAAGGTGGCGCTGTGGTGTCTGCAGGCCGACCGTGATCGGCGTCGCCTGCGTGAGGCGCGCCAAGGCGTGGCCGTGGGCAAGCTATCGGGAGCGGTGGGGACCTATTCCAACATCGACCCCCGCGTGGAGGCGTATGTGTGTGGGGCGCTGGGGCTGACGCCGGTCCCGGCCACCCAGGTGATCGCCCGCGATCGCCACGCCGAACTGCTGTGGGCATGCGCGTCGGTGGGTGCCACCATCGAGATGATCGGCACCGAGATCCGCCATCTGGCCCGCACCGAAGTGGGCGAGGCCGAGGAAGCGTTTGGCGCCGGGCAAAAGGGAAGCTCGTCCATGCCGCACAAGCGCAACCCCGTCCTGTCCGAGCGCTTGAGCGGGTTGGCCCGGGTGCTGCGCGGCTATCTGGGCGCGGGCATCGAGGATGTGGCCCTGTGGCACGAACGCGACATCTCGCACAGCTCGGTGGAGCGGGTCATCCTGCCCGACGCCTGCCTGGTCACGTACTACGTGTTGCGCAAGTGCACGGGGCTCATCGAGAACTTGGTCGTCAACGTGGAGCGCATGCGCTCCAACGTCACCGACGTCTCCTTCGGCCTGGTCTTCAGCCAGCCTGTGCTCCTGGCTTTGGTGGCCTCGGGCCTGGGGCGCGACGATGCCTATCGTGTGGTGCAGCGTGACGCCCGGCGCGCCTGGCAAGAACGCCGTTCGTTTCGAGCCGTGCTCGAAGAGGACGGCGACATGCCGCTCGGGCCGGCGGCATTGGACGAGGCCTTTGACTTGACCCGCTCGCTGCATCACGTGCACCGATTCCTCGACGCCCTTCAGGAGGTTGATTCATGAGCATGAAGCTCGTTCACAGCGGCAAGGTCCGTGAGCTCTACGACGTCGGCGACGACAGGCTGCTCATGGTGGCCTCGGACCGCATCTCGGCCTTCGACGTGATCATGGCCGAGCCCGTGCCCGACAAGGGCCGGGTGCTCACCGCCATGACGGTGGCCTGGCTCGACGAGTTGTCCGACTTGGCTCCGAGCCACCTGGTGTCGGCCGACCCCAAGGATTTTCCGGCCGAGGCCCAGGATCTCGACATGGCCGGGCGGGCCGTGCTCGTGCGCCGAGCGGAGATGCTGCCCATCGAATGCATCGTGCGCGGCTTTCTGGCCGGGTCGGGCTGGAAGGAATATCAGGCCTCCGGCACGTTGCACGGCACCCCCCTGCCCGACGGACTACGCCAGGCCGACAAGCTGCCCGAGCCGCTGTTCACCCCGTCGACCAAGGCCACCGAGGGACACGACGAGAACATCTCCTTCGCCCAGGCCGCCGAGCTGGTAGGTGACGACGTGGCGGCCGAGGCACAACGTATGTGCGTAGAGGCGTACTCACGCGCCGCCATGGCGGCGGAGCGCCACGGCATCATCGTGGCCGACACCAAGTTCGAGCTCGGGTTCATCGACGGCAAGCTGGCCATGTGTGACGAGGTGCTCACGCCGGACTCGTCGCGTTTTTGGCCCGTCGACGCCTGGGAGCCGGGGACGAACCCGCCCTCGTTCGATAAGCAGCCCCTGCGCGACTGGCTGGAGAACAGCGGCTGGGACAAGAAGCCGCCGCCGCCCGATCTTCCCGACGCCATCGTGGCCGAGACCAGCGCGCGCTACATCACCGCCTACGAACGCATCTGTGGCAAGAAGCTGTCCGACTGGTACGGAGCGGCGGGGTGAAGTTCGAGCTTCTGGTCGAGGTGCGGCTGCGACCCGGAATCGCCGACCCCCAAGGGGCGACCATCGAACGGGCGTTGCCCGCCCTCGGATTCGAGGGTGTCGAGCAGGTGCGGGTGGGCAAGGCCATCCGTTTCACGCTGGAAGCTGCCGACGAAGACGCGGCGCGGCGCCAAGCGGGCGACATGGTCGACCGCCTGCTGGCCAACCCGGTGATCGAGGACGCCGACATCAGCGTGCAAAGTGTCGCAGCCACCGCGGCGGCGAGCACGCCGTGACGACCCGGGTGGGGGTGGTTGTGTTCCCGGGCACCAACTGCGAGCACGACGTGGTCAAGGCGTTGTCGCAGCTGACCGACGCCGCCGCCGAGGCCAACGAGGGCGAGCCCAAGGTGGACGCCGAGCTGGTGTGGCATGGGTCGACGTCGCTCGACGGGTTCGACGCCGTGGTCATTCCCGGGGGGTTCGCCCACGGGGACTACCTGCGGCCCGGGGCCATCGCCCGTTTCTCGCCCGTGACGGACGCCGTGACGCGCTTCGCCGCCGATGGCGGGCCGGTGGTGGGGATCTGCAACGGCTTTCAAGTGTTGACCGAGGCCGGCCTTCTTCCCGGCGCGTTGCAGAAGAACGCCGCGCTGCGCTTCTTGTGCACGACCGCCACCGTCGAAGTGGTCACCAGTCGCACCGTGCTCACCGGGGCGGTGGCGGTGGGCACTGAGTTGCGCATTCCCATCAATCACTTCGAAGGCAACTACACCTGTGACGCCATCACATTGGCCCGGCTCACCGACGAGGACTGCATCGTCTTGCGCTACCGGGACAACCCCAATGGGTCGGTGGCCGATATCGCCGGCGTGTGCAATACCGAGGGGAATGTGGTGGGGCTGATGCCGCATCCCGAAAGGGCGAGCGACGCCATGTTGGGGTCGACCGACGGAATCGGCCTGTTGCGCTCGTTGGCGCGCGCCGGGGCGCGGCGCGCCTCGCTACACGCCTGAGTCGAAGCTCGATTCGGAGGCCGACGAGGGGCGACCCGTGGTGGTGCGTCCGATGCCGGCGCGCTGGAGCACTACGGAAGTGACGCCGGCTGCCCTCCAGGCGTTGTAGCCGATGCCCTTACGTTCGCCGTAGGTCTTGGCCACGGTGACAAAGCCCTGCTCCAAGGCGTCCACATCCCGCGGGCCTTCGAGGCGGGCCAACTCGGACTCGAGATCGGCCCGCTCCTGCAGGAGGTGCAGGCGCGCCAGCGCGTCGGCGTCATGCAGTCGCTCGTTGACGGTGACCAGGCGTCGCTTGATCGATTCCGGCGTGCGGCGCCGACCCCGCCGGGGCCGCTGATGCTCGATGGCCTCGAGGTAGCGACGCACGGCCCGGCCCTCGTCGCGCCCTTTGGCCAGAGCCGCTTTGTGGTCAGCCGTCATGGGAGTACGGGGGCGCTCGGTGGACGGCGACATACGGTCATTATGCGGTATTGCGGCATTTACGGGGTAGTGACACGCCCCAAAATCATCGGCGCCCATATGCCATTTGCAACGGGGGTTGCCTTTTTGGCCCCCAGGGCGCCCGGCGAGGCCGGTATTTCGGCGCCCGCCCCGGACCGCCCCGGGCCCGCTTCGGGGCTCTCCGCCGCCAACGCCAAGCCCCCCGGGCGTGCCGGGTACGGTGAGGAGGTCATGGTCGCCGGCGACGCCACAGACTCCTCCTTGCACCGGTCCCTGGGCCTGACCGACGACGAAGCCGGTCGCATCGAGGCCATCTTGGGACGGTCCCCCAACCATCTCGAGCTGGCCATGTACGCGGTGATGTGGAGCGAGCACTGTTCTTACAAGTCCTCGCGCCTGCACCTGAAGCGCCTTCCCACCGAGGGGCCCCATGTCCTGGTCGGCCCCGGCGAGAACGCCGGTGTCATTGATGTCGGTGATGGCATCGCGGCGGCCATCCGCATCGAGAGCCACAACCACCCGTCGGCCGTGGAGCCCTATCAAGGGGCGGCCACCGGCGTGGGCGGGATCCTGCGTGACATCTTCACCATGGGGGCCCGGCCCATTGCCCTGATGGACCCGCTGTTCTTCGGTCCTTTGGATGACGCCCGCAACCGCTTCCTGGTCGAGGGCGTGGTGGCCGGCATCTCCGGCTACGGCAACGCCGTGGGCGTGCCCACCGTGGGCGGCGAGCTGACCTTTTCGCCCAGCTACTCCCGCAATCCGCTCGTCAACGTGCTGTGCCTGGGTGTCATGCGCAAAGAGCACCTCGTATTGGCCCAGGCCACCGGACTGGGGAACGTGGCCGTGCTGCTGGGATCGGCCACGGGGCGCGACGGCATCGGCGGGGTGAGCGTGTTGGCCTCAGCCGGGTTCAGCGACGAGGACGCCAAGGACTCCGCCAAGCGTCCGAGTGTCCAGGTGGGCGATCCTTTCGAGGAGAAGCGCCTCATCGAAGCGTGTCTCGAGCTGCTCAGCCGCGGCCTGGTGGTGGGCATCCAGGATCTGGGCGGGGCGGGCCTGACATGTGCCACCTCCGAGACCGCGGCGCGCGGGGGCATGGGCATGGACGTGGACGTCTCCGCCGTGCCCCGCCGTGAAAAGGGTATGGAGCCCTTCGAGGTCATGACCTCAGAGAGCCAAGAACGCATGCTGGCCATCGTCACGCCCACCGATCTCCCCGACGTGCAAGAGGTGTGCCGGCGCTGGGAGGTACGCGCTGCGGTGGTGGGTACGGTCACCGCCCCCGATCCGGCCACCGGCGTAGGGCGCTTGCGCATCCTCGACGGCCCGGGCGGCGCCGTGATCGCCGATGTTCCGGCCGCCTCGTTGTCCGACGACGCCCCGCTCTACGAACGTCCCATGGCGTGTCCGGTCACGGCGGGCGCCGGCGCCGGCGCCGGTGCCCGTGCGTCGGGTGGCGTGTCGGGCGGCCGGCCCGAAGTCCTCGACGCCGTCGACTGCAGCTCGGTGGTTCTTTCCATGCTGGCCGACGCCTCGTGGGTGTATCGCCAGTACGACCACCAGCTCTTCCTCAACACCGTTGAGGGCCCCGGGTCCGACGCCGCCGTCTTGCGTCTGGCCGCCCCGGGGCTGCCGCCCAGCCGCCGAGGGCTGGCGCTGTCCACTGACTCCAACCCGCGGTGGTGTGCGGTCGATCCCCGCGCCGGCACCGCCATGACCGTGGCGGAATCGGCGTTGAACGTGGCCTGTGCGGGGGCCCGCCCCGCCGCGGTCGTGAACTGCCTGAACTTCGGCAACCCCGAGCACCCCGAGGTGATGTGGCAGCTGTCGGAGTCCATCGACGGCATGGCCGAGGCGTGCCGGGGCCTCGGGCTGCCGGTGGTGGGCGGCAACGTCAGCTTCTACAACGAAAGTGCGGGCGCCGATATCGACCCCACCCCGGTCATCGCTGTTCTCGGCGTCATCGACGAGTTGCAGCGCCGCCCCCCCGGAAAAGGGTTCACCGATGGCACCTCCATCGTGCTGCTGGGCACCACCGAGCCGGTTCTGGCCGGAACTCGCCTGGCCGTGGAGCGTCTGGGTGGGATATCCGGCCCCCTGCCCGCCCTCGACCTGGTCCGCCACGGTGCGCTGCTGGGCTTGGTGGTCGAGCTGGTGACCGAGGATCTCGTCAGCGGCCTGACCGATGTGTCGGGCGGGGGCTTGGCCCTGGCGCTGGCCGAGTGCTCCGTGCGCAGCGCTGTGGGCGTCACGGTGACAGGGATTGCCGATGTGGCCGAGCTGTTCTCAGAGTCACCCAGCCGGGTCATCTGCTGCACCAGCCGCGTTGATGATGTCCTGGCCGCCGCTCAGCGGGCGGGGGTGCCGGCCACCGTCATCGGGGCCGCGGGCGGTCAGCGCATTGCCGTGGCCGGGCTGGTGGATATCGGGCTCGACGAAGCCGCCGGGTTGTGGTCCAACGCCCTGGCCTCCGCTCTGGGAGAACCGCCGGCCGCCTGAAGCTTCAGGGACGCCGTGCCATGAGTGCGTCGAGGATGTCGTCGGGGACGTTCAGATCGCCGAGCCCGGTGCCCACGTCGAGGTCGGGCTTGAAGGTCCCGTGGAAATCGGATCCCCCCGTGGCCACCACGTGGGTCCGTTCGGCCAACCGGCGCAGCTGGCGACGTTCGTCGGGGCTGTAGCGGCCGTAGACGGCCTCGATTCCGCCCAAACCTTCTCGGGCCAGGTCCGCCACGAGGTTCTCCAGTGCACTGGGAGCAAGTCCCAAGGTGAGCGGATGGGCCAGCACGGCCACCCCGCCCGAGGCGGTGGCCAACTTCACGACGTCGGTAGGGGTGATGCGAGCCTTGGGCACATAGGCGCTCTGGCCGTCGGCCAGGTAGCGGTCGAAGGCGTCCTGAATGTCCTCGGCCACGCCCATGTCCACCAGGACTTGGGCGAAGTGCGGACGGCCCACGCCGCCTTCGCCGCCGGCCTTGGCCACCACCGTCTCCCATTCGACGTCCACGCCCAGCTCGCGCAGGCGCTCGATGAGGGCGTCGTTGCGGCGCCGCCGGTCCCGGCGCAGGGCCAGGAGCTCGTCTTGCAGGGGGCCCTCACCCTGGTCGACGAAGTAGACGAGGACGTGGACCGACCCGGTGATCGACGCGCCCGGCACCGTTGGCTTCACACACGACACCTCGCAGCCCGCGATGAGCGTGATGCCGGCTGCCTCGGCGGCGCCGCGGGCTTCGGCCAGCCCCAGCAGGCTGTCGTGATCGGTCAGGGCGAAGGCGGAACACCCGGAGGCGGCGGCCAGCTCGGCCACGCGTGTCGGTGTCTCCGAGCCATCGGAGATGTTGGAGTGGGTGTGCAGGTCGATCATGGTCAGGCGCAGGCTACCTGCACCTCTTTGGCGGCCCGGCTCACGGACCTTTACGAGCGGGGTTGACGAGTACCGGGGAACAAGACGGTAGGCTCCCGCGAGGTGACTGGGGAGGAGTTGCGCGCGGTGAGGTCCCATCGAGCGATGAAGCCCCAATGAAGGAATCCTGCGGTGTGTTCGGCGTCTACGCGCCCGGCCGGACGGTGGCGCAACTCACCTTCGACGGGCTCCACGCCTTGCAGCACCGGGGCCAGGAATCGGCCGGCATGGCCGTCAGTGACGGCGAGACCATCACCGCCGTCAAGGACATGGGACTCGTCACCGCCGTGTTCAACGAGCGCACCATCTCATGCCTGCCCGGTGATCTCGCCATCGGCCATACCCGCTACTCGACCACGGGGGCCTCGACGTGGCGCAACGCCCAACCGGTGTACCGCGCCGTCGGCGGCGCCGGGTTTGCCCTCGGTCACAACGGCAACCTGACCAACACCGCCGAGCTGGCCGAGCAGGCCGGCATGTTGCCCGGTGTGGTGGCGTCGGACAGCGACCTGGTGGCCGAGCTGGTGGCCTTGGCATTTCCCCCTGAGGCCGAGGCCCAAGACGTGGCGGACTCGACCCCGATACTTCCCAACGACGCCCTGGCCGACGCCCTGCGGCAGGTGCTGCCGTCGGTCGAAGGGGCGTTCTCGTTCGTCGTCCTCGACGCCACCCACGTGATCGGGGTGCGTGACCCCACCGGCCTGCGCCCGCTGTGCTTGGGACGCCTCGGTCCTGGCGAACAGCCCGAGGGGTGGGTGCTGGCGTCAGAGACGCCTGCCCTCGACATCGTGGGGGCCACCTTCGTGCGCGAGATCGAACCGGGAGAGATGGTGGTCATCGACGCCACCGGCGTGCACTGCGAGCAACTGTTCTCCGACGAACGGATCGACCCGCATCTGTGCATCTTCGAGTTCGTCTACTTCGCCCGCCCCGACAGCATGCTGTACGGACGCGAGGTGCACGCAGCGCGCCGGCGCATGGGCGAACGCCTGGCTGCCCAGGCGCCCGTCGAGGCCGACCTCGTCATGGGCGTGCCCGAGTCCGGTGTGCCCGCCGCCGAGGGCTTTGCCCGCGCCAGCGGCATCCCGCACGGGCAGGGGCTCGTGAAGAACCGCTACATCGGCCGCACGTTCATCACGCCCGGTCAGGCGGCCCGTGATGCCGGGGTGCGGCGCAAGCTCAACCCGTTGCGCGAAAACATCGCCGGACGGCGCATCGTGGTGGTGGACGATTCCATCGTGCGCGGTACCACCCAGCGCGCCGTGGCCCGGATGTTGCGCGAAGCCGGCGCCACCGAGGTGCATCTGCGCATCTCGTCGCCGCCGCTCATGTGGCCGTGTTTCTTCGGCATCGACATCCCCAGCCGAGACGAGTTGATCGCGGCGCACAGCACCGTGGCTGAGATGGAAGCGTTTTTGGGCGTGGACTCCCTCTCCTACCTGTCGCTGGAAAACTTGATCGAAGCCATCGACGCGCCGGGAGCCGGCTTCTGCAGCGGTTGTCTGACGGGCACGTATCCGGTGCCCGTCCCTGTCCAACTGGGGACCTTGGTGGGGGCTACGCCATTGTCCACCGCAGCGCCCGCCTGACGTGTCGAGTTATCTATCGTCCGGCGTCGACATCGCCGCCGGCGAAGAAGCCGTGCGCCGAATCCGTGACGTGGTGGCGTCGACGGCGCGCCCCGAGGTGCTTGGCGGCATCGGTGGCTTTGCCGGTGCCTTCGCCTTCGACCACAGCCGCTACGCCGAGCCCGTGCTGGTGGCCTCGACCGACGGGGTGGGGACGAAGGTGCTGGTGGCGCAAAGTGCCGGCCGCTACGACACCATCGGCATCGACCTGGTGGCCATGTGCGTCGACGACCTGGTGTGCGTGGGAGCGGAGCCACTGTTCTTTCTCGATTACATCTCGACCGGCAAGCTCGATCCGCAGCACATGGAGCAGCTCGTCTCGGGCGTAGCCGGCGCCTGTCGACAGGTGGGCTGCGCGCTGCTCGGCGGCGAGATGGCCGAGCATCCCGGAGCCATGGCGCCCGGTGAGTTCGACCTGGCCGGCTTCGCCGTGGGCGTGGTGGACAAAACGGCCATGCTGGGTGCCCCCCGCGTGGTCGCCGGTGACGTGCTGGTCGGACTGGCCTCCCCAGGATTGCGCTCCAACGGCTACACGCTCGCCCGCCACGTCTTGCTCGAGCGGGCCGGGCGACGCCTCGACGCGCCCGCGTGGGACGGCGCCGATCACAGCCTGGCCGACGAGTTGTTGCGCCCCTCGGTGTTGTACGCGCCGGCCGTGCTGAGCGCGTTGGGCGGGGTCGGCGACGAGATCCATGCCGCTGCGCACATCACCGGTGGCGGGATACCGGGCAACCTCGGGCGCGTGCTTCCTCCAGAGCTCGACGCCGTCGTCGATGCCGGCGCTTGGGACGTCCCTCGCGTCTTCGAAGAAATTCGCCGCCTCGGTGACGTCGCTCCGGCGGAGATGACGCATGTGTTCAACCTCGGCATTGGCATGGTGCTGGTCGTCGCCCCCTCCGCCGTCGATGCGGTGATGACGAGCATCGATGGCGCCGGCGTTGGCGCCATCGTCATCGGCGCCGTCGTCGAAGGCCACGGACAGGTCCGCATCGATGGCGAGGCCACCACGGAGGCAGCGTCGTGACGACCGGATCGTTCGATGCGCTGCGCGCCCACATTCTCGAACACTCGGTCAAGACTGGCGACTTCGTCCTGAAATCAGGACGGCGATCGAACTGGTTCATCGACTCCAAGCAGACGGTCTGTCGACCCGGGGGCATGTTGCTCGTGGCCGACGCCATGTTGTCGGTACTTCCCGACGAGGCCACCGCCATCGGCGGGCTCACCATGGGTGCCGATCCCGTGGCCTTCGTCACCGCTGGTGTGGCCGCCGAACGGGGCGTGGCCCTGAAGGCGTTCAGCGTGCGCAAAGAGGCCAAGGACCATGGCGGCGGTGGCCGCATCGCCGGAGCCCTCGACGCTGGGGACAAAGTCGTCGTCACCGAGGACACCGTCACCCGGGGTACGTCGTTGCTCGAGGCGGTGCTGGCGGTACGAGACGCCGGGGCCGAGGTGATCCTGGCTGTGGCCGTCGTCGATCGGGGCGGCACGGCTACCGCCTTACTCGGAGCGCAAGGAGTCAACTTTCGGGCCCTACTGGGGGCGCCCGATCTCGGTTTCGACTACGACGAGCGCTGAGGGTGCTGATCTCCCCACCCGGGGCATGTGACCAGAGGGGCCGGCGGGGGTAAGTCCCCCGCCGATGAACGAAGTCAGTGCGGTACCCATAGTCTGTGGGCAACCCGCCGATAACGAGACGGCTCCCCCGATGCCCGCCGGCATCCCTGAGGACCCCATCCCCCATACGGCCATGACTGAATTGCTTACGACCGCGCATCGCCCGGAGGCACTCGCCTCTCGCTACCGCCATGTCCGCGCCCTGACCGAAACACTGGCCGCGCCGCTGTCGCCCGAGGACCAGACGGTGCAATCGATGGCGGACGTAAGCCCGACCAAGTGGCATCGGGCCCATACGTCGTGGTTCTTCGAGACGTTCCTCCTCGAGACGTGCTTACCCGGTTACCGCCTGTTCCACCCGGCGTACCCGTATCTCTTCAACTCGTATTACGAGGGCCTGGGGACGCGCCACCCGCGTGCCACGCGTGGCGTCATCTCTCGCCCGGGTGCGAGCGAAGTGGGCGAGTACCGGGCCTATGTCGACGAGGCCATGGGTCGCTTCTTCGACGGCAGTCTGCGCGGTGAGGTGGCCGACCTCGTCGAGCTCGGGCTGCATCACGAGCAGCAGCATCAGGAACTCTTGCTCATGGACATCAAGCACGTGCTTTCGTGTAATGCGCTGGAGCCGGCCTACGTCGAGTTGCCGCCGGCGAGGGCGGCCGTGTCTTCGTCGGTGGCGGCCCGTTGGGTCGAGCATGACGGTGGTGTGGTGGAGGTCGGTCACGGCGGGGCCGGGTTCGCCTTCGACAACGAGTCGCCCCGCCATGGCGTGTTGTTCGAACCCTTCGCGCTGTCCGACGGGCTCGTCACGTGTGGCCAGTGGCTGGAGTTCATGGCCGACGGTGGCTACCTGCGCCCCGAGCTGTGGTTGTCGGATGGGTGGGCGACGGTGCAGAACGAACAATGGGAAGCGCCGCTGTACTGGCGTCGACCCGATGGCACCGGTGCCGCCTGGACGGTATTCACTCTGGGCGGGCCCAAGCCCGTCGACGGCAGCGAACCCGTGTGCCACGTGAGCTACTACGAGGCCGACGCCTTTGCCCGCTGGCGCGGCGCCCGACTGCCCACCGAAGCAGAGTGGGAAGCGGTAGCCGCCACGACGGCGCCGGTGGGCAACTTCCTCGACCTCGGCGTGCTGCACCCGCGACGCCGGGGCGACCAGACGTCGTGGTACGGCGATGCGTGGCAATGGACGTCCAGTGCCTACAGCGCCTATCCCGGCTTCCGTCCCGCCGCGGGTGCGGTGGGTGAGTACAACGGGAAGTTCATGGTGAACCAGTACGTGTTGCGAGGGGGGTCGGCCGTTACCCCACCCGGACACATGCGCGCCACGTACCGCAACTTCTTCCCGCCCTCGGCGCGCTGGGCCTTCAGCGGCGTGCGCCTAGCTCGGGACAGCTGAGCCATGACACCCACCGACGCGCCCACCATCGACATCTACTTGACGGGTGACGACCTGCGAGCCGCCCTCATCGAGGATGTGCGCGCCGGGCTGAGTGCTGAGCACAAGACGCTTCCCCCCGTGTGGTTCTACGACGACCGCGGCAGCGACCTCTTCGACCAGATCACCAGGCTCCCCGAGTACTACCCGACACGCGCCGAGCGCGGGCTGCTCGAAGCCAACGCACCTGACATCGCGGCACGGGCCGACGCCGACACGCTTGTTGAGCTCGGTGCCGGCACATGCGACAAATCACGCGTGCTCCTCGATGCCATGCGGGCCACGGGAACCCTCGAGCGCTACGTGCCGTTGGACGTCAGCGACGGCACCTTGTGGAGCGCCGCCAACGCGCTGTCGGCCGAGTATCCCGGCCTGTCCGTGCACGCCGTGGTGGGCGACTTCCATCGCCAGCTGAACCGCCTGCCGTCGGAGGGGCGCCGTCTGGTGGCGTTTCTGGGCAGCACCATCGGCAACCTCGATCCCGATCAACGCCGGCGCTTTCTGTTCGACCTCGACTGCGTCATGGAACACGACGACAAGCTGTTGCTCGGCGTTGACCTGGTCAAGGACCCCGCCGTGCTGGTGGCCGCCTACGACGACAGCGCCGGGGTTACGGCCGCGTTCAACCGCAACGTGCTGCTCGTGCTCAATCGCGAGCTCAAAGCCGACTTCGACCCCGACCGCTTCGAGCACGTGGCGCGTTGGGACGAAGAGTCGTCGTGGGTGGAGATGCGGCTGCGCAGTGTCGTGGAGCAGACGGTGTTGATCGCTGAGCTCGGCATGGAGGTGCACTTCGCCGCCGGTGAGGATCTGCGCACCGAGATCAGCACCAAGTTCACGCCGTCGGGCATTCAAGGCGAGTTGTGGGACTCAGGTTTTGTCGTCGACGCCATGTGGGAAGCCGACGGCTTCCTACTGACGCTGGCTTCGCCCTACTGCTGAGAGTCCAGGTTTTACGACTTAGCGTCCAGGTCCGCCAAGGCGTCTTCGATGCCCCGGTGGAAAGTGGGATACGCGTAGATCATGTGGCGCAGTGTCTCGACCGGTACCGACGCCTGTACGGCCAAGGTCAGAATGCTGAGCACCTCGCCGCCGGTCGGTCCCATCGATGTGGCACCCACCAGCACCCCGCGCTCGGTGTCCTCCACGAGCTTGATGAACCCGTCGTTGCCGGCCTTGTGGATCCACCCCCGTACCGACGCCGACGTCGGTGCTGATCCGGTTCGCACCGTCAGCCCCGCGGCGCGCGCCTGCGCCTCGGTCATCCCCACCTGGCCCACCTCGGGGTCGGTGAACGTCACCGCCGGCACGGCCCGGTAGTCGGCGGGGGGACCGTCTTGGCCGAGAATGTCGGCCACGCAGATACCGGCTTGGTACATCGAAATGTGGGTGAAGGCCCCCTTGCCGGTGCAGTCACCGATGGCCCAGACACCGTCGGCCACCCGAAGCCGGTCGTCGACGGGAACGATCCGAGCGCTTTCGTCGACGCCGATGGTGTGCAGCCCAATCGCGGTCATGTTGACGTGGCGGCCGGTGGCCACGAGCAGCTGCTCGGAGATGACGGCGTCGCCGTTTTCAAAGGACATGACAAAGCGCGGGCCGAAGTGCTCGATCCGAACCACCTTGGCGTTGGTATGGACCACGATCCCCTCGCGCTCGAAGACGGTGGCGATCACGGCGCTGGCCTCGGGCTCGCCGGGCCCGAGGAGCCGGGGCCCTGCTTCGACGACGGTGATGTTGGTCCCAAAACGGGCGAAGGCTTGAGCGAGTTCGAGGCCGATGGCCCCACCGCCGAGAACGGCCAGCGACGAGGGCAGCGATTCGAGCCTCATGGCGTCGCGGTTGGTCCAAAACGGCGCATTAGCCAGCCCGGTGATGGGGGGGATGGACGGCTCGGTGCCGGGGTTCACCACGATGGCTTTACTCACGTCGATGGTCGGTCCATCGTCGACCACGACACGGTGGGCGCCGTCGAGCCGGGCGTGACCGCGGACGAAGCGGCCCCCTTTGGCGGTGAAGCGATCCACCGCCGCTTTGTCGTCCCAATTGTGGGTGGCTTCGTCCCTGATGCGGGTGGCCACCGGCGACCAGTCGGCCGTGACGGTGGAGGTTCCCGCCATACCCGGGATGCGTCGGCCCTCGGCCAACAGATTGGCGGCCCGGATCATGATCTTCGAGGGCACGCATCCGTAGAAGGGGCACTCGCCGCCGACCAAGCGCTGATCGATCCCGACCACGTCGAGGCCGGCCTCAGCCAGTCGCCCGGCCACGTCTTCACCGCCGGGGCCCATACCGATGACAACGACCTCAGCGCTCTCGCTCATGGCATGCCCCTTTCCGTTGTCGCAGGTCCGAACGACGAGACCACACCCTCTCACGACGAGACGCTTGTCACACGGGGCCGACTGCGTGCACGACGGCGGAATGGTGTCCACCGACCGCGTGTGAGCACAATGAGCGGGTGATGAGCACAGCCAGAGGCCGGCGACCCCACAACACCAAGGTCAAGCACCGCCGCGGGCTGTGGATGGCGAGCTGCTCGTGCGGTTGGACCAAGCAAACGGTGTCAGGTCTTGGAGGCTGGTCCGAGGTACGCCGCCATTTGGGCCGGGTGCAAGACGCGCCAACCGTCTCGGTTTCCACCGGGGCAGGCTCGCCCTCGCTTACCGGGCCTGGGAGTCGGGCACGCGCCACCATGTGGCGGCGCGATCGGCGCGCCATCTCCTGAAGCTGACTTGATCGGCGCGCTGTGGCGCCGCGGTGGCGCCGCAGTGGCGCTCAGTTGTCCACCGACAACTTGGCGACGGCCGCCGGTGGAGCCGGAGAGGTCTCGGTGCTGTCGGTGGCAATCGGCGCCGTGGGGGTGGCCGACACGTTGGTGCAGGATCGAGCGGCGGTCCAGCTGGCCAAGGCGGCCGTCGCGGCCGTGCCGGTCAGAGGTTGGGGCAGATCGTTGATGATCACCGCCGGTCGCCACGTGACGGCGTCGATGTGCCTCCCTGTGGCCGTGATGACGAGCGAGCCGCTCTGGTTTTCGGGCGGGGAGTTGTCGTAAAAGGCGAAGTTGCCCAGTCCGTAGTCGACGTAGGCCGAGCCCAGGTACCCGCCGCCGAGCAGCACGTGGGCGTGGGTGCCGACCACGATGTCGGCCCCGGCCGCCACCAGCACTTGGGCCAAGGGCTCCTGCTGGGGGTTGGGACAGGCGTCGAGCTGGGTTCCCCAATGCAGGTAGACGATGACGGTGTCTGAGACCTGACGGGCCGCTTCCACCGCGGCGACCAGATCGTTGACGTCGTACGCCGACGCCAAGCCGGGTTGGGTGGCGGTAGCCGTCCAGGCGCTTTGCAGATCGGCATCGATGACCTGGGTGGCGGCGATGATGGCAATTTTCTCGCCGTCGATGGTGACGCGATACGGGGTGAAGGCGTCGGCGGCGTCCTGGCCGATTCCGAGGATTGTGTAAGCGGCCTCCTGTCCGGCTCGAAGAGAGTTGGCGAGGCCGTTTCGTCCGCAATCCTCCCCGTGATTGTTGGCTTCGGTGATAAGCGTGACCCGTGCGCCTTGGAAGGCTTGGAGGGCGGTGGAAGGCGCGAAGAAGGTGAACTGCTTCGATGGCGCTCCCGGGCAACCGAAGTCCGAAATGGCCGACTCGAAGTTGGTCATGGTCAGGTTGGCGCCTGAGAGCAGCTGCGGGACGGTGGGTCCCAGGGCCGTGGCCGGGTCGGCAGCCAACCGGTCGCCGAGATTGGTACCGGCGGGGAAGTGCACGTCACCGCCGAACGCGAACGTCACCGCCTTTCCGTCGCCATCCCAATCGGGGTCGAGGCGAGGGTTAAGACCGTGCGGGGAGGCGGCCGGTCCACGGGTGCCGTGGTGGCCGGGTGTTTTGGCCGGGCGCCGTGCACCTCCGCCTCCGGTGACCGCCAACCCCACCACCACGCCCAGCACCACGACGCCAAGCGCCCAGATAACGCGCCGGCGTCGGACGCCAGGCGAGGCCAGGTCCGGAACAGGGCCCGTCGGCGGGCGCCCAGGCGGGCTCGGGCGTGGTGTCGCTCGGGGGCCCGTGGTGACCGGGGGAGTCACGAACTCGAGGGTGGGCGTAGGCGGTGAGCTTACGGCGCATCACCCCAACGGCGAAGTGGTGGTCGGGGCCGGCATCGATCCGGCGACCTCACGCTTTTCAGGCGCGCGCTCTACCAACTGAGCTACCCGACCCGGCGCCCATAGCTTCGCGGGCCCAGCGGTCCTGACGGGATTTGAACCCGCGACCTCCGGCTTGACAGGCCGGCGTGCACTCCAAACTGCACCACAGGACCCCGTTGTTCCCCCTCGGTTGCAGCACGAGCGGCCGAGCACACCACGCCGTTGCGTTGCGAGCCTGACCACGACATTCGAGGGGCTCGGGAACATGCCACGGTAGCAGGTGGCCATGTGGAACGAACCGGGCGGCGCCGGCCCGTCGAGCGGCTCGAGCAGCTCGGTCAGCGGCCCGTGCTCCCGTCCACGAGCTCACGCAGGATGTCGGCGTGACCAGCATGGCGGGCCGTTTCCTCGAGGAGGTGCATCAGCACCCAGCGGAGATTGACCGGCGGGTCGTCGCCCAGGTTTCGGCATGGGTCGTCCAGGCTCGGGGCGGCGGCCACGATGGCGTCCACGCGAGCCCAGGTGCTGCGGTAGGCGGCGACGGCACCGGCCATGGTGTCGCTGCTCGCCTCCCCAACGGTGTCATCGGGGGCATCGTCCTCACCGGCGAATCGTCGGACGACCCATGACACTTCAGCTTGAGCCATGTGCGTGATCAGCCACAGCAGCGTGGTGCCGCTCGGCACCAACACCCGCCGCGCCTGTTCGTCGTCCACGTCGGCGACTTTCTTGACCATGGACTCACGTTGGTACTGGAGGAGGGCCCGCAAGGTCTGGCGCTCGTCGCCCTCGAGTCGGGGCGGCTTTTGGTCGGGCACGCCGGCAGCCTAAGAGCGGGTGGCTATTCCGTGGTGCGGCGACGGTAGAGGTGGGCGGCGAGCGGGGCGGACACCGCCAATATCGCCAGCGACCATGCCAGCGCGGCAAGCAACGGGTGCTCCATCGGCCATACATGGATGGCGGCGGACGGATTGGGATTGCCGAGGAGGTTGCGCACCGACGATGTCACCGCACTGACGGGGTTCCAGTCGGCGATCTGGCGGAGCCAGGCGGGCATGCCCTGGGTGGGCACCATGGCGTTGGACACGATGGCCAGTGGGAAGAAGACGATGAGTCCCATGGACTGAGCACTCTCGGGTCCCTTCGACACGATGCCCAAACATCCACACGCCCACGACAACGAGTAGCTGAACAACAGCGCCACCCCCAAGGCGCCGATCACCGATCCGACGCTGCCATGGGGCCTCCACCCGATGGCCAGCCCCGTAAAGGCCACGATGAAGACGCACAGCGTCGCCGACAACAGGTCAGCCAGGGACCGGCCCACCAGCACCGCCGGGCGCCACATAGGCAGAGCGCGGAAGCGGTCGATCACGCCGGTGGTGAGGTCGGTGCTTATGCCGACGGCGGTGCCCATGGCGGACGTGGTGAGGTTCAACAACAACAGGCCCGCCAGTGCGAACTCCTTGTAGGAACCGCCCTTGATGGGCACGCCCGAACCGAAGACGTAGATGAACAGCAGCGTGAAGAGCACGGGCTGGACGGTGACGTCGGAAAGCTGCAAGGGCTCACGCCGGACGTGGACCAGATTGCGTCGGGTGAGCACGACGATGTCGTGCAGGACCGAGCGCAACCGGGTCCACGGGGACGTGCCGGCCGGCTTCGGCAGCGTCGTCGTCATGGTGGCGGTTGTCATCGGGACGCTCCTTGCAATTCGTGCTCAGCGGGCACGTCGACGTCGGCTTCCGACTGTTCTTCGGCGCCCCGGCCCGTCAAGGCGAAGAACACGTCGTCGAGAGACGGTTGGTGGACCTCGACGTCATCGACGAGAACCCCCGCCGCGTCAAGGGCCCGCACCACGGTCGTGGCCAACCCGGCCGCTTTGCGCACCGGTGCTCGCAGCCGGCGGCCGTCGTGGCTCACGTGCACCTGCCCCTCGACGTAGGGCGCCAGCGCATCGATGGCTTGCCCCTGCGGCGAGGTGAGGGTCACCTCCAAGGTGGCTCCACCGGTTTGTTCCTTGAGTTCTTGCGAGCTGCCCTCGGCGATGACATGTCCGTGGTCGATCACCACGATGCGATCAGCGAGGTAGTCCGCCTCGTCGAGGTACTGCGTTGTGAGAAGCAGCGTGAGACCGGCGGACACGAGGTCGCGCACGACGCCCCACACGTTCAACCGGCTGGTGGGATCGAGCCCCGTGGTGGGCTCGTCGAGGAACAGCACGGGGGGACGGGTGGTGAGTCCGGCAGCGAGGTCGAGCCGCCGCCGCATGCCACCGGAGTAGGTCTTGAGGACGCGGTCGCCGGCGTCGGTGAGGCTGAACTGCTCGAGCAACTCCGAGGCTCGGACCTTGGCCTGTGATCGTCGCAGCCCGCTGAGCTCGCCCACCATGACGAGGTTCTGGCGGCCCGTCAGCAGGTCGTCGAGGGTGGCGTCCTGGGCGGTGACCCCGATATGACGTCGCACCATGGCGGCTTGGGACACCACGTCGAAACCAGCCACAGTGGCGCGCCCTTCGTCGGGCTTGGCCAGTGTGGTGAGGATGCGCACCGCGGTGGTCTTGCCAGCCCCATTGGGCCCGAGCACGCCCAGGATGGACCCGGTGGGCACCTCCAGGTCGATGCCGCCCAGCGCCACCACCTTTCCGTAGCGTTTGGTCAGCCCGTGAGCTTCGATCATCGGAGTGTCGGTCATGGCCTCGCCTTGCTCTCGTACGCCGTGGTGGGTTCTGGTGGTCTCGGTCCTGGCTGTCGAGCAGCCCGATGGGGAAACCGGAGGACGGGCGACCTCTTGCCTCGGACGGAGCCCCGGACCACTGAAAAGAATAGGACTTACTTGCCGCATGGTAAGTGCATACTGACCGGTCGTCAAGTAGAATTGTGGGAGTGGGTACCGCACGACCAGCCTCGATCTCCGCTCCAGGCACACCCGGCGGCGACGAGGAGGTCAAGAGCACACGGGAGCGCATCCTCGATACCGCTCTCGATCTCTTCGTGGACAAGGGCTTTGACAAGACGTCTCTGCGCGAGATCGCCGAGAAGCTGGGCTTCTCCAAAGCGGCGCTGTACTACCACTTCGCTTCCAAGGACGACATCTTCATGGCGCTGCACCAGCGCCTCCATGAGCTGGCCTACGGGCGGCTGGTCGAGCTCGACGTTCAGGGACCGAGCTTGGAGTCCTGGGTGGCGCTGCTCGACGGGTTCATCGACATGGTCCCCGCCAACCGCAAGCTCATCGCCATGCACGAGCGCAATCGGGGCGCCTTTGAGGCTCTGCACAGCGAGACTCACAATCGGGATCACGAGGACCTCGAGGAGGTCCTGCGCAGCGCCATGGCCGATCCCTCCATCCCCGTGCAGCAGCGGCTCCGTATGGCCTTCGCCTTCGCCGGAATGATGGGAACCATGGTCTTTGCCGGCGATTCCTTTACGGAGTTGTCCTCCGAGGAGCTCGTGGCCGAGATGAAGAACGCCGTTCACGGCGTGCTCGAGGTGTAGCCACCTTCGTCTCTGCGGCTCACCCGGTGTCGTGGCGCCGCCCGCTGTGCGCAAGAATCCTCCCTCGGGTTCCTTCACCGATGCGAGGAGTGGGAGATGGCCAAAGTCGTGTGCGTGCTCTACGAGGACCCTGTCGACGGGTATCCCCAGACCTATCCGCGCCATGGCATTCCGAAGATCGAGAGTTACCCGGGGGGCCAAAGCGCACCTTCCCCGCACGCCGTCGACTTCGTGCCCGGGCAGCTGCTGGGCAGCGTGTCGGGTGGCTTGGGACTGCGGGAGTATCTCGAAGGCCTCGGGCACACCTTTGTCGTCACGTCGGACAAGGAGGGTCACGACTCGGTCTTTGAACGAGAGCTCGTCGACGCCGATGTCGTCATCTCCCAGCCGTTTTGGCCCGCATACCTGACCGCCGAGCGCATTGCGGCGGCCCCGAATCTCAAGTTGGCCGTCACCGCCGGCATCGGCTCCGACCACGTCGATCTGCAGGCGGCCATCGATCACGGGATCACCGTGGCCGAAGTGACCTACTCCAACAGCATCAGTGTGGCTGAGCACGTGGTGATGATGATCTTGGCCCTGGTCCGCAACTACATCCCCTCGTACGGGTGGGTGGTGCGCGGCGGGTGGAACATCGCCGACTGCGTGGAACGTTCGTACGACCTCGAGGGAATGACGGTGGGCACGGTGGCTGCCGGCCGCATCGGGCTGGCCGTGCTGCGGCGGATGAAGCCGTTCGACGTCCACCTGCACTACACCGACCGCCACCGTCTGGACGAAAGCGTCGAGCGGGAACTCGGCCTCGTGTTTCACCCCAACGCGGAGTCACTGGTGGAGGTGTGTGACTTGGTGACGATCAATGCGCCCCTCCACCCTGAAACAGAAGGCCTTTTCAATGACGCCATGATCGCCAAGATGAAGCGGGGGGCGTACCTGGTCAATACGGCACGCGCCAAGATCTGCGATCGCGATGCCGTCGTGCGCGCTCTCGAAAGCGGTCAGCTGGCCGGGTATGCGGGAGATGTCTGGTTCCCGCAGCCTCCACCCCCCGATCACCCGTGGCGGGCCATGCCTCATCACGGGATGACGCCACACATCTCCGGCTCGTCGCTATCGGCGCAAGCCCGCTACGCGGCCGGCACCCGCGAGATCCTGGAGTGCTTCTTCGAAGACCGGCCCATTCGCGACGAATACCTCATCGTCGAGGGCGGAAAGTTGGCCGGCACCGGCGCGCATTCCTACACACCCGGCGACGCCACCGGCGGCTCGGAGGGACCGGCCCGCTAGAAGGACATGCCCTACTGACGCGGACGCTCCGACGCCGCGTCAGGCGTCAGCGGTAGCGGCTTCTTTGGACGGGAACAAGAGCAAGTGGATGCCGGCCGCCACCGCTCCACCCACCAGCGGGGCGACGATGAACAGCCAGACCTGGTGAAGGGCGAGCCCACCGACAATCAGGGCGGGGCCGAGACTGCGCGCCGGGTTCACGGACGTTCCCGTGATGGAGATTCCGACGAGGTGAATGGCGGTAAGGGTCAGGCCGATAACCATGCCAGCCGTGGCCGCGTTGGCTGCCTTGGTGGTGACACCCAAGATGACGAAGACAAAGACGGCGGTCAGCACGACCTCGGCCAAAAAGGCGCCACCGGCACTGATATGGATGTGGCTGGCCGTCCCCCACCCATCGGTGCCCAAACCGGTGGCGCTGCGGCTGTAGATCGGCGATGAGCTGACGACCCCCCACAACACGAGGGCGCCGACGATGCCGCCGATGAACTGGGCCACCCAGTAGACGACTGCTTCAGTCAGACCGATCCGGCCCGCCAGCAAGGCGCCGATGGTGACGGCCGGATTGACGTGACAGCCCGAGATGGGCCCGAGCACGTAGGCCAGGGCCATCAGGGTCAGGCCAAAGGCCAAGGCGGTAGCCACCACCCCGGCGGCGAAGCTGCCTCCAGCGACACCGAAGCCGAACGACAGCGTGGCCACTCCCACCCCGAAGAAAACGAGGATTGCTGTTCCGAGAAGTTCGGCGGCGAATTTGCGAGCCATTGGGGCCTCCTTTTAAAGGCGCCCGGCAGGATAGCTCGGAGGCGTCGCCTGGGACCGGCTCATTTGGCGAGCTGCGCTCGACAGGGATGCACCCACTACGACGATGCGGTCGCCGTTTCGCCCAGCTCCTCGTAACTCCAACTCAACGCACCTGACCTCAGGTCGTCGGTGATGCCGCGTGCCCAGCTGAGCTCGGCCACGGCGACGGCGCGTAGGTATTCCGTCTCGATCAAGGTCACCCGGGGCAGCGATGGCGAGTACGCCTCGAGCTCGCGTTCGAGAGCGATGACGGTCTCACTCAGAGCGATGACGCGGCGGTCCAATGCTTCGAGCGCCCCCTGGGGGCCGAGCATCATGGCGAAGGAAAGCGCGGCCGGAAACTCGGGGAACTCGCTGCGTGGTTTCGAGAGCATGCTGTCGAGCCATTCGAGGGGCACCTGCCGACCCTTCTCGGTCAACTCGTACACCGTCCGTTCCGGGTACTGCTGGTCTCGTTCGGTGTTGCGGACGGCGATAAGCCCGGCGTCGTGCAGACGCTTGATCGTCTTGTACAGGTTGGCCCGGTGTCCCACGTTGACGACTTGGTCCTTGCCCCACTGCTTGATCAGGCGCTGCATGCCGTAGGGATGGAGCGGCTCGAAGGCCAGCAAGCCGAGAATGGTCAGGGCCAATGGCGAGGGTTGGAGTTCGGAGCCCATAACGCCCATCTTACTAGTGTCTTGCGTACTATCGGTTGCCTGCACGTTGTCCGGCATCACGACCGGGTCTCACGGACTCCGAGAAATACGTTGACAATTGACTAGTCGCAAAGTGACTATATGCCATGCGACTAGCAACCCACGGTGCCCCCAGCCAGGGGCTGAGCACCGATGACCCCCCTGGTAGCGGCGGGATCACGCCCCTGATCGAAGCGCGCCGACTGTCGGTTCGCTTCGGCAAAGTGGCGGCCCTCGACGAGCTGGACCTAACTGCACCGCCGGGCCAAGTGCTCGCCATCCTTGGGCCCAACGGCGCCGGCAAGACCACCTTGGTGCGGACCATCGCCACGTTGGTGAGGCCGACGAGCGGGCTGTTGTGCGTGCGGGGACGAGACGTGGTGGCCGACCCGATGGGCGTTCGTCGCACCATTGGTTTGGCAGGACAGTTCGCGGCGGTGGAGCCGGCCATGACGGGCCGGGAGAACCTCGTGATGACCGCCCGTCTTTTCGGACACTCTCGATCGCAGGCGCGACGAGCCGCCTCGATCGTGATCGAGCAGCTCAGCTTGGAAGACGTTGCCGATCGCCGTTGCAGCGCGCTGTCAGGTGGACAGCGTCGTCGCCTTGATCTCGGCGCCAGTCTCGTCGGAGCGCCGAAATTGCTGCTGCTTGACGAGCCCACCACGGGCCTTGACCCGTCGAGTCGACGCGAGGTGTGGGAGTGCGTGCGGGCGCTAGTGGACGGCGGCACCGACGTCATTCTCACCACGCACTACCTCGACGAGGCCAACGAGCTGGCGGACAACGTGGTGGTGATCGATCGCGGTCGTGCCATTGCATCGGGAACACTCGGGGAGTTGAAGGCGAGCGTCGGGCAAGACGTCATCGAGATCTCGGTGACTGATCCGAACGTGCTCCAAGCGGTGGCGCGCATCGTGCAGGACGTATCGGGCACCAAACCCGCCATCGACCAGACGGCGAGACGGGTCAGCCTCCCAGCCACCGGTGGCGCCGGCGAGCTGGCCGCCGTACTACGCGCCTTGGACGATGCCGCCATCGTCGTGGACGAGATTGGTGTGCGCCGACCAACCCTCGACGATGTCTTTCTCACGCTCACCGGTGGGCGTGCCGACGGCGCACCGTCGACTGACGTTGTGCCCGAAAGGAGCTCGCGATGACGACGGTGGCTTCCCCCATCGCACCGCCTTCGGCCGGCCGGGCCGTGGTGGAAGTGGTCCGCCGAGTGCTGAGAAAGTACTTTCGCACGCCCGATCTGATCTTCATGGGCCTGGTTCAGGCGGCTTTGTTCCTGTTCTGTTTTCGATTCGTGTTCGGAGGAGCAATCCGAGCCGGGCACATGAGTTACGTCGACTATCTCGTCCCGGGATACATCGCCACCATCGTGCTGTTCACCGGAGGTGGCATTGCCGTAGCCGTGGCAGAGGACCGGGCCCAAGGGTTCACCGACCGTTTGTTGTCGCTGCCCATCCCGAGATACTCCATCGTCGCCGGGCGCACCTTGGCCGACTCTGTCACCAACGCGTGGTCGATCATCGCCACCACTGCGTTCGGGTTTCTCTTCGGGTTCCGCCTGGGCGGATCGCTCGTCGACGGGCTGGTGGCGTTGGGTCTGTGCCTTCTCTATGGCGTCGTGTTCACCGTCGTCTTCATCGTCCTGGGGTTACTGGCTCCCAACGCCCAGGCCGCCCAAGGTTTCTCGATGATCGCATTTGTGCTCGCTTTCATCTCCAGCACCTACGTGCCGGCCAGCACGATGCCGGGTTGGCTCCAAGGGTTCGCCAAGTACCAACCGATCACTCCCATGGTCGACGCCGTGCGTTCGGCGATCCTCGGGTCGACGAGCGACCTCACCGTGGCCTTGGCCTGGTCAGCGGTCATCGTGGTCGTGTTCGCACCCGTTGCCGTTCGTCGCTACGGGCGGACGTAGTCACCGAGTTCCACCCACATCGGAAGACCCCAGCTGCTCGAGGCGATAGCGTCAGCCGTCGACCGGCGACCCCCATGTCCGCGGCTTCGCCGACACATGCGACCCGGTGGGATGAAAGCGGCGATGGTGGCACGAGACGATCCGATCCGAATCGATGACCTGCGGGATCCGGTCCTCGATGAGGTCCAACGCCTGGCCCTCGGTTATGGCGAGTCGCGCACCGTGGAGATGACGGTGGACAGCGTCCTGGGCGCGGCGCGCCAGCGGGCCGGCCTCGATAATTTCGGCCCCGAGGACTTCGTCGATCGTCTGCGCATGTGGCTCGACGAGGTGAACGCCGATGGCAATCGGACCGGTCTGGGACGAGCCATGACGTTTTCGCTGTGCGTGCGCTACGCCACGGCTCGTCTCCGCCTGCAGGACATCTTGACCCGACATCCCGAAATCCACGACCTCGACATTGTCGAGCCCATCATCGTGATCGGCCTGCCTCGCTCGGGTACCACTCATCTTCTCAACCTCATCTCCGCCGACCCGGGGCTGCGCTCGCTGCCTCTGTGGGAGAGCTACGAGCCGGTACCGGGTCCCGACGAGCCGGCCACCTATGACGAGTCCGACGCCCGTCACCGGCGATGCGCCCAGGAGTGGGAGAGCATGCAGTCGGTGCTGCCATATCAGGCGGCCATGCATCCCATGAACCCTGATCACGTCAACGAGGAGATCGAACTTCAAGGACCTGATTTCGCCAGCTACATCCTCGAATGGGTGGCCCGGGTTCCGGCCTGGCGCGACCGCTACCTGGCGACGGACCAGACCCGCCACTACACCTACATGCGCACCGCGCTGAAGGCGTTGCAATTCCAGCGTGGGCCGCAGCGGTGGGTGCTCAAATCCCCCCAACACCTCGAGCAGATCGGGCCTTTGATGGCGACGTTCCCCGATGCCACCGTTGTGGTCACTCACCGCGATCCCGTATCGGTGATCCAGTCGGCGGCCACCATGATCGCGTATGCGGCCCGGCTGCAATATCGCCACATCGATGTCGACTTTGTTCTCGAGTACTGGGCCGATCGCGTCGAGCGTCTCTTGCGATCGAGCGTGCGCGATCGGCATCTCCTGCCCGCGGGCCGTACCGTCGACGTGCTGTACCACGACTTCATGGCCGAAGACATGGGTACTGTCGAGCGGATTTACGCCACCGCGGACCGGCCGTTGACCAGCGCAGCGCGTACCGCCATGCGCCGCTATATCGATGATCACCCTCGGGGGAGACACGGACAGGTGGCCTACGATCTGCGTGCCGACTTTGGTGTGGAGCCCGACGCCTTGCGGGAGCGCTTCGCGTTTTACTTCGAAAAGTTTCCCGTGCGGGTGGAGGTCCGATGAAAAGCCGGTTCATGCGTTCCCGGCGGACTGGTTTCGACATCGAGTCGGCCCATGGTGAATCCGCCGTCGCCGTTGTCCCCGGTGTGTGGCTGTCGGAAGGCCTGTCGAACTCCTTTCTGGTTGTGACCGACGAGGGAAGAGTGGTCATCAATACGGGTATGGGTCACGAAGCCCCGGTGCACAAGGCGCTCTTTGATGCCGTGGACGACCGTCCAGTGCGCTTCGTCGTCGTGACCCAGGGTCATGTGGACCACGTCGGTGGGGTCGACCTGTTCCGTGAACCGGGGACCCAGCTCATCGCCCAAAGCGCCAACGCCGCCTGCCAGGCCGACGATGCCCGCATCGGGAGTTTTCGCGTCCGCCGCAGCTGGCCCTTCTGGTCTGACGCCATCGCCAAGGCCAATACACACGTGCGAGCGCGGCGGACGAACGCGGCGGCGCCACCCCCCGTCCAATCGACGCCGACACCGGACATCACCTTTGATGACAGCTACGCCTTCGCGTTGGGCGGAACCCGGTTCGAGCTCTACGCCACCCCAGGTGGCGAAACGGTCGATTCGGCGGTGGTATGGCTTCCCGATCAGCGAGTGGCGTTTGTGGGCAACCTCTTCAGCGCATTGTTCGGGCACATCCCCAACCTGGTCACCATGCGAGGCGACCGGCTCCGCTTTGCCCTGCCGTTCATCGAGTCCGCCGATCGGGTGCTGGCGCTCGAACCCGAGGTCCTTTGCACCGGCCATTTCGAGCCGATCGTCGGCGCCGATCTGATTCGGACGGAGATCACCAAGGTCCGAGATGCCGTCGCCTACGTCCATGACGCCGTCGTGTCGGGAATGAACGCCGGCAAGAGCGTTGAGGCTCTCATGGCCGAGATCCGGCTTCCCGAGGAGCTGGACGTCGGCGAAGGGTACGGCAAGGTGGCCTGGGACGTACGCGCCATTTGGGAGGGTTATGCCGGGTGGTTCCACGCCCGATCGACCACCGAGCTCTACGCCGTGCCGGTCACCGACAGCTATGAGACGGTCGTGCAGGTGGCCGGGGCCGATCAGTTGGTGACCGCGGCGGAGGCGGCGTTAACGGCGGGGCGGCCCGAACGAGCCATTCACCTCAGCGAAATGGTCCTCGCCGCCGATCCCGCCCACCCCGGTGCCCTGCGTACCTATCGTGGCGCCCATGAGCAGTTGCTGATCCGTTGCGGGGAAGAGAACTTCTGGGAGACCAAGTGGCTTCGGCTTCAGATCGCCGACGCCACCAAGCGGCTGGGGGAAGGCGAGTGACGAGGATGCCCGGTGCGGTGACATTCGATTTCGCCGACAAGACCGTGCTGGTGACGGGGGGCACGGGAGGTATCGGCAATGCGGTTGCCGGCGCGTTTACCGACGCCGGTGCCCATGTCATCGTCACCGGCACCCGCGCTGATGTGAGCGCGTACGATGCCCCTGACTTTGGCGCCGCCACCTACCGTCAGCTCGAGCTGAGCGATCCCACGTCCATCGACGCCCTGGTGTCGTCGCTGGAGCGTCTGGACGTGCTGGTCAACATGGCTGGGGTCAATCTCCCCGGTGGCGGAGACGAGTGGACGCCGGAGGTTTTCGACCAGGTCGTCGCCGCCAATCTCACCGGACCCTTTCGCTTGACCGTCGCCTGTCGGCGTCTTCTCTCCGCCAGCGACCACGACGGTGGGGCGGCGGTGGTCAACACGGGGTCGATGACCTCGTTCTTCGGTCACGCCATTGTCCCCGGGTACGGCGCCGCCAAAGCAGCGGTGGTGCAACTCACCAAGTCCTTAGCCGTGGCCTGGGCCCGCCGGGGGATCCGGGTCAACGCGGTGGCCCCGGGGTTGATCGAGACCAACATGACGGCCCCGATGCTGCCCTTCGAGGAACTGACCCGACCGATGCTCGAGCGAACGCCCCTGGGCCGCATCGGCACGCCGGACGACGTGGCGCCGGCGGTACTGTTCTTGGCCAGTCCAGCTGCTCGCTTTGTCACCGGTCACACGCTGGTCGTCGACGGCGGGTTTTCCATACAAGGGTGAGTGCCATGAGCTCGTTCGATCGATCGCTGCCGGGAAACATTCGTCAAGTTGGACACGTTGTGCCTGACCTCGATGCCGCCGTCTCCACGTGGTTGGCCCTAGGCATCGGCCCCTGGTTCATCTTGCCTAAGGCCCGGCGTGACATGTCGTTCCGGGGAACCGTTGGAGCTCCGGAAATCACGATCGCCTTCGCCAACTCCGGTGAGCTCCAGATAGAGCTGATCCATCAGCACGACGACACACCGAGCGTGTATCGCGAGTTCCTTGATGCCGGCCATCTTGGCCTGCACCACCATGCCTGGTGGGTCGACGATTACGGCTCGGCGGCGCAACGTGTTGCCGACGCGGGTTGGCACACGGTGACGTCAGGCGATAGCGGAGGACTTGCGCAATTCAGCTATCTGGAGCGGCCTGAACTCTCCGGGATCGTCGTCGAGCTGATGGAGCTCAACGACATCACACGCGCCTTTATGGGGGCGATCAGCGATGCTGCGGTCGACTGGGACGGAACCAACCCCGTCCGTTAACGGGTGTGCTTCGCGACTATGTCGTCAGCGGGTGAAGGCGGATTGCATGGCCGTACGCCCTACGCCGGCCAGCTCCCAGTACCCGGTGGTTCCCTGCTGGCGCAGTTCGTTCACGGCGTTGATGGCCGCCCCGTAGGCGGCGGCGGCCACAGCCCCGCCCACGGAGATCCGACTCACTCCCAAGGCGGCCAGTTCATCTACGGTCGGCGCTCCGGGCAAGACCAAAACGCTGACAGGCAGGTCGACGGCGCCTATGAGCTGTCGCAGATCGGCGGGGTCGACGACCCGAGGCGCGAAGAGCACGTCCGCGCCCGCCTCTTGATACGCCTGCAGGCGGGCAATGGTGTCGGCCAGATCGGGTCGACCGTGGAGGTAGTTCTCGGCTCGTGCCGTCAGGACAAAGTCGACGTCCGGCGCGTGGGCGGCCTCAGCCGCAGCACGGACTCGATCGGCGGCGTGGGCAAGCTCGTAGATGGGATCGTCTGGATTACCGCTGAAGTCCTCGACTGATCCTCCCGCCAAGCCGATGCGCGTGGCGTCGATGATGGTGGTGGCCACGCCCTGGGGGTCATGCGCGAAGCAGTTCTCCAAGTCGGCGGACAGAGGGATATCCAATACACCCACCAGGTCTTCCGCGTGCTGGAGCACTTCCGACATGGTCATGGCACCGTCGAGGCGTCCCTGCGAGGCGGCGAATCCCCCGCTCGTGGTGGCCAGAGCCTCGAACCCGAGCGACGCGAACAACACGGCGGATCCGACGTCCCATGCGTTGGGCATGAGCAACGGCTTCCCGGGCACGTGGAGCGACCGGAAGCGGGCGGCGAGTTCGGGCTGGGTAGGCACGCCACAGACGGTACCGCGTAGGTTTATGGCGAGTCGGTACGCCAGGTGTGGGTCAGAACTCCCGGCGGTGAGGAGACAACATGACGCCAACCGGACCGTTGAGCGGGCAGGACGCTTCGGCAAGCATCACCAACAGGATTCAGGAACTTGGTGACTGGAGAGGCGACACCCTCGCTCGTCTTCGTCAGCTCATTCACGATGCCGACCCTGACATCCAAGAGGAGTGGAAGTGGCAGAAGCCGACATCACCGGGGGTGGCGGTGTGGGCCCATGACGGCGGAGTGTGTACCGGGGAGTCGTACAAAGAGGTCGTGAAATTGACCTTCTTTCGAGGTGCCTCGGTCAAAGACCCGAAGAACCTCTTCAACTCGAGCCTCGAAGGCAACACGCGTCGTGCCATTGACTTTCGTGAAGGAGAGAAGATCAACGAAGCTGCTTTCAAGCAACTCATCCGCGCTGCGGTGGCGGCCAACTCGGCGGTGGTCGCCCAACGATCAGTCAAGAAGAAGTGAATACGGTTCCTGTATCGGGTACTGAGGTCCCAGACGATTGCGCCAGTGGGCGCCGTCAGCGCTTGATGCCGATGTTCTTGCCTTCGGTATAGCGGATGGGCTCCTCCAGCGTGTCTACGAGGAACTGATCCCGATCACCTCGGTCCCAGGCCTCTCGCAGCCCCGGGGCAGCGAGGTCGAAGTCGGGTCGAGTCTTCTGAAACAGGGCCCGGAGATCCATATGCAGTTCCGTCACGGTGGGGCGGCCCCAGTACCAGTAGCCGTTGTAGATCTTGAAGATCTTGAGCCCGGGCTCCAAGACGAACGTGTGCGGAATCATGGGGTCGTGCGGTTCATCGGTGAACTCTTTGATATCGAGATCTCGCTGGAGGGTGCGGTCGGGGTCCGAAAGGAACGGCCACGTCGCACCAAGAGAGTCCCGGAATTCATTGATATTCAGCTGGTTGTCGGTGGAGATGACCACCAGACGTGTGTACGCATTTCGAAATTGCGGGTAGGCCTCGACAAGCTGGCGAAGAAACGTGTGCTCCTTGGGATCGAAGCCGCCGCGCGACAGGTGCAGCACCATGGCATTGCCACCTTGAAGCTCGGAGAGAGATCGCCGCTTACCGGCCTGATCGGCAAGCTCGTAGTCGGGGAACGTCTCACCTTCACGAATGTCACTGCGCACGTTTCCTCCCAATCTCACCGAATAGTGGACTGATCGCCGGCAGGAGTCCTCATTGGTAAAACGTCAATAAATGGGACTCTCGACCTAAAGATCAGATCGCTCGTAAAACTACTAAAGGTTTATCTAAAAACAGAACTAGCTGACCATGGCCCATTGATCACTGACGGCGGCACAATGAATGTCGCGAGTACTAAAGCAAGCGGTTTGCCAGGCCGATCGTTTGCGCATGCCTCTCTCTCGTTCTTCTTTGCGTGCCCCTGGTGCTGTTCGTCGCCGTGTCCCCCATGGTCGCATCGGGCTCGCCGCATTGGTCGTGGCGGTATCGGTCGTGGGCAGTCTCCTCGTCCAAGGTACGGCCAATGCCACCCCGACGCTGACGGTTACGCCGACGTCGACCTTGCTCGTGACGCCCAACTCGACGACCACGCTGTCGGGTCTCAGCATCTCAGGCGACACCACCGATACCTTGCAGGCCACCCTCGCCACGACTCTGGGAACGCTGTCGATCTCCACCACCACCGGGTTAACGCTCGGCTACAACAACAGCTGGACCGGCACCCAGTCCGTTACCTTCACCGGTCTTGAGAGCGCCATCAACACGGCGCTGGCCAGTGCCTCGATCGTCACCACCAGTACCACCGGCACCGCCCAGGTCGGCCTCACCGCCATGGTCGCGCAGACCGGCTACTACTACCTGGCTTCGAACCAACACTTCTACGAATACATCACGTGCTCACAATGCAGCTGGTGGACCGCCGACAGCGGCGCGCAGGCATTGAGTTTCGACGGACAACCTGGTTACTTGGTAACGATCCCCAACTCGACTGTCAACACGTTCATCTCCACCAAGATCGCCAACGCCGAGAACGTCTGGATCGGGGCGAGGGCCTACGAGAGTCTCGCCACGGACGGGACTCAAGCGTATGCGGTCGTCAACGGCGTCACCTATGCCCGGGTGTGGCGCTGGACCGAGGGTGCCAGCGAGAGCCCCATCGCCGGTGGGGTCATCAGCGAGTGCGGGAACCAGACCAGTACGTGCGACTTCGACAACTCGGGAAGCTTCTACAGCAGTTGGAATAACGGCGAGCCGAACAACTCCAGCGGATCGACGACGACGGCCTACCAAGGCGAATACACCGCCGTCACCAACTGGAGTGGCAGCTCGGGGGAGTGGAACGACCTGAGCCCGACCAACGACGCGAATGTCAGCGGCTACGTGGTCGAGTTCGGCGGCAAGACCAATACCAACTCCAGTCTGGGGACGGGATTCGCAGGAGTTGTCACCACGACGAGCAACGTTCAAGTAGCTGCCGCCGCGTCGGTTCCCACGGCCCCGAGCATCACGGCAACGCCTGGAAACGGTTCGGCCAATGTGAGCTGGACCCTGCCTGCCTCCAACGGCGCCATCATCACGAGTTACGACGTCTCCATTGACGGCGGGATCACCTGGAACGCCGTATCCACTTCGAGCTCCTCCAGCGTCGTGAACGGGAACACCGTGACGACGGTGTCTGCTGACGTGACTGGTCTCACCAACGGCTCCACCTATGGCATCGAGGTCCTCGCCATCAACAGTGCGGGCCCAAGCTCGGCCAGCAACGAGGTGTCTGTCACCCCCGCCACAGTTCCAAGCGCTCCGGCCGCTCCGACGGCCACTGCCGGCAACGCCCAGGCCACCGTGAGCTGGACCGCACCCGCGTCCAATGGGTCCACCATCACGGGCTACACCGTCACCTCCAGCGGGGGCCAGACCTGCACGTGGACCAGTGGCCCTCTTAACTGCACGGTGACCGGGCTCACCAACGGCACCGCCTATACGTTCACCGTCACCGCCACCAACGGCGTGGGGACAAGCTCGGCGTCAACAGCATCGAACTCGGTCACACCCGCCACCGTTCCGAGTACCCCCGCCGCTCCGACGGCCACCGCCGGTAACACCCAGGCCACCGTGAGCTGGACTGCACCCGCGTCCAATGGGTCCACCATCACGGGCTACACCGTCACCTCCAGCGGTGGCCAGACCTGCACGTGGACCAGCGGTCCGCTCGACTGCACGGTGACCGGTCTGACCAACGGCACCGCCTACACGTTCACGGTCACCGCCACCAACGGCGTGGGGACCAGCGCGGCGTCGCCAGCATCGAACTCGGTCACGCCGGCCACCGTTCCGAGTACCCCCGCGGCTCCGACCGCCACTGCCGGCAACGCCCAGGCCACCGTGAGCTGGACTGCACCCGCGTCCAATGGGTCCACCATCACGGGCTACACCGTCACCTCCAGCGGTGGCCAGACCTGCACGTGGACCAGTGGCCCGCTGCATTGCACGGTCACCGGGCTCACCAACGGCACCGCCTATACCTTCACGGTGACCGCCACCAACGGCGTGGGGACCAGCTCGGCGTCAACAGCATCGAACTCGGTCACGCCCGCCACCGTTCCGAGTACCCCCGCGGCTCCGACGGCCACCGCCGGTAACACCCAGGCCACCGTGAGCTGGACTGCACCCGCGTCCAATGGGTCCACCATCACGGGCTACACCGTCACCTCCAGCGGTGGCCAGACCTGCACGTGGACCAGCGGTCCGCTCGACTGCACGGTGACCGGTCTGACCAACGGCACCGCCTACACGTTCACGGTGACCGCCACCAACGGCGTGGGGACGAGTGCCGCATCATCCGCGTCGAGCTCGGTCACTCCGGCGACACTGCCGGGCGCCCCCGCCGCTCCGACGGCCACCGCCGGCAACGCCCAGGCCACCGTCACTTGGACCGCACCGGCTTCCAACGGGTCGACCATCATCGGCTACACGGTGACATCGAGTGGTGGCCAAAGCTGCACCTGGACCAGCGGCCCGCTGCATTGCACCGTCACCGGGCTCACCAACGGCACCGCGTATACCTTCACCGTCACAGCCACCAACGGCGTGGGGTCCGGCCTGGCCTCGACAGCATCGAACTCGGTCACTCCGGCGACAGTTCCGAGCGCACCCGCGGCTCCGACGGCCACGGGCGGGAACACGCAAGCCACGGTGAGCTGGACGGCACCGGCTTCCAACGGTTCGGTCATCTTCGGTTACACCGTGACCTCCAGTGGCGGCCAAACCTGCACTTGGACCACTGGTCCGCTTGCCTGTACCGTGACCGGGCTCACCAACGGCACCTCGTATACGTTCACCGTCACCGCCATCAACGGCGTGGGGACCGGGGCCGCGTCAACCCCGTCGAACTCAATCACCCCGGCCACGCTTCCAGGCGCTCCTACGGGTGTAAGTGCGACGGGCGGCGCCGCCCAGGCCACGGTGAGCTGGACAGCACCTGCGTCGAATGGTTCGGTCATCTTCGGCTACACCGTGACCTCGAGTAGCGGCCAGACCTGCACGTGGACCACCGGTCCGCTTGCCTGTACCGTGACCGGGCTTACCAACGGCACTTCCTACACATTCACCGTCACCGCCCTCAACGGTGTGGGTACCGGCCCGGCTTCAGCCCCATCGAGCGCGGTGGTTCCTGCGGCCGTGCCTGATGCCCCGAGCGCCGTGAGCGCGTCAGGTGGCGATGCCCAGGCCACGGTGAGCTGGACTGCACCGGCCTCCAATGGGTCAACCATCACCGGCTACACCGTGACTTCAAGTGGAGGCCAGAGCTGCACGTGGACGAGTGGCCCGCTGGCCTGCACCATCACAGGGCTCACCAACGGAACCTCGTACTCATTCACTGTTACCGCCACCAATGCGGTGGGCGACGGTCTGGCATCGGCGCCTTCGAACGCGGTCACTCCGGGGCCGGCGGCTCTCGACATCGCACTGACGCTGACCCAGACAGGAACCCCCCAGGATTCGACGTTCCTCGTCACCGGTTCCGGCCTCGAACCGGGCAGCACCGTGACCATCACGGTTCACTCGACTCCGGTCGTCCTGGCCACCGTCACCGTGGCTGCCGATGGGACTTTCAGCGCCTCGGTGACGCTTCCCTCGGGGTTGCCGGCCGGCAATCACACGGTCATCGCCTCCGGAACCTCGGCACTGGGGCAGCCCGTCACGTCTTCGGAGCAGTTCGTGGCGCTGAGCACGGCGAGCGCGCCGGCGGCCGGGGACCCGCCCTTGCCCTTCACCGGTTTCGACGTGAGCATGTGGGTCGAGATCGGCGTCCTCTCGATCTTGATGGGGTTGGGCCTGATCACGATGCAGCGGAGGCGTTCGACCTGCCCGTAGCGATGTAGGTAGGGTGCCGCCCAGTGACCGACTGGACGGCGATCGCCTCATTCGCGACAGCAGGTGGCACCCTGGTGCTGGCGTTGGCCACGTTCTCATCGGTGCGCTCATCGAGCCGAACGGCCCGCGTGGCCGAGGAATCGCTACGTACCGCCATGCGGCCGCTGCTCATACCGTCGCTACATGACGCGCCGGTGCACAAGGTCTTGTGGCAGGACCGCCATACGGCACGTGTGGAGGGTGGTCGGGCCATCTTGGAGGAGCAAGACGGGGTCATCTACCTGGCGATGGGCCTCCGCAACGTGGGGGCGGGGATCGCTCTCCTGCACGGGTGGGATCCGAAGCCGAATGACGCCATGGACAACACGCCACACGCCGGCGCGGACGCCTTTCGACGACTCGGCATCGACCTCTATGTCCCCGCCGGCGGTACCGGATATTGGGAAGCCGCCGTCAGGGACAGCGAAGACGCCCTGCATGCAGAACTACTGCGCGCTATGACCGAGCGCCAGCCCGTGCGCTTTGACCTCCTCTACGGTGACCAGCAAGGGGGCCAGCGCACGATCAGTCGATTCATCGTGCTCCCGGCCGGCGAGGACAGCTGGTACTGCCAGGCAGCACGTCACTGGAATCTGGACAGACCCGATCCCCGTTGAGGGTGCGGGGGACGCCATCGGCTCAAGAGGGCTGACGGTGCGCCCGCGTGATTTCCTGTCGTATCTCAGCGCTCAAAGGGGCGTGTTCGAGCGGGGCGGCGTCAGGGTCGAGGCCCGCCAGCACGATGTCCACGTGGCGCTGCCATGCCTCGGGAGCAGCGGCGCCGGTGGATTCGATGATGCCCCGGATGGCCCAGAACAGCACGATGATGTCGGTCGCCGCGCAGTCGGCCCGGATGCGCCCGGCATCTTGAGCCGAGCGGACGAGTGCGGCCACGGTCTGATCGAACTCGACGAAAAAAGCCTTGGGTAGGGGCCGAGACCACAGACGCGACACGCAGCCCCGGTGTGTGCCATAGAGAGACGCACTGTCACGGAGGAACGTCTCGAGTCCGGTCCCATCGCTGGTGGCGAGCGCCCGGCGCCCCGCCGCCAGGATTTGTTCGAGCATGTCGTCGACCAGCTGTTCGATGAGCGCTTCTTTGGTGGGGAAGCGCCGGTAGAGCGTGCCCATGCCCACCCCGGCGCTCTGCGCGATCTCCTCCACTGACGTGTCGAGACCGTGCGTCGCAAACAGTTCGGCGGCCGCTTCGAGCACCCGCCGTCGATTCTCTTCAGCATCCCGGCGCAGGGGTCGGCTGCCGTTATCACCGCTGACGCCTTGGGCGCCAGGGAGTGGTCGAACCGTGTGCACGACCACGGGCTTATTCGGCATCCACCAAGCCCGCCGCCGCCACGATGGCGCTTTCCCCATGCTCAACGACATGGGCGTTGTCGAGCAGCGCCTTTTCGCTCCGCCGAGCCGAGGGGATCATCAGGCAGGCGGCGGTGGCAAGTACCGCGGAGATGGTGAGAAAGGCGAAGCCGTTGCGGTAGCCGCTCAAGGCCGGGAACCCGTGGAAGCCGAGGTGGGAGGTCACGATGGTGGCCATCACCGCGGTCCCTATCGATCCGCCGATGGTGCGGATGTTGGCGTTCATGCCACTGGCCACCCCGACCTGATGCGCAGGCACCGACTCGACGATGAGGTTGGACATGGCGGCATAAGCGAAGCCGAGTGATACGCCGAGCAGCGCCAGGGCGATATAGATGACCCACTGCTGGTGGTTTGCGAATGCCAGCAGTGCGTAGGGTGCTATCGCAGCGAGTGATCCGACGAAGAGCACAAGCTTTGACCCGATGCGTGCCGCCAGCCGGGCCGACAGCAGACCGCAGACGAACATGGTCACGGTCATCGGCACCAGGAAGAGTCCGGAGGCCGTGGCGCTGGCGCCGAACCCGTAGCCGACGTTGCGCGGTGTCTGGACGAACTCAGGTATGAAGGCAATGGCGGCGTACATCCCGACGCCGAACAGCATCGCCACCAAGTTGGTGGTCCACACCGCTGGTACCCGCATCATGCGCATGTCGATGAGGGGCTGAGTCACCGTTAGCTCGACGCGGACCCACAAGGCTCCGATGACGACGCTGGCGGCCAGCAGGCCCAGGATCCTCCCCGACGCCCAGCCCCACTGCTGGCCATAGGAGAGAGCAAGGATCAGGGCGACCAGCCATACCGAGAGGAGCGCAGCCGGGCCGAGGGCGAGCCGTCCTGGCGATCGGCTCGGGGACTCGGGCACGGCCACCATGGCCGTAATGGCCGCCACAAGGACGACGCCGGCGGGAATCCAGAACAGCCAGTGGAAGCTGAGCGCCTTGACGATCGGACCGGCGAGCACGATGCCGGCCCCGGCGCCCACGGCCAGGAGGGCCGCCGCGATGCTGATGCTCGAGCCCACCTTGTGACTCGGGGCTTCGTCCCGGATGATCCCGAACGACAGGGGAAGGACAGCGCCGGCCACCCCCTGTATGGCACGGGCCACGATCATGACGGCGATGGTGGTGGCCAAGGCGGCCAGCACCGATCCCAGAACCAGGACGAGCAGCACGCCGACGAGCACCTTCTTTTTCCCCACGATGTCGCCGTAGCGACCCAGAATCGGTGTGGCCACCGAGGATGTGAGAAGGAAGATGGTGAGTACCCAGGTCACCGTGTCCTGGGAGGTGTGCAGCGCGTGCTGGATGGTGGGCAGCACCGGTATCGCCATCGATTGCATCAGGGCGTAGGAGAAGACCGATACGAGCACCACAGCGAACGTCACCGAGTACCGGCCGCGCTGCGACGTTTCTGGCACGGGGTGGCTCCAATCGGGGCGGGGGGACAGGGACGTGGCGAGGATAGCAAACCGGAGTGGAGGTTCCGCTCCGGTTAGTACGATGGGGGTGGGTCAGCGTGACCGATCGAGGCCCGTCACCGACGGCGGACATTGACGTCAGACTGCGACAATGGGCACCGAGCTCTTCGAGCGACCCGACGACGCCAGGGGGTAATCCATGAGTGAGCGGACCGAAACGGCCATCCTCGCCGGAGGATGTTTCTGGGGCATGCAGGACCTGATCCGCAAACTGCCAGGCATCATCTCCACCCGCGTGGGCTACAGCGGAGGGGACGTCGCCAATGCCACCTATCGCAACCACGGCTCTCACGCCGAGGCCATCGAGATCACCTTCGACCCCGACCAGACGTCTTACCGAGACCTGCTTGAGTTCTTCTTCCAGATTCATGACCCGACCACGCTCAACCGGCAAGGCAATGACAGAGGGGCGAGCTACCGCTCGGCCATCTTCTATCTCGATGACGAGCAGCGCCGGGTGGCTGAAGACACCATCGCCGACGTAGAGGCATCGGGGTTATGGCCCGGAAAGGTCGTCACCGAAGTCGCCCCCGCCGGTCCGTTCTGGGAGGCTGAGCCCGAGCACCAGGACTACCTCGAGAACTATCCCAATGGCTACACCTGTCATTTCCCGCGTCCCGGATGGGTTCTGCCTCGGCGCAACAGCGCCGCGGTCTGATCGGGACCAGACAACAACGTTGCGGAGAACGAAACCATGACCCCGAACGACGATTGGTCACCAGACGAGCCCTTGGGCACCGAAACCTTCGAGCAAGGTGACGAAGCGTTTGACGAGGATTCCAGGGTTGATCCGGATCTCCTCGAAAGCGTCGAGCAGGATCCCTCGCTCGGTCGCGCTCTTGAGGGGGACGAGCGTGAACTCGAAGAGGCAGGCGCGGAATTCGACGACCCGGAAGATCTGGTCACCCTCGAAGGGAGCATGGACGATCCGGATGGACTCGGAGAGCCTACGCAACGGGCCCGATCTCGACGTGAAGACGGCGAGGGCTGGGACCTTGATGCACCCATCGCGACCGGTGACGACGATGATGCGAGCTCGACCGACTGACGCCTCACCTCGGTCGCGTGACGGCTTCGAACGCAACCTCACGCAGTCTCCCGTCATCGCTGACCCTTGGCCACCCGCCTAAACAGGTTCGTTGGGCTGCCTATGGGTGCCTGTATCCCGCCAGAACGGGGGCGGCCACCATTGATGGTGAGGCGGCTCGGTGCGTCAATAGGGGGAGCGGATCCATAGGCCGCCAGGAGGACGCGCGTGGGACACATCGACGAAATTCTCGCCAATTGCCCATCTGATCTTGATGCGATGGCTCGCCACCCGAGCTGAAGAGGATTAGCTGATGGAAGCAGTGCGCCTCATCCTGCGCGCCGCCTTTCGCCGGCGGTGGCGGTCGTGGGTAGCGCTGGCGTCGTTGGTTGCCGTCGTCGGAGGCGTCACCCTGGGAGCGGCCGCCGGCGGCGAACGCACGGCGCAGGCCTATCCAAACTTTCTGCGCCTCCACGGCTTCGATTGGATGGTGGCTACGCAGGCTCCGATGGACCTTGGTGCCGTAGCGGGGGTGACCTCGGTGCTGGAGGCACCGAACGCCCTCAACGGGGTGCCCACCTGTCGCTGCGCGCGTCCCATTAACGCCAACGCCCTCAACATTGTGAGTGTGGGAAGTGGGTCGCTTCGACGTTTGGTCAATCTTGTCTCCGGGCGCATGCCGAACCCATCGAACCCGCACGAGGTGCTGGCGTCATTCACCTTGCAGCGTGATAACGGCGTGCACATCGGCACTGTGATCCGTATGCCTCTGTACGCCCCGAAACAGCAACAGGCTGTGCTCAACTCGACGGGACTTGGACCGACTCCGCATGGGCCCACGGTCACCTTCACCGTCGTGGGGATCGAAGCATCGGTGGCCGAGTTCCCGTCGGGGATCAACCCCAGCGGTGCGGCCACGACGTACGACCTCTACACCTCCCAAGCTTTTGCCAACCACGTCCTCCCCAAGGTGGCGACGTACTACGAGAATTTCGTCGACCTTCGTGATCAGGGCGCCCAAAGCGCCAACTTCAAGAAGACCGTGAACGCCATGGGGGTGCTGGTCGCCACGCAGCTGGACACGCCGTCGTCTCTCGAAGCCGGTGCCATTCACCCCCAAGCCATCGGGTGGTGGCTGCTGGCGCTCCTCGCCGGCCTTGCCGGGATGGCGGTCGTGGGCCAAGCCTTGTCGCGTCAGGTTTTCGTGGAGAGCGAGGACAACGCCACCCTTACCGCCCTCGGAGTCAGTCCTCGCCAGCTGGCGGCGTCCGCCATGGCCGCCGCCATCGTGGTGGCCGTTTCTGGTGCCATCGGTTCAGTTCTCGTCGCTTACCTGGTATCTCCATTCGCGCCAGCCGGGGTGGTTCGCAACGCCGAGCCTTCGACAGGGCTGACCTTCGACACCGGCATCCTCGTGCTCGGCGGTGTGGTCATTGTCCTGCTGGTCGGGATCCTGGCCTTGTGGCCCGCCTTTCGGGCCGCCCGGGGTCGGCGTGCCGAACCCCTTTCCGCCCATCCGTCTCCTGTCAGCGGTTGGTTGAACGCGGCGGGGGCGCCGCCGAGCGCTGTCATTGGCGTACGCCATGCGCTCGAACGTGGCTCGGGAAGCGCCGCATCACCCGTGGCCACGGCCATCCTCGGCACGGTGTTGGCGGTGGCGGCTCTGTGCGGAACAGGTGTGTTTGCCGCCAGCTTGGACCATTTAGGCACGGATCCCTCGCTGTATGGCGACAACTACCAGGTGCTCGTCTACGCCGTGAATACGGCATCCGTGATTGCCCGGATCGAGCACACGCCGGGCATCAACGCCCTGTCGATCGGCACCGAGTCGCGCGTCGAGATCAATCATGTGTTCGCAAGTTCGTTTGTCACGGCGTCATTGCGTGGCCCTGTCCTGTTGTCGGTGGTCGAGGGGGCATTGCCAACGAAACCGGGTCAAATTGCTCTGGGCGCCGCCACCTTGCACCAGGCCGGCGTGCATGTCGGCTCGATCGTCCCGGTCAAGGTGGGTCAACCGCAAGGCGCCCCCCGCATGGAGACGCTGCAAGTCACCGGCGTGGTGGCGCTTCCGACCGGTGTTGCGGATGATCAGGTCGGCCTCGGCGACGGCGCCGACGTTTCGCTGTCGGAGTTCTGTCCATCGGGCCAACCCATACGCCGGTGTGCGGCGATCATCGGACCCCAAAGCTCCTTCGCCGTGCTGGCTCGGGTCAATCCCGGGCCGGTGGGACGAGCGGCCGTGGCGACGTTGGAAGCCGACTTCCCGAGCCAGACGGCAACGCCGGTGGCGCCCAAGGGGCTCGTCAACTTCGGTCAAGCGGTCGACTTCCCCCTCATCTTCGGCATCATGCTGGCTCTCTTTGGTGCCGCTACTTTGACGCATCTGCTGGTGGTAAGCATCGGCAGGCGCCGGCATGAGATGGGTCTGCTGAAGTCGCTGGGGTTCACGCGACGTCAGGTGGCAGCCGTTGTCTACTGGCAGACGGCCACGGTGACGCTCGTGGGTTTGATACTCGGCACGACGATCGGCATCGCCGTCGGTCGTGAGGTGTGGGGAGATTTCGCCCGCAACATCGGGGTTGTTCCGGCGCCCGTGGTGGACACGGCGACCACCGTGCTCCTGCTGGCCGGCGTGGTCGTGACCGCCGCCTTGTTGGCCATAGTCCCGGCGCTGGCCGCCGCCCGCGCCCGGGCCAGTGACGCCCTGCGCGCCCAGTAATTGCTCGCCGGCTTCATTCGCCGGCGCCATTGGGCCCGTAGGCCCTGAGGGCGATCGGTGCCTTCCGAGCCCCAGGCGCTTCGAAAACCTAAATTGCTCTCCATGACACCACGGGGGCCCCGGTGGTTGAAGCGTGCATCAGTCGCGGTCGTGGTCGTGATCGTCGCCACGTTGTCGCTTTCGGCGTCAGCCTTGGCAGCGACGTCAGGGCTTTTTACGGAGGTTGAACTACAGGGCGTCGTCACCAATCTCGCTGATGTGGCGTGCTGGCACAGCCAGGTGTGCTTCGCCGTGGGACAGGAAGAAGCCGGCCAGGGCCGCCGCCAGGGCGTAGTGCTGTCGTCCACCAACGGGACCGCCTGGGTCGGGGCCAACGTACCGGCGGCGACCGGGTTGCTGTGGGTGTCGTGCCTCAGTGCGCGTCATTGTGTGGCGGTGGGGTCCGGCCCCAACAATCAAGGTGTGATCGTCACCACCACCAACGGATCGACATGGGCTCCGGTGGCTGTACCTACCGGCACGGTCTCGTTGAACTCGATCAGCTGCTCAGGAAGTACCTGTCTGGCCGGGGGGTCGGTGCTGGTCCAGGACGCGTACGAGACGAACGTCATCGGATCGTCCGATGGGGGGACGTCGTGGTCCAACCGCTCCTTGCCGCAGGCACAGTCTGAGGCGTATGCCGTCGACTGCGTCGACGCCACTGACTGCTGGGTGGCCGGGAGCGGGGCATTCGTGACCCACGACGGCGGCTCGACGTGGCAGGCAATGGATCCATCCAACGGATGCCAGACGGGGGGCGCCCTGTGCGCTCCGACGTACAGCGTGCTCGACGCCGTCACGTTCGTGAGCCCACTTGATGGTTGGGTGGCGGGAGGGGACCAATGCGGAGGAGAGCACGTCACACAGTGCTCGGGCATGATTTTCCGCACGACCGACGGGGGCGCCACATGGACCCCGTGGAACAGCTACGCCCTTGCGCACTATCCCTTCGTCGACGACATCGCCTGCACGACTGCCGTGTCTTGCACGGCTGTGGCCCAGACGTTTCACACCACGGACATCTTGACGACATCCGATGGCACACGTTGGCAGGATTCTCAAGCTTTGGGCGTGTCCCTCAATGCTGTTGCCTGCTTGAGCCCGAGCCGATGCGTGACGGTGGGCTCAAACCCGGCGGGTTCTGGATATATTGCTTCCACCGGATCGGCTCTTACGTCGACACCGTCCTCAGCGCGGCCGCCGGTGACGACCTCGAAGCAATCGACCATTGCATCGGCGCTGGCCCCGATCAACAAGGCCTTTCCGCTCGATCGCCACACGTTGGTCGATGCACTGATCACCATCGTCGCCATGGTGCTCGTCACCTTTCCGGCGCAGTTGTTCAATCGGACCTTGGACGAGAACCACGGTGAGATCCGGGCCATCGCCATCCGTCGGGCACCGTTTCTCGTCACGTTCAAGCGGATGCTGGGCCGTATGAAGAAAGGTTCGGGGATGGCGGGATTCGTCGTGGTACTGGTCCTCGGGTCCGTGATCGGAGGGCTCAACGATCCACACTTCGGCCTTAACAGCAAAGGTGTGGAGACGCTGATCGCCGTCATGTGCTCGTTTGTCGTCGGCGTGGCGCTGTGGGCGGGCGCCTCACTGTGGTATCGACGGGCTCGAGACCTGGGGACAGGGTGGAAATTCCACGCGGTACCCGATGGACTCCTGGTCGCCATCGTATGCGTGGTCGTGTCGAGGCTGACCCATTTCGAGCCCGGCTACCTTTACGGCGTCATCGCCGGCGTGGCATTCACCTCCGAGTTGTCGGCGACCTCCGAGGGCCACGACGTGGCATTGGGATCGGTCGCGGTATTGGTTGGCGCCGTGGTGGCGTGGATTCTGTTGGTGCCGGTGAACCACGCGGCCGCAGGCTCGCACCCCAATCCCGTGGTGCTCGTTGTCGACACGTTCCTGGCCGGCATGTTCGTCTCGGGCGTGGTGGGAACCGTCATCAATTTGGTGCCGCTCGAGTTCCTCCCCGGGGCGGCCATCGCCCGTTGGCACAAGGGGGTGTGGGCCGCGATCTTCTCGGTCGCCCTATTCCTCATGGTGCAGGTCATGTTGCTGCCGTCGGCACGTGGTAGCCGGATCGGTGATGCGCCATTTGTCACAACGATTGTGCTGTTCGTGGTCTTCGGCACCCTTTCGATCGCGTTCAACCGGTACTTCGCTGGTCGTCACGACGAGGATCATCACGTCGGGCCCGAAGCCGACAAGGAGGAGGCCACCATGCTGGGTGAATCCTCGGTTCGGCCCGCGCCTGGTACGGGGTTGCCCCGCTAGCCCCTGGCAAGGTCGTGGTGCTGTGGCCATAGCGCTGCACGCGAGCGTCCCCACCGACACGCCCGATTGTTCAGAGACCGAGGTCACGGCCTCGCCCCCCCAGGCGTGCACAGATCGAGCGCCGGAAATCTCCCCCCATATTGTTTGGGCATGGACTACCTCCCGGTAGTGCACGACCCAACTCTTACAACGCTGGCTCGACCTTTGGGGTCAACCGCGAAAAGCACCCCCAACGGTGCTGGAGTTCAGGACATTGAATCCCCCTGGGTTTGATGGAGACCCGCACGCTTTGATTTATGCGGCCTGATTGGCGTCGCTTTGTTGACGGTAGTGGTTGGCTTCGAGCTCTGCCGGCGGGATGTCCCCGATCTCGGTGTGCAGGCGTGCGGTGTTGAACCAGTCGACGTATGCCAAGGTGGCCACTTCGACGTCGTCGGCTGTCCGCCATGGCCCTTGGGGTGCGATCAGCTCGGTCTTGTACAGCCCGATCGTTGTCTCGGCCATGGCGTTGTCGTATGAATCGCCCACGCTTCCAATCGATGGGGCGGCACCGACTTCGGCCAAACGCTCGGTATATCGAATTGAGGTGTACTGACCGAATTCAACTGGTCGAAACAACACCCGCTTCTTGAAGAGACAGTAGGCGGTCGTTGAAGGCCTCGGCGGGTGTCTTCCATCCGAGCGTCTTGCGAGGCCGCGTGTTCAGCGCGTGTGCGACGGCTTCCACCTCCTCCGCCGACCAACGTGACAAGTCGGTGCCTTTCGGAAAATACTGGCGGAGCAGTCCGTTGGTGTTCTCGTTCGTGCCGCGCTGCCATGGTGATTGCGGGTCAGCGAAGAAGACCGGGATCCCGGTCTCGACCTTGAACTGAGCGTGCGCGGACATCTCCTTGCCGCGGTCCCAAGTGAGTGATCGCACCAGCTGCTCTGGCAGCGCGGCCATCGAATTGGCGAGAGCGTTCTTCATCGTGATAGCGCCGTAGCCGGCGAGCGCCGGGCCGTTGTGCACCGTTTCCTTGTGCCGGTAGCCCTCCTCTCGGGGGAGGTGGACGAGCACGGTGTAACGAGTCGTGCGCTCGACGACGGTGCCAATCGCGGAGCGCTCGAGGCCAATGAGCAGATCGCCCTCCCAGTGCCCCGGAACGGCACGATCTTCGACCTCGGGCGGCCGTTCACTGATCAGCGTTTCGGGGGTGACGTGCGCCCAAGTCTTGCGACGGGAGCGCTCTCGAGGTGCTCGCAGCGCACGACCCGTGCGCAGGCACCAGACGAGCTCGCGCTTCAGTGCGCCACGCCCTTCGATGTAGAGCGACTGGTAGATCGCCTCGTGGCTGATCCGCATCGTTACATCATTGGGGAAGTCGAGCTTGATCCGATGCGCGATCTGCTCGGGACTCCAGGCCCGTACCCACGCCCTGTCCTTTCGGTGGGGCTTGTTGTTGCCCGTCCATCGCGGTGGTCGAGGACCGGCCACCACCGAGCCGTCCGGTCTGGTGATCTCCCCCGACAGCCGCTCCTGCACATAGGTGCGCAGCGCAGGGTTCGTGACCATCTTCGCTTTCTTCGGACGCTTTGCCGTGAGCTCGGCCTTCCACTGGGCAACCGACGCTCGGTAGTCGGCCTTGCCGCCACGGGTTGCAGCATTGCGGCGCAGCTCACGAGAGATCGTGGACGGACTGCGGCCGATGGTGCGGGCGATTTGTCGCACCCCCGCGCCCTTGGCCCTCAACAGAGCGATCTCCTCGCGTTCAGGAAACGAGAGGTAGCGGCCAGACAACGGCTCCAGGTCGAAGGGCGGCATGCCGCCGGCGTTGTGGAACCAACGCTGGCCGACCGGCTGCGAGGCGCCGACAGCAGCAGCCGCCTCGATAGGCAGAAGTCCCTTCGCGATCTCCATCCAGAACAGTCGCTCGGTCTCGCGCGGGTGTGGTGGATGCCCCGGCGATCGCATTGCGGGCCGCACTGCACGATCTGCTGCTTGCTGACGACGAACCATCCAACACCTCCGCAATAGAGGTGTTGCGACGATCGGTTGAATTCGCCCTGACTGCCCGCATCGGAATGACAGATCACACCGTCAACCATGTCGTTGCGGCGCCAGATGGCCATCTCCAATGTGTCGAGGACGAGGTCCGTCGTCATGGACGACGCCACTCGCCAGCCGACGATCATTCGTGAGAAGACGTCGATGACAAAAGCCACGTAGACCATGCCCGACCACGTCGGGACGTAGGTGAAGTCGGCGACCCAGAGTTGGTTGGGACGAGTGGCCGTGAAATTCCGATCGACGAGGTCCGGTGCTCGTGTTGCGGTTGGATCTGAAATGGTCGTGCGACGCTTCTTTCCTCGTCGGATTCCCTCGATTCCGAGCTCTCCCATGAGACGGGCCACCTGGTCGCGTCCGATGACTTCGCCTTGGCGACCGAGCTGCTTCCAGATCTTGTGGATCCCATAGACCTTGTAGTTGGCCGTCCAGGTGTCGACGATCTTGGGCTTCATCTCCTCGTGGCGCAGCGCCATCTGCGACACCGGGCGCTTCTTGGCTGCGTAATAGGTCTGCGGGGCCACCTGCAGTTCTCGACAGATGGGCTCGACCCCGAATGCCCCTTTGTGGGCATCGATGTAACGGACTACCGACTGCGTGGGCGGTCGAGCTCCGCCGCAAAGAAAGCCGATGCCGACTTGAGAATCTCGTTGGAGCGGCGAAGCTCCTTGTTCTCCTTCTCCAACGCTCTGAGCCGGCCCCGCTCCTCAGTGCTAAGCCCGGCTCGCTTGCCGCCGTCGATCTCGGCTTGGGCCACCCAGGTCCGAAGCGACTGATCGCCGATTCCGAGCTGGCGGGCGATCCGACCGATGACTCCGTGACGTTCGCCGGTCTCTTGGAAGGTCTCGAGGACCATCCGCACCGCCCGCTCCTTCAGCTCAGGCGGATACCTCTTCTGGGCTCCTTGGTTTCCTGACATTTCTCCATCCTTTCCAAGCGATGGAGTCTCCACAATTCCCAGGGTGATTCACATAGGAGACCGCCGGCCTGAGGTATGTGTCAAGACATAGGAGACCGCCGCGCCTCGTCCTTGATCCAACCAAGGACTACCAGCGAATCCCCTGAGACAAAAGTCCTGCTCTACAATGTCCTGAGACATCACAAAAGCACCCCCAACGGGATTCGAACCCGTGTTACCGCCTTGAAAGGGCGGCGTCCTCGGCCGCTAGACGATGGGGGCTCGGCCATCAGGGCGGAGGCAGATTACCAGCTCCCGCTGGACGGTCAGCTTGATCCGTGAGTTCCCACGACGAGCTTCCGGTGCCGTCGCGTACCTCGACGCCGAGGGCGTTGAGCCTGTCCCGGATGGCATCGGCGTCAGCGAAACGGCCATCGGATCGAGCGCTCTCGCGTAAAGACAGCGAGAGCTCCACAAACGGGCCCACCGCCTCAGATGGGTCGCGCATGGCTTGTTGGGCGAGGCGTCCCAGTTCCCCCACCATGGCTCGGACGCTGGCTCGGCCCCGGTCGAACTCGTCAGACTGCAACGTGTCCGCCCGCCACGACCACAGCTCGTCATCGAGAGCGAGGGTCGCCTCCACCATGGCGGTGGCATCCCCGCGCCGACGAGCTGCCGCGAAGTCGGCTTCACGGGCCCGGATGGCTTCGAGCAGCGGCATGACCACCGCCTCCGCCATGAACGCCGCGCCATCGGTCTTGTCGCCATCGGGACCCGCCGCGCCTCGGGTGGACGGCCGTGCGCCGACTCCCGTCCCGCCGGCGCCTGACGCCAGCTCTGCGGCCAGATCAGTCAGAGACGACACCGTCACCGTGTCTCCGGTCTCGATGCGCGCTCGAGCGGCCGCGCGCCCTGACGGTCACGCCGCCGCGCCCGAGCACCTGCGCCGTGCGGGTATCGAGGTCGACAACGAGCCCGGTGTGTTCGTCGACGCCGAGAACAAAGGCACCTTCGGGGAGCTCACTTTCGAGAAAGGCGAGGCGCTCCTCCCCGAGGTACGCAAACCGAGTGTCGTGGGTGCCGCCCTCGGCGTTGTCATAGTGAGGAATGACAGCAACGTTGAGACCAAGCGGACCCAACAGATCAAGCCCTCCCAGCCAGTGGGGATCGTCACCGACCTTGTACACCTCGTACACCGGTACGGCGGCGGTGCCGAGGGCGATGGCCGCCGCCGAAGCAAAGGTCACGGCCCCACCGAGAGCAAGTTTTTCGGCCAGAACCGCGGGCACCAACGTGTCGCGCCATTGACGCAGCGCATAGGTGGGGCTCCCCGGTCCCGAGAAGACGAAAGGGGCTGCCGCCAACCGGGCCACGATGCTGTCGCCGCCGGGCCCCTCCAGATCGGCAGCCGAGCGCAGCCCAGCGACCTCTAACGATGTCCCCACGCTGTCGTGGAAATAGGTGACGGCTCGCGCCGCGATGTCATCGGCGTTGGTCTGGAACCCGAAGGGCGTGTCCAGCAGCAACCCATGGGCGTGCTCGGGCCCGAGTCGCTCCACCACGAGCCGGTGCACCTTCGCCATGGTGGGCGCTGTCTCGCCCGACCCCATGATGGTGAGCAGGCGGGGAAGCGTCACGTGTCCTCATCTCCGCGCGTCCCACGCGCCGGCAACGCCTGCGCCAGTGTGTCGATGATCTCTCCTTGCAACATGCTGAGATAGCCATAAACGAAGTACTGCTGGGCCTCAGCATCATCGGCATAGGCATCGGCGTTGATCTCGGTCATGTCTTCGGACACGTCGAGCTGGGTGCCGAGCACCAGACGCAAGACCTCCAGGGCGTCGAGCCATTCGTGCAGCTCGTCCTCGCCGATGCTCTCGGCTCCGGCGGTCTGGGCCAGCGTGTCGAGCGACAGCTGATGGCGGCGCAACAGTCCGCTCCCCATCATTTCTCGATAGTCCGATTCCGCCTGGGCATCGCCGGGGTAGGCAACGGGGAACACGCGTGCCACGGTGGGGTCGTCGTGCTCGAGAAGCTCCTGGGCCTGACCCGGCAGGGCGCGCAGCAGCTCCTGCTCGACCTCGCTCAAGCCCGGCCGGTAGCGCCCGTGGCGGTCGCGTCGGAAGCGGCTCCGGACGCTCACGGCGGCGTCACTGCGACCGTTCCATGGTGGCCCACAGCCCGTATTCGTGGAGGCGGAACACGTCGAGTTCGGCCCGCTCGCGTGGCCCCGAAGACACCACGGCCCGACCCTTGTGATGCACGTCGAGCATCAACTTGGTGGCCTTGTCCCGGCTGTAGCCGAAGAGTTTCTGGAACACGTAGGTGACGTAGGACATCAAGTTGATGGGGTCGTTCCACACGATGACGAGCCAGGGTCGATCGGCGGTGACGTCCTCACCGCTGCTCGGCAGGTCGACTTCAACGGGCTGGGCCATGGGTCCGCTCACGGAGTGCCCACCGTCGCCGGCTGGGAGGGCGGCACCACGCCGACAGGTGCCAACTCGGCCCGGTGGTGACACAGGCCGTCGTAGAACCACACCATGGTCGTCCACACCACGATGGCCCCGAACACGTGCACGCCCACCAAAAAAGCGGGAAGGTGGCTCACGTATTGCGTGTAGCCGATGACTCCCTGCCCCACCATGGCCACCAGAAGAAGGCGGCCCCGTTCTTGTACGGCCACCGGCGCCCCGCTTCGGTGCAACGACCACAGCAGGACCAAGGTGAGCACGGCCAGCACGATCACGATCGAGGAGTGGACGCGCGCCATATCCGACAGGGCTATCGGCAGGCGCTTGGCCCCCGGCCCTCCCGCATGGGGCCCGGCCCCGGTGGTGGCCGTTCCCGCCATGATGGCCAGGGCAAGCACGCCGATCATCACGCGCCCCATGACCCGCTGGCGCGGCGACACCTCGAGGGTTCCCGGACCGCGCCCCCGTCCGGCGCGCAGCGCCAGGACGATGGCGTCGGTCAACAACACGATGCCCACCATGAAGTGGCACATCACCGCGTAAGGATTGAGCTTGGAGTAGACGACCACCGCTCCCAACACGGCCTCTCCCACGATGCCGGCCACCAGCCCGCTCGAGAGCCAGACCAGGTCCGGTCGCCGGGGGGCTCGTCGGAGGGCGGCCAGGGCGGTGATGATGGCGGCCGCGCACACCACCACCACGACCATGCGGTTGCCGAACTCCACCAGCGGGTGCAGCGACAGGGCCGGGGTGATGCTGGTGCGTGAGCACGTAGGCCAGTCCGGGCACCCCAGGCCGGAATCCGTGAGGCGCACGGCGGCCCCGGTGACGAGGTTGAGCGCCACCAGTCCCAGGGTGATCTGGCAGAGGCGGAGAAAGGCGCCGGCGGAGATGTGGAGAGGGCGCACCGAGGTGCCATGGTACTGGCGAGTGCGCCAGGGCTCCCGTCGATGAGCAGGGGGCTTGTTCCTGCATTGTCGGTCTTCCAGGCGGCGCCGTAGGCTCGCGCCATGGCCACGTCCCCGAACCTGAGGACCAGTCGCGTCCGCAGCTACGTGGCGCTCACCAAGCCGCGCATCATCGAGCTGTTGCTGGTGACCACCCTGCCGACCATGGTGGTGGCCCGGCGCGGGGTGCCGTCGCTCGGGCTGATGGTGGCCACCTTGGCGGGCGGGGCGCTGGCCGCGGGCGGGGCCAATGCCATCAACATGGTCATCGACCGCGACATCGACACGGTCATGGCCCGCACCCAGAACCGTCCCCTCGTTACCGGCGAGGTCACCCCGGCCGCGGCCCTCGTCTTCGCCCTGGCCCTCGAAGCGGCGGCCTTCGCCGAGCTGGCCCAGTTCGTCAACCTGCTCTCGGCCGTGCTGGCCCTGTCGGCCACCGCCTTCTACGTCTTCGTGTACTCGATGTGGCTGAAGCGCACCTCGGCGCAGAACATCGTGATCGGTGGCGCCGCCGGTGCGGTGCCCGTGCTGGTGGGCTGGGCCGCGGTCACCGACCGGCTCGGGTGGGCCCCGGTCGTTCTCTTCGCCATCATCTTCATCTGGACGCCCCCGCACTTCTGGGCGCTCGCCATCAAATACCGTGACGACTACAAGGCCGCCAATGTCCCCATGATGCCGGTGGTGGCCACCTTCGCCCGCACCGCTCGCCTGATACTCCTCTATACCGTGTTGCTCGTCGCGCTGACGTTGGTGTTCGCGGCGGTAGGGCACATGGGAGCGATCTACGTGGCGGCCGCCATCATTCTCGGGGTGGGCTTTCTCTTCTACGCGCTGCGCCTCGGCAGACAGAGGACTCCTGAAGCCGCCATGGCGTTGTTTCGGTACTCCATCACGTACCTGACGCTGCTGTTCGTCGCCATGGCCGGCGACGTTCTCGTCCGATTCCGCTGACTGAGGCGGACGGCCCCAGACCGGTGCCTCGCCCCTGGCGGTCGATCGGGCTGGGAGTGGGCGTCGTCGTCGTCGCCGCCGCCGTGCTGGTTCTGGCCCTTACCTTCACCAGCCCGGGCGCCACCTCAACCGCACCCGCACCCTCGTTCTCGGTGCCACGACTTGGAGGGGGACCTCCCGTGTCGCTGCCGGTCGTCGGTGATGGAGCGCACGCCCCGGTGGTGCTCACGTTCTTTGCTTCGTGGTGCTCGTCGTGTCACAGCGAGCTGCCCGTGGTGGCCGCCGTGGCCGATCACGAAAGCGCGACGCGTGCGCCCATCGTGTTCCTCGGTATCGACGACAACGACGCCGCCGCCAGCGGTCTCGCTTTCGCCCGACGCAGCGGGGTGACCTTTCCGGTGGGCAAGGACTTCTATACCGAGGTGGGTGCCCAGTACCGCCTCGAGGGGCTTCCGGACACGGTGTTCATCAATGCCACCGGGCACATCGTCGCTACCGTGCGCGGCCCCATCACCAAGGCCACCTTGCAACGCTGGATGGCGGTGCTGTTGCGCAGTCGGTCAGGGGCCCTCGCCGCCTGAGGCGGTGCAGGACCGGGGGTCCCAGGGCTCGAGGTTCTCGGTCGAGCTCGAGGGTGCGGCCAGATTCGGGTTGTCGGCCAGCGCTGAGGGGCCGGCTCCCGTTTGGCCGGTGGTGCCCGTAGCCCCGGTGGACACAGTGGTGGGCGTCGAAGTAGTCGATGTCGTCGACGATGAAGCCGGCACGTCAACCGAGAAGTTCGAACCGGTCACCAGGACCACATCGGCACTTTGGGAGGGGGGAGAGCCCACGTCGATGGTGCTGACGGTGGTATCGGCCGAGGAAGAGGCCTGGGTCAGACCGGGGTCGTAACCCACCACGGCCAGCCCCGATAGCGAGGACTGCACGGCCAAGGCGTCATCGAGCTGGTCGGGGTTCGAATACAACACCGTGGCCTCCGTCGTCGTGGCCGGTGCCACGGTGTTGCCCACCGACGTCACGTCGTAGCCGAGGGCTTCGAGTGCCGTCGCCGTCTTGGCCCCTTGTTCGGGGAGGCCGGTGCCGTTTTCCACCGCCATGGTGAACGACCCTGGCGCCGGCAGTGCACCGCCGGAGCCGTCCTCGGTGGACTTGGAGCCCAGGAACTCCGCCACCACCTGGCTGTCCTCGGGTTGGACGGGGAAGACCACGTCCCCGTATCCGTAGCCGCCGTAGTAATAGGTCTGGCTGTCCTCGGAAACCGGCAGCGTGTACTGCGGCACCGAGTACGGATGGACGCTGTGGAACTCGCTGACGAGGTCGGCCATGGTCGTGGCCCCGAAACCTTGGTCGACGACGAGGTTCCCGGCCAAGGAGCTGATGAGCTCACCATCGGTGACGGGGCTGCCCAGTCCTCGTTTGGCCACCGCCGAAGCGAGCACGCGCAGGAACTCGTGGTCACGTCGAATCCGGCTCAGGTCGCTCTGGGGGTCATAGGGCCAGTCGTAATCGGGGACCCCGACGTCGGCGGGAGGCTGGTACTGCAGATGGCGGGCCCGGACCACTTGCAACGCCACTTTGCCCGTCAGCGCCTGGCATCCGACCGTGGTGATGTGCAGATTGGACTGCTCGTCGTAGACGGGCATGGGGAAGTACATCTTGATCCCCCCCAAGGCGTTGACCACCCCTTGAAAGCTGTCGAAGTTCAACTCGACGTAGTGCTGGATGGGGATGCCGAAGTCGTCGGTGATGGCCGCGATGAGCTGCCCGGGACCTTCGGGCGCACCGAGGGCGGCGTCGATCTTGTTGACCCCTCCGGGATGCGCGTTGGGGACGAAGGTGTCGCGCGGGATCGACAAGATGGCGGCGCGGTGATGATCGGGGTCGAGGTGCAGGATCATGACGACATCGCTGTTGACGCCGGTGACCCCTTCGTCGCATAAGCCGTAGGCCGCATTCTGTTGGGTCAGTCCGCAACGCGTCGTCGACCCGATCATGAGGATGTTCTCGGCGTCCTTCTGATCGCCGATGCCCTTTTTCCCGGCAATGTTGGCCACATGGATGCGGTGAATGCGCCCGTTCTCGTACAGCAGGAAACCAGCAGCGGCGGCGATGATCAGGATGACGACAAGAACAAGGCCGCCACTGGTGAACAGGGCGACCCGCTTGCGGCGACGGTTGCGCTGAGCTCGCCGGTCAGCCTGGCGCGTCGTGCGCGACTCGGCAGCCGGGGCGTCGGGCACGGGGAAAATCTACTGGCGCCACGCCTACGGTTGGCGTCACACCAATTGCTCTATGCCATCTACCGCGGTTTTGAGGTCATCGACAGTGGCCGCTGGGGGAGCCGGGCCGCCGCCTCCATCACAATTCCAGCGCCGTCGAGGGTGATGGAGTCCCCCTCGGCAGCTAAAACGGGTGGTGCTCCGGCCGAGCCCCAGCGCGCCGTGGCCTGGGCACACAGTTCCTCGAGCATGGCGTCGGAATGCGACGGATCGTGATGGAACAGCACCAACTGGCGGGCCCGCGCCGCATGGGCAAAGTCCACGGCGTGCGCCACGCTCGAGTGCCCCCATCCCACGCGCGCCGAGTACTCGTCGTCGCTGTACTGCGCGTCGTGAAGCAAGACGTCGACGTCGGCGGCCACGTGACAGCCGGAGATCCAGTCCGGCTCGAGCGATGTCAGGTCCACTCCGAGGGCGGGCTCATGGTCGGGGATGTAGGCCACCGACGCCCCGTCGGCCTCGACGCGAACGCCGACAGTGGGACCCTGATGGCACACCGGACTGCCGGCGATGACGGCGTCGCCCACCTTCCAGCGGCGCTTGGGAACGTCATGGAACTGCGGCCGAGAAGGCACGTCCGACAGATGTACGGGAAACAACGGTGGCGACACATACGAAGCCACCCGGTCGGCCAGGCTGCGGTTGGGCGACGACGGGCCCCAGATGTGCAGCTCGACGTCGGGTCGCCAAAACGGCGCAAAGAACGCCAACCCTTGGAGGTGGTCGAGGTGCAGATGGCTGAGCACGATGTGGATGGGGCCGATCTTTTCGGTCATCAACTGGTCGCCCAGGTCCCGAATCCCCGAGCCGGCATCGAGGATGACGAGCGTGCCGTCATCGGTACGTATCTCCACGCACGACGTGTTCCCGCCGTAGCGAACCGTGGCCGGGCCCGGAGCCGCCAGCGATCCCCGAGTGCCCCAGAATCGCAGGATCATGCGTCCTCCCAGAACACCGCCAACGCTCCGGCCAGATCGTCGACCTTGGCGAACAGCGGGACTGACGTGGCGTGCAAGGTGTGTTTGATCCCGTCGAGACCAGTGATGCGGAAGCTGGCGTGGGCGGGGACACGATCGCGCAGCGTCCGGCCCAGGGGAAGGGAGGTCACGGTGATGGGGTTTCCTTCCATGTCCTCGGGCGAGAACATCTCCCCGCCCCACACCTCAGGAGCGAGCGGCCCCGTGGAGGCGAAGCTTTGGCCCAAGATGGCCTCGGCGGCCTCGTTGTAGAAGGCCAGCACACCCCTGACATCCACCACGAACATGGGCGTGGCCACGTGCGAGGCGAGTTGGCGAGCCAGGATCAACAGCAGGCTTCGTTCCTCGCCGGTCGGCACGGGCCGAGCATATGTTCACTCCCATTTAAACGTCGCTCCGGCGGCCAGCGGAGCGGCCACGGCCCACACGATCAGTACCACCCAGGCACGGTCGGGCACGCCTGTGCCTGCGCCGATGGCTCCATGCAAGGCATCGGACAATGCGGCGGCCGGCAAGGACTTGGAGGCGGTCGCCATCCACGAGGGCAACTTGGACAGCGGCGCCAGGATGCCGCTGACCAGTAACAAGAGCACCCATAAGCCGTTGGCGGCGGCCAGGTTCACCTCGGGCCGCAGCACACCGGCCAAGAACAGGCCTATGCCGCCAAAGCCGATGGTGGCCACGAGCACCACGGCCACTGCCGTGCCCGCTCCCGCCATCGACGGGCGCCACCCAAGCGCGAAAGCCACCGGCACCAGCACCGCACCTTGAAGGATCTCGACCACCAGCACGGCGGCGATCTTCGCCCCCAGTAGCGAGGGCCGGCCCAGCGGTGTGGCGTGGAGCCGCTTGAGCACGCCGTAGCCGCGCTCGAAGCCGGTGGCGATGGACAGGTTGACCATGGCTGTGCTCATCACCGCTAGGGCGAGCACGCCGGGGGCGAGGAACGTCACCGGATGGGTGGTGCCGGTGGGCAGAAGATGGACCTTGGAGAAGAACACCAACAGCACGACGGGGATGGCCACCGTCAACAGCAAAGACTCGCCCCGGCGCAGCGTCATGCCCACCTCGGCGCGCGCCTGGCTCACGAGTCGGGCCGCCGCCGGCCGGCCGCCGTTCACCCTTGCCCCTCGGCGCCCAGATCGTCATCACCGAGGTTCGCCACGTGACGCGTAGCCGACAAATAGGCGTCCTCCAAAGAGCGCGTCCCGGCCCGGAAGTCGGCCAGGGGGAGGTCGTGCGCCGTCAGCCAGGTTGCCACCGCCGCCATGAGCGTGGCCGTGGCGGGGCCAGCCACGGCGTAGTGACCGGTGCTGGGCTCGGTGACGACACCGGCATCGACCCCGAGGGCGGCGGCCAGCTCGTCGAGATCCAGCCCGCTTGGCGCCGCGAACTCGATCCCGCCGCCGGTGCCGGCCGACAGCTCGGCCACGGTGCCGCGGCGCACGGCTCGACCCGCCGCCATGATGACGACCTCGTCGGCGAGGCGCTCGGCCTCGGGCAGCTCGTGGGTGGTGAGCACGACGCACACGCCCCGGTCGCGCAGCTCGGTGATGACGCCGCGCACGCCGAGCCGGCCCTCGGGGTCCACGCCGGCGGTGGGCTCGTCGAGGAAGACCACCTCGGGGCGTCCCACCAAGGCCAGGGCCAGGCCGAGGCGCTGTTGCTCGCCCCCCGACAGCCGCCGCCACGGTGTGCGCGCCACAGCGGCGAGCCCCAGACGCTCGAGAAGGGCGGCGGGGTCTTCGGGATCCCGGTAGTAGGAGGCGAACAACTCGAGGGCTCGGCCCGGACCCATGGTGGGGTACACCCCACCGCGCTGGAGCATCACGCCCACGCGCGCCACCAGGTCGCGGTGGTCCTGGCGCGGGTCGAGACCGAGGACGCGCGCCGTACCGCCGTCGGGGCGGTGATACCCCTCGAGGGTCTCGACGGTGGTGGTCTTGCCGGCACCATTGGGACCGAGCAGGGCGAGGACCTCGCCCGCGTGGGCCTGAAACGACAACCCGTCCACGGCGGTCCGGGTCCCATAGCGGACCACGAGGTCACGGCACTCGACGGCAACAGCGCGGGCGGGCCGGTCGGGCACCGGGCGAGGCTACCGTTGACGCACCATGATCGACATCCGGTTGGTGCGCGACGATCCGGCTTTCGTCAAAGCGTCGCTGGCCCGACGTGGCGTGGACTCGGCCGAGATCGACGCACTGATCGAGGCGGACAACCGCGCCCGCTCGGCGTCGTCGCAGCGCGACGAGGTGCGAGGTCAGATTAAGGAGCTGTCCCGGCAGGTGGGAGAGGCGCGTCGCGGCGGCGACGAAGCCACCTCGACACGATTGGCGGACGAGTCCCGGGAGCTCGGCGAGCTCGAAAAAAGCGCCGATGTCGACGCCGAAGCGGCCGCCACCGAGGTGCGCCGGATCCTGTTGTGGCTGCCCAACCTGCCCGCCGCCGAGGCCCCCGATGGGGCCGGGCCGCAGGACAATCCCGTCGTGCGACGCTGGCCCGAGCACCCCCGTACCTACGCCGAGCACCAGCGCGTCCCGCACTGGGACATCGGCACCGAGCTCGGCATCTTGGACATGGAGCGCGGGGCCAAGCTGTCGGGGTCGATGTTCCCGCTGTACCGGGGGGCGGGGGCCCGGCTTATCCGGGCGTTGACCGCCTTTGCCCTCGATCGCCATGCCGATGCTTTTGAGGAGATCCGACCGCCGACGTTGGTGCGCACCGAGACGATGGTGTCCACCGGGCACCTGCCCAAGTTCGCCGACGAGGCGTACCACGTCGAGCGCGATGACATGTGGGCGATTCCCACCGCCGAGGTGCCCCTCACCTCTATGCACCGTGGCGACGTGCTCGAAGAGGCCAATCTGCCTATGCGCCTCACCGCGGCGAGTGCGTGTTTCCGCCGGGAAGCAGGGGCGGCAGGGCGCGACACCCGAGGGGTATTGCGCACGCACGAGTTCGACAAGGTGGAGTTGTTCGCCTACGCCACAGCCGAACAGGCGGCCGCCGTGCACGACGACATGCTGGCGCGCGTCGACGTTCTGCTGCAGGCGCTGAACCTCGAGTACCGGGTCCTTGATCTCTGTGCCGGCGACCTCGGCAACTCAGCGGCCCGCACCTTTGACTTCGAGGTCTATGCGCCCGGCGCCGATATGTGGTTGGAGGTGTCGTCGGTGTCGTGGTTCGCCGAGTACCAGGCCCGGCGGGCCAACATCCGCTACCGCCCCACCGGGGGTGGTGCGCCGCGGTTCGTCCACACCTTGAACGGTTCCGCGTTGGCATGGTCACGTATCTGGCCCACGCTGCTCGAGGTGGGGCGCGCTGCGGATGGGTCGGTGCACCTTCCTGGCGTGCTCGGCCCGTACCTGGGCGGTTCGACCGTGATCCCCGCCCCGATCGCTTCCTGAGCGAGGCCCTCGTTAGCTGCCGGGGCCTGGTTCAGCTGCCGGCGCCTGGTTCAGCTGCCGGAGCCGACCTCGAAGCGGTAGCCCACGCCACGCACCGTCGTGATGATGGCCGGCACCGACGGGCTGTTCTCGATGTGGTTCCGGAGCCGCTTGATGTGCACGTCGAGGGTCTTGGTGTCACCGACGTAGTCGGTGCCCCACACGCGGTCGATCAGGGTGTCGCGAGTCATCACGCGTCCGGCGTTTTCGATGAGGAGCTCGAGGAGCTCGAACTCCTTGCGCCTGAGGTGCACCTCGGTGCCCCGTACGAAGACGCGGTGCCGGTCGGGGTCCACACTCACATCTCCGACCTCGAGCACCCCGCTGTCATCGGCGCCACCATCGGCTGGTTCAGGGCCTTGGTGCGGGGAGCGACGGAGTACGGCTCGCATGCGGGCCACCAGCTCGCGCAGACGGTAGGGCTTGGTCACGTAATCGTCGGCGCCCACTTCGAGACCGACCACGGTGTCGATCTCGGTCCCTTTGGCGGTCACCATGATGATCGGCACAGAAGAGCGCGACCGGATGGCCCGGCAGACGTCGATCCCCGACAACTTGGGCAGCATGATGTCGAGGAGCACGAGGTCGGGCTGTTTCCTCTCGAACATCTCCAGCGCCTCGGTGCCGTCGCGCGCCACGGAGACGTCGAATCCTTCGCGGGCCAGTCCCAACGCCAGCGCCTCGACGAAGGACTCCTCGTCTTCGGCGACCAGCACGCTGATGCGCTGGTCGTCGGGATCATCACCGGCACCGTGCACGGCACGTGCTTCAGAACCTCGAGCCATGGTCACCCGATCTCGGAGTGCCAAGCCAAAATGAGCCGGAACGTCGAGCCCTCGCCCTCGCGCGAGTCGACTTCGACGTGACCCTGGTGGTTGGCGGCCACGTGACGCACGATAGACAGTCCCAGGCCGGTACCCCCAGTGTTGCGACTGCGGCCCTGGTCGACACGGTAGAAGCGCTCGAATATGCGGTCGAGGTCGCGGGCCGGGATGCCTTGGCCGTGGTCCTCCACCTCCAAATGGATGTCCTCACCATGCACGGATCCGGCGAAGCGAACGGTTCCGCCGTCATAGGAGAACTTCACCCCGTTTTCGAGGAGGTTGTACAGCGCCGAGACGAGCTGGCGCCGGTCGCCCAGGACGGTCACCGCCGGGGTGGGCTCCTCCAGTTGGATCTTCACGTTGCGTTGCTCGGAGGCGGCCCGGACCCGCTCAACGGCTTCGGCCATCACCAGGTTCACAAGCACGGGCTCTCGAGGTGGGGCCTCCTCGGACTCGATCCGGGACAGATCAAGAAGGTCGTCGATGATCCTCGACACCCGAAAGGCCTCGGTGTGGATGCGGTTGGCCAGTCGCTGGGCCACCGCCGCGTCGGTCTCCACCACCAGGGTCTCGGCCAGAAGCCCCAACGCACCCATGGGGGTTTTAAGCTCGTGGCTCACGTTGGCGACGAAGTCGCGCCGAACCTCTTCGAGGCGGCGACGTTCGGACACGTCGTCGATGACGGCGATCACACCCAGCGTGCGCCGTCCGTCGTCGATGATCTGGGCGCTGACCGCCAACGTGCGCCGAGGCGGACCGTACAGATCGAGCGTGCGCTCGGCCATGCCTGCTTGCCACGCGTCGCCCAACAAGTCCTCGACCGCTTGGGCGGCAAGGGCGTCCCCGTGTCGTCCTCCCATGAGACCGACGGCACGAGCGTTGCGAAAGATGACGTGATGGTGCTCGTCGCAGACGATGACGCCTTGGGGCAACGTGTCGAGAGCGCGCCGCAGCCGAATGGCATCGGCCGACGATTCAGCCACCGCTTCGGCGGCCTGATCGGTGACCTGCTCCAGGTGCTGTAACGCCGGTTCCACGCCGGCCGGCTCGCCGCCGGGTTCGTCGACGCCGAGGCGCGACGCCAGCGCCGATAAGCGTTGCTCGAGTGAGTGTCGGCCGCTGCGCCGACCCACGATGGTGGCAATCACGATGCCGACCACAGCGACGGCCGCGAGCGCCACGAATCCCACCACGGCGGCGTGCTCAGAGAGCCCGGAGGTGGCGACCATCGACTCCAGCATGACAGGGCCATGGTGGGTCGGGTCCGACCCGTCTCCGGCCTGTGTCCCAGGGGCTGGTCATGTCTTTGACGGAGGGTGCTCATGTTGTGAGTGAAAAATCATGAAATAACTTGAAACCACACGACAGACTCTTCTAGCCTGCGGCGGCAAGGCGGTGGCGTTTCCAGAGCAGGAGCGAGTTCCCCGCCTTCCATCGAGGGAGGTCCTTATGACGTGGCTGGCTGGTGTGGTCCTGACTGACGTGCAGCTCAATCCCGATCCCGCCAACCTGCCGGGCAGCGAGATCTTGCAGCGGCTCACCGATGGGCTCGGGGGGTGGGCCCTGGTGGCTGCCCTGGTCGGCCTGATCATCGGCGCCGCCACGTGGGCGCTGGGGGCACATTCGCAGAACTACAACCAGTCGTATTCCGGTCGGCGCACGGTGCTGGTTTCTGCGCTGGCCGCCCTCCTGGTGGGGGCGGCTCCGGCCATCGTCAACTTCTTCTTTCACGCCGGCACCGGGGTGCACTGAGCATGACCCTGCTGGCGTCGGCGAGCAGCCTTGCCGGTGGTGTGGTGAGCAGCGTTGCCGGAGGTGTTGCTAGTGGGGTGGCCAGCGCCGGCGCCTCGGCGGTGCTGGGCGCGGCCGGCAATTGGGTGGCGGCCGGAGCGGCGTGGTTGCTCGGACAGGTGGGCCACGTGTTGTCGGCTTCCACCACCGTCGACTTGTCGTCGAGCTGGTTCACCCGTCACGAGACGGTCATGGCGGGGCTAGCGGCGGCGGTCATCGTGCCCATGGCGTGCTGTGCGGCCATACAGGCCATTTATCGCCAAAGCGCATCCGCCCTGATGCGGACGTTTCTCGTCTACGTGCCCCTGGCATTGCTCCTCACCGGGGTGGCGGTAGAGCTTGTCAGCCTGGCATTGGCCATCACCGACGCGCTCTCCGCGCAGATGTTGTCGGTGGCCGGCGTGGGCCCCGACAATCTCCTCGCTTCGACAGGGGCATTTCTGATGGTGGCGGGCGGCGCGCCGCCCTTCGCTCTGTTCTTGGGTGCATTGGTGATAGCCATCGGAACACTGGTCGTATGGCTCGAGCTGGTGGTGCGTGCCGCAGCCACATCTGTGGCCGTGTTGTTCCTTCCCCTTTCCTTGGCCGCGTTGGCGTGGCCAGCCATTTCGCATTGGTGCCGCCGTCTGGTCGACACCTTGGTCGCCCTCATTCTTTCCAAGCTCGTTATCGCCGCTGTGTTGTCGTTGGCCGCCGCTGCTCTGGCGGCCGGCTTCGGCGTGGCGTCGTCACCGGCCGGCAATTCCGGCGGCTTCTCGGCGGTGGTGACGGGCAGCGCGTTGTTGATCATTGCCGCCATGTCCCCCTTTACATTGCTGCGGTTGATACCCGCCTTTGAGGCGGGGGCGGCCGCGCATCTGGAGTCGGCTCGGCACCGCATGCAAAGCGGCCCCATGAACTTGGCGCGCAACGGCAACTTCGCCATGGACGTGCTGACGCAGGGCGGAGGGCCCGGCCCCCAAGTGGCGATGCGCGCCTTATCGGCAGTCGGGTCAGAGTCCGAGGCGGCGACGAAGGCGATCCCGATGCTTACGGAGGGACCGGTCGGGGCGGGCTCCCGCCCTGGCGAAGGTGTTTCCGGCAGCGGTGGAGATGGCAGCGGTAGCGGTGATGGAAGCACCGGCGGTAGTGACCCGTACGACCTTTCCAAACACGGCGTGCTCAGGCCCGAGGGCTCGGTCGCCGGTTGGACCGAGGATGGCGCCGTCCGTGGCGGGGCTGGTGACGGCGATGAGGACCGAAACTCGGCGCGGTCTGAGTTACCCGCAGCGCGATTGGACGATGACGGTGCCGACTGAACCCGAGGTGCCGCGTTACCGCTTCGGCCCCTTGCAACGCCGTGGACTCGTGGCTGGCTGGCGCGGTGGGCAGATCGCCATAGTGGCCGTCTCCCTAGTGGTGGCGGTGGTGGTGTTACGTGCTCGCCCCTCTGTCTCGGGAGCCGTGGTGGCGTTGGCCATCGTCGGCTTGGCCGTCGGTGCCGCCACGTGGCCGATCGGCGGCCGCACCGCTGAAGAGTGGGCGCCGGATGCCTGGCGCCACGCCGCTGGCATCCCGGGTCGGCGACGAAGCTCCAGGTCCAACCCCTTCACCACGCTGCGCGTCCTCGATGTCGAGCTTGGGCCTGGTGAGCAACACCGGGCCGCCGTCGTATTCGATGGTGCCTCTCGCACCTACACCGCCGTGCTTCGCGTGGCGGGACGAGGCTTCGTACTCCTCGGTCCCGAGGATAAGGCGCGGCGAGTGGGCGGCTGGAGTTCCGCGCTTTCTTCCCTGGCGCTGCAGGGATCGGTCATCCACCGCGTGCAGTGGGTCGAGCGGAGTCTCTCCGACGACGGTGCCGCCATCCGAGATCATCTCCGCACGGCCGCCACGCTCGATGGCAGCTCCGATCCGCGGACTTCGTATGGAGCGTTGGTGGAAGCCGAGTTTCCGGCCACATGCCGCCACGAGGTCTTCGTGGCCATCGCCATCCACGCCGGTCGGGCGGCGCGGGCCGTGAAGATAGCGGGAGGAGGAGACCGAGGCGCGTGCACGGTGCTGTTGCGCGACGTGGCGTCGTTGCGCCGCCGCCTGAGCGACGCGTCTCTGGATGTCGGCTCTGTCCTCGATGCCGACGAGTTGGGGCGCGTCGTGCGGGCTTCCTTCGATACCGCGCCCGCCATCATGGGCCCCACGCCGGAATCAGGTGAACGCTACACGCCGCGCCCGGCGCCGTGGCCATGGCCGATGGGGCTGTCGGCTGAATGGGGTCGAGTGCACGCCGATGGAACGTGGCACGCCACGTTCTGGATATCCCAATGGCCGCGCACCGATGTCGGTCCGGATTTCTTGGGACCGTTGTTGCTGTGGTCCTCAGTACGTCGGTCGGTCGCAGTCGTCATGGAACCCGTGGGTCCTTTAGCGGCGGCCCGACGCATCGAGCAGGCCCGCACGGCCGACATCGCCGACGCCGAACTGCGCCGCCGGGGCGGCTTTCTCGCCACGGCCCGACGGCGGCGCGAAGAAGAGGTGCTGGCTCGACGTGAGGTCGAACTGGCCGACGGTCACGCCGAGTACCGCTTCACGGGGTACGTGACGGTGTCGACCGAGGACCCCGAAAGCCTCGAAGAGGCCTGCGGGCAAGTGGAGCAAGCCGCCGGACAGGCCGGCCTCGAAATTCGCCGCTGCTACGGGGACCAAGCCATGGCCTTCACGAGCACATTGCCGCTTTGTCGCGGCCTGACCTGAGGCGACGGTTCACCCATGTCCACGCCCGCGCACCACGCCACCACGCGCCACCTGGGGTCCGCCTTTCCGTTTGTGGCCGAGCCCGGCCTCGGCGGGGGCGGTGTGCTCATCGGCCGCGACCTGTTGGGCGGCGCCTTCACCTATGACCCATTCGAGCTTTACGCACGCAACGTCCTCACCAATCCCAACATGGTGGTGATCGGTCAGATCGGCAGGGGGAAGAGCGCGCTCATCAAGACGTATCTGTGGCGTCAGGCCGTCTTCGGCCGGCGGGCCTGGGTAGTGGATCCGAAGGGCGAGTATCACGCCTTGGCTCGGGCGTGGGGAATCGAGCCGGTGTCCCTGCACCCCGGCGGCTCGGTCCGTCTCAACCCCTTGGATGCTCCCGCCGGTGGGGACAGGGACGAAGTGTTTCGGCGCCGAGCCGAACTTCTTGCCTCTTTGGCTTGCGCCAGTCTCGGTCGTGACATCCTTCCCACCGAGCGCACCGCCGTCGAGCTGGCTGTGGCTGAGGTAACCGACACGCGCGTACCGACGTTGCCCGGAGTCGTCGATGCCTTGCTGGCGCCGACGCCAGGCGCGGCCGCCACCATACGCAGTGATGCCGCCGCATTGGCCGCCGACGGACGTCAGGTGGCGTTGGAGCTGCGCCGTCTGGTGGCGGGCGACTTGCGCGGCATGTTCGATGGACCCACCACGCCCAACGTGTCGCTCGACGGTCCGCTGGTGGTGCTCGACTTGTCGTCCGTCTATCACTCGGCTGCGTTGGGTGTGCTGATGACGTGTGCCACGGCGTGGTTGCAAGCCGGGCTCGGTCGTCAGCGCCACGGTGTTGTGGTGGTCGTGGACGAGGCGTGGGCCATTCTCGCCAATCTGGGCGTAGCGCGATGGTTGCAGTCGTCGTGGAAGCTGTCGCGTGCTCGCGGCGTGTCCAACGTCGCCGTGCTCCACCGACTTTCGGATCTGGCCGCCGTGGGGGGAGCGCAATCGGAGCAAGTGGGTCTGGCGCACGGGTTGTTGTCGGACTCAGAGACCCGGGTGGTCTATGCGCAGCCTCCCGGTGAGGTCGAGCGGACCCGCGAGCTGCTCGGCCTGTCGGATACCGAAGCGGAGTTGATCCCGCATCTGCAGCGGGGCGTGGGCCTCTGGAAGGTGGCCAACCGTTCATTTCTGGTACAGCACCGGCTCTCGCCCTACGAAGGCGCCCTCGTCGACACCGACGCCCGCATGCGCCACGAGCACCAGGCTCCCGACACGGCGGCGATGGAGTGATCGCACCCATCACCGCCGCTGCCGTCGCCGCCTTGGCCGCGGCGTGGGGGATCTCGACACGCTCGGGCAGTGGTGACATGAGTGCGGCGCGCTCAGCCGGTGCTTCAGGTTCTTCTGGTGGCCCCGGGGGTTTCGCCGGACCTCGTGGTCCTTCGGCACCGACGAGGTCAACCGGCTCAGGCCGCCCCCGGTTGTCGGCCCCGCGCCGCGGCGGCCTGCGGTCACTCGTGCCCGGCGTTGCCAGTCGTGGGCGCGGCTCGGTGGATATGCCGGCCACGTGGGCAGCCGGGCGCGAGCTTCGCCCGCTGCTGGCATCCAAGAACACGGCCGGACGCCTGGCGCTGGGCACGGTGGGGCGTCGCCGCGTGTACGCCGAAGCCGGTCACTCCGTCCTCGTCGTCGGTCCGACCCAGAGCGGCAAGACGAGTGGGCTGGCCATACCGGCCATATTGGAGTGGGAAGGCCCCGTGGTGGCGGCGTCGGTCAAGTCTGACCTGGCCCGGCACACGTTGGGCTTCCGACAGTCCTGCGGACAGGTATGGGTCTATGACCCCTCCGGCTCTTCCGGCCTCCCTTGCGATCACTGGTCGCCGCTCGCTGAGGCGTCGACGTGGCCCGAGGCGCGTCGGGTAGCTCGCTCGCTGGCGGAGGTGGCTCGAGCGTCGGCGGGCGCGCTCACCGACGGCGACTTCTGGTACGCCACGGCCGCCAAGCTTTTGGCGCCCCTGTTGCTGGCCGCCTCTTTGTCGGGTCGTTCCATGACCGATGTCGTGCGGTGGATCGACGATCAAGTGGTTGACGAGGTGGCTGTCATCCTCGAAGGAGCCGGCGCGTGGGAAGCAGTGCAGTCGGCAAGAGCCAGCTGGGGTCGCGACGATCGGCAACGCAGTGCCGTGTACACCACGGCGGAAACGGTGGTGGAGGCTTTCGCCGATCCCGACGTGGCTGCCTCAGCCGAGACGCCCGCCGTCGGCATGCCGAGCATCGATCCCGCCGGGATACTCGACGGTCGGCACACGCTCTATCTCTGCGCCCCTGCTCATGACCAGCAGCGCCTGCGACCCCTCTTTGCCACCCTGGTCTCCGTCGTCATCGAAGCGGCCTACGAGCGTGCGGGTCGCCAAGGGGCGCCGCTCGACCCACCGCTGCTGGTGGTCCTGGACGAGGCCGCCAATGTTGCTCCATTGGCCGAACTCGACACGTTGGCGTCGACGGCCGCCGGTCATGGCGTGCAGCTGGTGACGGTCTTTCAAGACCTGGCCCAGGTGAGCGCTCGCTATGGCGGGCGGGCCGGCAGCGTCGTCAACAATCACCGGGCCAAGGTGTTTCTCTCGGGGCTCGCCGATCCCGGCACCCTCGACCATGTGAGCACCCTCATCGGTGACGCCGAAATCGGTGTGCGGGCCACGACGGTGGACGGCTCAGGTCGGGTATCGACGACGCATACGCCCACGTACAAGCGGCTGGCTCCCGCCGACGCACTGCGCCGGTTGGCGCCGGGCAAAGCGGTCGTGATCTCGGGCCACCTGCCGCCCGTTGTCGTGGGGCTGCGCCCGTGGCAAAAGGATCGGGTCTTGCGCGCCAAGGCCCAAACACCTCCCGTCGTGGTGGCGCCCTCCGCTGTGGTGCCCCCCGAGCCTGGTCGGTAGCGTTGTCGGCGTGAGCCACAAGAGCGACGACGCGCTCGGAGAGCTGGCGGCGCGTCGCAACGCCCAGATCACCCACTCGGTGCGCAGCGTGCGCGACGAAGCGGCGGCCGCCGGCACCCTGGTGTGGGATCCCTTCGACCCGGCGTGGGCGACGGATCCCTATGCCGTCTACGCGGAGCTGCGCGCCCGGAACCCGGTACATCGGAGTCCTCTTGGTTTCTGGGTGTTCACCCGGCACGCCGACTGCCTGCAGATCTTGCGCGACAGGCGCTCGAGCAGTGACGGACGCAACGTCGACCCCGAGCGTTTCAGCCGCTTACGCGATATCGACACGGCCTCGTCGGGAGCTGGCCAGGTGCTCGAGGAAATGGCTCCGTTCTTGTTCCGTGATCCGCCCGACCACACCCGGCTGCGAGGCCTGGTGCAAAAAGCCTTTACGCCGCGCGTGGTGGAAGGACTGCGCCCGCGTATCGAGCAGATCTGCGCGCAGCTCCTCGACGCGGCCTTTGCGCGCCGGGAGGTGGACCTCGTCGCCGATTACGCCTATCCGTTGCCCGTCCAGATCATCGTGGAGATGCTCGGCGTGCCCGCCGAGGATCACGAACAGTTCCGGGTGTGGTCCAACGCGTTGGCCCGTGGGCTCGATCCCGACTTCCTTCTGCCGCCCGAGGCCGCCCAACAGCGCCTGGCCGCCGTGTTGTCGTTTGCCCAGTACTTCGTGGCGCTCATCGAGCAGCGCCGGGCTCGTCCCGGCGACGATCTACTGACGCGACTGATCGAGGCCGAGGAGCAGGGCGACGCCCTCACCCCCGGCGAGCTGGTGTCCACGTGCATCTTGTTGTTGGTGGCCGGCCACGAGACGACGGTGAACCTGATCTCCGGCGGCGCCCTGGCGCTGATGGAGCATCCCGAAGAGGCTGCCAAATTCGTCGGTTCTCCCACCGCCGTGCGTAGCGGTGTCGAGGAGCTCTTGCGGTATGTGCCGCCGGTGCAACTCACCGGTCGTAACGCGCTGGAGGATATGGAGGTGGGGGGCGTGACGGTGGAGAAAGGTGACTTCTCCATGCTCCTCATCGGTTCGGCCAACCGTGATCCCGCCGTGTTCGATCACCCCGATGTGCTGGACGTGACGCGCACCGACAACAACCACCTCGGGTTCGGGTTCGGGATCCACCACTGCATCGGCGCGCCCTTGGCCCGCCTCGAAGCCCAGATAGCGCTATCGGCGTTGTTCGGACGGGCCCGCCGCCTCGAGGTGGTGGGAGGCGAGTTGTCCTACAAGGACAACATCATCCTGCGGGGCCTGGCCGCCCTGCCGGTGTCGCTGGAGGCGTAGCCGTAGGCGCCTCGAAGCTACCGAGGGCTTTGGGGCGCCACCAGTGGCCAGGGCCGGTTCGCCTCGGCCACGGCGGCCAGATCAAGCAACAGGGCCTCTTCGTGATGGCGGCCGATGACCTGCATCCCCACCGGAAGGCCGTCGATCTGGCCCGCGGGAACGGACATGGCCGGGTTGCCCGCGAAGTTGGCGGGAAACGTGAGCACCCCGTTGTTGGCCCCGGCGCGCACGATGTCGTTGTCGTAAAGCCCCATGAGGTCGACATCGCCGACGGCCATGGGGACGGGTCCCTCTGCCGCGAAAGCAACATCGGGATTGGCGGCGGCGAAGACAAAATCCGCCTGCTCGAGCAGTCCAGCCATGGCTTCGTGCATGGTGATCCGGAAGGTCTCGGCCGCGGCGGCCATGTCGAGGTCGTAGTGATGGGCGGCAATGTTGAGCCCGAACATGATCTCCAAGGTCAGATCCTGTTCACAGGCCGGATAGAGCTCTCCCAAGTCGGCGCGCAGTGTCACCAGGTTCGACATGGCCCATTCGAAGAGGGCGGGAGGAAAGCTGACCGCCACGTCCACGCGTGTCAGGCCGGCATCGGCGATGAGCGCTTCAGCGGCCGCTGTGACCACGTGCACGACACTCGGGTGCACGACGGCGACGCCCAGGTCGACGGCGATCACGGCGCGCCGACCCCGCAGGTCGGGGCGATGGCTTCCGAGCGCGGCTTCCCATCCCTCCACGCGGGGCAGGCTCAAGGTGTCATGCGGGTCGTACCCGTTGCACACATCGAGCCATCTCGCTGTGTCGCGCACCGAGCGGCTGATGCACCCCACCGTCACGGTGTGGGGAATCTGGTGCGCGTAGGGGCCCTTGGGGATGCGGCCGTAGGTCGTCTTGAGACCGAACATCCCGGTGAAGCCGGCCGGGATGCGGATCGATCCTCCTCCGTCGGCGCCCGACGCGATGGGCAGGAGCCCACCGGCTACTGCGGCGGCCGAGCCTCCCGAGGAGCCTCCCGGGGTGCGCTCAAGGTTCCATGGGTTACGGGTGGTGCCATGCAGCTTGGTATGGGTGACGTTGATCCCCCCGAACTCGCTGGCCGTGGTTTGGCCCGCCAACACCGCACCCGCCGCCCGCAGACGATCGACCTGTGTCGTCGTGGAGCTGCCCATGCGATCAGCGAAGACCAAGGACGCTTCGGTGAAGGGCCAACCTTGCACGGACTCGAGCTCCTTGATGCCCACGGGAACGCCACCGAAAGGCAGCGACACATCGGCGACCTCGGCGCTGTGGCGGGCGGCGTCGGCGTCGACATAGCTGAACGCGTTGAGCTCGGAACGTTCCATGGCGGCCAGCGACAACGCCAGGGCCTCGGGGGGTGTGATTGCCCCGGTACGAAAGGCGTCGACAAGTGAGCAGGCGTCCCCGGCCCAGGGTTGGTCCTCCATGCCTGCAGGGTAGTGACCCCGGGGCGCATGGGGAGCACGGGGATAGCCCACTAGGCGGCGGTCCGGTGGCATGGTTGTGGATGGGACGAGTCGGCCACCAGCGCCGACGAGGCTAGGAGGATAGAGCGTGTCGGTACCCGAGTCGCCGTCGTCGGCACCCGAATCACGCCCGCCAAAACCGGTCAGTCCTTTGACGCTGGCCATCGACATCGGCGGAACCGGGCTCAAGGCCTCGGTACTCGACGCCAACGGTGCCATGGTCGCCGATCGGGTGCGTGTTGCCACCACATATCCGTGCCCGCCGTCGAAGCTGGTCGACGATCTGGTGGCCTTGGTGGCGCCGCTGCCGGCATTCGATCGGGCCTCAGCGGGGTTTCCGGGCATGGTGCGCCTCGGCCACGTGCTCACGGCGTCGCACTTCGTCACGGTGGCCGGCCCCGATACGGCCGTGGACAAAACGCTCTTGAAGCAGTGGACGGGCTTCGATCTGGCCGGGACGCTCACGACGCGACTGGGGAAGCCCACCAAGGTGGCCAACGACGCCGATCTGCAGGGCGCGGCCGTGGTGGCCGGCCAAGGGCTCGAGCTGGTCGTCACGCTCGGCACCGGGGTCGGCACCGCGCTGTTCTATGACGGCAAGCTTCTGCCTCATCTCGAGTTCGCTCACCATCCATTTCGCAAAGGCGCCACCTACAACGAGCAACTGGGCGAACCGGTGCGTCGGGAAGTTGGTGACAAGCGCTGGAACCGCCGAGTACGCATCGCCATAGACACGCTGCGGGATCTCACCTTCTTCGACCACCTTTACATCGGTGGCGGCAACGCCAAGCGGATCACCGAGGAACTTCCTGCCGACATCACCATCGTCGACAATTCCGCCGGCATTCTCGGCGGGATCAAGCTATGGGGACAGCAGGGCCTTGCCGTTTAGGCGAGGCGGAGGCGAGGGCGCGGCACCCGGTGGAGGTGGCGGCCTCGTGTCGCGCTCCATCGTCGCCATCGCGCTGGTGGCCGCGGGAACCCTGTTCGCCTTGGAAAACAGGACGAGGAAGATCAAGCTGCGCTTCGCTTCTTTGACCTTCCACCCTCGCTTCGTGTGGTTGGTGGGAGGAGCCCTGGTGCTCGGAGTCCTGATCGGCTTTTTCGCCGGTCGTCGATCTGGGCACAAGTCAGGCCGCAAAGCCGCCGCACGCGCCTCGCGCCACTAGTCGCCCGTCAGGCTTGGGTGCGGCCTCGCTCCACCACCACATGCCGGCGGCGCTCCATCTCAGCCACGTCGACACCGCCGCCTTGGTATTGCGCCGCTGCTTGGGCCTCGACCTCCCACGCGTCGGCTCCCGTCACCAGGCTGCCCTCGCGGTACGTGGCGAAGAGTCGTTGCAAGGCCCGCTGGTCACTGGTGACGATGTCGCCGGCCAGGCGTCGCACGAAATCCAAGAGTTCGTCGTGCGCCACGACGTGGTTGACCAAGCCCCATGCCAGCGCCGTGGCGGCGTCGACAAAGTTGCCTGTCGCGCTCATCTCCCGAGCGCGGCGCACACCCACGGCCTCGGGCAGGAGCACCGACAGCCCCCACAAGGGCTGAACGCCCATACGGGCGTGGGTGTCGGCAAAGCGCGCCCGCTCTGACGCCACGAGAAAGTCGCAGTTGAGCGCCAGCTCCAGGCCACCGGTGACCGCTACGCCGTTGATGGCGCCGATCAACGGTTTGGTGGTCGGGAGCATGGTGCGTTTGCTCGACGCCGCACCAGGTTGCGGTGGTGGTGGCGGGGCTTGGCGGGTGGATCCCAGAGGTCCGCCCGTCGTGGCGAGTTCTTTGAGGTCCAACCCTGCGCAAAAGGCGGGGTCGGCACCCGTCAGGACGATCACGTCCACGTCGTCGTTGGACTCAGCCTCGGCGATGACCTTGGGCAGACGTCGTCGTATGGCCGAGGACAGGGCGTTGCGGGCCTGAGGCCGGTTCAAGGTGACGGTGGCGATACCGTCGGCGACATCGAGGAGTACGACTTCGGGCCCTTCGGACACGTTCGCCACGGCGGCCCTGCTTTCGGGGCTAGCGGCTGAGCAGGACGCTCGAGCCGTGACCGAAGAGCCCTTGGTTGGCCGTCACGCCGACCCGGGCCCCTTCGACCTGTCGACCCTCAGCCTGTCCCCTCAGCTGCCATACGAGCTCGCACACCTGGGCGATGGCCTGGGCGGGAATGGCCTCGCCGAAACACGACAGGCCCCCACTCGGGTTGACCGGGATGCGGCCGCCGATGGCCGTGTCGCCGTCGCGCAGAAGGCGTTCGGCTTCCCCCTCCTTGCACAGCCCGATGTCCTCGTACCAGTCGAGCTCCAATGCCGACGACAAGTCGTAGACCTCGGCCACGTCGACGTCTTCGGGGCCGATCCCGGCCTCTTCGTAGGCGCTGTGGGCGATGGAATGGCGAAAGCCCGGAGTTCCGACCGTGGTCGCGGCGACAGCGGAGTCGGTCGAGAAGTTGGGCATCTCGATCACCGTTTGTGGAAAGCGCGGCGTCACTGTCGACACGGCGGCAATCTCTACATGCTTCTGGGTTCCGCCATGGCGGCGGGCGTATTCGGCGCTGCACAGCACCAAGGCTGCGCCGCCGTCGGAGGTGGCGCAGATCTCCAACAGACGCAGGGGGTCGGCCACCATGGGTGACTCGAGCACTTCCTCGATGGTGACGTCCTTGCGATAACGGGCATTCGGGTTGGCCAGTCCGTGTCGGGCGTTCTTCACCTTGATGGCGGCGAAGTCGTGCTCGGTGGCCCCGAACAGCTCCATACGGCGCCGCGCGTAAAGGGCGAAGTAGGTGGGATTGGTGGCGCCCATGAGATGGAACCGCAACCAGTCCGGATCATCTTTGCGATCGCCTCCGACGGGGGCGAAGAACCCTTTCGGGGTGGTGTCGGCACCCACCACCAAGGCGACGTCGCAGAGACCGGCGAGGATCTGGGCCCGAGCCGCGGCGATGGCCGTGGCCCCCGATGCGCAGGCCGCGTAGCAACTCGACACCCGGGCCCCGGTCCATCCCAGGGCTTGCGCGAAGGTCGCTCCGGCGATGAAGCCGGGGTAGCCGTTTCGGATCGTGTCGGCACCCGATACGAACTGGATATCGGTCCACGCCACGCCGGCATCAGCCAGGGCCGCCTTGGCGGCGGCCACGCCGTACTCGACGAAGTTGCGCCCCCACTTGCCCCAGGGGTGCATCCCCGCTCCGAGCACGACCACCCGTTGGTTGTCAGGCATTTGCGGCCTCCGCGGTGCCCTGGCTCCGTGGTGCCGTTGGTCGCCACTTCCATACCAGGTACCGGTTGTCGTCGTCCTCGTACAGCGTGTCCAAGACGAGCTCAACCTCGTCGCCCACCGCCAGATCGTCAACGGCGACCTCAGGCACGACCTGGCCCATCACCACCATCTTCTCGACGGCCAGCTCCACGGCCGCTATACAAAACGGCTGGTAGGGGTCGGCGGCCACGTAGGGCGGCGGGGGTTTGTAGCAGGCGTCGGTGTAGGACCACACCTTGCCGCGCCGACTGAGGGGAACCTCGTCGAACACCGTTCCGTCGCATGCCGGGTTGCGGCAGTAGAAGGCCTCTTTGGGGAATGCGTAGGTCCCGCACGTGCGGCATTTGCTGCCCAGCAGGGCGGGCTCGGACTCATCAAGGGTGAACCAGCCCTCAATGGCGGCAACGGTGCTCTTGGCGGCGGGCATCGAACAAGTCTAATTCGGCCTACGGAGATGGCGTCCGGGGCTTGTGGCTGAAAGGTCGTGGTGCCAAGGGATCGGTAGCCTGACGGTGTGGCCCGCGGGCAAGGAGCACGTCGAAACCTGCGGCTGCACATCACCATCGTCGTGGTGGTGCCGACGTTTCTGGCGCTGGGCTGGTGGCAGCTTGACCGTGCCCTGTCGGGGAACTCCCTGAGCTGGGCGTACGTCTTCGAGTGGCCGATCTTTGCCGGCTACGCCATCTACATGTGGTGGAAACTGACCCACGACGAGGAATCCGACAGCGACACCACCGCGGCCGAGGACACCAAGGCGGCCCTGTCCCGGGCGACGGAGGATGAGGAGCTCGCCGCCTACAACGACTACCTGGCCGCTCTCCATGCCAGCGACAAGGCCAAGGGCCTGTGAACTGAGGAACGCTCCGAGGCCCGTGGCACGCTCCTATAGGATGAACCGGCCCTGCGCTCGTAGCTCAATCTGGATAGAGCATCTGACTACGGATCAGAAGGTTGGGGGTTCGAGTCCCTTCGAGCGCGCTGAAGAAGTGTGAGCCTCCTTAACGGTTCACGGTGAGCGAGAACGCTTGCTTGGCGACGCCGTTGGCGTTCACTGCCTTCCTGTGACACACCGGCCCGGTGAGGCTACGTAGCGACGCCTTGCTTTAGCGGTTGGGAGTGGGAACGATCGACCACTTCGTTCCGTTCCAGCGCTCGGCCAGATTGATCTGCTCGGACGACTTTTTGGTGTCACTGCCCACGGCCATGCAGTTCGATGCGCTGATACAGGAAACACCGGTGAGGGTGCTGCTCTTTGATCGCTTGGGATTGGGACCTTGTATGGCGGACCACGCTGTCCCATTCCACGACCCGATGTCAGATCCGGATCCAACGGAGGCGCAGTCGGTTGACGTCACGCAGGAGACGGCGTTGAGGCTCTCCAACGGGTACGTAGACACGTCCATCCAGGCGCTTCCGGTCCAGTGCTCGATCGATCCACCACCGACGGCCATGCAGTCCGAAGGACTGTCACACGACACACCCGAAAGGGGGCCCGCTCCACCCAGTTGACCGATCGCCCAAGCCGATCCGCCCCAGGAACCAGTCAACGCCTCGGGCTCGTAGGTTGTGTCCGGGGGTGGCGTGGCAAGGGAGTCGGTGTTGCCGACAACCATGCAGGCGGCGGCCGTTGAGCATGACGCCCCTGCGAAGCCACTACTGGGCACCGGGTAGCTCTGACTCCAACTCGTGTAACTCCATGTCTGGCCGTTGCCCTGCACGATGACGGCGTTGTATGCCCCTTGGGCGTACTCGTCTCCTCCCGCCACGCACATCGTCGCCACACAGGAGATTCCGTAGAGGAAGCCCGTCACCGCGGGCTCAACTCCACCGCCCACCCATGTGGTGCCGACCAGGTGTTGGATGGAGGGCTCACCGCCGTAATTCGCCGTGGCCCAGCAGTTACCGACCGCCACGCAGGAGACGCCCGACATGAAGGCCTGGCCCGGTTCGCCAGCCATAACCGTCCATTTGTGCCCGTTCCACTCTTCAGCCAAGGGGTAAGGGACGTTGGCGTCCTGGTACGTACCGACCGCGACGCAGTACGACGGGCCAACACAGGACACCGCCGCCAAGGAGTCGTCGTAGCTCCGTGCCGCGGCCTGCGCCGGGGACAGTGGAATCAGGAGCGTGGCGACTCCGATGAGAGCGGCGCTGATGGTCGCCACAAGAGCCCGCGTGAGCGGGAGTCGCATGTTCGGGACTTTGGCCTGACGCGTCGACTGCTTGCGGACACCAGCCATCGTCACGCCCCCTTTGTCACCATTCGTTGGGGCATGCCCCAATCGTGGTGCCGCTGGGAGCCTACGCCGTTACGGTTGGGAAAGCTTGGGGGCACAAATCAAGAGCGCCGCTATTACGTCACGGGCAGCTGTTGCAAGGCGTCGTCCTCGATGAGCAAATCCTCGAAGAAGGCACCGAATTTCCGCTCGGGGTGACGGATATGGATTTCCAGCACCCACAGGCCAGAAGTTGGCGGGAACTCGACGCTGGACATCGTGCCGGTGTAGCGGGCCTTATGAGGGAAATCCGACAGCCGATGACCAGCCAGCCCGAGGTTCAGCTGCCAACCCATCGCCGTGGCCCGGCTGTCGGCGAATTCGTACAGGGCGGATCCGCTCAGTCCTTCGTCGACCCACATGCGCCGAACTTCGTCCCACAGCGCGCGCACATCCGCAACGGCGCCATGCATGTCCGGATCGTCGCCCACGGCAACCGTTACGCCGACATCCCCTTCGCCACCACCGAAGATAGGACCGATATCGACGAAGAAGATGTCGTTATCCTCAAGGGCGACCCCCGGCTCGGACGGATCGTGAAAATGCTTGAGCGTGTTCGGGCCCACCCGCACGACGATCTTGTGCCAGCCCTTGCGGAGCCCCCTTTCCGTCAAAACCTCGGACGCGGTCTTCAAGGCGTCGTCCTCAGTGATCCCGGGAGTGAGGCGGGCGGCGATCTCATACGCCGCCGCCCACGTGCGGTGACGAACGTCCAGCTGCACCTGGGGCGAAAATTGTTGACCAACGCCCTCGATCTCGGATTGACTCGGCCGACCGTTGGCAGGGGCGCTCGCGAATCCGTTGGGTGGGCGTGGCGTCATAGGGGTCTCCCCATTCTCGCAGCCGATGACATGGCCTCTGCGATTTGCTACCGTTGACATGGGTCCGACCAGAACCAGAGATGAGGTGACCGGATGAGAGAGATGTTCATGACCAGCTGCCCGCTGGGACTCGTCCGCGCTGCCGTGGTGGTCGACCCGACGCCCGATTCGGGTGTGGCACGGGGAGGCGTCCGGCAGACCGGGCCAATCTCCAGCGTTCGCGCTTTCTGAGCCAGCCTCAGGATCGCCAGCCGGGCCAGGCCCCGGTCTTGTTCTCACGAGAGTCACCGCTTGTCGAGCGGTTTGGGCTCGTCGAATCCCACATCAGCTTCGCTTTCGAGCGCACTGATCCCACCTCTTTTATTGGAGCACCATCATGGGTGAGCACACCCAATTCCCCACTCCATCGACCCGAGACACGCTGAAGTACTGCTGGAGCCAGATGCGGCCCGACCGCGTCGCGTTCGCGTGGAGCTCGGTGGCCATGGTGGTGGGCACCCTCGCCACCGCGGTCGCCGCGCCCCTGCTCTTCGCCACGTTGTTGGGGCGGGTCGCCAACCTGCCGGCTCACCCCGGCCTGTGGCGAACCTTCGGTCCGCTCGTCATCGCATATGCCGCGGTTCTCGGCGTGTCGACGTTGTCGTGGCGCGTGGCGGGCTGGCTCAACTGGGGGGCGACCCTCCGAGCATTTGGCCGCTCGATAACCAATGGCTACGACCACCTGATCGGCCTCAGCCACCGGTGGCACACCGATCGACCCTCCGGGGAGGTCATCTCGACGCTGGAGACGTTTACGTGGGCTTTTGTCGAGCTCATCGACACCGTGACCTGGGGTGTCTTGCGCCTCGTGGTGACCGTTATTGGCGCCGTCGTGGTGCTTGCCGTCTTCGCGTGGCCCGTGGCCCTCGTCATGGCCGCGCTCGTGGGCATCTTCGGCTTCGTGCTCTACCGGCGCATGGGCAAGGTCATCGCGGCCGAAAAGGAATTCTCCGATGCACACAGCCGGGCCACGGGAGTCATTGCCGACACGATTGCCAACCTGACGACGGTGCGGACTCAGGCGACTGAAGACAAAGAGAAGGACAACGTCGGCGCACTGGTGGCGGAGTCGCTAACGGCGGATCTGCGGGCCCGCCGGGTCTTTACAGCCACGCGCCTGCAAATGGAATCGTCGATGGCCACCCTTAACTGGGCTGCCATCGTGGTGGGGGTCGTTCTCGCCCTCCATCACGTGGTGGCGGCCGGTCCGGTCTACCTGATTCTCTTCTACGCCACGTTCGTGGGGGAGAGCCTCAAGGAGTCCTTTGAGTTCGTCCGCTCGATTTCGCGCGACCTCGGCCGATGCGCCAAGTTCACTGGTGTCGCCGCGTGTCGTCCCGACATTCAAGATGCCGATGGCGCTACCGACCTCATCGTCGCCCACGGACGGGTGGAGTTCCGTGACCTGGTGTTCGGTCACCGCGCTGATGCGCCGCTGTTCGAGGGGCTCAACTTGTGCGTCGCACCCGGCGAGCACGTGGGTCTGGTGGGACCTTCGGGATCGGGGAAGACCACGCTGACGAGGTTGCTGTTGCGATTCATGGACGTCGACGGTGGTGCCATTTTGATCGACGAACACGATATTGCCGCTGTTACCCAGCATTCCCTTAGACGCCACATCGCTTACGTGCCCCAAGATCCGCAGATGTTGCACCGCACCATCGCGCAGAACATCTGTTATGGATCCGAAGGTACGGCGGGAATCGACATGGAGTTGGTGCATGCCGTCGGCAAAGCCGCTCACGTCGACGAATTCGTGCGCCGTCTCCCTGACGGGTACAACACCGTCGTTGGGGAGCGCGGGCTCAAGCTGTCGGGCGGGCAGCGCCAACGTGTCGCCATCGCCCAAGCCATGGCGAAAGGCGCACCCGTGCTGATTCTCGACGAGGCCACCTCGGCCCTCGACTCGGAGTCAGAGGTGCTGGTGCAAGAGGCGTTGTGGGCGCTCATGGAGCATTGCAGCGCGCTGGTTGTCGCCCACCGATTGGCCACCGTGTCGCGTCTCGACAGGATTGTGGTTCTGGAGCATGGCCGGGTTGTCGAGCAAGGCACCCACGCCGAGTTGCTGCGCGCCGGGCAGGCCGGGGTGTATGGCCGGCTTTGGCACCACCAGTCCGGCGGCTTTATGGCGGCGTGATAGCCGCGGGTTCGGCACACGAAGGCGGATTTGTTCCGTCTTCGTGGGCCGGGCGCCCGCGTCGGCTGAGTTGCCCGCGTCGGCGGTGAGCGGCTCCGGCGTTAGTCGGTAAGGGCGGCGGCCAGGTTGGACAGCTTTAGCCCGCGCACGCCTTCGCGCCACGTGTCGCTGTCAAGGCCATTGGTCAGGTACGAGAAAGAGATCCCGGAGTCGGGATCCGCCCACGCCACCTGTACGTGCGCACCGGCATGCCCGAAGGCCCGTGGCGAGTTGCCTTCCGCGAAGGCGCCATAGCGCATGGTGTGCAAGCCATCGTCTCCCGCTATGACCAGACCAAGGCTGCGATTGACGGGGGCGCCGAGCAAAGGGTCCTTAAAGGTGGAGCGGACTCGACCCGTGGCGTCGGCCAATATCGCCGGGTCCCAGATGCCGGCATGGTCGTGCAGAAGTGATTGATAGAACATCGCGACTTCGGCGGCGGTTGCCACGGCCCCCGCGCCCGGCGATCCCGCTGCGATGACGACGGGGTCATCCCATCGATAGGGCAAGGTGTCGGTCCCTCCCGCCTCGATTGCCTTGCCGGCCCACGTAAGCGGGGCTACTTGGGGTTGGGACCCTAGGGGAGGGCCGAGCAACATTGGCAGCCCCAGTGGGGTCGAGATCCGGTCCTGGATGAAACGCCGGTAATCCGTCGCCGTGAGCCGGTCGATCAGGTCGGCCAGGACCCAATGGGCGGACTGGCCGTGGTACTCGAAGCGTGAACCAGGCGCCCACTCGAGCTCCCATGTGGCGAACCGGCGCCGCCGGCGCGTGGGATCGGCGCCGTCGTCGGGCGACATCGATGCATGGGGAAACCCACTCGTATGTAGGAGTACGTGTTCCACGGTGACTTCCCGGAAACCGTCTCGATCGAATTCGGGCACGTAACTGGCCACGAGCTGATCGATCCGCAGGCTGCCATCTGCCAAGAGGAGCCACGCGGCGGAGGCGACCAAGGGCTTGGTGGCCGAGAAGATGCAAAAACGCGTGTCGTTGGTGGCCTCACCGACGGTCTCGAACGCCACGAGGTCGCCGTGGCGGGCCACCGCCAGTTGGCATGCCGGCAACCAACCGCTGTCCACGTCGCGTCGCGCCAGCTCGAGCAAATCTTTGACCGTCACTGGTCGGAGGCTGTTCGTGGCAGGGGCCGAGCTCCATTTCGTCGTTCGCTCACCATGGACGGGAACATTAGGTCGTTGCCCGATCGGGCGAAGGCTTCAGGCGAGGGCATGACGACAGCGGGTCGTCGTGTCTGTTGACGGTGATCCTTCAATGTCGCTGTGAAGATCGCCCGATCGGGCAAGAAATTCAAGGAAAGACGACGAGAACTTAGAGCAACCTTCCTTAATTGTGATGAGGAGAACGGAGGCACCTTCTTTGTAGAATTCAATGCGTTGGACCCCGGCGGTGACAACGTTTTGGAGGGCATAAATGTCTATGAGGTCGGGGCGGACCGGCTCTCACACGCGATTTCGTCGACGGCGACCGTTGTCGCAAAAGTTGATGCGAATGGGCTTAGCCAGCATCGCCGTTGGGGGCGCGTGTCTCGGCATTGTGTTGGGCGATGTTGTCGCCGGCTCACCTGCCTTCGGGCAATCTCAGACCTGGTCTTCGGAACTGAACTTCCCCGGTGATGCCAACAACTATCAGGCTTCGTCGTGCGCGTCGACCTCGGTCTGCGTTGTGGTGGGCGTAGCAGTTTCGCCGACCGGTGGCGCCGTGGCCACGACGAGCGACGGAGGCAACACCTGGACCGCCCAGGCACTCCCAGCCGGCGTCGGTCCGTTGGCGGGGGTTTCGTGCTCGTCGACCACGACGTGTATTGCGGTGGGAAGCGATCCCACAAACACAGAAGGGGTGGCGCTCGCGTCGACCGACGGAGGAGTTACCTGGACGGCGCAGTCGTTGCCGAGTGGGATCGGGCCTCTCACAGCGGTGTCGTGTTCGTCCACCGCGACGTGTACCGCCGTGGGGAACGATCTGACTGCCGGTACGGGTGAAGTGTTGACCACCACTGATGGTGGGAACACGTGGACACCCCAGAGTGTGCCGAGCGGTGTGGGGTCCTTGACCGGGGTCTCCTGCACATCGAGCACCGATTGCACCGCAGTGGGGAGCGATCCCACCGACGCCGATGGTGTGGTCATTGCCATCAGCGACGGCGGTAGCAGCATTAGCGCGGCGAGCGTACCTACCGGTACGGGCCCGTTGGCGGCCGTTTCGTGTCCGTCGACCACGGATTGCACCGCCGTCGGAAACGACCCCACCGGTAGCGATGGTGTGGTCGTCTCCACCACCAACTCGGGGAGCACGTGGGGCGCACAGGGCGTGCCTACCGGTATTGGGCCGCTCAACGCGATCGTCTGCCCATCGACCACGAATTGCACAGCCGTGGGGGGCGATCCCACCGACACCAATGGCGAAGGCATCGGTACGACAGACGGGGGTGGATCCTGGAGCGCGCTGAACATCGCCAGCGGCGCCGGGACGCTCGACGGTTTGGCGTGCCCATCGAGCACAGACTGCACCGCCGCCGGAACAGATCCCAGCCACAGCTACGGGATGCTCCAGGTCACCGCTGACGGTGGAAGCACGTGGACTATTGAAGGCACGGGAATCGGGACGGCTTCGGCGGTGTCGTGCGCCTCGACTTCGAGCTGCGTCACGGTGGGGACGGATCCCTCGTTTACTTACGCGGCGATCGTCTCAACCGCAGATGGAGGAAATACGTGGAGCGCGTCCAGTCTCCCTAGCGGAACCGGGCCCCTCGCTGGAGTCTCCTGCGCTTCGAGTTTGATTTGCACAGCCGTCGGGACGGATCCCAGCTTCACCTATGGCACGGCTTTTGCCACGACGGATGGCGGGACCACGTGGGAAGCACAAGACATGACCGCCACGGGCGGACCACAGGCGGCAATTTCCTGCGCCTCGATTTCGGGCTGCGTGGCGGTCGGTACGGACCAGACCGATACCTACGCTGAGATTGTCACTTCCACCAACGGAGCTTGGTCGAACCCCGAGTCCATTTCCCCGAAGAAGCTCGGCCCTCTCGGCGGCGTTTCATGCCCATCGACCTCGGATTGCACGGCCGTGGGAACTGATCCGACTGATACCAACGGCATGGCCACCACCACCACCGACGGCGGGAACACCTGGACGCCACACGCCCAGCCCAACGGAACTGGACCGCTCGCCGGCGTGTCATGCACGTCAAGCTCGGATTGCACGGCGGTAGGTAGCGATCCGAGTGACACCTACGGCGTTGCCGTCAGCACCACCAACGGAGGCACCTCGTGGGCCGCGCAAAGCGTACCCACAGGCACGGGGCCCCTCGCGGCTGTGGCCTGCACATCGAGCTCGGATTGCACGGCGGTGGGAAGCGATCCCACCGACTCCTATGGCGTCGTTGTCACGACCTCCGATGGCGGAAGCACATGGACGGCACAGACTCTCCCTAGTGGCGCCGGACCTCTTACCGGTGTGGCGTGCCCATCGAGCACAGACTGCGTCGCGGTGGGGAGTGATCCAACCGACTCGTACACCGTTGTCCTGACGACAGTGCCGCCATCGACGCCACCCACCACCACGACGACGACAACATCCCCGACGACAACGTCCTCGACCTCAACGACCCCGACGACCACCCCTCCCACCACCACGCCGCCAACGACGACGCCGCCGACCACCACCCCTCCCACCACCACGCCGCCCACCACCACCCCTCCCACCACGACGCCGCCAACGACGACCCCTCCGCCCACCACCACGCCGACCACGACGCCGCCCACGACCACGCCACCTACCACCACGCCACCAACCACCACGCCGCCAACCACCACGCCGCCAACCACAACCCCTCCCCCCACCACGACTCCTACAACGACCCCACCCACCACGACGCCACCGCCAACGACGACTCCGCCCACAACCACTCCACCGACGACGACTCCTCCCACGTCGACGACCCCGAGCACGACTCCGACTACCACATCGACATCGACGACTGCCGTTGGGAGCACCTCTACGACGGTGGCTTCAAGCGCGTCGACAACCACCACGCAGGCGGGCGGGGGAGCGACGGCGACGACGGCTCCGACCGGGCCCGTTACCGCTCCGTCCACCAGCCTGGCGTTCACTGGCGTCGGGACCCAACTGCGTTGGCTGGCCATCATCGGAACGGCCCTTTTGCTCATGGGCCTCGGCATGCTCGTTCTTGTCGACGGGCCCAGGCGCTTGTGGCGACAACTGGCTTGGCTACGTCCGGCGCGTGGGGGCTATTCCTTGTGGTCGCACGGCCGCCACAGCCGCCAGCACTCCGTGATTAGCGGACTCGTCGATCTTCGCCCCAGCCCCCACGGCCGCCATGTAAGGCATTCCGCTCGCGACAATGCCGCTTCTCAGCGTCAGTCGTCGTCAGGGACCCAGTTCCCGTGGAAGCCGAACGGCACTCGTTGGGGCAGGTGAACAATCGCCTGCGGCTCACCGGTGAAGTCGGCCGCGTTCAACACGTAAAGGGCGCTGCTATCGGTGTTGGCGTCGTAGACGATGGAGAGGACCCACCCGTCGTCTTCAGACGCGTCGGGGCCGGACGGTACGAACACAGCTTCTGAACTGCCGCCCGCTGACGGGAAGGGGCGCACTTCGGAGGTACGGCGATCCATGTCGTGCTTGATGAGCGCGCTGTCACTTTCGAGGAAGGCTCCGGCGTAGCCGAACCGATGTCGGCGCCCAACGAGCCGCTCGTCGACTCGAGGGAACTCTTGGCCGCGGTCGTCGAGACGCTCTTGGACCACCTTGCGTGCGGCGTGATCGATAGTCCAGCGCTCTAGGGTCGGCGGTCCTTCATCGGGTCCGAGAGGGTGGGTATCGAACATGCGAGCGTGCCGAACGACATCCACTACGACGGAGTCGCCGTCGTCGTAGGCATTCATGGCGTGAAAGACGTAACACGGCTCAATGTCGATCCACGCAACACCGTTGTCGTTGCCCTCGCGTTCGAGCAAGCCCAGTCGGGCCTGGTATTCGGGATTCCACCGATACGGAAAGGTGGAGCCCGACATAGCGGCGTCCACGTCGAACACCACGGGGAGGTCTTAAATGACGACGTAGCGGTCCGTGATTGACACGTCGTGGATGCTGACGGGGCCACCGACATCGATGTTGACCACTTTGCGCACCAGGCCCGCGGCATCAATGACCGAGTACTGCACCACGTTGCCCCACCCCCAGAAGTACGACACGGCGTGGAGCTCGCCGCTCACCGGATCGCGCTTGGGATGCGCTGTGTACCCTCCCGGTAGGGTGCCCCCGAAATCAGACGGGCCGACCGTATCCAACTCGTAGGTGAGCTCGTAGGGGCGGGCTCCGGCTTCCACGATGGCGAACGTGCGGCCGGCATGGCCGATCACGTTCGTGTTGGGGGCGAAATCCATGTCGCCATGGACGGGCCCTTCGCGTACCGGCTCTCCTAATGAAGTGGTCACCGCCGCCGATCGCACGAATCGGTTTCGGTACCATTCGGCGTGACCGTCACGAATCCTGATGCCGTGGACCATCCCATCGCCGGTGAACCAGTGGTACGTCGTCGGCTCTGGAGCGCTCAATGGGTTGGGGCCATTGCGCAGATACCGGCCGCACAGCGCTTCAGGCAACGAACCCGTCACTTTCAGATCGACGGAGGTGACCTCGCTGCCGACGGGGGCGTAATTGCCGATCAGATAACGATTCTCAGAACTAGCCATCGCCCCTCCTCGTCAGGTCAACGCCAGAATGCTCAGCGTTCCCACATGGCGAAGCCTCGCGCGACACCGGCGAGAGTGCTCGCCGTCCGTCGGGACGACAAGGTGAGTTGGTACCACCGGCGCCGTGTACTTACGTGAAATGCCGGTCGTTGCCGGACCCGCCCGTGCCATGCAGCCGCACTGAAGCGTCGACCACATCACAGGGCTCGTCCGAGTCCTGCTCCGGAGTACCGGAAACCAAGGCCTCGGCCATGGTCCGCGCTGCTTTGGCAATGGCCCAACCTGGGTGGTTCTCCACGACCGTGTAATTCTGGGGACCGACCCTGGTGGGGCGGCCAAACTTCCTGAGCATCTTCAACTCGGCGAGACGTTCAAGTTCCTTGGCTACCTCACCCGAGGAGTTGTACTGCACTCCTCGAGCCGCCTCCGATTGGTTGAAGGGCTGGGCCTGATCCGACGCCCACAGGAGAACCCGCAATCGCAGGCGCCGTCCGAACAGCAACTCCCCGATGACGTCTACCGGCTCTACGAGCTTGTCAGTTTCGACCATCGAGTCCCTGCTTCGTCACCACTGGTCACTAGTTTGTAGTGACTTCAGAGGCTCTGTCGAGGGGCAAATGTGTGGACTTGGGAGTCAGACCGTTTGACCTGCATAAATACGTATTCTCGCCTCTCGATTTAAGGCTCCCCGACGTCCCCATTTCGAGGCGCCTTCAAAGAGAGGCGTCGCCCCTAAATAACAATTTCTCAGGGATTTTGTCATTTAGGGCCAACCACAGCGGGCCGCAGCCAGCACCGCCGCCCGCCAAATCAGCCGACGATCGTCCCGTACATGTCGTTGAGCGGGAACGAGAGCAGCTCCAGCCGCTCTCCGTCGGGACCCGGGAAATAGGCGGAAGTGCCGTTGACGACGAGCGTCTCGATTCCGGCCGCATTCAGCTTCCCGACGAGGCGCTCCCATTGCTCGGGTGCCACTGAGATGGCGATGTGGTGAAGGCCTCCGAGCGTCTCCCGGTAGTCCTCGAGATCAAGACCGGGAAAGTCGAAGTACGCCAGGTAGTTGTCATGACCGACATCAAAGAAGAAGTGCGTGGAACCGCGATAGTCCCGGTTTTCGAACAGCTCGACGAGCGGGAACTCGAGGAGGTCTTGGTAGAACGTGATGGTGCGTTCGACGTCGCTACTGAGCAAAGCAAAATGATGCAGACCCCGGCCCGCCGAGGCTGGGCGCCGGTCCACCGGGCGCAGGTACTTCGACTTCAGGGCCTCCCACTCTTCGCTTCGGTCAACGTCGCTGCCGTGTGTGGTCACTGTCGCGCCTCCTGATCCTGCGCCCCCGGACGATCACGGGCCGACCGGAGATCAGCGATGGCCGGTGGCCAGCCCAACGACGATGGCGAGGATGATGGGGCCAACGACGCCCGTCATGACCAAACCCACCAAGACGCCGATGGCGATCTTGATCGCCAGGATGTTCTGTTCCCTATTGGGGTGGGCCGCCGTGTCGGCAGCTAGCGCCTCGTGGGCCATCGATCTCCTCCTCGTCCATCGACGCTCATCCCCACCGTACCTCTAGGTGAGGGAGCCGCACGAGCCCACGAGGCAGGAGTCAGCCAGCTCCGAGGGGTGTCCTCAAGCCGGGGGTCACTGGCAGGCGGCACAGAGGCCGAGGACGTCGACGCGGTGGCTGTGAGGTGCAAACCCCTGAGCTACGGCGAGGACGTCAAGCTGCTCCGTGATGGTTCGTTCGAAAGCGGCGCTCGGTGTGATGTCGCTCACTTTGCCGCAGTTCGTGCACAGAAAATGATGGTGGTGCTCAGTCAGATCCTCGGCGAGCTCGAAGCGAGCGAATTCGTCATTGGCGGCCACGCGCCTGACGATCCCCGCTGATTGGAGATCGACAAGGTGCCGGTAAGCGGAGCTCCGGGGAAGATCGGGGAGGCGGTCGGCGATGTCGCCGATGCTGACGGGGTGGCCGGCACTGACAAGCACGTCGACCATGGCACGTCGCCCCCCCGTGTAGCGCTGGTCGATGCGACGGAGGCGACCTTCGACCACGACGTGGAGGTCGTCTGTCATCTCGGGGGCAGACTGATCTGGCTCCGTCACGACGCTGGTTCCGCGCTGTGATGGATGGCGTCCTTGACGATATGGGCCACGTGCTGGTCGACCAGGGAGTACACCGCTTCTCGCCCTTGGCGCTCAACGCTGACGAGACGCGCCCCCGCAAGACGCGCAGGTGCTGGGAGACCAGGGGCTGGCTCATGTCGAGTCGCTCCACGAGTTCGTGAACGACACGGGGCCGTTCCGCCAGCTCCGTGACGATGGCCAGGCGGGCGGGAGCGCCCAGGACCTTGAGTAGCTCGCCGGCTGCTTCATACGCTCTCGTCGCCACAGACACCTCAATACATAAACACATGCGGATGTGTTGATGCGACCACCAAACTGGTCCGCCTCTCTGCCGCGGGTCTAGGGGACTTGTATTGAGACTGAGTCTTAAGATACGTTTGGCTCCCATGACCGTTTGGCACGCCGGGTGCCCGTTAATACCGAGAAAGAAGGGGGGAAAGAAGAGAAGGAGTCGATCCGCGTTCGTGTCCGTCGGAGTTCTGGGTGTGATGGCGGTGGCCGGCGCCGGGTGCTCCACCAAAGCGGCGACGCCATCCCCGCCGGGTGTGATCAATGCCATCGGGGCCGAGAACCAGTACGCCAACGTGTTGGCCCAGATCGGCGGTCGGTACGTGCACGTGTCATCAGTGCTCAACAATCCGAACACGGACCCCCATACCTTCGAATCGAGCCCCAGCGTCGCCGAAGAAGTCAGCGCGGCGTCCCTGATCGTGCAAAACGGTGTGGGATACGACGACTTCATGGGCAAGATTGAGTCGGCCTCACCCAGTTCGAGCCGGAAGGTACTCGTCGTGCAGACACTGCTGGGCTTGCCCGACGACACTCCCAATCCCCATCTTTGGTACTCCCCGGGCACCATGCCGGTGGTCGCCAAAGCCATGGCTGCGGTCTTGTCGGCCATTTCACCCAGCCACGGCTCCTACTTTCGAGCCAACCTGCAAAAGTTCGATACCTCTCTCAACCCGTGGTTCCAGGCCATCGCCGCGTTCAAGGCGAAATACGCAGGCATCAAGGTGGCCACGACCGAGCCGGTCGCCGACTATCTGCTGCACGCGATGGGAGCCGACAACGTCACGCCGTTCTCGTTTCAAGCGGACATCATGAACGGCGTGGATCCGCCTCCGCAGGACATCTCGATCGAGAACGGGTTTTTTTCCAACCATGAGGTGAAGGTGTTTTGCTACAACCAGCAAGTGGTTGACGCTTTGACGTCATCAATCCGAGCCAACGCCGACAACGCTCGAGTTCCTGTTGTCGGGGTATACGAAACTATGCCGACGCCAGGCTACGACTATCAGACCTGGATGGTGGCCGAAGTGCATGCCATTCAGAACGCGGTGGCACGCGGCGTGTCGACGGAGCGCCTGTAATGGACCCATCCGAGGACCGTGAGACCTTCGAGGTAGTGCTCAGCGTCGATGGCATCGGGGTGGCACTGGCGGGGCGCCAGATTCTCGACGATGTGAGCTTCTCCGTTCGCCAAGGCGAATTCACGGGGATGATCGGGACGAACGGAGCCGGCAAGACGACACTCCTGCGCGCCATTCTCGGGCTTCAAGCATTGACCTCGGGGTCAGTTCTCGTGCTCGGGCGCCCCCAGCATTCCGGGCGAGATCGCTCCATTGGCTACGTGCCGCAAAAGGTCTCGCTCGATCCCGATATGCCTCTGCGAGCGCGCGATCTGGTGTCCTTGGGCTTTGATGGGCACCGCTTTGGGATCCCGATGCGGTCCAAGGTGCGCGCTGCCGCCGTGGACGAGATATTGCACGCCGTGGAGGCAGAGGATTTCGCCGATGCCCGTGTCGGGCACCTCTCGGGAGGTGAGCAACAGCGAGTCCTGATCGCGCACGCGCTGATCAGCCGGCCACGCCTGCTGCTTTTGGACGAACCCCTCGCCAACCTCGATTTGCACAGCAGCCAGGAAGTCATCGGGCTGCTCGGGCGCATCTCCAAGGAACAAGGTGTGGCGGTGCTGCTATCGGCTCACGAGATCAATCCCCTGTTGCCGGTGATGGACCGCGTGGTCTATGTGGCCGCCGGCCACGCTGTCAGTGGCACCACCGACGAGGTCATCCGTGGAGATGTCCTCAGTCGGCTCTACGGGCACCATGTCGACGTCATCCATGTGCATGGGCGGGTGCTGGTGGTGGCCAGTCAAGAGAATGCCGACTTGACGCTGTCTGCTGACCTCGTCGTTGACTCGCATTGAGAGTGCTGAGCAGCCATGCATCGGGTCTTCACATGGATCGTCGAACCGGGGTTCTTCTCTAATGAGCCCGTGCATGTTGCCATTGTCATCGGAGCCGTTGCTGCCGTGGTTTCCGCCGTCGTCGGAGTGTTCACGGTCATACGAGGGCAGTCTTTTGCGGGCCATACCCTGACCGAGGTTTCCACCGCAGGAGGCTCGGGTGCGTTTCTCGTGGGCATCAACCCGGTGCTCGGGTTTGTCGGCTTCAGTGTGGTCGGTGCCGCCACCATGGACGGCATTGGCGTCCAGCGGGTGCGGGGCCGGGACTTGGCCACGGGCATCGTCCTCGGGGCCACCATCGGGCTGGCCGCACTCTTCTTGTACCTCGACACGACTACGGGTGCGACGACCGGTGCCACGCAACAGATCCTGTTCGGGTCGATCTTCAGCATCAGCAGCGCCACTGTGCCCGTCGTTGGCGCCTTCAGTGTCCTTGCCGTCGGCATCATGGCCGGCGTGGGTCGGCCTCTACTGCTGAGTTCGGTGAGCCCGGACGTCGCCGCCGTCAGGGGAGTTCCCGTTCGCCTCGTCGGCCTCCTGTTCATGGTGGCTCTGGCCGTTGCCGTGGGGCTGTCTTCCCTGGCCATCGGGGCCATCTTGTCCACGGCGTTGCTGGTGGGTCCCGCCGCCACGGCGCTGCGCCTCACTGCTCGTCTGGGCCAGGCGATCCTCCTCGCCGCCGGGATCGGCGTGGGAGCTACGTGGATAGGTGTCCTGTTGGCGTACGACAGCTACTACTGGGGTTCGAGCCATCAAGGTGTTCCCGTCAGCTTCTTTATCGTCGCCCTCGTCTTCGTGCTCTACCTGGTATCGGGTCTGCCGTTGTTCCGGACCAGCGCCGAGCACGGCCGGCGCCCGCCGGTACTGGCCGCCGAACGCATCTCCATCGAGCCGGCGTCGCGTTCGGCAAGCTGAGGGGAGGGACGGGTGTTCTCGGGATTCATGGTCAATGCGTGGACGGCGGCCACGATCGTGGCGGTCGTCGCTGGCGTGGTGGGGTTCTTTGTTGTGCTGCGTGGCTCGGCCTTTTCAGCGCATGCCATTCCCAACGGGGCCTTTGCCGGCGCCGCCGCCGCCAATGTGCTCGGGATCAATACCCTCGTTGGCCTCGCCGTATTTGCCCTGGTGGCGGCGTTCGGTATTGGTTCTCTCGGTCGCCGGGGCCGGCACGACGTGGTGACGGCGCTGGCGCTGGTGATGATGCTTGCCCTTGGTGCTGTGTTCTTGAGCAGGAGCGGGCAATACGAGCCGCAGATCTACTCACTGCTCTTTGGTGAGGTCCTCGGCGTGAGCTCCACCGAATTACTGCCGGTCGCGTGTCTGGCCGTCGCATGCATCGGTGCCGTTGTTGTTCTCTACCGACCGCTGCTGCTTTCGTCGGTTGTTCCTGAGGTGGGCGAGTCCAAAGGGATCAAGGCATACCGGATTGAGTTGTGCTTCCTGCTCGTCCTTGCCGTGGCGACGGCCATGACCGTCCCTGTGGTCGGGGCGTTTCTCATTTTCACCTTGTTGATCGGCCCTGCCGCCGCGGCGCGGTCCTTCACGGATCGACCGTTGGTGGCCATGTTCCTGTCAGTCGCCATCGCTTTGGTCACGGTCTGGGCCGCCATCGCCAGCTCGTATCTCACCAATTGGCCCATCGGGTTCTTTGTCGGAGCCATCGGGGCCCTGTGTTACGCCATCGGTCGCACCTGGGCCGCCGTGCGCCGCCAGCGCAAGGCGCGCTTCGACCAGCCAGCCCTCCTGCCCGCGCCGCAGCCGGCCGTGTCCCCGAGCTGACGGCGTTCAGCGATCGGTACTGGCGCGGCGCGACGGGTAGGCGCGCACGTAGGCCGGCTCAGGTGTTCCCGGTGGCAAAGGCGCGTCCTCCACCCCAACGCTTGCGACTGTGGACATGGGGATGAGTCCGGCCCACACGGCCAGGGTCATGTCTTCGGGATCGTCGATGGGTCCGCCGGCGCGCACCTTGACCGATCCTTCCTCCATCTGCAGGCGCACGAAGAGCGTGGACCTGAGTTCCTCGAAGGTCGGCGCCCGCGTTTCGGTGGAGCGCCCCACGGCCATGTGTTCGAGCAGAGCCTCGGTGGCGTGTCGTTTCTCGTCTTCGTCTGTCACGGCTTCGGCGGTACCGAAAAGCACAACGGACCGATAGTTCATGGAGTGGTGAAGAGCGGAACGGGCCAGGACTATTGCGTCGAGAAGCGTGACGGTCACGCACAGCTCGGCTCCACTGATATGACGAAGCATGCGATTGCCCGTCGCCCCATGGAGATAGAGGGTCTCGCCGACTCGGGCGTAGGTCATGGGCATCACGAACGGCGATCCATCGACGACGAACCCCACATGACACACGAGGCCTTCGTCCAGGATCGCTTCGGCGAGGGCTCGGTCGTAACTACCACGTTCCTTCTTGCGTCGCAGCGAGCTTCGCGTCGTTTGGCTCAGGTCCGGGCCCGGTTGGCTGGTCATGTTGGCGTGAACGGGTTCGCCGGCGTTTCCGAGCCGCCGGGCGGGCCGGGCTCGCCGGTGTCGGTGGGGGCAGCACAAGTCATCCGATCAATGATGCCCGATGCCAGACGACGGCCAGGCACGGCCGGGGCGGGCGCTCTCAGTCGCTTCGAACCGGGAACCATCCGATGACGCCTTCATCGATGGCGCGCTCGCGGCGGGCGCGTGCCCGCGCCGCATCGGCCATGTCGATGATGTCGATCCGCACGACATCTCCGGGCCGGCACTGCCCGAGTATGCCCAGATCAGCGCTCGCCACCACGGCGATCACGGGGTACCCGCCCACGGTGGCGTGGTCGCACAACAGGACGACGGGCTCTCCGTCCGGCGGCAGCTGTATGGCTCCGGTCACCATGCCGCGCGACGTGGCCGGGATGGTGCCGATCGAAAGCGGCTCATCGCCGCGCAGGCGAAGGCCCACCCGGTCGCTGTCGGCCTGGACCTCCCAGACCATGTCGCTGAGGGCGTCGAGCCCGTGGCGGGGATCGAGATCGGGCCCGGGCAGCACCCGCAGCCGAATCGGCGAAGATGTTTGTGGCACCGGAAGGAGAAGCTGGCCTCGGGGTCGGGTGCCAGCGCCGAGCCCGAGGACGTCCCCGACGACAAGTGCCCCGGGACCGAGCTCTCCAAAAAGGTCGGATGAGCGGCTACCGAGGACCCGGGGCGTCTCGATGCCGCCGCCGACAGCGAGGTAGGCGCGCAGCCCTCGTCGCACCCGGCCCACGCTAAGCAGTTGCCCCGCTTTCACGGGCACCACGGCGCCAGTGGGGATGGCGTGACCGTCGATCTGAGTCTCTACGTCACCCACCACGCCACAGTGCGCGTCGCTGCCGAAACGCAACGACGGCCCCGACGCGGTGATTTCCAACGCGGCGGCGGACTCGTCGTTGCCCAGCAATTTGTTGGCGATACGTAACGAGAAGGGATCAGCGCCGCCCGATCGGGTGACCCCCAAGGCAGCGGACCCGACTCTGCCTTGATCCTCTACCAACGAGAGCAGACCGGGGGACTCGACGGTGACACGGCGTTTGTTGCTTGTCTCAAGGCGCTCACGTGGCCGCCGGGTCGGTGCCGATCCGACCCGTTCATCGGACAGGAAACGGACTCGGTCTCCTGGGGCCAGGAGAGCGAACGGCGGTGTCTGTGGATCGAAGAGTCGCACATCGCTGGACCCGAGCAGCTGCCATCCGCCGGGAGAAGAGCGAGGGTAGATGCCGGCAAAACCACCTCCCAAGGCAACGGCACCGCAAGGCACCGTCGGCCGGGGAGTGCGGCGACGCGCGATGGCGGCGAGGGCCGGTGGTAGTCCGACGAGATAGGCGAATCCGGGCGCAAACCCGAGGAAGGCCACGAGAAGATCACAAGAGGTGAGCAGCGCCACCACCTGGTCGCCCGAAAGCGAGCACAGGGCGGCAACGTCGTCGAGATCCTCCCCGTCGAAGCGAACGCCGATCTCCACCAGTCGACCGTTTGGTGGGGAGGAACCGGCGGTGGGCAAGGCAGCCACCACCGCCGCCAGGTCGGCCGTGTTCGCCACGGTGGGATCGACGATCACGGTGACGGCGTCGAAGCCGACGACGACATCCTCTACGCCCGGCCACTGGGCGCCGAGCACGGCGGCCGCCAACCGATGAGCCTCCTCGATGTCGGCCACACCGATGAGCAGCCCGGTGTCTCCAAAGGGCCGGATATGGCGAGACGCGTTCACGCGGTAAATGACGTCACGCTGAAGCCGGCCTCCACCAATGCTTGGTGAAGACGGCCGGCCATCGCCACGGCGCCCTGGGTGTCACTGTGGACACAGATCGACGCGGGATGCAGCTCCAGCCACGTGCCGTCGACGCTTTGGACGCGACCGTCAACGGCAAGCGAAAGTGCCTGTTGTATCGCACGGCCCGGATCCTCGATGATGGCGCCGGCCACTTGACGTGGTACGAGGCTGCCGTCATTGCGATACGCGCGATCAGCAAAACCTTCGGTGACGACGGTGACTCCGAGGCGCTCAGCCTCGCTCACCGCCACGGAACCCGCCGCCACCAGGAGTACGACGTCGCCGTAGGCTCGCACTGCTTCAGCGACGGCCCGAGCATGTTCCACGTCAACGGTGATCCGGTTGTAGAGCGATCCGTGAGGCTTGACGAAGCGGACCTTGGTCCCACACGCGTGCGCTATGGCGTCGAGAGCGCCGACTTGGTAGATGATGTCGTCAGTGAGGCGCGTCGCGTCCACCTCCACCGGGCGCCGACCGAATCCGTCACGATCCGCATAGGAAGGATGGGCGCCGATGGCCACGCCACGACGCTGCGCTTCAACGACTGTCTTGTGCATGACCGACGGGTTCCCGGCGTGAAAACCGCACGCCACGCTGGCGCTCGTCACCACGTCGAGAAGTGGACCGTCGTCACCGTCGGGAGCCGCTTCCTCCCCGACATCGGCGTTGAGATCGATGGACCCCGGCATGGCCCCAGTATGGCGAGCGCCGCCTAACTCCGCCGAGTGCCGTCGACGTGCTGTCAGCGCACGCTCACGACGAAGGAGTGGGCCACCTTGTCATGCCAGGCCTGGCGGCGTCGGTCCCACAAAGGCGAGAGGCCGTTGATGACGAAGAGAATGCCGAACCCCAGGTAGGTGGCGAAGAAAAAGACGCGCCGTGCCAACGCCCGCCCGGCACCGATGGGGCCACCCGTCGCCGTGTCTCGAACGGCAATGCCCACGGTCCGCTTGCCGATGGTTTGGCCGGATCTTCCCCCGTCCAAAAAGGCGAAGTACCCGAGAGCGATGACCAACGCCACACCCAGTGCCGACCACACACTGTCAGGCACCGTCCGGCCGCCGTTCAATGAAACCGAACTCGACCCGCCTGTGGCGAAGGCCACGACCAACAGCGTCGGCACGAAGAGGACGAGTCCGTCCACGAACAATGCGAGTAGCCGCTGCCACCACTGGGCCATGGGTCTCCCGAGCGCGTCCAAGGGACCCGAGTTGAAGGCGACGCCGTGTCCAGGAGCTGGTGAGGAGCCCCACGGTGTCGGCCACGGGCCAGAGTGGCGCGGCGGGGCCGGTGCCCATCTGTCGTCGCCGTCAAAGCCGAAGGGCGGAGGCGCGGGAGAGGGGGTGGGCACAGGAAGTGACGGCGGCGCAGGTGCAGATGGCGGCGGGGGTGGGTAATGGTCCGAATCGGATTCAGAAATCAACGGCGGTGGTGGCGGCGGTGGTGGCGGTGGTGGTGGCGGTGGTGGCGGCGGTGGAGACGCGAGAGGAGCAGATGACGACAAGAACGAATGTTCAGGCGACGCCGCGTGAGATTCGTCTTCGCTCGAGTGTGCATCTTCGGCCGGAGCAGCGTTGTCGGCCATGGGTGTCGGTCCTTTGCTCTGCGTCGGCCGTAGCACCACGATCGCTCGACGGAGGGGACCTGCCATCTTCGCACGACGAGCGGCAACTGAGGGAGGATCTAGAACGGTGAACTGGGTCGACTACGTGCTGCTCGCCCTCGTTGCCTTGTCCGGCATTCACGGCCTGCGTCTGGGCGCGGCCATGCAGGTCCTCTCCTTCGGTGGGTTCTGGCTCGGATTGTTCGTCGGGGTGCTCATTGCACCACCGCTGGCGGATTTGGCCAAAGCGAAGGAGGAAAAGGCCCTCATCGCCCTCGTCGTCGTGTTCGGCCTGGCGGTGATCCTGGGAGGCGTGGGCCGTCTTTTGGGCGCACACTCGAGTACCGCGCTCCAACGTTTGCGCCTTGGTCCAATCGATTCGGCCTTCGGAGTGGCCGTGGCGGTATTCGCCACCCTGGTGGCGGCGTGGTTGGCGGCGAGTTTGTTGGCCAGCAGCAGCTTCCAGACGCTGGCTTCGGCCATGGACGAGTCACGCATTGTTCGTGCCATGGACAGGCTGCTCCCGCCCCTGCCCGCCGTATTCAACCGCATTCAATCGCTGCTCTCCTCGGAGGGGTTCCCCTTGGTCTTCAACGGCTTACCGCCCCAGCTGTCGGCGCCGGTGCTTCCCCCCAGCACGTCGGCTGTTCATCAAGCGGTTGTCGACGCCCAGCCGTCTACGGTGCAAATCGTCGGCTCGGGATGCGGAGTCATTCAGGAAGGTTCGGGGTTCGTGGTGGCGCCGGGGTACGTGGTTACCAACGCCCACGTGGTGGCGGGCATACCTCAGCCTTCCGTCGTAGACGCCACCGGTCGTCATGCGGCCACGGCCATGTTGTTCGATCCCGAGCTCGACCTGGCCGTCCTGAAAGTCCCGGGGCTCAGCGACCCTCCCATCCACCTCGACACAAGCGTGGTGGGGCGGGGGACGACGGGCGTCGTACTCGGATACCCCGAGGGTGGGCCCTTCACGTATCGCCCGGCCGCCGTGGACGCCGCATTTGAGGCAAACGGATTGGACATCTACGGCCAGCGACAGACGACTCGAGAGGTGTATCAGCTCAACGCCCTGGTGCAGCCGGGGAACTCGGGCGGGCCCCTGGTGGCTTCGGGGGACAGCAGCCAGGGCATCCCCGACGGGACCGTCATCGGCGTCGTCTTCGCCCGGTCGACCACCAACTCCAACGTCGGTTACGCGCTCGCCATGCATGCGGTGGGCGTCGACATTCAAAGTGGCGAAGCTTCCACGAGACCATCGGGAACGGGCCAGTGCGCCTCCTCGTGAGCGTCTTGGCCTGACGATAAGGCGCGCCGCGTACCGGCCGCGGGCTCGCCCGGGGTAAGAATGAGGACCGTGGCCCAACCCATTGAGGACTACGGCATCATCGGTGACACCCACACGGCCGCCCTGGTGGGGAGAAACGGCTCGATCGATTGGCTCTGTCTGCCTCGCTTTGATTCCGAGTCGTGCTTTGCACAGCTGCTCGGTGGCCCGGAAAACGGCTTCTGGCGTATAGCGCCATCGGATGAGAAGTACCAGGTAACGCGCCACTACCGCGGGGACACCCTGGTCCTCGAGACAGAGTTCGAGGTCGACGGCGGGCGCGTGCGACTGGTGGACTGCATGCCCATTCGCGAGAGTCACCCTCAGGTGGTGCGCGTGGTGCAAGGGGTATCGGGACGGGTCGATATGCACATGGACCTGGTCATTCGCTTTGACTACGGATCCGCCGTTCCGTGGGTGAGTGAGAACGGCGGCCTACTCACCGCGGTGGCCGGCCCCGATGCCGTCGCCCTGTGGACGCCCGTGCAGACCGTCGGCAAAGACATGACCACGACGGCGGATTTCACCGTTCGCGAAGGTGAGCAGGTGCCCTTCGTGTTCACGTGGTTCGCCTCTCACGAACCGGCGCCCCGCCCCATCGACGCTCAGTTCGCCATCACCGATACCGAGATGTGGTGGCGCGAATGGTCTTCGCATTGCACGGTAGAAGGATCGTGGCGCGACGCCGTGGTGCGCTCGTTGATCACTCTCAAGGCGTTGACGTTCGAGCCGACGGGGGGCATCGTGGCCGCCCCCACCACATCGCTGCCCGAGACCCTCGGCGGGGGCCGCAACTGGGACTATCGCTATTGCTGGTTGCGCGACGCTACATTGACCCTCGAGTCCCTTATGAGAGGTGGCTACTACACCGAAGCCATGCGCTGGCGGGATTGGCTCATGCGAGCCGTCGCCGGTGATCCATCGGAGCTGCAGATCATGTATGGCCCCGGCGGAGAACGCCGGCTCGATGAGTGGGAGGTCGACTGGCTGGCCGGGTACGAGGGCTCCAAGCCGGTACGGGTTGGCAACGCCGCCGCTGGTCAGTTTCAGCTCGACGTGTACGGCGAGGTGATGTCGGCGCTCTACACCTCGAGCCGGGTGGATCGGCCCAGCGATGCCGCCTGGGGCTTGCAAAAGGCGCTCATCGGCTTCGTGGAGAAGAGTTGGAACGAGCCCGACGACGGCATCTGGGAGGTCCGGGGCCCGCGCCGAAAGTTCACCCACTCCAAAGTCATGGCGTGGGTGGCCATGGACCGCGCCGTGCGCACCGCGCAGGACTGCGGTGTGAGCGGCCCTGTCGATCGATGGGGCAAGGTCCGCGACCAGATTCACAAAGAGGTCTGCGCGCAGGGTTACAACAAAAAGGTCGGGGCCTTCACCCAGTACTACGGGGCCGATGCTCTCGATGCCAGTTTGCTCATGGTTCCCCTGGTCGGGTTCCTCCCACCTTCGGACCCTATGGTCACGTCGACGGTGGAGGCGATCGAACGCGGTCTCACCGACGACGGGTTCGTCCTGCGCTACCGGGCTACCGATGCACATGATGTCGACGGCCTCGAGGGTCGCGAAGGTGCGTTCCTGGCATGTTCGTTTTGGATGGCCGACTGCCTGCACCTCATCGGCAGACACGATGACGGCGTGGCGCTGTTTGAGCGCCTTCTGAGTCTCCGCAACGACTTAGGTCTGCTGGCCGAGGAGTACGACGTGGTGGCCAAGCGCCAGGTAGGGAATTTCCCCCAGGCCTTCTCGCACGTGTCGCTCGTCAACTCGGCGTTGAACCTGAGCGGTCACCCCGAGGTGGACGACGCCGCCAAGAGCGGCGCGGCAGGTGCTGCCGCCCGCCAACATCATCGCCAGTGGACGAAGGGCGTAGCTGTCCCCCGCACGAGGAGGCCCAGGACATGAAGGCTTTAACCGTTGTGCCGCTAAAGGCGGGGTCCGCCCGACTCGACGACGTCGACGAACCTCCTATCGAGGATGGTCCCGTCCTGGTCGACACCCTGGCCATAGGGGTGTGCGGTACCGATGCCGAGATCGTCTCGGGCGCATATGGGTGGCCGCCACCGGGGCGAGAGCGACTGATTCTCGGGCATGAATCGTTGGGCCGGGTGCGCGAGGCACCCGCCGGCGGGAATGTTGTCGCCGGCGACCTGGTCGTGGGCATCGTGCGACGTCCAGATCCCGTTCCGTGCAGCAACTGCGCGGTGGGAGAGTGGGACTTCTGTCGCAACGGTCGCTACACCGAGCGCGGCATCAAGGAGCACGACGGCTACTGCTCCGAGCGCTACCGGATCACCCCGGACTTTGTTGTCAAGGTCGACCCCACACTCGGAATCCTGGGGGTGCTCCTCGAACCGACCAGCGTTGTGGCCAAAGCGTGGGAGCAGGTTGAGCGCATCGGCAATCGGGCGCATTGGGACCCCAAGACGGCGGTCATCACCGGAGCTGGCCCCGTTGGGCTCCTGGCCGCCCTCATCGGCGTTCAACGAGGCATCGACGTGCATGTCATCGATCAGGTGACCTCAGGACCCAAGCCGGATCTGGTGAAGGGTTTAGGAGCGACGTATCACACCGGCACCATCGAGGATGCCGTGAAGGATCCCGACATCGTGATCGAATGCACGGGAGTGGGCGCCCTGGTGTTCGATGCCATGGAGCACGTCGGTCCCAACGGTGTCATCTGTCTCACCGGCTTGTCTTCGGGGGGCCGGACTCTCGGTGTTGACGCCGGCTCGCTTAACAAGACGATGGTGCTCGAAAACGAGGCCGTGGCGGGATCGGTCAATGCCAACCGTCGTCACTACGAGGCGGCTGCCGACGCGTTGGCCAAGGCCGACCGGGGCTGGCTGGCCAAGGTCGTGAGCCGACGTGTCCCCCTGGCGAACTGGCAGGACGCGCTGAATCGCAGCGCCGATGATGTGAAGGTGGTCATCGAGGTTGGTTCGTGACCCATGAGATCGCCCCCGGGGTGATCGAGATTGACACCCTGCTCGGCGGCTGGGAGCGGGTCACGGCCGGCTACCTGATCCAAGGAAGCGCCCCGGTGCTGGTGGAGACCGGCAGCCAGAGCTCGGTGCCTGCTCTTCTGGAGGCTTTGGCCAGCCTCGGCGTGGACGCCGACGACCTGGCCGGCGTGGCGGTCACCCACATCCACCTCGATCATGCCGGGGGCGTGGGCGACGTGGCCCGTGCCTTTCCGTCGGCCACCGTCTATGTGCACGAAAAGGGAGCCCGTCATCTGGCCGATCCCACTCGTCTGGTCGAGTCGGCGGCCCGTGTCTACGGTCCGCTGCTCGACTCTCTCTATGGTCGCCTTGACCCGACGCCGGCCGACCGCATTCACGTGCTCGCTGACGGCGAGGAGATCCATGTAAGCCCGGGGCGATCGCTCACCACGGTCGACTCGCCGGGCCACGCCAAGCACCACTTGGCGCTCCACGACTCCGACAGTGGGATCCTCTTCGCCGGCGACGCCGTGGGCGTTCGTCTCCCTGACGCCGGTGTTCTGCGGCCCTCGACGCCCCCGCCCGACTTCGACCTTGACCAGGCGCTCGGCTCGCTCCACCGCTTCGCACAGCGCCATCCTTCCCAGCTCGCCTTGGCGCACTATGGGCTCGTGCCCGATGCGCAGTCGGTACTGGCCGAGGCTGAGGAAACGTTGCGCCGATGGACGGCGGTGGCCGAAAAGGCGTGGCGCAGCGGCGACGACATTGCCGCTGCCCTGGACGCCGCTTTCGCCGCTGACCTCAGCGACGTGGATCCCAGCCAGCGTGAGAAGCTCGAGACCCTCAATGGCGTCCATTCCAACGCAGCTGGCCTCAAGCGGTGGATCGAGACTCGAGACGGTGCCGTTCACCAAGGAGGTGCCGCCGGGCTGGCATGATGTCGGCCATGTCGTGGCGCTCTCGTCTTGCGGTCCCTGTCCTCGTTGCCCTGGCGCTGGGGGCGTCAGCGTGCAGTGGCGGGGGGAATGTTCCCCTCAACGGCGCGGGTTCGGGAGGGGCTCCGGCGCCGGCGGGCGGGCCGGCCGCGGTGGTCACCCTCCATTTCGTCAGCTTCGAACCTGGCACGGTGACCATCCACGCCGGGCAGACCGTCGAGTGGAAATGGGAAGACGCCCCCATCGAGCACAACGTCACCTTCACCAACTTCGCCAGCCCCGTCCAAGCTACCGGGACCTGGTATCACACGTTTGATCAGGCCGGCACCTATACGTACGCGTGCACCATCCATACCGACATGACCGGGCGGGTCGTCGTCCTGCCCTGAGCGTCGTGAGGATGGCCGGTTAGGCCGCGTCGAGGTCGAATCCCGCTTGCTGCAAGGCTCCCTCGACGAATCGGCGCACGGTGGCCGACCAGAAGAAGCCGATGTGACCCCCGTAGTAGGTGGCGAGTGCCGGGCGGTCCCAATGCAACCAGAGCCTCCGGGCGTGGCCGAAGGTCGCCATACGGTCTCCGAGCCCGGCGAAGATGTAGCGGCGGTCGAGCGGGAGCCGACATTCCATCGACAGCGGGGAGACCACCCGATGGATGGCGTCCGCCTCGGGTCCCAGCGTGTGTTGCAACTCAGCTCGACGGGCGATGTTCGGAGGGCTGTGGCGGCGGAAAAGATCGGGCAAATCGACTACGGGGATACCGGCGATCACACAGTCGAGGTCGTCTTCCAAGGCGGCGACCAAAGACGCCACATAGCCGCCCAGTGAGTGTCCGAACAGGCCGATGCTTTGGGCGCCTTGCTTCTGGCGCAACCACGCGATCAGACGACGGACGTCCCATGCCGCCTGAGCGACGCCGTGCATGCTGTCGATGAGGTTGATGGTCATGAGACCTTCACCACGAGCAGGGCCGGCCGCCCGGGGCCCGTGCAAAGGAAGCACGGGGATGGCCACGTTGACGCCTTGGCTGACGAGCTGAGACGCTCGGAAGGAATGAAGGTCGAGTAATGGGTTGCCGCCCATTCCGAAGCCGTGCACGCAGATCAACCACGTTCCCGAATCCCGTCCCGGTGTGGTGCGGGCCATCCACGCGTGGGCGGTCTTGTTGGGCCCATGAGCCTGCCACCGGTCGCGCCCGGGCTCACCGGGATGCGGCTTCCACCCACTTGGATAGGAGACCTGTTCATAACGAAGCCCGGCCACTTGATGCCGTACTCGCTTCACATCCGACGGGACCGAAGGTTGGCGGTGGTAACTGGAAGGGTTCTCCATCCAGCCCCGCGCTTCGAACAACGTGGCGGCCTTGGCCACATCGGCGGCGGCCACGGCGTAGTCCTCGTCCCGGGGCAAAAGACGTGGATGGCGGAACATGGCAATGACGAGCTCGTCCAGAAGAACTTGTGCGGCCAGCCCGGCGGTGGGGCGTACCGGAATGACCGTGTCGTCGCCGGTGGCTGCCGCGGCGCCGGTGCGCCGGTTCGCCTGGGTCAAAAAGACAGCCGTGCGGGGAATCGCACGCAACACGCCAAGTGCACGAGGATCGGTGGCGGCGCCGCGTGCTGTTCGATAAAGACGGTTGGCTACACCGGGATGGTCACCGGTCGGTGCCGATTGCGAGCTGAGGTCCGAGTCCGCATCCGAGCTCCCATCCACCACGGCAAGTACGGGATGATTCTCGATATCGGCGCACTCCTCGGACACACATCCCAGCCTACGTGGGTGGTGCGTGTTGTACGGGGCAAACGGCGGCTTCCGGCGAGTTCTTTTGGCGGCCGGACGGGTCGCACGCGACGGCCGCCAGACAGGCTAAGTGGCGCTGACGACAGGGCGCCGCTGGTCCCACGGCAAGGCTGCTTCGAGTTGGGCGGCCACGGAGATCAGGATGTCCTCGCGTCCATAGGGGGCGACAAGCTGCACGCCGATGGGGAGTCCGTCGCCGTTCATGTGCAGGGGCAGCGATATGGCCGGCTGCCCGGTGACATTAAAGGGCGGCGTGAACGGCACCAAGGCGGCGGCACGAAACAAGCCGTGCAGGGGGTTGTCCTTGGGTGAGTCGAATTCACCGAGGTGCGGTGGTGGCTCGGCAATCGTCGGTGTCAGAAGAAGGTCGAAGTCCTCGAACCAAGCGGCGACCCGTCGAGAGTAGGCCTGCAGCCACTGCCGGGCCATGACGAGGTCGCCAATCGACGACTGGCGAGCGAACTCAGCCAGTGCCCACGTCAGAGGCTCCACGTCATCCTCGGTAATGGCCCGGCCCAGCTTGGCCGGCCAGTAGCGATCGATATCCGTGCTGGTGCCACTCGACCAGACCAGAAGAAAGTTCTCGGTAAAAGCGATTTCGTCGAGCGCGGTGACGACCGATGACTCGACGCGATGGCCCAGGGACTCCAGCAACCGACCAGCCGATTCGGCTGCCGTCACGCAGTCAGGATGCGTGGTGACGGCACCTCCGGGGGCAGACGTCTGCAGACCGATGCGCAGTGAACCGGGGTCCGTCGTCAGCGCCTGCACGTAGGGAGTGACCGAAGCCGGTGCCGCAAAAGGATCGCCAGGCATCGGGCCCGCCACGGCGTCGAGGACGGCAGCCGTGTCTCTCACCGAGCGTGTGACGGCCAGCTCGCAGACGAGGCCGCCCATAATGTCGCCCCATTCCGGTGCGAGGCTCACCCGTCCTCGCGACGGCTTCAAACCCACCAGGCCGCACTCGCTCGCCGGGATTCTTATAGACCCGCCTCCGTCGTTGGCATGTCCGACGGGGACCATTCCCGATGCCACCGCAGCCGCGGACCCACCGCTCGAACCGCCCGTTGACCGACTCGTGTCCCAGGGGTTACAGGTGGGCCCATAGGCGAGTGGTTCAGTGGTGGGCAGGATGCCGAGCTCAGGGGTGTTGGTTCGGCCCACCACGACGAATCCCGCCGCTCGGAATCGCCGCGCCAGCTCCTGGTCGACGGGGGCGACATAGCGGGCTTCTTTCAAGATGCGCATGCCCTCATGCATCTCTTCACCGGCAGTGGTGCAAATCAAATCCTTGAGCACGAGCGGCACGCCACGAAACGGCCCGTCCGGGAGAGTCCCGGCCGCTTCGCGTCGGGCCTCTTCGAAGCGGGTCCGGATAACCGCGTTCAGCTCGGGGTTGAGTTTCTCGATCCGGCTGATGGCATCCTCGACGAGCTCGGCCGGCGATGCCACCGCGCCTCGGATGAGGTCCGCTTGCGCGGTGGCATCAAGGAAAGCTTCAGGCACGCCTGAATGCTACAAATCCAGCCGCGGTCGCGCCGGGACAGGCGCGCCAGGCGCTCTACCCGACGAACGCCTTGAGGTCTTTGACCAGCTTGTCCTCAATCTCGAGGTTCCACGCCGATTCGGCTACGTCCACGACCAGAAACAGATCGGAAACCAAAAGCGTCTCCACGGCCGCCACCCCGAGGTGCTCCAGCCATTTGCCGATGCCGATGTGCACGGTGAAGTCATCGGCGGTGCCCGTGATCGTGATGGTCAGGGCGCGATCGGCGTCGACAACGCCGCGCAGGAAGCCACCCTTCTTGGCTTGGATGACGGCGCCTTCGCCGCTTGGAGCCGACGTGGTCACCGTGAATCCGTCGTTCTTGAGGTACTCCTCGATGTGGGATTGCACGGCACTCGGGTCCTTGCTCTTCCCCTGGAAATGCTCAACCTTTTCGCCGACCATGTCGGTCTCCTTGCCATCGGTCGCCGGGCCGTCAGCCTGGCGAGAACGTGTGGGGATACGGGTGGCTAGGTCCAAGGCTCATCTTCAGGGAACGATCGGCGTCCCAGCCATAGATCCAAGGTAGCGCAGTGCATCGCTTTTGCCCGGTCGGGCAAAGGAGATATGGAGGGACCCCCGAGGCCGTTCCTAGGTAACGGACCCCTAACACGCCTCACGCCTTCCGATGACAGGTCAGGCCGATACTTGAGTTGTGAAGCTTTTGACGAGGGGCATGGAGCTCAAGGATTCAAGGGGATTGTTCGGCGACTCAGCGGCGCTGCGCGGCCTGATCGCCAGCCAGGGGTACGTCTTCATGCGGGGCCTCCTCGACCCCGCCGCCGTCAGTGCCATCGGGCGCCGCGGGCTCGGTTATCTCCAAGATGCCGGATGGACCGAGCCGGGACCCGATCCGACGACGGCGGAACCGCATGCTCCGGTGCGAGCGCTGAAGATGCGCGACGCCTTCGGTGACGGCGGCTACCGGCGGATAGTGGCCGACGCCGGTTTCAATTCGATCCCGTTCGTATCTCCGCTCGCCGACCTGATGGGTCAGATTCTCGGGCCCACGGGATTTTGCTATCCGTTGCGATTGCCCCGCGTCGTCTACCCGGTGTCATTGGTGCCGCGTCAGCCCGGCAACATCGTGCACAAGGACTACCGCAGCGTGCAGGACATGTTTACGTGCTGGGTGCCCCTGGGCTACGTGCCGCAGTCGCTCGGGGGCCTCGCCCTCGAACCGGGCAGCCAGAGAACAAGCCGGGTGCGGTATCGACCACTCAATCGTGTCGAGGCCGGATGGGTAAGCACCGACTACGAGCCTGGTGACGTGCTCGTCTTTCATTGCCTGACGACACATGCCGCTCTCCCCAACCGGCAGCGGCGCCTGCGATTCTCGGCCGAGTACCGCTGGCAGCTCGCCGATCAGCCCGCTCCTCGACGAGTCGTCATCGGACCCTTTGGACACGAGATCGGCTCTCGGCTCTTCGCGGGGGCACCTTGGTGGCGACCCATAGTCCGCCGCGTCACTTTGTTCGACGATGGAGGCATCGAGGGTCGTCCCACATTGCCGGCGCCGGCGTCGCGCTTCGTGCCGTTCTCCAACTGACAAGCACCCGGTGAAGATGGGGCACGTGATGTGGCTGAGGCTCCTCGCTACAAGCTAAAGGGCTGTGGAGACGGAGCGCAGCCACCGAGGACGGGAAATTCCCTTGATCCGCACCACGCTTCGGCACGGCGAGCACAGCGTCCACGCCTTGGAATCGTCGTCACTGATGGACGGATGCCGGACGAAGCTCAGCCGGCAGCGCTCGCACCTCAGCATGGGCAGTTCGCCGGCGTCGTGTTCCCCATCGGGAAACTCAAGTTGCGGCGCGCCAATGTGGGGACGAAGCGGAACAACGTTCATATGGTGCTCCTCGCACAATGCTGAGAGAGAGGGCGTTGGGTTTGGACGGGGTGACCGCCGGTCAGGCTTCTTGTCCGTACTAAGCGTCACCCGCATGGCGCCTCCCTTTACTGTACACCCAAAGACGACGGCGAGAGCCGCGGCGTTCAGGCTGGCTCAAGCTTGAGAGTGGCGATCTCGAACGGTGATATGTCGATGGTGATCTCGGCATCTCGCACGGGCAGCTCGGTGATATCTCGTTCCAGAAGATCGGTTTGCGCGGCCCGTCGAATGGTCCACGGGGCGCGGATCGTTACCGGGCCCCTCTGGCCCCATGCCTCGTAGACGCGAACGATGAGCGAACCGGCGTCGTCCTCGGCGCGCTTGACCGTCTCGATGACGACGTTGGGCCCGTCGACAGACAGCAGTGAACCGCCCGACGCTTCATTTCCGCGCTGAGCAGGTGCCCTCGCGACGCGCAGCGGCACGTTGAGGTCGTAGCCCGCGTCGATGACCCCCGCGGCGCGCAGATCGCCGGCATGCGGGAGTAATCGGTAGGTAAATCTGTGATGGCCCCTATCGGCCTCCGGATCGGGCCACGTGGGGGCACGGAGAAGGGAGAGCCGCATCACGTTGCCGGAAACGTCGTAGCCGTATTTGCAATCGTTCAGCAGGGCCACGCCGTAGCCAGGTTCCGAAAGATCCGCCCACTTGTGGGCGCACACCTCGAAGCGGGCGGCATCCCAACTTGTGTTGTCGTGGGTCGGGCGTTCCACGTGGCCGAGTTGAATCTCGTAGGTCGCCCGGGGGCTGCGCACGTTCACCGGAAAGGCAACCTTGAGGAGTCGGTTCGTCTCGTGCCATTCCACGTCGGTCTCGAAGTCGATGGCCTTTGAACCGGCATCCAGGCGGATGACTTGTGTCAGCCGGGAGTTCCCGAATTGGCGGACAACTCGAATAGCGGAGCGCAGGGGGCCGCGCTCAAGGACGTCTACAGACTCAACGGCATCGAGGTTGGTCACCTGGTCGAAGGCGAACCGGTCGATGTCCCACGCATCGTAGAAGTTGGGATAGTCAGGGTGGAGTTGGAAGCGGTTGCCTCGCGCCCCGCTGGCCAGGACCTGTCGGTCGGCGGACTTGTCGACGATCGAAGACAACAGCCCGTCTTCGTCAAGTTCGACGCGGAGATGATCGTTTTCGAGAACCCTGCCGTCAGCCCATGCCCCCTTGCCGTTGGCGCCTGAGGCCGTCGAGGCCGTCGGCGCAGTTGGCGCGGTCGGCGCGGTCGGCGTGGTTGCCACCAAGTCGTAGACCCGATAGCCGCAGGCCGGCACAGCGACCTCGAAGATGGCTCGGCCTTGCGAGTCTCGTTGCACCGTGCTGACAGTTCCGGACCCGTCGACCGCCGCAGTGATGTCCTGCGATGCTTCGATGGTGATCAACTCGGCGCGGGCGTGCGACAGCGAGTTGAACACGACGATTGGATTGCCGGCTGTGCCAGTATCGATAGCGGCGACGTGGGCGGTGAGAGCGCTGTCGATGAGTTGATCGGTCTCGCGCAGAATGTGCGCGTGCTCGCGGGCCGTGTCGTCGTAGACCCAGTGAATTCCTGAACCCGGGATGATGTCGTGAAATTGCTGCAGGAGCAGCCGCCTCCAGAGGTCCCCGAATTGTCGGGTGGGGTACTCGAGGCCAGGACTCAGTGACGTCCATAGCTCCGCTTCGCGCAGGGCCACCTCGGCCCGGCGATTCCCCAGCTTGGTGGCCGCCTGGCTCGTGTACGTGCCTCGGTGAAGTTCGAGGTAGAGCTCGCCGACCCATACGGCAGGATCGGTCATCTCGGCTTGTGCTTCGGTGAAGAACTGTCGGGGGCCCTCCATCGTCAGCAGCGGCATGTCGTCGATGTCGGCCAGGCGCCGGGCCGACTCAAGCATCTCGCTCGTGGGGCCACCTCCGCCGTCGCCCCAACCGAAGAGGTAGAGCGATCGCGTTGCTCGATCGTGGTCCCTGAAGTTCTGCACACCGAAGCGAAGCTCGCGCACGCTCATGTTGCCGTTGTACGTGTCAGCGGGAGGAAAGTGGGTGAACACCTGCGAACCGTCGATGCCCTCCCATAGGAAGCTGTGATGTGGGAGCACGTTGTATTGGTTCCACGAGAGCTTTTGGGTGAGGAACCACCGGATGCCGCTCCGGCTCATGATCTGCGGCAGGTTGGCGGAGTACCCGAACACATCGGGCAACCACACGTCGTTGGTGTCGATCCCGAACTCCTCGAGGTAGAAGCGCTTGCCGTAAAAGATCTGGCGGATGAGGGACTCACCGGATGGGATGTTGCAGTCAGCTTCGACCCACATGCTGCCCGTCGGCTCGATGCGGCCTTCTTCGATCCTCACCTTGATGCGTTCCCACAGACCTGGGTACAGGTCACGCATCCACGCCAGGTGCTGGGCCTGGGAGATCACAAACCGATATTCGGGGTACCGGTCCATGAGGTCGAGGACGGTGCTGAATGTGCGTGCACATTTGCGCACGGTTTCGCGCAGTGGCCATAGCCAAGCGGTGTCCAGATGAGCGTGGCCCACCGTGCTCACGAGGTGGTTGGTGGGGGCGGCGCGCGCCGCCAGAAGTTCCTTGAGTACGGGATGAGCCCGACGCCAGCTTGCCGAGATGTCGGGGAGATCGAGGAGGTTGCAGGCCTTGTCGAGGCCGGCGCAGAGCCGGGCCACTCGTGGTTCGCCGTCAGGGAGTTCCGTCAGCAGCTCGACGAGGACCCGGAAGTCGTGCCAGAACTCCTCGAACTCGGGGTCCACGACGTGCAGATCGGCCTGGCGCAGGGTGAACAACGGGGCACCGTGTGGCTCGGGGAGCAGTAGTGGCCACGGGTTGGCACCGAACGGCGACGGTGGGTTGGCCGCCGCCTCGACGAAGAACTCGACATCCTCCCCGCCTGACGCGCCCGAGGCGTCGGAGGTCAGGAGGTGCGCGCGGTGGTTGGGGGAGAGCCCCTGTACCGGCTGCCCGTCTCGCCACAGCAGCGCTTCGGCCCCGAACCCTGTCGAGCCCGCACCACCGATACCGAAGCCCAAGGCGACCTGTTTTGTGGCCCATTGCACGGGGATCGTTCCCCTGAGCCGGAACCACGTGGTGTCCCATGGTGGGCCCCACGCCCCGCCGACGTTGAACGGCTCGAAGTCGGCCGCCAACGCATCGGCAATCGACACGGGCTCACCGAGGACGTGGTAGGCGGCCACTTCGAGTGCGACGGATGGACCTTGGCGCCGGGGTCGGACGAATTCGTTCAGAACTCTTTTGATCCGGCCGACACGAACCTCGTCCTCCGGGCGCACGCGACCAGAGTGTAGGCGGTTGAATTCTCAGCTTAGGTACGTGAAGAGGAAGAGCTGCGTTGCGTAAGCCACCAACCGCGGCTCTTGGGTCCCATCTGGCCCGCAGTCCCACAGCGCCATGTCGGCCGAGGCGTACCCATCGCCGGCATGGCGGGCTCGATTATGACCCAAGACCCATGGCGACCGGCACTCGTCGAGGAGGTGGACCGTCAGGTCGATGCTGGGCGCGAACCAGGGCCGCTGTTGTGGGCCGATCCTCTCGCCGGCTGCCCCCGGCATGGTGTCCACGAGCACGACCAGTGCCAGTGGATCGATGTTCCCGTCCTCGAGGAACGGTGGCTCGTCGAAGCGGTACCACAAGACACGCTCGGCCCGGCCCGGCTCGTAGGTCTCCCAGGGAGTGTGCCCGAGGGCTGAGCGCCCTTCGACGCGCGTAGACCAAAACGGCATGGGAGAAAAGCCTTCAACGCCCGGAGGAACTGAATCCCGAAACGACCGACAGGCGTCAGGAGGAGGTACCGGTGGGGGCGGGTCGAGGTCGACGAAGTTGAAGCCCTGACGTGGAGCTCCGTACACAGCGGTGGTGATGTGCCCACGAGTCGCCTCGACGTTGGCCACTTCGGCGCGCAGTTGAGACACCGAGCGACCGCGGCGCAGCACCTCTACCTGGATCTCTACCGGCCCGTGGGTGACCTGCGCCACGAACGTCGTGTGCAGGACTCGCAGCTTCTGTTCGGCGTCGTCGAGCTCCTCGGCCATCGATCGCAAGGCCAGCGCCGTGACGAGGCCACCTTGCGGCAAAGGTCGGAGATTCCACGCCTCGGCGATACTCGCCCCGTAGAGGCCGGTTCCTCTGCTTTCGACCTGGGTCTCCAGCGCGAACGAGCTTGGCATGAAGGGCATTCTTGTAGGCCCACGGGAAGGTGCGTACCGGTGCGGCCTCGACCCGGCACAATGCCCTCATGAGGTTGCTATGAGGTTCGGGGCGATCATCCTGGGCGACGAACGCTGGTCAGATGGAAGACGGCGCTGGGCGCGAGCTGAAGAGCTTGGTTTTGACCATGCCTGGACGTATGACCACCTGGCCTGGCGGTCGTTACGCGACACGACCTGGATGGCGGCCATACCCACCTTGACGGCGGCCGCCATGGTGACGACCCGGATCCGTCTCGGGACCCTGGTGGCTTCGCCGAACTTCCGCCATCCCGTGCTCTTTGCCAAAGAGCTCATGAGCCTGGACGACATCTGCGCCGGGCGCCTGACCGTCGGCGTCGGCGCCGGGGGCGAAGGATGGGACGCGGCGGTGCTCGGCCATGACCCGTGGTCTCCGAGTGAGCGCGCCGGACGGTTCGCCGAGTTCGTGGAGCTCACCGACCTCCTGCTTCGCCAACCGTCGACATCGTTCGACGGCCACTACTACCGAGCCGATGGCGCTCGGAACATCCCCGGGTGCGTGCAACAGCCTCGGACTCCTTTCGCCATCGCCGCCACCGGAACGCGAGGGATGCAACTGGCCGCGAAATTCGGTCAGATGTGGGTGACCACCGGCGATCCCAAGAGCAACGATCCACTGGCGGCTTCAGCGGGTGTGGCAATCGTGCGTTCCCAGATGCGTCAACTCGACGACGCTTGTGAGCAATGTGGGCGTGACCCGTCTGACATAGCTCGCATGGTGCTTACCGGCGTGCAGCTCGAACCTGGCCTCGGGTCGGCCGAGGAGCTACGCGACGCCGTGGGCCAGTACGAGGAAGCGGGCGTCACCGACTACGGGATTCATTGGCCTCGGCCCAACCCGCCTTACGAAGGAGACGAGGCCAGGTTCGAGGAGCTCTTTTCGCAGATCTAGCCGGGGCCGAATCGTTGAACCCCTTGCCAGGCGGCGCGCCGGTTGCCAGGCTCGTTGCCGTGGCCGAAACGCAATTCGACGTGTGGATCGCAAGGAACTACTCCAGGCTCTGGCCCGAGCTCTTTCGCCCCGATGTACTGGACCCGGCCGTGGAGTTCCTCGCCGACCTAGCCCCCACCGGCGCTGCCCTGGAGTTCGGTATTGGGACCGGGCGGGTGGCATTGCCACTGGCCCGTCGAGGGAATTCATGTGACCGGCATCGAACTGTCGGTGGCCATGGTCGAGGAACTCCACCGTCAAGGAGGACCTGAGGTAGCGGTGCGCGTGGGTGATTTCGCCACGACATCCGTGGACGGCCGCTTCGACCTGGTCTATTTGGTGCGCAACACCATCACCAATCTCACCAGTCAGGAAGAGCAGGTGGCCGCCTTCGGCAACGCAGCTGCTCATTTGGCGCCCGGAGGCTGCTTCGTCGTCGAGAACTACATACCGGACATCCAGCGGCTTGCGCCGGGGGGAACCCGCTACGTCTTCGTGGCCACGACCGACCATGTGGGCGTGGAGGACTATGACCTGGCGGCCCAGCTCGCCGTATCCAGTCACTGGTGGCTCATCGACGGTCAGCTCAAAACCTTCGCCTCCCCGCACCGTTTTGTCTGGCCCTCAGAGCTGGACCTCATGGCCAACATGGCTGGGTTGCGATTGCGAAAACGCTGGGCCGATTGGCATCGGGCCCCGTTCACCAGTGAAAGCCGCAGTCACGTGTCGGTGTGGCAGAAGCCCGTTGGGCTCACTGAGGCTCCCGAGAAATAATCTCAGAGACGGCCGAACGTCTATACGGTGAGATCGACCAAGGAGATCAGACGATGCGTGATGTAGTGGCTTACGAGCTGCTTTCGCTCGACGGAGTGGCCGAGGATCCCGACGCGTTCATCCTCGAATTCGACGAGGTGATGCAGGAGAACCTCAGAAGTGTCATCGCCGCTCAGGACGTGGTGCTGTTGGGTCGGCGTACGTACGATGACTGGGCGCGATTTTGGCCGACCAGTGAGATCGAACCGTTCGCCAGTTTCATCAACGGAACCCAAAAGTTCGTGGCGACCTCCAGCCCCCTGGACCCGAGTTGGGAGCACGCCGCTGTTGTGGAGGGGAACGTCGCCTCGTTCGTCACCGAGCTCAAGCAACAGCCGGGCGGCGACATCGGGCTCCACGGCAGCATCAGCCTGACGCAGTCGCTTCTCGAAGAAGGTCTGGTCGATGTGCTTCGCCTCGTGGTTTCCCCGTCCCTACAGATGAGCGGTCGCAAGCTCTTCGACAGGGGCGCCTCCATGCGGCTTTCAATGACCCGCAACGTCACCTCGCCCACCGGCTACCTGTTGGTCGACTTCCGACGCGGGACCTGACCCGCCCGCGGCATTTCGCCCCGTCCTTGCGAGCCCGCTGGGGTTCCCGCCGGTCTCCCGGGTTGTTTCCCCGATTTCACCTGTGCTTTTGGGCAATCCCTTCTAAAGCTCCCACGTCGTTTCGGTCGATACCCCCGCTAGGCGGACACAGAGGGCTGCTGCGCGCATGGAATCCGAGGAGACAGAGACGCGAGCGAGCGTGACCCCCGAGGCCCAAAGCGGCCAGGCGGCCCAGCGCCGGTTCTGGCTCACCCACATGCGGATCGGGTTTGGCGTCTTTCTGGCCGAGACGGTAGTGGTCTTGGCCTACCTGGCATTGACGCCCCACAATCCCCACCGGCCGGTGTTATGGATCGTGGTCAGCTTGTGGTTTGTCATTGCGTTGCTAGGAATCGCCTTGGCGCCGACGGTGGCCTCGAAACCATGGAGGGCGACGTACTCGGTGGCGTGGACGGTCCTCTCCGCATTCGCGGTTGCGGGCGTGACGATCCTCGACCTCGGCCCCAACAGTCCCATCTTGGTTCTTCTCTTTCTCCCGCTCATCTATGCCGCACTCATGTTCACACCCAAAGCGGCAGCCCTGTGCGGGCTCTCGGCCCTTGCCTCCGCGGCCTTAGTGGCCACGACCGACAGCGAAGGAGCTATTACCCAGGAGCGTTCCTTCATGTTCTTTGCTGTTCTCGCCGGTGCCTCAGTCCTGTGTGTCGCGGCCTCGGTGAATCGAAGTCGCATTGAACGACATGAGCGCCAGCTTCTCGACACGATTGCGCTTTTGGCGGCCACCGATGAACTCACCGGGTGTGCTGTTCGCCGCGTGTTTCGTCAGCGGGTTGAGGAAGAGATCGCTCGCGCTCTCCGAGGTGACCGTCGCTTGAGCCTCATGATGATCGATGTGGACCAATTCAAATCCGTCAACGACACCTACGGACATCTTGTCGGCGATCGACTGCTGGCCGCCGTCGGCGCCGTGCTCCGTGCCAACGTGCGGTCTTTCGACATGGTGGGTCGGCTGGGTGGCGACGAATTCGCCATCGTTCTGCCCGACGCCCAGCCATCTGAAGCTGTAGCCCTGGCTGAGCGGATTCGTCAGAGTGTTGCGGTGGCCATCGAAGTCCCCGTCACCGTCAGCGTTGGCGTGAGCGGGCTCGACCAGTACGTACCCACGGTGGAGCAGCTGTTTGACGACGCTGACTTTGCCCTTTACGAGGTCAAACGCGCCGGGCGTGACGGCGTGGCCGTGCGCGGTCCGGCCCCCTCATTGAGGTCGAGTTAGAAAGCCTGCCATAGGCGGGCCAGCCATCGGAGCCTGTGCCGTCACCCCAGTGCCTGTCGTGTTGACACGCCTGGACCGCAGGTGACAGCACTCTTGTAGACACGACCTTCCTCCCGTACGTTGCCTTCGTGGACACTTGGCGCGGCGCAGCTATCTGGGCCGGCAGCGACATGCGGAGACGGTGGCGGTCGCTGCTCGTCCTTGCTTTGTTGGCCGGACTCACCTCGGCCCTGGCCATGGCGGCCGCCGCCGGCGCCCGTCGTACCGATACGGCGCTCAGCCGCCTTGAGTCGACCACAAATGCCATGGATGCGGTGGTGTTCGCCAGCCAGGTCGGCGACGCTAACCCCAGCTGGACCGCTCTCGAACATCGGCCCGAAGTGGCCCAGCTGGCGCCCTGGGACCTCATGTTCGGGACAACGGGTGGGCAGTCCGCCATTCTCTTTGGGTCCGACGACGGCCGGTGGCTGGGCACGGTGGACCGGCCCGTGGTCCTGTCGGGGCGCATGTTCAACCCCAAGTCCGATGACGAGATGGTCGTCGACGAACAGGTGGCGGAGGTCGAGCACCTGACGGTGGGGGACGTGGTCCCCTTTACGGCCTACGCACCGAACCAGCCCGACACCTCGGGTCCGGCGCTCGGGGCCAAGGTGGACCTGCACATCACCGGCGTCGTGCGCGACATCGACGAATTCCTTTTTTCTCCCGGGGCGCTGGTATCTCCCGGTGTGATCGCCCACTACCGCAGTGACATGTTCCTCCTCGACAACGCCATGGTTCGGCTCCGCCACGGCGAGGCAGGCATGGCGGCGCTACGCCGGGATGCCAACGCGTTGGTGGCGCCCGGTGTGCCCGTACTGGATCTGTACAGTGCGAGCCGCCGGGTCACCACGACGTTGGCCGTCGAGCGCCTGTCGTTGTCGATGCTTGCCGCTGCCATAGCGCTGGCGGGTGGCCTCCTGGTAGCTCAGGTGCTCCTGCGGTCCGCTTCGCTCGTCGGCCAGGACGCCAGTGCGCTTCGGGCCATGGGGATGACGAGGCGTGACATCGCCAACGCCGCGGTCCTGTCGCATCTTCCCGCCGTGGTGGGCTCTGCGCTGGTGGCGGGCGTGGGGGCCATCGCGCTGTCGCCGTTATTTCCTATCGGTGAGGCCCGCGACATCGATCCCGATGTCGGTATCCACGCCGACTGGCTTGTCCTCGCAATCGGCCTAGCGGTGACACTGGTCGTCCTCGTCGGGGCTACGTGGGTCACGGGACTCCTTACGGCGCGCCGGGAAGTCCGCCAGGTGGAGCGTCGGAGCTCAGTCGTGGCGACGTGGCTGCGTCGCAACGCCCCCTTACCAGTCGGGCTGGGCGCCCAGTTGGCCATTGAACGCGGCTCGGGCCGCAGAAGTGTCCCCACTTTTCCCGCGCTGGTCGGGGCGATCGTGGGTGTGGTCGGTGTCGTCAGTGCTCTGACGGTGGATCACGCCATTCGCACGACGCTGGCTAATCCTCGACTCGTGGGAGTGAGCTGGGGGATCACCGTGGCGCCGCCACCGGATGCGCTGACGCCCACCTCGGTGACACCGCAGCTGCTCGCTCAGGTGGGACGAGCGGCACCGGGGTCAGCACTCGCCGTTGTTCGACGCGACGAGGTCGACATCAATGGCGTGGGTGTCCCCGCCTACTCCGTCCTCGATGACGGACGGCAGTCTCCTCCGATTTCCCTCACCACTTTGAGAGGACGGCCACCGCACGCTGACAATGAAGCCGATATCGGGCCGGGCACGGCCGAGCTACTGGGTGTGCATATTGGGAACTGGGTCACTGTCGCCCACCAGGCCCGCGTGCACATCGTGGGCGAAGCGCTTTTGCCGGCCGACGTGCATTCGGAGTTCGACGAGGGGCTGTGGCTGACCCCACGCGAGTTTGACGCGCTGGTACCTCCTAACTCAGCCGCCTCGCCCGACGAGTTGGTGGTCGTGCGCTTCCCGGAGTCCGCTGGCGAGGAATCGATGGCGCTGGCCGTCGCCGAGTACGTGCAGCAGTACCAGAACTTGCCTCCCGGTCCGAATCCGGACATCCGCTTCGACAACGCGTTGGGGGGAATGAACTCGCTCCTGGGTTCGAACGTGAACCCACCGACAATCCCTCTGGAGTTGATCAACCTTCAGAATGTGGAGCTGTTACCCAACCTACTCGGCATCAGTCTGGGCGCTTTGGCCATCGCAGCCCTCGCGTATGTCCTTGTCGTGTCGGGCCGCTCCCGCCGTCGGGAGTTCGCTGTACTGCGCGCCATCGGCCTCGACAGTGGAGGAACCCGGCTGGTCGTGTTTTCCCAGTCCGTCATCATCGCGGCGGTGGGGTTGGTGGTCGGTCTCCCCCTAGGGGTGGTGGTAGCCCGATGGGCCTGGGCCGGCGTTGCCGACCGGGTCCCGTTGGTCTACGTGGCCCCGTTTTGGCTGACCGTGATCCTGCTCACCATTCCGGTCTTCTTGGTTGTGGCCATCGTGGTGGCGATTTGGCCAGCACGCCGGGTCATACGGTCTAGGCCCGCGGTCGTGTTACGCACTGAGTGACAAGCCGTGAGGATGCGTCAGCTGCTGCGGGGCCGGGCCACCGGCACGGTCATCACGTAGAGGGGTATCCCAACTTCTTTACGTATTCAGACCCGTCATCAGCCGCCACGTCAAACGCCGTTTGCATAGGCCCAGCCACGGCCGAGCGGTACGACCCCCAGCGTTATTGTTCGACTATGTATCAAACGAGACCTCTTGCACCTCTTGTTGTCACAGGAAGATAGGACGCTGCCGGCGCCGCTCGTGTGTGGACTTTTCTCTGCGACGCACGAAGCGGGGTCATGCCATCGCTGGCTAGCTGTAGCAAGCGGCGGGACCGTAAGGAGGAACCACTGTGGCCGAAGTCCCAATCTCGATTGACGAGAATCAGCTGTGCGGTTACCAGCGAGACCCGCAGTTGCAAAGCGAGTTCGACCAAGCATCGGAGATCTTGCGGACAAAAGACGGTTGGCGCGATCCTCCCGACGCCGAGCCCCGCCTTATCGCCGATCTCGCGTTGGAAGGCGGCGGGGTAAAAGGGATTGGCTTGGTAGGGGCCGTGCTCGTACTCAACGAAGCCGGCTACGCCTTTCGTGCCATCGCTGGGACGAGTGCCGGTGCTATTGCTGCCGCGCTGATCTCGGCGATCAGGCAGAAAAATGATCCAACCAATCACCCGATGACCGAGCTTCGTCGCTATCTCGGATCGTTGGACTTCTCCAAGTTCATGCCTGAGGGGCGAATCCATCACTTCCTGGACCACCAAGGGGGAAGGGTGGGAAGCGCCGTGGCTGACGCCGCCATCTTGTCTCACAACATGGGGATCTACTCCGGCGACTACCTGCGCCAGTGGCTGGAGCCAATTCTTGAAGGCGATCTCGGGATCAGGAACTTCGGCGATCTGAGCCTCAGACTCGACGACCACCCTGAGAGTCTGCCTGACGGTCACGCGTATCGATTGCTCGTGCACACCTCGGACGTCACTCGCGGGGAACTTGCTCGATTGCCGTGGGACTACGACGTTTATGGCGTCGACCCCGCAGAACAGGACGTCATTGCAGCGGTGCGGGCGTCGATGTCGATCCCGTTTTTTTTCGAACCCGTGACCTTTACGGCCCAGGAGACGACCGTCACCATTCCCGCCCCGGGAGGAAAGTCAGTGCGACAGCACTTTGAGGGTGGGACGGTCACTTGGGTAGACGGTGGCATGCTGCGCAACTTCCCGATCGATGCCTTTGACCGCACTGACGGCGCACCACGTTGGCCTACCATCGGCATCAAGTTGTCATCTCTTCAAACGGAGTTTCCAGCTACTCAAGCGTGCCAAGGGTCGGCCATCCCGGTGGCGATTCACTGTATTCGCACCATGATGAACGAATGGGATGCTTACGAGGTCGATGACACCACGGCGGGACGAACAATCTTCGTGGACAACGGTGGTCTCACGGCTACGGACTTCCACCTGACCCAAGACCAACAGAACACGTTGTTCATCAATGGCGTGAAGGCGGCGACGGACTTTGTCATCGAGATGGCGAAGGCTGGTGGCATTCCCAGGTCTAGTCATGAGGCCGCTGGGCTCGTCCGACGGGCGCGCATCGCGGTCCCTGACGACGCCGCAGGAAGGGCAGTCACGCCGTAATCGTGGCGGTGGACGTCGTGGCCTAAGGAGTTGCTCGGGCGGGGGACAGGTAGAGCGTCGTCATTCAAACCCCTCTGCCTCAGATCATTCCCGCTTTTGAGGCGGGACCGAATCGGATCTGAACGATGGGCCAAGAAGTCAGCGGTCTCTGCTGCTTTGCTTCGATCCTGAGGCGGAAACGGGATAGGCGGCCGCGAAGAGCTCCATCAGCTTCGGGAACATGGAGGTGAATCGACCCTGTCCCCATTCGAGGTCGGGCTCATTCGCCATGGCTTGACTGAGTACCCCGACGATGAGCGTCGAGAGGAGGTACACGGCCTCATCGGCGTTGACTTCTGGACCGAGTTGTCCGGCGGCGACTGCGTCGGCGATAGCGGCGCGCTGGATGGCCACCATGTCGACACTCGGGGCAAAGGCTTCGGCGGAGGGCTCAAAGCTCGGGACGGGGCGCCAGAACATGAGCTGTGCCGTCGGCCGGTGCGCGAGCAACCACCGCCCACTGGCTTCCAGCCCCGCCGTCAAGGAGTCCAGTCCAGGTTTTGCATCCATCATCGCTCGACGCATGACCTCGAGGTGCTCAAGCTGGCCGCGGAGAAATATGGCGTCATAGACCGCCATGAGCGATGGGAAGTACTTGTAGAGCGAGGGGGGCTGCACGCCGAGGCGGCGCGCCACCTCCGCCAAGCTGAGACCGTTGACTCCGTCTTCGGCCATCACGTCCTCGGCGATGTCGAGGATCTCTTCGATGGTCTCCTGACGACGTCGAGCGCGCCGATCAAGCGGTCGGGGCTTCTGGATCTCTGCCTCGGCCCCCGTCATATGCCATATATTATCAGGTCCTTCGCTTGACAGCTAGAGCTAATGGCCGTAGCTTATCAACCGCACCCCGACAAACGATGAGGAGGACCTGATGGCACCGAGAAACCAGAGGTGGTGGCTGACCAGCGACAGCGAAGAGCTCGTCATCAAGGCCACCCCTGAGCGCATCTATGACCTGGTCGCCGACCTGGGCCGAATGGGCGAGTGGAGTCCCGAATGCCAGGCCGTCGAATGGGAGCAGGGCGCTACCGGGCCGGCTGAAGGCGCCAGATTCGTCGGCCACAACAGGGGCGGGCCGCGGGGCCTCATGCACTGGTCTCGCCGAGGCCGCATCCTGACCGCTGACGCGGGACGTGAGTTTGCCTTCGTCACCGAGGAGGGCGGACACGAGTCCACTGTGTGGCGCTACCGCTTCGAGACGGTCGCCGGCGGCACACAGGTCACCGAGTCCTACGACGTCAAGCGGATCCCCGTCTGGGCTCGGGTACTCGACGTCCCGACCAACCGGCACCGCGAACTTCTTGAAGGCATGCGGCACACCCTTCAGCAACTCAAGGCCGTCGCCGAGGCCATGAGCCCAGCGAACGATCAGGCATGACCCTGAACGTCGCGCCCGGTGGCCACATCCTCGATGCCGAAACGGGGGAGGCGCTGTGGTTCTCCGGAGGTTTGCTCACGTACAAGACAACCGGGGACCAGACGTCTGGAAACCTGGCGGTGGCGGAGGTGCGTGCACCACAAGGCTCGGGCTCGCCTGGCCACCGGCACCACCACGAAGGCGAAGCGTGGTACATCCTCGACGGCGACCTCACCTTCTGGCTGGGCGACGAGCAGCGCGCCGCGTCCGCCGGCGCTTTTGTATTCGGCCCCCGAATGGTTGCGCACCGCTTCCGTGTCGACTCGACCGAGGCTCGCTTCCTCTTGTTGCTCACTCCAGCGAGATTCGAGGACTTCACCCGAACATGTGGATCGCCGGCGACCACGTTGACCCTGCCGCCCCCGGATCTTCCGCAACGAGACGCCCAAGTCCTCGCGGCTGCAGCCCGAAGCCACGGGCTCGACATTCTTGAACCTTGACCAACGACCAATCACAGAGGAGAACGACCATGGTCACCAGCTACAAAGCCGCAGCCGACATCGACGTCCTGACATCGAGCTTCCCGATTCCGGGCTTCGGTCTCATCCCCATCAACGCTTTCGTCCTCGACGGTTCCGAGCCGGTACTGGTCGATACCGGAGCAGTTGTTGAGAGCGACGAGTTCATGTCGGCCCTTCGGTCGGTGATCGACCCGGCCGACCTCAAGTGGATCTGGCTCACTCATCCCGACTTCGATCACATCGGGACGCTGCACCAGTTGCTCACCGAGAATCTGGAGCTCCGTGTGATCACCACATTTCTGAGCGTGGGCAGCCTGAGTACGTCCGCCCCTTTACCGATGGACAGGGTTCACCTTTTGAATCCAGGACAGGCGATTACTGTCGGCGAGCGCACCCTCACCGCCGTAAAGCCACCGGTTTTCGACAACCCATCTACGACCGGTTTCCACGATGAGAAGTCGGGCGTGTTCTTCAGCTCAGACTGTTTTGGTGCGCTGCTCGAAGACGTCCCCGAGCGAGCTGACGACCTCTCGGACGACGAACTGCGGCAGGGCCAGGTCCTCTGGGCGACAATCGACTCGCCATGGGTCCACAACACCGACCCCGGCGCGCTCGCCAAGGAGTTGAATCTGATCCGCCAGATGAACCCCACGATGGTGTTGAGCAGCCATCTGCCCGCCGCTTCGGGTGCCATGACCGAACGGCTGCTGGGCTCGCTGGCCGCCACACCAACGGCGCAACCGTTCGTAGGGCCAGACCAGGCCGCACTTGAACAGATGTTGGCCCAGATGACGGCAGCGGCGCCTCAGTAGCTGGTGCGCGTTGTGTGAGTCGCCGAGCGGTGGGGCGTGGTTCTGTCTGTCACACCCGTTCCTGAGTAACACCGGGAGCGGCAGAACTCGTCGCGAGATGCACACCACGGCCGGACCGAGATCGAATGGCCAGGTCGTGGGTTCGGGTGTCCACGATGTCCTGAGACATCACAAAGCGGAGGAGGTGGGATTCGAACCCACGGTGACCTTGCGACCACAACGGTTTTCGAGACCGTCCGATTCGTCCGCTCTCGCACTCCTCCATCAGGGTTTTTGCTGTGCCACCCCGATCGACCATTCTGGCATGCGCCACGCCTCGTCCTGAGACCCGCCCAATTTCAGGCGTCTTGATCGACATCGCGTCGGGCAGCTCGCCGAGCGGCAAAGAACTCGGTCAGCAGGGCCGCCGACTCGCCCTCCAGCACGCCACCGGTGACCGGAAGCTCGTGGTTCAAGCGAGGATCGGCGCACAGCTGGTACAGCGACCCGCACGCCCCTGCCTTGGGGTCAGCGGCGCCGAAGACGAGCCGTCCCACCCGAGCCGCCACCAGCGCACCTGCGCACATGGGGCATGGTTCGAGGGTCACCACCAAGGTGACTTCCCCGAGTCGCCACGTCCCCAGCGCTCGAGACGCATCAGCCAGAGCGAGGATCTCGGCATGGGCGGTGGGGTCGCCTCGCTGCTCGCGCTCGTTATGACGAGAGGACACGATCTGTCCGCCGACGATGCACAGCGCGCCCACCGGCACGTCGCCATGGACCCCGGCGGCGGCCGCTTCGGCCAATGCGAGTCGCATCGCCGAGGTGTCGTCCAGGGGCTCAGGTGTGGTCACAGACACGGCGTCACGGTACGACAGGACCCGACTGTCGCCGGGCCCAGGCGGCGGAGGAGATGGGATTTGAACCCATGGACCCTTGCAGGTCACACGATTTCCAGTCGTGCCGATTCGGCCGCTCTCGCACTCCTCCGGGAGCTTTACGCAGAGCAGGGAGGCTATCGTCTCCCAGGCGGACGGCCGGCGCCGGTGGTTCGTGCGGCGGCCGGGTCCTGCGCAACGGGCTCCCGTGAACCGGGTCAGGGCCGGAAGGCAGCAGCTCTCAGCGGATCCGTCCGTGTGCCGTAGCCAACCTGGCCGTCGCACCGATCACCGGGGCCGATCACCGTCGCCCACCTCGACGGGGCGCCGACCCGCCGCCGGTAGGCTGCGCCCGTGGCCGACGGCGCGGACGGCGGGGAACCCGCATACCAGACGCTGTACCGGCGCTTTCGCCCACAGCGCTTCGAGGATGTCCTCGGCCAGGACCACGTGAGCCTGGCCCTACGCAATGCCGTGCGCAGCGAGCACGTCGGGCACGCCTATCTCTTCAGCGGCCCACGCGGCACCGGCAAGACGTCGACGGCGCGCATCTTGGCCAAAGCGCTCAACTGCGCCGCCCCTGTCGACGGTGAGCCCTGCGGCGTGTGCGACTCGTGTGTCGAGATCACCCGCGGGAGCTCGCTCGACGTGCACGAGCTCGACGCCGCCTCCAACAATGGGGTCGATTCCATGCGCGACCTGGTCTCCCATGCCGCGCTTGGTACGCCGGGCCGCTGGAAGGTCTACATCGTCGACGAGGTCCACATGCTGTCGACGGCGGCCTCCAACGCGTTGCTGAAAACCCTGGAGGAGCCGCCCGGCCACGTCGTCTTCGTGCTGGCCACCACCGACGTGCAGAAGGTGCTGGCCACCATTCGCAGCCGCACCCAGCAATACGAGTTCCACCTTCTTGGTCCGGAGGTCCTGGCCGGGCTCCTGCGCGGCGTACGCGACAGCGCAGGGCTCGAACTCAGTGACGAAGCGGTGGAATCGGCGGTCCGACGGGGACGGGGATCGGCACGCGATGCGTTGTCCGCTCTCGACCAGGTGGCGGCGGCCGGCGGCGTTCGAGACGATGAGCTCGAGCTCGCTGAGCTTGGCGAGGCGCTGGCCGAGCGCGACACCGCCCGTGCCCTGGCCTTCGTGGCTCGGGCCGCCATCTCCGGGCTCGATCCCCAACGACTGTCCACCGAGTTGTCGGACTATCTGCGCCAGGGGTTCTTGGCCACCGTCGCTCCCGAGCTGGTGCAACTGGCCGGATCGGAGCGCACCGAAGTGGCCGACGTAGGGGCTCGGATCGGCCTGGCCGGACTGGTGCGAGCCATGGAGGCACTGGGCCGGGCCCAGGTCGACATGCGCGATTCGCCCGATCCCCGCGTGCACCTCGAAGTCGCCCTCATTCGTCTTACCCACCCCGAGGCGGACGACTCACCGGCGGCGCTGCTGGAGCGGATCGAGCGCCTCGAGCGTGGTGTGGTCGCCGGTGGGGTTCCCGCCGCTGTCGCTGGAAGCCCGCCCAAAGGCGCCGCCACTGCCGCTACTGCCGCCACTGCCGCCACTGCCGGCGCTCCGACCCCGCCTGTGACCGTGGCCGAGGTGAAGACCGACGCCCCTGCCGCCGTGGCCAATGCGCCCGCCGCTGGAGGAGTACCCCCCGGCGGTGCACCCTCGGGTCCGGACTTGGCCCGACGTTCGCTCGGCGCCGTTCGTCGCCAGGCCAAGGCGGGGGCGGCCAGCGTGAGGCCCGAATCCGAGGCTCCCGTCCCGCTGCTGACTACGAGCGTGGCAACCGGGCCGACGGCCGGGGTTCGGAACGAATCGGCCATGCCTTCTCGAGACGAACTGGTGCAGGCCTGGGGCGACGGCCTTTTGGCATCGCTGCCGGGACGAGCTCGGGCACGGTTCCGAGTGGGACGTTTCGTCGCCGTCGACAACGGCACGGCGGTGTTCGCCCTCCCCAACGACACGCATCGCTCTTATTGCGAGGACGTCCGCATCGACGTCGAGCGCGCTCTCGGGACGCATTTCGGGCGGCCCGTTCCCCTGCGGCTGGTGGTGGACGAAGAAGCGACGCGACCGGCCGTCAGCGACGACGTCGAGGTCGTCGATGATTTGAGTCAGAAGGACGTTCCTGGCGCCGTCGCCGGTGACCTTGCCGGTGATAGTGGGACCGACACCAAGGCCGCCGCCGACATCAAGCAAACCCCCGACGCCAAAGGCACCGCTGGCACCCGTAGTCGGGGCACCGACAAGGCAAGCAGCGTGGCCCGCACCGCCGAGGTAGCAAGCACCCGAGCGGATGCTCCCGTTCAGGGCGCCCCCGCTGCCATCGACGAACCTGAGCCGGACCTTCTCGATCCTGCCGTGCTGGCGGCGGAGACCGAGCTCGCCGGCGCCGGACCTACGCCGGAACAGCGGCTCAAGCTGGCCTTTCCGGGCGCTGAGGAAGTGTGACGGCCTTCGCCGGCCCGCTCCAGTCGCTCGTCGACGAGTTGGGTCGTCTCCCTGGGATTGGTCCCAAGTCCGCGCAGCGCATCGCCTTTCATCTCCTGAAGGTGGCGCCCGAAGACGCCATGCGACTGGCCGACGCCATCGTCGCCGTCAAAGAACGCGTCACCTTGTGCCCGCGGTGTTTCAACGTGGCCGAAGGCGCGCTGTGCGTCATCTGCAACGACACCCGCCGCGACGGGGCACTTCTGTGCGTCGTCGAGGACCCGCGTGACATCGTGGCGGTGGAGAAGACCCATGAGTTCAAGGGCCGCTACCACGTGTTGCACGGCGCCCTTAATCCCATCGAAGGGATCGGGCCGGATCAGCTAAAGCTGCGTGAGCTCCTGGAGCGACTTGAGCCCGAGGGTGTGACCGAGGTCATCTTGTGCACGAACCCGAACCTCGAAGGCGAAGCCACCGCCATGTACGTCGCCCGTCTGTTGAAACCCTTCGAGATCACCACCACGCGCATCGCCAGTGGACTGCCGGTGGGGGGTGACCTCGAGTACGCCGACGAGTTGACGCTGGGTAGAGCACTTGAGGGCCGCCGCCAAGTCGACGCCTGACCTAACCGGCCACCACCGCAGCCTCAGCCGCAGCGGCAGCGGCAGACCTCAGCCCCACAGCTCGGGCTGCTGCGCCGCCGTTTCTTCGAGGGGAAAGTACCCCGGCAGCTCGTCGGTGGGAGTATCGAGATAGACCTTGGCCTCGGGCGGATGGGCAAAGCGCCCATGGCTCCAGCGCACTTCCACATGGCCGCGGACAGTGTGACGCGCCGAGCTGTGCCGGTCGACATACGTCGCGGCAAAGTCGACTTGGGGCTGCCCGGCGCTAGACGCCGCGATGTCGAGTCCGACAAACCGATAAGCCTGGCGCCAGTCCCACGCACTGGCGATGCGCAGTCGCAGCTGTCCCCGAGTATCGGCGCCCAACAAGAAGTACGGCGCGTTGCCGATGCGCAGTAGACGCCACAACAGCCGCTGTTGGGCGGGGTTGCCCTCGGCGTTGTTTCGCCAGCGCTGCGCCGAAGCTGACGCCACGGCGTCACAAAACCGCCGGTACGCCTCTTGGGCCTCGTCGGACGGATAGGACCGGCCCGGCAGCGCGTCGCGCAGTTGCTTGCGCTGATCCGAAGTCATGTGGGCGGGATCGTCGGGAAGATCGTCCACTCCCGGGACACCCGCAACTTCGGCGACGCGTCGACAGGCGTCGTAGAGCTGGCGGTACTCAACGGGAGCGACCAGCTCGTACCAGTCCGTCTGCGCCCGTTGCGTGGTGGTGACGAGCAGACCGTCGAATAGGCGGGCCGGGGACGGGTTGGCGATGACGCGCGACAGGTACTTGCAGCTCACCAGGTAGACGTGGTCGATGCGCAGGTCGACGGGTGCAACCTCGTCGCCCGGGGGCCGGCGTCCTCCGGTCCACTCCACCAACCGGGGCGGACGACCCCGCAACCCGTCGGCGGCGTGGAGAAAGGCGCGTCCGTTGGCGAAGGCGCCGGCGAACTCGGCGGCGTAGCTACCGGCGCCGTGCAGTGCGGCCAGCCTCACCCAGGTGGTGTCGTCCACGCGCAACTCGCCGGGCCGAGCGTGGAGGGCCGCGCCCACGGTGTCGTGGGGCAAGGTCCCCAACGCCGTGGCGAGCTCGGTGACCATGGTGCGGTCGTCAGGCAATGCCCTCGCTACCCACGACCCACGCCGCGCCGAGCATAGCGTGTCAGGCGGGCTCGGTCATCCTCGGAGCTCATGTCGATGACGTCGGTGACCACCGCCAGCGCGCCACCGTCATCGCCGCCCGCCAGCGAGCGCCACGCCCGTTCGCCGGGGCTGCGCGGGCTGGGAACGTCGGTGGTGAGCAACACGAGAGGGGAGTCGGGTTGGGCGGCGTGGATCAGCGCGGCTTTGCCGAGGGCCTTCCACAGCGTGTCGGTGCGGCGCAGGCCGTTGCCCCCATTGGTGATGGTCCCCCACACGTCGAAGAGCCATGTCATGCCGCGCCGATCGACGGCCGACAGGTCGGCTCGTACGACGCCGCCTCCTTTGACGTCGTCTCGCACATCTTTGAAGCCGCAGCTTTGGAGCATGTCGCGGGCGACCTGCACAGCACTGGCGCCCGCCGGCGGCGACGGTGGCGTCGGCGCATTGAGCAGAAGGTCGCGCTCGGACTCGATGCGCTGCTCGGCGATCTCGATGTAGGACGACTCGGTGTCGTAGCCGGCGAAACGCCGTCCGCTGCGCAATGCGGCCACTGCCGTGGTGCCCGAGCCCATGAAGGGATCAAGGACGAGGTCGTCGACGAAGGTGTAGAGGTCGATGAGGCGCAGGGGCAGCTCGACAGGGAAAGGGGCGGGGTGGCCCACCCGGCGTGCACTTTCGGCGGGGATCTCCCACACGTCGGTGGTGGCCTCGAAGAACTCGTCCTTGGAGATCGATCCAACGGCGGGGAGCCCGAGACGTTGACGGCGGCTGCGGGGCACGGCCCGGTCGAAGCGGCCCTTGCTGGCGATGACGACGCGCTCGGTCAGGTCGCGCAGCACCGGGTTGGTGGGGCTCAGGAACGATCCCCACGCGCACGAGCCGTTGGCGCCGCGTGCCTTGTGCCAGATGACCTCGCCGCGCAGCAGGAGACCGAGGTTGTCCTGGAGGATGCCGATGACGTCGGCCGACAGCGAGCGATACGGCTTGCGACCCAAGTTGGCCACATTGACGGCGATGCGACCACCGGGCTCGAGCGTGCGCACGCACTCGGCGAAGACGTCGGTCAGCATCTGCAGATAGTCGAGATAGCTGGCCGGCACGTGCCCCTGGCCGAGGGCCTCCTCGTATTCCTTACCTGCGAAGTACGGCGGCGAAGTGATCACCAGGGCGACGGACGAGTCGTCGATCTCATTCATCTTGCGGGAGTCGCCCTGCACCAGCTTGTTGGTGACCGGAGAGTGCGTCACGGCGTCGTCGTCGGAGAGCACCGGAGCGTTGAAGCGGGCGTAGAAGGTGCTGGCGTCGTGGCTTTCGCGCCTTCCCACGCCGAAGGCCGACGTAGAGGTGGGCTTGCGGCGTCCGCTCATCGACGCCACCACTCGCGCGCCTGCTCGGCGCCCCGACGAACGATCATGGGATCGATTGATAGTACCGGGGTGTGACGGCCGTTCTCGGGACTTCCCGAGCTGCACCGGGAGCCCCGCGAGTTGCCCGGCGAGGCCGCCCGAACGAGCCTGGTCAGGCCAGCGTCAGGTCGGGATCAGGCCAGGGTACGGAGCAAAAGAGCGTCGCCTTGACCGCCGCCACCACACAGGCTGGCGGCCCCAAGACCGCCGCCGCGGCGGCGAAGCTCGAGGAGCAAGGTCAGCGCTAGACGGGCGCCGGACATGCCGATGGGGTGGCCCAGAGCAATGGCACCGCCGTTGACGTTGGTGACCTCGTCGGTGATGCCCAACTCGGCCATCGAGGCCAGGCCCACCACCGCGAAGGCCTCGTTGATCTCGAAGAGGTCCACGTCCTTCGTCGTCTTGCCCACCTTGGCCAGGGCGGCCCGGGTGGCGTTGGCCGGTTGCAGCAACAACGAGGCGTCGGGGCCGGCCACCTGGCCGTAGCTCACGACCTCACCCAGAGGGGTGACACCGAGCTGCTCGGCCTTGGCCTTCGACATGACCACGACCGCGGCGCCGCCGTCGGAGATCTGGCTGGCGTTTCCGGCCGTGATGGTGCCTTCCTTGTCGAAGGCGGGCTTCAGCGCGCCGAGGGACTCCGCCGTTGTCCCGGGGCGGACACCTTCGTCGGTGTCGACGACGATGGGGTCGCCCTTGCGCTGGGGGACCGACACGGGCGCGATCTCATCGGCGAAGCGCCCGTCTTTGATGGCCGCCGCGGCGCGCTCATGCGACGTCGCCGAAAAGGCGTCTTGCGCCTCGCGGCTGATCCCCGCCACCTTGTTGTACTTCTCGGTGCTGAGTCCCATAGCGCAGTGGTCGAACTGGCAGTAGAGGCCGTCGTACATCATCGAGTCCACCAGGGTCCCGTCGCCGAGGCGATAGCCGGCCCGCGCCCCGGGAAGAAGGTAAGGCGCCTGCGTCATTGACTCCATGCCTCCCGCCACCACGATCTCGGCCTCGCCAGCCGCGATGAGCAGGTCGGCCAGGTAGATGCTGTTGAGCCCCGAGAGACAGACCTTGTTGATGGTGGTGGCCGGGACCGTCATGGGGATGCCCCCCTTAACGGCGGCTTGGCGGGCCGTGATCTGACCCTGGCCGGCCTGGAGCACCTGGCCCATGAAGACGTAGTCCACGACGTCAGGGGCTACCCCGGCGCGCTCGAGGGCCGCCGCGATGGCGAGGCCACCCAGGTCCATGGCGCTGAACCCGCCCAAGGCTCCTGACAGCTTGCCGATGGGGGTGCGGGCGCCGGCGACGATGACCGAACCGGACATGGGGAGACCTCCGAAAGCTCCGGCGCCCACCACTGGCCGCCTGGTGCCGCCATTCTACGGCCCGCCGGGGCGTCTTGTTTCCGAGCAGTAACCTGCACGGGCGATGTCGGGCCGCCAGACGGCGGGCCCACCGGGGAAGACGGCGGAGGGCGCCATGCAACAGATCGGTGAAGCCATCTTGGCCGGGGCCGGCGGCGAGGAGCTGGCCGCCATGGCGCTCCCCGAGAGCTACCGGGCTGCCTTTGTCCGGCGCGACGAGGTCGACATGTTCGACGGCGTCGAGTCGGCCGACAAGGACCCCCGCAAGTCGCTGCACGTGTCGGAGGTGGCCGTCCCCGAGCTCGCCCCCGACGAGGCCTATGTGGCGGTGATGGCGTCGGCCATCAACTTCAACACGGTCTGGACCTCGATCTTCGAGCCTCTACCCACCTTCGGCTTTCTCGACCGCCTGGGCAAGGAGAGCGTGTGGGGAGCGCGCCACGCGCTGCCGTACCACGTGGTCGGGTCCGACGCCTCGGGGGTCGTACTCAAGGTCGGTTCCATGGTGCGCAACTGGCGGCCGGGCGACAAGGTCGTCATCCATTGCAACTACGTCGACGATCAAGACCCCTCCGCCCACGACGACTCCATGTTGGCCGCCAACGAGCGCATCTGGGGCTTCGAGACGAACTTCGGGGGCCTGGCCGACCTGGCGGTGGTGAAGGCCAATCAGATCATGCCCAAGGCGGCTCATCTCACGTGGGAGGAGGCCGCCGTCAACGCCTTGTGCAACTCGACGGCCTACCGGATGCTCGTGTCGCGCAACGGCGCCGCCATGGAACAAGGCCACCGCGTGCTCGTGTGGGGGGCGTCGGGTGGCTTGGGCGCCTACGCCGTGCAGCATGTTTTGAATGGCGGAGGCACCCCAATCGGGGTGGTGTCGTCGGAGGCCAAGGTCGAGCTCTTGCACGATTTGGGGGTGGAGGCGGTTATCGACCGCCGGGCCGAGAATTATCGCTTCTGGGCCGATGAGCACACTCAGGACGAGTCCGAGTGGCGCCGGTTCGGCAAAGACGTCCGCAAACTCATCGGCAAGGACCCCGACATCGTCTTCGAGCATCCCGGACGCCAGACCATGGGGGCCTCGGTCTTCGTGTGCAAGCGGGCCGGAACCATCGTCACCTGCGCGGCCACCTCGGGTTACATGATCGAGTACGACAACCGCCACCTATGGATGAAGCTCAAGACCATCAAGGGATCGCACTTCGCCAACTACCGCGAGGCGTGGGACGCCAACCAGCTCATCTGCGACGGCAAGGTGCTCCCGCCCCTGTCCGCTCTGTATCCGTTGGAGGACGTGGGGGAGGCGGCGTACCAGGTGCACCACAACCTCCACGAGGGCAAGATCGGCGTGCTCTGCCTCGCCCCCACCGTTGGCCTCGGCATCGACGATCCCGAGTTGCGCGACAAGGTGGGCGTCGACCGCATCGGATTGTTCCGGAGGCACCACGCATGAGCGGCGAGATGCTTCTCACCGAAATCGACCACGTCGCCATTGCCGTCGCCGATCTCAACGCCGCCATCGACTACTACGCCGGTACCTTCGGCGCCCAAGTGACCCATCGCGAACGAATCGAATCCGATGGCGTCGAAGAAGCGCTCATCGCCGTGGCCGATTCCTTCATCCAGTTGGTGAGCCCCACCCGCGACGACTCGCCGGTGGCCAAGTTTCTGGAGCGTCACGGCGACGGTCTCCACCACGTCGGCTACCGGGTGACCGACTGCGGCGTGGCGCTGGAAGCCGTGCGTGCGGCCGGGGGTCGGCTCATCGACGAATCACCGCGTCCGGGATCGCGCGGCACGACGGTCGCCTTCGTCCACCCCAAAGGCGCCTTCGGCACGTTGATCGAGCTCGTCCAGGAGAACTGAGTCACTCTCACCCACCGGCCGTGACGTCGCCCGCATCGGCTTTCAACGAGGGCGTCCGGCACCGGCAGAGCCGACCTGACGTGGTTCTCAGACCAGCGCACCAACGTCCTTCCCGATCGCCGCCCTGTCGGTCCCGGTGACACCGTCCGTACCGTCCGTACCGAGATAGGCGGCTCGCACAATCGGGTTGGCCAAAATTTCGGCCGGCGTGCCGGTGGCGATGATGCGACCGAAGTCGAGTACGTGGATCTGGCGGCTCACCGACATGACGAGTTCCACGTCGTGCTCCACGACAAGGACGGCGACGCCCCGTGCCGCCAGGCGACGCACAAGCGCGCCCAGTTCGTCAGTCTCGTTGTGATCAAGCCCTGATGAGGGTTCGTCCAACAACAAGACGCGCGGACCTGTGGCGAGGGACCGACCCACCTCAACCAACCGGGCCAGCCCGGGGGGGAGGGTGTCGCAGCGATTGTGCATCACGGCTCGCAGCCCGATCTCGCCGATGACGTCGTCGGTGACACGCCGCGCATCGGAGCCGTCACGAGCCCATCGGCCGCAGATTTCGGCCGCTACGAAGATGTTCTCCCGCACCGTCAGCGACCCGAAGACCTCCGAGCGTTGAAAGGCGCGGGCGATTCCCAGCTTGGCCCGGTGATGCGGAGCCACCTTTGAGATGTCGTGGCCGTCGAGCACGACTCGTCCGCTTTGGGGCCGTTGCAGCCCTGTGATGACGTTGAACAACGTGGTCTTGCCAGCGCCGTTGGGCCCGATGAGCCCCGTCACTGTGCCCTCGGCGACGGTCAGGTCGACACCGCGCAGCGCCCTGACGTCGCAGAAGCGGACCGAAACTTCGTGAACCTCGAGTTGTGCCATCGCCGCCAACCTCCCCCATCAGTTCAGCGTCCGTCGCCGTCGTTTGTTCGGTGGGCCACCGAGGGCCATCACCTCGTTGGCAAGGACAACGGCCCCCCGACGAAAACTTGCGGTGCATCGAGTCGAGGCAGGGTGCAGGCGTGCCCGTGGGCTCGAGGCGCCAGGGCTCAGGTAGCCTCACGACCTATGGATCACCCCATGTCCCAGCGTCTCAACGAGCTCAAGGAGCGCAAGGAGGAAGCCCTCCACGCCGGCGCGCCGCACGCGGTGGAGAAGCACCACGCCAAGGGGAAGATGACGGCGCGAGAGCGGATCGAGTACCTCCTCGACGAGGGCTCGTTCCAGGAGCTCGACATGCTGGCTCGCCACCGGGCGCATGGGATGGGGTTGGAGGACAAGCGTCCCTATACCGACGGGGTGATCACCGGGTTCGGGACCGTCGAAGGTCGCCGGGTGTGCGTGTTCAGCCAGGACTTCACCGTCTTCGGGGGCGCGCTGGGTGAGGTGTTCGCCGAGAAGATTCACAAGGTCATGGACCTGGCTGCCTCTTTGGGCGTACCCATGGTCGGTCTCAACGACGGTGCCGGTGCCCGCATCCAAGAGGGCGTGGTCTCGCTGCATTCCTACGGCGGCATCTTCCATCGCAATGTGGAGGCGTCCGGGGTCATCCCTCAGATCAGCGTGGTCATGGGCCCGTGTGCCGGCGGTGCCGTCTACTCCCCCGCCATGACCGACTTCATCTTCATGGTGAACGGCTCGAGCCACATGTTCATCACCGGTCCCGACGTCGTGAAAACGGTGACCGGTGAGGACGTCACCTTGGAGGAGCTCGGTGGGGCCATGAGCCATGCCACCAAGTCCGGGGTGGCCACCTTCGTCGCTCCCGACGAGCGCAGCTGTCTCGACGATGTTCGGTACTTGCTGTCTTTCTTGCCCTCCAACAACTTGGAGGAGCCGCCCATCGTCGACACCGGCGACGACCCCGACCGCGGTACGCCTGAGCTCGTCGACCTCATGCCGGGGTCGCCCAACCAGCCGTATGACATGAAGAAGGTGATCACTTCGGTGGTCGACGGCGGCGATTACTTCGAAGTCCACGCACGTTGGGCCATGAGCATCACCTGCGGCTTCGCCCGCATCGACGGCCGGGTGGTGGGGATCGTCGGCAACCAGCCTGCCGTCCTCGCCGGGGTTCTCGACATCGACTCCGCGGAGAAGGCGGCGCGCTTCGTGCGCACGTGTGACGCCTTCAACATTCCCCTGGTTACCTTCGTCGACGTTCCCGGCTTCATGCCTGGTACCGACCAGGAATACGGGGGGATCATCCGTCACGGTGCCAAGCTCCTGTACGCCTACTGCGAGTCGACGGTGCCCCGCATCCAGGTCATCACGCGCAAGGCGTACGGCGGTGCCTACGTGGTCATGAACTCCAAGTCGATCGGTGCCGATCTCGCTTTTGCCTGGCCATCGGCCGAACTGGCTGTGATGGGGCCGCAAGGCGCCGTCGAAATTGTCTACCGGCGCGAGCTGGCCGAAGCTGCCGACCCCGCTGCTCGTCGTGCCGAACTCGTCGAGGAGTACACCGAGCGCTACGCCAATCCGTATGTGGCGGCTGAGCGCGGCTACGTCGACGACGTAATCGACCCCACCGAAACCCGGCGTGTCCTCGTACGCAGCCTGCGCATGCTGGCTTCCAAACGCGAGGAGCTTCCCCGGCGTAAGCACGGGAACGTCCCGCTGTGACGACCAGCGCGGCAACGACCGCCGCAGAGGCTGCCGCAACGCCCGCCGCAACGCCCGCCGCAACGCCCGCCGAGGCGCTGGAGGCGGCACCCCGCAGTGATGCGCCCATCGTGGCGTCGGTGCGTCCTGCCCCCGAACCGGGAGTGCTGGCCGCCATTGTGGCCGCCGTCGAAGAGGCGTGGCCCCGACCGGTCCCCGCCATTAAGCGCCAGCCTCGTTCGGCGTCGTGGCGCTTCAGTGGGCGGTGGTGGGCCCGGCCGAGTCCGGCTCGTCGCGACCGGCCCTGGACCGCTTAAACCGAGACCCAGCGACAGCACCCCGGCGGCCGTAGCCCCGGCGGCCGTAGCCCCGGCCGAACAGCCCCGTCAGGCCCCGACAGCAGCTCGATGTTGCTGGGCCAGGGTGACGAGATCGTCCACGATGTGGCTGAGCTGGAAATCCTTGGGCGTGTACACGGCGGCCACGCCTTTGGCCCGCAATATTTCGGCATCCTCGGGTGGGATGATGCCGCCCACCACCACCGGCGCGTCCACGCCACCGGCGCGCAGTCGGTCGATGACCTCGGGCACCAGCTCGAGATGGCTACCCGACAGGATCGACAAGCCCACCACGTCGACGTCTTCGTCGCGAGCGGCCGCGGCAATCTCGGCGGGACTCAAACGGATCCCTTGGTAGATGACCTCGAACCCGGCGTCGCGCGCCGCCACAGCGATCTGTTCGGCGCCGTTGGAGTGACCGTCGAGCCCGGGTTTGGCCACCAGCAAGCGCGGCGGTCCCCCACCTTCGGCGGCCATGGCCCGGCTTCGAGCCAGCACGCCGTTGAGTTCGGCGCCCCGATGGCCGATGCCGCCGGACACTCCCGTCGGGGCCCGGTACTCGCCGAACACCGAACGGAGCGCCCCAGCCCATTCGCCCGTCGTCCCCCCCGCATGCGCGAAGGCGATGGTGGCCGGCATGATGTTTTCTGACTCGTCCTCAGCGGCACGGCGCAGGGCATCGAGCGCCTTGGCGGCGGCACCCGCGTTCGCTCCCTCGTCGCTGCGATCGCGCTGCGCGCGCCAGGCGATCACCTCGGCCCGCAGTTCGGCTTCTTCGGCCGGATCGACCTTCAAGATGTTGGCGGCCCCGTCACCCCCGTCGGTCAACGGCGACGGTGCCGTGGTGGTGAAGCAGTTCACGCCCACCACCTGGAGCTCGCCGGTCTCGATGCGTCGTACGCGCTCGGACTGGCTGGCCACGAGGCGGCCCTTGAGTTCGTCGACGGCCTCGAAGGCCCCGCCCAGCGCGAGCACGTCGGTGAGCTCGGTCCACGCCGCCTCCGCCAACGAAGCCGTTTTGGCCTCGATGACCTTGGACCCTTCGAAGATGTCGTCGTATTCGAGGAGGTCAGACTCAAAGGCCAAGATCTGCTGGATGCGAAGCGACCATTGCTGATCCCACGGGCGCGGCAGCCCCAAGGCCTCGTTCCATGCCGGTAGCTGGATGGCCCGGGCCCGGGCGTCTCGCGACAACGTCACGCCCAACGTCTCGAGGACGATGCGCGGCACGTTGTTCTCGGGCTGGGCCTCGGTGAGACCGAGCGAGTTCACCTGCACGCCGTAGCGGAAGCGGCTCAGCTTCGGGTCGGTCACGCCGTAGCGCTCTGCGCAAATGCGCGTCCACAGAGCATTGAACGCCCGCATCTTGCACGTTTCTTCGACGAAGCGAATGCCGGCGTTGACGAAGAACGAGATACGCCCCACCACTTCGGGGATTTCGCTGACATCCACCTTGCCTGAGTCGCGCACGGCGTCGAGCACGCCGATGGCGGTGGCCAGCGCGTAGGCCAACTCCTGCACCGGCGTGGCCCCCGCCTCTTGCAGGTGGTAGCTGCATACGTTGATGGGGTTCCACTTGGGCACGTGGCGCACCGTGTAGGCAATGGTGTCGACGATGAGGCGCCGGCTCGGTGCGGGCGGGAAGATGTAGGTGCCGCGCGACAGGTACTCCTTGACGATGTCATTCTGGGTGGTGCCTTGCAGCACGCGGGGATCCACGCCGGTGTCCTGCGCATGGGCGACGTACAGCCCCAACAACCACGCCGCGGTGGCGTTGATGGTCATGGAGGTGTTCATCTCGCCGATGGGGATGCCCTCCATGAGCTGGGCCATGTGACCGCGATGCGCCACGGGGACACCGACCTTGCCCACCTCGCCTGCCGCCTCAGGGGCATCAGGGTCATATCCCGTTTGGGTGGGGAGGTCGAAGGCGATGGACAGTCCGGTTTGGCCCTTGGCCAGGTTGGTCCGGTAGAGGGCGTTCGATGCCCGGGCCGAGGAGTGGCCCGAGTAGGTGCGCATCATCCAGGGCTTGTCACGCCCCCGGGTCGATCGCCCCTCGTCGGTCACCGCAGCCCTCAGCGCCGGACTACAGCGCTCAGCGCTTGTACTCGTAGAAACCCTGTCCCGACTTCCGTCCATACAGCTCGGCGGCCACCATGCGCCGCAGCAGCGGCACCGCCGCGTAGTTGGGGTCGCGGAACTCGTCGTAGAGCGCGTCGAGGATGGCCAGCGAGGTGTCCAGGCCCACCAGGTCCAGCAGCGCGAAGGGTCCCATGGGAAATCCGCACCCACCCTTCATGGCCGCGTCGATGCCTTCTTTGGTGGCCACACCACTCTCGACCAGCCGCACGGCGTTGTTCAGGTAGGGGAACAGCAGTGCGTTCACGATGAAGCCGGCTTGGTCCTTCACCTCCACCGGCGTCTTCTGGCACGCTTCGGCGAAGGCCAGCGCGGCGGCGATGGTGTCATCCGACGCCGTCAACGGGCGCACCACTTCCACCAGCGCCATGACCGGCGCCGGGTTGAAGAAGTGGATGCCGCACACCTTGTCGGGCCGGCCTGTCTCCATGGCCATCTCCACCACCGGCAATGTCGAGGTGTTGGTGGCGAGAATGGTGTGCTCGGCGCAGATGCGGTCGAGCTCGGAGAACAAGTGCTTCTTGACGGCGAGGTCTTCGACCACCGACTCGATCACCAGATCGCACTCGGCCAGCCCGGCCAGCTCGGACACGGCGGTGACCCGGGCCAGTGCGGCGTCGCGGTCCCCGGAGCTGATCTTTTCCTTGTCGACTTGCTTGGCAAGCGACTTCTCCATGCCGGCCACCATGGCGTCGGCCGAGGACTGCGACCTTGACCGCAGCACCACCTCGAAGCCGTGCACGGCCGCCGTTTCGGCGATGCCCGCACCCATGATCCCCGACCCGACGATTCCCACGCGCTTGATGGCCATGGGCAAATGTTACTGATCGGTCACCTGGTGCGCTCCATGGCCCGGGCAACTCTTCGCTGCACCATGGCCGCACCCTTGTCGACCAGGAACGTAGGGGCCAGGCGGTAGAGCCTCCAGGCCCGGCGGGCATGGGCGGGAGCGACGATGAAAGCCTGGTTGCGGGCCACCCCCGCCAAAACGTCCTCGGCCAGCTCCTCCGCCGGCACCGCCTTGCCCACCGCCCGCTCGAGCATGGCCCGTGCGTTCGGCACCTCCGCCACTTCGGGCACGTCAGTCGGGTTGCCCTTGTCCAAAAGTGGGGTGTCGATGACCCCGGGGCACACCACGCTCACCCGCACTCCGTGGACGGCGGCCTCGATGCGCAGGGACGTCGACAGCCCCACCACGCCGTGCTTGGCCATGGCGTAGGGAGCGAGCAGCGGCCCCGGGATGAGCCCGGCCAGCGAGGCCGTATTCACGATGTGCCCGTGGCCCTGCTCGATCATGAGGGGATAGGCGGCCAGCACCCCGTGCACCGCTCCGAACAAGTTCACGTCCACGGCCCGGCGCCAGTGCACAGCTGAGAAGCCCGCCGCCGGTCCGGTCATATTGATCCCGGCGTTGTTGAACAGCAGGTCGAGAGAAGAATTGTTGTGGGACCTGGCCGTTCGTGCCACCAGGTCGGTGAAGGCGTCGAGGTCGGTGATGTCGAGAGCGGCCGCTACCGCCTCACCCCGTCCCCCGCCCCCGCCCGAACCCCCGCCCGAAGCAGCCTCGGCCGCCGCCTTGGCTCCGGCCTCGTCGATGTCGGCGAACACGCACGTGGCCCCGTGCTGCACGAGGGCGCTGCCCAGGGCCTTGCCGATTCCCGAGGCGGCCCCGGTCACGATGGCCGTCTTGCCGGCGTAGTAGCCGGCGGGCACCCCTGAGGTGCGGGGTTTAATCGGCATCACGAGGAGCGTAGGCCGCCCCCCTAGAGTGTCGGGCCATGAGCGGGACCCTGGCCCTGGTGGGTGGAGCGGAGTGGCAGCCGGGGTGCGTGTTCGACGCCGAGCTGCTGGCGTTGTCGGGCGGCCGCGAGGTGCTCGTACTGCCGACGGCAGCCGCTTACGAGCATCCCGAGAAGGCGGTGCGCACCGCCGAAAGCTGGTTCGCCGGTCTGGGCGGCCAGGCGGTGGGGCTCATGGTGCTCACCCGACGCGACGCCGAGGACCCCCTCAAGGCCGAGGTGGTGCGGGCCAGCCGCTTCACGTATTTGGGCGGCGGCTCGGCCATGCACCTGCGTTCGGTGCTCAAGGGCTCGCTCTTGTGGGACGCCCTGCTCGAGGCATGGCACGACGGGGCCGTGGTGGCCGGGTCATCGGCGGGCGCCATGGTGCTCACCGATCCCATGGTCGACCCCCGCGGCGGGGCGCTGACGGTCGGGCTCGGCATGGTCGAACAGGTCGCCGTGATCCCTCACTTCGGCAACGAGAACTCCGAAAAAGTGCACCGGTCCATCGCCCTGGCCGCCCCCGGCCTTCCCGTGGTGGGCGTGCCCGAGCGCACCGCGCTGGTCCGCGACCCCGACGGTTCGTGGCGGGCGTCGGGCGAGGGTGAGGTGCAGGTGTTTGTGAGCGGCCAGCCGGCCGGGTTCGACGCCTTGCCGCGCTAGCTCGCGCCCTCAGCCGACGCTTAGTCAGCCTCGGTGATGGTCACCGACTCGATGGTGACGGTCTCTTTGGGCTTGCCCGACGATGTGCCGATGGCGTCGATGGTGGCCACCACATCGAGGCCCGAGACCACCTTGCCGAAGAGCGAGTAGCTCGGGGGCAGGCGCATCCCGTCGGGACCGGAAATGACGAAGAACTGGCTCCCGTTCGTGTTCGGTCCGGCGTTGGCCATGGCCAGGGACCCGAGCTCGTAGCGGCCCGCCGCGGGCAGCTCGTCGGCGAACTGGTAACCAGGCCCGCCCGTTCCCCGGCCGGTGGGGTCGCCGCCTTGAAGCACGAAGCCCGGGATGATGCGGTGAAAGACCACGCCCTCGTAGTAGTGGTAGCGGGCTAGGAACACGAAGCTGTTCACCGTGCGCGGGGCGGCGATGGGGTCCAAGGCGATGACCAAGGTGCCCTTCGACGTCACCATCTCGGCGGTGTAGCGCTTGTTCGGGTCGATGAACATGGGCGGCTCGCCCGAAAACTTCTGCTGCTTCTCGCTCGATCCGTCGGTGGCGGGAGCCGGTTCGGTCATGGGTGGGGGTGTCCTGTCTGGTTGGCGGGCTTTATGACTGGGCGATGGTGACGGAGATCATCCGGTGCAGCACGTCGGGAGGTACGCCTTGGGCGCTGCCGTCGCTGTTGATCTTCTGCACTACCGACAACCCCGAGGTCACCTGGCCGAACAGCACGTAGTCGGGCGCGAGGCTCTCGCCTTCGGACCCGGTCACGATGAAGAACTGGCTGCCGTTGGTGTTGGGGTCGGCGTCGCCCGACGGGCTCGAGTTGGCCATGGCCACCGAGCCGATGGGGTACTGCGGGCTGGCCGTGGCTGGGCCGTGCTCGGTGAACGAGTACCCCGGACCGCCGTCGCCCGTGCCGGTGGGGTCACCGCCTTGGTCCATAAAGCTGGGGATGACCCGGTGGAAGGTCACGCAGTCATAGAAGTGCTGGTCGGCCAGGAACACGAAGTTGTTCACGGCCGTGGGCGCCGTCTTGGCGTCCAGCGCGATGGCGAAGGTGCCCACGTCGGTGGTCACCGTGGCCGTGTAGGTGTCGGCCGTGTTGATGGTCATGGCCGGCGGGCTCGACCACGACGGCTTGTTCAGGTGCCCGGTGAAGCTCGTCGGGCAGTCGGCCGACGTCGTATAGGCCTTGGATGCGGCGGTGGTGGACGTGCTCGATGCCGTCGTCGTCGTCGTGGCGGCCACAGTCGTGGACGTGGTGGTCGTCGTGGCGGCGGTCTTTTTGGAAGGTGACGACTTCACCAGGAAAAAGACGCCGATGGCCACCGCTACGGCGATGATGATGACCACGGTGCGGCGCACGGTGGCCTGGCGTTTGCGCAGACGTTCCTCCTCGGCCCGTTTGGCATCTCTGGCGGCATGTTTACGGGCTCTCTTGTCGCTCGGCACGGCCCGACACCCTATCGGCCCCGTGGCCCGGGGGGTGCGGCAGGGTGAGTAGCGTCGACGCTGTGGCACTGGTGGTCCAGAAATTCGGCGGTACCTCGGTGGGAGACGCCGAGCGCATCCGCGCCGTGGCGGACCACGTGGCCCGCACCCATCGAGGCGGCGATCAGGTGGTGGTGGTGGTCAGCGCCATGGGCAAGACCACCGACGACCTGCTGCGCTTGGCCGGCGACGTCAGCTCGGTGCGCCCCCCGCGTGAGCTCGACATGCTGCTCACCTCGGGCGAGCGGGTGTCGATGGCCCTTTTGTGCATGGCCCTGGCTGATCAGGGCATCGATGCTTTGTCCTTTACCGGCAGCCAGGCCGGCATCATCACCGACTCTTCCCACACCAACGCCAAGATCGTCGAGGTCAGAGGAGACCGGTTGCGCGAGGCCCTCGAGGTAGGGCGGGTGCCGGTGGTGGCCGGTTTTCAAGGGGTCTCCGGCGATCGCGATGTGACCACCTTGGGCCGCGGTGGCTCCGATACCACGGCCGTGGCTCTGGCCGCCGCCCTCCACGCCGATGTGTGTGAGATCTACACCGACGTGTCGGGCGTCTTCAGCGCTGATCCCCGTATCGTGCCCGAGGCGCGCCGCCTGCCCAAGGTGAGCTTCGGTGAGATGCTCGACATCGCCGGCAGTGGAGGGCGGGTCCTGCAGCTTCGGTCGGTCGAGTTCGCCCGCAAGCACCACGTGCCCCTGCACGTGCGTTCCAGTTTCACCTGGGAGCCCGGCACCTGGGTCGTCGAGGAGGATGCGTCCATGGAGCAGGCCGTCGTCACCGCCGTCAGCCACGACACGTCGGAGGCCAAGGTCACCATCACCGGGGTGCCCGACCGGCCCGGCATTGCGGCCCGGGTGTTCCGCTCCTTGGCCGACCGCGACGTCAACGTCGACACCATCGTCCAGAACGTGTCGCAACACGGCACCACCGACATCTCCTTCACCGTGCCCAAGACCGAGCTGGATGTGGCCATGGAGGTGACCCGGTCCCTCGCCCCCGAGATAGGTGCCGGCGAAGTGCTCGCTGATGCCGGCGTGGCCAAAGTGTCGCTGGTGGGGGCGGGCATGAGGAGCCATCCCGGGGTGTCGGCCACCATGTTCGAGACGCTGGCCGAGGCCGCCATCAACATCGACATGATCTCGACGTCGACCATTCGTATCTCGTGTGTGGTGCGCGCCGATCGCGTGGAGGAGGCCGTGCGCCTCTTGCACCGGGCCTTCGGGCTGTCGGGGTCTCAGGGGGCCGGGGCGCCCTAAGATTGACCCATGCGCGTCGCCGTCATCGGGGCCACCGGACAGGTGGGGACGGTCATGCGGTCCGTGCTGGCAGAGCGTCGCTTTCCGGCGGACGACGTGCGGTTCTTCGCCTCGTCGCGCTCGGCTGGGCGACGCTTGGCGTGGGCGGGCGGCGAAGTCGAGGTGGAAGAGGCCGAAGGGGCCGATTATGGCGGCGTCGATATCGCCCTCATGTCGGCCGGCGCTACGGCGTCGCGGGCGCTGGCTCCGCTGGTGGCCGCCGCCGGGGCCGTGGTCATCGACAACTCCTCAGCGTGGCGCCGGGATCCGGACGTGCCGCTGGTCGTCTCCGAGGTCAACCCCTCGGCGCTGAACATTCGCCCCCGGGGCATCGTGGCCAATCCCAACTGCACCACCATGGTGGCCATGCCGGTGCTGGCCCCGCTGCACGCCGCCGCGGGGCTGCGACGGTTGGTCATGTCCACGTACCAGTCCGTGTCGGGCTCGGGCGAAGCGGGAGTGCGCGAGCTCGATGAGCAGCTGCGCAAGACCGTCGACGGTGCCGCTGGTTTGGCCTTCGACGGCGGGGCCGTGGATTTTCCCGCCTCCGTGAAATTCGCGGGGCCCATTGCTCATAACGTGCTGCCCTTTGCCGGCAATCTCGTCGACGACGGCTCGGGGGAGACCGACGAGGAACAGAAGCTGCGCTTCGAAAGCCGCAAGATCCTGTCCATCCCCGACCTCGACGTGTCCGGCACGTGTGTGCGGGTACCCGTGTTCTGCGGGCACAGCCATTCCATCAACGCCGAGTTCTCTCGCCCACTTTCGGTGGACGATGCCCGGGCCCTGTTGGCGGCGGCGCCGGGCGTGCGGCTCGTCGACATCCCCACCCCACTTGGTGCTGCCGGTGGTGACGTCAGCCTGGTGGGCCGGCTGCGGCGTGACACCGGCGTGCCCCACGGGTTGGTCTTGTTCGTGTCGGGTGACAACCTGCGCAAGGGCGCTGCGCTCAATGCGGTGCAGATCGCCGAGCTGATCATCGGGCAACCGGCCGCCTGAGGGCCTGGCCCTTCGCGGTCGGCCGGGCGGGCCGGCCGGACGGGCCGCTACTCGGCCAGGGCGGTGATGCGGCGGGCGAGGTTCACGGCGTGGTCGCCGAAACGCTCGTAGAATCGGGCCACCAAGGCGGCCTCGATGGCGACGGGCAGGGCCATGGATCCGCTGGCGATCTCGGCGGTGAGCGTCACGTGAAGCTCGTCCACTTCGTCGTCGAAGGCCTCGACCCGTTCGGCGGCGTCGGGAGAGCGGTCGCCGTAGGCGTCGGCGGTGGCCCGCCACATCTCGCTGGCGACTTCACCCATCTGCTCCACCAGGCCGCGGGCCCGGGGTGAGAGCTCCACGCCTAGCCCGCGCACGGCCCGGCGCGAGACATGCTCAGCGAGGTCGCCACTTCGTTCCAAGTCGGGGAGCATGCGCAGCACGGTGACGAGGTAACGCAACTCCTCAGGACCGGTGGCGCGCTGGGCCAGCTGACGTTGGACGAGTTGTTCGACCTCTCGATACAGCGTGTCGATCATTTCGTCGCTCTCGGCCAGGCCGCGCGCCGCTTCGCGATCGCCGGCCAGAAGCGAGTGGGTGGCGCCGGCCACACCCTCGCCTACCAATGCGAAGAGCTGGATGACGGCGCGGTCGATGCGACCGAGTGCCTCGACGACTTCGTCAGCGCCGCCACCGGTGTGGAGTGTGAAGCGCCTCGCCATGGCCTCACCGTAGTCTGCGAGCTACGTCAGCACAGCTACAGGAGGAGGCGGTCTCGTTGAGCGAGAGCCAGAAGCCGTGGTCGGCGCCGGTGGCCGACTGGATGGCCAAGGGCGCACATCGTCGCCTCGCTGGCTACGAGGTGTTCACCATCGATGCTCCCGCCGCGGAGAGCGAGGACGCCGAGCCGCTGCTGGTGCTACACGGCTTTCCCACGTGCAGTTTCGACTTCCGCCATGTGCTCGGGTCCCTGGCGCGACGGCGGCGGGTGTTGTTGCTCGATTTCGTCGGCTTCGGGGCATCGGACAAGCCCGACATGCGCTATTCGATCGAAATGCACGCCGATGTAGTGGCGGCCTTTGTCGCCGACGCCGGGGTGTCGAGGCTGGCGCTGCTCACCCATGACATGGGTGACACGGTGGGAGGTGAACTGCTGGCTCGACAGAGCGAAGGATCGTGGACCGTCGAGATCACCCGCCGAGTGCTCACCAACGGCAGCATCTACATCGAGGATGCCCAGCTGACAGCAGGGCAGCAGGCGCTGCTGGCGCTGCCCGACGAGTTGCTCCCGGCGGGGATCATCGACGGCGATTCGACGGCGGCTGCATTGCGAGCCACCTTGAGCCCGGGGGCGGTGGTGGGTGACGATGATCTGATCGGCGCCTGGGAACTCATGTCGCATAAGGACGGCCACCTGCGACTCCCCCGGACCATCCGCTACATCGAAGATCGTCGGGCCCGACAGGCTCGCTACACGGGAGCGATCGAGTCCCACCCCTCGCCGGTCACCGTCGTGTGGGGCGTCGATGACCCCGTGGCGGTGGTGTCGATGACTGAGCGCTACAGCGCGGCTCGCCCCGATGCCGCCCTCCATCTTCTGCACGGCGTGGGCCACTACCCGATGATCGAATCCCCGCAACTGTTTTCCGAAGCGGTGTCGAGCGCGCTCGACTGACCCGGCTGTCACGGGCCACCCGTCTACATATCAGTGACGTTGTCGCGCACGTCCGGCCGCGTAGTTGCCGGCATACGTCGAGGCACTCCACGGCTCTTCCGGGGTGGGGTACGAACCGTGCAGGCTCTTGTACCGCTCGAGAGCGTAAGAAACAGACAGCGCGGACGTGTTGCATGAATTGGCGGCCGAGACTTGGCCTGATTCGGAGTAGAACACCGCGCCGGTGAGTCCCAGAATGACGACGGCCACCACAACGACGAACCACTTTGTCCGCACATCGAGGCCCCTAAACCTTGGGGGCCACAACCACCACACCGGCAACAGCCTCCACGGAATGCGTTGCTGTCTGGGAGGTTCCGCCGGGTCGAGATTCGGTTCCTGTTGCGGTGACATCCGTGCCGGAGTGTTCCACAAGCATCTGCGAGGTGGAGATCCTCGCTGATCAGAGGCCGTCGAACAGGTTCAAGCGATCCTCGGGATCGTCGTCGCCGTCGGAACCGAAGCTGTGAATGGCCTGCTACACCCGTTGCCAGGTCGTCCACAGGCCAGTAAAGTTCTCACCGGCGGAGGTGGGCTGTGTCGGGGGCTGTGTCGAGACGTGGCGGCGCTTTCCTGTTCAGTGGTCTCTTGCTCGCGACTCCGCTGATGAGCGGTCTTCCCCAGACTGATTCTCGTGCAATTACTGCTGTGGCGTCACATATCAGCCGAGGATGGTCGGCGCGAGTCGTGACCTCAAACGATTGGTTTCTTCTAGGAATTTCGTGCCCGAGCACGACAGACTGTCTGGCCGTCGGCTTGGTACCTAATTCCGAGGGTACAGATGATGGAGTGTTGGAGAAAACTTCGAATGCGGGATCGAGCTGGAGTTCCGATTCCACCCTTTCTCCCGGAACGGGGCTCAACTCCATATCGTGCTCCAGCATCACCACATGCGTCGCGGTGGGCGGTTCCGAAGCCCTCGTCACGAACGACGCCGGGGAAAGTTGGACATCAGGTTCGATCCCGTCGCTGCCCCCGGATTCCGATGACAACTACGTCTCAGTTACGTGCCCAGACTCCCAATTTTGTGTCGCGGTGGCAAACGACGGCAACGTTGTCACGACGAACGACGGTGGTCTTACGTGGTCAGAAGCGTCGATCCCTGCCCCGCCTCAGAGCGTAATCGCGCCCCCTCCATCTGAGGGCAAGGACTCCCTTGAGAGGGTCTTCTTCGAAGCCGTCACTTGTCCCACGTCTTTGGAATGCCTTGCCGTTGGCGTCGCCGTATACAACTCCGAGTCGTCCAATACGACGGAGAACCTCCTAGTAACGACCTCGGATGGCGGCCAGAGTTGGCAGACGATGACCTTTGCCGGCGAGGACTCGAACGGGCCTCTCAATAGCGTCGAATGCCCTAGTTCGGAACAGTGCCTTGCAGTCGGGACAACGACCGTCCAACTTCAAACGAGTGACGCCGGAATGACGTGGTCCATCGCAGGCACCCGGGGTGCCGAGTTTAAGACTGCGCAAACAGATCCCAATGGGCTCTGGTGCTTCACCGACAGCACTTGCATTGTCGTGGGAGCTCAGGAGAGCGTGACGCGAGACGGCGGGCGTCGATGGCAACGACAAACGGGGCGCTTTGTTAACTCAGAATTCGAAGGAATTGACTGTGTATCAGACTCGTCGTGCTGGGCCGTTGGTGAACACAACGGGCGAGGAAACGGAGCGGATGGAGCGATAATCGCCTACTGGCAGTGACGTTCTTCGGCTCGTATCGGTAACGGAGTCGTCGCGCTCGAACGATCCTCGCTGATCAGAGGCCGTCGAACAGATCTAGGCGATCTTCGGGATCGTCGTCGCCGTCGGAACCGAAGATTCGCGCCGGGCCGGCGCGCTTGGGCTCGCCGTTTTGGTCGTAGCCGTCGGGGATGACGAGGTGGCGGTGACCTTCGGTCCCTCCGAGTTCGTAACCCTTGTGGGTGATCAGGTAGTGATGGTGCCCGCACACCAAAACAAGATTGGCAAGCGACGTGGGGCCGCCTTTGGCAAAGGGCACGACGTGATGCGCTTCCAGACCGTTGGCGGTGTCGCAACCGGGGACTACGCAGGTTTCATGGCGAGCTTCGAGGGCCGTGAACACGTGGGCGGGGATGGTGCGCCCCACATGGCAGACGGTGGTGATGTCGACACCTTTTTCCACCAGCACCTTGACGAAGGCCCCAGGAAGCTCGCGCTCGATGCTCGCCACCGGCACGGGTCCCACCCCGGCCACCTCGCAACGTTCCCCGCTTTTGGCGTAGCCCCGCTGCAAGGCAACGCCATCAACGTGAAAGACGATGGTGGCGGGGTCTTTGCACTTCTTACGGGTGCCCGTCGCTGACCTCGTCACGAGATCGACCAATGCGTCGAGCGCGTAGGCCCGAGGTGATTCGAATCGGTCTGCCTGGCGGGCTTCCTCGAAGAGCTCATCGGCCCGGGCCCTGATGGAGGCAAGCATCCGGGCCCCGTGTTCGGCCGTCGTCTTGCCGGCGAAACAGAACGCACCGTCGCCGTCGCTGAAGTGCGAGAAGTACCTCGACACCCGGATGGCCTCGTGCCGGGCCAGCTCGGCCTCAGCACCGTCCTCGATGGGCCGGATCTTGCGGCAGCGGTTGCGCAAAGATTTGAGCGAGCCGGTGGCGGCCGCCTCGATGAGATCGTGTTCAACCCGGGGGTCGCGCCCCGCCGCCGCCACGATCTCTTTGACCTGAGGCGACGACAGGTTCCCCGAGCGCAAAGCTTCTGATGCAGCGGGGAGGTCCTTCAGACCTGCCCCCGTCTTCAAGGTGGCGATGGCCTCGCCCAGACCCGTCCCGCACGTCTCGGCCAGCCATGAAGCCGGCGAGTGATGGCCGGCGTCGACCCATTCGGTCGACTCGGAGGACCTGGGGGCGTAGAACGTCAGGCCGGCCGCACTCAACCGGTTGAGCTCGGCGAAGACGGCCACCGCTTGAGCGGCCTGGGCCGCGGTGACCCGGTCCGGGTCGGCGTCGGCCAGATGGCTACGAATGGCCACCGCCGCCCCGTGAAGATCGTCGAACACAGGACAAGCATGACAGGAGGCTGTAACACCTCAGAGGGGGCGAAGAGATATAGAGAGGGGATCCGTTTCGTCACTCAACAGGTGAAAGCCATCACTCGATGTGAGCAAGAGCGGCAAAAGGATCAGAAATAGGACTCCATCAGCTCGTGGGTCCAGGCGGGCTGGCGGACAGCTGACCGGGGTCCGAACTCCTCCATGTAAGGCTTGATGTCGAGGACGGGGGTGCCGTCCACGGCGTCGAGGCCCCGGACCCGGAGCTCGGTCCCCTCCACGGCCAGCAGCTCGCACACCGACAGCCCGATGCGGTTGGGGCGGTCTTTGGCCCGCTGGGCCAAGATCCCCACGTCCGGCCAGGCGGTATTGCCTCGAGGGTGGCGGGACCCCATGCACAGTGTGGCCGGATCGACCTGGTCGAAGAGGTAGATGACCTCGATGTGGCTGAACTCGTCGAGCCCGGCCACGGCCGAGGCGTCGAAGGGGGCCAGCAGGGTGATGGTGCTTTCGGTGGCGCCCCAGTGGTCGTCGGTGATCTCCTGCCGGGGCGACGACACGACGCCGACGGCCGTCACGACCCAGCTGCGTTCAGCGGTGCTGTCCATGGAAATGATCCTTTCATGGGTCCGATGGGCACCGTTAGCGAGCGCGGTAGCGGTACCGTCGATGGAGTGAGCGCGCCAACGCCGCGCCAGGAAACAACGCGCGAGCTCGAGATCGACCAGGAAGCCCGGCGCATCGCTGAGCTGGCGGGACGACAACGTGCCCACGTCTTGCGCCCATCGTGGTGGGGCGATCGGCTCCTCTCTCAGGCCATGGTGGATGGTGAGTTCAGGGCTCGCCTGTTCCGCTTCGTCGACACCTTCCCGGCGCTGACCGACGGCGCCGATGTCGAATCCCACCTCCGCGCCGAGTTCGAGGGGGTGGACGTCCCCGGCTGGTTCGGGGCGGGTTTGGATCTGGCCGAACACGTCCCGGGGGGCCAGTCCATGTCTGCCGCGGTGGCCCGGCGCGGCATCGACCGCATGGCGCGCCAGTTCGTGGTGGGTACCGACCCCGCCGAGGTGGCCGATGCCGTCGGTCACCTTTGGTATCGCCATACGGCCGCCACCGTCGACTTGCTGGGCGAGCACACTCACAGCGAAGTCGAAGCCGACCGCTACGCGGCTCGCCTGGCCGCGCTCGTCGACGCGCTGGCGGCGGCGGCGCCGTTGTGGCCCAGCGACGACAAACTCGACTCCGATGATGTGGGCCCCGTGCCGCGTGCCAGCGTCAGCGTCAAGGTTTCCGCATTGGCATCCAGCTTCTCGCCCTTGAGCGCGGCCGAAGGTCTGGCGCAAGCCGAGCAACGACTGCTTCCCATTCTTCGAACCGCAGCGGAGCGCCGCGTCTTCGTGTGGTTCGACATGGAGCGCTACGCCACCAAGAACCTCACCCACCATCTCTTTCGCCGGCTCTTGGACCGGCGCGAGCTGGCCGGACTGCACGCCGGCATCGTGGTCCAGGCCTACTTCCGCGACAGCGGCGACGATCTCGCCGCACTGGCCGAGTGGGCCACCGGCCGCGACATTGCCGTCGGGGTCCGCCTCGTCAAGGGGGCGTACTGGGACACCGAGACCGTCGACGCCGAAGCTCAGGGGTGGCCGGCCCCCGTCTTCGAGCACAAGGCAGACACAGATGCCAACTACGAGCGCTTGGCCGCCATGCTCCACGGCCATCACGGCACGCTGCGCGCCGCCTTCGCCACGCACAACATGAGGTCGCTAGCGGCCGCCGTGGTCGATGGCCGGCGTGCCGGCATCCCCGACAACGGTTTCGAGGTGCAGCTGCTCTACGGCATGGCCGAACCCGTGCACGACGCCGTACGCCGCGGCGGCTTCCGGTTGCGCGTCTACGCGCCCATGGGCGAACTGGTGCCGGGCATGGCGTATCTGGTGCGTCGCCTTTTGGAGAACACCTCCAACGAGAGCTTCGTGCGCCACCACTTCGCCGAAGGTGAATCGCTTCAGGAACTCGTGGCGGCGCCCAGCGAAGCGGCCATGGCGGCGGCCATGGCGGGGCCACCCCCGCCCGCTCGCCGAGCGCCGACGGATCCCGATCGACCCGGCGCTTACCGTCCCGAGCCGCCTCAGCAGTGGCACCGCCCCGAAGTGATGGAGCGCTTTGCCAGTGCCATCGACACCGAATTCTTTCGGGCGCCGTGGGCGCCGCGCCATGTCCATGCCAACATCGCCGGCCAGCGCGTCGACACCGGCCGCACCATTGCATCGTTCGACCCCGCCGAACCCGACGTGGTGGTGGCCCGAGCCGTGGCCTGCGGACAATCCGAAGTCGACGCCGCCGTTGAGGTGGCCGTGGCGGCGGCGCCGGCCTGGAGCCGCACCAGCGAACAAGAACGCGCCGCGGTGATGTTCCGGGTGGCGCAGTACTTGCGAGGCCGTCGCTTCCAGCTCGCTGCCTTGCAGGTGCGTGAGGTGGGCAAGGGATGGGCGGACGCCGACGCGGATGTGTGCGAGGCCATCGACTACTGCGAGTACTACGGGCGGCGCGTTCTCGTTATGGCGGCCGGAGCCGACGTGCAGTCCCCGCCCGGCGAGAACAACCGCCTGCTCTACCGGGGCCGGGGCGTGTGCGCGGTGGTGGCGCCGTGGAATTTCCCCTTGGCCATCGCCACCGGCATGACGGCGGCGGCGCTCGTGACCGGCAACGCCGTGATCCTCAAGCCAGCCGAGCAGTCCCCGTCATCGGCGGCGGAATTGGTGGCGGCTTTTGCGCAGTGTGGGCTTCCGCCGGGCGTGCTGTCCTTCCTCCCCGGATCGGGAGAGGAGTGCGGCGCCGCCTTGGTCGGGCATCGCGGTGTGGACCTCATCGCCTTTACCGGGTCGCGTGAGGTGGGGCTGCAGATCATCGAGACCGCCGCCCGTGCCGTGCCCGGCCGCCGCTCGATCGTCAGGGTCATCGCCGAGTTGGGCGGCAAGAACCCCATCGTGGTCGATGCCGACGCCGATCTCGACGAAGTGGTGGCCGCCGTGGTGGCGTCGGCGTTCGGGTTCGCCGGCCAGAAGTGTTCGGCAGCCAGCCGTTTGATCGTCGTCGACTCGGTGCATGACGCCGTGGTGGGGCGCGTCGTCGACGCCGCTCGGTCTTTAACCGTGGGCCCGCCGCGCCGTCCCGCAGCGCAGATGGGCCCAGTCATCGACGCCGACGCGTGGAACCGATTGCGGGCGGTGGTGGCCAGGGCCGACGAGTTCGGCACCGTGGCGCTGGCTCGCACCGACGTGCCGGAGCGGGGCTACTTTGTAGGCCCGACCATCGTCACCGACGTCGACCCGACCTCAACCCTCGCCACCGAGGAGCTCTTCGGACCGGTGCTGGCCACGTTCCGGGCTCGCGACCTGGAACACGCCGTCGAGCTGGCCAACGACACCGACTACGCGCTGACGGCGGGGATCTTCTCTCGCTCGCCTCACCACATCCGCTACGCCACCGCCGAGCTGCGCGCCGGCAACATCTACGTGAACCGGTCCATCACCGGTGCGGTGGTGGGGCGCCAACCTTTCGGCGGCAGCGCCATGTCGGGGGTGGGCTCGAAAGCGGGTGGGCCCGATTACCTGCTGCAGTTCTGCGATCCTCGCGTCGTGGCCGAGAACACCGTTCGCCAGGGGTTTGCGCCCGACCGGCTGGACCAAGGTTCGCCTGACCCGGGCTCGTCGGACTCGTCGGACTCCAGCTCGTCGAGCCAAGCGCCGCCGACCCCCGGCGCTCAGCGCCGCCTGCGACGACATCGAGGAGCAGCATGAAGGAGGCGCCATGAAGGAGGCAGCCGGCGAGACGGGCACCACGGCGGGCGCCACCGCTGACGAGGTGACCGAGGTTGTTCGGTTGGACGGGCACGTCGTCGACTCGCTGGTCCTGGCCAAGGTGCTCGATGCCGTGCTCGATGCGGGAGCGGGCTACGAGATCCTCGACTTGGACGTGGGGACGACGGCGCTCGACGAGAGTCACGTGCGCATGCGCGTGCGGGCGTCTTCGGACGCCGCCCTCGACGCCTTGCTGATCGAGCTGCAGGTGCACGGGGTCAACCGTGAGGACAACTCCGATGCCGAGCTGGTGGCGGCCGACATCGACGGCGTGCTTCCCGAAGGCTTCTACTCGACCACCAACCTGCCGACCTCGGTGCGGCTGCATGGGCGCTGGGTCGAGAGCGAGCGCGTGGAAATGGACTGCAGCCTGGTCGTGACCGAGCCCGGGCCGTTCGGAGCGACGCCCGGGGTGACCATGGTCCCCATGCACCGCATCAGAGCCGGTGACCTGGTGGTCGTCGGTTGGCGGGGTGTGCGGGTCGAAACCCCGCGGCGCACGGCGGACTCTGAAGGGTTCGGCTTCATGACCGCCGAGGTGTCGTCCGAGAAACCCAAGGCGCTCACCGTGACGCGGGTGGCCGACGCCATTAAGAAGGTGCGCGTCCGCCGAGACGCCGGTGCCGATGCACGCGTGCTGGCCGTGTGCGGGCCCGCCTTGGTGCACACGGGTGCCGCCCCGGCCTTGGCGAGTTTGGTGCGCGATGGATGGGTGCACGTGCTCTTTGCCGGCAACGGCTTCGCCACCCATGACATCGAATCGGCCGTATTGGGCACCTCCTTAGGAGTGTCGCTGGGCGAAGGGGTGGCGGCCGAGCACGGGCACGCCAATCATCTGCGCGTCATCAACGAGGTACGCCGGCTGGGGTCCATCGCGGCGGCCGTCGAGAGCGGATGGCTCACCTCGGGCGTTCTCTACGAGTGCGTCAAGGCGGGCGTGCCCTTCGTTCTGGGCGGGTCGGTACGCGACGACGGGCCCTTGCCCGACGTCATCTCGGACACGGTGGCCGCCGTCGATGCCATGCGGGCGCTCGTCGACGGGGTGGATGTGGCCGTGATGCTGGCGTCGACGTTGCACGCCATCGCCACGGGCAACCTGCTGCCCGCCGGAGTTGAGACGTACTGCGTCGACATCAACCCGGCTGTCGTCACCAAGCTCGCCGACCGCGGCAGTCACCAGGCGCTGGGCATCGTCACCGATGCGGGCTTGTTCGTCCTCGAGCTGGCCGCCCGACTGGGGGCCACGCCTTCATGAGCCCGACCCGGTGAGCCGGACTCAGTGAGCGCGACCCGGTGAGTGCGCTCAATTGGGGCCGTCGTTTCCTGATGTGCGAGCCGGCCCATTTCACGGTGGCCTACGAGATCAATCCGTACATGCACGCCGAGGTGCATCCTGATCCGGATCGTGCCGCCACCGAGTTCCATGGGCTGGTGTCCACGCTGCGCGAGGCGGGGGTGACGGTGGAGTTCCTGGCACCGGTGGCGGGCCTCCCGGATCTGGTGTTCACGGCCAACGCCGGCGTGGTGGATGGCGGCGCCTTCGTGCCGAGCCGCTTCCTGCATCCCGAGCGTCAGGGCGAGAGCGCCTATGACGAAGCGTGGTTCGCGTCGAACGGCTTCGTCGTCACGCCGTTGCCCGGAGACGACCCCTTCGAAGGTGCCGGCGACGCCCTGCCCTTCGGCGGTGGTCCGGACTCGGCCCACCCGACCGCGCTCGTGGCCGGCTACCGCACGCGCTCAGCCATCGGCGCCCATCGCGAATTGTCGGAATTACTGAGCGTTCCGGTGCGCACCGTCGAGCTCGTCGATGGGCGCTACTACCACCTCGACTTGGTCTTCTGCCCCCTCGATGACCGGCGTGCCCTCATCGCCCCCCAGGGTCTCGACCGCTACGGCATCCGGGTGCTGAGCGAACTCGTCCCCGAGCCCATCTGGTTGGAGGACGCCGAAGCCGAAGCCTTCTGCGCCAATTCGGTGGTGGTGGGCGACGTCGTGGTCATGTCGTCATGTTCAAAGCGATTGGGTGCCATCCTCGATAGCGCGGGGTTCACTGTGGTGATGGCTCCCGTCGGCGAGTTTTTAAAGGCCGGCGGCGGTTGTCGGTGTCTCACGCTTGCCCTCGACGTTGACCTCGGCGGCCGCACCGCTCCGTAAGAGCGGCCGTTAGGGCTCGGTTTCGACGTCGGCCACGATGAGCCGGGGGCCCGAGGGCCAGTCGAGATAGCGCCAGGTCCAGTTGATCATGACCACGAAGCGGTTTCGAAACCCGATGAGATAGAGGAGGTGCAGGCCCAACCATGCCAGCCATCCCAACGTTCCTCGCAGCGTGAGGCCGTCGCGCAACTGGGCCACGGCGGCCCGTCGTCCAATGGTGGCCATGATGCCCTTGTCCTTGTAGGTAAAGGACAGCGGTTGCTCACCGGCGACGCGTCGCAATATCTCCTGCCCGGCGTGGCGACCTGACTGAATGGCGACCTGCGCCAGCTGCGGGCAGATCCCGGTGCTGTGTCCGGCCAGCGGCACGGCGGCGGCGTCGCCGATGACGAACACCTCGGGATGATCGGCCAGCGACAGGTCATGGCGTACCGTCACCCGTCCGCCGGGGCCCGCCGGCACGGGAAGAGTCGACGCCAAGGTCCCCTTGACGCTTACGCCGCCGGCCCACACCACGGCGGCGGCGTGAATGACCTCGCCACTTTTGAGGCGCACCCCGGATTCGTCGACGCCGGCGACGGGTTCGTTCAATCGGATCTCGACGCCGCGCCGGCGCAATGTCTCTAGGGCGTAGTCGGCACACTTGTCGTTGAACCCGGACAAGAGCCGGCCACCGGCGTCGAGCAGTATCACCCGGGTGCGCGTGGGGTCGATGCGCAAACGGTCCCGTCGTACCGACACATCGAGGAGCTCGATCAGCGCACCGGAGGTCTCTACGCCGGTGGGGCCACCCCCCACGATGACAAACACGGGCGCACCGTTGTCATAGGACTCCGGATGCGCGTCGGCGTCTTCAAGCCGGCCGAGCAGATGGTTGCGCAGACGGCGGGCGTCGCTCAGGGTGTACAGCGGGCGGGCGTGCTCGGCCGCTCCCGGGACGCCGAGAAACCCGGCTGCCGCCCCGGTGGCGACGACGAGATAGTCGAAGGCGAGGGTGGAGCCGTCGAGGAGCTCGACCGTCTTGGCATCGACGTCTATCGCGGTGACGCGTCCATGGCGGAAGGTGACGTTGTGATCGTGCCCGAAGATGGTCCGCACCGGATAGGCGACGTCAGACGGCTCGAGCCCGGCCGTGGCCACTTGGTACAACAGCGGCTGGAACGTATGGAAGTTGTGCTGATCCACCACGGTCACATCGACGGCCCGTCCCGCCAGCGCTTTGACGGCCTGAAGCCCACCGAAGCCGGCGCCGATGACCACCACGCGGGGAACGGAGGATGAAGAGGGGGAAGAAAGAGCCACCGTTTCAGGAGGTGGCCAGGGCCCGGGCGGCGGAGACGATCCCGGACACCTGCGGCAAGATGGCCTCCTCGAGCCCGGGGGCGTAGGCCACGAAGGTGTCGGTAGCGCCCACGCGACCGATGGGTGCGTCGAGATCCCAGAAACAGTGCTCGGCCACCCAGGCCGCCACTTCCCCGCCGAAGCCAGCCGTCAAGGTGTCCTCGTGCACCACCAAAAGGCGACTTGTGCGTTGCACCGACTCGCCCACCAACTCCTTGTCCCACGGCGAAATGCTGCGCAGGTCCACCACCTCCACGGAGCATTCGTCGGCCAACTCGGCGGCGGCCACCAAGGACTTCTGCACGGTGGCACCCCAGGTGACGATGGTGAGGTCGGTGCCCGGACGCACCACGGTGCCCCGTCCGAAGGGGACGACCCAATCACTTCGAGGGAGGGGGTCGGCCGCGTAACGCTGGCGGTAGAGGTGTTTGTGCTCGAGGAACAAGACGGGGTCCTCGGCCGCGAATGACGATCGCAGCAGTCCCACCGCGTCCCGGGCGCGCGACGGAAAGGCGATGAGCAGGCCTGGGATGTGAGCGAAGATCGACTCGCCGCTTTGGGAGTGCCAGATGGAGCCACCGGTGAGGTAGCCGCCGATGGCGACGCGCACGACCAGCGGGCACGTGAAGGCCCCGTTGGATCGCCACCGGATGGTGGCCGCCTCGCTGCGCAGCTGCTGCATGGCCGGCCAGATGTAGTCGAAGAACTGGATCTCGGCGCAGGGACGAAGGCCGCGCACGGCCTGTCCCACCCCGCGGCCGATGATGTTGGATTCGGCCAGTGGGGTGTTGTAGGCGCGTGCCGAGCCGAACTGGCGCTGCAGACCGCGTGTCACGCCGAAGACCCCGCCCTTGCCTTCGACGTGGTCGAGGATCTCGTCATCGGCGTCGGCGACGTCCTCGCCGAAGATGCGGATGCGTTCGTCGTGCTCCATGAGGTCGTGCAACGTGAGCCGGATGGCCTCTGCCATCACCACGGGCTCGCCGGTGCCCTCGCCCTCGCCGGCGCCGGCTCCTTCGCCTTCTTCGAGGCGCGCCGCCGCCACTGGTGAAGTGACCCTGAGCACGTTGTGCGTGACCGATGCCGGATCGGGACGGGGAGCGGCCAGGGCCTCTTCGGCGGACCGGGCGGCCAGCTCTTTGGCCTCGGCGCGTATGGCGTCGGCTTCCTCAACAGTGAGCACGCCTCCGGCCACCAGGTCACGCTGGAGTGTGTCGATGGGATCGTGAGCGGCCTCCTCGGCTAACTCGACGGCGTCGCGGTACTTGGCCTGAGAGTCGGCAGACGAATGCGAGTAGGGCCGCGTCACCCGCGCATGGATCAAGCCGGGCCCTTCCCCGGCACGGACGCGCGCAATGGCGCGCGCTCCCTTGGTGCGGCACGACGCGTAGTCCCAGCCGTCCATCTTCGTCACGGCCAGCCCGCGGAAACCTCTCACCAGCTCCGACACCGGGGCCGGGGACTGGTCCGAGGCGCGTACCGAAATGGCATAACCGTTGTCCGCCACCACGAAGAGCACCGGAAGATGCAAGCTGCACGCCGAGTTCAAGCTTTCCCAGAACTCGCCTTCGGATGTCGTGCCTTCGCCCAAGGACACGTAGGTGATCTCGTCGCCATGGGCGGTGCACCCGGCCAGGGTGGGACGACGGGCGATGTAGCGGCCCGCCTCGGCACATCCCACCGCCGGCAGGCACTGGCTCCCGGTCGGGCTCGATTGCGTGACGATGTTCCTTCCGGCGTCTCCCCAGTGGCACGGCATCTGCCGCCCGCCGGAGGCCGGGTCTTCGGACGATCCCACCGCTTCCAGGAGGATGTCGCGCGGTGTCACCCCGAGGGCCAGGACCAGGGCGCGGTCACGGTAATAGGGAAAGAACCAGTCGTAGGCGGGACGCAGGGACCGCGCCAAAGCGGTCAGAAGGATCTCGTGGCCCGCCCCGGATATCTGGAAGAAGACCCTGCTCTGTTTCTGCAGCAGGATCTCACGGTCGTCCAGCGCCCGTGACAGGCACGCCAGGCGGAAATCCTCGCGCAACTCGTCGGGGGCGAAACTGCGCAATGGCCCTTGCCGGCCCTGGCCGCGGCCCGAAGCGCGGGCATGGCTCTCTCCGTTGGTTGCTGGATCACCGACGCTGGCGGCACGCGCCGCCGCGCTTTTGCGCATCGCATCCGACGCTACTCCTTGCCTTGTGTGGTCCGGTGCCCGCCCGAGGCGCCCTACCAGGCATAAAGAACACGCAGCGTAGTGAGCAACCCTAAAACTGTTACACCCCCTCACTACGCTGGGATGCGTTCACCCGGTGTCGAAAAAACGACATTCTGCACTCCCGCCGCGGGTCGCCCGTGAGGCGGAGACCCGGGCCGAAGGAACCAAGGAGAGACGATGATCGTCGGACTCGTGGTGGGGTTGGCCGTGGGACTACTGGTCGGGTTGTGCGTTGCCGCCCTAGCCGGCTCGACCCGGGTCGCACAAGCTCGTGGCGAGGCAGGACGTGACCTGGCCGACGCCCGGGCCGATCTGGCCGTTGTGCAGGCCGCCTTGGATCACGAACGTGCCGCTGCGGCGCAGCGCGACGAAGCCGGCGACGAGGTGCGCAAGCAGTTGGTTGGGGAGTTCGCCGAGCTCTCTCGTCAAGCGTTGGCCCAGAACAATGCCCAGTTCCTCGAGTTGGCCGACTCCCGCTTCAAAGCGGCCCACCAGGTGGCCCAAGGAGACCTGGACCAGCGCAAAGTGGCCATCGAACATCTTCTCGAGCCGCTACGCGACGTGCTGGGCAAGTACGAGCAGGGACTTCGTGATGTGGAGAAAACCCGTCAGGAGGCGTACGTCGGGTTGCGCGAGCAGGTGAAGGCGCTCAATGACTCGCAACAGCGCCTCCAGGCCGAGACGCGCAACCTCGTCACCGCTCTGCGGTCTCCGGCCACGCGGGGTCGCTGGGGTGAGATGCAGTTGCGACGAGTTGTGGAGTTGGCGGGCATGCTCGAACACTGCGACTTCGAGGAGCAGGTAACCGCCGTCGGCGACGAGGGACGGGTCCGGCCCGACATGGTCGTGCACCTTCCGGGGGCCAAGCAGGTCGTCGTGGATGCCAAGGTGCCGCTGCAGGCGTTTCTCGATGCCAACGACGCCACCGATGAAGAGAGCCGGCGGTTGCACCTCGTCAACCACGGCCGCCAGTTGCGGACGCATGTGGACTCGCTCGCGAAGAAGACGTACTGGCAGCAGTTCGAGAACTCGCCGGAGTTCGTGGTGGCCTTCATTCCCGGTGACGCCCTCCTCGCAGTGGCGTTGGAGAACGACCCGTCACTGCTCGAGCACGCCATGGTCAGTCGGGTCATGCTCGCCACCCCGACGACGCTGATCGCGTTGCTTCGGACTGTCGCCTACGGGTGGCAGCAGGAGTCACTGGCCGAGAACGCCCGCGAGGTGCAGCACATGGGGCGTGACCTCTACACACGTCTGGCCAACTTCGGCGAGCACCTGGCCCGAACGGGCCGCAGCCTGACCGGTGCGGTGGAGTCCTACAACAAGGCCGTGGGCTCGCTTGAGCGCAAGGTGCTGCCGCAAGCCCGCCGCTTCAAGGAACTGGGCGTTGTCGGCGGGGGCGACAAGGAGATTCCCGACCTCGAGCAACTCGATGCTGTGGTGCGCCGGCCCCAGTCAGTCGAGCTCGGTGTTCCCTTCGCCCTCGAACTCGTCGAAGGCGCCCACGACGATGGGGACGACCTGCCTGGTGTTGCCCACGCCTGATCAAGGGGCAATCAGGGCGGCGGCTACGACCAGAGCCTCTTGCCGAGCCGAGTCCAACTCCGGCCCTTCGAGCACGTACTCAAGGACCTCGGCATCACCCACGAACACCAAGACGCAGCGCCGGACGGGTCGTCCGGTCGAGGACTGCACGGCCAGCGCGTACGTGGCCACCTGAAGGCGGTAACGCTGTGCCGCCGCGTTGAGGCCGACAGGACCACCGACCCGGTCAGTCTTGTAATCGACGACGACGAGATCCTCACCGTCTTCGTAGAGAAGGTCGACGTAGCCCTCGATCACCCCGCCGCCGTCGACGGGCGCGCCGACGTACATCTCACGCCAGTAACGCCCGGCCGCGGCGTTGCGTACCGAGCTGCTCGACAAGGCGAGATCGACCATGGCGACAACCGTCTCTTGGTGGGCGGCCACGCCGTGGGCCAGGGCACGTGTGGCGGCCAGCTCGGCGGCGGAGTGTCCGCTCGCATCTCGCCCCGTGGCCAGGTCGAGGGTGGCCATGGCGGCGTGCACGGCTCGACCGATCTGCAAGGCCACGTCGGCGCGGCGCCATCCTCCCCCTTCGGGTGCAGGCCAGCCGGGGTCCTCGGCGCTCATCGCCGGCTGGTGCGCCACTGCAGTGGCAGTCACCACCGGCTGGCGCCGCAAGCGAGCGAGGAGCCCGGTGCGTTCGCCTTGCCATTCGTCCAGGCGCGTTTGCCACTCCTGTGCCGATTCGAAGACCTCGGGCTCGGGCTCGAGCCCGGCCTCGGGATCGGCCCCGCTGTCGGTTTCTGGCGACCCCGGCGTCTGCGCCCACGGTGTGCGGATGGAGCTCACGATGGGCTGGGCGGCGCGCCGTCGCGTGCTGGTGGCGCCGCGCTTGCGGCGAACCGTGTCGAGTCGGACCGAGCTTGGTTCAACGGGGAGCCGGCGCCACAACCCGACGTTGCGGGCGCAGATGGTGTCGAGCACAGCCGCAGCGCTGGAGTCGGGTCCGTCCTGACGTCCCTTGTAATGCAAGCACAACAGGAGATGGTCACGGGCCCTTGTCATGGCCACGTAAAGGAGCCGCTGCCGCTCGAGCGCGTCGAAGAGTCGGTCTCGTTTCTTGGCCTCTTCGTAGCCGGTCGTCTCGAACGACCGCCCGGCGGAGACCTCGGGTAGTCCTTCTTCGTTCCACAACACCGCGTCGGTCCGGCTGGCGGCGGCATCGTCGCGCTCCAGGCCGGCCACCACCACGACCGGAAACTCCAGCCCTTTGGCCCCGTGGATCGTCATGACGCGTACGGCATCATCATCGGGATCGGGAGGCCCGACGCCCCCGCTGTACATCTCGTTTTCGGCCTGGATGTCAGCCCAGTGCAAAAAGGACCGCAACGGACCGCCCACGGTGTCGTCGAAGAGCCGGGACTGGTCCGACAACCATCGCAACCGATTCCAGTGGTCGCGCGGCCGCCGATGCCCCACGGCCAGTTCGAAACTGTGCAGATCCGCCAGGGCCCGGCTCACCATGACCGAAGGCTCCGACCACCAGCGCTCGCGGTGCAAGGCGTCGAGAACCGTCATGGCCCCCGCCACCGGATGGTCGGCGAGATGCTCGGCAATGGGCGCGCGCGGGTCCCATCGGCCGCCTTGGTCGTACCAGGTGACAAGGTCATCGTCCCCGCACGCGAGACCAGGAGATCGCAGCGCGGCCAGCACGGCCACGCCGTCGGCCGGGTCGTCGACGGCGCGCAGCACGGCCACGACATCACGCACTTCCTGCGATGCCCACAACATGGCGGCTCCTTCGAGCCGGTAGGGCACGGCGACGTCGTCGAAGGCTTCCTCCAAGGCGGCCAAGGCGGAGCGGGCCGGGATGAGCACAGCAATGTCAGACCAGCGCGTCGGACGCAGGTCACCGTCGCGTCCGGCTACGGGCCAGCGTTCTTCGACGATGCGGCGCATAGCATCAGCGGCGTCACGGGCCGCTTGGCGCCGTACATCAGGAACGGTGGTGCCCAGGTGCCCACCCATCACCACCACGGGAATCGGTCCCTGCTCTGGTCGCACCGCACGGCGCGCCCCGGGCCGACGGGTCGCGCCCGTTTCGTTGGACCCGCCCGACCCACCGGCCCCATCGGCCCCGTCGGTGTCGAACCCCGCCAAGGTCAGCTGCACCGAAGTGTTGGCCACCGCACTCGACGTCGCCCCGGGCGATGTCGGATTGGGGACGCCGGCAGGCAGACCTAAACGGCTGGGGACGAGGTCGTGATGGACGGCTTGTCCCGGACCGCCGGGATCGGAGAAGAGCTCGGCGAACACGACATTGACGAAGTCCAAGATGCCCGGCACCGATCGGAAATTGGTGCGCAGCACCACCTGGTCACCGACTTCTTTACCGACGCGGTCGAACATTTCGATGTCGGCCCGTCGGAACCGGTAGATCGACTGCTTGGGGTCACCCACCAAGAACAACCCGCCGGGCCGAGTGGACCCGAGACCGGCACCACTCGCCCCGCCACCGCCCTGACCGGCACCGCCCTGACCGGCACCGCCCTGACCGGCACCGCCCTGACCGGCACCGCCCTGACCGGCACCGCCCTGACCGGCACCGCCCTGACCGGCACCGCCCTGACCGGCACCGCCCTGACCGGTACCGCCCTCCGGGCCGTCCACGGCCGCAGTGAGCCGCGCCGCCAGCTCCACTTGGATGGGGTCGGTGTCTTGGAACTCGTCAACGAGCAGACGTCGGTAGCGCCGCCGCAGTGCCTCGGTTGCCTCTCCCCCTTGACGAAGGACGCGCCGGGCCAGCACCAAAAGGTCGTGAAACGTGATCCGTCCCTCGACGCGCCGTTCGTCCGCCGCGCCGAGCACGAATGCGGCCAAACGCGGCAGCACGTCAGCGAGCACGCTGCGCCGCACGGTTTCGAGCACGGCGTTGCGGGCGTCCTGCGCCTCTTGGCAGGCGGCGCGCACCTCGTCGACCCGGTCACCCCAGTGTCCCTTTTGGCCGTAAGTGCATCGCAGCGTCGGAAGCTGAGCCAGTTCCGACAGCGCCGTCTCCTCGTCGCCAACAGCGGCCAGCCGCAAAAGAGCATCGGCGACGACGTCGCGCAGATGACGAAGCATGAGGTCGTCTTCTGACGTGCACCACGGGGCCAGCGCCAGTGCCCGTTCCAGTGCGTCGATGATGGGGGCGAGCTCTATGGGCGCCGCCACGTCGACGGACGTGATCGAGCCGAAGAGGTCCTCGAGCGGTGCGTCTTCGAGACGATCCCAGTGCGTATGCAGGCTGTGGGCGACGTCTTCGAGGCCGCGTGGGAGCAGCCCGATGGTGAAACCACGTATCAGGGCGGGCTGGGCGTCGGGATCGTCGAGCAACGCGTCGGCGAAACGAGCCCAGCGGGCCTTGAAATCGGCCACCTCGGCAGTGCCGTCGAGGACCTCAAATCCCGGCGGAAGCTCGGCCGCCACAGATTGCTCGACCAAGAGCCTCTGGGCGAACGTGTGCAGGGTGCAGATGGCGGCTTCGTCGACCTCGGCGCTCGCCTTGGCGATCACACGGTCACCAGGCGCTTGGGACGTAGCGAGCGCCAGTGCATCGCGCAGTCGCTCCCGCAGTTCGGCGGCAGCTGCTTCGGTGAACGTGATGGCGGCGATGTCGCCCATGGACGCGGCGCCGGTACGCACCAGTTGAAGGATGCGACCTACCAGCGCCGTCGTCTTGCCGGTTCCGGCTCCGGCCACCACTACCAGCGTCGTGTCGAGGTCCTCGTTGATGCGGCGTCGGCAGTTGTCGTCCTCGAGGGCGACCGGGTCGATCACCATCCCTCCACCTCGGGATCGACGAGGCGCCGCACCACGGCTCCGGCGAGTTCCTCGGGAACCGGATCAGCCAAAAGGTCGGTGACGGGACTGAGCGCGGGAGCCCCGAACTTGCGTCCCCACTGCCGGTCACGATCGGTCGGACACAACGCGTCGAAATCGCACCACGAGCAGTTGTCGAAACCTCCCCAAAAGCTCGCCGCGCCGGGCACGGCCGGGAAGACGCCTGATTCCACCCCTGCCGCGATAAGTCCGATCACATGGCGGAAGCGATCCTCCACATCCTCGTTGACCGTCAGGGTGTATCCGGGGGCGCTGCGTTCCCCTGACAGCAGCCAGTAGCGCGCGTGGACGGGTCCGCTTCCTCCGAAGCGAGCCCGAGCAGCCAAGCCGTAGAGGGGGAGCTGCAGGAGCGTGCCCGCCGCCACCGGGTCCTTGGTGAGGTCCGCCAGGCTGTCTTGTTTACCCGTCTTGTAATCCGACACGACGACTTGGCCCGAGGTACTTCGGTCGACACGGTCGACGCGGCCCCGAAAGTGCACGGTGCGCCCATCGTCGAGCACCACGCCCACAGGAGGATCGTCGTCGGGATCGTCGCCGCCGAAGCCCAACTCGGCCGCGAGTGGCTCCATGGTGCCTTCTTCGTCGTAGAAACGGCGGAGGTCCCGGATCATGCCGGCGCGCTCGATACGCCACAAAAGCGCCTTGCCCACCACGCCGGCGGCTTCGGCGCGGGCGAACCAGACATCCGCGATGTCGAGCAGCCGCTCAAGCGAACGCTCGTCGCCTGCCACCCGCTCGACGACGAACTGCTCGAGGATGTTGTGGACCAGGCTGCCGCGCTCGATGGGCTCGATCCTCCACAGCTCTTCGGGCAGCCGCCGCTTGTTGACGCCCAACACGCGATCAAAGAGATATCGACGCGGGCACTTGGCGTAGGTCTCGAAGCGTGTGGCCGAAACCGGGCGCTGCGGATCGAGGGCGCTGATCACCCCGGGTCCCACCAGCCCGTCAAAGCGCGTGAACGAAGGTGCGGACCGGTAGCGCCCAGCCCGGATGCCGGTGACGAGACGAACCGTGGCACCGGCGGCGGGGGCTTCGACGGGATCGTGGCCGTCTTGGGCCCACCGGGTCATTTCTCGCAACCGGAACTCGTGCGCCGACAAGACTGGACCGGGTGTTCCCAAGCCCGAGGTAAAGGAGTCCACGGCGCGCCGGGCCGTACCCGAGTCCACCAGCGCGCCGAGCCAGCGCGACGCAAACAGTGCCCGGCCGGTGCGAGGCTCGGCCCGCGGGAGCGTCGCCGTGCGCGTGTGCGCACCGGCCGCCAGTGCGGTTCTGACGTCGTTATGGACATCCTCGAGCCGCTGGGCGCGCCGCCGCAACGCGCCCGAACCATCGAGGCGGCGAGCTTCGTCGGGAACGAGGACGTCCTCGCCCATAGCCCCGGGTACAAACGAATCAGCCAAGCCGCTAAGGACCACGGCGTCGAAGTGCAGGCCGCGCGCCAGAGCAAAAGGAGCCACGAACACGCCGTCGCCATATCCACCGCCGCCACCACCCGCACCGCTCGCACCGCCGCCACCGCCACCGCCGTCGGGCAGCTGGCTGGAATCGAGCTCAGTCGCCTCGAGCTGGCTCTGTAGTGCCCGGCGAAAGGACACCAGATCCGCACCGCCCGACACCTGGTCCAGTTCGGCCAAGCCGAGGACGACCCCCCGAACCTGCTCGGCGGCGGCGAGTTCCTCGGCCGGCCACCAGCCACCGCCGTTCGGCGTCACGTAGTAGTCGAGGAGATCTACCGACCAGCGCGCCAAGGAGTCCCATGAAGTTCCCGGCACGCGGGCGCGCGCCAGAAGGCCGTCGACGAAGTCGGCCAGGGCCCGGGCCTCATCGCCGCGCCAGCCACCTGCAGTCGCAAGGTTTTCGAGACGCGCTCGCCACTGGGGGGCGCCTTTGACCACTCCGGCCTCGGCCGACACGGCGTCCCAGCGACTGGCCGGCACCGGACGACCCCCGGGGCCCGTGGTGATCGGACCCGACGACAGCCACGCCATGACCTGGTCCCGGGGCCAGTCACCGCCGGCCAGGGCCAGCAGTCCGGCCAGAACGATGGCGGTCATGGACCGGTCCAACCGGCGCCCGCCCGGGCCATTGGCGGCCACGCCCGCCGCGGCGAGCTGCTGATGCAGGACCCGGGCATACGGCGTGCCGACAGGGTGGAACATGGCCTGTCGCCACAACGGCACCCCCGCCTCCGCGGTCGAGATCACGGTGCGGACGGCGAGACGGGCCTCCTCGTCGGGATCGGTGCACGTCCACACGTCCGAGAAGTGGGCGGCCACGCGGCCCCGACCATCGACGTCGCAGGGCACCGCGCCCAGGTCGGCGAGTACGGAATCGGCCAAGGGGCCGACGGGCCCGAGCTGCCAGCGCACCAGGGGCCCCAAGGCCCCAGCCCCAGCCCCGGTGCCAGCCCGAGCCGCTTCGCCCGCCGCCGCCATCAGGTCGAGCTCATCGGCAAAGCCGTGGTCGTGGAGATGGGCGCGGGTGGCGCGAAACAGGGCCACCAGCTCACCAACACGCCCGGGCTGACGTGCCAGCGCGTCCAGCGTCCGAGAAGGGCACCGGCGCAGATCCGCGAACGCCCCGTGGAGGGCGCCCAGCGCGCCGGCATGCGTGCACAGGCGGTTCGGCCAGCCCCGTTGTGCAGCCGCCGTCGAACGAATGGCCTCCAGGTCTACGCACTCTGGAGCCAGGCGTTGTCCCCGGGAGGCGAGGACGCCGAGGCCGAGCGTGCGCATCAGCCCCCCGACCGTGGTGCAGGTCAGGTTGGCGCACCCCGCCCCGTGTCCGGCCACGCGGGCGCTAGCCAGGGCGCGCCGCACGTGAGCGGCCGCGTAACCCGACGGAGCGATCACCGTGACCGGAGCCAGCGGGTCGCCCGCCTTCGCAGCCGACACGGCATCCACCAGCGCCGCCAGGGCGAAGTCCTCGCCCTCGCTTTGCCGTACCGTCACTCCGCGCATGCTACGGCGCGGCTGTAGCAACGAAACAAGCCCTGGTGGCCTCCGAAAACCCCCTGCGTACGCGTAGGCTTTGAGGGGGCGCCGCAACGTTCCGGCCGGGCCTATGGGCGGCCAGCGGCGAAGGGGACGTGACGAGACCGAAGGCTGCGGGTCAGGTGGAGGGCATGCGACGATTCCTCCCCGCCGGGGTCGTCGGTGGTGGGGGCGTCGTCCTCATCGTGGCCTCGGCCGTGGCCAACGGCGGCAACTTCCTTTTCGCGGTGGTGATGAGCCGCCTGCTCGGGGCCGACCGATACGGCGAGCTGGGCTCGATCATCGGCTTCTTGACCGTCGTCACCGTGCTCACCGCAGCCGCCCAGTTGGCGGTGGCGCAGACGGTGGCGGGGCGGGTGGACGCCGCCGCCGGGCCCCTGCAGCTGCGCCGCCCCACCATCGCCGCCGCCGTAGCCGGTCTGGCCACCTTGGCGGTGACGGCGTCGTTGGCGCCCATCCTTGAAGGATTCCTCCACCTTTCCTCACCGGGCCCGGTGCTGCTCCTCGGGGTGATGATCGCCCCCACGGTGGCGGCCACGGTGCCCATCGGCGTGCTCCTCGGCCGCCAGCGCTACGGGTTGGTGGGGACGTCTTTGGTGCTCGGGGCCGTCGGTCGCTTCGTGGTGGGCCTGATCCTCGTCAAGGCCGGGCTGGGCGTGGGTGGAGCCCTGGTGGCGAGTGTGGCTGGACAGACCTTCGCCTACCTGGTGGTTCTGTGGCCGCTGCGCCACGAGCTCCACGACGATCCCGATGCGAGTCCCTTGTCGCCGCGCCTGCGCAAAGCGGCCCTGTCATTGGTGGCGCTGTCGGGGCTGTCTGCCTTTACGGCGGTGGACTCCATCCTGGCCCGTCACTTCCTGTCGCCGTCGGCGGCGGGCCACTACGTGGCGGCGTCCACGGCGGCGCGCATTGCCTTCTTCGCTCCCAATGCCGTGGCACTGGTGGTGTTCCCTCGTTTTGTCGCCTTGCGCCCGGGAGAAGCGGGCGAGCGTCGGCTGCTGGTGGAGGCGCTGGCCGTCACCGCCGCCCTGAGCGTGGGCGTGGCCATCGTGTTGGTGGCCTTGCCCCACCTGGCCGTGGACGTGCTCTTCGGCTCCGCGTACCGGTCCGCGGCGTCGGTGCTTCGAGTGCTGGCCGTGGCCGGCGCCGCCTTGGGCGTGCTGAGCCTGCTCGTCTACTACCACCAAGCCCGTTCCTCCATCGTCGCCGCCTGCTCGTGGATAGGGGTGGGCGCGGTGGCCGTTGTCGTCGTCACCGCCGCGCACAGCTCGGGCATCGAGATCGGCATCGTGATGGTGGCCTCGACGGTGACGGTGCTCGTCATTGCCATGGCCACCGCCGTGTGGCGCCCACAACCTTTGATCCCGAGCATCCCCGTGGGCGATGGCGACGGCCTCGAGAACGCCCTTGCTCGCGAGTCGAGCCTGGACCTGACCATGGTCGTGCCGTACTACAACCCCGGGCCGCGCTTCGCCCCGAGTGTCAAGGATCTCGTCCACTCCCTCGCCCAAGAAGGCATCAGCTTCGAGGTGATCGTGGTGTCGGACGGGTCCACCGACGGGTCCGACAGCGCCCTCGACGATCTTGGGCAAGATGAGGCGCGTCAGCTCCGGCGCATCAACCTCGGGACCAATCGAGGCAAGGGCGAGGCGCTGCGGGTGGGGCTCTTGCGGGGACGGGGTCGTTACCTCGGGTTCATCGACGCCGATGGGGACATTCCCGCCGTGCAGGTCAAGAGCCTGGTCGACCTGGTGCGGGCCTATGAGCCCGACGTCGTGCTCGGCTCCAAGCGCCACCCGCTCTCAGAGGTCCACTATCCCCCGGCGCGCCGGATGTACTCGTGGGGATACCAACAACTGGTGCGGGTGCTGTTCCATCTGAACGTGCGCGACACCCAGACCGGGCTCAAGCTCATCCGGCGCGAGGTGCTGGTGGCCGTGCTCCCCCGCACCTTAGAAAAGCGCTTTGCCTTTGATCTGGAGATGCTGGTGGTGGCCCGCCGCCTGGGCTACCGGCGCTTTTTCGAGGCGCCCGTGCACATCCAAGAACGCTTTTCGAGCACCATTCATCTCAACAGCGTGCGGCTCATGCTGCAAGACACCCTGGCCATCTTCTATCGGTTGCGGATCCTGCGGTACTACGACGAAGTGCACAAGGACCCGACCTCGGCGACCTCCGAGCCGAAAGGGCTTCAGCGCACGCCCACGTAGATGGCCATGGCGGCCCCGAACAAGATGCAGTAGATGCCGAACGGCGTCAGCGTGCGTGTCTTGAAGTACTTCACCAGAAAGGCCACCGAGAAAAAGGCCGCCACCGCTGCGCAGCCCGCCGCCAGCAGGGCTTCGCCCCTCACGCCGTTTCCGAGCGGACCGGTGATGTCGTTCACCTTCAGTACCCCGGCGGCCAGGATGACCGGGGTGGCGAGCAAAAACGCGAATCGAGCCGAGTCCTCGTGGTCGAGCCCGCGCGCCAGGCCCGCTGTCATGCACATCCCGTCGCGGCTGATGCCGGCGATGAGGGCGGCGGACTGGGCTACCCCGATCAGCCCGGCTTCTTTGTAATCGAGGGTGTCGAGCCGTCGGCCATCGTTACCGGCTTTGGCTCCGTGGCGCGTGGCCAATGAACGCACCTCGGTGCGGCGGCGCAATCGTTCCGCCCCCAACAAGATGACCCCGTTGACCATGAGGAAGCCGGCCGCGGCGCCCGGTTTGGCCAGCACCACCCGCAGCGGATGCTCGAGCGCCAGCCCCAGCACGGCAGCGGGAATGGTGGCGATCACGATGAGCCAGGCCAGGCGTTCGGTCGGGGTCTCGATGCGACGCCGGACGATGGTCCGGAACCACGCCGAGATGATCTGGACCCAGTCCCGCCAGAAGTAGACGAGGATGCCGATGGCGCTCCCCACGTGCAGCATGACGACAAAGGCCAGCCAGAACGATTCCGGCTTCGACTGGGCGTTCACCAATGAGTGCCAACCGAACAAGGTGGGAAAGAGCACCGTGTGGCCGAGGGACGACACCGGGAAGAGCTCCGTTACGCCTTGCAGCAGCCCCAAGATGGCGGCCTGCACCATGGTGATCGGTCCGTGGGCAACGGCAGGGTTGGCGGCCGCCAGGAAATGACCGGCCAGCAGACGACCGGAATGGATTTCTCCAATTTGAACGAATTGGCTCGGCACCAGGGCCCTTTCTATTCTCTACAGCAGTATTCGCCACGCTCCGTGGTGGCGACTTCCGAAATGTTCTCAGCCCCCGTCACGACCGTCCCCAGCATTTTCCCAGGTTGATGGGAGATACTGAGCAGTCAGGGGATAACGGGCTTTTGAGCGCGATACCGGCCAGGGGGCTTGGTCACGCGACGACTGGAGGTGTCCAAGTTGAGGATCCTTGTTTTGGGCGGAGATGGTTACCTGGGCTGGCCCACAGCGCTGCACCTGTCGCGCCGTGGCCATGAGGTGGCGGTGGTGGACAACTTCGTCCGCCGCCAGTACGACTTCGAAATGGGGACTGACAGCCTTGTCCCCGTACGCCAGCTCCAGCACCGCGTGCGTACGTGGGAGGAAGTATCGGGGCTGAAGGTGGATTGCTTCGTCGGAGACCTCACCGACGCTGAATTCGTCGACCAGACCTTCGAGCGATTCGAGCCGGAGGCCGTGGTCCACTTCGCCGAGCAGCGATCGGCTCCGTACTCGATGATCGACCGGAACCACGCCGTCTACACCCAAGTCAACAACGTGGTCGGCACCATGAACCTGTTGTACACGATCGCCGAACGGGACCCATCGATCCACCTGGTGAAGCTCGGCACCATGGGCGAATACGGCACACCCAACATCGACATCGAAGAAGGGTTCATCGAGATCACCCACCGGGGCCGCACCGACGTCCTGCCCTACCCCAAGCAGCCCGGTTCCTTCTACCACCTGTCCAAAGTGCATGACAGCCACAACATGCAGTTCGCCTGCCGGATCTGGGGACTGCGCGCCACCGACCTCAACCAGGGCGTGGTGTACGGACAGCAGACAGACGAGACCGACCTGCACCCGGATCTGGCCACCCGCTTCGACTACGACAGCGTGTTCGGCACGGTTCTGAACCGGTTCTGCGTGCAAGCTGTGGTGGGCCACCCCCTCACCGTCTACGGCAAGGGCGGCCAGACCCGCGGGATCCTGGATATCCGAGACACCCTGGCGTGCGTCGAGCTGGCGCTGCTGAACCCGGCCGCCGAGGGCGAGTTCCGGGTCTTCAACCAGTTCACGGAGTCCTTTTCGGTCCTGGACCTGGCCAACATGGTGGCCGAGGCGTTCCCGGGCAAAGTGCAGATCGACCACGTCCAAGACCCGCGCGTGGAAAAAGAGGAGCACTACTACCGGGCCGCCCACACCAAGCTGCTCGACCTCGGCCTCGTTCCTCACCTGCTGGAGCCGGCAACCATCCGGGCCCTGCTGGCGGTGGTGGACCGCCACCGGGATCGGGTCGATCTCGGTGCCATCAAGCCGACGGTGCAGTGGCGTCGCACGGCCAGCCCGGCGCTGGACTCGACCGCCGCCCTGATCGGCGAGCGTCCGGAGGCGGCGTCGGAAAAAACAGCCGTCGACGCCTCACGCGGGGGCGCCGCGTAGCAACGAGGTCGGGGCGGCGAGTCTCTCGGCGTCCCCGCTGAGCTTCCGGGGTCGGCGACACCACCAGTAGGGTCCCTCCAATGGCAGGGGGATGGCGCCGACGCCGACGGCGGCGGGTTGCCATCACAAACGTGGCCACCACCGTCGTTATCGCTGTCGCAGTGGCTGTGGTCGTGGTCATCGCCGTTACGGCGGTGTCACAGATCGGTCCGACATCGGGGCCGTATCGACGCACCGTGGACCGGAGCTTCGCCACCTTGGCCGCGCCCTTGACCGAACAGTCGAACGCCGGCGCGGCGGCATTGACGGCCTTGCTCACCCGGGGCCCCGTCCTCCCCCGGCGGACCTTCTTCATGCAACTTGACGCGCTGGCCGGCGACACCTCGGCTGTGGAGCACCAGTTCGACGCCCTGAGCCCGCCGGCCCCGACCGGTTCGGCCGCCAAGCAGTGCGCGGCCGCCTTGGGCGGACGGGCCCGAGCGGCGGCGTCGTTGCGCAGCGCGCTGGAGTCCCTTCTCGGCGGTCGGCAGGGACTCAGCGGAGGCGATGAGGCATCGGCCACCGCGGCCATGACGGTGGGCGGCGGCGAGCTCACGGCGGCCGATGCGTCGTGGGTCCGTTGTCGCCACGCGTTGCGCCATGGGCCGGGCTCAGCCCGCCTACCGGCGTCGCGATGGATCAACGACACCGAGCGCTGGAGCCCGGGCGCCATCGACGATTTCGTGACCGCATTGGTGGCGTCACCATCGCTCGCAGCGGTGCGGGCCGTGTCGATCGTCGCTACGACCACCGCTCCCCCGACCGTTGTCGGAGGCACCGGAACCGGCGTGGTGGTTCCCACCAAGACCCTGAGCTTGCATGTCGTGGTGGCCGACAACGGCAACGTGGCCGAGGACGGCGTGGTGGTCACCGCCGTTTTGGGGACGGCGGCGGCGCCGTCGTCGGCCACGGCCAACCTCACGGCGGGAGCGGCGGTGTCGTTGTCGCTGCCGGCGTTTCACGTCAAGGCGGGTAGCTCCTACGTGGTGGTGGTGACGGCGTCGTTGGTGGGTCCACCCACGGCCGGCTCCAGAGCCACGACCTCGTTCCCCGTGGATATCTCGACGAACCCCCCTCCGCCCACCACGACGGCCCCGCCGACGACCACCACGACGACGAAACCGAAGACCAAGTCCCCGGCATGATCAATGGAGCGGGGAGGCCATAGGATCGAAGGAGGCAAGGGGCACAGAGAGGATTCGGACACCGTGGCTGAGAGCATCACGATCATCGACAACCGGACGGGGAACCAGCTCGAGATCCCCATCAACCACGGTGGTGTGGCCGCCAGCGAGTGGCAGAAATTGCTGCCCGGAATATGGTTCTACGACCCCGGCATGATGAGCACGGCCGTGTGCGAGAGCACCATCACCTTCGTCGACGGCGACAAGGGGATCCTGCGCTACCGCGGCTACCCCATCGAGCAGCTGGCCGAGAAGTCGAACTACCTCGAGGTCGCCTACCTCCTCCTGCACGGGGAGCTCCCCACCGAAGACCAGTTCGGCGAGTGGCGTCACGAGATCACCATGCATACGTATATCCACGAGAACGTACGCAAGCGCTTCTTGGAGGGCTTCCACTACGACGCCCATCCCATGGGCATGTTGGTTTCCGCCGTGGCCGCCTTGTCGACCTTTTACCTCGACGCCAAGGAGATCTTCGATCTCGAGGCCCGCCAGCGTCAGATCATTCGCCTCATCGCCAAGATGCCGACGCTGGCCGCGGCCGCGCACCGGTTCTCGGTAGGCATGCCCTTCGTCTACCCCGACAACTCGCTCGACTTTTGTTCCAACTTCCTGTCCATGATGTGGAAGGTCGCCGAGCCCCGTTTCGAAGCCGACCCCACGCTCGCTCATGCCCTGGACGTGTTGTTCATGCTGCACGCCGATCACGAGCAGAACTGCTCGACCACAGCCATGCGCGTGGTGGGCTCGTCGCACGCCGATCCGTACTCGTGCACCGCCGCAGCAGCAGCGGCTCTGTACGGACCTCGCCACGGTGGGGCCAACGAAGAAGTCATCAAGATGCTGACCGAGATCGGTTCCATCGAAAACGTTCCGGCCTTCATCGAATCGGTCAAGTCCGGAGGAGGCGGGCGCCTGCAGGGATTCGGGCACCGCGTCTACAAGAGCTACGACCCCCGCGCCACCATCATCAAGCGCACCGCCGATGAGGTCTTCGCCATCACGGGCAAGAACCCGCTTCTCGACATCGCCTTGAAGCTCGAGGAAATCGCCCTGTCGGACGAGTACTTCACCTCTCGACGGCTCTACCCCAACGTCGACTTCTATTCGGGTCTCATCTACCAGGCCATGGGCTTTCCCCTGGAGATGTTCCCCGTCCTGTTCGCCATCCCCCGCACCGCGGGCTGGCTGGCGCACTGGCAGGAGCTTTTGGACCAGGACTCCAAGATCGCTCGTCCCCGTCAGCTCTACATCGGTGCCGACGAGCGCAATTACGTCCCCATGGAGCAGCGCTAGTCCGACGCCGCCGCGTCAGGCCGGCGCCTTGGGCACGAGGCGCATCAATCCCTCCTGCACCATCGACACCACCAGGGTGCCGCTCTGGGTGAACAAGAAGCCTCGAGCCAGCCCCCGCGCGCCGTAGGCGCTCGGGCTGTCCATGTCATAGAGCAGCCACTCGTCGGCCCGGAAGGGCCGGTGGAACCACATGCAGTGATCCAGGCTGGCCCCCATGAACTCGGCGTCGTTCCAGCCGATGTCATGGGGGGCGAGCATGGTGTCGAACAACGACATGTCCGACGCGTAGGCAGCAATGCAGGCGTGCAGCAAGGGGTCGTCTCCGAGTGTCCCGTCGGCGCGTATCCACAGCCGCTGCACGGGTTCGAGGTTGTCGTGGACGAGCCAGGGCAGATCCCCAATGTGGCGCTGGTCGATGGGATGGGGGCGGGCGAACCAGTCTGTGAGTTGCTCGCGATAGGGCTCGAGGCGGTCTCCGAGCGTCGGCAGCGTGTCCGGCGACGGCACCGCCGGCATGGGCACCTGGTGGACCAGGGCGCCCTCCTCGTCTACATGGAACGATGCCGCCAGATTGAAGATGGCTTGGCCGTGTTGGATGGCCACCACCCGGCGCGTCGTGAATGATCGGCCGTCGCGGATGCGGTCCACCTCATAGAGGATGGGCACGTTGGGGTCGCCGGGCCGGAGGAAGTACGAGTGCAACGAGTGGACGTGGCCCCGTTCCACCGTCCGTCCGGCCGCCATCAGCGCCTGGGCGGCCACCTGACCGCCGAAGACCCGCTGGCGGTTCTCATCGGGGCTGACGCCGCGGAAGATGTTCACCTCGATGGGCTCGATGTCGAGGAGCTTGACGAGGAAATCGAGGGCTTCGCTCACGCCCCCATCTTCGCAGGGCGCCGACGCGCCGTGGCGCCTTCGGATCGGTTCGGGCGTTGACACCGGTGCGGTGCCCGAAGAGGCCATGACGCTCCGAAAACATCGGGGGCCTGGGCCGACGCACAATGGCGCGGGTAGATTGGACCGATGCGCGAATTCGTCGAGCGGCTGTGGGCTATGTACCACACCCCCAGTGGGAAGCGGATGTTCCGCTACACCATGGTCTCCATCATCTCGACGGTGATTTCCTTTACCGTCGTCATCCTTCTCTACGGCGTGTTCAAGGTGTGGACCCAGGTGCCGAGCACGCTGGTGGGAAACCTCAGCGGCGTGTTGCCCTCGTACTACCTCAATCGGAACTGGGCGTGGGGGAAGTCGGGCAAGTCGCACATGACCCGGGAGGTGTTGCCCTTCTGGGTCGCCTCAGTGATCGGCATCCTGTTGGGAGTGGCGGCCGGCGCCGAAGCCCGACATGTCAGCCTCTCGCACCATTTCGGCCACTTCGTGAACTCAGTGATCCTGCTGAGCGCCAACGTGATCGCTTTCAGCGTGCTGTGGGTGGTGAAGTTCATCGTCTTCAACCGGCTGTTCCACGTCACCCCCGAAGCGGAGGCAGAGATCGCGCTGAAGGCGGCTAGTCCCGAAAGTTCGTGAACTGCAGCGGGATGCCGAAGTCGGCTTCCTTCAAAGCTTGAATCACGTTTTGCAGGTCATCACGTTTTTTGCCCGACACCCGCAGCTGATCGCCTTGGGTCTGTGACGACACGCCTTTGAGGTTCATGTCCTTGATGGCCTTGTTGATCTTCTTGGCGTGATCGGAGGAGATGCCCGCGTTGATGGCGATGCGTTGGCGGACGGTGTTCTTGGCGGCTTCTTCGATCTTGCCGTTGTCGAAGGCCTTGAGCGAGACCTGACGACGCACCATCTTCTCTTCGAGCACCTGCAGCAAGGCGCGCAGGCGGTCCTCGGTGGACGACCGCAGGGTCAGGTCCTTCTCGCCGATCTCGATTTCAGAGTCTGTGCCCTTGAAGTCGAAACGCGTGGTCGCCTCGCGGTTGGCTTGGTCGACGGCGTTGCGGACTTCTTGCATGTCCACTTCTGAGACGACGTCGAAGGTGGGCATGGCCGACACGATACCGCCCGGGCGCGCCGCGCATCCGATGGCCGAAGAGATCGAGGCGTCCCGGAGGCCGGACTATCGTCACACCTCGGGGTCGGTGCCCGAGTGGCCAAAGGGAGCAGGCTGTAAACCTGCCGGGTGACCTACGAAGGTTCGAATCCTTCCCGGCCCACCACTACGCCGTCGCCGGCGCGTGCGCCGTAACCGGCGCGCCCGGGCGGGTGTCGAGGGGCTCCTGGGGGCGTCAGGCGGACCGCCCATGGGTTCCGCCGGGTGCACTTGCCGGTGGCCCAACTTTCGTTACAATGCCGTTACGAACGTGTCCGACGCGTGACACGGTTCATTCGGTCAGGGGCCGCTGGCCGGGCAATTCGGGTGGCCCCATGACCCTGTACGAGGGCCGAGGCAATGGGAGTGAGGGACACGATCGCCGCTCGGAGGCGCGCCGGCTTGGCAGGCCTGCCCGCGCTGACGCGTGTCCTTGATCGCCTAGGGGCGTGGGACGAGGCGGTGCGGTCGCGTTGGCCTTTCTCCGCCTTGGTGGGCCCCGACATCCAACCGGGATCGGTCACTGACGACGGCTCTCGGCTGCTGCTGCGTCCCGCCATTTTGGGTTTCGTGGCCATCGTGGCCATCACCGCCGGCGTCTCGCAACAGCGCTCGCCATTCGTCTTGAAGCAAGCGGGGGCGTGGTTTTTCGGCGTGCCCGCCACGGGAGTCACCGCCTCGAGCCACGACCTCTTCTTCGGTCTGGTGGCCGTCTACGGCGGGCTCGTCCTGCTCATGCGCTCGTGGTACGGGATCATCCGCACCACCTCGCAGCTGCCCGAGATCCCCGTGCGCAAGCTCATGATGATCGGGGGGCTGTGGATCGTTCCCCTCCTCATCGCACCGCCGCTTTTCAGTCGCGACGTCTACTCGTACGTGGCGCAGGGCGAGATGATGAGCCACCACATCAGCCCGTATCAGTACGGACCCAGTGTGCTTGGCGCCGGCGCGCCATCGGTGGCGTTCGTCGATCCTTTGTGGAAGAACACCCCGGCGCCCTATGGCCCGCTGTTCATGTGGCTCGACGGGGCGCTCACCAGCCTGTCCCTGCACCACGAACTGATCAACGTCGTCCTCCTGCGGCTGCTGGCGGTGGCCGGTGTCGCCCTGATGGCGGTGTGTCTCCCGGAACTGGCTCGCAGCATGGGGCGCAGCCCCTCCTACGTGTTCAGCCTGGCCGTACTCAACCCGGTCACGATCCTGCATTTGGTGGGCGGCGCCCACAACGACGCCTTGATGCTCGGTCTTCTGGTGGCGGGAATTACCGTCGCCCGCCGAGGGAGACCGGCTATCGGCATCTTGTTGTGCTCGTTAGCGGCGGCGGTGAAGGTGCCCGCCGCCATCGGCATCATCTACATCGGCTGGGAGTGGATGGGTGCGGGCATCCCCCGAAGATCGCGCGTGCGGCCGCTGGTGACAGCCGGGCTCATCTCGGTCGCCGTCATGGGAGGACTGTCCATCGTGACCGGGCTCGGGTGGAGCTGGGTCTTGAACCTGGCCACGCCGGGAACGGTGCGGTCCTGGGTGGCGCCCGCTACCGGGGCGGGCATCCTGCTCACGCAGATCGCCCACCTCGTCGGCATCGGGGTGCCCCTGCACACCATGTTGTCGATCACCCGTCTGGCCGGGTTGGCCACGGCGTGCGGGGTGGGGATCTGGCTGCTGCTGCGATCCGAAAAGGTCGGGGCCCTGTGGGCCATGGGGGTGACCCTGCTCCTGGTAGTGGCGCTCGGACCGGTGGTCCAGCCCTGGTACTTGTCGTGGGGACTGATCCTGCTGGCCCCGGTGGCGACGGGCCGGATCCGCTCGCTCATCATCGGCGTGTCCATCGCCTCGGCGTTCATCGGGCTCCCCGGTGGCCGCCAGCTGGTAGGGGAGCTGGTCAGCGCCAACCCGCTGACGGTGGCGGTGGCGCTGCTGGCCTGCCTGGCCATCCTGACGGTGCCCCTGACGCCTATGGACCGCGAGCAGCTCCTGCCCCGGTGGTACCGGCGCCGACGCGGGCCCGACGTCGAAGAGGGCTCGCCGCCCGAGTTGGATCTGGCTAACGCCTAGAGCATGAGCTGCAAGACGGCCACGTCGATCCAACGGCCGAACTTGCGTCCCACCTCGCGTTCGACTCCCACCACGGTGAAGCCGAAGGCCTGGTGCAAGGCGATGGAAGGGTCGTTGTCCCCAGAGCAGCGGGCGATGACGGTGTGGAAGCCCTGGGTCGAGGCCAAGCTCACGAGCTCGGCCAGCATGAGCCGGCCCACCCCCCGTCGGCGCCACGCGCCCCCCACGTAGACGGAATCCTCCACGGTGGTGGCATAGGCGGGGCGGTCACGAAACGGCGACAGCGACCCGAAGCCGGCCACGATGCCGTCCTCCACCGCCACCAGGGCCGGATGCGCGCCTTGGTGGTGCTCCACCCACGCCCGCTGCTCGGCCACGGTGCGAGGCTCCAAGTCGAAGGTGACGGTGGACTCGGTAATCTCGACGTTGTAGATGGCCCGGATGGCCTCGGCGTCCTCGGTGCGGGCCAGGCGGATCTCCACCGGCGAGATGGTAGCGGTGGTCTCGCCAGGCCCAATTGTCTGCCGACTATGCTCGTTCGGCGCGGGTGGCAGTGCCCGCCCCCTTAGCTCAGTCGGCAGAGCACAGCCATGGTAAGGCTGGTGTCGTCGGTTCGATTCCGACAGGGGGCTCGCCCGGGCGGCGTAGCTCAGTCGGTCAGAGCACACGGCTCATAATCGTGGGGTCGCGGGTTCGAGTCCCGCCGCCGCTACCACCCAGGGGTATGGGGTCCTTACGGGGACCTTTGAGAAGGAGCACGACGATGGCCAAGAACGAGAAGCGAGTGCAGGTGACCCTGGCTTGTGAGGTCTGCAAGCGGCGGAACTACATCACCACCAAGAACAAGCAGAACGACCGCGAGCGCATCGAGCTCACCAAGTTCTGCCGCTGGGACCGCAAGCACACGGTCCACAAGGAGACCCGCTGACCAACCAGGCATCGGCCCAGGTGCTGACGCCCGGCGTCGGCCCGGTAGTGGGTGGTAGCCTTAGTACTCGTCCCGCGGAGGCCAGCGGGTCTGTCACCGTTGCCCTGGCCGCCGGAGGGCAGTAGCTCAATTGGTAGAGCACCGGTCTCCAAAACCGGCGGTTGGGGGTTCGAGTCCCTCCTGCCCTGCCACCCGTCCGTCGAAAGGCGTGCGTAGCCGTGAACCGTGAGATGAAGCGCATGATGCAGCGCCAAGGTCAGCTTGAGGCTGACGGCTCTCCCGCGTCCGCGGCCAAGCGCACGGCCGGCCAACCTCGGCCCCGGCCGCCGGCCGCCAATGAGGTCTCCGGACGGGCGCGCATCGTGGAGTTCTTCCGCGACGTCCGCTCCGAGCTTCGCCAGGTGGCGTGGCCGACTCGTTCCGAGGTGGTCAACTCGGCCACGGTCGTCTTCATCGTGCTGGTGATTCTGGCCGTGTTGATCTTCGCTTTGAACTACGCCTTCTCGCACGCCGTCATCAAGCTGTTCAGCACATGACCGAGTTCCAGACTCAGGAGGCCGAGGAGGCCGAAGTAGTGGCCGAGATCATCGAAGACGTGGCGGAGCTCGAAGCCGAGGTAGAAGCCGACGTTGTGCTTGACCTCACCTCCGACGGGGGCACTGCCACCGACGAGGGCGAGAAGCCCGAGGTCGACCTACCGGGGTGGACCGGCGACGGCGTCATCGAGGATGACGACGACGGCGAAGACCTGGTGGTGGAGAGCCCGTACGACCGCCCCGGGCGCTGGTACGTGGTGCATACCTACGCCGGCTACGAGAACAAGGTGAAGTCGAACCTTGAGAGCCGCATCGTGTCCATGAACATGGAGGACCGTATCTTCGAGGTCGTCATCCCCATGGAGGACGTGGTCGAGTTCAAGGGCGGCAAGAAGGTCGTCGTCCAGAAGAAGGTGTTCCCCGGCTACCTGCTGACGCGCTGCGACCTCGACGACGACTCATGGTCGGTGATCCGCAACACCCCCGGAGTCACCGGGTTCGTGGGGCCGGGTACCAAGCCCACCCCGCTGTCTCGCCGCGAGGTGGAGGGGATCCTGCAGGTCAAGATCGAAGGCGGGGCTGACCACGCCAAGAAGACCCGGCCGCGTCTCGAGTACGAGTTGGGCGAGACGGTGCGGGTGAAAGAAGGCCCGTTCGCCGACTTCTCGGGTCAGATCGACGAGATCAACGAAGACCAGCTGAAGCTGAAGGTGCTCGTGAATATCTTCGGGCGGGAAACGCCTGTCGAGCTCGAGTTCAGCCAGGTCGCCAAGCTCTAGTTCCGAGGAGGACCGCTACCCATGCCCCCCAAGAAGAAGATTCTCGCCGTGGTGAAGATCCAGCTCCCCGCGGGCGGAGCCACGCCGGCTCCCCCAGTGGGAACGGCCCTCGGCCCCCATGGCGTGCAGACCATGGAGTTCTGCAAGCAGTACAACGCGGCGACCGAGAACCAGCGGGGGACCATCATCCCCGTGGACATCACCATCTACGAGGACCGCTCCTTCACCTTCGTTTTGAAGACCACGCCCACGCCGGTGCTGATCCGGCAGGCGGCCGGGGTCGACAAGGGCGCCGCCGCGGCAGGCCGGGAGCAGACCGGGAGCATCTCCGACGCGCAGCTCACCGAGATCGCTCGGACCAAGCTGCCCGACCTCAACACCACCGACATCGAGTCGGCCAAGCGCCAGGTGGCGGGCACGGCCCGTTCCATGGGCATCGCCGTCTCCAGCTAAGCGGCGCCCGGACCGAGAGGACAATCACGTGCCCAGAGGCAAGAAATACCGTTCCGCTTTGGAGCGCTTCGACCGCGACACCCTCTACGGTCCCGCCGAGGCGGTCGAGCTGGCCAAGGACATGGCCGCGGCAACCTTCGATGAGACCGTGGAACTGGCCGTGCGTCTGGGCGTCGACCCCCGTAAGGCCGATCAGATCGTGCGAGGCACGCTGTCGCTGCCGGCCGGGACGGGCCGCACGGCACGTGTGGTCGTCTTCGCCGAGGGCGAGCCGGCGGCCGAGGCTCGGGCGGCCGGTGCCGACGAGGTAGGCGCCGAGGACCTGGTGGCCAAAGTCGAAGGTGGCTTCCTCGACTTCGACGTGGCCATCGCCACACCGGACTTGATGGGCCAGGTGGGCAAGCTAGGCCGGGTGCTCGGTCCCCGCGGCCTCATGCCCAACCCGAAGACCGGGACGGTGACGACCGACGTCGGGAAGGCGGTCACCGAGTTTAAGGGGGGCCGGGTCGAGTACCGGACCGACAAGGTGGGCAACGTCCACGTGCGCGTGGGCAAGGTGTCGTTCACCAAGGAGAAGTTGCTCGAGAACGTCCATGCCGTGATCGAGGAGCTGGTGCGGGCCAAGCCCGCCTCCTCCAAGGGTCGCTACCTCCGGGGCGTCACGCTGTCGACGACCATGGGCCCCGGCGTACGGGTGGACCCGGCTCAGGCCCGCGACCTCGACGAGGAGCTCGCCTCCACGGCGTAGTACCATTTCTTTTTCGCCGTTGCCGTAGAACTCCGGTTGCGCCCTGGTGGCGCCGAAGGGCCCTCGGGCCGCCCGACGAGGCGACGCATGAGATCTGAAGGTGGGGCCCTCGGCCCTGCTCGACGGCTGCGGCGACGGTAGCGACAAGCAGCAGCAACGATCGAGCAAGGAGCCACGATGGAGAACCCCAGGCCGGAGAAGGTGGCCGTGGTCGCTGAGGTGCGGGCGCGCCTCGAGGGCTCGCCGGCTGCCATCTTGACCGAGTACCGGGGCCTGAGCGTGGCCGAACTGGCCGAGTTGCGCCAAGCTCTTTCGGCGGTCGGGGGCGACTACAAGGTCTACAAGAACACCCTGGTCAAGCTGGCCATCGCGGGGGGACAGCACGAACCGCTGGCCGAGCTTTTGGTGGGGCCGACTGGGATCGCCTTCGTCTCGGGCGAGGTGACTGCGGTGGCCAAGGCGTTGCGGGACTTCGCGCGCGGCAACGCCCATCTGATCGTCAAGGGCGGCATGTACTCCGACGGGTACCTGTCGGCTTCTGATTTGGGAGTGCTGGCCGACCTGCCTTCACGGGAGGTGCTGCTGGGGCGGATCGCCGGGGGGATCGCCGCTCCCATGCAACAGATGGCCGGCCTTCTCGGTGCTGTGCTGCGGAACTTCGCCTATGGGCTGTCGGCCCTGGTGGATGAGCGGGGCGGGGTGCCGGCGGAGCCGGCTGCGGCCGAGGCGGAGGCTCCGGCTGAAGCAGAGGCTCCGGCTGAAGCAGAGGCTCCGGCTGAAGCAGAGGCTCCGGCTGAAGCAGAGGCTCCGGCTGAAGCAGAGGCTCCGGCTGAAGCAGAGGCGGCGACCCCTGAGGCAGAGACCGCAGAGGCGGCGGCCCCCACCGAGGCCCCGGCTGAGGCCGCCGAGCCGGCAACGCCTGAGGCCGAAGCTGCGACCGAGCCGGTCGCCGAAGCCGAGCCGGTGGCAGAAGCCGAAGCCGAAGCCGAGCCGGCGGCAGAAGCCGAAGCCGAGCCGGCGCCCGAGGCCTGACGGACGCTTCGAGCCCACCCCCTACCGAGTCAATCAAGTCGAGATATCAGAAGGAGCACAGCGAAATGGCTGAAAAAACCCTCACCAAGGACCAGATCCTCGACGGGATCGCCAGTCTGACGGTCCTCGAGCTCTCCGAGCTCCTCAAGGACTTCGAGGAGAAGTTCGGTGTGACCGCCGCCGCCCCTGTGGCTGTGGCCGCGGCGGCACCGGCCGGCGGCGACGCGGCCGGAGGCGGCGAGGAGGAGCAGAGTGAGTTCGACGTCGTGCTGACGGCGGCGGGCGACAAGAAGATCCAGGTCATCAAAGAGGTCCGGGCGCTTACCAGCCTCGGCCTCAAAGAGGCCAAGGACCTCGTCGACTCGGCACCCAAGCCGGTGCTGGAGCGGGTTCCCAAGGAAGAGGCCGCAAAGGCAAAAGCCCAGCTCGAAGAGGCCGGGGCCACCGTCGAAGTCAAGTAGGCAAAGGGCCGGCACGCGCCGGAGTCCTTGACGGGACCCCGGCGCGTCCGTACCCTGTCCGTTGCGCCCCCAATTGGGGGGTTGCAACGCGACGCGCCGCCGCGTATGCTTAACGGTTGCCGTGCCCCTTCTTCGCGCCACCTTTGCTTTTGTCGCCTGAATGACGCGCGCCCCGACGACAACCGTTGCCCCGGCTTCGCACCATTCGGACGCCCGTCTGAGCCCGCTTTGCACCTAGTAGTCCAACCGCTTGCGTGGGGCCCCCCGTCCCCACACCCGCAGTGCCGTCGTGTCCGCCACCTCACCTGGGAGGAGTAGGCCTTGCCTACACGTTCGAAAAGCCCGGAACGCTTCTCCTTCGCCAACCTCAACGAAGTCCTACCCCTGCCGGATCTGGTCAGCATTCAACGTGACTCGTTCCGCTGGTTTCTTGAAAAGGGCTTGGCGGAGGCCTTCAACGACATCAGCCCCATCGAGGACTTCACCGGCCAGCTGAGCCTGCGCCTCGAGTTCGACCCGCAGGACCCTGACCTGCGCCCACCTCCGAAGTTCAAGGAGGAGGAGTGCAAGGAAAAGGACATGACCTACGCCGCCCCGGTGTTCGTGCGGGCGCAGTTCATGAACGCCAGCACCGGCGAGATCAAAGAGCAGACCGTCTTCATGGGCGACTTCCCGATGATGACGGAAAAGGGCACATTCATCATCAACGGCACCGAGCGGGTCGTGGTGAGCCAGCTGGTGCGTTCCCCTGGTGTCATCTTCCAGCCCGGCCGCGACGCCAAGACCATCGTGACCGGGACTATTCACCCCTACCGGGGTGAGTGGGTCGAGTTCGACGTGGAGGCCAAGCCGTCCAAGGACGTCACCGCCGGGGCCCGGGTGGCCCGCAAGCGTCGCCTGTCCCTGTTCGTGTTGCTGCGCGCCCTGGGATACGAGGACGAGGCCTTCCTGTCTCGCTTCGTTCGTCACTTCGACTTCCTCGAGGGACAGTGGGAGAAAGAGCGTGACCTGGCTCCTTCGCGTGAAGAGGCCCTCCTCGAGATCTACAAGCGGGCCCGTCCCGGCGAGCCGCTGTCGGCCGAGGCCGCCAAGGGGTACTTCGAGAACGCCTTCTTCAACCCCAAGCGCTACGACCTGACGCGTGTCGGTCGCTACAAGCTCAATCGCAAGCTCGGCCCTGAGATCGAGCGCATCGCCAGCATCTTGGACGTGAACCTCGATCGTCCGGCTCCGGACCAAGGCGTCCTGTCGCCGTCGGAGATCCTGGCCACGGCCACCTACATGCTGCATTTGGCCGACGGCGAGTCGGGGTACCGCATCGACGACCAGGACCACTTCGCCAACCGGCGCATCCGGTCGGTGGGTGAGCTCATCCAGAACCAGGTACGGGTGGGACTGAGCCGCATGGAGCGGGTGGTGCGCGAGCGCATGACCACCCAGGACGTGGAGGCCATCACCCCTCAGACCCTGATCAACATCAGGCCCGTGGTCGCTGCCATCAAGGAGTTCTTCGGCACCAGCCAGCTCTCCCAGTTCATGGACCAGAACAACCCGCTGTCGGGCCTGGCCCACAAGCGCCGGCTGTCTGCTCTTGGCCCCGGCGGTCTGTCACGTGAGCGGGCCGGCTTCGAGGTCCGAGACGTGCACAGCTCCCACTACGGGCGCATGTGCCCCATCGAGACTCCCGAGGGTCCCAACATCGGCCTGATCGGGGCCTTGGCGACCTATGGGCGGGTGAACGAGTACGGCTTCATCGAGACGCCGTATCGCAAGGTCACCGACGGTCGCGTCACCGACGAGATCGTCTATCTGGCTGCCGACGAAGAAGAAGAGCACGTCATTGCTCAGGCCAACGCCAAGCTCGACGAGCGAGGCGGGTTCGTCGACGAGCGCGTCCTGGTACGGCGCGGGCCGCAAGGCGCGGGCGTGCGGGTGGGGGCCACGTCGACCTCCTACGGCACCACCAGCGAGATCGACTACGTGCTCCCGTCCGAGGTCGACTTGATGGACGTCTCGCCCAAGCAGATCGTCTCGGTGTCCACCGCCCTCATCCCCTTCGTCGAGCACGACGACGCCAACCGGGCCCTGATGGGCGCCAACATGCAGAAGCAGGCCGTGCCGTTGGTGGTCCCCGAGGCGCCGTACATCGGCACCGGGGTCGAGGCTCGCGCCGCCCAGGACGCCGGCGACGTGGTGGTGTCCCAAGGCGAGGGGACCGTCACCGAGGTATCGGGTGAGCGCATCACCGTCGAGTACCGCGCCGGGCAGCGCGACCGGCTCGGCGACGAACTGGGCCGGCGCAACTACGTCCTGGCCAAGTTCAACCGCTCCAACCAGAACACCTCGATCAACCAGAAGGTCCTTGTTTCCGAAGGTCAGAAGGTCGTGACCGGTGACGTGCTGGCCGACGGCCCCGCCACCCACAACGGCGAGCTGGCGCTGGGCAAGAACCTGCTCGTGGCCTTCATGCCGTGGGAGGGCTACAACTTCGAGGACGCCATCATCTTGTCCGAGCGCCTCGTGCGTGACGACGTGCTCACCTCGATCCACATCGAAGAGCACGAAGTCGACGCCCGCGACACCAAGCTGGGTGCCGAGGAGATCACCAGGGACATCCCCAACCTGTCCGAGGAGATCCTGGCCGACCTCGACGAGCGCGGCATCATCCGCATCGGGGCCGAGGTCGAGCCCGGCGATGTGCTGGTGGGCAAGGTCACTCCCAAGGGCGAGACGGAGCAGACTCCCGAAGAGCGCCTCTTGCGGGCCATCTTTGGCGAGAAAGCCCGCGAGGTGCGTGACACCTCGTTGAAGGTGCCCCACGGTGAGTCTGGCAAGGTCATCGACGTACGCGTCTTCTCGCGCGAGGACTCCCACGAGCTGCCGCCCGGCGTCAACCAGCTGGTGCGCGTCTACGTGGCCCAGAAGCGCAAGATCTCCGAGGGCGACAAGCTGGCCGGACGCCACGGGAACAAGGGCGTCATCTCGCGCATCTTGCCGATCGAAGACATGCCGTTTCTTCCCGATGGCACGCCCGTCGACATCATCTTGAATCCCCTGGGCGTGCCCAGCCGGATGAACGTGGGCCAGGTCCTCGAATCACATCTCGGCTACGCGGCCCGCTGGGGCTGGGACGGCGCCGAGGACCACGAGCAGGAGGGACGGGGCGCCAAGACCAAGACGCGGCCCCGCACCGACCCGGCTGTGTGGGTGTCGACGCCTGCCTTCGACGGGGCGCACTGGGACGAAGAGGACGACGCTGGTCGGCACCCGACCATTCGCAAGCTCTTCGAGCGGTTGCACTCCGACTCGGCGTTGGGCGACGGGGTCCGGCTCATCGGCACCGACGGCAAGGCCACCTTGTACAACGGCCGCACCGGCGAGGTGTACGACAACCCCATCTCGGTGGGCTACGTCTACATCTTGAAGCTGGCCCACCTTGTCGACGACAAGATCCACGCCCGGTCCACCGGCCCGTACTCGATGATCACCCAGCAGCCCTTGGGTGGTAAGGCCCAGTTCGGTGGCCAGCGCTTCGGAGAGATGGAGGTGTGGGCGCTCGAGGCATACGGGGCCGCCTACGCCCTGCAGGAGCTGCTCACCATCAAGTCCGACGATGTGCTCGGCCGCGTCAAGGTCTACGAGGCCATCGTCAAGGGCGAGAACATCCCCGAGCCCGGGATCCCCGAGAGCTTCAAGGTGCTCATCAAGGAGATGCAGTCGCTGTGCCTCAATGTCGAGGTGCTGTCGACCACCGGTGAAGAGATTGAGATGCGCGAGCTCGACGAGGACGTCTTCAGGACGGCCGAGGAGCTTGGCATCGACATCAGCCGGCCCGAACGAGGGTCGGATGAAGAAGACGAGCGTCGCGCTGCGGAGAGGAGCTTCTGAGGATGCTGGACGTCAATAATTTCGACCAGCTCCGTATCGGTCTGGCTACAGCGGAGTCCATCCGCTCGTGGTCGAACGGGGAGGTCAAAAAGCCCGAGACCATCAACTACCGGACGCTTGCGTCCGGAAAAGGATGGCCTGTTCTGCGAGAAGATCTTCGGTCCTACCAAGGACTGGGAGTGCTACTGCGGCAAGTACAAGCGCGTGCGCTTCCGGGGGATCATCTGCGAGCGCTGCGGCGTGGAGGTGACTCGTTCGAAGGTCCGGCGCGAGCGCATGGGCCACATCGAGCTGGCCGCTCCCGTGGTGCACATCTGGTACCTGCGCGGCACCCGTAGCTGGCTGGCCTACCTCCTCATGGGCACCGAGGCCCGCGAGGAGCTGAAGGCCAAGCAACTGGAGAAGGTCATCTACTTCGCCGCCAACCTCGTCACGTGGGTGGACGACGAGCGCCGTCACGAGGACCTCAGCGCGCTCGAGACCGAGCTGGCCGAGGAGATCACCCAGCTCGAGCGCCAGCGCGACCTGGAGATCGACCGTCGTTTCAAGGTGCTCGAGACTGAGCTCGCCGACTTGGAGAAAGAAGGCGCCAAGGACACCGAGATCAAGGCGCGCCAGCGCCTGGCCGAAAAGGAGATCGGCTCGGTGCGCGAGCGCTATGAGGCCGATGTCGACCTGGCCAACCGCGCCTTCGACGAGTTTCGCGACCTCTACCCCCGCAAGATCATCGAGGACGAGTTGCTGTGGCGGGAGATCAAGATCCGCTACGACGACTACTTCGAGGGCGGCATGGGGGCAGAAGCCATCTCCCGGCTCATCGCCCGCATCGATCTCGATGCCGAGGAGATCAAGCTCCGCGACAACATCGATGCTTCTGACGGCCGGCGCCCGCTTTCGGCGCAGCGCCGCCAGAAGGCCATCAAGCGCCTGAAGATCGTCACCGCCTTCAACCGCCGCGACGACCACGGGCGTCGTATCAACGACCCGCGCGCCATGATCCTCGAGGTCGTGCCGGTGATCCCGCCCGACCTGCGGCCGATGGTCCAGCTCGACGGTGGCCGTTTCGCCACCTCGGACCTCAACGACCTCTACCGGCGCGTCATCAACCGGAACAACCGGTTGAAGCGACTCCTGGACCTGGGCGCCCCGGAGATCATCATCAACAACGAGAAGCGCATGCTCCAAGAGGCCGTCGACGCCCTCTTCGACAACGGGCGCCGGGGGCGGCCCGTCACCGGACCGGGCAACCGGCCCCTGAAGAGCTTGTCGGACATGCTCAAGGGCAAGCAGGGCCGTTTCCGCCAGAACCTTCTGGGCAAGCGGGTCGACTACTCGGGCCGTTCCGTCATCGTCATCGGTCCCACCTTGAAGTTGCACCAGTGCGGGCTGCCCAAGCTCATGGCCCTCGAGCTCTTTAAGCCGTTCGTCATGAAGCGGCTTGTCGACCTGGAGCTGGCGCAGAACATCAAGTCGGCCAAGCGCATGGTGGAACGCCGCCGCGCCCAGGTCTGGGATGTGCTGGAAGGGGTCATCAAAGAGCACCCCGTCCTGCTCAACCGGGCCCCGACCTTGCACCGCTTGGGGATCCAAGCTTTCGAGCCGGTCCTGGTGGAAGGCAAGGCCATTCAGGTGCACCCGTTGGTGTGCACGGCCTTCAACGCCGACTTCGACGGGGACCAGATGGCGGTGCACCTGCCGCTGTCCGCCGAGGCGCAAGCCGAGGCGCGCGTCCTCATGCTGTCGGCCAACAACATCCTCTCCCCGGCCACGGGTCGACCCATCACCGTGCCCACCCAGGACATGGTGTTCGGCGCCTACTACCTGACCCTGGACGTCGAAGGGGCCAAGGGCGAAGGCCGGGTCTTCCGTCACGCCTATGAGGTCGAGCGGGCCTTCGATGTGGGCGACATCGACTTGCACGCCCGCATCGTGCTGCGGCCGACGCCGGACTCCTCGCTGTATGACGCCGTGGTCAAGGCCGTGGCATTGCTCGACGAGGAAGCTGCGGAAGGCGTCGCCGTCGCCGGCGATGGCGCCACCACCGAGGCGGGCTCAGCAGACGAAGAGTTGGTGGCGCCCTGGAACCCGGGTTCGGGGGATGGGGAGACCGTCACGGTAGCGACCAACGGGCACGGTGACGCCGAGGCGACGCAGTACCTCGAGCTCACCACCACCCCGGGTCGGGTGTTCTTCAACTCGGCTCTTCCCAAGGGTTTCCGATTCGTCAACGACGTGGTCGGCAAGCGCAACATGCCGATCGGGACCATCGTCGAGGAGATTTCGGCCAACGAGCCCAAGGGCGTGGTGGCCGAGTCTTTGGACCGCATCAAGGCCCTGGGCTTCCGTTTCGCCGCCCAGTCGGGGCTCACCATCTCCATCGACGACGTCCGTACGCCGCCGGAGAAGAGGGCCATCCTCGACCGCTACGAGCGAGAAGCCGAAAAGGCCGAGACCCAGTTCAAGCGGGGCATCATCACCGACGACGAGCGGCGCCAGAAGGAAATCGAGATCTGGACGTCGGCGACCTCCGAGGTCGGACGGGCCATGGAGAAGACGCTGTCGGCCATGGCGTTCAACCCGCTCGACATGATGGTCGACTCCGGCGCCCGAGGAAACAGCCAGCAGATCCGCCAGATCGCCGGCATGAAGGGTCTCGTCTCCAACCCGCGAGGGGAGATGATCCCCCGACCCATCAAGTCCTCGTTCCGTGAGGGCTTGTCGGTGCTCGAGTACTTCATCTCCACCCACGGTGCTCGTAAGGGGCTGGCCGACACCGCTCTGCGGACGGCCGACTCCGGGTACCTGACCCGCCGGCTGGTGGACGTGGCCCAGGAGCTCATCGTCCGGATCGACGACTGCGGCACGGTCCGAGGCATCTGGCTCGAAGGCGTGGTCCCCGACGAGGCGGGACGCCGTTCCTACCTGGAGACCAGGGCGTACGGTCGTGTCCTGGTCGAGGACGGCGTACTCATCGACGGCGAGGTCATTCCGGTGGGCACCATCCTGACCGACGACGTGGTGGCCGTGCTGCGCGACGACCCGGTTATCGATCGGATCCGGGTGCGCTCTGTGCTCACCTGCGAGTCCGAGCACGGAGTGTGTGCAACCTGCTATGGCCAGTCACTGGCTACGGGCAAGGTCATCGAGCTGGGCGAGGCCGTGGGTGTCATCGCGGCCCAGTCCATCGGTGAGCCGGGCACGCAGCTGACCATGCGTACGTTCCACACCGGTGGTGTGGTGGGTGAGGACATCACCCACGGACTCCCCCGAGTGGTGGAGCTCTTCGAGGCCCGTACCCCCAAGGGTGCCGCCGTGCTGGCGCACCACTCCGGGGTCGTGCGTATCGAGGACGAGGAGAGTGGCCGTCGCATCACGGTGGTCGCCGACGACGGAGCCGAGGAATCGGTGCTGGTGTCGTCGAGGGCCCACCTCGAGGTCAAGGCTGGGCAGGAAGTGGCTGCCGGCGACGCGCTGGTGGAAGGACCCAAGGACCCCAAGGAGCTTCTCGAGGTCAAGGGCATCCGCGAGACCCAGCAGTACCTGGTGGAAGAGGTCCAGAAGGTCTACCGGGACCAGGGTGTGTCGATCCACGACAAGCACATCGAGCTCATCGTGCGCCAGATGCTGCGCCGGGTGCTCGTGGCCGAGCCGGGTGAGGCGGCCTTCCTCCCGGGCGAGCGTGTCGACTCCCAGATCTACGCCGAGGTGAACCGCACCCTGGTGCAAGAGGGGAAACGGCCGGCCGAAGGACGCCCCGAGCTCATGGGGATCACCAAGGCGTCGCTGGCCACGGACTCGTGGCTGTCGGCGGCCTCCTTCCAGGAGACCACGAGGGTGCTCACCGAGGCTGCCATCGAAGGGCGTTCGGACCGGCTCTTCGGGCTCAAGGAGAACATCATCATCGGCAAGCTCATCCCGGCCGGAACCGGTATGGACCGCTATCGCGACATCGAGGTCGACCTGCCCGACGCGGCAGGGGTGTCCCTTCGTACCTACGGGTTCGACGAGGAGACCGAGGACCTCGCGGCGTGGTTGCGCGACGTCGGCGGCACCAGCGAGCCCGGCTTCGGCGGGTACAACGAGGGGGAGTACCCCTCATTCGCTCCCCCCGCCGCCGTATCCCCGTGGAGCGCTCTGGGCGGTGAGGCGCCGGCGTCGACCAACGGTGACGGCGTCGAATCGAACGGGCCCGAGCACGGCGGGTATGACTCCAACGGCGTCGAGGAGAACGGCCAGTTGGAGGAAGGCGCCTGAGAGCCGGCTGTCGCCGGGATCGACCAATATCGTTTGCCCACGGTTCACGCTAGGATTACGCTGCTCGGTTGCTGCGGTGGTGCCTTCGGGCCCAGCGCGCCGCCGACCGAGTAGCTCCCCTATACAAAGTCCCAGAGGTCACGCGTGCCCACGATCGAACAGCTCGTTCGCAAAGGACGAGCCAGCAAGCAGTCAAAGACCAAGACCCCGGCCCTGAAGGGCACGCCCCAGCGCCGGGGCGTGTGCACCCGTGTGTTCACCACCACCCCCAAGAAGCCCAACTCGGCTTTGCGGAAGGTGGCTGGTGTCGTCTGCCACATCTATAGAGGTGATGCCTACATCCCCGGCGTCGGCCTGAACCTCCAGGAGCACTGCATCGTCTTGTCCGTGGTGGCCGGGTGAAGGACCTTCCTGGGGTCCGCTACAAGGTGATCCGTGGCGCGCTCGGACCACGGCCGGGGTGCGCGAGCGCAACCAAGCCCGTTCCCGCTACGGGGCCAAGAAGGAGTCCTGAGGTGCCTCGTAACGGAC